>NZ_LS483250.1:0-2400000 GCF_900465055.1 Moritella yayanosii | reverse complement strand
AGTTACGTACGTGGCCCATGTGCAGTCGACCACTTGGGTATGGGAACATAGACAAGCAGTAGAATTTCTCTTTAGTTTCGTCGTTTTGTACTTCGAATGTTTTATTTTCTTGCCAGTGTTTTTGAACCTTAGGTTCGATACTGCTTGGAGTATATTGTTCTTGCATGGGTAATATCCAGTCTGTTCTTGGTAGGATTTATAAACAAAATTTTGCCATAGAATACCTTAGCAAACTAAGGGCAACAAGTTTCATTTGCAGATAGCGATAAGTTATTCTTGAACAGGTACTCATATTTAGTTATTTTACCGTTAACTTGTGAGGTAGCCAGCTTGTTGACTATGTTTTTTGGCATATACTTAATATATACCCAAACTACTTCAAGGCGCTATAAGCGACTAGCTGGGATATAGTAATGATAAAATTTGATTGATTAATACAGCTTGATTGTATAATTAACTTAAATTAATGCGGAGGTTTATATGGCTAAATCTAACACTCAGTATCAAAATTCAGTGAGTAAATTATCTGTGCACCCTTTGGGTTATAAGGGACTGTATCCGCTTATTGAGAATAGTTTCATTCGCCGATTTGTGGTTAAAACAGAGGCGTATTTAGGTGCTGCGGGAGACTTGACGAAAAAAGAGTTAGCCGAAGCTTCCGCTTATATTCGTCATGATATGGATGAGTTGAGCAAAGATTACCAGTCGAGTATCGATAGTTTTAAACTATCGGCTTGGTATCAGGCTTGGGACAAAATAACCTGGGGTACGTTAGCATCAATCACCGATAAGACCCAAGTGGAATGGACCGAGGTAGGGGATGATTTGCAGCATCAAGGACGTTACTGCGTTGGTGATGAAGTTGGATTCGGGTTATTGACCTGTGTTCGTTGTGGTTATAGTAAAGAATTATTTCATCCGACCACGGTACTTTCTTGTGCTAATTGCGACGGTAGTGAGTTTATGCGTGAAAGTTTTGAACCTTAAATTACACCCGTCAGGTATTTCTGGCCGTGTGATTATTCAACGATATAGTCAGCTCGCAATGGCGCTGGCTATATCGGTTGACGTAACGACAGATAAGTAAGATGAACTAAAATGGCTCATCTATTCTAACACTGGGAAATCCGACTTGCTGAGCTGTTGCTGTGGCGATATCTAAATTACGGTAACACTTTTCGTGACCACTAAAATCGGTTAGTGGAATAATCTCACCATCTTCTGTTTTAAATTCGACAATCCAACCATTAGCAATTAATGATGGTTCGACAATTGCCTCGACTAATTCATGTCTGTGATACATGCTTTTGATATCTGAAAGTTGCATCGCAACACCTCCCTCGGCAGAATATTAGGATCCATATTGTCAGTTTAGTCGATAACAAAGTAACTTCAAGCAAGCTTATTTGTTGCATGGTTGGTTAAGCCGTAGCAGAGCGTTAATCTGTCGCTAGCTGTTTTGCTATTTTAATATTGATGTGTGATGAACTACGATTATTACTCTTTATTATAGATGGTGTTGCGATACTTCTGGCGACTGCATCGAAATTTATTCGTTAACTTCCATTCTCTTTATCATACTGAGTTGTATCATCATATTGTTTGGAACTCGGATGTTGATTCGCACTTATTCATTACTCGTCTCGTTATTTGCCTCAAGCACACAGCAACTGTTAGCCGCTGATATAATATCACTGTCATCAAGCCATTCATCAACAGCAAATACAGTGACACATTCCCGTTGTCCAAGTGTACTTAATCAGCATCGTATTCGTTATTTAGAAACGCAAATAATTAAACATCGGCATATTTATTACGCTGGTCAAACGCCGTTATTACATGATGGTGAATTTGATTTATTAGTGGATGAATTAACTGTGTTATCGCATTGTTTATCCCCAGTATTAACTCAGATCGGAGGCGAAAACCAGCAACATAATGATACTCGGCAACGTGTTCGACAGCCGCATCGACAACAAATGTTAAGTTTAAATTCAGTGCGAGAAAGAACCGCTGTGGATAAATTTTACCAGCTGCATCAAGATCAGCAATTACTGATCCAACCTAAAATTGATGGTATGGCTGTTGAGTTAGTGTACGAAAAAGGCATGCTAGTGGGCGCATCAAGCAGAGGTAACGGTAAACAGGGTAAGGATTTGTTGGCGTTGATGTTACGCAGTAATGCAGTAAATAGCATTATTGCTTATCCGCATACATTAGTTATCCATGGTGAGCTATATGTTGGACAACAAGATTGGCAGTTGCGCGGTAAGTATGTGTCTTCGCGGCATATGACTGCCGGTATTGCCAGCCAATTGTCGCCAGCCCAAGCTGATGTCATGAGCTTGCGCTTTATGCCTTGGCGTTGGATTGATTCTCCTTATAACAATGAACTTATGGGGTTGGCACAATTAGCCATGCTTGGCTTTGCTGACATGTCGAAAATGAGTCATGTCATCGAGCAGCCTCAAGATATAGATTATTGGCTCGCGCACTATCAAAATACAGAGGCGTTCTTACTGGATGGTATTGTGCTTAAATTAGCGAACAATACACTGCAACGTCAATATGGCCACACTCAGCATGCGCCACGTTGGGCGCTAGCATTAAAATTTACCGGTCCGAAAGGGTTCAGTAATGTCATTGATATTACTTATCAGGTGGGTAAAAGTGGTCGTATTACCCCGATTATTCACGTGCAACCATTAGCGCTGTCTGGGCGTCAAGTAACCCGTGTTTCGGGACGCTCTCAGCCTTGGTTATTACAGTCTAAGATTGAAGTCGGTAGTCGGGTCGAAATTGAACTGGTAGGGAATGCGACACCGCAATTAACCCGGTTAGTGAGCAGCCGTTAGCATCTTGCATATTTAGGCATTTTGAGTATACTGCTGCCCAGTAACTGCAACGGGCTCATCTATATACTCTTCATTTGGTTTGCTGATTGTGCATCTTGAAGTAGTTTGGGTATAGGTGGACCCGTTTTTATTTTGATTGAAATGATCGAATATATCAGCGAAACACCCGGCTCGATGAAATGCTGGGCCACCTGTTTGTTTGAACTATGATGTAGGCAAAACCATGAAATTTATTGTAAAAATATTTCCAGAAGTAATGATGAAAAGTAAATCTGTGCGCAAGCGTTTTAGTAAAATGCTGCAATCGAGTTTACGTAATATGCTACGCCGTGAAGATGAACATGCACGTGTGATCCTTGAATGGGATAAAATTATTGTCCGCACCACAGATGACAGTGAGAAAAACCACAATTTTTATTGTGAAGTATTAAGAAATACCCCAGGGATTGCCCATTCACTCGAAGTCCTAGAGTCAACTTTCACCGATCTTGATGATATTTTCCAGCAAGCATTACCTGTTTATAAAGATATTTTAGTTGGAAAAACCTTTTGTGTACGTGCCAAACGTAACGGTAAGCATGACTTTACCTCGATTGATTTAGAGCGTTATGTTGGTGGTGGCTTAAATCAGCATACAGAAGCAGCGCGTGTACAATTAAAAAAACCACAAGAAACGATTAAAATTGAAGTTGAAAATGATAAACTTTATCTGGTGACTGAACGTCATGAAGGTTTAGGTGGTTTCCCTATGGCAGGACAAGAAGATGTACTGTCATTAATGTCAGGTGGTTTTGATTCCGCGGTATCAAGTTACTTAACCATTAAACGTGGTAGCCGAACGCATTTCTGTTTCTTCAACTTAGGCGGTGATGCGCATGAGATTGGTGTAAAACAAATTTCATATTTCCTATGGAACAAATATAGCTCATCACATAAAGTTAAATTTGTCAGCGTACCGTTCGATCCAGTAGTTGCAGAAATTTTAGAAAAAGTAGATAACTCACAAATGGGTGTGGTACTTAAACGTATGATGATGCGTGCCGCGTCTAAAATAGCAGAACGTCTAGGTATTGAAGCTTTGGTAACCGGTGAAGCGGTTGGTCAAGTATCAAGTCAAACTATCCGTAACTTATCGTTAATCGATTCTGTTACCGATACGCTGATCTTACGTCCATTGATCGTTGCTGATAAACAAGACATTATCGATATAGCGCGTAAAATTGGTACTGCTGAATTCTCTGAAACAATTCCTGAATACTGTGGTGTTATTTCAAAAAAACCAACCGTAAAAGCAGTGAAAGAGAAGATTGAAGCAGAAGAAGCTAAATTTGACATGAGCTTGATTGATCAAGTGGTGATGGATGCTAAAGTGATCGATATTCGTCAAATCGCAACAGAAGCACAAGAGCAAGTAAGCGATGTTGAAGCCGTCACTGAAATTTCCGCAAATGAAGTGATTTTAGATATTCGTAGTATTGACGAAATTGAAGATTCACCACTTGACGTTGATGGGCTTGAAGTTCAGCACATGCCTTTCTTTAAGTTAGGTAATCAGTTCAGCGAATTAGATCAAGAGAAAACGTACTTATTGTACTGTGATCGTGGTGTGATGAGTAAACTACAAGCGCTTTACTTGATTGAAAAAGGTTATGGTAACGTTAAAGTTTACCGTCCTTAATGATCATGGAAGGTAAGGTTAGTATTTAGCTTTACCTTCAATGATTGATGAAAGCCAGCAAGAGATTGCTGGCTTTTTGATCATGATGTTCAATATACTTTATTGTTACGAGACTAGTTTAGTTTCTTGCTGTTTGATTTGTGCATACAGGGCTTGGTTCGCTGGCACTGGGATACTGTAGGCATTCGCCACTTTCAATACATAGCCGGTAATATAATCAATTTCGGACTTACGGTTAAAGTGCTGATCTTGATGCATCGAAGAATAGTTTTCAGCAGTGCGGGTTATCACATTATCCACGTGTGCTTGCAGCTCTGCATAAGACCAAGGTAAGCGGGCTTTTTCACAAACAAGCGCTAACTCTTGCACCAGCTTAACCACATGCGGGTATAACGCAGGACAGGCCAATTCGCCATTCTTACATTGATGAATGGCGGTTAATGGGTTGATCGCACAGTTAATCACGAGTTTAAGCCATAACTTCTCTCGAATGTCCTCGCACCATGTTAATTCTTCAAGTGCGAATAATTGGTTGGCAATATCCTTATAACGTTTAGCTTGATTATTAAATGGCCCTAACCAAGTCACGCCTGCGCCCGTGTGGCGAATATGCTCGGAGACCTTTAATACCCCATTGGATGTGGTGCCAACCATGATAGCGTGGCGTGGGAATAGTTTCTCGGTTTGTTCGGCGGTGCCCATACCATTATGCAACAGCACGATACAACAATGTTTATCAATTTGTGATTGTAATAAGGTCAGCGCCGGCAGTACATCTTGCGCTTTGAGGGTGACCAGTAAAAAGTCACATTTAGGCGTGAGTTTGCCTTGTGCCATGACGGTATTAGTGGTGTTCTCACCCGCTAAGTTTTCAAAGTTGAAACTGCGAATATGCGCGTCACTCTCGGGACGTAATACAAAGGCGGCATGTTGACCTGATTTTAGTAATTTTTCTGCAAAGAAATGCCCGATAGCACCGGCACCAAGAATGTTCCAATTAGCCATGTATTTTTGCCCGTAATGGTTGAAGAATTAAGTAGCTGGTAATACCGATTAAATCGGCGACAATATCCCAATGGCTTGTGGTGCGACCAGGTATCATACCTTGAATGAATTCAATAAAAATACCGAATCCAAGTAATGTCATAAACAGCGTTATGGTTCTGTTTGGGAAACTATAATCAAACAGCAATGCTAATGTTACAAAAGCCATTAAGTGATTCAACTTATCGTAACCGAATTGTGGGATATTACTCGAAGGTTTACTAAAAGCAAGCAGACAGATTACGAGTATAACAATGACAAATAGCAGGCGAAACCAGAGTTTATATTTGTACAGTGGCATACTTATCTCAATAAAATATGAACGTAATAGCCATTATAGTCAGTTAATCGTTAGTTAATGCAACCTAGTCGCTTACTTCTGTAGTTAATGGTTGAATTACAGCTAGTATCTATTAGATAATCAACCCATTATAAATGATAGGATATGAAGATGCCTCAATTTGATATTATTTCTGAAGTTGACATGGTTGAAGTGAAGAACGCAACCGACAATGCAAACCGTGAACTAAGCACTCGTTTTGATTTCCGTGGTGTTGACGCCAGCTTCGAGCTAATTAAAGAAAAAATAAAAATGCGTACAGATGAAGATATGCAACTTCGTCAAATGGCTGATATTTTACGTACTGCTTTAGTGAAGCGTAATGTCGACAGCTCTGCGATGAGCGTCGGTAAAACTGAATTCTCGGGTAAAACTTGCAGTGCCGATGTTGAATTTTTGCAAGGCGTTGAAGGCAGTGTTGCTAAGAAAGTTGTAAAAGCAATTAAAGATAGCAAGATCAAAGTACAAGTGTCTATTCAAGGTGACAAAGTGCGCGTTGTTGGTAAGAAGCGTGATGACTTGCAGGCGGTAATGCAATTAATTCGTACGTCAGATCTAGGTCAACCGTTCCAATTTGATAACCAAAGAGATTAGGCGCTGAGCGTTTAATGTTGAAGTGACTGAGTTCTAAATAGTAAAAAAAAGCCTAACGTGTGGATATACGCTAGGTTTTTTTTATGGCTATGATTTAATCCATTTAAAGCGTTTGGTCGTCTGCAAGTACATGAGTACGAGAATAAAGACCACAGGGATTATCCCTAATACCGCAGTACCAATGAAAAAGGCGGAATAATCCCACGAATCAACAATCACGCCAGAAAAACCAGCAATAAATTTCGGTAGTAAAACCATGATGGATGAGAATAGCGCGTATTGAGTTGCGGTAAACTGGGTATTGGTTAAGCGTGATAAAAACACCACAAATGCGCAAGTAGCAATACCCGCACTTAAGTTGTCAGCACTGATTACCAAGGTTAATAACAGCTGGGCAGGGTCTTGTGTTTGCAACCAAGTCTCTGGCAGCATCAACGCCAGTACCGTCATTAATTGACTGGTTGCCATACTGCCTGCCATCCAATGAAACAGCACATTGGTTAATGCAGAAAGTACACCGCCGAGTAATAAGATCGACAATAGCCCGAAACCACTGACTAATAGACCGCCTAATCCAGCGCCTATTAATGTCATTATCACACCAAATACTTTGGATATTGCTGCAACTTCAGCTTTTGAGTAACCCATATCGACATAAAACGGATTGGCCATGATCCCCATGACAATGTCACTGATACGATAAGTGATAACAATGCCAAGTAGCAGTAGACAGGTTTTACCGTAACGTTGGAATAGGTCGGTAAGCGGGTTCACTATGCCAGTGATGAGGAACTCACGGACATTGTGAACAGCTTGGATCTGATGCTTGGCGATAGGCTCTTTAGACAGTAAAGTTGCCAATACCCCAAATAACATGAACAATGCCATACAAGCATAAGCGAACTGCCAGGCCGCAGCATTGTAGACTGCGCTATTATCATAAAATGCGGCAATGGCTAATGAACCCGCACCGGCCACTATCATGGCAAGTCGATAACCTGTCATGTAAGTAGCAGCCATTGCCCCTTGTAAGTGCGTATCGGCACTTTCAATGCGAAAGGCATCGATAACAACATCTTGGGTTGCGGAAAAAATCGCTAAGCCAAGTGAGGCGATAATGAATAAGATCACACTTTGTTGTGGATCTTGGGTAGCCATTATCATTAACATGGCCATGATCATGATTTGCGTGAACAGCAGCCAACTTCGACGTCGTCCGAGTTTGTTATGCAACCAGGGCAATTGAAACTGGTCGATCAACGGTGACCAAGCCCATTTAAAGCTATAAGTAAGGGCTATCCAACTAAAGAAACCAATGCTGGCACGTTCAACACCTGCTTCACGTAACCAAAATGACAGTGTGGAGAATACCAGCAGGAGTGGTAAGCCAGAAGAAAAACCAAATAATCCCATAAACAGTACACGGGGATTAAGGTAAATAGATAAGGTTTGAAGAATAGTCGGCAATGTCAGCAGTCCATCTAACGTAAGTATTTGCTGATACTACCGTATTTTAAGGTATTTAATAAGCCTGACAGCAGACTGGGCTGGGTTTATTCTATGTATTTAATCATTAACTATTAGTAATAGCGAAATTAGTCCAAGTATTCCGTGACAGGTCTAATACCAATGCAGTTGTAAGGTTTAACGCCTTGACCTTGTAAAAATAAAGCACCGGTATGCAAAATATTGGTTTTAGTCGGCGATCAACTTAAAAAATTAACAACATTTCGTTTTTATGGCATAAACTCGGTTAACAATTTTTAAGTTATTGATTGTGTACTTTGAGGTGGCTTGGATATATATATCAAACATCTGATATAGTGCGAGTAATACGCTTATTTTTATCACGGAATGGAAGTTACATCATGCGATCAAATCATTTGTTCACCCAATTACTGTTAATTTTGTGTTCAACATTTATGGTTAATACTGCATTTGCAGCGGAGACTAAAGCCCTAATCAAAACCAATCTAGGTGATATTATGGTTGAGCTATACCCAGAACAAGCGCCTTTATCTGTTGCTAATTTTATCAACTATGTTGAAAGGGATTTTTATAGTGGCATTATTTTTCACCGTGTGATCCCTGGATTTATGGCACAGACGGGTGGGTTTAATGAAAACCTAGAAAAGCAGATATCAGGAAAGCCAGTCATTAATGAAGCAAATAATGGCTTAAGTAATGAGCGTGGTACTCTGGCGTTAGCACGTACTAACAATCCCAACTCGGCGACATCACAGTTTTTTATTAATCTCAAAAATAATAACTTTTTAAATCGTTCGGGTTCAAGCCCATTACAAGCGGGTTATGCTGTATTTGGTCGTGTGGTAGCTGGAATGGATGTGGTGGATAAAATAGCAAAACAACCAACAGGTAAAAAGAAGTATTACAGTGATGTACCATTAACAAACATTGTGATTGAAAGCATTACGATGTTGAAGTAGTCCCTCGCAGGATGTCTTGCTATAAGACATCCATTGCGAGGCTTTTTGGCATCAGTAACATTAACGCGTTAAGTAATCACTAATTTGTTGATCATTAAATACATCGTTGAGTAATGATGATAATTGCAGAGAAAACTTAGCTTCCAATTCATTAATTGATGGGCTAAACGCGCCTGTTAAAATTGATGCACTACGAAATTGTTTTGTCAGTGTTTGACCCTTATTCTCAATTGAGATAATCAAAACTAACGTTGAATCCGCTTGATGCTCGAAGCTATCTTGTTGCACATCGATTCGCGCTGTTTGTAACTCAAGGTTAATGGCGATATCTGCAGCCGCAGTAAATACTAACCCTTGTTGTTCCCAGCCTTGTTGTAGCTTAGCCGTAGTCAGGTTAATCAGTGAGCTTTGGTTATTCAGCAGCTGCGCTGGTTCACCGACTTTGTGGATCGCAATTAAGTAATTGGCATCACGAATATCTTTGCTCGTTAGGTTTACTTGAGTCTCGCTATATTGCGTTGTCAGAGGTGCTAGCTCAGCCGTAATATTAACTTGCTTAGGCGCACTGGCGCAGCTTGCTAATAATACTAAACCTGCACTTAATAATAGTTTTTTTAGCATATTATTTTTGCGCCTTAATGATCACAAACTTGGCATTTGATGCGATAATCTCATGATTATCGAATAAACGATCAAGTTTGATGTGGTAGTCAAGATGACGGTTACCAACAATGTAAAGTGCGCCGCCCCAAGCTAATGCACGGTGAGCATCTTTAAACATTTGCCATGCAATGTGATCTGTAATGGCTTTTTCTTGGTGGAATGGAGGGTTACATAACACCAAGTCCACACTGTGTGGTTCGTAATCGTAAAGACAGTTATTTACTAAGAATTCAACATCCGGTTCGTGGCTGGCAATATTGGTCGCTGCATTTTCTTTCGCTGATGCAATTGCCATAAATGATTCATCAACAAAAGTGATTTTAGCTTGTGGGTTTAAGCGGGCTGCGGTAATACCGATAACACCATTACCACAACCTAGGTCGATAATATGCTGGTATTCACCTTTAGGTAAATTCTGCATAAAAAAGTTACCGCCAATATCTAAATTGTTACGTGAAAATACATTGGCATGATTAGATAATGAGATATTTGTTTTTGGTACATCCCAAGTCATTGGTGCTGGGATCTCTAATGCTTTCGTTTCTGTGATTGTTGTGAAAATTAAGCGCGATTTTTTCTTTGCTAATGATGTTTTCGTCTCGCCAAGGTATTTCTCAAATAACGCTAAGGTAGAATTATGAATATCTTTGGCTTTTGCACCCGCAATAATCGTCGTATTTGGTGTGACAACATGGCTAAGCATGGCAAGTTGGTGTTCTAATAGAGACAAAGTGCGTGGGATCTTGATTAATACTAAATCAACATTTTCCGGTAATTCAGCAAGACAGTCTTGGACTTTTACTTGTTCTGTGCTTAACTCATTTTCATCTAGATTTTGCGCGATTGCCGCGTGGCTGATCCATGAGTCACTCACTGTGGTGACGTTATACTGATTATAAGCACACGTTAGTGCACCAAAACTATCATTAAAGATAAGTACTGAAAATTGTTTAGCAAGCGTTAAATCTGCAACG
Organism: Moritella yayanosii; assembly: GCF_900465055.1. Classification (NCBI taxonomy): domain Bacteria; kingdom Pseudomonadati; phylum Pseudomonadota; class Gammaproteobacteria; order Alteromonadales; family Moritellaceae; genus Moritella; species Moritella yayanosii. The sequence goes on along the minus strand of NZ_LS483250.1, from coordinate 2,389,405 downwards.
GTATTAATCATATATTCATCGGCAGAGTCCCATGCTTGCAGTTGCTCAACGCTACGTTTAGGGTAGCGGTACAAAGATAATTCGGTACTTTCAAGAGATAGTTCAGTGTTCATAGTATGTTCCAGTTAAGGTTGATCGTGCATTTTACACTGTTATTTTACTAAATATATAAAGAAGAGGTTTTAAATGTCATTAGGTAACGATATTAAACAGCAATTATTGGCGAGCTTTGATATTCAACATTTAGACGTGATTTGTGACAGCCATAAACACAATGTACCACCGGGTACGGAAATTCATTTTTCAGTGGTGATCGTGACTGCTGAGTTTGAAGGGAAAATGTTAATTGCGCGTCACCGTATGGTTAACACTGCGCTGGTGGCTCAATTTGAAGCGGGTATCCATGCACTATCAATTCATGCCTATACACCGGAACAATGGGCTAAAAAAAATGATCAAGATCAAAAAGTGCCTACATCTCCAGATTGTCTAGGTTAATGAGACATTAACTCAATTAAGTATTTAAATTAGTGTTATTGGTTGTGAGTACATGTTAATTTTTAAAAGTCCATTTTTTTTAAATGGATATACCCAGAAATATGACTAAAATAAGCTCAATAAAATAGTTTTTTATCATTTAATTATCAGATTTATATTTTTGTTATTTTTTTAAGAATATGTTTTTAAGGCATTTTTTATGTGTTGAATTATAGTGTGAAAACTTTGCTTTATAACTGCCCGTTACTTGATGAAGTTCAAGCAATAATCTTAAATTAGTGCTAGAATTACCCCAAATTTTTTGTTAATAAAAACACACTACCTTGTGAATACTTATTTGTGGGTATCTTTGTGTGTGATTTTTGTTAGCAGAAGTGTTCTTTCTCTTCCTAAAAAAAGTAGTGCATGTGAGTATGATTACGATAAAAAAAGGACTGGATCTACCTATCGCAGGTAAACCTGAGCAAGTGATTCATGATGGCCCAGCTATCAAACGAGTTGCTGTTCTAGGTGAAGAGTATATTGGAATGCGCCCAACGATGAAAATTAAAGTTGGTGATCGTGTTAAGAAAGGTCAGGTTCTTTTTGAAGACAAAAAGACACCGGGCGTTAAATATACAGCCTTCGCTGCAGGAACAATTGCTGAAGTTAACCGTGGCGCTAAGCGGGTCTTACAATCGGTAGTGATTGACGTAGACGGTAACGAGAGTGAGAAATTCGCTCAGTTTAACTCAACTGAAATTGCTAATCTTGACCGCGATGTAGTGGTTAACAATCTTGTAGATTCTGGTTTATGGACCGCATTACGCACTCGTCCATTTAGCCGTGTTCCTGCAATTGACAGTAATGCATCAGCTATCTTCGTTACAGCAATAGATACCAATCCATTAGCTGCAGATGCCGCATTAATTATCAATCAAAACAGTGAAGCATTTGTTGATGGTTTAAATGTTATTTCTCACTTAACAAGCGGTAAAGTTTACGTTTGTAAAGCGGAAGGTACATTACCTAAATCAACAGCATCAAATGTTGAAGAGCACGCATTTGCTGGCCCTCATCCTGCTGGTCTTGCTGGTACACATATTCATTTATTAGAGTCAGCTGGTACAAACCGTACTGTTTGGTCTATTGGCTATCAAGATGTCATCGCTTTTGGTAAGTTATTCACTACTGGTGAACTACATACTGACCGTGTTATTTCACTCGCAGGCCCTGCGGTGAAAAATCCACGTTTAATTAGCACTCGTCTAGGCGCATCAATTACAGAATTAACTGCAAGTGAACTTAATGCTGGTGAAAATCGCATTATTTCAGGTTCTGTATTAAACGGTGTTAAATCTGACGGTGCACATGCTTATCTTGGTCGTTACCACAACCAAATCAGTGTATTATCTGAAGGTCGTGAGAAAGAGTTCCTTGGTTACATGAAACCAGGTAGTGATAAATTCTCAGTAGCTAACGTATTTACTTCTGCATTCAACCGCGCACGTCAATTTAGCTTTACTACAACCACTGGTGGTAGTGATCGTGCAATGATGCCAATTGGTAATTATGAGCGCGTTATGCCATTAGATATCTTACCAACTATGTTATTACGTTCGTTAGTAACGGGCGATACAGATGAAGCAATTACGTTAGGTTGTCTTGAATTAGACGAAGAAGATTTAGCGTTATGTACTTTTTCTTGCCCTGGTAAGTACGACTTTGGTCCAATTCTACGTGATTGCCTAACGACAATAGAGAAGGAAGGTTAAGCATGGGTCTTAAGAATTATATCGAAGGGATGGAACATCACTTCGAACCAGGCGGTAAACACGAAAAATGGTTTGCCCTGTATGAAGCTGTTGCAACGGGCTTATTTACGCCTGGTTATGTAACAAAAGGCAAAACACACGTTCGTGACAATATCGATTTAAAACGTATCATGATCTTAGTGTGGATGTGTGCCTTACCTATGGTTTTCTGGGGTATGTACAACATTGGTGCTCAAGCTAATACGGCGATTGCATCAGGTGCTGGTACTCCATTCGACGATTGGCATGTTGCTTTACTTAGTGCGTTTGGCGTGACGATGGGTGAGGGCGCAGGAGTCATAGCAAGTATGCTATATGGCGCTGTCTACTTCCTCCCTATTTACGCGACCGTGTTTATCGTGGGTGGTTTCTGGGAAGTGTTATTTGCCGCCGTGCGTAAGCATGAAGTGAATGAAGGTTTCTTCGTAACCTCTATCCTATTTGCACTTATCCTGCCTGCGAACATTCCATTATGGCAAGCCGCTGTCGGTATTACTTTCGGTGTTGTCATCGCTAAAGAAGTATTCGGTGGTACAGGTAAGAACTTCTTAAACCCTGCATTAGCAGGTCGTGCGTTCTTATTCTTCGCCTACCCATCTGATATTTCAGGTGATGCTGTTTGGACTGCGGTTGACGGTTTTTCTGGTGCTACAGCACTAAGTTCAGCTGCTGCCGGCGGTCTTGAAGGTCTAACCAGTTCACTAACTTGGGCTGACGCATTCATTGGTAACATGCAAGGTTCTACGGGTGAAGTATCTACAGTACTTATCCTATTAGGCGGTGCTGTTCTACTGCTTGCGGGTATCGCATCATGGCGAATCGTTGCTGGTGTGTTGATTGGTATGGTAGCAACAAGCTTACTATTCAACATGATTGGTTCTGATACTAATCCAATGTTCGAAGTACCATTTTACTGGCATTTAGTTATCGGTGGTTTCGCGTTTGGTATGATGTTCATGGCGACAGACCCTGTGTCTGCATCATTTACTGAAAATGGTAAATGGGCTTACGGTATCCTTATCGGCTTAATGGTTGTACTCATTCGTGTAGTTAACCCTGCATTCCCTGAAGGTATGATGTTAGCAATCTTGTTTGCTAACTTATTCGCACCTTTATTTGATCACTTTGTTGTTCAAGCTAACATTAAACGGAGACTTGCACGCAATGGCTAGTAAAGAAACTCCAATGAGAACTATCGCAGTCGTTACGGCGCTGTGTTTAGTCTGTTCAATTATTGTATCTGGTGCCGCTATCGGCTTACGTGATGCTCAAAATGCGAACAAAGCATTAGATAAGCAAACGAACCTGCTTTCTGTTGCTGGCAAATTAGAAGCGAATGCGAACGTTGGTGAAATTTATGCCAAGTTTGTTGAAGCTAAGTTTGTTGACTTAAGTACCGGTGAGTATGTTGATCTAAATTCAGATGAATATGCAGATTTAAATGCAGCGACATTTGATCAACTTAAAAACGTAAAAGATCTGACTAAAAGTATGGACTTGACTGGTAAAGACATTGCCGGTATCAAACGCCGTTCCAATGTTGCTGATGTTTATCTTGTAAAAGATGCACAAGGTAATGTTGAGTCTTACGTGTTACCTGTATACGGTCGTGGCCTATGGTCAACCATGTATGCATTCATTGCAATCGACAAAGATGGCAAAACAGTGATACGCATTCAGTACTATGACCAAGGTGAAACGCCGGGTCTAGGTGGTGAAATATTAAACCCGCGGTGGACAGTTAAATGGGAAGGCAAGCAACTATTCGATGCGAATGGTGATGTTGCAATCCGTATCGTGAAAGGTGGCGGTCAAGCTAAGACGCCTTCAGGTATCGATGCTCTATCTGGTGCGACGCTAACTAGCCAAGGTGTTGAAAATACATTCCAGTTCTGGATTGGTGACAACGGTTTTGGTCCTTTCTTGAAGAAATTGCAAAACGGAGGCTTAAACAATGGCTAAGTCTGAGTTAAGAGAGGTTATTACCTCACCTATAGTTACTAACAACCCGATTGCACTACAAATCTTAGGTGTTTGTTCTGCATTGGCGGTGACAACTAAGATGGAAACTGCATTAGTGATGACGCTAGCGGTAATGTTGGTAACAGCCTTTTCAAGTTTCTTTATCTCGTTAGTACGTAACTATATTCCGAATAGTGTGCGTATTATTGTGCAAATGGCAATTATTGCATCATTGGTGATTGTTGTTGACCAAGTACTTAAAGCAGTAGCGTTCCAGTTATCAAAAGAGCTTTCGGTATTCGTTGGTCTGATCATTACAAACTGTATCGTAATGGGTCGTGCGGAAGCATACGCAATGAAGAATAAACCTCTACCAAGTTTCTTAGATGGTATCGGTAACGGTTTAGGTTACGGTGTTATCTTATTAGCTGTGGCGACTGTGCGTGAAATCTTTGGTTCAGGTACTTGGTTTGGTATTGAAATCTTACCACTAATCCAAAACGGTGGTTGGTACCAGTCAAATGGCCTATTACTACTTCCGCCAAGTGCATTCTTCATCATTGGTTTATTGATTTGGGCTCTACGTACGTGGAAACCAGAACAAGTTGAGCCAAAGGGGTAAACGATGGAACATTATATTAGTTTGTTCGTACGTGCTATTTTCATTGAAAACTTAGCATTATCATTCTTCTTAGGTATGTGTACATTCCTTGCGGTATCGAAGAAAGTGACAACAGCGATTGGTCTTGGTATAGCAGTAACAGCTGTACTGACCATTTCAATCCCTGTTAACCAAGTTATCTATAGTGGCGTACTTGCTCCAGGTGCACTTGCATGGGCTGGTTTCCCAGAAGCAGATTTAAGCTTCCTAGGTTTCATCACGTTCATCGGTGTCATTGCTGCACTCGTACAAATCTTAGAGATGGTTTTAGATAAGTACATGCCAGCGCTATATAACGCATTGGGTATTTTCCTACCGTTGATCACAGTAAACTGTGCAATCTTCGGTGGTGTATCTTTCATGGTACAGCGTGACTACAACTTCACAGAATCAGTCGTTTATGGTTTTGGTAGTGGCCTAGGTTGGATGTTAGCTATCGTTGCGATGGCTGGTCTTCGTGAAAAAATGAAATATTCAGATGTACCAGATGGTCTACGTGGTCTAGGTATTACCTTTATTACAGCGGGTCTTATGGCGCTAGGTTTCATGTCATTTTCTGGTATTCAGTTATAACAAACAGTTGGCTTCGGTCAGCATGTTTCAAGAGCAAAGGATAAGTCGATGGAAATCATTCTCGGCGTAGTCATGTTCACGGTTATCGTTTTGGCACTAGTAACAGTCATTCTGTTTGCTAAGTCTAAACTGGTAAGTGAAGGTGATATTACAATTAGTATTAACGGTGACCCAGAGAAATCAGTGGTTACTGGTGCAGGTGGTAAACTTCTAGCTTCACTATCTGCGAGCGGTATTTTCGTTTCTTCCGCTTGTGGTGGCGGTGGCACATGTGGCCAGTGTCGCGTTAAAGTTAAATCGGGTGGTGGTGATATTCTACCAACTGAGCTTGATCACATCTCTAAAGGTGAAGCACGTGAAGGCGAGCGTTTAGCATGTCAAGTTAGCGTGAAAGTTGACATGGACATCGAGCTACCAGAAGAAATTTTTGGTGTGAAGAAATGGGAATGTGAAGTTATCTCTAACGATAACAAAGCAACGTTCATTAAAGAGCTTAAAATGGCTATTCCAAACGGCGAAGTGGTTCCTTTTCGCGCCGGTGGTTATATCCAAATTGAAGCGCCTGCTCACCATGTTAAATATTCAGATTTTGATATTCCTGAAGAATATCGTGGTGACTGGAAACACTTTGGTTTCTTTGATATTGAATCTAAAGTTGATGAAGAAACGACGCGTGCTTACTCTATGGCTAACGCGCCAGAAGAAGCGGGTATTATCATGCTTAACGTGCGTATCGCTACGCCACCGCCACGTGATCTGTCTTTACCTGCGGGTAAGATGTCTTCGTACATCTTTAGCTTAAAGGCTGGCGATAAAGTAATGATTTCAGGTCCATTTGGTGAGTTCTTCGCGAGAGAAACTGACAATGAAATGATATTTGTTGGTGGTGGTGCTGGTATGGCGCCAATGCGTTCACATATCTTTGATCAGCTAAACCGTCTGAATACAAACCGTAAGATCTCATTCTGGTATGGTGCACGTTCTAAGCGTGAAATGTTCTATGTCGAAGATTTCGATATGCTTGCTAAAGAAAACGAAAACTTTGAATGGCATGTTGCATTAAGTGATCCACAACCAGAAGATAACTGGGAAGGTTACACTGGCTTCATCCATAACGTGATCCTTGAAAATTACCTTGCAGATCATGAAGCACCAGAAGATTGTGAGTACTACATGTGTGGTCCACCGATGATGAATGCTGCTGTTATCGGTATGCTGAAAGATCTTGGTGTTGAAGATGAAAACATCTTACTCGATGACTTTGGTTAATCGCTTTTGATTCAATTTAAATCGATGTTTCGATGGCTAGCTCTGATAGGGCTAGCCATTTTTATTCTTGGTTGTAGTGAGCAAAAAAGCACAGAAGAAGTGCTTTTCTCTGGTCCTACTATGGGTACGACTTATCACATGAAAGTAGTGGGTTTCCCACTGTCTGTACAAGATAAGCAAGATATCCAAATTGAGATTGATAGACGTTTAGAATTAGTCAACGATCAGATGTCGACTTATCGTCCTAATTCAGAGTTATCGCGCTTTAACCAAAGCGTGGCGGTTACTGGTTTTGAAGTATCTCGTGATACCGCAAAAGTCGTGCTAGAAGCGCTTCGCTTGAATAAACTGACTAACGGTGCACTGGATGTTACTGTTGGCCCGTTAGTTAATCTGTGGGGATTTGGCCCAGATAATAGACCGGAAAGCATACCATCAGAGCAACAGTTAAATGCAATCAAACAACGTATTGGTATTGAGCATTTAGCGGCGACAGAAACAACGTTAAGCAAAGACATTGATGGTTTATACGTGGATTTGTCTTCAATTGCTAAAGGTTATGGCGTTGATGTTATCGCTGAGTACTTTGCTTCTTTAGGTATTGAAAACTACCTGGTTGAAGTCGGCGGTGAACTGCGTATTAATGGTGTGAATGCTCGTGGTATCGATTGGCAAGTTGCGATTGAGAAACCGACAGCCGTTGATCAAAGTGTGCAAGAAGTGATTGCTGTTGGTAACAATGCAATTGCAACATCAGGTGATTACCGTAATTATTACGAGCTTGATGGTGAGCGTTTTGCGCATACGATTGATCCGGTAAGCGGTAAACCAATTAAACATAAGCTGGTTTCTGTGACTGTTATCCATGCATCATCAATGACTGCTGATGGATTAGCTACTGCGTTAATGGTGATGGGTGAGAAAGACGGTCTTGAGTTTGCCAAGCAGCAAGAATTAGCTGTGTTGATGATCTCGAAGTCAGATTCAGGGTATAATGAAGTGTATACCAAACAGTTCGAACCTTATTTACAATAGAGGCTAATATGGCTTATTTTGCTGCAACATTTGTTATTTTTGCGCTCGTTATTGCGGGTATGTCAATTGGCTATATCGTGCAAAAAAAATCTATCACAGGTAGCTGTGGTGGCATTAGTAACTTAGGTATGGACAAGGCGTGTGATTGCCCCGATCCATGTGATAAGCGTAAAGCTAAAATGGCAAAAGAAGAAGCTAAACAAAAGATGTTAAGTGAAAACCGTATCATCTAGTTTATGCCAAGCATCTAGCTATAAAGTGCAGTAGGCACTTTATAGCTTTTCTTCTTTAACTTTCATCATCATCATCATCATCCTCCCTCGAAGACAGCTAATTTATTTCTCTGTTCTTATGTCTTAGTACATTTTTTAAGTATGATTGTGACGTTTTATTTAACGATAGTGATGATATCGTGGCAATTTAGCAATACCCAACCGGACTGGAAGAACCGCCGAATTATTCTATACTTTACTCTCATATGTCTTAACTGGTTCGGTAGGGAGTGGTTGTGAATTTACATCTGTTGTTTAGTTTTGTGGTGATTGTTTTTAGTTTATCGAGTGGTTCTGCTCTGGCTGCAAACAGCAAATCATTAACTAGATCATTAAATAAGTCACCTCAGGTGCTGCAGAAAATTAATGACAGCGCGACTCTTCATGAAGCATTAAATCTTTCACTACAGGAAACATTAATCAAGTCCAAGCAGCGTGTTGATGCACGAGGATTCAGCCATACTCGCTATCGTCAAGCGTATCGTGGCATTCCGATATGGGGTGAAGAGATTATTATTAATCGGGACCAATCAGGCCGCGCTATATATGTCAACGGTCGCCTTATCCAAAACCTTGCAGCCTCACTGCTGGATATCATGCCGCATATCAGCGCCAATAGCGCCCTCAATACCATGCAAGCTCGAGTTAAAAATAGACCAAGCAATAATAGCCCGCTGATATTCCGTAATGAATCGTCGGAATTGGTGATATTCCTCGCAGCGGGGAAGCCTAAGTTAAGTTATGCCGTGAGTTTTTTTGCTGATAGTCGTGACGGAGGTCAGCCGACACGCCCGACTTTTCTGGTCGATGCGCATGACGGTTCGGTATTATTCGAATATGAAGGCTTAACCCATGTTCAAACGGCAACTGGCCCAGGTGGTAATGCTAAAACTGGCCTCTACAGCTTCGGGGACGAATTCGAGATGCTCGACGTAGATGTCGATATGGCTGCGAGTCGCTGTACGATGAACACGCCAAATGTGAAAACTGTTGATCTTAATCATAGCGAGTCCGGTTCAACTGCTTTTTCGTTTACCTGTAATGAGAATAGCGTTTATATAAATGAGCATAAATTTATTAATGGTGCTTTTAGCCCGCTCAATGATGCTCATTATTTTGGTGGCGTAGTGTTTGCTATGTATAACGAGTGGCTAAATGAATCTCCGTTAACGATACCGCTGATACTGCGTGTTCATTACAGTACCAACTATGAAAATGCTTTCTGGAACGGGTCTTCGATGACATTTGGTGACGGATTCACAACCTTCTACCCATTGGTCAGTTTAGATGTTATGGCGCATGAGGTCAGTCATGGTTTTACCGAACAGCATTCAGGTCTGATTTATTCCGGGCAGTCTGGTGGCATTAATGAGTCATTTTCTGACATTGCTGGTGAAGCTGCCGAATTTTATATGAAGGGTTCTGCGGATTTTACAGTCGGCGCTGATATTATTAAAGCCGAAAATGGCGCATTACGCTATATGCAATATCCAACATTGGACGGTTCATCAATCGGCCACGCCGCTGATTATTACAATGGTATGAATGTGCATTATTCCAGTGGCGTATATAACCGCGCATTTTATCTGTTGGTACATACTGAAGGTTGGGATGTAAAGAAAGCATTTATTCTGTTTGCAACAGCGAACCGAAATCATTGGACCGCAAGTGACAGTTTTGATATTGCTTATGAAGGCCTGTTGGATGCCGCCAGTGCTCTGGGCTACGAACAAGCTGATATCACTGCAGCATTCCAACAAGTAGGCATACCAAAACCCCCACCTAGCCCTGTGTGTAATAGCAGTAATACTTCGACATCACCTTTAGTTAATGGCTCCTCGACGGACAATATCAGTGGCGTTGCTGGTGAATGGCATTGTTGGGTTCTTGAGGTAGGCGCTGAAGCGACAGACCTAGAAGTAGTGCTGCGCAATACTGCAAAAGGTAAAAAAACCAATTCTGGTGATGCTGATCTGTATATTAATTTTGGCAGTTCTCCATTGGTTGATCCATCAATCCCTGATGGGATATTTGATTGTGGCTCGTATACACCAAATAGTGATGAAAAATGTTTAATGACGGGTTCAAACATCCCGACAATAGATAGCTCACTATATATTGCTGTTTATGCTTACAATAGCTTCCCCTCTGTCAAGCTAACGGCGACTTATTCCCCGGATACAAATGGTCCGACGCCTCCATTACCAACCGGCGATATAACCTTGACCGCAACTGAAAAGGGTGGCCGTAATAAAAAATTCGTATCGCTAAACTGGGCAGGTGCAACGACATCTATGGTAGAAATAACCCGTAATGGAATGCCTTTACCTATTACTGAAAACGATGGTGCGTATAAGGATAATTTTGGACGTAGTGGAGACTCTTACCTGCTTTGTAATGTTGGAGAAACGAATCCAACCTGTTCTGATCTGATCTCGGTGAATTAGTATCTATCTAATACCCTATGGAAAATAAACTCGAAAAAGATGTTAAACGAAAACCGCATCATCTCGGTTTAATTTTAGGCATGTGCAAAGATATTGGTATCGCCAAATTTATTGATGACGATGCACTCGGTCGCTGTCTTGACCAACTCTATGAAACTGGCGTTTCCGAGTTATTTCAAGGACTGTCCGCCCGTACAATTTCACATTTAAAGCTCCCGTGTGAAGGGCTTAGCCTGGACTCCACAAGCATTAATGTGGATGGTGAATATAAAGACGAAGACGGTAATGCAGCATTATATGTCGCCGAAACGATCCAATCTCTCGATGAGCAAGGCCAATTATTCATATCGAGAGCGCCGCAAAAGTTAAAATTAGTCAAAGACGCCATATCAGAACAAGACAATTACCATTTCACTGAGTTAGGAAATGGCTACAGCGCAACCTGGATAGATTCAAACTACGGTGATGTTAAGCAGCGTTGGTTGTTAGTGTTCAGTGAACAACGTTTTTCTTGTCATGCTGACGCAATGAAAATGCTGGGTATCTGGATGAAATCTCCAGCCAGTATGTCAATTAGTGACATACTGGCTTGAGCATCCAATTTTCACGAACGTAAATTATCCGAAAAAGGGTTTAGATTCTTAAAAAGTCCTGATTTTTTAACATCGTCATTATATTTAAAAAAGGCAGAGCGGATTGAGGCATTGCTGATGATCATGACGTGTTGCTTGATGGTATACGCGGCACTTGAGTATAAGATCCGAGAGGCGTTGAGAACTAAAGACGTATATTTCCCCAATTTAAAATATAAGCCCTGTCAAAATTCTACTGCCCGTTGGGTTTTATTTTGCTTTCAAGGTATCGACATTTTACCTATCTCAGAAAAGCCGCAATTTAGTGCTGAATGTCGGGTTAATAGTATTAAGTATTCGAACAGCACCGATGCCTCAACGCTTACTTAAGCTGCCTGAGGTTCGGTGGTAATCAGATTTATTTTTGTATATCTTCGGGCGTATTATTTTCTAATTGTAAACCGCGTTGCAACCCTCGGTAAAGGCTATAAAAAACTTGACTAATCGCGAATAACCAAAGCATCGGGGTAAGTATATTTAGAATTAGGGAGAACGATAACATAAAGATGAATACGCCCTCATTAAAGAATATAATTTTCTTTTGCTCACCGATAAACCAGCGTAAATTGTGAATAACACTAAATTCAATGCCTGCAACATCGTCTTTACGCGGTGTATTTGTGACGATTTCTTCTAAATAGTTATTATTTAGCGTCATGTTAGTGTAAATATATATGTATTTAGCGTAACCACGCAATGAGTAAAACGCGATCCCTATTAATGATAATAAGATTGGAAGTACGCTTCCGGATTGAGCATATGCCGCGTATCCGACCGCGCCAAACCAAAGTGTTACTTGAATTTGATCGGTCAATTTATCGTAATAGGAACCCGACGCCGAGGTCGTCTTTCTATAACGCGCCATTTGTCCATCCATGCAATCAAAAATATGACTTAAATTAATTAAAATGGCTGCAATAATAAAATTATTCAGACCACCTATAACGATCAGTATAGACGCTATGATTGCCGTTATAAATGAGATTAATGTTATCTTATTTGGCGTCAGCCATTTTATATCTACCACAAAGTAATTCAGTAAAATAGCCAATGGCGATGTCACAAAAGATGACCACCATTCATCGTCTTTGGTTTTTGTGGCCCATAATTTTTTTAATTTAACATTCATAATGATACTGTCACCATATCATCTTCTATTCTAAATTCGTCATTTATGTATATTTCTTTTACAGCAGACAAATTATTATTTCGAATATGTACAAAATCATTTAATATTTCTTTTAACGAAGTTAAAAAATAGTCAATTTCATAAAGAGATAATTCACCAATATTACCTACCTGAAAGACTTTACCTTTAAAACAGCCTTTGCCTTCATAAATAATAATAGATCTATCACGTAATTCTTTTCGTAAGACACTTACATTTATATTTAAAGGAACACAAACTGTGGTTAATATTGAACACATGTTTTTTTGTTCAATCAAAAATTTAAGTCCTAAATCAAGTATACCTTGTCGTAAAATATTCGCTTTATTCTTTAGATCAGCATAATAATTATCTACTCCTTTGTTCAGAATGTTAGATAATGCTTGCTCTAAAGCATAAAAAAGATGCACGGCTGGGGTATTGGGTGTTTGTGAATATTTACAAATAAAGCTATAAAATGTATACAGATTAAGATACATCGTTTTAGCGGGAAGATCCTTTAGCTTTTCAAACGCTGCCGTTTTACCGATCACGAAAGATAAACCAGGATAAGATCCGATGGCTTTCGAACTTGAACTGGAAATAAACGCAATATTGCATTTTTCCATATCAATAATTTCTGCACCCGCACTGCTAACACAATCCACTACAAAAGTAGCACCGTATTTTTTGGTAAGTGCACCCATATCTTCCAGTGAATTCAACATACCTGAACAGGTTTCATGGTGAACCATCGCCACGACATCGATGCGATGCTGAGTTAAATAAGCCTCTATTTTTTTAAAATCAAAACTTTCACCCCAAGGAAATGATAAATGATGAGTATTTTTATTATGAATGTTAGAAATATTATTCAGTCTTTCACCAAACTCACCATTAGATAAAACGAGAATATGTTGATCTCCCACTACTGATGATAATATGGATTCATTGGCCGCAGTGCCGGAACCGGTAATAACCACTGCACGATAATTATCTGAATTAATATTGAAAACTTGCAATAACTTAGTTTCAATACTACTTAGTAAATGATCAAACTCTACTTCACGGTGACAGATATCTTTTTTACCGATAGCAGTTCTTACATTTGCAGCTAAATTTACAGGGCCTGGTGTAAATAATAAATCTTTTTTCATTTTATAATCACGCCTATTAATGTTTAATATTCTATTTCTTAAAGTTTACAAATCAGAGTCACGTTATTTATTACTGATAAAATAAGAAAAGAATATAACTATATTTAATATAAAGTACTCACTATTTAATAACGTATTGTGTAGGATCTATTATGCTCAATAAAAGATTATCAACTGGAAATCTTAAACATTTATTGATGATGATCAAATTCATGTATCAAGGGGGATTAGCACTAGATCAGTCGTTTATTTAGAATAAAAACTACGTTTTAGCATACTAGATGCTATGAAATTTATTGAGGATGTAATTCAGAGTGGATGCTACTCCCGATAAGGTTTGCTATCAAGATATATTTTCATTTAATTTAAAAAATAAAGATGCCTTAAAAATGTAACAATTACGTTTATACATGAGGACTATAAAATAGTTAAAAAATCATTTAATAACAACCAGATAGTTATTTTGTAAACAAGCTCTAGATTACAAATGTAAATAAAATAAAGAAATAAGAGACGTGTGATTTAGTCATCAAGATCGAAAAAAACAAAAAATAGACAGATAGATTGGAATTATTTTGAAGCATTCATCAATTTAGTTAAAGAAAGGTACCATAATAATGGGAATGATGAAGAGTACTTTCAATGATAACAACACTTAAATCTGTATCTTGAGTAGACTTAAAGATGCCCATTTAATGCCTGTATTGCTTTATCTACCGATGAATTGATGCATTGAATATTTAGATTTTTCTCTTTATGTCACGAGATTACTAATATGAGCAGGGTTATAATGTTATAACCTTGGCACTTCGGTTGGAATTACATTGACTCGACTGATCGTATTGAAACTGATATTTTATCAGGACGATATACATTGTTATAAATAGTTAGGGTGATCAGGTCAACGCTTGAATATTTGAGATATGATAGAGATATATAAAACAAAAAAGAGTGGCATTTAGTAATATGAGACAGCAAAAGATCATTCATGTTGATATGGATGCATTTTACGCAAATGTCGAAATACGTGATAATCCGGCTTATAAAGATATCCCTATTGCCATTGGCGGGATGAGTGATCGCCGTGGGGTGATCGCAACGTGTAATTATATTGCTCGCCAGTATGGGGTGCGTTCTGCCATGTCTTCTTACAAAGCAATGCAACTCTGCCCTGATTTAACATTAGTGCCGTCACGTATGCAGGTATATAAAGACGTCTCAGCCCAGATCCATGAAATATTTTCTCGTTATACCGATTTGATCGAACCGCTATCGTTAGATGAAGCTTATTTAGATGTCACTGATTGTGAATTATTTTCTGGCAGCGCAACGTTAATTGCCGAAGATATTCGTAAATGCATTGAATCTGAGTTAGCACTCACTGCGTCTGCGGGTGTTTCGCCGGTTAAATTTTTAGCTAAGGTAGCATCAGATATTAACAAGCCTAATGGTTTGTTTGTGATCACGCCATCGCAAGTAAAAGCCTTTGTTGCTGAGTTACCACTTAATAAGATCCCAGGGGTGGGGAAAGTCACTTGGCAAAAGCTAAATCGTGTCGGTTTGTATACTTGTGCTGATGTGCTTAAATTCCCTGCGGAAGATATTATTGAGAGTTTTGGTAAGCTAGGGCATAGTTTATTGGAGCGCTGTCAGGGTATTGATAATCGTCCAGTTTGTAATGAACGTCACCGTAAATCCGTGGGCGTTGAAATAACCTTACCTGAAGACATTATTACGTTAGAACAATGCATGGCGTTATTTCCTAATTTATACCAAACCTTGCTGCAACGTCTGCAAAAAGCGTCTCCTGATATGCGGATCACCAAGCAAGGTGTAAAGCTCAAATTTAATGATTTTACCCTTACCAGTGCAGAGCAAAGTATTACCACTCTCGACGAGCACCTATTTACTGACTTATATGTACAAGCGATGACAAAGCAAGAACAACGTGGTATTCGTTTAATGGGTTTATATGTCGGCCTTGCTGGTGATAATGACAGTGAACAATATAACCTATTGTTTTAGCTTTACATTTATGCCATTCAATAATTATCTTTAGCTTTCTATAATCGTGCTGTTATTTCTCTATATTCCTAAAAGTTATTAAGAATCAGTTTATGTTCTTTGGCGGTTATAAGTAAAGAGGCTATATTGATCCATACAATATGAAATTATCCAATTTGGTCTGATGGAGTAGAAGATGAATCAACAGAGGTTGACCCACCTTAAACAGCTGGAAGCTGAAAGTATCCACATAATCAGGGAAGTTGCGGCAGAGTTTGATAATCCGGTAATGATGTATTCAATCGGTAAAGACTCGTCAGTGATGCTACACCTGGCTCGTAAGGCTTTTTACCCAGGTAAGATCCCGTTTCCATTATTGCATGTTGATACTAACTGGAAGTTTCGCGAAATGATTGAGTTTCGTGACAAGACGGTTGCGAAATACGGTTTTGATCTGTTAATACACCAAAATCCTGAAGGGATCGCGATGGGCTGTAGTCCATTTGATCACGGCGGCTCGAAGCATACCGATATTATGAAAACCCAAGGGCTTAAACAGGCGCTGGATAAATACGGTTTTGATGCGGCATTTGGTGGCGCACGACGTGATGAAGAAAAATCGCGTGCCAAAGAGCGTGTGTATTCATTCCGTGATAAACATCATCGTTGGGATCCAAAAAACCAACGACCTGAATTATGGCGTACTTATAACGGCCAGGTGAATAAAGGTGAAAGCATTCGTGTGTTCCCATTATCAAACTGGACCGAACTGGATATTTGGCAATATATCTACCAAGAACAAATTGAAATAGTGTCTCTTTACCTTGCAGCCAAACGTCCTGTTGTAGAGCGTGATGGTGCACTGATCATGGTTGATGATGATCGTATGAAGTTAAAAGAAGGCGAGAAGATAGAAGAAAAAATGGTGCGTTTTAGAACCCTAGGCTGTTACCCATTAACGGGTGCTGTGGAGTCTGAAGCGACAACATTGCCTGAAATTATTGAAGAGATGTTACTGGCGACAAGCAGTGAACGACAAGGACGTATGATTGACCATGATTCTTCTTCTTCAATGGAGCAGAAGAAACGTCAAGGTTATTTCTAGGTAGGAGCAGGGTAAATGAACACTCAAATAGCAAATGAATTAGCACAAACAGATATTGAAACCTACTTACAACAACAGCAGTATAAGAGCTTATTGCGATTTTTAACCTGTGGTAGTGTTGATGATGGTAAAAGTAGCCTGATCGGTCGTTTATTACATGACTCTCACCAGATATATGAAGATCAACTCGCAGCATTGCGTGTGGATAGCCAAAAGTCAGGTACTACAGGTGAAGCGATCGATTTAGCCTTATTAGTGGATGGTCTTGCTGCAGAGCGTGAGCAGGGCATTACCATTGACGTGGCGTATCGTTATTTCTCGACCTCCACACGTAAGTTTATTATTGCTGATACACCTGGACATGAAGAATATACCCGTAATATGGCAACCGGTGCTTCAACGTGTGATCTTGCGGTGATCTTAATTGATGCACGTAAAGGGGTATTAACGCAAACTAAGCGCCATTCTTACATTGCGTCATTACTGGGGATTAAACATTTTGTTGTGGCCGTGAATAAAATGGACCTAGTTGATTTCTCTGAGCAGCGTTTTGAAGAGATCAAAGAGGAATACTTAAGATTTAGCGAAAAATTAAATGACATCACCATCGAATTTACCCCGTTATCGGCATTATTAGGTGATAACGTTGTTGATCGTTCTACGCATACACCTTGGTTTAAAGGCCGTACATTATTAGAATGTTTAGAAGCGGCTGATACATCCGATGAAACACTTGATAAGCCATTCCGCTTTCCTGTGCAATACGTGAATCGCCCGAATCTCGACTTCCGTGGTTTTGCAGGTACGATCTCTGCTGGCCAAATCAGTGTGGGAGATGAAGTGGTTGCTTTGCCATCGGGTAAATCAAGTACGGTCAAATCGATAGTTACCTTTGATGGTGATCTCGCCTCTGCACATCAAGATCAAGCGATTACCTTAACACTGACTGACGAAATTGATGTGAGTCGTGGTGATATTCTGGTTGCTGTTACTGATCAGCCTAAATTATCAGATTTGTTATTGGCGAATGTGGTATGGATGTCAGATCAAGCATTACAAACCGGCCGTCAATATGACATTAAACTGGCGAGTAAAAAAACCACGGGTCAGTTCAATTTGATCCGTCATAAGATCGATGTGAATACCATGGCTGAATCTGCGGCAAGCACATTAGCACTGAATGAAATCGGATTATGTGAGTTAACGCTGACTGAATTGGTACCTGCCGATAACTATAAAGATGTTTCTGACACTGGTAGCTTTATTGTTATTGACCGTTTAACCAATGTAACTGTTGGTGCCGGTATGATTGAGCAAGTACTCGATGCAACAGTCAGCACTAATCCGCATGAGTTTAGTGACTTTGAAGTTGAGTTGAATGCATTAGTGCGTAAACACTTCCCGCAATGGCAAGCTATCGATATTAGCAAGTTGTAGGACTGCAGTTATGAATGTGATACAGGGAAGCATTTTAATCTCACTAGTGATCTTTATTGGTTTGCTGATCTCAGGTAAGTTTAGACCGTCGAGTTTATTTGGTGGGATGGTAATTTTAGCTTATCTGTCTGGCGTTATTGAAATGCCGCAAGTCATGGCTGGATTTACCAATCCTTCTCTTATCACATTAATTTTATTATTACTTATTTCGATTACCATTGAAAAAACGCGATTAATCAGCTGGGTCGGTCGGCAGCTTTCTCACGGCCGGTTTACTGTGGTGATTGCTAAACTAGGCGTATCGACAGCCTTACTGTCTTCTTTTACCAATAATACCGCGGTCGTTGCCTCATTGATTGGTGCTGTCAAACGCAATAATACCCATGCGCCGACTAAGCTCCTTATTCCGCTTTCCTATGCGGCTATTTTTGGCGGCACTCTGACCTTGATTGGCACTTCGACTAATCTGATTGTGAATGGTTTTGTGGTTGATGCCGGTCTGCCTCCATTAGGATTTTTTCAATTCTCTATTATTGGTTTAGCGGGTTTTTGTGCAGGTATGGTTGTGCTTATTACCATGAGCCATCGATTACCCGATCACACCCAAGATGACACCGAAGAATTAGTCTACTTTTTAGAAGCGCATGTAAAACCCAATTCAGAACTGGTTGGAAAAACCATTACTGAAAATAATTTACGTGCATTGAAGCAGCTGTATTTAGCGGAAATATTACGTGATGGTGAGGTTATTTGTCCTGTCTGTCCAGAAGAAGTATTGCAAGCTAACGATCAGCTGCTGTTTTGTGGTGACGTTGATTCAGTCGGTGTACTGCAAGATATTAAAGGATTGAAATTATTTGGCCAAGGAGAGCTTAATGGACAGCACCTTGTGGAGGTGATCGTCAGCCATTCCTCCAAATTAAACGGCTTAACCTTAAAGGAAAGTAAATTTAGAGAGCTCTTCGATTCAGTGGTTGTGGCTATTCGTCGCGGGCATACTCCCTTACGTGGCGGTTTAGGCAATGTGCGTTTACGGGCCGGTGATACTTTATTATTAGCGCCTGGTGCTGAGTTTAAAAACAGCAAAGATCTGAGTCGTGATTTTGTTGTTGTCAGTGGTTTAGATGCGGCAACACGGCTAAGTGGTCATCGTAGTCTTGGTGTGTTAGCAGGTTTTGTAGGGACGATTGCTTTAGCACTAACGGGCACATTACCGTTATTAAAAGGCTTAGTAATATTCGTATTGCTGTTGTGCATGAGTGGTACTTTATCCTTGCAAGAGATCCGTAGACGTTTGCCGATTGATCTTTGGATTGTGGTTGGCAGTGCATTGGCATTATCGAGTATGCTACAAACCAGTGGTGTTTCAGACTTATTAGCAGACTCTTTAATACAGGCTTTGAATGGTTGGGGGGTATTAGCCGCATTTATTGCGACTTATTTTGCAACATTATTATTAAGTGAATTAATCACCAATAATGCCGCTGCGGCCTTGGCATTCCCCATTGCATTTAGTTTGGCACAAAGTTACGGGGTGAGTGAATTACCTTTCATTATGGCGGTTATCTTTGGCGCCAGTGCCAGCTTTATTTCGCCTTACGGTTATCAAACCAATTTAATGGTTTATAGTGCCGGTAATTATGCGCTATCAGACTATCTTAAACTCGGTGTTCCGACATCGATTGCGTATTCCTCTGCGGTATTAGTAATGATCCCATATGTATTCCCATTTTATCTGTGAGCGTGTAATGACAACAATTACCAATGAAAATGATGCTGATACAACAGCAACTGAAAATATCGTGTGGCATCAACATACTGTAAATAAAGCCGCAAGAGCAGCGAACAAACAACAGCAACCTTGCGTATTATGGTTTACGGGGTTAAGTGGCTCTGGTAAGTCGACAGTGGCGGGTGCATTAGAAAATGAATTACACCAAGCGGGTTATCATACCTATTTGTTAGACGGCGATAATGTCCGTTTTGGCTTATGTGGTGATCTGGGTTTCAGCGATGATGATCGTAAAGAAAATATTCGCAGAGTGGGAGAAGTAGCAAAGTTAATGGTTGATGCCGGTGTTATTGTATTAACTGCCTTTATTTCTCCACACCGTCAAGAGCGTGAACTCGTTCGTGCATTATTGGGTGACAGTGAGTTTATCGAAATACATGTTGATGCGGATCTGGCGATTTGTGAACAGCGTGATCCTAAAGGGCTTTATAAGAAAGCACGAGCAGGTGAAATCAAGAACTTTACCGGTATTGATGCTGTTTATGAAGCGCCAACTAAACCTGAATTGTATCTAGATAATGGCAATAACCCAGTTTCAACCTCAGTTCAACTGATCATGACTTATCTTTCACAGCAAGGTCATATTAAGTAACTGTTTTGTAAGCGTGATATTAAGAACTTTGTCATAAAAATAGTTTGTAAGTAAGGGAGTCGTAGCGAATAAATGGAGAGTTCAATAGAGAGTTCAATAGAGAGTTCAATCGATCATTTAGTCAGTCAGGTTAATGATATCGCTGTTGCAGCAGGACAAGAGATATTAACGATTTATCAGCGCGATTTTAAGGTTGATACCAAAAATGATAACTCACCAGTGACAGAAGCTGATATTGCAGCTAATGACATCATTGTTGCCAGGTTACGTACTATTACCCCGGATATTCCCATTTTGTCGGAAGAAGGTGCAAGCATCCCTTGGGATGAAAGAAAGCAATGGCAAACATTTTGGCTTGTTGACCCCTTAGATGGTACTAAAGAGTTTATTAAACGTAACGGTGAATTTACCGTTAATATCGCCTTGATCCATAACCAACAGCCAATATTAGGTGTCGTCTATGCACCGGTATTAGATAAGCTTTATTATACTAATACTGACGGTGCTTTTTTATTGCATGGCGGTGAAACCGTTAAGTTGGCTGCATTAGCTATTCCTGCTGATGACGTCGTTAAAGTGGTCGGTTCGCGTTCTCATGCCAGTCCTGAAATGGCATTGTATTTAGCACGTTATAAAGAAACAGATATTATTCCGGTTGGTAGTTCATTGAAGTTTTGTTTGATTGCCGAAGGGAGTGCACATTGTTATCCACGCTTAGGCCCAACTTGTTGGTGGGATACCGGCGCTGGACATGCGGTTGCCTGTGCTGCTGGAGCCAAAGTAGTACAGCTTGATGGTTCACCTTTATTGTATAATCACCAAGAGTCAGTGCTAAATCCGTTCTTTGTGGTAGCGAAATGATATACCCAAGCTACTTCGAAATGCACAATCAGCAAACCGAAAGAAGAGGATATTCAAGGCATTAAGTTGAGGATTTAGTTATTCTAAATCAAGACTTCATAACGCCGAAGATACCTTCATTCGTTTTGCCCTGCGGGAGGCAAGCAGGAATTACAGCACAGCGTTACAATATTTGAAAATGGAATAGCCATTATCTACATATTGTGCCTTGTTCTGTTATCCCTGCTAGTCTCTGATACAGCATTTTGAAGTAACTTGGGTATAAGCTTAAAAATTAAATGCATTATGTAAATGGCTAGTTAGCTCAGCAAAATATTCCGGGTTATTCTCATGCGGAATGAGTTTAGCCAGTTCATCACCAATATTGGTAAAGCGATAATATTTCATGCGTGATGAACGGTTTTTTACTTTGACTGTTAACTTTTCTTCCCCGTAGCTTATCGGTAAGTCTTTATCGAGAGGAAGATTCACCATTTCTAATTCATTATGATGAATTAATCCCAATTCCGACAAGGTTAAAAAGCTATTGTAAGGTAGTTTGTGCCGGCCTAAATTAATCGATTTAAATTGCGGTTTATTAAACAATAAGAAACTTTTATTGTTATTTTGGCAATTAAGCACAATCTTACGGTTAGTGTCGAGACCGATTTGTACACTTAAGTTACAGGCAACCTGAAACATTTGCGCTTCACGTTGGGTCATTTGATTGAGTGTGCGCAATGATTTTACTGAGAAACTACCGGCATGGCTTAATTCTAATGCAAATATTTTCCCCCATAATGTTTGCATATGTGGCCCCGAGATGTCTTTTGCCATCGACATGAAAGCGCTGAGCCAATCGGGGTCAATATTTTCACTGGTGACGTCATCACAAAAATTATTGGCTCGCACAACAATACTTTCTAAGTTTTTCTGCTGTTTGATCTGCTCTTGATTAACACGCTGAATTGCCCTGTGTTCAAATGTCGTATGCTTATTTACCGTTAACATGCCATCGATGCCTCTATCTTTGGCAACTTGACGTAGTTGTTGAATACTGTTTAAAATATTCGATTCAATTTTATTTATATTGGTATCAGTAACGGACATAGTAAACCTAACGGCGTATTAAGAGGGCGTGAATATAAGCTTTATTTATACCTGATATGACAATAAAAGTATTGTTTTGGTGTTTAAAATTGATAGATAGTGAGGAATATTTTTATGATGGTTTATACAAATAAATTATTTGGACGAGCGTTGTAAGCATAATTAGCGTCGACTCGTCCATCGCTCCATGGTGACGTTTATATATTCGCATTGATAATGCCGATAACGGTATCGATTTCTGTAGGGTTCATTTCACCATCTTTGACATATAAGATCTTACCGGCCTGGTCTAATAAAATGATCGCCGAGCTTTTTTCGGTTAATGCCCAGGTTTTACGCATATCACCGTCACTATCGAGTACAAAAATAGCATCAGGAAACTCTTCCTTGTTATTTTTTACCTGACTAGCCACTATCGCGCCTGTCCCCCAGATAGATTCGTCTAAATTTACTAATGTCGCAGTATTATATTTTTCAAACGGAAAATCGGCGGCAATAATAGCGTCAATCATAGGTTCATTGAGTTCTTTTGCAGACGATCTCCCTGCAATGTGTTGAATTAAAATAATTTTATTTTGTAATTCAGCTGAAGTCCACTGGCGGTATTCGAAATCACCGTCCACTAAATCGACAAAACCTTTGTCTGTAATTGTTACTTGGGGTAAATTTTCACCCACTGTTAGGCTATGACTTAAAGCGACCAAAGAAGTGAGTGAGAGGGCGATAGCCGTCAGTATTTTTTTCATTATAAGTATCCTTTTAAATATGAAAATGGGTATTAAACCGTTTCAATTCGAGAGTTGTGCTGGATTTAAGTCATGATTTGTATCGAATTGTATGATGTTTATATCTTATTCTATTGATCAGGACAATGTCTGTCTCTTAGTCACAAATATTGAACCTTTTTGGAAAACCATGATCTGATCTGTTAACGTCAATAACAGGTATCAGCGGTAAATCTATCGCCAGATCATGCCTTGGAAATTATAGATTGATACGTAATGAAAATGTTTCTCCAGAGATGATTAGAGTCGCAGGATTCGAACATACGGCTTCTTTAGTTAAGGATATCCCTGAAATTCTGGCTCTCGAAGATACAACATCGTTAAGCTATAAGCATCAGGTGGCAGAAGACCTAGGTAAATTGGGTAAAACAACCGATAAATCTCGTGGTTGGAGGGTACACTCCGTGATGTTACTTGACAGCCATAGCACAAGAACATTAGGTCTTATCCATCAAGATTGGTGGTGTCGGCCAGATAATATTAATGACGCTGACGAAAAAGAGAGCGGTAAATGGCCCGACGCTTCATATTTTTGTCGTCAACGGTTAGGTGAAACGATGGCTAATATGATATCTGTCTGTGATCGTGAAGCCGATATCCTGAGTTATCTTCAAGATAAACAGCTGCATAATGAACGCTTTGTTCGAATACCTTATGCCAATATTCCACAAAAAGGCATCAAAAACAGTAAAGGTAAACGAGTTAATCGAATAGCAAGAACCGCTCGGTTAACGGTTAAAGTGGCAAAAATCACCCTCAAAGCGAAAACGGCAGCAGGTTCAATCCATGTCGTTTACGCCGAAGAAACCAATGCCACTGGAAAGAGTGACGCATTACGCTGGGTATTATTGACCAGCGAACCCATAGACACATTGGAACAAGCACTACATATCATTGATATTTATGCTGCGAGATGGCGAATAGAAGATTTCCATAAAGCGTGGAAAACCGGGGCAGGAGCAGAGCGTCAGCGCATGACAGAGCCAAAAAACTTAGAGCGGGCAGTATCAATTTTAGCTTTCATTGGTATTAGATTGCTTCAACTTAGAGAAGTAATGACCTTACCGCTCTACCTACGAAAAAAAGGGCTTATCGATGAAGCGGTAGGCATAGAAAATCAACGTTGTGATACGGTATTTGAGCAAGATGAATGGAAGATATTACAGCAACATTATAAAGTCAGAGGTCATGACGGAAAAACCGCGCCCGATATGAAATGGGCTTATAAATCCTTGCTAAATTAGGTGGTTTTACGGATAGCAAAAGAACCGGTATGGCAAGTTGGTCGACGATTTGGGAAGGCAGGGATACATTACAAGCTTAAGTGTCAGGCTATCGGTTAGCGAAAGAAATGTTAGCCGCCGGTAAGGTGTTGTGAGATCTGATCAAGAGACAGGGACAATGTGGTAGTAAACGTAAATATGTGGTCAATATAATGATTCGCTAATAAATGTTGTGTTTGAAGAAAGCATTTTATCTAACTTTACTTTTGAGCCAGATATTACTGTATATTGATTTTGATTGATCATTATCGTTTGGCCTTCTACGCCACTTTTACTATCGATGGTTAACCATACTGGAGATACACTGCCGATACTAGTTGATGGATACAGCATGAATAGCTCATACTCAGGTGCGAGCTGACTAATTAATGTCGCTAATAGCAACGCTTTTTCATCACTGTCTGCTTTATTAGTTTTTAACACGCTAATCGGCGAGAAGAAACTGTTGTTATGTTCTTCTCTATCTGGGATAGCGTAGACCCAATGTCGTGCATTATTTACTGCCGTACTGAGTGATTGCTGTTTAGCTAACTGTGTCGCGATATCTTTTAGATATGCTCTATATTCATAAAATAGTTGAGAGTAATTAGGCCTCACACAAGGTAGCTCTTTATTCTTTGGATGTACACAAGGGGTTATTTTGAGATGATAAAATGCATCATTTTGATATTGGTTATACGCCTGCCAAAACAACTGTGATGCATTACTCTCGTCTTTATTTGTAAATGCGTATCTTATGTCTGTTATTTTATCTTGATCATCTGGAGTGTAAAAATTAATACGTTCAATCGCAAATTCAAGTCGGGGAGTTAAATAGGTATGAATTGCTTTCATTGGATGGCTTAATGAAAACGAAAGCTTATAGCTGTCTCGTAACGAGGTTTCGACGACATCAGTATCAAAGAATGATTTTACATTTAAGTTTTTACCTTCGTGATCGGTCCATTGCCAATTAATTGAAAATGAGTTCACTTCACTATTAGGTAAGCTTATTTGCTTGGCAGAGGAAAGTTTGTTGCGTTCATCGGTGTCACCAGACCGAGAGGCCATTACAGGTACAGACAGAAAAAGCATTATGCTTGTGGTTAAAGAAGGCCACAAAGATGCTTTGTTCAAAAAAGAGTGGGCCATTTAATGAATCTCTGATGATAGCGATTCATTAAGCTTGGTAGAAAATGTGATTGATATCAAAAAAAATACAAAATAATTTTTGTTAGCAACCACACCTTATCATTATTATTTTAACTATTATTCGAACTCATATGCGAGTAAGTAACTGATTACCAGCCTTTTACAATGGCATTGTTGAACAGTTTATTTGCTTCGTCATAGACTTCTTGAGTTTGGAATGCAGCGATGAACTGTTTTACTTGTTCAGAATCTTTGTTGTCATTACGTGCAACAATCAAGTTTACGTATGGAGATTCTTTGTCTTCAACGAATATACCGTCTTTAGTTGGTGATAAACCAATCTTTGTTGCGAATGTGGTGTTGATTATAGCAAGTGTTACGTCTTGTAAGTTACGTGCTAATAAAGCCGCTTCTAATTTTATAATCTCAACACCAAATGGATTTGCAGTAATATCTAATTCTGTCGCTTTAATACCAACACCCGCTTTAAGTGCAATGATACCTTGCTGTTCAAGTAGTAATAATGAACGGCCTAAGTTGGTTGGATCATTTGGTATTGCAATTTTATCACCTTCTTTTAGTTCGTCAACGTGTTTGATTGATGTTGAGTATGCTGCAATTGGATAAACAAATGTATTTGCTACGGCTGTAATATCATAACCACGTTGTTCGATTTGCGCATCTAGATAAGGTTTATGCTGGAAAGCATTTACATCAATACTGCCTTCTTCTAGTGCACGGTTTGGTGTTACGTAATCTGTAAATGTAACAATCTCAATATCTAGGTCGTATTTCTCTTTAGCAATTCTTTTTGCAATTTCAATTACTTCTGCTTCTGGGCCTGCCATTGCACCCACTTTTAATACTGTTGAGTCTTGGTCGCCACTACATGCACTTAATAGCACACTTGATGCAATTGCTGTAACTGATACTAATTTCTTTAGTGAAAATTCCATGATTATTATTTCCTTGAGTTGTTATAGTTTATTATCTGTGGTCGACTTTACTGATTAAGCGTTCACCGACGGATTGAATAATCTGTACGATGATCACCAGTAAGATAACGGTAATTAGAATAATTGTCGGGTTAAAGCCAATGTAACCATGTTGAATACCAACATCGCCGAGACCGCCGCCCCCAACTGTCCCTGCCATTGCTGAGTAGTTTACCAGTGTTACTAACGTGATGGTGATGCTATTGATGATCCCTGGCATGGCCTCTGGGATTAACACTTTCATTATAATCTGTAGTGGTGTAGCGCCCATTGTCTGTGCCGCTTCGATCAGACCTGCTGGTACATCCAATAATGCGCCTTCGATTAATCGTGCAATGAAAGGGATTGATGCGACGGTTAATGGCACTATCATTGCGCCTGTGCCAATTGACGAACCGACAATCAAGCGTGTAAATGGAATAATGGCCACAAGTAGAATAATGAAAGGTACTGAACGACCGACATTAACAATGACACTTAATGCATTATTTAAATTTTTATTTGCTAAAATACCGTTCGTTTTTGTTACATGTAGCAAGATCCCGGTTGGCATACCAAGTAAACATGCAATTGCCGCTGCAATACCAACCATGGCTAATGTTTCGAGGGTGGCGTTAAAAAATAAATTAATCATTTGCTCAGTCGACATAACCTATAACCTCTACATTAATTGCGTGTTGTTGGAAAAAAGCCTTTGCTGCGATAGTATTTTCTTTATCGCCTATCAGTTCAGCTAACATATAGCCAAATTTGATACCGCCAGCGAATTCAATGTCAGCACTTAAAATATTTACATCGACGTTTAATGTTCTACTTACTTCTGAAATTACCGCAGTATCAACGCTGTTACCTGTAAAGCCTAAACGTACTAATGGCATTGAGTTTGCTTTTCTATTTAATGACAAGCGTTGTTTATACTCATCCGGAATTTCTAGGTTTATCGTTGCTTCAATAAATAGCTGTGCCAATTCCGTTTGTGGATTGGCGAAGAACTTCGCGACGGTGTTTTGTTCAATTAATTCGCCTTTATCAATAATCGCAACTTTATGGCAGATATTTTTAACCACTTCCATTTCGTGAGTGATAAGCAGAATAGTGAGGCCTAGTCGTGCATTAATATCTTTTAATAGCGCTAGAATTGATTTGGTTGTGGTTGGATCAAGCGCTGATGTGGCTTCATCACACAGTAGAACTTTAGGTTCAGATGCTAACGCGCGTGCAATCGCTACACGCTGTTTTTGACCGCCACTTAATTCAGCAGGGTAGGCGTTATGTTTTGTTTCTAAACCAACGAGTTCGAGTAGCGGTATGATCTTGTTTTGTATTTTCGCTTTATCCATTCCGGCTAATTCAAGTGGTAGTGCCACGTTATCAAATACGGTACGTGATGATAATAAATTGAAGTGTTGAAATATCATGCCGATCTGACGTCGGGCAGCACATAGCTCTGTTTTGTTTAACTGTGTTAGTTCAACGCCATCCAGTTGAATTGAACCTGAAGTTGGTGTTTCAAGCAAATTAACACAACGTATTAAAGTACTTTTACCTGCACCGGATGAACCAATCACACCGAATATTTCGCCTTTTTCGACGTTTAAACTCACGTCTTTTAAGGCATAAACAGGCTTGTCTGTAGTTTCAAATATTTTATTGACATTTGTTAATTTGATCATTTCAACGCCTAAAACGAAAAATAAGAATCGATATATAAGATTAGATATTAATTCTTATTTTATGAGTAACAACTGGATACATATGCTAGTTATTAAGTTGCCCAAAGTCAATGGCCTTTTTTACATCTAGATGGCTATAATGTATTTTATTTCTATTGAAGTAGTTTAAATAGTTGAGGTTTGTATGTAAAAGGTATGGATTGCGTAATTTTTATGACGTGAAATAATGTGCAATTAGAATGATCGATAATAAGGTAATAAATAGTGGCAACTGCAGCTGTATTCTTAGACCGTGATGGTGTAATTAATAAAGATAAAGGTTATGTTTCACAAATTGATGATTTTGAATTTATTGATGGCAGCATTGAAGCAATGCAACTATTGAAGGCGCATGGTTATCTATTAGTTGTAATAACAAATCAATCTGGTATCGCACGGGGTTATTATACTGAAGAGGAATTCATGACATTAACAGAGTGGATGGATTGGTCACTTGCCGATCGGGGTGTCGATCTGGATGGTATTTATTATTGTCCTCATCATCCGGGAAAAGGCATTGGTGATTATAAGCAAGATTGTTTATGCCGTAAGCCAAATACAGGGATGTTAGATAGTGCAGGTAAAGAGCTTGATATTGACTTTGCTAACTCGTATTTAGTCGGTGACAAATTATCTGACATTCAGGCAGGGCAGAAATTACAGCTTAAAGCTAATTACTTAGTGTCGACAGGCAAGGTTCTGTGTGAAAAAGGTGCTGAAGCAGCAGATGGCGTATTTACAGACCTATTATCTGTGGCTAAAGCGATAGTTAACGGCTAAATCAGCACAGGTTGACTACTATTTGAGCGATTGAATTTTATTTAATAAAAGAACTTGCCAATGAACCCCCGTTCCCTATAATGCATCCCACTGACACGGCAACAGCCGCTCAGTATGCTCTTTAATAATTTATTCAAGCAATCTGTGTGAGCACTTGCAGAGATATAATGACCAAATATTATATCAATGTAATTGTGAACATTAAACTTAAATCGAAAGATGATAGTTTTATAAACAATAGAACTTTGGTTTTATTGTTGAAGTACAGAATTCATTGAGCCGACTTGATAATCACTATCAGTAATGATTTTGGTGATCAGTCAAAAACTTTTAATTGAAGAGTTTGATCATGGCTCAGATTGAACGCTGGCGGTAGGCTTAACACATGCAAGTCGAGCGGAAACGAAGAATAGCTTGCTATTCTGGCGTCGAGCGGCGGACGGGTGAGTAATGCTTGGGAATCTGCCTAGTCGAGGGGGACAACAGTTGGAAACGACTGCTAATACCGCATACGACCTACGGGTGAAAGGGGGCCTCTTCTTGAAAGCTCTCGCGACTAGATGAGCCCAAGTGGGATTAGCTTGTTGGTGAGGTAAGAGCTCACCAAGGCGACGATCCCTAGCTGGTCTGAGAGGATGATCAGCCACACTGGAACTGAGACACGGTCCAGACTCCTACGGGAGGCAGCAGTGGGGAATATTGCACAATGGAGGAAACTCTGATGCAGCCATACCGCGTGTATGAAGAAGGCCTTAGGGTTGTAAAGTACTTTCAGCGAGGAGGAAAGGTGGTGACTTAATACGTTATCACTGTGACGTTACTCGCAGAAGAAGCACCGGCTAACTCCGTGCCAGCAGCCGCGGTAATACGGAGGGTGCGAGCGTTAATCGGAATTACTGGGCGTAAAGCGCATGCAGGCGGTTTGTTAAGCGAGATGTGAAAGCCCCGGGCTCAACCTGGGAACTGCATTTCGAACTGGCAAACTAGAGTTCTTGAGAGGGTGGTAGAATTTCAGGTGTAGCGGTGAAATGCGTAGAGATCTGAAGGAATACCAGTGGCGAAGGCGGCCACCTGGCAAGTAACTGACGCTCAGATGCGAAAGCGTGGGTAGCAAACGGGATTAGATACCCCGGTAGTCCACGCCGTAAACGATGTCTACTCGGAGTTTGGTTCCTTGAGAACTGGGCTCTTAAGCTAACGCATTAAGTAGACCGCCTGGGGAGTACGGCCGCAAGGTTAAAACTCAAATGAATTGACGGGGGCCCGCACAAGCGGTGGAGCATGTGGTTTAATTCGATGCAACGCGAAGAACCTTACCTACTCTTGACATCCATAGAACTTTCCAGAGATGGATTGGTGCCTTCGGGAACTATGAGACAGGTGCTGCATGGCTGTCGTCAGCTCGTGTTGTGAAATGTTGGGTTAAGTCCCGCAACGAGCGCAACCCTTATCCTTATTTGCCAGCACGTAATGGTGGGAACTCTAAGGAGACTGCCGGTGATAAACCGGAGGAAGGTGGGGACGACGTCAAGTCATCATGGCCCTTACGAGTAGGGCTACACACGTGCTACAATGGCGCATACAAAGGGCTGCAAACCAGCAATGGTAAGCGAATCCCACAAAGTGCGTCGTAGTCCGGATTGGGGTCTGCAACTCGACCCCATGAAGTCGGAATCGCTAGTAATCGTGAATCAGAATGTCACGGTGAATACGTTCCCGGGCCTTGTACACACCGCCCGTCACACCATGGGAGTGGGCTGCACCAGAAGTCATTAGCTTAACCTTCGGGAGGGCGATGACCACGGTGTGGTTCATGACTGGGGTGAAGTCGTAACAAGGTAGCCCTAGGGGAACCTGGGGCTGGATCACCTCCTTACGTAAAGTTGTTAATTTTTGTAAGTGCCCACACAAATTGCTTGAATAGAAAGTTGAAAAGCATGTAAGAAATGCGATAGGACTGTAGCTCAGTTGGTTAGAGCGCGCCCCTGATAAGGGTGAGGTCGGTAGTTCAAATCTACTCAGTCCTACCAATCTTCTTACGAACTCTATGATGTGGGGCTATAGCTCAGCTGGGAGAGCGCCTGCCTTGCACGCAGGAGGTCTGCGGTTCGATCCCGCATAGCTCCACCACATCACAGTCGTTAAAAATCAAAGCTAAGCAATCGCTTGTTTATCTTTGCTTTTTAGCAAATTGCTCTTTAA
Source organism: Moritella yayanosii (assembly GCF_900465055.1). Taxonomy (NCBI): domain Bacteria; kingdom Pseudomonadati; phylum Pseudomonadota; class Gammaproteobacteria; order Alteromonadales; family Moritellaceae; genus Moritella; species Moritella yayanosii. Next base: position 2,358,191 of record NZ_LS483250.1, on the reverse strand, counting down.
AAATTTGGAAAGCTGAATAAATAAAGAAGTTCTTAAAACACGTTATTGCTTTGGCAATAACAATAGAGTGTTCTTGAGTATTCTTGAGGCGAAAAAAACTAGATAATACCTAGTTATTTCAATTGTACGGTCGACTTTAGATTGTATGGTTAAGTGACTAAGCGTATACGGTGGATGCCTAGGCAGTCAGAGGCGATGAAGGACGTGTTAATCTGCGTTAAGCTGTGGGGAGTTGATAAAAAGCATTGATCCACAGATGTCCGAATGGGGGAACCCACCTTACTTTGTAAGGTATCGTAACGTGAATACATAGCGTTACGAAGCGAACCGGGAGAACTGAAACATCTAAGTACCCCGAGGAAAAGAAATCAATAGAGATACCCTTAGTAGCGGCGAGCGAACGGGGTCTAGCCCTTAAGCAGTTTGGAAGTTAATGGAAGGCTCTGGAAAGTGCCACGATACAGGGTGATAGTCCCGTACATGAAAACGACCTTATTGTGAAATCGAGTAGGACGGCACACGTGATATGCTGTTTGAATATGGGAGGACCATCTTCCAAGGCTAAATACTACTGACTGACCGATAGTGAACCAGTACCGTGAGGGAAAGGCGAAAAGAACCCCTGTGAGGGGAGTGAAATAGAACCTGAAACCGTATACGTACAAGCAGTGGGAGCCTACTTTGTTGGGTGACTGCGTACCTTTTGTATAATGGGTCAACGACTTAATTTCAGTAGCAAGGTTAAGCGAATAGCGGAGCCGTAGGGAAACCGAGTGTTAACTGCGCGAATAGTTGCTGGGATTAGACCCGAAACCCGGTGATCTAGCCATGGGCAGGTTGAAGGTTGAGTAACATCAACTGGAGGACCGAACCGACTAATGTTGAAAAATTAGCGGATGACTTGTGGCTGGGGGTGAAAGGCCAATCAAACCGGGAGATAGCTGGTTCTCCTCGAAAGCTATTTAGGTAGCGCCTCGCGTCTAACTATTGGGGGTAGAGCACTGTTAAGGCTAGGGGGTCATCCCGACTTACCAACCCTTTGCAAACTCCGAATACCAATAAGTTCAATCGCGGGAGACACACGGCGGGTGCTAACGTCCGTCGTGGAAAGGGAAACAACCCAGACCGTCAGCTAAGGTCCCAAAGTGTATGTTAAGTGGGAAACGATGTGGAAAGGCTCAGACAGCCAGGAAGTTGGCTTAGAAGCAGCCATCTTTTAAAGAAAGCGTAATAGCTCACTGGTCGAGTCGGTCTGCGCGGAAGATTTAACGGGGCTAAACATACCACCGAAGCTACGGATGCAAAGACGTGTTCTTTGCATGGTAGAGGAGCGTTCTGTAAGCCGTCGAAGGTGAGTTGAGAAGCTTGCTGGAGGTATCAGAAGTGCGAATGTTGACATGAGTAACGATAATGGGGGTGAAAAACCTCCACGCCGAAAGACCAAGGGTTCCTGTCCAACGTTAATCGGGGCAGGGTGAGTCGACTCCTAAGGCGAGGCCGAAAGGCGTAGTCGATGGAAAACAGGTTAATATTCCTGTACTCACTTATATTGCGATGGGGTGACGGAGAAGGTTAGGCTAGCATGGCGATGGTTGTCCATGTTTAAGGTTGTAGGCTGTGTGCTTAGGTAAATCCGGGCGCACTTAAGGCTGAGGACTGATGACGAGTCTCTACGGAGATGAAGTAGTTGATACCCGGCTTCCAGGAAAAACCTCTAAGCTTCAGATATAAGAGAATCGTACCCCAAACCGACACAGGTGGTTAGGTAGAGAATACTAAGGCGCTTGAGAGAACTCGGGTGAAGGAACTAGGCAAAATGGTACCGTAACTTCGGGAGAAGGTACGCCAATGATGGTGAAGGACTTGCTCCGTAAGCTATTGTTGGTCGCAGAGAAATGGTGGCTGCAACTGTTTATTAAAAACACAGCACTGTGCAAAATCGCAAGATGACGTATACGGTGTGACGCCTGCCCGGTGCCGGAAGGTTAATTGATTGGGTTAGACTTAGGTCGAAGCTCATGATCGAAGCCCCGGTAAACGGCGGCCGTAACTATAACGGTCCTAAGGTAGCGAAATTCCTTGTCGGGTAAGTTCCGACCTGCACGAATGGCGTAATGATGGCCACGCTGTCTCCACCCGAGACTCAGTGAAATTGAAATCGCTGTTAAGATGCAGTGTACCCGCGGCTAGACGGAAAGACCCCGTGAACCTTTACTATAGCTTGGCACTGAACATTGAACCTACATGTGTAGGATAGGTGGGAGACTTTGAAGCATTGTCGCTAGATGATGTGGAGTCAACCTTGAAATACCACCCTTGTACGTTTGATGTTCTAACGTAGGCCCCTTATCGGGGTTGCGGACAGTGTCTGGTGGGTAGTTTGACTGGGGCGGTCTCCTCCCAAAGAGTAACGGAGGAGCACGAAGGTTGGCTAAACATGGTTGGACATCATGTGGTTAGTGCAAAGGCATAAGCCAGCTTAACTGCGAGACAGACACGTCGAGCAGGTACGAAAGTAGGTCTTAGTGATCCGGTGGTTCTGAATGGAAGGGCCATCGCTCAACGGATAAAAGGTACTCCGGGGATAACAGGCTGATACCGCCCAAGAGTTCATATCGACGGCGGTGTTTGGCACCTCGATGTCGGCTCATCACATCCTGGGGCTGAAGTTGGTCCCAAGGGTATGGCTGTTCGCCATTTAAAGTGGTACGCGAGCTGGGTTTAGAACGTCGTGAGACAGTTCGGTCCCTATCTGCCGTGGGCGTTTGAGAATTGAGAGGAGCTGCTCCTAGTACGAGAGGACCGGAGTGGACGAACCACTGGTGTTCGGGTTGTCATGCCAATGGCATTGCCCGGTAGCTAAGTTCGGAACTGATAACCGCTGAAAGCATCTAAGCGGGAAGCAGGCCTCGAGATGAGTTCTCACTGGAGCTTTAAGCTCCCTGAAGGGCCGTTGGAGACTACAACGTTGATAGGCAAGGTGTGTAAGTGCTGTGAGGCATTGAGCTAACTTGTACTAATTACCCGTGAGGCTTAACCATACAAATTAAAGTATGATTAATTGAAATTTTGACTTAAGAATAGATTGAACGCACTATTTATCGCAAGATAGGTTTTAAAGACTTCTTTATTTATAGCTTTTCAGATTAACAATAGAAATTAATTTTCTTATAGAAAGCAAACCAGATTTGCTTGGTGACCATAGTGTTGCGGCCCCACCTGATCCCATCCCGAACTCAGAAGTGAAACGTAATAACGCCGATGGTAGTGTGGGGTCTCCCCATGTGAGAGTAGGGCATTGCCAAGCGCCATTTTTATTCAAGACGAAGTCTTGGGTAAACAAGAATAGACTGATGGAAACATTAGCACAGATTGTGCGGAGTGGTAGTTCAGTTGGTTAGAATACCGGCCTGTCACGCCGGGGGTCGCGGGTTCGAGTCCCGTCCACTCCGCCAACAACAACGAAAGCCTGAATCGAAAGATGCAGGTTTTTTTTGTGCCTGAAATTCAGTGGTAAAGTACCGAACAGATTGTGCGGAGCGGTAATTCAGTTGGTTCGACTTGTTATAAAAAGACAAGCGGCCTGTCACACCGGGTGTCGCGGGTTGTGGTTTATAGATAGCCGTCCACTTTTTCTCTTTGCCAACAACAACGAAAGCCTGAATCGAAAGATGCAGGCTTTTTTTGTGCCTGAAATTCAGTGGTAAAGTACCGAACAGATTGTGCGGAGCGGTAATTCAGTTGATTCGACTTTTTATAAAAAGACAAGCGGCCTGTCACATCGGGGGTCGCGGGTTCGAGTCCCGTCCACTCCGCCAACAACAACGAAAGCCTGAATCGAAAGATGCAGGTTTTTTTTGTGCCTGAAATTCAGTGGTAAAGTACCGAACAGATTGTGCGGAGCGGTAATTCAGTTGGTTCGACTTGTTATAAAAAGACAAGCGGCCTGTCACACCGGGTGTCGCGGGTTGTGGTTTATAGATAGCCGTCCACTTTTTCTCTTTGCCAACAACAACGAAAGCCTGAATCGAAAGATGCAGGCTTTTTTTGTGCCTGAAATTCAGTGGTAAAGTACCGAACAGATTGTGCGGAGCGGTAATTCAGTTGATTCGACTTTTTATAAAAAGACAAGCGGCCTATATTTTTCGATGATATTTTATGTTTATAAAAATAGTATGTCATCAAAAGATAACACCTTAATAATCGCTTTTTTTAGTTAATAATATTTTAAGGTTTCAGTTTGTTTTTAATTGAGACTGTCCGTAATTAGTGTAATTTTTATATTCAATGGCTCTATAAATTTTAACAATAACTATAAAACCCTGTTATTACAGATAAAAACATTGCACTAAACTATATGATATTGACAATCATTCTCATTAAGATTATAGTTTTTGTTTTTTAAATATATTAAAAATCTATCGTTACAGGAAGTGACTTTCATGCTTGAAGCAAAGCGGTTGAGTTTTAGCGTTGGCGAACGCAACCTTTTATCCGATTTAACAATGGAGTTCGAACAAGGTAAAGTTTATGCCTTGGTTGGGCATAATGGCTCTGGAAAATCAACGTTACTTAAACTTCTCGCAAATCAACAAAGCGCAACAGATGGTCTTGTTACATTAGATCAAAAACCATTAGTGAAATGGTCTAATAAAGAGTTAGCTCGTCAAATTGCTTATTTACCACAACACCTCCCTGCTACCGATATGCTTAGTGGTCATGATCTTGTTAGTTTTGGTCGTTACCCTTGGCATGGTTTATTAGGCCGTTTATCCGATACAGATAAAGATTGCATTGAGAACGCAATGGAACTGACAGATACGCTGATCTATCGAGACCGCTTGGTAGATACGTTATCTGGTGGTGAGCGTCAACGCGTTTGGCTTGCTATGTTATTGGCTCAAAACACCCGTTACCTTTTACTGGATGAACCTTTATCGGCACTCGATATCGCACATCAAATTGAAGTATTGACCTTGATTCGTAAACTGAGCCAAGAGCTGAATCTAGGTGTCATTATTGTTCTACATGATATCAATATGGCAGCTCGTTTCTGTGATCATATTATTGCCCTGCATTCAGGGAAGCTGCTTAAACATGGCACTGTTGATGAGTTATTAGACGCTGAAACATTAGAGCAAATATATGGCATCCCAATGGCTGTTATGCAGCATTCTGTAGGTTATCCAGTTGCAATGCCTTGCGCTAAGGTTTGTAATTAATGAAATCAATTTTTTTAATATTAGCGTTAATTACTAGCTTTACTTGTTATGCAGATGAAGAGTCTCGAAGCCTAAAAGTATCTGCTAATCGCATTGTTGCTATTGATTGGACTCACGTCGAAACCTTACTTGCTTTAGGTGTTACTCCTTTAGGTATTGCTCAGAAACAAGATTATAACGCTTGGGTTAAAGAACCTAAAATACCAAATGGTGTATTAGATCTAGGGCTTCGCACCCAACCTAATTTAGAACTGCTCGCAGAATTGGCTCCGACTCAAATATTAATTTCTCCAATGTTCAGCGTATTGACCCCGCAATTACAAAAAATAGCAAAAGTGACTGAAATTGGTTTATACAAAAAAGGCAATGTGAATTGGCAGGCAATGGAGAGTATGACGAGAGAGCTTGCGATGAATATTGGCGTTGAAAAAGAGGCTGAACGTTTTATTCTTCAAAAGCGTGATGAGATATTAGCATTAAAGCAGCAAGTTCCGAGTGATTCCCCCCTGTACTGATGGTGCAATTTATGGATGCGAATCACCTACGCGTATTTGGTGATAATAGTTTATATAAAACAGCGGTAAATGAATTAGGGATTGAGAGTGCTTGGCAAGGAACAACTAATCAATGGGGGTTTTCTTTGGTTGGCATTAATGAACTTGTTGGTATTGACGCTCAAATTGTTGTGATTGAACCTCTTCCAATTGGCACTGAGTCTGCTCTTGAGCATAATGAGTTGTGGCAATTTATGAGTAAAGAATCAAGCTATCCCGTGTTAAGAATGCCCGCGGTATGGAGTTTTGGTGCATTATCATCGGCTACGCGTTTTGCGGACTTATTTGTGCGTGCACGGTCTTCTCATTTAGTTGCTAAAAATAGTGGAGAATAAGATGACTGTAACGCCTATTAGATTAACAACTGGCTTACTCGGTTTTGTTATATTCCTATCGGCTTGGCAGTTAATGAATATTGGCCCTTGGCGTGAGAGCATTGAAAGCCTGTGGCACTTCAATCCTAATTCGGTGCAAAGTGTACTGCTGCATTTTAGTTGGTGGCCACGTCTTGTTACGACATTATTAGCGGGAGCAGGTTTAGCCGTTGCTGGTGTTCTCATGCAGCAGGTTTTACGTAATCCTTTAGCTTCTCCTGCAACATTAGGAGTGGCAAGTGGTGCGAATTTGGCTTTATTACTCGCCACATTATTTGCACCGCAATTATTATTGTGGTCACCGTCCGCTGTTGCTACGTTGGGCGGGCTATTTACTATGCTTGTGGTATTTGCGCTGGCTTGGCGTAGGGCATTATCGCCATCAATCGTGATCGTTTCTGGTTTAGTCGTTAATCTATATTGTGGCTCTTTCGCTACCGTATTGTTATTAATGAATCAAGAAGAGCTTAAAGGTTTGATGATCTGGGGGGCCGGTTCACTTGTTCAAAGTAGTTGGGATGATGCGATTTTTTTAGCTCCCCGATTATTCGCGGCCACTATTATTGCATTTTGTTTTGTGCGACCACTCAGTTTACTTGAGCTATCAGATGAAAGTGCACGTAGTTTGGGGATGTCATTAGCTAGATTAAGAATAATCACTTTAACGCTCGCCGTTTTATTAACAGCTTGGGTTGTGAGTACCGTTGGTGTTATCGGTTTTATTGGTCTTGCGGCCCCTGCATTCGTGCGTTTGTTAGGGGTGAGAAGCTTCGCTCATCGTATTATATGGTCTGCAATACTGGGGGCATTATTATTAAGCGTCACGGATCTGCTATTGCAACAATTACCTGGGATTCTGCCTATGCTGATCCCTACGGGTGCCGCAACAGCTATCTTAGGTGCCCCCTTATTATTATGGCTTTTACCTCGATTACAATTCAAATCTCAATCGCAAACACAAACGTTATTATCAAAAAATGGTACCAGCGTAAGTTATTTGTCAGCGAAGCATATGTTGGGATTACTTTTCTTATCATTGGTTTTGTTGCTTGTTTTTAGTTTATTTGGACAGCAAATTGACGGCTGGACCTGGTTAACGGATACGCATAATTGGGACTTATTAGAATGGAGAATACCAAGACTGATTGGTGCCGCTACCGGTGGACTCATGCTTGCAGTAGCTGGGACTGTAATTCAGCGTTTAAGTGGTAACCCGATGGCAAGTCCTGAAATTATGGGTATTAGTTCTGGTGCTGCTCTCGGCCTTATTATTGCTATTTTTTCTGGATTTGGCGCAACTAAACTGGGACTTTATTTTGGCGGTCTGGTTGGTGCTATGTTGACCTTAGGATTGCTCGTTTTACTTAACCGTCGTAGTGGCTTTCAGCCTGAACGTTTATTACTTACAGGTGTGGCGATAACTGCATTAATGGATGGCGTTCAAAGTTTTATTTTGGCTGGAGGTGACCCTCGTAGTTATCAGGTACTTGCTTGGCTATCTGGATCAACATATTACGTCGATGCGGATTCGTTAGTCATGATTGTTGTTTGTGCTGTCGTACTGACTATTGCTGCGCTGAGTTGTAGTCGATGGCTCGATGTTTTACCACTTGGTGCTGAGCAGTCTGCAGCTTTAGGTATCAATGTTAATCGTGCTCGACTGATATTATTAACGCTGGTTGCAGTGCTGACTGTGATTGCCACCTTGGTTGTTGGTCCATTAAGTTTTGTCGGTTTAATGGCGCCACATATTGCTCGCTTGTTTGGTTTTAACAATGCCCGCGCGCATATTCTGAGTGCTGGTATGTTTGGTATGATCTTAATGTTGTTAGCGGACTGGCTTGGCCGCCAATTACTCTATCCACAAGAGATACCTGCAGGTCTAATGGCTTCTATCATAGGCGGGTTATACCTTATGTGGGGACTGCGACGTTTATAAAAACGTGCATTTAGTACTTTAATTATGCTTCATCTTGAATAGAAATAAAGGTGATTATCATTTAGTTATGGCGGATCAAGACCCTCGTTTTAGACATTTCTTCTATCAAACTATCTTACCGTTATTAAAACAGCGCGGTAAGACAATTATTGCAATTACACATGATGATCGTTATTTCAATATTGCAGACCGAGTAATCAAAATGGATAACGGTCAATTAATTGAATTAGATGATCGAGAGTTGGACCGTGCTCAGCAAATTGTTGAACAGCTAATAAATTAGAGATATTTCGTTTTTGTTAATTATTATAACCATATGTATTGGAGTATTTATGTTGTTGAAAAACCAGAGAAAGGATTCATTTGTTAGCCAGAGATTTATTAAGAAGTCTTTGGCAGCAGCGGTAATGATGGGATTAATGGTCAATTCTGTATCAGCAAGTACGAATGAAAATTCGGAACAAGAAATAGTTATTACTGCAGAATTTAGTAATCCAATTGGCCCCGATTTTGGTTATGTTGGTGAAAATAGCATGACAGCAACCAAAACGGATATGCCAATAAGTAAAACGCCAAGAGCCGTATCGGTTGTGACAAGGGAGCAGATGGATGATAGGGCTTCAGTGAGTGTAGCTGATGCGTTGCAATATACTCCGAGTATTCAGGCCAATTTTTATGGTGAAGATAACAAGCAAGATTGGTTTGTTATTCGCGGTTTTAATCAGGCCAATAATGGCTTGTATCAAGATGGTACGAGACTCGACTCGGCTGGTTTTTACACTTATCAGGCTGACACATTCGGCTTAGAGCGTGTCGAAATATTACGTGGGCCGGCATCGGTACTATACGGACAAAATCCTCCTGGCGGTGTGATTAATGTGATCAGTAAACGACCTCAACATGGTGGTAGTTTTGGCTTCGTATCGGTGGACTATGGCACTAATGATCGCCAGCAATTAAGTCTGGATCTGGGTGGTGAGATTACTGACGATATCGCTTGGCGTTTAGTGGCTTTAGGGCGTGAAAATGGCACTGATGTTGATAATATTGAAGCCGAGCGTATCTATATTGCACCATCAGTGAGTATCAACTTTAGTGACAATACTAATCTAACCGTACTTGCGAGTTATCAAAAAGACGATTCAGACCCTTACTTGCAGTTTTTACCGATGGAAGGGTCATTAACTGAAAACGAGAATGGCTTTATTAGTGATGATGTTGCTATTGGTAACCCGGGTTATGAAAAGTTTGAGCGTACTCAAGTTGCATTGGGCTATGAATTTAGCCATAAGTTTAATGAATCAGTTCAGTTTGCTCAGTCTGTACGTTATAGCCAATTAGACATTGATTTAAAACAGATGTATTCGCTTGGTTATGCACATGACTTAGGTTTACCTGACCCCACCGAAGCTAATATAGTGCGAGGTTTATCAAGTGAAGAAGGTAAATCTAAAAGTTTTTCTGCAGATAATCGCTTAATTTACAAATTTAATACAGGTAAATTAGAACACACATTATTATCTGGTATTGATTATCGCTGGCTTGATATAAAAGGACAAAGCTTTGGTGGTAATGTTCTCATCGCTGATGGGAATACGCCTATTCAGATTCCTACTCCATTTCCTAATATATATATTGACACTTATAATCCACTATTCAATCCGTACAATCCGAGCTATACAGACAATGTTGTTTTATTAGACGAGGCGACTTTTCAACCAGTAACAGATGCAGATCGTGACACGACAACAAGCGAAAGGCATCAACTGGGTGGATATTTACAAGATCAAATGATTTTTAATGACGCCTTAGCTGTCACGCTTGGGGTTCGTTTTGATGATACCAAATCGACAATCAACAACGAAACAAAAAATACTAAACAAGAGGTTAGTAACCAAGAGTGGACGAGCAGTGCGGGTGTCGCTTATATATTTGATAATGGTTTAACACCTTACTTCAGTTATGCACAATATTTCCAACCGATTCTTCAGTTGGATAAAAACGATAAGGCGGCAAAGCCTGAACGTGGGGAGCAGTTCGAAGTCGGTCTGAAATATTTACCAGCATCATTCGATGGCTCATTTAATGCGGCGGTATTCCAAATTACCAAAGAGAATATGGCAGCTAGAAATGCGGCGAAAGAATTGTTCCAGATTGGTGAAGTTGAAAATACAGGTATAGAATTTGAAGCGGTTGCAAACATCACCTCAAGTCTGAGTTTAGTTGCCAACGCCACCTTCATGGATACTGAAATAATCAAAGATATCAATCTTGCTAACGTCGGCAATCGACCTGCTCAAGTTGCAAATACACTCGGTTCAGTCTGGGCTAATTATCGTTTCTTTGGTAACAGTCTAGAAGGTTTAGCTATTGGTGTTGGTGGTCGTTATGTTGGCGAGACTTATGCTGATAATATTGAAGCGACAAAAGTACCTGATTTTGCATTAATGGATGCCACGGTGAGTTACACCATTGACAATATGAAAATCCAAGTTGCAGCTAAAAACCTCATGGATAAAGAGTATGTGTCAACTTGTGGTTCTGGTAATTGTTACTATGGTAATCGCAGAAATGTGATTGCGAGCCTTAGCTATGCTTGGTAATTAAATTTCTGAGTTTCCGCAGCTCTAATAGGTTGCGGGTAATGTTTACTACCTTTAAATAAACCTTTGGCGCTTACTAATTATCAGATTTTAGCGAGTGCAACCGGGTAGTTTCTATCATTTGCAATCTCACAAGCGAGTCTATCAATATCACTTTCAGATAACGCGGTAAAGCTGGCATTGACATTCCAGCACTCAGTGAGTTGCTCATGTGAGTAATCAAATAGTTTATGAATAATTTGATCTGCTACGGTAAGTGCTGACGATGCTTTAACGATTTCTGCTCGTGCATATTGTTGTCCCTCAAATGAGACGTCATACGCGCGCAGAGATACATCATTACCTGGGATTTGCTGCGCACCAAATAATGGTCTTCCTGCAATAGTTGCGTTGTTAAAGCTCGGAATAAAATGGCTTATATGCTGAATCGCTTTTTGCGTTCGACTATCAGACTCTTCTGTATCCCAACCTCGCACAAGTTTGTTGATAAAACTGTTATCTAATTTAGGTTGCGCGCTGTCATCGGTACTCTTAGCTAACCCATTTTTAAATAATGTGATCTCTTCTGTCATTCCGTGTAATTGAAAATAACCATTAGGGTAAGGTGTTAATTGTGCCATACCTTCAGGTGTCCCGCGCTCACCGTGAAAGACAACTTCTGGCCAACGCTCACTTTGTTGCCAATGGGTAATATAAGCGGCCTTAAATTCAACCATACGTTCTTTTGGTGTATCCGCCATATCATCAATAATGCCCGTTCTATAACCACAGGCATTAATTAAATAATCAACTTCGGTTGTTGTTTGGCTACCGTTTTCTGTATGTGTGATTAACCAAGTCTTATCCGCGGTGTAAGCGACATTAGTCACTTTATTGTTAACCAGCAAGTTGCAAGATGTTGAGGCGCTCAGGCTAAGCTCTGTGCTTGCGGCGATACGGAATAAACTTAAGCCGTATTCTTGAACCATCAATAATGGGAATTTAACAGTGTCGAAATCAAGTGTCTTAGCAAGCGGGATCATCCAATCAGAGAATTGCGTTATCTCAGACGGCTGTGAAGTATTTTTTAATCGATCGAGCTCATTGCGGGTAAACATCTGATAATAATCATCAGGCTCACCGAGTACTTTATTATTGGCATCAGCTTGAATTAACGCTTTGTAACGTTGAGTGAGTAATTCAAGTCGTGGTAATAATTTTTCTATGTTACTCGCATCGCGTTGAGGGATCGCTATCACGGTCGGGCGCTTATTAATGCAATGCGGGTAGACCCTCATTGTGGCGATTGATTGTTCTAATAGCGTAAGACATTGTTCATCAGAAATGTCTGGGTAAAGATTACCGCCAGCATGTAAATGACAAACTGGCGGACCATTAACTAAGCTAACACCTTCTTCAAATAAGGTGACATTAATGTCTAACCCAGCTAAACGCAGCGCGATCGTGCTACCTGCTATACCACCGCCGATAATAGCAATGCGTTTGAATTTTAGAGTGGAAGCTAGGTTATTGGTCATTTTCTTCGCAACGTATAAATAATGAGATGATTTATTATGCCAATTATTTATACCTGAATGAAACTTATTTTTAGTTAAAGTGCATTTATATTGGTAAATGGTGCTAAGTTTTACGTATTAGCACGAACTTCATCCCGTTGCTAACCAGATCCCGACAAAGAACATCAGTGAGCCGGCAATTTTATTCAATAACCGCACATTATTACTTTTTTGTAAAAATAGACGTAATGTTTGTCCACCACTGGCATACATTAATAAACAGCTGAATTCGGTAATAAGAATAATAGCCACGAGCACTGATAACTGTGGTGTTAATGCTTGTGTGGGATTAATAAAAGGCGGTAATAGCGAGATCATAAATACCCAACCTTTTGGATTCGCAATGGCTGTCACAAAACCTTGGCTAGCTAATTGAATTGGCTTCATCGTACTTTCTGAACTTGGGCTATTAGAGATGATCAGTTTACCTTTTGAACGCCACATCTGGATACCAAGATAGATAAGATAGCTGCCACCGAGGTATTTAAGGGCTGAAAATACGCTTGGATATTTCAACATGATCGTTGCCACGCCAATGACGGCAAAAATTGCAACCAAGCCCACACCTAATAATTCACCCCACATCATGTGAAGACTGCGCTTTACGCCAATCGTCATGCCTAATGTCATCGACAATGTCATACACATGCCTGGTGTAATCGAAACGAAAAAAAAGGTAGGGATAAAAAGCGCTAAAAGTTGTAAATCAATGGCTGACATTAGGTAAATTTAGTTATTGGGATAGCGCTGGATAATACCATTATTCAAGCAGTTTTCTGTATTGAATTGTGGAATGAATATAAATTAGCCATTTTTAACTTTGTGAACTTAATCAAACTATTCATTTTTAAATTTAACTAAGTATAGGTTTAAAAAATTATCCTTAAGCCTATACTTATTAATTCTGCAATTGTATTTAGTATTTAGACTGGAATGACGCTTTAATGATAAAATTTATTACTTCTCCGCAAGACATGCGACTCTCTGATGTTGAAACTGCACAGTATGATCAAATCGTAGATTATGTTACTGAAATCAGCTTGAACTTAATGGCTGTTAAAGTGACGAACCGACCTGAAGATTTTCTTGGTTGGTGTAATGAATTATACAATTATGTACGTTACGGTATAAATATGGATTTGCTTGATGCAAAGCATGAAAAACCGTTACAAAAGTTATTGCAATTATTAGAAAAATCGATCACTTGTCGGCAAGTTAAAACGTCTCGTATTACACCTTGGCCATTTCTGAAGAACTTTTTCCTTGAGCAAGCTGATCGCCAAGCATTAGCTGAGCGTCTTCGTCTGCTCAATTACATCAGTTCTATACGTATCAGCATGTTAGCTGATATGTCTGATCTTGAACGTCTGGCTTTTGCAGGTAAACACTTATCAGCGCATGAACCTGCAAAGTTTGATTTTGATGTTGAACTATTCGGTAGTACCCGAGGTGCTAAAGCGTTGCATGAGTTATTACAACATACCCCGTCTTTACTTGATGATGCGCTATCTGCGATCCCTCTAGAGGGTGAGGTAAGTGAAGCTGACTATAAAAAGTTTGTAACACGTTATACTGCCGCTTTCGCGACATTAGATAAAGCGAAGGCAGGCTTGTTTGCTGCCACACGTTTATTAGCAATGCGTCGACCGGATGTATTCATGGTACTGACTGCATCTAAAGTTGACGCTCTGTGCCAAGGCTTAGGTTTAGTGAAATTAAAGCCGACCGACTTTTCTCGTTATTGGGTTGATATTATTGAAGCGCTGCATCGTCAGCCTTGGTTTAAATCGGCACAACCGGAAGATGTTACTGAACTTGAGCTATGGAATAACCGTGTTGTGTTATTCGATTTGTTCTTTTTTGTAGATAAAGACTTCGCGGAGAAATCAAATTATTTAAAATTGAAGAATATACCTGTGGTTGTTCGTAATTTAACGGGCGGTCGTACCCGTACAACAGGTGTAGTACGTAAAAAGCGAACTAAAGAAAGTGCAATTGAAGTGGTAGACCGTCTATTGGCGGAACCTGACTTACCTGCTTATTTACAAAGTAAACGTGCTTCAATGATAGCCGAAGTTGAAAAAGGTAAAAGTGCAACAGAAGTGGTGCAGTTACTGAGAGCTATCTTTGGTTAGATTGATGGGTATAATCCAAGATATAAAAAAGGCTTCGTGAAGAAGCCTTTTTTAGTATTAGTTTTTGTTAATTAAAGACTAATTAGACCTACTGCTTGCAAAAATACGATTGCAATTGCTACTGGTGATATGTAGCGTAGACAGAACATAACCGCTTTATAAGCACCTTCTGATAAACCAAACTCTTCACGAGTGATTTTCTCATTAACAACCCAACCTACGAGTAGTGCAGTAAATAGACCTGCAAGTGGTAGCATGATGTTTGCTGTTAGTTTATCTAATGCATCAAAGAAGTTCAGACCCATAACAACATCTTGAGCCCAAGGTGCACCACTGAGAGAGAATACTGTTAGCAGTGATAGAGCCCAAATAGTGCAGCCCGCTGCGATTGTAGCTTTAGTACGGCTTAAGCCAAGACGTTCGTTCAAATAGGCTACTGGTGATTCAAGAAGTGCGATCACTGATGTGAATGCAGCAAATGTCACCATGATGAAGAATAGTGTACCAAACAAACTACCTAATGGCATTTGACCAAACGCGATAGGTAATGACACGAATAGTAGACCTGGGCCAGCAGATGGCTCCATACCGTTAGCAAACACGATAGGGAAGATAGCCATACCTGCGATAAGTGCTACCGCTGTATCCATTACTGCGATCCAGATAGACGTTTTCGCGATTGACGTACCTTCAGGCATATATGCACCGTAAACCATCATGATGCCTGATGATAAACTTAGCGTGAAGAATGCATGACCTAGGGCTATTAATACACCATCAATAGATAGTTTAGAGAAATCGGGATAGAACATGAATTGTGCTGCTTCACCAAAGTTACCTGTTGTAGCGGCGTAAACCATGATAATCAGCAATAAGACCAGCAATGATGGCATTAGGTAAGTAACAGCTTTTTCGAGACCAGCATTAACACCACGAATTAATACTAACATGGCGGCTACGATAGTGATTGAAGACCATAGAATCAACTGTGTTGTGTCTGTGATTAAACCAGTGAAAAGTGCACCAATTTCATCTTTATGAGATACTTCAGAACCTGCTGTTGCGAGGAAATCGCCATTGATACCAAAGAAGATATAAGCGGCTGCCCAACCTGCAATAACAATATAAAAGCTGAGGATAAGTGAACCTGCGATAACACCAGAGGCACCAAGTAGAGACCAAATGCTTGAACCGCCTGATTCCTTGGCGATGGTTGCTGACGCATTTGCTGGTGACGTACGAGCTCGTTTACCAATCATGACCTCTGCCATCATCACAGGGATACCAATTAATAGAATACAAAATAGGTAGACAAGTACGAATGCACCACCACCATTTTCGCCCATAATATAAGGGAACTTCCAAAGGTTACCTAAACCTACCGCGGCGCCCGCTGCTGCAAGTACATATTTAAATTCGCTAGACCAGCGATTGTCAATTGTTGTGCTTGTTGTCATTTTCCCATCCAGGGTTGTGTATATCGTTATATACATACTAATAACATACTAATAACACCGATATAAGGACTTTAATTAGAGGATAACTCTAAATCAGTCGTTATTTATTTAGTTAATACTTATGTTTTTATAATTTATAGTCAAACATGTTATTTATATGCTTGTTAATGGTATTAAACGCTAATATTTTTAGATTGTGCTGTATATTGCAGTTTTATGTTGTATTTGCTTGGATGGGCTGTTAATTGTTTGTTTTTCATTCTGTAGCGAGAAATAATTTGAAAAGAAGTGTAATTCTGATTGAACTCAATAATAGTTTGATTTTTCGACGGCAATGTCGACAATAATAGGACATTAATTACGGTAAAATAATGAACCTGAGTTAGTGTCCCTATTCAGGTTCATTGTTATTGTGTTGTCATATCGTCGCTCGACTTAAGCTGTCGCTGCTACTTTCGATAATGTCTTAGCAAGATTTTTGATATAAGTATTTGTTAACGTTTCAAATTCAACTTTAACAACAGGTTTTAAACCGATACCAGCCAGACTTGGTAGTGGAATTGTAATCACAGCATCGGTTAATAAATTAATATCACAACCAGTACTGGTTTCAGTCAGGATCCATTTTCCTGATACTTTTGCACTATTATCTGCCGTGTCACGCGGTTCCCAAATAATCGATTTATTTGCAGCATCACAGGTATATTCGCAGGCATAAATGGTTTGAAGTTGAATCGGACCTAGGCCAATTTTTTTCATTTCCCAGCGGTAAGTATTCGCTGATTCTTTGATCAAGTTGATTAGATCTGGAAAATGACGAGTAGAAGCTGGAACATCAGCTAAAAGATTATAAACAGTATTGATATCTGCAGGTACAGTAAATTTTTTATTTTGTTGTATTTTTACGTCGAAAGCCATTTCAAATTTTCCTTCTATTCATAATAGTGACTACTTCTAAGCTCTATCCTAGAAGTAGTATTTTTATACCGCTACATTGCCCCAGATAATGATTGTTGTCAAGAATGATAAGTTGAAAATTAGGCGCGAAATATTACATTTTATTCTTATAATACAATAAGCTGAGAGTTTTATGTTGTAGCAGTACCGATAATGTTACTATTGTTATAGCTGGTCATTGTATGTCATGTGATTAGGCTTGTTTCATATAGCATAATGATTCAAATTCATGCTGTTCATCAAGTAAATCAGCAAGACTGTATTGGTCGAGTGTTATAAGAAAAGCTTCGATACCAGTCTGTAATACATTTTTTAACTGGTAAGTTGGTACTAACTCGCTGTCTTGAGTATTATTATCAAAGCCTTTTAAATTGTTCTCTAGGGCTCGCACTAGCTGTCCAATGTTAATTTCTGACGCAGATTTTGCTAACCAGATCCCGCCATTTTTTCCTCGAGATGATTCGATATAATTTAATGAGGAAAGATGAGCTATGACTTTTGCAATATGGTTACGTGATGCTTGGTACACCTCTGCAACTTCAGCTGAGCTTGAGCGTTGTCCTTTTGGAAGAGTGGATAAATACATTAATGTGCGTATGCCAAAATCAGTATAAGTTGTTATCTTCACTTTTATCACCCTTGTGTACGTTATCGTAAATTAATTATGCGCAGATTGCTCTAGACATTACTTTTATTACTCGAGTTCAGGATACCAACTCTTTTTCAATTTTATTATGGAGTACTGCGTCGCCGTATTTTTGTACAAACACCTTAAAGCCTTCGAGTAATTCTCTAGGGTGACTGAATTGACAGTAGGTAACCGGGTAGTCTTGATCGAGTTCTTTTAGCAATGGACTTTTGATTGGGGCGCCACGCCATACGGCAAAAAAAACCGGTTTAGGGTGTATTGAACTTAAATTGTAAGACAGTTCATAAGCATCGCTATCATTGGATGATGTATGAATATACAGCAGCGCATCAACAACCGATAACAAGCGTAAGCGATAATGCCGATAATTAGCCGGTGTAAAAATAATGCCAGTTTGGCGCTGAAAAGCGTGCTGGTAATCATCTTGTTCTTCATTAAGCTTAAAAGGAAGGAATTCGAGGCCATCTATATTGTATTGTAAGAAAGTAATTACATTATCTAAAATTTTCAAGTGGTCTTTATGAATATCCCCCACATTTTGTTTGACTAGTAGCTTCATCTTGATTCCCTTTCCTGACGATCGTTAAAATCGGTTGTTAGGGTTACAGTTATACGCGGAATTATTAGAAATATTAACCAAGAGGTTGAGTTATGTTAGCTTAGATTTGAGATTGGTAAAAAAGTATTAAAAACAAAAATATAAGCTCAGTCAGATGGCTTATTTATTTTATCGAATAAAGTTTTTTAACGATACCTTTGGCAATTTTTTGTAATAGATAAGTTTCTCGCTCAATTGACAGGCCTGCTCTTGGATGACTAGCGATAACTTCGAGGTTATGGGCAATTGCTTCGTGGATATTGATCCATAGCGCGCTGACGCCATTTTTGATTTCATTTTCTTCTAATCTTGGTGTACCTAATTGCTTGTTAGCATCGCAAGTAAAGCAGTAAGAAACCATTTTTATACTGTCAAAGCCACCTTTATACCAAGGACGAAGTTCTTCGTAGCAGCCATAAGGTACAATGTTATTAATATTTTCAGCGCCGGTCTCTTCTTCTACTTCACGAATTAAACCAGTGATGATGTCTTCATCTTCATGTAAGCCACCACCAGGTAAACTGTAATCATGATAGCGTGCAGTAAAGATCAATAAGATCTCTTCGCCTTGCGTAATAATACCGCGTGTTGAGATCCGCTGGTCAGTATTTTGAGGTGCTGTTACATCGGGGTGGATAGTAGAACGCAGGATAGGCATTTGGTTGATCATTGTAAAGTGGCTCTTGTCTTAATAGTTGAATGAGATTTCAAACAGGGCGTATAGTAACACATTCATATTTGGTCACTAAAATACGCTAACTCAGCCAAAAAAACACCCACTTTATGAGTGAATATGTCGTTTAGGAAAAGTTTATCTAAACGATATATTACGCCCTGTCACAACATCTTAACATCGCCGCATACCCAATAATAACAACAGGATTTTTGTAATGAAACGCAACTCTAAAGTGACTTTCACTCTTAGTTCAGCTATCGCGCTGGCATTAGCCACAGCTTCTGCATCAGTATTTTCAGCTGGCGTCCAGATTGGTGAAGATTCAGCATTAGGCCGTGCAAATGCAGATGAAGGCGCTATCACTGATACTGCTGCTTTAGTATTGACTAAAAAACCTGCAGCGATGACGATGTTTGATAAAACGAAGGTATCAAGTCAACTTGCTTTCATTACACCTGACGTAAACTTACCGTCTAAATCTCATAACCTTCTTTCTTAAACATTGATTGTCCTTGGTACTAAAGCGTTAGTGGTTATATGGTTGAATATATAATTCGACGCTAATTACCGAGATGGCACAATTAACTTGATAGGCTAGCGTGTAATGCTGTACTATTACACCATTACAGTCTAAGTGCAGGGTTTGTTGGTTATGTTTAATGAATTACTTCGAAATATCACGAGTAAAGATGATATATCTCTAATCCTTCCCATGTTACTTTCATCAGAAGAATTAAACGCTATTAACGCGCGCACTTTGGTTTATAAAGAACTATTACTTGCAGAGCGGTCACAGCGTGAAATAGCAAGAATACACAATATCAGTATTGCCACGATCACTCGCGGTTCGAATAATTTGAAAGCCATGAGTGATAAAGAAAAACAATTATTACAAACATTATTAATTAGGGAGTAGGACTATGTCTGAAGTCATGACCGCCAATCAAGAAGTTCAACCATCCTCTCTCAGTGGTATATTCATCATTACGGGGACCAGTATTGGTGCCGGTATGTTTTCTTTACCGATATTAACATCAAATATGTGGTTTGGTTGGGCGGTATTGTTTTTGTGTGTGTCTTGGTATTGCATGTACAGTTCGGCGCTTTACTTACTTGAGGCGAATCAAAAATTTAAACGTGGGGTTAATTTTGATTCGATGACGAAAGCTTTATTACCCACATCATTACGTATACTTAACGGCTTATCGGTGCTGTTCGTCAGTTACATCTTAGTTTATGCCTACATTTCGGGCGGAGGCTCAATGCTGGGACACAGTTTGCAGTCAGGTCTGGGTATTGATATTGACCAGTCCGTTGCCAGTTTTTTGTTTGCGGTATTACTGGGTTTGATCGTGAGCTTTAGTACTAAAGCCGTGGGTCGTTTTACCTCGGCGATGTTGGGTGGCATGGTAATTACCTTTAGTATTGCCATTTATAGCTTATTGAGTGGCGCAAACCTTTCTTTATTACAGCCGTTTGCTGAGATGACAGAAAGATTACCGTATAGCTGGGCAGCAATTCCCTCGTTAATGGTGTGTTTTGGCTTTCATTCTAATATCCCCAGTTTGGTTAAATATTATAACAAAGACAGTTCGAAAGTTGTTAATTCAATCCGTTACGGTAGTTTGTTAGCACTTGCTATCTACTTGATCTGGTTGTTAGCGAGCTTTACTGTTATTGGCCGTGATGGTTTTTCCAGTGTTATTGCACAAGGCGGTAACATGGGTGCATTAGTTGCGGCGTTAGAGTCTACGGGTTCAGGCGCAACACTTGCGGTGACCTTACAATTATTTGCTAACTTTGCTGTTGCGACATCATTCTTGGGTGTGGCACTTGGTTTGTTTGATTTCTTAACAGACCTACTGAAACTGGATGATACCTTATCGGGTCGTAGTAAAACGGCGTTAGTGACGTTTGTACCGCCAATGATTGGTGGGGTATTATGGCCAAATGGTTTTATCTACGCGATTGGTTACGCTGGATTTGCGGCGGCGGTATTTGCCTTGTTTACCCCAGTTGCGCTAGCCTTTCAGGCACGTAAACATTTACCAGCGACTGATTTCCTGGTGTCGGGTGGTCATGCTCGTATGGCTGTAGTATTAGTGTTTGCGGTTTGCGTTGTTAGTTTCCAAGTATTATCTATGATGGGGTTGCTAGCATAACTGAGCCTAGTCATCAGTGTATTGCTGTTAGTGAGTGTTCATTAACGGCGAACTCGCTAATTAATATGCCTTAATTTAGATAAAAATGTTTATTTGATCGAATAGTTTTGAGTTAATCATATTTTATTAAGTATAATAAGGCATATTTTGATTACGTGATTTTAATATGAATTATTCCTGTTCTCGCATTGCTATTATTAGTACGTTTATTTTCTCCTTGTCGGGCTGTTTTGATATTGCCGACATCCCCAAATTAAATTCTTCATGGAAAGTTGCAGGCGCAACATCCGTAAATAGCGAACAAGGTGGTTTTGTCACGGATACTGTCGCGACATGTCCGGTATTTGTAAAAAATATAGCCGTCACAAGTAATGAACTGCCTACAGAGTTTAGTATTGCAGATTGGAATATTTATAAGCAAGAAGACGATAACTGGCGTCGTGAGCTAACGACGATAATTGAACAAAATGATTTGATTGTATTACAAGAAGCGAAATTAAGTTTTTTACTACATCAACTTATGCAGCAACATGAATTAAGCTGGACACAAGTCGAGGCTTTTAGTGTTTACAATCAATCAATGGGTGTATTAACGGCAAGCCGCGTTGCGCCGATATCTGTTTGTAAGCAAACAATAGTTGAGCCTTGGTTACGTTTTCCTAAATCGTCACTGGTGAGTTATTACCCGTGGGCAGGCAGTGATGAACCTTTGCTTGTCGCAAACATGCACATGATTAATTTTACCTTGGGTGTCGATGAGTTTAATCAACAGCTAGAAGGTGTTATTGCAGTGATCCGTCAACATGATGGCCCTGTGATCATGGCGGGCGATTTTAATACCTGGACAAATAAACGTTTAAACCAATTACATTTGATGACGGCGAGTGTTGAATTGCAACAATTGGTTTATCAAAAAGATGTGCGTAAAACGGCATTTGGTTATCCCCTTGATGCTCTTTATTTTAGAGGCATGCAACAACTCAGTGCATCGTCTTATGAAACGGATGCATCTGACCATAACCCAATCGTGGCACGATTTGGTCCGCTGCTTTAATGATAGTTAAGGAAAAATCGATGGAAAAATTTAAACAGCAGTACCCAGTTATTGTCGATGACATTGTGCGCTGGGGTGACATGGATGCATTTGGTCACGTTAATAATACCGTGTATTTTCGCTACTTTGAACAAGCTAGGATTGGCTATTTTGAACAAGTACAAGCAATGGAATACATGCAAGCACATGGTATAGGCCCTATTTTAGCCGCGACGAGTTGTCGTTTTAAAGCGCCATTAAAGTCACCGGACACGATCCAAATTGGGGCTACAATATCTGAATTTTATGAGCACAAACTGATTATGAAATATGCGGTTTGGAGCAATAACTTACAACGTGTGGTTGCAGAAGGTGAAGGGGTGATTGTATTCGTTGATTACCATAAGCATAAGAAAATGCCGGTACCTGCAAATATTGTTGATAAGATTAAATTGTTACAACCGACGTTATTCACTGCCTAGCTATATTTTAAAGTAAAAAAAAGCAGACTAATATAAGTTAGTCGGCTTATTACACTACAACATGTCTTTATAATTCAATCGCGTTTTTTGCTGCTTTTTCATTTAAGAATAGGCAACCAAGTGTGAATGCATTTTGTTGGAATTTTTTCAGACCGGTTTCTGCAAATTCAACAAAGATCGGGTGATCGAGTAGTAGTTGTTTGTAGTACGTTTGTGAAACCATGCTCACTTCAACGCTATCTACCAGTTGGATCGCCGCTTCTGCTTTGAAACTGGTTGAACTACCACTAAATTTACCTTTAGTTAGACGTTCTTTGATCACTACGTGTTCAATTTTATAATCTTGCATTAGTTGGGCAAATTCTTTATGAAACTGACGCATTTGATACGCTTCAGTTGAACTTGCTAAGGTGATTTTTCTTTTACGGCATTCAATAAGTTCAAAAATCCCGTCTTTTAAAGATAGGAAACATAGATTTACTTCATTGCCTGCTAGTTCAACACTACAAATTTTCATTAAATAACTCACCATAAATAAAGATAACTTCGCTATTATAACCACTTTATTGTCAGTTAACATGGTTATCGTTGTTTCGTTGTGAATTTATACGATGGTATCCTTATACCTAAGCTACTTCAAAATGCTGTATTTCGAAGTAGCTTGGGTATATAAACAACTTAATTGTAAGGAAACAGAATGACATATTTACCTTGTGTTGAAATTGAACCTAAGCAAGCTGCAAACGCCAGTGTTATCTGGTTACATGGACTGGGCGCTAACGGCCATGACTTTGCCCCCGTAGTCCCGATGATCTCGCTTCCTGTTGAGCACCAAGTTCGCTATGTCTTTCCGCATGCACCAGAAATTAAGGTCACCATTAATAATGGCTATAAAATGCCAGCTTGGTATGACATTTTAGAGATGACGTTAGAGCGAAAAATTGATATGTCTGGTTTGATGACCAGTGTTGAGCAAGTTCAACAATTGATCCAACGCGAGATCGACCGTGGCATTGAGAGTGAGCGGATCATTGTTGCTGGTTTTTCTCAAGGTGGTGCGGTTGCGTATCAAAGTGCATTAACCTTTGCTAAACCATTAGCTGGATTGATGGTTATGTCGAGCTATTTTGCGACAGCTAAAACCATTGAGCCGCATCAAAATAATCTCACGTTACCGGTGCATATTTATCATGGCAGTGCTGATCCGGTTGTCGCTGAGTCCCTTGGACTCGATGCGGTAAAATATTTAGAAGCACTGGGTTATAAACCCAATTATAGTCGTTATCCGGCAGAGCATACGGTTACACCACAACAATTAAATGACATATCTCAACATATAAAGCAGTTTTTAACGACGAACATGGATGGTTAACTCGAAGTTTACGCGATTTAAGATGCGGTTATTTTATCGATATAAGTATTTTATTTCGTGATGATTTTGTTATTAGGATCACAGTGATACAAGTTATGCTCTCATTTATGGCTATTACATCTATGCTTAATAGTTCCTAGTATCGTTGATAAGATTTAACAATGCGCCAGAATGAAAACTGCAATTCAAATAATAATGATGTTGTTAATAATAATGTGATAATAGATAATTTCATTGCCATTAACAATCCAGATATTGAATCACTCGACGGCATTGAGAGTGCTGCCGTTGAGGTGACGTTAGCGGCCAAAATGAACTTTGTACGCCAGGTTTGGTTAGCTGGGCTCGGTGCATATAGTAATAGTATTGAGGGACTAAATATTGCGGGTGAAAAATCGTCAATGTTTTTTGAAGAGCTGTTACGTCAAGGCGAAAAGGTGGATAACGAGTTTAAGTTGCATACGACGGCTGAACATATATCTTTGCACGGATTAGAAACGTTGATCCAACGGACTTTTACTAAATTAACCGGCATTGAAAGTGATAAAATAAATCAATTAAATGATAAGCTAGATGCGTTACTGGCTGAGTTAGTTGATATAAAAGAAGCCACTTAAGTGGCTTCTTTTATATCGTGATCACGACATTGTAATCAGATTAATCTTCGGCGAGTAATTTATTAAGGTATTCACTAACGTTGGCTCTGATTGGCATAAAGTAGACATTATCATCTTTGGCTTGCACCTTTTTGATCATGGCTCGGCCAAACTTAATATTCCACTCTTTTGTCGGTTCGAAATCACTTGGAAAAACCACATCGTTTTTATTTTCCCAGTACGATTTACTGGTTTCGCTGTGGATCGGACTCAGGCCCCAAAATACTTCCGTATCTTGCAGCATATCCATGTATACATCGAGTAATTTTAAATCAAAAAATGGTTGCGTGAAAAAGCCATCAACACCCGCATCAAGTTTGTCGTGAATATAATCGAGCTCTTTACGCATGCTGGTTCGATATTGATCGATCGCGGCGTACACTTTCATATAGGGCAGTTCTTTTTTGATAATACGAATAAGTTCACATGATGTATTGCGATAGGTTCGGTGTGAAATATCTTGCGGTGGATCGCCTTCGACCACGAGTACTGAATTGATTTTACTATGACGGAAAAAATCGGTTAATGGAAAGCCGTTTCTTAGATCAAAATCGATAGCGCGAAGGTGAGGGATCACCTCATCGAATTTATCTTGTAGGCGATCGCAAGCATCCCAGCTACGAACATCAAAACGCAGTAAGTCGGGAATATTTAGCGTATTAATTTGACTGAATTGGCTTACTTCTTCGGCTTCAGTATTTAAAGTTTCCCATGAACGGGGTACAAGCTCTATCGAGTATTTCAAATTACATCCCTTTTATTATCAACAGTCCTCGTCGATAATCCTTTTAATACCCAAACTCGGCTCCGCGTGTTTGGGCTTTTTCAATTATTGATATAGTTTGTATTACTATACTCAAGCATCTTGAAGTAACTTGGGTATATTACTTATTTAGCGGCTAACTGCTGTAACCAGGCAATTTCATCAGCCCAAATAGTATCGTCAATCGTTTCCAACACCATAGATATACCATTAAAGCGTTCATCCTGCATGATAAATTTAAAGGCATTTTCGCCAATAAACCTGCCCTAAGCTGCGATGGCGATCAACTTTTGTGCATTGACCAGCGGTGTTTTCAATGACAGCTTTGACTGAAGTTGATTTTTGCAGTGCAAGGTTAATTGATTCTGCTACCAGCTTTAGACTGTCTGAGTCTGATATTTTTTTAAAGTGACTGCCTGGGTGGACGTTAAGTAAGGTTGAACTTAATTGCTCGCAACGGTGCATTTCATCATTTTTAGTTAATTTAACGACAAAATGGTTTTAAAGGGATATTTTTACGATAAAATCAGGTTCTTGGCAATGCTAATCTTAAGGGTTTATAAATGAAAACTTGGTCAGAATTTTTGTTGCACGAGCAGCAACAACCGTATTATTTAGAATTACAAAACTTTATCACTGCTGAAAGAGCGGCCGGAAAAGTCATTTTTCCTAAAGAGGCTGATGTATTTCAAGCATTTGCATTAACCCCGTTAAAAGATGTCAAAGTGGTGATCTTAGGGCAAGATCCGTACCACGGACCAGAGCAAGCGCATGGTTTATGTTTCTCAGTATTGCCGGGTATTAAGATCCCACCTTCATTACGTAATATGTATAAAGAACTGAGTACTGATATTGATGGCTTTGCAGCGCCTGACCACGGTTATTTAATCGAATGGGCACAACAGGGCGTTTTAATGTTAAATACCGTATTAACGGTAGAGCAAGCGAAAGCCCATTCCCATGCCAAATCGGGTTGGGAGACGTTCACTGATCATGTCGTTGAACTGCTAAACCAGCAAGATGAAGAGATTATTTTTGTATTATGGGGGAATCACGCCAAGAAGAAAGGTTGCCATATCGATCGCAGCCAGCATCACGTTCTAGAGGGGGTGCACCCATCCCCCTTGTCTGCAAGTCGTGGTTTCTTTGGTAGCCAACATTTTTCTGCTATTAATAGCCGTTTACAACTACGCCAGCAGACAGCCATCAATTGGCAAGTGAGTACTGTTGAGCGGCTCATATAATATCGGCCGAACCGACGATAATGACACCTTTTGCAATTATACTTTATATAGATGAAAATTGAACTCGATCAAAGTAACTAACACTATATGGGTATAAGGTGGTGAGAGATAATTTCAAATTGGAGTTTATATGTTATCTCTCATAACAAAAGATCATGAACAAGTAGAGTTACTATTAAATGTACTAATTGAGCAGCTAGCTGAACTCGAATCTGAACAGCAGGGTGTTAATTTTAAATTAATGGATGATATTGTAAATTATTTACGTAACTACATTGACCGTTACCATCATCCGAAAGAAGATTTGATCTATTCGTATTATCTTGAACATTATGTTGAAGATGCTGATATGCCGAACCGTCTTGCCAGTGAGCACCAAAGCTTAAACTTCCTTAGCCGTGAACTTTCGCATTCATTAAATATGATCCAACTGGATTCTGTGATGTCATTTGATACACTTGCAGTACAGTTGCGCGGGTTTGTAGACAAACAGCGTGCCCATATTCAATATGAAACCAATGTGGTCATGCCACTAATGGCTGAGAAATTCACTCCAGATGATTGGTGTCATATTGAGCATTTGTGGAAAAATGGCGATTTGCAAGATGCACAAACCATTGCTGTGTTTAATGATGCCTATAAGCAATTAACACAGCGTATCGTTACCGCTGGATTTATTGGTGAGGAAAAAGAGGATATCTGCTTAGTATGAAGGGTAACACCTAGCTGTGATATAGGTATCACTCGCATTAAAAAAGCCGCATTCAATGCGGCTTTTTATTAAGCAATCAGATCAGAGTAATAACTTAAAGGATCATTATAACCGTCCATTTCCTTTTCTAAGATTAGCTTATCCTTAATCGCTTCAATTTCACGCCATTTTCGTTTTGACATTGACATTGACTTTGCTTCTTTTTTTGTATTTTCTATCGACACTTGATTTATTCCTTCCATGGGATCACCTTTGTAATGATAGTTACTCTGTCTCTATAGCATTATTTTCATGATCTTGGTCATATTTAGTCGTGTATTTGAGTGGTAGATCACGTAAAAAGATCAAAAATGGAATCGGTATAAAATAGTTTACGAAAAATACACGGTGATTATTTTTAAAATATGTATCTAATTAGGGGGGGGCATTGTTAGTTCGATAATTTTAACGCCTGTTGATTAACAATTTACTGGTTTTATATGTTATATTTCGCGCCTTGTTCAGATGGTGGTATTATTTTCACTGCTATCTGTGGATTTTAATAAGAGTATGGAAAGACAATATGACGGAAGTTATCGACTTTATAAACGGGCTGCTGTGGGGCTCTGTACTGATTTATTTACTTATAGGTACAGGTCTGTATTTTACCTTTAAATTAGGTTTTATTCAGTTCCGCCATTTTACTCACATGTTCTCTGTTCTTGCTGGTAGCCGTAAAAGCAGCTCTGAAGGTGTATCATCATTTCAAGCGCTATGTACAAGTCTAGCTGCGCGTGTTGGTACTGGTAACCTTGCTGGTGTTGCTGTGGCAATTACTGCGGGTGGCCCTGGTGCTGTATTCTGGATGTGGTTAATTGCTGTTATTGGTATGGCGACTAGTTTTGCAGAAAGTTTATTAGCGCAATTATTTAAAACCAAAGATGCTGATGGCAACTTCCGTGGTGGTCCCGCTTACTACATGGAAAAAGGTTTAGGTCGTCGCTGGATGGGCGTTGTATTCTCTATCTGCCTAATTGTTGCATTTGGCTTGGTATTTAACGCGGTGCAATCTGATGCGATTGCCAACTCAATGCATAATGCGTTTGGGTTTGATAAAACGATTGTTGGTCTCGTATTAGTGGTATTTACAAGTTTCATCATTTTTGGTGGTTTGCGTGTGATCGGCGCATTTGCTGAAATCGTGGTGCCATTCATGGCGCTGGCTTATATCCTGATTGCGTTTGTTGTTGTTGCAATGAACATATCAGAACTGCCTGCCGTTTTCGAACTTATCATTAAATCTGCATTCGGCTTAGAAGAAGCAGCTGGTGGCGCATTAGGTGTTGCTATGATGCAAGGTATCAAACGTGGTTTATTCTCGAATGAAGCAGGTATGGGCAGTGCACCGAATGCTGCGGCAAGTGCGGCACCATTCCCGAATCACCCCGCATCACAAGGTTATGTGCAGATGCTAGGTGTATTCATCGATACTATCGTCATCTGTACTGCGACAGCGTCTATTATTCTACTTTCTGATCTGGGTGATACATCGGGTATTGGTGGTATCGAATTAACGCAGCATGCATTGTCATCACATGTAGGCGATTGGGGGAGTACCTTTGTTGCTATTGCGATCCTATTCTTCGCATTTACGTCAATTGTGGCGAACTATTCATACGCTGAAACCAGTATTTTATTCTTGAACCGTGATTCGAAAGTAATGATCTGGATCTTCCGTGCTGCTGTTTTAGGTATGGTTATGTTTGGTGCTGTAGCGAAATCAGATCTGATTTGGAACATGGCAGATGCGTCAATGGGCTTAATGGCACTGGTCAATATCATTGCTATCTTGATGTTATCTAAGTATGTCATCATCGTCGCGAAAGATTACAACAAGCAACTCGCTGAAGGTAAAACGCCTACATTTGATAGCGCTGAATATCCTGAAATCGATAAAAAGATCAACAGTGAAATTTGGAACTCTAAATTTAAAAAGTAGTATTTTAATTACGTTAGATTAGCATTGCAAAATTAGAAAAAGCCACCCATTACAACAATGAGTGGCTTTTTTATTAGGTATTAATTGAGTCGTAAGAAAATGGTATTAAATTTACTTAACTCAAATAGTTAGAGTTTTAGCTCTAGTGGCTTTATGGTTAAATTGACGTTTAATACCGACTCACATAGGATCAAGTCATGAATAAATTAGCAACTCTAGCTTCTGCAATACTATTTAGTTTTTCTGTTAATGCGGCACAGGAAGTGTCTGGCGTTTCAGTGCCAGATAGTGTATCTGTTGAAGGTACATTACTTAATTATCAAGGGGCAGGTGTTCGTAGTAAATTCTTTATTGATCTGTATGTTGGTTCACTATTTACACAAACAGCGAGTAAAGATGTCGTAAAAAGCCAAGATGTAAGTGCGATTCGTCTTAATATCATTTCAGGTCTCATTACCTCTGAAAAGATGGTTTCGGCGATCAACGACGGTCTTGACAGCGCGACTGCGGGTAATACCGCCCCGATCTCTGCTGAAATAGCCGAGTTTATTGGTGTGTTTAGTGCAGAGATAGCTAAAGGCGATCAATTTACTTTGGTGAGTACACCAGGTAAAGGTTTGGTAACGTATAAAAATAATGAAAAATTATCGACTATTAATAACGACGTTTTCCGTCAAGCGGTATTGTCTATTTGGTTAGGTGATGAGCCTGCTGATGATGACCTGAAAGAAGATATGCTGGGTTTGTAATTTGCCTTGTAATTGAACATTACAAGGCAATAATAAAAATGGCTTACTGTTAAGAATAAAATCTTAACAGTAAGCCATTTTTTATGCCTGGGCTATTTATCAACCACAGCTAGGCTTTGCGGTGCTAACTCGTTCTTGCGAACGTAGTTAACTAAGTATTCACCTTTGTTACGTCAATATAAAGTCGTAGTGCTTGTCCTGGTTGGATATATTTCTGCTTAGCTAGGCCATTCCATCTCACCAGGTCTTTAATTCTTACATTAAACTTATTGGCAATACGTGCAAGTGAATCACCTTGACGGACCTTGTAGGTAATATTACGCATAATGCCTTTGCCATTCGCACTGCCTTGTTTCTTACCTTGCCACACCACCAGTTTTTGATTGACCTTTAAGGTGTCTTTAGGCGCGATATTGTTCCATTTCGCGAGGCTCTTGTAGTTAACTTTATAGGCACGTGAAATATCCCACAAATTATCACCTGGCTGTACTTTATGCACTATTTTAAAGCGCCCCGCGGGTTTTTCTTGGCGACGAGTGAGTCGTGATGATTGGCTAAATTTATAATAATCGAGATCTTTCACAGCCATTGGAATTAACAATGCTTGACCGATCTTGATCATGCTGCTGTCTAGATTGTTAACCGAGGCGATGATCTTGCTGGACGTATTATAATTTTGGGCAATTTCACTTAGGCTATCGCCTGATTTAACTTTATAGCGTACCCAATTTAAACGGCCTTTAGCATCCGTTTTTGCTAATGCAGTTTTAAACTGTGCTACATTTTCATTCGGAATTAATAATGTATGTGGACCATCAGGCGCTGTAGCCCATTGGTTAAACCCTGGATTAAGACGCTGTAGTTGAGCGACATCTATCCCTGCTAAGTCGGCGGCAAGTGCTAAATCGATTTGGCTGTTGATGTCAACTTGTTGAATAGCTGGCTCGTTAGCAATCACAGGTAGCGTCAGGTTATATTTTTCAGCGTTTTGTAAGATATCAGCAAGCGCTAATAATTTAGGGACGTATGCCTCTGTTTCTTTTGGTAGCGACAAGGACCAGAAGTCCGTTGCTAAGCCGGCTTTTTGGTTACGTTTAATAGCACGACCGACGCGACCTTGACCTGAATTATATGAAGCCAAAGCATGTAACCAGTCACCGTCGAAGCGACGACTTAAGTATTCCATATAGGTTAGAGCCGCACTTGTCGATGCCAATACGTCACGGCGACCATCGTACCACCAGTTTTGCTCTAGACCGTATTGCGTTGCAGTGCCTGGTACAAATTGCCACATACCCGATGCGCTACCATGCGAGTAGGCAAATGGGTCAAAAGCACTTTCTACCACAGGAAGCAGCGCCAGTTCTAAGGGTAAACCACGACGCTCGAGCTCTTCAACAATGAGATATAGAAATGGTTCTGCACGTTGTGATACCGTTTTTAAATGTTGAGGGTGGTCTAAAAACCACTTACGGTGTTTGGCAATACGGGCATTATTGGGGATCGGAATAGTCATTTGCTCAGCGATACGAATCCAGACATTATCAATTGGCTCGACGGTAACGTCTTCGGCGATAATGAGTCTAGCAATATTTTCTGCTGTTGCATTATCTAAACCGCTGTCTGCATTACTGACTTTTACAGATGGGGCAACGACAGGCGTTAGAGTAGTTTGCACATCGTTACTACGATCTTCAGATGTCATTTGACACCCAGTCAGTAATATCAATACCGGAATAGATAATTTAAATTTCATATACGTCTTATATAAGTGAACAACGTTGACATGCTAATAGCCAACAGAAAACAAAGCAAGTATACCATTGAGGGTATTGATGCTTAATATTGGGTTAAAAATGGTCTTTCCATACTCTCAATGCTGTGAACACGGCTTGCTCGCTGGTGAGGATATCAAGCAGTTTATGTTCCATCGCCATACTGACCGTTGCTTCGTTGGTGCGTAAGAAAACATTGATTTCCTTTTCGTTTTTCAGGCTATTTGGTACGGTTGGTAGTCCTTGTTGACGTAATTTCGCCGTATATTCGATGTGTTTTTTTAGTGCGCTATTTTGTGGTTCGACGGCATAGCAAAACATTAAATTCGCTTGAGTATATTCGTGAGCTGGATACACCAACATATTTTCATCTAAGGCTTTAATGCGTTGTAGAGATGAAAACAATTCTGCCGCGCTACCATCAAGCAGTCGACCGCAGCCACCCGAGAATAGAGTATCACCCGAGAACAGCATCGTCTGGTTATAGTAAACTACATGTTCACGTTTATGCCCCGGTGTCGTCATTACGGTCAATGCTAAACTATTATTAAGGAGATTTAACTGGCTATTTTCAGTGACTAAGGTGACTGGAGCATCAACCTCTATCGCAATCGACGAATAGACCTGCACAGGATCGATCGATGCGTTAAGAATGTCACTAATACCATCGATATGATCATAGTGGTGATGGGTAATTAAAATCGCCTCGAGAATTAAATTTTGCTGATTAATGACTTGTAATACCGCGTCTGCTTGACCGGGATCAACGATACAACAGTGATTATTTTCAGTATTTTTGATTAACCAAACATAATTGTCGTTAAATGTTGGTATAGAAATGACTTCAAGCATTGCATCGCTCTCTTTATGGGATTATCTTTAATTACATATAAAACAAAATTTTAGCGGATATTGTCGTGTTAATAAAACCTGCACATCATAAATATGAGATAACAATTCCCCATTCTTGGAATGATCTTCCTATGGGAGAGTGGCTTGCTAGCCAAATTCAGGCGCGCCTTGATGCTTGGTGTCCAATAATATTTGGCTATCATCTACTAAAATTGGGTTCGTTAAGTGGTGAGCTTAATTGTTTTGGCAGCAGTATACAACACCAAGTAACAGCGACGTCAGAGTTAGGTATGGGTGGTATATTTATTGATCCTGCTCATTTACCCTTTCAGGAAAATTGCATTGATGCGTGTATCTTGACGCAATCATTGGATTTTTCGGCGGATCCTCATCAAGTATTGCGTGAGGTTGAACGGGTATTAACGGGTGACGGTTATCTTATCTTAAGTGGTTATAATCCGTTGTCATTGTGTGGTTTAGTTAAACTATGTGGGATTAAACGTAATCATCCGCCTTGGTCAGGAAGAATGTTTACTCCTGCACGTATTAAAGATTGGCTAGAGTTACTTGGTTTTGAAATTATTCAAGATGACCGTTTTGGCTTCACCTCTTTTTTAGGTAAGAAACCACTAACCTGGTGGTCTGAGAGTATCGGTCAAATGCATTTCCCTTCTTTTTCATCGGTCTATTTTATTGTTGCGCGTAAACGTCGTATGCCAATCTCACCGGTCAAAAATTGGTGGCAAGTCAGTCATGCCAAACGTCGTTTTATACCGACTGGGGCAACGCAAAAATTACCGCATAAGCCGTATTAGACTGCATTGTGCCTTTTTTATTTGCCAAGTTTACTTCTTCATTTGATTTAGGCGTGTTATCAGGTGAATCGAAGGCTAATTCATATTAGAATAGCGATTGTTTAATTTAGGTGGTGATATTTATGTCGTTGGATAATGCAGAGTTAATACAGGGCGCTGGTCGTATAATCGTTTTTGATACTGAAACAACCGGTATGAATACTGGCGCAGGAGGTGTACACATTGGCCACCGTGTGATTGAAATTGGTTGTATTGAGTTGATCAATCGTCGACCGACGGGACGTACATATCATGTTTATATCAAGCCAGACCGTTTGGTTGATCCTGAGGCGATCGCCGTACACGGTATTACCGATGAATTTTTGCAAGACAAACCCAGTTTCGCAACGATCGCAGATGAATTTATCGCCTTTATTAATGGTGCTGAGTTAGTTGCACACAACGCTTCGTTTGATATTAACTTCCTAGACCATGAATTTAGATTACTGAATAAAGGTCTGCCTGAAACTAAAGAAATTTGTAAGATTACCGATACATTAGCGATTGCTAAGAAACTTTTCCCAGGTAAACGAAATAACTTAGACGTGCTATGTACTCGTTATGGTATTGATAATTCACACCGTACCCTGCATGGCGCATTACTCGATGCGGAGATCTTAGCTGACGTTTATCTGTTTATGACAGGTGGCCAAACTAAGTTGAATTTATCGCAAGATAGCGCTAATTCGCAAGGGGGGGGGATTCGCCGTGTTGCAGCAAGCCGAGCGCCATTGACAGTGGTGAAAGCAACAGTTGATGAACTGAAAGCGCATGATGAACGACTTGGTATCGTTGGTGATGCGTTGTGGCAAGTACACTAAGATAAGGACAAACATGCGTAATATTTGGTTGTTACTGGTATTAATTAGTGCTGTTGCTATCAGCACTGTTACATCCGCTAAAAGTGTCTATCAGGCTAATGTTTATCAGACACATGATATTAAGTTGTTAGATAATCGTTTTCGGGTTGATTATGGCATTGAGCAAATCACCTTTATTATTGCGCGTGAACGTTTTTCTAAAGCGGTGATCTTAGTGCGTCCTGACGGCAGTAAAGTTTATATTTGGGATACGTCTGATCGCGTTCATTGGATTGAAGGCGAAGAGCATGACATTATCACGATTGATAATCCGATGCCTGGACCCTGGCAAGCATTAGGTAAGATCCAAGGAGATAACCGAATTCAATTATTGTCAGACGTACAACTGCAAGTCAACCGTTTGCCTATTCAATTATATAGTGGCGAACGTTTAAAAATCACGGGTGAATTATTACATTTGCAAAAGCGCCTTAACGCCACGTATTTACGCGATACCGAACTGATTGTTACTGCTTATGGTTATAATCGCACAGAAGATGAGAATTTTAGCTTTACCTCTCAAGAGTTGGCGAAGTTTAATGATAAAGGTGTATTTTTTGATGAAGTGCCTGAAGACGGGCTTTTTACGGCCTATTTGCAACTTGATTTAGCGACGGGTAAGTATAAATTTGAGGTGGCAGTAACAAACAATGCTTTTAGTCGTCATTTTAATCAAGACATTGTTCTGTTCCCAAAACCAATAAAGACGCAGATGTTACCCTTACTGATGGATGGCGACCCGCAGTTAAAACTGACTTATGATATTGACGAATTAAAGCCCGAGAGTATTGTTATTAAAGGTCGTCTCGAGTCTGTTCATCATGGTAAGAGTAATGACTTTATCATTTATGGTAAAGCAGGGATGACAGAACAAATTTATTCTTTTGAACGACCGGCTGAGTTTGGTCGTTATAGTATTGAATTAGAGTTGTTTGCGACCACAACAGCAGGACGTGAGATTACCATTCACATGCCTTCAGAAGCATTTGTGATACCAAGACCGATTGTTATTGAGAGTGCTCTGATTCCTGCTGCCATAGCCTCTCAGGCAGACACGACAGAGATCGCAATGGATATGTTCGAGGATTCAGAGAGCGACAGGGATTTATTATTGTGGGCCATTGGCGGTTTGATCTTGTTGGTCTGTTTAGCGGTGGCAGTATTATTTAGTATTAAGTTTTGGCAAAAACGTAAATTTGAAAAAGCGATATCAACCCCAATAGGTGATGATATCGCATCACCATTGCCAGCTGAATCGACAGATAAACAGAGCATGATAACTGATTTGGATCTTAATTCACTGGATAAATAGTCTGATATTTAAACAATTAGGCAATGTAACTGATTTGTGCAGGTTAAGGTTCGCATTACACGTTATTAAAGAGTCGTTTCGCGATTAACACTTGTTTAAAAATTGTAATGCAATTAAAGTCGATGTTAAATAGTCAACTTCTCAAATTAAGGTTAAAAATTATGGCGATTCAACGCACATTTTCTATTGTTAAGCCTGATGCAGTAAGAAAAAATTTAATTGGTGCTATTTACTCTCGTATTGAAGCAAGTGGTTTAAATGTTGTTGCAGCAAAAATGCTTCACCTTACCCGTGAACAAGCGGAAGGTTTTTATGCAGAACATGAAGGCAAAGTATTCTTCGAACCATTGATGGAATTTATGACGTCAGGTCCGATCATGGTGCAAGTATTAGAAGGTGATAATGCGATCACTTTCTACCGTGAGTTAATGGGGGCGACTAACCCTGAAAATGCAGCCGCGGGCACGTTACGTTGTGACTATGCTGAGAGCATGCGTTTGAATGCGGTACATGGTTCTGATAGTGAGGAATCAGCTGCACGTGAAATTGCTTATTTCTTTACTGAAAACGAAGTATGCCCACGTTAATGAGTTAGTGTAACGGGTTGTAAGTCGTTGCGTAGTGATGCGTGATTAATTTACTGCCCGGTTTTATGATTTTATTTTCCATCGCCACATTCTATGCTGTTCCTCTTTAAACCCTGATATTCAGCCTTAATTATTTGTTATCTCACTCGATTCGTTGTTATTGAAAATAACGGTTAATAAATTATTTTGTTTAATTCGACTAATGCGCTAGCGTCTAGGCGTTAAACTTTGTACAATCTCGCGCCCTGAAACCTCAATTTTAGTATCGTCTTTTTTATCCAACCATGCTTAAAGTATGGTTTAAAATTGAGTCTTAAATTGTTTCAAACCGAATAAAATAAATGACAGAGGCTCACTTCATGAGTAATAAAAAAATTAATCTATTAGACTTAGATCGCAAAGCGATGCGCCAATTTTTCGCTGACATTGGTGAAAAACCATTCCGTGCCGATCAAGTGATGAAATGGATCTATCATGAAGGCTGTGATGACATTAATGAAATGACCAACTTGAATAAAAAATTACGTGAGAAATTATTACGTGAAACTATTATTTCAGCGCCTGAAATCAGTAAAGAACAGCGCAGTGCTGATGGTACAATTAAATGGGCTCTAAAAGTCGATGGTCAAGAATATGAAACGGTTTATATTCCCGATGGCGACCGTGCAACACTTTGTGTATCGTCACAAGTTGGTTGTGCACTAGAATGTACATTCTGCTCGACGGCCCAACAAGGTTTTAACCGAAACCTGCGTGTATCAGAAATCATTGGTCAAGTATGGCGTGCAACACAAGTTATTGGTTTTAATAATAAAAAACGTGCAATCACCAATGTGGTGATGATGGGCATGGGTGAACCACTGCTTAACATGACAAACTTGGTCCCGGCATTGAACATAATGTTAGATGATTATGGTTTTGGTTTATCAAAACGTCGAGTTACTGTATCTACTTCTGGTGTGGTTCCTGCGTTAGATAAATTAGCCGATTCAATTGATGTAGCATTGGCTATTTCATTGCATGCATCGAATGATACATTACGTGACGAGCTTGTCCCGATCAATAAAAAGTATAATATTGAAATGTTATTAGCATCCGTTAAAAACTATATTAGTAAATCAAATGCCAATCGTAAAAAAGTAACGATTGAGTATGTATTACTTGATCACGTGAATGATTCAACTGATCAAGCCCATGAATTAGCGCATTTATTAAAAGATACACCGTGTAAAATCAACTTGATCCCATTTAATCCGTTCCCAGGCAGTGACTATGCTAAACCTAGTAATAGTCGTATCGATCGCTTTAATAAAGTGCTGATGGAATACGAAAATACGGTGACAATTCGTAAAACCCGTGGTGATGATATTGATGCTGCTTGCGGTCAATTAGTGGGTGATGTAATCGACAGAACGAAAAGAACATTAAAAAAACGGATGCAAGGTGAAGCGATTTCAGTCAAGATGGCTGATTAATACTTTGACTAGATGGATTTAGGCATGAAACGTTTCGCTGTAGTAGGATTAATAATAACGGCACTAGTTGGCTGTAGCACACAAAGTTACATTGAAACCAGTGCTGGCTTGACTGATAACTCTGTTGATAAAATTGCAGCGTCCAGAAGTCGACTCACCTTAGCGCTTAAGTATATTGAAATTGAAAATTATCAAAAGGCGAAAATAAATCTGGATAAAGCCAGTCGTTATACGCCTGACGATGCGAATATTTATTTAGCTTTTGCATATTACTATCAGAAAGTAAAAGAGCATCAGCAAGCTGAAAAAGCCTATTTATATGCGCTCGATCTGGCGCCAGATGATGGTAATATTCATAATAACTTTGGTGTGTTTCTATGTGGACTTGCGCGATTTGATGAAGCTGAAACTGAGTTTTTAACCGCAATCGCGTCGCCGAGTTATAACCAAATTGCGAATAGTTATGAAAATGCGGGGCGCTGTGCGCATGAGCAAGGTAATAATACCCGTGCATTAAAGTATTTACAGTCATCTCTCGCATATGAACCGAAAAATTTAGACGTACGGTTATCTATTGCAGAATTACACTATAAACTGGCTGATTATGCGGTGGCTAAACAACAATTAACTAAATATGAATCCATCAGTAAAGCAACCGCACGTAGTATTTGGTTGGGTTTTAATATTGCAGAAAAACTGAATAATTCGGCCGTCGCTGAAGTATATAGTCGGCAATTATTAGCTCAATTTCCATTAGCGTTCCAAACACAAAAATATATTACAAATGACTATTGATTTAGAAACCTTAAAAGATCCTAATAAAACTGCTGAATTGCAGGACAATATCGCGGTGGTGACTGCAGGCCAAATGTTGCAGGATGCAAGAGTTGCATCCGGTATCAGTGTGCAAGAGGTCTGTAATCATATTCACCTTAAATCGTCTGTTATCAACAATATTGAACAAAGTGTTGCTGATAAAAAAATATCATCTACATTCATGCGTGGCTACATTCGTTGTTATGCTCGTTATCTTAAAATATCTGAAGATGAAATCATTGCTGCTTATGATAGCCAAAATGTAGCATGTGAACAACAAGCTGAATTGCAGAGTTTTTCCCGCAGAACTAAATTGGAAGCACACGATAACCGTTTAATGCTGGTGAGTTACGGTATTATTGGCTTTATGCTAGCGGTATTTTTAATTTGGGGATTACGTGGTGATG
This sequence comes from Moritella yayanosii, assembly GCF_900465055.1. NCBI lineage: Bacteria > Pseudomonadati > Pseudomonadota > Gammaproteobacteria > Alteromonadales > Moritellaceae > Moritella > Moritella yayanosii. Next base: position 2,319,382 of record NZ_LS483250.1, on the reverse strand, counting down.
ACGTTGACGTTGTTGTGCCCGAGCCCACCACCACACAACCGATAGAGTCAGTTGGTGCCGTGGCGGTTATTGAAGAGCAAGCCCCTTCCGTTGTTGCTGAAAGTGCTGAGTTTGATAGCACTGAGCTTGATAGTACCGCTGCGCAGACTCCAGCATTAGATGTTCTCGCACCGCCATTATTAGAGGTCGTTCCAGCAGAAGTATTGGCACCATCTGTCGTCACAAATACTCCGGATAATAAACCGGCTATTATTGCTCAGTCATTGGTGCTGACCTTCGCCGGGGATTGTTGGGTACAAGTTAAAGATAAAAACGGCAAAACACTGTCGACGGGTGTGAGAAAAGCCGGTCAGTCAATTTCATTACAAGGTTTAGCACCATTATCAATTAAACTTGGCGCACCAGAGTATGTAATAATGAGTTATGCAGGTAAGCCAGTCGATTTATCAACCTTTAAACAAGGTAAACTTGCTAAATTTAAAGTACCTTTTGAAGCTTAATTAACGAGTTATAAATATGCATCAGGAAAGTCCAATTATTCGCCGCCATTCAAAACAGATCATGGTTGGTAAGGTACCCGTGGGTGGCAATGCACCGATTGCAGTACAGTCAATGACAAATACGTTGACGACGGATGTTGCTGCAACCGTTGCTCAGATTAAAGCATTAGAAGCCGTTGGTGCTGATATTGTGCGAGTTTCCGTGCCGACCATGGATGCCGCAGAAGCATTCAAACTAATTAAACAACAAGTTGATGTGCCACTGGTGGCTGATATTCACTTTGACTACCGTATTGCACTTAAAGTCGCTGAATACGGCGTTGATTGCTTGCGTATCAATCCCGGAAATATCGGTAATGAAAGTCGTATCCGCTCTGTGGTTGATTGTGCCAAAGACATGAATATTCCAATTCGTATTGGTGTTAACGGTGGTTCATTAGAGCGTGAGATCCAAGAGAAATATGGTGAGCCGACAGCTGCTGCGTTGGTTGAATCAGCAATGCGTCACGTTGATATTCTGGACCGCTTGAACTTTGATCAATTTAAAGTCAGTGTAAAAGCATCGGACGTGTTCCTTGCGGTGGAATCTTACCGCCAATTAGCAAAATTGATCGAACAACCATTGCATTTAGGTATAACTGAAGCGGGTGGTTTCAGAAGTGGTGCGGTTAAGTCAGCCGTTGGCCTTGGCATGTTATTAGCCGAAGGCATCGGTGATACAATTCGTATATCATTAGCAGCAGATCCTGTTGAAGAAGTACGTGTTGGTTTTGATATTTTAAAATCATTACGTATCCGTAGTCGTGGTATTAACTTTATTGCTTGCCCGACCTGTTCTCGTCAAGAGTTTGATGTGATCAGTACCGTGAATGCACTTGAAGAGCGTTTAGAGGATATTATTATCCCAATGGACGTGTCTATTATAGGTTGCGTGGTAAACGGCCCTGGTGAAGCGGAAGCTGTACATATCGGTGTCACCGGAGGCAGTAATAAGAGCGGTTATTACCTCGATGGCAAACGTCAGAAAGAACGTTTTGATAATAACGATATAATCGATCAGCTTGAGGCTAAAATTCGAGCAAAAGCCGCGATGATGGCACCTGAAAATATCATAGTAACGGACGCAGGATCGTAATTTTTCCAGTAAAGGTGTTGAAATTAGGATAAATATCCTACTAACACCTTTGAATATTTTACCTCGACGTAGAAACGCCTTATAATCTGGGGTCATATGTCTTTTTTAATTTTCGAGAGTGACCGTGGCTAAACCAATCCAAGCAATTCGTGGCATGAATGATTGCTTACCAGAACAAACGCCGGTATGGCAAAAAGTAGAATCAATATTACGTGATACTGTTGCAGCCTATGGCTACTCTGAAATTCGTATGCCTATCGTTGAATCTACGAATTTATTCAAGCGCGCGATCGGCGAAGTAACAGACGTTGTCGAAAAAGAAATGTACACGTTTGATGATCGTAACGGTGACAGCCTAACATTACGCCCTGAAGGCACAGCTTCAACAGTGCGTGCTGGTATTCAAAATGGTTTGTTATATAACCAAGAGCGTCGTATGTGGTACATCGGTCCGATGTTCCGTTATGAACGTCCACAAAAAGGGCGCTATCGTCAATTCCACCAATTTGGTGTCGAAATTTTTGGTCTTAAAGGCGCAGATACTGATGCGGAAATTATTTTATTAACAGTACGCCTGTGGAAACTACTGGGTATTGAGCAACACCTGACACTGCAGCTGAACTCTCTGGGTTCAGCTGCAGAGCGTAGTGCACATAAAGAAGCATTAATTAGCTTCTTAGAAGGTTTTAAAGACCAGCTTGATGAAGAAAGCCAACGACGTATGTACACCAATCCATTGCGGGTACTCGATAGTAAGAATCCAAATGTGCAAGCATTGCTTAACGATGCACCAAGCTTAGCGGATTACTACGGCGAAGAAACTAAAGCGCATTTCGATGGTCTATGTAAGATGTTAGATAGCGCAGGCGTTAACTATCAAATCAATCATCGTTTAGTACGTGGCCTTGATTATTATAACTACACTGTATTTGAGTGGGTAACAGAAAGCTTAGGTGCGCAAGGCACTGTGTGTGGCGGCGGTCGTTATGATGGCTTAGTTGAACAGTTGGGTGGTAAAGCAACACCTGCAGTTGGTTTTGCACTGGGTATTGAACGTTTAGTCTTATTATTAGAAACCTTAGAGTTAACGTCTGATATTGCTGGCGCTGTTGATGTTTATATTGCGGCATTAGGCGAAGGCGCTGATATACACGGTATGTTATTAGCAGAGCAGTTACGCGATCAAATGCCGAAGGTGAAATTTATGATGCATAACGGCGGCGGTAACTTTAAGAAACAACTTAAACGAGCTGATCAAAATGGCGCTAAAGTAGCACTTATTCTGGGCAGCGACGAAATCGAAAACCAACAAGTGACGGTGAAAGATCTGACTGGTAAGACACAGCAGCAAACTATCGCAGTTACTGAGTTAGTAAATAAATTAACAACGCTATTAAGCAAGTAAAGCCACAATTAAGCAATACTGATTAATGGTGTTTAAAAATTAAGGGTGAGACGTGGAAGGTTACGCTACTGAAGAACAACAAGTTGAAGCGCTGAAATCATGGTGGAAGTCCCATGGTAATGCGGTTATTTTTGGCACAGTACTAGGCCTAGCGGGCTTAGTGGGTTTTCGTTATTACAACGATAGCCAGTTAGCAGCACAAGAAGAACTATCAGCAGCTTATGATACTGTGGTGACTGAATTATCTGAAAATGGACTAGCAGCAAAGGCGACCACTCAGACGTTTATCGATGCCAATAGTGGTAATGCTTACGCAACACTAATAGCATTACAACTTGCCGCTGAAGCGGTGAAAAAACAAGATTTTGCTGAAGCTGAAACGCAACTTAGCTGGATAGCGACAAACAGTAATCAAGCTAGTATTTTGCCGATTGCTAAGATTCGTCTAGCACGAGTTCAAGCGCAGTTAGAGAATTTTGATGCAGCACAGGCGACACTGGATAACATAACTCTAGATACCTTTGCTAGTAAAAAAGCAGAAATAAAAGGTGATATCTATGTACTACAGGGTGATTTAAATGCAGCGCGTAGTGCTTATGAAACAGCATTAATGGGAGTTGGTGCCAATACACAGCTGTTACAATTAAAACTTGATGACCTTGCTATTGCCAACGTGGCAGATGATCTGGATGCTGCAATCGCGGGAGAGTTGAATGACCAATAAGCTGAGAACACTAACAACAGCTGCGGTTCTTTTAGTTTTTTTACAAGGGTGTTCTTTATTCAGCGATGATGAGGATGTGTATTCACCACTGCCGGTGATCCAAGCTGAATTCACGCCAGAAATTGAATGGCGTAAGAGCATTGGTTCAGGTGTTGGCGAGTATTACTCACAGACGCGAACCTTACTTGTAAATGATCAACTTTTTGCCGCAAGTCGTTCTGGTGTAGTGAAAGCGCTAGATCCTATTTCAGGTAATGAAATTTGGTCTCAAGATTTGTCTGAGCAAGATGTTTTTAACCGTTTTGATGACAGCGATAATGCACTGCTTTCTGGCGGTATTGCTGCAGGTTATGGCATGATCTTTGTCGGTAGTGAAAATGCGATATTGTTTGCATTAAACGAGAATACGGGCGAAGTACTCTGGCAAGTTGAAACTGACGGTGAAGTGATCGCAAGTCCAGTGGTTGATGAAGGTCTGGTTATCATCCAGACTGGCAATGGTAGCTTGATTGCCTTTGACGTTCAGACCGGTGAGCAGCGTTGGATCCAAAGTTCAGAATTACCGGCGTTGACGTTACGTGGTAATAATTCGCCAATCACCACCAACGGAGCAGCGATTTATGGTCGCAGTGATGGTAAACTAGCCGCCGTCTATCTCGCTAATGGTCGATTGATCTGGGAAGTGAATGTTGCTAAGCCAAAAGGCGCCAATGACATTGACCGTTTAGTTGATGTTAATGGCCAAGCGGTTGCTCGTGGTACTGAGGTTTATACCTCCGCGTTTAACGGTGAGTTAATGGCGATTGAACTGCGTACTGGTAAGGTACTTTGGAAGCGTGCATATGCATCGGTAAAAGATCTTACCGTTGCCGGCTTTGAACTGTTTTTAACCGATACTGAAGGTCGTATTCATGCCATCGATCGTCGTAATGGCTTGACCTTATGGTCACAGAATCGTTTAGCGTTACGTGGTGTCACCGCACCAATTGTCTCGGGCAATAATATTGTTGTCGGCGACAAAGAAGGTTATCTGCACTGGCTAGACCGAAAAACCGGCAAGTTAGTTGCACAAAAATTAATTGATAGTGATGGATTATTTTCTAAAGCCTTGAACTCAGATGAATATCTCTATGTTCAAAGCCGTAGTGGTGACTTGGTTGCGGTAAAAAAACCAATTTAACCGATGAGATAGAATACCATCAACCTAATTTATTGCGCCGAGAGGCGCATTTTGTCCTTTTAAATAAGTGACTTTATTTTACTATAGCCGTATTGAGGCTGAGGTTAACTATGACCCCTGTAATTGCATTGGTTGGACGCCCTAATGTTGGTAAATCAACATTGTTCAACCGCTTAACTCGTACCCGGGACGCACTTGTTGCCGATTTCCCAGGGTTAACTCGTGACCGTAAATATGGACAAGCTAACTTAGCTGGTCGTGAGTTTATCGTAGTTGATACCGGTGGTATTAATGGTGATGAAGAAGGGATTGATGCAAAAATGGCTGATCAGTCGTTACTTGCGATTGAAGAAGCGGATGCCGTATTATTTATGGTAGATGCTCGAGCAGGCCTAATGGTAGCTGATCAAGCAATTGCCGAACATTTACGTAAACAACAGAAGAAAGTATTTCTTGTTGCCAACAAAGTAGATGGCCTCGATGGCGATGTTGCTGTTGCTGAATTCTATGCGCTTGCACTTGGTGATATTTACCAAATTGCTGCATCGCAGGGACGCGGCATTAACATTCTTATTGAAGAAGCATTAGCACACGTTGAAGTGGCTGGTGCTGAAGATGAAGAAGAATTCTCAGACGCTGACCCTTTTGTAAATGGTGAGTTATTACCTGAAGAAGAGGAAAATGAGCAAACTGCGGAAGATTACGCGCGTTTACCCATCAAACTAGCAATGATTGGTTGCCCTAACGTAGGTAAATCAACATTGGTTAACCGTATTTTAGGTGAAGAACGTGTTGTTGTTTATGATATGCCGGGAACTACCCGTGACAGCATCTACATTCCGATGGAGCGTAATGGTCGTAACTACATGCTTATCGATACTGCTGGTGTACGTCGTCGTAAAAATATCAATGAAGTCGTTGAGAAGTTCTCGATTGTTAAAGCATTACAAGCCATTGATGATGCTAACGTGGTATTGATGATATTTGATGCGCGTGTTGGTGTTACCTCACAAGATCTCACGTTATTAGGTTTTGCGATTAACTCAGGCCGTTCGATTGTGATTGCCATCAATAAATGGGATGGTTTAGATGCTGGCGTGAAAGATCGCATTAAATCTGAATTAGATCGTCGCTTAGGTTTCATTGACTTTGCACGTATCCATTTCATCTCAGCATTGCACGGTACGGGTGTTGGTAACTTATTTGAATCGATTACAGAAGCATTCGATTCATCAACTAAGCGTGTATCAACGTCTATGCTAACGCGTATCGTACGTATGGCCGTTGATGATCATCAGCCGCCAATGTATGCAGGACGTCGTGTTAAGCTGCGTTATGCGCATGCGGGTGGTTACAATCCGCCACTGATCGTTGTGCATGGTAACCAAGTAACCAAACTATCGGATTCATACCGTCGTTACTTGATTAACTACTTCCGTCGTTCATTAAAAATCATGGGCACGCCGATTAAAGTTGAATTCCGTGACAGTGATAATCCGTTTGCAGATAAGAAAAATAAGTTATCATTATCGCAACAGAAAAAACGCCGTCGTATGATGTCGCATTACAAGAGTAAAAAATAATAACCTCGGTTATTATTGATGAAAGGTCTGTTTTTACAGGCCTTTTTTTATGCTTGTAAATCAGTGAAAGGTAAGCTTTAGTTATATTCTCGTTGTTAAAGTATATACCTTAACGTAAAGACTGTTACTATTTGTATATCCAAGTTACTTCAAAGTGTTATGTACACGGCTAGCTGGGTATCGAATAGGGATATGGGTAATCAATATGGATAGCATGAGAGGTTTGATTTGACCATAGTTGCAGTGGTGTATTTTTCGGAGTCTGGTTCAACTCAATCGCTTGCTCGTGAAGTGATAATGGGTATCAACACCGTTGAAGACGTAAAGGCCATTGAATGTCAGGTGCAGGCCTGGGATTTATTTGAAGGTCGTTTTGATAACGATGAGCTGATGTGCTTATTGGATAACGCCGATGCTATTATATTTGGTTCGCCAACCTATATGGGGGGGGGGATCTGCTCAGTTTAAAGCGTTTGCCGATGCGACAAGTGAGCGTTGGGATAGCCAACAATGGCGTAATAAATTTGCCGGTGGTTTTACCGTTGGTAGTTGTCTTAACGGTGATCAGGCCAATACGGTGCAATATATGGCGACATTGGCAAGTCAGCATGGCATGTTATGGATTGGGCTCGATATTGCTGGTGGTTATAACAGCGTGGGGCTAAATCGTCTCGGATGTCAGTTAGGTGTCGTTGGGCATAATCCGGAAGGTGAAGTGCACCGCAGTGATCTGGATACTGCGAAGTACTTAGGGCGTCGTATTGCAATGATCACCAAAACCTGTGCTTCTCAGCTACAGGCCTTATCATGATGTTTTATTTACTGCGCAGTAAATAAAGTTATCAGGCGGTTAAACGCTTCACAAGTTGGCTAACCAGTAATTCTGCGCCGACTACGTCATCATTATCAAATCGGCCAATACTTGGACTATCGATATCCAGTACGCCGATTAATTTATCATTAATCACAATCGGTACCACAACCTCCGAGTTGCTGGCGGCATCACAGGCAATATGGCCTGGGAAGTCATGTACATCTGTCACTAATTGAGTTTGTAATGTACTTGCTGCGGTGCCACACACACCACGCCCTACTGGAATGCGGATACATGCAGGTTGGCCTTGGAATGGACCTAATGCGTATTAACATGAAGGAGATCGCTCAATAACATTCATGGAGATCACTTTTTTCTCCGTCTGTAGAGCTAGGTTTAATTTATACTGAGTGATCTCCATCAGTCAAGTTATTGGTCATTTTTCGCATTGATTCGCCCTCTAATTCTATCTTTATCGAGCCATGTACCAGTCGGTCCAGAATTGCATCAGCATGCGTCGATTCTCCGATCATTTTGTACCAATGTTCTTGCGGTAATTGACTGGCAATTAAAGTCGATTTACTGTCATATCGGGCATCAATCAGTTCAAGTAAATCGCTTCGTTGCTGTGCATTTAATGGCTCCAGTCCCCAATCATCCAAGATCAGTAAATCTGCATTGGTTAACTTTCCTATCAGTTTTCGATAGGTTCCGTCAGCCTGTGCAAAAAACATTTTTTCGAGTAGTTCTTTCAGCCTAAAATAAAATACGCTTTGCCCTTGTTGGCAATGCTGATGCCCGAAGGCACAGGCAAGGTATGTTTTGCCACACCCTGTTGCCCCGGTGATCAATATATTTTGATGTAATCGCAACCACTCGCCCTGCGCCAAGGTTCGGATCTGTGACTTATTCAGGTTGCGCTTGGCACGATAATCTAACTGCTCTATGCCAGCATGAACTCTGAATTTAGCTTGCCGTGTTAAGCGCGCTATTTTACGTTGTGAACGTGCGTTAAGCTCATTATCAAGCAGTAAGCTTAGCCTTTCTTCGAACGCGAGTTCTCGGTAATGCGTCGGCTGTTCCGTCTGTAATGTGAGGGCGTCTTTGATGCCGGACAAACCAAGCGTAGTCAGTTGATTATAAATTGTTTTCATTCCATTTCCCTTAATGATAATACGTATTGCCACGCACATTGTTGTGCTCTATTTCTGCTAATAGATCTAACTGTTGTTCAGGTAGTGGTTGGTTATCTAGGCCTTTTTTAAGAATAGATTTGATACCCGCTAATCTTCTTATTCCTGTATGTAAAGCGCGTCCACATGCAGCCTCTAAGCGCGGTGTTGTGTATTGTTTACCTAGCGCAAGCAATCCTAAGCAAACGCGGTAAGCTTGCTCAGGATGTGGCCTTTCTTGCATTAACAGAGTGACGAGCTCTTCTGTTTTTGGGCCAATATCTTGCGCCCATTTCTCAAATCGTTGCGGTGACCATTCCCCTTGTTTTCGATGTGAAACAGGCATATGAGCATCAAGCGTGCTGTGTCCACCAATCTTGTGAGAACGAGGATGCACCGCTACACACTCTCCCTGATGGTATACTGTGACGAGTTCACCGGTAATATGCGCTTCGAGTTTTTTCTTTATCAGTGAATGCGGTACAGAGTAATAATGCTTTTCTATATCAATGTGATAGTCGATATGTACAGTCACCATTTTCACTTGGGTATAGATATACGGTTCAAGGGGTAAGGGTTTCAATTCTGGCTTATCAATGGCAATAAATTGTGAATGACGCGTACCAGGATGCACTTTCATGGCCCGTTGATTGAGTTCAAGTAGCAATTCTTCGATCCGGATATTTAATTGTCGCAAAGAAAAAAAGTCTTCATGCCTCAATGCGGCCATGATCCAGCGCTCTACGATCTGTACAGCCACTTCAGCTTTGGCTTTATCCTTGGGTTTATAAGGGCGAGCCGGCACGATGACCGTATTATAATGCGCAGCCATCTGTGAATACGTCGGGTTAATATCGGGATCATAGCGACACGATCTGGTTGTACCGCTTTTTAAGTTGTCTGGGATCAAGAGCTCAGGAACACCGCCTAAAAAGGTGAAACAGCGAGCGTGGCTCATCACCCAATTTTCTAGACCTTGGGTCCACGTGGCTTCTGCATAGGTGTAATTAGAGGCACCCATCACGGCAACAAAAATTTGTGCCGTTTTAATTTCACCGGTTGTAGGATCAATAATGTTCATCGTCGGCCCACAGTAATCAATAAATAGTTTTTCACCCGCCTTATGCTGTTGTCGCATCGATGGTTTTTGACAACCAAGCCATTTCTTATATAGCCGGCAGAAGTGATTGTAACTATAGAATTTATTGTTATTTCGTTCTCTGTATTCTTCCCATAGTAATTGCAGAGTCATTGTTTTTGGCTTGAGTTCTTGATGGATCACCGACCAATCTGGGGTGGTGATTTGGGGATTGGTTTTGACGGTAGTGTGCAGAAATTTTTGATGAAGAGTCACATCATCCCATTCCTCAGATAACGGCCATGAGGTGATCCCCATTTGGGCTGCTCGATTGGCATAACGAGATACCACTGAGGGGGAGATAGATAAACTTTTAGCGACTTGACGATGGCTCAGTGAACAACCGTATTTGAGTCTAAGGATCTCTTTTAATTTACGCATAGATATAGGTGCCGTTGGCATAGTCATTCCCTTCATCAAAATGAACAGAATAACGGTTAAATACACCTACAGGGCAGTGAAAAAAGCAAGTTTGTCCAATAACATTCATGGAGATCACTCAATAACATTTCAGGGTAAAAGTGATCTTCATGAATGTTATTAGCTGATCTTGATTGAGGTTATTGGGTGATCTCCATCGATGTTATTAGGTGATCTCCATGGTGGTTAATATGCACTAATACTAACTCGTTATTCTCGTAAAGATAAAATCCTACCCAATTAATATCTTCTAGTTCCATAAATAATAACGCACTTAGGTTAGCTAAATTGGCAATTAAATGGGTTTCTTCAGCCATTAAAGCGTCAGCTTGTTGGGCAAGACGCTGATAAAGTTGGATCTTAGACATGTATTCCCTTGATGAATAGATAAGATTAAAGTGTAAGACGCATCTTATCGATGATAGTAATGTGTATCTTATCTGAAGGTTATATGGTCATAAAGGTTATATTGGTTTGAGCAGGTTCGTTAGGACGAAAAAACAGTGATAAGATATAGTGTAATTTACTGATGATGTGTTTACTCAATGTGAACATAGTAGATCCTCGTCATACTTACAGCTTAGTTAAGACTTAGTGTAGGCGATGAAGATAGCGGTTACTTTACCTCTTACTTAATATTTATCCTGTTTTATCGACTGAAGTTAGAAATTCATGCACATATACTTAGTTACCCACGAGAGAGAGTTCTCGCGCCGCAGTAATACTGGCAAATTAGTTCAACAGTTTCTCCCCGATGAAACAAGTGTTGTGCCTTGGCGTCGTAAAGAACCCGATAGTCAATTGTTAACGGCGATCAAATCCGGTCGGGTGGCCATTCTTGCGCCAGATGCAGAATATGAACATAACATAGATGATTTTGACGGCCTGGTATTACTTGATAGTACCTGGCAAGAAGCGCGTAAGATGTATCGTCAAAGCGAGTATTTGCAAGATTTACCTAAGATTACCTTGAATGCGAAGCAAGCGTCAGAATTTATTTTACGTGCCAACCAACTCGAAGGTGGACTCAGTACCGTTGAGTGTGTGATCGAGCTATTACGTCTGCAACAACGCGATGCGGAAGCCGAGCAGCTGGTATTAGAGTTTAAGGCATTTATTCGCGCTTGTTTATAAATGTATGTCGGTAATTCTTTGGGGTGCTTTCCGTCCAACGTCGAAAGGCTTTATAAAATGCCGCCGGAGTGGAAAAACCCAATAAATACGATATTTCACTGAAGGTAAGCAGGGTATCGCGGACATAACTCAATGCCAGACCTTTTCTGGTGGTATCCATGATACTTTGATAGTTAGTATTTTCTTTGTATAAGCGGCGTCTTAATGTCCAGGCTGATGTCCCCAGTAGTTCAGCTACTTGATTAATATCAGGCATGTTACCGACCAAATTATGACTGACTTTTTCAATAACCTTAGTTTGCCAATCCTGATTTTGTTGCAGCAGTTGTAGTTCATTTTGACATAACTGTTGTGCTTGCAGATAACTGCTCATGCAGGCATCGGGTAATGGCGTCTGGATATGCTGGCTATTTAATACTAGACCATTAAATGTGGAATTAAACATAACCGGGCATTGGAAAAATGCATGATAGCGCTCGCTGTTCTTTGGCTCTGGGTATTCAATATGCACCGCTTTAACAATACTGACCGGCTGGGTTAAGTACATGGCTCGAGAGGTCAATAAGGTGAACCAACTGGCTAACACAGAATCAACCACAAAATAATTATACGGATTATACGGGGCTATTGAATAAAAGGTCAGGGTCGGCTCTGGCGTTGTGATAAACGTGGAATGACCCCGTACATTTTGACTTAACAAACTTTCATATTGGGCGAGTACTTGTGCCATGGTGCTAATATTAATGGCCGACATACAGGCAAATCCCAGCATACCATAATGTTGAAAGCAGACATTTTCGCCCATCAGTAAGCCTAAATCTTCGCGCCCCGTTTGTTGAATTAACTCAAAACCTATGCGCATATATTTGGGAATAGATAAGCGCCCATGATGGGCACTAAGCTGCGCGATGGAGACATTGTATTTGGCTAAAATAGGGTTGATATCGCAATCGAGCTTATTACTGGTTAAACTCATTTGCTGCAAAAAGTTAACCGAAATATCCCCTAAACTTACTTTTGAATCTACGGTGCCTGTCATTGAATCCCTATCTGTCATCACACATGCTAGCCAAGAATTCATCTTTGCTAACTAAAGATAGTTAATTGTATATCATGAGCATTGTATCCGTCGTGCTTTAACGCTACTTTTAACAAAATAACAATCAATAAATTTTTAACAAAAATAAGAACTAATAAATCTTTTAATAATATAAAAATAATAAACTCTGAACCAAATAGCCAAAGCAATGGGGTGAACCATGTCAGCACAAAATAATTATCCAAATTTATTAACACCACTCGATCTGGGTTTTACCCAGTTAAAAAACCGGGTATTAATGGGATCCATGCATACTGGACTTGAAGAAGTCAGCAATGGTTTTACTCGTATGGCGGCTTACTTCGCCGAACGTGCAGCGGGTGGTGTTGGCCTGATTGTGACTGGCGGTATCGGACCTAATCCTGAAGGTGCGGTGTTTCAAGGTGGTTCAAAAATGGATACCGTTGAAGAAGCTGAAGCGCATAAAGAGGTCACTGCCGCCGTGCATGCTGCGGGTGGTAAAATTTGTATGCAGATTTTACACGCGGGTCGTTATGCGTATAGCAAACAACCTGTCGCGCCATCAGCAATCCAAGCCCCGATTAACCCTGCACGTCCACGAGCGCTAACCACGGAAGAGGTCTATCAACAGGTCGCAGCGTTTGTTAACTGTGCCAGACTTGCACAATCAGCGAATTATGATGGTGTTGAGATCATGGGGTCGGAAGGTTATTTGATTAACCAGTTTATTGTTGAGCACACCAATCAGCGAGATGATGAATGGGGTGGCAGTTTTGAAAACCGTATCCGGTTTCCGGTTGAGATTGTCAGACAGGTACGCGAAAAGGTCGGCACTAATTTTATTATTATTTATCGTTTGTCGATGTTAGATCTGATTGAGAAAGGCAGTACTTGGCAAGAAGTCGTGGCGTTGGCAAAAGCCATTGAGAAAGCGGGTGCAACCATCATTAATACCGGTATCGGCTGGCACGAAGCGCGGATACCAACGATTGTCACGAAAGTGCCAAGAGCAGCATTTACCAAAGTGACCGCAAAATTGAAAGGCGAAGTATCGATCCCGTTGATCACCACAAACCGCATTAACACCCCCGAGATCGCAGAGTCAGTACTCGCGCAAGGGCATGCTGACATGGTATCGATGGCGCGTCCATTCTTAGCCGATCCTGAATTTGTGAATAAAGCTGCTGCAGGCAAGAGTGACGAGATCAATACGTGTATTGGTTGTAACCAAGCATGCCTAGATCATACCTTTAGTATGAAACTCACCTCTTGTTTGGTTAACCCGCGTGCGTGCCGTGAAACGGAACTGATTTATCTGAAATCACCGGTGAGCAAACGTATTGCAGTGGTTGGTGCTGGTCCTGCGGGATTAGCGTTTGCAACCGTCGCTGCGCAGCGCGGACATAAGGTCACTATTTTTGATGATAAGTCTGAATTGGGTGGGCAGTTTAATGTTGCCAAACAAGTACCGGGTAAAGAAGAGTTTTTTGAGACGTTACGTTACTTCACTACGATGATGACGAAGCTTGGCGTAGAAATTATGTTGAATAAGCGCGTGTCTGCCGATGAGCTTATCGCTAACGGTTTTGATGATGTGGTATTAGCGACCGGTATTGCCCCGCGTACACCTGCTATTGAGGGTATTGGTCATCGCAAAGTATTGTCTTATCTTGATGTGTTACGAGATAAAAAACCGGTCGGTAGTAAAGTGGCCATTATTGGTGCTGGTGGCATTGGTTTTGATGTCGCGGAATACCTTGCTCATGATCATCAGTCAACAGCGCCAACCGCCAGTCTGGATATTGATACCTTCATGCGAGAATGGGGGGTTGATTTAACCATGCAAAATCGCGGTGGTTTAATGCCAGCTGAAAAACCGGCTGCCGCACGTGAGATTTATTTATTACAACGCAAAGCCAGTAAGGTTGGTGCTGGGTTAGGTAAAACCTCTGGCTGGGTGCATAGAGCGGGTCTGGCGAGTAAAAAAGTAGCAATGATAAACAGTGTTGAGTACGTTAAAGTTGATGATCAGGGATTGCATATTCTGGTCGCTGGGGAGCCTCAGGTATTGAATGTTGATAATATCATTATCTGTGCTGGTCAAGACCCATTGCGCGAGCTACAAGCGCAATTGGTGGCTGCTGAGCAACAAGTGCACCTGATTGGAGGGGCTGATGTTGCAGCTGAATTGGATGCCAAACGTGCGATCAAACAAGGTTCTGAGTTAGCCGCGGCGATTTAGCCCATATATGAAAGAAAGGCATGTTACCCAAGCCACCGCGAGAGACTATTTTGACGATAGTTTCTGAGCTTATTGCCGATAGCATGTTTTAAGTTACTTTATTAGCATAGTCAGCTCAGGCTTGTGATCTTAATGTGTATATTATATCCGCATTTTGGCGTGGCTAAAAATTAAATTATTTCACTTAATATCAGTGCGGTCGTGCAAATTTACTCTAGTCTTGAAGTCTAAATTTAACTTTTATGATGAGTGTAAGAATGCCCAGAAAATTATGTTATTTATTGGAACTACCTGATTCTAAAGTGACATTTAGTGTATTACTCATAGCAGATAAAGCCTGCTTGTCTGTGCCTGGTATTGATGAGTGTTATGCCATCGATCGCCTTATGATCGTTGAAAATCCTAGTGCGCAATTACAAGGTTATTATATTTGTGATTATGCAACACCCGTCTGGTCACTTGAAGACTTGTCACTACAAGATATCGGCTTACTCTCGGCACATTTTGGCTTGCTGATTGAGCATGAGTATAATGACATTTATGCGATGGAAGCACATCCACTTATTGATGTTGGAAAATATCAGTCAATTAAAACCTGATTTATAATTTAAATGTCACATTCATTCTGTCTTAATCGTGCTATAACAGTGTGTACTCAGCGAGATTAATGGTCTGTGATGTGAAGAGGAAATGATGGCTAAACTGAAAAATGAAAAGAAATTATTTAAAGCTGCGATCGCATTAGGTACTCAGTACTTACAGCAACGTGGTAGTACATTTACAACGACTGATCCAGAAGACGTTAAAGCGCAATATATTTATAAAGCGTTAGTGTTTGATAAGCTGATGCAGCCGCTGGCTAAAGATCAAGAAAGCACCCTCAATATTAAACATAAATTAGCTATTTGGATCTCTCGAAAATTACCGGCTGACCACCCTTTACTTACCGGCGAATAATAGTTCGATGTTGGGTTGAATACGTTATAGAACGTGTTCAGCCCATTTTCATGGACGCTTAATGACGCTGTAAGAATAACGTCGCGGCCTTAATACCTGCATTATAATCGCCTTCGAGCGTGTTAACTTGACGCGTTAAGGTGGGTGTTTGTAGTTCTTCATCCGGTGCTATTTCGATAATATGGATACCTGCTGGTGGATTTCGCATAAACTCGCAAGTGCTGTTGTATTCTTTGCTGTAATTATCAAGCAGCTTGGTGAGTACGGTATCGTGCCTAACCCAGTAGGTAAGTAAGCAATGGAATGGACACCGCCTCACCCTTTCGCGCTGTTGATTATGGTGTAGGCTGTAAGCAGGTGAATTTTATTTATCATAGGTGACATATTATGAAAAATATAATTAGAGTTGGTGTTGATTTGGCAAAAAACGTGTTTCATATTCATGCTATTGATGAGAATGAAACAATAGTTTGGCAAGGAAAATACAATCGCACCACTTGGTTGAAGGCGATTGTGAAACGAGTACCAACAACCGCGGTAATCGGCATGGAAGCTTGTGGTTCAGCTAATTATTGGGCAAGAGAGCTCACAGCACTTGGTTACAGTGTTAAATTAATAGCCGCTCAATTTGTTAAACCTTATGTTAAAACAAACAAAAATGACAAAGTTGACGCTGAAGCCATTTGTGAAGCAATCAGCCGACCTAATATGCGCTTTGTTAATATAAAAACAGTTGAGCAACAAGATATTCAATCTAAGCATCGTGTTCGTGAAGAATTAATTTGCCACAGAACTGCAAAATCAAACCAAATCAGAGGGCTCGTCAGTGAATACGGCATTGTAGCGCCTATTGGTATCGCTTATTTACGAAAAGCGATACCAATGTGGTTAGAAGAATCCGACAACGGTTTAACATTTGATTTTAGGGCTTTGTTGCTCACGCTCCAGGAAGATTTAATTCTTGTAGATGAAAGAATTGATTTACTGACAGCACAAATTAAAAATAATGTTGCAACTAATCCCATAGGAAAAAAGTTGATGAAAATTATCGGGATTGGTCCTTTGGTCTGTAGTGCATTGTTAATGGCACTTGGTGATGGTAAGCACTTTAAGAAAGGCAGAGATTTTGCAGCATCTTTAGGCTTGGTTCCTAGGCAATACAGCACAGGTGGGCGTGCTAATTTACTCGGCATTAGTAAGCGAGGTGATGGTTATTTAAGAAAATTATTAGTTCATGGCGCTAGAGCAGCTTTTCGTCATGTCAAAGATAAGACAGACCCTTTAAGTTTATGGATAAAACACTTGAGTGAAAAAAAACACCCTAATGTTGTTATCGTTGCACTTGCTAACAAATTAGCACGAATTTCATGGGCGTTAGTTGCTAACGACACCGAATACACAGAAACATTGGCCGCTGGTTGATTGTATTAAAATAATTTTCATATTCGAAGTTGTAGGTAATACTTAGGTTACAAATAGTAAGCACATTATTTAAAAATTGCAAAAGTAAAAGAGAGATGGAAAATAGGTTAAACCATCACTAGAAAAACCCTAACTGAGCGAAGAGTTAATAACTCGTGTAAGCGATTGGGATCTAGTGTGCGAATGAAGCCATTGAGGTTCGATGCTAAATAAAAGCATTATTTAAGAAACCGAATACACGTGAGCAGTCATACCTTCATTTTCATTGAAATTTTACTTGCAATAGAGGTTGTGTCCATACACGTTCTAAAAGGGATAGTTTTTCTACCCACTGTCGGGTTCTGGTCCTGATCACAATAATATTATTCGCCCCTAAATCGACCGCCTTCTTTACCGGTATCGGATCGACGAGCCCACCATCGATATGAATATCATTACCAAGCTTAACCCCTGGACGAAACACGATGGGTAAGGCACACGAGGCTATTATCTGCCGAAACCAACGGCTCGGTTCTGCATTTTGATAACTTGCTTGGCCTTTTAATTTGTCACAACTGGTGATCACAAAAGGGCGGGAGTTTAAACGTCGTGTTGCTTGAATTAGATCGATAGGATCATGTAGCGCTAATATATCATGTAATTCAGCCAATTCCATGGCATTACCACCTTTGATAAAGCGTGTCCAATCAACAAAGGTAGTTGATTTAGCAAGGTGATTAATAAGTCGTAGCGAATATTTCTTTTGCCCTGCAATAAATGCAGATAAGTTTAAGGTGCCAGCAGAGCTGCCAATAAACAGATCGAAAGGATCATAACCATGGTCTAAAAAGGTATCTAATACTCCAGCAGTAAATACGCTGCGCATACCACCACCTTCAACAACAAGTGCTGTTTTAATCATAGCAACCTCGATATATTTGCTTGTTCTAACCACCATGTCTGCAATGGGTATAACAAACGTAGGATAACTACCAAAATTTGGTAGTTATGTGTATCTGTGTTACTTGATAAGTATCGAATAAGACTGTGACAGCTAAGTGAAGCAAGGATGACGTTATGGTGACAAAAACGAGAAGGTGTTGACTAACCGTCGAGGATACTGGTGATACCACCTTTATCACCAGTTTTTAAAGCGAGGGTTTATTTCAAATCAATAAAAGTAAGCGCGTCTTGCAAGGTTTTCTCTGGTATTTCTTCCATTGGTACATGACCCGCATCAGGGTAGGTGATCAAGGTTGACCCCGAGATATTAGCGAGCCATTGCTCACTCAGTGTGGCAGGAACCCAAATATCTTTTTCACCCCACATCAGTAACGTCGGTGCTGTGATGCTACTGAAGTTTAGCGGTGCGTGCCGATCGTTTTTTTCAGCTAACATGGCAATGGTGTAGGCATAAGCTTGTTTAGCGCCTGGACGCAACGACAGATGAATGTAACGGTCCATGTTGGCTTTAGTGCTCCGTGCTGGCTCGCCATAGGCATTTTTTACCCCCATCGCGACAATGAACGGTGGGAATACATTTTGTTAAAAATAAAAAAGCCCCGAATTTGCATTAAATTTCGGGGCTTTTTAAATTTTAATTTTTTTGTACTAAATAATCTAACGTATTCACGCGAATATTATTTAGCTAGAGATTCAGTTAGGTTAGGACGGATCTTAGCAAGCATATCTTTAAGTACACGTGGTGCTGCTGCAACTGAGTTACCAGATTTGAAGAAATCATGGCCGCCTGCGAAATCAGTGACGATTGCGCCTGATTCAGTCGCAATTAAGTTACCTGCTGCAGTTTCCCAAGGTTTTTGACCCATGCTCCATAAACTGTCGATACGACCAGCTGCTAGGTAAGCAAGGTTAAGTGCAGGACAACCTGCGGCACGGATATCAGCACATTCAGAGAATAATGCGCCGAAGATGTTCATGTAAGTATCTTGCTGATGCTTCATGCTGTGTGGGAAGCCTGTCGCTAAAACAGTACCAGATAAATCTTTAGCAGAACCAGCACGTAAACGGTAACCGTTTAATTGTGCGCCTTTACCACGACATGCTGAGAATATTTCATCACCGATAGCATCAAAGATAACAGCAACTTCAGCTTTACCTTTAACGTGTAAAGCGATTGATACAGCGAAATGTGGAATACCTTTGATAAAGTTAATATGACCGTTTAGTGGGTCAATGATCCACTGGTAGTCTGTATCTGCACCAGTTGTAGCACCGCTGTCTTTTGCGATGATCGTATGCTCTGGGTAAGCTTTTTTAATTGTAGCGATAATAGCTGCTTCAGCTTCTTTTTCTACGTTAGTCACAAAATCATTTGTGCCTTTTTGCTCAACCTTAGTTTTGCTCGGATCACCATAAGCTTTTACGATTACATTGCCTGCGTCACGCGCAGCACGGATCGCGATTGTTAGCATCGGATGCATACTATTACCACCAAATTTTTGAAAGAACGGGAATTAGGGCGCGGAGTATACCCAACTTAACGTAAAGATCCAAAGTAATTATTATAATTTTTTACACCTTATATTTATTCTTAGTATATTTTTACATTTTCACCGCGGCTTATTACATCAGCTACGGGTTAATTGTGATAGAATTCGCGACCATAAATTAACAACTCCAATAATAGTCTAACTCTTGCTTTCAACCTGTGGTTTAAATGGCTTGTTTGACTATTATGCATCTTTTTAGGTATTAATTATGTTAGCAAACGTAAAAGTTGTATTAGTCGGTACATCTCATCCTGGTAATATTGGTTCGGCTGCTCGCGCAATGAAAACCATGGGTTTCACGCAATTAGTGCTAGTGGCTCCGTTATGTGAGATTGATGAGAAATCAGTAGCATTAGCTGCCGGTGCTGCAGATGTATTAGAGAATGCAACGATCGTCGATACCTTAGAAGAAGCAGTAGCAGACTGTGGCCTTGTGATTGGTACCAGTGCGCGTTCACGCACGCTGCAATGGCCAATGCTGGATTCACGTGAAGCTGGGTTAAAATTAATTGAAGAAGTACCGAATTATCCAGTGGCACTGGTATTTGGTCGTGAGCGTATTGGTTTGACCAATGATGAGCTACAAAAATGTACTTATCATGTATGTGTTGCTGCAAACCCTGAATACAGTTCATTGAATTTAGCCATGGCAGTACAGATCTTAACGTACGAAACACGTATGGCATATCTTGCTACCAACACTTATCCTGAACAAGAGAACCCATATCCAAAGCAAGCGGAGCTTGAAATGTTCCATACGCATCTTGAACAGACATTGTGGGATTCTGGTTTTATTAACAAAGCCCACCCCGGTGTGGTGATGAATCGTTTACGTCGACTCTTCACCCGTGCTCGTCCTGAAACTATTGAATTAAATATTTTACGCGGTGCATTAGTGTCTATCCAGCGTAATTTTAAAAAATAGTCGCGTTGAAGTAGCGTATTGATGACGCTAAAATAATACCCGACTAAATTAGTCAGGTATATACTTGACCATTTCAGTCAGGTATGTAACCATAGCTTTAAATAACAGTTTAGAGGTTGCTATGCGATTGACATCGAAGGGACGTTACGCAGTTACAGCTATGATTGATCTTGCATTGCACGCAGAAATGAAGCCTGTACCACTGGCTGAAATATCCGAGCGGCAAAGTATTTCTCTGTCGTATTTGGAGCAGTTATTCTCTCGATTACGTCGAAAGAATCTGGTAGCAAGTGCACGAGGACCCGGTGGAGGCTATAAATTAGGCATGTTACCTGGGGATATTTCTGTTGGTATGATCATCGATGCAGTTGATGAGAATGTAAAAGCGACTAAGTGTGATTCTTCGGGTGGTTGTAATGATGGAAAACGTTGCTTAACGCATTCACTTTGGGATGATTTAAGTAAGCGGATTAGTGATTTTCTTGATAACATATCGCTTGCGGATTTGATGACAAATAATGAGATAAAGCAGATCGTTAATGATCAAGATCATGACCGTCAAATGTTAAACAAAATTGATGTAAATATTATTTGATAATTGTTTAATTAAAACATAATAGAATTATAATTATAAGTATGAACACGGTTAGCGGTTTAACTGTGTTGTATGGAGCAATGACTAGATGAAAAAACCTATTTATTTGGATTATTCTGCCACTACGCCTGTAGATCCTCGTGTAGCAGAAAAAATGATGCAATGCTTAACGATGGATGGCATTTTTGGTAACCCTGCGTCTCGTTCACACCGTTTCGGCTGGCAAGCAGAAGAAGCAGTAGACATTGCTCGTAATCAAATTGCAGATTTAGTAAATGCAGACCCACGTGAAGTTGTAATCACTTCGGGTGCAACTGAATCAAACAACCTTGCTATTAAAGGTGCCGCGCATTTTTATAAGAAGAAAGGCAAGCACATCATCACAAGTAAAATTGAGCACAAATCTGTGCTGGATACTTGTCGCCAACTTGAGCGTGAAGGATACGAAGTAACTTATTTAGACCCTACACCTGAAGGTTTAATTACGGTTGAAATCCTTGAAGCTGCAATCCGTGAAGATACAATCATTGTTAGTATCATGCACGTGAATAACGAAATTGGTGCGATTAATGATATCGCTGCATTGGGTGAACTTTGTCGCGCTAAGAAAGTCTTATTCCATGTAGATGCTGCGCAAAGTGCGGGCAAATTACCAATCGATTTCTCAGAACTGAAAGTAGATATGTTATCAGTATCGGCGCATAAAATTTATGGCCCTAAAGGTATAGGTGCACTATACGTACAACGTAAACCGCGTGTCCGTCTTGAAGCGCAAATGCACGGTGGTGGTCATGAACGTGGTATGCGTAGTGGTACATTAGCAACTCACCAAATCGTGGGTATGGGTGAAGCTTTCCGCATTGCTAAAGAAGAAATGCAACAAGATACAGACCATGCGGAAGCATTACGTAAACGTTTCTGGGCTGGCATTGCCGATATCGAAGAAGTATATCTAAATGGCCACGCGGAACAACGTATCGTAAGTAACCTAAACGTAAGCTTTAACTTTGTTGAAGGTGAGTCATTAATGATGGCACTGAAAGACCTTGCGGTTTCTTCTGGCTCAGCTTGTACATCAGCAAGTTTAGAACCATCTTATGTACTACGTGCATTAGGTCTAAACGATGAAATGGCGCATAGTTCAATTCGTTTCTCATTCGGTCGCTTTACGACAGAAGAAGAAGTTGATTATGCAACCAGCATCATTAAAGACAACATCAGTAAACTACGTGACATGTCACCTCTATGGGAGATGTTTAAAGATGGTGTCGATTTAAGTACTATCGAGTGGGATCACCACTAATCGTTCACCTTTTTTCACGAAAATTTATATTTAGTTTGAAGGAGTTATATCATGGCTTATAGCGAAAAAGTAATCGACCATTATGAAAACCCACGTAACGTAGGTTCATTTGATAAAAATGATCCATCTATCGCAACTGGTATGGTCGGCGCACCTGCTTGTGGTGACGTAATGAAGTTACAACTTAAAATTAATGATGACGGCATTATTGAAGATGCTAAATTCAAAACTTATGGTTGTGGTTCTGCGATAGCATCAAGTTCTTTAGTTACCGAATGGGTAAAAGGTAAGAGCATTGAGCAAGCGGGTAAGATCACCAATATGACTATTGCTGAAGAGCTAGAATTACCACCAGTGAAAATTCACTGTTCAATTCTTGCTGAAGATGCAATTAAAGCCGCAATTGATGATTACAAAAAGAAAAGAGTGTCTTAGGAGTTAATATGGCAGTTACTTTATCGGACTCTGCTGCTGCTCGCGTTGCTAGTTACCTTGAAAAACGTGGTAAAGGTGCCGGCTTACGCCTAGGTGTGAAAACATCGGGTTGTTCTGGCCTTGCTTATATCCTTGAGTTTGTTGACGCTATTGATGAAAACGATGAAGTTTTTGTTGAAAAAGGTGTTACCGTTATCGTGGATAAAAAAAGCCTCGTTTATCTTGACGGGATCGAGTTAGATTTCGTCAAAGAAGGCCTAAATGAAGGGTTTGAATTTAATAATCCTAACATGAAGGGTGAATGCGGCTGTGGTGAAAGCTTCAACGTGTAATACTGATAAACCCAAATAACTTGGTTATTTGGGTTTTGTTTATTTAATCTATTTATTAAAGGTCGTCAGATGAACCATTTTGAGCTGTTTGGTTTACCCGTTAATTTTGAATTAGATAGTGCCGGTTTAGCAACAACATATCGAGAATTACAACGCACACTACACCCGGATAATTTTGCTAACAATAGTGAGCGAGAGCGCTTATTATCAGTGCAAAAATCATCGCAAGTTAATGATGCTTATTCAATTCTTAAGTCGCCAATTCAACGTGCAGAATACATCCTTGCCGTTTGCCATGAAGATATTCGTGGTGAGCAAAAGACATTACAAGATCCAATGTTTCTTATGCAGCAGATGGAACTACACGAGCGTCTTGAAGATATCCCACATGCCGCTGATCCTGAACAAGAAATTTCAGAACTTGATGATGAGTTAACCTTATCAATCAAACAATATTTGCAAGAATTTAATGAATTGGTCAGTACCGAACATTATAATGACGCGGCGAATGTGGTGCGTAAATTAAAGTTTGTTTATAAACTGCAAACACAATTAAGTACACTTGAAGATAGTTTACTTGATTATTAATCAAATAATTTAAATTTAAGAACCTAAAACATGGCATTACTTCAAATTGCTGAGCCGGGACAAGCGGCAGCACCTCATGAACATAAACTTGCAGTGGGTATCGATCTAGGCACGACTAATTCATTAGTGGCAAGTGTCTGTAGTGGCAGTGCTAAAACCTTAGTTGATAATACTGGCCGAGATATGTTGCCTTCAGTGGTACGCTATACGGCGGATTCAGTTGTGGTTGGCGAAGACGCGGCACAACAAGCGATAAGCGATCCAGAAAATACCATTTCTTCGGTCAAGCGTTTGATGGGCAAAGCATTCTCAGATATTGATCCAGCACGTATTCCGAACATACTGGTTGAATCGGCATCCGGACAACCGTTAATTAAGACGGTGGCAGGTGAGCTTAATCCGGTACAAGTATCAGCAGAAATTCTAAAAGCATTAGCAGCTCGTGCAACAGAGACACTTGCTGGTGAACTTAATGGTGTCGTTATCACTGTACCTGCTTATTTTGATGATGCACAACGTCAAGGTACGAAAGACGCTGCCAATATTGCAGGGTTAAATGTTTTACGATTATTAAACGAGCCAACGGCAGCCGCGATCGCGTATGGTTTAGATGCTGGTCAAGAAGGTATTATTGCTGTTTATGACCTTGGTGGTGGAACGTTTGATATATCAATTTTACGTCTGCATAAAGGTGTTTTCGAAGTGCTCGCAACCGGTGGTGACTCCGCGCTAGGTGGGGATGACTTTGATCATTTAGTTGTGGACTGGATCTATGCTGAATCTGGGCTTGTGGGTAAGCAGTCTCTAGCGATGCAACGTCTGCTGCTAACGGAAGCCAGACATGCGAAACAAGCACTCACAGATAGCGACAGTGTTGCGATTAATATCGCAATAGAAACGGTTAATTGGCAAGGAACATTAAACCGTTCAACATTTGAAGGTCTTATCCAGCCATTGGTTAAACGTACTTTATTAGCGTGTCGTCGTTCGTTAAAAGACGCTGATATCAGTAAAGACGATATACTTGAAATCGTGATGGTTGGCGGTTCAACACGGGTGCCGTTAGTCCGAGCCAAAGTCGGTGAGTTTTTTGCTCAAGAGCCACTCACCAGTATCAACCCAGATAAAGTTGTTGCGATTGGCGCTGCTATTCAGGCTGACGTATTAGTCGGTAATAAACCTGATTCAGATTTATTACTATTGGATGTTACGCCTTTATCACTTGGTTTAGAAACCATGGGTAACTTGGTTGAAAAAGTTATTCCACGTAACACCACGATCCCTGTCGCACGTGCGCAAGAGTTTACCACGTTTAAAGATGGTCAAACGGCGATGACGATTCATGTGTTGCAAGGTGAGCGTGAGCTGGTTGATGATTGTCGTTCATTAGCGCGTTTTTCACTGACGGGTATTCCACCAATGGCAGCGGGTGCTGCGCATATTCGTGTGACGTTCCAAGTGGATGCTGATGGTCTATTAAGTGTATCTGCCATGGAGAAATCATCGGGTGTATCCGCCTCTATTCAAGTTAAACCGTCGTACGGGTTAAGCGATGATGAAGTGGCTAACATGCTTAAAGATTCAATGACGTATGCACAAGAAGATGTAACAGCGCGGATGTTAGCTGAGCAACAGTTAGAAGCAGCCCGAGTAATGGAAAGTCTGATTGTTGCCTTGCAGCAAGATGGTAAAGCTTTATTGTCAGATACAGAACAAACTGCGATTGAAGCAGCGATGCAAACGCTTGATCAGATCCGTCAAAGTGATGATAGAGATGCTATTGAAAAAGAAATTGAAACAGTCGATAAATTAACACAAGATTTTGCTGCTCGTCGTATGGATGCATCAATCCGTAAGGCGTTGCAGGGTCAGTCGGTAGATAAGGTCTAAGAAATGCCAAAAGTTATATTTTTACCTCATGCAGAGTTATGTCCAGAAGGTTTATCTGTTGAGGTTGAGAAAGGTGAAACTATTCTTGATGTTGCATTAAAAAACAACATTATCATTGAACATGCCTGTGAAAAGTCATGTGCTTGTACAACGTGTCATGTCATCGTGCGTGAAGGTTTTGATTCACTAGTAGAAAGTGATGAACTTGAAGATGATATGCTAGATAAAGCTTGGGGTTTAGAACCTGATTCGCGTTTAGGTTGTCAAGCAACCGTTGCAGATGAAGACCTAGTTGTAGAGATCCCTAAATACACGATCAATATGGTGTCAGAAAGCAATTAATTGCTCGCCAAGCTAGATGCCTCCGTGATGCGCATAAATAGCCTAAGCGAACTAAACTGAAAGTAACTGTGCAGTCAATTTATCGCTGCACAATATTTATTTCAGGGAGGTTTTATGGAATTAGCGTGGTCTGATAGTACCGACATTGCAATTACACTAGCTGAAAACTATCCAGAGCAAGACCCACATCTAGTCAGATTTACAGATTTACGTAGGATGATTTTAGGATTAGCAGAGTTTACCGATGATCCTAATCATTGTGGTGAACGTGTTCTTGAAGCTGTGATGCTTGCTTGGATTGATGAATATTAACTCTTTAATTGTTAATAGGTAATCGTTAATAGAGAATAAGCCCATAGTTAGCGTTATGCTGACTATGGGCTTTTTTTTCTTTAACTTGTTAATATTAAAGATTAAATTAGGTAAGCGGTTAGTGCTGAATATTAAAGAGCGACATCGAATAATTATTGATTGTATGGGGCCGACATATCAGCAGGTTTATTCATAAAACGGGGTGCGGAATGTTGTGTATAGCATTAATGCTATACACAAATAAAGCTACCTAACCATATTCAATTTAGTCTCTTTAATAGCTGCAATGATCTCGTTATGGGAATGCTGCTTTAACAGCAGAACAGCAGCTCGTACAAGCTTGGTATCATTGATGTCATTCTCACTACCGAGCACATCAATAACCTCCATCAAGCTTTGCGATTTAATATCATTAGCTAATGTTTTCAGTCCTACTCGCTCATGTTCAAGAAAACGAATTGGCAATGGTGATATCTTTGTCGTAGGCTTGACCGCAAACACATTCGCAGTTTTCACTGGTTCACTTACCGTTTCAGCTTTGCTTTTTTTCGTTAGAATTTTAAGTTGTACTCTTTCTTTTGGTGACAGCTTACTTTTCGATTTCAATTCTGCTAATTGTTGCTGTTCTTGCTCAGTCATTATTTATGATCTCTTTTGCTAAATCTTTGTAGTAACGTGCAGCGACATGCGCTTTATTGGTGACCGATGCAGGGTTATGCTCAAACTCAGCTTCAACAAATAAACTACGTTCCCATATTACTGTTTTAGTTGTTTGCTTAGGCCAACGCTCTTTTAAATATTCGGTCCCATAAGTCAATGCACGTTTTGCTGATTTTTGAATTCGGGCAGGTAACACTTTAAATGTTATTTCGTCTTCTTCTACAAATTTTACATCTTGAATATGCTCTAACAGTGTTTCAACACCGTCCAAGCTATGCTCTTTAAATTCAGTTGGGAATACATATTCTGTCGCAGCCATTATTGCATTTAATCCTAATACCGATGTACCCGGGTTCGTATCGATAATGATAAAGTCATAGTTATCTTTGACCTTATCTAAATGGATTTTTAATCGCTCTTCTCGTCTTGGCAATAACATCATATCCATATCGAGTTTCGTCATAACATCGCCCTTTCTTCCCGCTATAACATGAAGAAATTCGGACTCAACCCCATCGACTACCGCTGGGTAAATAGATTTTGTAATGTCGAATTTACGATCGAGTAATGCATCACCAATATAAAATTCAGCATCTTCTCGCCCGAAAAATTTGGTTGTATCGCCCTGCCCGTCAAAATCGAGTGTCAGAACTCGCTTACCTAAACAGCTTAATTCATAGGATAAGTTCACAGTCGTAGTGGTCTTGGTAACGCCACCTTTACGACAACCGATCATAATAATTCGAGCAGACATAACATACCTCATTTATGTATAGCATCATTGCTACACACAGGGTAATACATAAATGAAACTGTGTATATCATCAATGCTATACACTTTAATGTTACGTAAATACAGCGTCTTAGATGATACAATGAGATCATCAAAAATAAGGTGCGGGTATGAAACGCTTAAAACGCTATAAATTTTCAGCTTGGCCAAACAAAGATATACTCATGGTTGCCGCAGGCGTTTACGCGCTAGAAGATGATGCAAGACAAGGGCGTGTTTTTGGCGTTAAGCCTTACTTAAACCCACTATATGATTAGTGTATAGCATTAATCATTCCGATCTAAATCCAATATCTGGGCGTAACTTATCGAGTTTTAAATTTTCAGGGAATACGATCACATCACCTTTTACTAATGTCTCAACCCATTCACCTAATTTACGATCTTTCCATTTTTTCTTACCCATTGGCTTTTTAGTTAATAGAAAATAGACAGTGTCGCCATGATGTACTCACTGGTTTTTTCTTGTTGATTATTTTACTTTCTAGAATGGAAATATACTTTAAAACCCAGCGATTTATGGTTGCATGATCAACTGATATTCTACGTTCTAAAAGTATCTCTTCAATATCACGATAACTGAGTTTATAAGCAATGTAATAACGCATGGCGTTTAAGATGATATCTCTAGGAAAATGTGCACCTTTGATCATATTGATCACTCGCTTAACAAATTAGAGCTGAACTGAATTGTACTATATGTTTAGGTATTTGTGACAGAACCCTTTACAGGGCGATCCCCTGGCAGGTGATTACTCTGTTATGTGTATAACCTGCGTGTGTTCAAAAAATTAAATATATTCTTGAAAAACATATTGACCTTCCTCCTTAGGGGAACATTATTCTTGGCGATAACTGAACTTTGACTCGTTAAACTAAAAATAAAATGGGGTGTAGTAAAAATGGGAGAATTCATTCGATACCAAGGTGAAGAGGCGCTAGGTCTTATTGAAACATTGGGTATGGTACCTGCTATTTACGGGGCCGACACAATGCTCAAAACGGCCAACGTAAAGCTTGTAGCATATGAAAATATAGGATCCACACTGGTCACTATCATGGTTAAAGGTGACATTGCGGCAATCGAAGCATCAGTGAGTGCAGGTGCTGCGGCGGCAAAAAGTATTGGTAATTTAACGGCATCTAACACAATGCCGCGTCCCATTAAACCGATTGGCGACATTGTTTCAGTTCACGGTTTACCTGTAGATGGGCCACAAAGCGAATCAGGTGCACGCCCGAAGGCAATGTGTTTTATCGAAACATTTGGCTTTGTGTTGGTTTTAGAAGCTGCTGACGCAATGATTAAGGCTGCAGATGTAGAGCTTGTTGGATATGAAAACGTTGCGTCGGGATATATTTCTGTGCTTATGCAGGGTGATGTTTCCGCTTGTATAGCGGCTGTTGAAGCGGGTGTTAAGGCTGTTGAAAATATGGGGGCAGAAGTTTATAGCTCAGTCGTTATTCCTTCTCCACACCCAGATCTAATTAAAATTACGCAGTTGTACAATTTCGATAATTTATTGCCTTAGATTATCCATTTCAATCGTTCTTTGAGTACCATCCAGAAAGTAATTCAGGACGCTCTTAGAATGATACACGAGAGCCTCATTACGCTGATCCGTACCTCGAGCATTCTTGGTAACGGTCAGGTGCAATTTAACTATCTCGATAATGAGGTGTTACTAGCAGTGCAAAAGAACCCTGAAAACCATCGTAATTTAGTGGTTCGAGTTGCGGGATACAGTGCTTTCTTTGTGGCGCTGTGTAAAAACTTACAAGGTATAGATTTATTACCTTATCACAAGATGGGTGTACATAAATATGAACAACTTGGTTGGAAGTACGCTTTCGATGACGATTTGAGATTTACACAAGACGAATTATTAAAAATAGAGCGTTATTTGCAAGGGATGGTATTCCAGTGGCGATTATCGCGCACTAACCATGATGTGAGTATTGAAGGAAAGTATAATGATTGAAGGTATTATTAATATTATCAAAAATGCTGGCATTGTTGGTGGTGGTGGTGCTGGATTACCAACCCATATTAAGGCAGATACTACCGTAGATACGGTATTGGTAAACGGTGCATCTTGTGAACCACTTCTTATGAGTGACCCTTACCTTATTGAAAATTCGGGAAAAAAAATGCTACAAGGCGTTGTAGCTATGATGGATGCCACTCAGGCTAATCGTGGTATTGTATGCTTGAAAGCGAAACATAAGGCTGCATTAAAATCCTTACGAACAGTCGTTGAGGAGTTTGGTGATCCACGCATTGAAATATTTGAGCTAGAAAACTTCTATCCAGTCGGGGATGAACATGTATTGGTGCATGAAGTTCTTGATAGAACGATTCCTCAAGGCCGATTACCACTTCATGTAGGCGCTGTAGTTAGTAATGTGGAAACGTTTTACAACATAGGATTGGCTCTTGATAATATACCTGTAACCGATCGTTATCTTACTGTTTTCGGAGCCGTTAAAACACCTATGGTCATACGTGTATCGGTGGGAACAACGGCATCAGAAGTGATTGAATATGCGGGCGGTGCGACTATCGATAACTACGTCGTAGTAGATGGCGGCCCAATGATGGGGCGTGTTTTATCAGATATAAACGAACCGATAACTAAAAAGACTAGTGGTATTCTAGTCCTTCCTCCAGAGCATACTGTCGTGGCTGGAAAAATCATGGCCCCTCAGCAAGTCCGCAAATTTACAACCTCTATTTGTTGTCAATGTACCCTCTGTACTGAACTTTGCCCACGTTACTTATTAGGACATGATATACAGCCACACAAACTCACCAGAATTAGGGCTGAGGATATACTGAACAGTAAAGAAGCTCATAAAGCATTGCTTTGTTCAGAGTGTGGTGTGTGTGAAAAATTCGCTTGTCCAATGGGGCTTTCTCCGCGTGAATTAAATGCACAAATTAAAAAGACCTTGAGAGAAGGTGGTATTCGTTTAGAAACGACTGGAGAGTCGCAAGAAGCTCATCCATTTAGAGTAAATCGCCGAATTCCAACTCAGCGTCTTATTCAACGTCTTGATTTAGAAAAGTATGACATTAACATCATTTACGGAGGGGAGTTAGTTCCTGACCAGGTATCCATTCCGCTATCTCAACACATCGGTGCTCCGGCAATTTGCCTTGTAAAGGTTGGCGATAGTGTAGAAAAGGGACAATGTATTGGTGAGATCCCAGAAGGTAGCATGGGCTCTAGAATACATTCGAGCATCTCCGGCGTGGTCTCTTCCATAACAAATAACGTAATAACCATAAAAAAATAATAGGTGAATGCTATGCAATTGCAAACAATAGGTTGTGTTGAACTAAACAGTGTTGCGGTGGGCATTCAAGTAGCAGATGCTATGTTAAAAGCCGCTAGTGTGGATTTAATCATGGCTAAGACAACTTGTCCTGGCCGTTATCTCATCGTTATCTCTGGGGATACTTCGGCAGTGACCAGTAGCGTTGAATCAGGTTGTGCTATCGGATCGATGATGGTCATAGATTATTTTATTATCCCTCGTGTACATGGTTCAGTAGCGGCTGCTCTTCAAGGGGTTCCCGATGCTCATGATATAGCTGCCCTTGGTGTTATTGAAGTATATACCTGTGCAGGATGTATCGTCGCAGCCGACGCAGCAGCAAAAGCTGCAGATGTTGAGGTTTTAGATATTCGTTTTGCCGCTGGATTAGCAGGTAAGGCTTTCGTCATATTGTCTGGTGATGTAGCGTCAGTACAGGCGGCTGTAGAAGCGGGTGTAGCCGGTGTTGGTGATTCAGGGCCAGTATTGAATCATGTAGTCATCCCTGCTCCTAGCAAAGATTTATATAAATATATTATTTAATAACCTCTGAGTTCTAAAAAGGAACATCCTCATGCATGAAGAAATAAAACAACGCATAATTCAGGAACATGTGCCAGGTAAACAAATTACCTTAGCTCATGTTATTTCTAACCCCCAGCCTGAACTTTTTGCTGTGTTAGATCTCAACGAAGAGCATGGTGACGCGATAGGAATTCTGAATATTACGCCATGTGAAGGCGTAATTATTGCCGCTGATGTGGCTACTAAAGCTGTGGAAGTAAATATTGGGTTTTTAGACCGCTCATATGGTTCTCTCATTATAACAGGTGATGTATCCAGTGTAGAGACCGCCATCCAAGAGATTGTTAATTATTTTACGGTAAAGTTAAATTATGATTGCGTAACCATGACGCAATTGTAAATCAATTAAAATTTCATACCTTCTTCATTCAAAATAATAAATTAAGCCTACTTCACTTCACACTTTTACCTCTTTAGGGGTGGGTCTTGTTGACCTTGCCCTCTAGGGAAAAGATAAGCTTGTCTTTAAAATATTTGGGCAATAAGCAACTAGGCAGGGCTGATTATGATAATGGATAAGGATTTAGTTTCCATACAAGAATCAAGGGTTCTTATGGAAAATGCAGCTAAAGCACAACAAGAGTTAGCGACATTTTCTCAAGAAAAACTTGATACCATTGTCGAGGTCATGGCTGTTAGTGTCTCAAAACAAGTTGAAAGTTTAGCAAAAATTTCTTTTGAAGAAACGGGTTATGGCTGCTGGAAAGATAAAGTGAAAAAAAACCAGTTCGTTACTCAGCAGGTACCAACATATTTGCGCTCACTAAAATGCGTTGGTGTCATATCTAAAGATGACGAACAACGCACAATAGATATAGGTGTACCTTTTGGCGTTTTAGCTGGATTATGCCCAGTGACCAGCCCGGTATCAACGACCATTTATAAGGCACTTATTGCAATAAAATCGGGTAATAGTATTGTTTTTTCTCCTCATCCGCACGCAACCAAATGTATAAAAGCAGCCCTAGACTGCATGATAGAGGCAGCAGAGGAGAGTGGTTTGCCTAAAGGCTCGCTTGCCTACATGGATACAGTGACGAAAGATGGGACAAAAGAGTTATTAAACCATCCTTCTACTTCTTTGATTTTGCTTTCAGGTGTTCCTGGTATGGTGGAATTAGGGCGCTGTTCAGGGAAGCCTGTCATATATAGTGGTACCGGAAACGGTCCCGTTTTTATCGAACGCAGCGCAGATGTTCGTCAAGCCGTTCAAGATATTGTATCGAGTAAAGTATTCGATAATGGCATATCCCCTTCAGCAGAACACTCAATTATAGTCGATTCATGTATCGAACCTCAAGTACGTACATTAATGCAAGAGCAAGGTGCGTATTTCATGACCGAAGAAGAGTCATGCACACTTGCGAATCTTTTATTTTCTGAGACGGGTAAACATAGACCAGGAATGGTCGGCGTTTCAGCTAAACAATTGGCAACCAGAGCAAATATTTCTGTCCCAGATAACGTGAGTCTTTTAGTTGCAGAACGTAAATACGTTGCCAAGAGCGATCCTTATTCTAGGGAGCTTTTAGCGCCTGTGCTTGCTTACTATGTTGAAGATGATTGGATGAATGCTTGTGAAAAGTGTATCGAGCTACTGCTTAACGTACGCAATGCACATACGCTTACGATCCACTCCAATAATGAAGAGGTTATTTTACTCTTTGCATTGAAAAAATCGGTAGGTAGATTACTGGTTAATACACCAGCTTCTTTTGGAGGAATCGGTTTAACCACAAATTTAACCCCTTCAGTATCACTTGCAAATAGAGCTTATGGGCAAGGAATGACGGCAGATAATGTATCTCCAAGTAATTTAATCTATATACGAAAAGTTGCTTATGGGGTGCGACAGGTAGAAAAAGCATCACTTAAGCAAGAATCAACAATTCAAGATCATGATGGTTCTATAAACGCTGTCCAGAAAGTAATTCTGGACGCTATTTGAATGATACAAAACAGCTAAAAATTAAATATTAACGTTAAACAATAACCTAGCGTAAGGGCGACAGAACATGGATCTTCAGAATTTTTCTAATAAGCTTGAAGAAGCAACTAAAAATTTAACGGACGCGGAGCGCAGTTCATTAAAGAAAATTTTTGAAAATGTATCGAAAGAAGCATTTTCTCAGCCAGTAGTCGAGCCAATTGTAGCGCCAATTAGCACCGAAATACCTGATGGCCCTACAGAAAGACATGTGAAACTTAAAGAAAACTTTATGACACATATGCCATCTATTAATATTAACCGCGCCCGTATTATTACCAACGTTTATAAAGAAAATGTTGGCATGCCACCGATCCTTTTACGCAGTAAAAGCTTCCTTCGTAACTGTCAAGAAGCGGTTCTATTGATTCAAGATAACGAATTGCTTGTTGGCGCACCTTGCGGTAAGCCTCGTGCAGGCTGTTTTTCTCCTGATCTTTCTTGGCGTTGGTTGCGTGATGAGCTCGATACGATTGGCACACGTGCACAAGACCCATACTACTTAGCAGAAGAAGATAAGAAAGAACTGCGGGAAGACATTTTCCCTTACTGGGAAGGGCGCTCTGTCGATGAGCATTGCGAAGGGTTATATCGCGAAGCGGGATTGTGGGAGCTATCGGGTGAGTCCTATGTTTCTGACTGCTCTTACCATGCGATAAGCGGTGGCGGTGATTCGAACCCAGGTTATGATGTTATTGTCATGAAAAAAGGCATGTTGGATATCCAACGTGAAGCGCAAGAGAAGTTGGATGCGCTAGACTACCATAACCCAGATGATGTAGAAAAAATCTACTTCTATAAGTCAGTCATTGAGACGGCAGAAGGTGTGATGGTTTATGCTAAGCGCCTATCTGAACACGCTACTCAGCTCGCAGAAAAAGAAACTGACCCTCGCCGCAAACAAGAGTTGCACAAAATTGCAGAAGTGAATGCACGAGTACCTGCTCACCGACCAGAAACTTTCTGGGAAGCGATGCAAGCGGTATGTACCATCCAGTCACTACTCCTTATTGAAGAAAACCAAACGGGTATGTCTATTGGTCGTGTCGACCAATATATGTATGACCTGTACATGGCAGATCTGAAAGCTGGCCGTATGAACGAGTACGAAGCGTTTGATATAGCGGGTTGTATGCTAGTTAAAATGTCAGAATTGATGTGGCTAAACAATGAAGCTGGGTCAAAATTCTTCGCTGGTTACCAACCATTCGTCAATATGTGTGTGGGCGGTGTGACGCGTGAAGGCCGTGACGCAACCAACGAATTAACCTATCTACTGATGGATGCGGTGCGCCATGTTCGCATTTATCAACCGACACTAGCAACCCGTGTTCACAATAAATCACCACAAAAATACCTGCGTAAGATCATTGATGTTATCCGTGCCGGTATGGGCTTCCCAGCCGTACACTTTGATGATGCACATATTAAAATGATGCTCGCGAAAGGCGTCTCGATGGAAGATGCGCGCGACTACTGCTTAATGGGGTGTGTTGAACCACAAAAATCAGGTCGCCTTTATCAATGGACTGCAACGGGTTGGACTCAATGGCCAATTTGTATTGAATTAGTACTTAACGCGGGTGTACCGCTTTGGTATGGACAGCAAGTTTGTCCTGATTCAGGTCCACTTAGCCAATACGACACTTATGAGAAATTTGAACACACCGTTAAAGAACAGATTAAATACATTACTAAATGGACCTGTGTTGCGACCGTAATCTCTCAAAAAGTTCACAGAGATTACGTTCCTAAGCCATTGATGTCAATGCTATTTGAAGGCTGCATGGAGGCGGGTGAAGATGTATCCGCTGGCGGCGCAATGTATAACTTTGGCCCTGGGGTGGTCTGGAGTGGGCTTGCGACTTATGTTGACTCAATGGCAGCAATTAAGAAGCTCGTGTTTGATGAGAAGAAGTACACATTAGAGCAAATGAATGCAGCATTAAAAGCAGACTTTGTTGGTTATGATCAAATAAAAGCCGATTGCTTGGCGGCGCCGAAGTACGGTAACGATGATGACTATGCTGATGATATTGCAACTGATCTTGTGTACTTCACCGAGACAGAGCACCGTAAGTTTAAGACGCTTTACTCGGTATTGAGTCATGGCACGCTATCTATGTCAAACAATACGCCCTTTGGTCAACTGCTTGGCGCTTCAGCGAACGGTCGTGAAGCTTGGTCACCATTATCAGATGGTATCAGCCCGACTCAAGGTGCGGATTATAAGGGGCCAACGGCCATCATTAATTCCGTCTCTAAGATGGGCAATGATTATATGAATATTGGCATGGTGCATAACTTCAAGCTGATGTCAGGACTGCTTGATACGCGAGAAGGTGAAGATGGCATTATTACGTTGATCCGTACCGCGAGCATTCTTGGTAACGGTGAGATGCAATTTAACTATCTCGATAATGAAGTGTTACTCGCAGCGCAAAAGAACCCTGAAAAATATCGTGATTTAGTCGTTCGAGTGGCGGGTTACAGTGCTTTCTTTGGTGAGCTGTGTAAAGACGTACAAGATGAAATCATCAGTCGTACAGTACTAAATGACTTTTAATCCATCGTTACTCCTGCCGATGAGGCAGGAGTAAGCTTTAGGAATGACTTATACCATGATAGAAAGAAAAGCACGTATCTCTAATATTCAAAAATACAATATGTATGATGGCCCAGGTATACGTACGCTTGTATTTTTTAAAGGTTGCCCTTTACGCTGCGTGTGGTGCTCGAATCCGGAAGGTCAAAAGTATCATCACCAAATCCTATTTAAAGAGAATTTATGCACGCAATGCCGAATGTGTGTAGACGTGTGTCCAACAGATACCCATTACTTAGATCCAGTTACCTTTGAACATAAGGTGAAGGATACCGATTGTACGGGGTGTGGAAAGTGTGTCGACGTTTGTCCAACGAATGCATTAGCAGTGACAGGCGAAGATAAAAGCATAACAGAATTACTTGAAATTATTGAAGAAGATAGACACTTCTATCACACAGGTGGCGGTGTAACGCTTGGCGGTGGCGAGGTGCTCATGCAACCTGAAGCGGCGATTAACTTACTCGCGATGTGCAAATACTCTGGCATCAATACAGCGATAGAGACATGTGGTTATGCGAAACGAGAAGTGATCGTTGGAGTAGCAGAGCATACAGATCTATTTTTGTATGACGTCAAGCACATGATCCCAGAAGAACACCACCGTGTAACAGGTGTTCGTAATGAGTTGATATTGGATAACTTGAAATGGCTTTTAGATAACAAGCACAACGTTAAGATCCGAATCCCACTGATTAAAGGCGTCAATGACAGTGAAGAAAATCTGCGTTTGTTATTAGAATTTTTATCACCTTATAAAGATTTTAAAAACTTAAAAGGTATTGATTTATTGCCTTATCACAAGATGGGGGTACATAAATATAATCAACTTGGTTGGAAGTATCCTTTTGATGATGCTCAGAAATTCACACAAGAAGAATTAGTAAAAGTAGAGAGTTATTTACAAGGTCACGGCATAGATGTTGCAGTTATCGCGCACTAACCATGATGTCAGTATTGAGGAAAGTATGATGAATGCTATCGGAATGATTGAAACAAAAGGGCTATTGGCGGCTATTGAAGGTGCTGATGTTATGCTCAAAGCAGCTGATGTAACCTTGCTAGATAAAAGCTCTGCTACTGGCGGTTTAATCACGATTACGGTGACTGGTGAAGTATCTGCTGTTCAAGCCGCTATTGAGGCTGCGACAGTTGCTATTAATCGTCTTAACTCAAACTTATTGATTTCAAAGCACGTTATTGCGAGACCAAGCTCATCTTTAGAAAAGGTAATGTCGATAATGTCCTCGACACCACAAAATGAAAGCGCAAAAGATGTTGAAAAAGAACATTTACCTGCAGAGGAAACTCCTGTTTCTGCAAAGGAAACCCCTATCACTATAGAGGAATCTACTATCGTTATAAAAGATGCTCCCGTTGTTGTAGCGGAAGCCCCTGTCGTTGCAGAGTTACCTATTGTAGTGGGGTCACCTGTTGCGGAGGCCGCATCTGTAATTGAGGATGTTCCTGTACCGAAATCTGTCGAAGATACGGTGTCTCATTACCGCGCATCTAAATTGCAAAAGATGAATCTAAATAATTTGCGTGAAATAGCCAGCGAGCTACCAGAACTAAATACAAACATAGATATTAAAAAAGCGACTAAAAAAACTTTAATTAAGGTTATACGTGATAGTCAAATAAATAAAGGGCGTAAATAATGGTAGATAAAGATCTATTATCAATTCAAGAAGCGAGAGCTTTAGTCAGCTCAGCTCGCACGGCTCAAAGCAAATTTTCTCAGCTAGGTCAAGAGCGTGTAGATACTATTGTTAAAGCCATTGCTGACGCTGTTGCAAAACAGGCTGCTGAGCTTGCTCGCTTAGCAGTAGAAGAAACGGGTTTTGGTAAGGTAGAAGATAAAACCACTAAAAACATATTGGCGAGTGAAAAACTGTACGCTGCCATCAAAGATATGAAAACCATCGGCATTCTTAATAACGATGTCTCTAAAAAAATAATAGAAGTCGCTGTCCCTATCGGCGTTATAGCGGGAATTGTGCCTTCTACAAACCCGACGTCTACAATTATTTATAAGTCTCTAATTTCCTTGAAATCGGGTAATGCTATCGTCTTTACCCCACATCCAAGTGCGAGTAAATGTATCGGGCAAACAGTCTCACTTATCCGTGAAACACTTCAAGCATGTGGTGAAAGTCCAGACATGGTGAGTGTCATGAGCATTCCAACAATTGAAGGAAGCGGCGAGCTGATGCGCAAAGTGGACCTTATTCTGGCAACAGGTGGTCCCGGTATGGTTAAAGCTGCATACAGTTCGGGTACGCCTGCTCTGGGTGTTGGCGCAGGTAATGTGCCTGTCTATATCGAGCGCACAGCGGATATCGAAGATGCTGTCGCGAAGATACTAGCGAGTAAGACGTTTGACAATGGTACGATTTGTGCCTCTGAGCAAGCTATTATTACCGATAATATTATCGATGCGCAGGTGAGAGCGACCCTTAAAGCACAGGGCGGATATTTCCTTCAAGGTGAATGCCTTGAAAAAGTTAAGAAAATCATGGAACGCCCTAACGGCGCGATGAACCCAGCTATTGTAGGAAAAGATGCCCTGTACATTGCCGATTTAGCCGGCATTACGGTGCCAGCAGGCACTCGACTTCTTATCGGAGAAGAGTCTGGTGTAGGTCCTTCATACCCATTCTCGAAAGAAAAACTAACATCGCTAATCGGATACTACACAGTAGAAGATTGGAATGAAGCGTGTGAGTTGTCGATTAAGCTACTGCACAATGGTGGTGTAGGTCACTCTTTAGCCATCCATTCTAAAGATGAAGCTATTATCTGTGCGTTTGGTTTGAAAAAGCCAGTTTCACGTATGCTAGTTAATACGCCTTCTACTCACGGGGCAGTTGGTCTGTCGACTAATTTATTCCCGTCCTTTACCTTGGGCTGTGGTGCAGTTGGCGGCAGTTCGACTTCTGATAATGTAACACCAAAGCACCTTTTCGATATTCGTCGTATTGCTTATGATACTGGTGAGTTGTCTTATCAAGCGTCTTATCAAACAACTCAGGTTCAGCCGTCGACGGTTACTTCTCCGTTAACTAATAATGCACCTGAAATGGCGATCAACAGTACAGATACTATTCCAGTCGAACTTTCAGCAAAACATGTTCATTTAAGCGAGCAAGATGCACTCGTACTCTTCGGTGGTCCACTGACAAAAGTACGTGAACTGTCTCAACCAGGGCAATTCTTATGTAAAGAACGTATCCGTTTAATTGGCCCTAAAGGTGTCATTGACAATGTTGCAGTTCTTGGTCCAAATCGCGCTAGTTCGCAAGTGGAAATTTCTAAGGCAGATGCTCGTATTTTAGGTATCAAAGCCCCTCTTCGTCAGTCTGGTGACATCGCTGGTACTCCGGGTATTATTCTTTCTTCACAGAACAACGTTGTCGGCATTGAAGAAGGCGTGATTATTGCGGCAAGACACATTCATATGAATAGCAAAGACGCTGCACGTTTTGGTCTTGTTGATAAAGATGTTGTCAGTGTTCATCTCGAAGGAGAACGAGCATTAGTACTTGAAGAAGTTTCAGTACGTGTGAATGATAATTTTGCGCTAGCCATGCATATTGATATTGATGAAGGCAATAGTGCGTGCTGGAACAAAGAGACTAAAGGCCGAATTATAGCAAAAAGAAAGGCTACTAACTGCTCAATATAGTTACGTCATAAGGCAATATTATGGATTCAGATATTTTAATAAAAACCATCGTTGAACGTGTGCTTAGCGAACTACAAAAAGATTCTTCTGGTAGTAACAAAACGCACGTGATGGTTCTTAGCGCTTACTCCAAACTGGTGGAAGAGCAGACTCTAAAATGCCTTAACGCAAACGATGTTGAACTTCATTTTCTGGGTGATAGTCACCCAGTAAATGAAATGGCGCGCTATGTCATTCCTCAATTATCTTGCGGTGATATGGCTGAGCTTGCATCGGGTCAAGCTAAAGGTCCGATGACCGAAGCGGTGTTACAACTGTTACTTGAGGGAACGGCTGTTGAAGTTCTTGATTATGAATACAAAGCCTATGAAAACACGGCTGCACCAGGCTTATACAAGCTCTATATGCAGCATGAAAGTACATTAAGTTCGTTTGGTCTAACATCTTTTAAACCTGAGTCTAAGCCTATTGCTCGATGCTGGCAGAAACTCATTGCTGAGAAAGATGTAGAGCAAGCAGCACATGCTGGTGTGAAAGAAATGCATGTAATAAAAGAGAGTGTGATAACACCTCTTGCGATGGAACAAGCTAAATTGTCCCAGATTAATATTTATAAAAATCTATAAGTGAATTTATTATGATCATAGGTAAAGTGATTGGAAATGTTTGGGCTACTCGTAAAGAGGACACTCTTAATGGTCTTAAGTTTATGGTCGTCCAATATCAGGATCCAATTTTACCAGAGAAAAAGAATAGCTTTGTGGCCGTAGATTGCGTTGGTGCTGGTAGTGGTGAGCAAGTGTTAGTCGTTACAGGCAGCTCTGCACGTATGGCGATAAAAAACGCAGACGCTCCAGTCGACGCCGCTATTGTCGGTATTATTGATGAAATCCAGGTTAAATAGGAGTGATAGATGGATACACTCGGAGTCGTTGAAACAAAAACTATTGCCTCAGGTGTAAAGCTTGCTGATGAAATGCTCAAGATAGCTGACGTAACACTAGTCAGAGCTTCAACTATTTGTTCAGGAAGATACCTTATTTTTGTATCTGGCAAGCAAGCTGATGTTGAAATGGCGGTTAGTCATGCCCGTTTAACGAACAGACTAACTGGGAATTTTGTGATTTCCGGTGTTTCACCTGAACTTGTCACGGTACTGAAAAAAAGGTTACCGATAAAAACAGAGCAAGCTATCGGCCTAGTCGAATCGAGTACTGTTTCTGCAGGAATAGCTGCCGCTGACATTGCCGTAAAGAGTGCTGATATCAGCCTGCACCGCCTTGTTACTGGGTTGGGGATCTGTGGAAAATCTTATTTTATTTTTAGCGGAGAACTAGCAGCTGTTGAAGAGGCGAATAATATGGCCAAAGAGTTTTTAGGTACAAACTATATTGAATCGATAGTACTTGCCCGCCCAGAACATGACGTGGTCAAAGCGATAATAGGTGTGAGGTAAACATGAAAAAAACACTAGTAGAAGTAAAAACTCTAGATGAGCACATTTGTACTAAGAACAATACTATTTATCTAGATGGAAGTATTATCTTAACGCCAAGTGCGAAAGATGAGTTGAATAAACGAGGCATTGCAATTGTGCATGGCTCGCTAACAGAACCGGATGCAGGTCAATGTTCTATAGACTGTGTCTGTGAAGGCTGTATTACGCTGGCAGAAACTGGCAGTACAGAAAAAACATTTTACTCTATAGCCGCCATATTGAAACAAGATTTTGGCGTGACAGATGTAAAACAGCTACAAGAAATGAGCTGTCGCATAGTAAAAACTATTAATAAACAATGAGGTAGAGTATGAGTGCTTTAGGTATGGTTGAAACCAAAGGTTTAGTCAGCGCAATTGAAGCCGCTGATGCGATGGTAAAATCTGCAAATGTTGAGCTTGTTGGTCGTGAACAAGTCGGTAGTGGGTTAGTGACTGTTATGGTACGTGGAGATGTCGGTGCGGTAAAAGCAGCGACAGATGCAGGTGCAGCTGCAGCTAGCAAAGTTGGTGAGTTAGTTAGCGTACACGTTATTCCTCGTCCACATAATGAAATAGAAAGTATTTTGCCGCAGTCGGCAAATAATATTTAGGAGATAAAAATATGAATGCACTAGGTATGGTTGAAACGAAAGGTTTAGTTGCCGCAATTGAAGCAGCTGACGCAATGGTAAAAGCTGCAAATGTTGAACTTGTTGGTCGTGAACAAGTCGGTAGTGGATTAGTGACTGTTATGGTACGTGGTGATGTAGGTGCGGTAAAAGCAGCGACAGATGCGGGTGCAGTAGCAGCGAGTAATGTTGGTGAACTTGTAAGTGTACACGTTATCCCACGCCCTCATAATGAAGTAGAAAACGTACTGCCTAAACCTAACAAATAATTTTTGTAATTACTTGAGTAGATAAAAATATAAGCTTTAACGGTCTATATTTGTTTTTAAACTGTATTTCTATCCTGGGTAGAAATACAGTTTAAATTTTCTCAAAATATCAAACAGAGTAGTTATGAATTTTATTATCAGAGTTCAAATTTTGGTTGGAATATTTAGAGAGTAATCTATGACACAATTTTATGCAAAAACAAAGGTTTGCTATGGAAAAGGCTCTTTGGATAACCTTCAAAAGTTACCAGGGAAACATGTTTTTATCGTAACAGACTCTTTTATCGCTAAAACAGGCTTCGTAGAAGAGGTGAAAAGTCATCTGTCAATGGGCGTTTTATGTACCATTTTTGACAAAGTTGAGCCAGATCCGTCCTTAGATACAATAACTATTGCTACACACCTCTTTATGAAAAGCGAAGCAGATATAATTATTGCCATAGGTGGAGGGTCAGCAATTGATGCTGCTAAAGCCATCGCTTATTTTTCAAATCATGCGGATTTGTTGCGTCAGCCTCCTTATCTTGTTGCGATCCCTACAACCAGTGGTACCGGATCTGAAGTTACCTCGATTTCAGTAGTCACCGATAAAAAAAATAATCTAAAAATTCCTCTTCAGGATGACATGCTCATCCCTGATCTTGCGATATTGGATGCGCGGTTTACACGTACAATGCCACCATCTATTACTGCAGCGACAGGTATGGACGTATTAACCCATGCGATTGAAGCATACGTATCAAGTCAAGCCAATATCTTCACATCGACTTATGCTGAAAATGCCATCAAGATTGTGTTCAAATATTTGCCTCGTGCCTATGCAAATGGCGAAGATATGGAAGCGCGAGAGCAGCTTCTCCTTGCGTCCTGTATGGCAGGTATGGCCTTTAATAACAGCGGGCTAGGGATAACTCATAGTGTTGCTCATAGCCTTGGCGGTCTTTTTCATATACCTCATGGCGTGGCAAATGCAGTATTATTGCCTTCTTCGATTGAATTCAATAGCTTTGATGCTGGTATGCAGTATAAAAATATCGCTCACTTTTTGGGGTTACCTGCTTCATCTATGGATGAAGGAACGAGTCATCTATTAGAGGCGGTTCGTCAACTGAACGCTTCTTTAGATATACCTTGTAAAATCAGTGAATTAGATATTGATGAAGATAAGTACATAAATTATATGCCCACGATGGCAAATAATATTCTTCAAGATATATGTACTACCAGTAATCCCAAAAAACCATCCTATGAGGATGTGATTCGCTTATTACAAAAGGCTTGGTGATTTATAAGTTAGAAGTGTTCAATAAATCCACATACTTCAAATATGTTCGGATTTAATTTAACCGAACACTTGTAAGCGTACGGGCAACGACACCTCGCCCAATATAATCATGTACAACAAGATTATTGGTTCTGTCGCAAATATTTAAAATTCGGATAGTGGCATAAACACATTTAGCTCCTGCCATATTGTGTATGTATTTCAGATAGACTCGTGGTTCATTAAAGCATTCCTGCTAGTGCTGAACTCCGGGCTGAAGTGGTTAACTCGATATTGGTATGTCGAATGATTTATACGAACGTTGAGTATTTAATGCGGGCGCTACCTTCTTCATATCGGATATTACTGCAATTTAGGATTGCCTCGAATATTTTGATATTAGAGGTAAAAACAATATAACATGTCGAATTACTGTCTAAATGTCTCATTTTTGTTTAAAAAAACATGAATATACAGACGAATATCACAAAGGTAGCCATTGTCAATTGAACTTTTATAAAATAAGCATAATCTTAAAAAGTTAAAATACTACTCCCTTGGTAGTAGATCTCATTTGATTTTTTTATTAAGCCTGATCAGGTTACTGCACTATGAAAGTAGCTCTTTCGTTAAAAGAAAAAGACAGATTATGACACTATTTTTAATAATCAATACTGTGTTCGTATCAGAGCAAATTTTGCCTCTATTTGTCTATGAAGGCGGGAGAAATAAGACGGTTTTATCTGAGTTTTATACCCATGAAACAACTGTGTTACGTCATATTAACGATTAGGTTTTTATAAATTATAAGTTTGTTGGCATCCGGAATTATGGACGGTTTTCAGCAATCTACATGTACACCTACATATAAAACATAGAATAAAAACTAAAATAACCAAAAGGACATCTAATTATAATGGAACAATCAAAATCGTTAACTGATGATCTCGGTATTCTTACAGCTGAGAGCGCTGAAAAAAAGCTACGGAATGACTTTCGTGTTAAAGGAATGTCTACCGCTCTATTTTCAGGACTCTCATACGGATTTTATACCGCCTTTATGACACTATCGATGTCTGTGGGCATCTGGACTGTTTGGTATGGAGAAGGCTCTGGTCTCTCTGCATTCGCAACAACATTCCTTCTTGCCGCCATTGCTGCCGCTCTTACAGATTCATGTAGTGCTGTGTGGGCACTGGGCATCGCAGCTGCACGCGGTCGCTTAGGTGATGTTTTTCGCTCAATAAGAACCAAACCCGGTGCCATCATTGTGGGAGCAGCTATTATTGGTGGTC
The DNA here is from genome assembly GCF_900465055.1 of Moritella yayanosii. Taxonomy (NCBI): domain Bacteria; kingdom Pseudomonadati; phylum Pseudomonadota; class Gammaproteobacteria; order Alteromonadales; family Moritellaceae; genus Moritella; species Moritella yayanosii. The sequence continues at coordinate 2,274,708 of NZ_LS483250.1, read as the reverse complement.
CCTTGGCGAGTACCGCGTATGTAGTAGGGTTGCAGATGGCGGGTTCAATTGTTGTGCCTATTAGTGCCTTATGTCCTGCCATTGGCGCCATTTTAGCTCGTGTTCTTTTCAAACAAGAACTATCACCTCGCATGATGTTAGGCATTGCAATCTGCTTTTCTGCTAGTGTTCTTATTGGTGGCTCTGCTGGACTTGCTGATGGTGATACTTCAACTGTGATGTTAGGTATCGGCTTTGGCTTCATTGCTGCTCTATTTTGGGGTGTCGAAGGCTGTATAGCGGGTTTCGGCACGTCTATGATTGATCCAGAGATCGGCATCACTATCCGTCAAGTTACTTCTGGATTAACTAATTTACTTATTTTAATTCCTTTATTCGCCTATATTGGTGGCGAAGATGGTTACGCTATGGTGTTCGAAGCGGTAGCTGATTCTGAATCAATGATATTCTTCATTGTTGCGGGTTTAGCTGCATATGGTGCCTTTATGTTCTGGTATAAAGGCAATGCTATGTGTGGTGCAGCACTAGGTATGGCTTGTAATGGTACATTCTCTTTCTGGGGACCTTTGTGTTGTTGGTTAGTCTTAGGTATCGGTTTTGGCATTGCCGGTTGGACGATGGCTCCGGTTGCATGGCTTGCTGCGATAATCATGGTTTTTGGTATTTTTGTCATCGCTATGAATCCAATGGATCTATTCAAGAAGGGTAATAACCAATGAAACCATTAAATTATGCAATATTGAAATTTTTTACTGCAATTGAAAAGGCCAGTACCATTGAAGTAATGGACGCACTTCGTCCAGAGTATGGTGATTTTAAAGCTTTTACTAAAGGGGCTATTTTAGATGCCTTGCTAACGGCTGAAACCAACGGTTTGCTCGAAGGTGTTGGAGGCGTAATATCAGAAGATAATGAGCTAATTTTGTACTTTAGGGCTCATGAAGAAGGCGCTAAAACCATAAATCGTTATATTGCTGATTGATAAAAGTTGGTTGGGAGCGTTCTGTAATGCTCCCATTATATTACTAATCACAACTAGTTGAGAGGAGTATAAATTGAAAAATCGTTCCAAATATTCAATTGGTGATGCCAGTAAATTATGTAACATCTCAACAAAAGCACTTCGTTATTATGATAAAATTGGGCTAGTTACACCACAACGATCTAACTGCAACAATTATCGTTACTATAACGATGACAGTTTACACCTTATACCTGTTATAAAATATTACAAACAGATGGGGTTCAAACTCGATGAAATGACTCAGCTAATTAACGATAATAGTGCTAATACTTACAGTGTTATGCAAGCTGTATTTGAAAGTAAAATGGCTGAGATTGATGAAGAGCGGCAAGGATTAAGAGTTAGAGATAGTTCGATTCATGATTGGTATAATCTTGTACAAGAGGCAATAAATGTACAAGAAAATCAGATAACTGATGTTTCTGTGCAATTTTTTACAGGTGCCGACTACCTATTTTGGGAACAAGATTTTGATGGCAATATTCGTGACGCTATTATTAATATAGAGTTTACGGATTATGTCGAAAAAATAAAAAATAACATAACTGGACCGGTTATAATAAGGTTCAATTCCCATCAACAGCGTGTTGTGGGCTCAGGAAATTGTTGTATTTTGCAAAAAACAATCCTCCCTTGCCCACCAGAAAAAACCGTTTTTGTTGGCGCTCAGTCTATGGCTAGGTGTTATCACATAGGTAGCCATTCTACTATTAAGAAAACCTATGAAAAAATAACAGCATGGGCGGAATTAAATAACTATTTACTCGCAGACGAATGCTATGAGCGATATGTTATAGATTATTGGACAACTCAAGATAGCGACAAATATGTAACGGAAGTTATGATACCCGCTACATCACGACTCTGATCACTAGATTTGATAAAAGTTTAATTTATAATGATCTTGCTGTGGGTATGCGCATCATTATTGAGATAACATTATTGACCTTCCCCTTAAGAGGTAGGCTAACCTAATCCAGAAATAAATTCTGGAGCAATAGAATTAGTATGTGGCTTAAACGAAATACTAATTTTAACGCATAATAATTATGGGGCTTAAATAATGGTAGATAAAGATCTATTATCAATTCAAGAAGCGAGAGCTTTAGTTAGCTCAGCTCGCACTGCTCAAAGCAAATTTTCTCAGCTAGGTCAAGAACGTGTAGATACTATTGTTAAAGCCATTGCTGACGCTGTTGCAAAACAGGCTGCTGAGCTTGCTCGCTTAGCAGTAGAAGAAACGGGTTTTGGTAAGGTAGAAGATAAAACCACTAAAAACATATTGGCGAGTGAAAAACTGTACGCTGCCATCAAAGATATGAAAACCATCGGCATTCTTAATAACGATGTCTCTAAAAAAATAATAGAAGTCGCTGTCCCTATCGGCGTTATAGCGGGAATTGTGCCTTCTACAAACCCGACGTCTACAATTATTTATAAGTCTCTAATTTCCTTGAAATCGGGTAATGCTATCGTCTTTACCCCACATCCAAGTGCGAGTAAATGTATCGGGCAAACAGTCTCACTTATCCGTGAAACACTTCAAGCATGTGGTGAAAGTCCAGACATGGTGAGTGTCATGAGCATTCCAACAATTGAAGGAAGCGGCGAGCTGATGCGCAAAGTGGACCTTATTCTGGCAACAGGTGGTCCCGGTATGGTTAAAGCTGCATACAGTTCGGGTACGCCTGCTCTGGGTGTTGGCGCAGGTAATGTGCCTGTCTATATCGAGCGCACAGCGGATATCGAAGATGCTGTCGCGAAGATACTAGCGAGTAAGACGTTTGACAATGGTACGATTTGTGCCTCTGAGCAAGCTATTATTACCGATAATATTATCGATGCGCAGGTGAGAGCGACCCTTAAAGCACAGGGCGGATATTTCCTTCAAGGTGAATGCCTTGAAAAAGTTAAGAAAATCATGGAACGCCCTAACGGCGCGATGAACCCAGCTATTGTAGGAAAAGATGCCCTGTACATTGCCGATTTAGCCGGCATTACGGTGCCAGCAGGCACTCGACTTCTTATCGGAGAAGAGTCTGGTGTAGGTCCTTCATACCCATTCTCGAAAGAAAAACTAACATCGCTAATCGGATACTACACAGTAGAAGATTGGAATGAAGCGTGTGAGTTGTCGATTAAGCTACTGCACAATGGTGGTGTAGGTCACTCTTTAGCCATCCATTCTAAAGATGAAGCTATTATCTGTGCGTTTGGTTTGAAAAAGCCAGTTTCACGTATGCTAGTTAATACGCCTTCTACTCACGGGGCAGTTGGTCTGTCGACTAATTTATTCCCGTCCTTTACTTTGGGCTGTGGTGCTGTTGGCGGCAGTTCGACTTCTGACAATGTAACACCAAAGCACCTTTTCGATATTCGTCGTATTGCTTATGATACTGGGGAACTGTCCTATGGTCACAATACTCCTACCCATAGCGCTGACGTAATATCTAAAAAAGAATCAGTAAATGTAGAAACGATCACTCAAATGATCGTTAACGAACTAAAAAAAATGTCTTAATATAGATTAATTAAACAAATAAGTGAGCATAAAATGTCTTTAAATGGTTCTGTCGCAAATATTAAAAATTAGTGACGGAACTATTTTTCAGATACCGTTAGCCTGCGACAGGCTTAAGCAACAATAAGTATTACTAGGTAATATTTATTGTTGTGACAACGGAATATCTCATTGAGATGTTTGATGGCAGTTAGCTACGTGCCTGGAATAATTCTTGGTGGGAGTTAGTTCGCTAGATTTCACGTAGCGAATCATTACTAGACGCTGATCTTACATTACATGCGTTATGCGAAGTGGCTTTCCAGTTACTATTCATTTTTGTGTATTCTCTTCCGCTTACCACAAATACGGCATTGGTATACGCTATTATACCGGATCCTTTCAAGCAAAGTGCGATGGACTCTACGCATCTCATGATGTTTACAACATACCATATTAACTCCTTAATTTATGAATGCTTTGGGGATCATGGTATGCCTTACTTTTAGAATGTAGAACCAAATTTACGCGCCACTTTATGAGAATTTAATTTAGGCGATCAAAATTCACGGTCTTCCCCTGAGTGGTTCAGAGAACTTAATTACCTAATCTGGAGATAAAATAGTCGATATGCGGGCTATTGAACATAAAAGTGATAACGCGTTTAACAACGCATGTAGTACGCATGTAGTACGTATGTAAGTACGACCTAAAGTCTCTCAACCCTCTTAGAGGACCACTTAAACGTCAATTCAACCGTTCTATCACGCAGGACAAATGATCGAGTGTAGGCGTTGCTAGATAATACTAATTCTGTTGTGACAACAGGAAATATCATTGGGATGTTTGATGGCCGTCAGCTACGCGCCTAGAATAATGCTTGGTGGACGTTAGTTCGCTATATTTCACGTAGCGAACCATTACAACTTTCTCTTAAGATCAAAAAAGCTTCCAACGAGGAAGCTTAATTTATAGATCCACTGCTATTAAAGCGGTGTTTTACTCGTATTCAGAAGCGTAAGTTTCTTCATAAGTGTGTGAGTAAAGCTCAAACAAATTGCCAAACGGGTCTTCTAAGTACACCATTTTTGCTTGTTTTCTGTCGTCTTCTGGGTGGTAGCGATGGACGTCCATACGCACTTTTCCGCCATATTCTTCAGTACGCGCAATAGCACCTTCAAAGTCATCTGTTTGAAGACAGAAGTGGAAAATACCAATGCGTGAAAAATCAACTTCGTGACGCTCTTGACGTTCTTTCATTTCAAACATTTCAACACCAATGCCGTCAGTCGTTACTAGGTGTGCAATGTTAAAGCCTTTAAAGCCTTCACCAAAAACAGCAACACACATTTTGCCAATGGCTGTTTCACGCTCTTCTTTTACCTTAGTATTACCCATGACTACTTTAAGACCAAGCGCGTTAGTGTAAAACTCAACCGCTTTATCCATATCGCCTACCATAATGCCAACATGATTCATTTTCATAATTTTCTCCAAACTCAGGTAATTAACTCGTAACTTGTTTTGATGGAATAAGTATATGGGGGGCTGTTTATTATTTGAAATTATCATTTATAATTGAAATAATAATTTTTTGTTATGGAACGCCACAATCATGTTAAACCCACTTTGGCTTAATACTTTTGTAACCCTTATCGATACAGGGCATTTTACTAAGACGGCTGAAAAATTATTTATGACCCAGCCAGGTGTCAGCCAGCATATTCGTAAACTTGAACAAGCTTGTGACCATGCGCTTATTCGCCGAGAAAATAAGCGTTTTGAAATCACTGAGCAAGGTCGCCTGGTTTATCAATACGCTGGTCAACTGGCAAAAAATGAACATGAATTGTTAGAAAATCTCACTTTTGATGATCCTTTCACGGGGAATTGTACTATCGCTTGCTCTGGCTCTCTTGCCTTGATTCTTTATCCACAGCTATTGGAATTACAAAACCAGCACCGCAAGCTGATTATTCAGCTAACAGCGGCGCCTAATCACCAGATATTAAATGAAATACAACAAGGTATTATTGATTTAGGGATTGTCACTCATGTTTCAAATCACAATTTATTTGACGTGCAAGCGCTCGGAAGAGAGCAGCTCTGTTTGGTGCTTCCTGCCAATATTGAAACCTATAATTACAGCGCAAAATTGCTAATCGAACTCGGTTTGATTAGCCACCCAGATGCTGAACATTACTTATCACTTTACTTTGCTAAAAATCAGAGAACTGATTTTAACGACTTGAATATTAGCGAGATCCCCGTGTCAGGGTATGTCAATCAAATCAGCCAGATATTGCAACCAGTAGCCAAAGGATTGGGTTTTACTGTTTTGCCAAAAAGTGCTGTTGATAGCTTTCACGAACCTCAAAACTTACAAATATTTAACCCCAAAAAGCCAGTGATGGAGTCTCTCTATGTAGTGAAAAAGAGAAATAGGGCACTCCCTGCTCGTTTAGATACTGTCAATTCTATATTACAGGAGCATTTTGATATGGAACTTTGACGCTATTTTATACAATATAAGCCCTTATTGGAGGCTTTTTAGATCTAGGGATAAAATCGTCCCTGTACGGTCTATTGAACCGACATTCCGCACCCTGTTATAGGTATTAATTATCGTTTTTTAGCGACACGTTCAATGCAAACGCACTGGGCGCTACAAAAGCCTTGCCTGTTCGGTCTACAATATCAAGTTGATTGACGATGTCTGGCATCGATTTATCATTATAGAGAGCCATCCCGACAAGCAACCAAACCATCGATTCAAGGGTTAATTTACGTTTACGTAAGGTGACAGTATCAGTTAGTGAATAGGCTTCATTAATGAGTTCAATAGGCAATAAAGCTGATAGCGTTTCGACCTGGTTAGGCTTCCATTGACTGATGACATCAAGGGTTTGATAGCACTAATCCAAGTATCGAGTTGTGCCATGTTGATTACTATGAGCGAAAAAGAACTGCATTGTTTAGGTGTTATTAAAGATATTTGTCATAAACGAATCACTCAAGTAGCAGCTGCTACACTGTTAAATTTAACCCGTAGACATATTCAGCGATTTGTTAATGTATACCGTCTTCATGGTGACCTTGGGCTCGTATCTAAGCGCCGAAACACGCTTAATTTTCAAGAATCTCATGTTCGGAACTCGTGACACTTTTTCCGATTTTTTTTGCAAAAAAACCAGTTCGCTAAGGGGGCTAAAAAAATTGTAGTTTGTAATTATTCAGCTGGTCATGAAATGTTCGAAAAAAACGTTCGTTTAAGTCGAACGAATTATTCACGGATAAATTAAATATTCAACTCGATTTTCAATGAGTGGAATAATAAAAATTTATGATACATAACCAAACAAACCATTAAAGTATTGTTATAGTGAGCGTATTAACAGGTCTAAATTAAGGATATTCAATGAAGGATTTCATGAGCGTTGAGCTAACGGTCGCTCCGGCTGATAGTTTTTGGGGCAAGGATGTATTAGTGAGTTTTAATGCTGGAGTAGCATCTATTCACCTGGGTGATAATAGTGCCAATCTTGGTGCAGAGAGTGCATTACAAGTACAACGTGCGGCACGTAAATTATCCAATCAAGGCATAGCTAAAGTAACCTTAAAAGGCGAGTTATGGAATACTGAATTACGCATTGCGTTTGATCAAGGTTATTATACCGCGAAAGAAGATCAACAAGCTTGTTTTGGTTTAGATCAAGTGAGCAGTATTGAAAAAAAGGCGTTCATTGATTTTCAACAAGCCAGCCATTGGGTGCGTAAAACCATTAATACCGATGCCGAAGAAATGTATCCGCTAAAATTAGCGCAAAGTGCCGCAGACTTATTATTACAATTGGCACCAGAATCGATTACTTACAAAATTATTGCTGGCGATGATTTGTTAACCCATGGTTTTACTGGGATCCATACTGTTGGTCGTGGCAGTCAACACCCACCGGCAATGCTGCAATTGGATTTCAATCCAACGGGTGACGCTGATGCACCTGTAGCGACGGCATTAGTGGGAAAGGGCATTACCTTTGACTCGGGCGGTTACAGTATCAAGCCATCAGAGCCGATGACAGCCATGAAGAGTGATATGGGCGGCGCGGCGACATTGACTGGCGCATTAGCATTAGCAATCCGCCAAGGTTTAAATCAACGCGTGCAGTTATTCTTATGCTGTGCAGAAAACATGATCAGCAGTAATGCATTTAAACTTGGAGATATCATCAAGTACAAAAACGATATTACAGTAGAAGTACTTAATACCGATGCTGAAGGTCGGTTAGTATTAGCTGACGGTTTACTTGCAGCAGAAGAAAACTCGCCACAACGTTTGATTGATGCTGCGACATTGACTGGTGCTGCTAAGGTGGCGTTAGGTCGTGATTATAATGCGGTATTTGGTTTTGATCAGGACTTTGTTAATTCTCTCTTGGCGCATGCGAAAGCAGAAAATGAGTTTGCTTGGCAGCTACCTCTCGAAAAATGGCATCAACAACAGTTACCGTCAAGCTTTGCTGATATGGCTAACATCCATGCCGGTGAAGGACGTGCGGGAGCATCTACTGCTGCTGCATTCTTATCGCGTTTTGTGCGTGAAGATGGGCAAGGTTGGTTACATTTAGATTTAGCCGGTTCGTATCAAAAAGTGGCCAATGATTTATGGGCGACAGGCGCGAAAGGGCACGGTATTCGAACCTTAGCTAAAACATTATTAGACGCTTAGGTTATTGGCTTTAATTTCTGTTGTTATAAATAAAAATCCCCACTGCCATCAATGATGACCAGTGGGGTTTTTTATGTTGCGATTAACCGTTATTGATTAATGACGACTTGTTTCGTAACGACCTAAGCAACCGCTTCAGTTTTTACTTTTTTCTTTTTTACTGGTTTCGCGGTGCCATTTGCACGTGCACGCCAATCACCGTTTAGTTGGTTAACTAACGACTTATCTGCAGCAAGTACTTCCGGATCAAAGTCATCAACGTTAATTGTACGTAAACGACCTTCTTCAGCCACTTTCAATAGTTCCGCTTCATCAGCTGTGATCTGCTTGTTAGCCAGAGCTTCGTCAGCAAATTTGTCTAGGTAGATAAATGGTAATCTAACACCATTCTCTTTACAAACACGGATGAAGATAGGTTCAGCAACAATAATGTCTCTCAAGGCTTTCTCTTGTAGACCAACAGGGTTACCTTCTTCTTCAGTTAGGTACATGTCTGTTGCTAGACGGCTACGCGCTGCAGAAGGAACTTGTAGTAAACCTGCAACAACATGGTCTAGCTTATCCGTCGGACGTGATAGACGCGTACCTACTGGCAATACCATTGCACGGAGTGCAATACCTACAGCACGAACAGGGAAGTTACGTAATAACTCATCAATTGCTTGCTCAGCTTTAAATAATGAATCTTGTAATGCCCAATGAACGAATGGTAAATCATCTTTTTGACGACCTTCATCTTCAAAACGTTTTAGCGTTGCAGATGATAGGTACAGTTGACTTAAGATATCACCTAAACGTGCAGAAACACGTTCTTTACGTTTAAGCTCACCACCAAGTACACCCATCGATACATCAGATAGGAAGGCTAAGTTGGCACTTAAACGGTTCATCTGTTGGTAGTATTGTGTAGTTTCATCTTTAAATGGTGCTGCAGAACCTTTACCGTTAGTAATACCCATTACAAATGAACGGAAGAAGTTAGACATTGCAAAACCAACGTGACCGAATAATGCGGCATCAAAGTCTTGTAGGCCTTTGTTTTGATCTTCAAGTGCTGCTGCATTTAATTCAGCTAATACGAACGGATGACAGCGGATTGCACCTTGACCATAAATGATCAGGTTACGGGTAAGAATGTTTGCACCTTCTACCGTAATTGCAATTGGCGCCGCTTGGTAACTACGACCTGCCATGTTATTTGGACCAAGGCAGATACCTTTACCACCAGAGATATCCATTGCATCGATTGCACATTTCTGTGCGCGGTCGGTTAAATGCATTTTCACAATCGCAGTGATCACAGATGGTTTTTCACCTAAATCAATCGCACTTGTTGTTAACGTAGATGCCGCACCCATGAGGTAAGCATTACCACCAATACGTGCTAGTGGCTCTTCGATACCTTCCATTTTACCAATCGAAATTTTAAATTGACGACGAATAGCAGTATAAGAACCTAGGCCTATTGCGGCCATCTTAACGGCACCTGCAGAGCAAGACGGTAGCGTAATACCGCGGCCCACAGATAGACATTCAACCAGCATACGCCAGCCTTGACCAGCCATTTCTGGACCACCGATGATGTAATCTAATGGTACGAATACTTCGTTACCTTTAGTTGGACCATTTTGGAATGGTAAATTAAGTGGGAAATGACGACGACCGGTTTCAACACCTGGGATATCAGTAGGGATAAGCGCACAAGTAATACCGATATCTTCTTTATCACCAAGTAAACCATCTGGGTCGCGCAGTTTAATCGCCAAACCAAGTACAGTCGCAATTGGTGCGAGTGTAATGTAGCGTTTGTTCCAAGTCAGTTTCATACCGAGAATTTCTTTACCTTCGAATTCGCCTTTACATATGATACCGAAATCAGGAATAGCACCAGCATCAGAACCAGCTTCAGGGCTGGTTAGTGCGAAACATGGAATTTCTTCACCAGTAGCAAGACGAGGCAGGTAGTAATCTTGTTGCGCTTTAGTACCGTAGTGTTGTAGTAGTTCACCAGGTCCTAATGAGTTAGGTACACCAACTGTGCTCGCCATTACTGCGCTTGAGCCAGTTAATTTTTGTAGTACCATTGATTGTGCTAATGCTGAAAATTCGAGACCACCGTATTTTTTCTTGATGATCATGGCGAAGAAACCTTTAGTTTTAAGGAATGCCCACAGCTCTGGAGGTAAATCAGCACGATTATGAGTGATATCAAACTCATCAGCCATACGACATGCTTCTTCAACTGGACCGTCAAGAAAAGCACGTTCTTCAGCGGTTAATGTCGGTACTGGAACATTATGAAGTTTTTCCCAATCTGGTTTGCCGCTGAATAAATCTGCGTCCCACCAAGTGGTACCAGCTTCTAATGCTTCAGTTTCTGTTTGAGACATTTCCGGCATTATTTTACGGAAGCCTTTTAAAATAGGCGTTGTTAAATAGCGTTGACGAATACTGGTAATATTTAATGGTATCGAAATTACAGCTGTTATTATCCAGATAGCTAATGGCACATCACCGAAATATGAAACGGCTGAAAGTGCAATAAAAAACGCACCGGTAAAAGCAGCTAATGATGCTCTTTGGTAAGATAATGTACCAAATATTGCCACTAAGGCTAATAGTGAAATTGTGGTTGCCATGATATTCTCCTTTCATTAAGCAACTAAATAGCAAAGTCAGAGGTCAGACCAGAAGACTGGTTTGAGTATTAGTTCTAGTTGATAATTATTAAATTAGCAAGTTTTTCACATGCAATTTACATACTATTTATAGAACCTGTAACTAAACGCTTGTTTTTGACTCATTGGGGTTACAAGTGTGCACTGATAGTAGCGTTATTGAATTGATAATTTAATTGCCTATTTACTTTTATTTTAAGTCAGTTTGGTCAAGAAATTGGACCTTTTATTACTCACAAGTAGGTATTAAGTGGGTGTTAACTAAGCACTTTTTATGCCTGTCGCTTATTTTTGGTGATGGTGAACCTTTTATTTATGTGGGTGATACAGGTACATTATTTTGTGAAACAATAGTATTATCATAGAAATATATTTTAGGCATAGAGGCGAGATTAAATGACAAATTATCAAGGCTTAATTCAGCAAGAATTAGTCGAGGCAGCAAAAGTTTTAAATGATTTTTTAGCCGACCCGAAACAGGCAGAAAATATCGAAGCCGCAGCAGCATTATTAGCCTATTCATTTAAAGCCGGTGGTAAAGTATTATCTTGTGGTAATGGAGGTTCACATTGTGATGCGATGCATTTTGCTGAGGAGTTATCAGGCCGTTATCGTGAAAATCGTCCAGCAATGCCAGGTATTGCCATTTCTGATGTGAGCCATATGTCTTGTGTTAGCAACGATTTTGGCTATGAATATGTATTTTCACGTTATGTTGAAGGCATTGGCCAGAAAGGTGATGTGCTATTAGGCATAAGCACCAGTGGTAATTCGCAAAATGTATTAAATGCATTTGCAGCTGCGAAAGCAAAAGGCATGAAAACAATTGCCTTAACCGGTAAAGACGGCGGTAAAATGGCGGGTATCGCTGATATCGAAATTCGCGTGCCACACTTTGGTTATGCTGACCGTATTCAAGAAATCCACATTAAAGTGATCCACTTATTGATCCAGTTAGTTGAAAAAATGATGGGTTATGCCGATTAAGCTAACGTATTTGGTTATATGACTTTCGTTATATGACAGTAGCCAATAATACGGTTTATTGTGGTATTTGCCATAGACAGCGGCTTGGCATTAAGTAGAATGAAAGAGTGTGAAATTAATTTAACCCGGAGTGGTTAATGTCGTCAGCCATAAAAGTGAAGTTATCAGTATATGTGTGAATTATTAGGTATGAGCGCAAATGTACCTACCGACATTTGTTTTAGTTTTTCTGGGCTGATGCAGCGCGGTGGTAAGACTGGACCGCATTCTGATGGTTGGGGAATTACGTTTTATGAAGGCAAAGGTTGCCGTACTTTTCGTGATCCCAAGCCAAGCTTTGAATCGAAAGTCGCGCAATTAGTCAAAAATTACCCGATTAAAAGCCAAGCGGTTATTTCACATATTCGCCAAGCTAATCGTGGTGGTGTGGCATTAGAAAATACCCATCCTTTTACCCGTGAGTTTTGGGGTAAAAACTGGACCTATGCGCATAATGGCCAACTAACCGATTATCAAGGTTTAGCGACGGGTTTTTATACGCCAATTGGTGAGACTGACAGTGAGCTTGCATTCTGTTGGATCTTACAAGAAGTAAGTAAACAGTTTCCAGTTAAGCCTAATGATATGAAACCTGTGTTTCGCTTTATTGCTAGCTTATGTGATCAGTTAAGGGCATTAGGTGTATTTAATTTGTTATTAACCGATGGCGACTTTGTATTTGCTTACTGTACTAATAATTTACATCATATTATACGCGAAGCACCGTTTGGTCATGCCCAGTTAATTGATGAAAATATTGAAATTAATTTTGCGAATGAAACGTCAGACTCTGATGTTGTCGCTATAATCGCGACACAGCCGCTGACGGATAATGAAGTGTGGCACAAAATGCAGCCGGGTGAGTATTGTGTGTTCTGTCGCGGCACGATCATGCTAACGAATAAGTAGCGCTTAATGTTATTAGCGCGATAAAAATTACAGTCACAAAAAAGCCTTTATGCAGTAATGCGATAAAGGCTTTATCATCTAGGCTTAACGAATTAGCTTAGTCAGCAGCGTAACCGCTTTGTGCTAATGCTTTACCATCAAGTACGGCTTTACCGTCGGTCATCGCTAACCGTTCAGCACAGAACCATTGCACAACCATAGGATAGATCATATGTTCTTGAGTTTGCACCCGTGAACTTAAATCATCTACAGTATCGTCAGCAAATACAGGTACTTTTGCTTGCAAGATAACAGGACCTGAGTCTAATTGTGGCGTAACAAAGTGCACCGAAGCACCGTGTTCTTCATCGCCATTATCAATTGCACGTTGATGGGTATCTAAACCTGGATATTTAGGTAATAGAGAAGGATGTATATTAAGCATCTTGCCAGCATAATGCTGTACAAAGTTATCACTCAGAATACGCATATAGCCTGCTAACACAATCAGATCGGGTTGATACTGATCTATTTGTGTCATGAGCTCTGCATCAAATGCAGCACGGTCAGCGAAATCACCTTGCGCCAGTGATATTGCGTCCACACCTGCTTGTTGTGCGCGCTCTAAGCCATATGCAGTACTTTTGTTACTAAAAACAGCAGTTACTTTACCGTAAATAGAACCTTGTTCGCACTGGTCTAGAATGGTTTGTAAATTACTCCCATTACCAGACACTAATACTACGATAGATGCTTGTTTAGACATTATTTTATCTCTACTTGTTCTTCATTTTCTGCAGCGTCTGCAATTTCACCGATTAGCCACGCATTTTCGCCGTGTGCAGTGAAGATTTCCAGTGCTTTTTCAACTTGTGATTCAGGTAGCGCAATAACCATACCTACACCACAGTTAAACGTACGATACATCTCGGTACGTTCAACGTTACCTTTTTCTTGTAACCAGTTGAAAATTTCAGGCCACTGCCAGCTATTTTCATCAATGACCGCTTTTGTTAGTGCTGGTAGTACACGTGGGATATTTTCCCAGAAGCCACCACCAGTAATGTGTGATAAAGCGTGAACTTCACACTCTTTCAACACAGCTAGCACAGACTTAACATAGATTTTAGTTGGCGTTAGCAGCGTATCACCTAGCGTTGAATCACCAAATGCTTGACTTGGATCTGCTTTTGAAACTTCAAGGATCTTACGCACTAAAGAATAGCCGTTTGAGTGAGGGCCACTCGATCCTAAAGCGATAAGTTTATCACCCGCAGCAACTTTAGTGCCGTCAATGATATTTGCTTTCTCAACAATACCCACACAGAAACCAGCAATGTCAAAATCTTTACCGTGGTACATACCTGGCATTTCAGCTGTTTCACCACCGGTTAATGCACAGCCAGATAATAGACAACCTTCACCGATACCGGTAATCACTGCGGTCGCTACATCGACATCCAGTTTCCCTGTTGCGTAGTAATCTAAGAAGAAGAGTGGTTCAGCACCTTGTACAATAAGGTCATTTACACACATTGCGACTAGATCGATACCCACTGTATCGTATTTAGCTAAATCGATAGCGAGGCGTAGTTTTGTTCCTACACCGTCTGTTCCTGCAACCAACACTGGTTCTTTATAACCAGTAGGCAATTGGCAAAGTGCGCCGAAGCCACCTAGACCACCCATAACTTCAGGTCGTTTAGTCTTTTTTGCTACACCTTTAATGCGTTCTACTAATGCATTACCTGCGTCTATATCAACGCCTGCATCTTTATAACTTAGAGAAGTATTTTGGTTGCTCACTGGATCCCTCACAAACTAATCGTATCAATTGGATTAAAAAATCGCCGCTATGTTAACAATTTTAACCACAGAATAGAAACAAAATTATACATTGTTTGACCTACCAATTGATTTTATTCTTAACTCTGGCATTTCCTTGGAATAAGCTATCATTGTAGAGGCATTATTGGTAATATTACGCGTTTTTATATCGTACTTACTTTGATTTTATTAGGAGATGCCATGAAAGTTGTTGAGGTTAAACACCCGTTAGTACGTCATAAATTGGGCTTAATGCGTGCGGGTGATATCAGCACGAAACGTTTTCGTGAATTAGCAACAGAAGTGGCTAGTCTACTTACTTATGAAGCAACGGCTGATTTAGAGCTAGAGCAGAAGACCATTGAAGGTTGGAATGGCGATGTTACTGTTGATCAAATCAAAGGGAAAAAGGTAACCGTAGTACCAATTTTACGTGCTGGTTTAGGCATGATGGACGGCGTACTAGAGCATATGCCAAGTGCACGTGTGAGTGTTGTTGGCATATATCGTGATGAAGAAACATTAAAAGCTGTTACTTACTTTGAAAAAATCGTACACAGTATTGATGAGCGTTTAGCGATTGTTGTTGACCCTATGTTAGCAACTGGTGGGTCGATGATCGCAACATTAGATCTGCTAAAAGCAAAAGGTTGTAAGCGTATCAAAGTACTTATTCTTGTTGCTGCGCCAGAAGGTCTGAAAGCATTAGAAGAGGCTCATCCTGATATCGAACTTTACACTGCATCTATTGATGAGCGTTTAGACGAAAAAGGTTACATCATTCCAGGTCTTGGGGATGCTGGTGATAAGATTTTTGGTACCAAATAGTATTCTAGAACTACAGACATCAGCTGCGACTATTGATGTCTGTTTCTTTGTTCTTTCTTTCATTCTTTTACTCAAGTTGATTTCCGATTAAATATCCGCCCCACAGCAACAACATATTTAACACATATATCTCTTCAATATCGATATCAAAATATCGGTCATTTTCAGTTTGTTTATTATCCATCGTTATTATTCCTTCATTTTAATCTAACTACTTGATACTTTAGTATGGTCACTCTTTCTCTATCTCGCTAATTAGTGAATGCGATGGAATATGTTTGGACATAGCGAATGGTTTGGTTATTATTATCTCATCATCAATTTGAGTCATCACGTTACTCTTAAAAGGATCGTATGAAGCGTTTATTTCCTATTTTATTATCATTGTTATCTCTTCTCCCTCTAGTCTCGCGTGCAGTTGAGGTTGAGCAGCTGTATTCTGCATCTGTTATGGCAGTGAATAATCAGTCTAACCGCACGTTACAAAAAGTCGCCTTTGCGGAAGTGCTGGTTAAAGTTTCGGGCAATGCCTCCATAACTGCAGATCCGGTAATCAAAAAAGCGTTAATCAATGCACGTCAATATTTAGTGAAACAAGCTGAAGAACGTGTTGATGGCGAACGTTATTTACAAACCACTTTTAATGATCAAAAAATAAACCGCTTATTACGC
Organism: Moritella yayanosii; assembly: GCF_900465055.1. Taxonomy (NCBI): domain Bacteria; kingdom Pseudomonadati; phylum Pseudomonadota; class Gammaproteobacteria; order Alteromonadales; family Moritellaceae; genus Moritella; species Moritella yayanosii. Next base: position 2,258,536 of record NZ_LS483250.1, on the reverse strand, counting down.
AGCAGTAAATTGGGTGTGTGGAGCTCGAATCGTCCACAGTTAATTGTGTGGTTAGTCGTTGATGAAGATTTTAGCCGCAGTGTCAGAGGTGAAAGTGACAGTGACTATGCAGAGTTCATTGAGGCGATTAAAGCGCAAGCAAATAAACGTGCGATCCCAGTATTATTTCCAGTCATGGATCTCGATGATCAATTGCAAGTAAATAGCCGCGATTTATGGGGTAAATTTACCGATCCGGTAGAACTTGCTTCAATCCGTTATGCCGCTGATAATTATATTATTGCTAAAATAATTAAACAAAATGATGATTATAAACTAGATTGGACTATGTACGGTCGCAGCAATCGCAAGCAAGCGTATGAAGTTTGGTTGCATGGCCAAGATCAAGGTGCGCTTACTGTAATAGGTACTGAACTAACCAATAATCTTGCTAACTATCTTGCTAAACGTTATAGCGTAAAAGCATCCGGAAACAATGAAGTGGTATTTTTTAATATTGATACAGTATCTGGCATTACTGATTATGCTAAGTTACTTGAGATGTTTTCTGAGTTATCAGCCATTGCTCAAGTTGATCTTGAAGCTGTGTCAGGATCAAGTATTCAATTAAAATTGGTGTTACTCGGTACCCAGCAAGATCTATTAATGGAACTGTCGTTAGATCAACGGATCAAAAGTAGTGAAAATGCCTTTGGTGACATGAATTTCCAGTGGAACGCGATAAATTAAGCAATTTTATAATGAGTTTTTTTACTAGTCGTTTTCTATCGGCCATTGAGATGCTACAATGGTCACACTAATTTTATGATTGTATGAAAGGGTGATATTGAACACTCCAGCACAACTTTCTTTATCAGTACAATTACCCGATGGTGAAACTTTCGCGAGTTTTTACCCCGGTGCTAATGTCCAGCTACTGACAGCGCTAAAAAATGCCGCTGTTGGCGGCGGTGATCCATTTATTTATCTATTTGGTAACCGGAGTTCCGGTACTTCTCATTTACTTCATGCTACGTGTACAGAATGTTCCGATGCTGATCGCTCAGCGGCTTATTTACCGATGGAAATGTCTTCTATGATGACACCATCCGTACTTGATGGCATGGAACATCTTGATCTTGTATGTATCGATAATATTGAATTGATCGCGGGGAACCGTGAGTGGGAAGTGGCCTTATTCAACTTTTATAACCGTTGGCTCGATAGCCATGATCAACATACCCCAGGTTCACTGATCGTCACCGGTAATAGCGCGGCGCGACATTTAGGTATTCAGTTACCGGATCTGTTATCGCGATTAGATTGGGGGGTGAGTTACCAATTGCAGTTATTGGATGATGATGGCAAGTTAGCTGCACTGCAACTACGTGCTGAGTTTAGAGGATTGAAATTGCCAATGGATGTAGCTCGCTTTCTATTAAACCGTTCATCACGTGATATGAAAACGCTTATTGCCACATTAGACCGATTAGACCAAGCGTCAATTAGTGCGCAACGTCGACTGACTATCCCCTTTGTAAAAGAAACCCTTTCTTTATAATTAACAAAGCCAAAACGATTTATAACATCTTGAAAAAGTAAAAAGGAAATAGGTTCGATGACACTATTTCCTTTTTTTTATTTCAGTGTGGTGGTTAGTACTAACCTTTAAACATACCCAACATTAATCTTTGTATTGCGCTTTGTATGCTTCTTCTCGTTCTTTTTCTTCAGCCATTACTACTTTTAGCTTATCAAGACCAAGGCCTAATTCTTTGCCCTGCATCCGGGCATAAAGGCCATTACCAAACAACATACAGTTGGCTAAGGCAAACTCTAAAATCGCAAGATAACGTTCATCTGGATCGGTATACATGATGGTTAATGAATGCATGTAATAGATCATCACCACAAAGTTACTCCAAGCTGCCGTGTAAGGCTTGCCTTTGATCAATCCGTAGAAGGGGAATAATAATGGCAAGATCCAAATAAAGGCTTTGGCCAATGGATTTGACTCGTGTGATGCTTGGCGCTCTAACCATTTTTGTTTTTCCGCTTCAACTTGCAGCAATAATTCTGGATTCACTTCTGCCATTGCGGTTAATTCAGCTAATGCTTGTGATTGGGTATGGTCTTGTAGTTTTTCTGGTGTTAACCATAACTGCCATACGAACATGAGTATGATTAGGCCAAAGAAGCCAAACAGTCCCAGAAATCGGTACTGCGTAATACGTTTTTGTCTTTCTTGTGTTGTTTGCATTATTTGCTCGTTGTTAGAGAATGGCTAAAACATTTTCGGGTGGACGGCCAATCGTAGCTTTACCGTTTGCTAGCACAATTGGACGTTCGATTAATTTCGGTGTTGCGATCATGGCGGCAATGAGTTCGTCATTAGACAAACTTTCATCATCTAAACCAAGTGCTTTATATTCAGCTTCTTTAATACGCATTAATTGACGAGGAGCTAATGCGAGTAAGGTTAGAATTTCTTGCAGTTGTGCTGCGGATGGTGGCGTTTCGAGGTATTTTATGATGCTCGGCTGCACGCCTTGTGCTTCTAATAATGCAAGAGTTTGGCGGCTTTTAGAGCAACGCGGATTGTGATAAATAGTGACACTAGTCATGGCTTAGTTGATTCCTTAAAACAATCTTAAAATAAATTGGGATCCTTAAAATCTCCATTTTGCCTTGTTTCCTGTCCCTTGGCTAGTTTTGCAATGCCTGCATTTCTTGCTTTTCTAACTCAATTTGCTCCATATGCGCATCAATGCGTGCTATATCAGCCGAGTTTGTCGCGAGTGTGCGGGCAGATTGCAGCTCGTTTAGGGCTTTGGGATAGTTAGCACTGAGTTGCGCCATATTGGCACGTTGCGTATACATTATTACTTTATCATCGGTTTGATTAAGTAAGTCAATATAAATACTCAACGCTATCATATCGGTTTCATTACTGCGTAAATAATCCCGAATGAGTTTTTTCGCTTGGTTATATTTTTTTGCTTGCTGCAGCGCCACGGCTAAATTGATGGTGGTAACTGGGTTGTTGGTATATCTGTTATTGGCTTTCTGTAATCGTGCGATGGCTTCGTCATTATGTTTGAGGGCTAAATCGATATCGGTAAGGGTATCAAGATAAAATAGGTTGTTTGGCTGCGTGTTCGCCAATTCGACCACAATCTTCTTCGCTTGTTTATTTTTGTCTAATTGCAGTAACGCCAATGCTTGACCGTAGAGTGCCGCATCTTTTAGCTTGAACGTTGTGGTTTTAAGCTGATGCTGAAAAAAATGCAGTGCTTCTTCTGGTTTTAATACGCCATAACGGACTTGAATACGGGCCTTGGCTAATTGATAGTTGAGACTTGGCGGGTAGTATCGATTTGGGTACAGCGCAGCCCTATCTCGTGCTTCGGTGATCCGCGTTGTTGGTAATGGGTGAGTAATCAACATTTGTGGCGGTGTTGAACTAAAACGATATTGCTCGGATAACTTACCAAAGAATGTCGACATTGCAGTTGGATCGTAACCCGCCTTCACCATGACCTGAATACCAATACGGTCGGCTTCAAATTCATTGGCGCGAGTATAGTTAATCGCAGACTGAGCATTAATGGCGACAGTGGTTTGTAACATGGCAATACCTGCTACCGGATTGGCAATACCTAATAATACCGCCCCGACTAAACCTGCCACTGTAAGTTGGCTATTGCCTGCTTGTGCTTCTAAGCTACGGGCAAGGTGGCGTTGGGTAATGTGTGAGATCTCATGGGCAATAACCGATGCAAATTCAGCTTCGCTTTCGGCATATAAGAATAAGCCAGTATGCACTTTTACATAACCACCAAGAAAAGCCGCGGCATTGATTTCATCATTTTTAATAAGGAAAAAATGAAATGGGAAGCGTACTGAATCGGCTTGGTTAATGAGTTTAGCGCCCAATTCAGCAATGTATTCTTGTAACACCGGGTCGCTGACCATCGGGAAAGAGCCTCGCGCAACTTTAATAAAAGCCGCGCCGTATTGGCGTTCTTGGTCGATCGATAAGGCCGTAATACCAGCGGTACCGATTTCGGGTAGTTTATTGTTAGCCTGTACTGAGCTAACGAGACCTAACGCGCCGACAAATAATGCTGTACTGGTCAAACGTAATATTTTTTTGAGATACATTTTTTTAAAATACAAGTGGCGACCTATGCGATGAAAACTAAGTAAATACTAGTTACCATAGTAGAACATATTATTAACTGATAACAATGACAAATAGTCAGATTGCCTATATTGGTTATAGTTCCGAGGGATGTTTAGTCAATTTTTGTTGACGAAAGATAAGATATTTATGCTTTTATGGAAAAAAAGCTGTTAATCCTGCTAAAATCGGTAAATATTTATTTCAAATTTAAAATGAGAGTGAATTAAGATGGGCAGAGCGTTCCAAAACCGTAAATTATCGATGGCTAAAACAGCTGGCATGAAAACTAAGATCTACTCTAAATATGGTAAAGAGATCTATGTCTGTGCAAAAACGGGTGGAGGCGACCCTGACCATAACTTAAGTCTTCGCCGTATCATTGAAAAAGCGAAAAAAGATCAAGTGCCTAGTCACGTTATCGAGCGTGCAATTGAAAAAGCATCAGGCGCTGGTGGTGAAGATTATGAACGCGCAAGTTATGAAGGTTTTGGTCCTGGTAACTGCATGGTTATCGTGGAATGTCTAACGGACAACTGTAAACGTACTTTCACTGAAGTTCGTCAAGCATTCGTTAAGAATGGCGCGAAGCTTGGTGCTCAAGGTTCGGTATCACACATGTTTGATCATCAAGCGGTATTTGAATTTAAATTTGATGACGAAGATGCGGTATTAGAAACATTAATGGAAGCAGAAGTTGATGTTGCTGATGTTGAGAACGAAGACGGTACTATTACTGTTTATGTTCCACACACTGAATTCTACAAAACTAAAGTCGCATTATCAGACGCATTTGCTGGTATCGAATTTGATGCAGAAGACATCACATTCTTAGCTCAAGTTGAAACGGAAGTTACCGGTGATGACGTTGAAATGTTAGAACGTTTCCTTGACGCACTCAATGATTGTGATGATGTACAAGATGTATATCACAATGCGATTATTGACTAATTACAGTCAAATATAAAAGGCCGATTACCTCTTCTTTATCAGATGGGGTAATCGGCCTTCTTTGATCTGGTTAACTGTCACCGTATTATAAGACGAGACAAGCTAAGCAAACTACATTTTTTTGCAGTATGCAGAAATGATCACCATTGCAGTACCGTTGGCTCGGCCTTGAATGTGCAATGGATTATCGGTTAAACCGATATTACGCACTGCGGTACCGCGTTTAATCACTAAGCTTGATCCTTTAACTGGTAAGTCTTTGATGATGTTTACGTTGTCGCCAGCTTTTAAAATTGTACCGTTCACGTCACGTGCCGGTGTGTCAGTCATCGCCGCAATTAATACGCCTTTTTCAGCCCATGCTTTAACATCTTCTTCCATATACATCATATCAAGTAGGTCACGTGACCAATCTGCATTTAGGCAGTGTAACATGCGATAAGCAAGTACTTGTACGGCTGGTACTTGGCTCCACATGCTGTCATTTAGGCAGCGCCAGTGGTTTTCATCAAGAGTATCTGAGTCGTTGATTTGATCAAGGCAAGTACCACAAACCATTACTGCACAGTCAGAGCTTTTTTCTGGTGATTCCGGTAGCTCATAAGCGGTTAGGTTAGATTCTGCTGTGCACATTTCACATTTAGAACCACTGCGTTGTAATAGCGTTGTTTCGATAGTCATTGAATTAATCCTCTAAATTTTGTGGGGCTATTATGCCACAGCGGAAGTATTTTGGGTATCTCACAATAGCTTCTAACGGTCGATGTCGCTACACTGGTTTTTTATCAAGTCGGAGTTCACATGGAAGCAAGCGTATTATTTGATGAGTTAGCCACGAATGATGGCCATGTCATTGGTATTATCACCCTTAATAAAGCACGACAGTTGCATGCTCTGAGCGCCGATATGTTCCCCTTGTTACATCGGCAGTTACTGGCTTGGCAGGATGATAAGCGAATTGTCAGTGTGTTGCTGACCAGTACTGGCGAGAAAGCCTTTTGTGCCGGTGGCGATGTGAAATCATTACAACAAGTGTTAGTGGCCACTAAGGGGCATGAGGCTAAGCAGCAGGTCGTGAGTGAATATTTTGTTGCTGAGTATCAAGTTGACTATCTACTGCACAACTTTGGTAAACCACTGATTGTTTGGGGTGATGGCATTATCATGGGTGGCGGGTTAGGGCTGTTCATGGGGGCAAGTCATCGCGTTGTTACTGAAACCGCAAGAATAGCGATGCCGGAGATCACCATAGGTTTATTCCCTGACGTTGGCGCTACATGGTTTTTAAATCGTTTACCACAGCCGGGTGTTGGACTGTTTCTGGGTCTCACTGGAGCAAGTATTAATGCCAACGATGCTAAATACCTTGGTTTAAGCGAGTATTTAATTCCCGCCGTTCAGCAAGAACGAGTACTTACTGATTTACGTGAACTTAATTGGCATTCAGACTCTGCGGAGCATTCGGCTCAAGTTGATTCGGTGCTAAATGCGCTTTATGATGACAGTTTGTTTTTAGCGGATAATCTCTCTATACACCAAGATTTATTTACCGCGTTAAGTTTAAAAACTAGCTTAACGGATGTGATCAGTTGTATAGAAACGCATAACTGTGATAATACTTGGCTACAGAAAAGTATTAATAAGTTACTGCTAGGTAGTCCGATATCTGCGCATATTTTATACCGACAGGTAAACCAATACACTCAATTGTCGTTAGCCGCCTGTTTTCAGTTGGAATTAGATTTAGCTGTTAATGTGTGTTTAAACGCGGATCTTATTGAAGGTGTAAGAGCCTTGCTAGTCGATAAAGACAATCAACCGAATTGGTTACATAAACGAATCGCCGATGTGCCCGTTGATTTTGTTGATGGCTTATTTGTCTCTCCTTGGGAAATAGAGTCGCACCCACTGCGTGCGCTTTAGTTGTTATTTTAATCTGTCGTATTATCTACCCTGCAATACTGAGAGTCTTAATTGGCACTCCACACTTGCTGATCGGTGCGGCTAAAGTTATAACCACCCAATTGCTCGCCTTTGGCTTGGATCTGCCTAGCTTTTGCGTTATCTTCTCCACGACCAGTTGTAGCAGTGGATCATCAGAACCTGCGATGAGTAAGCGGTCATTCAGTACGCCGTTATGACAAAATTCTAGTAGCCGCTTATGCATTGTTACCGGTGAGTGTTGATGATTGTTCCTGTTCTTGTGCTAGCGCTAGTGCTTCTGCGTCAGGACCTTTGACATCTAAAATCAGGTTCGCCATACCGTTATATACTTGAAAGCGATTGCCTTTGGCGCGAGCAATCATGGTAATACCCAGTTGCTTCGCTAAGTCGTAGCCCATTTGCGTGGCTCCCGAGCGAGATAGCAATACCGGAATACCCATTTGCGCTACTTTGATCACCATCTCAGACGTGAGGCGACCCGTGGTATAAAAGATCTTATCTTCACCTGTTTGACCTTTTAACCACATTTCTCCAGCCAAGGTATCAACTGCATTGTGACGGCCAACATCTTCGACAAACGATAAAATCGTGGTGTCTTTACACACTGCACAGCCATGCACTGCACCGGCCGCTTTATAAGTGGCGTTGTGATGAGTTAATGCTTCTAACAAAGCATACAGCTTTGACTGGCGCAGTTTAGGTTGTGGCAGTGTGATACCTTCTAATTTTTTCATTACGTTGCCAAACATGGTGCCTTGACCACAGCCTGAGGTAACGGTTTTTTTCGATAACTTATCTGCTAAACCATCGGTACTTTCACGGGTGATCACGGCGGCAGAATTGGTATCCCAATCAATAATCACAGATTCAATCGCGGCAATGTCTTCAATGAAACCTTGGTTTTTTAAATATCCAAGCACGAGGTCGGCAGGGCGGACACCGAGCGTCATCACGGTGACAATTTCTACCCAGTTTAAATAAATCGTTAACGGATGTTCACACGCGATTTCTTTGGTCATGGTATCACCATATTCATCCATGATGTTGACGGTCATGGTGTGCTCAACTGAAGAATTAGTTCTAATTATTTTTGGTAATTGCGGCATCCGAAAGTCCTGCTGGTTTATATATTTATCAAAAGATAAGCAAATTTCATTCCAACTTAGGTATAACACTTTTATTTGTCACTTATTTTGAACTTGGTCTAAATTTTGCTGAGTAGGGGGAGTTATAGAAGAAATTATACAAATACTAAATAATTATAAAAATAGAATAAAGGAGCATGTGTGCAACAAATTGATGAACATAAGCGTTTAGAAAAAGACGAGTCAAGTTGGCCAATCAGGTTCCGTCTTCGCTCTGAAGAAAAGCACTGTTCTGGTTACTGATATGTTGTGGTGTGTTCATTATCTTTAGTGGGTATCGAGGCATCGCTAGAAGGTATGCTGACGGGGGATGTGGATGAAACATGGGCAAAAAAAACACTAAAACTGAGCATTAAGTCTAGCGCTTAATGAGGTATTATCCTGCTAAACCAGCCTGCTGATTTAGGAGGAGAATACGTTAAGCGGTTCTTGGTTCAGATCACATATTTATTTCTGGTTTTAGAACTGAGTTTAATAAGGTTTTTGTGTATGGGTGACTCGGATTAGTAAATACGGACTTGGTTGGTCCGACTTCACAAATTCGACCGTTGTTCAGTATGGCAATTTGATCTGCAATCGACTCGACAATCGCCAAATCATGCGCGATAAAAATATAACTGGTATTGAATTTTAGTTGCAGCTCTTTGAGTAATGTCAATACGGTATCTTGCACGGTTACATCTAACGCTGAGGTTATCTCATCACAAAGCAATAACTCGGGCTCGGACGCAAAGGCTCTTGCTATTGCCACCCGTTGTTTTTCACCACCAGACAGCATGGTTGGGTAGCGATACAGATAGTCTGGATTGAGGTGAACTTGTATCAATAATTCTTTTGCTCTGGTATGGCACTGAGCACTATTCATATTAAAATAGAGTTGTAATGGTTTAGATAAAATCTGCAAAATCGTTTGCTTGGGGTTTAACGAAGCATCGGGATTTTGAAATATCATTTGGATCTGTTTTTTCTGTTCTTTGGTTCGTTTTTCCAGGATCTCTAATGGTTTGCCATTAAAGATTATTTCACCGCTGTTGGCTTTGTGTAATCCTGCAATGGTTTTAAGAATGGTGGATTTACCACTACCCGACTCACCAATTAAGGCCAGTGTTTCACCTTTCTTTAACGTTAAATTGATATTGTCGACGGTGGCTTCAGGCTCTGCTTTTCGGGTTATTGATTGCCATAACGTGTTACGGTGATAGGATATTTTTAGATTATTTAACGAGATGCTGGTTTCTTTTTCCACCTCATCTTGCGGCGTTACTGGCAGGGTGTTTTTTTGGTTTTTACCAATAACCGGTACTGCTTTTAGTAACGCTTGGGTGTAGCTATGTTCAGGTTCTAATAATACTTTTTTGATGTCACCGTGTTCGACTATCTCGCCTTTATACATCACACATACTTTATTACACAGTCGAGAAACCGCACCAAAGTCATGACTTACAAAAACCATCGCCACGTTATGTTTATGGATTAATGCTTTTAATAAATCCAGAATATGGACCTGAGTGGTCGCATCAAGGCCAGTGGTTGGCTCATCTAAAATGAGTAGCTCAGGTTTGACCGCTAACGCCATCGCAATTGCTACGCGTTGTTGTTGACCGCCTGACAGTTGGTGTGGATAACGTGAAAATATTTGTTCTGGATCTGGTAATTTAACATCGTTTAATAGCTCAATGACTCTCGATTTATAATTTGCTTTGTCAATATCACTATGAAATTGTAACACTTCTTGTATTTGCGGACCCACTTTCATGGTTGGCGTTAATGCTTGTCCTGCATTTTGAGGTATTAATGCGATTTGACTACCTCGGATTGCGGCTAACTCTTTGATGGGTAGCTGTACGATATCTTTATTATCAAAATGGATAGCGCCAGATTTAATAAAACAACCGTCGTTGGTGTATCCCATTAAAGCCAGGGCTAAGGTGCTTTTTCCTGAGCCGGATTCACCCACCAGACCGATAATATCTTTGGGTTTAACTTGGAGATTGACATCTTTGAGAATATGACAGAAATCCCCCGATTTATTGTTGAATCCCAAATTTAAATTTGAAACTTCGATTATATGGTTCATCTTTTTCTCCTTATACTGGCGAGCTGTTATCACGATTTAGACCAACCACTTTTGATAAGGCGTCTGAAATAATATTGATTGAAAATATAAGTGAGCTTAAAGCGATTAACGGTGCAAGGGTAGCCCAAGGTGCGACTGACATAAATCCTCGCGTATCTGCGATCATCAAGCCCCAATCTGGCGTCGGCGGGTTAATACCAAAGCCTAAGAAAGATAAAGAACTGAAAATGAGTAACATCCATGACCAGCGCATCGCGCCATCCACTAAGATAACATTCATGATATTAGGTAAGATTTCATAGCGAATGATAGAACTGGTGCGTTCTCCGCGTAAGCGTGCGGCTAAAATATAGTCATGAGTAATAACGTCAAGGGTGGCACCCCTAACAACTCTTATCACAGCAATACCGTAGAAAAAGCCTAAGGTTAAAATTAATGTCGCATCGCTCTGTCCAATCACACTGATGATCAGCAGTAAAAATAGGATCCAGGGAATGGATAATAACGCATCGATGAAACGCATCACGACTTCGTCAAAACGTCCGCCTACAAAGCCGGTAATAATGCCTAAGCAGCTGCCCCATAGTATGGCGATGAAACTCCCCGCAAAGGTAATCATTAGCGCCGCTCTGCCGCCCATAATGGTTCGGCTTAAGATATCTCGGCCTAATTGGTCGGTGCCGAACCAGTGTTCCAGGCTTGGACCCTTAAGAATATTAAAGCTGTCGGTTTGTCCATAATCATAGGGAATAATATAGGTAGCAAAACAAGCTAATATAATATGGGAAATGAATAAGATTAAACCAACTTTAGCGGATGGTGTGGCGCTAAGTTGTTTAAAAAAGTCCACGTACAATTTAATCTGACTCATTTTAATATCCTTGCAGTGTGCGAAGTTTAGGATTAAGAACACCGGTTAGCAGATCTGCACAAAGGTTAACCAAAATATAAATAACCGCTAAAGCGATGGCAATACCTTGCACGACCGGGAGGTCTCTATCGTAAATAGCTGCAATCATCAGACTGCCAATACCAGGGTAGTTGAATACTTGTTCAATGATAACAACACCACCAAGTAGCCAGGCAATAGTAAGCGCGATAATGTTAATAGCCGGAAGCAGGGCATTAGGAAGTGCATGATAAAAAACGATATGCCAATAAGGCATGCCTTTTAAGTGACACATTTTAATATAATCTGAATTCATTACGGTGATCATACATGCGCGCACCATGCGTAATATATGGGCAATCATGACCATCGACAGGGTAATGGCTGGTAGTACTAAGTTAGGCAGTAATTCAGAAAACGAAGCACTGTCTCCGATTAACGTCACGGCTGGAAACCAGGGCAGCCAGATACTAAATACTAACGTTAATAGGGTGGCGGTTACAAATTCAGGTACTGTCATAGTGAAAAGGGAAGCCATTGAGATAATATGGTCTGATTTTGTATTGACTCTAAGGCCGGCGATACAGCCAAGCAGAATGGCGATTGGGATCCCTATCGAGGCTGCTATGCCGCCAAGAATTAAGGTGTTTTCTAATCGAGGAATAAGTATGTCACTAACGGGTTTTTGACGTTTTAACGATGTGCCCAAATTGCCATTAACAATATTTTCGGACCAAAGTGCAAAACGTTCAATTAAAGGGGCGTTTAAATTATTGTCGATGCGACATTGTTCTAATCGAGTGCCGCTGGCATTTTGTCCTAAATAACTAGTACAAAAGTCACCGGGTAATGATTCAGTAACAAAAAAAACCAGAACACCCACAATCATAAGAGAAAACATTGCGGTGAAAAGGCGTTTATAAATCATGGTAAACATGAAAGTCCTCATTATATTAAAAGATATATACCCAAGCCACTTCATCACCCCGAAGATGCCTTATTTCGGCTGGCCCTGTGGGGGGGTAGTTGATATAGCATAGTGAAGTAGCTTGGGTATAAATACAGATATACGTAAGTTGAAATTTTCTAACGAATAAAAGCATAAAAGTAGAATTTAAACTCTACTTTTATGCCATTAAAATTAAACTGTATTTTTAAACATTAGTCTTTAGTAACAAGATCCCATCGAATTGAAAAATCGTCTACAGCAGGGATCGTTACATTTTTCATCGTTACTCGATGATTGCGTAAGTGGAATGGAATTAAGCTACCACCTTCTTCCCATAGCATTTTTTGAGCTTCGATATACAGCTTCTTACGGGAATTAAAGTCTAACGTTAGACGCGCTGTATCTAATAACTGATCAAACTCGGTGTTATTCCAAACCGATTCATTCCATGACGCGCCGCCACGATAGGCTTCATTAAGTATTTGATCGGTTGGTCGCTGGCCCCACACTGTCGTAAATGCAGATTTTTTCATCCAGACGTCATTCCAATAACTATCAGACGGGGTCATTTTTATATGCACACGAATGTTGGCTTTGGCGGCTTGGCGTTGGTAAATTTCAACTAAAGGTCGAAAGTAGGTATCGGTGTTACTGGTATAAAGATCGATATCGATACCATCAGGAAAACCTGCTTCGGCTAATAATTTTTTAGCGCCTTCGATATCTTGTTTACACTCTATCTCCATGCGATATTGATCGCCTTTCCATACTGGTGTGTCGCAGCTGATAGCTCCGCCATCACCACCCAGTATAAGTCTGGCCATTTCTTCGCGATCAGCAACTATGCGCATTGCTTTACGTACTTTTGGATCGGTAAATGGCGCTACGTCATTTTTAAATATAATGCCACGCCATTCACCGGTGGCAATAGAATCGACCTTAAACATGCTGTTAGATTGAAATAAAGGCAGCTGTTGCGATGTTACTCCAGACCAACCAATCCAGTCGATTTGTCGTGCTAGCAGGGCTTGTACTCTCGCTGAATCATCAGCAATCGCGATTAAATCAATACCGTCAAGTTTCGGCTTGCCTTCCCAGTATTCATTATAGGCAATAAGGCTGGTGGTGCCTTCAACATTAAGATTTTCAAGTTTAAATGGACCTGTGCCTATACCGACGAGAGATTTATCTTGATCAACGTTTGCGGGTAATATTTTTACGCGATAATCCATCAATAAAATTGGAAAATCGGAATGCGCTTTATTCAGCGTAAACAGAACTGTATAATCATCTATGGCTTTTGCTTCTTGGATTATTGACAGTACTGAGCGGACAGGAGCATCACGTTTAACATCAAGAATTCGATCTATTGTCGCTACCACATCGGCAGCAGTGAGTGCTTGACCGTTATGAAATTTTACATTTTTGCGTAGATCAAACGTCCATTCAGTGGCCGTTTCATTCGCTGTCCATTTGGTTGCAAGTTCTGGAGATGGTGCGCCTGTTTCATCTTGTCTTACTAGGCGGCTATATAACATTTGGGTAGGGTAATAAAAGCGTGTTGATGAAATTGGATCAAGTGATTCCTGTCCTCGCCATTCTAATTGATGCGGCGTTCTCAGTGTTTCTGCATAGGCTGCTGAGGAGAGCATACACGTGACGAATAAACTTCCATACACTAGTTTTTTCAAAAGCATTTAATTATTGTCCTTTTTATCATTTATTATTAAATAATTATCCATTTACTATCTTGAGCCTAAGACTCAGAATTTAATTATCCCTTTTTCATTCGTTGAATAATGAAACCTTATCGCCGCAATACGATAAGCACTATGTTTATCTGCGACGTCTTCATCGTCAATCGTCATCTTTGTGTGCTTATTGATGTCCTTGATTGCAAGTTTTTAAAAGCGACGACGAAAATCATTCATGCATTGACACGACTAAGAGAATTCATAACGTTGTATCATCCAATTGACTGCACGCGTGACGGTTACTGATCGAGCCATTGTCGTAATGACGCGTAAACTCTGCCTGCTTCATCCATGATGAATCGGGTAAGATTATGTACTGCGGGGATTAATGTGTTCGTTTGGTGAATGACACCTAAATCTTGCGACGAGAATACCATTTTTTGAGCTGTATCACAAACAGGGTATTTTCCGTATTTAGGGTTATGCTGTTATTTGCGTTGCGGAATGAACATGATTTATGTTGTTTAGTACAGCGTAACATGATGAAAATAAAAGGGCAGCGTGGAATTAATTAAGCTAGCCTTGTCGTTATTCGTTAGCCATTTCAGGTGACAATTAATGGATTAAATACGTCCTTGCAGTGGAATAATGCGAACTAAATCACCAATCTCTGCATTAGTCTGTTCAGGTAATACTTCAACTAAACAATTTGCTTCACTCATCGAACGCAAGATACCTGAGCCTTGTTGCCCGGTACTTTTCACGATTAAACGACCGTTAGCATCAAAACTAAAAATACCACGTGTATACTCAGTACGATGAGGACGAGAGCGGAACCGTTCTGTGGCAATAGCATTGAATACTTGTGGCTGCCAATCTGTTATGCCTTGCAGTTTTCGGATCGCAGGTTCAACAAATTGTAAAAATACCACCATTACCGCCACTGGATTACCCGGTAAACCAAAGAATGGCGTATCGTTGATTTGGCCAAATGCTAACGGACGACCCGGACGCATGTTGATGCGCCAGAAGTTGATTTGTCCCAGTTTGTCCAACACGGTTTTGATGTAATCGGCATCACCGACCGAAACACCGCCGGATGACAAGATCAAATCCGCTTGTTCACTGCCTTGCTGTAATGTCGCTTCTAATGCGGCTTCGCAGTCTTCGATAATGCCTAAATCAATCACTTCACAGCCCGCTTGAGTTAGCATTGCATGTAAGGTGTAACGGTTAGCATCGTAAATACAGTTATTCTGTTGTGCTTCTCCAGGATGCTGTACTTCATCACCGGTTGAAAAGATAGCAACACGTACCGGCTTTTTAACGGTCACTTGGTTAATGCCGAGAGAGGCTATCATACCTAATTCTGGTGCAGTGATCTTACTACCTGCGGCTACGGCGGTTTGTCCTAATGCTAAATCTTCACCCGCTTGACGGACATTCTGACCTGGGTGGATGGAGGCCATGGCGAGATTAAAGCGTACCGTAGTTTTTATTACATTATCGAGAGCTGTATCTGTCTGTTCAGCTTGCTCACGCATGACGACAGTATCCGCAAATTTAGGTACTGCAGCGCCAGTCATGATCCGTACTGCTTGGCCTTTTTCGAGGGGTAAATCATAACTGTGTCCCGCCATTACATGGGCGACAACCTCATAGCTTGCACACGCTAAATCATCACCTCGGATCGCATAACCATCCATTGCTGAATTGGTATGTTGTGGCACATTTACTGGCGAAAGTACGTCATGTGCGACAATGTGACCCAAAGCTGTTTTTAAATTAACCGTCTGAGATTGCGTAAGTGGTACAATATGACCAAGAATACGCTCCCGTCCTTCGGCGACAGATAACATGCCTGGTGGTGTTAGGTCGCCACATTGTAACCCTTGTGGCTGTTCAAGCTGTGTCGCATGGACTTTACCTTGAATAAAGCTCACAACAAAATCAGTGATCTGATCAAGGTTGTTAATATCGAGCAGTGGCAATGGCGGCTTTTCTGCTAAAGGTGCTGATCCTGACGCGGGAATGGGCACATTGGCTGCAACAGCAATAATATTATGGTCTGTTGGATGTAACCAAGGTTTGCCCACTTCGGCACGGTGTAATTCAATTTTAGGGAAACTGAGTTTCTTAAAGCCTTCAACCAGAATTAGGTCGAGTTGAGTTTGATCTAACTGGGCGATCAAGTGCGGCAGTGTCGCTTCTTGATCAGGTGTTTCAGTGACTAAAGCGTGACGGCAACGAGATGAAATCAACATCTGGCTGGCACCCGCTTTACGCAGGCGGTGGCTGTCTTTGCCTGGCTGGTCGATATCAAAATCATGATGCGCATGTTTGATCACGGCCACACGAATACCACGTGCAACTAACTTGGGTAGTATGGCTTCAAGCAGGATGGTTTTGCCTGTACCACTAAATGCTGCAAAGCCGAGTAAAGGGAGTGATGCGTGTATTTGACTCATAGATGTAGACTCATTTTGTTTGTCCAAATTGTTGCAGTTCTGCAGGGGTATTTAAGTTTACAAAAGCATTGGGTTGATCGCTAAAGTCGACCGTGAGCATGTTGCATTGACGGTACAGTAAAATGATCTTACGGTCACCGTTCGCTAAAAAGGCTTCTAGTTTCGGAAGTATGCGACGATGTAATAGCGTCACTACTGGCTGAATATGTTCGCCATCATGGGCTACCACAATATCGGTATCGGCTTCACAAGCTGCCGCCATTCGGGTGACTAAATCGCTTGGTAATTGTGGACAATCACAGGGTACAAAGCCAATCCACTCAGCATTGTTTAAATGTAATATTGCCGCATGTATACCACCGAGAGGCCCTTGATAACCTTGTAATTGATCGCCGAATACATCGCCGTATTGGCGATAGCTATCTTGATTTCGATTGGCGTTAATGGCGATCTTGTTGGTTTGTGGCGACAGCGTATCGATGACATGCTCAATCATGGCTTTGCCGGTTAATGTGACTAAACCTTTATCATGACCACCCATGCGACTGGCTTGTCCGCCTGCTAAAATTACCCAACTTGTTTGTTCAGCCGAAGGCATAATGGTCCTTATCTTTGTTAATGAGCTGTAGATCTGCTCGTTCGATTAATTTGTTATTGCTAATACACCACTGACGGCGACAAAGTGCGGTAAGCGCATTCTGTTGGTGGCTGGTGATCACCAAGGTTGATCCACGTTCGAGTAAATCTTTAGCGAGTATCACCTGGCGCTCGATGGATTCTGTATCCATGCTGGCACTCGATTCGTCCATTAATAGTACGCTTGGTTTCAGTACCCATGCTCTTGCCATCGCCACGCATTGACGCTCACCACCGGATAATACCGAAATATGTTCATTAGCGAGAGTTTCTAACCCTACCATACGTAGGGCTGTTATCGCTTCACTTCGTTGTGCTTGGCGACCTCTAATGGCGAATTTTAAACCATAACTGACATTATCCAGTACGCTAGTATCAAACATGTAAGGTGTTTGATGCATATAGATAACGCCATTTTTAGCATTACTTTTAAATAAACGGGCAAACCAGTTGTTACACTGCAGGTTAACTTTACCTGTGGTTGGGCGTTGTAAACCGGATAATATTTTTAATAATGTGGTCTTACCTACGCCATTGGCACCGGTGAGGTAAATCGCTTCTTGTGGGCCGAATTTAAGGTGAGGTATGTGAAAAAGCAGCCGATCTTTAAAGCGGATCGAGATATCTTCTGCTTGAATTGTAATTTGCGACATGCTCTATACCTCAGCCTAATTGGTACGCAAGTGGGCTTTACCACGGGCGAACGATAATAAAAAATTAAGTCCTAGTGCCAAGATCAATAAGACCATGCCTAGGGCAACACCTTGTGCAAATGCGCCTTTTGAGCTTTCTAAAGCGATTGCGGTAGGAATATTACGGGTGGTATTTAAAATATTACCACCGACCATCATTGAACAACCAACTTCGGTAATAATACGGCTAAATGCCGCGATAATGGCGGCAAATAGTGGGAATCGACATTCCCACATTAAGCTTAACAAGGCGCGAGGTAAACTTGCGCCTAATGTCAGCGCTGTTTCCCAAGCGCGGCGATCACTGTTTTGAAACGCGGCGTGCATCATGGACACTAAAATCGGAAAACAAACGATCATTTGTCCTAAGATCATGGCCCTTTGGGTAAATAGCATCTGCCAGTCACCGAGTGGACCAGCACGAGACAGCATCATGTAAAGTAATAAGCCAATCACCACCGTTGGAATGGACTGACAGGTATTAAATAATGACAATAATAACCAACGCCCAGGAAATTTACTGTAGGCGAGGGCAAAGGCGATCAGTAACGCGGGTATTAATACCAGTGTTATTGCCAGTAAAGACACTGAAAATGATACCCCGACGATCCCCCACAGTGCCATATCACCACTGAAGAGTAGTTGTACGGCGTCTTGGGTTGTTTGCCAAATATCCATAAGGTATCTAAGTTGCTAAAGGATTAATGACGATTTTGCATTGGCTACAAATAGCTGTTTGCCGTTACGCTTATAACTGTTGATCATGGTTTGTGCTTTGGGATTGACTAACCAGTCACTGAAGATCTTAGCTCCTTGGTAGTTGATACCTGGGTAACGGCTTGGGTTAACTAAGATCACTTGGTATGGGTTAAATAAACGCTGATCACCTTGCACTACAATTTTAAGGTCTAGTTTATTTTGGTAAGCCAGCCAAGTACCACGGTCAGTTAAGGTGTACGCTTGCAGTTCCGATGCCATGTTCAGCGTTGGTCCCATGCCTTGGCCTACGGCTTTATAGCCAGCAAAGTTTGGTTCCATGTTAGTTTGAGCCCATAAGCTAAGTTCTTTTTTGTTGGTGCCAGAATCATCACCACGGGAAATGAAGGTGGCGTTGTAAGACGCGATGCCAGCTAATGCTTTCACTACATCGTTACCAGCATTTATTTTTGCGGGATCGGCTTTTGGACCAACAAGGACAAAATCGTTATACATGAGTTGACGTGGCAGGACACCGTAACCTGCATCGACAAATTTCGCTTCTGACTTTGGTGCGTGAGTCATGACCAAATCAACATCGCCATTTTGACCCATGCGCAGTGATTTACCGGTACCAGCAGCAAGTACATCAACCGTATAACCTGTGTCTTTTTTGAATTCGGGTAACAAGAAATCAAGCAGCCCTGAATGATAAGTACTGGTGGTGGTGGCCAAACGGATCGTCATGTCGTCAGCTGCATGGACACCTGCAGTCGTTGCCAGCGCGAATAGCGCAAGTGCTGTTTGGATACATGTCATCGGTATTACAGTCATCGATTTTATAGTCATAAGTGTTCCTGACGTGAAGTGCTGTTAAGAGTCTCCTCAGTGTAAAGGCAAATAAGGTGCCAACTCATCTGTCGTGTGAAATACCCGGTTTTTTTAATGTAATAACTTGATTTTAATCAATAAAACAATATGTAATTTAACTGGGTTCAGGAAAATCAGGAAATCATTCAGATTTCTCCATCCAAGGCCGCGGTATTAATTGCAGGTGAATCGGGTACCGATAAAGAATTAGTGGCGCTGGCTATGTACTGGACGGTGACGTATACATGGTAAAACGCCTTAATAAACGTAAAATCAGATCTTACTGTGGCGCATAACAGCATTGAGTTATTACAAAAAGAACAGCGGATGCAATTAACGTCGTTGTCATCCTCGTATGAGTTTCAGCGCTTGTTACGTACCGATGAAGCGGAATTGCCAGAATGGGTTAAACACCAAGCTGAAAACTATGCTACATCCTGCGTCAGACTTCGATGACTTCCCACTGATCAATCAGCAGTTATTATTAACGGCAAAACCATAGACATTTTTCCAAGTACTGAATAATCAGGAATTACACAGGTTAAATAGCAGTCTGCCTATCGCGGCTCATATCCCATTGTTAGGTGAAAAAGAATTTGAATCGAGAGGACTGATTAGTCGTAATTTACTGCCAATTTTTAGCAGTGAGAATAAGCTAGAATGGATCATGGATAGCGGTATATTACTCAATAATAGTACCCAGGTTGTTGATCGGATCTGCGATCTGATTTACGGCTCGGGCACATTGCCCGTTGAGGTGTGTTAGCAAGTCAGGATTTATTTGCCATTGAATTTAAAGTGTAATAATTTTAGCCGTTTATATGGTTGATTACAAAAACTGTCATATTATTAAAATAGAAAGTACATAATTGCTTGTTAGTTTATATCAGTCTTAAATTATAACTTGAGTAGATAAAGCATGAGCAAAGATACATTTGACCCCACTAAATATAATCACAGTAATAACGAACCATTTGCAGCGGTAATGGAAAGGGCGTTATCTCGCCGTAGTATATTAAGAGCGGGCATGGGGATGGCTGCTGTTGGTATGTTAACGAGTGTTGGTTTAGCCGGTTGTTCGAGTACTGCGAATAATAAAAATATGGCGGCTCGCTCGAAAGTGAAATTAGGTTTTGATTCTATTGCTGGCGCAAAGCTAGATGCTGTTGTGGTACCTAAAGGTTATAGCGCACAAGTTTTAGCGCCTTGGGGCACGCCACTCAATGATCTCGCTCAGGAGTGGCAAGCTGACGGTTCCAATACCGCGTTCGATCAAGCCAATTCACTGGGTATGCATCACGATGGTATGCATTACTTTCCGCTAAATGGTAGCGCTACCGATGGTCTATTATGTATTAATCACGAATACATAGATCAACAGGCATTACACCCAGCAGGTCCAACTCAAGATAGTCATAACTTACGGACAATCATCGATGAAGTGCGCAAAGAAATTAATGCCCACGGAGTGACAATTGTCCGTATTAAGCAAACTAATGGTATTTGGGAGGTAGTTAAAAATGATAGCCATAATCGCCGCTTTACTGGTGCTACTACTATGGATATTAGCGGTCCAGTGGCTGATAAAACGTTACTTGAAACGCCTTTCTCTCCCGCTGGCGATAAAGTCAGAGGCACATTAAATAACTGTGGTAATGGATATACGCCATGGGGTACTTACCTGACTTGTGAAGAAAACTGGCCGGGTTATTTTGTGAATACCGGCACACAGACTGCCGATCAGCAACGGATTGGCATTGATGCTAACAACACGCGTTATGGCTGGGATGATTTAACCGGTGTTCGTGATGAAATAGACGATGAGTTTAAGCGTTTTGATATTACCAAAACGGGGAAAAATGCCTCTGAAGATTATCGTAATGAAGCCAATGGCCACGGTTATATCGTTGAAATAGACCCTTATAATAATCAATCTAGCGCGATCAAGCGTACTGCTCTGGGGCGCTTCCGTCATGAAGGCTGTGTATTTGGTCAAGTTGTCGAAGGCAAACCGATTGTATTCTATTCAGGTCATGACTCGCGCTTTGAATACATCTATAAATTTGTTTCTGATGTGGATTGGCATGCTGCAGATGCAAAACGTGATGATCGCTTAGCGGTTGGCGCAAAATATATGGATCGGGGGACGTTATACGTGGCCCGTTTTGATGATAATGGTGCGGGTTATTGGTTACCATTAACATTAGCGAGCAAGACGAAGAATGGTGGCACACTGGCCGATACATTTACTGATCTTGCGGGGCTTATCCTTAATACTGCTGGCGCGGCTGATTTAGTGGGGGCAACACCGATGGATCGCCCTGAGTGGGCGGCGGTTGATCCGGTGAATGGCGCGGTATACATGACTTTGACCAATAATACCAAACGTACAACTGAAACTAACGCTGCGAATCCAAGATTGAATAACAGCACCGGCCATATTATTCGTTGGCAAGAAGGTGATGATGCTGAGCTATTTAGCTGGGATGTTTTTGTGTTTGGTGCGCCTGAGGATGGAACCGCAGAGGTTAACCGTTCTGGGCTTGAAGCGTTAAATCAGTTCGCCAGCCCGGATGGTCTTGCCTTTGATGCTCGTGGTATTATGTGGATCCAAACTGATAATGGCGCTCCAGAATTAACGGAATACACCAATGATCAGATGCTGGCTGTGGTACCAAGTCAATTAACGAATGACAGTGGCGATCTAGAGACCATTAACAGTGATAATCAAACTGCGCTTAAGCGTTTCTTCGTCGGCCCGAATGGCGCAGAAGTCACCGGTTTAGCGTTTAGTCCTGCGCAGACGGATCTGTTCTTGAATATCCAACACCCTAAAAATTGGCCACACAGTAATGATGCGACAATGGAAACGCCGAGTAATAAAACGGTTAGGCCACGGGCTGCGACGGTTATTATTCGTAAGAATGACGGTGGCGAGATCGGGGTTTAGTTAATACCAATGACGTTGTTAGCGATTAATGGCTAATTACACCTTGTTAAGTATTGCCAGCCTTGGGGGCTGGCTTTATTGTTTATCGGCGATGATTTACGGTAGGATAGCGTTATAAACAAATAAGAAGATAACAGCTGGCTGAACATGACCAAAACAGAAAAAAAGATTGATAATAATTTATGCAAAGTGCTTACCGTGGTTTGCGAAGAGGCAAAAGACGAAATTCAGGGCTTTCAATGGTTAACACATACCGTTAATTACGCTAATTTCCCCGCCTCTTTAAAAATAATCTGTGTGTTCGATAGTAATGCTGATATTGCCAAGTTGACGGCATCGAAGCAAGATCAGCGTTTACAGGGGTTAGTGACTCAAGCACTTAACGCTGTGGATGTGACACTCAAAAATATCAGCAAACAAGTGCAGTTCGACAGTGAAGAACATTGCAGCCGAGATCACGCCGGTAATTGGGCGAAGCGTTTGGGTTAAGTTCGTTACTTTTGATTAGGGTTACGATTAAGACAAACCAGCCTTGTCTGCGATAAACAAACAAGGCTTAGTAGGTTCAAGTCGAGTTAGTGATTGCGGTGGTTATAAATTAAATTTACTAACGACATCTTTTAATTCGGTATTCATCACCCCAAGTTCTGTCGTGGTCGTTGCTGTTTGCTCGGCATTACTTGATAGTTGGCTTACGATATGCTGTATTTCACTCATGTTACGCGTGACTTCGGCGCTGACCGTGCTTTGTTCTTCTGCCGCAGACGCTATTTGGATCGTCAGTTCACTAATGGTGGCAATCGCTACTTCCATGCTGTCTAGATCTTGGTTTACTTCTTGGGTATCCGTTGCTGTGGTAATACAGCGTTCTTTGGTTTTATCCATCGCACTGACCACTGCATTTACCCCAGAATTTAGCTTCGTCAACATGGCATTAATTTCAGCAGTACTGTTTTGTGTACGTGCTGCTAATGCTCTGACTTCATCGGCTACCACGGCAAAACCACGACCTTGTTCACCTGCTCGCGCAGCTTCAATTGCGGCATTAAGTGCGAGTAAGTTAGTTTGTTCAGCAATGTCACCAATGACGGTTAACACGGTACTGATTTGCTGGGTATGTTGCGCCATACTTTCAATATTGACCACGGTATCTTCAACATCATCGAGTAAAGTTTGTACATTATTCGACGCGCGAGCCACGGTTAATTTAGATTGCGACACGGAGTCATGTACTTGTTGGGTTGCCGCCGCCGCGTCTGCCGCGTTCGTTGCCACAATATTCGCGGTGGTGCTCATTTCTTCCATCGCAGTCACGGCTTGTTCCGTTTCTTTGGCATGACCGAGAATAATGCTGTGTGTGAGCTTTGTTTGTTCTTCGACCTGTATTAACGAGTCCGAAATTTTGATGGATGAATTATTTACTGACAGCATTAACGTATGTAAGTAGTTGATGAAATTATTTACGGAGTGACCAATATCACCCACTTCATCATTTGCCTTGATCTCTACACGGGTTGTGAGATCTGCATTACCTTGTGAAAGTAGGTCGATGTTTTCACGTAATATAATAAGACGCTGTGAAAGACGCTGAAAGGTGATGTAACAAAAACAAATAATGGCGAACATTAACGGTAATTGGATTGCCGCAATAAGGGATAAAATAATCGACTCATTTTCATGCAAAGAGGCAACGGGAACGGCGAGTGCAATTGACCAGGGTGTCCCCGTTAATGGCTGGAAGTATAATGCGTATTCTTCGCCATTTTCAGCGTCATAACTGATGTAATGACTGTTGTGTTGATTGTTTAAATTACCGTTGACGGCATTAATAAATGCAGAACGTGAGGCCAGTGATGCGGTGGTTTTTAATAATAGCTCCCCTGGCGTTGCCGCCGTATTATTCAGGATCTTACCGTC
This sequence comes from Moritella yayanosii, assembly GCF_900465055.1. Taxonomy (NCBI): domain Bacteria; kingdom Pseudomonadati; phylum Pseudomonadota; class Gammaproteobacteria; order Alteromonadales; family Moritellaceae; genus Moritella; species Moritella yayanosii. Next base: position 2,234,496 of record NZ_LS483250.1, on the reverse strand, counting down.
TTGCTCGACCACCAAAATGTAACCACCAAACTCTTGTTCTAAGTCTTTAGCAAGTTCATTGAAGAAACCGAGTGTTACGTCAATCGTTGCTACACCATATAGACGCCCGTCTTTATAAATACCCATGCTGCAGTTAGTACGCGCTTCGGTACTGGCTGAATCTTTGTATGCTGGCGCCCAGGCACAGCTGCCTTTGGGGGCATGTTGTCCGGCTCTGTGCCAAGACTGTTCAAAATAATTTGGCGCCGCCGCGGTATTCCAATAGTCGCTGCGGATCAGTTGATTGTTATTATCACGATGGACAAAAGAACTGAATTTACGTACGCCTGCTTCGCGCTGATCTGGGAGTGGCCAGATACCACCACCAAACACGTTACTGTCGCCATATTGATCGACCAAGGCAGGTAACAAAGCGTCAATTTGTTCACTCGAGAGTTCAGGAATAACTTGAGTAATATTTTTCTGTTGGGCCTCTACTTTATTAAGCTTTGCGAATACGTTTTCAGCGACTTTTTGTAATGACTTATGGATGAGATTTTCTGAAGATTTAAGTAATTCTGGTGAGACAAAGGTTTTAATTCCAACGGTTGTTAACACCATGATTGCGAGCATAAACGCAATGAAGTAGGAAGAGTAAGTATTTTTAATCGATTTCATGTAGAGACTGCCTTGTGATTACCATGATGATGAGCTAATCAGGTTATCGACCAAATCATGGATAACACAAGGGATTTATTCATTATTTTACCACTTTATATATATGACTTACTGTCATTATAGGGTTGATTGTTTGGTATTAATCAATCGTTGATTGTATTTCACCATCGGTAAAGCGGGTGATCAGCTTGTCGCCAGATTTTAATTTGGCTACCGAGGTGATGACTTGTTGTTGGTCATTCTGGGTAATTGAATAACCACGGGTTAATGTGGCTAACGGACTGACCGTTTGTAATTGCTGTGCCAGATTTTGTAAATGACTTTGTTCTTGTTGTATACGACGTTGCATGGCAGTGTGTAAACGCGTTTGCAAATTGGCTTGTTGTTGCTGCATCGCGGTAAATTTATGCATTGGTGAGCGCGACTGTAATCGGCCTGTTAGCTGGGTTAAGTGTAATTTCTGTTTGCTGATGTGGCGATTAACCGCTTGATTTAAACGTAGGCTGAGTTCATCGAGTTTTTGATTTTGTTGCTGCAGTTTATGCTGCGGATGCTGGTTTATCAAGGATTGTTGTAAGTAACGCTGCTGATGTTGTTTTTTCGCTAACTGGGTTTGTATGGCTTTGTTTAAACGCTGGCTTAGGTTGGTTACTTGTTGCTGTAAATGTGCTTGATCTTGACTGACTAATTCAGCCGCCGCAGAAGGGGTCGGGGCGCGCATATCGGCGACGAAATCGGCGATAGTGACGTCGATCTCGTGGCCTACTGCGCTGATAATCGGTAATTGACTGTTAAAAATAGCTTCGGCGACGCTTGCTTCATTAAAGCACCAGAGATCTTCTAACGAACCGCCACCACGACCAACAATTAACAGATCCACTTCGTTACGCTGATTGGCAATATTAATGGCATTAACAATCGCTGATGCTGCTTGTGCGCCTTGTACCAAGGTTGGGTAGATAATCACCGATAAGGTAGGACTACGACGTTCAAGTACGGTCAAAATATCATGTACCGCAGCACCGGTTGCCGACGTGACAATACCAATGCGTTTAGGATGTAAGGGCAGGGCTTTTTTATGTTCTTGAGCAAAATAACCTTGTGCGTCTAATGATGCCTTTAACTGTTCATATTGCTGTTGTAATAAGCCATCGCCCGCTGGGCTTAATGATTCAATGACTAACTGATATTCCCCCCGCGGCTCATACATAGTCACGCGTACTTTGGCTAATACTTGCTGGCCGTTGGCTGGGCGGAATGTCACCCGACGGTTATTGCCTTTAAACATGGCACAGCGAACTTGTGAACGACTATCTTTGAGGGATAAATACCAATGCCCAGATGCCGGGGCGACAAAGTTGGAGATCTCACCGGTTAACCACAGTGTCCCCATCTCTGATTCGAGCAATTGCCTAACGCTGGCATTTAAATGAGTCACGGTATAAATATTGGCATTGTTCAAAATAAGGCTCTCTAAGCGTTAAGCAGTTAAAATTAGGTGTAATTGCGTCGGCACCATTGTCGAGACATTGTAGCAGCTTTGCTTTTTAAAGGGCATTAAGATCAATGACAACTAAAAAAAGTTGAAATATAATTTGCTTTCCCACCTAACTATCAATATAATTCGTCCGCAATATTTATACCAAATATGTCGTCCATTTTATACCTTATACAAGGTGAGATATTGCCCATGCTAAGAATTGCCAAAGAAGCCCTTACCTTTGATGACGTACTACTTGTACCTGCTCATTCAACTATTTTACCGAACGATGCTGACCTCAAAACTCAACTAACAAAAAACATCCAACTAAATATCCCTATGCTTGCTGCTGCGATGGACACAGTAACTGAAGGCCGTTTAGCGATCGCGTTAGCTGAAGAAGGTGGTATTGGTTTCGTTCACAAAAATATGTCTATTGAACGCCAAGCAGCGGAAGTACGTTTAGTTAAAAAATATGTAAGTGGTATTGTTGCTGAGCCCGTTACTGTAAAACCTGATATGACTATTGCTGCGGTTGCTGAACTCGCTAAGCAATACGGTTTTGCTGGCTTTCCTGTAGTAACCGAAGCCAATGACCTAGTGGGTATCATTACTGGTCGTGATGTACGTTTTGTTGATGATTTAACTGCCCTAGTTGAATCTGTGATGACACCGAAAGATCGTTTAGTGACAGTAGGACGAGATGCTCCTCGTGAAGAAGTACTTGGTCTTATGCACAAACACCGTATTGAAAAAGTACTTGCAGTAAATGAAGACTTTAAACTAACGGGTATGATCACAGTTAAAGATTTTAAACAAGCTGAGAAAAAACCAAATGCATGTAAAGACGAATTAGGTCGTTTACGTGTAGGTGCTGCTGTAGGTGCTGGTGGTTCTACTGCCGAACGTATCGACGCATTAGTAGCAGCGGGCGTGGATGTATTATTAATTGATTCATCTCACGGTCATTCTCAAGGTGTTTTAAACCGCATTAAAGAAACACGCGCGGCATACCCTGATTTAGAAATTATCGGTGGTAACGTTGCAACTGGCGTTGGTGCTCTGGCATTAGTTGACGCTGGCGTTAGCTGTGTGAAAGTAGGTATCGGCCCTGGTTCAATCTGTACTACCCGTATCGTTACTGGTGTTGGTGTGCCGCAAATTACGGCAATCAATGACGCTGTAACGGCATTAGAAGGTACTGGTATTCCAGTTATCGCTGATGGTGGTATCCGTTTCTCTGGTGATATCGCCAAAGCACTTGCTGCTGGTGCATCATGTGTGATGGTTGGTTCTATGTTCGCTGGTACTGAAGAAGCACCGGGTGAAGTTGAACTTTACCAAGGTCGTGCATACAAATCTTACCGTGGTATGGGTTCATTAGGCGCTATGTCTAAGGGTTCATCTGACCGTTACTTCCAATCAGAAAACGCAGCTGACAAATTAGTACCAGAAGGTATTGAAGGCCGTGTTCCTTATAAAGGCAAATTGAAAGAAATCATCCATCAACAAATGGGTGGTATTCGTTCTTCAATGGGTCTAACTGGTTGTGCAACTATCCATGAGATGAACACCAAAGCTGAATTCGTTCGTATCACCGGTTCTGGCATCACAGAAAGCCATGTTCACGATGTGATCATGACTAAAGAAGCGCCAAACTACCGTTCAAACTAAGCTAGCTTAGCTGAACAGATAGTTAGAAACTGATAATGTAAGAGGAGGCAAGTGTCTCCTCTTACTATTATTACAAACATAACGACTAAATATATTTACAGGAATATCTTTAATGACCACAAATATTCATGAACAAAAAATCCTAATCCTGGACTTTGGTTCTCAATATACGCAGCTAATCGCGCGTCGTATCCGTGAAATCGGGGTTTACTGTGAATTATGGACATGGGACGTAGATGAAGCGGCAATCCGTGAATTCAATCCAAACGGTATTATCCTTGCTGGTGGCCCAGAAAGCGTAACAGAAGCGGGTTCACCACGAGCTCCTGAATATGTATTCAACGCAGGCGTACCTGTACTGGGTATCTGTTATGGTATGCAAACAATGTCTGAGCAACTTGGTGGCAAAGTCATTAAAGGGACAGGCGAAGGCGAATTTGGTTATGCACAAATCGAGATGCAAACGCCTTCTGCGCTGTTCAAGTCTATCGAAGATGCGGTATCGGATTCTGGTAAAGCACTATTAGACGTATGGATGAGCCACGGTGATAAAGTTGCTGCTATCCCTGAAGGTTTTGTAACGGTTGCTAATACCGCGACTTGTGAGTTTGCTGCGATGGCAAATGAAGAGAAACGTTTTTACGGTGTGCAATTTCACCCAGAAGTAACACATACTCGTCAAGGTGAGCGTATGCTTGCGCACTTTGCGAAAGATATCTGTGGCTGTGATGGACTTTGGACGTCAAGCTCAATCATCGATGATGCAATTGCACGTATGAAAGCGCAGATCGGTGATGATGAAGTTATCTTAGGTCTATCTGGTGGTGTTGATTCATCTGTTGTTGCGATGTTATTACAACGTGCCATCGGCGATAAACTGACTTGTGTATTTGTTGATAATGGTTTGCTTCGTTTAAACGAAGGTCAGCAAGTAATGGATATGTTTGGTGATCGTTTTGGGTTGAAAATTGTTCACGTAAAAGCTGAAGATCGTTTTCTAGATCAAATGGCTGGCGAACATGATCCTGAAGTTAAGCGTAAAATTATCGGCCGTGTATTTGTTGAAATATTTGATGAAGAATCAAAGAAATTAACCAATGCCAGATGGTTAGCACAAGGTACTATCTACCCTGATGTTATCGAATCTGCAGCGACCAAAAACGGTAAAGCACACGTGATTAAATCACACCATAACGTCGGTGGTTTACCTGACGATATGGCAATGGGTCTTATTGAGCCATTACGTGAATTATTTAAAGATGAAGTGCGTAAGATTGGTCTTGAATTAGGTCTACCATACGACATGCTTTACCGTCACCCATTCCCTGGGCCAGGTCTAGGTGTGCGTGTACTTGGTGAAGTGAAGAAAGAGTATTGCGACCTATTACGTCGTGCTGACGCTATCTTCATTGAAGAGTTACATAAAGCGGATCTTTACCATAAAGTAAGCCAAGCATTTGTGGTGTTTTTACCGGTACGCTCTGTCGGTGTAATGGGTGATTGCCGTAAATACGATTGGGTAGTCGCACTACGCTGTGTTGAAACAATCGACTTTATGACCGCGCGTTGGTCACATCTTCCGTATGATTTGATCGGTCATGTATCAAACCGTATCATTAATGAAATTGATGGTATTTCTCGAGTAGTTTACGATGTATCTGGTAAGCCACCTGCAACAATTGAGTGGGAATAATCCTCACCTAGTTAAGTAAGTAGTTAAGTAAGTAGTTAAGCAGTAAATACTGATATGAATATGAAAGCAGCTCTCGGGCTGCTTTTTTATTGGCTGATATTTAGTTTGCAATGAAATGCTAAGGTTGTTGGGAGTCGGTATCGGATCCATTCAGGTAACGGGCGCAGTTTAGTTATCCGAATAACGCGACATTAATTATCCCAAGGTTCCCACAACATCAACCTGAATATGTTCAGGTATTTCATTGTAAGATAAAACCGATAATCCTTTAGCAAACGATCGTGCATAGCGTGCAAGTAATGGACGCAGTTGCGGTGTCACTAATAGGGTGGCGGGATGACCATTTTGTTGTAATTGTTCTTTTACTGTCGGCATTTTTTGTTGTAATTTACTTAATAAACTTGGATCTATTGGGAAGCTATCTATTGCGGTTTTAGCTTCTTGCTGAGATTGGTTTAATGCTGTAAGCAGCGTTTGTTCTAATTCATCAGCAAGGGTAAAGGTATTCAGTTTGGTTCTATCGCCAATAGCGAGTGTGATCAGACTACGTTTTAAGGTGCAACGAATATCAGAACTTAATAAAATAGGGTCTTTGGTCGTTTCAGCTGAATCAATAATAGTGGTCGCAATATTCGCAATATCAACTAACGGCACTTGCTCTCGGAGTAACTGGCGGAAAACTTTAAGTTGATCATTATTTGTTAGTGCTTTCTCCAAATTATCGCTGAGTTTTGGCGATAAACTTTGGAGTCTTTCCATTAGCGCTTCATTTTCATTATAACCAAATATCTCAGCCAAGTTGTCACGAATTATTTTACTAACGTGTGTGGCAATGACCGTTGGACAATCAACCACAGAATAACCGAGATTGAGCGCTTTTGATTTCATGTTTGGAGAGATCCAAACTGCTTCCATGTTGTAAGCTGGATCACGTGTTATCTCACCGTCTAAGGTACCAAATATTTCACCTGATTTTATCGCAAGTAACTGGTCATGTTTAACAGAAGCTTCTGCGACTTTGGCTCCATTGAGTTTAATGCGATATTCACTCGGTTTTAATGTTAGGTTATCTTTTATACGCACTTCTGGTATTAAGAAACCCATTTTTTCAGAGTTGGTTTTGCGAATACCTCGAATACGATTGAGTAATTCACCATCTTGTTCTTGATCTACTAATGAAACGAGCTGATAGCCAAGTTCAATAGACAAGCAATCGATAATCGGTAAGTCACTCCATTTCAGCGGTTCATCTCTTTTTGTTAATGATTCAACTATTTTTTCTGCTTGCTGAATTGGCGCGTGATCTGTTAAGTGGTCTTTTTGTTTCCAACCCACGAGAGCAAGTACAGCCGCGAAGACTAAGAATACAAATGTTGGCATACCCGGAACGAGACCAAGTATCAGCATGACGATTGCTGAGGTATAAATGACACTTGGGTTAGCTAAAAGTTGGCGGCCAATCTGGCCCGATAGCTCACCATCATCATTATTAACACGCGTCACGATAATAGCAGCGGCTGTTGCTAATAATAGCGACGGGATTTGTGCAACTAATCCATCACCAATAGTGAGCAATGCAAAACGTTGAAAAGCATCGGTAACACTTAAATCATTTTGGAATACACCAATGGCCAAGCCACCGATCAGGTTAATGAAAAGGATCATCATACTCGCAATTGCATCCCCTTTTACAAATTTACTGGCACCGTCCATCGAACCATAAAAATCAGCTTCATGAGAAACATCGGCACGACGGATTTTCGCTTGATCCTTATCGATAATGCCGGCATTGAGATCGGCATCGATAGCCATCTGTTTACCAGGTAGCGCATCAAGTGTAAAACGAGCTGACACTTCAGCAATGCGCTCTCCACCTTTAGTGATAACAACGAAATTGATGATCATTAAGATAATAAAGACCACCATACCAACAACGTAATTACCGCCGATAACAACTTCACCAAACGCTTGGATTACTTTACCCACAGCATCGGGACCCTCATGGCCGTGTAGTAATACCATTCGGGTTGACGCGACGTTAAGCGTTAATCGTAATAATGTTGCAAGTAATAACACGGTAGGAAAGACAGAAAAATCCAGCGGACGCTTTGCTGATACCGCAACTAAGAGTACGAGTATTGAGAGTACAATGTTGAAGGTAAATAAGCTGTCGAGTATCCATGCTGGCAATGGCAGCATCACCATTGCGAGGACTGCGAGTAAGAATATCGGTACACTTACTTTAATATTTTTTATGGTGTTCCAGTTCACGAATAACCTCTTTAATTAACGTTTTAACGTTGCTGGTATTTCAAAGTTGGGTAATGTATTTGGCTGTTTTCCACGCCCTTTGCGGTATGCACTCAGTTGCATTATATGCGTTAGAATGTACGCGACAGCGGTATATAATTGTGCGGGTATTTCTTGGTCAACTTGTGTTGAGTGATAAATAGCACGCGTTAATTCAGGTGCTTCAATTATGTCTAAATCATGACTTTCGGCAATTTCTTTGATCCGGAGGGCCATGGTGTCAACACCTTTAGCCACAATAAATGGTGCTTGACTACGCGCCGCATCGTATTTAACTGCAACAGCATAGTGAGTGGGATTCACAATAATAAAGTCTGCTGTCGGGACGGCTGAATCAATTCTTTTTTGGCTCATTTGGCGTTGGATTTGCTTGATTTTTTGTTTTATTTCGGGGTTTCCCTCTGCGCCTTTATGTTCATCTTTTATTTCTTGTTTACTCATCTTCAGCTTTTTATTCATCGACCATTTTTGGTAAGGTAAGTCGATTGCAGCAACGATTAATAAAGCCGCACCCATAAAAGAGAGGGTGATAGACATGATATACATGGCATTGTTAAGGACGTTCAAGAGCGGCATTTGCGCCATTGCAGCCAATTCATGCCAATGTAAACTGAGCACTTTATACAAGGTGAAACTAATAAGCGAAATTTTTAATATGGACTTGATAAGTTCAATGATGGTGTCTTTAGATACCATGCGTTTCAACCCTGAAATAGGGTTCATTTTACTTATTTTGGGCTGAATATTTTTTAATACAAAGATCAATCCACCGGGCATTATACCGAGCAAAAATGTGGTTAAGTTTAATACCAAAATAAACGGAATTAATACTTTGAGCATGTTGATGATGGCTTCGCCCAACATAACGACCATATATTGAGGGTCGCGAGTGACCTCTCGGGTAAGCTGCATTTGAATGGTAAATAAGGCACTAAAAAACGCACTAAAAGAGGGGGCGAACCAACTCAAACTAGAGCCACTTATTAAGATTAAACCCGCAGTAGCAAGCTCTTTTGAACGTGCTATTTGACCTTCTTTTTTAGCATCATCTAGTTTTTTCTGGGTGGGTTCTTCGGTTTTATCTTGCGTTGAACTGTCAGACATTTAATCCCCCAGAAATGAATCGCATTTGTTCGAGAATAAATACCGAAAAATCAAAGAAACGGTTGGGAATGACACGAAATACCAGGCCTAAACAGATGATGCCCAACAACATGCCCATCGGGAAACCTAATGAATGAACGTTTAAAGACGGTGCACTTCGGTTCATGACACCAAAGGTGATATTAACTAACAGCATGGCGACAATAGCAGGCATGGCTAACATGAGTGCGGCCATAAACATCCAACTGACAAGTTTTAAAATTATATCAATATTTAATAAATAAATAGAAGAGCCGATTGGCCAAGTCGTAAAACTTTCAACTAGAATATCTAAGACAATTAAATGGCCATTGAAACTCAAAAATAACAGCGTAGCAAAAATAGTCAGTAAATGAGAGTTAACGTGAGAACTACCACCACTGCTTGGATCATTCATTACGGCCATCGATAAGCCCATTTGCATTGAAAGTATTTCACCAATCAATTTCATCATTGCAAATAGCATCGTTAAGCTGAGACCAAAAAATAGTCCAAACAAGATCTGTTCTAAAGCTAAAATGATACTACCTAAAGAAAAAGGATTGATGTTGTCAACGATGGGTACCACTGGAGCTATTAAAATAGCTAAAGTTAAAGCAAACAAAATACGCACACTTGGTGTAATGCGGGTATCACCAAATATAGGTAATAGCCATAATGCTGAAATAATGCGAAAGAACGGCCACCATATTTTACCAATAATGAGCATTAATTCGATGCTAGAAAAGTTAAGCATAGCTAACCGATTAACCCTGGGATATTTAAAAACATATAATCAAAAAGCGCTTTAACTTGTGCTAACAGCCAATGACCTGCAAATGTAACCATTAATAAAGTGACGATTAATTTTGGCAAAAAGCTTAACGTCTGCTCTTGAATTTGTGTTGCGGCTTGAAAAACACTGACAATTAAGCCGACAATTAATCCAGGGATCACTAATACAGACACCATGGCAATAATAGTGTTAACAGCTAAGCCCATCAACGATACGACCTGTTCAGGAGTCATAACTAGCCTCCAAAACTAGCGGTTAATGTACCGATCGTCATGGACCAACCATCAACCAAAACAAATATCATAAGTTTGAAAGGCAAAGAAATAATAAGTGGCGATAGCATCATCATGCCCATAGCCATTAGCACACTTGCGACGACAAGATCGATGACTAAAAATGGAAGAAACAGCATGAATCCAATCTGGAATGCCGTTTTTAATTCGCTGAGGACAAATGCAGGCATTAAGACAACAAAGGGGATATCATCAACCGAGGTTACTGGGGGTTCATTACCAATTTTCAACATTTGTTCAAGGTCGGTTTCGCGAGTTTGTTTAAGCATAAAGGTGCGCAAAGGGATCTCGGCTTTACCTAAAGCCTCAATAAGCGTAATGCTACCGCTATCGTAAGGTAAGAAAGCATCCTCGTGTATCTGAGTCCAGACCGGTCTCATGATCAGTATCGTTAGTGTTAGCGCAATACCAACGAGTACTCGATTGGGTGGGCTTTGTTGTAAACCAATAGCTTGTCGTAATATTGCCAGAACAACTATAATGCGGGTGAAGCTTGTCAGCATCAATAACATAGCGGGTAATAAACTCAATGCTGTCATCAGTAATAACAGTTGTAGTTTTATACTGTATTCTTGAGATTGCCCGCCATTATTGACAGAAAACAAGGCTAAATCAGCATGCGCTGGTGCCGCAAGACTGATAAATGCTAAGAATACGGCTAAGTAGATACTGAACTTTTTCATGTTTTTAATCCACTCACAACATCATCTACAACATCAATTAACTTAACGCCGTACTTACCATTGACAACAACCACTTCGGCGGTGGCTAAAAGTTGACCGTTAACTTTCAGATCAAGAGGCTCATCGGCGAGCTTATCTAATTCTATAACAGCACCGCTGCTTAGCATCATTAAGTCACCAATGACGAGCTTGGTGCTGGCCACTTCGAGCGTTACATCAATGGGGATATTATGAAAAAAGCTAAGATCTTTCTTTAGTGGCTTATTTTCTGCCGTCATAAGCGAACTATCATCTTGTAAGATATCGTCCAGACTATCGATAGTATCGATACTATCCAAATCTAGGTTGATATCTTCTACATTAAAATTACTCATTATTTAGATCTCCAAAATTAATCGTTTGTATCGGTTACTTGCATTACTAATCGTCCAGATTGGACGACTACTCGGCCATGAGCTATAACATGATTACCAGTGCAGGCACTGACAATTTCGGGTAAGTCCATCATAATGAAATCACCTGATTTTAGCTGTGTGAGTTGTACGAGATTAAGCTGAGTTTTCGCAAGAATAACCTTGATATTAGTTGGTATATTCGTTGCGGCGTTAGCCAGTTTTGCTGCTAACAATTCATAATCAGGCAGCGTACGGTTACTTGATAGTTTTTGGTTAATAAATTCTTTTGGGTACCAAATTCTCCAACTAGACATGTACTCTTTTATCGTACAATCAATAGTTGATGTAATAAACTCATCGCCTATAGTTGGTTGATTAGTATGGCTTATAGTCCATTCGTGATGATGGCTAAGCTGATTATCTAATGCGTCCAGCAGGATTGTTAAAATGCGTTTAAGTAGTCGATACTCAGAATCACTCGGTTGCGCTAAGTTATCTTTGTTGCTCGGTTTAGTTGCCCCAAGAAAGATTTCTGTCAGGGTATATAGCATCGTATTATTGATCGATAATAATACTTTCAGACCCGCGTTATTTTGGGCTTGAAGCCAAATTATATTGGTCCCTAAATCGACAGGGTTAACCTTCTCATAAGTGAATTTTTGTAGCGTTATTCTGTATTCATATTCATTAAATAATTGAGATAGACGGCGCTCAATTTCCCGATGAACCAAGGAAAGATCAGCATTAATGACTTCAAGGCAATCAGTCCACTGACGACGTTCACCGAGTAGATCGTATTTTTCAATCTCAGCTGATTCGGCAGCGAGAGTAATTTTAGAACTGGATTTTGTAATTTTGGGACTAACCGCTGTAGGTTTTACAACCAACATAGTAAATTCTCCAATGGATAATGCCTATAAGATTTAAAATGATATTTGATGACGCCAGTTGAGCATGTTAATCAACCGGAAAGTCAGGTTCGACATACGTATAAAATAAGTATTTCACGCGTATTTTTTTGGGGGGAGGGTAAATGCTAATTAATTTAACGGGGTATAGCAAATTAAATATCGATATTATTTTAATATAATACCACGGGCATTGCTTTGTGGGTATTACATTGTACTTTGGTTAATAATTATACCGATATTTTATGCTGTTTGTTCATTTTAATTTATCGAAAATCAATTTATTATCATATCGATATATCGATATTTACATATATTTACATATTTTTACATATTTTTGTATTTGGAATTGCTTTATGGTTTGCGATGTTGTTAAATGCACCTCTGTAAAAAGGCAAACAAATCGTGAGGTTTGGACGCAAAGTTACCAATCTGTATTTTTATTACAGATAGTGGAACTGCCAAAAGGTAAATTGTTTATATTTTTTGAAAATATTAACTCCGGGGGGAAGATCTATCTTTTTGCCGCTAAATACCTCATCTGTTGCTTTTTTCTTTACGTTTATAAGCTAGTCAATCGAGTGTTACTTAAACGTCGCTATTGAGCTACTTATCATCATCAACGTATTCATTTGGGTTGATCTTGTACTGTAAATGATTTAAGTAAGTGAGTGAGGAATCATGTCTCTAAAGGTTTTGTTGCCTGCTGCCGGCAGCTTGTTTTTTTGTTCAATATTGAATGCACAACCTTTTATTTCTGAGCTAGACCAAGTGCAATGGCAATTGAGCTCAAATTCGTTTGAGTGCAAAATGACAACGAATGTTGAAACATTAGGGACTGTTAGTATTGTTAAGAAAGCGGGCTATCCTGAATTTATCGACGTCACATCCACAATTTATACACAAAAAATTAAGCGTTATAGGCTTGGTAGTTCAAAGGCACCTTGGGGAGTTAAAATACTGCCTGACCCTCGTTGGCTAGGGCCTGCCTTGCCGTTTGAAAATGAAATTTTAGTCGGTGTTGCGAGTTTTACTCGACAGCTGCAGCAGGGGGATTGGGGACATATTGCCTTAACCTATGTTGACAGCGACAATATACATGCAGTACTACCCTCAGTAAATCTAGGTGACGTATTTGATGGTTACTATCAATGTCTCCGCGACATATCTCCTTTTTCATATGAGCAAGTAAGAGACCGGAATTTATATTATTCTGGTGGCTCGTATTTATTGAATACCCAACAAAAACAAGAAATGGCAGCGATCGTTAAATACATATCTCTTGATGGTTTAGTGACGAAAATACTCATCGATGGACATTCGAATAGTATTGGCAATACAGTAAATAATTTATTGTTATCACAACAACGTGCTGATGATGTGTATATGTATCTGATGGAGGCCGGTATCCCTACAAAACTAATGGAAGTGCGCTCTCACGGCGATCGTTACCCATTAAAATCAGATCGGACAGCCTCTGGTCGTGAAAAAAATAGACGCGTGAATTTACGTATTATTCGTCGGTTGGGTAAATAATATGTCGGCTAATCATGAACAAGATAATATGTTATTGATCCTCGAATCTCCTTCAGTAACGAGACTTGATAGCAAAGAGTTAGAACAACAAGGCTATGTCGTACATCGTTGTCTGAATGCTGACGACGCTTTATTAAATGCCTCGACGTTATCACCAGCCGTTGTTCTCGTCGATGCCGAATTAGCTGATATGTCATTAGTTAGTTTTGTGAATGTCTTCTCTCGTAATCACCCTGACACCGTTATCATCGTAATGGTGAAAAGTAGTCAATGTGAACTTGCTGCTGAGGCGATCGTAGTAGGTGCTGCGGATTATTTACTGAAACCATTCTCTGATTACCAGTTGATTAAAGCGATAAAGCGAGCTGAGAGCTTACGCAAACCAATGGATGATTTTATTCTTTGTTCGGCTGAAAGCCGTCAGGTTGTGCAACTCGCACATCGTGCTGCACAAACCGATGCAACTGTATTGATCCGAGGCGAATCGGGCACTGGTAAAGAGTTGTTGGCTCGCTATATTCACACACATTCTCCGCGTGCAGATGGGCCGTTTGTGGCTTTCAATTGCGCAGCCATGCCTGAATCGATGATTGAAGCCATGCTATTTGGTCATACAAAGGGGGCCTATACCGGTGCAACGAGTGAGCTGGTGGGGAAGTTTGAACTCGCCAATAATGGCACCATCATGTTAGATGAAATTGCTGAAATTCCATTGCAATTACAAGCTAAGTTACTGCGAGTGATTCAGGAACGTGAAGTTGAACGGCTCGGTAGTAATAAAAAAATCAAGCTTAATATTCGTATTATCGCTGCAACAAATAAAAATTTGCAAGAGGCCGTTGAAAAAGGTCTGTTCCGTCAAGATTTGTATTACCGATTAGATGTATTACCTTTGCAATGCGGGGCGTTGAGAGAGCGTAAAGATGACATCCTGCCTCTCGCGGAGTTCTTCATTCGTAAGTATGCGCCAACGCCTAATTATTTCATGAGTAGTGCTGCCACATTGATGTTATTAGGACATGCTTGGCCTGGTAATGTTCGTGAATTAGAAAATGTAATTCAACGGGCTCTCATTATTGCTCGAGGTATGGAAATACAAGTGGCAGATTTAATGCTGCCAGCGCAGTTAAATGAAAAGAAAACGGCGCTGAAAATTATTCACCAATCTGAAGGATTGGAATCAACTAAAAAAAGGGCAGAGTACCAATATGTTTTAGATACATTAAAACAATTTAAAGGGCATAGAATGAAAACCGCTGCAGCACTAGGTGTAACCACGAGAGCGTTGCGTTACAAAATGGTAGCAATGCGAGAGCAAGGTATAGCAATTTAACTGGTGGTAATTAATATGAAAATCGAAGCAAATACCCAATCAATTAATTTGATGAATAAAATGGAGCTAATGAAGCTTCAAGCTGGTAATGAAATTGCAGGTAATCCATTAGGTACTCATCAAGCTGTGTCATTTAACCAGACAATGAAAATGATGATCAGTGATGTTAATCAGCAGCAGTTAAAAGCTAATGGCATGATGTCAGCTGTCGATTCAGGCCGTAGTGATGACTTAGTTGGTGCGATGGTCATGGCAAAAAAAGCACAGTTAAGTTTTTCGGTATTAATGCAAGTTAGAAATAAGTTGATGACCGGTTTTGATAATATTATGCGTATACCGTTGTAGGGGCTAGTGTGGAAATTTTATCTCAAGAAAGAGGTCTTATCAAAAGCCCAGGTGCAGGTAATGGAAACGTGATAAAGAACATGCGATCAGGGTTGAAACTAACCCGCGACAAACTTTATCGATTTAGGTCTTTATTTTTAATCGGGTTGCTATCGAGCCTTATTGCTGCTGCTATTGTGGCCTCGTTATGGACTGCTGAGCAGTATGTTCCCATATATGGGAAACAAGAAATGTATGATAAAGCCAATATCCTTGAGCTGTTAGAGCAACAAAAAGCTGATTTTCAGTTAGATACCGAGTCGGGACAAATTTTAGTCGCGAAGAGTCAACTAGCTCAATTACGCATGGCGTTGGCTGCGCTGGGTGTCAAAAAGAACATCCCGATGGGGATGGGGGGTCTTGAAGGTAAAATGGGACTGGGCACTAGTCAGTTTATGGAGTCTAAAAGCTATCGTTTTGCACTTGAGGGCGAGTTAGCATTATCGATTATCACTATCGATGCTGTTCGTAATGCGCGTGTACATTTGGCGTTACCTGAGCGCACACTGTTTATTGGACGTGATGAGGCTTCGGCTTCGGCGTCGGTCATGCTTGATTTGCAACCCGGTCGAGAACTTTCTCAAGGGCAAGTTACCGCGATCATTAATTTAGTCGCGAGCAGTGTCATAAATATGAAGCCCGATAATATTTCAGTGGTCGATCAGGCGGGTAGATTATTAACCTTATCCGGTAGTCAGTCGAGTAATCGCGGCCAAGTGGCCACGCAACTGGTTACATTTAAACATGATCTCGAAGCACGGTTAATTAGTCGAATAAGTGATCTGTTATACCCACTTGTTGGTGCTGAAAATTTTAGAATACAACTAACCGCAGATTTAGATTTCAATGAAGTCGAAGAGACGATAGAGACGGTGAGCCCTGAAACTGTATTAACAAAGGAAAATATACGTGAACAAGTTTCTGGCGATGTCAATGCTGTTGGTATTCCAGGTTCGTTATCAAATTTACCACCAATCAAAAAAGTGGCAAAGAAAGGTGAAGAAACAGCATCGAGTGAAGCGGCATTATCGATGATAACTAAGCGTAATGATTACAGCAAAGAATATGCTGTTGGTCGCTCTGTGATGCATAAAAAATATGAATTTGGTCGTATTAATAACTTGAGTGTTTCTGTTATTTTGAATAATAAAATAGCAACGGGTAAAGAAGGTTGGAGTGATCAAGAGTTAGCTAAAATATCTATCACGATAAAAAATGCTATTGGTATCGTTGCTAGTCGTGGCGATCAGTTAAATATTTCTGGTTATGATTTTATCGCTGTTCCTGAAATAACGTTTGAAGCGTTACCTTGGTGGCAGATGGATGTAATACAAGCGTACTTGCGCTATATCGTTATTACAATCCTCGGCTTAGCGTTAATTATATTTGTAATCAGACCGTTAATTAAACACTTTGTTAGTCAATCACGACCAACAGAAAATGCTGCGCTTGCGTCGACAGAACAAACAAGTGACGCTAAAACGAATAGCTTAAGCACTGATATTAAGCCAGATGAGCTCAGTAAGGCAAGTAAGCTGGTCAATATGACTGAGTTGACATCAGTTGAAATACCCGCTTTACCAGCCCCAGGAAGTGAGTTTAGTGTGCAATTAAATCACCTACAAATTTTAGCAGATAAAGAAGCTGTTCGTGTTGCGGAAGTATTGAAAGGCTGGGTTAAGTCTAACGGAGGGAGTCAGAATGAGTCGTAATGATATGACTACAGCGTTTAGTGAAAGAGATAAAGCCGCTGTTTTACTGTTAAGCATGGGTGAAGAATCAGCTGCAAAAATATTGCGATTGATGGAACCTGAAGAAGTTAAAGATGTGTCAATGGCAATGGCTCGCCTCAGTAATGTATCAAGTATTGATGCTCAGCAAATTTTACAACAATTTTTTGAACAATATACTCAGCAAAGTGGAATAAGTAGAGCATCTCGCGAATATCTTGAGAAATCATTAGATATGGCGCTTGGACGAAAACTGGCTAGTGGCATGTTAGATTCCATTTATGGTGATGTAATGTCGAATGATATTCAGCGCTTACAGTGGTTACCAGCGGATGTTTTAGCACGTTTTTTCCGTCATGAACACTTGCAAATGCAAGCGGTTATGTTGGCATTTTTATCACCTGATACAGCCAATGCGGTGCTAAAACATTTACCCTTAGAGTCTCATGATGAAT
The DNA here is from genome assembly GCF_900465055.1 of Moritella yayanosii. Lineage (NCBI taxonomy): Bacteria > Pseudomonadati > Pseudomonadota > Gammaproteobacteria > Alteromonadales > Moritellaceae > Moritella > Moritella yayanosii. The sequence goes on along the minus strand of NZ_LS483250.1, from coordinate 2,217,047 downwards.
TGATCTATCGTATCGCTAATTTAGAAAACATCAGTGATCATGTAATCAGTGATTTAAGAGTCACACTACAACTTTGTATTGATTTTGTTGCTGAACAGTCGGGTGCTAAAGTTGATGGCAGCAGTCAAGCGGCGAATATCCTTAATCGTTATAGTGGCGATAAAGCTAACTTAATTGAATTAGTTGAGATGCATAACGTTGATACAGCGAATGCGATTAGAGATAACATGTTCAACTTTATGATTCTTGGACGACAGCCATTAGATATTCTGCAAGCGCTTATTGAAGCCGTTCCTAATGAGGTTTTCGCCACAGCGTTGAAAGGTGCGGATAAATCAATTATCAATAGAATTGAAGAAGCATTGCCAAAACGTATGGCTGAAGCGCTTAATGCTGAAATTCAACGTTTGGGTCCTATGCCGTTGAGTAAAATAGAAGTTTCACGCAAAGAGATTATGGCTATCGCCCGTAAGCTCTTTGAAAGTGGTGAGTTACAGTTACAATTATTCGAAGAACAAGTGGTTAGCTAATGAACTCAGCTCAAATTATTAAAGCCAATAACATCAGTTATCGACGGCATGTATTTCCGCCATATCGTGTTGGTGGCGGTGCGACCCTCGGCGCTGTGGATGACATATCACCTAATGTGGAGCAAGAATTTCAGCAGGGCTTGGAAGAAGGACATAAGGAAGGTGTTGAGCGTGGCTTGCAGCAAGGTTTAGTTGATGGTCGTCAAGAAGGGTATAATACGGGTCTTATGCAAGGTATTGCGGAAGGCCAAATTAAAGGCGCGCAGTTATTTAAAGATGCCATTACTCAGCTTTCAACAGTGCAGAAAAAAGTCGATGAATTAGCTAAGCATAAGCTCGTTGTTCAACAAGAACTGATTGCCGATTTAGTCGGACAAGTATCTCGCCAAGTTATTCGTGCCGAACTGACGTTAAACCCTAAGCAAGTGTTAAATCTTGTTGAAGAAGCAATCCAAGTGTTTGCCGATGATATTGACAAAGTACGTATCTTTTTAAATGTAGATGATAAAAAACGCCTTAAAGACCTCGGTATCTTAGACTTGAATGGTTGGGCACTGGAAGTTGATGAGGAATTAGCTGTCGGAGATAGCTATATTAAGAGTTCAGATAAGGAGATTTCAGTTGATACCGAAGAACGTTTTCAGCAGTGTATGGAATCTATGAATCAGTCAATGACAGACGCTAACTAGTCCAATTTTGATGTTACAAGGGGAACTCGGCGATGAATGAAGCCTTAAAAGAGCGGTTGATTCAGGCGGTGGAAAGTATTGATGCCGGTGCTGTCGCAAAAGTTTATGGGCGACTTGTGCGTATTAATGGTTTGACACTCGAAGTGACGGGTTGTCGACTTTTTATCGGTCAGCGTTGCTTTATTGAAACGCTAAACAATGGCAGTTTAGTTGCTGAAGTGGTTGGTTTCAACAGAGATATTAGTTATTTAATGCCACTTCAACATGCCGTGGGCTTGTTTTCGGGTGCGAGGGTTTCACCACAAAGTGGTATTGAAAAAATTGTTGTTGGCGAACAATTATTAGGCCGGGTTGTTGATGGACTACTGCAACCGCTTGATGGCCTGCCAGCCATTACTGGTGAGTCGATCCCCCTCTTTTCTTTGCCAAATAACCCACTTAGTCGTCAACCTATATCTGAACCCATTGATGTCGGCATTCGCTGTATTAACGCGGTGTTAACACCCGGTAAAGGGCAGCGTTTAGGTCTTTTTGCCGGCTCAGGTGTCGGGAAAAGTGTGTTATTAGGCATGATGACTCGTTATACCGAAGCTGACATTATTATTGTTGGGCTTATTGGTGAACGCGGTCGGGAAGTACGTGAATTTATAGAACATAGTTTAGGTGAGGAAGGCCTAAAACGCGCGATTGTTGTTGCAGCTCCAGCGGATTCTACCGCTCTGATGCGCTTGCGTGCGGCACAAGTTTGTCATCGTTTAGCTGAGCATTTCCGTGATCAAGGTAAGCACGTTTTATTATTAATGGATTCTTTGACCCGCTATGCGCAAGCGCAGCGTGAGATTGGTTTAGCGATGGGAGAGCCTCCGGTAACGAAAGGTTATCCGCCTTCCGTATTCAGTCTACTCACCCAATTAGTTGAACGCGCAGGTAATGGACTTGGTAGTGGTAGCATGACTGCTATCTATACTGTACTGGTCGAAGGCGATAACCAGCAAGAACCTATTGCTGATGCCGCTCGCGCTATTTTAGATGGTCATATCGTGCTTAGCCGTGATCTCGCTGAACAAGGACATTATCCGGCCATTGATATTAGTGCATCGATTAGTCGTGTTATGCCGCAAGTAGTGACAAAAGATTATCTCGCGCATGCGCTCAAACTAAAAAAACTATACAGCAGTTATCAACAAATAAAAGAACTGATCCCGTTAGGTGGTTATCAACCCGGCAAGGATATACAAGTAGATTATGCTGTACAGAAGTTTCCTGCGATTGCTGCATTTTTACAGCAGGGCCTCGATGAGAAAAGTGGGCTAAGCGATAGTATGAATCAATTGATAGATCTGATGGATAATGAGCATGCTAAATAGATTAATTGGTATAGAACAAAAAAAACTAGATGCATTATCGGCGCAGCGAGTACAGTTTAATGAACAACTGCAGCGCAAAAAATATCAAATATCTCAATTAGCGACTTACCAGCAAGCCTTAACTGCAAATAATGGCGATAGCCAAGTATTGCATTTACAAAATATGCAGTCGATGCGAAATCAAGTTGACGGTTTGATTGATAACCAACAGTTTGAAATTGATCTACATGAAGCGGACCTATTACGCCAGAACACGCTTATCAGCCAGAAAATTGGGCAGGTTAAAGGTTTTGAATCCGTGCTCAGGAGGCGTGAATCTAAGGCGCAGTTAGCACAAGATATAGCTGAACAATTTCAAAATGATGAACTAGCTATACAGGTTTTTTTACGGAATCGAGATTAACTTAGTATTCACCGGCGGTATTGGGTGAATACTCATCTTGCGGTTGAATATGTAAGACTTTATTTAATAGTTCGAATTGTAATGCGAGTAATTGACCATTCACTTCATTCTGGTCGTGGCAGTGGTGAGTTAGCTGCTTTAATTTATCCCATAATATGGCGACTTGAGGGCCAGATTGCGCATCGAGTGCGGCCAGTATTTTTTCCATACCCGCATTATCAGCAGTAACACCAATATGACACATAAGTTGTTTACGGCGTATAGCGTGCTTACTAATTGTTTCTATTAATATACTATGATCTTGATTTAACGTGATGAGTGCTTCACTGTTATGTTGCTGCATCAGGTTGTGCTGTTTGTGCAGTAATTCATGGAATCGTGAGTAATTTTTAATATCTGCCTTTAGGCCTGAAATTAAAGCGATGATAAATTGACGAACTTGACTCATCGACGGTGCATCTCAATAATACTATCAGTCAGTATGTCTAAATCTAAGCTTAGTTTACCTTCTCTAAGTAGTGCCGAAATGCGGTTCACTTTATCCATGTCTATATCCGAAGTCGGTGCTAACTTATTGCTGATATTAACAAAGTTATCGGCTTTTCGATTCACTTCAGTGGTTTGTTTCAAACCTTGAACTGCAGTATCAGTGGTTACTTTAGTTGCGCTTGATACGGCTTTAGCCATTGCGTGACCATTAATGCTATTGGTTATTTTCATGCTGTTTTCGTACCTACAATTATCCGGTTATTATAGTTAAGCGACACAAACAGAGTGTAACTGTAATGCTAAATGGAAAATAAACTAAAATAAAGTTTCAACAACGCCTGATGCAATGATTTTAGCCTGAATTTTTTTCCCTGATGACAAGTTCTTAATATAGATTTTATCACCTAATTGACCATTCTGCAGGGCTTTTCCTTTCATTGATACTACAAAACCGCCTGAACCGGCCCTGATTATGACTTCATCCTTACGCTCGACTAACAGACGTTGCTGTAATTGACTTGGTAAGATTATTTTACCTGACCTAATTCGGCGTTTAGCTCGTTGATTGACTAATTGTTGTGAGCTGGTGATAAAACGCTGGGTGTGACGGCTTATTACTCCCCGTTGTAACTGAATATGTTGTTTTTTTAGTATCTGATTGGGGTTAATGTCTGTTTTAGCATGCCACACTTCTAAGCCTATTTTTACTTTAGCATGCGCGCGGACCTTCCAGCTTGGCTGTGTACAAGATATTAAATAATTGACTCGACCAATCGGTGCATTATTTGGTGTTGTCCGTTGATATTGCACTGTGTCTTTACAGGCAGGCAAGTGATTTGCTTTATTCGGTAGCCAGATGAGGACCTCAGCATCATAATTTAGCCAGTTTTGTTGCTGGCTATAGTGTTTAATATCTTGTTCAACCTGTTGCTTAAATAAATGCGCAGACACGCTGTTACTCAGTGACCACAGAATAGTTAATATCAGTAACTTCCTTAGGGGAAGTTGCACTTCCGTTCCTACTTCCCTTTTTTGTCTATTTACATTGTAAGTCATTGTTTTAAAGCCCTTCAATTTGTGGTGTGAATATTGCTTAAGTTTATGATAACAAACCATTAGGAATCACAGTTCATGGCAATAAATTTTGATAAAGCACTGGGAATTCATCCTTACGCTTTACAAGCGCGCGTTCAACGCAGTGAGATTTTAGCTGGTAACTTAGCCAATGTTGATACTCCGGGTTATCTGGCCCGCGATTATGATTTCAAGTCAGTGCTGATAAATTTAGAAACACAATTAAATCAATCAACAGGCGGTAGATTACCAGAATTAGAAATGCATAGTCTATATCGTGTGCCATTTCAAGCTTCAAAAGACGGTAATACTGCTGAGTTAGGTATCGAACAAGCAAAATTTAATAACAATGCGATGAACTTCCAAAGTAGTTTAACGTTCTTAAATATGCGTATTCAAGGACTTCAAAAAGTAATCGATGGACGCTAATTATGTCATTTAATAATATCTATGAAATTGCTGGCAGTGGTATGCGAAGCCAGATATTACGTTTGAATACAGTCGCCTCAAATTTAGCGAATGTGAACTCAGCAGCAAGCAGCGAAAAAGAAGCATATCATGCGTTGAAGCCGATCTTTGCGACTGTTTATCAAACGAGTCAAGAAACTTTAGAGGTGACGGGAGCAAGCGTTAATATGCTTGGTGTTACTCAATCACAACAAGCTATTGAACGTCGATATGAGCCTGAGCATACACTCGCAAATAACGATGGTTACGTTTTTTATTCTAATGTGAATGCGGTGGCTGAAATGGCTGACATGATGTCGGCATCTCGTAGTTTTGAGAGTTCAGCTGAGGTCATGCGCCGTGTCAATAGCATGCAACAAAGTCTATTAAGACTTGGGCAAGGATAGTGGTTATGAATCCAATAAATAATAGTAATAGAACGAACCCAGCTCAGACGTCTGAGGTTACAGCCAATAGTGCTTTGGGCTTGAAAAATGAATTTTTACAGATGATGGTTGCGCAAATTAAAAACCAGGACCCGCTTAATCCGCTAGATGGTGCTGAGTATGTCAGCCAACTGGCCCAGTTTTCTATGGTTGAAGGGATTGAGGGGTTACGTGCTGGTCAAGCTGGTCAAGCAGAAATGCTCTACACCCAACAAGTACTACAGAGCACAGCCTTAATTGGTACCACAGTGTTAGTCCCATCTACTGGCATTGCTGCCAAGCAAGGTGAACAACCAAGCGGTGTTATCCGTCTCGATAGTGCGGCTGATGAAGTTACACTGACTGTAAAAGATTTGAACGGTAAGGTTATTAATACACAAATTTGGAAATACCCTGAGTCTGGCGATATTGCATTCGAAGTACCAGCACTAGATGAAGGCAGTTATGTGTTCGATGTTGAAGTTAGAATGGGTAGCCAAGTATTAAATGGCGCACCTCTATTATCAAGAGAAGTTGAAAAAATCAGCTTGCCAAAAACAGGTTCTGATATTCAACTGTCAATTGCAGGTATGGGCAGTGTCTCGCTGTTCTCTATTTCTGAATTTGGTAAAACAATAAGTTAAGGGTTTAAAATGTCTTATAGTATCGGTTTGTCAGGGCTTCGTTCTACTAATGAGCAGTTGAATGTTATTTCGCAAAATATTGCCAATGTAAATACCTCGGGTTTTAAATCAGGTCGTGCAGAGTTCTCTGCTGTTTACAGTGGTGGTTCTGCTGGCGGTGTGGAAGTTGCTGCGATTTCAAGTAACTTTGATCGCGATGGCGATGTCGTTAATACTGGCCGTGCAATGGATCTTGCGATCTCTGGTCGTGGTTTCTTTGTATTAAATAATGGCGGTGAAACATCTTATACGCGTGCAGGCTCGTTTGTTCGTAATGCGAGCAATTATATTGAAACCAGTAGTGGTGCGCGTTTACAAGGTTATCCTGTGGATGCCAATGGCGCACTGTTAAGCGGTGTTATTTCGGATCTAAAGGTCGGCACCGGTACATTACCCGCGAAAGCATCGTCGAGTGTTGAATTTGCCGCTAACTTAAAAGCGGATGCGCCAGTACCTGCTAGCGCATTTGACCCTGCCAATATCAAGCCTGATATGTATAACTATTCGCAATCAGGTAAAGTTTACGACTCACTTGGTACTGAGCATGTGTTAACCCAGTATTTTGTAAAGTCGGCGGCCCCTGCGACAAATGAGTGGACTGCACATTACTTTATCGATGGCAAACCAGCGGGTACAACTGCAACGCAGACTTTAACCTTTGACACCAGTGGTAATATCACGTCGCCGACGGGGTCTGTTACGGTTTCTCAGGCCATCACGGGAGCTGAGCCTTTAAGTATCAAAATATCAATGACTAATATGAGTCAGAATGCAGCAAGTTTCAGTTTGAGTCGTAATGAAACGAACGGATATGGCGCTGGCGATCTGAAAACAATTCGTATTGATGATGATGGTTCTCTGTACGGTGTTTACACTAATGGTCAAGATAAGTTACAAGGCAAAGTAATTTTGGCTAATTTTGCTAATCCAAATGGCTTACGTCAAGGTGATAATACCACATGGGGTCAAAGCTTTGCGTCGGGTGCACCAACTGTAGGCTTACCAGGTAGTGGTACGCTGGGTTCATTAACCTCGGGTGCTTATGAAGGTTCTAACGTAGACCTGACTGGTGAACTCGTTAGTTTGATGACCGCACAGCGTAACTATCAAGCTAACTCTAAAACTATTTCAGCCGCTGAAAAAATGACGCAAGTGTTATTTAACGCATTTTAATAGGAATTAGTTGATGAAACTACTCTATACCGCTTTATCGGGTGCCGAGCAAAGCCAAACGGCAATGAACATTCGTGCTAATAATCTGGCGAATGTGAATACCAACGGCTTTAAAGCTGATATTGCTCGCGCTGTCGCTTACAAGATCGAAGGCGCGGGTTATGCAACCCGTTATCTCAGTCAAAGTACAGCGTCAGGTACTAATTTTGCTGCTGGTGAGCTAGAAAAAACCGGCCGTAGCTTAGATATCGCAATTCAAGGCGAAGGTTATATTGCAGTGCAAACGCCGGGTGGGGCTGAAGCATATACTCGGGCTGGCAGCATGACATTAGACAGTGAAGGCCGTGCTTTCATTAATGGTAACGCTGTGGTTGCTGATGGTGCGCAACTTACTTTCCCTGAATACCAAAGTATCGAAATTGGCAGTGATGGGACTGTGACTGCCATTACTTTAGGTGGTGCACAGGTTCAAGTTGGCCTAATAAAGCTGATTAAACCTGAAGCGGGCAGCATGGTGAAAGGGCAGGACGGCTTGTTGCATTTAAAGGCGGGCGCGGTAGGAAATCGAGCTGAAGATGTCGCATTAGTGTCAGGGTTTCTGGAAGGTTCTAATGTGAATGCGGTGACCGAGTTGGTTGCATCAATGATGGTTAATCGCCAGTTTGAACTGCAAATTAAGATGATGAAAACGGCTGATACATTGGCTCAAAAAGGCAATCAACTGATCAGCGGTTGATAATAATTAATTACTTTAGCTTTAAATAATTAATCACCTTAGGTTTAAATAGTAGGAATAATATAATGAGTTCAGCACTTTGGACAAGTAAAACCGGGTTGGCAGCACAAGATGTAAAAATGTCAATAATTGCCAATAACCTCGCCAATATTAATACCATTGGTTTTAAAAAAGATCGCGTTGCATTCTCGGATCTATTTTATGATATCAAACGTCAGCCAGGGGCATTAGCAGACCAAAATAATGAAATACCAACGGGCGTTCAAGTTGGTAATGGTGTTCGTGTTACCGGTACTCAAAAAGTTTTCACGCCGGGCAGCTTTTCTGAAACGGGTCAAGAGCTGGATATGGCTATTATTGGGAAAGGTTTTTTCCAAGTTGAACAAGTCAGCGGTGAAATAGCATATACGCGCAATGGTCAATTTACGTTGAATTCAGATAGTCAAATTGTGAATAGCGATGGTTTACCCTTGGTTCCAAACATCCAAATTCCAGAAGACGCAACCAGTATTACAATTGGTTCGGACGGTACTATAACAGCGCAGTTAGCGGGTGAAAGTGCGCCACAAGACATAGGCCAAATAACGCTGGCAAGTTTTGCTAATCCAGCAGGTTTAGTGGCGTTAGGCGGTAATTTATATACTGAAACTGGGTCATCTGGTGCGGCACAAGAAGGCGTGGCTGGTGAGGCCTCATTAGGACAAATTAAGCAACGCGGGTTAGAAGGTTCAAATGTCAGTGTAGTGGAAGAAATGGTAGATATGATTTCGACGCAACGCGCTTATGAAATGAATGCCAAAGTGGTGTCTGCTGCGGATAAAATGTTGCAGTTCGTTACTCAAACTTTATAACCGATAGGTACTCATTATGTTGGCGAAATGGCTGGTGAAACTGAGTGTTTGTGCACTTTTAGGAGGTTGTGCCGATAGCGTTTACAATGTGTTAGAGGCAAAACCGGGTGAGGCAGAATGGTCACCTACTATCACCACTAAACCGATAGTACGCAGTGATACAACTACCCTAGGTGATGGTAGTTTATTAGCTAATTATTCGCTATTAAATATGTTTCAAGATCGTCGCGCATACAAGGTCGGTGATATTTTAACGGTAATACTCGAAGAGCAGACTCAGTCTAGTAAGCGAGCAAACTCAGGCATTAAAAAGAACGCTAAAGCTAGTGGTGATTATGCCAGTAATCTGCCGTCTTTTGATGCAACAGGTTCGTTTAGTTTTGGCTCTGACCGATCATTTAATGGTGGTGGTACATCAAGTCAACAAAATGCATTATCTGGTGCGATTACGGTGACGGTGGCTGAAATTTTACCGACTGGCGCGTTGCGTATTCGTGGTGAGAAATGGATCAAACTCAACCAAGGGGATGAGTATATTCGTTTGACAGGTTTAGTCCGGGTTGAGGACATTGATAAGTCGAATCGAATAAGCTCTCGAAGACTTGCAGATGCGAATATTACTTATGCTGGGCGTGGCGAACTTGCTGAATCGAATCAACAAGGTTGGTTTACACGATTCATTAATAGTAAGTGGTTTCCTTTTTAGTCATCAATCAGTGGTTGCTAGAACGTATTCAGGATTGTGATTTAGAGACAATATAACTTAGGTTAAATGAATGAAGAAACTAATATTGTTATCAGTGTTATTATGTTCGACACTGTTATCTGTCGGTGTCAGTGCTGCATATCAGCGTATGTTATTGGATATTACCGATATCCAAGGGCTACGTAAACATCAGCTGATTGGCTATGGGCTTGTTGTGGGTTTAGATGGCTCGGGGGATAAGAGTCAGGTGAAATTTACGACTCAGTCAATGATTAATATGTTGCAGCAGTTTGGCGTAAAACTCGGTGATAAAGGCAACCCTAAATTAAAAAATGTGGCAGCAGTTATGATCACTGCTGAGGTGGCATCTCAGGTTGGTAAAGGTCAAACCATCAATATTACCGTGTCTTCGATTGGTGATGCGAAAAGCTTACGTGGTGGCACCCTGTTATTAACACCGTTACGTGGTATGGATGGTGAAATATATGCTACGGCTCAAGGTAACCTTGTGGTTGGCGGCATAAAAGCGACAGGTAGCTCTGGTTCTTCAGTGACAGTGAATACGCCGACTGTGGGTATTATCCCTAACGGGGGCACGATTGAAAAAGAGATCCAAACGAATTTTATTAGCGCAAAAGAAGTGGTACTTAATCTTAAAACACCGAACTTTAAAACGGCGCGTAACATCGAACTTGCCATCAATGCTATTTTTGGTGACGGCGTAGCACAAGCGCAAGGACAACATCGTGTGACCGTGGCCGCACCCGTTGATGCCCGTCAACGCGTTACCTTCATGTCGATGTTAGAAGAGATAGAAATTGAGTTAGGTCGAGTTAAACCGCGTATTGTGTTTAATAGTCGAACAGGGACTGTGGTCATGGGGGCGAATGTGAAGGTGCGCAAAGCGGCTGTTAGTCACGGTAATTTAACGGTAACCATTAATGAACGCTCAAATGTAAGTCAACCCAATGCATTCTCTAATGGTAATACTGCGATAACACCAGAGTCGTCAATCTATATACAGAAAGGCGATAACCCGATGTTTATTGTGCCTGAAGGTACATCTCTAGAGGTTATTGTCCGAGCTATTAATAGTTTAGGTGCATCGCCAGACGATTTAATGTCAATTTTACAAGCACTTGATCAAGCGGGTGCATTAGAAGCTGAATTGGTAGTAATTTAATGACAAAGCTGGTAGTAACTCAATGACAAAAATAGAAATAACGGGGTTAGCAATGGACCCAACAACCGTTAATGCAATTAAAGAACATGGGAATACGGTTGAAGGTTTGATTCAGGTGGCCGATCAATTTGAAACCATGTTCTTACAAATGGTATTAAAAAGTATGCGCACTGCGAGTGATGCGTTAGCTTCTGATGATTCATTTGTTAATAGCGATCGCCAGCGAATGTACCGCGATATGTATGATGGGCAGTTAACAATGGCGATGGCGGATAAGAGTGCTCTAGGTATTGCTGACGCAATGGTCAGGCAGATGTCGCCACTGGTGGCGAGTGTTGCAGATGCACCTCTGGAAAATAATTTAAACTTTGGATTAAAGTTTAATGAAAAACAGGTCGCTAATAGTATTCAAGAGACCTTGCTTGGCTCGTTTAGCCAGCCGCTATTAAATATTTAGTAGATTAAGAGAAAATTAATTATGAGCATGTTCAGTAATGGGTTATCTGGTTTAAATGCGTCGCAGATAGCATTGAATGTAGTCAGTAACAATGTCGCGAATGTGAATGTTTCTGGTTATAGCCGTCTTGATGCTATTAGTAGTTCGCGCTATAGCGCGAGTAACGCAAACTTAAGCACGGGGCAAGGCGTTGAGATCACCTCGGTACGTCGTATCGCGGATAACTATCTTAATAATAGCTTGTGGCGAAGTAATTCAAATAATGGTTTTGCGCAAGCGTATAGTAGCTATCTTATGATCAGTGAACAGCTCGTTGCTAACGAAAACCTCAGTATAGCGAAAGGCCTTGATGGCTTGTTTAGCGCGTTAGACTCGGCAACTACAGAACCAAGTACCATGGCACCCCGACAGCAAATTATTGCTTCTGCGGATGCGCTTGCCAATCGGTTTAATTCTTTATATTCAAATTTGGATATTCAGAGTACCGATATTACACAACAAGTTAATGGCATGATGAGTTCTGCTAATACCATGTTTTCGCAAGTGGCTGCTTTAAATAGTAAAATTGTAGAGAGCAGCGCGACGGGTGGTAATGTGACCGCATTACAGGATCAACGAGCTGAAACGATTAGCAAATTAGCTGAATTGATGGCGCTTGATGTCAGCCGTCAGGGCGATGGGTCTATCACGCTCTCTCTTTCCGGCGGACAGCCGGTGGTATTGGGAGCCAGTGCCGCCACGCTATCAAGTAAAGGGTCAGGTTATGCGGCGAGTATCGCGGGGCAAAATTTTACTTTTAATGGTGACGTTGGCGGTAAAATAGGTGGTGTTTTATCTTATCAGAGTCATGTTTTAGATCCAACGAAAGCAGAATTAGATAAATTAGCCAAAGACATTGCTGATGCGATGAACAACCAATTGGGATCAGGTCAAGATATTAACGATCCCGTTGGCGTAGGTAAACCATTGTTTAGTTATGATCCATCCAATCCCGCGGGTTCATTCCAGGTGTCTGATGGATTTAAACCGAAAGATTTAGCCTTGGGTGCGGCCGGTACTGGTCCCGGTGATAATACTAATTTAACCGCATTACTTGAGATGAAAGATGGCTTGTTAGGTATTTATAATGGTTTGGTTGGTTCTCTTGCGATTAAAAGTGGTGAGGCACGGTCTAGTGCGCAAGCAAGTAAAACGATGGCTGAAGCTGCATTAGCTCAACGTGACTCGGTGAGTGGTGTTAACCTCGACGAAGAAGGTATTTCATTAATGAAGTATCAGCAGTCTTATAATGCTAACGCAAAAGTAATTAGCATTGCTGATCAGCTATTTGCAACCCTATTAAGGATGATGTAAGGAATAATTATGCGAGTGAGTACAGTTCAACTTCAGCGTATCGTCATGAGCGGTATGGATCGAGGCGCAAGTCGTTTTGCTCATATTATTCAACAACAGGCATCGGGCAAGCGCATTATTAAACCATCAGATGATCCGTTAGGTACGGTGAAATTGATGGCGTTACAAGCGGAACAAGCCAATTTAAAACAGTTTAATACTAATATTGAAAACGCTCGTCGTCATCTTTCAGGGGCTGAAACCTATGTCACCAGTATTTCCGACCAGCTCGGGAAATTGCGTGATTTAACTTTGGAAGCGGGTAATGGCACGCTAACCGCGGCAGGACGCAAAGCGATTGCTCAAGAAATGGAAGCGGTAAAAGAGTCATTACTGGCGAGTGCAAATGCCAAAGGCAGTAATGGAAAATATCTATTTTCCGGCTCAGAAGTCGAAAAAGCACCAATTGCAGGACCCGATCCTGTCACAGGGGACTACACCTATGTCGGTGATAATCGTGAACGTAAAATAACCATTGCTTCCGGTGTTAAGGTTGTTTCGAACATAGATGTTGGAGAAACTTTTTTTGATGGTGGCCAAGATTTTTTTAAAGACTTAGATGGCTATATCGAGAAGTTAAACACGGATAGCCAAGTCCCTGCCGACAGAAAGGTTATGTTAGCGGCGATAGACTCGAGTGCTGATACCAACTTACAATTACTGACGATTATCGGTACTCGTCTATCAGAAATTATACAAACGAAAGATACCAATGCTGATATTAGTTTATATGGAAAAAAACTGCAGTTATCCTTAGAGCAACTCGACTATGGCACGGCCTCATTTGAGTTTGCTCAAGCTGAATTGGCACTAAAAACAACACAGATGGTGTATGTTAAGGCAAGTAGATTAAGCTTGTTTAATGTGATGTAAGATAATGATAAATCTACTTAATAAAGTTAGTGATAATTTAGTTAATAGCACTAAACATTTACCCTCGCTTGTTACTCCTGCGGCAAACCAATCGACTAAAGGGTCGAGTGTTAATGTCGTGGATAGCAAGCTAACGACGACTGAACGGCACAAACAACGCAATGGTAATGTGACAGCATCAGGCTTAGCGCGTTGGTCTGGGCTGAATTCAAACCAATTGACTTTTAGTCAATATAAAAGTGCAGAGAATAGTTTAGGTACTGTGTATCGGGAGCTTGTTAATATTAGTACGATGCTCAATAACAAAGTTAATAATGCTGACGTGATGGCTAATCGAGTGCGCCAACTTGACCATGTCACGAGTAAAGACTTAAATGGCCAGTTACAGCCAAAAGTATTGAATCGCCATACAGAACGCCCTAATTACGTGTTGAATAGTGTGAATTTATTAGCGAAAAAACCCGCAGAAACACTGAGTATGGTACTGCCATCCGCGGGTAAGTCGGTGAGTTTTCACATTCCTGCTTATGCTGAGCCGAAAGAAATATTAATGAGCATTAACCGTTCTTTAGCTGCGGTTGATACCCACGTGACGCTTAATGCCGAGCAAAAATTAGTCTTCAATCCAACATCTGATAATAGTCGGTTTTTTAATGAACCGGTATTATTTTCTGGTGAAGGTATTCGAGTGCCGGCGGGCAATCCAGTCCCGGTGCAGATGCAATTACAAGTGGGCGCTTTATTGAGTTTGGCTGACGCCATCGATGGCAATGCCAATAAAAAAAATGGGCATAAGCAAGACGTTAATGAGCAAGTAAGACAAGTACAAGCTGATGTGCGTCATGCTATCGTGCAGCTTAGAGCGGCCATGGATCAGGTTCGAAATAAAGGGTCTCACTCTGCGCCTATTGATATTAGCGCCGTGGCATCTGAGCTATCAGCATTACTCAGTGACGGTGATTTTGGCAGTCGGTTAACGAGTTTATTAGCGCAAGCCAATATATCGCGTAATACCGCAGTAGCATTATTGAATAAGTAAACTGGTTGAATTTTTGGTTTTATAATTACTAACCTGTTGTTATATAATGAGTATGATGGAGTCTGATCTGCAGTGATACGTAAAAGTAGATCGCGATTGTTCATGTGCATTAACGCTTAAATTAAAAGATACAACGCATTATGTTTATTTATTTAAAATAAAATAAAAATAAATTTAAGTTTTTAGGATCGAGTGTCGCTTTGTATTTATAAGCGAGATGAGAAGGCATTAAATACTTCTATTTCATCTCTTTATAATCAATAGCATTAGGATACTTTCACATGGCTTTATCAGTTCATACTAACTACGCGTCACTGGTTACTCAAAACCAACTGGGCAAAACCAACAGCATGCTGTCAACTGCAATGCAACGTTTAGGTACTGGTCTACGTATCAACTCTGCATCGGATGATGCTGCTGGTCTACAGATCGCAACGCGTCTACAGACTCAGTCTAACGGTCAGAAAATAGGTATGCGTAACGCCCAGGATGCTATCTCAATGATGCAAACTGCAGAAGGCGCGTTATCAGAAATGACCAGCATTGGTCAGCGTATGAAAGATATTGCTACGCAAGCGGCTAACGGCACTAACGGCAAAGCAGAATACACGGCGCTAAATGATGAATACAAAGAGTTAGCGGCAGAATTAACTAACATCGCGCAAAATACTCAGTACGGTGAAGGTAAGAAACTGTTAGCGACAGAAGTGTCAGTAGCTGATGCAACAACGAACCGAAGCCTTCATTATACTGTTGAAGCAGCACAATCTACTCTAGATGCAGCTATTGGCTCAACAGTCACTGGTACTACTGCAGCAGGTGCTACGGTAACCGCAGCTACTGATACAACTAAAATTACAGCGGCTGTAGTGGGTACATTTGACACTGCGGCTAGTCAAATAACCGCGGTTGATAGTGCTAAAACTGACCTTAAAACCGCTGAAGACGCGGCAGCAGGTAAAATTGGTGTTGCATCATCAGCCGGTGCCTTCGGTGCTGAGATCACTTTCCAGATCGGTTCTTCTGCGAATGAAAACATGAAGCTTGATACTTCAGGTAAGCTTGGTAATTTGGCTGCAGCACAAGCAGGTTTGGGTAAAGTTACCGATCAAGCGAGTGCAAAAACAGCAATGGCAAGTGCTGACCGCCTGCTTGATGCTATTGGCTCTTTACGTGGCCAGTTCGGTGCGTCAATCAACCGTTTAGACCACACAATCAATAACCTGGGCAACATGAACCAGAATATTGAACTGTCTAAAGGCCGTATTATGGATGCTGATTTTGCTGCAGAATCTGCAAACATGACTAAGCAACAGCTGTTAATGCAATCTGGTATGTCTGTACTAGGCAAGAGCAACCAGATCGGCGGCATGGTAATGGGTCTGTTACGTTAATCGCGTAATGACCGAGTTATACATTAATTCCGTTTGGAATTAAAAATATGATCCTATATCCAAACCCGGAATATAGGATCTTTTTTGTTTTTATGGAGTTGTTATGGCGATAGATCCCGCTTCTTTTTCCTCACAGTTGGTGGCTGCTACTCGTGCCGGTTTGGATAAACACAATAATACGCAGCAAGCGACAGTCAATAATAAGATCAGAGCGTTCAAAGCATTAGACGGAAAGGTGGGCAATTTATCGACGGCACTTAAAGACTTAAGTAAAAGCAGTGATTTAAGGGCGACCGACACCAAGTTAAGCAGTGAAGGCATTATTAAGGCCAGTACCACTGACGGCGCTATTGTCGGTGATTACAGCATTGAGGTCAGCCAGTTGGCCAAGGCATCGCGCATTGGCCTGACGTTTACAGATGAGAATGTGAAGATACCTCGTGAGGGGGCGCTGAAGTTCTCGGTGGGCTCAGAAGACATGGTGTTGAATCTTCACGAATTGCCCGAAGATGCTAATCTGATGGATCTACGGAATGCCATTAACAATGCGGAAGATAATCCCGGGGTGCAGGCGTCCATTATTCGCACCGGTACTGATGTTAAACTGGTATTGAGCAGTACAAAAACCGGTACCGAGCATGCGCTGACAGTGGAGTATGCTGGCGTTGCTGATACATTATTAGATACAGCCGTTAACAGTAAAACTATTCCAGACCCTGATGATGCCACGAAAACTATAGTCACAGGTCAAATCGAATTGAGCAAGGCGCAAAACGCCGAATTAACTTTTAACGGCATCGCTATTACTTCGCAGTCAAACAAAGTTGAAAATATTACCGATAATCTCACCCTGGAATTGACCAAAACCAATGTCGGCGAGCCGCTGACATTAACGGTCGGGCGTGATGATGATGCCATCACCAAATCATTAGAGTTACTGGTGAGTGCCTATAACGGCCTGATGGGCCGGGTTAAAACCGCGACGATCTCTAAGGTCGAGACCGGCGCGACGAAGAATATAACCCGAGCACCCCTGTCTGGCGACAGTACCGCCTCCTCGATGATGCGGCAGTTGCGTTCTGTGTTTTCCAATCTGCCCGACGGTGGCTACCTGAGTCAGGTCGGTCTTAAGTTTGATAAAAACGGCGAAATATCCCTAGATAAAGAAGCTCTGGCCAAGTCACTGGATAAAGATCCGGATATTCTCAACAACATGTTGCTGGGTAAAGATGGCATTGTGGACAGATTATCCACAACGTTAAAGCCCTATAGTCAGTCAAAAGGGATATATGATAATCGGGTGTCGAGTTTAAATTCAGAAATTGATAGACTGCAAGACAAAACCGCGCAGTTAGATGTGCAGATGGAGAGTCTGTATCAGCGTTACTTGAAACAGTTTACCGCGATGCAGCAATTACAGAGCCAGATGCAGCAGACCAGTGGTCTGTTTGGTATGATCCAACAATTTTAGTCAATAGGATAGAAACATGAACGAATTTGATCTGGGTTATGATGCCTACCAGGAAACCAATACCGAAGCACAGGCTGCCACGGCCGATCCCCACAAATTAGTGGTGATGTTAATTGACGGGCTATTAGATGAAATAGCCCGTGCCGAAGGTCATATTGTAGGTCGTCGATATGAGCATAAAGGTAAATCTATCAGTAAATGTTTAGATATTGTATCGGGTTTAGATGCGGCACTTGATATGGAAGAGGGTGGCGAAGTAGCGGCTAATCTTCATCACTTATATGAGTACTGTGCCAATACGCTCTATAACATCAGCATCAGTAATGATGTTGAAGAACTGAGTACTGTGGTTAATGTGATGGAAAAATTGAAAGAAGGTTGGGCCAATATAGGCCGAGATGCAGCTTAGTTTAGCGCTAATGTAGCCAATAATAATGCAGGGTATCCCGGTGTTATTATTTCCGCTGGCGGAAGTTGAGCGGAAGTTAAGTTTCCTTATACTATTTTATTTTCCTTTAATAACAAAGCTTTAAAAGTTGGTCTGTAGTTTGCATAATATTTCATTAGGCCGTATTGACTAAGGTGATAAGCGTGTTAGATATAAAATCATTACAGCAGCAAATTATAATTTTACATGCTCATTTTTGCCGCGTTGTAAAAGCAAGTAATGAAAATATTAACGTTAACGAGGTGGTTAAATTAGATCATGAAGTGGCCACCTTACTCTCGTTATTGAATTTAAAACCAGCGCTAAAGTTACAATTACAGAGAGAGCTCACAGCCTTAAAAAGCAGCCATTCTAAAGTGCTAGAGCTATGCAAACAGCAACAAGCGCATCTCGCTGGTGTAATGGCAAATCATACCAAAAACAGAGAAGGTATTATGGCTTATCAGGAACTAGAAATATGATTGCAATGACCACGACAATAGCCAGTCATGCAGGCGCTCAAAATAATACAGCTACGAATGCTATCAAACCGCAACCACTGCAAGCTAAAGAGGCTGATAAAAAAAGTGGTCATAGCATTGATGCTGAAGAGCAAGATAGTATTGATTTTGTTAGCCCAGAGCATCAGGACAATTTAGTCCCTCGAGACCAAACTAAAGACCATTATTTTGCTCATTTTTTAGCACCAGAAGCGAATGCCACAGATACCGCAACAACAACGAAGGTCCCTACGTCGCTACTTGCTGATAACTCAGCGTCGGTAAGAGGCTCTGTTAATCCTGTTGAACTTAGTCATCAACAATCACCGTCAATCTCGCTGTTACAAGCTGTTAAGCATCAAACACAAGCTACAGAGACGAGTGCAATAGAACGTCACGTTAATCAGTTAAATACGAGCGCGACGGATGCAGTAAAAGCTAACGTGACCAAATTAGCGTCTGGCGAGATGTTCAGCCCAGAAATGAAAGTGATGAACACGACGCAAAAATTATCGACAGTCGTATTGCTGGATAAGTTAACAAGCGCGAATCTTAACGATAACAAGCCCGTTGATGTTGCGAGCCTGCGTATCGAGCAGCAAATAGCCGATATTAACTCGCCTGAACGCTTGATGACACAAGCGACTCAAGGACGACATGAGTGGTCTGCCGTCAAAATGGAGAGTCAGCAAAATGCATGGTCTAAGCAGTTATTTAATGTGCTACAAGATCGTATTGAAATGCAAGTTCATCAAAACATAAAGCAAGCTAATATACGTTTGGATCCACCTGATCTTGGCCGTTTAGATGTATCTGTGCGCATGGACGGAGACCGCTTGACGGTGATGATTAATACCAGTAACAGTGCGATTAGAGAGGCACTACAGGCATCATTACAGCAGCTCCGAAGTGAGCTTTCTAATCAGTTTGGTGCTGGGGTCGATGTTAATGTCGGAGGCGGTTCTGGCGAGAAAGAATTTCAGGAACGTGAACATAATGTCGCACTCTCTTCTTCTGAGGAACAAGAAGAAAATGTAACGCTTTTGCCTATCGAGCAGCGCGGCTTATTTAATACTCTGGTGTGATTTTAAAAATTTAAGGTTTTAATACATATATGAAAGGCAAAATATTAATTATTGGGTTAGTTATTATCACAGCAATGGGCTTTTTAGGTTTTAAATATCAGGTGCAGATTAAAGCGCAGATTGCAGCATTAATGCCAACGCCAGAAGTCGCAAAGTCACCCCGACCGTTTTATATACCGCTTGATAAAATGGTGGTAAGTGTTGAAAGTGAACGCACAATTTACTATGTCATGATGGAGGTTACTTTAGAGACTAAATTAGAAGCGTCTATTGAGAGGATTAATTATTTTATGCCGGTGATCCAAAATTCTTTTGTCCAAAACCTCAGTCAACGCAGTTATGACACGATCCGTAAAAATTTGAAAAATATAGAGCAATTACAAATAGAGATGTTATCAGGCTTAGATGAAGTACTCATTCGGCATGACATGAATGGCATCATTGATAGTGTGCTGATTACCAAACTGGTCGTTCAATAGGAGCTTGCTGTGACAAACTCGGTTGCTTGGGACAACAGTGCTTTTAATGCGAGGGCATCGGTGGTAGATGAAAATGCGTTATTGATTAAATATATGCATTTAGTCAAGCGAGCTGTGACGCATTTACGTAGCCAGATCGGTACGTTGCAATCCTATGAGGATCTTGTTCAGATAGGGACAATGGGTTTACTCGAAGCTATTCGCCGTTATGGTAGTGAGCCAGATTATGGATTTGAAAGCTACGCTTTTCTGCGTATACGCGGTGAAATACTAGACGAACTAAGGCGGCAGGATTGGCGCCCACGTCAAGCGCGTCAACAAGGCCATTCATTAAATCAAGCTAGACGTACTTTATCGCGTACGTTAGGCCGGGAAGCGAATGAAAAAGAGTTAATGGCATTTTTAGAGATAGATGCTGGGCAGCTGCAAGATATGATCTTTGATAGTGTCTCTGAAGAGATGCAGAGCCTCGATGAGTTACTGCAAGCAGGTACGGATATTAAAGATGAAAACTCAGATATTCAAAAATTTGATATTAAGCGTAGCCTGAAGCAAACGCTGTCTTTACTCGATCAAAGAGATCAATTATTACTGACCTTATATTATCAATATGAACTTAATATGAAAGAAATATCCCTTACCCTTAAGATCACCGAATCTAGAGTGTGTCAGTTACATCAATTGGCGCTTAAGAAGCTCCATTCTCATTTAACCAATTTATTGTAAGGCTTGTTATGCAAAAATTTGTAGGTCTGGGGATCATCCTCCTCTGTGTTTTCGGTGGTTTTATGCTCGCAGGAGGAAAACTTGCTGTTATGTGGCAACCAGCTGAATTGCTGATTATTCTAGGTGCTGGTATTGGTTCAATGTTGATCGCAAATCCTAAGTATGTATTGGTTGAATTAAAAAATCAGTTTTTCGCGTCTTTTAAAAAAGAAGCCGATCGCGGCGAAGTAATGAAAGAATTACTGTTGGTGATGCATACGCTGATGGAAATGGTTCGCAATAAAGGACTAAAGTCGATTGATGACCACATTGAAAACTGGGAAACCAGTTCATTATTTTTACAATACGAGCATATCCATTCTGATCATCTATTAATGCATTTTATTACTGACAACTTTCGGATGATGTCAATGGGGAAAATGTCGTCTCATGAATTAGAGCATGTGTTAGAAAGTGAGATTGAAGCGCTTGAAGATGATTTATTAAAACCATCTGAAGCCTTGCATACTACGGGTGAAGCTATGCCTGGTTTTGGTATTTTAGCGGCTGTAATGGGGATTATCATTACCATGTCTTCGCTAGATGGACCATTAATGATGATAGGTTTGCACGTTGGTGCCGCTTTAGTCGGGACTTTCCTGGGTATTTTTTTCTGCTACTGCTTATTTGAACCGGTTGGCGAATCACTTGCTGCACGAGTACATAATCAATTACTGCTATTAACTTGCGTCAAAACGATGATGGTGTCACATATTTCAGGTAAATCACCCGTGCTATCTGTTGATTCTGGACGCAAGTTGATAGATCGAGAAATTAAGCCGACATTTGTTGAAATGGAACAATGGCTTAATTCTAAGGAAGGCTAATGTCAGAAAATATTATTATTATTAAGCGTAAAAGAAGACGTCGAGGTAAATCTAAAGGTGGCGGTGCTTGGAAAGTCGCATTTGCTGATTTTATGTTAGCGTTGATGGCTTTTTTTATGGTGCTGTGGATCCTTGCTGTTTCAAACGCCGATGAACGTAAGGAATTTTCTGAAAGTATACGTAATTATTCAATATTTGAGAGTGAAAGTAATCCATTCGATTTTAGTGGTAATCCTTTACCGACAAGTATTGGCGCTGATTTATCTGTATTAGACAGTAGACATCAGCCAGATTTAACAAAACATTCAATATCTAAAAAAACGGCTCGTTCTTTAAATCAGCGTACTGCAGATGATGAAGGGGATAGTGGTTACGGTGATAAGCCCATGATGAATTCATTGCTGAAAGGGCAGTTAACTTCTCCAGAGCAATTAGCATTATTAGCTTCTAAATTAGAGGCTCTTACTGATTCGATTGGTGCCGCGGAAAATATTGACATTGAAGTGGTGCCACAAGGTTTGCGAATTCTATTACATGATAACGCTAAACATAAAATGTTCCGCCGTGGTAGTGCGCAGATGACACCATTTTTTCAGGATGTCTTACGCTCATTAGCGCCCGTTTTTATTCCTATAGAGAATAAGTTAATGATCTCTGGGCATACAGATCGCTCTAAGTTTCATAATGCGGCATTTACTAACTGGGAGCTGTCTAGCAAACGGGCGCTGCAAGCAAGGCAAATGCTACAGATTGGCGGTATGCCGAGAGAGCGGGTTGCACAAGTCGTCGCGATGTCAGATACGATGCCGATTGATGCTGCGAACCCTAAATCGAGTGTTAACCGCCGAATCGAGTTATTGTTGCTGACTGAAGACGCAGAGGAAGCCATTAAGTCGTTATTTAATCGAGATAAACCGGATAATGCTATTGATAACGCGGTTGATAGAGCAGAATATAATAGACCAGTATTAAGATCAAAAGTCTTGTTTGATAACGTAGGAAAGTGATCATGGAGATTGAACCAAATCGTAAATTTTATCGTTGGAAATTTGAATCAAAATCTATTCCACTCATCTATCAAACTAAAGGCGTGCCCATAAAAATTTATCGACGTTTTTTGTTTATAGATTTTTTTTGGGCTAAAGCAGTCGCTAAAGATATTAGTATTGGTGGTGTGGGTTTTGTTGTTTCACGTAGATCAGGTCGTAACTTAGCGCGTAAATTTGTAATTCGTTGGCCGAATGGAGAGCGTATTGTCTGTACTGAAAAACATCACTTTGATATTGGTAGTAAACTTATTTTTTACGGTGTAGCTTGGAGTGAGCATGAAGCCAGCCGAATTTTACCTTTGTTAAAACTTTACAGCCGTAAAGCATTTAGAGGCGATACAATAACGAGTAATGTAACTAAGTTTGTTAAAAAGTGAATAAATTTGTTATATAAAACGCGCTACTTTAGCGCGTTTTGTATAAGTATTCAATTGGATGTTTGCAGCTGTGGTGTTCTTAACTTGATCTTCTGCGACTTGATAACTAGACTAGCGGACTATTTCAATTTTAAGTTCGATTAAGGTACCTTCATGCAGGTTTCAGATTTCAATTTTAGTCTTCCTGACGAGTTAATTGCGCGTTATCCGAAAGCGGATCGACGTTCAAGCCGTCTACTCCAACTAAACGGCAATAGTGGCGAACTTACTGATAAGCAGTTTGTTGACGTCCTCGATTTAGTTGAAGCTGGCGATCTGATGGTATTTAATAATACCCGCGTTATTCCTGCGCGTATGTACGGTAAAAAAGCCTCTGGCGGTAAAATCGAAGTGCTGGTTGAGCGTGTGATTGGCGATCATTCAGTACTTGCGCATGTACGTTCTTCTAAGTCGCCAAAAGTAGGTGCGCAACTTATCTTAGAAGGTACCGTGAAGGCCGAGATGATTGCCCGTCATGATGCATTATTTGAATTGAAATTTTTAGACGAGCGTCATGTATTGGAAATATTAGAAGACATTGGCCATATGCCACTGCCTCCTTATATCGATCGCCCTGACGAAGATTCAGATAAAGAGCGCTACCAAACGGTTTATAATGAAAAACCGGGTGCTGTCGCGGCGCCAACAGCGGGCTTACACTTTGATGAAGCATTGTTAGTAGAACTCGCAGATAAAGGTGTAAACATCGCGTTTGTGACGCTACACGTTGGAGCGGGTACTTTCCAGCCAGTACGTGTGGATAATATTCTTGATCACCATATGCATTCAGAATATGCCGAAGTATCTGCAGACGTTGTCGCTAAAATTGCTGAAACAAAGGCCAATGGTGGTCGTGTGATCGCGGTGGGTACCACATCGGTACGGTCTTTAGAAAGTGCAGCGCAAGCAACCATGGCAAAGGGCTTACCGTTAGCGCCATTCTTTGAAGATACTGACATCTTTATTTACCCTGGTTACAAGTTCCAACTTGTTGATGCCATGATAACCAATTTCCATTTACCAGAATCAACCTTGATCATGCTGTTATCTGCGTTCGCAGGGTATGATCATGTGATGCCTGCTTATCAACATGCGATTGCTGAGAAATACCGTTTCTTTAGTTATGGTGACGCGATGTTTGTCACTAAGCAAACGGCAACATAAATTCAATTAGTCGTGCGTTGCTGTTTATCCATTCACGGCTAGTTTGTTCACGATAAACAACGACTGATAAAGTACGTTGTTTGAATTTTTTGAGAGAAGTAATGTCAGACTGTTTCTCTGACTTGAGGTTGATATGAAGTTAAAATACGAATTAGATAAAACCAATGGTAACGCGCGTCGTGGTCGTTTAATCTTTGAACGTGGTGTAGTTGAAACGCCAGCATTCATGCCAGTAGGTACTTACGGTACGGTAAAAGGCATGACACCTGAAGAAGTTGATGCAACCGGCGCTGATATCCTATTAGGTAATACTTTTCACCTATGGCTGCGTCCTGGTCAAGAGGTAATGAAACTACACGGTGGTTTACACAACTTCATGAACTGGCAGGGTCCTATCCTGACTGATTCAGGTGGTTTTCAAGTATTCAGTCTAGGTAAAACGCGTAAAATTACCGAAGCAGGTGTGCATTTTCGTCATCCTGTAAATGGTAGCAAGATCTTCTTAGATCCAGAAACCTCAATGGAAATCCAAGATGACTTGGGTTCTGACGTAGTGATGATTTTTGATGAATGTACGCCATATCCAGCGACAGAATCAGAAGCTGAGAAATCAATGCGTATGTCATTACGTTGGGCACAACGCTCACGTGATCACTTTGATAAATTAGAAAACAAAAACAACTTGTTTGGTATTATTCAAGGTGGTGTTTACGAGCACTTACGTGATATTTCGGTAAAAGGCTTATTAGACATTGGCTTTGACGGTTATGCGATTGGTGGCCTAGCAGTAGGTGAACCAAAAGAAGACATGCACCGTATTCTTGAGCACACTTGCCCACAAATACCTGAAGATAAACCACGCTATTTAATGGGCGTTGGTAAACCTGAAGATTTGATTGAAGGTGTGCGTCGCGGTGTGGATATGTTTGACTGTGTAATGCCAACGCGTAATGCCCGTAATGGTCATTTGTTCACAAGTGAAGGCGTTATTAAGATCCGTAATGCCAAGCATAAAACCGATACCGGTACACTTGATCCTGAATGTGATTGCTACACATGTAAGAACTACTCGCGTTCATACCTGAACCATTTAGACAAATGTAACGAGATCTTAGGTGCGCGTTTAAATACAATGCATAACTTACGTTACTACCAAAACCTGATGCAAGGTATCCGTGACGCGATTGATTCTGATACGTTTGAACAGTTTGTTACAGATTTCTATACTAAACAAGGCCGTGAAGTGCCACCTTTAGCGAAGTCTGACGCTTAATTATTAAGCAAACACTAACCTGATTGTCGATCTAAGTTTGGTAAACCTTTCTCATTAGTAGTAATGTGATGTGATTGGTTTATCATATCAATATTAAAATTTATAAAGGAAAATAAAAATGAGTTTGTTCATTGCAAATGCAGTTGCTGCTGAAGGTGTTCTAGGTCCAGCTGGTGGTGGTTATGAAATGTTGATCATGTTAGGTATTTTCGGTGTGATCTTTTACTTCATGATCTATCGCCCACAAGCGAAACGTCAAAAAGAACAGAAGAACCTAATGTCATCGTTGTCAAAAGGTGAAGAGGTACTTACTGTTGGTGGCATCGTAGGTAAAATAACCAAGATTTCTGACGGTAATGATTACGTGGTGATCAGCATTACTGATGCAACTAAAGTTACTATTAAGCGTGATTACATTGTCGCAGTATTACCAAAAGGTAGCATGCAGTCGCTTTAATCTTTTCCGTATCCCAGTAAGGTAATATTGTGTTAAACAAATATCCTCTGTGGAAGTATCTAATGGTGATCGCTACGATCGCCATTTGTTTACTCTATGCCACACCGAATCTATACGGGGAAGACCCCGCTGTTCAAGTCTCTGCTGCACGTGGTGCTGTTATTGAAGTAGCAACTCTCGATAAAGTGAAAGCAGAACTCGATAAACAAGATATCAGCTATAAAAGTGTTTCATTAGAGAATAATCAAGTATTGGTTCGTTTAACCGACAGTGAACAACAGTTACTTGCTAGTGAAATCTTAAAAGAGCAACTTGGTCAGAAATTCATTGTTGCTTTAAACCTTGCCCCTGCCACACCAGACTGGCTACAAAGTATTGGTGCTGGACCATTAAAACTCGGTCTTGATTTACGTGGTGGTGTTCACTTCTTATTAGAAGTTGATATGCAAGAAGCGTTAGTGAAAGCACAAGATCAAATGTTGCAAGATTTCCGTACCGATTTACGGGAAGAAAAACTACGTTATACCGCAATACGTAAAAACAGTAATGGTGTTACCGCGCGTTTTCGTGATGCTGAAACACGTGATGCAGCAATCAAACTTATTGAAACTAAATATCAGGACCTACTGTTAACCGACAGTGAAAATAATGGTCAATTTAGTCTCACGGCAAAAATGACAGAAGACAAACTTGCCGAAATCAAAGAATATGCCCTGCAACAAAATATCACTATTATCCGTAACCGTGTAAACCAATTAGGTGTTGCTGAGCCGTTAGTACAGCGTCAAGGTGCTGATCGCATTGTGGTTGAATTACCGGGTGTTCAGGATACCGCTGGAGCCAAAGAAATTTTAGGCGCAACGGCCACGTTAGAATTCCGTTTAGTTGATAATAAAGCGGACCCTTATAGCAGCCGAGTGCCTGCTGGTAGCCAAAAATATATCACGCGTGACGGTCGTCCTGTGGTATTGAAGAAACAAGTTATCTTAACGGGTAATCACATCACCGGTGCCACATCGAGCTTAGATGAGTTTGGTCGTGCACAGGTTAATATCGATCTTGATTCGCAAGGTGGCAGTAAAATGTCTCGTGCGACGAAAAAAGCAATCGGTACATCAATGGCGACAGTATTCATTGAATACAAACCAACGGGTGAAAAAACGGCTGATGGAAAATCGAAACTGAAAAAAATTGAAGAAGTCATTAACGTGGCGACAATTCAAGCGCAGTTAGGGCGTAGTTTCCGTATTACTGGCTTAGACAGTAGCAGCGAAGCGAAAAATCTGGCGTTATTATTGCGTGCAGGTGCGTTAGTGGCGCCCGTTCAAATCGTTGAAGAACGTACCATTGGTCCTAGCCTAGGTAAGCAAAATATTGAAAACGGCTTAGCTGCGATGATTTATGGCATGATTGCTATTGTTATCTTCATGGCAGTCTACTATCGTAAATTTGGTCTGGTTGCCAATGTGGCGTTATCTGCCAACATCATCATGATCATTGGTATCATGTCGATGATTCCTGGTGCGACAATGACGTTACCTGGTATTGCCGGTATCGTATTAACAATCGGTATGGCGGTTGATGCCAACGTTCTGATATTTGAACGTATTCGTGAAGAGCTAAGAGAAGGCTGTAGCGTGCAACAAGCGATTCATCGTGGTTATGAGAATGCGTTATCAACCATTGCTGATGCCAATATTACCACGTTATTAACAGCGATCATTTTGTTTGCGGTTGGTACTGGTGCGATCAAAGGTTTCGCTATTACGCTAGCAATTGGTATTGCTGCTTCTATGTTTACTTCCATCATAGGGACACGTGCGATCGTGAATTTCCTTTGGGGTAATAAAAAGATCGATAAACTTTCAATCTAGGGGATTAATTATGTTTGAAATTATTAAAACCAAACGCACGATCCACTTTATGAAGATGACGAAATCCGCGTTTATTTTATCCGCGCTGTTAGTTATTTTATCGATATCTTCTATTGCGATCAAAGGCATCAATTGGGGTCTTGATTTCACTGGTGGTACGGTGATTGAAGTGGGTTATGATAAACCTGCTGATCTTGAAGTGATTCGTCCGTTGTTATCCGCGGAAGGGTTTGATGATGCGGTGATCCAACATTTCGGCTCTAGCCGTGATGTATTGATCCGCCTTGCACCACGTGAAGGTTTGGACAATGAGCATCTTGGTAGCCAAATTATTACCGCATTACAGGGCTATGATAAGAGTGTAGAAATGCGCCGTATCGAATTTGTTGGTCCAAATGTAGGTGATGAATTAGCTGAACAAGGTGGCCTCGCGCTGCTTGCTGCATTAATTTGTATCTTGCTTTATGTTGGTGTACGTTTTGAATGGCGTTTAGCATCGGGTGCGGTATTGGCACTGGCGCATGACGTTATCATCACGTTAGGTATTTTTTCGGCATTACAGATTGAATTCGACTTAACTATTTTAGCGGCGTTATTGACCGTTATTGGTTATTCATTGAATGATACTATCGTGGTATTTGACCGTATCCGTGAGAACTTCCGCCGTATGCGTATTGATGATTCAGTGGAAATCGTGGACGTATCATTAACGCAGACATTATCACGTACGTTAATCACCTCTGGTACAACATTAATGGTTTTAGTATCATTATTCCTGAAAGGTGGCGCACTGCTCCATGGTTTTGCATTGGCACTATTAATCGGTGTTGTGGTTGGTACCTATTCTTCGATTTACGTAGCGAGTGCATTAGCACTGCGATTAGGCGTATGTCGTGAAACGATGTTACCACCCGTGGTCGAAAAAGAAGGCGCAGACCAAGATCCAATGATGTAAGTCTTAGAGATATATAACTAACGTATTGGTCTTCGGACTGTTATAAAACCCGCCTAGTGCGGGTTTTTGTTGTTTTATGCGCTGGGCGATTGAATTATCAGATATAAAATGAAATTATAGTTCGGTAAGAATTTGCTATTAAACAAAAAAGGATAACAACATGGCTCATAGTCAGCGATTTTTAGATTTATGTAATGAAGCACGCAAAGTGGTTAAAGAATGCAGCTGTGATGATGTAAAGCAGTGGCAAGATGAAGGTAAACAATTTGTACTGGTAGATGTGCGTGAAGAAAGCGAATGGGCTGCAAGCCGTATTAGCGGTGCTGAGTACATGGGCCGTGGCATTATTGAGCGTGATCTAGAAGGCAAATATCCAGCACTTGATACCTGTATCGTACTGTATTGTGGTGGTGGTTATCGTTCAGCATTATCTGCTGAATTTATCCAGCGTATGGGTTATACCGATGTTATCTCTATGGATGGCGGTTTCCGTGAATGGAAAATGAAAAGCTATCCGATTAGTAAATAGATTAATTTGATTATCGAATGAATGTTGTAATGTGAAGTACAACATTCATTATTCAAGTGAATCCTTAATTTCATTTTAGTCATTAAATTTAAATAAAAGCTCAACATTTCTATTGCAACTGCTCCTTTTTCATCCACTTCATGCTTGATGTTTACATCATATTTGTTATTGGTTATCATTCTCATCAACGCCATTCTGTTGATATACTATGACTCTCAAAATCGATAACGTCAGTTTTGCCTACCAAGCTGATCATAAAATATTAGATGCCATTTCTCTGACTTTTGAACCGGGGAAATTCTATGTGATCATCGGTCAAAATGGTTGCGGTAAAAGTACCCTGTTCAATTTGATCATGCGTCATTTACCCTTGTCATCAGGGCTGATCAGCATTAATGGCAAAGACCTACAGCAACTTTCCTTTAAAGAGCAAGCACAGCGTGTTTCAGTATTATCGCAGTCCATGCCATTGCCTGAGTTTATGACCGTCGCGGATATGGTGATGCAAGGGCGTTTTTGCTACCAAGGCTTTTTTTCTCGATTTAGTGCCGAAGACCGAACGATAGCCGAGCAAGCAATGCAAAAAATGCAGCTTACCGAACTGGCAAATAAACGCTTGTCGACACTGTCCGGAGGTCAACAACAACGTGCCAGAATGGCAATGTTACTCACCCAACAAACGGACATCGTATTGTTGGATGAACCGACTACACATTTAGATTTAAAGCATCAATATATGCTGTTAGATCTAGGTCGAGAGTTGGCTCAGCAAGGTAAAATTGTGGTTGCTATCTTACATGATATGACTCAAGCGGCGTTATACGCGGATCACGTGATCGTGCTTGCCGAGCAAAAGATATATGCACAAGGTGCAGCACAATCGGTGATCACCGATACCATGATGCAACATGTTTTTCATGTAAACACGTCACGTGTTGGTAACGAAAAGGTCGGTATTCATGTTCCAACGCATCTCATTGCCTAGCACTTTATCGCGTTCTTTATTTAGAATATTACCCAGCTATCGTTTTTTCGGCGCGGTATTTTTATTGACGCTGATGCTGTTACTGGTGGCGTTAACTCACATCAGTATTGGTGCGCGCCCGATAGCTTGGGAAGATATTTTTCAAGCCATTTTCGCTTTTGACAGCCAGCAGTTTGTTCACCACATCGTGATCAAACAAAGATTACCGCGTTTGGTTGTTGCCATGGCCTGTGGGGCAATGTTAGGTCTGGCTGGTTTTAGCGCCCAGAAAATGTTTCAGAATCCGCTGGTATCGTCTTCCACACTCGGGGTCAGTAGTGGGGCGGTATTCTTCAGTTTGTGTGCCATCTATTTTTTTAATGTATCTGAGAATGATATTTTTATTCCGGCGTTTCTCGGTGCCGCGGTTGCCGGACTCTTTACGCTGTCGATGACGGAAATGATGAACCGCTCGAGTATTTCCAAGAACTTGCATATTGTGCTGGCTGGCAGTCTGGTGTCTATGTTGTTCTCCTCGCTAAGCAGTTTTTTGATGCAGCTCGATCCACTGCGTTTTGCCAATGTTCAAGACTGGTTACTGGGGGATATTAGTCCCGCTGATTTCACCGATTTAAGTCGGATTTATCCTCTGGCATTGCTGGCGATCGGGGTGCTGTTAAGCCAAGGACGCTCGTTGGACGTGATGATCATGGGGGAGAAACAGGCGCGCAGTGCCGGGGTTAATGTCACCCGAACCCGTAATATCACCTTGCTGTGTATTTTTTTACTGGCCTCGTTGGTTGTTTCGATTGTCGGTCCTATCGGTTTTATTGGCTTGGTCGTACCGCATATCAGTAAGCTTTTTGTCAGCGAGGTGGGTAATAAAGGGGCCTGGTTATCGATGCTTATCGGTGGTTTATTATTGAGTCTGTCAGACTTACTCGCTCGTATCATTATTGCGCCCAAGGTATTGATCGTCGGTGGTGTCAGTGCATCTATTGGCAGTATCTGTTTTTTATGTTTACTGTATTTTATGGTCCGGGATAAACGTATGTCA
Source organism: Moritella yayanosii (assembly GCF_900465055.1). Taxonomy (NCBI): domain Bacteria; kingdom Pseudomonadati; phylum Pseudomonadota; class Gammaproteobacteria; order Alteromonadales; family Moritellaceae; genus Moritella; species Moritella yayanosii. Next base: position 2,185,844 of record NZ_LS483250.1, on the reverse strand, counting down.
TGAATATATTTGACGATCAAAATATGATCATAAGTCCCTCGAAAGGGATCAGCTTACCGATTTATAAACGCACTGTCTGGGTGCTCTGCGCATTAATGCTAGTGCTGAGTCTGAGTTTTGTTTACAGTCTTAAATTAGGCTCGGTCAGTGTGTCGTGGGCAGATGTGTACGCGGTTATCGGCTTTGATGTCGCGCTTAATGACGCTACGTCTACTATCTATGAACTAAGATTACCCCGTATTATGGGGGCTATTGCTGCGGGCGCCTTGATGGCGTTATCGGGTTACTTATTACAGACTGCCGCGCGTAATGCGTTGGCCGATCCTGGCGTATTAGGACTTTCTGATGGTGCGGCGCTGTCAGTCATTGTGCTGTATGTGGTGTTCTCACAGGTTTCCTTAACGGCGAGTATTCTTGCTAGCTTCTTTGGGGTATTCGTTACCGCGTTGCTGGTGCTCTGGTTTGTCCATAAAAACCTCAACGGTACCTTTATCGTATTAGTCGGTATTGCCGTGGGTGCGGTTGTGTCTGCGTTCAGCGATATCCTGTTGTCGTCGGTCACTATCGAAGATATGGCTTTTCTTATGGCATTTTTATCTGGTAGTTTTTTATCTCTGGATCTTGCCAGTGCCAGCTTTTTAAGCATTTGGATGACGGTGATCATCGGGGTGTTTTTGTTGTTAAGCCGTTATATTAATCCGCTCAATTTTGGTTATCAGCACGCCATGTCATTAGGCGTCGATGCCAAAAAATATTACATATTTATTATTATATTAGCGGTCTTTGCGATGGCGCCTGTGATTGCCTTGGTTGGTTCTATCGGATTTATTGGATTGATCGCTACATTTTTAGCTAAAAATATTATTGGCTATCGCGGTACGGAATTAGGCATTGTCAGCATGCTGTTAGGGGCATTAATGACGCTTTGGGCTGATACCCTTGGACGGACACTCTTTGCGCCGATTATGATTAATGCTGGGGTATTTATTGCGTTAATCGGCGCATTATTTTTTATTATCATGACGCGTTACATTGTTAGGCAGTAGCCTGATGATCGTTAATATAATGATTAAATAATTTAGTATAATGATGAAAGAATATAGGAAAATGATGAAATTAATAACATTTGTGCAGGGCGCGTTGTTGCTGAGCTTATCGCTGCAAGCGGTTGCTAACGAAACCATGATGATAACCGACCATGCGGGTAACAAGGTTGAAATATTAACCCAACCGAAACGTATCGCATCTCTGCATGTGATGTCGACAACGTCTATTTTGTTAGATGTTGATGCCCCGATAGTCGGTACTTCGACTTATATTAAATTACCGGGGAATACGCCTTATATTCGCGGCGGTGAAGAAGTTTTTGGTATTAAATTTGCCGATACGGGTTACTTCAACTACGGCAATAAAGGCAGTGATATTGAACAGATCAAAGCATCGAAACCGGACCTGATTATCGGTACGGTAAAATATCAGAAAAAACTATTTGATAAACTCTCTAAAATTGCCCCGACGGTATTGATCCAACGCTATACGCCGAACATTTTTGATGCTTACCGCGATGTAGCTACCTGGGTGGGTAAAAAAGATATTTTCGAGCAGAATTATAGCGACTACCAACAAAAAATTGCTCGCTTTAAAGATAAATATACCGATGAATTGTCGGGTAAAACATTTATTTATGCGGTACCCAGCAAAGGTCAGGCGGAAATTAAGATCCGCCAAAACTCGGGGATCATTACCCAGGTATTATTTGATTTAGGCTTAACCCGACCACAATTTTTACAAGATAATTTTGCCCCTGACGATGCGGGTGCTGAAATAAGCTCAGAACTGATTGAGTCATTAGATGCAGATTGGTTTTTTAGTACCTACACATCGCAGTTAGGCGCGGGTCCCGAGTCAATCGACGCCGGTTTTGATGATGTTGCCCCCGGTTGGCAGTTTGCCTTAACGGCTTATCAAAACAACCAGTTCATCCGTTTAAACCGTGAACAAGCGTATACGCCTACTTTTGTTTCTGCAGATTATGTATTAAATGCATTAGAACAACAGATTTTGAAAAATAGAAAATAGAAAATAGAAAATAGAAAATATAGGGTCGAGATGGCCCTTTATTTTAATGACCTGATTAATTTTATTCACAACCGTTCCAGTTCCTGCACTATCAAAAAGTTCCCCATTAATGGATATTTTACATACTTATTTAATAAACGATTAAAAACCAAGCAGTTCAAACTTGACACCAGTAAGCTAATCAATAAAATAAAGGCAAATAAGAACGATTCCTATTTCAGTTTGTATTTGGGTTGTTACAGTCCCATACAAAATATTTTAGCGATTAAATATATCTAATGGATGTATTAAGCTACAAAGGTTTTATTTACATGAACACTCAAGTTAAATTTATATCCGCCGTTATTTCGACAATCCTTTATTCACAAGCGAGCCTCGCACAGGCTGTTCCAGCAGACAGTACAGAAACGATGACTGTGGTTGGCTATCAGCAGCACTATAAAATCGATCAGGCTCATGCCGCGATGCGCTCGGATGTCTCCTTGTTAGAAACGCCACAAATGGTCACTGTGATCCCTGCTGAGGTGTTAGAGGATCAATTAGTTGTCACCTTAGGTGATGCATTAAGAAATGACGCGAGTGTTTCATTAGGTCGAGTTACATCGGATCGAGAACGCTTTAGCTTGCGTGGTTTTAGCTTAGATGAAAATACTAATATCCTGAAAGATGGTCATCAGCATTTTGCTAAATACCGGATGCCGATGGCATTGATTGATAATGTTGAGGTATTAAAAGGACCATCAAGTTTATTATACGGTCAGTCAGCACCCGGCGGCATCGTTAACTTAGTCACGAAAAAGCCATCGAATGAAAGTTCGGTTAAATTTGCGGTTAAAGGCGATGATGATGGTTCATTCCGTCACTCGATTGATGCGACTGGCAGCTTGAATGACAATAAAACCATTCGTTACCGAGCCATTATCGAGCAGCAAAACAATAATAGCTGGCGTGAATACCAAGACGGCAGCAACTTAGAAAGTGAGTCGTTGGTAGGCAGTTTAGTGACTGAGTTTGATGTGACGGATGCGCTGACTATCGCTCTGCATTACGATAAACTGGATGATGTTTCTGGTCAGGACAGTGGCGCTTTAGTTGATGATCATGGCAATGTGATCGGCGGTGACAGCACCATCTGGGACATGCCTTGGACTAAGATCGATGCTCAAAGTGAAAACTACGGTGTTGATGTGACTTATCAAGTGAATTCATATTGGCAAGTTGCGACGGGTTACAACAACCAGCATAACGAACGTGAACGCTGGGAAAGTAAACCGCAAACGGGTAAGTATGATCCCCTTGATGGCAGTTATGGCAACAAACCTTATAACAAGTTAGAAGACTGGCAACAGCAGTCATTCTATTTTGATCTGATAGGCTCGGTGACAACCGGCGGTATTAGTCATGAGTTATTAGTGGGTGGTAACTATCTTGCGCATGAGTATACCTCGCTAAAAGTGAAAGGTGATAAGTTCGATGGCAATATTAACGATGGCACCATTATGGATCAACCGGAATTAGATTATGCTGATGGTGACGCTAAGACTGAAGATTATAAGTACTATGGTATTTATGTTCAGGATCTGGTGACCTTGAATGATCAATGGCAGGTATTAGTGGGCGTGCGTTATGATCGTCAGGATAAAACCGATGCGAATAACAATGTGGTATTACCTAAATTTGGCGTTATTTATCACCCACAAGATAATGCATCAATTTATGCGAACTACAGTGAAAGTTTTGAACCTCTGGGTCGTGTACTTGAGGACGGCCTTAGTGGTAATAATGGTATGGAGTTAGATCCAGTTAAGGGAAAAATGTATGAATTGGGCACTAAGTGGCAAGTTATGAATAATAAGTTAGCGATTAACGCCGCTATCTTTGATATTACTCGCAGTAATATTGTACTAACTGAAGACGCTTCAGATGGTGATATAACAACTCAGGGCGGAGAACAGCATCACCAAGGTGTAGAGCTGAGTGCGATTGGTAAGGTTAGTGCTAATTTGTCTTTGATTACCTCGGTGATGTACCTCGATGCTAACTATGAAAAACATAATAAGTTAGCAGGCAATCGTCCGGAGGATGTGCCGGAATGGACTGCATCAATCTGGAGTAAATATGCATTTACTGAGCAGTTATCGGTTAATTTAGGCGCGTATTATGAAGGCGAACGTTATGGTGATGAGGCTAACGAATTCTTAAAAGACAGTTATATCCGCATTGATACTGGGATTAACTACCAGACTTCAGTGGCTGGTAACGCGCTGCAACTTCGTCTTAATATCGATAACCTGTTTGATACCGACTATCTTGCTGGCGGTGAAAATGGCGAGGTTAATGTGGGTGAGCCAAGAACCTTTAAATTTGGCATTAGCTATACGCTCTAGTAGCGGGTTACTTTTCTAACTATTAAAATGGCCAATTTCGATTGGCCATTTTTTTATCTCAACGAAAGTATGTCCATTAGTCCGTTACTACCCGCGCTTTAATGCCATAAATTTGCGCTAGCATGGCGCTGTTAACAACGTCATTTGGTTTTCCAAAATGGGTAACCCCTGCGTGTCCTAATACCCATACTTGATCACTAAAGCGCAATGCCAAATTAATATCATGGATAGCAATAATGGCGATACAATTGGTGCGTTGTACTTGTTGTTTTAAAGTATTAATGACTTTTAATTGCCAGCGTAGATCAAGGGCACTGGTTGGTTCATCAAGTAATAGTAATTTCGGTGTTCTAGTCAGCACGTTTGCCACTGCCACCATTTGCCGTTGCCCTCCAGATAGTTGCGATAACGGTGTAAGTGCAATATCTGATATTTCTAATTGCTTAAACACTTGAGTAATTAAGGTATTTATCTGGTGTTCTGGCGTTTTCTGGAGATGTAAAAGGCTACTCCTTAACATTTCGAAAGGGGTGAGAGGGGTTGTTTGTGGCAATGCTTGTGGCACATAACCAATATGCTCTAGGCGCTGTTTTGCGGTCATATCACTGAGTGGTAACTGATTTAAACACAGCTCACCTTCAACCTTTAGTAACCCTGCGATTGCTTTTAATAAACTCGATGTACCTATGCCATTGGCTCCGATGAGTGTCACCAGTTGACCAGGTTGTATATGAGGAATTGTTATTTGTTGTTTGTGCGGTAAAACTATGTGCTGCTTCATAAACGACTCTGACGCGATAAGATTAAAGTGATGAATAAGGGAATGCCTACAATGGAGGTGACGATGCTAATAGGCAGAAAGAAAGTATGATCTTCACCCACTAGTAAGCGTGCAATATGCGGCGCAATCAGACCAATAAAGCCAATCTCACCGACAAAGAAAATCGACACTGCCGTAAGTAATGAGACGCGGATTATAATGCCATAACGCAGCTTACTGACATCAACCCCATTGTCCAGAATACAATTTGTTGTAGTGCATTTTCGTCACTTAAGAATTGTAGAAAGGACACCGCAGCGTTCAAAGCAAAAAATAGTGATATACCAAACAAGACAATTGTGCTGATATTGGCGTTAATGTAGCGGATCACAAGCAAGATGATCATGGTTGCCAATATTGAAAAAACAAACGCCATGATAGGTAATAGGTATTGATTTTAAATTCCAGGTATTTGTAGATTAAACACCACTACAATGGCTGCGCCTAATGTTGCGGCGGCAGAAATACCTAATGTAAAAGGACTCGCTAAAGGATTGTTTAACGCCGTTTGCATTTCAGCCCCTGCGAGCCCTAAGCAAGCACCGACCACTATCGCCATAAGGGAATAAGGTAACCGAACCGCCCAAACAATGACTTGTTGATAGAGGTCTGCTGGTTATACTCCTGTTGTAATGATATAGGTGTACTATCGTCTGAGTTAATGGCTTGTGTTGATGATAAGCTCATAACAGGTCCTTCGCGCTATTGTGTATATTGTCGCAGATAATGAAAAACACGAAAAAATTGTGAATAAATATAACAGGTTTTTTAAATTATATTGCACTTTGAGTTCCTTTCTAAAGCCAATAAATGCATGACTACATTTATTGGCTTTAGGTTTTATATTTAATAAACAAGTTGTTAGAATTGATAAGCAAGCGTTGCTTTAACATTTCGACCGGGTTCATAGTCAGTCATGTTAATTAGCTGACCACGATTAACGGTACCGCTGCGCGATGCATGAGACGCATACTGCTCGTTAAAGATATTGTCGATGCCAAAGGTGAGCGCTAACCCTTCAATTTGACGAGGTAACCATTGCGCATATAAGTTATGTACATCGTAGCTTGGTTTGACAGGTTGGTCTTGAGCGACGTTATCTTCTTCAAGGATAAAGCGAGAATTCCAACCCAAGATGACATCTAATGACGTCAGGTCATAATCAAGATTAAGTCCGATTGAATCACCAATATCAGTACTACGTGCAGAGTCTCGAGAAATAATCGGGGTGTTTGCCGTTTTATCCCAGTTATCTGATTTAGCGTAGGTAACCTGCGCACCAAAATCATAAATACGGTATAAAATACTTGCCTCAAAGCCTTCGTATTCCACATCACCAATATTTTCAACATCGTAACCATGGTTCTGTGGGTTATATGTTTTTTGGATATAATCGTCGATATCAGTTCTAAATACCGTTAAGTTAGTGGCGATACTGCCATCACCTAAGTCATGCTCAAAACGGAAACCAACTTCAGTGTTCAAGCCTGATTCTGCTTTGATATTAGGATCTAAATAGGTCACCGCTTGATAGTTAATAAAGGTTTCGAGCAGTTGCGGTGCTTTGAACAATTGTCTGCTGTTCGCAAATAGTGTGAATCCATCTGTGATGTCATATTCAGCGGCGAGTGCAAAGCTTATATCATCAAAACTTTTGGTACTGGTAACGGCTTTACGTTTAAAGTAGTCATAGCGAACACCGGGTGTGATAGATAAACTATCAGTAATATTGATTCTATCTTCGACGAATACTGCACCACTGATTGCTTTTTCTTTGGTCTTTTCGGCATTACCGTATTGGCTAATACTTTGTTGCTCGTTACCATCAATACCATAAGTGATTTTGTGGTTCATATTCACAAGTTCAACCTGACTTATCGCCGTGGTATTAAATCCGGTATTAATATTTTGCGCATTGTTTTCAGATAATCGATCGCCAGGCCAGCGGATCGTTAATCCCGATTCATCACGGGTTAAATCAATGTGGTTGCGATAGAGGCTACTGGTTAAATACAGATCTTCATTTTTTTCTAATAAGTAATTTAAACTCAGCGTCTGTCTAATATATTCAGTTGGCATTACGGTCGCTTGTGACAGGGCTTCATTGGCAGAAGAGCCCATGTCAGGTCTTGGGTTGTAGTCACCTTTATCTTTATAAAAATCATAAGCAAGGTCGAATCGTTGCTGGGAATCTGGTGAGAATCCGATTTTGAATAAGGCGTTGCCTATGGTGCCGTCAGAGCCGAATGTTGGCGTACCGTCGCCGTCAGAGAAATTGTTTCTATCATAAATGTAGCCATAAACCATGGCATCAAACTTTTCTGAAAGTTGGCCATAAAATGCTAATGATGCTTGTTGGTAATCATTTGAGCCGTAATTCAGGCTTATGCGACTACCAAAGTCTTCATCTGCCTGTAACAGATCTTGTGCATTTTTGGTGGTGAAGCTAACTGCACCACCAATGCCCCCATTCACCACTGAGTTAGCGCCAACCTGCACATCTGCAGATTTCAAAATATCGGCATTTAAGGTTAAATTACCAATGTGATGGAACATGTTTGCTGACTGTGAGGCGCCATCTAATCGGATCTGTAAGTCTGTTTCATTCATGCCGCGTATATTGATACGCTGATTGACTGAGTGGGTCCCACCAACATCGACCCCTGGTGTATCCCTTAATAAATCAGATAAATGATCGGCTTGTTTAATGGCTATTTGATCATCCCCTAAAAATACCGATGAGCTATTAATTTCAGTCGCCCAAACTGTGGTGGTACTCGTCGTATCTTGCTCGTCATTGGTAGATTCAATATTTGCATAGACATTTATTGGCAATATTAATAATGACAGCTTTAAACAGCGAGTAAGGTAAGACAGTAAATATTTTTTACTTGTTGATGGGATACTGCAAGTCATGAACGAGATCCTGTTGTTTTTATAATAAAAAAGTTGGGTTGTATAAATTATTATTCTTTTTGATAATAATTCTCATTAATGTTAGCATTTTGGACACAAACTAATAGATGAAAGCGTTATTCGAAATCGGCGGTGAATTATGAAAATTGAGCAAACCGGAAAAAGTTCAAATAAAGGGGTGGTTGTCGGTGCGCAGCATATTGCAATGACGGAAGTCGTCAATGGCACCCAGATTATCAATAGAGGTAAGATTAAAAATGAGGTTTTAATTAAGGGGAAATTGGTTAATTTAAAATTACCTTCAGGCATCTTATTGTTTGGAGGTTCAACATTAGAGCAAGACAGTCGAACAGTGTTAGGGAGAGCTGGGCAGAGTTTATCTATTTGTTTGGTGTTAGAAGGTAAGCTGAATTTTAGCTATGGCGATAGTGCATTTGAATTACAGGGCAAAGAAGGAAAAGCCCATGCAGTCGCAGTACGACTTAAGCATGGTATTCCATTCACGCGAACCTTAAAATTAAATCAGCATATTAAAAAATTACATATAGTTTTAACGCCTGAATGGTTCACATTGCAAGGGTGTCAATTACAAGGGTTGCCACTGGCACGGCTACAAACACACTTAGCTGCATTTTATTGGACGCCTTCCACGGATGTTGTTATGGCTATTAATAATTTCTTTATTGAAGAATTGCCTGAGTGGCAAATTGCATTTTCGGCTGAGCGTATAGTGTCACTTATTTTACAGCAAATGTTAAAACTACTTGTTGAGAATAACTCGTTATCAAACGCTGATACAGAAGTCGAAAATCATGATAAACCGCATAGCAATAAAGCGATCGGATTAGTGGTAAATTATTTGGAAGAGCAATTACATAATGATATTAATCTGACAGAACTTGCCTATAGTCAAGCGATGAGTATGAGTAGCCTGCAGCGTAAGTTTAAAGCCGAGTTTGGAGTGACGATTGCATTTTATATTAAAGAGCGCAGGTTAGAGCACGTCATGGCGGGTATTAAGAGTGGTCAGATAAACTGTGTCGCTGAAGCGGCTTACCAAGCTAAATATCAGCATAGCTCAAATTTTGTTACTGCATTTAAGAAGAAGTTTGCTGTAACGCCGGGTGAGTTAATGCAGCGTTATAAAAATTAAGCCGCGTCTATTGAGTAATACATAATTAAATCTATCCTGTTTATCGCTATATTTTTACTATATAAAAGTTAACCCTCGCGCTAAAGTGAGCATTTATATTGATTCGCTGCTTATCAAAATTATGAGCTTGTTCAATATTATGGTAACTGTCATGATGAATCTTAACTTTAGATCAAGGTAAGGGTGAATACTAATGACAATTTATTTTCGCGCTTACTTTATTATTCGTTTATGGCTGTTCTGGAAACCAGAGTAGCAGCTAACTAATTTTGGCGAGGCTACGGGATCTGTAGTCTGCTATCTGTTTTATTCTACTTATTCCTAGCCTTCATTTTATCTTGGAGGGGTCATGGAACAGACTACTATCACCAGTAATAGCACCAGTACTACCAATAGCACAAAGCAACGTACTATTCGCTCAGCGCTACGCGATAGATTATCAGCTCATAAAATTGGTCTGCTGTGTGCATTTTTTGCTACCTGTTTGTTTTCGACAAAAGGTATTTTCATTAAACTGGCTTATCAATATGGGATCGATAGCATCACGTTAATGACGTATCGCATGCTCTTGTCGCTGCCTTTTTATATCGCCGTATTTGTGTGGATGATAAGAAAAAAACCGGCATTAAAATCACCGATAAAAGCACAGTTTATGCCGGTGATGGGCATTGGTCTTTTAGGTTATTACTTGTCCAGTTATTTTGATCTGCAAGGACTTAACCATATTAGTTCACAGCTAGAACGGTTACTGTTATTTACCTACCCAACAATCGTAGTGATCCTCAGCTGGTTGGTATTGGGTAACCGTATTAATCGACAAGTGATAGGTGCACTTATCTTGGCCTATGCGGGGGTTTTTGTACTGTTTTATCATGACTTGGGTAAACAAGGGGAGGGCGTGATAACAGGATCCTTGCTGGTGTTAACCGCGTGCTTTACGTTTGCCTGTTATTTGTTGTTTAGTAAAAATAAGATCCAAATGCTAGGCAGTTTAGTGTTTACCTGTATTGCCATGTTTGGCGCCAGTTTTATGATCTTTGTGCATTTTTCAATTGTGCATGATGTCGCCGATCTAAGCATACCTATGCCAGTATTTTGGATATCACTGTGGTTGGCGATTGGCTGTACTGTGATCCCTTCTTTTTTAATGAGTGAAGCCATTGCCAGAGTGGGGCCAGAGCAAGCCTCGATTGTGGGGGGCAGCGGCCCAGTATTAACTGCGTTAATGGCGGTGTTTTTACTGGATGAAGCATTCACTATTTTCCATTTTTTAGGTATGTCGATGGTAATTGTTGCTATTGTCTGGTTAAGTGTTAGAAAATAGCCCTATTATCTCAATGTGAGTTGGGCATTTACGTCGTTATTATCTGCAGAGGGTTGTATGGTTAAGGTTAAAGTTTGGGACGGATTTATTCGTGGCTATCACTGGTTACAAGTGAGCTTGTTATTTGCATTGTGGTATTGCGCTGATAACGGCGAAATGGAATGGCACTTTGTGTTTGGCTACACATTACTTGCGCTTTGGATCACCCGCTTTATTTGGGGTTTTATTGGCAGTGATACGGCTAAATTCAGTTATTTTATAAAAAGTCCAAAAGCGTTAATCGATTACCTAACGGATAAAAACAAGTTTGACCGGGTTAAGTTTGGTCATAATCCTGCTGGCGCTTGTATGGTGTTATTGTTTTTAGCTTTGCTTGCAACCCAGTTATTCAGCGGGCTCAGCTCCAGTGATGATATCTTGTCAGAAGGCCCATTAGCACAATATTTTTCTGCGGATACGGTCAGTTTTATGACCTGGTTACATAGCGTTAATTTCGACTTACTACTTTGGGCAATAGGCTTACATGTCATTGCTATCGGCGCTTATAAACTCAAGAAGCAGCCGCTAGTGAAAGCGATGTTTACTGGCGTTGCAGAATATAAGTTAGTGAGTTCTATTACACAACCAAAAATGATGAATGGGTTAGTGGCTTGGGCTATCTACGCTGCTATTGCGGGTGTAATTTGGTGGCAATGGGGACATGAAAACTTAGGTTACCTGTTTTATTAGCTCTAACTATTTAAAATAATGTATAAAATGTATTTCTGCAGACATTAAAGTTAATTTTTAACTTTAATGTCTTAATCTTTTAAGCATGTAACACTATTGCTCTCGTCATAGCTCATTCCTTACTATCCGCCCTATACTCATTTTTATGCATGATATTCACGTATTTACATCTGATATATCGATGTTCATTAATATCTATATTCATGGAGTAGAGTAAATGATAGATGAAATACAGTTTTATGAACCAAATGATGATTTTGGTTTTTTGTCAAATTTTGCGCTCGCAGCAATTAAGCTCGACGGCGTTGTATGGCCGAGCAGTGAGCATTTTTATCAAGCGCAAAAATTCAATGATCCACAATTACAGAGCCTCATTCGCAGAGCCTCTACATCAGATGAAGCTTTTAGTTTAAGTCGAGAGTATGCACCATTGGTCAAATCGGACTGGGTGGCAGTACGTGACGGTGTCATGCGTGATGTCGTGATGGCAAAATTTAGTCAGAATCCATTTTATGCCTACCAACTTGTTGCGACGGGTGAACAAGTATTAACAGAACATTCCCATAAAGACGCGTATTGGGGCGACGGTGGTGATGGTCAGGGGCGTAATGAACTTGGTAAAATATTAATGGATGTACGTCATCAGTTAGCATCACAAGCGCCGTATAATCTTGTCAGTTATGTTGATAGTGCAAAGTTACCGACTAAATTCGGCACATTTTAGATGAATGGTTTTATCGAGCACGCCCCGGGTAAAGAGCACTTAGCCTTGGTATTGGTTTGCTGAATAAGAGCAGAGCTTATCACTTACAAGATGACGGTGCCGATACTGTCGAAGCAAACGAACGCGGATATCAATATTGCCGAACGCGTGCCGTTACAAGCAGGTTACCTTAAAACCAAGGCAAGCAAGTTAGGGCGTATGTTTGAATCTAATTTTATTAATTAAATGTGATAAGTCAGAATAGGTTTTCAGGGGCGAAATAGATACACCGGTAACTAAGTTGGCGATTTATTTACCGGTGTTATTGTCTTAAATATAGCGATTAATAATTTCTTGCAACGACCCTGATTTAGATAACATCGATAATTGCTGATTAATGAATTTTTGGATATCGCTATCCATGTTCGGATCAAGTGCTAAGTAAATCGGGTAACTTGGGATCAATGCAGAAAAGTCTTGTAATTTATAGCCGTTTAGGTTTCTTGAAAGCAGCTTAAGGTTATATTTAATGCGTGATGTCATTTCAACAAATACGGCATCTTGCGGCATTCTATCTAAGATACGAAAGGCGGCCGCATAATCTTTCACTCGTAATTCTTTAATTTCACCACTATCAATAACTGGTTGTAAGCTCGGGTAATCAAAACCATTGAGTAATATAAAAACTTTGTCGTTTAAGTCTTTAAAATCACCGAAAACTAGGCCAGATTTAGCATGGGTTAAAATACTGTGACTCACGGTATAAATAGGGTTGTCAGATAAATTTGCTGCTTGAACCCCCCCCCAATTGGGGCTGCCATAAGTTATCCAGTTTTTTTTACCACCAGATTCCAGTTCTGAGATCATTCTGTTGAACGGGTAAGTGTGATAATTAACGGTATAATTTTCAGCAAATACACTGGATATAATATCTGAAACAATACCAGTATGCTGATTATTGTTGCTTATGATTTGAAATGGCATTGCTTGTTTGGCAATGACATAATAATTAATAACTTCAGCATGAGCCGTAAAGCTAGCAAGATAAACCTGTAGAGTTAACATTATTGTAATAAAACGTTTCATTTTTATGTCCTTATCGCCGTAATTCCATTTCTAGTGTCTATTATTAGGTTAGTCGATTAGTAACAGGATGTGAGTTTAGGGATGAATAAAGCGACGTTGCACAAGACAAAAGTAGGCATCGCGAGGCAATTGCTCGTATCAATCATGCTTATCAGTTCTATTTTTACATTATTCATTACAGGCTTGAATATCTATCTTGATTATAAAGACGATGTTTCAGGTATAGAAACTCAGCTTGATCAAATAAAACAAAGTTATTTATCTAGTTTAACGGCAAGTTTGTGGGTTGAAGATCGAGAACAATTAAAGTTGCTGGCAGAAGGGATCATGCAGTTACCAAGTGTTAATTATCTCGAAATTAGGGATGATAGCGGTATCGTTCTGCAATTAGGAAAACCGCTCGTTGAATATCAGTATAATGTAACTTGGCCAATGCAGAAGCACTTTGCAAGTAAGACATTTGAGCTGGGTATATTTAAGGTTCAAGCCGATCTTTATCCTATCTACAAAGGCTTGTGGGATAAGTTTGTTGTCTTGTTATTATCGCAAGCAGTGAAGACCTTCATGGTTGCACTTTTCATTATTTTTGTGGTGTATAAAATTATTATTCGGCCCTTGGCTGAGATGTCAGATGCCGTTAACAAATTTGATAGCGAACAATTACCACAACCGCTTGAGCTTTCAACGCGGTTATTTGATGATGAAATCACCACTCTCACCACCAGTTATAACGCCTCGATTGAAAAGATTAGACTTAACAATCAGGAGCTTGTAGTTGCAAAACGTCAAGCTGAAGAAGCCAACTTGAAGAAAAGTGAATTTTTGGCAAATATGAGTCATGAGATCCGCACACCCATGAATGGGGTTATTGGTACGGCATCCTTGTTACAAGAAATGCCAATGGGGCGCGAGCAGAAAGAGTTTGTTGATATGCTTTACTCTTCGTCTATTACGCTACTTGATTTGATTAACGATATTCTCGATTTCTCAAAAATAGAGTCTGGCCAACTTATTCTTGCGAAAAATCCACTGAATCTATTTGAGTTATGTAAAGAGATTGAATCCAATTTTTCTATTATCGCGAGACAGAAACAGATCGCGTTAGTCTGTCATATTGATGACAACATACCTGATATTGTACTCGGTGATATCACGCAATTACGTCAAGTGTTGAATAACCTATTATCTAATGCGATCAAATTCACCTCGATAGGTTGTGTACGTTTGAATATCAAATTAATGGATCGTAAAGATAATAATGCCGGGGTTATGTTTCAGATTATTGATAGTGGAATTGGCATTGCCGCCGAGAACCAACAAAAAATATTTGAAAAGTTTCAGCAAGCAGATGGCAGTACAACACGTAATTATGGTGGCACGGGTTTAGGTTTAGCGATTTGCCGTAGCATTGTAAAATTAATGGATAGTGACATTCTTGTTTACAGTAAGCCTGATAAAGGTAGCCGCTTTGAGTTTGTGATTCAATTCGAATCTATTGACGAATTATTGCAGCGGCCTGATTCAGAACAAAGTCTTGCCGGGTTATCTATATTGCTGATTGATGACAGTATGTTGAATATGCGCATTACCTCTGCGCAATTGAAAAGTTTGGGGGCAACATCGGTATGTTGTGATGATCCCTGTTTAAGCAAGAAAGTTGTACTTGATGCGTTAGATAAAGGTAAGCCTTTTGATTTAGTTATCATCGATAAAGTGATGCCGACAATGGACGGTTTTACGGTTGCGAAACAATTACAAGATGAGTTTGCTGAGCTCACACCGCGGTTAATGTTAATGTCTGCAGAGGCGCAAGTAGGTGATGATGTATTAGCAAAACAACTCGGGATAAAAGCTTTTTTGAGCCGTCCTTATAAAGCCGATACATTAAAAACAGTCGTACTTCAAACGCTGATGAAGGAGCAGCCTAAGCAAATTGAAACGGTTGTAGAACAAACCATAGCGGCCGATGAAATGCGGGTATTATTGGTTGAGGATACCTTAATCAATCAGAAAGTAACGAAGATGATGTTACAAAAGCTGGGTATTGTGGTTACGATTGCTGACAATGGTCAAATAGCGGTAGACCTATGTAAAGAACAAGGGTTTAATTTAATCTTGATGGATTGTCAGATGCCAGTACTTGATGGTTTTGAGGCGACAAAAATTATTCGCGATAATGAAACTGCTGGTCAGTACACCCCCATCATTGCATTAACCGCGAATGTACTGCAAACCGAAAAAGATAAGTGTTTTGTGGCTGGGATGGACGATTTTATAGCTAAGCCCGTCAGCAAACAGGTATTAACCCTGATGTTACAAAAACATTTATCGCCTTGGTTAGCGGATACGCCTTACAAGTATACCGTGATCGAAATTGATACAGCGTAGCGCTGATTGCGGAGGACCATCGCAGTATTGATAAAGGTATCTTTGCTGTCGAACACCGAGTATTTAAGTCGATTTTTGCAATTATATTCAATTTTTTTTTAATAAATTCATTTTTCTGCTTGAAGCGTTCAATTTCGTCCCCATATTTATTTTCAATCGCAGAGATAACCTTGCAAGGTGCGGGTTGTCAGTGACAGTTAAAGTATTTTAATTGTCACCATTTATTCTGTATCAAATTTGTAAATAAAAGTCTTTATTGGAGAATTACGATTATGGGTAGAATCATTGGTATCGATTTAGGTACAACGAACTCTTGTGTATCAATCTTAGAAGGCGACACTGCTCGCATAATCGAGAATGCTGAAGGTGATCGTACTACTCCGTCAATCATCGCTTATAGCGAAGATGGTGAAACTTTAGTTGGTCAGCCTGCAAAACGCCAAGCAGTAACTAACCCTGAAAACACGTTGTTTGCAATCAAACGTATGATCGGCCGTCGTTTTGAAGATGAAGAGATCCAACGTGATATCAAAATCATGCCTTTCAAAATTGTGAAAGCTGACAATGGTGATGCATGGGTTGAAGTTAAAGGCGAAAAGATGGCTCCGCCACAAATTTCTGCTGAAGTTTTGAAGAAAATGAAGAAAACAGCAGAAGATTATCTAGGTGAAGAAGTAACTGAAGCTGTAATTACGGTACCTGCATACTTCAATGACTCACAACGTCAAGCAACGAAAGATGCTGGTCGTATCGCTGGTCTTGATGTTAAACGTATCATCAATGAACCAACTGCTGCTGCATTCGCTTATGGTGTAAACACAGCTAAAGGCAACAGCATCGTCGCTGTATATGACCTTGGTGGTGGTACATTCGATATCTCTATTATCGAAATCGATGAAGTTGATGGCGAGAAAACGTTTGAAGTATTAGCGACTAACGGTGATACGCATTTAGGTGGTGAAGATTTCGATACACGTCTAATCAACTACCTAGTAGCAGAATTCAAAAAAGAACATAACTTTGACCTAACAAACGATCCGCTAGCAATGCAACGTCTAAAAGAAGCTGCAGAAAAAGCGAAAATCGAACTATCTACAACACAACAAACTGATGTAAACCTACCTTACATCACTGCTGATGCAACAGGTCCTAAACATTTAAACATCAAAGTGACACGTGCTAAATTAGAATCTCTAGTTGAAGACCTAGTTAAAGCAACGATGGAACCACTACGTATTGCATTACAAGATTCAGACCTAGCTGTTGGTGACATTAACGACATCATCCTAGTTGGTGGTCAAACTCGTATGCCTATGGTTCAAGCGGCTGTTACTGAGTTTTTCGGTAAAGAAGCACGTAAAGACGTTAACCCTGATGAAGCTGTAGCGATGGGCGCGGCGATTCAAGGTGCGGTACTTTCTGGTGAAAAAACAGACGTACTTCTTC
Organism: Moritella yayanosii; assembly: GCF_900465055.1. Lineage (NCBI taxonomy): Bacteria > Pseudomonadati > Pseudomonadota > Gammaproteobacteria > Alteromonadales > Moritellaceae > Moritella > Moritella yayanosii. Next base: position 2,168,813 of record NZ_LS483250.1, on the reverse strand, counting down.
TAGACGTTACACCTCTATCTCTGGGTATTGAGACTATGGGTGGTGTTATGACTAAGCTTATCGAGAAAAATACAACTATCCCGACTAAAGCGTCACAAACATTTTCTACTGCAGAAGATAATCAATCAGCGGTAACCGTTCACGCAATCCAAGGTGAGCGTAAACGTGCTGCAGACAACAACTCACTAGGTCAATTTAACCTAGAAGGTATTCGTCCTGCACAACGTGGTATTCCACAAATCGAAGTGTCATTCGATATTGATGCGGATGGTATCTTACACGTATCTGCAAGTGATAAAGATACGGGTAAAGAACAAAAAATTACAATCCAAGCATCGTCTGGTCTTTCAGAAGAAGAAGTAGATGCAATGGTACGTGATGCTGAAGCAAACTCTGCTGAAGATGCTAAATTCGAAGAGCTAGTACAAGCACGTAACCAAGCTGATGCTATGGTTCACAGTACGCGTAAGCAAATTGAAGAAGCTGGCGAAGCACTACCTACTGATGACAAAGAAAAAATTGAAGCCGCAATTGTTGAGCTAGAAACAGCAATTAAAAGCGATGACAAAGAAGCGATTGAAACGAAAACTCAAACGTTAATGGAATCGGCTCAAAAATTGATGGAAATTGCTCAACAGCAAGCTCAAGCACAACAAGCTGGCCCAGAAGCCGGAGCAGAACAGCCAAAAGAGAAAGACGTAACTGGTGATGTTGTTGACGCTGAGTTCGAAGAAGTGAAAGAAGATAAAAAATAATAACGCCTAAGTTATTAGTTTTTAAATAACAAAGGCGTTGGTGCTTCACCAACGCCTTTCGTGTATCTAAATTATTTAAATTTAAGCTGATTATTATGTCAAAACGCGATTATTACGAAGTGCTAGGTGTATCACGCGACGCTAGCGAAAGAGATGTTAAAAAGGCCTATAAACGTATGGCTATGAAATGTCACCCTGATCGAACTAAGGGTGATAAAGCGATGGAAGAGCAATTTAAAGAAGTTAAAGAAGCTTATGAAGTGCTAAATGATGCACAGAAAAAAGCGGCTTATGACCAATATGGACATGCAGGTGTAAATCAACAAGGCGGACACGGTGGTCAAGGTGACGTCGGTGATGTATTTGGCGATGTATTTGGTGACATCTTTGGCGGCGGTGGCCGTGGTCGTCAACAACGTGCTGCACGTGGTAGTGATCTGCGTTATAACATGGAACTTAACCTTGAAGAAGCGGTTCGTGGTGTAAACAAAACGATCCGCATTCCAAGTCAATGTCATTGTGAAGTATGTAATGGTTCAGGTGCTAAATCCGGTAGCAAAGCAACGACTTGTAGTACTTGTCATGGCCAAGGTCAAGTGCAAATGCGTCAAGGTTTCTTTGCGGTAAATCAAGCATGCCCAACCTGTCATGGTAAAGGCAAAATCATTAAAGATCCTTGCCGTAAATGTCATGGTGAAGGTCGTTACGAACGTAGCAAAGATCTAAAAGTAACCATTCCAGCAGGTGTTGATACTGGTGATCGCATTCGCTTAACTGGCGAAGGTGAAGCGGGTGATATAGGCGCCGCATCCGGTGATCTGTATGTGCAAGTCAGTGTGCGTCAACATGCTATTTTTGAGCGTGACGGCAGCAACCTGTACTGTGAAGTGCCAATTAGTTTTGCCCATGCCGCTATCGGTGGCGAAATTGAGGTTCCGACCTTAGACGGGCGCGTTAAATTAAAAGTACCCGCGGAAACACAAACTGGTCGCATGTTCCGTTTACGCGGTAAAGGCGTGAAATCAGTACGTGGCGGTGCGACGGGTGATCTACTGTGTAAAGTAACACTTGAAACGCCAGTTAAGCTAAACGCTGAGCAGACCGAGTTGTTACAGCAGTTTGAAGCATCATTAAACAGTGCGTCGGCAAAGAAACATAAGCCAAAATCAGAAGGTTTCTTTAACGGTGTGAAAAGCTTCTTTGATGATCTCACTAAATAATTAAGTCGTTTTATTGATTTAACTATTCCAAAGCCGTGGTTTTAACCGCGGTTTGTTATTTACCTATTAACGACTTGCCACTCTCTCGTTCATTCTTTCCTCATTGTTATCCTAATACCACTTACTGGTAGTAAATTGTTGATGTGTGATCGATTGCACAGATATAAACCTGCTCATTCGTATGAAATTGATTAAACTTTCATTATGAATTGAAACATCACTATATCATTAATTATTTAGCTGTTATTTAACGGTTATGGGGGTTAAATGTATTACGGTTTTGATATTGGCGGTACGAAGATAGAATTTTCGGTTTATAACACCGAGCTTGAGTGTGTTTTCAATGAGCGGATCCCCGCACCGACCGACGATTACGAAGAATTATTAGATGCACTTGATACCTTTATTTTTCAAGCCGATAAAGAGTTTGGTTGTAAAGGCATGGTTGGTATCGGTTATCCGGGGGTGATGGATCCAGAAAATAATACCACCATTTGTCCTAATTTACCCAGTTTACATGGCCAAAATTTACAAACCGATTTACAGAAACGTATTAGTCGTGACGTAAAAGTGCAGAATGATGCCAACTGCTTTGCGCTATCAGAATGTTTTAAAGGTGCAGCGGAAGACGCAGAAATTGCTATCGCGGTGACTTTAGGCACAGGTTTAGGTGGCGCGATCTGTATCAATAAAACTATTTTGTCAGGGCATAACTTTGGTGCGGGTGAGTTTGGTCATATGGCGATCCCTGGCACCATGTTACAACGTTATCCTGAGCTGCCACTGACACATTGTGGCTGTGGGGGTCATTCCTGCTTAGAAACCTATTGTTCAGGAACAGGACTTGCTGCGTTATATAAATTTTACAAAACTCATATAGATGGTTCATGCAGTGAAGAACAGGCATTAAAAGGGCCTGATATTATTACTGCATATGAAGCGAATGATGCCGTAGCAGTAAAAACGGTGACGGTATTTTTAGATATTTTAGCCGCTGCACTAGGCAGTCTGATTATGATCCTAGATCCCCATGTGGTGGTGTTCGGTGGTGGCTTGGCTAGCTTTGAGGCGTTGTATTCTCAACTGCCTGAAAAGATAAAGGCTTATGTATTTGATAACATGAAATTGCCGCAGTTAAAACAAGCCAAATTTGGTGGTGAAGGCGGTGTTCGTGGTGCGGCGCTGTTGAATTATACTTAACTATTTTTGTGTTTATTAAATGTGAAATATGATTTAAGCGATAAAATTTTTATTGTCTCCCTTGTTTTTAAGTAAATCGCCCATACCTAGTTATTTAAGCAACACAGCACTGTGTTTATCATTAAGAATTATGGAAGTTTAATTATGTCTGAATTTGCAACAAGTGAACAAAAAGGTAGTTACGGTATTGGTCTACAAATGGGTCAACAGCTTGCGGCTAATCCATTTGAAGGTCTAGAAATTTCAGCTGTTCAAGCTGGTCTTGCTGATGCGTTCGCTGGTGCAGAAAGCAAAGTTAGCGATGAAGAGCTAAACGATGCTTTTAAACTGATCCATGAGAAATTAGAAACTGAAAAAGCTGAAAAATCTAAAGTATTTGCTGCTGAAGGTGAAAAATTCCTAGCTGCAAATGCAGAGCGTGAAGAAGTTACTGTCACTGAATCTGGTTTACAGTATGAAGTTATGGGACGTGGCGACATCGAGGAAAAACCAACTGCAGAATCTACAGTGCGTGTTCATTATCATGGCATGCTAACTGACGGTACTGTATTTGACAGTTCTGTGGATCGTGGTCAACCTGCTGAATTCCCAGTTGGCGGCGTTATCGCTGGTTGGACTGAAGCACTACAACTAATGAACGTTGGTGATAAATTCAAGCTATCTATCCCACACAACCTTGCTTATGGCGAACAGGGCGCAGGCGCTGCAATCGGTCCATTCCAAGCACTAGTATTTGAAGTAGAACTATTAGACATCATCTAATCAGTTCTATTACAAACTAGCTAAACGCCTTGTTCATCGCGATATGAGCAAGGCGTTTTTTTATGTCTTAAATATGCTTTCCGTTAATTCGGTGGTATTACATCAGCATAATTTCGCTATTGCTTTAGTCGTGAAACTTTAAATCGCACTACCTATAAAGGTATAAATTTGTTGTGTGGCTGATATAGTTGCTGCTGAGCCATTATTATTTAGGTAAGATGATTTTTGATTTAGATCAATTGATGGATAATGAGTAATGGCAACGTATAACGATTTTAACTGGAAATATGCATTAGTATTTTTAATTGTGTTTTTAACAATACCGATGATACACCTATGGGCTGGCCTATTTGGTATCTTCGGTTGATTGCTAATATTCAGTATAAGAAAACCCGCATTCTAGTAGTTAGAATAGCGGGTTTTTTTATGTCTAATTTTTATGCTTAAGAAACGCAAGTTAGCGTTGTTGATGTGTTTCGAGGAGTGCTATTATCAAAGTACTATAACTATTTGATTAATAATAAACACAGGGAGAAGTCTAGATGGGACAAACGGTAAGAATTGCGGTGATGGGTTGTAATGGTCGTATGGGCCGTACGATTTTAGAAGCCATTCAAGATAGTGATGGTGCAGCCATTGTTGGTGCAGCAATCGAACGTCCGGAGTGTAATTTCTTAGGCGCAGATGTTGGCGAGTTAGCTGGTCTTGGTTCACTCGGTGTTAAAGTGGTTAGTAGCCTGGCTGACGTGGTTAATGACTTTGATGTCATTGTCGATTTTACCGCGCCAGAAGCAACCTTGCAGCATCTTGAGTTTGCGGTTGCGAATCATAAGAAAATAGTCATTGGAACAACGGGGTTTAGCGATGAACAAAAACAACTGATCCATGATGCCGGTAATGCGATTGGTGTGGTATTTGCACCCAACATGAGTGTTGGTGTTAATGTGATGTTTAAACTGTTAGAAATGGTGGCTAAGGTTATGGGTGATTACACTGACATTGAGATCATCGAAGGTCATCACCGTTATAAAGTGGATGCACCGTCTGGTACCGCATTAGCTATGGGCGAAGTGATTGCCAATACCCTTGGTCGTGATCTGAATAAAGTGGCTGTGTATGGCCGCGAAGGTAATACCGGTGAGCGCGATCGTGAAACCATTGGTTTTTCTACCATTAGAGCCGGTGATATGGTTGGTGAGCATACCGCTATGTTTGCGGACATTGGAGAACGCATTGAAATTACACATAAAGCATCAAGTCGTATGACATTTGCAAAAGGTGCTATACGTGCATCAACTTGGGTATTTGCCCAAGAGCAAGGCTTGTATACAATGCAAGATGTACTTGATCTTAAATCTTAAATTCAAAACATAAAAAAACAGTTGCGTAACATTTATTTTGTCTGTATTATCCGCGGAATTTGCCAAAATTTAGTAATTCAGAGGTTGGTTTTTTATCTCGAATTATTATGCTGTGTGACAGCCTAGGGTAAATAGTTGATTTATTTTATTATTTTTCTATCTATTTTTGGAGGTTGTCTTGAGTAATATCGCCTTGTTGGTGTTGGAAGACGGAACAGTATTCCGTGGTGTGTCTATCGGTGCAGAAGGTCATTCGGTAGGTGAAGTTGTTTTTAATACTTCAATGACTGGTTATCAAGAAATATTAACCGACCCTTCCTATTCTCGCCAAATCGTTACTTTCACTTACCCACATATCGGTAACACTGGTACAAATGATGAAGATGCAGAATCTTCAGATGTTCATGCTTGTGGACTAGTCATTCGAGATCTTCCGTTAGTTACTTCTAATTTCCGTAATCAACAATCACTTACTGATTATCTAAAAGAACGTAATGTTGTTGGTATTGCGGATATTGATACCCGTAAACTTACCCGCATCTTACGTGATAAAGGGGCGCAAGCTGGTTGTATTATCGCGGGTGAAAATCCAGATGAAGCGAAAGCATTAGAATTAGCTAAGGCATTCCCTGGCCTAAAAGGCATGGATTTAGCGAAAGAAGTAACCGTTAAAGAATCATACGAATGGAACCAAGGTAGCTGGACATTAATGGGTGGTTTACCTGCTGATGCTACAGACTCTCGCTTCCACGTCGTTGCTTATGATTATGGTGTTAAGCGCAATATCTTACGTATGTTAGTTGATCGCGGCTGCCGTCTAACGGTTGTCCCTGCGCAAACATTGGCGAAAGACGTACTGGCGTTAAATCCCGATGGGGTGTTCTTATCAAATGGCCCTGGTGATCCAGAACCGTGTGATTATGCCATCGCAGCAATTAAAGAAATTTTGACGACAGATATTCCGGTATTTGGTATTTGTTTAGGCCACCAATTACTTGCATTAGCAAGTGGTGCTAAAACATTAAAAATGAAATTCGGTCATCACGGTGCTAACCATCCTGTAAAAGACATGGAACGTGATGTCGTTATGATCACCGCGCAAAACCATGGTTTCGCAGTAGATCAAACAACGTTACCGGACAATCTAAGAATGACGCACAAGTCATTATTCGATGGCTCTTTACAAGGTCTACATCGTACTGATAAAGCCGCATTTAGCTTCCAGGGTCACCCTGAAGCAAGTCCTGGTCCAAACGATGCGGCGCCACTTTTCGATCACTTTATCGAGTTGATGGAAAAGAATATGGAAAAAAGCCAAGCCTAAGCCTGATACCTAGTAGAGAATTGAACTATGCCAAAACGTAATGATATAAAAAGTATTCTAATCTTGGGCGCTGGTCCTATCGTAATCGGTCAAGCGTGTGAGTTTGACTATTCCGGTGCTCAAGCTTGTAAAGCACTTCGTGAAGAAGGCTACCGAGTTATTCTAGTTAACTCAAACCCAGCGACAATTATGACTGACCCAGAAATGGCGGACGCGACTTACATCGAGCCGATCCATTGGGAAGTGGTACGTAACATCATCGAAAAAGAACGTCCAGATGCGCTATTACCGACGATGGGTGGTCAAACGGCATTAAACTGTGCACTTGAGTTAGAAAGCAAGGGTGTGTTAGCCGAGTTTAACGTTGAGATGATTGGTGCAACAGCTGACGCGATTGATAAAGCGGAAGACCGTAGCCGTTTTGACAAAGCAATGAAAGCCATTGGTCTTGAAACGCCTCGCGCTGGTATCGCACATACTCTCGAAGAAGCACACGGTGTATTAGCCGAAGTTGGCTTCCCCTGTATTATTCGCCCATCATTCACTATGGGTGGCACAGGTGGCGGTATCGCTTATAACTTGGAAGAGTTTGAAGATATTTGTACCTTGGGTCTTGAGCTTTCACCCACCACGGAATTATTGATTGATGAATCATTAATCGGTTGGAAAGAGTACGAAACGGAAGTGGTTCGTGATAAAAACGATAACTGTATAATTGTCTGTACAATTGAAAACATTGACCCAATGGGTATTCACACCGGTGACTCAATTACGGTGGCACCAGCGCAAACACTCACGGATAAAGAATACCAGATCATGCGTAATGCATCGATGGCTGTGCTACGTGAAATTGGTGTAGAAACAGGTGGTTCAAACGTACAGTTCGGTATCAACCCAGTTGATGGCCGTATGGTTGTTATTGAGATGAACCCACGCGTATCTCGTTCATCTGCACTGGCATCAAAAGCAACGGGTTTCCCAATTGCTCGAATTGCGGCGAAATTAGCGGTTGGTTACACGTTAGACGAACTATCCAATGATATTACGGGTGGTGCAACACCTGCATCATTTGAACCAACACTGGATTATGTGGTTACTAAGATGCCACGCTTTAATTTCGAAAAATTTGCCGGTGCTAATGACCGTTTAACCACCCAAATGAAATCTGTGGGTGAAGTCATGGCGATTGGTCGTAACTTCCAAGAGTCAATACAAAAAGCAATACGGGGTCTAGAAATCGGTAAGAATGGTTTTGATCCAGAAGTGAACGTAACCGATGAGTCTGCAGCGGCGAAGATCCGTCAAGAGCTAACAGAAGCGGGCGCTGAACGTATCTTCTATATTGCGGATGCTTACCGTATTGGCATGTCAACCGATGAGATTTATGCGATCACATGTATTGATCCTTGGTTCTTAGTACAAATCGAAGACATTGTTAGCGCTGAAGCAAACGTCAGTAAAATTGGTTTTGCGGGTCTAAACGAAACGTCATTACGTCAACTTAAGCGTAAAGGTTTCTCTGATTTACGTCTGTGTAAACTTGCCGGTGTAAGTGAAAATGAAATCCGTGAATTACGTCATCGTTTAGAGATCTTTCCGGTTTACAAACGTGTAGATACCTGTGCCGCCGAATTCTCAAGTGATACCGCTTACATGTATTCTACTTACGATGAAGAATGTGAAGCGAATCCAACCGATAACGATAAAATCATGATCATCGGTGGCGGTCCTAACCGTATTGGTCAAGGTATCGAATTCGATTACTGTTGTGTACACGCTGCCTTAGCAATGCGTGAAGATGGTTACGAAACTATCATGGTTAACTGTAACCCTGAAACTGTGTCAACAGATTACGATACATCTGACCGTCTCTACTTCGAACCGATTACATTAGAAGATATATTAGAAATCGTCCGCGTTGAAAAGCCGAAAGGTGTGATCGTTCAGTACGGTGGTCAAACACCACTTAAACTAGCGCGTGCCTTAGAAGCGGCTGGCGTACCAATCATAGGTACATCACCAGATGCGATTGATCGTTCTGAAGATCGTGAACGCTTCCAACAAGCGGTTGAGCGTTTAGGTTTGTTACAGCCAGATAATGCGACGGTAACAACGACTGAACAAGCGATTATTTCCGCCGAATCTATCGGTTATCCGTTAGTTGTACGTCCTTCGTATGTACTTGGTGGCCGTGCGATGGAGATCGTATATGACGAAATCGATTTACGTCGTTACTTCAAAGAAGCGGTAAGTGTTTCTAACGAATCTCCAGTATTACTGGACCGTTTCCTTGATAACGCAATCGAACTTGACGTTGATGCTATTTGTGACGGTAAAGATGTTGTTATTGGCGGCATCATGGAGCACATTGAACAAGCAGGTGTTCATTCTGGTGACTCAGGTTGTTCATTACCTCCTCATTCATTAGGCCCCGAAATTCTTGATGTTATGCGTGACCAAGTGCGCGCGTTAGCATTAGAATTAGGTGTTATTGGCTTAATGAATACCCAGTTCGCAGTGAAAGATAATAAAGTTTACCTTATTGAAGTAAACCCTCGTGCTGCACGTACGATTCCTTTTGTTTCAAAAGCAACGGGTGTGCAACTAGCAAAAATTGCTGCACGTGTAATGGCGGGTCAAACGTTAGTTGAACTTGGTTTCACTAAAGAAGTTATCCCACCATATTACTCGGTTAAAGAAGTGGTATTACCATTCTCTAAATTCCCAGGTGCTGATCCGTTATTAGGTCCAGAAATGCGCTCTACTGGTGAAGTAATGGGCGTGGGTGATACATTCGCTGAAGCTTATGCTAAAGCACAGCTTGGAGCTTCTGCGGAAGTGGCTAAGAGTGGTCGTGCTCTTATCTCTGTTCGTGACGGAGATAAGGCTCGTGCCGCTGAATTAGCGAAGCAGTTAATTGCACTTGGTTTTGAGATTGATGCGACTCACGGTACTGCGGTTGCACTGGGTGAAGAAGGGATTAATCTTCGTCTCGTTAACAAGGTACATGAAGGTCGTCCACATATTCTTGACCGTATTAAGAATGGCGAATACAGCTATATCATTAATACGACGGAAGGTCGTGTTGCGATTGAAGATTCTCGCCAACTACGTGCAGCTGCGTTACGTTATAAAGTGAACTACACAACCACAATGAATGCTGCATTTGCAACGTGCCAAGCGCACTCTGCCGATGCCCGTGGTACTGTTCGTTCAATACAAGAGTTACATACTCGCATTAAGTAAGCAGTAAGTATTTATAGTTAATAAAAAACCTCGCTACTTCAGTTACAGCTAGTAACAATAAGTAGCGAGGTTTTTTATATCTGCAAAATTTTATATTTATAAACAGTTCTTGATTATAAATAGCTTACGGTTAATCACCGCTATTACAGTTCAAATTCCAATTCAATAAACGTGCAACCTTTTACGCAGCCCACACCGGTTCTAGATTCATCATTTTTGTTCTTTGGTGGTAATAACTTTAATGCTTGTTGACATACTGGGCATAAAACCGTTTTTCCAAGGCATACATTTTTAATAGTATTACGCTGTTCATGAAACGATTTTGAACTGCTTTTGTTAATTGCTGAAAAATCTATTTTTGACATGATAACTCTTTAATTTTACGTGTTTGTCTTTAATTACACCTGTGATTTACTTGTTTGTTTCACTGCGTTTAATCAAAGCGAACAAGTCGTCACTGTGGCTGGATTCAATAATAATGGAACATGTTACCTGTTTATTAATATAAAAGTATCAGTGATTACATTTTATTCTAAGGTTAGTGTTACTCAACCTCGAATAAATGAAGCTAATGCGAATGATGCACTGTAAATTAAAATCACTAGGACTAACCTTAATCGAATTACTGTTATCGTTGGCAATAGTGACTATATTGATGGCTTTAAGTGTGCCTTCATATAGTGCATACGTGAATAAAAATAAATTATGTAATCTCACAAGGCAATTAGTTGAAGCGTTAAATGTTACTAAACAATTAGCGATAGCTCGGGGGGTGCCACATTATTTTAATGTACAAATAAACAATTCGGTAATGACTGCTGGTGAATCATGTTGGGTCATCAGTCAGTTCGAAAATTGTGATTGCTTTACATCGAGTGCATTATGTCAGTCTAAATATGGCCAAGTTAGCGCCACGATAAATGATATTGAGCTCTCCACTAATCGTTCCCAGTTATCTTTTTCACCATTATTTGGCATGACCAACGGGACTACCTATCACCTTGTATCCGGCGGTTTCGCCACTAAGGTAATTGTGAGTACTCAGGGGCGTATTCGAATTTGTATGGATAGAGGAGAGAGTGCTATTTATGCGCCCTGTTAAAGCATCATTACCTTTGCGTGTTTATAGCACTGGATTTGTGCTAATCGAAACCATGATTTCGCTTGCTTTAGTCGGTGTTATCTCGGTTGGAATTTTTAGTATATTCGCCACACATGAGGTGCAAAATAATCGGGCAGAACAATATTATCTCGTGCAGCAGGAAGCGCAAAATTTACTGATCATTATGCAGCGCGAATTAGCGCGCGCGGGTTATAAAACTAATATAGCAGAAGTGAACCCTTTTATTTATAACAACGATAAAATTTTTAATGTGAATACCCGGCAAGATTGTATTACTTACCGTTATGATCGTAATGAAGATCGTATTTTTAGTGGCGAAAATTTTGGCTTTCGGTTATATAATGGTGGCATACAGTTACGTAAAGGCAGTGAGGTTGGTTGTGATGGTGGCTTAGGATGGGAGATGATTTCTGACACCGCGAGTATCGAAATTACCTTATTGAAATTTACAGTTGTGCAGCAGTCGTATACGTCGCCGCAAAGAATGAAAGGTTATGTCACTATCGCGTTAAGTATACGTCATCGTCACTTAATGGATATTGAACTTCACTTTTTTCGAAATACTAGTGCGAGGGTTTTTCTATAGTGTGCGATAAACAATCGCCATGTTTCGCTGTCCATGGTTTTGCTTTGCTATCGATGACGCTAATTCTAGTCTTTATTATGATCAGTGCCAGTTTGTCGTTTGCACATATTCAGCAACAGCGCATTCAACGTAATCAGTTTCACCTTAATTACTTAAAAGCGAGAATTATAGCGGTAAATGAGTTGGATTTATTTTATATGGTGCTCTATGAATCCCCTGAATTATTTGCTTTGGTAGCACCATGTACTAACTTAACATTAGATAGTCGTCAGGTAGTCATACCTAATGATATGATGCGCGAATATAGATTGTCAGCGCTGTTTTATTTATGCGTTGAGCGAGAAGGTGTTTTCAATGTGTCACTCGCGCTCCCATACAACAATATCGAGCAACTTGTGGTGCAGCGCAAGCTTATTACGACATTAGAGCATTGGGTTTGGCAACCCAGTTCTTTATTCGGATTTTGAATGCGGCTTAAACGATACGTGTCGCAGCAGGGAGCAAGCTTACTTGAAGTGATGATCTGTCTATTTATGCTATCACTGCCTCTATTGGGCATGACAGCGCTAAAGTTAATTCAGGCGAAAATTGTATTACAGCAATCACAATATACCGCTGCATGGGCGTTAATGGAGTATAAGCTGAATGAAATACGGTATTTGACGGATTCGATTGATGGATATAGTGCTTTGAATACCAATGTTGGCGGTAACTTGAGTGCGGGGGATATTCAATATGACCAGCACTGGTTTAATTTAACTTGGCAAGTGAGAACGTTAACTACGACCAGCACATCAAGTCTGCTAAAGGAAGTCGAGATTAAGATCCACTGGCAGGATAAGACTAATTCCCCGCAGATGATTAGCAGTATGACTATGCTGAATAAGGACGTTATTGTCAGATAAATAAGCAGCGCAAGTGTCGAGAGCTATAATTCACGTTAAAATTTAATATTTATTGTTGTTTTGTGACTAATTACTAATGTTTAATATTATCTTTTTCATTTAATTTGATATTATCCTGCCTTTATTGGTGTTTATAGATATTTAGGATGTGGTATGGGCAGTAAAGTAGCAGGGCTTTTTCAATTAAGTTTGGTTAAGCAGATCATAATTAGTATTATTGCGGGTATTGCGCTAGCGTATGCAGCCCCTGAAATTGCTAAAGAAGCAAGTCTATTTGGCGGGCTATTTGTCAGTGCGCTAAAAGCTATCGCACCTTTATTAGTATTTGTATTAGTTATCTCGGCGATAGCCAATCAAGAAGTGAATACCAATGCTAATATGCGCCCTGTGATTATCTTGTATCTACTTGGCACCTTTGCTGCTGCGTTGGTCGCGGTTAGTCTCAGTTTTTTATTTCCGGTACAGTTAGTTTTAATGACCGAAAGTGCAACGAATACGGCACCAAGTAATATCACCGATGTATTACGGAACCTTATTTATAAAGTGGTCGATAATCCAATCAATGCGATCGTGACCAGCAACTTTATTGGGGTGCTGACGTGGGGTATCGGTTTTGGTGTAGTCTTGAAGCACGCATCATCGACTACTAAGCTGGTTATCAGTGACATTGCTGGTGGTGTGTCAAAGATAGTACATGTGGTGATCCGATTTGCACCTTTAGGTATTTTTGGTCTAGTGGCGTCAACATTTGCTACGGTGGGTTTTTCGGCAATGGCAAGTTATACCCACTTATTGGCGGTATTACTGGGATCAATGCTGATTGTTGCGTTAGTGATTAATCCGGCCATTTTATTTTTCATGTCACGTCAAAATCCGTACCCGCTTATTTTTCAGTGTCTACGTGAAAGTGGTATTACTGCGTTCTTCACGCGTTCATCCGCAGCGAATATACCGGTAAATATGGAGTTATGTAAAAAACTAAACTTACATAAAGATACTTACTCGGTTTCTATTCCACTGGGTGCAACCATTAACATGGGCGGTGCGGCGATCACGATCACGGTACTTACTTTAGCGGCAGTGAATACTTTAGGTATTGCGGTTGATTTACCAACTGCCTTACTATTAAGCGTTATTGCGGCTATTTCTGCATGTGGTGCTTCCGGTGTCGCTGGCGGTTCATTATTGCTGATCCCATTAGCTTGTAGCTTATTTGGTATTGATAACGATATTGCCATGCAGGTGGTAGCTACCGGATTTATCATTGGGGTATTACAGGATTCAGCCGAGACGGCGCTGAACAGCTCAACGGATGTGGTATTTACCGCCGCCGTGAGTCATGCTCATGCAAGAAAAACGGATAATGTCGTTAATTCATAATGTCGCTAATATAAATTAACCCGATTTCATGCGGTGTTATATTTGCTGTCATCATTAAGCTGTAGGTAATTTTATTACCTACAGCTTTTTTACGGGCTGGTTAATAAATACGAATCAATCTTGTACTCAGATGTTATACTAATTTCAGATAACTTAGCTGAGATAGTCAGGTATTCAAATATTAATTGTTATCAAACTGTGTAAAAATAGATGTTTGTATGGATGTAAAGTGAAGGACGCTGTAAATGTTTGATTTTAGAAGTGATACGGTAACGCAACCCACCGCCGCTATGCGTGAAGCTATGGCGACTGCCGTTGTAGGTGATGATGTTTATGGCGATGATCCAACCGTGAATAAACTCGAACAAATGGCCGCAGAGCGTTATGGATTTGATGCTGCTATCTTTTGTTCGTCAGGTACACAGGCTAACTTGTTAGCTATTATGGCGCATTGTCAGCGAGGTGATGAATATATTTGTGGTCAAAATGCCCATAACTATCGTTGGGAAGGCGGGGGTGCTGCGGTATTAGGTAGTGTACAACCACAACCTATTGCCAACGAGGCCGATGGTAGTATTTGTCTACAAGCCATTCGTGACAATATTAAACCGGATGATGATCACCATGCTAAAACCAAATTGTTATCATTAGAAAATACCATTGGCGGTAAAGTCTTATCGCTTGAGTATCTAGCTCAAGCGCAAGCATTGGCCTTTGAGCATGGATTACGTATTCACCTTGATGGGGCGCGTGTCTTTAATGCCGCGGTTAAACTTAACGTCGATGCGAGTGAGATCACCCAATATTTTGATTCCGTATCTATTTGCTTATCGAAAGGACTTGCAGCACCGGTTGGTTCATTATTACTTGGCTCTGAATCATTAATTCGCAGTGCCAGACGCTGGCGTAAAATGCTGGGTGGCGGTATGCGTCAAGCGGGTATTCTGGCCGCAGCCGGTATTTTAGCGTTAGATGAGCAAATTGATAAGTTAGCGATTGATCATGAAAAAACGCAATATTTAGCACACCAATTATTGACCCTGACTGAGTTTACTTTTGATTTAGACAGTGTGCAAACCAATATGATCTTTACTCAATACACAGGGAAAGATGGTAAAGCACTGTCGGCATATTTACGTACTAAAGGCATTATTATTAGTGCCAGTAATGCGATCCGTTTTGTGGTTCATCAAGATATTACCGTTGACGCAATCGACTTATTAATTACAGAGATTAAGCATTTTCATTCAATGTAAAATTAAGCCTTATTTGGCGTAAATAGGGCAGTTCGAATATAATTATTATAATAAAGGCGATCTCGGCGTTAGCATGTCAGATAGAATAACGACTAAAGAATATGTTTTACTTAGCATCGCTACTTTTAACTAAATAAAATCAAATACTAAGAGATGATTATGACTATACCAAAAGGCCAACTATTAACACGAACGTTATCAATGCCGAGTGATTGCAATGCCAATGGCGATATCTTTGGTGGTTGGATCATGTCACAAATGGATATCGCAGGTGGTATTTTAGCAAAAGAGATAGCACAAGGACGAGTAGCTACTATTTCAGTTGATGGTATGACATTTCATAAACCGGTTGCTGTTGGTGATGTGGTTTGTTGTTATGGTTCGTGTACTCGCATTGGTAATTCTTCAATGACGATTAAATTAGAGATTTGGGTTAAGCCGTTAATCAACGCACCTAAAGTGAACTACCGTTATATCGTTACCGAAGCAACATTTACTTATGTTGCTATCGATGATAATGGTCAGTCGCGTAAAATTGAACGTACGTGCGAACTGCCATCGTAATGCAGAAATAAAGTGATAGTCATGCAGTAGGGTGTCCTTAGTGGGAACACCCTTTTTTATAGCTAAAATTTAGGGTTAAATACCCCCGTCATTAGTTCACGCCGTATTCAACTTGGTATTCTCAGCATCATAACGGTCAATAAACTTATTAACAATAGTGGCGGATAATGATTGTCTGGTCTGACCTTGTTTGGTTTTATTGTATTTTATGACTAATCTAATAATGTTATTGTTTTTTTTAAGAATAACCGTTCTAAAAATTAATTCCCGACTAACCTTATTTCTACTGAATTATGTTCTAATCAAAATTTGTTTCTAGTTAGTTTTATAGTTGTTGCTAGGTATGTTTAATTTGTAAGCGTGGTTTCATGTGGAGATACTCGCTTAGGGAGATAGAAAAATGGAATTATCTAACGAATCGAATGCACTAGATGTATACATGTATCAAGTTAACCAAAGTAGTAAACTATTAACGAAAGAGGAAGAATATGAAACAGCTATCGCTTCTAATGAAGGTGATGAAAAAGCCAGACAACGCATGATCCAATCTAATTTACGTTTGGTGATTAATATCGCTAAACGCTACCAACATACTTCTCTACCGCTCGTTGATATAATCCAAGAAGGGAACACAGGGTTAATCCATGCTGTCGAGAAGTTTGACGCGACCAAAGGTTTTCGTTTTTCTACTTATGCTGTGTGGTGGATCAAAAATAATATCGAACGCTTTATTATGAACCAATCACGTACTATTCGCGTGCCAATCCATATTGGTAAAATATATAAACGCATTTTAAAAACAGCACGTGAACAAGAATTAGACTTACAATGTAATCATGATGTGATGACATTGGCAGAATTATTGGAAATGCAGTACGCACAAGTTACTGAAGTGTTATCCTATTATTTTAATGAAGCAAGTTTAGATAAAACAATCGTGACTGATCGTGATTCGAGTACGGCGTTGGTCGATATGTTAGAAGATTATTCTATTTGTAAACCAAACGAGGAACTCGAAGATGCTGATACATTATGTTATTTGAATGAAGTATTGGGACATTTATCTGAACGTGATAGAAAAATCATTGAATTAAGATTTGGGTTAGGAGAAGAAGATCCACTGACTCTACATGTTATCGGCGAACGTCTATCGATGTCGAGAGAGCGAATTCGCCAAATTATTAATTTAAGCTTACAGAAAATTCAACCTGAGTTACTACAAAACACAGTACAAAAACAAGATTATCTCAATTAAATAATCGACCTCAGTGCTTGTTAACTTTCTGTATATAAAAAAGAATATATTGGAATATATTGTCAGCGATTATCGTTATCTTTAGTTTTTTTCTTTAGATCATGATAGCTTAGTTGGGTATATTCCTTCGTCATTTTAGCCCGTCCAGTAGTTATGGCTGGTCGCATACTGCACTCTTTCATCTATATGAGATATCAATGAGCACAACAAGTCGTCCTCTGTATTTACCCTACGCTGGCTCTGCATTATTAGAAACCCCTTTATTAAATAAAGGCAGTGGTTTTAGTACTATAGAGCGTCAAAGTTTTAACCTTACGGGATTAATCCCGCCGATGGTTGAATCTATCCAAGAACAATCGGAACGTGCATATAAGCAATTTTCTGGCTTTGAAAGTGCGATGGATAAACACGTTTATTTACGCAATATCCAAGATACCAATGAAACATTATTTTACCGTTTAGTTGAGAATCATCTTGAAGAGATGATGCCAATTATTTATACCCCTACGGTTGGTGCAGCTTGTCAGCAATTCTCGGATATTTACCGCCGTGCTCGCGGTCTATTTATCTCTTACCCTGAGCGTGAAAACATGGATGATATTTTACATAATGTAAATAAACAGAATGTTAAAGTGATCGTAGTAACGGATGGTGAGCGTATTCTTGGTTTGGGTGATCAAGGTATCGGCGGCATGGGTATCCCAATTGGTAAACTATCACTCTATACTTCGTGTGGTGGTATTAGCCCAGCAAACTGTTTACCTATCGTGCTCGATGTGGGCACCAATAACGAAAAACGTCTGCAGGATCCGATGTACATGGGCTGGCGTAGCCCGCGTATTGACCAAGATAAATATGATGAATTTTTAGAGCTGTTTATTGATGCAATAAAACGTCGTTGGCCAAATGTATTATTGCAGTTTGAAGATTTTGCACAACAAAATGCAATGCCATTATTACAACGTTACAAAGATGAAATTTGTTGTTTCAATGATGATATTCAAGGTACAGCTGCGGTGACGCTGGGTAGCTTGATGGCGGCCTGTCGCGCTGCAAAAACTAAAATTAGTGAGCAAAAAGTTGCGTTCTTAGGTGCGGGCTCTGCGGGTTGTGGTATTGCCGAACAGATCGTAGCGCAAATGAAGTCAGAAGGTCTATCTGATGACCAAGCGCGTGAGCGTGTATTTATGGTTGACCGTTTTGGTGTGTTAACAGACAAAATGCCAAACTTACTCGATTTCCAACAGAAATTAGTACAACATCAGGGACTGCGAGACGAGTGGAAAATTGATAGCGATGTGATCTCACTACTTGACGTGATGATACATGCTAAACCATCGATTCTAATTGGTGTATCTGGGCAGCCGGGTCTGTTTACTGAACAAGTCATTAAAACCATGGCGGCAAATACTGAGCGTCCGATTATATTCCCGTTAAGTAACCCTACATCACGAGTTGAAGCGACACCACAAGATCTTATCCGCTGGACAGAAGGTCGTGCATTAGTCGCTACTGGTAGTCCGTTCCCACCGGTAAGTTATGGTGATGAATTGATCACTATTGCACAATGTAACAATAGCTACATTTTTCCCGGTATTGGTTTAGGTGTGCTGGCTGCAGAAGCGACGCGTGTAACAAATGCAATGTTAATGGCGGCCAGTCGTGCATTAGCGGATTGTTCACCATTAGGTCGTGATGGTGAAGGTCCACTATTACCACCATTAACGGACATTCATTCGGTCAGTAAAGAGATTGCTTTTTGGGTAGCTAAAACAGCACAATTGCAAGGTGTTGCTCTGCAGACATCTGATGAAGCGATCCGTAACAAGATTGAAAAGAACTTCTGGTTACCAGAGTATCGTGAATATAAGCGTGTCGCTAACTAGTTAATACCACTAAATATGTAATGCATACAGATTTTCTCTCCTGTCGTTAAAAAAAACCAGCTACTTTAGCTGGTTTTTTTTATCAACGTTATTGGTGATATGTTGCAATAAGTAGTGCTACGTAACAACTTGGCAAAAAATACTTGCGTATTTTCCATATATTTCTGGCTTGATCCGCTATGTTTAGTAAAATGCGTGGCGTTTCACTATCAAATCGACATTAACCTTAGGAGTTGGCCAGATGACCACATCATTTTATTCGCAAATTCAATCTCAGCTAGAACAAACTAAAGCTGATGGCCTTTATAAAAACGAGCGCGTGATTACTTCAGCCCAAAATGCCAACATTCAAGTGGCAGGTAATGAAGTTGTTAACTTCTGTGCGAACAACTATTTAGGTTTGGCTAACCATGCTGATTTAATTGCGGCGGCACAATCAGGTTTAGATAGTCACGGTTTCGGTATGGCGTCAGTACGCTTTATCTGTGGTACCCAGGACAAACATAAAGAATTAGAAAGCAAGATCAGTACTTTCCTTGGTATGGAAGATACTATCTTGTATACGTCTTGCTTTGATGCAAACACGGGTTTATTTGAGACGTTATTAAGTGCAGAAGATGCCATTATCTCAGATGAACTAAACCACGCATCAATTATTGATGGTGTACGTTTATGTAAAGCAAAACGCTTCCGTTACAAAAATAACAACATGGCATCACTAGAAGAACAGCTGATTGCGGCCGATGCTGCAGGTGTTCGCCACAAGTTGATCGCAACGGATGGTGTATTTTCAATGGACGGCGTGATCGCTAACCTAAAAGGCGTTTGTGATCTTGCAGACAAATATAACGCACTGGTGATGGTTGATGATTCACATGCGGTTGGTTTTGTTGGTGAAGGCGGTCGTGGTACCCCTGAACATTGCGGCGTTATGGATCGTGTGGATATTATCACCGGTACATTAGGTAAAGCATTAGGCGGCGCGTCAGGCGGTTACACATCAGCTAAAAAAGAAGTAGTTGATTGGTTACGTCAGCGTTCACGTCCATACTTATTCTCCAACTCGGTTGCCCCTGCGATTGTGGCTGCATCAATTCGTGTTATCGACATGATGGAAGAAAGCCATGAATTACGTGCCAAAGTTAAATCTAACGCTGAACATTTCCGCCGTGGAATGAGCGCAGCTGGTTTTACACTGGCAGGTGCTGACCACGCAATTGTACCGGTAATGATTGGTGATGCGGCACTGGCTGCTGAAATGTCAGAGCGTTTATTAGTGGAAGGAATTTATGTTATCGGTTTCTCTTTTCCAGTGGTTCCACATGGTAAAGCACGTATCCGTACGCAAATGTCAGCAGCGCACAGCGTAGAACAAATTGATATTGCCATTGCCGCATTTACCCGTATCGGTAAAGATCTTGGCATCATCTAAATAGACAATTAATTAAGCTTCGAAGTACCTAGTACCTACTATCGAGAGTCTAAGTATTGAAGCTTAATATCATCGAGACAAGTGGATTTAAGAAAATGAAAGCACTAGCAAAATTAAAACCTGAACCAGGTATTTGGATGACAGACGTGGAAAAGCCAACGCTTGGCCACAATGACCTGTTAATTAAGATCCGTAAAACCGCGATCTGTGGTACCGATATCCATATTTATAACTGGGATGAATGGTCACAAAAAACCATTCCAGTACCTATGGTTGTTGGTCACGAGTATGTGGGTGAAGTTGTTGGTATTGGCCAGGAAGTTCGTGGTTTCACATTAGGTGATCGCGTTTCTGGTGAAGGTCACATTACCTGTGGTCACTGTCGTAACTGTCGTGCCGGCCGTACCCATTTATGTCGTAATACGATTGGTGTTGGTGTTAACCGTGAAGGCGCATTTGCTGAATACTTAGTTATTCCGGCATTTAATGCATTCAAACTACCCGATGATATTTCTGATGACATGGCGGCTATTTTTGATCCGTTTGGTAACGCAGTACACACTGCGTTATCATTTGATGTGGTTGGTGAAGATGTATTAATCACCGGTGCTGGTCCAATCGGCATCATGGCTGCGGCAGTATGTAAGCACGTTGGTGCACGTAATGTTGTGATCACTGATGTGAATGAATACCGTCTTGATCTTGCGCGTAAAATGGGAGTTACTCGTGCGGTGAACGTCACCAAAGAGTCACTGAAAGACGTGATGGACGAGCTTAAAATGACTGAAGGCTTCGATGTTGGCCTTGAAATGTCAGGTGTGCCATCTGCATTTCGCGATATGCTAGACAAGATGAACCATGGCGGTAAAATTGCTATGTTGGGTATCCCTCCAAATGACATGAGCATCGAATGGGGCAATGTTATCTTTAAAGGTTTAGTCATTAAAGGTATTTACGGTCGTGAAATGTTTGAAACTTGGTACAAAATGGCTGCATTAATTCAGTCAGGCTTAGACCTAACGCCTATCATCACGCACCACTTCCCAATTGATCAATTCCAAGAAGGTTTTGATATTATGCGTTCAGGCATGTCAGGTAAAGTTATCCTCGACTGGACATAATATAACGTTAATCTCCTAGATTAATGCTGAAAGGGTAAGCCGGAGAGAATCGGGCTTACCCTTTTTTTGTTGCTGTTTAATTTATGCTATTATCGTCATAAATTACACTGCATTGTAGATAGTCATGACCGAAGACATTACCGAAGGCATTAGTGAAGATAGAAGCCCTTTATCTGATTTAGCCCTAACGCCTGAACAACTACACGTTGACGAACACTGGATGCAACATGCGATCATATTAGCAGGCAAGGCCGAAGCGATTGATGAAGTTCCTGTTGGTGCTGTGATTGTGCTGGATGATCAAATCATTGGTGAAGGCTGGAATCAGTCGATTCATTTGCACGATGCGACCGCGCATGCTGAAATTATGGCATTACGTGAAGCGGGTAAAACCGTTGAGAATTATCGACTTATTGATGCCACTCTCTATGTAACTTTAGAACCTTGCCCTATGTGTGCAGGTGCCATGGTGCATAGTCGTGTAAAGCGTTTAGTGTATGGGGCAGTCGATTTAAAAACGGGTGCGGCGGGGTCGGTATTCAATCTGGTTGAGCACGTGCAATTGAATCATCAAATAGAAGTACGTTCAGGGGTTTTTGCTAGTGAGACTGGCGCATTATTGAGTCAGTTTTTTAAAAGACGCCGTAAAGAGAAAAAAGCCCTGAAGTTGTTACTGAAAGGTTAATCTAATAAATCAGGTAAGTCGGCAAATTCATTTTGTAAAAAGAATGAGCGCTGGCGGTGAAGCAGTGAACGATTTATTCTTGAGCGCGCTATTAGGCGTCTTGGTGTTTTAAGCTTTAATTTTGATCTTTTCTTTAGCATCTTGTGATCCTTAATATTCTAGTCCTAGTCCTAGGCGTTATCTTATCGTTATGGTTATAAACATACAGTAATATAAATAAGATGCACATGAAACTTTTATGTCAGTTTTATGCGTATATTGTGACAGCGAATAGATGTTATTTAAATTCAGCGGTCACCAGCCACCAGCCGTAGCTCTGTTCTTGTCGATAACTTAAAGCCCACATCACGTGCAACTTGTTCGGACAGGTTTATTTGTTCGTCAAACCAACGCAAGCTATCGTAATACTTACGAATATTACTGACATACTTGATCGCCTCATTGCCCCTAGCGTAACCAAAACGGGTATATTGATGCCATTTACGTTGTTGCAATAACGGAATGATGTCTTTGACTTCAGTCCAGCTATTTTCATTGCCACCGAGTTTTGCGGTGATTTTTCGCGCATCAATTAAATGACTGTAACCTATATTATAGGCGGCTAATGCAAACCAAGGTTTTTCGTGCTCAGAAATAGTATCCGGCAGGCGATTAATCAGTTTGGCTAAATAGGCTGAACCAGCCCGTACACTCTGCTCGGCATCAATACGTGAGGTCACGCCAAATTCTCTGGCAGTGGGCCAAGTTAGCATCATCATGCCACGTACCCCAGTCGGTGACTTTGCCTTGGGATTCCAATGCGATTCTTGGTAACTCACCGCAGCCAGCAAGCGCCAATCTAATTGTCCGGCATATTGACGAAATAAAGCTTCGTATTTGGGCAGTTGAGAATCAACACGGCGTAAGAAAGTACGGGTATCGACAAAGTCAAAGGTATCAATGTGGCCAAAATACTTTTCTTGTAATTGCTCCATCTTACCAGATACTTGCTGCAAGGTGAAAAAGGCTAGTACTGCATTGGCTAATGAATCATCATCGTTTTTATCCATAAGCCAAACGATATCAAGTTCATTATCCAGTATAAAGGCTTTATTTAAGTGTGGGTAATAATATTGGTGCTGAGATAATGAGGTATCATCGGCGATCGCGAGTTTGATGTTACCTGCTTCTAAATTACTGAATAAGATCTCTTCGTCAGGAAACGTTTTATAAGTAATGTTGAGTTCGGGGTGCTTACGTTGCAGTTTTTGCACGTACTCTTCATGACTGGAACTTTTTACTACGTAGATAGGATCGACAATCTGCTGCAGATTACGCGGTCTTAGGCTGCCTTTACGATAAATGAGTAATTGTTTTACCTCATAATAACTTGGTCCCATACGATATTCAGTTAAGCGTTTTTTGGTGCGTGTTAAGCCTGCCGCGGATAACGCAAAAGGTTTATCTTTGGTCGAGTTTGCTTCTAACATAGTTTTTAGTGAATGGTAGGGGTGGATAATTAACTCGACACCCAGATAATCGCTGAATTGTTTTAACAATTCGTATTCAAGCCCAGCAGGTTTATTGCCTTCAATATAGTAGTTAGCAGGACCATAAATGGTTTTCACATGCAGTTCTTTTGCAGCTTTGATCTTTTCTAATTGGGTTCTGCTATCTTGTTCTTGCATGCAGCCGGAAACAACCAGGCTTAAAATAATGATCAAGCCGAGTTTAAAAAAGAGTTGTAAGCGTGCTAAAAATGTCTGCAAATCATAACCTTTAATATAAAAATGTGAATATCTATATGAGTTCTATCTTTATAGCGTTTTCATTGCCATTACACAATACTCAATTACTATTAACTGTATAAAAAAACAGTGATGATGTATGTGTAAAATAAGAATGTGATCAATATTATTAACGATGTTATTGGCTAGGGGGTTAAAAAATTAATGAGTAAATTAACGTAACGCTATCGTTATTGTAATTATTTGCATATAATAATCGGGATTTTTCCCCAGTAACCCTTTTAGTGAGAAAAAGTTAATGCATATAATGCGAGGGGCGCCAGCGCTTTCTGAGTTTCGTACTAATAAATTAGTTGAACGTTGTAATGATGTAGGATTATCGGATATAACAATTTACGCGGAGTACATTCATTTTGCTGATGTAACAGAGCCGCTCAGTGACAATGAACGGAGCGTCCTGGAAAAATTGTTGACCTACGGGCCAAGAATTGCAGAACATGCTCCCGAAGGAACTCTCCTTCTCGTCACTCCTCGTCCCGGCACTATTTCTCCTTGGTCTTCTAAATCTACCGATATCGCAATCAACTGCGGCCTTTCTAAAATAAAACGTCTTGAACGAGGCATCGCTTACTACATCTCTTCATCTACACCACTAACACCAAGCCAACTGCAAACTACAGCAAGCCTTATGCACGACCGTATGATGGAAGTTGTATTTGATAACTTAGATGCGGCGGAACAGTTATTTGTGCAAGCACAAGCGCGCCCATTAAAGTCTGTTGATATCTTAGCGGGTGGCCGTGAGGCACTTGTTGATGCGAATGTTAAATTAGGTTTAGCACTGGCTGAAGATGAAATCGATTATTTGATTGCCAGCTTTACGCAATTAAAGCGTAATCCAAATGACATCGAATTAATGATGTTTGCTCAGGCAAACTCAGAGCATTGTCGTCATAAGATTTTTAATGCTGACTGGACCATTGATGGTCAAAAGCAAGAAAAATCATTATTCCAGATGATCAAGAACACCTTTGCACAAACCGGTGATCATGTTTTATCTGCATATAAAGACAATGCTTCGGTGATGGAAGGTTCAAAAGCCGGCCGTTTCTTCCCTGATCCACACACGCAGCAGTATGAATATCACCAAGAAGATATTCAAATTCTGATGAAAGTTGAGACCCACAATCACCCAACAGCAATATCTCCTTGGCCTGGTGCCGCGACAGGTTCTGGTGGTGAAATTCGTGATGAAGGCGCAACGGGTCGAGGTTCGAAACCAAAAGCTGGTTTAGTTGGTTTTAGCGTATCTAACTTACGTATTCCAGGATTTGAACAGCCGTGGGAAACCGACTTTGGTAAGCCGGGTCGTATCGTTAGTGCATTAGACATTATGCTAGAAGGCCCACTAGGTGGCGCTGCATTTAATAACGAATTTGGTCGTCCTAACTTATTAGGCTATTTCCGTACTTATGAAGCTGAAGTTAACAGCCATAATGGTGTGGAAGTACGTGGTTACCACAAGCCAATTATGCTGGCTGGTGGTCTGGGTAATATCCGTGACCAACATATTAAAAAAGGAGATATCCCAGTAGGCGCGAAACTTATCGCTCTGGGTGGACCAGCCATGAATATTGGTTTAGGTGGCAGTGCTGCTTCATCAATGGATTCAGGTCAATCACACGAAGATTTAGATTTTGCTTCGGTACAACGTGAAAATCCAGAAATGGAACGTCGTTGTCAGGAAGTGATCGACCGTTGCTGGCAGCTTGGTGACGACAATCCAATTGTTTTTATTCACGATGTGGGCGCGGGTGGTTTATCAAACGCATTCCCTGAACTTGTGCATGACGGTGGTCGTGGCGCCAAATTCGAATTACGTGATATCAATAACGATGAACCAGGCATGTCACCGCTTGAAATCTGGTGTAATGAATCACAAGAACGTTACGTCATGGCTGTGGCACCTGAAAACCTTGCCACATTCGAAGCGATTTGTAAGCGTGAACGCACCCCATTCTCTGTGGTTGGCGTGGCGACCGAAGCGTTGCATTTGACGGTGACGGATTCGTTATTAGACGAAACGCCGATTGATATGCCAATGGAAGTATTATTAGGTAAAGCACCTAAGATGCATCGTGAAGCAACAACGCTGGTAACCGAAGGTGAAGCATTAGACTTTACTGGTGTAACGGTTAAAGATGCTGCAGAGCGGCTATTACGT
The DNA here is from genome assembly GCF_900465055.1 of Moritella yayanosii. NCBI lineage: Bacteria > Pseudomonadati > Pseudomonadota > Gammaproteobacteria > Alteromonadales > Moritellaceae > Moritella > Moritella yayanosii. The sequence goes on along the minus strand of NZ_LS483250.1, from coordinate 2,142,801 downwards.
TTACCTGCGATTGCTGAGAAGACGTTCTTGATCACTATTGGTGACCGCTCGGTAACGGGTTTAGTTGCACGTGACCAAATGGTTGGTCCTTGGCAAGTGCCAGTAGCCGATTGCGCAGTAACCGCAGCAAGTTTTGATACTTACGCTGGTGAAGCAATGGCCATTGGTGAACGTACGCCATTAGCATTGTTAAACTTCCCTGCATCAAGCCGTATGGCGGTTGCAGAAGCATTAACCAATATTGCGGCGACTGAAATTGGTGATTTAACCCGTATTAACTTGTCTGCTAACTGGATGTCTGCAGCGGGTCACCCGGGTGAAGATGCGGGTTTATATGCGGCTGTTAAAGCGGTAGGTGAAGAACTTTGCCCTGAATTGAACCTGACTATTCCAGTGGGTAAAGATTCAATGTCAATGAAGACGCGCTGGGAAGATAACGGTGAAAACAAAGAAGTTACGTCACCATTATCACTGATTATTACTGCATTCGGCCGTGTGACTGATATACGTAAAACAGTCACCCCGCAGCTACGCACTGACAAAGGCGCAACTGACCTTATTCTTATCGATTTAGGTAATGGCCAGAATCGTCTAGGCGCTTCATCATTAGCACAAGTATACAAGCAGCTGGGTCAACATACACCCGATGTGGATAGTGCTGAGCAGCTGAAAGGCTTCTTCGATGCGATGCAAGTATTAGTGAAAGAGCAATCATTACTGGCTTACCATGACCGTAGTGACGGTGGTTTATTCTCGACAGTAACAGAGATGGCATTTGCTGGTCACTGTGGTGTTGATGTTGAACTTGATATGCTAGGTACTGATGATCTTGCGGCACTGTACTCAGAAGAGTTAGGTGCGGTGATCCAAGTGTCTTCAGCAATGAAGGAACAAGTACTAACAACACTAGCAGGCCACGGTCTCGCTGCATGTTGTCATGTGATTGGTTCAACCAATGAAGATGATATGATTCGTTTCACCCGTAACGGTGAAATCGTATTAGCTGAATCGCGTACTTATTACCGTGCGATGTGGGCTGAAACAACGCTGAAAATGCAAGCACTGCGTGACAACCCAAGTTGTGCTCAAGAAGAATTCGATCTTAAACTTGATGTGAAAGACCCTGGTCTAAATGTTAACTTAAGCTTTGATGTGAACCACGATATTGCGGCACCTTACATAGCAACAGGCGTACAACCAAAAATGGCTATCTTACGTGAGCAGGGTGTAAACTCGCAAACGGAAATGGCTGCGGCATTTGATCGTGCAGGTTTTGCTGCTCAAGATATTCACATGAGTGATATTCTTGCCGGCCGCGTTAACCTAGCAGACTTCGCAGGCTTGGTTGCTTGTGGTGGTTTCTCTTACGGCGACGTACTGGGTGCAGGTGAAGGTTGGGCTAAATCAATCTTGTTTAACCCCCAAGCACGCGATCAGTTTGCGGCTTTCTTCGAACGTGAAGACAGTTTCTCACTGGGTGTATGTAATGGTTGTCAGATGTTATCTAACTTGGGTGAGCTTATCCCAGGTTCAGAATTATGGCCACGTTTCGTGACCAACCAATCGGAACGTTTTGAAGCACGTTTTAGCTTGGTTGAAGTACCTAAAAATCCGTCATTATTTTTAAGTAACATGGCTGGTTCAAGAATGCCTATCGCTGTATCTCACGGTGAAGGTCGCATTGAATTACGCGATGATGCGCATCTGCGAGCACTACAAAACAGTGGCACAGTGACACTTAACTTCGTTGATAACTATGGTCAACCTACGACGCAATATCCATCAAACCCAAATGGTTCCCCATTAGGTATTACGGGTTTAACAACCACGGATGGCCGCGTAACTATCATGATGCCACATCCGGAACGTGTATTCCGCAGTGTGAGCAATTCATGGCATCCAGAAGAGTGGGGCGAAGATAGCCCGTGGATGCGTATGTTCCGCAATGCGCGTGTGAATTTAGGTTAATCTTATCTAAGTTATATTGTCAATAATTAAGACCGCATTTATTGCGGTCTTTTTTTGTAAATCACTACTTTCTACTAAATAAGTATAGGCATCATGTCCTAGTCACTATTTTTATTACATAAAATAGTATAAATAATTAACTATGCTATAGTCGGAGGTCAAAGGTAAATGTATTAATTAATAAGTAGGAAGGGTAATGAGTCAGTCACAAGGTTTATTATTATTTAAGTTGAATCTCCAGCAAAAATTTGCCATAGGCACGTTGAAAGTACAGGAGATCGTACCCTCCCCCCGCCTTTATTCTATACCGGGTTCTCACCCTATGGTGATGGGTGCAGCGACACTGCGAGGTCGGACTATTCCTATTATTGATATGGCGAATGCTGTTGGTTATCGCCCTGTCAGTAAAGAAGAATATGACTCGTGTAATATTATTATCACCGATTGTAGCCGTCAGGTTGTCGGTTTTTTGGTACGTCATATTGATAAGATCATGCATTGCAGTTGGAAAGATATCTCGGCGCCAGATCCATCACTCGGTTGTAATATATATACCATAGGGGTGATGAAGCTTGATGATCAATTAGTGCAATTGATGGATGTGGAACGCTTGTTAGCGGACATTTATCCAAATTATGATGTGGAGTTACCCCAGTTTAGTGAGCTTGAACTTGAACAACTGCGCACTAAAGAAATTTTGGTGGTGGATGATTCAATGGTCGCGCGTAATCAACTTGCTGGTGCACTCGATGCAGCAGGTATTCATTATCAAGTGTCAAATAATGGTCAAGATGCATTAGCCATAATGCAGTCGGCAGTCGAATCTGGTAAGCCAATCGATGTGTTGGTCAGTGATATCGAAATGCCAGGCTTAGACGGCTATGAAGTTGCATTTGAAGTGCGTAGTACACCGAATGTATCTGCGACTTACATCATTCTGCATACTTCGTTATCGAGTGCTATTAGCACTGAACGTGCACAGCAAATCGGTGCCGATGAAGCGTTAACTAAATTTGATGCCAGTGAGTTATTGCAAGCCATTCTACGTGGCGTAAAAGGGCGAGATAAGCTTAGTCAGATTTAATAAGCAAGAATGCTAGGCACAAAAAAAGCGCTAATTATTAGCGCTTTTTTTATAATTTGCTACACAGTAAAGCGCAGCGAATTATATGTGAATGAAGCTAACTTAGCTTAATTCACCACAAAAACGGTAACCTTCACCGTGGATTGTCGCGATGATCTCTGGCGTATCAGCAATGCTTTCAAAATGCTTACGGATACGACGAATAGTTACATCGACAGTACGATCGTGTGGTTTCAGTTCACGGCCTGTCATTTTTTTCAATAACATTGCACGCGTTTGAATTTTACCTGGGTTCTCTACAAAGTGTAGCATTGCACGGAATTCACTACGTGGTAGTTTGAACGAATCATTCAGCGGACTAATTAAAGAACGGCTGTTGATATTCAGACGCCAGCCATTGAATTCATATTCTTCAATGATTGCTTTTTCTTCGTCTGCTACTGGGGTTTTCGTAAAAGTACGGCCTAGTAGGTTACGCGCACGAATCGTTAATTCACGTGGGTTAAATGGTTTGGTAATGTAATCGTCAGCACCAATTTCGAGACCTAAAATCTTGTCAACTTCATTGTCGCGACCAGTTAAAAACATCAGGGCTAGATTATGTTTTTCACGTAGTTCACGTGCTAACAGTAAGCCATTTTTACCTGGAAGATTAATATCCATGATTACCAGGCTGATAGGGTTATTGGTAATGATCTCATACATTTCATCGCCGTTACTTGCTTCATGTACTGAATAACCTTCAGCTTCGAAGATGCTTTTGAGAGTATTACGTGTAACGAGTTCATCTTCTACGATAAGAATGTTTGGGGTTTGCATAAACGTACCTAGTTCCGCGTTGGATCAAATAGAGCCCAGCTTATTGATATTGACGATTAATTCGCATATCAATTAATGCAGGAGTAAGAGTAATACATCCATGAAATATAAGACTATTTACCTAAAACAGCGGGCTGCAGTAGGATATATAGTATTACGGCTTCCTTAACTGTAGGATTATATGTTATTAACAGCAGTATAACAACCTAATGTAATTATGTTACGTAATAACTCAACATGATTTGATATTTATCAAATAACTCTAATTAGTTATATTTTATATTTAAGCATGATTACTAGACTAAATTTAATTAAAATAGTGGTTTTGTTATATATTTTAGTGTATTTAAAATATATAAATCAATTTGTTACAAATATTTTTTGAAATTCACACATGGCTTTAAACGTACATACGTTGGGCTTAATGGCGTGTAAATTACGCCGTAAGCCCTGCTGATATATACTAAAAATATTTTCACCAATAGTATTATTTGCTACTTCAGCCCGCATTTAGCGGTGTTAGTGGGTTTATAGTGCTTACTCTTCATGTTTATTTATCTGGATGTGGTGTGATATTATTTATTGATAGTGACTTATTTTGATGAATCGTGATGTTGATGACTAAAGAATAGTTTTATTCTTTAAAATGTAATCAAATTACAATTTGGTAAGTTTTATTGATTAATTCTTGTCTATGTATATATTTTGTTAATTAATTATAGATTGGAATAATTGATCTGCGCTAATATGTGGGTAGTTTTATTAACGAATTGCTATGGGATTGTCAGCAATAAAGAATAACGATGCTAAGGATGGACTATGTTAGACCTATTACCCGATCTGTGTGATCACCATTTCGATCAATTATCCGTGATGGAGCCTATTTTTCAAAGTTATGGTAACGCGACTATTTTTAGTGGCCAAGCGGTCACGGTTAAATGTTTTGAAGATAACTCACTGGTGAAAGAACTTGCCGGCACGCCAGGTGAAGGACGTATTTTGGTTATTGATGGCGGCGGGTCGATACGGCGTGCACTGCTTGGCGATATGATTGCCGAAAATGCGGTGAACAATGGCTGGGCTGGTTTTGTCATTTATGGCGCTATTCGAGATGTTGCAACCATTAATACCCTGAACCTAGGTGTTAAAGCGATAACGGCCTGTCCAGTCAAAACTGAAAAACGTGGTTTAGGTGACGTAGGTATCGACTTGCATTTTGCTGGCGTGAGTATTGCTGACGGTGATTATATCTATGCCGATTTAAATGGGGTTGTCGTAGCGAAAGAACCCTTGCTGTAACAGCGCATGATTAGCGTTAGCAGTGATTAGGTATTTTTATGAAGGGAAGAGTAGATAATGAGGTTAATGGATAATTAACCTCATTATGTTTGTATTCAGTTATCTTCTGCTAACTGTTGTTGCTTTAGCTCGGTGTTTCGGTCAAAGATTATGTGTTCCGGTTAAAACGTCGAGCTCGGCGATAAGGAAATACATCATTGTAGTTACCGCGATTAATATTGTCTTGCAGTCCTTTCCAGTAATCAGCATCAAGCAGATCTGAATGGTATTTTTTAAACAACTTGTTAATTTCAGGTCGAGATAATAAGAAAGTCTCAAACTCCTCCGGAAAAACATCGTTGGGTGCGACAGCAAACCAAGGTTCAGCCAGCATGATGTCCTCAGGGTAGCGTGGCGGTGGAATGTAGCGGAAGTTAACTTCATGCATATATGAGATCTCATCATAATCGTAAAATATCACCCGATGATGACGGGTCACGCCAAAGTTTTTAAATAACATATCACCAGGGAAAATGTTTGCGGCAGCAAGTTGCTTGATCGCATTGCCGTATTCATCAATGGCGTTATCCAATTCTTCTTCATTTGCTTGTTCGAGATAGATGTTTAATGGGATCATTTTACGCTCAATGTACAGATGTTTGATCACCACTTTACTGTTAGTCAGTTTTATAATTGACGGCGCAACGGCCAATAACTCATCTAGGAGTTCTTGACTGAAACGATCTTTTGGAAAGGCAAAGTTCTTAAATTGCTGGGTATCTGCCATACGACCGACTCGATCATGGGATTTCACGATCTGATACTTAGCTTTTACTGTGGCATGATCGATTTGTTTCGGTGGTGCAAACTCATCTTTAATGATCTTAAATACCACATCATAAGAAGGCAGGGTAAATACGCTCATCACCATGCCTTTAATACCTGGGGCAATAATGAATTTATCGTCAGAGTTATCTAGGTGCGCTATATAGTGGCGAAACAGTTCGGTTTTTGCGTGTTTTTGACAACCGATAGCAGAGTAGATCTCAAAGTTGGTTTTATGCGGGAGCATGGGTTTTAGAAACTGCACGATAGCACCAGGCTCAGGGGCATAAACAAAGAAATAAGCACGGGCAAAACCAAACAGAATACTGGTTTCTTCTTTTTCAAAAATAACCGTATCTAAATAGATCTCGTTTTCTTCGTTATTCAAAATCGGAAATACCAGTGGATACATTTGTCCATCTGCAAAGATCTTACCCATCAGGTATGCGCCCTTGTTACGATAGAATACCTCGTTGAGCATGTGCACTTCGATATGCTTGGCATCGGTAAGTTGTTTAGGCGCATGCTGGTTCAGGTAATCCACTACATTAGCAAGGTCCCGGTCCAAGTTCTCCCAACGTGCGGTAAAGGTATAACCACTAATGATCTTGCGTAAGATCACCGAGAAATCACTACCGCGGCTATAACGGCGATAAAAATTATTTGGGAAGGTGGGATCTCGCACGCGATTGGCATTGGTGATGAAGAGTTGATCTTTGTATATATTGGTATGTTTAAAGACACGGCGATAAACCGAATTAAAGAAACTCTCGGCTATTTCAAAATTGGGGTAATGTTGTAATAGTGCCTCGTACTCACGCTTAATGCCTTGCAGAAATACTTGGTCGGCTTCGGCCTCTGCGGCAAGCGCCTGCATTTGCTGGGCGGTTTTACCGACGTGGTCATCATAGAGGCTGATACGTTGTTTTGCGGCGATTTGCACACCGTGCCAATCGGCGTTCTCAAAGCGTAACTTTGCACCACGGGTGACTTCTAAAAAACGGCTGTAAAAAGCATCAAATGATGCTAATAATGACCCGGCTATTTGCGCTTCTAAAATTTTTTCCATACCACCAATCCTTGGACTTAAGACATATCTAAATATCGCAAACTTTTAATATTACTTTAACATATTTACCTCCTTTTATCGATATCGAGTAAAACAACTAAATCTATTTTAAACTTGATTCGGCTCTCATTTTTTGCTATTGCTATAGGTATTGAAATTATTAACAGATTGATTAAATATTATGATGACTTATTGCTTAGCGTTCATTACCACCACCATTATTAACACTGTGATTATAACGGTGGGATGACACGCAGGGCTAAGACAGACATAATAAAAGAGCCCGTTACCGATTTAGGAACGGGCTTTTTTGTATCAACAAGGAGCAAAGGATGCGAGTTTTAAAATTTGGTGGTACATCGTTAGCGAATGCTGAACGATTTGCCTGTGCGGCAGATATCTCTGTGAGTAAGATTGAACAGTCACAGGTAGCATTGGTGTTATCTGCGCCAGCAAAAGTGACCAACAATTTGGTTGCCGCGGTGCAACAAACGGTTCGTGGCCTTGACGCCGAGTCTTCACTGGAAGAAATCGACGGTATTTTTAAAGCACTTGTTGCCGGCTTAAAAGCACAATACGTTAATTTTAATGCGGAGTTAGCCTTAACACAGCTGGAAACATCGTTAGCGACATTAAGAGAATACTTATATGGCGTTAAATTATTATCGCAATGCCCAGAAAACATTGAAGCAAAGATTTTATGTATCGGTGAAAAACTGAGTATTGTGTGCATGGAGCAACTGTTATTAGCGCGTGGTTTTAAAGTTGAAGTGATTGTTCCGCAAGACAAACTAGTCGGAAAGGGCAGTGTATTAGAAGCCACTGTGGATATTGAGGCTTCTCGTGCTCGTTTCGAACAAGATCCAATTAAAGCTGATCATATTTATTTAATGCCGGGCTTCACTGCGGGTGACGAACAAGGCAACACGGTGGTGCTTGGTCGTAATGGTTCTGATTATTCTGCAGCGGTATTAGCGGCGTGTCTGTATGCTGAATGCTGTGAGATATGGACAGACGTAGATGGTGTTTACGCCTGTGATCCGCGTTTAGTAAAAGATGCCAAATTACTTAAAACATTAAGTTACCCAGAAGCGATGGAACTGTCGTATTTTGGCGCCAAAGTATTACACCCAAAAACCATTGCCCCGATAGCTCAGCACCATATTCCTTGTCTGATTAAGAATACCAATAACCCGGAAGGTGAAGGCACCTTGATCGGTGGCTTAGTATCGAAAACTCAGGCCGAAGTTAAATCATTATCAGAGCTAAGTGGCATGACCATGATTAACGTGTCTGGCCCGGGAATGAAAGGTATGGTGGGCATGGCTGGTCGTATTTTCGAGACCGTATCACGCGCTGGTGTATCAATTGTCCTTATCACCCAATCATCATCAGAATACAGCGTGAGTTTCTGTATCCACAGCTATGATGCAGGTAAAGCCAAACTGGCATTGAATAACGAATTTACTTTAGAGATAAGTAACCAATTACTCGAGCCTATCGAAATGCGTCATGGCTTAGCGATTGTGTCGCTGGTGGGCGATGGCATGCGTAAAGCCAACGGTATTGCTGCGCGTTTCTTTACGGCATTAGCACAAGCATCGGTCAATCTTGTAGCTATTGCCCAAGGTTCATCAGAACGTTCTATTTCTGCGGTTATTGATGAAAGCAAAGCCAATGACGCGATTAAAGCGTCACATAATATTTTCTTTGGTAAACAACAATACATCGATCTATTCTTATTAGGCTGTGGTGGTGTGGGCGCGGCATTAGTCGAACAAATTAAACGTCAAAAAGAATTTTTAGCAGAACGTCATATTGTGATCCGAGTGTGCGGTATCGCTAACAGTCGCCAAATGTTACTCGACTCAGAAGGGTTATCATTAACCCATTGGGCTGACGATCTTGCTGCCAGTGATATTGAATTTTCATTAGCCACACTAGAAGATTTGGTTAAACACAGTCACATCATTAATCCTGTGATTGTTGATTGTACCAGTAATGAGAATCTTGCCAGTCAGTATGTGGACTTTCTTGGCCGTGGTTTCCACGTCGTTGCGGCAAATAAAAAAGCCAATACTATGAGCATGGATTATTACCACGAACTGCGTTCAACGGCATTAAAAACCCGTCGTCGTTTCTTATACGATACTAATGTGGGTGCCGGTCTGCCGGTGATTGAAAATCTACAGAATCTATTAAGCGCGGGTGATGAACTGGTACGCTTCAACGGTATTTTGTCGGGTTCTATGTCATATATCTTTGGTAAATTAGAGGAAGGTATGAGCTTCTCACAAGCAACAGTGCAAGCGCGTGAAAATGGCTTTACGGAACCCGATCCACGTGAAGATCTAAGCGGCATGGATATCGCGCGTAAACTGTTAATTATTGCACGTGAAGCGGGCATGGTGTTAACCTTAGACCAAGTTGAAGTTGAAGCGGCAATACCAGCTGATTTTGATGCAACAGGGACCAATGACGAGTTCATGGCTAACCTGCCAAAAGTCGATGCGTACTTTGCAGATCTGCAAGCCACGGCTGCTGCAGAGGGGAAAGTATTACGTTATATCGGCCAGATTGAAGACGGTAAATGTAAAGTATCGATTGCGGCAGTACCAGAATCTGATCCCTTGAATAAAGTTAAAGATGGCGAGAATGCATTGGCATTTTATAGCCGTTATTATCAGCCAATCCCAATGGTATTACGTGGTTATGGCGCTGGTTCAGAAGTGACTGCTGCAGGTGTATTTGCTGATGTATTACGTACCCTTAACTGGAAGCTGGAGGTTTAATGATGAGTCTTGTCGCATATGCTCCGGCATCTATCGGTAATGTAAGTGTAGGGTTTGATGTATTGGGTGCTGCGCTAGCACCGATTGATGGCACCTTGGTTGGCGATCGCGTTTATATCGCCGCGACCGAGGGTGAGTTTACATTAGCATCCAGTGGTCGCTTTGCCCATAAACTGCCGGATGATTACCGTGAAAATATTATTTATGACTGCTATTTAAGTTATGCCAAAGCATTAAAAAAACGTGGTTTAACGATTAAATCACTGCTTATGGAACTGGAAAAGAACCTGCCAATTGGTAGTGGTCTGGGCTCGAGTGCTGCATCAATTGTAGCTGGTTTAGAAGCGTTAAATGCCTTCCATAATAACGTACTTGATGACAATGAAATGGTGTTGTTAATGGGGGAATTAGAAGGCCAACTCAGTGGCAGTGTCCATTATGATAATGTGGCGCCGTGTGCGCGGGGTGGTTTGCAATTAATGCTCGAAGCCAACGGCGTTGTTAGTCAGTCGATACCTTGCTTCGATGAATGGTATTGGGTCGTGGCTTATCCGGGCACCAGTATTTCGACAGCCGCTGCGCGTGAAATTTTACCGACAGAATACAGCCGTGCCGATTGTTTAACTTATGGCCGCAACTTGGCTGGGTTCATCCACGCTTGTTATAGCAAACAACAAGATCTTGCCGCTGCAATGCTAAAAGACGTGATTGCAGAACCGTATCGTGCGCAGTTGATTCCAAAATTTGATGAAGTGCGTGACTATGCCAAAGAGTTGGGTGCATTAGCCACGGGTATTTCCGGCTCTGGACCAACGGTATTTAACGTGATGACTGACTTAGCCCAAGCTGAAAAATTACAAACCTGGTTAGAAGCTAACTTTATCCAAAACGGTGATGGTTTCTGTCACATCTGTAAACTGGATAAACAAGGCGCACGTATCGTCGGTACAACGCTGTAATAAGCACAAATAATGTTTTAGGGAATGAACAACAATGAAATTATATAGCATTAAAGATCACGCAGAGACGGTAAGCTTTGCACAAGCAGTAAAGCAAGGGTTGGGTAAAAATCAAGGCCTGTTCTTTCCGAGCGAAATTAACCCGATTGACGATATAGATGCCTTACTAGAGATGAACCTAGTGGATCGTAGCCGTGTTATTTTACAATCACTGATTGGTGATGAATTTAGCGAACAAGAATTACATGACATCGTTGCTACTGCGTTTAACTTCCCTGCGCCAGTGATAAAAATAAATGACAAAATTAGCGCGTTAGAGTTATTCCACGGACCGACATTAGCATTTAAAGATTTTGGTGGTCGTTTTATGGCCCAGTGTCTGTTGCGTCTAAGCTTTGATAAAAAAGGCAATGGCGACAAAATCACTATTTTAACGGCAACATCGGGTGATACCGGTGCCGCAGTGGCGCATGCCTTCTATGGCATGGACAATATCGACGTGGTGGTGATGTATCCAAAAGGTAAGATCAGCTTCTTGCAAGAACAGATGTTCTGTACGCTCGGCGGTAATATCCGCACCATCGCAATTGACGGTGATTTTGATGCCTGCCAAGCATTAATGAAGCGCTCTTTTGATGATGAAGAATTGCGTCAGGCTATTGGCCTTAACTCAGCGAATTCCATTAACATCAGCCGTCTCATGGCACAGATTTGTTATTACTTCGAAGCATTCGCACAACTGCCAAAAGCGCAGCGTGCACAAACCGTGGTATCAGTGCCAAGTGGTAACTTTGGTAACCTAACCGCAGGTCTATTAGCAAAAACATTAGGTCTACCGGTTAAGCGCTTTATTGCTGCGACGAATATCAATGATACGGTGCCGCGTTATTTAGCAAGCGGTGAGTGGGATCCAAAAGCAACCCAAGCAACGCTATCTAATGCGATGGATGTCAGTGTACCAAGCAACTGGCCACGTATCGAAGAACTGGCGCGTGTTAAAGGTTGGGACTTATCTGAACTCGCTTCTGACTTCGTATCGGATGAAGATACCAAGCAAGCCGTTGCTGCGTTAGATGAACAAGGTTACTTATGTGAACCCCATGGTGCGATTGCCTATGACTGTTTAACGGCACAGCTGAGCGAAGATGAATTCGGTTTATTCCTCTGTACAGCGCACCCAGCGAAGTTCAAAGAATCAGTTGAAGAGATCCTCGGTCGTGATATTGGCTTGCCACAAGAACTGGCTGATTGTGCCGACAAGCCAAACTTATCGATTGATATGGCAAATGATTTTGCCGCATTACGTGCATTCTTGATGGCGTAGCAGGTAAGCCCAAGTAACAACAGGTAATTGATAATAATTTGCATTACCATATTCAAATGATTATTCTAGTTTATTATTTATGATTAGTTGATATTGTTTATTCATCCTTATGCAAAATAACGAATATTTTGAAGTACTCTTTGAGTCATCTAAGCAAGTGACACCTTACTTATCTGGGCAGTTAGCTGCAGATAACGGAGAAGGGATCCATATTTCTCGTCACAACAGTGAGACTATCCAGCAGCTTTACCAGCAATTGTCGCTGTCATCAGCAGAAGCCGGCCGCGCGTATTGGTTAACGCGAACCTGGGATCTGCTCTGCTGGCAACCTATCTATATCGCTTTTATTTCTGTGTATAAGCTCAACGTAATACCGGATATTAAAAACATCAATCAATCTATTCATTCAGGGTTCATTTCTGGGTATAGGTTTCATACGTCGGCGCTGATCTTTGGCTCGAACGACGAACTGATCGCTGTGGTCGGATTGCAATTAACAGCGCTGTTTGAGTCATATCGACAAGCGATATCGCAATGGACACGGATTCGACCGGGGTTTACCAAGCACTTAATTGCCGATGGTTTACTTAATTGCATTATAAAAATGCAAGCATATGCGCCCACGTTATCTAATGCGTATTTATTGGGACAAGCTAAATTGTGGTTGGATGCTTTTGAATTGCCAGATAAGCATTTGTCCGGTTTACAAGTTGACGCAACCTCTAACACGCTAAAACTGGTTCGAACCAGTTGTTGTTTGGTCTATAAATGCACAGGCCGCAATCTATGTGCCGATTGCCCGCGCCTCCCGGACAACAAGCGTTAATTGGCGTATTTTTTAATGTTTGCTATTTGCGTATGCATCAATGCAATTGCCATAATGCCACTCGATAATACAGATATAAATAGGATAGACAGGTGAAAAGGTCGAGGTATAAGCCAGTAATGAGGCAAGCCCATATCCTAACGTATGCGACATAGATAGGTAGCCTGCTATCGCGCCTAAACGATACAGGGTGATGAGTTGTAATTTTTTCTGTTTAATCACGATTATTTGAGTGAATAAGGTGATCGCTGCGCTAATGGTGAGCAATACCCCAATAGCGTCACTGATTTTATTGGTCGGCCACTGGGTTATATTTTCAATAAGTGGGGCAAAGCTGTATTGCAGCAACGCTATGGTTAAACAAAGTAGCAGTCCGGTAAGTAAATAGGGTGTTAATGCACGTTTAGGAACAACCGCGGCTGAAGGTTTTGCTTTACGTTCTTGATGTTGCATTGTTGGAGGGGGGCAGCAAGATTGCCCAATGCTGGATCGCAGGTACCATTCCTGCCACGGTACAGCCATGTTTATCGCTGTATCGCCCCCAAAATGGCGCCGCGGGTAAGAATAAAAAACTACCAATCGCCATGATAATTGACCATGTAGGGAGAGAGAACACAGAATGAGTCACCAGAAAGGGTAATGACACGAGTAATCCATTTTGTCCTATTCCCATTAACGCGGCGATTAATCCAATAATAGACAGTTGGACTCCTTTTCTCGCTATTTTATTGCTGTGCTTCATTGGTACTTCCGGTCTGAATTATGTGTACAGCATAGCCTACCCGTAATAAACAATAAATAGCAATAGCAATAGCAATAACAATGAAAACGATTATCATTACTCATCGTTTGTGTTAGAGTTCGGCTAATTATTCATTAACAAATAGCTCATATTATTTTATGTACCAACTTGTCGATGCGTCGTTTGAAATTGACGGAAAACCGATCCTGCACGCCACTAATTTGGTCTTTGCTAAAGGGAAAATAACGACCTTACTTGGTCATAATGGCTGCGGTAAATCGACGCTGATTAAATTACTCAGTCGTCAGAATTCCCCGACTCAAGGTCATGTTCTATTTGATGATCAAGCGGTTGATCATTTATCTCATCAAGATTTTGCACTTAATGTTGCTTATTTGCCGCAACACCCACCAATCACGGATGGCGTTACGGTTCGAGAATTGGTGTGCTTTGGTCGATATCCGTGGAAAGGGGCATTTGGTCGATACAGCAAGAAAGATTATCAGCTGGTGGATGATGCGATAGAGAAAGTGGGGCTAAGTGCGTTTAGCGAGCGCTTTGTTGCTACCTTGTCTGGTGGCGAACGTCAAAGAGCATGGATGGCGATGTTATTGGCTCAACAAAGTCAGTGTATTTTGCTTGATGAACCAACGTCGGCCCTGGATGTGGCACACCAATATGAATTATTAACCTTGATCCGGGAGTTGAATGAAACCTTAGGGTTAACCGTCATTATGGTACTTCATGACATCAATATGGCGGCAAAATTTAGCGACCACCTTATTGCTTTACATTCAGGGAAAGTAATTGCACAAGGTACGCCTGATGAATTAATGACTCCTGCGGTATTACACAAAATATACGGGATGGAATTGGCTTTATTTGCGCATCCAAAAACGGGTCAGCAGATCAGTTATATCCCATAATTTCACGTCTTTAACCCTCCTGCTTTATAGCAAATAAACATGGACGAACAGCTAGGAAAACGCCCTTGAATAAAATTATTGGTTTCATTATTAGCTTATGTATTTTTCCGGCTCAGGCTGTAGACATTAAGCATGAACTTGGTATGACTCACTTTGAACAAACGCCACAGACAGTGGTGGCATTAGATTGGGTGTTAGCCGAAACGGTATTAAGCCTTGGTATTATGCCGCAGGGAATCGCGGATGTTAAAGGCTACCAAACTTGGGTGACGGAGCCTGAACTCAATAATTCAGTGGTCGATGTGGGCTCACGCAGAGAGCCTAACTTAGAGTTGCTGACAGAATTGCAACCAGATGTGATCCTGATTAGTAAGCACATGGCTGCTGCCTATAAACAACTCAGTGAGATAGCCCCAACCTTAGTGTATAGCGTCTACAACAATGACAAAAAACCGCTTATTTCAGCAACACAGATCACGACACAACTCGGTCTATTACTGGATAAAGAACAACAAGCCAAACAAGTAATTACCCAAACACAGCAACGATTACAGGCGAATGGCGATAAAATTCGACGTCTGCAAGCTAACCAGAATCCGTTGATGTTTATCCGGTTTATTAATGACAAAACGGTTCGGATCCACGGTGCAGGTTCATTAGCGCAGGCAACTATTGAAAATATGGGACTGGTTAACGCTTGGCATGAACAAAGCAATTTGTGGGGGTTTACGACTGCTGGAATCGAAAAATTAGCAGAACACCAGCAAGCAAATGTATTTATTTTTGGTCCATTAAAAGCGGCAGAAAGAAAACAGTTAACCCAATCGGCATTGTGGCAAGCGATGGCATTTACCCGCACTGATGCAGTGTTTGAGCTGCCTGCTATTTGGACGTTTGGTGGACTTGTTTCTGCGCAACGATTTAGCGACCACATTACTCAACAATTAATTAAGTAATCAATGAATACATTTACTCTATTTAGCGCCTCAAAATTGAATGCCTCTAAACAGCAAGGCATGTGGTGGCGTTTTTTTCTGTGCACACTTATCGCTGCTGTATTATTGAGTTTGTTGCAGTGGACCGCGCCTTACTCGCAAGGGTTGAGTTTATTGTGGCAAACGGTATTTCATTATGATGCGAGTAATTATCAGCATCTTATTACTCACCTTACGTATCTACCCCGCTTAGCAATAGCGATATTATGCGGTTTTGCATTAGCGGTTGCAGGCTGTGTGATGCAGTTTGTACTGCGTAATCCAATCGCCTCTCCTACGACCCTAGGTGTTGCTGCTGGTGCCGAACTAGGGTTAGTGTTAGGCATCTTGTTTTTGCCCGTTAATAGTAGCATTAATGGTTTTATTCCCGCGTTCTTAGGCGGGGGGCTAGCCACGTTATTGGTATTTATATTATCGGCCAAGCGTGGATTTTCTCCTGTGCATATGGTGTTGGCAGGTATGGTGATCAGTTTATTTTTTGGTTCACTCAATACCATGTTATTGCTATTGAATGAGCAAAAATTGACCAGTGTATTTGTGTGGGGGGCAGGGACATTAAACCAAAATGATTGGTCGAGTGTCATCACGGTATTACAGCTTATTACACTCCCCATTATTGCCGTGTTATTACTTGCTAGGCCCTTGTCAGTATTGCAATTGGGAGACACCGTTGCTTCCTCTATTGGTATTAACATTAAGCAAATGAAAGTGATTTCATTGACGTTAGCGATATTTATTACTGCCGCTGTGATCAGTGAAGTTGGCTTAATCGGTTTTATTGGTATTGTCGCCCCGGCTATTGCGCGGATGTGCGGGGCGAGAAAATTCACTGCTCAGATCCTTGTTAGTGGGATGATTGGCAGTTTAATGTTGTTATTGGCAGACCTCATTGTGCAACCATTTTCGGGCGTTGGCGGGGCGTTACTGCCGACCGGTGCAATGACGGCATTATTGGGTGCACCCTTTTTACTTTGGTTATTAAATCGAAAGTTACTGCAATCGGAGCTTAAATCGAGGGAAATCAGTCAAATAGAATATAAGCACAAGAATATCCAAAAGGTGTTGTTTCCGCTGGTTATTCTCGTGATTGTCTTCTTTGTGGTAGCTTTAGTGGTCGGCAAAAATCAAACGGGTTGGATGTTGTCATTTAATACTTCAGTCATGGAACTGCGATTGCCAAGAGTACTTGTTTCGCTTTTCGCAGGCATAGGTTTGGCTATTGCGGGGACGGTGATTCAACGGGTTTCCACGAATCCAATGGCAAGCCCGGAAATATTAGGCATTAGCTCTGGCGCGGCGTTAGCGTTAGTGCTTGGCGCACTGTTTGGCTTGACGGTTGAACGCTATGAGCAAATGTTACTCGGCACCTTCGGTGCGTTTGCGGTCACTGCGGTTATTTGGTTGATGGGGCGAAAACATAATTTTGCGCCGGCGCAAATGTTATTAACCGGTATTGCGCTTAGCGCAGGACTCGATGCTTTTTTACGCATCGCAATGTCATCAGGGCAAGATAACGTGACCGCATTGTTAACTTGGCTGTCAGGCTCGACGTATTTGGTCAGTATGAGTGATGTGTACCTATTAGGTGCGGGAGTGGCCTTGTTCGCCGGTATTGCTTTGTTAAATCATCGACGCTTAGATCTGGTTGGCCTTGGGGAAATCACCGCCACCAGTATTGGCTTGGATTGTCGCAAAGTGCGATTGCTGTTATTACTCCTGGTGGCTGCGTTGACAACCTTGAGCACCATTATTATTGGACCACTGAGTTTTATTGGCTTGTTAGCCCCACATATGGCGCGATCGCTGCATCAGTATCGGGCATCTCATCAATTGTTAACGGCCAGTCTATTAGGTGGCTGCTTGATGATCCTCGCTGATTGGATCGGACGAACATTCTGGTTTCCGTGGCAATTCCCTGCAGGGTTATTGGCTTCGTTGCTTGGTGGTGCGTACTTTTTGTATCTGATGAGGAAATAGTAAGTGGTTGAATTTCTGAGTCTTAAGTCTGAATACGAATTATTCACTCACACTCGTTGCTGCCGCCGAGTCGAACTGCAAAAGCGATCAGTGACGCCAGAACTAATAAAGGACAAAATTTACGTGGCCGTGCCATGTTAGTGATGATTGATGGGGTGTCATTACAGTCTTCACGTTCTATCAGTCGTCAATTGGACTCGATAGACCCGTTTAATATTGATCGTATTGAAGTGCTTTCAGGCTCTACTTCGGTTTATGGTGCTGGCGCAACTGGTGATGATCTTGATTATAAAGTGGCTCAAGCTATTTCCGGTGGCAATGACACGCTATCTGCGCGTGTTTCGGCGGTGTATACCGAAACACAAGGGTTTTATGATGCCGAAGGCGAGATTGTTACCCCAGATATTTTCCAGGGTTCATTACAATATAACAAAACAATCGATTTACAAACAACCGTTGATGTAACCTTGTCTGATACCAAAAGCATAAAATTCTTGGCGCAATATTATGATAGCCAGCAAGATTCTCCTTACGGTTTATATATTGTTGGTCGTGATATTGATGTCAGAAAAGGCTTCGAATCTGACCGTCAACATGGCACTGAGCGTATCATGTTAAGTTCGGCATACAATGATTCAGACCTGACACTTAAAGTTCAAAGTCAAACTATGTTTGATTATAAAGGTGCAGATGACAGTGAGTTAGACGGCTATACCGTGTTTGATTTATTGGGCAGTTATGAATTGCCAGTAGGTAGTATTGGTTTTGGTGTTCAGAACTTATTTGATAAAGACTATACTACGGCGTGGGGGCAACGAGCTCAGATCTTCTATGCAGCTCACTATGATGCGGCAGCTTATGATTATAAAGGTCGAGGTCGTACTTATACGCTTAATTACCAAGTTAAATATTAATAATTACGATTAATAGCTAACTACCTTGTACAGTGATAACGCAAATGTTCTCACATTGGTGAATATGTCTTGTTTTTGTGTCCTCATTGAAGGCATGAGAACAAGGTATTTTTTTGTCCCTATTTTAGAGTTAAGTGAGCGATGAGGTTAAGTTATTAAGCTTAATTTTAGGACTTAAACGCTAAGATTACGAAATGTTATGTTATTTCAG
This sequence comes from Moritella yayanosii, assembly GCF_900465055.1. Classification (NCBI taxonomy): domain Bacteria; kingdom Pseudomonadati; phylum Pseudomonadota; class Gammaproteobacteria; order Alteromonadales; family Moritellaceae; genus Moritella; species Moritella yayanosii. The sequence goes on along the minus strand of NZ_LS483250.1, from coordinate 2,124,092 downwards.
CACTGCAATATCAGTAAATAGCGCTTGAATATCTCTCATAACAGGGGTAGCTTTGCCCCTTCGTACTAAAATAACAACCGGAATTCAAAAAAGGCATTTATGGGTAAGGTATTAAAAGATCTGCTTGGACAGTTAACATTAGAAACCATTGAAGAAGGCATTTATCGTGGTCAAAGCCAAGATTTAGGCTTTGGCGCGGTATTTGGCGGGCAAGTAATGGCACAAGCATTATCGGCAGCGAAAGAAACCGTTTCAGCCGATCGTAAGGTGCATTCTTTCCATTCTTATTTCCTGCGTGCTGGTGATGTTAAAAAGCCGATTGTTTATGAAGTCGAAAATATTCGCGATGGCGGTTCAATTACCACCCGTCGTATTCGCGCAATCCAAAATGGCAAAGCTATTTTCTACATGACGGCGTCTTATCAGGTTGAACGTGAAGGTTACGACCACCAAGATGAAATGCCAGATGTGCCGCCACCGGAAGAGCTGATGTCAGAGCAAGACCATGTATTATCACTGCGTGATGAATTACCCGATGATATTTGTGCCAAATTTGTGTGTGAAAGACCGATTGAAATGCGCCCTGTGCATTATTTTGATCCACTTAATGAAGAAAAGTCTACGCCAGAGCGTTATATTTGGTTTAAAGCCAATGGCCAAATGCCGGATGATGCCCGTATTCATAAGTATCTATTAGCATATGCGTCAGATTTTTGTTTCTTACCAACCGCATTACAACCACATGGTAAAGGCTTTATGAGTCCCAACATGCAAGTGGTGACCATCGATCATTCCATGTGGTTTCACCGCGATTTCCGTATGGATGACTGGTTATTATATGCGGTAGATAGCTCGAGTGCGTCTGGTGGTCGCGGACTGGTGCGTGGTCGATTCTTTACCCGTGATGGAAAAATGGTCGCAACCACAATGCAAGAAGGATTAATTCGTAATCGAGAGATCGCTTAATTACGTACTTAATTACGTAATAGGACAACATTTCGCTTGTAAGCGCCTTAATGTTGTTTTATTACGAAAGTTTGTGGCCGGGATCATGCTTTCCTGAAAATTATATACATTTCCTATCCCAACATATTCGCTTATGCCTAATTTTAATCTACAATGAAGTTCGTTTCTTGTTACTAGGTATACACCCCCTATTATGTCAGTTAGAGTTGCTATTAATGGTTATGGACGAATTGGACGCAGTGTTGTTCGAGCCTTGTATGAAAGTAACCGTCAGGATGAAATTAAGATCGTTGTTATTAACGAGCTAGCAGATCCTGAAGCGATCGCGCATTTAACTCAGTATGACTCGACTCATGGCCGTTTTCCCTTCCCAGTAAAGCTGGGCGATAACATATTACAAATCAAAAATGATTGTATTCATTTAGTCCGTCATCCCGAACTTGCTGATTTACCTTGGCGGGAACATGATATTGATATCGTACTCGATTGTACTGGTATCTATGGTACGAGGGCGGATGCCGAAGCACACATTGCTGCTGGCGCTAAAAAAGTCATCTTTTCCCATCCGGCCAGTGCCGATGTGGATGCGACCGTAGTATATGGTATTAACCATACCGAATTAACCGGTGATGAAACTTATATTTCTGGTGCCTCTTGTACAACTAATTGCATGGTACCAGTGATCAGTATCTTGGATGCCGCCTTTGATATCAAATGTGGCACGATCACCACGATCCATTCGGCAATGAATGATCAACCCGTCATTGACTCTTATCATACTGATTTGCGCCGTACCCGTGCTGCGAGTCATTCTATCATTCCGGTTGATACTAAATTAGCCGCAGGTATAGAACGTATTTTACCTAAATTTGCCAACAAATTTGAAGCCATTGCGGTGCGAGTACCCACGCTTAACGTGACAGCGATGGATCTAAGTATCACAGTCGATAAAAGAGTGACCATTCAAGATATTAATGATTGCTTACACGCGGCGGCTGAAACTGAATTACGCGGTATCTTGGGTTATACCGAGGCACCACTGGTATCAATAGATTTTAATCATGATCCACGCTCTTGCATTATCGATGGTACTCAAACTCGAGTCAGCGATGGTCATTTAGTTAAATTATTAGTCTGGTGTGATAACGAATGGGGCTTTGCCAATCGTTTACTTGATACCACGCAGTACATCGCTACATTAGCGAAAATGACGTGAAATAAATCGAATTGAAATAAATTTTATAAAATTGATAGATTTAAGGATTGAATAATGACTATTATTAAAATGACAGATCTTGATCTTGCAGGTCAACGTGTATTAATTCGTGCTGATTTAAACGTACCGATTAAAGATGGTAAAGTAACATCAGACGCACGTATCCGAGCATCACTACCAACAATCAAATTAGCATTGGCTGCCGGTGCAAAAGTGATGGTTACATCACATCTTGGCCGTCCAACTGAAGGTGAATTCGCTCAAGAGTTCTCATTAGAGCCAGTGGTAAACTACCTTAAAGAAGCGTTAGAAAATAACGTTGTGCTAGCACGTGATTACTTAGACGGCATCGAATTAAATGTCGGTGAATTAGTGGTATTAGAAAATGTTCGCTTTAACAAAGGCGAAAAGAAAAACGAAGACGCGCTATCAAAAGCATACGCAAATTTATGTGACATATTCGTGATGGACGCATTTGGTACTGCTCACCGAGCACAAGCATCAACATACGGTGTTGGTATGTTTGCACCTATCGCATGTTCTGGTCCACTGCTTTCGGCGGAGCTAGAAGCGCTCGGTAAAGCAATGGACAAGCCTGCTCGTCCGTTTTTGGCAATTGTCGGCGGTTCGAAAGTATCAACTAAATTAACCGTGCTTGATTCATTATCAACCATTGCTGATCAGTTAGTTGTTGGTGGTGGTATTGCTAATACATTTATCGCTGCACAAGGTCATAATGTCGGTAAATCACTGTGCGAGCATGATCTAATTGATACCGCTAAAGCATTAATGGCGAAATGTAATATCCCGGTAGCCACCGATGTATTAGTCGCGACTGAGTTCTCTGAAACAGCGGAAGCGACATTAAAACCCGCATCTGAAGTGAACGATGATGAAATGATCTTGGATCTAGGCCCTGATTCGGCCAATCAAATTGCAGAGATGATTAAAGCAGCTAAGACAATTATCTGGAATGGCCCAGTTGGCGTATTTGAATTTGCTAACTTCTCGAAAGGTACTGAGATCATCGGTCGTGCGATTGCCGAAAGCGACGCATTTTCTATTGCTGGTGGCGGTGACACATTAGCCGCTATCGATCAATTCGGTCTGGCTGATGGTATCTCTTATATCTCTACTGGTGGCGGCGCGTTCCTTGAGTTTGTCGAAGGTAAAGTGTTACCAGCAGTTGCTATGTTAGAAGAACGTGCGAAAAACGCGTAATTTATAGTTAATAACTAATCGTTATTTTGCTGCTACGACTATAACTATAGATTAACGGTAGTAGCAAAAAATATTTTTAAATTTGTGCTGAATGATTCAGTACTTAAATATGTAAATAATAAGGCTAATATTATGTCTAAGATCTTTGATGTTGTAAAACCTGGTGTTGTAACAGGCGATGACGTGCAAAAAATCTTTGCGATTGCTAAAGAAAACAACTTCGCGTTACCTGCTGTAAACATGGTAAACACTGATTCAATCAACGGTACATTAGAAGCTGCTGCAAAAGCTAAATCACCAGTGATCATCCAGTTTTCACACGGTGGCGCTGCATTCTTCGCAGGTAAAGGTATTGGTCTAGAAGGTCACGGCGCATCTATCATGGGCGCAATCGCCGGTGCTAAATACGTACACATTATGGCTGAAGCTTATGGTGTGCCAGTTATCATTCATACTGATCACGCAGCGAAAAAATTATTACCTTGGATCGACGGACTACTAGACGCAGGTGAAGAATTCTTCGCACAAACTGGCAAGCCACTATTTAGCTCACACATGTTAGATCTTTCTGAAGAATCACTAGAAGAAAACATCGCTACTTGTGGTGAATACCTAGCACGTATGGCTAAAATGGACATGACTATCGAAATCGAACTCGGTTGTACTGGTGGTGAAGAAGATGGCGTAGATAATTCGGATATGGACGCATCTGAGCTTTACACTTCTCCAGAAGACGTTGCATACGCTTACGAAAAGCTAACGGAAATCAGCCCGCGTTTCACTATCGCTGCCTCTTTCGGTAACGTACACGGTGTATACAAGCCAGGTAACGTTGTGCTTACGCCAACTATCTTACGTGATTCACAAGCATACGTTTCAGAGAAATTTGGCCTACCAGCTAACTCGCTAAACTTCGTATTCCACGGTGGTTCTGGTTCAAGTGAAGCTGAGATCCAAGAGTCAATCGGTTACGGTGTTATCAAAATGAACATCGATACGGATACACAGTGGGCTACTTGGGAAGGTATCAAGAACTACTACGAAGGTAAGAAAGATTACCTACAAGGTCAAATTGGTAATCCAGATGGCGTTGATGCGCCAAACAAGAAACATTATGACCCACGTGTATGGTTACGCGCTGGTCAAACAAGTCTAGTTGCTCGTTTAAGCCAAGCACATAAAGACCTAAACAGCGTAGACGTACTTTAATTAATAAGTGAGACGATTTATCTTTGTGATAGATCGCGTTGTTAAAGAGTAATAAATAAAAAGCCTGCTAATTTAGCAGGCTTTTTTATTTTTAGTTAAGCTATATATTCAGCGTAATCCGCGTAGCCTACTTCGGTACCACCGTACATCGTTGCCGGGTCCACCTCATTGAATGTCCAATCATGTTTAATGCGAGCGGGCAAATCTGGGTTGGCAATAAATGGACGGCCAAAACCAAAGATATCACCGTAACCGAGGTTAAGGATATGCTTGGCTTTTTCTACCGAGTACTTACCTGCATACATGATGGTGCCAGTAAATGTGTTACGTACATCTTGATAGAAAGCGTCAGGTAAATCAGGGGCATTATCCCAATCGGCTTCTGCTAATGACAGGTAACCAATACCGATATTTTCGATTGTTTTAATTGCTTCGATATACGTTTCATGTGGATTATCTTCCACTAAGCCAAGATAAACGCGTACATCGTCAGTGCTGGAAAACAGTGGTGCAAAGCGAACACCGACATTTTCTTTTCCCACTTCGTCGGCGACTGCTTGGGTGATTTCTTTTAAGAAGCGTAAACGGTTTTCTAAACTACCACCGTATTCATCGGACCGTTTATTACTGTGCTCCGAGATAAATTGATTCACTAAGTAACCGTTCGCGCAATGTAATTCAACACCGTCAAAACCGGCTTGCATGGCATTCTTCGCGGCTTGTGCATACAGAGTGACAAGTTCTTTTATTTCAGCGGTTGATAGCTCACGTGGCATGCTTGGATCTGCCAATGCACCTTCACCTGGCGCTGTCTCAATGAATACTTTCACGTTATCCGCTAGAATTGCTGATGGTGCGACGGGCGCTGCGCCACCGGGTTGTAAACTGGTATGGGAAACACGGCCGACATGCCACAGTTGAGCAAAGATAATGCCACCTGCATCATGCACAGATTTTGTTACTTTTTTCCAACCTTCAACTTGCTCATCAGAGTAAATTCCCGGTGTCCATGCGTAACCTTGACCACGAGGTTCAATCTGAGTACCTTCGGTGATCATAAACCCAGCAGACGCGCGCTGAGTGTAATACTTAGCCATTAATTCATTCGGGATATTGTTCGGTTGTGTACTACGCGAACGTGTTAATGGGGGCATTACAATGCGGTTTTTTAAAACGTGAGTGCCTAATTTGGTTGGTGTGAATAATACGTCATTTTTCATCATGGTCTTTATCTCGTGAGTGGCTTATTAGTTGCACTATATCGCCGCTTCGGTACAATGAAAATCAAGTGAAGTGTGTATGAGAAACAAATATGGCTGATATCAGTAAGCTGGAAATAAAACAATTAAAGGTACTTGCGGCATTATTACAGTTACACAGCTTAACGAAAGCGGCTGTGAAGCTCGGTATTACTCAGCAAGCCGTTAGTGAGCAATTGAAAAAATTGCGGGATATATTCCAAGATCGGTTATTTATTCGTGGCAGTCATGGCGTGGTACCCACCCCAAAAGCGCAAGAGTTAGCCCCCAAAATCCAACAAATATTAATGGCTATTGGTGAATTAACTGAATTAGCAGAGTTCGATCCGCAACGATTGAATGGGGTATATAAAATCAGTGCTTCAGATTACGCGATGCGCGTTATTTTACCTTCTTTATTAGTGCAGATCAGGCAACATGCCCCGCATTTGAAAATCATCATTCGTCGCTTTGAATCGGATAATTTAATGCAGTTAATGGCCACTGGCGAGATTGATTTAGCGTTAACTTTTCCCGCGTTTATTCCGATCACTTGTCCGTCGATGCTGCTGTATGAAGAGCGTCATGTGTGTGTGGCAGCGAAGGCGGTTGCCAGTGAATATCAGGGACTGAGTTTAAAAGAGATTGCCGCAGCGCCACAACTGGTGATTTCACCTTCGCGAGCGACGCTAAAGGGCTCTGCAGACGAATGGTTCGCTGCCAAGGGTTTTCAGCGCAATATCATTATGTCATTACCGAGTTTCTCAGCCGCGCCAGATTGTATTGAGGCGATGGGAGTGTTGGCATTTTTACCATCACGTATGTTACCCAATGACAAATTAGTGGAAGTAGTATTACCTGAGCCATTACCCAGTTTTGAGGTTGTGGCGGCATGGCATCAACGCTCGAATCAAACTCAGATCCATCAATGGATCACGGGTTTACTGCGTGAGTTATATCCACAAAAATAGCCACAAACATAAGCAAAAAAAGCCTGTCAGCGCAAACTGACAGGCTTTTTTGTTCCCTTCCTGTGTTCGCTATAAAAGCGAGGGGGGAGGGTTAGATAGGGTCTATCTAGCGTAATAAACGCGAACGGATAGTACCGCTAATCGATTTAAGTTTTGCTAGACCACGTTCTGCATGTTCACTTTCAACATCAATAACCACATAACCAATATCGCCTGCAGTTTGCAGGTATTGACCAGAAATATTCACCCCTTCTTCAGCAAACGCTTGGGTGATCTGGTTTAAGATACCTGGTTGGTTCTGGTGGATATGCATCAGACGGCTTGAACCATCATGGCTTGGTAGCGACACTTCAGGAAAGTTAACGGCAGACAGGGTTGAACCATTATCCGAATATTTAGTCAGTTTACCAGCCACTTCATAGCCGATATTTTCTTGTGCTTCCTGGGTACTACCACCCACGTGTGGTGTTAGGATCACATTATCAAACTGGCGTAACGGCGAGATGAACTCGTCATTATTTGATGCGGGTTCGGTAGGGAATACATCAATTGCTGCACCCGATATTTTCTTGCTTGCCAGTGCTGAGACAAGCGCGTCAATATCAACCACAGTGCCGCGTGAAGCATTAATGAAGATCGCGCCATCTTTCATTTGTGCGAATTCAACTTCACCCATCATCAGTTTGGTTTGTGGGGTTTCTGGTACGTGTAGCGAGATAATATCAGACGTCGCTAACAAATCTTCCATGCTTGTTAACTGCTCGGCATTACCCAATGAAAGCTTGGTTTCCACGTCATAATACTTCACGCGCAGACCTAAGCTTTCTGCCAAAATACTTAATTGAATACCGATATGACCATAACCAATAATACCCAACTGCTTACCACGTGCTTCGTAAGAGCCCGTTGCGGATTTTTGCCATTCGCCACGGTGTGCTTTCGCATTTTTCTCTGGAATACCGCGTAATAATAATAGGATTTCGCCGAGTACTAATTCAGCCACACTGCGGGTGTTCGAGAATGGTGCATTAAACACAGGGATCGCGGCTTTCTGAGCTGCAGCAAGATCAACCTGATTTGTACCAATACAAAAACAGCCGATACCAACCAATTTTTTTGCTGCTGCAATGACGTTTGCATTTAAATGAGTGCGGGAACGAATACCAACAAAATGCACATCTTTAATTTTTTCACACAGTTCTTCTTCACTTAATGCGGTCTTAATCGATTCGATATTGGTGTAACCGGCATTAGTGAACGTATCGACTGCACTTTGATGTAGTCCTTCAAGAAGTAATATCTTGATCTTATCTTTCTGAAGAGAGAGGTTGGTCATGTAAATTCCTTTATCACATATTTTGCAAATCGCACTAAATTCTAAAGTAGCAGGTTTTATTTCATTAGTGAATATTTGTGACGAAAATCAAAGAAAATAGTTATTTTGTGATTTACAGCTACCTGATTTGTTTGATAATTGCAGAATTTGGATTATAAAGATGTTTATTTATCAAATAAAGTTGAATATAACTAATTGTTATACTTATATAATATATTTTGTTTATCTTCAGAAAGGAGAGGGGACTGGTGTCGTTAGGTAACACCAGTTGACTATTATTACTTAGTTGTTTTCACGCCATTTTGTGTGCCAGTTAGCACAATGTCTGCGCCTCGAATTGCGAATAGACCATTTGTTACTACACCCACCAAGCCATTGATTGCAATTTCGAGTGCTTTCGGGTCGGTGATCTGCATGTTGTATACATCCAGAATAATATTGCCGTTATCAGTCACGACACCTTCACGGTAAACCGGATCACCACCGAGTTTAACTAACTCACGACCCACGTAAGAGCGGGCCATTGGGATCACTTCAACAGGTAATGGGAAATCACCTAACACGTCTACATTCTTAGTATCATCAATAATACACACGAATTTGTTTGCTACTGCAGCAACGATTTTTTCACGGGTTAGCGCTGCGCCACCCCCTTTGATCATGTTGTTGTTGCTATCGATTTCGTCGGCCCCATCAACATAAATATCAAGGCACGGGACACTGTTTAAATCAAATACTTCAATGCCCAGTGCTTCTAAGCGCTGAGTTGATGCGATAGAACTTGAAACAGCACCTTGGATATCTTCACGGATTGTCGCTAATGCATCAATAAAATGATTAACAGTTGAACCGGTACCGACACCGACAATGCTACCTTTTTCTACATATTCTAATGCTGCCCAGCCTGCTGCTTTTTTTAATTCATCTTGAGTCATGTTATATCCATTATTATTGATTGGGGTGATGTGTATACCCAAGTTACTTTAAGTATATTATCGATCTGATTATATACTTAAATTCCCCTAATATGCCAATGACGTATGGTTAACAAAACGCTAATGTTCTGGATGGCGTAATTATTTCTTTAATCGGCATATCCCACGGCGCAATGGGTAAATTATCATGCTGTTGGCAGTCGTGGGCTAAGCCCAGCACGTAAGGAGGTTGTTGATCGTGACGTACAAACTGATGTTGCGAAAAAGTACGATCATAATAACCGCCGCCCATGCCTAAACGATTACCGAATAAATCAAATGCGACTAACGGACTACACACCAGATCTAACGCCAGATACGGGATCACTTGAGTGACATTCAGTTGTGGTTCACTAATGCCGTATTTGTTTTTGATTAATGGTGTTGTCGCGGTAAGCCGGGTAAATAACAGTTGCTTGTGACTAAACGGGTGTAAAATAGGAATGTAAACTTGTTTGCCTTGCTGCCAACACCAGTCAATAACCGCTTGGGTATCGAGTTCGCCATCGATATGTAAATAAATAGCAATATGCTGGGCAGATTGGATATGCGGGTGCTGACTAAACTGATGAACAAGATCGCGGCCTGCTTGTTGCTGCTGCTGGATTGAAAGCTGCTGGCGACGCTGGCGTATTTGTTGTCTTATTGCGGTTCGGGTAGTGGTTATTAATGGTGTTAAATCAGACATAAACAAGATCCATACTTGTTAAATTCGGTAATTGATTGACGTTAACACAAGAAATGGGCCCCAGGGTGCGGCTACAAGGTTTAGTCCTGAACCCGAAGGTTCAGGTCGGCTCTCCAAGCTATTACCTCAGGCTTCTCAGTATGATCTGAGCATGCACAATAGTAACAGGAATGGGCGCCTAAAATGTGATTATCGGCTCAGGGACTTAACCCGCACACCAATCACCCCAGGATTATTTGGTTATACTGCAGACGGTTCTTTATCAACCTTATTATTGATTAAAGCACGTTCAATGGTGTCTTGTAACAATTGAATGCGATCATCTACGGTATTTGTATATTCTGTTATTTTATGGCGTTCTTGACGAAGTTCATGGCAAAAATTTAACGCCGCCATGACAGCTAATTGCTCTAAACTTTTGATATTAGTCTTCGCTTTTATTTCTTCTAACTTATTGTTCAGTGCAGCCGCTGTGTGATGAAGTTCATCAATTTCTTCACTTGGACTTCCGACTTTAAAGTGGCGACCCAATATTGAAATATCAACCGCAGTTGTACTCATGTTTATACTCTAAGTTATCTGGCTACAAGGGCTATATCAAGCACCTTGGCTGATATGTCTGAACTGACTATATCTCGCAATTGTGAGCATTGCAAGGGCTTATCTAATTGAAATTTTGAGTTGCGGATCGAGATTAATCAACTTGCCCATAAATCCAACAGCTTAGTATGGATTTTAGTGGTTGGTATGGATTAATTGGTATAAAATACGGGGATTTACGGGAAAAAATAGACGTGACGGTTAACTATTTCACACTGATTCCCCGAGTGATTTGACCGCGATCACGTATGCATAGTGGCTGTTGACCGTTTTAGGTGTCAGTTACGGGTGTTTATTCGCCTGTGATGTTGGTCGCTAAGATTGGTTTTGCCAAGCTGTTATCGACTGCTTGCGGAGCTTTGGTTGGTTCTGCGTTAGCTTGTTTTGCCAAACGTTTATTTTTCGCTTCCACTTTTGCTAACCACAATAACGGCAGAATAATAAAGGCGGTGCCAATTGCCATGCCAATATCTGGAATTTCATCAAACCAGATAAGACCGACAACCACAGCGCCAATTAACCCACTGTATTCAGCACTGGCAATTTTACTTGCTTCGCCAGAACGATAAGCCAACACACAAAAACCGGCATAGATAAGGATAAACAGTGTCGACCCAGCCGCGGTTAATAATGGTGCAAAGTCCCACGGCTTACCTTCCCATACCGTTAAGCCTAATGATGCTGGCATCCCCACTAAATTAGTTAACAGTAGTGTTTGAAACACCGTCTGGTTTTTTGGCAGTTTACGGATCAATAAATTATTTGCCGCCAACGTAAACGCCACAACGAGCGCTGCCATTGCGGCCCAATCAATTTCGGTTGGACGGACCACAATTAATACGCCAACAAAGCCTAATATACCCGTGGCGACAGAAGGTATGGTGAGTTTCTCTTGGAACCACAGCATCGCCATTGGCAACATGATTAATGGTGCGGCATAAAAGATGGCATTGGCAGTGGCCAATGGCATCGCATTGAGCGAGTAAACCATGAATACCGCGCCAAGCAGCCAAATATGCCCACGTACCGCGTGCCATTTCAACCCGTTAACGAAACTTTTTCTGCTGCTGGTTAAACAAAATGGGATAAGTAGCAGTACCGCAGTCAGTTGTCGGAAAAACACAAATTGATAAATGGCGGTATCGTCTGATAACGTCTTCACTAAGGCATCAGAAAAAACGGCAATAATGTTACCTATAATTAGCAAGGTCATGGCTAAACCGACAGTCATTTTTGGCATGGTGAGTTCCTACAATAAAAAGATACAGTAATAAAAGTTATAAATAGCCAAATAAAGCGCTAAATAAACAGCCAACAAGGCGGGTAGTGAAAGATAAAAAGTGTGATATGGCTAGCATATTCCAAATGCTATGATGAAGTATAATGATAAATATATTTTTAGTATGAGCTGAGCTAATAATGAAACTGCCGCCGTTACGTGCGTTACAATGTTTTGAAGCGGTTGCCCGTTTTAACAGTTTTTCCAAAGCGGCTGATCAACTTAATATCACCCAAAGTGCGGTCAGCCATCAGGTGCGTCAGTTAGAAGAGTATCTGGGGGAATCGATGTTTAACCGTAAAGGTCGACCCTTGTCAATGACGGAAATGGGTGAGCGTTATTATGAAGAAGTCAGCCAATCACTGGCGAATATCTCTACCGCCAGTCAGCAGATCCGAGAAGGTAAGTCCGGCAAGATCCGCTTAGCCTTATACAGCTCATTGGCGGTAAAGTGGTTGATCCCGCGATTGGATAACTTACGTCAGCAATACCCCGAAATTGATCTGTCATTAAACATGGTGGCGGATGAACCTGACTGCAGTGATCAAGTGGCGGATTGTTTTATTACCGTGAATCCACCGAAACGTAATTTTGTCAGTCAGTTTTTATATGCCGAGCGTTTATATCCGGTGTGCGGTAAAAAACTCTGGCAACAGATCCAAGATCAACCGCTACCCGATGCGTTATGGCAGTATCCATTATTATCGGTACAGTCGATTTATCCCGATAGTGCACTCGGAGAGGATTGGCAGCGTTGGTGTGAATTAGGGGGATTTACCCTACCGAAAACTGCCACCGTACACTATTTTAGTCATATGTTAATGGCGGCGGAAGCAGCACGTTATGACCAAGGTATCACGTTGTTAAATCACTACTTAATGAATGATCAAGACCGCCAGCATAATCTGGTGCGGATCCCCATGCACGAGATCTTAACCGGAGATAACTTTTATTTTGTGTATAAAAAATCCCGCGCTAAGCAAACCGATATTGTTAAGTTAGGACGTTGGCTGAAACTGCAATGTTATGATCAAGAGTTACCTGGTTATGATCAAGAACTGGGCAAATCGGACTCGCATTTGCTTGGCTATGGTCTTGATCTGGGCGAAATGCTAATATAGGCCCCATTATTCTAAATACATTAATCTATTGGTAAGGTCCTCGCATGGATAAAGTTAAACTTCCTCTTTTTGCTGACGTGAATACGCAGCTACAACACAGTGATTTATTAGTGCACCCTGCCGATGTGCACGGTGTTATCTGTGGTTTATTATGTGGTGGCGTTAAGCTAGACAACAAAGCCTGGTTAGAACCGTTTGATCAACTTATGAACGAAGGTTTAGGTATTCCAGATTCATTGGAAGCAGTATTCGCGGACATATATAACGCTAGCGAAGCTGCATTGGAAGACATGACGTTAGGTTTTGAATTGTTGATCCCAGATATGGATCAATCGTTAGAATCGCGTATGGAAGCATTAACTGAATGGCTGCAAGGTTTTCTTGGTGGTTTTGGCATGGTGCATTCTACATCAACCAATGCCAGTGATGAGGTGAAAGAATTGATTGCTGACTTCGCCAGTATTGCGCAACTCGACCTTGATACCGAAGATGACAGTAACGAAGCGGAAGAAGCTTTTTACGAGCTCGTCGAATACGTACGTATGGGCGCTACGTATTGCTTCAATGAATTAAGTGACTGTGGTGACATTAAAAAAATACCAGTACTGCATTAATTTATCGCAAGCGCAATATAACCTTGGCTCGTTATGATATTAATGCTGGCTAAGATTATATTGCGTGTATTAACGTTTACCTAAATGGAGACTTATCGACGCAATTGCAGCGATGAGGTTATAGGTAGGTTTAAGTGGATAGGACAAGGAGTGTGTTATGTCTTTAATAAACAAATTAACGGCGAAATTGAGTAAGAGAGCAAGTGCCTCTGCAGCCGTCGTTTGGCCCGAAACGGCGTTTACCCGCGAACAGCATGCAGTGCGTAATACGCAGTTTAGTCAAACTTACCATGCTTATACTAATCCACAGCAAGCCTTCGAATTTTGTCGTGCACAAGCCGATGAAGGTGTGGTCATGGCCCTGTATTTATTGGCCCTACAGTATGAACAAGGTGATGGTAAGCAAACTTATTTAAACCAAGCGGTGAGTTGTTATCAACGTGCCGCCGATTGTGGCCACCCAGAGTCGTTATTTAATCTGGCGTTATTACAATTGCAGGGTCAATTAGGTAAGCCAAATGCGGTATTGGCGTTTAGCTATTTTGAACAAGCGGCAGAACAGGGTCTAGTACAAGCGCAGTATAATCTGGCGAGTATGTTGGATCAGGGCTCCGGTTGTTTCCAAGATCAAACCGTTGCATTTAGTTGGTATAACAAAGCCGCGCAGCAAGGTTATACCCAAGCATGGCAGAACATAGCGGTGATGTATTACCGTGGTGAAGGTGTGAAAACCGATAAATTACAGGCGTATGCGTGGACATTATTAGCGGCAAAAGCCGGTGTCGACGAAGCGATTACCGCAGAACCCGAGATGACGCAAGGGTTAAACTCGACCGAAATTTTGGTGGGTAAAGCGCAGTTTGATCACTTACAACAAGGCTTTTTAGCTTATCTACCAATCGAAACGCGATTTGAAGGTTAGCCGCATCTAGTTTAAGACGCGGTCTGTATTGTTTGTCGTTGTGCGATTTTGTTATAGTGTCATCGTTTTTTAATTCCAATAACTTGTTAGGATCGAAATGTCAGTGGTTGAATATGATATTGCAATTGTGGGTGCCGGCATGGTCGGTGCGACACTTGCACACGCGCTAAGCCAAATACAACACCAAGATGGCCGTCAATTATCGATAGCGTTAATTGATGCCAATCCGCCTACGACCAGTAACCACCCTGGGTTTGACGCGCGTGTGATTGCATTATCTTATGGTTCACAGAAGATCTTAACTCAGTTTAAGCTGTGGCATAAGATCGCACCCACAGCGACAGCGATCAAACACATTCATGTTTCTGATCGTGGTCACTGGGGTATTACCCGTCTTGATCACAGCGAATACAACTTGCCCGCATTAGGCCAAGTGATCGAACTGCAAACCGCTGGGCATATATTCCAACAAGGTCTCGCTGAGATTAACAATATCAACTGGTATTGCCCAAATCAGTTAGTCAGCCTCGATCGTCAAGTGAATTATATCGACCTAACCCTCGATGATGGTCAGCAAATACGCTGTAAGTTATTGGTCGGTGCCGATGGTAACAATTCAATGGTACGCCAGTTAACCAATGTGCCAATTGAAGTGACTGATTTTGAACAAACCGCGATTATTGCCAATGTCACCACCAGTAAACTACACGAAGGCAAAGCCTTTGAGCGTTTTACTGACAGCGGTCCGTTGGCACTGTTACCGATGTCAGATCAACGCAGTTCGTTAGTATGGTCAGTGCGTTCTGATGAAGTGGATGCGATTATGGCATTGAGTGATGAGGCGTTTTTATCGCGTTTACAACAGCGTTTTGGCTATCGTTTAGGTAAGTTCACCAAAACCGGTCAACGTTTTTCATATCCGCTGCTATTAACCGAAGCGCTAGAGCCAACCCAACATCGTAGTATCGTCGTTGGGAACGCGGCGCATGCATTACACCCGATTGCGGGTCAAGGTTATAACCTGGGTTTACGTGACGTGGCCGTATTACATCATCAAATTGAACAAGCCTTTTTAAACGACCAGGATGTCGGCAATCAAGCCGTTACCAAAGGCTACTGGCACAAGCGTAAAGGCGATCACCAAACCACTATTTGGATGACGACCTCGTTAGCGACCTTGTTTGCTAATAATTATGCACCGCTGGTGGCAGGGCGTAATTTAGCCCTACATATCATGGGTCATAAACCAGAATGTAAACGCGCATTAGCACGTCAAGCACTTGGCGCGTTCAAGTTATTTTAAGAGATCAAAATTAGGATGTTATATGCAATCTTATGATATTGCGGTTGTTGGTGGTGGCATGGTTGGTCTTGCTTTTGCTGCAGCATTGAAGGAAACCACCCTTAAGATCGTGGTTATCGAAGGTAATGAATTTGATCGCGAATTAGGTGATGCACCTGAATTACGCATCAGTGCACTGAGTCGTGCCAGCCAAAACATATTACAAAATTTAGATGCCTGGACCGGTATCGAAAGCCGCCGTTATCAAGCGTACAACGCCATGCAAGTTTGGGATCGTAATGGCTTTGGGCATATCGAATTTGACGGCGACGGACTAATGACAGATACCTTAGGTCATTTAGTTGAAAACAAAGTGATCCAATTAGCGCTGTTAGAACAAATCGAAACAGCCAGTAACATTACCTTATTAACCGGTACCCGTATTCGTAAATTAACCCGCAGCGGTGATGCTGCTTGGTTAACCTTAGAAGATCAAGAACCCGTGTACGCGAAACTGATTGTTGGTGCAGATGGTGCTAATTCATGGACGCGTGCACAAGTGGATATTCCGCTGACGACCTGGGATTATAATCACCATGCTATCGTCGCGAATATCCGTACTGTTGAACCACATCAATCTTGTGCGCGTCAGATCTTTAATCCAGAAGGGCCACTCGCGTTTTTACCGTTATGGCAACCGGATCTGTGTTCAATCGTGTGGTCATTACCACCTGATCGAGCCACCGAACTGTTAGCAATGGACGACGCTGAGTTCAACAAACAACTGACCGTGGCGTTTGATGGTCGTTTAGGACTGTGTAAAATTGAAGGTCAGCGTCAGGCATTCCCACTTAAAATGCGTTATGCTCGTAGCTTTGCTAGCGATCGGGTGGCATTGATTGGCGATGCGGCGCATACCATTCACCCATTAGCAGGGCAGGGCGTAAATCTGGGTTTGTTAGATGCGGCGAGTTTGGCGCAGTGTGTATTAGAAAATCATCGCGCCAACAAAGATATCGGCACCCATGCCCATCTGCGTAAATTTGAGCGCTGGCGTAAAGCCGAAGCGGCGGTGATGATCTCAAGCATGGAAGGGTTAAAGCGATTATTTAGTGGTGGTCATCCGGCGAAACGTATTTTCCGGGATATTGGCTTAACCTTATCCAATACATTACCTGGGCTAAAGCAAAGCTTTATTAAACGTGCCATGGGCTTGGATGGTGAGTTACCTGAACTGGCTAAACTAAACAGTAGTCGTTAAGCTGATCACTGTTAATTGTTTAATAGTGTAATTAGTCCAGCTGTTTGGAGACACTATTAATGAGAATAACTAATGTAAACACCCTATTTATATTAGTTGTTCTAATGTTATTAGGGTTACTTTTAAACATTGCAGCAGCGTAATCATTGTTAACATAGTTCCTACTTGGTAAAACCAACTGCCTAATCCAGTATTTTTGTGATCTACTACGTCATTACCCCCCTCAAATAACTCTTTCCACGGTTTAAGTGTTAACCTCATCCGCATTATTATTTTCTTAACCATTAGATTTTCTATTCTTTAAATGATTTTTAACGAATGCTATCTAAGGGTATAATCGAATTATAGTCATGTAATAGGCTTTACATGACTATTTTATACAAAAGCAAAAAGCAATTTTACTTGATCCCAAAGTCTTGATTAATAACTGTCAATTAAAGGAATTATAGAATGGCTCAACAAACAGTACTGTTCCCGAAGCACGTAGAAGCAGGGGCGAAAATGGTGGACTTTCATGGTTGGGATATGCCAATCAATTACGGTTCCCAGATTGCTGAACATAATGCTGTCCGCGAAGATGCGGGTATGTTCGATGTGTCACACATGACTATCGTTGATATCAAAGGCGCTGACGCTAAGCCGTTCTTACGTTATTTACTTGCCAATGATGTGGCAAAATTAACTGTTTCTGGTAAAGCGCTATATACCGGAATGTTACAACAAGATGGTGGGGTTATTGATGACCTTATCGTTTACTTCTTCAATGATGAATATTACCGCCTAGTGGTTAACTCAGCGACTCGTGTTAAAGATTTAGCATGGATCAACAAACAAGCTGCAGAATTCGCTGTTGAAGTGACTGAATTACCTGAACTGTCAATGATTGCAGTACAGGGCCCGAAAGCCAAAGAAAAAGCCGCTACTGTATTCACCGCTGAGCAAAACGCCGCGGTTGAAGGTATGAAGCCATTCTTTGGTGTACAATCGGGTAGTTTGTTTATTGCGACAACGGGTTATACCGGTGAAGCAGGTTATGAAATAGTGGTTCCACAAGACCAAGCTTGCGATTTATGGCAGAAACTTGTGGACGCAGGTGTACAACCAGCAGGTCTAGGCGCACGTGACACACTACGTCTAGAAGCCGGCATGAACCTTTATGGTTTAGATATGGATGAAACTGTATCGCCGCTAGCCGCTAACATGGGCTGGACAATTGCTTGGGAACCACAAGAACGTGACTTTATCGGTCGCGCAGCGCTAACTGCTCAAAAAGCAGCAGGCACTGACAAACTTGTTGGTTTAGTACTTGAAGCGAAAGGTGTATTACGTACTGGTCAAAAAGTCGTATTCACTAACGCAGCAGGCGAAGCATGTGAAGGCGTCATCACCAGTGGTAGCTTCTCACCAACACTGGGTTTTAGTGTTGCATTTGCACGCGTACCAGCATCAATCGGTGACACGGCTGAAGTTGAAATACGTAAAAAGCTTGTGACTGTTGCCGTAACTAAACCAGCGTTCGTTCGTAATGGTAAAAAACTAGTTTAGTGCGACCAAATAACAACATAATCATTTAAGTAAAAGACAAAAGGAAGTTTCAACAATGAGTAATATCCCAGCTGAATTAAAATATGCATCTTCGCACGAATGGGTTCGTAACGAAGGTGACGGTACTTACACTGTCGGTATTTCTGACCATGCGCAAGGCCTTTTAGGTGACATGGTATTCATTGATTTACCAGACGTAGGTGATGAAATCACTGCTGGCGAAGATTGCGCAGTAGGCGAATCTGTTAAAGCGGCATCAGACATCTACGCCCCAATCAGTGGTGAAATTGTCGCAATCAATGAAGAATTAGAAGACTCGCCAGAGTTAGTAAACTCGGATGCATTCGGCGAAGGCTGGTTGTTCCGCGTGAAAGCGTCTGACGAAAGCGAACTCGCAGCGCTACTTGACGCGGCTGGCTATGCTGAGTCAATCGAAGACTAATTGTTGTTGAAACCCTGAGCTAGCCTCGGGGTTTTTTTTAGTACTTATTTATTTTCGTAATAGTTAATAGTATAAAATACAGGGAATTGCATGAAAACCCATACCCCACTTGCCCAGTTAGAGCAGATTGATAATTTCGCCCGTCGCCACATTGGTCCTTGCGAAGCAGAAACTAAAGCGATGTTAACGAAAGTTGGCGCTGACTCTTTAGAAGACCTTATTCAACAAACAGTACCCAGCTCAATCCTATTGGCAGAAGATATTGTTGCTGGCCATCAGTTATCTGAAGTTGCCGCACTGCAAGAATTAAAAGCCATCGCAGCAAAGAACACAGTAAATAAAAGCTACATTGGTATGGGCTATTATGGTACCAACGTGCCGAATGTTATCTTACGTAACGTATTCGAAAATCCAGGCTGGTACACGGCATATACGCCTTACCAACCAGAAATTGCTCAAGGACGTTTAGAAGCATTACTAAACTTCCAAACCATGACGTGTGATCTAACCGGCATGGACTTAGCAAGCGCATCATTACTTGACGAAGCAACAGCAGCTGCTGAAGCAATGGCAATGTGTAAGCGTGTTTCTAAAAATAAAAAATGTGATAATTTCTTTATCGCCGACAGCGTACACCCACAAGTAGCTGACGTGATGATCGAACGTGCGGAGCACTTCGGTTTCACTATTATTCAAGGCCCTGCAGAAACAGCGCCTGAGCATAACTTGTTTGGTGCGGTACTACAGTATCCTGGCACTAACGGCGAACTAACAGACATTAGCGGCATCATCGCGGCAATCCAAGCGAAAAAAGGTGTGGTTGCAGTCGGCGCTGATCTATTAGCACTTACCTTAGTTAAATCACCGGCGGAACTGGGCGCTGATATCGCGTTCGGTAGTTCACAACGCTTTGGTGTACCAATGGGTTATGGCGGTCCACATGCGGCATTCTTCGCTACGTGTGACAAACATAAGCGTTCTATGCCGGGCCGTATCATTGGTGTTTCTAAAGACACCCATGGTAAACCAGCATTACGTATGGCAATGCAAACGCGCGAGCAACACATCCGCCGTGAAAAAGCTAACTCAAACATTTGTACTGCACAGGTATTACTGGCGAACATGGCTGGTTTCTACGCCGCCTATCACGGTCCAGAAGGCCTAAAAGATATTGCTAAGCGTGTACACCGTTTTACTGATTTATTAGCCGCGGGTGTTGTTAAAGGCGGTCTAAGCCTCGTCAACAATACTTGGTTCGATACCATCACCGTTAAACTCGACAACGAGTTGCTGGATAACAAAGAGAAAGTTGTTACGCGCGCATTAGCAGCGGGCATTAACTTCCGTCTTGACGCTGAACATCAAGTGGGTATCAGCATCGATGAAACCATGACTCAAGCTGATTTAGCGACGTTATTTGACGTATTACTGGGCGATAACCACGGTATTACGATTGACGCACTCGAAGCTGAATTAGCAGCAATCGGTAGCACGTCTATCCCCGCTGAACTTGAGCGTGAGTCGGCATTCCTAACTCATCCAGTATTTAATACGCACCATTCTGAAACAGAAATGATGCGTTATATTAAATCATTGGAAAATAAAGATTTAGCCCTTAACCATTCAATGATTTCATTAGGCTCTTGTACCATGAAACTGAATGCAGTTGCCGAGATGATCCCAGTAACCTGGCCTGAATTTAGCAACATGCACCCGTTCTGCCCAGCAGATCAAGCGGTTGGTTATAAAGTGATGATTGACCTGTTAGAAGACTGGTTAATTAGCATCACCGGTTATGATTCAATTTGTATGCAACCTAACTCGGGTGCGCAAGGTGAATACGCGGGTCTATTAGCCATTCACAAATACCATGAATCGAAAGGTGAATCGCACCGTAACATCTGTCTGATCCCTAGCTCTGCGCACGGTACTAACCCTGCATCAGCGCAAATGGCGGGTCTGAAAGTGGTGGTCACTAAGTGTGATGAAAACGGTAACGTTGATGTTGCAGACTTACGTGAAAAAGCGGAAGAGCTAAAAGACAACCTTTCTTGCATCATGATCACGTACCCATCGACTCACGGTGTATACGAAGAATCGATTAAAGAAATCTGTCAGATCATTCATGACAACGGCGGCCAGGTTTACATGGACGGCGCGAACATGAATGCACAGGTAGCATTAACATCTCCGGGTTCTATGGGTTCTGATGTTTCTCACCTTAACTTACACAAAACATTCGCTATCCCACACGGTGGCGGTGGTCCAGGTATGGGTCCTATCGGCGTTAAAGCGCACCTTGCCCCCTTTGTTGCTGGTCACTCTGTTGCTGACACAGGTAAAGAAAGCCGTCACAACGGTGCGGTATCTGCTGCACCGTTCGGTAGCGCAAGCATCTTGCCTATCACGTGGATGTACATCAACATGTTAGGTACAGCAGGTCTGAAACGCTCTACACAGACAGCTATCTTAAATGCTAACTACCTAGCAAAAAACTTAGACCCACTGTTCCCAGTGCTTTATAAAGGCCGTAATGATCGTGTTGCTCACGAGTGCATCATTGATTTACGCCCACTTAAAGAAATCACGGGTATCACCGAGTCTGATGTGGCTAAACGTCTCATGGATTATGGTTTCCACGCGCCAACAATGAGCTTCCCAGTAGCGGGTACGCTGATGATTGAGCCAACTGAATCAGAGTCTAAAGCGGAATTAGATCGCTTCATCGAAGCAATGACCAGCATCCGTGCTGAGATTGCGAAAGTTGAATCGGGTGAGTGGACTGCAGAACAAAGCCCACTCCATCACGCACCACATACATTGGCTGATATTGTTGACGCTAACTGGGATCGTGTTTATGACCGTGAAACGGCAGTTTACCCTGCACCTTACGTGAAGAAAGACAAGTTCTGGCCTACTGTAAACCGCATTGATGATGTGTATGGCGACCGTAACTTATTCTGCTCATGTCCTCCAATTGAAGCGTATAACGACTAATTTTGGTTGTAGCTGAGTTTTATAAATTCAGGTTCAGATAATAAAAAAGACAAACTTCGGTTTGTCTTTTTTTTTACTGAATCGGGGTGGGAATATGGAATTAAGTTGGTTAACGATTTAATTAAGATGGTTAACTTTAACAAGTTGGTTAATTTCCCTGTTAAATAATAAAAAAGGCGAATCAGAGATGATTCGCCTTTTTGTTTTTCTATGCCATATACTCATTAAACGAGTTCAGAACATCATTATTGGGTATTCCTATGTAACATTCATGCTACGTTGAATATCCTTGAAGTTTATTCTCTGTGTTTCTAGATCCGCCTTTCCAAATTTATATCTGAAATAACTTGAAGTGTGGTCTTCATGAGTAGAGATGAAAATCTGTCGGTCTTTAAACTCATGCCTTAGTAGGTCAATAAAACCTGCAACATTAATTTCATCCATTGTCTGCACTGGGTCATCAATCAACAATAGTGAGTGCTTGGCATATTTGTGGTTTAATGCCATTGTGAATGCAATGACTAATGATGATAATTGCCCTGAGCTCATAGTGAAAATTACATCATGTTCAGCAGTAGGAGTATCTTTGAAGGAGATTGATTTGCCATCGGATTCAATAAATATACCTAAACCATTATGAAAATTCTGAAGTAAACGACCAGAATAGATATGAAATAAGATTTCAATACCTTTACTGATGCTCTCTATATAGTCGTTAACATTATCAGTGTATAGACTAATTAGATTACCGAGATGTGTGTTAATTTTAACCGCATTATCGAATTTGTTTTTTTCTTGTTCGTATATTTTCTCTTTGTCTTTTATATCTTGTAATTTTGATTCAGCATATTGTTGTTGTAAGTACTTTATTTTTAAATCTATTGTAGCAATGGTTAATTTAAGTAATTTATTTTCATTGTTTTCAAAGACCTCAGTAAATACATCATCTAGATCTGTGGATAAATTATCGTAGATAACAGGCTTATACAGAGTCTTAACTTTATCTATTAATAATTCGGTTGGTATATCTATTGATAAATCAAACGATGGTAAATAGTAACTAGATAAATCTATCTGATATTCATCAAAGGTCTTTTTTAATCGATTCAGGTGATTTATTTGTTTATCGTCAAGCTCGCATATTTTTGTCTTATAATCAATTTTAGACTTTTCAGCGTTAATTATATCAATACAAATACTTATAATCGGGGATAGGTATTTGGTTTCAATATCTTGAACTTTTATTTGTAAACTTGAGTCGCTAGCCTTAAGAATCGACGCCAATGCTTGTGCTTGCATTTTAAATTGAGCAAGAAGTTGTTCATGGCTTAACCAGTCATGCCCACATGTAGGGCATTCTGATGCCTTTGAA
The DNA here is from genome assembly GCF_900465055.1 of Moritella yayanosii. Taxonomy (NCBI): domain Bacteria; kingdom Pseudomonadati; phylum Pseudomonadota; class Gammaproteobacteria; order Alteromonadales; family Moritellaceae; genus Moritella; species Moritella yayanosii. Next base: position 2,100,838 of record NZ_LS483250.1, on the reverse strand, counting down.
TCAAGCTGTTTTTGATAGGTATCATGATCTTCTAAATATTGCGCTCTAGATGATTTAAGTTGAGATAAATGCTGGCTTAACTGATCAGATGATTTTAGTAGAGTTATTAACTCTTCAATCTGTGATTCGAACTCTTCAAATTTGAGGTGTTCGGGGAATTTGTCCCTAATTGATTCTTGTGGAAAGATTTGTTTATTGTTAACTAATTTAACTAATCCAGCTTTTGAATTTTCCACATATTGCTTCGCATCCTCACATAAATCCACTTCAATTTTATATTGAGCAATGTTGTTAATACGGTTACCAAACCGCAATAAAGGTATTAGCACCTTAGGCTGTAAAGCTAACCTTTTTTTGATGTTCTCGTTATAACGGTTGTTTAAGAAATTATCGCTATTCTCTTTTAAATATTTTAAGCGCGTTAATATTCCGGTTTCACTAGTCCATTGAGCATATGTACCAGTGCTAAAGTCAACGGTTTCGCGATCCCAAGGGAAATTTTTGGTCTCAATTAAGCGGGTATGGGGTATCAAATTTGAGCTGTCTGGTAGCGATTCTTTTTTTAAAGCGTCAATCTCAGCGAACAAAGTATCCAATGTGCTTTTCTTAACAGGCGTTTTTAGTTTTGCGATACTAGTTCTGATCTTTGTTAATTTTTCTATCTTTTTTCGGTAATCTTCAACATCAAATAGGTGATCAATTTTTTGTTGCTTTGACTCACCTTTGCTTTTAAGCATTAAGGTGTTTTCTTCTTGTTCTATATAGTGGAATAAACCATAATTTTTTTTGTAGTTACTTCCAAGTAGTTTAGATAAATAAGTCTCGTCATCTGAAATTTTTTCCCACTTATCACTTTCTAATTCTTTGACATAAAAGTGGAACTTAGCATCCGCTATACGCTTTGTACTTTCCAGAGTTTCTTTTGTTGCGCATCGTTTTATATATTTCACACCATGGCCTAACTCAATTTCGGCCTCAATGGATAATGAGTCACCGGACTTAGTACCATCATAAAGAAGTGGAAAACACCCAATATGTTTCCTTTGATTAGATACATTTGAGTCTAAATCAATATACCTTGTTACTTTCCCCAAAAACAGGAGCTCTAAGGCATCATAAAATGTTGTTTTTCCAAAGCCGTTAGGGCCATCAAGTAGAGCCAAATTATTAGTTGTAATTTCTAACTCAACAAAGGGGAATACTTTGAAGTTTTTAATAATTAATTTTTTTAATTTAATGTTCATAACTCACCAGCCTTAAGTTGTTCCATTATTAAATTAAGTAACTCATCAGGTTCACAGGCGAGTTCGTTTTCACTTAATTTTTGAGCCACGGTGTTTAAACTTTTTAAACTATCTTTATCTTTTATTTTATTCATAGCTATTTCATGATTTTTGTACAGGTTTGATATGTCTTCATTAGATCCTTTTGCAATATGTATGAAACCGACATTCCGCACCCCATTTTATGAATAAATCTGCTGATATGTCGGCCCCATACAATCAATAATTATTCGATGTCGCTCTTTAATATTCAGCACTAATTGCGGCTCTTCTGAGAGAGTTAAAATGTCGATACCTTGAAAGCAAAAGAAAACCCAACGGGCGGTAGGATTTTGACAGGGCTTATATTTTAAATTGGGAAAATATACGTCTTTAGTTCTCAACTCCTCTCGGATCTTATGCTCAAGTGCCGCGTATACCATCAAGCAACACGTCATGATCATCAGCAATGCCTCAATCCGCTCTGCCTTTTTTAAATATAATGACGATGTTAAAAAATCAGGACTTTTTAAGAATCTAAACCCTTTTTCCACACTTTGCTGTGACTTATATAGTTCAAGCATTTTGCTCATCGTTAACGTATCGCTACAATCATTTGTCGCTAACATGAATAACCCTTTTTCGGATAATTTACGTTCGCGAAAATTTAATTTTGAAGCAAGCAAACCGGTTACTTGATATTCATAACCATCCGGCTCTTGACCTGTTTTAGGTCGACCACTTTTAGTGAAAATTGGATGCTCAATAACGTCAATTTCACTCATTGACATACTGGCTTGAGATTTCATCCAGATACTCAGCATTTTCATTGCGTCAGCATGACAAGCAAAACGTTGTTTACTGAGTTTTTCCAGTGATTTTAATGCCGCAGTGGCGTCTTTTAGCATACGTTTATCTAATGTGTGTTGTTCACGTTTTTTTGCTTGTTCACTGAACACTAACAACCAACGCTGCTTAACATCACCGTAGTTTGAATCTATCCAGGTTGCGCTATAGCCATTTCCTAACTCAGTGAAATGGTAATTGTTTTGTTCTGATATGGCGTCTTTGACTAATTTTAACTTTTGCGGCGCTCTCGATATGAATAATTGGCCTTGTTCATCGAGAGATTGGATCGTTTCGGCGACATATAATGCAGCATCGCCAATGAAATAGCGGTTGTTATGGGCCGCTTTAAGACTTTTAACATGTTGCTTAACGATATTTTTAAAACCTTCATTATCGTTAATATTGCCACTTGCCGCCTGCATGTAGACGGGGATACCGGCCTGATTTTCAGTGATCAGGTTTAACACCACCTGATTCAATTCAGGGCGATGATCACGGCTGTAGCCTCGCACTAGTTGAATGGCTGCATTACCGTCTTCGTCTTTATATTCACCATCAACATGAATGCTTGTGGAGTCCAGATTAAGCCCTTCACACGGAAGCTTTAAATGTGAAATTGTACGGGCGGACAGTCCTTGAAATAGCTCGGAAACGCCAGTTTCATAGAGTTGGTCAAGACAGCGACCGAGTGCATCGTCATTAATATGCTCCGCTTTTACACCCTTACCAAGAAGGCGTTCGACAGGCCGTTCTGCAAAATATTCAGGATACATATGCAATGTTCTACCAACAAAACCGAGTCCATTTAAAATCATGGCTTCTACGAGTTGCCCGTATGAAATGTGCTTATCCTTACTTTGTTCGGGATGTGCGTCATCAATAAACTTGGCGATACCAATATCTTTGCACATGCCTGAAACTAAACCGAGGTGATCAAGACTCTTTGTTGAATATGATATGGTCATAATTTTCATCGCCCAAAGATAACTAATAGATCAAATATGGGGATCGCCGTCAAGCTTTTTTTTATTTCACGCGGGATTTAGCAATTTATGTATAACATCAACATTCACAAATACATCATGTCTACATTTGCATTGAACGTGTCGTTAAAAAGCGATAATTAATACCTATAATAGGGTGCGGAATGTCGGATGAAAGTTAATTTCATGCATATTCTATAAAGTAATGATTCCCACGTGCCTTTATTTATATTTTCTTTATAGCGTTGGAATACCTCAGGGTTTGTTGGACTTTGTTGAAGTAAATTTTGAAGAGGGTAAGTTGAAGACTGTTCTTTATAGCTAGTAAGTTCACTTTGAGTATAATAAAGCACGTTTTTTTTGAAGAAGTAGATATCTTCTTCTGCATGATGGAGTTGGCGAATGGTTTTTTTATCTATCGATTCAACATTCCATAAGCAAATAATATTAGCATTTTTTTCGAAAGCTGGATCGGTGCAAACTTTTTTACACTGAGCCATTAACTCACTCTGTACTTTTTTTTCTAAAAGTTGGCTTGGAGAACCTTGATAAATTACCCAGTAATCATCCATTATGTTAGATTTAAATATGCGATTATCACTATTTGGTAATTTAGAATAGTTAAATATTTCAAAGGTATTTATTATTATTTCAATCATTTATAACTCGATTGGCTTCTGCTATGGATATGAGTGATACATTCCTAAAACTATTTATTCTGTTCTCGTTTAGATCACTAGAAAATTCATCTTCAAGGTTAAATTCAATCTGATTACCAACTACAACACTTGAGAAAATAGATTGACAATTAATATGTCGATTAACTAATTTTCCACCCTCAAATAAAAAGTTAACGTCATCAGCTATTGATGCCTCGATTATTTCAATACAGAGTTCTTCAGCATCGTCTGGGTGATCGTGAATTGCTGTTGGGTATAGATATTCATCGTCATTTTTCCAGAAAAAAAACGACGGTAATTGTAAGGATTCATCAAATTCAGATTGTGCCATTTGATCCAATACTTTTAGCAATCCTCTCTTAAAATCATCTCGATTGAATGTATTATCTTTATATTGAGATATGTTATTAAATCCAACTTTTTTATGAGGCGCTATTGCTCGGATAAACTTTGTCAACGAACTAGGATTTAGTGCGTTAAATTTAGAAAAATAATAATTTAGCTTAAGTAATGTATTTGCGTTGTTGTCTTCCACATTCTGGCAGTAGTCATGGAAATATGTCCCTGCATCCTTTAACAGCAAATAGTGGAAATAACTCTCATCTAAATAGCGGTCAGTAAGGTCTTGGGTCAATATTTCTAAAATCCGATCAAATTCAATATATCGGCTGGCTGCTACTCTGCTTTGTACAGCGCCTGTTACTGTGCTTTGTTGTATTTCGCGGTGAACATCAATAACATGCTTGATAATAATATCTTCTAGGAATTGACGGCTCTTAATTAAATAGTCGTTACTAGCGCGATACTCTTCATCAGGAAAAACCACTTGATAAACTTTCTTAATTTGGTGTTCGATAAACATATCGACACTCTCAAGGGGGCAGTGGTCAACGGGGCTATCGTTGGTATCAAAGTATTGGTAAAATGTTATAGGGGAGTATTCACTTGTAAACGTGCTAGGTATTAATCTCAATGGTAAAGATACGTGGAAGAACGGTTCAGAATCTTCGTGAAGATTTGCTTTATCTCGAAGTTTTTCAACATCGGGGCGATAGTCTGAGAATAGACGATCTTTTCTCGCTTTCACTTGATGTAATGATTTACAAGTATTATCAGTATTTAAAATTGCAAAATCTTCAATGCTTTCAATTTGTAATTTTAGTCTTCGGCTTTCTTCTGGGGCTTGTTCAATTAATCTAAGACAATGTAATAGAGCTATTTTTCCTTGATAAATATAACCACTGTAGCTTGTTATTGCAGTATGAGGGTGAGCCATCTCAATATTTCCGACTTGATCTACCATATTTCCCTTTATAACTATTCGCAGCTTGAATATCACGCTTAAAATCACATTGTAAGTACCGAGTATTACTAACTTGAAATATTAGCTATCCCTCAAGGATTTCGTGTGTAATTAATTCGTAACCATAAGAAATTGAAGGGATTATCCTATCACGTATTAAATTTAAGGACTATTTCAAGATCAAGTTTTGAATGTTTATTAGATTATAATGATCGGTATTTATCTTCGTATTGCTAAAGTTATAATCTTGCTATTTGTCAATATCACTATAAAACCCTTACAGTCATAAATATATTTATCCCTATAATCGAGTGCGTAATACCTCGATTTAGAGTGGAGGGTCACTTTATGCACCTTTTTACACTGAAACTCTGCGGTCTTATCTATTACTATCATCCTGTATTAAATCGGCAGTGCCAATATCGCTCAAGCCAACAATGTAGTCAAAATCGTAACCAACGGTGCACCGACCTTTGAGCTTGGTTTTGAAGGTGAGGTATACATAATACATAGCGGTCGTATATTTCTCTAAGATCAAAAAAGCCTCCAAATAAGGAGGCTCATTTCAATTAACCACAACAGTTAAAGTATTATTATGCTTCAGCAGTTGCTGGTACTTTAGTTATTTTTTTAGGTGCAGTTTTTAGTTCGCTAACCATCGTAGTAAGTAGGTCTATTTTGCTTTCTAATTCACTTAGTTTTGAACCTTGAACACCCGTAAAACGGCTAGTGATACTTTGTGCTTTCGTTTCAATTGATTCTAACGTGATTTTTTTAGCAAAGATTGCAGACATTTGTTCTTTCAGTTTAGGCTCTACTTGCGTACCGCGCTCAACCAGAGATTCAAAAAGTTGCGTTGCTTTATCTGATGATTTTGATGCTTCATCAAGGATAGTGCCATAAACACCAAAACCAGCAGTGACAGATGTTTTGGCAGTGTCTTTTGCGACAGTTAAGATAGTTTGTGCTTGGTTAAGTAATTTACTCATGATAATCACTCCTCGTTAAATAATTCTGATTAAGGTTTGTTTCAACTGAGTTAATCATATTGGTTTTATTTAGAAAGGTAATACCAGAGTAAATCGATACATTTATAATTTTATCTACAAATATGTCTCAATAGGCCGTAATTGTAAAAAAACTGATTTAAAGCGTTGCCATTGGCTAGTCTCAGAATTGCTTCCCCAACGTTGAGTGCCCGAATACTAACGGAGTTCGCCGTCAGTATCCAATACCCAGTTATACAATATGAAAATGCTAATCTTGAAGTACCCCTAGCTGAAGCAAGGGGATTCTTGTCGTCTACGGTTTAGGCATTGCAATATTAAATTGCGTTAGTCTTCTAAAACCTCTTACAAGCATTTAACGTGTCGGTACTACCTACCGCCACAAATTATTTAAGCTGCTAGTCTTAATCCCTCTTTATGGATATTGATAGCAGCATTATGATCTCTATCGTGAACAGCGCCGCATGCGCAAGTCCACGTCCTGATCGCTAATGACCACTGCCCAGCGTATAACGCACCACACTCGCTGCACATTTTAGACGAAGGAAACCACTGGCTAATAGCTGATAATTTACGCCCGTACCAATCAGCCTTATATTCTAACTGCCTTGCTATTTCACCGAAATTAGCATCATGGAGATGCTTTGCCAACTTGCGATTTTTCACCATATTTTTGACTTTCAATGACTCGATCCCTATCACTTGGTTTTCGTTTATAAGTGTCGACGTCATTTTATGCGTAAAGTCTCTACGGGAATTCGCTATCTTTTCGTGGATCTTAGCAATAACAAGCTTTTGCTTTTTGAAATTGCGAGAGCCTTTTTTTCTTTTCGCTAATTTTCGTGAAGCCTTAGCGAGTTTTTGGGCATATCGATTTGTTAAGCGCGGGTTGTTAAATTTAACGCCATCCGAGCAGATCGCTAAATCTTTAATGCCAACATCGACACCGACCGTTTTATTAACAATCGGCAGCTGTTTTATCGCTTCTTTCACTAATATTGAAACAAAATACTTACCTGATTTAGTCTTGGATACGGTAAGTGAACTTGGTTTTCCAGTGAAGTAGCGCGACCACTTTATTTTAAGCGGTTGCTTCATTTTAGCGAGTAACAATGATTGTTTATCTGCATCCCATTTGAACCCGTTACTCATGTAACTGGCTGATTGATTATTATGCTTTGATTTAAATTTAGGGTAACCAAACCCTGACTTAAAAAAGGACTGAAAACCTTTGTTAAGATGTTTTAACGCCTGTTGCAAAGGCACGCTTGATACGTCTTTCAGCCACAACAAGTCGGGGTTCTTTTTAAGCTGAGTGAGGTTCTTACTCCAATCGTTATAATTGGTTTTATTGCCTAGTTCATACTGCACTTTAGAAAACGCCAATGCTGAATTATAAGCGACACGCACACAGCCAAATGTCTGAGAAAGCATGACCGCTTGCTCGTTATTCGGGTAAAATCTGTATTTGTACGCGATTAACTTCAACATAACACCCTAGTTAACTGTATATAATTCCAGTATCAAATTCTAAATTTAGACCTTGTCACTTTGTATGTCAACAGCAATAAAGGCCAGGGCGCTTATTGCTTCGCAATAATGACTTACATCACCGACATAAATGACGGGGTTTTACGTCAAAAATGATAAATATATTTATCCTTATAATTGAGCACACACCATCTCGATTTAGGAAAACCACGTTATGCGTTTTTTTACACTGAAGAACTCTGCGATCTTATCGATCACTACCATTTTGTATTTAATTGGCTGTACCAATACCGCTCAAGCTAACAATGTCGTGAAGACGGTGAGTAACGGTGCACTGACTTTTGAGCTTGAGTTTGAAGATGAGCTACAACTAACGCATGGCAGGGCGTTGGTGTGGAGTGATGCCTTACAGCAACCTTATATCGATGCCGCCAACCAGTGGTTAACGGCATTGGTCGGGGTTGAAGGTAAGTCACAGCACACTATACGCATGCGCATCGCGGTTGAAAAAATGAATGACGGTAATGGTTATGCGGGTCCTGATTCAGAAGAGCAAGTGGGTGAGTATGAGATACCAACGAGCGGGACGTTAGTTATTGGTAATCATACTTACGAACAAGGCTTTGATCAGGTCGAGTTTAAAGCCAATATCCTCCATGAAATGGGACATATCCTGGGTATCGGTTCGTACACAGAAGCGTTTACCGAATACAGTGAAGCATATCAAGGTAACGTATTGAAAGTGCCAAACAGTATGGCAGCGAAAAAGTATAATCAGATATACGGTAATACTTATTTGTATGTGCCAATCAGTGATGACGGCGGTCACTTGTATGATTACGTGCTGCAAGAAGACAAAAAACGGATATTGGATAACGGCCAAGTATTAGCGCCATTAACCCAAGAGTTTATGGCCAATGGCGTGGTTTTTGGTGCGGTGACGCTAGGGGTGTTAGATGATATTGGTTATGACGTTTCTTATCGTGGGGCGGAGGGTTATCAGCCATAAAGTCTGATATAGCTTCATGCATGATACCTTAAGTGAGATTGCAGGGCTGGGAACCTTTTATCAAATCCTATTAAAAGTGAACGATCGTACACTTTAATCTAAATACCAATGTCAGCAATAAGAAAAGTGTATATAGGTACACTTTTTCTTGATTCTAGGTATATGAAGACCTAAAGTAACCATAAGTACACTTTTTAGGGCAATAGAATGGTTACTCAACTCGATCCAAGCACCTTAGGTAAATTGATTAAAGACCATAGAAAGGCAGCATCGATGACTCAGGAAATCGCAGCGTCATTTTGTGGTGTTACCAAGAAGACCTTGATCAGAGTTGAAAAGGGTGAAGATGTATATTTTTCAACAATAGTTAAAATCCTTAATGGTCTTGGTATCAGCCTCGCTGTAGATACACCTAGTAGCAAAAATATATTAGGTGGCAGCAATGAATGGTTCTAACTTTAATACGCTAGAAATGCATTTCTGCCGATACCTATGGAGATAACAATGAACAATGCATTTGAAAGTATTCAAAAAGGTTTAATGGAAGCGATTGAATTTTCTGAAGGTAATACCAAAGCCGCTACTATGCATACATTTGATGCTGTAGACGTTAAAGAAGTGCGTCATAATCAAGCTATAGCTCTAACTATTCGCTCGAGCCTTATCCAGAATAGCCAAATCTCTTGGCATCACAGTAACGACCATACCCAAGGGACGGAATGCTTTTTGTAAAATGGCCTCGGTATAATTTCCTTTGCCGTTTTCTATTTCAGATAGCACCTTACGACTGATACCAACCATTTTTGCATAGTCGGCTTGGTTCACTGAAAATAGGTTTAACCTTAGGTATTTTAATGCTTCACCTTTGGTCATGGTGCCTTTTAACATATTAACGGTCACTTCAATCACTAAGGCTTCGCGTTCTGCTCGGGATAAGTTAATGCGCTTGCTTACGATTGCATTTCGACCTGCTGAGTTCGTCTTTTTAACTTCTGTTGCGCTCATGCTAGTAGCCCCCATTTTTTCAATTTAGTTTCTAAATTAGTAAAACCAATAGAGCTATAATTGATGATTGATTCGGGCACTCCACGTTGTTCTAAGCGCGTTTTTAAATTAATTAGTTGCTTTGCTGTTACTTGTAATGCGTTAAGTAATACGTCGGGTTCAACCCATTTTTCAAGGTGTTCGGCTATTAACAGGAAATTATAATTGCCACCACGTTCCATATTATGCCCCCATGTAAATGTGCGACTGATGACCTCTGGATCGGCTTTCATCGGTGCAAAGTCATAAATCGGAGCGAGAGTGACGGTATTATTTGATTTAATAAATGAGGTGTTACGGCCATGATTATCAGAGTTACCAAACGCTATATTGAGTAAATCACGACGCACCCATTCAATGACGAAATTAGCGATGCCATTTGGTTCATCTAACATCGTTTTAGTATTCCCGAAGTAGTCATCTTTGGTCATTTTTTGAATAAGCCTTGCTAGTACGTCACCATGTAATAATGGTCTTGCAGCTTGCTCGTCAAGGATTGAATAGACAGACTCTAATCCACTGTGCTGCATTTGATTTTCACTGATATAAACATCAAACCTTGGCAGCCATAATGACGGTACACGAGCGCCTTCAAGTAAATGCATATTCTCAGTTGGAATCGTATCAAAGCCCATCGCTTCCAGTTCATGATAAAAATGAAACTCGGCTCTTAAAATATCTTTATCAATAGCGGTTTTACCACGGGGGAATTTAACTAAATAATGGGTATCTAAGTTTGTAGGATCATCTTGAAAGGTATCGATCCATACATTACCTTGTGGACTACAGCGTAATAACATTTTTGGTGCAGCACCACCTGCACCAGTTGCACCACCTGCAGCCGCGCCGTTCTCTTGTGCATATTCAATAAAATCTATATCGCGTTCGATAACATGCTTGATTGTAAAATCAATCGTAATATCGTGAGTCACTTTGACTGGGACAGCCTCTTTGATTCTTAGATTACCAATGGGGGCAATAGTGCCTTGTTTTAATAAGATGAAATCTTGTGTTACAGGGCTTTGATCTGAAATACCGAGTTTTTTAACCCAATATTCTCTGCTTGAGCCAGCAGGCATAATATCGTCGATGAATCGTAACCAGTTATTTTTATGGTAGCCCATTGTTTCAACGGGGTAACAAAAGCTAACCGCGGTTTCTGCGCGTTCATCAAAATGCGATAAATAATCTAGGTGGTAATTAAGTTCAGATGCGCTAGCACGACCGAGCTGAGGTTCGGTAATAATTAATTCTGCGGCATCATGCCATTGATTATCTGTATATATTTGTAGTGTTAATCGCTCAGTCATTGTTGTGTACCATATTACTCAATTAATCTAACAATAGATTATTGTTGAGCGTTATACAACGCAAAAATGGTGATTACGGCATTTTATGGGGCGTATAGTACGCGTTAATTGTTATTGCCAATAAATTATGGGTGATATAGTACGCATTAATTAATGTGTATATCGACCTACTGGTAAGTGATGGTAATAGCTGTGCCGGATCCAAATCAAAACAACCGAGTCCCGTAATGAATCCCATGTTGTGGAAAATAAATGGGGTAATGCCAACGGTCTTTAAAAACACGGATTACGTGATCTATTTCTCTCGGGAAGATAATTGGGGTTATATCTTAAAGCCCTTCAAGCAGCGAACTAGAAAACTTAACTCAGCTGGTGGCATCCGCTTTCATCAGCCTTTCGCACTTTACCCCAAGATCAAAAAAGCCTCCAAATAAGGAGGCTCATTTCAATTAACCACGACAGTTAAAGTAATATTATGCTTCAGCAGTTGCAGGTACTTTAGTTATTTTTTTAGGTGCAGTTTTTAGTTCGCTAACCATCGTAGTAAGTAGGTCAATTTTGCTTTCTAATTCATTTAATTTGGAACCTTGAACACCCGTAAAACGGCTAGTGATACTTTGTACTTTAGTTTCAATTGATTCTAACGTGATGTTATTAGTAAAGATTGCAGACATTTGCTCTTTCAGTTTAGGCTCTACTTGCGTACCGCGCTCAACCAGAGATTCAAAAAATTGCGTTGCTTTATCTGATGATTTAGATGCCTGATCAAGGATAGTGCCATAAACACCAAAACCAGCAGTGACAGATGTTTTTGCAGTGTCTTTTGCGACAGTTAAGATAGTTTGTGCTTGGTTAAGTAATTTACTCATGATTATCAGTCCTGGTTAAATAATTTAGATTAGGGTTTGTTCCAACTGAGTTAATCATATCGGTTTTATTTAGAAATAGAATTCCAGAGCAAATAAATACATTTACAAGTACTTCTCAATGGACAATAAGTGTAAAAAACTTGATTTAAAGCGTTCCCATTGGCAAGTTTCTGGATCGCGTTCCCAACTTGTGTCCCCGAATGCTAATGGATATCACCGTCATCTAAGTCTAGGCGCCAGCTATTATCTTCACTCATCGCCTACTCAATATCATCAGCCAGACTGCGTGACTAATGGCTTTGCAGGATGTCTGATCTCTTCGGGCTGTGACGCACAGCCTCTAAGTATATGGTCTAATTAACTATGAGCCTGTAATAACGCTTTCTATTTTGATTATAAGCTGTTCGAAATAGTCCGGATTCAAATGTTTTAAAATATTTTCAAGTATTTGATTTAAAACGATTGGTTAATTTAAATGAGAATCAATCCGGTATTTAACTCTGTCATATCAACGACTTAACAAGTAACGCGAAGAGTCGGCAGCATATTTCCCTCCTTGAGGCGCCACATGTTGTCATGTATAAGCTTACCCTGAGAATCTAAGTTATAAACCCTATTAAAATATTATTAAAATATTATAAGAATATATATAAACGAGATTAAATATGTTTGAAAAATTAAAATTTAAAACCAAATTACTCTCTGGCTACGGCCTCATATTATTGTTAATGCTCATGATCACAGGAATGGTGTTTGTCAGCGTAAAGTCATTAGTCAAAGATTTCGGTTGGGTAAATCATACTCATGGCGTTTTAGCCGATGCGTCAAGTCTTGAAGCCGCCGCCGTGGACATGGAAACGGGCATGCGGGGTTATCTGCTTGCCGGTAAAAGTGAATTTTTAGCGCCCTATAAGCAGGGAAATAAAACGTTTAACAGCTTGCTCCAAAGCCTTTCCAATACCGTTGCGGATAATCCAGCGCAAGTTAAGCTACTAAAAGAAATTTCTTCCACCATCAGTCAATGGCAAAGCAAGGTCACAGAACCTGTTATTGCATTAAGAACTGAAATTGGCGATGCCAAATCCATGAATGATATGGCTGACATGATCAAAAAAGCGCAAGGGAAACAGTTTTTTGATAAGTTCAGGGGACAATTACAAACCTTTATTGCCCGTGAAAGAGTGCTGATGGAAACGCGTCAGGCTAAAGCGAAAACTAGCAATAATGTCGACGAACTGAAGCGCCTTAATGGCTGGGTTGAACACACTTATAACGTGATAGCAACGGCACAAGCGATTGTGGCATCGGCAGTCGATATGGAAACCGGAATGCGTGGTTTTCTACTGGCCGGGCAAGAACAATTTCTGGCTCCCTATACGGGAGGTAAAACACGTTTTTACCAGTTAATTGATGAGTTAGCTCAAACGGTTTCTGACAATCCCGCGCAAGTCGCTTTATTAGGCGAAAGTAAAAAAACTATCGATGACTGGATAAGTCGCGTTGTTGAAACGCAAATTACCTTACGTCGTGAAATCGGTGACGCCAAAACAATGGATGACATGGCCGATATTATCGGCCAAGCCAAAGGGAAAGTCTATTTTGATAAATTCCGGGAGCAAATAAACACCTTTAAAGAAAGAGAACGTCGCTTAATGGCAACACGTATGGATTCATTGAAAAATACGGAATCCGTTGTGATTAACAGTTCAATTTTTGGCACTTTATTTGCGATTGTTTTTGGGATGGGTATCGCATTATGGTTAACTCGTCATATTATGCGCCAGTTAGGTGGGGAGCCTGCTTACATTGCAGAAATTGCAAAGGCTGTAGCCGCGGGTGATCTAACCATGAATTTAAAGGATGACGGGACTGCTGAAGGTATTTTTTATGAAATGAAAAATATGGTGGCGACGTTAAGAGAAAAAGCGAGTCTGGCCAAAAAAATAGCCGAGGGCGAACTTGATCAAAATATCACATTGGCTTCTAGCAAAGATTCACTGGGTCTCGCGCTACAAGAAATGAGTGAAAACTTAAATACCGTATTAGGACAAACTCAATGCGCGAGTGCAGAAATTGCTCAAGGCAGCAATAATGTTGCCTTAAGTAGCACTGCACTGTCGGAAGGGGCATCACTGCAAGCCGCCAGTTTGGAAAATATTTCGGTGTCATTAAATGAGCTAACCTCCCAAATTAATACCAATGCTGAAAATGCTGAGCAGGCTCGTCAATTTGCCGCGCAAGCGCAAATAGAGGCGAGGGAAGGCAGCGATAAAATGGCTGCGATGATAACGGCCATGAATGAAATCTCTGATTCAAGCAAAAGTATTTCTTCATTTATCAGCACGATTGATGAAATTGCCGCTCAAACCAATTTACTGGCATTAAATGCGGCTATCGAAGCCGCTCGTGCTGGAGAGCAAGGGCGCGGGTTCGCCGTGGTTGCCGATGAAGTCCGTAATTTGGCTGCCAGAAGCACTGCAGCTGCCGAGGAAACGTCAAAACTAATCGCTGGTTCTGTTGAAAAAGCAGAAAAAGGTAGCCTGATTGCTAACGAAACCGCCCAAAGTTTGAATAGCATTTTTGAAAGTATCAAAAAAACGGCGGAACTTGTTGATGAAATTGCGAATGCAAGTAATGAACAAGCAACAGGCGCGGAGGTTATTAATCAAGGTCTGGTCGAAATTGATGGTGTTACCCAACAAAATAACGATACCGCTCAAGAAAGTGCTGTGGCCGCAGAGCAACTATCACAACAAGCGGAGCAATTAGAAGTATTGCTGTCACGTTTCAAACTCCGCGCCGTAACTTAAACGATAATCGTGCCAGTTAAGTCAGATAGTTATCCCGCCCTTACTAGTGTGCTATCTGACTATTTCAATTGTCATAATTTGTATTCGTCTCGGCTTGATCTGACATTTATCGGAAAAGCAGCACAGATTTATCTTGTTTATTTCGGTAACGCTCCGGTAATCTCAACTCACCCTTGGTCATTGTTCCTTTTAACATGTAAACCGTCACTTCAATAACTGAGGCTTCACGTTTTTCTTGGGAGAAGTTAACTGGTTTGCTTACAATCGCTTTCGACCTACAGTACTAAGCTGTGTTGGTGTTGTGTACCATATTACTCAATTAATATAACTGTAGATTATTTGTGAGTATTATATGACGCATTAATTTATACGCCTACAATGTCGTCAAAACAGTAACCTATGGTTTACGGCATTAGTCGGGATTGAAGATAAGCAACAGCACCCATACGCATGAGAATAGCGGTTGTAGAAATGAATGATGGTCTTAAGTCTTTTCGGTATGCCAGTGACCGGATTAAATCTGGCGTTTACGATAAAGTCATCATCGATCCGGTTGAGTTTTATCCACGTGCTGCAGGAGAATACTCCCCATGCTAGTTAGCCGATTATCTTATTGTATTATATTGATAAATTGTTTCTCATAAAGAAGATTAACGCGTTGTTGCTGTGAATGATGCATGTGATATACTTCACGTCACCACAATAGTGATGCTATTGGTGAATATGAGCGGTAGGGATAAGACTCAGAAACGTGATAACCAAATGTTATCGCATGGCTGTAATATGAATTTAAGTGTCGATCAAAAAGCATCTACGTCACAGAAGATTTCAACTAACATAAATCATTCTACTTCGCTTTCAAAATTTATTGCTCGAAAGAGCGGATCTTGGAACCGGTAATGAGTGCCGTTTTTATCCCGAGTTCAGGTTACAAACTATATAAAAGGATGAATAGTAAGTGAAGTCTGTTCCATTACGCGGGTTGATTGTTGTCCCGTTTGTTGTGCTCACATTGATTGCCGGGATCACCCTGTATCTCGTTTCTACGATAACGATTGCGAATGTTGCGAACAGTGTCGGAATACAGTATATAAAAGAAGTTGAAGATCGCATTTACGGTCATGTTCGACATTTCACCGCGCCACTCAGCTCGATCGTCGATATTAATCGCAACGCCTTCTCTTATCGACCCGAATTACTTGATAGTTTAACCCCGCTGGCGAGCCGACTTTACGAACAAGCGATGCCTTATCCACATATGACGTTCATTTCTGTCGCTACGACGGATGGCCGCTACCTCTCTTCTACACGCAACCCTTTTAAGACAGATCACCATAGTGTTGCAGCGAACTACGTCAATAAAACACTGACAATGGAAGGGTTTGAATATGATCCGGTTCGCCATATAGGCGATAAAATAGAAAAGGATCCGAGCTTTAGTTATGATCCGAGAACACGTCCATTTTACCAGGATGCGGTACAAGCGCAGGGCATGGTGTGGAGCAAAATCCATCTTTACTACGGTTTTCCAACCCTGGGTATTGGTTTGTCTGGCCCTATCTACGATCAGCAAGGCAAGCTGCTGGGAGTCACCGCGACAAGTGTGGCGCTAACTGAATTGGATGATTTTCTTGAGTCGATAGCATTGGTAGACAACGCTTATATTTTTCTAGCTGAGCGAAACGGCGCGTTAATTGCGACGTCCAGCAAAGATGAGCTATATACAATTGCCAATGGGATTACGACCAGAGTCAGTCTTGTTACTCACCCGGACAAAGTCTTCCAAATGGCAAGTAAGCAGTTAGAAAGTGGAGCTCACCGCTTAGAGGTAGATGGGGAAAATTTCTTGTACCATGTTCGCTCTATTTCGCTTGGATATGGAGAAACTTGGTTAATCGGCATACTCATTCCAAGTTCTCATCATGAAAGTGTATTAGCAGAGCACAATCAAGCTGCACTCTTTATTACGCTGATGTTGTTTGCGTGTATAGCGTTAGTTGGCTCACTGATCGCGTGGTATATTTGCAAGCCAATTCAGCGACTCAATCAAGCCGCTAATGATCAAAATTTAGAAAGTATTCAAAAACTGCCTCAACCTTTGAGCGGTATTAGCGAAATTAATTCTCTTAGTCAGGGCTTACATTTAATGGCGGATAACCTTGCTGATATTATGCAAAACCTGGATAAAAAAGTAGCGCAACGAACATCGCATTTGGAAGATGAAAACGAAAACTTGCTTGAGTGTTCTATCACCGATGAGCTAACAAATCTGCATAACCGACGTGGGTTAAATCAAGCGTTTGAGCGGACGTTTAAATACGCTCAGCAGCAAAACAAGTCAATTACATTTGTGTTATGCGATATCGACCACTTTAAGGGTGTCAATGACAAATTTGGACACTCTGCCGGTGATCTTGCGCTTGTCGAAGTTGCAAAAATCCTAAAAAGTCATCTTAGATCAACACAAGACATAGTTGCTCGTTATGGTGGTGAAGAGTTTGCGCTGGTATTTGTGGATACGGATCTGAATCATGTAATAGCAAGAATGAACAAAATTCGCCAAGATTTTGTTGCGAAACCTGTGTTCGATAATCAACACATCACGATGAGTTTTGGCATTACCTATATTGAGGACGCTTCATCTACTTCGCAGCAGATGCTGATTGATGTCACTGATGCAAAGCTCTATCGAGCAAAAAATAGTGGGCGTGATAAAATTGTGAGTTAAACCAAGATCGGCATTTTTAAGTTCACGCTGTTGAAATGGTTTAAAAAGGTGACCCATAAAACGGTCACCTTGTATGTCTAACGACGGATTAAAACGTAGTGAGCTGCAACATTTTATGTAATCGCTCTAAGGCAATCGGGCTGGCTTTTAATGTGATGCGAATACCATGTTCATGATATTCCTCTTCGAGGACCTGCATTTTACTGTGAATTTCCCCCATGACACCACTGGCTGTGTAAGGGATGTCAAAGCAGGCTGAACACATTTTCTTTTCCAGTATTTTTTGAATTTCCCGATGTACGAATGCGACATCAGCGTTGTTATGCGCACTGATTTGTAGCGCATCTGGGTAGCGTTCCAGCAGGTCTAACTGCTGTTCTTCGCTTAAACAATCAATTTTATTCAGCAATAATACCTTGTTATTCAAATCGATATTTAATTGCCCTAATACATGGTCAACAATGGCTAATTGCGACATGAAATTTTCGTCCGATGCATCAGCCACGTAAAGCAATAAGTCGGCATTTTTTGCTTCTTCTAAGGTTGAATGAAATGATGCCACTAAATCATGAGGTAACTTTTGGATAAAACCAACGGTGTCGGAGATTAAAATACGCGGTTGTGTTGGCGGCTGTAGTGTACGTACCGTGGTATCTAAAGTAGCAAAGAGTTTATCTTCAATTAATACATCAGAGCCTGTTAGGGCACGCATTAAAGATGATTTACCAGCATTGGTATAACCCACTAACGCCACGGTTAACTGTTCGATACGACCACTGCTTCGACCATGCATCTCACGTTGTACTTTGGTCAGCTCACGTCGTAGTTCGGCTATTTTAGTGCGAACACGGCGACGATTAATCTCAAATACAGTTTCACTGATTGAACGGCCTTTTTGGCGTTCGCGATCGCCACTACTTTCATCACGTAATCGCGGTGTTAAGTAATTAAGTCGCGCGATTTCTACTTGCAGTTTAGCGGTGCGGGTATGTGCATGTTTACTAAAAATTTCGATAATAACGCGGGTACGATCGTAAACCTCGACGCCTAATGCCGCTTCAACATTACGTAATTGATTCGGGCTCAGTTCACAATCAAATACCACCAAATTAGCTTGTTCTTGAACGCCCTGTGTGGCTAATAATTGGCTTAATTCGTCTTGGTCAAATTCAATCTGTGCTTCGTCTTGTAGAGATGGCTCTTCATCACTTGTTAACGTGGCTAACTCTTCCAGTTTACCAGTGCCTAATACAGTTAGCTGTTTGGTCGATTTTTGGCGTTGGGTTTTAGTCCCAACCACAGAAAAGCCGAGGGTATTAACTAAACGGCATAATTCAGATAATGATTCGTCCACGTCCTGTTGCGAAATACAAGGGGTGCGAATAGCGATTAATAAGGCGCGGGTAGCGGTGTTTTCTGTTGTTGCGATCGACATGTCGGTCTCATAGCTTTAAGTAATATGAGGTGCATCCTACCCGTTTGTGCTGTTCTTATATACGCATTTCGAGTTTCTATTGTTAATGGTGCGGATGTGAATGCGAAAAGTTGCGGTGGGTATTGTGAAAAGTGGTACTGCAAAGAGCTTTTTGACGTCAGTTCGCTAGCTATTTCTGTATTATTATAGCTAAACGAACTGCTAGTAGATTTTATTTATTCCAGCAGTTAGACTCTACTCATATTCAGAAGAGTAAGTCTCTTGGTAAGTGTGTGAATAAAGCTCAATCGTTTTATCTATGTCTCCGACGAATAACCCGATATGATTCATTGTCATCATATGCTCCAAGAAGTTAACTAATTAATGCGTTGAATGTTAGATATGAAATTCTAATGTCATTCGTTACATTGACGATGGAAATAATATTACCATTGATATTATATGTTTAAATGGATTTAACATGAAAACTTTTGCTAAATTAGCTGTTGTTGCTTTTACTTTCACTATTCTTTCTGGCTGTACTGGTACTACTTACAACCAAGATAAAAGCTGCTCTGCAGACTACCTGATCCACCCAGCGGTTTCTATTCCGACAATAATCGGTGCGTGTGAAGCGAAATAATTTTTGTTACGGGGATTAACATGCCAAGGTGAGTCCAAATTTCTGGATTCGTGTTGGTGAATGATAGTGCTCGTTGTCATTATTTCAAAAGGCTACTAATTAGTAGCCTTTTCTATTTGGATTTATGTCCATCAATAGACTCATTTTTATACACTGCCTACGTTCAATCATCGGGACCCCGTGCAGTTGCGCTAATGTTACCTGATATTCATATATCCGGCCTGCATTTGTTAGTGACCTTACTGTCTAATAATATGGATATAGTTATTTACGATATATTCTCACTACGTATCTCTCTCTTTGGTCACAATTTGTACGCGACACGATAACGAATATAGGATTTACATCTACTTATCAGATGTAAGATCTTATTTTAATAGTAAAATCATGTAAATATTGATATTAGTATCTAAATGCATTACGTGATGTAGTGCTTTGTTATATCAGAGGCGTAATAATGAAAGAAGTTAACTTCAGAACCATAGATAAGTTGTTTATAAAAATGAATATTACTGATAAGTTTTGGCTATTGTTCATTATAATATCAGCGACTTTAATTGGTTTTTCTGGCAGTCATTATTACGCGACCATCGCGCAAAGCAATGCTGCAAACCATCTGCAGGCACAAACCAGACTCGTGTCTACGGTGAATGCGTTGAAAGGGGTTGGTTTAAATAAAGATGATTTACAAACATTTCTTTTACAGCAG
Source organism: Moritella yayanosii (assembly GCF_900465055.1). Classification (NCBI taxonomy): domain Bacteria; kingdom Pseudomonadati; phylum Pseudomonadota; class Gammaproteobacteria; order Alteromonadales; family Moritellaceae; genus Moritella; species Moritella yayanosii. The sequence continues at coordinate 2,080,727 of NZ_LS483250.1, read as the reverse complement.
AATATTCGCGTGGTCAGCCAGCCTCCAAAAGCCGCAGCACGTGATACTGAAATAACCGTGTCGATGCCTTTTGGCAAGGGCTATGCTGTGCTCACTCATTCCGTGGATAACACCGAAGTGGAGAAACAAGCGTTCTTTAGTTTTTTACTTTCTCTACTGCCACTTGCACCAATTGGACTATTTAGTTACTGGTTTGCAACACACCTAAGCGGCGCCTTGTGGACTATGCATCAGGCGACTCGCCGCATTGCTAATGGCGATTTGACGTCGCGCCTTGGCTTTCATATGGGACGTGATGAGTTTGGTGTGATCGGCTATGAACTTGATCGTTCAATGGACACCATTAGTGAATTAGTCGAAAGCGTTAAAACCAGTACCGTTACTTTCCATCGGACCACCACGGCATTTGAAAAAGATGCTCGAGATTCAGAAGACCAGGTTAATCAACAGTATGCTTCGGTTGATTCTGTGGCGACTGCAATGGAAGAGATGTCGGCTTCGGCGAAAGAGATCGCGGGTTTGGGTTTACAAGCATCCCAGCAAGCGGATAGTGAAACAACCAAGATCTTACAGAGTAATGAAAGAGTCAAGGATGCGATTGTCATGGTGACTGAATTGTCTGAGTACACTAATGCGGCGTCAGTATCTGTGGTTAGTTTGAATGAGAAAGTGACTGAAATTGATAATGTGATCATTACTATTAATGCGATCTCTGAGCAGACCAATCTGTTAGCGCTGAACGCGGCGATTGAAGCTGCCAGAGCGGGTGAGCAGGGGCGTGGTTTTGCTGTTGTTGCTGACGAAGTACGAACTCTTGCCGGGCGTACGCAACAGGCTACCGTTGAAATTCGGGATATGATTGGCAAGCTGCAAGTTGAAACTCAGGGTATTTCAAAAATAACGGCTGAAACATTAGAACAAGCGAATAAAAGTCGAGAAATAATTACTGAAATTGGTGCTGATGTGAATGATATTGCTGAATCTGCGCAGTCAGTGATGGATGTGAATACTCAGATTGCGACTGCCGCCGAACAGCAAACCTCAGTCGTTAATAATATTGCATCTGACCTTAATGACATTCGCTCGCAATCAAGTGTGCTACGTGCTTCAACACAAGCGTCAGTTACCGGTATTCAAGAGCTTGTCGGTGCATCACAGTCATTGGGTAGTATCTTAGAGAAGTATCGTACCTAACATTAAATGATGAGATTTTCTAAACCTATAGACTCACAGATTATGCGTTTTTCACTTTCAGTTCCGGTTTCTAGCACTTTTATAATGTAATAAACTTGATGTTGTTCTATATCGTTGAGTAATAGAAATTCTTTGATTATACACTCTATGTTTTCGATCATGTTTTGCTCCTTGTTATTGTTGAGGAGCTTTCTTGGCTGGATATAACCTAGCATTAAGCAATATTATATTCATAAGACGGTTCCTTCCATACTTCATATTGTTATGTCGTCTAAAAGTTTTGCTTGGAATGATGAATATTAATCCTTAAGCGAAATTGGCGTCCCTCATTCAATATAATCACTAAGATATAAATAGAATTGTACGCTTACAATTTAGAAAGTTTTATCTAACAACTAAGGTCTATAGATATTATTATCAAGGATTTATATATTTGGAACATCATGCACATACTAGGTTGGAAGTATAAGTTCTTAATCTATTTGGTGATGATTGGTTTTAGAGGGTTTTTGAAGGCGTAATATGTCAACAGGTATGCGTAAAGATGCAAGAAGAGAGCCGCTCTTATCAATAAAGAGCATCGCCGCTCGCCATAGTATCCCGATGGAAATCGAAAAGGTGTAGTTTAATATCGAGTAGGGTGAAGTTTATGCTAACTCTGGCCCTAAACGTAGACGCGCTTCATCGTCGTCGTAATAATCTCTTTCTGCTAATAACACAGTTAACTGTTCTAATGTGAATTCTTGATTACTCATGCCATTGGCTAAACGTTGTAAGCAATGACCAATCGCTGTTTTTTCGTCTTGCGCTAAATATTCACGGCAAAAGTACAGTGGCGGCAGGCCATAAGCAAATGAAGTTAATTGGGCAATGTGCATTGCATCGAGTGGTTGTGCTAATTGTGCGAGAGAGATGTTGGCAATTGATTGATCTTGACCAGTACTAGACATTGAAAGCGCTCATATAAGAAAGACTCTAAATATACTACAGTAAAACTATTTTTATTACTGAGCTTATTCGACATAAATTCGATGGTTTCTGGTGCGGAATTGCTGTCGCCACAACGCAAACGATGTATTGAACTCTTTTGCAAATATCCGCGACAGTGTGCGCTCTGATGGCCCGACTATCCTTCCCCATTTGGACAAGGTCAAATCAAGTTCTGGTTGCGCTGTTAATCGCTCAAAGATCACTTTAATTCTTCTATATTATCTTTGTTGAGCCCACTATCTAGCCATTGCTGATTTGGGATATAGTTGTGTAACCAATTTGGGATATCAGCTGCTGGCATGGGGCGGGCAATGCCATAACCTTGTGCTGCATAGCAACCCATTGCGAGCAACATCAAGCCGTGCTCTGTTGTTTCAACGCCTTCTGCAATGACTTCGCGATTAAAGGAGTCTGCTAGCGCAAGCACGCCCTTGATAATGGCATAATCATCTGGGTCGTCGAGCATGTTTTTTACAAAGTTCTGATCAATCTTGATGGTATTAGCAGGCAAGTTTTTTAGGTGCGTCAGTGAGGAATAACCGGTACCAAAATCATCCAGCGCGATATTTACGCCGAATACATCCCGACAGGTATCGAGAATATTACGGATGGTATTGAGATCACCCAGTGCGCTGCTTTCTAATATTTCTAATTGTAAATATTTGGCATTTAAACTGGGATGGCTTGCCAACGCACTTTCAAGCAGGGTTAAAAATTCTGCGGACAGCAAGTGATAGGACGCGATATTAACACTTACTTCCATAAAAATGCCCTGCTTTTGCCATTCCACAATTTGCTTCAGTGCTTGGTTAATAACCCAGTCACCGATCTGGTTCTCTAGCTCTGTGCCCTCAATAATCGGTAAAAAATCAAGTGGCGGGATCAAGCCTTTCTCTGGGTGAAACCAACGAATTAACGCTTCTGCACCAAATACCTTGCCGGTCTTCATATTGATTTTCGGTTGGTAATACAAAGCAAACTCGTTATTTGATAAGGCTTGCTTTATCTCATCAAGTTGCTGGTGTTTTTGAATTGTTTGTTGATCTCGTTCTGGATTAAACAGATGGAAACGATTTTTCCCGGTTAATTTTGCTTGATACATCGAATAATCAGCGTGACGTAATAAGGTATCCAGATCGGCATCATCATCTGGATATAGCGTTACCCCAATTGAGACACTGATATTAAAAGTATGCCCTGCAATGATATAAGGTTGGGCAAGAAAGTAATTAATCCGTTGCAGTATTTCGTCACAGTGCTCAAGTGATTCAATATCACCCAGCAACAGGACAAATTCATCGCCACCCTGGCGTGACGCGGTATCTTCATCTCTGATATTGGCTTTGAGACGTTGGGCTACGGCGATGAGTAATTGATCGCCTACGTCATGGCCATAGCTATCATTGACGGGTTTGAAATTATCCAAATCGAGAAAACAAACACCCAGCATAGTGTTAGTGCGGTGACTATGGGCAATGCCTGATTTAAAACGGTCAGCAAGCAGTGAGCGGTTGGGTAACTTGGTGAGCATGTCATAATGCGCCATCATTTCCAGCTTTTTATCTGACAAATATCGTTCAATCGCTATCACACTGAGTTGCACGGCGAATTCGAGCAATTTGAAATCGTCATCAGTTGGCGTACTCGGTTGACGATGATAAATGGCAAAGGTGCCAAGCAGTTGGTTGTTTGCACCGATAATCGGCTCGGACCAACAAGAGGCTAACTGCGCTTTGGCGGTTAGCTCTTTAACCTGTGTCCAATAGGGATGGGTTTGAATATTCTCAACAATCACTCTTTTTTTGGTGAAAGCCGCGGTGCCACAACTACCTACGCCATCGCCAATTTCAATGCCATTTATGGCCTCATTGTAATAATCAGGAATGCCTGATGATGAAAACCCAGAGTTAAGATGCGTGCCTTGTGCATTGATCAGTAGCACAGAACACAGTGCCCCTGTTTGTTCTTGTTCGATAAAGTTAACTATGTGTTCCAAAATTATTTTTAATGGATCGCCTTTTAATAATTTCTCTAATACCGCGTTGCGGGCATTATCACGCAGCTCTATCTGTTTGCGCTGGGTGATATCGGTATGAACGCCGGTGCACCAGATAGGTTTATGATGCGCATCCCATGCTGTAAATTCACAGCCTGTGTGGACCCATAACCAGTTTCCATCTTTGGTTTTTCGCCGGTATTCAAGTTCAAATGGTATTCCTGTTACCAAGGATGCTTTATATCGATTGGAGGCTAATTCAAAGTCATCGGGATGAATTTTCTCTAACCATTGTTCCAAGATCGTTTGAATATCGGATGGATTGACATCCGTCAGCTGTTCGTTTTGGCCGCCAAATAAAACTTCACCGCTCTGTATGTTTAGCTCAAACCATACTTGACCAGTTGACGTTAGCGCCAAATTTAAGCGTGTTAAATTATCGCCCAATTGCTTAGTACGTTCAGCGACAATATTTTTAAGCGACTTTTGGTTGTCCTTTATCCGCATGATTAAGATGGCGGAAAAGGTGGTCAAGATCGTAAACGTCATACTGAGCAGAGACATGACTAGAAGTGAAATGTAGTGAACCCAGCCATTGATGGGGGACATTTTTAACATCCAAGTCACGTTGGCGATGTTTATACTATTTGCAACAGGGTTAGCTAATAGTGGTTGTGGTGAGTTTGATAAAACTTGGAGTTGTCCAGTGTCTGGATTAATGCGAGATAACTGATATGCGACCCCTGCTTCTACCAGAGCCGGTAGTTTTACTGCGTCGAGTACTTGTGGAAAATGCATTAAAACAATAACGAAGCCCCAAAAAAACTGTTCACCGCTTGGGCGATCCAAATAGATAGGTAACCGTCCAACGGCGCCATAGCCTCCTTGGACTAAATTAAAAGGGCCTGCTAGGGTTAATTTACCGCTATCTCTGGCTGCAAAAGCTTCTTTATTCCGGTTCGGAGAGGTAAGCAAATTATGGCCAATTGCCTTTTCATTTCCTGCTAATGGCGCAATATATTGGATAATACCATTAGGAGCGAGTTGCAGTGCCGCGACACCAGGATAGAAAGGCAACATTTCAGTTGCGAATCGGCTAAAACTAGCCTCATCAAGGTGTTGATTTTGGATCAAGGCTGCAAGTGGGAATGTGGCCGATAATGCTTGATTGATGTTAGTTTCAATGAGATTGACATAACTGCGAGATAAGTTTTGAATCGCTAAGCGCTGTTGTTGATGTTTGTCACTATCAATGGCGTAAATGGTAATGACAGATAGCGCGATTGAGACGGCAAAGATCAGTTGTATGATTATGGATGTTTTTAATTCTTTCAACATGTAATTCTTCAAGGCCGCTACGCCAGTCCTTGCTCTATGGTTACGGGAAATTATGCTCCTTTCCCTGCCGACTTTATTCGAGGTTTGTTAGGTTTTCGTCATACTGATGGTCGAATTTCATCGGAGATAGCCCGTTATTAGTACCATGATGCCGCTTAACGGTATATAAGCATTAAGTGTAATAAATATAACTAAGTACGATTAAGAATCGCTACGCTGCATTTTTAGTTTAATATCGTCTTGTGTAATTATAAAAAATGAAGTTGATAACTGTTATAAATTTCCATTGATGCGTAGGAGACAAAAATAACGCCTGCTATTTTTTCAACGGGTTGCACGATTTTATTCACATAAGGTTTCATACTACCTGTTGTTAACATTATTGAGATGAAGCAAAGCCAAGAAAAACAGATAATAGTGATGACCACACCATATCCGACCTGAAGGACGATCGGGGTGTTGGGAGAGACCACTTGACTAAAAATACTGATAAAGAACAGCGTGGCTTTGGGGTTTAGTAGGTTATTAATAAAACCTTGTTTCCAAAATGCAGAGCGTTTAATTTTATCCATTTCTGTTTTTTCTTCCAAAGACTGTCCTGTCGACGTCAATGATTTCCACCCGAGCCAGAATAGATAGGTTGCCCCGAGTAGTCTTATTACCTCAAATATAAATTCAGATTGTGTTGCCACAAATTGGACGGCAACAATAGAATAAAATATATGTACCCAAATTGCCGTGGCAATACCAAACGCAGTTAAAAACCCCGCCCGTCTCGATACCCCAACCGTATTTTTAACCACCACCACAAAATCTGGTCCTGGGGTGATGACAGTGACTAATGTGATAATCACTAAGGCATAAAATTCATGACTAAACATCAACGTTCCTTATTATTTAACATGGCCTGTACTTTGTGAACATTCACAAAGTACAGAGATATACCCAAGTTATTTCAAAATGCTGATTGTGCATCTTGAAGTAGCTTGGGTATATGTTACATAAGTACGTTGAAATTAAACTGCTATGTACTTTACAATAACGCTTCAAAATAGAGATTTTTTTCGTTTAATGGAGTAAATGTGAAAAAAAACACTAATACAATGCTTGATGCCACCGATTTAACTATCCTGGAACATTTGCAACGCGATTGTCGAATTAAGATTAATGAGTTAGGAGCGCGCGTTAATTTAAGCGAAACACCCTGTTGGAGACGTTGGAAGCGACTTGAGAAAGAAGGGATTGTGACGCATTATACCGCGGTTTTAGATCGCAAAAAACTGGGTTTCAATGTGATAGGTTTTAGTATGGTTTCTTTAAATAATCATGCTCCAGAAGAGACGGATAAATTTGAGCAGATTATTCAAGATTTTGATTGGGTGCTGATGTGTTTTTGTATTGCGGGCAGTGCCGATTTTATTCTGCAAATTGTAGCGAGAGATCTCGATGAATACTATGACAAGATTTCTGAAATACGCCGTATCAAAGTGGTTGATTCAATTCAATCTAATATTGCGGTAAAAGAAATTAAGAACTCGACCAAATTACCCCTGTTCTGAGGTACCGCTTAGTCCTCAGTTTCAGATATTGCTCAAGCGTCGCTTTATGCGGTAATTCATGTGCAGGAAAGAGAGTGCACTCAAGTGCCCAAATATGATTGCTCTTGTGTCACGAACATTAACAACACTATTATTAGTAATTTAAAAATTTATCTCTGAGTAAGTTGATCATGGTTTTGGTTTTTTTTGGTAAAAATTGTCGCGAAGAATAAATCAAGGTCATGGCAATCTCGGACTGATAAATATCAGGTAAAACATGAATTAATTCCCCTTGTTTAAGTTGCTGTTGGACTAAAATCATCGGGAGTAATGCAATACCATGGCCCGATTGCGCCATCCGGTTCACTAATCCCAAATCCTCTGAGATCAAACGTATATTCAATCTTTCTGGCAGTATGCTGGAATCATAATGACTGGTTAAAATTGCATGTTCAAACAGATCATTAAGACAGTGTGGCATCTCATGGCTTTGTAAGTAATGTGGTGAACAAAACAAGCCTTTTTTAGACGGGAAAAAGACTTGCTGCACGTAATCTACATTAATGATTTTGATCACATCAGGCAGCAGTTGCAGGTCTATATTTTCACGTTTCAAATCGACGCTTTCGTGACGGTGAATAATTTCCAAGGTGATATCTGGAAACTGTCGAGCATAGTCATCTAATAATTCTGCAAACAAGGTCGAGGCAATAAACGCGGCTGGTACGGCAATGCGCAATACGCGCCGCTGACAACGGAGAGCCGAGTTTATGGTTATGTGGTGCAACTCGCACCTGAAGTGTCGGGGCCGATCATCGATGTCGCGATCGGTAATAATCAGCATGTTGAGAAAGGACAACTGTTGTTTACCATTAATCATAGTAAATACACCCTTGCGGTTAACGAGGCGAAAGTGGCGTTGCAGCAAGCGTATGAGCAAGAAAAATCACTGTATGCGCAGGTCGAAGCGGCCGTCGCGAACACGGCAAGCAGTAATGCTAATTATCACAATGCCACCGCAGAGTATCAGCGTATCAGCAAGCTGGCGAAAAAGAATTTAGTCTCTACGTCGATGCGCGATAGGGCGTATGCCAATTACCAAGCCGCGCGTTCGACACTGCATGCCTATAAGCAACAAACACTCGCGATTAAAGCCAAGTTAGGAGAGAGCGGTGGTGATAGTTCGCTGGTGATGGCGGCTAAAAATCATCTTGCTCAAGCGGCGTTAGATTTATCCCATACCCAAATTTTTGCGCCTAACAAAGGGGTGATCACCAATCTACAACTTGAAGTGGGTGCGATGGCAACGGCGAATCAACCTATGCTGACCTTTATTCCGATCGATTCGTTGTGGGTTGCCGCTGATTTTAGAGAGAAGGCCATTGCGCTGATCAGTAAAACATCCGCCGCGTATGTCACCTATGATGCCTTGCCGGGGCAAGTATTTAACTTTACTGTCGCCAGCCGTGATTTTGGCGTGGCAGCAGCGCAGCAAACCGCGAGTGGCCAATTAACCTCGGTTGAAGTCAGTAATCGTTGGGTGCGAGATGCACAGCGGATCAGGGTAAACCTATCCAGCGAACAGGTTATTCCTGAACAACTCTTTGTCGGCTCACGTGCGACTGTGGTGCTTTACCCTGTTGATAATGTCTGGTGGCAAACCTTGGCAAGTATGCAAATTAATCTTGCTGGTCTGCTGCACTATATTTATTAAGTTCATCTAGGTTTATTAAGTCTATCGGGAAAGTATGATGAAAACGATGCGAATTTGGTTTGCTTGTGTGTTTGGCTTGGTGTTAAGTATGGTGTTTGGTTGGTCGTATGGATTTTTTGCGGTGTTATTACCCGCGTTTATTATCGTCCGTGCGGATGATTGGCATTGCAGCTTAATAACCCAAATGGTTTTCGGCATTATTTGGGTGACGTTGGAGGTCAATTTTATTTCAGGATTCTTGCAACCTTACCCTTTCTTGATGACTGTTGCGGTGGCGATGTTATTTCTCAGTAAATGCATCGCTATGACCAAACCAAGCGGTTATCTGTTTGGGTTTACAGGCTTGCTGGTGGGGTCTATTACGCTTAATTTTATCAGCTATCCGAATTTTGATATTGAAGAATTCACGCTGACATTGTGGGTCAGTGCGCTTGCTATCTATCCTATTTGTGCGCTGGCGTATTATTTGTTTCCCGAGCCTGTGCGCGAAGCAGAGGATAGGGCATCACACATCAGTAATGGCGCAGTACAACACGATCATATTGGCTTGTTACGGCAAACCGCAATGGGCTGGAGCATATCCATGTTGGCGTTTCTGATTTTTCAGTTTGGCGATCTGAGTGATTCTTTATCTGCGCAAGCGTCTATTTTTGTTGTCCTCACACCAATGACCTTTATTGGTTCAATGGCCGCCGCTAAAATTCGAATAAGCGGCACATTTTTAGGGTGTTTGGCTGGTATGGCAATTCAATTAGGTTTATCAAGTTGGGCTAATAATGGGCTGCTATTTTTAATGGCGTATGCGATAGCCGCTGGTTTCTTTGCCCGGTTATTATCATTGGGTGGGGTTAAATCTGGCCTTGGTTTTTCGGCTCTGGCCGCGTTATCTGTGCCTCTTACCACCGCTTTCCAGCCGGGACAGCAAGATGCTTTCTTTTCGATTCTCTATCGTTTTAGCTCGATTACCTTGGCCGTTATCCTGACGTCGTTGGCGATATGGCTGACTCATTGTGTTTTAGTTCGAGTGATTAAATCACCGGCTGAATGTCGTTAAGTATGTTTGAAGATTACTATATTAGTTATTCGATTTTTATATTTCTAAAATTATATTTCGACATTTATGGAAATAGTTTGACATGATTTATTTATAGGTTTATATTTCGAACATTCCAGAAATATAGAGATTAAAATCATGTTCAACATTACACAAGCAATGGTGATGGATACCTTAGGTATGTTTGCTTTCTTAGCCGCAGAGTTAACGGTGCTTTTTTTACTGATTAGTTATCTAGTCGGTGTGCTGCAAGAGTATATTCCGCCAGCCAAGATCCAAAGTATCCTGAGTGGTAAAAACGGTAAAGGTTATATCGTTGCCGGTTTGTTAGGGGCGATCACACCGTTCTGTTCATGTTCAACAATTCCTTTCTTGAAAGGTTTGTTACGCGCCAAAGCAGGGTTCGGTCCTATGATGGTGTTCTTGTTTGCCAGTCCGCTATTAAACCCTATTATTATCGGTCTGTTTGCCGTTACCTTTGGTATGAAGGTAACCGTGTTTTACTTTACTATTGCAATGGGCGTATCCGTTATCGCTGGTTATACCTTAGAAAAACTGGGTTTTGAAAAATACGTCAAACCACAAGCGTATATTGAACCAGAAGCCAAAGGGTGTGCATCTGCGTATGGCGGTAAACAAGCACCGGTAAGCAAGTGGATGAAAATTTGGTACAGTACCTGGGCTGACTTTAAAAAAGTGCTACCTTATTTAATCGGTGGTATTGCGTTGGGCTCAATGATTTACGGTTTTATGCCAACAGAATTTGTTGCGCGTATCGCGAGTGAAGATAACCCGTTCGCAATTCCGGTTGCTGCCGTCATTGGTATTCCACTTTATATTCGAGCAGAAGCGGTGATCCCATTAAGTGCCGCGTTAGCAGCAAAAGGTATGAGTCTTGGCGCTGTGATGGCATTAATCATTGGCAGTGCAGGCGCGAGTTTAACAGAAGTGATTTTGCTTAAATCTATTTTCAAAAACCAAATGATCGCCGCGTTCTTGTTCGTTATCTTAGGGATGGCTGTAGGTGCTGGCTTTCTATATCAGTTCATTTTCTAAGCGATATTTTTAGTTAACAAAGCGTGACATCGTTATCGGTGTGGCGTTTTTTAATTTTTGCTTAAAGAAATCAGGTTATTATTAATTACATAGTAAAATAGTTAAAGATGAATTAATTATTTTGTAATTAAACATGTGGTACTAAGTATTTTATTGGGCATACTGTTGCAAATCTCTAACATAGAGTGAAAACGTTTAACAGAGAGAGATAATGGACTTTACTGCTTCTAAAAGGAATAAGGGTTTTACGCTAATTGAATTGGTTATTACCATTATTGTGCTTGGTGTGCTGGCCGCAACAGCGGTACCACGTTTTATTGATTTAAAAGATGATGCAAAAAAAGAAACGGTTGAAAATTTTCACGGCAGCCTGAGGGCAACGGTGCGATTACTGCATATGAAATCCCAAATCGATAATTTATTGGGTGATAATGTCACCATTGCCACCGATTATGAAGATAATGGCTACTCGCGCATTGGTTATGGTTCGGGGGATCTAAAGAGCGGTTTGTGTTATGCCGAATATCACCACACCGACTTGGCTCAAGATTTCACGGTTAAAACAGCGGGCTGCTGATTTATTTTTTTGACTAAAGGACAAGCAATGAACAACAGATGCACTTGGTGTGGCGAAGACCCGTTATACGTAGCTTATCATGATGAAGAGTGGGGCGTGCCAGTTCATGATGAACAACGCTTATTCGAATTTCTGATCTTAGAAGGTGCGCAAGCGGGACTCAGTTGGATCACCATATTAAAAAAACGTGAAAACTATCGAAACGCTTTTCACCAGTTTGATTATACGATTATCGCCAATTACACCGAAGACGATGTTAAGCGCTTACTCGCTAATGAAGGGATTGTCCGCAATACCTTAAAGATAAGATCAGCAATAAAAAATGCCAAGGGATTTTTGAATATTCAAGCTGAGTTTGGTTCGTTTGATGCCTATATTTGGGCCTTTGTTAACGGCGTTACCTTGCAAAATGATTTACCCTCACTGGCTGCAACCCCGGTAAAAACTGAAATATCAGAAGCCATGAGTAAAGATTTGAAGAAGCGGGGTTTTAATTTTGTCGGGCCCACGATCTGTTATGCCTTTATGCAAGCAATCGGCATGGTCAACGATCACACCACCGATTGTTTCCGCCATCATGAGTAACCCGGTGATGCAGAGGCGAGTTGCAGCATCCCATGGATGTAACCAGCTTGATGTTCTGAATAACCATTGTTCACTAAGATACTCGGTAACCAAGCCAAGTGTCACACCGCAATCATATTTCGTTAAGTTCAGATGTCTGTATGTTATTTGTTGATCCTGATATTTCCGGCATACCCGACCACCGAAACAATATATGAAACAGTTAGTTTAAATATGAGGGGCTGGAAAAGGGTGAACCGCTATTTCAAACGGTCGTGTCGAGAATTATTTTTTAAATACTAGATTAATATTTAAAGGAATAATATCAGAAAGGGCAAGGCCGCCGACTGTTGCTGCAAGCTTGGTTAAGTTCTCTGTAGGAATACCAAAATCACTGGCTCTGACGATCACTGGCGCATACGAACTGACGGTGATGGTATTCTTTGTTTTCGTGATAATGACAGGGAAGTTAAATGTTTTCTTATTACCATAGAAAGACACGTCTGCAGGTACGGTCAATTTGGTAATATCTTGCGCTAACGCGGCTAATTCAAACTGCCCCGTGATATGGACTGTCGGATTTAACCCTGAATTAAAAAATAATGAATTAAGCCGATCATTTCTGATGCCTATACCTGTTTCAACATTGATCACTGGAACCGTGATAGCAAATTTACCATTATCATCTAGGCTACCCGTGAGCCCACTAATTGTTGCTGGTTCCACTACAAATTGTTTTTTGATGGTGGCAAAGCTCACCGATGAAAAATCAGTCATTATATTAAATTGGTCAGATGCGAATGATTGAAATGAAAGTAATACCAGTGATAAAAATATGTTAATTCTCATGTTTATTTTCCTTATTAAGGTGATGTTCAATAATATCGCGCTAGACTGATAATACTTATCACGTTTTCATCACTTTTTCATCACATCTTTATCACATCTTTGTCACTTTTGTTGGGGGCTAGATTACTCAAGGCTGGTACTAGCGTTGCTTTATGCATTAAATGTCCATGACTTACGAGTAGTTTCTGTAATTTCGGTGTTTTGATAAGGCTCCATGGCATAGACGGCACTGCGATATTTGTCGCGCATAATAAGTCACTATGATACCTTCTGAAAACCAATAACAATTGCCACTGAGTCCTATTTTTTGACTGTATAGTCCATTGCTGATCCTTGCGGGTAAGTGCTTGCGAAGTAACACTTAACTCAATTTAATTATGGACGATAGCAAGGCCTCATCACGAGGCTAGTGGCATTATTTTTTATAAATCTGCTTGGTTTTTATCATGCCTAAAGGAAACAGTTTTCGCACGCTTTGACGCAACGCATTATCAGCTTGTAAAGCCACATCTCTGACGCCCTGCTCGGGCCTACCGCGAAATGAAGTGACATGGAATTGATCTGTGGGTTTGAGCGCATCATCCGAAAAGTAATAATTTGATACACAGGTTCTATTTTTATCGGCGGTGATGGGGCTAACGGAGTGCCATGACCCATCATGTGTGGCCATGACGATGAGTCGATTGAATGAGCTATCTATGGTGAGTTGCTTGTTTTCGATGCCGCCGGGCCAGAGTTCTAAATTACCGCCGTTGGCCTGCTGCCAATCTGGTGTTACATAATATAACAGGTTGAGAACACGCCATTGTTTGCGGTCTTTTTCATGTGAATTGTCTAAATGCGGGTTGAGGAACTGGCCTTGGTGCATCAATGAAATTCCCCCTGCATACAGGTTTTCATCGGGATAGAGGCTATCAATACCACAAATATTTTTAATTAAGGCAAGAATACGATGGTCTTGAAATGCAAAAATAGTTTCTTCTAATAGTGGATGGTGATCATTCATTTGGGCGGTGACGTATTTGTATTCTCTGAGGTTATATTTGCCACCAATGAGCATCATGTCGTTATAGCTGGGAAATGCATCATGTATTTTTGTGGCTAAATCAACGGGAAGGAAGTTATCAATATAGAAGTAACCAATATTACTGACAGAGCTCTCATACATATTTTTGACTGTTTCAGCTTGCTCCGTTATTTTAGCGATAATTAAGTCTGCAATATCGAGTCTGTTCATCGTTTACCTACTTTCACACTGTTTGCTCAGTTGATATCAATTTTAGCACATGAAAAAAGACTCAGAAGCGGCGTTCTAGCTAGCTAAATAGCGGCATCACTATTTAATGAATAAGCTCAGAGAGTTAACGTTTAAAATCATGACAAAGAAAATTTACGTTATGATGACTAATCGATTGTCTTGTATGGCGAGTGCACCTTTGAATAACTACAAATTATTACCGGCGTTAATTTCGATATTACAAACTCGTAATTTGACCGAGTCGGCACGACAACTCAATGTCACGCAGTCGGCGATTGAACTGTTAGTAAAGACGGATACCTTACTGACGACACCATTACATATCGCGGCAGACTTTGCCCAGACATACGATCTCCGGATCATCGCACTGCCGATCGCATTAAAACCACAGCAGTATTACTTGTTGAGGCATGCCAAACACCATCAAGATCCAGAACACACTTGGTTTAGAGAGTTGTGTCATCCGTTCCTAAAAAATCATCTTGAACGTACGAAAACACTAGGTATGAAATTACTTCATACCTATAAGTAGTAAATACAGTTTTCACTCATGCTTTGGCTGCGTTAATATGAGGGCAATTAATTAAACTGATATAAAATAAATTAGGGGGTGAGTATGGAATTAACTGCATGGCTGTCTTTAGCACTGATTTGTATGATGGGCGCGATGACACCGGGTCCGAGTCTGGCGGTGGTATTAAAGCATACTATTTCAGGTGGTCGGGTTAATGGTGTTGCAGCCAGTATTGCCCATGGGGTAGGTGTCGGCGTGTATGCGACGTTAACTGTGGTTGGTTTAGCGATTGTGATCCAACAAACGCCTTGGTTATTTAATGTCATTAAATATGCCGGTGTGGCGATGTTATTACGCTTGGCTTATAAGGCATTAACGTCAAAACCTGCGTTAGGCGATGTTGCTCAACAGCAAGAAGTGGTGACCTTAAAAGACAGTATTGTACAAGGTTTTATGATCGCGTTTCTGAATCCTAAATTAGCGATATTCTTTTTAGCGTTATTTGGTCAATTTGTCGAAGCGGATGCGGGCTGGTTACAAAACCTGATCATGGTGGGTACGGTATTTAGTATTGATACCTTGTGGTATTGCCTTATAGCAGTGGTGTTATCACAGTCGGCGATGTTGGATAAATTAAGAAATAATGTGCATAAGATTGATAAGGTAACTGGCGTGGTATTGCTGGCGGTTGCTGCGCGTGTAGCTATGTAGCATCAGGGTTATGAAAATAGATAAGCGTCACTGACAAGACACAAGCTTGTCAGTGACGTCGATGTGTGGATTGCGAGAAACCCATTGAAGCGCCAAGACCAACCCCACCATGAGGGTATGAATAATGCTTGTTGCGGTTAATACCGCCCACCAACCACCGACTTGCCAGCAGTAGATAAGAATAAAGCCACCGACACTACCACCCGAATAATAGATCACTAGGTATAGCGCGGTTGCGGTTGATTTACCTTGTGTTGCGCTGCGGCCAATATGACTGTAAGCCAGCGCATGAATAAAGAATGCGCCAGCGCTTAATACCAATAACCCGATCATGATTGCGATTATTGTTTGCACCGACATGATGATTAAACCAAGCACACTAATGCTAATACCCAATAGGATCCCGCTGAATAAACTGTGGGAATGCATCCAGCGACCACTTAATCTTGCTGATAATGTACCGCTGAGGTAGCACAAGAACATCAGTGATAATAGACTGGCAGGTAGTGAAATGGGCGCGGCAGATAATTTAAATCCCATCACCGAAAACACATTAATAAACACGGCAAAATTTAATCCACCAATCAGCATAGCCAAGATTAATGTTGGCGTTTTAATATGTCTTAATATTTGTTTTCCGTGTGTACGCAATCGTCCTGGCTGGGCAATAAAGTGGCGTTGTTTTAATATCAGCGGAAATATAATGAGTAGAGCCATGCCACTGAGTATCGACATCGCAAGCGTGGTCCACTGTAAGCCGATTGCATCTGTCATCACCCCGCCATATATCCGACCAATAATACCGCCTAAGGTATTCGCACTGATGTAACCGCCTACTGCGATCAACAATGCGGGGGGCGCGAATTCTTCTGCCATATACGCCACTGCCACAGCAATGAATCCTGCGAGCACAATACCGAGTAATGCACGCAGTAAAATTAATGTGTGTAGATCTGAGCTAATAAACATTAAAAGGTTAATAAAGGGAATGAGTATTAAACTGCAACGCATGATGGGGCGGCGGCCGATCACTTCAGATAAGATCGCCCAAGGCAGCAGTGATAAGGCGATAGCCAGGGTGGTGCTGGAAAATAACCAATTAACTTGTAATTCAGAGGCGTTAAACTTAACCATGAAATACGGCAGCAGCGGCTGAAAATAGTATAAATTGCAAAACACCAGAAATGAGCCCAGTCCAAGCCCTAAGGTGACTTTTTTATAATCTTGAGAATGCAGTGCAATCATTCATCCGTCCTGCTGATAACTAAGGTAAATAGCTAAGGTAAATAGTTAAGGGAATAGCATGATCTGCTTTATTAAGCTCATGCGGTACTAACAATGCTTATAGAGTAGTGGAGTAGTGCTAATATGAAAAATATATAAATATCATAGAAGGTATCTATTTTAGTTATGCTTAATTCTAAAATACTGCATTATTTTGCCACGATTGTTGCACAGGGCAGTTATACCAAGGCGGCCAAGCATCTTGGTATAGCCCAGTCGGCGCTGAGTATTGCTATGCGTAAATTTGAACAGAAAATTGGTATGCCGTTATTGATCCGCAGCAGCAAAGGTGTGGTGGTTACCAAAGAAGGTGAAGTATTACTGGTTCACAGCAAGGATATTCTGGCTCGTATCGTGGATGCTGAAATGGCATTAAACGATTTACGCGATCTTGAACAAGGTGAGGTCAGAATTGGTATTCCCGGGATGATGGGATCGTATTTCTTTCCCGAGATCTTAATGGCATTCAAGTTTAAGTACCCTAATCTAAATCTGAGTATTGTCGAAGATGGTACGCAAATCATTAAAGAAAAGTTACTCTCGGGTGAATTAGACTTGGGCGTTATTGTCGATGATCATGTGCCTGATAGCTTGCAAATTCAGCGTTTAATTCGTCCGCAGATGGTGGCTGCTGTCGGAAAAAATCATGCCTTGGCAGAGGCGAAATCGGTGACTTATGCTGACTTTTTTACCCATGAATTAGTGATGTTTAAGGCCGGTTATTTTCATCGCGAAGTGATTGATGGTTTATGTAAAGCCAATAATATGACCGCGAAGTATTCTTTTGAAACCAACTTGATCACCATGATCCTTAATATCGTGAAGAATGAATTTGCCATTACCGCATTATTGGAGTTGGTCACAGATCAAGAAGCGGACGTTAAAGGCATACCGTTTGATCCACCGATTTATTTGGATCTGGCACTTGCGTGGCGTAAAGATGGGTATTTATCGTTGGCTAATCGACGCTTTGTTGAGTTTACCCTGGCGCAGGTGAATTAATATAAAGGCCACTTTAGCCAATATATCTTCAAAAATATAAGCAATATTGTACTATAAAATAACGCTTTAATAGGATGAGTAAGCAGATGTCTCACATCAGCAAGGAAAAAGCTGAATTTAAAATCGTAGATGCCTTTAACGGGTTGGAAATTGTCGATGCTGATTATCAAGAGCAGACATTTTCAAAACATGTGCATGAAGGTTATACGATAGGCGTTATCGATAAAGGCGCACAACGGTTTGAACGCAGTGGCAGTATCCATATTGCCGATGAAAATTCGATTATTTTCGTCAATGCCGACGATGTCCATACGGGGGAGTCGGCGACACAAGACGGTTGGCGGTATCGGGCGATGTATCCGCATCCGTCACATTTTGAGAGTATGACGAATGATCTCTATGATGGTCAGTTTAACGCGCCTTATTTTAATCATGCCGTGGTTAAAGACCCACAGTTATCAGCGCAATTAAGATTACTCTTTACCCAGATCGATAATAACGCTTCAAAATTACTCATTGAAACGATCTTATACAGCATCATGATGTATATGACGCTCCGCCATTCATCGATGAAAAACACACCGGATGATATATCGGGCAGTAAGCAGAGATTATTGTTAGCGAAAGAATATCTTGATGCCTATCCTGAAGAGAATGTGTCACTGCTAACGCTGGCGACGATGGCTGGACTCAGTCAGTTTCATTTTATCCGTCAATTTAAAAAAGTGTTCTATATTGCTCCGCATAGTTACCAGATACAGATGCGATTAAAGAAGGCTAAAACATTGTTAATGCTCGGGGTTAAGCCCGTGCAAGTGGCGATTGATTGTGGTTTTCACGACCAGAGTCATTTCAATCGACATTTTAAAAAAGCGATGGGTACATCTCCCAGTAAATTTCAAAAACAAGCAGTTTTGTACAAGATGCTTTAGCACTTTAACTTTAAGCTACTTCTAAATATTGAAGGAGTTTACTTATGCTAAATGAAACTGATGTCGCCTGTAACCTTGTAACAAGCCCTATAACAAGCCCTATAATAAGCGATGTAAAAACAATTAATCGTGCGGTGCTCGATATTATGCCGTTGGCACTGGCGACGGTACCGTGGGGGATCTTATGCGGTTCGCTAGCCATTAAAATTGGACTGACTGCGATCCAGACTCAGTTAATGTCGTTATTGGTTTTTGCTGGTGCGGCACAGCTCGCCAGTATTACGATTTTGGGCGCAGCGGGAGCCATCTCCTCTATTTTTTCATCTACCTTTGTGATCAGTTCTCGCCATCTTTTATATTCAGCGGTGTTTAGAGAGCATGTTCGGCAGCGATCTTTTTTATCACGCTGTTGTATTGCCTTTTTCCTCACGGATGAAATGTTTGCAGTCACTTGTGCTTATATCGAGAAACATAAGACCTTCTCGGCGTTATATGCGATAAGTGCTGGTATTACGTTTTATGTCGTTTGGAATGTCTCAACGTTCGCAGGCATTGTTGCGGGGCAATACATTCCTAACCTGGAAAATTTAGGGCTAGAGTTTGCGATAGCAGCGACCTTTATTGCCATTGTGATCCCGTCAATCAAAGATCCATCCATCCTCATTGCTGTACTTGTGAGTGGCTTTAGTGCCTTAGTATTATCTATTTACATCCCTGATTCTGCACTGATTATTGCAACTATCACTGGCATGTTAGCGGGCTATTTTACCCCAATTAAGGAGTAAGATGATGGATGATTTTTGGTTAGTGTTAGGAGGGATGACATGTATTACGTTTTCATGTCGGTATTTGTTTTTATCTCGACTTGTTTCATTTGAATTAAGTCCGAAAATAAAGCGTGCTTTAAGCTTTACAGCCCCAGCGGTATTAACCGCGATGTGGGTGCCGATTGTATTTTTAGGACATCAAAGCAGTGAGGTAGCATTTTTGAATAGTCCGTTTTTATATGCAGGTTTATTGACTGTGTTATTAAGTTTAAAAATAAAGAATACCTTAGCTGTGGTATTTATAGGTATGTGTGCTTTTATGGTATTTAGGCTTACTTTGTAAAAGGAATAATATGCAGATCACAACCCCGCGCTTAAGTATGCGTCAAATAATGGCACAAGATTGGCCGTTGTTTTTACGGTTACATACCGAATCACGTGTGATTGAAAAATGTTTTGATCAACCAAGTGACGATGATATTCGCGCTAAGTTTGAATCGCGTTTACCTCACTGGTCTGTGACCTCGGGTGCTTGGCTGTGTTTGCTGATCACCGATGTTGAAACCAATACGGCGGTTGGCATAACGGGATTCGATTATGATGGCCGATCTGCAGAAGTTGGTTGTCTGTTATTACCGGAATATTTTGGCTTGGGCTATGCCACTGAGTCATTGCTGGGACTTATCGCTTGGGCAATGCGCGTGCACCTTATCTCGGTATTTCAAGGTATTGTCACTGAAGGTAATAGTGCTTCAGAGAAGGTATTGGCGAAGTGCGGTTTTAAGCTTAATGAAGTGATACCGCAAGCGTATAACATAGGCGGCATATTGTATGCTGATCGGATTTATAAACTGAATACAAATTCACAGGCTTAATGTTGTGAACTTGTATCTAGCTGTTGATTATGTTCTTAGGCTGCTTGTTCGTTTTGCACTATTGGATTTACCAGCCAAGGCGCTAAATTTTTCGCCATCTCTATTTCAGTGTCATCTAACCATTGGTATCGCTTAGTGTACATTTTTCGTTTGGTTTTTTTCAATGTTAGCGGATCTTTTCGTGGAGTGAACACTGACAAGCCAAACATGTATGGGTCGATTTTTGTCGCTTCAAATTCGTTCCATAAACCATCGTAATCAAAGGTCACTGAGTTTCGTTTTGAGCCCATGTAGCGTATTGCTTGATAGATATGACCTTTGTTAGAAATCGCTTTTACTTCACTGATCCCTAAAATACGGGACAGCATTAACGCCATTTCAACCAATAATGATTTAGTGCGTAAACCATGTAATGATTTGGTTAATTCTTTAATCAGCGCATGGCGATTTTCTACTGAATCACGAGGACCTTGTAACATACCAATATGCATTGTTTTAGTATGCGTACCAGAAATATTACAGGATAAAGCATAGACACTTTGGTTTTTGCCGTTAACTAAACGAATGCCAAGTCCGCCTTCTCGACTTGAGCCTCGATATAGCTGAATGCGATATGTCTGTCCGCTTAAACTTTCGAACGCTAAGATGGTAATACCGTTACTTGAAATAACGGCATTAGCATGTTCACCAAAAGTATCATCAATAAATTGGTAATGCTGGGTTAAGTGTTTAATTCGTTCCTTACTTGACCAGTTAACACAAAGATAAGGTTTCAGTGGTTTCTCTAGGATCTCGGGATTATTTTTTAATATTGGCTTTAAATGCTCGCTGGAAAAAAGCGTCGCCATCGCATTGACAGCCTTACCGTTTGTCATTGCCCAAAAATAGAATCGTCCTTTTTTTTGTATCTTTCTCATTCCTTTTACATTAGGGTAAATTAGGTTTGTCAGTTCAGAGAGATTAATCTTAGGCATCAATTTGTTATTCCTAGTAAACGAGCATTAATGAGTAGTATTTCAATTGTACTGTATTTAACATTTCGACACTGTCCGGTCGGCGACAATTAGATACAAATCCCTTTCATCAAGATCTTATTATTCCAACTTAAGAAACCATGGTCTGTTGAATACTGGGTGCTGACTGCTGTTAATTCACCATCACATTGCGTAATGAGTGAGTTACGTGCGTCATCGACATAATTAGTATCAAACGCAAAGCCTAAAATAACATGTTGCTGAGCCGTTGTTTCAACGTAACGGTAATCAGTATTGGCTGGTATTGTGTGTTCAAAGCCCGCCACGTTAACCATGTGGATACTGCTAGTACAGCCATTTAATACCAACAAACCAGGCAGTAGTATTAAGGTGCTAATTCGTTTTTTTATCATCGTTAGGCCTTAGGCAGGTCGCAATACCCACTCACAATAACTTCACGTTTGAATACTAAAACATAGCTTGTGGTTTGGTGCTTGGTGTAAACACCACTGATTTTACCGCCGACACATTGTTGTTTTAATTTTGTTACTGCGCTATCAGCAAAATCATTCTGAGTGGTGAAATTCATAAACACCCAATCATGTGCATTCGCCTCGACAAGCTGGCCTTTATCTTTTGGTATTTGTGTCATTGATACACTGTTTAAACCAACACAACCACTCAGTGTTAAAACGATAAGCAGTAAATAAAAATTACGGTTCATGATCTTTTCCTTACATTATACAGTCAGCGTCGATGCGAACAATTTCACCACTGGCAATGGCATAATCATTTGCTTCTCGAATACTACGGATAGCGGTTATTTTGCCGGATGGGCATTGGGCATAAAGTTGATTTAGTACATTTTGAGCGTAGCTATCATTAAATACGGGATAACCGGTTCTTGGTCCCATATTCATTAGTGCCCAGATAGTTCTGAGTGCTTCTACCTCATTGCTGCCTGATGCGTTTTTTACTATTGCATCCGTAACCGCTAAAGCGGCGTCTATATTTACCGTGTTTTCAGACACTGTTACTGAAATCGGTTTTAGTTGTCCTTGGCTTTGGTCTATATCACCGATTTGGATATGATCCATTCGGGCACAGGCAGAGAGTAATAGTATGGGGGTAAGCAACAAATATTTTTTCATTGTGAATTTCCCATTCGTTCACATTAGTGCATAACACGAAGCGGTTTGATGTTGATATAACAGGCTTAGATAAACCTTTATATAAAAATACATTGTAAATGGGCCTAGGGTATTTAGGCGTAAAGTTATGTATGCCTTTGTCAGGAAATCTAATCATGATTTAATCATCTATCCGAAAATCGGGTGGAAAGTAACTTTTTATTATTATTTTTCATATAGAATAGCAGCCATAACTGATGTTTAGACGAGCATTCCTACTACAGTAATGCTTAGAATGATGATGTGGAGATCGATAAAATGAGAACAAGATTAGACCGTATTAGACACGCTATTTTATTTGAGATAATTGGTTTAGTGGCGATCATGGGTATATTAAGCCAATTAGGTTTTGAGCTTGGTCATGTTGGTGCTATGGGTGTATTATTCTCAGTTGTAGCGACGGGCTGGAACTATGTTTACAACATTGGTTTTGATAAATACATGTTGAAAAAAATGGGAACCGTGACGAAAACAACCCTGATCCGTATTGTGCATAGCTTAGGGTTTGAAGGCGGCCTGCTGTTTTTAACTATTCCGTTTATGGCGTGGTTCTTAGATTTGAGTTTATGGAATGCGTTTGTGCTTGATATCGGCATGGTTGTTTTCTATTTGTTTTACGCTTATGGCTATAACTTAGCGTATGACAAGCTATTTCCAGTGCCTGCAGTGACGGCTCAATAGGCCAATTTATAAAGCGGTGGCTAAATGTAGTCACCGCTTTTTCTTACACTTTTCCCACCCTAAATAGCGTTTATACATAAATATTAGCGCAATGCAGTTTTCTGTTGCTACAATAACTATCTCTTATTTTTATAGTTGAAATCTGTATGACACAACCAACTACCATGACCTTCTTTGAACGCTTCGAAACCGATATTCTTTCTGGTAAAAAAACCATTACCATTCGTGATGAATCTGAAAATAACTATGTCCTGGGTTCGACAGTAACGGTTTCTACGCTAGAAGGCGGACGTGAATTTTGTCGATTAACTATCCTGTCTGTAGAGCCTATGTTATTTACTGAGCTGTCGAACTTTCATGCTGAGCAAGAAAACATGACATTAGCCGTGCTTAAAGCGGTGATCCAAGATATTTACCCGGGCATTGAACAGTTATATGTGGTGTCTTATAAGCTCGTTGGTGCGGCTTAATCGATAACTTGTAACACGATCTTACCACGCTCGCGATATCTACTTCATCAACCACGTGTACCTTAATGAGTACTTGATTATTGGCAATCTCTGGCTTAGGTAATACATATTAATGTTATCAATGTATTGGCACTTACGTAATGATCGTGATCCGGCATTATTATGGTTAAGAAAACAGGTATTAGCAGTGTTACAGACGCACTTACATCCCCGATTAGAATCGGTGTTGTAGCGATTTTCAAACGCGTTAAGGTTTTATGATTAGTATGAAAATCTTTATACTTTGAGTTTTCATTTCTTTTAGCCTGAATAGCAGCGTCGCATTAAATTATAATGCTGGTTTTTTATTTATTTTCAAATGCTTGTTCTGATTTGACTGTGTTTTATGTTGTTGCCTTTAAATTGACGGCAATGAAAAAAGTGTGTAGTTTCCTTGCCTGTTCTTCTGGTGCTGATTTTTTACTTAAATTTAGCAGGGAAGTTGGTGTGAATCCAACGCTGCCCCCGCAACGGTAATTGAATGTTTTATTATTCATAAGTCCGGAGACCGACCTTAAGAATTTAAGAATAACGTGAACAAGCGGAGGGCTTGGGCAAGTGGTTATTAGCTACATATTTTAGTTATATTTACATATTCTAATTATATTTTTCATATGCTAGTTATAGTTGACCTCTGTCGTCGTTCTTTCGTATTTTATTATATTTTAAATTACGAGGAAAAGTTATGCATATTGAACCAGGAATGGTTGAAGCAAGTAAAGTTGGACTGTCTTATATTTCTGCTGGTGCAGCGATTGGATTAAGTGCCAAATTTACCTGGGAACATATTAAAGACCAGGGGATGACGTCTTTATTATTCAAGTCGTTACTCGCCATTATTTGTGTCTTTCTGTCTTTTGAAGTGTTGCCACATGAACCTGTTGGGGTATCGGAAGTCCATCTCATTATGGGGTCGACATTACTCCTTATCTTTGGGATTGCGCCTGCTGCCATTGGTCTTATTATGGGCTTGTTAATTCAGGGGGTATTTTTTGCACCGTTTGATTTACCTCAGTTTGGCATGAATGTAACGACGTTAATTATGCCGCTAGTTGTTATGTCCTATCTGGCTAAAAAGATCATTGATCCTAAAACGGCTTATAAAGACCTGTCTTATTCACAAGCATTTAAACTCTCTACTGCTTACCAAGGTGGTATCGTTGCTTGGGTTGGTTTTTGGGCGTTCTATGGTCAAGGTTTTGGTGCTGAAAATGTCGCCTCTATCTCTTCTTTTGGATTAGCCTACATGACGGTCATTATTGTTGAACCATTCGTTGATTTGGCTGTATTAGCGCTTGCCAAGCAGTTCCCTAAACTGGCCAACACGCCATTCATTGCAAACCGTGTGTTTAGTGCAGCAAGCTAAATGTAGTAAATCTTGTTGTGGTTAATATCACTTGCCCTCTCTATAAATATTAAAGAGGGCAAGCAGATTAATTATTTTACTTAATCATGAGAACACGGATAATAGCGATCTTTATTTGATTATAGAATGTTGTTAATGCGCCTTGATAAGTTTGTTTGTAAGAGTACTGAGTTAACCCGAGCCGACGCAACCGCGATGATCACTGGCGGCTGTGTATCGGTTAATCACGATGTCATTTTAGATGTTGCTACACAAGTACATGAAAATAACCACATCAGTTTAAATGGCGAGAGACTCACCGCAAGGCCGTCTCGTTACATCCTCTTGCATAAACCCGCTGATACCATTTGTTCTAATATCGATGAAGCGTACCCGTCATTATTTAATTATATCGATGTCGCTAATGCATCAGAATTACATGTTGCCGGACGTTTAGATGCCGATACTACTGGGCTAGTACTGGTGACCGATGATGGCCGTTGGTCATTTAATATTATTACCCCAACCCAACATTGTCAGAAAGTTTATCGAGTCGGCTTATCTCGTCCTATTGGCGATGATGTCGCGGCTAAATTTGCCCATGGCGTGCAATTACAAGGCGAACCGCAATTAACCCGTCCGGCAATCTTGGACGTTGTAAGCTCAAAAGAAGTATTACTGACAATTACCGAAGGTAAATTTCATCAAGTAAAACGCATGTTTTCGGCTGTGGGCAATCGGGTTGTGAGCCTACACCGTGAAAAAATTGGTGCAATACAGTTGGATGTTGCCGTCGGGCAGTGGCGTTATTTAACCGATGATGAAATACATTCATTCACACATTCATTGGGGGATGATGCGTAATGATTAATCCCGTTAGGCTTTATTGATCATCCCGATATCTGCACGAATACTGATTATTTAAAGGGCGATATAATACATGATTCGCTATTACAAATGAGATGCATTACTATTTATGGTCGTTATTATTAGGGTGTTATATGTTTACTTTTACTCAGTTAGGTTCTCCATTTGCAGGTGTATTTAAAAATTATAAACGCAGTTGTATCTGTGCGGTACTTGTTTCCATACTTGCTGGTTGCACAAGTTCTTCTTTCTTGTCTGCGGCAGATGAAACGAACCTGTCATTGGAAGTAACTACTTACTATGATTATAATTTACAGTCGCCGTCGGGTCAGGATATTAATTTAAAAGACTTTGTTGCAGACATTCAACATGCCGATGTGGTGCTGGTGGGTGAGTGGCATACTCATGCTGGTATTCATCGCTTTCAAACTGAATTATTACAAGCCATGATTGCGGCTAACGGCAATGTGACCCTATCAATGGAACAGTTTACTCGCGATAAACAAGCGATTGTGAATGCTTACTTAGCGGGTGAAATAGGGGAAGGGACGCTAATAAAACAAGCGAATGCCTGGCCAAATTATACCAGTGATTATCGTCCACTTGTTGAGTTAGCAAAGCGTAACAATATTGATATTATCGCTGCCAATGCACCGAAAAATATCATCCGTTGTATCGGCAAAGCAGGTATTAGCTATGTGGACAAATTACCTGCGGATGAACGCATGTGGTTAGCGGCGAATATCAATACCCAAGACTCACCGTACAAAACCCGTTTTATGGCGTCGATGCATCATGGCGATGAAAGCCAAAATGAGCATAAATTTGCTTCGCAAGTGACA
The DNA here is from genome assembly GCF_900465055.1 of Moritella yayanosii. NCBI lineage: Bacteria > Pseudomonadati > Pseudomonadota > Gammaproteobacteria > Alteromonadales > Moritellaceae > Moritella > Moritella yayanosii. Next base: position 2,054,106 of record NZ_LS483250.1, on the reverse strand, counting down.
TGGGATGAAACCATGGCTGAGAGCATTGTTAACTATTTAGCCGATAACGCGAATAAACCATTATTAGGTAGTAGAAATAAACTGTCTGTAGTTAGTAAAAATAAACAAGTCATGCATATTGCCGGTAAATTCCATACCGAGAATGGCTTGGGGACGGCGGCCAGTATTTTGGCGCGCGCACCCGAGTTGAACGTGGTTATTATTACGCCTGTTGACGTGAATAGCGCGATGACGACAACTGTAACCTCATCACACGACTATCGCTTACAAGTGATAACGCCACCTAAGCAGTTTGTAAAAAAAGCTAACATGATGGCGTCATTCAAAGGCTTGTCTAAGCGTAATGATGACCTTAAATGTATTGAGTAAATGCTTATCTGATTTTAATGTATGCTTCCTGCTTGATACAGCGTGCTAAAATAGCGATAACAATAAAACCAAATACTAATCGTCCCCATAAAATCGACATCACATCTGCACCTAGCAGTAAGATTAAGAGCGTATCTTCAATAATGCTGTGGGTTAGTCCTAAAAAGCAGACCGCGAGGAAAATATCACGCTTACTGATTTTACCTGTACGCGCCTCATCAATTAATAACCCCGCACCAAAACTTAAGCCCAGAACTAAACCAATCACACAAACATTGGTGGTTTCTTTACCTATGGTTAATGCTTTTAAAAATGGCGATAGCAGCGTTTGCATGATTTTTTCGATCCCACACCATTTTAATAACCGCAGTAATATCATCAGTGCAGCAATGATAACAAAGATAGAGGCGAGCATGGTTAATTGCGCTATGCCCCAATCAAATAGGCTGGATGATGCGGGTGTCGGTTGCCACACTATCTCGGCAGGTTGCTGTCGCCAGTTTCCCAATAGGTACACTTGATTGGTGATCATACCCAGTATAAAACCGCCGCCAATACGCAGTGGTAAGGTCACGCACCAAGAGATACCCGTAAGCTTGGCGACAGCGCCTTCAATAGGTAAAGAATGTGCCAGTAGCATCATGATACCAAGGACTGATACTTGGGCTACGGTGAGTGGATTATCGCCAGCTAAATCAAAAAATACCGCCATACCCGTATAGATATTGGTGAGCATAGCGGTTGCCCATACCAAGCCCATCGCTTCGGGTAAACCAACCAAACTCATCAGCGGTGCTAACAGCTTTCCTAACCACACAGTGCCGCCAATCATATCTAATACTTTAACGATAATAAGCGTGGGTACCATGACTTTAAGCAGTGTGAGATAAACACGCCAAACGTCGAGAAATAAAGATTTTAAGCTTGTTAGCATGTGACGGTTTCCATGTCTGTGAGGTAATTAATGTGTTATGGCGTTTATTATATTCAAGCGGCTAGAAATGATTTCAATAATCAGGTACAAATATTTCTATATATTTCTTATTTACTGAGGTTAAGTTAATTATGTTTCTCGATCGGATTGATAAAGCCATTTTGCGCCAGTTACAGCAAGATGGCTTTATTAAACATATCCGCTTGGCCCCCGAGGTCAGAGAATGTTATCAAGTCACCGGAGAAGTGGATTTTGTGTTATTGGTGACGGTTGAAAATATGCAGCAGTATGACGACTTTTGCCAACGTTACTTGTACAGTGACCCGAATATGAAAAACTTTAAAACCCAGATATCGATGAACCGAGTAAAATATGATACCTGCGCTGTGATCCCCGATTAGCAGATTAAAGCGATTAAGATACCTATGCTAATACCTGCTTAATAAACGCCGCCATATTATCTATGGTTTTCTGCAGGTGAGCTCGATGGGTAAAACCACTTTTTACTCTTGGTTTTAAATCATGATCGCCATCTTCTAGCCATAACCAGTCAATATTATCTGGTAAGCCATAACTCGCCACTTCTTCTTTGGTGCCTAACTTATCTCGCTCACCTTGAGCAATAAAAATCGCTTGTTTAATCAAGGAGAAGTGCGCGGTGCGTAATGTTTCGGGTTTATTGGCGGGATGAAAAGGAAAACCTAAACAGGCGATGCCTTTTATTTTTGAATTAACGGATAACTCATCTGTCGTTGGATCGGATGCCACTAAACTGGCCATGCGTCCGCCCATTGATTTACCCCCGATCACCATAGGTTGGTCAATGCTGGCAATAAGTTGTTGGTATTGGGCGATGAGTTTCGGCGCACGCTCTGGTGGTCGGCGAGTACCATTATCAACACGTTGCTGCATATAAGGAAAATTGAAACGTGCCACGCGTATTCCCTGTAAGGCTAATCCTTTGGCGATGGTTTCCATAAAGTCAGCACTCGCAGGCGCGCCAGCACCGTGAGCAAATACAAATAATGGGCCATCAACAGGGCCGTTATAAATGAGTTCCATGATCTTCCTATGCCGTGAATAGTATCTATGCGCAAGAACGCATTAAAAGGTCATTATAAGCGATTGTTAGACTATTGACACGATTGCTAGACTATTTACGCGATTGCTAATAGCGGCGTAATGACATCATCAAACACGCACCATAGACGGTTAAAATAATAAGTGCTAGGGTTATCAAGTTTCAACTTTACTTTAATTCTAAGTAATCTAACTCTTACTATAAAAGGCGTTTGTAATGGAAATGTATGATTCAGTCAATGTATTTGGCGAAGCGTTGGAATTATGTGGCGATGATCCTATGACTGGTTTTTATCGTGATGGTGCCTGTAATACCTGCAGCCAAGATGCGGGTTCGCATACGGTGTGCATTGAAGTGTCGGCTGAATTTTTAGAATACTCGCGTTTTAAAGGTAATGATTTATCAACACCGGTGCCAGAATCTGGTTTTCACGGTTTGCGAGCGGGTGATCGTTGGTGCTTGTGTGCCGCGCGCTGGTTACAAGCGTTAGAAGATAAGATGGCGCCTAGAGTGTATTTAAAAAGAACTCATATACGCGCATTAGAGATAGTGCCAATGGAATTACTTAAACGTTATACCATGGATTTGAGCTAGCGTATGAGGATGCCCTTTGTTGGTTCAGTTGGCATCCCACATATGTTTCTGCTAGTATCGAAATATATGTTGTTAACGGGTATGGTGGAGATATAAATAATGGATATTGATGTAATTGCGAAAGCGCTGAAAGAACTGGGGCATCCAACGCGATTAACTATTTTTAAAAGTATTATTCGCGCCGGTTATCAAGGTATTGCTGTGGGTGGTTTGCAATCACAATTATCCATTCCAGGGTCGACGTTATCACACCATATCGCTAGCTTAGCGTCTGCAGGATTACTGTCACAGCGCCGTGAAGGACGTACTTTGTACTGTGTGGCTGAATATGAAAAATTACAATCTGTGATTGGTTTTTTACAAGATGAATGTTGTATTGATGAAGTGAAGAACACTATTTGCAATGACAGCATTGGTAACGAAAAGCAGTGTTAGTACATTTTTAACTGTTTTTTAAATTATGGTTTTAACTATTGTTTTTATTAAGCTTTTACACCACCTATTCTGAGTGGTGTTTTTAATTTCCTGTCTTTTTTGTGCTTCATATAGTTCTGCATTTATGGCAATATATTTGACAGTTAAAACCAGCCAATCTATATTACCAGTTTTATGGAAATAGTTGGCATCGATTATTGGTGATGCTTTAACGTTGTTTGCAACGGGGTCGACAGTATGAATAATGTAGAAATAGCGGTTACAGATAGTGTTGAATGGGCATTCGCGCACTCGTTAGTGTTCAAGCAAAGTAATGCCAGTAGTTTGCATTGCCCGTTCACCTTAACGCCAAGCAGTATCGATAAAGTACGTTTTGAGGGGCTGCAGCAGGCGGCTGGATTGTTTGGTCAATTATTACATGCTATTTCCAAAGATGACGATTTTATTCAACAAGCTATAGCACCTATTGCCGATACAGATCCTTTATTTTCGGCATTATTAACATTACATAATAAGTTATCGTTAACCCAATCTCGTCGAGCGACGCCTTTACTGATCATGAGAACTGACTTTATGGATGATCAGCAATTAGGTCCTAAGTTGATCGAGTTTAATGGGATTGCTGCTGGTATGGGGCCTTTTGGTCAACGCGCATCTGAATTGCATCGTTACATTGCGGCGCAGCATGCTGATTTATTTCAAACTTATGTAGAGCATCATCATTCTCAGAACCAACCAGGCACACAAATTCAGCCTGAATTTATCGCGAATGATGCAATCGAAAAACTCGCGGATGGTATCGCCAAGTCTGCACGTATGATTAAACAAAAACACAATGATGCGGGTAAACCGACGTTTGTCATGGTAGTGCAAGCGCATGAAGATAATGTCTATGACCAGCGTTTATTAGAATATGCGTTACATGCAAAAGGTATTCGCACGTTAAGGAAAACATTTACCGAGTTACACGGCCAATTGTCGACAGGGGATAACCATCGTCTGTTATTAAATAATGAGCCAATTGATGTGGTCTATCTGCGTGCCGGTTATCAGCAGTGTGATTATTATGATAAAACCATTATCGAAAAGTATTGCTGCAGAACATTGATGTCGGTTCGGATGATGCTAGAGCAGCATGATATTGCGATGAATGCGACCATCGCTCAGCAACTGGCATCGAGTAAACGGGTACAAATGTTGTTATCTAATTTACCTGCACAAGCACTGATGAAATTTGGGTTAACTGAGCAAGAAGCATTCACCATTAAACCCTTTTTTGGTGAGATGCTGCCATTGCATGCTGATTCAATTGCGCATTTGATGACAACTGGACTCGATAATTGGGTATTGAAGAATCAGGGCGAAGGTGGTGGTCATTGTGTGTTTGGTGAGGATATTGTGACTAAACTAAGAACACTTGATGAAGCTGAGTATGAGTCTTGGTCGTTGATGCGCAAAATCGTGCCCCTGCCTCGTTCGCACCCGACCATGATTATTCGCAATGGTGAAGCGAGCATGATTGGCGATATGATCAGTGAAATCGGTATTTTTACCGTCAACATTGATGGTGTTGCTATTGATGATGCTGTGGCGGGGTATTTAGTGCGGAGTAAACCGGCGAACGTTATGGAAGGCGGGGTTCATAGTGGACAGGGAGCAGTCGATTCATTGGTTTATCGTTAGTGTTTTTCATATCATAAACGCCATGCTCATTTAATTTAAACGTGTTGACATAGCGCTCTGCCGCGCTCCATTACCGCGTGATGAACATAACGATCTGGCACACTTCACGCTAGAGTAATATTTTATGGATATGTAAAAATATCTGCCTAGTCGTTGAGATAGTGGTGATATTGCTTAGCATGTAGGCATTGTTTTTAAAGAAATTAAAAGTATTACTGTGGAACTAGTGCATACATAAACATATATTTAGTTTTTTATAAATTGATAGTGTTTTTGTTTCAAACTTAGTGTTTAATGTCGTTGAGCAATGACAGTGCTTAGGTTAGTGATAAGGGCATTAGATATAATTGGAAGCGAAGATGGAATTTAAAAAATACTCTTATCCAAAAACAATAATAATGAGGGTATTCTCAAGTTTTTTAAGAAAAATACGCGCAGAGCATAACCTTTCACAAGAAGGGTTACGGGCGTTATTAAATGAAAGAAGTCATTCTTTTGATAGCTTAGATACGATCTCAATTAGTCGTTGGGAACGTGGTATTAACACACCGTCTTTAACAAAACAGTCAGAAATAGCCGAAGTGTTTGGTGATGATCTGTTTAATATCTATAGTTCAGATCTTGATTTTGTCAAAGAAAGCTTATATGCCATTCAGCTTTCGGGTAACGGAAAAAATGACAAAGCAGCACATCCGTATTATAAAAATGATCAATACCATACCAAGTCAATGCTGCCTGACCACGTTGATTTTGCATCGATGTTAAAACTTTGCTTAATGTATGAAGGTAACCCGCGTTTATTACCGATACATCAAGAAATAACCTCAACAGCATTACTAAAACCGCTTAATTTAGTCTCGGCATTTTGCAATTCCAGCCAATTAGTAGGGCATTGCCTGTTTTGTAAAGTAAATACCAAAGCATTATTTGAGTTCATGAATTGCACTATCGGTATTATGGAACTACTGAATGTTGCGAAACAAGAGCGCGCGAATGTATTGGTGGTACTGTCTTCTTTTGGTGTTTCACCTGCCATTGATAATCATATGATGTCTGTTTACCTTAATCAGTTAGCGACAGATAAAGCGATTGAATATTTAAGTTTTAGTACTTGTGATAGCAAATTGAAACAAAAATTAATGCAGATGAAGATCCCCATGTTTAAAGTTAAACCAATTGAACATCAATCTAAAATCATTCAGAACTATTCGTTTATTATGAGTCGTTCTGAAGTCATGGCAAACCGAAATATGTTGATGCTTTCTGTGATAGCAACACGAGAATTACAATCCACGAATGTCGGTATATAGCGGAGTAATTATGAATATTTTGATTATCGATGACCAAAAGTTTGTCCGAGAAGCGATTAAAGCCGATCTTATCGAGAGTAGCTTCGAACATGATTTTCAGACGTTTGAAGCTGAAGATGCAAATCAAGGTATTGAAGCGATTGTGGCTATTGAAGGTAATATTGATTTACTGATCTTGGATTTGAAAATGGATAACTGTGATGGCATGGAGGTGATTAATTTTTTATCTGAGCACCCGAGTTATGCCGATATTCCCCTCGCTGTGATTAGTTCTTCGAATAAACGAACTTTGGCGTTAGTGGGTAGTATTGCCAGTAGTTTGAAACTGAACCTCGTCGGCGTTTTTGAAAAGCCGATTAATATGGACTTTATATTAGCGGAAACAGCACGTTTGCAACGTCAGCACGACCATCAAATGGTCGTTAAATCACCGGTAAGTGTCTCTGATTATGACATAAATCAGCTGTTTGCCGATGAACAAGTATTACTTTGCTTTCAACCTCAAATAGATATGAAAAGTAACGCTATTATCGGCTTTGAAGTATTAGCCAGAATGTATGATGAAAATGGTTATATTTATCCCGATACGTTTTTACCTTTGATTGATAAAGCGGGGTTAAATGTTGATTTTACTAAGATAATTATCGCGAAAGCATTCAAATTTTGGGCTCATGAAAAGATGTTATCGAGTTATACACTATCGATTAATGTTACCGCCGAAGACTTAAGTTGCGATAACTTGATTGACTACATCATCCGCCATAAACAAGCACATGCTGATATCAAATTAACGTTAGAGCTGACCGAATCACAAGCAATTATTAATCAAGCCAGTGTATTGAATTCTATCGCCAGACTGATTATTAATGACATTGGTATTTCACTGGATGATTTTGGTAAAAGTTATTCGACCTATGAACGTTTAGATACCATTCCTTTTAATGAAATTAAAATTGACCGCTCTTTTGTCTGTGATATTGATACCAATGAACAACACCACCTCATTGTGGAGTCGACGATCGCCTTAGCTAAAAAAATGTCGGTGAGTGTCGTTGCCGAAGGTATTGAGACTGAAAGCGTGCTTAATATTTTAGCTGAACTGGGTTGTGATATCGCGCAAGGTTATTTATATAGCCCGCCGATTGAAGGCCGTTATTTAACTGCCTGGGTCAATCGTTATCTGCATAAGGACATTGCCGCTAATGGTCATTGATATCAGTGATAACTTGCGTCATTTCTTCTGTCATTATCGTCAATAAAGGCGGTTACCTTTATACCAAGCCTTAGTCGGAGAGCTTGTTAATATTAGCTCGAAAACTGGATCAGTTGAAAATGATGACCAGCTGAATGCGTTAAAACATCAGCTTAAGGAATATGCCGTTATTTATCTATTGAGCTTGATGCACAGATTGAAGTGATAACAAGGCGTCAACAATTACATTGTATGGTTGAGCATATTCACGGGCAAGTTGTCGCGATGGTATCGAGTATTAATCATGAGATAAGAACGCCGATTAATACGTTGCAATACTTCAATAATATCAAAGATTATTATAACAAATTGAGTATGCCTGAAGGAAAAACACTGAATTTCCATGTCAGTGATACATTACCTAAAACAATCAGTGTGGATAGCTCTAAGTTATTTCAAGTCATTACTAACATGCTCAATAATGCATTGAAGTACAGTACGGGTAAGGCCGTAAGTTGCCATGTTGATATATGCCAGCGCCCTGCGTTTAACGAGGAATCAATCATCCGGGGTTATTATTTACGTATTTTGATCCAAGACTCTGGACTTGGTATGTCAGCATCAACCAAGGAATTGTTAATTAACCCTTTTTCGGTCGATACCGAGTCGAAGCAGCAACAAGTCTCGAGTATTGGTCTAGGGATTTATACTTGTAACCAATTACTGACCCAGATTGGTGGCAAGCTAAGGCTGCACAGTGTGAAGGATGAAGGCACTAAAATTATGCTGCACTTCCCCTGTCAGTTTGATCCATCAAGGTTATCGCAACCGTTAAGCCCCGTTAATTATGGTGATATGCATATTTTAATTGTCGACGATAACAGCTTTAATCTGGAAGTATGCAGCGCGATGCTGGCAGAACAGCAGTTTAATACGGTTTGCGCGAATAACTCGAAAGTTGCGTTAATCCAATTGGTGAATACCGAACCCGATGTTGTGATTGTTGATTATCAGTTAGATGAGATGAATGGCTTGGAATTAATTGCCAAAATGAAATGTATTCAAGCTAATACGCAAACCCAATATGTTATTTTGTCGGCGAATGATAAAAATGAGATAGCAGGCAGTGAATGTCATTCTGATATTGTCTTTATGCAAAAGCCGTTTAATATCGCGATATTTTTAAGTTGCTTGAGCAGCGGTAATTAATTTGTCCTTGTAGGGTGATGCTTTAGATCTTTCCACAAGCGTTCGTCATCGGTATTATTGATCGCATTAATTGGCGTATGACGATTGAACTCGATAACAAAAATTTAGCGGATAAAACTTTTAATATATCGCTGGAACACTGTTAAAATCCAATTCTCATTACCGTATTTACCCACATATCTTGAAGTAATATGGGGTTAACCAACAAAGGCAGCAACTGTGGACGCTTATATTTCCAAAAAAATTGATAACTCAGCGTTAAGATCTCATCCGTGGACGAGTATGGTTTCGGATGAGTCGAGTGTATATATGGATTTTAAATTACAGCCTCAGTTGATCCGTAGTGCATTAGAAGATCTGTTACCGTTTAAAAAGTGGGATTTTGTTGAACAGTTTTATAGCTTAATTGAATGGGTGAATGGTGCCAGCTCGTTATTGGAAAGTAACGACTGTGTGTTTAATGCCGCTGAAGATAATACCGATCAGCAGTACCCGTATGCGAAGAAATGCAGTGCGCGGTTAATGATCTTGTTCCGCGATATTCCTGAAAATTGTCAGGACAAAAGTATTCATTGGTTAATGAATAATATTCAATCAATGGCATCGTCGATGAAACCGAGTTTCAGCGCTGGCGCGATTGGTTTGTCGCAATCACCAACCTGCTATTTGGCGTTGGGTGATAAACCGGATACTGGCGGTATGGGTTATCAAGTGACGTTAAATTTCTTTGCTTATGGTAAGCATGAGCAAGCTTGTTATGAGAGCATGAAAGACGTGTTGAAAATTGCCCAACATGCTCTATTGCGGGTGAATATGCGCATTAAAAATGGTGAAATTGACGCGCTTTATCGTTAATGTTCACGGTTAAATAATAGTTTTTATAATATCATCTTGATCTTGACAAACTTTACACTAGTTGACCCTAATCTCCTCATTTTCTCCATATTTCCCTGCCTATTTTGCGGTATTATACGGTATCAAAATTGTAGATTTGCTATTCATGGATGAAGGCAGACACGCTCATTTTTATAGAAGAGATATAATGCATAAACGTACCACCTCCCTTGCGATCATTAGCGCACTGATGTTTAGTTTTTCTAGTTACACCATTCCAGTCCAGGCCAAAGGCGCGAAAGGGGGGAAAGGCCCAGAACGTGTGGTTTCTGTTTATACCGATACCGTGCAATATCACGAAGTTTCACAATCTATTTCGTTAATCGGTAAGTTACAGTCAGTACAATTTGTCAGCGTCGCACCGGAAGTTGCAGGTAAGGTTGATAGTATCAACATTGCTGCTAATCAAACGGTGACAGCAGGGCAGTTATTAGTGCAACTCGATGATAGTAAAGCACAAGCGGCCTTGCTTGAGGCTCAAGCTTATTTTACTGATGAACAACGTAAGCTAAATGAATATGCAACGCTGGTAAAAAGTAACGCTATCACGCAAACCGAAGTGTATGCACAAACGACATTAGTGGCTATTGCAAAAGCACGTTTAGCGGCAGCACAAGCCAATGTCGATGATCATTATTTAACCGCACCTTTTGCTGGTACAGTTGGTTTATTAGATTTTAGTCGCGGTAAGATGGTATCAATTGGTACTGAGCTGTTAACGCTGGATGACTTATCGATAATGCAGCTTGATCTGGCAGTGCCAGAACGTTATTTATCGCAATTATCAACGGGCATGGTCGTGACGGCAACAAGTCGTGCATGGGCTGACCAGCGTTTTAAAGGCGAGGTCGTTGCCATTGATTCTCGTATTAATCCTGATACATTAAATTTACGTGTACGCGTTAATTTTGAAAATGCTGATAACCGCCTTAAACCAGGCATGATGATGTCATCAAGTGTGATTTTTCCGGTGATCAACGAACCTATCATTCCAGTACAAGCAATAGAATACTCAGGCACAAAACGTTTTGTATACGTTGTCGGTGAAGATGAACGTGTTACGCGAACTCAAGTATTCTTAGGTGCACGTATTGTTAACCAAGTATTGATTGAAAATGGACTCGATATTGGCGACCGAATTGTTGTGCAAGGTCTGGTTAATATGCGTAACGGACTGCAAGTGAATGATTTGACTGGTCAACAGGAGACTAACTAATGTGGTTGTCTGATACGTCAGTTAAACGACCGGTTGTTGCGATTGTACTCAGCTTATTGCTGTGTATTTTTGGCGCAGTGTCGTTTAGTAAACTTGCGGTACGCGAAATGCCGGATGTTGAAAGCCCTGTTGTCACCGTGATGACACGTTATGATGGTGCTGCGGCCTCTATTATGGAAAGCCAGATCACCTCGGTGATTGAAGATCAAATTACCGGTATTAGTGGTATCGATGAAGTAAAATCGGTTACCCGTAATGGTATGTCGCGTATTACGGTGACGTTTGAGCTGGGCTGGAACTTAACCGAAGGTGTCAGTGATATTCGGGATGCGGTTGCCAAAGCGCAGCGTAGCTTGCCGGATGAAGCCGATGATCCCATCGTATCGAAAGATAACGGCAGTGGTGAACCCTCGGTTTATATTAATTTAAACTCCACCGAAATGGATCGTACTCAGCTTACCGATTATGCCCAACGGGTATTGGAAGATCGCTTTAGCTTGATCTCTGGCGTGAGTTCGGTTGATTTATCCGGCGGATTGTATCAGGTCATGTACGTTAAGTTGTTTCCTGATTTAATGGCTGGCCGTGCGGTTACCACCAGTGATATTGTCGATGCATTAAAAACTGAAAACGTTGAGAATCCAGGTGGTGAAGTACGTAACGATACCACGGTAATGTCAGTGCGTACCGCTCGTTTGTATGCCGAGCCACAAGACTTTGAATACCTTGTCGTACGCACGACCAGTGATGGTTCTCTGGTGTATTTACGCGATGTCGCCCAAGTGTATGTCGGCGCTAAAAATGAGAGTTCATCATTTAAAAGTAACGGTATCGTTAACCTGAGCTTGGGTATTGTCACGCAATCGGATGCCAATCCTTTAGATGTCGCGTCTGCGGTACGTGCAGAAGTCGATAAGATGCAAGCCTTTTTACCCGAAGGTATGAGTCTGACTGTGGATTACGATTCTACCGTGTTTATCGACCAATCTATTTCGGAGGTTTATAGTACGCTATTTATCACCGGTGGTTTGGTGGTATTAGTCTTGTACATCTTTATTGGTCAGGCGCGTGCAACGTTGATCCCAGCCGTTACTGTGCCTGTCTCTTTGATTTCGTCATTTATCGCCGCTTATTATTTTGGTTTTTCGATTAACTTAATTACTTTAATGGCATTGATCTTATCCATTGGTTTGGTGGTGGATGACGCCATTGTGGTCATCGAGAATATTTTTCATCACATTGAGCAAGGTGAAAAACCATTATTAGCGGCGTATAAAGGCACGCGAGAAGTGGGCTTTGCGGTAGTTGCAACCACCATGGTATTGGTTATGGTGTTCCTGCCTATTTCGTTTATGGATGGTATGGTGGGGCTGTTATTTACCGAGTTCTCGGTATTACTCGCAATGTCAGTGATTTTCTCGTCGTTGATTGCATTGACACTAACCCCTGTACTTGCCAGTAAGATGTTAAAATCAGAGCAAAAAACCAGTCGTTTTAGTGTGTGGATGGAAGGATTATTCCAGCGCTTAGAAAACGCTTATCGTAGTCTTGTCACCAAAGCAATTGCATATCGCGTGGTTGCGCCTGTGGTTATTATCGCCTGTGTGGTGGGGAGCTTCATTTTAATGAAACAAGTGCCATCACAGCTGTCTCCACAAGAAGATCGCGGGGTATTATTTGTGTTTGTTAAAGGTGCGGAAGGCACCAGTTTCAACCGTATGACCGCAAATATGGATATTGTTGAGAGGCGCTTATTACCGCTGGTTGGCAAAGGTGTTATTAAATCGTTTAGTACCCAAGCACCTGCATTTGGTGGCCGTGCTGGGGATCAAACCGGCTTTGTGATCATCATTCTTGAAGACTGGGCAGACCGTAGTGTTAGCGCAGGTGAAGCGTTAGGCATGGTAGCAAAAGCGTTAAAAGATATTCCCGATGTGATGGTACGTCCTATGATGCCTGGTTTCCGTGGCGGATCGAGTGATCCGGTGCAATTTGTACTCGGTGGTTCTGATTATTCGGAACTAGAGAAATGGGCGAATTTACTGAAAGCCAAAGCAGAAGAAGCCGGCGTATTAGTCGGCGGCGATCTGGACTATTCAGAGAAAACTCCTGAGCTGGTGGTGACTATCGATAAAGAACGTGCTGGCGAACTGGGCATCAGTGTTGATGAAGTGTCAACAACGTTAGAGATCATGCTCGGTGGCCGCAGTGAAACCAGTTATATCGAACGTGGGGAAGAATATGATGTTTACCTGCGTGGTGATGAAAATAGCTTTAATAACGTTAACGATTTAAGTCAGATTTATATTCGTAGTGCTAAAGGTGATTTGATCACGTTAGATACCATTACCACAATCGAAGAGGTTGCATCGGCAAATCGTTTATCGCACAGCAATAAGCAAAAATCTATTACCCTAAGCGGTAGTGTAGGTGACGGTTATACCTTAGGTGAAGTCTTGGACTTTTTGGATGCGCAAGCCGTTGCATCATTACCGAGTGATATTTCCATTGCTTATTCTGGCGAGTCAAAAGACTTTAAAGAAAACCAAAGTAGTATTTTAATTGTGTTTGGTTTAGCGCTGCTGGTGGCTTATTTAGTATTAGCGGCGCAGTTTGAAAGCTTTATTAATCCGATGGTGGTGATGTTCACTGTGCCTATGGGCGTGTTTGGTGGCTTCTTAGGCTTGTATGTCATGGGGGGTGGTCTGAATATTTACAGTCAGATTGGCATGATCATGTTGATTGGTATGGTGACTAAGAATGGTATTTTAATTGTAGAATTTGCCAATCAGCTACGTGATCGTGGTGTAGCAATTGAACAAGCTATTATAGATGCGTCTGCCCGTCGTTTACGTCCGATTCTGATGACCGCATTTACCACGTTAGCGGGTGCTATGCCATTGATCTTGTCTACTGGCGCTGGTTCGGAAAGTCGTATTGCTGTGGGTACTGTGGTGTTCTTCGGCATGGCGTTTGCGACCTTGGTTACGTTATTCGTGATCCCTGCAATGTACCGTTTGATTTCAGGCGCAACACATTCTCCAGGTTATGTAGAAGCGATGTTAGAAGCGGAATTAGCAGAGCAATCAGCAAAATCGTCTGCAGCTAAAACAGATAAAACGAACACACAGATAAGTGATGTGCATGTAGTGAAAGAGGTGGCTTAATTTTTCATTGTCGTTCAAACTAACGATAAGGGCAAACATAATTGATATTATGTTTGCCCTTTGTTGTTTTTAGTCGGCATGTCCAAATAAAAATTCTTCGTTAGTTTCTAACCACTGCGGGTATTTCGCCATTGCTTTAGCAAAGCGTTGATCTTGTAAATGTTTATTCAGCCAATTACGTAAGTGTGGTAGGGGAGCTTGCAAATACCACTGGCGATCAACACGGGAAAACTGACGGATGAGCGGTAAAATTGCGTAATCAGCCAAACTGACTTTGTCACCTATTAAATAAGCATGTTGGCTTAGATGCGATTCGAGCATGGTTGCATAAACCGCACATTGTCTGCGTAACTCAACTTCATTATCGGTATGGTAACGTACCGCGTATTTGTATTTACTTAATGCGGAAGTAAACACCGTATCGTGAATGTCAATCAGGGCGAGCATGGCTGGATATGCTTCGGGTTCATTTCTGTGCAGTAAGTCTAATGGATCACTCTGATGCAACGCCCAAATCATAATGTCTAAACTTTCGTCAATAACAGTACCGTCATCAAGTACTAATACTGGTACTGTCGCCTTCGGTGATACCGCGAGCATTGCAGCCGGTTTATTTTTCATTACCACGGCACGTAACATCACGGCTTGTTGGGCGAGTAATAACCCCAGTCGTGCGCGCATCGCGTAAGGACAGTTTTGTAATGAGTATAAAATTGGCAGTGACATTGAGCGTTTCCTTTCTTCTTCGTCAACGTGATTGTAAATTACAGCATAAGACATTTTAATTGATTGAATTAAAAAGCGAACCATAAGATCCGCTTCGTTATTTTAAGAGGCCGCTATGACTTCGTCATGGTGTTGTTTTAGTTGCTTATATAACACATCTTTTAAATTGGCACGTTGTAATTTTAACTGCGTCATGTGCTCATCACCCGTCGGACTGCCATCCATTTCTAATTGGCGAATGTCATAATCGAGCACGTGATATTGTTTTGATTTTTCTCTAAACGTTTCATTTTTATGGGTCAAATATACGATATCTTGTTTTAATTCTGGAAAGTCAAAAATAAGTGCGTGATTCTCATTTAGCATAGGTTTTCCTCAAGAGTGAAAGTAAACGTCAATAACTACCTTATTACTATAGCACCCCACTATTTACGAAAGTTGACTTAATCGTGGTTACAGATAATTTTGCACTAACAACGAGGTAGGCGTATGACTGGTAAATATACCAGTCCACTGCTATTTTAATGTATTTAATTGTATTTAATTATATTTGTAGTATGTTGCACATCTTTATTCTCTGATTTATGCTAGTCACGTTGGGACGCTACTAAATTTAAGTTCAATAGGAGCTCATTATGCAAGTTCATTATTCCTCTTCACCTACAATCAAAACGATTCAACAAGAAATAGTACAGTTTATTTTATTAATACTGATTGTCGCGGCTGTATGTTTAACTATATTTTTGGATGTGATGGTATTAGAACACGGTGTTGGCGAGCGCTCTTTAACTGAGTATTATCAGCAAGTATTGATTTTTTCAGTTGCGTGTAGTTTTGCCTATGCAGTAAAAATAGATAAAGGTAATCGTCATTTTCATGTGCTGGTCATGGGTTTTTTCACTTGTATGCTGATTCGTGAATTAGATAGTTTTTTTGATCAGATAGTGCATGGATTTTGGCTTTACCCCGCGTTATTGGTTTTTGTCACATGCAGCTTGTATGCATCAAGGAATAACCGTGACACATTAGAAGGGCTCGCTCAGTTTACGCGTCATCGTAATTTTCAAAGTATTGTTGTAGCTTTAGTTATCATCCTTGTTTTTTCGCGCTTATTTGGTATGGGAGAGTTGTGGAAAGCGATCCTTGTTGATCATTATATTCGTTTAGCCAAAGATATCGTTGAAGAAGGCACTGAATTATTAGGCTATTCGTTATTGTTTTTCAGCTCGATTGGTTATATTCGTAGCCTGCCTCATCGCGATTTATGACATTGATATTATTCATTGATGTTCAATTTAAATGAACATCACGTTCACTTCATTCTGATGTTTTTAACCAAGATGACAGGTTATACTGATGACTCTTATAAATAGAGAGTCCTTATGTTTAAATCACTTGCCCATTATTCATTCCAAAAGACAGATTTGTTATTTATTGTTATTGGCTTTTTATGTTTAACACCGCTTATCTCATCACCTGTAGCGTTAGTGCTGGGTTTTACGCTAGCCACACTAGGTTTAGTGCCTAAACATATTAATTTAAGCGTGATAACTAAAAAAACCCTCGCTTACTCTATTGTTGGCTTGGGCTTTGGGATTAACTTAGAAGAAGCGATTGTCGCGACCCAAGATGGGCTGGGCATTATCGTTACTTCGATTTTTTGTACGTTAATACTTGGCTGGATCCTGACTAAAGCATTTAAAATTGAAAAAAAGACCGGGTATTTAATTTCTGCAGGTACGGCGATTTGTGGTGGTAGTGCGATTGCCGCTATTGCGCCCGCCATTAATGCCAAAAATGATCAAACATCATTAGCGTTAGCGACCGTATTTATTCTTAACTCTGTGGCTTTATTTCTCTTCCCTGTGATTGGTCACCTATTGGAAATGAGTCAACATGCCTTTGGTGTTTGGAGTGCGATTGCAATTCACGATACGTCATCTGTTGTCGGTGCCGCTTCTGCTTATGGCGATGAAGCATTATTAACGGCGACAACATTAAAGTTGGCGCGCGCATTGTGGATCGTACCGGTGGCTTTTATCAGTGCCTTACTATTTAAAGGTGACAGTAAAAAATTAACGATCCCGTTTTTCATCTTATTCTATTGTTTTGCCATCTTCATTGCGTATGTACTGCCGGATTACCAGTCGCTATATCAAGGTATTTTTAGTGCCTCTAAACAAGTATTAGTGATGTGTTTATTCTTGATCGGCGCGGGGATCACAGTGCAAAAAATAAGAGATGCAGGTGTCAAACCATTACTACTCGGTGTGTTACTTTGGATCGTGATCAGTGTTAGTTCGCTGACTTATATTTTATTTTTTATGTAACAGTATCGTTTTTTCGTCTTTATTTTTTCTTAATAGATAGGTTATCAATAAAGAAAATGCGACGAGATCTAATGCTGATGACGTTAATCCACTCGTGAAGACTGACAATAATATGGATAAACATACCAGCAGCATGATGAGTTTGTTAATAAGCATATTGGCCCCTTGTTATTACCTCTGTTTATATTATTGGAGCAAGGGGGTAAATAGGAAATACCGTAAACTTATAACTTATAACTCGTAAGCGATAATTAACCACATGATAAATAAAGTTCAAAACACTGATTTTAGTAAGGTTATGTTGGTATTTAACCACTTTCTGTTTGATATGCACCCGAGGATATGTGTTTTTTCATATGAAACGTGAGGTCTGTCAAAGTATATAAAATGTTTTATAGTTGTGATCAACGTTAAAGGATTCTGCGTGTTCTTTTCCTAAAGTTAAAAAATTAACATTGGCTGTAAGCCAGCATCAGGAAAAAAATAATAATTAAAATAACAATAAAAACAAAGCTAATTACGCACAGAAATTAATACTTTCAGACAAACCATCTCGAATATATATGCCAACAGTGCGTCACCCGTTCAGGCTAAGCTGAGTATTTATTAATAATTACCGAAATGAGCACCGCTGCCGATATTATTGCGCAAAATGCGGTGCAGACCGCATCGAATACCTTGAGTGCGAATGATGAAGCTAAGGCCTCTAAAATTTCGGTCGTGGATGCATCGAGTAGTGTGATGGCGTGGGTTCGAGAGATGGGGAGTGCATCAGCAAGTATTCATACCATGAATAAAAATACTCAGCAGATTGCAGAGGTATTGGAAGTTATCGCATAAATTGCTACTGCATCGGAAGAGCAAAATTCAGTCACGGAAGAGATCTCTCGGAACATGCATTCGATTCAAGATATGGTGCTGGTATTAAGTAAAAATGGCGAGGAAACAAAGGAGAGTACCAAAAACCTTGCGACAGCGAATGAACAACTTGCAGCGCTAGTGAGTCAGTTTAAATTGGTGTAATTTAAGTAGACATATGACTTAGTGTTAACCTATATTAGATTTATATCTATAGTATGGTTAACGCTAGATAATACGTAATAGAACTCTCTGACTGAGTTTAATTAATACCGCACGTTGCCTTAGTTAAGGGAGTTACCACCAATAATATACATTTGTGAGGTCGGTAATGAAGGAAATACCACATGGTCTAGTTAAAGGAGAAGTTACTGGGCGTATTAACTGGACTGATAGTGAATTCAGTTTGCAGATCACCGCCGATATTTCTCGCTATACAGCTGGTCAGTTTACTAAACTGGCACTGCGTGATAATGCTGGTGAGTGGGTTCGTCGTGCTTACTCATTTGTTAACTCTCCGAATCAGGCGCGGGGTCAACAAGTGATGGAGTTTCTTATTATTACCGTTCCGGATGGGCAATTATCCTCGCGATTAGATAGTTTGCAAGTCAGCGATGACGTGTATGTGGGTAGAAATCCTGCCGGTTTTATGACGCTGGATGAGATCCCGCGTTATACAAAAGATCTGTGGTTATTGTCTACTGGCACCGCGATTGGCCCTTTCCTAGCACTACTTGATGAAGCAGAGACGCAACAGCGTTTCGAGAACCTAATATTAGTTCATGCGGTAAGAACGTCGGCAGAATTAGTATATCAGGAAAAAATACAGCAACTTGAAGAACGGTATCAGGGTAAGTTTCATTATGTGCCGATTGTGTCCCGAGAAAATAGAAAAGCGACATTACGCGGTCGGATCCCGGCGTTCTTAGAAACCGGAGAATTGGTTAATGTAGCCGGGGTGCCATTGAAGCCTGAACGTAGTTTTTTCTATTTATGTGGTAATCCGAGTATGGTTAAAGACACGAGTGAAGTGTTAAAGCAACTTGGCTATCAAAAACACTCACGTCGCAGCGCTGGCCACTTTAGTTCTGAAAACTACTGGTAATTATTTTCGCGTTTATTTTTTACGTTGTTGCGAGCTCAAAACTTGTTGTTTTAACCAGATTTTAAAGCACTCAATGGCAGGTGAGTGATGATGTTGAATCAAGTAGTATCCAGCGTTTGCATCGATAGGGCTGAAAGGTGAGACTAACCCTTCCTTGGCTAAATCGGCGGCGGTTGACCCGCTATTAAACAGTGCACAGCGTGCTAAGGCAACCCCTAAGCCGGCAGCGGCAGCGGCCATTGCCATATCCGTACGGTTAAAATAATGACCGTGTTTACTGAGCGTTTGTCTTCCTGTTGTTGTGCCCGCCATCTGCTGTAACCAAAATTGCCATTCTGCGTCTTTATCCGCGTGCTGCCAAGGCATCGCATCATGTAACAGCGTAATACTCTGCCAGAGTTCATTATTATGACACTGCTTAATATCGTTCGATGCCACCACTTTCTGAGCATGATGCCAGTCAAAATTAGCCATGTATTGTGGGCTCATCACGGGTAATAACTGCTCTGCCAATAACAATTCCGCGTTAATCTTTTGATCACTCGATTGATAGGGGCTTTGGCCATAATCGATTGCCAGATCAAAATTAGTATCGGTATGATCCACCAATGCACCTTCGGCAAAGGTATGGATCTTGATATTGGGGTATTGTTGATAGAAATCTTGTAAGCGGGGGACTAACCATTTATATGCAAAAGACGGGGTGAGTTTAAGATGCACCTCACCAGCATGGCGATTAACTTGTTGTAACTGGCTAATGACATCGCCAATATCCGTTAAACTTTGTGCGACGACTTGATGTAATTGATATCCCGCGGAAGTTAAACGAATACCGCGAGAATGGCGCTCAAACAGGGTTAATTTAAGGGTTTGTTCTAACTGTTTTATTTGTTGGCTGATCGCGCCTGTGGTGAGGTGTAGTTTTTTAGCCGCTTGCGTAAAACTATGACAGCTAGCGGTGGCTGAAAATGTGGCTAAACCAGATAATAGATTATCGTTCACTTTTAACATCAAGGATCTCTTCGCATATGCAGCGTTTAGTTTTACTAAAGGCTAATGTTAATACTTATGGATTGTTAAGTAAATGTAACGCTCTTATGCTAGCCGATTATTCATTAGCGATAGTCGGTATAAAATGGAAGTCATGGTATTAGGTTGTGGGGTGATTGGGTTAACGTCAGCGTGGTATTTGGCGCAAGCTGGGCATGATGTGACTGTCATTGATCGCCAGCCAAGGGGGGCTGAAGAAACTAGTTTTGCTAATGCGGGACAGATTTCTTATGGTTACTCATCTCCTTGGGCTGCGCCTGGTATACCGGTGAAAGCAATTAAATGGCTGGCGCAAAAACACGCCCCGTTAAAAATAAAACCGGGACTGTCACCCGATTTGTATTTATGGGCAGCAAAAATGCTAGCCAATTGTAATCAACATAGCTACGAGATTAATAAAGCGCGGATGTTGCGCATTGCCAACTATAGCAGAGACTGTTTGATTGAATTACGTCAGCAGCAAGACATTCAATATGAAGCTCGGCAGCTGGGTACATTACAAGTATTCCGTCATGAGTCACAGTTAGCTGCAATAGCCAAAGATATTAAAATATTGGCTGATAGTGGCACGTTATATGAAGAGTTAGATGTTGCGGCTTGTATTGCTGTGGAGCCTGGATTGGCAGGTGTTAAAGATAAAATTGTCGGAGGGTTACGTCTACCGGATGATGAAACCGGAGACTGTTATATGTTCTGCCAGCAGCTAACAGCATTAGCGCAAGCTGCGGGGGTTAAGTTTAAATTTGATGTAACGGTTAATAAACTTAACCATAGTGACAACAAAATCAAGTCAGTCAGCACCAATGTGGGTGAGTTAACGGCAGATGCTTATGTGGTCGCGATGGGGTGTTATTCATCGGCATTATTATCACCAATCTTGTCACCGCAAGGTTTAGTTATGCCTATTTATCCGGTAAAAGGGTATTCGCTCACGGTGCCGATTGTTGATAGTAGCCAAGCGCCAGTATCAACCGTGATGGATGAAACCTATAAAGTGGCGATGACGCGTTTTGATCAACGAATTCGGGTTGCTGGAACAGCAGAGTTGGCTGGATATAATTTAGACCTGACAGAATCTCGAAAAGACACGATAGTGATGGTGATAAACGATTTATTTCCTAACGCTGGTGATATGAGCAAAGCTGAATTTTGGACTGGATTACGACCTATGACGCCCGATGGTACGCCGATTATTGGTAAAACGCCGATGGCTAATTTATTTACTAACTGTGGGCATGGTACGTTAGGTTGGACCATGGCGTGCGGCTCGGCGCGTTATCTTGCTGATGTTATCAGCGGTGTTACACCTGATATTGATAGCAATGACTTGGATATTTATCGCTATGGCCGTTAGTGCTCGCTAAATAACGCGGCATGATGACTCGATAAGAATTGGGTGCCCATTTCGTAGCCCATGTTGTAATCGGCCGCTAATGCTTCATCACTGCTACCAAGAATACGGCTTGCTAACGTTTTTAATGGGGCGATTTCAATTATCTGCGCATCTTCTGGTGGTGACTGTATAAAGTCTAGCGCCTCATTGTAGGCGTTTTCATGACCCGTGATGATATCCAATACTTTTGGACAGCGCTGTGAGCTGCATACCCAAGACTTGAGTTTATGCGCCCACGAAGATTGTACATATTGATGTGCAGGGACAGTGCGCAGTACAATGATCTTTTTAGCGCCGCGATGATAAGCTTCTTGAATTGGAATCGGCAATGCCACTCCGCCATCCACGTAGTGGCCGTCACCAATCGCTACACCTTTCTTATACAAATAGGGCAACGCACTGGATGCTTTTAGCATGGTGAGCCAATTATCTGCGGTTGGTTCAAGAAAAGCGGGACAGAATCCATTGATATTAGTCGCTGAAAAGAGCAGTTGACGGTTTTTTAATTGTGCTTGTGCGCAGTTCATATTGAGCTGATACTCGGGGTCGTTAACTCTATCAAAATACCAATCTAGATCCACCGTATTACGTCCGGATAGCGGGCGCTTTATATCAAAAAAATCGGGGTGTTTGGATAGTTGCATGATCGAACGTTTAGCATGTCCTGATTGCTTCGTCATGTAACTTGATAAATTTTGAGCACCTGCGGATGTCCCGATAAGTAATGAAAAAGGGTTAAAATCATGGGCTAGCCAACTATCTAAGATACCCGCTGTAAAAATACCGCGTTGCCCACCGCCTTCGACAACCAGTGCTGCGTCTTTGATCGGTGTTGTCGCTGGACAACTTACGACATTGGTTAAGGTATTGTTTTTTAATTGGTACATATATCCTCCGGCGGTAGCAAGGAACTAATTTACCTGATTATAGGTGAAAGGTTAATTCGATTGTTTGTTTTAAATTGATAGTTTTTAGCTATTGAGACATTATATTAGCCCTTTGAAAGGCTAATATAATTAACGGCAGGAGCGATTCAGATTAGTTAGTTTAGATAGTCTTGTTGGTTTACGCTGTTGACTAATAACTCGGGTTTAATTTTTTGTAAACTAGCCGTAATAATTTGACGTACACGTTCTCTTGACATAAATAGACGTTCACCAATGGCATTAAGTGTCATAGGATCTTCTCTACCAAGACCAAACCTGAGTTCGATGATCTCTCTGTCACGATCACATAGGTGATTTAATACTGTTATTAGATAGCTAGATGTATCGGTTTTTTCTATTTCATCATTCGGTTTACAAATAGAGCTGTCTTCAATCAGATCGACTAATGCTGTATTTGAGTCATTCTTAGTTGCAATTGTTTTATCTAGACTGGCCTCAGTGAAGTAATAAGAAAGTACATTAACAACTTCATCGAATTCAAGTTCTAAGTTTATGGCAACTTTTTTTAAGTCATTATTACACTTTAGATCAAGTACTTTTTCACGGGCATTTTTTAGAATGCGTTTGTATGTTTTACCGATATGAATAGGTACGCGGATCGTACGGGATTGATTCATGATAAAACGTTCGATATTGTTTTTAATCCACCACACTGCGTAAGTTGAAAAGCGGAAACCTTTGGTGGCATCAAATTTTTCAACCGCGTGAATTAAGCCCGTATTACCTTCTTGAATTATATCAACAAGTGATAATGAAGTATGTTGATAACGTTTAGCTATGTTGATCACTAAGCGCAAGTTGGACTGGATCATACGTTGACGTGCTTTTTGGTCTCCTCCATGAACTGCAATGGCAGTATCGTACTCTTGTTCTTTGGTAAGTAAGACACTGGTTTTATTCACTTGTTGCATGTAAAGGTCTAATGCGTTTGATTCATTAAATAATTCCATTTTGTAACCCTCAACGTATCCTATTAGCGATATTCGCTCATCCCTGTAAAATACGTAACTCTATGACAGATGAAGAAATTCATTATGTGACAGCTTGTCTAATTATATTCCTCCAAATCTAAAAATATAGATAGTGATATAAATAAAAAGAGAGCCATGTTGTGAATAGGTTAAAAGAATGGAAAAAATAGGAGTGATGTCTGACCAGTTTTTAGAAAAAACTAACTAATTTTGTATAGGGAGGAGTTCATTTATACCGATAATTGTTCTATATCAATCTGTGGGTTGCTTGTGTCCCCACAGATATTGCGAGCATATACTTACGTATAGTTACATATGCGCTTTACGTTCTTCTTCACACTCGAATGATGCCATTTCAAATATGCGACATACCCAAGGCCTATTTTCATAGATACTGCACATTAACGTGTCTCTATCGAGTGCAGCACACCAACCATCATGACCCTGCGCCATTACTTCACCACCCCAGTCATCTGTTGATATGTAACGTTTCGGTACGCCTGTATCGGTAAGAAGCATCACTTCTAAGCGGCAACAGCATGCTTCACAGTTCGAACAGGTTATTTCTGTTACTGGCAGATTAGTTATTTCAATGGTCATTATGATGCCTTTTCTACCGGTTTAATGCGGTTATTAACAAACGCATGGGCAGCCAGTGCAATATCAGCGCCTTCAGATTGCCGACCTAGATTGGCTGCTGCCACTAAGGTTGCGCCTGAACCAAAGAAGGGATCAATAACCAGATCATCAATACTTGAACTTTGTGTAATGAGTTTTTCAATTAATGGCACCGGTTTTTCGGTTGGATAGCCACGCCAAACACGTTTTTCTTGTAATACATCTGGCATACCTAAATCCTGTAATTTACGTTTCCCTTTTTCGAAAAATAAAATGAATTCATAACGTGCACGATAATGGTAACCCATGCCAATGACGCATTTGTCCCAGACAATTGGTTTCCAAAATTTAAACCCGAGCTCTTCCGCTATCGGTTTAATCACAAACATGGTTTCTTGATCGCAAAATAAATAGAAGTGACTGTTTTTTTTCAGTACTCGATAAATTTGTTCAATTAATGCAGGGAAATCACTGTTAGGGAAGATACTAAACCATTGGTTACTCGAACCAGCACTATTTGTTAAGCGGGTTGTGGTACCTATTTTACGGTGTTTTTCTAAGGATTCATAAGGTGGGTCTGTGATAACTAGATCCACGCTTTCATTCGGGAGGGTTTTTAACCAATCTACAGCATCAATCTTGTGTAACTTCATTTATTTTTTCAACATGTTTGCAGAGGTCTGCATGAATTAGGTCGCCATGTTATCAGGTAACGCTCGCAAACAGTAGTTTTGCATTCGGTTAGTAAAATATAACCACAACGGCCGTTATGACTAAGCGGTGTTACTTTGCTAGCAGGTTAAGCAAACGTTTAACTTGAATGAGCAGGGATGGGGGATTGTACTGCGGTAATAGGTAATATCAGCAGAGAGTATCGAGACTCCCTGCTGATATTATTATTCTTCGCCGTAATCTAAATCTTCGTCTTCTTCACTGATCACGCGAATGCCATCTTTTACCAACACTTCGATATAGAAAGATGCATCTTTGCTTAGGTCGCCACTATCAATTGATTTATTGATTTCAGATAAGTGAATAACCTGCGCTTCTTGTTCTGTTGCACCATACTTACAATCAAAGTCCCAGTAGTCCACGCCTTTAGGTAAAACCTTGTTGCGTTCTCTTTTAATGTATTTTCTGATCTCGCTTTTAATCGAATCAATTTGGCGCGCAGGAGCAATTTTTGGATGGTTTAATATAAACGTTTTTTTCATTTTTACCCTTTAAGGAATAACGGAATAATTCATAACATAGATTAATTATATCAGGGAAAAGAATAAATGTGGTGAACAGTACAATTTGTCTGCACTTTTAATCGAATTAGATGTTATTGTTGCTGATAATTATGCGTCATAATCGTGGGGGGGATGATGAAATATAGTGTATTAATGATCTTATGCCTACTGACCTCGACTGCGCAGGCCAGTTATTGCAGTGGTAAAAATTGGCAGGATGCTTATCAGCTTTATACGCATAATATTGATTTACTAAATAATCACATCGACCGCTATAATGTACTGTTGGATAAAGTCAATTTATCTGAAGTCGGTAAGGGTGAGCAACGGTTTCGAGTGGCAAAATCATCCATTGAAGAGTTAGATCAGCTCAATATTGAGGTGGAAAGTTTAGAGAGTAAGTTTAATAAGGTAAAGCAATTCTGGCAGTTGATCAGTGATAACTGCTTACATGATGATGAACTCGATTATAATAATAAAGCGCTGGAAAATGTACGAGGGGCAGATATTGGACGCAAAGAAGTGAATGACTTGTTGTCGCGAATTGAAATTGTAAGATCACGTTTTTTTCAAGCCATTAAACTTACTCATTATTAAACCTATCACTAGTCTTCCGCAACGAGATCTGCACGGTTTTCGATATAAAACTCTTTCATGCGCTCGTAAGGATCGATGTAGGCTTGTTTGAAGGTTTCGTAATCGCCGAGGCTAAAGTATGTCGTATTTACTTTATCGACTGCTTGTACCGTGATTGACAACTTATCGGGTTGTAAATAGGTCAGTGGACTCAGAAAATAGTCGGTACTACGTCCAATAGTATCCCTTAAGGTTGAAGGGCCAAATACTGGCCAAACAATATAGGGACCATTGCCAATCCCATATTTTCCTAATGTCAGCCCCATGTCTTGGTCATTTGTTTGCCAATCCAAGTAATGTGCTGCAGGGTCCATAACACCGAGTATACCAACCGTAGAATTTACTGCAAAGCGTCCCAATTCAGTGCCTGTCGACGCCAAATCTCCTTGCATTAAGCTACTGATAAAGCGTATCGGCATAGTGATATTGTGAAAAAAATTGGTCACACCGACACGAAAAAACAGCGGTGTAATCGCTTTGTAACCTAATGCAGTCGGACGTAGTACCCAGAAATATAGCTTATCATTGACATGAAACATGGCTTTATTGAAGTAATAAAAAGGGTCTGATATTCCAGTCTGTGGTGCCGGTTCAATAGGGCTATCATCACTGAATAAGTCATCATCATCTTCATCGAATAGTCCATCGTCGTCAATAAATACTGACGCTGAGGATGAAACCGAGGCGACTGAATAAGATGCATCACTATTTTTCGAATTGGCACCACCACTCATCACTAAAATGAGCAACGATAGCACCACCTTAGCTGAAGACAGTGATTTATTATTGTTTGGCATTATTCCCCGAATGTGCTAAGTTTTTTTCATTCAACAGTGCTAATAATTCATCCGGTGTATTTTTTAATAAAATTGCCGAGTACTCTTTACGAAATGAACTAATCAGACTTCGACCTTCAACTTTAATGTCATAGATACGCCATTCATCATTCTTTAGTCTTAATGAGTAATCGATGGTAGTTTTATTGTTAATTAAGCTGTTTACACGTGCTCGTTGCATCTTACGTATTGGTTTCATTGCTGATGTTCGGGTCAGTTGTACCGATAACTGGTTGTTGTTATTGAGTTTGTCTAAATACAAGTTACCCAAGTGAATTGTAAATGCATTAATAAACTCGGCTTGCTGCTTGTCCGTAAAACGACGATTGCTGTAATCACCCAGCGGACTTGTTGCACCAGCAGAAAATTTACCCAGCGTTAACTCCGAAATCAAGATGAAATCAAAATAACTTATCACAATAGGCCAGAGTTTTTTACGTTTGATTACAGTTGTCAGCGTGGGATCATTAATTATGCTTAAAGATTCTTGCATCGCACTGTCAATCAATGCAGTCGCTTGGTTAATGTTATGGGTATTCGCATTAACTGCTGTCGTTAAGAGTAAAAGTGTTGCAATACATAACGTAATAAATTTTTTCATAGAATGCCTCATAATGCAAAGTTCGAATATAGCGTAACGCTTGTGAAGTGATTATTCCCCTTCACTACTAAATACATATTTACTGATGAGATCTTCAATATCAAGCGCGGACTCTGTTTCTTCAATACTATCACCTGCTTCTAGATATTCATCACTCCCACCTGGGGTAAGAGACAGGTATCTATCGCCGAGTAATCCTGCTGTTTTAACGGATGCAATAACATCGACAGAGAGGGTTATCTCTTTGTCTATATTTAGTTTTACCCGGGCAATTTTAATATTTGGCAACAATACAATATTATCAATTTGACCGATCTTAACGCCCGCCATTTCCACATTTGCCCCACCTTTTAGGCCAGTAGCAGAATTGAAATCGGCATACACGCTATAATAGTTATCGCTGAGTAACTCCATTTTCCCGAGTTTAATCGTCAGGTAACCGACACACAGTATACCGATTAGTACAAATATACCGACAGAAGTTTCAATGGATGATTTTTTCATAATGGTTCCAATTTATTACGTTAATCGATATCGAGTAGTGAGGACTCATGCCCGTGAATAAATGCTGAAATAACGGGATTGTCATCATTGTTAAGCTGTTCTGGAGTACCTTGAAAAATAATGTCACCTTTATTAAGTAATGCAATACGCTGAGAAATACTAAATATCTCAGGGATTTCATGACTGACAATGACCCCAGTAAAACCAAGTTTACGTTGATAGTTTGCAATCATCTGATGAACCGCTTTTTTACGTATCGGATCTAATCCCGTGGTCGGTTCATCAAATAAGATAATTTCAGGATCTGTCACCAGAGCTCGGGCTAGCGCGACCCTTTTGCGCATACCACCCGATAGTTGTCCGGGATATTGCTGCTCAGTACCGATTATGTCGAGTTGTGTCATGCGTATTTTAACACGTTGTTGTATCTCTGTTTTAGTTAATTGACTAGCTTCTTGTAAGGGCAGAGCGATGTTGTCATATACCGTCATTGAGTCAAACAGAGCCGAATCTTGAAACATATAACTAAATTTCTTTTTTAAGCTAAGCTGCTCAACCGAAGAGTGAGCAGAGAAGGCCTTACCTGTAAAAAGTATAGTGCCTGAATCAGGCTTAAGTAAGCCGATAATATGCTTGAGTAAAACGCTTTTCCCTTCACCACTTTTCCCTATGATCGTGGTTATTTCACCCTTAAAAATACTGAGGTTAATGTTATTTAAAACTGTGTTGTTGTCGAATGATTTACTGACATTACAAAGCTGAATCAGTGGCGTATCCATAGCATCCCTATAATAAAAACGACGTTAAAATATAATCGATGACAAGTACTAGGATACTGGCTTGTACAACTGCGGTTGTTGTGGATAGACCTACACCTTTCGCACCAAAATTGTCACGACGAATATGGGTATAATAACCGTGATAGCAGCAGACGATTATTACCGTTATGGAAAAAAATATTGATTTAATAAAACCGCCAGCGACATCGGCCATGATAACGCTATTTTCGACGCGATAGAAATAAGTCGCGGGATTAATGCCTAATAATTGAGACCCAGTAAGATAACCGCCAAAGATACCCACAGTATCGAAGATAGCCGTTAATAGTGGAAAACTAATCAGCGCAGCAATAATACGCGGGCTAACGAGGAACCTGATTGGATCTATGGTCATTGTTTTAAGCGCATCAATTTGTTCAGAAATACGCATAATGCCAATTTCTGCTGTCATTGCTGAACCGGCACGGCCGATAATCATGATAGCGGTTAATACCGGGCCTAACTCACGAATGAGAGTAAGTGCAACCGCAGAGCCAAGTAAGCTAGTTGAGCCAAATTGAGAGAGGGTATAATAGCCTTGTAGTCCTAATACCATACCGGTAAATAGTCCGGTAATACAGATAACGATGATGGACTTAGCACCAATAAAATACAGTTGTTCAAGCACTCTGCTCCATTGCCAAGGACGAGAGAACATATGTACTACACTATGTATGAGGAAGAGTGTAGCTTTACCAAAACCTTGGAGTAAAGCGAGTGTTGCACGGCCAAGTTGGGTGATTGGGTTTATCGAAATGTTCGCTTGAGACATGCGTATTCCTTAATAACGTTAAATCTGTTTTATTTTTTAATGCACAGCATAAAATAAAACAATATAGAGTACTATCAAATATTTAATGTGTCAAAGCGAACTGGTCAGTAATCTGATTATTATGGACATGGCTACCTATCTAAATTTATATAATGTATTTTAGCTAATTCC
This sequence comes from Moritella yayanosii, assembly GCF_900465055.1. Lineage (NCBI taxonomy): Bacteria > Pseudomonadati > Pseudomonadota > Gammaproteobacteria > Alteromonadales > Moritellaceae > Moritella > Moritella yayanosii. The sequence continues at coordinate 2,024,451 of NZ_LS483250.1, read as the reverse complement.
AGCGCAAATAAATGACGGTGTACTATATTAGTTATTAGGTCGACCGGAATATTTGTTTCTATCTACCTCCCGTAATATAGTAAGTAAAGTAGTAAAAGTAAGTAAGTAAGTGTAAGTGAATGTAAGCGAATACTGTACGTGGCATATACGTGTAAGAAAGTGTTAGTGAAGACCGCATATGAGAGATGCGTGAAGTGAAGAAGTAAGTGTAAGTGAAAACGTAGATGTAAGTGAATAACGTAGGTGACAGATACGTGTAAGAAAATGTAAGTGAAGACGTAAGTGTTAGTGAATAGCGTATATTAAATGTACGAGTTAGTGAAAAAATGTAAGGAAGTTAGTAAGTGATAAAAGTAAGTCAATGTAAGAAGTGTATTACGGATACAGAAGCAGGCTTTTTGGCCGACCCCCTTTTCCTTATATGTAAGTCAGGCTGGCAGTCTGGCTTTTTTTTGTCTAAAATCCCGTCCAATTATTCTTTCCAATTTAGTTGCCACTGATCAATACCAATCACAATAAATAGATGATCATTTATTTAATGCAATCGGTATGAGCCAATAAACGGATGTAGATGTTTTTTATTAGATCATAATAGGCATGATTTTAGTTGGGATAAGATAAACACGCAGGAATATATGAAAAATGGTGGGGGATAATATCCCGATATTAAAACGCTTTGTAGTTAAAACATCGGGAATTGGTATTGATGTGATTAGCTATTTACTAGCATATCAATAAAGTTACGGCGTTCTTTTACTGTTGCAAGTTGAGCTATTTTCTCACCTTGTGAATCTGTAAATGCTACTCGGTTTTTGTGAACTGAAATCGAGTGTACCGGTTGTTTAATTTGGATCTGTGTACCATTAAAAATAATAGTCATAATAAAACTCACTATAAAGGCGTAGCTTAAAGCTATCGCGTTATTTGTAATAAGCTTCATTACCGTATAACGATAATATTCTGAAATCTAACTATCTTTATTCTTTTATAAATAGCTGATTTGATTAGAAGTGTTTACAGCACGCAACATTTGCTGTATTTCGTTGTTCAATAATTTAGCTTTATGTGTTGGATTTTTTAATCTGGCTTACGGAATTTTCTAGGTAAGGCTTTAATCGCTGATTTTTATTTCGAGGATTGTTATTAAATAAATCTGCACTGATAGTAACAGGGTGTTTCTTTTGTGGCAAGTTTATTTTTGGATGTTTTTATTTATTGTTTAGTTGTATGTCATTGTTCCGCGATTATATACCCAAGCTACCTTCGTTCTGCATCCCAGCGAGTCTCTAATATAGCATATTGAAGTAGTTTGGGTATAATCCCCATTCTGATATTTTAGGTCGGATGAATGCAGGATTTGATACTTGTTGGCTTAACAGTGAGAACTCAGTATTACCTGACGGTATAAAACCCAGCTATCAAGTGACGTCACTCACACAGTTACAATCATTGTTATTCACGGCTTAATTTAGCTCGTATTTATAAAAATACTTATATTTTTTGGCTACTTGCCGATATACTTTGAGCGATCAATTCACGTATTCAGTTTTTTTTAAAAAGTGTAGCAAAACACTGAATACGTGAATTCAAGTTTAATTTGTTTATAGAAAAGGAAAAAACATGTTTAAAGTTTCAACGCTTGCAAGCATACCGTTACTTATTGTTGCACCAACACTTATGGCTGAACCATTTAGCCATAATAATGCGCAGATAAGTTATCGAGCAGAGCATTGGGCGCTAAATGTTGAACGTGCTGTCACTGAAGATTTCTATATTACAGGCTTTTATCATCAAACTGGTGATATCGCACAAAGTTCGAACGTAAAAGCCAAAGCCAAGATTTTGGGCGCAGGTTTAATGACGTCAACGAATATTGGTCATATGACCGAATTTTATGCGGGTGCTAATCTTACTCAAAATACCGTTAAGTCGTGGGAGAATGGCATATCACGACCAGAAGAATCAGATTTTTATCCGAGTGTGATTGCTGGTGTGAAAATTTCTTCGAGTCCTGAATTTGAAGCAGATTTTAATGTTAATCATGGGTTTAGTAATAGCAAATATACGTATGGTTATCTTGATTCAACATCATTTACTGTCGGCGGTAAGTACTTTATCGATCAGGCGATGGCTCTCGGTTTATCTTATGTGTGGATTAAAGATCAAGATAAGGCGATGAGTCGGGACAATATAAGTTTGTCATTCAGCCTGTACTTTGAATAATATTATAATAATTGATTTAGGGTCAGCATATTGTCAATGGGTTGCGGTTTCCCTATGCCATAGCCCTGGGCAAAGTCGATACCAATTGCTTCTACTTTTTGTTTAATGGCATCGTTTTCAACGAATTCGGCGATGGTTTTCAATTTCATTAAGTGGCCTATCTCGTTGATTGATTTTACCATCGCGGCATCAATGGGGTTGGTTAAGATATCTTTAATAAATATGCCATCAATTTTAAGGGTATTGACGGGGAGGTTTTTGAGATAGGCAAATGAAGATAAGCCACTACCAAAGTCATCTAATGCAAATTGGCAACCAAAAGTACTTAACGTATTAATAAAGATCGTGGCACTGGCAAGATTACTTATCGCGGCTGTTTCGGTTATTTCAAACATGATCTGTTGAGGTGATACTTCGGCTTGAGTTATCGTTGTCATGATATGTTGCAGCAGGTCGCTGTCACCCAGTGACGCGCCGGATAAATTAATACTAATGTGGTCAAACATATCAAGTTGTTGGCTATGCGCTTTCATCCACTGTAATGTACGGTCTATGACCCAACGATCTATCGGTTCAGATAAGTTATAACGTTCTGCGATTGGCAAGAATACGCCTGGCGAAATTAGTGCCCCATTTTTATCTTGCATGCGCAGTAATACTTCAAAAATAGGTTTCTGGGCAGTGTCTTGCAGTGCGACGATAGGCTGGGCGTAGAGTTCAAAACGGTCTTCATTGAGGGCTTCTTTGATTTCATTTACCCAACGAAATTCATCATCTCGAGCCGTTAACAATTCATCGTTATCATGGTAGGTATGTACCCTGTTACGGCCTAAGTCTTTCGCTGCATAGCAGGCTAAATCGGCATGAATAAGTACTTCACTGGTATTACCTGAGTCACGGCTGATCTCTGCAACACCAATACTGACACCCACACTAAAACAACTTTTTTTCCATATGAATTGGAATTTTTTCACTTTGTCTAATATTTCATTCGCTGCAACTACTGCTTCTGTAAGCTGACAATCTCGCATTAATACTGCAAATTCGTCGCCACCTAACCGTGCTAAAGTATCGTTGGGTTTTAGGTTATCACCGATTAACCCTGCGATTTGACGCAATAACTCGTCACCAGCAGCATGGCCACAAGTATCATTAATTATTTTAAATTGGTCTAAATCTAAGAAGCATAATACATGGGTAAGTTGGCTACCTTGTACACTGCATACTGCATCGCTAAGTTGATGCTCAAACTCATAACGATTGATTAGGTCGGTTAGCATATCGTGTTTTGCTTGATAGGTTATCTGCTTAGATATGATCCTTGATTTTGTGATATCGACTTGAATGCCAATAAAGTGGGTTATTTCACCGTCGGTATTCGACATTGGAATGATCGTTACTTTAGCCCAGTATAATTTACCATTTTTACGTTGGTTTTGTACTTCATCAGTCCACTCTTCACCTTGTAAAATACTAGTCCACAGTTTGTTATAAGTGGTATTTGTGGTTGTTGTTGAGCGGAAGAAATTGGCTTTTTTACCAATAGATTCTTGTGATGTATAACCTGTGATTTGGGTGAAATGCGGATTAACGTATTCAATAATACCGCTAGTATTGGTGATCATAATACCGTCTAAGCTGCATTCAACAACGCGTGATAATTTTTTTAGATTGGCAGTATTCTGTTGTTGTAAAGTGATATCGTCGCAGACACCAACCCCCCCATCTATTTCACCGGTATTTGAATATAGAGGGACTAGATTGACTTCGAGGTAGGATTTTTTGTTGTGTGATACCGAGATGTATTCGCCTTTAAAGGTACTTACTTGACCTTTTAATGACGACTCTATTGCCTTGGAAAGATCTATATTTTGGATATTTTCTAGTATGTTAAAGCCAATCAAACCATCTTTATTTGCACCGATAATATGTTCAAAACGACGATTAGTTTTTAATAACACACTGTGTTTATTGTAATGAAAAATACCGACTGGTGAATGTTCAAAAATAGAGTTTAACTTTGCTTCGCTCTGTACCAGTTCATCCGTTTTTAGAGTGACTTGGTAACGTGATTTTTTTAGTTGTTGGCGATAGATTAGGGTTTGTATCAAAAAGAAGGAGAAAGCAGAGAAGATAACAACCGTAGATAATATTGTATCGTCATTAAGATTATGATATTTGAAATAGGCATATGCAAGCAGGGAAATAAGCGATGCGATATAGATCGAAATTGAAATGAAAATCCGTTTATGTGATTCAAAATACTGCATTTTAGTGAACTATTATAATAAATGAGTTTTCAATATGCCGTTTTTGGATGTTGATTGCAATATACGTGAATGATTTATGTTACTTCTTAGAATATAGCTTGTAATACGAGCACTTAAGTTACGGGCACTTAAGAATAGTTATTGCGCTAAGCTGTGAACTATTTATTAGAGGTCAATGCATATTTATCCCGAACTTGACTGCGCAGTTGACCCGGTGAAAGGTTAAATCGTTGTCGAAATACTTTACACAAGTAACTGCTATCTTGAAAACCAACTTCATCAGCCAGATTCTCTAAAAGATGGTCTGAATTAAGTAAACGCCAATGCAAATGTTGTAAGCGCATTTCGTGCCAATATTGATGTGCAGACATATTCAAATGCTGTTTGAAACGTCTATCTAACTGTCGGCGACTTGACCCAGTGAGCGCGGCTAATTGTTCAATTGAGGTATTGCTGGCCATAATATTTTGCATTAAGGCAATGGTACGGCCAAGGTGGCGATCATGATGTATTGCTTGTTGACGTGATTTTAATTGATGCAATTGATTGCGGCTTTCATCAACCAGCATATCTGCCAGTCCTTTTACTGCCCTGCTTTGTCCAAGATGACGACTGAGTATCGCCACGGCTAAATCAATAGCAGCCGTTCCTCCCGCGCAGCTGACGCGTTTATGATCGATGCAGTATAGTTGCTCATTTGCGATCTTTAAGCGCGGGTAAGCGTGACTAAACTCATTGATATGACGCCAGTGTACGGTCGTTTTATGCGCATTTAATAAACCTAATTCAGCCAAGGTAAAGCAAGCATTATCAATGCTAATTAAGGTAATGCCAACTGCTGCTGCGTGTTTTAAAAACGCCCCGTAATGCTGTGCTTGTTGTTGTGATTGACGCGCAGTGCGACAACCAAAAATGACTAGATAATCATACTGGCAAAGGTTTATATCAGCAGACGCGGTTTGTATCTCAATGGCTATGCCACTACTGGATGTCACCGGGGTAGTGTCTAAACCGACAACTTGCCATGAGCAATATCGCTGTTGGCTATGGTCTGCATCATCAGCCGAAAAGCGTAATTTATCTAAAAAACCACCAAACGGTAGCATATTAAATTCGGGTAGGGGTAATAGTAGAAAACGAACGTCTGCTGAGTTCATGGTTGGTATCCGTTAATGGCTCATGTATTTATCGCGCTGTCCAAATAGTACCATTAAACGTCCAAATTATACCGTTCATTTTTATTGTTGGAATTTATACTCATTGTACTTTTGTTCATGTGGGTATGGTTATGGCGTTTCATCTTTGGTTAGTATTTTTAGTTGCGGCAATGGGGCTGGCGGTCGTGCCTGGGCCTAATTCATTATTGGCATTGAGCCACGGTGCACGTTATGGACATCGGCGCACATTGTTTACTATATGTGGTGGTGTGTTTGGATTTTTGATCTTAATTGCAATCGCTATGTTTGGTTTAGGCGCGGTATTGCAAGCGCAACCTGACGCGATGACGGCATTGCAGTGGGTTGGTGCTGCGTATCTAGTTTGGCTGGGTATCAAACTATGGTATGCCCCTGCGCTGGAGTTGACTAAGCTTGCTGAAAGCCAAATATATAGTCCTACTAGTTTGTTTCGACAAGGTTTTTTTGCGGCGTTATCAAATCCGAAAGTATTACTGTTTTTTACCGCATTCTTAGCTCAGTTTATTGATCCTGAGGAGGCGTTACTGCCGCAGTTTATTGTTATTGCGATTACCTTTATTTGTGTTGAATTTTTGGCTGAATATGGCATCGCGTGCGTTGCTCACCGTATTCGTCCTAAATTGATGCAAAGCGGGCAGCGTTTTAATCAGGGTTGCGGCATGTTGTTTATTGTACTCGGTGTTTCGATGACATTGGCGTAGCGAGACTCAAAATAATATGAATACTATTTTATAGTCGCTTTGTTTTGTATTTACTTTACATTATATGTGCTTAGGTCAGTATGGTACGTTAATTTATTTTTATGAAAGGGAGTTACATGAATTTATTTTTTAGAATGCTCATCATTATCTTTAGTGCCCGTAAGCAGGATGCGGTGGCGCTGGTTGATAAACGCAGTGATCGGTTTCGAGTTTGGTTACACGATCTGGGTTGGCGTGATCATTTACCTAATTACCGGGTATTTAGTTTCATGGAATTAGGCCGTTTTGGTATCTGGCATAGTTCTCGACTGGCGTTATCTGGTCGTTATGGTTTACGTATGATTGCCGCACAAGATTTTATTTATTTAAAACCTATTCGTCCATTTCAAGCGTTTACGATGACCACGGAAATTTTGAGTTGCGATGAGAAATATTTCTATTACCAGCATCAATTTTTTTGTGGTGAAAAATTGGTAGCAATTGGGTTGGTGAAAGAGATTAACTTGAAATCAGGCAAGGCTGTGGCACCGCATTCATTATTAACGGCTGACGCAGAACTGAACGGCTCGGTGATGGTTGATCTGGACAATAGGGTATTGCATCCGGTAGTCGAAAATTGGTTGGCGATGCAACAAGCGATAAAAGAAAATAGTTAATCTAACGCTCTGATGGTGAGGGCATATACCCAAGCTACTTCAAGATGCACAATCAGCAAACCGAAAGGAAAGGATATTCAAGGCATGAAGTCGAAGATTTAGTTATTCTAAATTAAGACTTCATAACGCCGAAGATTCATTCTTTCGGCTTGCCCTACGGGAGGCGAGCAGAAATAGCAGCACAGCGTTACAATATTTGAAAATGGAATAACCATTCTCTACATATTGCGCCTTGTTCTGTTATCCAGTTATTATCAAAACGTACCGATAAGTAGTGTCATTACACTGTGTATTGCGCAATGGCTCGGTCTAAATTTTTAGCCTGATCCGCAATCGCGCTGGCTGCTTGTGCATTTTCATGTGTAATTTGTGAATTTTGGCTAGTGATATCACGAATTGAAGTGACGTTACGGCCTATTTCATCAGAAACGACGGTTTGCTGCTCAACAGCTGTCGCTATCTGAGTGCTGGTATCCATGATGAGCTGCATATCAGACATGATCTGACCAATCTTAGACTCGGCACTATCGGCTTGTTCTACGCTTAATTCGCCTTGTTCATGACAACGGCTAATGTGTAGAACAACCTGACCCGTTTGCTCTTGCAATGTCGCAATAATATCGGTGATCTCTTCAGTTGATTGGCGGGTTCTTAATGCCAAAGAACGTACTTCATCGGCCACAACAGCAAAACCTCGACCTTGTTCGCCTGCTCGTGCAGCCTCGATAGCGGCATTTAGTGCCAGTAAATTGGTTTGCTCTGCGATTGACCGGATCACATCCAGCACTGACCCGATGTTATCTGACAGGGTAGAAAGGTTTGAGATTTCATCACTGGTTTTAGATAAATCGTCAGATAAAATGCGAATACGATCTTTAGTCGCACTGACTTCAGATAAGCCTTCCATTGCGCCATTATGGCTCTTGTCCGCATTACTTGCTGCACTTTCGGTATTGTGAGCAATTTCTCGAATGGTTGAGCCCATTTCTGTAATTGCCGTTGCGACGGCATCTGTTTCGGCTTGTTGGCGGCTCATTGCGTCTTCAGAATCAATACTACGCTTTTGTAATTGTGTCGATGCTGAACCAAGTTCATATACGGCAGACTGAACATTGCTGACAAGTTCACGTAAATGGGCTAATAAATAATTAAAGTTACCGGCCATTTGTGATAATTCATCGTTACCTTTTTCATCCGCAACAGCGGTTAAATCATGGCTTTTAGCGATCGAGGCCATCAAGCTACTTAGGCTTTGTATACGACGTTGGATAGAATTGCTAATTAACCAAGACAGTGTGATCATGAGTATGATCACGATCAATACTGCCACAATAGTGAGGGTTATCGTTTGCTGTTGCTGGTTTTCGATTTCGTTATTAAGTTGCTGACTCATGGTTTTAAAGGTACGTTCAACTTGATGTGAATACCCGCGCATCTCACCACGTAATCCCGTTTTTGGCGTATTACCTATCGTGTTATATTGCGTAATGATCTCAGCCATCGTGGCACGGAAATCAGTATAGTTACTACCAAAGTCAAGCGCGAGCTGCTGGTCATAAAGCGCCAACTTAGTTTGGTAGTCTAGGTAGTATTCTTGTTTACCCAGTAATGCAAATATTTTAGCGGTTTGTGCAAGATCGGTGGTAATTAACAGATTACGGTTATAGCGATCTGCAGTTTGCAGCAATCGCTTATAACCACTATTTAGGCGTTTCAGTAAACCCTGTTCATTGCTCAGTCCCAGTTTTTGATAATTGCTGACCAGTGCGTTTACCGTGCGATTATAATCTTTCATTGACGCCGGCAAGGTGGCTGTACTTGGCACAATAATATTGAGTGTGGTGAGTTTTTCTGTTAGTAGCTTAAATTCAGTTTGAAATAATATGTAGTTGGCTTGAAATTTATCGAGATACTTTGTATCTAAGCGTAATAAAAAATCTTTTTCATTACGGCGTAAATTTAAGAGTGTAACTTCTAATTGCTTTACATCGGTAGCTGCATGGTTAATATTCATCACTTTGTCGTTGGCCACCCAAGACATACCGAGTACTAATAAGAGTGCGCTTACAGAAATCCCCGTAAGCCCTAATAATTTATCTCTGATTTTCATTTTCTACAATATCCTAACTAATTAATATTGCCGACATCACGGCTTGGTCTATATTTTCGGCTTGAAATGTAATTTCTTTAAGAATATATGGAGTAAAATCATCTTTTTTAGCTGGGAAAATATAAATGGTTTAAAAATTAGTTTGTTAACAATAAAAATAAATTGATAAATATTAATTTATTGTACATATTTTTATTGTTAAAGCGGGGGGATGTGGCTTTATATACTTATTTGTTGGTAATTAAGTTGGTTAATCTTCGGTATTAAATTCAAGCTCAAATAAACAGGTTTCTAAACCTGCGGGTAAATTTAACAGTAGCCGATCAGTATTAAGCTCAAATTCAATCTCATTATGCTGGAGGGCATCAAGAATATTGAGTTGATCTGAAAATAACAGTAACCCTGTACTGACAAGAATGGCGTAATGGCATTGTCGTGATACGGTGTCTTCGGTTTCCATAATGGTTTTAAATGTTTCTAAAAACAGTATAAGTAGTTGTTCTGGTGTTTTGTCTTGATAAGATTCTTCAAGTTGAATTAACTGGGAGTAGGTAAGGGCAAATTGATGGTCAAAATTACGCATATTAATACATACGGTGTCTTCTGTTTTATTATCATTGAGATTTAAAAATCGGGCAAAGCTATCACTTTTGACATCAATTAAAAAACTGACATTGATATCGCTATATGTCGATTCTTTGATCGCATCAACACTGATGCCATCTTCATTCAAAGCACTGATATGGTAGTTTAATATCGCGGTTATCAGTTCGTTTTTACCTATACCTGCATGCAGCATCTGCTGATAAGTATCGGCAAGGTGGATACCTGCTATGTCAGACGATTGATGCTGATAATCAGTGCTGTTGATAAAAGAAGCGATCACTTGCTTTGAAAACTCAAAGTCAAAGCCATTTAGATGAATATACATATCAACTCCTTGTTAGCTGTTTGCTAAAGCTGGGAGACATAACGCAGTTGCTATAAGTATAACGGGTTAAATTTGGTTAGTAAGATAGATTCAGTATGGTGATTATTTTATGCTAAGCAATGTTGCTAGGGGGGGCTCTGTAACGTGAGATAAAGTGATTAATCGTGCTTCATATGCAGGTGATGTGAGCAGAGAAAATAAGGCTTTCTCTGCCTCAACATAACGTTAACGCATTAACATTATTTTAATGTTAGCGGCAGTGTTTCGAATTGAATACCTGACCAACCCGTACGCATAAAGTAACGGATGTTAGCATGGTCATCACCGTCAGGATTATTTAGTACGTCATCACGGTAATAAGTACCAAAACACTCTAGCATTTGCTGTTTGGTGAATTTATTTAAACGACCTAGTGCAAACAATTTGCATGAACCGGTGTTTTCCGTTGCTTCGTTTACTAAGTAGCCATTATAAAATTTAGTGGCTGTGAAATCATAGCTTTCATCAATAACAGCGATGACATCTTCGAACTGAATAGTAGTTGGCTGTGCCGATAATTTATTTAAAAAATCATTTAACATGGAGTATCCCATCAATTTAAAGTATTTGCTATCTTCCCTTAATTTATCATAAATGTTAGCTAAATGAGTAATAATTTACCAATTAGTTTCAATGATCACCTCTTTATTCAGTAAACGCGGGTTGCTATGGTACGCTTTCTCACTCAAATTGTTATTTTTTCGTGATAAATTAAACCCCGTATTTGTTGTATGCTTTACTTAGAAGACGTACTGATAAAAGGAATAATGATGGTGTCAGGCCCTGTAAAGCAATTTAGAACGGTAATAAAAGGGAACATAGAAGGTTTAGACCAGGGGATCACTTTACTCATGGCGATGACCAATGAGCAATATTGCATGCGTGCGAAGCCTTATATGACGAGCTGTATTGGTGAGCATTTACGTCATATTCTCGATCTTTATTATGTATTAAAAGAACATGTTGAAGTGATTGATTATGATGTTCGTCGTCGTGGTGCTCTGGTTGAATCGTGTCGTATGACGGGTTTATCTGAATTAGAACATATCAAAATTTGGCTGCTCACATTACAGCCGCACATGATGAACAACAAAATAATGATGTCGACAGAAGTATCCGTGCTTAATACCTTAGTCGCAGAAGTTGAAACATCATTAATTCGTGAGCTTATATTTGTCAGTACGCATGCGATCCATCATTATGCATTAATGGATATTTCGGCAAAATTGTGTGACTTCGATACACCGAAAAACATGGGCATAGCCCCTGCGACACTCACTGCATTGAGGAATGGCTTATCATGTGTACAGTAAGTTGGTTGTTGGCAAATGATGGCTATCAAGTATTCTTTAACCGAGATGAGCAAAAGGGCCGTGCTCTGGCACGCTCACCAAAATACTTTAATGATCTTGGCGTTAAATATTTAATGCCTGTGGATCCGGTTGGTGGGGGCAGTTGGATTGCGATTAATCAAGCGGGTTTATCAATATGTTTACTGAATTATTATCAACAAAAACCGCCCGAGAAAGAACTGATCAGTCGTGGTTTATTAGTCAAATCATTAATCAGTAATACGTCATTGACGAAGATCCGGTCGGCATTAAAAAAACTGCCTTTACAGTGCTATGCTGCCTTTACGTTATTAGTGTTCCCAAGTCATCTCACGGCACAAATTGGCGATGTTTATGCGGTACGTTGGGATGGTTTTGAACTCACCACTCTGACCGCTGTATCACCGATGATATCGTCATCAATTGCGCTAGCCGAAGTGACTAACTACCGAGAAGACCACCATAACGCCATCTTATTACCGCACCAGGTGTTATTTTCAGGCGACGGGTGTAATGATGAGCTGGAAATAAGACCAACGCCTGCGCGGGTTGATATTGATAGCGTTGCAGTAAATATTATCGAGTTAACGAATCAGCGTTGTATTGATGATAAGAACAGTTTAGCGCTGACTCAATTTCATGCCAGTCATGAGCCTGCACCGTCTTATTTATCGGTTTGTATGCACCGTGATGATGCGCATACGGTCAGTTTTACTCATCTCATTGCTACCCGTAAGCAACTTAAAATGAATTATGTCTGTGGTTGTCCGTGTTCATCAAAGCAACATCAGTCTTATGCTTTATATCCACATCGAGAAACTTGCGTTGCAGTAGTCTAAACTTGCCAGTATTTTTATGGCCTTAAATTAGCTTAGGTATATAACGTTTAGCCGTATCTCTACGGCTTATCGTTGTTATCAATCTGCTGATACAATACATAAACTGCAATCAAGGGTAAGACTGCCCAATATACCTAGTTTAAGCTAAAGTTGGTTAGATTCGATAGTACCGTTAAACCGGTAAAAACATCACAGTGCCATTACATAGCCTGCACTGGTGCCAGCTTAGGAAGTACCGAGGACATTAGAAGGTGTCTGCTTGTTGATTAGTCGCAACGTTGATTAACCCTAAATGTCCTGACAGATCATCTGCTTCACCGTAACGTGGGTAGTTGTGCATGTTTAGATAAGGGCGTGAGTTTACTTCGAGGAAGATCAACTTTTGCTCACGGGCATCATGCTCAATACCTTGTTCCATGATCACATCAATACCTAAGATCTCAGCATCAAATAAATTTAATACCTTGGCAAACAATTCCTGGTTGTAGGTTGGTATCAGATCGCGCTGAATGGTTTCAACCACGCCGCCTGGTGCTAACGATATACGATAAAACAATTCAACTTGCTGTGCGTTATCTGGCACTGAGGTTAAGGTTAAACCTTGCTTCGCAAGATAACTGATTGTTTGTTGGCCTTGAGATATCGGGTTATTGCATGGATAAAGCCCCATTTTTTTACGCACCGCGTTTTCTGTTTCGATTAAGCTGCTGATGGTATTGACCCCATCACCTGTTACAAATGCGGGATAACGTTGTAGGACTGAAATTACGCCCGCTTTGGTGATCACTACTCGGTAGTTTTTACCTTGTAAATATTGCTCTATAACTGTCGTCGGCCACCACAGTTTAGCCAGGAACATTGCCCGCCAAAGTTCTTTATAATTACGAATAGGAAAATGACTGCCACGCGAAAAACCACTGACATTGGGTTTGATCACTAATGGAAAACCATGCGTTTTAGCAAACTTTACCGCAGTGAAAGGGTTAAAAAAAATGGTCCCTTGTGCATGAGGAATATTACCCGCAGCAAACTTATCACGTGCCTGCTTCTTGGAGCGACAACCGCGGCGTACTTCTAGGCTGTTGTAGTTGCTACAGCCATGCATGAATTTGCTACTGATCCATTTGTAAATTAGTTGTTTTACTCGTTTCATCTTGATTCAAGATCCTTGTGTTATGACCTCGTCTGGCGGCGATCAACTTATTAAAGAAAATACCTTGGGTTACTTTTTTGCTGTTTAGCTGTTGCGCTAACTGAGCAAGTGAATACGTGGTGTTATACAGTAACTGGTACTTCTGTAACCGGGTCAAATTATGACTTAATAAACTAAGCGGCATCGGTACATATAAATTGACTTCGACGAGTTTAAATTGGCGTAGTAATAGTGCACTTAATGAATCCGCTTTCAAACTATAGCGGGCGATTGTAAAATCACCCATGCGACTTAGTTCTTGCCACAGCTGCTGCTGCTCTGTAGGGCTTAATGCGTCGGTAATATCTTGGTATTGGGTATCATGGTTATAAATGCCATTGACGGGGAATGTATCTGCGCTGTTGTTAATCACTTGCGTTATCGACATTACTGCAAACTGTCCCGCTTGCTGAGGGTGTTTAACAACAAATACCTCAAACTCAATGGCACCGACTGCCGCTTCTTGAATTAAATAATTTTGCGCCTGATAACCGCTGCTTTCTCGTAATACGCCAAGCTCAGCAATATTATGGATACAGCTGACACCGACCGAGTTTTGTCCCCATTCTGGTTTCGCAAATACCGGGTAGCGCTCTGGACATAAATCAGGCCTATCAATGTACTGGTTTAAACGCCATTCAACCGGCGTTATGGCATCTAAATCGTGCTTAGAGAATATTTTTTTTTGCTTATTAAAATAGCGCGCATTGAGCTGAAAATAACGCCACGGAATAGTCAAAAACCGCAAGCAAAATACCATGTAATGTAATATTAATAAGCCACGTATAAGCATAGGATCACTCTGCTTTGATTAATTTTAAGTTAATAGCACATAACACTAAGCCTAAAATGAGGATTGATACAGCAGCCATAAATAATGATCCGCCATCACTGAACCTATGGTTGATAAAATTTGTATGGAATAGAAGATAAAAAGACTTTAGCGATCCAAACCACGATAACCCAGTTAGCAAGAGTGTAAATACGTTTTTTTGTTAACATATGCTAAATCCTTTTAATTAGTTTAATACGTGAGGCCAGTTTTGATCTGCTTTGATTATAAAATTGGTTTTTTCTGCTAACCATTGTTGCTTGATATCAGCGTTGTAATTTAAATAAAGTTTATCGTTTTCAATTGTCCACTGCTCGGGATCTGAAGACGCCGTATCATTTTTGGCAACCGCATAGGCGCAATAACCACCATATTGTGGTGCGTATTTCTCTGGATCTTGTTTAAATAATGTAAGGTGTTGGTTGCTACTAAAATACCAATCTTCACCTTGGTATGCATAACTGAATTTGTTTAAGCCTTTAACCGCTTTTGACTGGGTAAAATAAGCCACGGTATCGTAACCGCTCACGGCTTTACTACTAAAGTAACCAGTATAGATAGGATCTTTAGCGAAACTGTTAAACGATAAAATTAGGCTGCTGATAACTAACAATTTAATAATATATTTCATATCAATTGCGCCCTCTGTAGTTAAGTAAGATGTGTGCTAGGTGTTGTCTATACTATAGCTGTGATTAGATTGCGAGTTATCACAAAGTTATCACAATTTAATAGCAAAAAAGTACATTGCGATAATCTTAATTCTTGTTAGGATCCCTTCATTATTGTTTGTCGTTTTTATAAAGGTAGTTTTATGGATTTTTATACATTGGCCTTAGGTCTATTTATGCTGTGCCATGGCAGCTATATTGCGTTGACTCGTGCTAAAGCTAAACATCAAAAAGCACGTTTAGATTTTATGAAAAAAGCATTAGGCCGACCAATCGGTTTTACCATCTACTCACTCATTTATGTCATCCTACCAATTGGTTTTGGTGCTTATATATCGTACTCAGGTTTCAATAATGTGTCGTTGAGCACAATATTTACTGGTTAATGGCCTGAGGAATAAACATGTCTGAACAAGAAAAAACCTATAACGTGAATATGTTAAAGCTCGTTAGAGAAGGTTTAACGGCCTTATCTGATGCGCAAGCAGAAAAGCGTAGCTTACAAAATCCCGTTTCAGAAACGCATTTTTTGGGTAATTGGATCATTACTGCGTTAAAAGAAAAGCGTTTTGATATTATCTTAGCGGGTGATTTAAATATTTGGGTGCAAGAAAGTCGCACATTAGGGCCAAAGGCTGATTTCAAACAACGTTTCGAAAAAATTGAGCGGGTATATACCCAGATCTGCGAACTGGAATATAAAAATCTAACCCAGTTTGTTTTAGAAGATATCTTAACTGAACTGGATAATGAAGGTTGGTTGATTGAAACTGAAAGCAACGTGACAGATAAGTTTAAATTAAGCTCAAGTGGCGAAAATTCGCTGGTGATCTGTGCTGAAGTCTATGACCGTGCTTTCTCTGATATCGACGGGGTATTGGAAAGCCCGCTGTCAGTGTTTATTCGTCATGGTGATCTGGCATTTATTGATAAAATGTTCTCACACGGTTATTTGGTGTTTGGTTCGACGAATCGGTCGATTGTGAAACGTCACAACCGTTATATATTACGTCCGTTTAACCACGCTAAAAAATTAGCTATTCTGCCGACGTTAGCAGACTAATTTAGCCTGCGATACAGGGATGATCTTGATTATCCCTGTATTAAACGCCTTGTTTGGCCGCTTTGATATCAACACTTTCTGTTTCTGTTTCTGTGACTTCGACCTGGGCTGATAACGCTAACTTAGCAGGAAACTGTTCTGGTAATGGTTTTAATAAACTAAATATTTGTGAAAACATGACGATCACAAAGGTGATAAAAAGATTGAAATGTTGGATGTCAGGTAACGGTAATATTACGCTAAATAACAGAAATATAAGTGCAAACTTACAAGCATAGCCGAGGATCATGAAGATATTAGCTCGCATAATACTGTTAGACCCGATATATAAAAATGACAGTCGGGTAAAGATATATTGTGGTACCAAGAAGATCATCCCCCCCAATGCTGCCGAGCGTGTAGTCTTATGGTCTGTACCCAGGTAAGTTGCTGAAACAATAAATATTACTAACAAAAGCTGACCTAAAATTAGTTTTAGTGCATAACTTTTGATGGCTAATTCATATGCATTATGTGGTGTTAACAACTTACCCTCCAATTCGATTAAATAAATTATACGCTCGCTATTTTACCTTTTTCTATATATCTATGCATAGCTAATCTTTGGTTACGCTATGCAAAGTACAGTAAATAAATGATGTTTATAGCTAATTGCTTATTTCATTATGATAATTCTATTACTGAATTTAGATCATCGGCGAGTGTTTTTAAAATGATGACTTGTTGTGATAGCTGCGTGCCTTGAGTTGCGACTGATTCCGATATTTGACTGGTTTTATCGACACTTTCGGTGACATCTTGGCTGGCGAGATTAAGCTCTAATAACACCTTAACTTGTTCTGCCATGATTTGAGAGAGTTGTTGTACATCGGTGAGCGTACCGCCAACTTGGTTAATAATTTCGGATAATTCTGTCACCGTCTCTTTTATTACAATTTGTCCTTGGTTAACTTCTTTTGTGCTTCTCTCAAGTAGTTGTCTTATTTCACGGGCCGCTTGATTACTTCTAGACGATAAATTGCGGACTTGATCGGCCACAACGCTAAAACCACGCCCTTGTTCGCCTGCTCGTGCAGCTTCAATTGCCGCGTTAAGCGCTAATAAATTGGTTTGCTCTGCCACCGAGGTAATGAGGTCTGCAACAACAGCCATTTCTTGATTGCTATGTAAAATATTGCTAATCGCTTCAGTAGAAGCGGTTAACGATGAAGCGCTGGTTTGGGCTTGATTATTAATTTCTTCACTGCGTAACTGTAATTCCTGTACAAACTGTTCTGATTTCTGGAAATCTAACGTCATTTGCTTTAGGCGACTTGTCATTCTTTCTGCGGCATTTGCTTGTGTATCACACGTTATATTGAGTTCATCGACTTGATTGTATAATTCACTCGATTGTTGTGATAATTGCTCTGCTATGGTTGTTAAATGGTTGGCGTTATCGCCGGCTAATACGAGTACCCGGCTTAAGTTTTGTTCTTCTTGTTGTGCACTTTCTGTGGCAGCCTGGCTTGCTTGCTGGGCGAGCAAGGAGGCAGTTGTCGCTTTTTGGCGCTGCTTCGCGGTATATGCTTGGGCGATACAAATAATAACCAGCGGTACCATAATACCAGACCAAGCCTCACCGACAGCACTCGCTTGAGACAAGACTACATTAGGCAGTTCGGTGTTATGTAATGATTGGTTTAACATCCAAGCAGTAATGGCAATAACAATGCCACTCCAGCATATTGCCATGGTTAAGCTTGCGGTGAGGAAAAATGAAATAATAAGCAGTGGGATCCAGAATGCTTGCGGAGAAGTAATCACCCCACCGGTCTGATAAATTAGATTTAAAGCGTTAACGACCATGCCAACAAAGCCGATATGTAGGGCTAGATTGGTGTTTTTAAATAAGCGTAATACCAGCGAAGCAATCAGTTCGGCACAGATCAAAAAGAGGGAGGTGTAGATCATGGCTTGATGATCATGGTTGTACCATTTTACAAAACTGTAGATCCCTGATAAAAACGACAATAACGTAAAAAAAAGTATAATCTCAACAAATTGAGATTTGCTTGTATCCCAATCATGGCGTTGTGGAAAAAAGAGTTTTCGCCATAGAGAAAATGGGTTCATGGTATTGATTCCTTAATGCGCTCTGTATGGTGACTTGTTTATAGGGAATGCATGGCGACTTTATAGGAAATGGATGCATGACGACCGCCAAGTCGGGTAGGCAGTCGACATTTTGGCGAACTATATATCGAGCATTTCTTCTTTTAAGTCATCATCTGTTGGTTTATCACCTAACCAGATCGCAAGTACTGCTTTTCTAAAGTCTTCACCTGATGTAATAGATATAAACTCGCCATTTTTATAGTTAATCAAGCCTTCGCCTGGCACACTCAATAGTGTAAATTGATCACCTTTTTTAATCGGGTTGGCAAAAGTCTCAATAAAGGCTTCAATCTTACTATCAAGGTTATTGTTTTGCCCTGCGGTGGCACGTTCGAAACCTTCCTGCATTGCGTTGATCATTTTTTCGGACGTGATCATATTTGAGGTGATATTTAAGCGAATCGCCACTGCTTTATCACTATTGATGACCATATCACCTTGGTTCATTTTTTCGTGGGTAAATAATGAACCGACGTATAAATCAATAAAAAACTTGCTGCGAATGCCCGCACCGTTAAATTGTAAGCTTTCTCCTTGTGGGGAAATACTGTCGGGTACGCTGACACCTGCGATGTCTGTTGCCGCCATGGCACTGCTGCTCATCATTAATAGGGTAGTTAATACTAAAGCCGATTTTTTCATTGAATTCTTCCTGAATGTAATTTTACCTGGCTATGTCATAAGGCTATATCGCGGATAACATGCAGATATAGCCTTTGTTTAACTTAAATTAGAATGCGAATTTGTAACCAAGGCTGTATTTATCGTCAGCGCTAGTATTGTCACCGCTATAGAACAATGTGATAGTTTGTGTGCTGGTGAGGTAATAACCAAGCTTGAGATCCCAAGCGGTAGACGCCATCTGTAAACCGCCATCTACGACGTCGGTATCCCATTCTTTACCAGCTAATGCTGTTGTATAGCGAATACTACCTAAGGCAAAGAAATCATCATGTGGCTGGTAACGGACATACGCCATTGCAGTCGCCGTGGTCGTCATCCAGTCCATACCTTCTGAACTAGTTGGTACTGTAAGTTGTTGGCTCATTAATGAAACAAGGGCAATTTTTGCTGCCGCTATTGTATCTGGATTGCCGCCTGCTGTTGCTTGTCCAAGTGCAACTTGTGCTTTACCAACTGCTAGCTCTAGATTTTGAGCTGTATTATCTTCTGCGATTACACCACCGACTAATAACATCGGCCAGATGTAGATGTCATCACCTACTGGGATAGTTGCTACAGGACCTGCTTGTGCAACCACCATGTTACCGAAAAACGGATGTTCAGCCGCCACTACATCAACAAAACCGCCTAGGCCATTTGTAGTATTGATATTACCGTAGCGTATACGGTAGTTACGGCTAGAAACTTCACGACCAGTTACGTCCGATGTATATTTATCATCATCAAGAATATCTTTGGCTTCGAAGATAAAACCACTGCGTTGGGTATCGGTTTTAGTTAGGACACCCATGGCTTCAAAATCAAGGCCGTTGTTACCGTAAGCCAAACCAGCATAAGCATAAACCGCAGTCGGGTCAGCCATATCTGGGCCATCTGTTTTTGCTTCTTCTGCAATCACAGCCATTGACGAAAAAGATGCTAACACTGCAAGAGTTAAGATACCTTTTTTCATTATTTACTCCATTTTTCATTATTTTAAAAGTTGGATACTTTATTTAGAATTTTTGCTCTTCATCTGTAAGCAGTTTCCTCTAAACACAATTTATCTTTATAAACAATGACTTAGATTCTAACTTTGATGTAGAGCATTAACTCTAACCTGGGGTTATAGTAATGTTTTTTTAAATCATTGGACGTGATGCTAGTCACAGAATTGATTTAACATAATACTTTATGGGTAGTTGCTTTAAACAATGCGCTTTGGCTCACACGTTTATTTTTTATAGAAAATAAACGTGTGAAAACCTTACACTTATTTGGGCAATCAGGATTCGTTTGACAAATATAGCCTTAACTTCCAAGGCTATATTTTCATACTATATTTCTAATTTATATTTGTACTGTCGCGTTAGTGGCTAACATTATGCCGTTTTCGCTGCGAGACGCGCTTTCAATTTAGGACCAAATACAGTAACAGCAAGTACACCGTTAATAATGAAGCTAGCTAAACCTGCCGCCAGCATTAATTCATCATTACGCGGCATCATTACTACATTACTTTCGAACATGGCAGGGTTCGAGAAGTAATACATAAATGAACCAGCTAATGTAATTGCGCGGGCTTGTAACCAGGTGCCTTTTTTGATGAACAACGCAGGAAGCGTGGCAGATATCAGTACCATCAATTGGGCTGTGGCAGAGCCAGGGAAGTTTAAGTAAACAAATACAATATTCCATACATCATAAGCAATGATCCAGAACGTTGTCATTGCAGGCCAGATCATGTCTCGCTCTTTACTCTTATCTGCCTGAATGCTGAGCCAACCAGTTAGGGTGATAATGGATAAAATACCGCCAATCGCATTCAATACATTTGCTGTATTGCCCATACTGAAGTCTTGCATTACGGCTTCGGAAATATTAATGGCGAGGAATGCGGCGGCACCAAATTTAGCCAGTTTCATGTTACCTATTTTGGTAAACCTGATCAGCGTGAACAATGCGGCTGCACCGACTACGGAATACAGTTTTATCCATTTAAACCAGTATGTAACATCGTAGCTCATCCAAAGTGGTAGTAATACTACGGGTAGGATGAAGAAGATAACGTAGTTCGACTTTGGTACACGACGACATAATTCGTTGAGTAACATTAGGGCAAGTAATACAAAGATAATGTGTGCATAAGAACGAGCTTCATACCATTTATGAATGATAAAAGAGTCGCCATCTAAGCTAAAACTAACACGGTCATCAGCGTAAAATGTCAGTGTTGCACCCTCAAAATCTTTAATTGTAGAGTTGGCATAACTGCTAATGATGATGCGATTGTCTTGTTGTTTCCAAGTCTGTGCTTCGCTATGGTTAAAACCACCGGATTGCTTGATTACTTGAACTTGATTATCATCACCAAACTCTAAACGATAAAGCAAACTGCCTTCGCCTGGTTTACCGTCTCGTGTACCTTGCCAAACCGTATTTGTAATATCGGTTACGTAGGTCATATCATTATTGGTTGTGGTCGCGTTTACGCCGCTAGCACCGAACATCAGTAGCAATGTAAACATTGCCATAAACAGTGAGTTAATCCTGTTTCTCATCATTATACTGCTCTCTATAATTAGGATTGATAGCGCCCATCCAGTGGACGCTATTTATTGATTATTATCATTTATATCATCAAGATTTGGCTAGTTTTCCTTCTGGGGCTGGGTTTAATTCAGTACCAGCGTAGTCACTAAGTAATGGTTGGTTTTCACCACAAGGCGGCTCGCCCGTTGGGTTATTACGTTTTTTATTGAAGTACCAAACAATGTATGGAACGTGTATAGCCAAGTTGACCGCACCCCAGAAATACAGGAATGTATCGTTAGCCCAGCTTGAAGAGTCCATAATTGGTGTGAAGATGTCACCGTTAGCACGCACTAGGATGTGGAAGGCTAGTGTGAATATTCGAGCTGTGATGTATAACTCTGGACGTCCCTTGATGATAGGATACAATTCAGCAGCTATCAGGATACAGAATGAACTTGCGAAGAAGCCCGGGTTTTCACCAAATACGAATGCAAGGTTCCATGTTGTGTATAGGAAGTTCCACGCCGCGGTTGAAAAAAACAGTACATCACTTGTCTTGTCTTTACTGACAACCCAATATAGACGCTGACCATTTTTGTAACGTGGGAACGGAATCGTAATACACAGGATCAAACCACAAATTGCATTGAAGTAGTTTGCGGTGGCAAAATCTTTTATTGTTGCTTCGGCGATATTCAGGAACAGAACCATGTAAAGTACTTTTAGTACCCAGTCGCCGCGGAAGAATGACAAGAATTTATTCGGGTTATCATGATATAACCACGCGATCCGCGCACCACCGACAACGATAGCAGTTGGGATCAGTACACTTACGGTTTTCACCCAACGGAACCAACCATCAAGGTTTTCAGCCCATAGCGGCGCTGTACACAGAGATAAAATCCAAAAAGCAGTGGTTAATCGTGGTGTACGGCGCATGCCTTCGACCATGAGTAATAAGAATATTATGTATATACTCATCGATACAACATATTGCCAAACAGGAATGTTCATAGAGCCTCCAGTAGTTTTTATTTAAATATTTGAACTATCTTTATCTAGTTCAGGTCTGATTAATAATTATTAGAGCAATAACTCTAACCTGGGGCAATGATAGCCATTTGGGGGTGGTTTTTAAGTGATCTCGATCAATTTTTTGATTTAATTAACCCTAAGTGGCTATATTTTGGTGGGTGTGTGGTTGAGATCTCATTTATGCTATTTTTAGCGGTGAGATACAGATAATAATATGTCGCGTAAAGATAATGCTGACGGAGATTCATTTTGTTAGCATAAAGTAATCATTATCAAGGAACGAAAAAAATGGAAATAGCATCTACTTACAATACCTTTACGCTAACGATTGAAAATAGTGTCGCGCATTTGCAATTTAGTCGACCTGATAAATTAAATTCAATGAACCTGGATTTTTGGCGTGAATTTCCAGCGGCTATCGCAGCGCTGTCGATGGCTGATGATTTACGTGTGTTGGTTATTTCAGCACAAGGCCCACATTTCTGCGCTGGTATGGATTTAGACGTATTCCAAAGCCCTGATAACTTCCCTATGGGTAAAGATAAAGCCAGAGTCAGTGAAGCGATGCGCCGTTTTGTTATGCAATTGCAGCAAGTATTTACTGATCTTGAGCAATTACGGGTACCGGTATTAACGGCGATCCAAGGTGGTTGTATTGGTGGTGCCTTAGATCTGATCGCAGCATCAGACATGCGCTATTGCACGGCAGATGCGTTCTTTACCATTAAAGAAGTGGAGTTAGGCATTACTGCTGATCTGGGGTCATTGCAGCGTTTACCGAGTATTTTACCCCAAGGCATTGTGCGTGAGCTCGCATACACAGGGCGTAATTTTAGTGCTGCTGAAGCAGAGAAATTTGGTCTCGTTAATCAGGTATTTGAAACACACGAAGCCATGTTGGATGGGGTATTACAGATCGCCAGTCAAATTGCGGCACACTCACCACTGGCAGTGACAGGCAGCAAAGAGATGCTTAATTACAGTCGTGATCATGGTGTTGATGACAGCTTGAAATACATGGCGACTTGGCAAGCCGGTATGTTGTGTTTAGAAGAAACCATGACGATCTTACAGGCTAAAAAACAGCGTGAAGCGCCTGAGTTAAAACCGTTACGTAAAGTGACTGGGTTGTTTGATAATTAAGGGCTAAAGGGAATAGCCTCTTGTTCATGAGGCTAT
Organism: Moritella yayanosii; assembly: GCF_900465055.1. Taxonomy (NCBI): domain Bacteria; kingdom Pseudomonadati; phylum Pseudomonadota; class Gammaproteobacteria; order Alteromonadales; family Moritellaceae; genus Moritella; species Moritella yayanosii. The sequence continues at coordinate 2,000,828 of NZ_LS483250.1, read as the reverse complement.
ATAACCATCGCGCTAGCTCAACACTATTATTTCTTATAAGCTAATTTTTAATCTAATCTGGCATAGCAATAATTAGTCATCAAGAGTCATATGAAATAATTGATTTTTCGTTATTGCCTTTTCCACCTAGCAAGGTGGAAAAGTACCATGGAAAACCTACATTGGTTTAATTTTAATTGTTATCACTTAAAACCACATTGTCCTTTTTCCTAATCTCGAATATTAGTAATTCAAGGTTAAAATTGTATTTTTTAAATTTTATTTGTTAACCAACTATCGTGTAACCACTTTTCTGTTTGTCTTCCAGCTCTAAAAAAATCCCAAACGATATCTCTTTCAAATGTCATCACACTGCGATCCTGGGCAATAACCACCCAAAAATAACGACCATCACTTTTATTTCGGCATTTAACCTTCATACCTGTGAGTGTCATTTTTTTGTTGTTTTGATAGATGATCTCATCATGGGGTTTGATCCATTTCACATCCATGTCTTTAACAAGATCTGGTGCGTATTTTTCTAAAAATTCAATTGCAAGCACGCGAGATTCATCAGGATCAGGTAATGTGCCGGCATTCATCGAAAAGTCAGGAATGAGACGATTAAACCCCATTAGTTTACCCTGTAAATCAAGAACAAAGCTGACATGTTGTTGTTGCAGCATCAATTGACTATTAGCCTGCGGTTGATACCGAACTAAGGAGACTGACGTATTGTCCATACTACCGTCGGCTTGATACACAGGTACAAAGCCGCTTGGTATAAATTTCTGATATTGTTCCATTTCTAACATATCCTTTTGTTTATAAATATTTACAGGTATTGTTTCGTTGGCCGAGACCGTAGTATAAAAACCACAGGACAACATAAAACAAGAGGTCAACAGGATTACCTTACGCATGTTTTTTCTCCTTAACTTGACGGTTAAAGAAAGGCAAATAAAGCAATCCGACTAAAAATAATGCGCCAGCGAGATAAAGAATAAACTGTTCGCCTAGCAATACAGGCAACCAGGCACCAAGACTTGCTCCAATAAACAAACTAAACGTATAAAGCGATACGGCTAATCCACGATTTTCAGGTGGTGACAGCTGATTTACCAACGCAATTAAACTAGGTACTGCAGAAGCAATAGCGGCAACAAACAGTAAGTGATAAACCACAAAAAATTGATTTCCCAAACTGAATACTTGTAGAGCCAACATGGTAGCTGCGATAATCAAAAAAAGGAAAATACTGACTGGCACTCCAAGTTTACCCAGTACCCGACCTATGATTAATGGCATAAACATACAAGGCACCGCCACAATGCGTAGTTTGGCAATATCCCAGCCTTGTGTTTGTAACGCACTAGAATAATAAAGACTAATCGTTGTATATAAGGCTACAAAACTACCCAATAAAACCAAGGCAACTAAATATACTTTTAATAGTTCAGGCATCGCTAAAATAGCGCGTAATCTAGGTAGAAAAGCGGGGATTTTTGAACGTGCAGTCGTAGTTGACGAATCAGGCAACCAGATAAAACCTATCAAACTAAACACATAACAAATGATAAAAATGGGCATTACTCTTGTTAGTGTGCCATCAATCACCGCATTCCCTATCCAGGGTCCGATCAACGCAGATAATAAAAATGCAGTACTCATCCAGGCAATAGCATTCATTTTTTTAGTATTAGGAAAACGCTCAGCAATAAGCGCTAAAGCTAATGGTGGAAATGATGCTGCCATAAATCCTTGAGCAATACGTAATAATAAAACCCAATAAAATGGCAGCGTAAAACTGAGTAACACGGTGAATATCAGTAATCCTGACATACCAGCTAACATAATATGTTTTCTGCTATAGCGATCAGATAACGGCCCCCACACTAAAAATCCCGCGGCGTAAGCAAAACCAAAAAAACTCGTTAACAAGATAACTTTAGAAACGGGTTGGTGAAAATTATTAGCAAGTTCTTCTGCTACTGGCAGTAGAACATACAACTGAGATACCACTGATACAGCAGTAAATACTAACAACATTAATAAACATGTCCATTTAGATAACATTACACACCTCCCAATTACATTTGATGCCTACTGGCCGCTATAAATGTAGTTTAAATGTTGTCAATGTGTCAATGGTTATATTTGTTTTATTTGAATTACATTTATTGTAATTCAAGGTCTTTAAATGTAACTTGGGCGCATTAAAGGCTGCTTGGGGATGTTCATTGTATTTTTATTACATTTATATAAGCCAAGCTGCTATAATCGGTGTTATATATAAAATATAATAAGGCTAGGAAAATGACCGATCAACTATTTAAAGAGAGTGAAAACTCGTATTACGATTTTTTTAAAAAAGTCAAAGTTGGTATTCATGAGGTATCTGATATAACGAATGTACCCGCTAGGAAAATTCGTTATTGGCAAGATAAAGGATATATAGAGGCTAGTAGTGGTAACTCTAATACTCGGCAATATGATTTATTTAATGTAAAGAAAATAGTTCTCATTAAAGAACTATTGGATGATGGTCATACGCTTGAAGGTGCATCACGAAAAGTTGATAACCGAATAAACACCTTAAAAGAAGTATTTGACCTAGTAATACCTGCTGAACTTAAGCCATGATCTAATATACTCAGTATAAAATCATACGTTGGACCTTAAGCATTAATTGGTTCAACGTCATATTGTAAACGTCCGGTCTGACGGTCTTTTAATTGACTCGCTCTTCGAGCATATTGACTCAGATATTTTACTGTTCTGGACCTGTCCCTTAGTCACAAATATTGAACCTTTTTGAAAAACCATGATCTGATCTGTTAACGTCAATAACAGGTATCAATATCATGTCAATATTCAACCCTGAACAATGGGCAAGAGATCACTTCCAACATGCTGATTTAGGTGATATTCGTAAAACAGAACGATTAATTAATACCTGTGCCAATATGGCAGGTAGCAGCGGTAAATCTATCGCCAGATCATGCCTTGGAAATGAAGCTAAACTAGAAGGTTCTTATAGATTGATACGTAATGAAAATGTTTCTCCAGAGATGATTCGAGTTGCAGGATTCGAACATACGGCTTCTTTAGTTAAGGATATCCCTGAAATTCTGGCTCTCGAAGATACAACATCGTTAAGCTATAAGCATCAGGTGGCAGAAGACCTAGGTAAATTGGGTAAAACAACCGATAAATCTCGTGGTTGGAGGGTACACTCCGTGATGTTACTTGACAGCCATAGCACAAGAACATTAGGTCTTATCCATCAAGATTGGTGGTGTCGGCCAGATAATATTAATGACGCTGACGAAAAAGAGAGCGGTAAATGGCCCGACGCTTCATATTTTTGTCGTCAACGGTTAGGTGAAACGATGGCTAATATGATATCTGTCTGTGATCGTGAAGCCGATATCCTGAGTTATCTTCAAGATAAACAGCTGCATAATGAACGCTTTGTTCGAATACCTTAATGAGCAGCCTGAACTAGGCAGTTACACTGCCAATATTCCACAAAAATGCATCAAAAACAGTAAGGGTAAACGAGTTAATAGAGTAGCAATAACCGCTCAGTTAACGGTTAAAGTGGCACAAATTACCCTTAAAGCGAAAACGGCAGCAGGTTCAATCAATGTCGTTTACGCCGAAGAAACCAATGCCACTGGAAAGAGTGACGCATTACGCTGGGTATTATTGACCAGCGAACCAATAGATACATTGGAACAAGCACTACATATCATTGATATTTATGCTGCGAGATGGCGAATAGAAGACTTCCATAAAGCGTGGAAAACCGGCGCAGGAGCAGAGCGTCAGCGCATGACAGAGCCAAAAAACTTAGAGCGGGCAGTATCAATTTTAGCTTTCATTGGTATTAGATTGCTTCAACTTAGAGAAGTAATGACCTTACCGCTCTACCTACGAAAAAAAGGGCTTATCGATGAAGCGGTAGGCATAGAAAATCAACGTTGTGATACGGTATTTGAGCAAGATGAATGGAAGATATTACAGCAACATTATAAAGTCAGAGGTCATGACGGAAAAACCGCGCCCGATATGAAATGGGCTTATAAATCCTTAGCTAAATTAGGTGGTTTTACGGTTAGCGAAAGAAATGTTAGCCGCCGGTAAGGTGTTGTGAGATCTGATCAAGAGACAGATTACCAGCAGGTGATTGCTATATGTATTGGTACTTACTGGTTGATCATGATGCATTCCATAGCTATCTTCGTCATCAATTGATCAATTTCTCTAAAAAAAACAATATTGATATCTAATCTGGGCAAGCTCGTGAGTTACTACGCTTATCGATATCGTGAAATTATTGAGTTATTATTAACGCTCGATGATTGGAATTATCGCTGTATTTTGTGCTAATGAAAACTCAATCAGTTCCAGCATTTTATCCTGGATCATCGGCAGACTTCTAGCCTCTACAGCAGCCGCTAAAGGTTCGTTAAGCGCAGTGCTATAACTGCGATAACCTTTTCGAATTGGAATCGACATTGACATTGGAATGCCCTGGGCAACACCACCACCAATTAACTCGATTGCTTGTGCTGTAATTAATACGGTTTTAGGATCGTGAATCGGTTGGAAAATAATCCCATTTTCGTCTGAACGTACCATGATCCCTGAGAGATCTGGTCTCCAGCTCTCATCTAACTGTGGCATGAAACGCCATGCACAATGCCAGTCTTGGCATACCGAAGGTCTTTTGGTATAGATCTTACAGCCACCTTTTGCCATTAAATTTGTACAGACTTGATCGGCAGGCTTTTTAAAATTGTCATCATCAATTTGCAGTACAACACAGCATGCTGTGCATTCACCACATTCTCGACCGGCAACTAAATGTGATTCGTTATTTTTACTCAATTTTTTACCTACGTACGACAATTTAAAAATGAAAGATATCTGCTACGTTAATATTAATTCATCTAAGAAAAGATACAAACAACAATGGTGGTATTACTGAATTTCAGGTACAAAAAAAGATGCGCTAAGCATCTCAATGTAGTTTGATGGCGGTGACGGAGAGATTCGAACTCTCGAAAGGTTACCCTTTACACGCTTTCCAGGCGTGCTCCTTCAGCCACTCGGACACGTCACCTAATCAGAATGTTATATAAAATATAACGATGCGTACTGTAATTAATCACCTCGTAAAGGTCAATTAAAAACTTATATTTGCAGTTTGACTGCTGCATTACTGAGCATGAAAGGCTGTCAAAGCCACTCGTCCTTAACCCATAAGCAAGGCACCGAGCTGTTTTTTTGTGTGAGTACACGAAATTAACTAAAGTTGTTAGCTGAGATGACGATATAAATCTTATAATTTGTGCGATGGAACATGTCGCTATTCAAATATCATAAGGATTCATGATCTGATGAAAATTCAACTCAGCCAATCATTATTGTTGCCTTTATCATTGGGCCTTGCCGTTATAAGTTGCCAACTTTCTGCAACCGAGTTCGACGCGCGCTCATATGCAATGGGTGGAGTAGGTGTGACTACTGCAGATTATGTTACTGCTTCTTTCCACAATCCGGCGATGGCGGCCAAGCATGATGTACGTGATGACTTTGGTTTATTAGCTCCGGTACTGGGTATTCAATTCGATGATCCTGATGAATTATTTAATGATGCCTCAAATCTTTATGATGTTATTGCTAATGCTGATGTTTCAAAACCTGCTGATGCTTTAATCGTTAATGCAGCATTAACCCAACTTGCGGGTGATAAAGCCTATTCCGAAGCGGGTTTTGGTCTGGTTGCTTCTGTGCCCACACGTTATTACTCCACCAATGTGTTTATTAAAGGTTATGTCGATGCCTTTTTGTTTGCTGATGTCTTAGATAATGATCTGACGGATACCCATGTTGATTCTAAAATGAGTGTCTATGCTATTTCGGTGGTTGAATTTGGTATGACCTTCGCGCGTAAGTTCGATACTCGTTATGGTGGTATACATGTTGGTATATCACCGAAATACAATATCATTTCAACCTATAATTATTCACAAACTATCGACAATTTTGATCCGGGTAAATACAAAGACGGTGCGAGCAGTGATAAGAAAGGCTTCAACCTTGACTTAGGTATGGAAGTTGGCCTGTTATATGGATTAAGCGCGGGTGCTGTAGTGAAAAATTTGATCCCGCAAGAAGTGGATTTAAAACCGATGAACGGGTCAAGCGCGAGTTATAATCTACACCCTGTGATGACCACAGGACTAAGTTGGAGTAGTGACTATGCAACGCTGGCTATGGATATAGATATAAATAAAACCCAGCGTTATGAAGATATCGTTAGCTTGTCTGGGATCAATGATGATTTTGACGATACTCAAATGCTTCGAATTGGTGGTGAGCTAAGCTTGCCTTCTGCAATGCAATTGCGTGCTGGTTATACCACAGATTTGCAAGGTAACAAAGGGCAGGTATTCACGGCTGGTATTGGTTTGTCACCATTTAATGTTTTCCACCTTGATCTCGGTGCCAGTTATGGCGGTTCAAATAAATTTGGCCTAGTAGCACAAACCATGCTGTGGTTTTAAACACATAATTCGGGCATTTGCTCTAAGAATAGGAAAACTTGAGTTATGTCATGATATAAAGTCACTCTTTACTCTACTATCTTGGTATACGATTTATTATTGAATCGCATATCAATTGTATTAAATGAACATTTATTTATTGCGATTGGTATCACACAAGGAATGTAAGAGATGCCAAATAGTCAAGTAACCGCAAAACAACCACGTGTTACCGTGGAAATTATCGATGAAGTGGCGATTGTCACCCTTAATCGAGGTTCTAAATATAATGCGTTAGACATGGATATGTTTTATGCATTAGATAATACCGCGTCAGAACTCGCTAATAATAAAGCTATCCGAGCAGTGATCGTACGCGGTGATGGTAAGGTGTTCTGCGCTGGCCTTGATGTCAAAAGTATTATCAAAAACCCCCTCAATCCCGGTAAACTCTTAAAACGTGAAGAAGGCGAACTGGCTAATCTGGCACAAAAGGTGGGTTATCTGTGGCGTCAAATTCCGGTGCCTGTCATTGCCGTGACTCACGGTGTGTGTTTTGGTGGTGGTTTACAAATAGCGCTCGGTGCAGATTTTCGTTATAGCACGGCTGATTGTGAATTCTCGGTGATGGAAATCAAATGGGGACTAATTCCTGATATGAGTGGCATGGTCACCATGCGTGAACTAACCCGTATTGATATTGCCAAAGAGTTAACCATGACGGGGCGTAAATTTAGCGGTATCGAGGCTGAAAAGTATGGTCTGGTTACGCATGTTTGTGATGATCCGATGGCAGCAGCGATGACCTTTGTCGAGAGTCTAAAAACCCGTTCACCAGATGCGATCGTCGCCGCGAAATCGTTACTTAACGAAACATGGGTGGCATCAGAGCAAGCAGTATTAGTACTGGAAACTGAAACCCAGAAAAAAGTCATGGGTAAGTGGAATCAAATTGTGGCTGTAACTCGTAATTTTGTCAAAAAATCATTACCCTATAGAAAACGTAGTATTTAACAGGCGGTCTTATAACTATGTCCCAACTGAATATTAAAGCATTATTAGAACCTTCATCGATTGCCGTCATTGGCGCTAAAAATAGCACCGAGAGTATTGGTTATTGGGTCATTAAAAATTTAATTGCCAGTCAGTATGATGGTCCAATTATGCCGATATCATTAAAGGCTAATAATGTCTGTGGGATTTTAGCATATAAGAAACCAAGTGATTTACCGATCGCGCCGGATCTTGGCGCGATCTGTACACCGATTCGTTTTGTTGCCAAGATCGTGAAAGAACTGGGCGAGGTTGGTTGTAAAGCGGTTATTTTATTTAGCGATGAACCTTATGAAGGCAATGCTGATACCTGGGAAAAGATTGGCTTAATCGCCGCAAAATACAATATTCGGGTATTAGGCCCGAGCAGTTTAGGGGTATTAAATCCACGTCTGAAATTAAATGTCAGCTTGGCCCATGTTGCCCCGCCAGCAGGTGATGTCGCGGTTATTTCACAATCGGCCGCGTTTGCTACATCTATGATTGATTGGGCTGAAACCCGTGGCGTTGGTTTTTCCTGTTTTATTTCTATTGGTACGCGGATTGACGTTAATTTTGCTGACTTGATCGACTATTTAAGTCGTGATCGCTTTACTAAATCAATTGCACTATATGTTGATAATATTATTGATACCCGGCGTTTTATGTCTGCAGCCAGAGCCGCAGCATTTAAAAAACCGATTGTGGTGGTACGTTCAAGTTCCAACATCTGTGGTGCAACGGTGTTATTACAAGACCGCCGCAATAAGATCTCTTATAACACCGCTTACACCGCCGCATTCCAACGCTCGGGGATGTTACGGGTGAATGATACCTTCGAGTTACTATCTGCTATCAAAACCATTGCGACGGTCAAACGTTATGTGCGTGGTGATAAAATGTTGATCATCTCCAATGGTGGCTCTCCAGCCTATATGGCCATTGATGTATTGCTTAAATCAGGCTGTAAATTAGCTGAATTAAGTTATGAAACCGAGCAGAAACTGTTAAAAGCCCTGCCGGGTAAAATTACCAGCATGAACCCGATTAATATTCTTGGTGGTGTGGATGCCGAGGCATACAGTAAGGTGATAGATATTGTGTTAGAAGATGCACAGTATGATGCGTTACTGATTATTCATGCCCCGCAGGTGACAGAAGAGTGTCATGTCACGGCAGAAAAACTGATCCCACAACTGGTTGAAAATAACAAAAAAGGCCCGCTTATATTCACCTCGTGGATGGGCGAAAGCAGTGGTCGTCTTGCCCGTCAGACCTTGATTAAAGCCGGTATTCCGTCATACGGCACCCCGGAAGTAGCAGTCAAAGCCTTTAATTATATTGTTAAATTTAGACGTCACCAAAAGCAACTGATCCAAACACCTGAAACATTAGCTGATTTAAATCCTGGCTTGATTGCTGACGCTAAGATCATGGTCGACAAAGCCATGCGTATCGGTGTCAAAGAAATTAATGACAAAGGGGTTAATTTATTACTCAGTGCATACGGCATAATGTCAGATACGACGTTAACCAAAGACGAGGTGAATAAGCTTCGGATTGAGGTGATTGATGACGCTGCGTTTGGGCCGATTATCTGCCTAGGCGAAGCGGGTGGTGACTGGGATATCGATCAAGATGCTGGCGTGGCTTTACCACCACTGAATATGGCACTATCTCGTTACCTTGTTGTCGGCGCTATCAAGGACGGCATTATCCGAGAACGCAGTTTATCGGTTCGCTTAAATATGAACGGACTCTGTGAGATATTAACCCGTATCTCACAGATGATTATTGATTTCCCGATGATAAAGTCGATCTTGTTGGAGCCATTAGAATTAGGACGTACTGCTTATAACATCAAAGTAGATAACGTTAGCATTGGCTTACGTGGTCGTCGTTCACAGCAAAAATTAGCGATCTTACCTTACCCGAAAGAATTAGAAAGTATCTACACCATGAAAAATGGCAAAGCGGTACTGTTAAGACCAATTCGTCATGAGGATGAACCTCAGCATCAAGCATTTGATTCTTCATTAACCGCAGATGATCGTTATTTACGTTATTTTGGCGCGCGTTCTAAATTCAGCCACTTTGAAATGGCAATGCTAACGCAAATTGATTATGAACGTGAAATGGCCTTTATTGCCAGTGCGAAAAACCCGATGGGTCAGCCTGAAACATTAGGGGTGGTACGGGCAATTTTTGATTGGGATAAGTCTGAAGCCGAGTTTGCCATTTCAGTACGTTCAGATCTAAAAGGGCAGGGCTTGGGTAAAGCATTAATGTTGAAAATTATTGAATTTTGTCGTCAATTAGGTTTAAAAAATATGGTCGGATTCACCATGCCAACCAACTCGGGCATGATTAAGTTATCGAAATGTTGTGGCTTTAAAGTGACGATGGATTATCGTGAAGGCAACGCAGATTTAAAATTAAAGCTAAATGATTAATTTACAACGTATCAACCTAAACTTATTACTCAGTTTGCAGTACTTGTTGCAAGAGCAGCAAGTCACGGCGGCAGCACAGCGTCAATACATCACTCAATCGGCAATGAGTAAAAACCTGGCTAAATTACGCGAGATATTCGCCGATCCTTTGCTTATTAAAATGGATAATAAAAGTCAGTTAACCGAAAAAGCCAAGCAGTTAAAACCCGAGCTGGCGCAAATCTTGAACAACATCGATGGTTTATTGATGACAGGGGGCTTTGACCCCTTGCAATCACAGCGTGAATTTACAATTGCTTCAACCGATTATGTCACCGATTATATTTTGCCAGCGGCGCTTGCGTATTTGTATCGGCATGCACCGAAGATTAAACTTAATCTTACCTATTGGGATAAGTTTACCCTGGCAGCAATGGAACGTGGTGAGATTGATTTAGGCGCCACGATTATTCGTCCTGAACATAAACACCTGTCCTATTTACCGCTAGAGAAAGATAACTACGTGTGTATTATGCGCCAAGGGCACCCGTTAGAAAATGAAGTATTAACGTTAGCAAATTATACCCAATATCCACATGGCATTATTACCTCGGGCTCAGACAAAGCGGGTGACATTGATGTGGCTTTATCTGCTCAAGGATTGTTTCGAGACGTAGCATTGCGTATTCCGTCTTATTCTTCGGCTTTTAGGATTCTCGCTAAAACTGACCATTTATTAACCATCCCCAACTCTATTGCCGATAAATTAATCATCGGTGAGCAATTTATTCGCAAAGCTTTACCCATTAAATTACCTACTTTGCAGGCTGCAATCATCTGGCACCCCCGTTTTGACCATGATTTGGCGCATAAATGGCTACGTGATGAATTATATGCTCAATTAACTCTCAACATTCCAAATGGGACTGTTGATAAGTAGAATAAGTCATTTTATTCATTTCAACTTACATTCTATGATTACCTCAACGCAATGGAGTGGTGATCAACATGTACGAAATAATAGTGTCATTATTAATTATTAACTTTTTTGGCATGCTCAGCCCTGGGCCTGACATGATGTTGGTCTTAAAATACGGTAGCTTAAGTGCGAAACGCGCGGCTTGGTACTGTGTTGGCGGTATCATTAGTGGTTTGGCGGTGCACATTATGTTAGGTTTATTCGGTATATCGTTTCTTATTTCGAGCAATCCTATGTTGTTCAATGTGGTGCGTTGGTTCGGTGCCGGTTACCTTATTTATATTGGTATTAAATCATTGCGTGCAGGGCAAAGCGACATAGCGGTTGATACGAGTTCATTAGATTTTAGTCCTAGGAAAGCTTATTTAGACGGTCTGCTGTGTAATTTATTAAACCCTAAGATCTTGATGTTCATGGTGGCAGTATTCAGCCAGGTGATTGCACCGGAAACACCAACATCAGATAAGTTATTAATCAGCTTATCTATCTTCTTAGAAACAGCGGTACTGTGGTCATGTTTCATCATATTGCTTAATCGTGGTTCGTTAAAACAAATGCTTAATCGCTATCAAGATAAGATCAATAAAGCGACCGGTGGTCTGTTAATTACGTTAGGTGGCTTCATTGGTTTAAGTAACTAACGCTATTTAGAACCGATCAAGCTTAACAAGAAAGGCGCTGTGGGTGAGTAACCGACGGCGCCTTTTTTGTGCTTGTTATGTTAGTTTTGTTTAGCGCTACAGCTCAAAGAGATGACTTTGCTGCTGGAAGGCTTGTACATCAGCAATATAGGTACCTTCAAACTTTTCTACATGACGTTCTTCGTCGTCATCGTCATGTTTATTATCTTGGTTAATTGTCGCCATGATCAAGCGGTCTGAGGTGCGAGACTTTAACTCCACCATGAAGCGGATCAGGTCGACACGTTCAATTTTTTCCAATTCTTCGGCAATTTTATCTGACTTATTAAAGTCTTTATCTTTAATGCCAATAGCATGCCACAGACGTTTACTTTTACCGTTTATGTTAGCGTCAGGTTCGCGTAATTGAGATGCTAATCCCTGTTTACTGGATTGCCATTGCTGCTCGGTAAAGGAGATCATTCCGAACGGGAAGAAATCAATAAAATCATTGATCGCATTGAGCAGTTTTGTAGGTTGCGTATGTGGAGATTGTACGTACAACATCAATCCGGCATGACGATTAAGCGGGATGTTACTGGTTCCAACGACATAACCCAATTGTTGCTGGGTGCGCAGTTCATAAAAAAACTGCGATGACATGACATGATTTGCTAAGCTGTAATAGGCCCATTGTTTGGGTGATATCTTCGCTGCTTGGTAGTACACAATCAGCGCTGAATCGTTATGTTCAACAGCCACTTCGTGTACCAAAGAACCAGTATCCTGGATATTCACCAACTTACGTATTGTCTCTTTACCTGGCGTGCTAATGGGATGTAGTTTGTCTTTGACGTATTGACCTATCTCTAACGCTTGTGATTGATGCCAGTCGCCGTGTATCAATATTTCCACACTGATGTTTTGATATATTTTTTCCAGATACTGAGGTAATTGTTCCTGCTTAATACCCACCAAGGCTTTAGCAAGACGCTCACTTGACGGATTATTCGGTTGCAGCAGTGAGGTTAACTCTGAAAACAAGCGATTGATTGGTTTTGCTTGTTTCTGGTTTTCCCACGAAATAAGTAACTGGTTACGAATACTCGAGAAGGTATCATTATCAACGGTTTGTAAGTGACGATGACCAATGATCAGTTTTAATAACTCGAACTGTTTCTGCGCAAACCCGGCAAGGTGTAAGGTAAATCCGCCTTGATGGGCGTAGATGTGGTAACTAATACCGGCAATTTCGGCTTGATAAGTCAGGCTATTTAATTGCTCCATCAATAGCTCAACCGCTAATCGGGTCATGGCTATATTATGAGTATTGGCAATGGCGTATTCACTGTCAATTGAAATGAAGATATTACCTTTTGGCAGGTGAAACTCATGTTCTTGCATAAACCAAGTTTTAAACCCTTCACTTTTATCAATTAAACGGGGTTGTTCAGTGAGATTGGCTTTATCAAGCGCAAGGGCTTCTAAAGACGAGCTCATGAATAGGTTTTTAATTGGTAGCGCTAGGCGGTTATCAATCTCTACATTCGCCCAACGTTGTTGCTGGCAAGGCGTAAATGCATCTACGCGATAAGGGGTATCATACCAAGCGGCCTTTTTATCGGTCTCTAAGTTTGGTGCTGAAATCATCAAGCGCATATTTGTCGGGTTAAGCTGCTGCAAGAAGAAACGACACGCTTCAATATCAAACCCAGTCATCATATAATCGCCGTAAATCACATGCTCAGGCTGATAGATATGCAAGTTTTGTGATAGGTGTGACACATTTTTAACGGCGGGTATTTTTTCTTGGTAGCGAAAGGCTTGTTCCAAGAAATTTTTCTTCTCGTCATAGCGCCACGCCTGTAAACCTTGCTCGGCGATCAGTTTGATATATTGCAGGCAGAACTCAACAATTTCGGTGATATGGTTAAAACCATCACTGGTTAAACCGACCATGACATTATAATCTTTAAAGTTAGCACCGCTTTGACCACTGCCCGCTGATAACGCGGTTACCCAACCTTTACGTTTCAGTAATGACAGTAAACTGCCATCGGTTTCATCACCGATTAGCTGGCTAATGTAACTCAGCGGTTTAATTTGGTAGTAGGGGACGATATCGCCTAGCGGGAAGCAGATGTATAATTTTTTATGACCGCCGAGCGATTCCACCCAAATAGCTTGTTGTAATTGCGCTGCTGTATATAGTGGGGTTGCTAAAGGAACGGCATTAATCCCGCGATTAGGCACAGCCGAGAACATCTCCCTAAGCATGTGTTCTTGCTTATCGAGTGTTAGTTCGGATTGGATCACTAACTTCATTATGGATGCGCAGTAATGTTGCTCATAAAATCGCAACAATTCATCACGTAAAGTGTAGCTTTCGGTGTCGGCTAATGTCGTGAGGTTACCCACCGAGAATTTACTAAAAGGGTGGGTTGGATTAACGGTTTCTTTGTGTGCTTGGTAGAAGCGACGTACATCATCTTTAAGCTTTAGTTTATATTCGGAATCAACAGCGTGACGTTCGCGTTCTAACAGATCAGCATTAAAGCTTGGCGCGATAAAAAATTGGGCGAAACGGTCGAGGGCGTTATGGAAATAGCGATTGTTAATGTCAAAATAATAGTTGGTATATTCGGTACCGGTCCAAGCGTTGTTACTGCCGCCATGCATGGAAATAAACGACTGGTATTCACCGGGTTTTGGGTGTTTTTCGGTCCCCAGAAATAACATATGTTCGAGTAAGTGTGCAAGCCCTTCATGTTGCAAGGGATCATCAAAATGACCAACGGCTACGGACATGGATGCGGCTGACTTTTTACATTGATCATCTTGGATCAGTAATACAACTAAACCATTAGGGAGCGTGATGTGGCGATATTGTTTGTAATCATTAGGGCTAGTTATCAAGGTGAATGCTCCATGTGATGACTGCATCAAAAAAAGAGTTTAATTAGATCGGCTTCAAAGAATGGCCAATTTAAAATGCAGTAATGAATGCTGAGGTTTAATCTTACTGAATAAAATAGATACCGCGCGATGGCGATACTATTTGTTAATAATATAAGTTCAGTATGGCGCGAAAATAGCGGTAAGTAAGTCTTTTTTGAAAACAATGTTTAAAAACATAAGCTAAACGTGATTTTTAATATTTTTGTCATCAAGTTGCGCTACCATGCAGTCGTTTTAAGGCGCTGTGTTAATATCTATAAGACTTCAATAGATAATATAGCGTGGTGGTATGAAGATTTATATTATGCGACACGGTCAAGCAGGACTGTATGCCAGCAGTGATGCTGAACGTGAATTAACGGGCACAGGACGCCAACAATCCGCTGATATGGCTAGTTGGTTAAGTGCAATTGAACCGACGTTAGATTGTGTATTACATAGCCCATATGTACGAGCTGCACAAACTTGGCAAGTTATCGGGAACTTTTTTACCGTAAACAAAGTCCAAGTATGTGAAGACATCACCCCTGATGGTGATGCCGAATTTATTGCTGATTATATTCGCGCACTGGTCGCAGAGTATAACTATGAAACCATATTGTTAGTTTCGCATTTACCTGTAGTGAGTTACCTCACTGCTGCATTAACAAATGGTAAGCACATGCCTGCTTTCGCAACGTCTGCGATTGCTTGTTTAGAATTAAATGAAAATGATTGCCAACTGAAGTGGTTAGAGACATCTCAGAGTATAAGTTAGTATGTGGTTTGATAATACATATTATGAATGGCGCTTATACTTTGCACCATGGTTATTGCAGTGTTAAATAGCTTTGCATGGATGTTTTGTTCGTATATTATGCCACCTCTGTTTGGGTGCTTGGATGGTACTTATATAAGCGTATAAAGGAGTGCTAAATGCGTAGTTTTAAACAATTTAACTCGTTCCGTATTGCAAAATATGTAAAGAGTTTTTTTCGTGGAACTCTCTATGTCACAGGTTTGGGATTATTAGAGTTCCAGCAAGGTATGTTAGTCATGCCGAGCAACGCCTGTAACAATGTTAAAATGCGTGTCTCGGAAGTGAATCGTGAAATTAAGCGATTTGCGGTTTAACAGACTGAGCTTGAAAGGTTAGTGTTATGCACTAACCTTTTTTTGTGCTTGTTGTTTAGTATTGAAGGATAAATAGTTTGGTGTTAACCGATAAACATAGCCACATTAAATACCACCGTAATGAGCCAAAACAGCAGCATCATAATGATGACATTGTAGCGCTTTAGAAAGCTTAGCCTTGGATGTTTCGCTTTGAAATCAGCAGCTGATCCGGCCTGTTTCCTGATCTTTTCAGCGTTGATTCGGTGCAATTTATCCTTGGTCTGCATTGCTTGTTCAAGTTGCAGCAGACGCTCATTGTTTTCTTTTTCTAGTTCTGAAAACCACTGATCTTGTTTATCAGTCACCATGCTTTATTACCTTCGCAATAATCATCAATAAATGCTGCCAACACGTGGCAGACAATTAGCAGAAGTCTTCTTTCGTGGTTAGTTCTATCAAGATGGATATGGCTGCACTGCCTCCCCAGGTCTTGGTTGCCTGATGAAATGCTTCAATATCAGGATGCTGCGCTAACCACATTGGTAATTGGCGTTTAAGAATATTCTTGCCATGACCATGCATGACGTTACAGCAGCGAATATGCTGTTTGCGACATTCTGCGATTAATGCGGATATTTCTACCTTGGCTGTTTCTTGGCTTAAACCATGTAAGTCTAACAGCAGCTCAGGTTCGTAATCACCACGACGCAACTTTTTTAACTCATAGGGTGAAACGCCGTCGCGTATATAACGAGTTGGACCTTCGTCAGCAATATGTGGTTCAAATTGATCGGAGAAAAAATGTTCACGTTGCGCTGATTCTTGTCGGATTGAATTATTTGCTTGCGTTTTCGGTTTATTAGCCCTGATTTTTGTTTTGCGTATGGTATCCTGTATCAAAGGTTTTATACCTTTCATACTATCAGAGAAAAGAGCGTGATCATCTGGTTTCAACGCTGCTTGCGATACTTTCACTTGCGCCGCTTGTGCCTGTTCTTTTGCTACATCTATTTGCAGCAACATCTTTTTTTTCATTTGTTTATTAAACATAATGTTAGTTACCCAAATTCAACTGCTAAGCTCAGTTGATTAAACATTTTGTTACTTTACCAAAATTGGAGTCAATTGTGGACAGGATTTTTGTTGATGAAGCAGTCAAAGAGTTAATTACAATACAAGATATTATCCGTTGGGCGGTTAGCCGTTTTAACGATGCTGGTATTTGTTATGGCCACGGTACTGATAACGCGTGGGATGAAGCTGTGCAGTTAATCTTACCGACATTACACCTGCCATTAGATATTGACCCTCAAATTCGTGATGCGAGACTGCTTACTTCTGAACGCCAAAAATTGGTTGAGTTAATCGTTCGCCGTGTAAACGAACGTATCCCTGCGGCATACCTGACTAACAAAGCTTGGTTTGCTGGGTTAGAGTTCTTTGTTGATGAACGTGTATTAGTGCCTCGCTCACCGTTTGCAGAATTGATCATGAATGGTTTCCAACCTTGGTTAATAAACGAGCCAATGCGTATCCTTGATATGTGTACGGGCAGCGGTTGTATTGCCATTGCACTGTCTCATGCATTCCCAGATTCAGACATCGATGCGGTTGATATTGAACATGGTGCGATTGAAGTTGCCGAGATCAATATTCAAGAACACGGTGTTGAGAATCAAGTAACACCAATTCAATCTGACTTGTTCTCGAACCTTGAAGGCTTACGCTACGACATGATCGTATCGAACCCGCCTTATGTTGATCAAGAAGATATTGATAACCTACCTGATGAGTTCAAACACGAACCTGAGGTCGGTTTACAGTCTGGTGTCGATGGACTAGAACTAACGCTTAAAATGTTAGCGCAAGCACCGGATATGCTAAACGACGGTGGTTTACTGTTTGTTGAGATTGGTAACAGCATGGTTCACATGCAAGAGAAATTCCCAGAAGTACCATTTACTTGGTTAGAAATGCAAAATGGCGGTCACGGTATATTCATGATCAGCAAAGAGCAGATCTTAGATTCGATGGCCCTGTTCGCCCCGTTTAAATAGTCGCCCCGTTTAAATAACGCTGTAGCGAACCATTTTGAGGTCTTTAACCCATGATAAACCTGTGATCATCTTATGATGGTTGCAGGTTTTTTTTATTCCTCCTTTTAGCTGTTTGCTATTGTCGCTAGGCCGAGGGTCTTGTATTCTCGAAGGTATTAGTCGGCATTATATAAAGGAAACGCTGTTATGGCAGGGAATAGTATTGGGCAATTATTTAAGGTCTCCACATTCGGAGAAAGCCACGGGCCAGCACTTGGGTGCATCATTGATGGCTGCCCTCCAGGACTAGAAATTTCAGTCGAAGACCTGCAGTTTGATCTTGACCGTCGTAAGCCTGGCACCTCTCGCTATACTACTCAACGACGTGAAGCTGACGAAGTTCAGATCCTTTCTGGTATTTTTGAAGGTAAAACCACAGGTACTTCAATTGGTCTGCTGATCAAAAATACCGACCAACGTTCACAAGATTATTCCAATATTAAAGATACCTTCCGTCCAGGTCACGCTGATTATACTTATCATCAGAAATTTGGGCATCGCGATTACCGTGGTGGCGGTCGTTCATCGGCGCGTGAAACGGCAATGCGCGTAGCGGCAGGTGCAATTGCGAAGAAATATTTGAAAGAACAACACGGTATTGTTATTCGCGGTTATTTATCACAACTGGGCCCAATCAAAGCAGAAGCACTGCAATGGGATCAAGTTGAACAAAACCCATTCTTCTTTCCTGATCCAAGCAAATTAGAAGCGCTTGATGAATACATGCGTGGATTGAAAAAATCAGGTAATTCAGTGGGCGCGAAAGTAACGGTTGTTGCCCAAGGTGTTCCTGTTGGTTTAGGTGAGCCGGTATTCGATCGTTTAGATGCTGACATTGCCCATTCACTAATGAGTATCAATGCTGTGAAAGGTGTTGAGATAGGTGATGGTTTTGGCGTTGTAGAACAGCTTGGCAGCGAGCACCGTGATGAAATGACACCAGAAGATGGTTTCCTTTCTAATCATGCTGGTGGCGTACTAGGTGGTATTTCAAGTGGTCAAGACATCATTGCGCACATTGCCATGAAGCCGACATCAAGTATTACCATTCCAGGTAAATCAATTGATAAGTTTGGTAAAGCCATTGAAGTGGTGACCAAAGGTCGTCACGATCCATGCGTCGGTATCCGCGCTGTGCCAATTGCGGAAGCACAACTTGCTATCACGCTAATGGATCACTTGCTAAGACACCGAGCGCAAAACCTACATGTAGTAACAGACACACCAAATATGTAGTTTTGGGTAGGTAGATAATTAATTGAAGAATACCCATCAGCTTAGGTTGATGGGTATTTTATTGGAATTAAATATTCACTCGGACAATTTATGTCTAGCTAGATATAGTGAAAACAAAGATAAAACTATCATAAGACAAGATGATATATAGCCAGACATAAAATACTCTTTGCCCATCGCATCGATAACGAGCTGCTTAAACGTAGGGTCATAAGCCATATCAAGATAACCGTAGCAGAGGTAGGCAGAGGTTAAGAAAGGGAGAATAATGTAACTTGCTTTGAAATATGTCAGTGTAGCAAAAATGATGGATAAGCTTAGACCTATACCCCACATCGATTCATAGCTGGTAACTTTATCGATAACTTCAGCCATAGTACTGAAGGATATTAAACTTAAAGCGATAATATTTAGATATTTCATTTATGCGACCACCTCCTATGTCTATGCATCCAGCAGAGCCATTTATATCACCGCCATGAATGAAAAAACCATCTCGGCCAAACGTTTTTGTATTTTTTTCAGGATATAACCTAATTCTCCAGTCGCCCCAATCACCCTGAGTTCGGCGCATGATATCGCCTACAACCGACATTCCGCACCCCATTTTATGAATAAATCTGCTGATATGTCGGCCCCATACAATCAATAATTATTCGATGTCGCTCTTTAATATTCAGCACTAATTGCGGCTCTTCTGAGAGAGTTAAAATGTCGATACCTTGAAAGCAAAAGAAAACCCAACGGGCGGTAGGATTTTGACAGGGCTTATATTTTAAATTGGGAAAATATACGTCTTTAGTTCTCAACTCCTCTCGGATCTTATGCTCAAGTGCCGCGTATACCATCAAGCAACACGTCATGATCATCAGCAATGCCTCAATCCGCTCTGCCTTTTTTAAATATAATGACGATGTTAAAAAATCAGGACTTTTTAAGAATCTAAACCCTTTTTCCACACTTTGCTGTGACTTATATAGTTCAAGCATTTTGCTCATCGTTAACGTATCGCTACAATCATTTGTCGCTAACATGAATAACCCTTTTTCGGATAATTTACGTTCGCGAAAATTTAATTTTGAAGCAAGCAAACCGGTTACTTGATATTCATAACCATCCGGCTCTTGACCTGTTTTAGGTCGACCACTTTTAGTGAAAATTGGATGCTCAATAACGTCAATTTCACTCATTGACATACTGGCTTGAGATTTCATCCAGATACTCAGCATTTTCATTGCGTCAGCATGACAAGCAAAACGTTGTTTACTGAGTTTTTCCAGTGATTTTAATGCCGCAGTGGCGTCTTTTAGCATACGTTTATCTAATGTGTGTTGTTCACGTTTTTTTGCTTGTTCACTGAACACTAACAACCAACGCTGCTTAACATCACCGTAGTTTGAATCTATCCAGGTTGCGCTATAGCCATTTCCTAACTCAGTGAAATGGTAATTGTTTTGTTCTGATATGGCGTCTTTGACTAATTTTAACTTTTGCGGCGCTCTCGATATGAATAATTGGCCTTGTTCATCGAGAGATTGGATCGTTTCGGCGACATATAATGCAGCATCGCCAATGAAATAGCGGTTGTTATGGGCCGCTTTAAGACTTTTAACATGTTGCTTAACGATATTTTTAAAACCTTCATTATCGTTAATATTGCCACTTGCCGCCTGCATGTAGACGGGGATACCGGCCTGATTTTCAGTGATCAGGTTTAACACCACCTGATTCAATTCAGGGCGATGATCACGGCTGTAGCCTCGCACTAGTTGAATGGCTGCATTACCGTCTTCGTCTTTATATTCACCATCAACATGAATGCTTGTGGAGTCCAGATTAAGCCCTTCACACGGAAGCTTTAAATGTGAAATTGTACGGGCGGACAGTCCTTGAAATAGCTCGGAAACGCCAGTTTCATAGAGTTGGTCAAGACAGCGACCGAGTGCATCGTCATTAATATGCTCCGCTTTTACACCCTTACCAAGAAGGCGTTCGACAGGCCGTTCTGCAAAATATTCAGGATACATATGCAATGTTCTACCAACAAAACCGAGTCCATTTAAAATCATGGCTTCTACGAGTTGCCCGTATGAAATGTGCTTATCCTTACTTTGTTCGGGATGTGCGTCATCAATAAACTTGGCGATACCAATATCTTTGCACATGCCTGAAACTAAACCGAGGTGATCAAGACTCTTTGTTGAATATGATATGGTCATAATTTTCATCGCCCAAAGATAACTAATAGATCAAATATGGGGATCGCCGTCAAGCTTTTTTTTATTTCACGCGGGATTTAGCAATTTATGTATAACATCAACATTCACAAATACATCATGTCTACATTTGCATTGAACGTGTCGTTAAAAAGCGATAATTAATACCTATAATAGGGTGCGGAATGTCGGCTACAACATTGGGATTACTCAGTTCTGACGGGATTAAATAATAACGACCTATCGGAATGGGTCCTTCATTTTTTTAAAAGTACAAGCTTGTGATGCATTGTTCATGCATCCATTTCTACCACTGGTTGCTGGCAGAGAAATGCTATAGCAGGGGGTTGAAAGTGAAAGGACTCGTTTCGTGATACTAAATGTAATATTCATTGATTAATCCATTAAATTATGAATTTCAACTATATCACTTGAAGATTTAAAATATGTATGAGAAAAGTATGGGTAAATAATTTTGTATGCCAGATTACGTGATTTTAAATATAAAAAGGCACTGAGGATATCAGAGCCTTAACGCTTATATTAGAAACTATCTATGTCTAATTCGGTTTATTTAGCTGAAGCCAAAGTTTGCTTCGCTGCTTCACCTTGTGCTTGCTTCTTTTCGAAGCGAGAGATCCACCGCCATGCGAGTGCAGAGAAGATCATCGTATTTAAGACGGAAGATGATAAGCAACCATAATAAAGATTGGTGGTAACATCGTTGTACCCGCTGTTAGATTGATTGCCGTGCTCATCATCTCTTGTACAGATTTAGAACCGAAACCATTTATCACTAGCATGATCACCACGAACAGGAACTGCCACTAAGCTGCGCGTACTGGTACACCGTGATCGTTAAGACCGCTGCGAGTGTCATAGACAACAAGGCGAATTTACCTATTGTATCGCGTACAGATTCTGACATAGAGCCCTACAAGGGGTTTTGTGCCCATCCCCTCGAAATTAACCTCAAGCCTATTTTTTGAACAATAAGTTAATGTATGATAATGAAAAAATTAGAGGAAATCATTATCACCACTCAAAAAACTAAACTGATCCATATACTCATCAATTTAAAATTACTTTCAAAAAAGCAGTTTTATACAATAATCATCTAACCATTAGCTTTAACTTATTACTCTAGATAAATTAAAGCTTGAAGGGAATTTCGATAAGATGATTACTGAACACGGATTTTGGCTACGTAACAATGAATCCATTACCTGTATTTCAACACTCGGACCTGTTGGTTCAAGTAGCGAGGCAGCAGCTATCCATATGGAAATACTACTAGGTAGGAAGCTTAAGATACATTTATTTAGCAGCTTTGAACTAGCGTCCGCTTATACTGAAAATCATACCGACTGTACTCTTTTAGTTGCTAATGCATATCGGGATTCAGATTATTTCTATATGAATCCAAAAACAACACTAATGGGTTCTTTTTTCTTTAGCCCTCCGCATTATTTTATTTGTTCTCGCAGTAAAGATGAATTAAAAAGAAAGTTAGAGAATAAAAAACGAATCTCTATAGTAACTCATAAAGCCCCCGCATCACGATTAAACGATCTCATTTATCCAATGAAATAGCCGCTAAACATTCCAACTTAGAAATAATTTCACTCCCACTAATTATTGAAATGACGTGGGTTGTATTTGTCCAAACTAATATAAATTTAAAGGAGCATAAGCAATGTCTATTGAGCGCTGTGCAATAATAATTGATAAAAATTTACCTATAGGACTTATTGCTAATACGGCTGCTATATTAACACTGTCTTTAGGGAAATTAAAACCGGAACTTATAGGTGAAGATATTAATGATTATGATGGTAAAGTTCATAAGGGCATAACCACTATGCCTATCCCGATATTAACGGGCGATGGAAGTTTATTGTCAAGTCTGCGTCAACAACTTAGGGAGTACGAACCAGACTTAATTGTTATTGATTTTAATCATGCGGCACAAATGACTAAAAATTATGAAGATTATTCTAATCGCCTATCAGAAGCTACAGCAATGAGTTTAGAATATTTGGGAATAGCTATATATGGTAACAAGAAAATTGTTAACAAGTTTACTGGAAATTTAGGATTACTTAGATGATAAATATGACTTTGATTTCTGGAGAAAAATTCACACGTGGCTCATTAGAATCTCCAGATGAAATGCCACTTATGCAAGTTAAGTTAGATCCATTTTTTATGGATGTGAAACCAGTCACCAATGAAGACTTTCAAGTTTTTATAGAGCAGGGAGGTTACCAAGAAACGGATTTATGGAGCTCAGAAGGTTTGGAGTTTATTTCGAAATTGGGCATCAAAGAACCTCTATACTGGAATGATCCTAATTGGAACCAAGCAGATCAACCGGTCACTGGTATTAGTTGGCATGAAGCTGTTGCATACGCAAAGTTTGTAGGAAAAAGTTTACCTACCGAAGCTCAATGGGAGTTTGCAGCAAAAGGAAACGATAATCGTAAATATCCTTGGGGGAATGCTGAAGCATCACTATTACTAGCAAATTTTGCTCCTGATTGTGAACCAGCGGAATTAAATCGGCGTTCGACACCTTGGCATGCTCATCTACAAAATAGATCACCCTTTGGTTGTATCGATATGGCTGGAAACTTAGCTGAATGGTGCCAAGACAATTATTCCCCTAATTATAACTGGGATCAAAGTGGTATAAATCCATTATATAAAAGCAGCATTACAGATGACTTTGTTACACGAGGAGGCTCTGGTTTACATGATAGTGAATATATGCGCTGTAGCAGCAGAGATCCATACCCTCCAACTGTAAGAGATAATATTGTCGGATTTCGTTGTGTAAAGTTATTAATAAAAGATAGTGAGTAAAATTTAAAATTTAAAATTTAAAATGAATAATACTATACCTAAAACGCCTTGGATTGAAAAAAAAGCCGTCTTCATTACGGTATTACCAAGAAGGGCCACCATCATTAGTTGATTTAAACAAATGGACTTTGAACATATTTATACCTGATCAAGAGAAACCAATTCAAATTAATTATAACGAACTAAGATCTATTATTCAGCGAACAGAAAATCGTAGGGTTGTATGCGTATGCAATTGGAGCATTCGTAGAACTTGTACCGTTATAAAGGAATAAAAGGGCTAAGTGAACTGCACATTACGAATGAGTTTGAGGCTGGTCATTGGGAGGCTATGGCTGGCTATTGTAAGGAAGGTAAAGTAAAGCCTAAAAGGTATCGAATTGTCGATTTACAAGAACACCGCTTTATTGAAGGTGCTGAAGTAACTAATTTTTAAATATTATAAGGACTATTATGTCAACACTTATAGCTATGGCGTTATTTGCATTTGTTACATCAATATCACCAGGACCAGTAAATATAGTAGCAACATCTTCTGGAGCAAACTTTGGTTTCAATAAAACTTTACACCATATAACCGGTGCTACAATAGGTTTTACCAGTATTCTGTTACTATTGGGTGTTGGTGTTATAGAAGTATTTCATGAAAACCCTGAGATTATGAATTACTTAAGTTATATAGGGGCGGCTTTCTTATTATATATGTCCTATAAAATTGCATTTTCTCCTATAAGCAAAGTTGATGAAGAAAATCAAGCTACTCCACCTACCATATTAGAAGGATTACTTTGCCAATGGTTAAACCCAAAAGCATGGATAGTAGCCATTTCAGGCGTTACAGTTTTTTCACCTAATGGAGAAAATAATACATCATCGATATTATTATTTAGCGTGGTATTCTTTGTGGTATGCTTTTTATCAATATCAATATGGGCGGTGATGGGGGTGACTATTAAAAAACTGTTGTCACACCCTGAACATTATAAGATTTTCAATTTAATCATGGGTTGTATATTAGCAAGTACTGTTATTTATTTGCTAATATATTAGATTGCTACTTACAAGGAGATAGTATAAATATGAATAACGGAAAACCCTTATTTTATCATTCAACAGGACTTCCGATAGAAGCTAGAAGTGCTGATAATTCAATAGCCTGTTATAAAAAACATACTCATGAAGAATTTTCGGTTGGTATTGTTGAAAAAGGTGTTAGTGAATATTTTAACACAGGGAAAAAAGAGGAGATAGGAAAGGGCTCAACCGTCATTATTAACCCAAGTGATGTGCATTCATGTAACCCTAAAGATGGCTATACTTGGAATTATAAAATGTTATTTGTTGATCCTCAGTGGTTACATTGCATACAAAATGAGGTGTTAGATAAAACCACAAAAGAGTTTATACCATTTCATCAACATCATTTAACAAACCAAAAAACATTCAATCAGTTTAAATTACTATTTAATATTTTAGTGAGTAACTCCAGTAAATTACATAAAGAACAGTCTGCAATATCATTTTTCGCCCACTTAATTAAAGAAGATCAAGGAAAAGAAACGGTAATAAAAAAATCAAAACACAAGGCTTTAGCGCTTGCCAGAGATTATATTACTGATAATTTCGAGAAAAATATTAAAATAGATAACATAGCCTGTGCTGCTGGACTAAGTAGTTATTATTTAATCCATGCGTTTAGAAAGGAGTTTGGAATGACACCACACGCTTATCAATTAGCAAGAAGGATTAATAAAGCAAAAACGCTATTACGTTATGGGAAAGATATAGCTTCAATAGCTGTAGATGTAGGTTTTACTGATCAAAGTCATTTTCATCGAAACTTTAAACAAATAGTCGCGGCAACGCCAAAACAATATAAAGATTGCTTTGCGTGAATTTAGTCTATTAGGGGATTGGTGCCCATCCCCTCGAATCTGCATTAGAAGTTTAAAGTTAAACTATCTGAAATAAATAATAAATTAGGTCAAGCTTTATAATTTCGTTGTATCAGTTGGTGTTTTTTCAAGAACATTATTCAATATTCTATCAATCGTAGCCGAGCCTAAGTCATAATATTTTGCCAATTGGCCAATAGATACGCTTTCTTTTCTTTTATTATAAATTTCTAAGTCTATTTCATCAGTTCTTTTTGTTGGCCACCCAAATTTAACGCCGTGTTCTTTAGCTTTGGCAATACCTTCTAATTGCCTTTCTGAGCGTAAATCTGTTTCAAATTCTGCGATTGCCGCTAACATTAAACGCCCTGTGGGCGTTGATGTGTCAATTGCTTGATCAATTACCACTAGATTAATACTTTCGTCCTGAAAGCGTTCAGCAACTTGTGACAAATGAATATATTTCAAAGTCAGGAAATATAACGGTTGCTGCACATGGACTGTCATCTTTTCGTAAAAACGCAATGATTGCTTTTTTACCCGATGGAACCTTGATCCTCGCGGGTTGATAAATACCACTATCAACAACAATGGTGCTATTTTCTTCAGTTAACTCTGTTGCATCTGTCGGTTTGTCAATCCAAAACCACCACACAATGAATGCAATTAACCCTAATCCTAAAATATTGATGAATATCATAATAAACTCTCTCTATATTGTTCATTTATTTTGTTAAAATAGCGCATTAAGTGCTAGTGATTTTGTGGTTTAAACAAACGTAATCTATTTGCATTCATCACCACGGTTAATGATGATAATGTCATTGCCGCGCCTGCGACTACCGGACTAAGTAACAGACCAAAGAAGGGGGTAGAGTACACCAGCAGCAATCAGTACACCTGTCATGTTATAAACGAAAGCGCCAACCAGGTTTTGTTTGATATTTCTTAGTGTTACTTTACTCACTGCAATGGCATCGGCAAGCCCATGCAGAGAACCGCGCATTAAGGTAATATCCGCACTTTCAATCGCGACATCGGTGCCGATGGCAAATCCGACGTTCGCGAGTGCTAATGCGGGTGCGTCGTTGATACCATCTCCAGGCTACCAACTTGTTTGGCAACAGCTTGGGCTATGTCTCTATTCATTAGTAGCATCCTTTTATGTGATTGAAATATTGTTCGCTTATTTACTGGTTAAATTTTGTGATTACGTTAACCATAGCCTTACCTTGCAGTTAAGGTAAACCTTAATATTTATCTCAAGGTCAAACCTGAAACAAGATAAGTAGTAGTTTACTTATACCGCTGGTTTTATGTGTGGTGATGATGTTCTTTATGATGAAAATGATGGGCTGTAATAATAAGAAAGAAGAAGATAAAGAGACGGAAAAACCAATTAAAAACATTGAGCGTGATAAGCGTTAATTATGCCACAAAATATAGACACAAAAAAACCGGCGAGGTGACTCGCCGGTTTCGTTTGTTATTAACTTAAGTTTATTGCTGTACTTTTCATTACAGTCAACAGCGGTTTAGAATGCGCCGTAGATAACTGAAGTGATAGCGAGTAGACCACAGATAGTAACAAAAATGTTTGCTGCTTTATCGCTAGCATATTTTTGCATTGCAGGTACTTTCTTGATAGCTACCATAGGCATTAAGAACAAGATAGCGGCAATCATTGGTGCGCCGATTGTTTCAATAAGACCGAGTACACTTGGGTTGATAATTGCTACAGCCCATGTAGTTAGTACGATGAATGCGATAGAGAATGTACTGATTTTTTTCTCTGATGCTTTCGGAATAACTTGTTTAACTAGACCGTTTAGACCTTCTTGAGCACCTAGGTAATGACCGAAGTAGCTAGAAGTAATCGCTGCGAATGCGACGAAAGGACCAAAGTATTGAATTACTACTGAGTCATGTACGTTTGCAAGGTAAGACAGGATTGAGATGTTCTGTGCTTTCGCTTCTGCTAGTTGCTCTGGTGATAGTGATAATACACAAGAGAATACGAATAGCATAACGAAACCAAGTAGCATTTGACCTGCACGTTTACAGATAAGGTCTGATTTTGCTACTGCGTGTTCACCGTAAGATTTACGTTGTGCTTTAGCAAACTGGCTGATTACTGGAGAGTGGTTGAATGAGAACACAATCAGTGGAATCGATAACCAGATAACGGGCAAGAAAGATGATGCTTCAGGTACTACTGTAAGCATGCTTGTATTCCAGCTCGGAATTAAGAATATTGATAGACCGAATAAGATGATTACTAATGGGTAAACTAATGCCGATGTTGCTTTAAGCATTAAGTCTTTACCAAATAGGATCATTGCAGTCATTGCTAAAATTAGACTACCAGATAGTAACCAACGTGGGATACCGCTTACTTTATCCATTAATTGAACACCAGCTTCGTTAAGCATCGGTGCGCCATCAGCCGCTAGGCGTGGAATTTCAGTGAAGATATCAAGTTGGTTAACAATGAAACTTTCAAATGTATTAGTAATACCAACACCGTAGATTAATACGATAGGGTAGATAGCAAAGAAGTAAGCAAATGTAATTAGTTTTGCTGAGCCTTTACCAAAGTGTTCTTCAACAACTTCTGTGATGTCTGCATCAGGATTTTTTGATGATAATACAAAACGCGCCAGTGATCTATGCGCCAACCATGTCATTGGGCCAGCAATCAATGCTAGAACTACCAACGGCCAAAAACCACCTAAACCTGCTTTAATAGGTAAGAATAAAACACCGGCACCTACTGCTGTACCGAATAAACTTAATACCCATTCTGTGTCTGCTTTGTTCCATTTAGCAGCGTTCGTAGTGCTGTCCGTGATCGTTGTAGTTGTTTGCTCTGACATATAATTCTCACCTGTATTTTTATACTGATTTTTAACTGCTGCCTAGGATAGTGATTTGAATTTTTTTTAAAGTGATGCAGATCGCTTTTTCAGCTCTAACCTAAAAAAATCCCCGTATATATCAAAATAATTTGATGTTTTACGTGTTTTTTATTAATTACCATTGTGGTTGTGTATTTATTGAGCGATCAGTTGTTTTGGTGTAGTTTGTGTTGTCTTTTGGTGTGATGTTGGTGTTTTATGCTTTCATTGTGGTTTAAGTTGGTTTTAACCTTGTTCCTGAAATGATCTATAAAATATTTTAATAGCCAACAAGGGGTGTTTAATGGGTTTTAACAAGTTGTTATCAATTTATTTGTATGCACAGATCACACTAATGCTGCTGGGATTCAACTTTATTTGAGTTCCATTTTCGGGTGTTTCAAGGTGAAACTAGTGTTAATGCCTAGTTTTGAGTATTCATCTAGTAGTAATATCGAGTTTTCGGCGGATATTTCTGCATCTAAAGAGAATAGATGCGGAAATATTTATGCGCAGAGTTTTATCCTGTTATTACTTGGTCGGGTAGATAAAATATCCGCGAGCAGCGTAATGGTCTGATAAGTCCCAAATGCCCCAAAGTGATTGTGTCAGTACGCGAGGAGCGAATATTTCTTGGCGGGCACTAATTGGCTGTAAATTGTCATTCCCTGTTAATGTGTAATCCAGATATTCTAAATAAGGTTTCTCTGCCCAATAGTTAGTATTAGAATCAAAAGACAGATTGTGGCCTTTATTCTCTGGTTCAGTGGCATTAAGAATATATGCCATTTGATCACGATCACCAGGCAAGCCAATTTTGTTGACATTAAAGTCGCCGGCTAAAATGACGGCTTCGTCGGCAGGAATGTGTTGTGCGCGAATAAATTCTCCCATTTCTTCTAGCTGGGCTAAACGTGCTGCGCGGTTGGTATCGTCATCTGACGATTGTGTGTGCGTAGCAAAGACATGGTAAATGTAACCTTGCTTATTAATACGGGTATAAATAACCCCACGTGTTGCAGCACACTGAATACCACTACAGCTGGTATACTTTAGGCTCTTTTCTGCTTCGACAGGCCAAGGCGTTAAAATACGCGTACCTGATTGCATGATTTTACCTAACTTAAATATTTCACTGCTGGTAAAACTATATTCTTTACTGAGCTGTTTAAGTAATTTGCTTGTTCGGATTGGATCAAAGACCTCGGTTAGTACTAACGCATCATAACCTGACATTACCGCTGGCATTTCCGTTAAACGGCTATCGACTTTTTTAGAACCGAATATGGTGGTGGCCCAAATGTTGTAGCTTAATAAGCTAAACTCGTTACCGGGTCCGATAGTGGGCTTTTTATCATGCAGCTGTAATACGTAATTTACCCTACCACCTAGGTGTAGGTTTTCACTATTAAAGGCGATGGTATTGTCATTATCGGCAAGTTGGATCTCAAATCGCTGAATAGTATTGTCGGTTTGTGGAGCTATGGTCAGTTCACTGCTATCGAAGCCAAAAGCGAGTTCATCCTCGGTTACCTTCTGCGTTAAATTAAAGCTGTAATCAGCGTTACTCAGTGAGATAGTTATATTCTGTTCTACATTAGTGCGGGTAATATTAGCCACGTCAACGGTACTCAATGGCATCACTTCTGTTGTTAATAAGTCGACATTATTACCTTCTTCAATATACGCATATAAAGTATGAGGCGTACTATTGGTGAATTGAATAATAGTATGGCGTTCCGTGGGCACTTGGCTCATCGCCATTAATGCCGGCGTGAACATGTACAGCCAGAATAAGACGGTTACCTTCTTTAACATAAAGATCCTTATTTTTGTGAGCGTTCTATGACTAACCAAGCGGGAGTATAAAATATTATTTTATATATTAAGTACGCATAGTAGGCAGTTTTGGTGACGCTTTGATTAAAGTGTGATTTTTTATGTTTAAAGTTGATTGGTGACACTTGCTATTTCAAGGATGAATTTAGATTGTTTGCGCAATTTAAAATACATATTTATTATTTTTGTAGTTAGGTGTTGCTTTGAGTTGACCTTTCGAGGTGCTAAACACTAAGTTTTATAGGTTTTTATAGATTTTAATGCTTGTACTTGCTATTTATTTAGGTATAACACCTACCATTGATTGGATTTAGCAAACTTGGTACGGATAAATGGCTGCAATACAGAATAATGATGGTGCGTCTCGAGGACATTTTGGTTCTCGTTTTGGTTTTATAATGGCCGCAGCAGGATCTGCTGTTGGTGTGGGTAATATTTGGGGTTTCCCGACGCAAGCGGCCAGTAATGGTGGCGGTGCATTCTTAATCGTGTATCTGTTCCTTATCTTCTTACTTGGCTATCCAATGTTAGTCGCTGAGTTGATGGTCGGCCGTCATGGTCAAACTAACCCAGCAGACTCGATGGCTAAGTTAGGTCGTACGCCGGCCACTAAAATGATTGGTAGCCTTATCGGTCTGGCATCGATTGTGTGTGCGGCGATGATCTTTAGTTTCTACGCGGTATTGTCAGGCTGGTTCGTGAGTAATACGCTAGCACCTATTGCCACAATGGTTGGCGCAGATGATGCGAGCCGTTGGTTAATCGATTTCTCATTATCGCGTAATATCGTATTTACCTTAGTATTTGCATTAATGTGTGTTTACGTTATTCAAAAAGGTGTACAAGACGGTATTGAAAAATGGTCGAAGCGTTTAATGCCACTATTGTTCACTATTTTGATTGCGAGTGTTATTTATATCTTGTTCCAACCTGGTGCAAGTGAAGGTGTTACTGCGTTATTCACCGTCGACTTTGAAAAAGTAATGCACCCTGATGTGATCATCGGTGCACTTGGTCAGACATTCTTCTCGTTATCGATTGGTACGGGCGCAATGATGATCTACGGTTCATACCTTAAATCAAATGAAAACATCAGTAAGTTAGCGATGCACGTAACCTTTATGGATACAGGTGTGGCTTTCTTAGCGGCAATGTTAATCCTACCTGCTATGTATGTAGCTAAGCACAATGGTGTAACAATCTTTGATGCTGACGGTAACTTATTAAGTTCTGACACGCTGGTATTCACTGTACTACCTGCATTGTTTGCAACGATGGGCGCTGCAGAACATATTGTTGCGATTATCTTCTTTGCATTGATGTCTGTTGCAGCACTCACATCGGCTATGTCGGTAGTCGAAGTACCAACCAGTTATATTGTGGATAAAACAGCAATGTCACGTAAAAAAGTAACGTGGATTGTTGGCGCGGCACTGACTGCATTCGCGATGGTTGTAGTGACTAACTTTGACTTTATGTTTGGTTTCATGATTAAGCTAGCGACAGAGATAACACAACCGCTAGTATGCTTAGGTCTTGCTATCTTTGTAGGCTGGGTATGGCATCGTAATAACCTACTTGCTGAAATTAAAGGTCAAGATGGCGCAGATGTAAATGGCATTTTCTGGAAAGTATGGCCTGTTTATGTGAAGTTTGTTTGTCCTGCTTTAATTATCATATTAATCGGTACAACGCTTTAATTAGACCTTGCGCCTCAAGCGGTAATCAGGCGGTAATCAAGCAGTAATAAAGAGATAAACTTGTTTAGGCCAAGGTAGATAGTTTAAAAAAAAGTAAAAGCAAAAAGTAAAAACAAAAAGCCCAGTAGCGCAATCTACTGGGCTTTTTTTATTTATACGGTTAGCCATTACGCTCTATTAAATAGCGGCAAGCTCATCAATTTCACAGAAAAGAACTACCCTTGACTAGTAGCCAACGTAAGGCTGTAAACACCTACCTTGAATAACATTTACTTAAATAAAAAGTTACTTAAATAGACAGGGAAGAATCATGAAAAAGACATTATTAGTCACAGCAATACTCGCTAGTCTTGTTCCTACAGCACAAGCCACAGTTAATGTGTACCAAGATGATGCTCACCAGGTAGATTTGTATGGACGTGCTTATGGCGCTTATATTTATCAAGATGGTAACGATGTAAAAAGTGATGGTCGTTCAGATAGCTATTTTCGCACTGGCTTTAAGGCCTCTTCAAATTTAGCAGATGATTTAACTGGGCTTGCGCGTATTGAGATGCAATTTGAATCGAGGGATAACAGTGACGCTAATTCAACCTCTAAAACGCGGTTGATTTATGCCGGATTAAAAAATGATTGGGGACAACTGACCTTTGGTCGTAATTATGCCGCAGATGAAATTATTGCGGATTGGGCCGATGCCGGTACCACTAACTATTCGGGTAATCCCGCGATAGGCAACTTAAATCGACAAACTAATATTTTAAAACTGGAAACTAAGGTGCTGGATGATGCCCTTAACTTAGTGGCACATATTCAGCCCGAGTCCAGTGTTGATGCTAGTAATGGTAACTACAGCCAATCAAGTTATGCGTTTGGTGGTGTTTATGGTTTTGATTTTGGTCTGGAGTTAGGTGCAACTTATACCGGTGTCATGACAGAAGATTATAATGCTAATTCAGATTATGATCGATCAACCGTTCTCGTTGCTGCACGCTATAAATTAAAGGGTTTAACAGCATCAATTGTCGGGGATAGTACCTCCGTTGATACACCTAATACAGCCGCTGATCCTAAAGATGCTAATGACTGGACTGCCTATGAGTTATCCCTTGCTTATAGCTTGGATAAACTAACAGGTACCTTTACTTATAAACAACGTGATACAGATAGTTTCAATGACAATACGGTTGATCAAGCCGCATTGGGTCTTGCTTATAAGTTTAATTCCAACTTCCGTGTGGTGACTGAGTATGTCATTTTAGATGTTGCTGATGATGAAGATCAGTGGCACATGGCTGCACGATATGACTTCTAGTTAATTACCTACTATTTAAGTTTCATACAAAACAGTCCAGTAGAGCGATTTACTGGACTGTTTTTATTTTTGCGGATAGAAATTGATAATAGATTTTACTACGCACAGATGGCCACTATTAATCATTAGTCACTGCTAATCGCAGCAAACTCGGCATTGGTTAGCTGCTTTAGGTCTAACGGACTTAATTCGATCTCTAAGCCGCGGCGCCCCGCACTGACGTAGATAGTCTCATGCGTTTGTGCTGAGCTATCAATGACAGTGAACAAGCGTTTCTTTTGTCCTAACGGACTCACCCCTCCAAGTACGTAACCCGTCGAGCGCATCACATCGTTTTTATCTGCCATTACGGCTTTCTTGGCTTTTGCCGCTTTGGCAATGGCTTTTAGATTAAGCATTGCGGTGACAGGCACGACGGCAACGACGAGCTTCTTATCACCTACATTAACTACCAGTGTTTTGAATATGCGTTCGGCGGCGACGGCCATTTTGTCCGCTGCTTCTAAAGCATAAGATCCAACACTCGAATCATGTTTATATTCATGGGTCTTGTGGGCTATTTTTGCTTTTTTAGCTAATTTTACTGCTGGAGTCATGGTGCGTCCTTGTTCCTTAATAGGTAATACGATGGATGCTCTATAGTACTAAAAAAGCCCTTAGCACCATTCTATCATCACCATCGTTTGCGATAGTCATAATCATAGGCACTAAGGGCTTAATAGGTAAAGTGTTATGTTTTGTTTATATTTTACTATTTAATTGTCGCTGCTTTCATTGGCGTGACAAACTCAGCCAGTTCTTGCAGCATTTTTGCATTGTCATTCAGGTTTTTTTCAATGATATTGACAATGGCTGAACCCGAAATAGCCCCCGCAGCACCTGCTGCAATAGCTTGTTTCACTTGTTCTGGTGATGAGATACCAAAACCAAGCAGACAAGGCGCGGCATTAAATGATTTCAGTTTTTCCAGTAATGGACCAACTGGCATTTTTGCTTTGGTTTCTACGCCCGTTACACCTGCGCGGCTAAGTAGGTAGGTATAACCAGACCCTTGCTCTGCTACCAGTTGCAGTGTCGCGTCATCGGCATTTGGCGGTGCGATGTAGATACTTTCGATACCGACTTTATCGCCGGCGTCTTTAAATTGTTGACCGTATTGTACTGGCACGTCGGCAATCAGCAATGAGTCAACCCCAGCCGCAGCGGCTTTAGCCATAAACTTATCGGTACCGTTGCCGTAAACTAGGTTGGCATACAGTAATAAACCAATGGGTATTTGCGGGTGTTTCGCGCGGATCTCGGTGAGCATTTCAAAACAGATATCTGGGTTGATCCCCACGTTTAATGCACGAGATGTGGCTTTTTGGATCGTTGGGCCATCAGCCACCGGATCCGAGAATGGAATACCCAGTTCTAACGCGTCAGCACCCGCTGCAATGAGCGTTTCGATGATCGCCATTGATTGTTCGCGGTTTGGATCGCCAATCGTTACAAATGGAACGAAAGCGCCTTCATTTTTTGCTGCTAGTGCCGCAAAAGTTTGTTGATAACGTCCCATTATAATGCTCCTTTACCTTCAAGAATATCAGCAACGGTAAAGATATCTTTATCACCACGACCGGATAAGTTAACCACTAAAATTTGTTCTTTATCCATATCCTGTTCCATCATCTGTAGTGCATAGGCTAATGCATGTGCTGATTCTAACGCAGGGATAATGCCTTCTTTACATGATAATAACTGGAATGCTGCTAATGCTTCATCATCGGTTACTGACGGGTATTCTGCACGGCCAATGGTATATAGATGCGCATGTTGTGGACCGACTGAGGGGAAATCTAACCCCGCGGATATTGAATATGATTCTTTGATCTGACCATAGTTATCTTGCATCAATAATGAGTGCATACCAAAGAAGATCCCGTTCGTCCCTTCGGCAATCGGCGCGCCATGTTGACCAGTGGCAATGCCTTTACCTGCAGGTTCAACACCGTACAGTTTGACCCCTTCTTCGTCGATGAAGTCATTGAATATACCAATGGCATTCGAACCACCGCCTACACAGGCAATCACGGCATCGGGTAAGCGACCTTCTGCTTTTAGGATCTGTTGTTTGGCTTCTTCACCGATCATTTTTTGGAATTCACGCACAATCGTTGGGAATGGGTGAGGACCTGCCGCTGTACCGAGTAGGTAATGGGCATTTTCGTAGTTGGCAGACCAGTCGCGTAATGCTTCGTTGCAGGCATCTTTTAAGGTGCCTGCGCCAGAATCAACGGGAATGACTTCGGCACCCATTAACTTCATGCGGAATACGTTGGGTTTTTGGCGTTCCATGTCTTTCACACCCATGTAGATGCGACATTTTAAACCCAGTAACGCACAGGCTAGCGCAGCTGCAGTACCGTGTTGGCCTGCGCCTGTTTCTGCGATGACCTCGGTTTTACCCATGCGTTTAGCCAGCAGTGCTTGACCCAATACTTGGTTGGTTTTGTGCGCGCCCCCGTGTAGTAGATCTTCACGTTTTAGGTAGATCTTGGTTTTTGAACCTTTAGTAATGTTACGGCATAGCGTCAATGGTGTTGGACGACCCGCGTATTCATTTAACAGTTTCTGAAACTCTGCTTCGAAGGCTGGATCATTTTGTGAATCGATAAATGCATCTTCTAATTCATCTAATGCAGGTATTAAAATTTGCGATACGTATTGGCCGCCAAATTCGCCAAAAAAGGCATTAAGTTTTGCCATGATAAGTTCCTTTAATAATGTCTAAGCGCGCTAAATGCCGCGATAATTTTGTTTGTATCTTTAATACCGGGTGCTGATTCTAATCCTGAGTTTAGATCCAGTCCTAAGCAACCGAGTTTCGCCGCGTCTTGCACGTTGTCAGGGGTTAATCCGCCAGCAAGCATGATTTTACTGCAATCTTCAGGTGTTAATAACGACCAATCAAATGTCTGTCCTGTACCACCTGATTGTCCCGCTATTTTACTATCAACTAGATGACGATCAACCTTGGCCAGACTTAAATCGGGTGCTTGTTCGCTAACCCCATGCGCTTTCCAAATTTGTATGTCGTTATTGAGTAAGTTTTTTAATATCGCAATGTAGCTTGCATCTTCGCTGCCGTGTAATTGTACCGCGGCCAAACCGAGTTGATTAGCCAACTGGGCCACGATTGTTGCTTGTTCATTCACAAATACACCCACGTAAGCCAGCGGTGCAGCAGCAATGACCTGTTGCGCTGTTGCTACGTTAACACAACGTGGTGATTTTGGCGCAAAGATAAGTCCGCCATAGATAGCGCCTTGTTCATACACTACTTTTGCATCTTCTGGACGGGTAAGGCCACAGACTTTATTGTCACCTAAAATCAATCGGCGACAAGCTAAATCAACGTTGTTTTGCGACATTAATGAACTGCCAACCAAGAAGCCATTTACGTAGTTGGCTAAATCACGGACTTGCTGGTTATTATAAATGCCCGACTCTGAAATGATGATACGATCACTTGGGATCTTCGGGGCAATCTCTTTGGTACGGTTTAAGTCAATGGATAAGTCGCGTAGGTCTCGGTTATTAATGCCGATCACTTTTGCATCTAGCGCAATCGCACGCACTAATTCGGCGTCATTACTGACTTCGGTAAGTACGCCCATGTTTAAGCTGTGAGCGACTTTAGCTAAGGCAA
Organism: Moritella yayanosii; assembly: GCF_900465055.1. Classification (NCBI taxonomy): domain Bacteria; kingdom Pseudomonadati; phylum Pseudomonadota; class Gammaproteobacteria; order Alteromonadales; family Moritellaceae; genus Moritella; species Moritella yayanosii. Next base: position 1,963,426 of record NZ_LS483250.1, on the reverse strand, counting down.
TATATTCAGCGTCATCGAGTACCGATAACATTAACAGTGTGGCATCGGCTTGGTATAAACGCGCTAAATAAATCTGGTATTCGTCAATGATAAAGTCTTTGCAGATCACCGGTTGGGTAACGATATTACGTACTGTAGTGATGTAGTCAAAGTCACCTTGGAAGTATTTCTCATCCGTTAATACAGAAACAGCCGCCGCATAATTTTTATAAACACCAGCAATTAACTCTAAATCAAATTCGGGGCGAATGAGCCCTTTGGATGGGGATGCTTTTTTACATTCCAGAATAAACTTGGTTGGTTTACCCGATAATGCGGCATAAAAGTCACGATCTGTCGGGTTTAAATCAGCAATAAAACTCGCTAATGGTTGACTGGCTTTACGCGCGGCGACCCAAGTCACTTTATCGTTAATAATATTACCGAGAATGGTTTGCTGTAACTCTTGCGTTAACATTTATGCTTCCTTCCTGTTGTTAAAACTAAGGTTAAGACTAAGGTTAAACTTGCTGGCTTTTTGCGGCTAGCTGATGGATTAGGGCTAATGCACGGCCATCATCAATTGCCGCCATGGCTAATTCAGTACCCTGTTTAAAATCGGTGGCTAACTTGGCTATCACTAATAATGCCGATACGTTGATGGCAACGGCGGCTTTTTGTGCGTCACTGCCGTGACCCGATAACAGGCGTTCGATAATAACTTTGTTTTCTGCGGCATTACCACCACGTAGTTCAGCCACGTCATAACGCTGCACACCAAAATCGGCAGGGGTTAAGGTGTACTCAGTGATCATGCCATTATTTAATTCGGCAACTTTGGTTTCACCGTGTAGGGCAACTTCATCTAAACCACTGCCGTGCACGACTAATGCACGGCGCACACCGAGCTTATCCATGGTTTCGGCGATTGGGCGAATTAAACATTCATCATATACACCCATTAACTGTACTTGTGGGCGCGTCGGATTTAGCAGTGGGCCGAGCACATTAAAGATGGTGCGGGTTTTCAGGGCTTGGCGCACTGGCATCGCATGGCGAATACCGGCGTGGTATTGCGGCGCGAATAAAAAGCAAATTCCCAATTCATCCAGGCAGGCTTTTGCTTGTTCTGGGGTTTGGGTTAAATTAACGCCAAATGCTTCCAATAAATCTGACGAACCTGATTGACTGGATACGCTGCGGTTACCATGTTTCGTCATTTTCAATCCGCAAGCAGCCGCGACAAACGCAGTTGTTGTGGAGATGTTAATGGTATTCATGTTATCGCCACCGGTACCACAGCAGTCGGCATGTAGTTCGTCTATTGCTGGGAAAGGTGTTGCTGCGGCCAATAATGCTTGCGCAGCACCCGCAATTTCGTCTGGCTGTTCACCACGTATTTTTAATGCTGTTAACACGGACGAAAGTACGATTGGATCCATTTCACCTTGTACTATCTGTGTAAAAAGCGCTTCTGACTCTGTCATAGTTAGTACTTGATTTGCGTATAACTTTTCTAGAATAGCGGTGATTGTTGCTGGTGCTATTTTTTTTGATACTATGTTTTCCGGTACTGTTGATTCTGCCATGACCTACTCCTTAGGGCTGGTTACTGGTGCTGTTGCCCATGCTAGGGTATTTTTTAACAGCTCTGCGCCTTCACTGGTTAATATTGATTCGGGATGAAATTGAAAACCAATTACTTTATCTTCTGGTTGAATAATGGCCATTGGCATCCCGTTAAATTCGGCATTAACGGTTAAGCTGCTCGGTACTTCTGTAGCCACTAATGAATGATAACGGGCAACCGCTAACGGCTGACTTAAACCGGCAAACATCAACTGACCATCATGGTTAATCGATGAGGCTTTACCGTGCATGATCTCTTCTGCACGGCCTATGGTGCCACCATATTGTTGTATCAGTGCTTGATGCCCTAAGCAAATGCCGATCATTGGATATTGACCGCGACACAAGCGGATAAGTTCTAACAAGCAACCGGCTTCAGAGGGATTACCTGGGCCCGGTGAAAGTACCACAACGGGGTTGTTCTCACATTGGTCTATTTGCTGTTTAATCACTTGTGCACTAATACTGTTACGGTAAATTTTAACTTCATGACCGAGACTGCGGAATTGATCCACTAGGTTGTAAGTAAAAGAGTCAAAGTTGTCTAATAAAAATAAAGTGTTGCGCATGTTGCCTCCGTTACTTAGCGTTGTTAGTTGTTGAGTTAGCTTCTGCACTCTCTGCTGCCATACTTTCTGCCTTCATGATGGCAGCTAATGATGAACCTTGTGCGAGGGCTACGGCGTTTAATACCGCGGCTGCTTTACTGCGGGTTTCTTCGGCTTCAGCTTGTGGGTTTGAGTCGTAAACCACACCCGCACCAGCTTGTACATACGCAGTGCCATCTTTAACAAATGCAGAGCGAATGACAATACAGGTATCCATGGTGCCATCACCCGTTAGGTAACCCACGGCACCGCCATAACTACCACGGCGTTGTTGTTCTACTTGACGAACCAGTTCAGCGGCGCGGATCTTCGGTGCGCCAACTAACGTCCCCATGTTCATACACGCTTGGTATGCATGCAGGGCATCAAGGTCGTTACGTAGTTTACCTTTGACGCGAGACACTAAGTGCATCACGTAGCTATAACGATCTACGTTTAATAGGTTAGCCACATAACGTGTACCTGGCTGACTAATACGGGCTACGTCATTACGCGCTAAATCAACCAGCATGATGTGTTCGGCAGTTTCTTTCTTGTCTTGGCGCAATTCTAATTCGATACGGCCATCTAAGTCGGGGCAAATCGAACCATCAGCGCGGAAACCACGGCGGCGAGTCCCGGCAATCGGATAAATTTCTACGTCATTAGTTTGGGCATCATATTTCAATGCACTTTCTGGTGATGCACCAAATAATACAAAGTCAGCATCATTCAGGTAGAACATGTACGGGCTGGCGTTGGTTTGTTTTAGTTTGGCATAAGCCGCTAACGAATCTGGGCAAGGTAAGCTAAAGCAACGCGACGGTACCACTTGGAAAATGTCGCCTTTACGGATGTAGTCTTTTAAATATTCAACCGTGGCACAGAATTCACTGTCGCTGATATCAACCTCGATTGTTAGCGCTGCGGCTTTAGACTCTGGCGTTGCCGTTAATACCGTCGTGCACTCCGTTTGGATACGGGCTAATTTCGCTTGGATTTGGTTAAGTGCAGTGGCAAAGTGCTCGCCACCAAAGACACTACCGATTAATGTTGATTGTTGGGTTTGACGGTCAATCACAATTAAAGTTTCGGCAATATAGAATACAAAATCAGGACAGATATTAGCGCCATCTGGCACACTGGGTAATTCTTCAACACTGGCTATCATGTCATAGGCAAAGCAGCCGCCTAAAAATAGCGCTTCATGAAACGGTGTTTCTGGCATGACACCATTGATAATGGTCCGCAGGGCATCGAATGGTGATGATGACTGTAAACGTGAATCTTCATCCAAGCTGTCGTCAGTCGGCGCGAAGGTTAATGCTAATTGGTGATGACTCAGAGCGGTGATCGCATCGTTGCCAAGTTGAGCTTTAAACTCATCGGCTAAGAAAGGCAGCAGGTTTTCGCCGTTCAGGGTTAATGCGGTGAATTCAACCGTGCGGCCAAAACAGGTTATCTTAACGGCGGCATCAAGCAAGATTAAACTTTGCAGAGCGGTCTTGGTGACGATATCAGCCGATTCTAATAATAAGCTGTTACCACTGGGGCGGTACATGTGGCGATAAAACGCAAGGGGATCGTCAATGTGCGGACAATCTTGCTGAATCGAATGTAATTTACCTGGCGCTAATAGTTGCGTCATCGCACTTTCCTTGCTTTAGAGTGTCTAAATGGCCAATAAAAAAGCCCGTTTCAATGAAACGGGCTTTAATGTTGGTTATTTGTTGTAGATTTACATTTACTGCAGATATCACAAAATCACATGCCCGTTTAGAGAGGGATGTGCCACCACCAACTGATTGTTTGGTTTGTAATATTTTGCATTGCGTCTGAGCCATAAAATTATCTAAGTAGGTTAAACTTAGGCGGTTAGGGCTATTACTGTCAATACATTTATTAATTTTTGTGTGAAATTGTTAAATAAAACTTATAATGGGGCCTTATTGTGCCTTTTCTGACTTTTTATCGCTGGATATACTTTATTTTATGATTTACGATTTACATTCTCATACCACAGCCTCTGACGGCTCTCTAAGTCCAGCTGAATTAGTCCAACGCGCGGTTGAACATCGTGTTGATGTATTTGCTATTACCGATCACGACACCACTAATGGCTTACAAGAAGCGCATGATACGATTGCCGCGCATGCATTGCCTATTACTTTGATCAATGGTGTTGAAGTTTCCACTAACTGGCAAAATCATGAAATTCATGTAATTGGCCTAAATGTGGATCTCGCTAATCCGGCACTGCAGGCATTTTTAGCTGAGCAGCGTAGTAAGCGTGAAGTACGCGCGATTGAAATGGGTAATCGTTTAGCTAAAGCGCGTATTCCTGGTGCCTATGAAGGCGCTAAAGCGCTTGCTGGCGATGCCAGTATCACGCGTAGTCACTTTGCTAAATACTTGGTTGAGCAAGGCGTTGAGAATACTTTTCAAAATGTATTTAAACGTTTCTTAGCGAAGGGGAAAACTGGTTATGTGCCACCCAACTGGGCAACAATTGAGCAAACGATAGAAATAATACATCAATCTGGTGGGCAAGCTGTACTGGCTCATCCGCTGCAGTATAAACTGTCAACTAAATGGATTAAAAGATTATTAGCGGTCTTCGAAGACGCGGGTGGGGATGCCCTCGAAGTCGGACAGCCACAACAAGGTATTGCCGAGCGCACCCTGTTGGCCAGTTATGGTCGCGATTATAATTTAGCTGGGTCTGTTGGTTCTGATTTTCATCGACCAAGCAGCTGGACTGAGTTAGGCCGCAATTTATATATCCCCAAAGATTGTACCCCTGTGTGGTCGTCTTGGCCTGCAGTTAAGGAGTAATAATTTATGAGTCAATTTTTTTACGTGCATCCTGATAATCCGCAAGCGCGTTTAATCAGTCAGGCCGTAGCTATTTTACGTGATGGTGGCGTGATCATTTATCCAACCGATTCTGGCTATGCGCTAGGTTGTCATATTGGTGACAAAAACGCGTTAGAGCGTATTTGTAAGATCCGTAAATTAGATAAAGATCATAATTTTACCTTGTTGTGCCGTGATTTATCCGAACTGTCGTTATACGCACGTGTTGAGAACCAGGCTTACCGCGCGCTTAAAAATAATACCCCAGGTCCATTTACGTTTATTTTTAAAGGCACCAAAGAAGTACCTCGTCGTTTAATGAATCCGAAGCGTAAAACCATCGGTATTCGTGTACCTGACAATACAATTGCATTAGCAATACTCGAAGCGTTAGGGGAACCTATGATGTCGACGTCATTAATTTTACCGGGCAATGAAGGCGCTGAATTTGATCCGGAAGCGATCCGTGACCAACTTGAAAACCAAGTCGAGCTGATTATCAATGGCGGCTACTTAGGTGAGCAAGTAACAACAGTTGTGGATTATTCTGAAGGTGATGCTGTTATTATTCGTCAAGGTGCCGGTGATGCATCCTCGTTTGCTTAACCCGTGGTAGAGTCTAGCACTGTGATTGCCAAGGTTAATGGCGAGTTATTACGTAAAGTACCCAAGGATTTGTTTATTCCGCCAGATGCACTAAGTGTATTCTTAGACGCATTTGAAGGACCATTAGATTTATTACTGTATTTAATTAAAAAGCAAAAACTCGATATTCTGCAGTTACCGATGCAACAAATCACCGCGCAATATATGGAATACGTGGATCTAATGACGACGTTTAAAATTGAACTTGCCGGTGAGTATTTGGTGATGGCTGCATTGCTGGCGGAAATAAAGTCGCGTTTGCTACTGCCTAAATTAGTGGTGGCAGAAGAAGAACTCGACGATCCACGTTTAGTGCTGATTAGACAGTTACAAGAATACGAAATATTTAAGAATGCGGCAGAAAATTTGGACCTACATCCCAGGATCCAACGCGATATTTTTGTTGCTAATGCACAGCTACCAGAAGATATTACCACTATACCGTTATTAGCTGAAGTATCTCTGCGAGACTTGGCGTATAATCTGCAAAAATTACTTAAGCAAGCAGAACACTTCGAGCATCATCAGATCCAACGTGAAGTATTAACCACGCGTGAAAAGATGACCCATATATTGGCATTACTGCAAGATGGTAAAGTGCGAACTTTCCATCAAGTACTCGATCTTAAAGAAGGTCGACGCGGCATTGTGGTGAGTTTTCTGGCGATCCTTGAATTACTTAAAGAGTCTTTAATTAGCCTTATCCAGAATAATCCTTTGGGTGAGATATACTTAAGTTTAGCCGAATAAGTATGGATCAGAGTGTGAATACAACACCTTATAAACAGATTATTGAAGCGGCTATTTTTGTTGCTAAGAAACCGTTATCATTAGCGGCTTTATGCCGAGATGTGCTTGCCAATGAAGATTTAAGCCGTCAGCAAGTGACCACCTATATTGCCGAAATAAGCGCCGATTATCAGGATAAAGGTATCGAGCTGGTGGAAGTAGCCAGTGGTTATCGCTTTCAAGCGCGTTCCCATTTAACGCCTTGGCTGCAGCGTATGTTGCAAGATAAACCGACGAAATATTCGCGCGCGACATTAGAAACATTAGCACTGATTGCTTATCGTCAACCCGTGAGTCGGGGTGACATTGAAGCAGTTCGTGGGGTCGCTGTGAGCAGCCAAACGATCCATATGCTTGAAGAACGTGAATGGATCAAAGTGATTGGCCGCAAAGAAGTACCGGGTAGACCGGCTTTGTATGCGACAACAACCCAATTCTTGGATTACTTTGGCATTAAAAGTATCCAAGAATTACCCCCATTGGACGAAACGTTATTGGCTAAATTAGCCGCTATGGACGAAGAAACATTGTTAGATATTTAACGGGTTCAAAAAAGAAAATTGTTAGATATTTAATACGCACAACATTTTATAATTGCGAAATAAGATCGTAACTTAATATTTAGGAAAACTGATGAGTGAAAAGCTACAGAAAGTACTAGCACGTGCTGGTTTAGGTTCCCGTCGTGAGATGGAAGCTGTGATCGCAGAAGGCCGTGTCAGCGTTAATGGTGAAATTGTGACATTGGGTAGCCGTGTTGAAGAAACGGATAAAATACGTTTAGACGGTAATCCGGTAAACGTGATCAAAGCAGAAGACGCAGTATGCCGTATTCTTGCATACCATAAGCCTGAAGGTGAGTTATGTACGCGTAAAGATCCAGAAGGTCGTAAGACTGTATTTGATCGTCTACCGCCACTTAAGAGTGGTCGTTGGATCGCGATTGGTCGTCTCGATATCAACACATCGGGCTTATTACTCTTTACTACAGATGGTGAGCTAGCAAACCGTCTGATGCACCCGAGTCACGAAGTAGAACGTGAATATTCTTGTCGGATTTTCGGTGAAGTAACGCCAAAAATCATTCAAAACCTGCGTATGGGTGTTGAGCTAGAAGACGGTCCTGCCAAGTTCCAAAAAATTAAAGGTGTTGCTGCTGGTACGGGTGGTGAAGGTCTTAACCAATGGTACAATGTATTGTTGAGTGAAGGTCGTAACCGTGAAGTACGTCGTTTATGGGAATCTCAAGGTATTCAGGTAAGCCGTCTTATCCGTATCCGTTATGGTTCTTTAGTACTTGATCGCCGTTTACCACGTGGTGGCTGGTCAGAGTTAGCACTTGAAGAAATCAACTATTTACGTACCCTGGTTTCATTACCACTAGAAACAACAGCGCGTAGCTTAGAGCGTAAAGAAACACGTATTCGTCAAGGCCGTATCCGTCGTTCATTGAAAAACAATGACGCACGTCAAAAGCCGACTAGAAGCGGTCGATTGGGTAAAGAAATTGAAGAAACTAATGAACCTCGTGGTAAAGGTCGTACTAAGCCTACGGGTTCTGGTATACCGATCCACAAGGGTCGGAAAGGCCCAACTAAACTGCGTAGTCCTAAAGCGAAAAAACGTACGCGTATCTAATTACACGTTTTAAGTACAACGCTTTGGTTATAACAGAATAGACTTTACTGCTAACGCGTTAACCTTGCTATCTAATGGATACAGGGTTAACGCGTTTTTTTATGCCTCATGACTAATTCGACTCGTTTGATAACTTGCCATGAGAGCCGTCAATGAAAGTGGTCGGTCAAAGTAATAGCCTTGAACTAAGTCACAACGATAATGACGAAGATGGTCATACTGCTCTTTTGTTTCAACCCCTTCGGCGATCACCGTTAAATCACAGAATTGACCAATGGCGATGATTGTTTTTACTAACGATTCACTTTGGTCATTGGTCAGTAATTTATCAATAAATGAACGATCAATTTTTATTTCATCGATTGGCAGGTTGCTCAAGTAGCTTAATGATGAGTAGCCAGTACCAAAGTCATCCAGTGACAACTTCATCCCACTGTCGCGGATAGATTGCAAAACGGGCTGTACTTTAGCTAAATCGTTAATCAGCACATTTTCTGTGATCTCTAACGTAACGAGGCGGTTATCAACGGCCATTTCATGAGTGAGATTAATCACATTGCTGACAAAGTCGGGTTCCATCAATTGCTTAGGTGAAATATTAATGGATAGGTGCAATTGAGTATTGCTGCAATTATTAAACTGTAAAATATCTTGTAACGATTTTTTAATGACAAAATTACCGATGTCGTTGATTATACCCACATCTTCAGCCACTTGAATAAACTCTACAGGTGAAACATGTCCAAGTTTGGGATTGTACCAACGCACTAATGCTTCAACGCCGTAAATCAGTCCTGTGGCAGCATTAATTTGTGGCTGATAAAGCACATCTAGTTCATTATTCGCTATCGCTAAATGTAATTCAGATTCGAGTAATAGATCACGTTGTACTTGGGTATTGATAGTGTCATTAAAAAATAAAAAGTGGCCCTTTTGCTGTGATTTTGATTTATACAGGACGATATCAGCCTTACTAATTAGCTGCTCGCTGGCATCACCATCATCTGGATACATAGCTACACCGATACTGCAACTGGAGTAAATTGATTTACCATTAATAACAAAGTGTTGTTTGAAGATCTCGGATATGCGTTTTGCTTTTCTCTCTGCATCGGCCAAATTGTCTAGCTCTGGGAAGCAAAAAATAAATTCGTCGCCACCAAAACGAGCTACACTGTCACCTGCAGATAACATCTGATTAAATATAGTGCCGAGTCTCGCGAGTAATTGATCGCCAACAGAATGACCATATAGATCATTTATTTTCTTAAAATCATCGAGATCGACAAACATCAGTGCTAATTTATTATTGTTTTTCTTTGAGAGAGCAATGCCTTGTTCTATTTGAATATCGAGTAATATTCGGTTTGGCAGTTTCGTCAACGAATCGTGTAATGCTTGATATTGCAATTGCTCTTTAACTTTATTTAATTCAGAAAAATCGGTGCTAATTTGTTTTTCGTACAAGGCAAAACGACGGCCTAAATAATTAGCTAAGAAAAGCGACAAGGTAACAAAAAATAAAGTGACGAATAAACTTAGCCATAAAATGTCGGATAACTGATCCTTATGTTGTTGGCTAATCACTTTTTCACGTGTGGTAAGGTAATTTTCTATTTCGCTAATATAGACCCCTGAGCCGATTGCCCATTCCCAGTCTGATAACCCGACAATATAGCTAATTTTATCTGCGGGTTTAGCGGTGCTTGGCATCACTGCACTGGTATAATACAGGTAGTCCTCCCCCTGCTTAGCCACATCTATAATGCTCTTAATTGTTTTAAGTGATTGATTGTTAGGGTTGCTATTTTTTTTGTGGTCTTTTGTGTAATGCGTTAAATAGTTACCTTGATAATCGATAACAAAAATATAACGATTGGTGCCATAATCTATCTGTGAAATGCGCTGTAATAGACGTTGTTTAATGTCATTTTCTACATCTATTACATATTCACCTGTACCGATGAACCAATCATAAGGTGAAAAATGTTTACTAAAACCAATTTTTTCAAAATCTTTATTTTTGTTCTGTGGTTTTTCAAACCACCATCGGGAGAAACCTTCGCCCTTACTTTTCGCTAACTGTCCCATGTTACGGACAACGTAGTTCCCCTTTATATCCTGATAATCCCACTTTGAAGTTCCCTCGATTACAGGCAGTGTCGAGTGCATGATATTAAGACCATTGGTTTTATAAATGAAATAATAACCACGTCCTTGGTTAAAGCGAATACTTCTCAAGGCGTCGGTAATTAATTTAGTTACTTGGACTTCGGATTTATGTTTATTTGCTTCATAAATGGTCGTAGCAATGCGATGGGCCTGATACACACGTGCTTTAATTTCTTTTTTTAATAAGGCTCTAGTACTGTTTTTTTCGTAATTTATTTGCTGAACAAGCTGCTTAACCTGAGACGTTACTAACTCTTTTTCTGTTTTTATAAAATCTTGGCGAAGTGTTTTTATATCATCTTTCAGTGTTGCTCGATTATTGCTAATAATAATCACGTTAACCAAGCTAGCGAAGATAATGACAATGATAGGGGGAATTATTTTTATCAACCGCAGTATTTTAAGATCTTGAGTCATTTGTATTGAATAGCTTACAGTTGATTAGGAGAACTTAGCAATATAATAAAAACGGATATAAAAAGAAAGGTGTTCTGGCTTAATAAAATCAGAAAACTACTCTTTTTTGGCTAGAACAGGTTGGTTTTTCTACAATATCTTGACGTAGGAACCAATTGTCTGAATCAGCGTTGTTTAATGTATCGCTAGCTGCGAGCCACTGGGGAATTATTAATTACTTCACCAAAATCGATTTTGCTAATAGCATAAAACAATTTATTAACATACATTATACAGGTTTTTATCATTTGGAGAGGGAAGGCACATAACATGGCAATGAAGCTTATTTTAGTTATTTTGTTTGGATTGGCACCTGCAACGTTTGCGTTTGCATCCGGTGGCAGTGGGGAAATCGTTGATCTCACTACGTCCCGAATAGGCTATTTTGCTGTAATTATCTTTACCTGCGCATACTTGCTGGTAATGGCGGAAGAGCACTTACATTTACGAAAATCAAAACCTGTGCTGGTGGCGGCGGGTATTATTTGGTCGCTGATTGGTTGGCACTATGCTAGCTTAGGCATGTCAGATATAGCCGAGGCCGCATTTAGGCATAACCTGTTAGAGTATGCCGAACTATTGCTGTTCTTACTGGTTGCGATGACTTATATCAATGCGATGGAAGAGCGTCAGTTATTTGATGCACTGCGCAGTTGGATGTTAGGTAAAGGTCTCGATCTGAGGGGCTTATTTTGGCTAACCGGTATTCTCGCATTCTTTATCTCACCGATTGCCGATAACTTAACCACGGCTCTGCTTATGTGTGCGGTGGTAATGAAAGTGGCAGGGGAAGACAAGAAGTTTATTAACCTTGCTTGTATTAATATCGTAGTTGCCGCGAATGCGGGTGGTGCGTTCAGCCCATTTGGTGATATTACAACCCTGATGGTATGGCAAAAGGGCATGGTTGAATTTAATGAGTTCGCTGCGTTATTCTTACCATCGGTGGTTAACTTCATCGTACCTGCGACGATCATGACGTTCTTCATTCCTAAAAATGCCAAGTTATCTGGTGTAAAAGAAGCAGTACATACCAAGCGTGGAGCCAAACGTATTGTGTTGTTATTCCTGTTGACTGTTGCATCTGCGGTTGCGGCGCACAGCGTGTTACACATGCCACCAGTATTAGGCATGATGACAGGTCTGGGTTATCTGCAATTCTTCGGTTACTTCTTGCGTAAAACGCTGCCAATCTCGTTAGAGCGTAAACGTGCGAAAGCTGAATTAGCGAATGATGAAAAAACCTTAGAACAGCTCGGTAGTGTCGTGCCATTTGATGTTTTCAGCAAGGTTGCTAAAGCCGAATGGGATACCTTGTTATTCTTCTACGGCGTGATCATGTGTGTGGGCGGTTTAGGCTTTATGGGTTATCTCAGTCTGGCTTCTGGCATCATGTACGGCACGTGGGACACCACGGTTGCCAACGTTACAATCGGTCTGTTATCGGCGGTTGTGGATAATATTCCGGTGATGTTTGCGGTATTAAGCATGCAACCTGATATGTCACTGGGGCAATGGTTATTAGTGACGTTAACAGCGGGCGTGGGCGGTAGTTTACTGTCTATCGGTTCTGCCGCTGGTGTGGCGCTGATGGGTCAAGCACGTGGACTGTATACGTTTGCAGGACACTTACGTTGGACGCCCGTGATTGCACTGGGTTACATCGCGTCGATTCTTTGCCATTTATGGCTGAATGACGCGTTGTTTTAATTTGTAATGTTAAGCTAACACTAACCAAATACATTGTGTTTGGTTAGTGTTTTTTATTTCGGTATCAACTCTTTTTTAGTCTGTTTTAACTCTAGTTATTAACTATTCTTATCCATCTCATCTGCTTGCGTCTGTACTGCGTATTGCAATTGTGCTTCTAGCGCATCATGCTCTGGTTTATCCTTGATCGACATACTCAAATCACTGTCATCGAACACATCAGAACATTGTAAGATCTCGACCATGTCTGAAGCGATGTCTGGGACAGAACCAATCATGGTACTGGCAATATCAACGGCGTATTCCGGAATAGTGTCAGCAATTTGAGTGACGTATTCATTGACCGCCGTTTCAATATTAGCGGTGGTATCCCCGGGTGTTGCTTGCTCTGCTTCGATAAGATTTGTCACATAGGCCTCGGCCACTACGTTCGATGACTCTGGTAAGGCTTCAGATACCGCTAAGGCTAACTCGGCAGACTGCTCTGGCGATACATCGGTTAAACGGCTATACAGCTCAGCTGCGGTCTGTTCAGACGCAGCTGCAGTACGATCAACAGGACGCATTTCATCTAACAAGTTAGATAGATTAGTCATGTATTGGTCGGTCATTTCTAATAATTCTTCAGGGTATTCTTCAACCATATTCTCGGCTGCTAATTCAATCATATCAATGCCGTTGTCTGGCATTGAGTTAGCAATGGCAACCACAATATTAGTAAATTGGTCTGGATATTCGGTGGTGATCCAGTCAACTAATTCATCCGCTTGTTCAGGCGATGCATTGGTTAATGCTTCGGCAATATGAATGCTCATTTCGGGTGCGGCAGCGGTGATCGATTGATACAGTCGACTGATATCAATTTCATCAATGGTACTTAATGCTGCGGCTAGGTTTGAGGCATTATTCGGATCGCGTATCGCCAATGATTTTGCCATGTTGACCGCTGCGGCTGGGTTTTTAGCGGCTAAACTTATCGCTACTTCGACTTCTGAGGTTTGTTCAAAAGAAGGTTGGGCATATTGAGTTCGAGGATCCAGTTCTGATGCCACTCCAGATGGGGTTTGCATGATGAAGTTTTCTTGTGCATCGCGCGGTAATGCTGGCTGCTTGAACATATTACCAATGATCAACGCCAGTAACGTCATGGCCGTGATGCTAATAAATGCAAATAATGCGGCACTGCCAAACATGTCCATGACGATAGCCGCGAGATTGGGTCCCAGAATACTGCCCAGTGCGTAAATGACTAGCAAGGCGCCCATTGCCGCAAGGATCTGCTCTCTTAATACTTTATCGAAGGTTTCTGCCATGCTTATAGGGTAGAGGCAAGCAGTTAGCCCCATCACGACAGAAATCGTTAACAAAGTGAGATTAAATTGCGATGAATTAATCAGTTGCGGTACCAATAAAGACAACACAGCAATGGTTAACACCATACCAATCATGGTTTTACGACGGTCAAAACGGTCGGATAAATAGGCTATTGGATATTGAAAAACGATGGCGCCAAAGATAGATGCCCCCATGAAGATGGATAAATTGAAACCTTGAATACCATTATCACTGGCAAAGATAGGCAACATGTTGACTAAACCGGCATATAGAAACCCGCCATAAAAACAACAGATCACCCCGAGTGGTGACAGTTTTATAATGGTCATTAAGGACATGGACTGACTGTCTTCAATCTGCGGACCTTGTTGCTTGCTGATGACAATAGGGGTGATAGAAAGACTAAACAGAATACCGGAGATAACAAACAAGGTGACATCGGTGACGGGTGCCACGTTTAACAAAAATTGCCCAGAGAATAGCGCAGACATGATCATCATCTGGTTAATCGATAATATTCGTCCACGGTTTTCTTCTGTGGCGCTATGACTTAACCAGCTATCGAGTGTGGCGTTGGCACAGGCGATGCAAAACCCAGTCAGTATGCGCATCGCGGCTAGCATTAATGGTTCTGGATACAGACCTGAAAGTAAGATAGCCACCGAGGTTAAGCTACCGCACATGGCAAATATGCGAATGTGACCAACCCGTTGTAATAGCGTGCGACTATAGATAGCACCCAGTAAGAAGCCCACTGACAGCATAGATAAGATGATACCTATGTTCTCGACGCTGATACCGTCATGTTGCATGCGTACAGGCAATAGGATATTACTCAAACCATAACCAAGCATGAGCAAGAAGCCACTAATGAGCAGTAATATGAAAGGTTTAAGGGTTGTGATCACAGGCGTATTCTCTTATCGATTTAATCTAAAGTTATTGATTTTTCATAGTAAGCTTTATAACATACAATCAACAAATTATGATATCCGATTACGTCTTTGTGTAAATATTTTCACGCTTCTAAAAATGCTGTACACTTAACCAGTCTTAAACTACTTTTTCTGGTTAATTTTGTCAGCTACATATCTGGGTTTTTTATTATCGCGCCATAGCCGTGATCGTAATGGGTACAATGAATTAAGTTACTGGTTAGCATCTGAAATGGGTGCGGTTAAATTGATCCCAGCAACCCAACCGCTGGTGATGTTCATTCCTCAAGATCAACTGACCACAGCCTTAGCTTGTTTAAGTGAATTGAACCCGCGTTTTACTTATAAAGATCTGAAAATGCGCAGTTTTGATTTAGAATTCATGAGTGCCTTTTATTTCCGCACCTCGCATGACTTTCACCGTGCACAAGAGTTATTGAGACGTAAGCTGGTCACGGTTTTAGAAGCAGACATTCGCCCAGCAGAACGTTACTTAATGGAGCGGTTTGTTAAAGGGGCGGTTGAGTTCACGGGTACGCCAGTGCAACGCAAAGGGTATGTTGAATTGCAACAAGCACAGCTTAAACCTGCGGCATTACCAGACAACTTAGTTGACAAAATTAAACAGATCTCATTGGATATAGAATGCTCAGAACACGGTGAACTGTACGCTATTGGTTTGTATTCATTTAGCCCTGCTTATTGCCCTGACGGCCAGCCTTTTAAACGGGTATACATGATTGGCGAAGCACCTGAGAAAGACGTAGCGCAAGATCCCGAAAGCGAGCTGTTAATCCATTGGGTTGCTGACGAAAAAAGTTTATTACTGGCATTGCAAGCCTTTGTGATCAGTTATGATCCCGACATCTTTATTGGCTGGAACGTGATTAACTTTGATTTCCGTTTATTAGCCCAACGTGCCACATTCCATAACCTTAAATTAGCGCTGGGTCGCGGTGGTCAAAACCTGCATTGGCGTGACGGCCGGACCCCACAACAACAAGGCTTTTTAACCTTACATGGTCGGGTAGTGGTTGATGGCATTGATAGTCTAAAAACCGCCACCTATAACTTCCCCAGCTTTAGTTTAGAAAATGTGGCGCAAGAAATACTCGGTGTTGGTAAAGATACTGATGATGTTGATAATCGCATGGAACAGATCAACCACGACTTTCATTTTAACAAGGTCAAGCTAGCAAAATACAACCTGCAAGATTGCGTATTAGTGTGGGATATTTTTGTTAAAACCCGATTGTTGGATTTCTTGTTATTACGCTCGCAGTTAACCGGATTAGAATTAGATCGTAACGGTGGCTCGGTAATGGCGTTCACCAATGTGTATCTGCCTAAGTTACACCGCGCTGGTTATATCGCCCCTAATCTACGTGAGAGTGGGGTAATGGCAAGCCCTGGCGGTTATGTGATGGACTCCTTCCCGGGTTTGTATGATCACGTGATCGTACTGGATTTTAAGAGTCTGTATCCGTCGATTATCCGCACGTTCAAAATTGATCCAGTGGGACTGTTAGAAGGCGTGCAAAACCCAACTGAAGCAATCCCCGGATTTCGTGGTGGGTTGTTTGATCGGAATAAACATTACTTGCCCGATATTATTACCGAACTGTGGGCGCAGCGTGATCAAGCCAAACGTGACAACGATGCCGCCCGTTCGCAAGCCATTAAGATCTTAATGAATTCGTTTTATGGGGTATTAGGATCCGGAGGTTGTCGTTTTTATGATACCCGTTTAGCCTCGTCGATCACCATGCGTGGGCAAGAGATCATGCAAACTACAGCAAAGTGGATCGAAGAGCAGGGATATAAAGTGATTTACGGTGATACCGATTCCACGTTTGTATTACTCGATGCGGCTAAATTTACCGACGGTTATAGTGGGTCGTCAGCTGATCGCGGTTTACAAGCCGACCGCATGGGTGCAGAACTGTCGGCGTATATTAATCAACAATGGCAGCAACTATTACGTGAAGATTACGATATCGATTGTTTCTTAGATATTGAATACGAAGTGCATTATCACAAGTTCTTAATGCCCACCATCCGTGGTTTGGATAAAGGCAGTAAAAAACGTTATGCCGGATTAGTGCATACTAAAGACGGGGAAAAGCTGATCTTTAAAGGGCTGGAAACCGTACGCACCGATTGGACAGATTTAGCTAAGATGTTCCAGATGGAGTTATACCATCGGGTATTCCATAATATTGCGGTCGAAGATTACGTGCTGGAAATTGTCGAGAAAACCTTAGCGGGTGAATTTAACGACAAGCTGGTTTACCGTAAACGTTTGCGCCAAGAATTAGCGCTATATGTGAAAAACGTGCCGCCCCACGTAAAAGCAGCGCGCGCCGCCGATGAAAAAAATCGTCAATTAGGGCAACCGTTACGTTATCAACATAAAGCATGGATCAGTTATGTGCTCACCCTGAATGGCCCTGAAGCGGTCGAGCATCAACATTCAGTCTTGGATTTTGAACATTATATTGAAAAACAAATTAAACCCATTGCCGATGGTATCTTGCCATTTATTGGCTTGAGCTTTGATTTGATAACCGATCAGCAAATGGGATTATTTTAATCCTGACAGTACTTTACCTGCATTTGTGCAACTTACCCTGACACATCAATATAAACTGGTTTATCTTGATGTGTTACTCAGTGATGAGTAATAGCGATAAACCAGTATGTCTTAGCATCAGTTCATGCAGGTTTTGGAACCGACTTGTTCGTGACAGATTGTTGGGGTTAGTTTCGTTCTTGATAAATAGCCGCTAGCTGCTTTGACATGATATCGGCAATTTTAGCTTGGGCGGTGCGGTTGGGGTGAATACCGTCATTTTGCATCAGGCTTGGATCTACGGCGATCGTTTCCATGAAAAACGGCAACACGGTAATGTCTTTTTCACTGCCAACTTGGGTAAATACATCGGTAAACATTTTACTGTAGCGTGGGCCATAATTAGGTGGAATACGAATACTCATCACATACACGGGAATATTCTGCGCGTGTGCGAGATCAACCATTTGCGTCAGGTTACTTTTGATTAACTTAGGCGGAAAACCACGTAAACCGTCATTACCACCGAGTTCGATGATCAGTGCATCAATTGATTGCTTAGCCAAAATTCCCGGTAAGCGAGACAGGCCGCCTGCGGTAGTCTCACCACTGATACTGGCATTGATAATGTTATACGGGGCATTTTGCTTGGCTAACTGTTGATTAAGCAGGGTTACCCAGCCTTCATTTTGTGTCATACCATAACTGGCACTAAGGCTGTCACCCAATAACAAAATTTTATGGTTAGCTGTGGCATGTGCTGCAGATAACAAGATAACCATCAATAATAATACTTTAAAGGCATTTTTAAACATGAAGCTAAATTCCGACGTTATATTAAAAGTAAGTGCCTTAACTAAATCAGTTAAAACAGAGGCTAAAACCCTCGATATCTTATATCCGATGGATTTAACTGTGGTAGCAGGTGATTCATTAGCGATTGTTGGCGCGTCTGGCTCAGGTAAGTCTACCCTATTGTCTATTATAGCGGGGCTAGATTTACCGTCGAGCGGTGAAGTTTTTCTAAAAAATCAGCCCTTGCACCAATTTAATGAAGAGCAACGCAGTGCGGTTCGCGCGAAACATGTTGGGTTTATTTTTCAGCAGTTCTTATTAATCAATAGTTTAACCGCGTTGGAAAATATCATGTTACCGGCAGAGTTAGCAGGTATGGATAACGCTGAACAATTAGCGCGAGAATTATTAGCCAAAGTCGACTTAGTCGATAGAGCCGAGCATTTCCCGTCACAGCTTTCTGGTGGTGAGCAACAGCGTGTGGCGATTGCGCGTGCGTTTATTTCTAAACCAGATATTTTATTTGCCGATGAGCCAACGGGTAACTTAGACACTAAAACTGGAACTCACATTGCAGATTTGTTGTTTGAAATTAATAAGCAGCAGGGTACCACCTTGATATTAGTGACCCATGATCCGAAATTAGCGGCGCGTTGTCAGCGTCAAGTGATCATGGAAAGTGGCCAGCTAAGTGAAGCCAATGTTACGCCAGTAATTGCCGAGACGGTCGTTACAGAAGCTGTCTTTACACAATCAGTGGCGGCAGAGCCTTCAATTAAAAACCCTGTAGTTACCGAACCTTCAGCCACAAAACAGCCGCTGAGTGAGTCATTATGAGTTATTGGCGCATTCATTCCCTGCGTTTATTAAAACACGAATTAAAGCGCGGTGAACTGACTATTATCTTGCTGGCAATCGTACTGGCAGTGTCTGCGGTATTTGCCTTGTCTGGTTTTTCTAGCCGGGTTAAGCAAGCATTAACGGCTGAGAGTAGTATTTTTATTGCGGCCGACCGAGTATTGGATACCGGCAGTGTCATTGATCCTGCGGTATTAGCCAAAGCGACCAGTTTAGAATTAATCCAAGCCCAGCAGATCCAAATGTCATCCATGGTGTTTACCGACGAAAAGATGGCGCTCGCGGCCTTGTCTGCCGTTTCGGCCAATTACCCACTACGCGGTGAATTATTGGTGAGTCCGTCGTTAGATGCCACGCAAGCGGTAGCATCTAACTCGCCCAAATCCGGCGAGGCTTGGTTAGAGGCGAAGGGATTAAGGCAGTTAGATATTAAGCTTGGCGATAGCATTGAGGTTGGGGTGAAGCGTTTTAAAGTCACCGGGATTATTACCCAAATACCGGATGCCTCTTTTAGTGTGTTTAGTTCGGGTCTTGTGGTGTTTATTAATGCTCAAGACATACAGAAGACAGAATTAATCCAACCCGGTAGCCGATTAAGTTATAAATACCTGTTCGCCGGAGAAGCCGACAATATCACTGCATTTGAGCAATGGTTTAAACCACAGTTGACTGATAACCAACGTTGGTATGATATCAAATCACAAAACTCACCCTTAGCGAGAGCGTTAACCAAAGCGGATAAATACTTATCATTAACCAGTATGCTCGGTATTGTTTTAGCATCTGTTGCTGTCGCGGTGGCAAGTCGTCGTTATAGTCAGCGCCATCAATCCGTGGTCGCGGTATTTAAAGCGATGGGCGCATCCAAGGGTTATGTGACTAAGCTGTATTGTCTGCATTGGTCGCTGCTCAGTGTACTGAGTATCAGTTTAGGGCTGGTTGTGGGTTATTTGATATTGAATATGGGCTTGTATGCTATGCGCGATTATCTGGATACCTCGACCACCGGAAATATGGCCTATCCTTTCTTAGTCGCGATTGTTACCGGCATCATTTGCGCCGTTGCGTTTGCGATCACGCCATTAAGAGAGTTGGTAAACACTTCGCCTATGACCCTGTTACGTGGCAGTGATAATGGTGCCAATACCAGTTTATTCACGCGGTTAATGAATCCTGTACCGTCGTTATTGGCTATTTTTACTTTATTGTATTTATTTAGTCAAGATGCAGTACTCAGTGCAGCGTTATTAATTGGCGGTATGCTGGTAGCATTCGTGTTGTTAGTGATTGGTCGCTTGTTTATGTCAGCAGGACGTTCTGCAGGTAGTAAGGCGGGTAAGTCATGGCATTTAGCATTAGCTAATTTAAAACGTCGTGCTAATGAAAATGCGGTGCAATTAATCAGTTTTACCATCGCTATTCAGTTGTTATTAATTATCGTGGTCATGAAGAATGGCCTGATTGATGATTGGCAGAAGCAATTGCCCGATAACAGTGCCAACCGATTTTTAGTCAATATTAGCGCTAGCCAAGTCGAGCCAGTGGACAATTTTGTGGCTGCGTTAGGCATAGAATCCAGTGGTCTTTTTCCTGTGGTTCGCGGTCGGTTAACCAAAATTAATGATGACCAAGTGACCAAACGTGTAAGCAAGGAAGAAACCAAGTCTGCTGATAATGGTCGTCGTGGGGTGGGGCGTGAGTTAAACCTGACGTGGCGAGATGCATTACCTTATGAAAACAGTTTAGTTGCAGGCAGCTGGTGGCAACCAGAAGACACCCGCGCGTTAGTGTCTATCGAATCGACATTAGCAGATAAGTTAGATGTCGCGGTCGGGGATAACTTAACCTTCCAGTTGGGCAGTGAAGAAGTAGTCGTGCTGGTGAGCAGTATTCGTAACGTGAACTGGCAAACGCTGCAGCCTAACTTTTACATGATCTTCAACCAACATGTGCTGGCGGACTTCCCTGCGACCTATATTTCCTCGTTATATGTGCCGGACGATGCGAAAGATGCATTACAGGATTTCTTAACGCAATATCCAACCATTACCTTGATTGATGTGGATGCCATTATTACCCAATTAAGAAGCGTGATAGGGCAGGTGTCGATTGCGATTGAGTTTATTTTGGTGCTGGTGGTACTCGCGGGCAGCTTAGTGTTGGTGGCACAGGTACAAGCTAGTATGGAAGAACGTGAGCGTGAACTCGCTATTTTACGTACGCTTGGCGCGAGTGGCCGCTTACTGCGTAATAGTGTGTTGTTTGAATTTGTGGCTTTGGGCGCACTGGCTGGGTTAATGGCAAGTATTGCCATGGAGCTGGGCGTGTATATTTTACAAAGCCGTATCTTTGAGATGCCGGGTACTTTCCACTTTGAGTATTGGCTGTTAGGGATAGGTGCAGGCGCGATCTTTGTCGGCCTGATTGGTTTGCTTAGTTGCTGGCGTTTATTGAATATGTCGAGTGTGACGTTAATTAGACGGACCATGTAGAGGATTAGGTAACGGGCTATGCAACGGCGATGACTGTTACTATGAGATATTCGTCACACTAAGGTCTATAGTTAATTTACAATTGATTTATAGACGGTGATGTGTGTGAAATTAGCTAAAGTTCTGTTAACAGCCTCTCTTCCTTTATTCCTCACAGCCTGTAGTGATAGCGATTCTAATCCGCATCCTAGGGTTGATTTTTCGGTTTCTGATGCACCAGTTGAAGGGTTATCAGCTGTGGTTATTGCTTTTGATCGGCTTGAGTTTATTCATGCTGACGGCGAACGTACTTTTCATGATATAGCAGGTTATGAACAAATTAACTTATTAGAGTATCCCGACACTCAATCGGCATTGATCATTAGTGATATAGCATTACGTACTGGTGAATATAAAAACCTCATCATCCATATTAAACCTGATCAAGATCTAAACTATGTGATCAAAACAGATGCTCTTGGCGTACAAGAAGATTTAAAACAACCCAGTAATAAATTAAAATTAGGTGGTTTTACCGTTACTGATGAAGCTGTGCAGGCATTTACTATTGAATTCGATTTACGCCAATCTCTAGTATTACGTGGTAATAATAATAACAATAGTGGTTATAACCTTAAACCACATGGAGTGACGATTATTGATAATGATGGTGCAGCTTCGCTGAGTGGCAGTGTGGATGAGAGTTTATTTGCCGCAGATAGTTGTGTTGCAACAGGCCATTTTGTCTATTTATATCAAGGTAAAGAGTTAGATGCTGATGATCTGGTTGATAACGTTGATCTGTTAGACGCTGATTTTAACCATATGAATTCGCCTGCAGCTGGTTTCATCGCGCCATATGCGTCAACTGGTCTCGATGACGTTAATGATTTCGCATTTGGTTTCCTTCCAGCGGGTGATTATACTTTAGCGTTTAGCTGTAGTGCGGTTGCGGATGATCCGGTACAGTTTGATGGTTTAACGATACCAGATCCTGTTGACCAGCTAATAGAGATTAGTTTATCGGCCGGTGAACCAGGTTCGCATACGTTTAACTGATAACAGGGTGATGTAATACCAATATGGTTATTAAATGAAGAGGGCACAGCAAGTATTCTTGTGTGCCCTTATTGGTTAATCTACTTGATTTAACTATTAACTTACTTGTTCTAACAGTGCATTACGATAAGTCACAATATCTTCAATGGCTAATACCGGTAAATCGTGCTTTTCACCAAAAGTGATGATCTCAGGTAAACGCGCCATGGTACCGTCTGGATTGGTTACTTCACACAATACCCCAGCGGGTTTTAGCCCGGCTAGTTTCATTAAATCGATAGTGCCTTCGGTATGGCCGCGACGGGTTAATACACCACCCGGTTGTGCGCGTAGCGGGTAAACATGCCCTGGACGGGCCAGATCGCTAGGTACAGCGCCATCTGCAATAGCGGCTTTAATGGTAGTCACACGGTCTGCGGCTGATACGCCCGTTGTAACCCCCACAGCGGCTTCAATACTGACAGTAAACGCAGTGCCGTATTGGCTTGAGTTGTTCTCGACCATAGGTGCCAGTGCTAACTGTTTAACCCGCTCGTCAGGTAAACAAACACACACGATACCACTGCCTTCGCGGATCAGTAATGCCATTTGTGCATTGGTTAATGACTCTGCGGCATACACCATATCGCCTTCATTTTCGCGGTCTTCATCATCAACAACTAAAACCCCTTTGCCTAAACGTAATGCTGTTAGTGCGGTTTCAACTCGCGTGATCGCATCGCCAAAAGGGGAAAGTAAAGACTGATTCATGGTTTAAATCCTTAATATACAACTATATAAAATATTGGGTTCCAGAATCAGGGCGTGCAGAATTTGAGGTGCGTGATTAACCATCGACCAAGGTAGACGTTAACGCATCTTACATTCTCTCTCATCCGGACTTCGACATACTCGATGAATATGTTCATTACCGTCGGCTCTGGACTAGGCTATGAGGCATAGCATTCACCAGATCTGCTGACCCTAAGCGATGACTTTATTAAATCAGGTTATTTTATCAATCAAATAACTGTATTAATAATAGATAGCTTAGGCGCTCGCGGGCTGAAATAGGATTACGATTGCATCTTAATGAATCTTATACCTTATTATTACCGCCGGTGGGGAATTACACCCCGCCCTGAGAATTATATCGAACAGGATAGTATGATCACTGTTGACCTAGTCATGTTGCCTTGATTTGAGATAAATAACAAGTGTTTAAAGTGATGGCCAGTTTAGTGCTGATGTGACTATTCGTAAGAGGGGAACTACAATTAATTTATCGCTGATTTATATCAGTTATCACATGAGGAATAAATGATGAAAAAATTTATGGTGGTCATCGTTATGCTTAGTTTTTTAGTTGGTTGTAGTAATAGCCAGTTGGAGCCAGAGTAGCCCGGTACAACGCAGGGGCGAAGGTATTATTTTGATGGGCGAATATAGATATAACGCAATGCCAAATTGATATCCCCAGCCACTGGGAAACTAGCATAATGACATTATCAATGTGCTATGACGTATAGCACATAATTTTTTTCAATCAGAACACTGCGATTAACCGCCCGCGAGTTTTACGGTATAGCCTTTGTTCTCTAAAAATGCTTTGGCTATATCTCGCTGATCACCTTGGATTTCGATGATGAAATCTTTCACACTGCCGCCAACACCGCTTTTCTTTTTCAATTCTTTGGCGAGTGCTTTTAATTCTTTTTCGGGTAATTCGAGACCGCTAATTGTTGTCGCGCCTTTACCTTTACGACCTTTGGTTTCGCGGCGAATACGCACTATGCCATCACCTTTAGGTGCCGTTTCAACTTGTTTTTCTTCTTTAATACGGCCGCTTTCGGTGGAGAAAACCAGGCGGATATTGTCATCGAAATGCATATCAATACTCATTAGCAATAATTTAAAAGGGTTGTCAGCGTGGCTGAATTGGTCTGATTATAACAAACAAAAATAAAAA
This sequence comes from Moritella yayanosii, assembly GCF_900465055.1. Taxonomy (NCBI): domain Bacteria; kingdom Pseudomonadati; phylum Pseudomonadota; class Gammaproteobacteria; order Alteromonadales; family Moritellaceae; genus Moritella; species Moritella yayanosii. The sequence continues at coordinate 1,938,992 of NZ_LS483250.1, read as the reverse complement.
TGATAACTAAGCAGTGGCAGGGCAACCCAAACGCATTGAAGTCGCTTGGATACAATCACTCAACTAAGCGTCATGCTCATGAATAATATAGTTCAGTAGGCTACCTTCTAATAGTGCTTTGCGGACTAGCGCAACACCAGCCATTGATGGCTCATTCTGAAATTTAGCTTCATTAATCACCAAGTTTGGCACGAAACTACCTAAAGCATGTTGTTGGACCGTGTGCTCTATCATCGGAAAAATGAGTGCCTTTGCAGCCACGATCTCACCTTTGATTAAGACTTTCTGTGGGTTAAACAAGTTAACTATGATTGCAATTGCTTGACCGAGTAATTTACTCACCCGTAGCAGTACCTGTACCGCTAATTCATCACCGTTATTTGCAGCAGTACAAATCGCTTCGATGGTCAAGTTTTCGGGCGAGAGACAGGTTTCATGACCTTGCTTAATTAACCCCTTGATCTGTTTCAGGATAGCTTCATTAGAGGCAATAGTCTCTAAACAACCATGACTGCCACAGTGACAAGGTAAGCCCAGTGGATCAATACGAATATGACCGATTTCACCAACTTGGTTATTGTAGTTAGTAAAGATTTTACCGTTATTAATAATGCCGGAACCGACACCATCATGCACCGACAATAATACGCTGTCTTGGCAATCTTGCGCAGCACCAAAGTATAACTCTGCTAATGATAAAGCTTGGGTGTGGTTAGCAATATACGCTGGCACGTTAAATTCTTCGGTTAACAGTTTAGCGAGTGGAATATCTTTTAGATTGTGTTTTGGTAGATATACAATGGTGCCTGATTCACGGTCGATCAAGCCGGGTGATGTTACCGCAATAGCGATCAGATGTTGTTTATCAGGGTTAATATTAGCGCTAATGAAGTCAGTTATTTGTGCTAATAAAAACGGGACCACATCGTTGTTGGGATCTGAGTCTAAAGCGACTCGGTAATCGGTCAGCTTAGTGCCTGCAATGTCATGCAAGGCGATGGTTAAATTATTACGACCCAGTTTACAACTTAAAAAGATGAACGGATCTATTTCACAGGTGAGTGAGATGGCCGGTCGACCACCCGTAGAGGCTTGTTGTGCAACTTCTTTAATTAACCCCGCCGCCATTAATTGACGTGTCATTTTAGTAATACTTGCAGGCGCTAGCTCGCTAAGTTTTGCTAAATCAACACGTGAAATTTGTTTCTGTTCATCGATAAGGCGATAAACAGAGGCGGTATTGACTTGTTTAATAAATTCAATATTGGCGACTGGGCTATGTTTCATAATTAGAAGCTTTTCACTTGTCCGTTTACGATCGTTTTTATAACAGTGAAGTCCGCATCAAAGGCTGTTAAATTAGCAACTTTGCCTTTGGCAATGCTACCCAATTTATCGTCTACACCAATGGCTTTTGCTGGGTATAGATTTGCCATACGCAGTGTTTCAGCTAGTGGTAAGCCAACATGTTTCACTGTATTTTCAACTGCTTCGATCATCGTTAATGCTGAGCCGCCTAGTGTACCATCGGCACCCACACATTTACCATCACGATAGAACACTTCTGTGCCCACGAAGTCAAAAGATTCGATGTCAGCCCCTGCAGGCGCGACAGCATCAGTGACTAAGACTAACTTTTCGCCCATTAGTTTATGACTCATACGCACATTGGCGTAATCGACATGGTGACCATCAACGATAATACCGGCGTAAACGTCTTGATGATCGTAAATTGCGCCTACCACACCTGGGTCGCGACCTGTAATTGAGCTCATGGCATTAAATAAATGCGTGGCAAAACGCGCGCCAGCTTCAAAACCTTGCATACACTCTGTATAAGTGGCGTTGCTATGACCGACAGAAACCAATACGTTTGCAGCACTAAGTTGTTGGATATGTGCTGGCGCCGTATTTTCTGGCGCTAAGGTTATTTTGCTGATCACTGCACTGTGACTGCAGATATGGTCGATCATGGTTTGTTCACTGCGGCGAATAAGGTCAATGCTGTGAATGCCTTTTTTCGCAGTAGACAGGTAAGGACCTTCTAAATGTAAACCCAGTGCTTGGTTGCTGTGCTTGTTTAAATACGCTGCCATGGTATCAATAGCAGATTTCATTTCGGTATCAGTAGCCGTGATCAATGTTGGCAAGTAGCTAGTACAACCAAAACGTTCGTTGGTTTGTTGCATGATTTCAAGGGTGTTAATACTAATATCCGTATTAAACAATACGCCACCACAACCATTGAGTTGTAAATCAATAAAACCAGCCGTTAAGCTTGCCCCTGCAAGGTCAATACGTTCGATATCTGTTGGGCAATCCGTAAGCGCAACAAGATCATGAATGAATTCACCATCGACAATTACACAGTGCTCAGTTAACACTCTGTCGGTTGTGTAGATAGTACAATTAGTGAGTGCATACATGGACTTACTCCGCAATAAAGCGTTGAATGTTCTGTGCTTCTAATTCTTTAAAATAGCGCACAGTTTTAACTTTTAATTCCATCGTTGCGGGTTCGTCACAAGCAATAATTGATTTTGGGTGTAACTGTAGCGCAGAGATAGTCCAAAGGTGGTTTACGCACCCTTCAACCGCAGCTTCAAGTGCTAATGCTTTGTTGTGACCAGTGATCAACACCAAAATTTCTTGTGAGTCTAATAATGTACCCACGCCAACCGTCAGTGCTAGTTTTGGTACTTGGCTAATATCGTTATCAAAGAACCGTGAATTAGCCATACGCGTGTCTTGTGTTAATGTTTTGATACGAGTGCGTGAAGCCAGTGATGATGCAGGTTCGTTAAATGCGATATGACCATCAACACCTACGCCACCCATGAATAGGTTGATTTTACCGTAGCTCTTAATTTTATCTTCATAACGTTGGCACTCAGCCTCAAGATCTTCTGCATTACCATTCAACAAATTAACGTTTTTATCTTGAATGTTTACATGATTGAAGAAGTTACTGTACATGAATGTGCGGTAGCTTTCTGGGTGATCTTTATCTATACCTACATATTCGTCCATGTTGAAAGTAACCACGTGTTCAAAGCTAACGTCTCCCGCTTGGTGTAATTTGATCAGTTCTTTATACGTAGTAAGTGGAGTACCGCCAGTTGGTAAGCCTAAAACAAACGGCTTATCTGCAGTTGGGTTAAACGCGTTAATTTTGTTAACGATGTAAGCTGCGCTCCAGCGACCGACTTGAGCAGGGGTAATTAAAGGAATTAATCTCATGCGATACTCTCTATAGTTTTTAAAGGATAATTAATACTTTTTTTTAATTGTAAATTAAGTTTTAAGATCCAGCCATCAAAACTTGTCATTTTATGCTCAAATGGTTGAAATAGATCACATTGCAGGGAATTAAAAGTGAATTTGGTTTGTCATTAACGCTATCTTACTTTACATTACGAAATAAGTTGTGGAGTAAGTACAAAGTCTGTTCTGTTAATGGAACTGCTACAGTTCCATAACAAGAATAAAACATTTGATTGGATTTTAAACTTAGATAAGGATGATGGCTGTATGTTTAGCTATTTACAAAAAATTGGTCGTGCATTAATGGTTCCAGTGGCAGTGCTACCTGCTGCTGCGGTATTAATGGGTATTGGTTATTGGATTGATCCAGTAGCATGGGGCGGTGAAAATATGCTTGCAGCATTTTTCATCAAATCGGGTGCTGCGATTATTGAGAACATGTCATTATTGTTTGCTGTTGGTGTTGCTTACGGTATGTCAAAAGACAAAGACGGTTCAGCCGCGCTTGCTGGTCTTGTTGGCTTCCTCGTGGTGACAACGTTACTTTCACCGGGTTCAGTTGCTGCAATCCAAGGTGTTAGTGCTGACCAAGTATCTGCTGCATTCGGTAAAATCAATAACCAGTTTGTTGGTATTTTAGTGGGTGTTATCACTGCTGAACTATATAATCGTTTCAGTGAAGTTGAGTTGCCTAAAGCGCTGACCTTCTTCAGTGGTCGTCGTTTAGTGCCAATTATTACTTCTTTTGTCATGATGGGTCTGTCCTTTGTACTGATGTACATCTGGCCAATTATTTTTGATGGTCTGGTTACTTTTGGTACGAGCATTAAAGATATGGGTCCTACAGGCGCTGGTATCTACGCGTTCTTTAACCGTATGCTGATCCCGGTTGGTCTTCACCATGCACTTAACTCCGTATTCTGGTTTGATGTTGCTGGTATTAACGATATCCCTAATTTCCTTGGTGGCGCGAAATCACTAGCAAACGGTGACGCAACTATAGGTGTTACGGGTATGTACCAAGCTGGTTTTTTCCCCATCATGATGTTTGGTCTATTAGGTGCTGCACTGGCGTTCATCCATACTGCGAAACCTGAAAACAAAGCGAAAGTAACTTCGATCATGATGGCTGCTGGTTTCGCAACATTCTTCACAGGTGTTACCGAACCTCTGGAATTCTCATTCATGTTTGTTGCGCCTGCACTATTCGTTTTACACGCATTATTAACCGGTATTTCGGTATTCATCGCGGCTTCAATGCAATGGATTGCAGGCTTCGGTTTCAGTGCGGGTCTGGTCGATTTAGTATTATCGTCACGTAACCCACTTGCTGTTAACTGGTACATGCTACTCGTTCAAGGTGCTGCATTCTTCGTAATCTACTACGTATCATTCCGCGCTATTATCGTTAAATTTGATCTTAAAACGCCAGGTCGTGAAGACGCTGGTGAAGAATCGGTTGCTCCGGCTAAAGCGGGTAAAGCTTCACACGCTGAAGTTGCGGCTAAAGTGTTTGAACTGGTGGGTGGTAAAGACAACATAGTACACGTTGATAACTGTGCAACACGTTTACGCCTTGACGTAAAAGATTCTTCACTTGTAAATGACGCTGAACTTAAGCGTCACGTACCAGGTGTGATCAAGCCAAGTAAAACTACGGTACAAGTCGTGATTGGTCCACAAGTTGAATTCGTTGCTAACGCACTTAAGAAACTTGTTTAATAGCCTTATCGCGAGATTAGCCACTGTGTAGTTAATCTCTAGGGAAAAAAAGGGCGATGCATTAAATGCATCGCCATTTTTTTGTTTGTGTGATCTTATATTCAAGCGGGTCTTGGTTATTCAACCTCAACGTCGCTTGCGCATAGGCACTCTAGTTATCAAGCATAGGTATTCTAGTTATCAAATATAGAGAGCCTAGTTATTAAGTAATGTTAGTACTTGCTGATAAGGATAGGCTTGCAGCGCGGCAAAGTTACTGATCTTCTTGGCTTTCATTTTCATGAATAACGGGGTACTTATGCCGGATAAGAAACGGGTGATTAATACTGGTGTAGGCTGTTTTCCGCACGCATTAATAAACGCCTGGCTTAGTTCGACAACGTGCTCTATCGATAACGGTGGCATGCTGACGGGTTGTGGCAACTGTGCAATACGCCCCTGACAGACAGAGCAAGTACCGCATTGTTCTGGTGCTTTTGCATCACCAAAGTAAGTGGATAAGCCTTTGCTTAAGCATTGCGAACTCTGAATATATTGGCCTACCGCATGTATGCGTTTAATTTCACTTTTTTCTTTATTGGCAAATTGTTGATGTAGGGTTTCGGCTAATTGTTGGCTATCAAAGCGTGAGTTCAATATCTGATATACATCGGTCATTAATTTGCTTTCAAGCACAATATTATTGCGTTCATGCAAAAATTCCAGTGCGGTGATCACCCGACTACGCTGTTCTTGATAACCCTCACTCATACGTTCAAAGTTAACCGTTGCCCAAGTACGTTTCGCCGGTGATGCGTTAAATATCGCTTCAATAAACACCCGTTTTTCATCACGGAACTGGCTGAGTATTTGTGCCGGATCTTTTAAGAACTTAAAGCGGTATTCAGCAAAATAGGAATACAGTGGCTTGATGATGCCTTGCATTTCTAAATACACCAATAAGGTTTTTAACGGCGCTTGGCGCAAGTTACTGTTCATCGATAACCCGTATAAAGTGTGTTCCCATTCAGTCCCGGTGGCTTGGATTTCGCTAAGTACCGTGTCAATGCCATTGAGCTCGGGTGTATCACCGTAAACGAAATTTTCGAGAATACTTTGGTTATCTAGATTGGCTAATACCAGGCATTGTGAATCATTACCGTCACGACCCGCACGGCCAATTTCCTGGCTGTAGTTCTCAATCGACTTAGGCAAATCAAAATGCACGACGTTACGGATGTTACTTTTATCGATACCCATACCAAAGGCGATAGTTGCAACAATACAGTCGATGCCATTACGCATGAAGTTTTGCTGTACTTCTTCGCGAATGTCGGTGGGCATACCGGCATGATACGCCACGGCTGCAATACCCGCTTGTTGCAGGGCACTGGCTAATTCTTCTGCGGTTTTTTGCAAGGTGACATAGACAATAGATGCTTGTCCGGCCTTTTTACCTAACCAACGGGTTAACGCATGCAGTTTCTTGTCTTGGGCAATCGGGTGCATTAATAAGCTAAGGTTAGCGCGATGAAAACCAGTTTGTATAATATCTTCGGGCTTGATATTAAACTTGGTTTCCATGTCTTTAATCACCGCGGGTGTCGCGGTTGCCGTTAATAATAAAGCTTGTTTAATGTTTAGCTCTTTTTGGTACTGCGGCAGTTTCAAGTAATCGGGACGAAAGTTGTGGCCCCATTCTGAAATACAGTGGGCTTCATCGATCACCAATAATGAAATCGGTACTTGTTTGATGAATCGACGAAAGCGTTCATTCTTCAAACGTTCCACCGAGATCATTAAGATCTTTACTTCGCCCTCGCGTACCTTTGACATGGTCTCTCTGACTTCATCGACTGACATGCTCGAATCAATTTTAGCTGCCGCGACGTTATGTTTCTTTAAAAACAATAACTGGTCTTGGATCAGGGCTAATAGCGGTGAAATGACTAAGGTTAAGTGAGGTAAGTGTAATGCTGATATTTGATAGCATAGTGATTTACCTGAGCCAGTTGGAAAGATGGCTGCACTTGAATTGCCATTGATAATACTGTTAATGACAGCTTCTTGGCCTTCTCTAAATTGATCATAGCCAAAGTAGTGTTGTAACGTCTGGTGCAGCATATCGGTCTCTCGTATTATTAAACTAAAGGGAGTAGAGGGTGAGAGTATATCGTTTTTTTTTGAAAAAGTGATCCTGTAGATGGGGATAAAAGCGTGGCAATGCTATATTTTTAACAGTCAATCACGATATTACAGGATGTATTATGAGGTATAAGCAACAATTTGGTGCTAGTTTTCTATCGATTAGTGCATTGATGCACTCTGCAATTGCTGCCGCTGAGGTATTTGTCGCTCCGTTTGGTGGATATGGCTTTGGCACGAATGATTTTTCAACAATCGATCGCAATACCCAAGAAGAAAGTTCAGTCAAAATAGCAGAGTCAGGGCATTGGGGCATTATGGCGGGTGTGACAACCCCAGATCCCGGTAGCATTTATTTACTTTATAGCCATCAATCCACAGAATTCAGTATTGGCGATAACTTAAATCAATCCGAGGTGACCGCTCTTGATACGGATTATTTACATTTGGGTGGCGCGTTATATTTCCCTCAAGGTAAGTTTCGACCTTATGTCACCACCAGTGTTGGTTTAACACAAATGCGTCCAAGTGGAAGTTTCTCTAATGAAACGCATTTTTCTATGGGTGTTGGTGGCGGTGCTGAATATCAATTGATACCAAGTTTTTCACTATTTGCCGATTTACGTGGTTACGCCACATTTATTGGTAGTTCACCATCATTATTTTGTAATAGCGGTAATTGTAAGTGGCTGGTGGATGCTGAATTTATGTGGCAAGGGCAGGTGAACCTGGGCGCAAAATTGACGTTTTAAGCTATGCTCAGTGAATGTTTTGACACTATTGGCAGGTATAGTATATCTTAGACTTTATTATCTATTCCTTGCTACAGCAGTCACTGGCTTTTGTATTGTTACTAGCGTTGAGATCGCGATGGTGATTAAGCCCGCGACTATTCCCCATAATGCCGAACCAATATTCCACAGGGTAAAATCCGATGCGGTGACTAAGAAGGTCATGAGTGCGGCTTCTTTATAAGGCGATTCAACAAAAGCTTGCTGTAAGCTAGTACCGATAGTGGAGAACAGGGCAATACCGGCTAACGCATATATCAATGCAGATGGCATGGCCTGGAACAAGGTCATTAGGCTTAACGCACAAAGTCCCATTAACAGATAGAAAGCACCTGCACTTACCGCTGCCCAATAGCGCTTTTTCGGATCTGGGTCGGCTTCTTCAGACATGCATATTGCAGCTGTGATCGCCGCTAAGTTAATACCAAAACCACCAAAGGGCGCAATAAGCATATTGGTAATACCTGTCACCGTCATTAATTTTGATACTGGGGCACGATAACCATGGGCTTTTAAAATGGCGATACCGGGCATGTTTTGAGTCGCCATTGTCACCAGAAATAGCGGCAAGCCGATATTGATTAACGCGGCGACGCTCCATTCTGGTTCAATATAGACCAGTTGGCCGATACTCCATTCTAATTCGGGCATGACAAACAGCCCCTGCACCGATGCCGATGTAATTGCCACAATTAAAATAACTAACATAGCAAAGCGAGGAATAAGTGCTTTACAGACTAAATAGGTGATAAACATCAGACCAACCAGCTGTGGTGAAGCGTTCATGACATTAAATACCTCAATGCCAAATGACAGTAAGATCCCAGCCAGCATGGCACTGGCGATTTGGAGCGGCACGCGGTCCATTAACTTTTCAAATAACCCAGAAACACCTGACAGGGTAATTAAACAAGCGGAAAAGATAAAGGCGGCCACGGCTTCATTAAGGCTAAAGCCTTGGGTACTGGTGATCAGTAACGCGGCACCGGGTGTTGACCAGGCAATTAATAACGGCGTGCGGTAATAGATTGATAAACCAATCGAAGTGAGCCCCATGCCAAGTCCTAATGCAAACACCCAACTTGATATCATCACCAAGTCTGCCCCAAGATTAGACGCAGCTTGATATATCAAGGCAATAGAGCTGGTAAAGCCGATTAAAGCTGCAATAAAGCCCATGTTTATTCTATTTAAAATTGTGCTGTTCATTGCCGCTACTTCTCCAATTATCGATTCCGTGATAAAGTGTTTGTACGTAATAACGCACAAGAATTTATTAAAAATAGCACTGTATGTTATAACGCACAAGCTTATTTTTTTACAGCAGACAGCTTTTAACAAATGAGTTATTACCAAGATAACTTTACAAAAAGAGCGTTCACCAAGGGCATTATTATCAATATTCACACATCTTTAGGGAGTCGTCTTAAAACGGCGCGCAGTAACAAAGGCTGGAGTTTAGATAAAACCAGTCAACATACGGGTGTATCAAAAGCCATGTTAGGGCAAATTGAACGCGGGGAATCAAGTCCAACCGTGGTGAAATTATGGAATATCGCTAATGGTTTTGAGCTGCCGCTGTCTTACTTTCTGACCGACTTAGCGCAAACGCAGGCAGAAACTGCTGCCAATACATCGTTAAATACAGCCCTAAATAAATTGCAGAATAGTGAAGATGATATTCACATCGTGACATTATTTCCTTATGACGCACTGACTAAACTGGAAGTATTCCAGATCACTTTAGATCCACAACGTGAACATATTTCGGCACCGCATAATGCTGGCGTGGTTGAACATATCATTGCTGTTGATGGCTCTATGGAATACTTCTTAGCACTCACAGCCGATGGTATTGAGCTGGAATGGCATACCTTGACACAAGGTGAAAGTATTAAATTTAATGCTGACCAGCAACACGGTTACCGCAATATGACGGATAAGCCAGTGACCTTCCACAATATCATTAGTTATACCCAAGCTTAATAGAATACAAAGCATCAGCCATTGGCGCATTTTTATTTTTCATCTGTGAACGAATACCTTGTTTGAGGTATAAATAAATCCTAATATGAGGGGGTGATAAATCATATTCAAGAGTATGAATGTTTACATTAAATATTGGTCCAGATTTACAATTAGCTATTGTGCAGCCGTCATTCGCTAGACATTATTTAGATATAGTGACAGCAGAACGTGCGTATCTATCAAAATGGTTACCGTGGGCGACACATGCCAATAACGAAGCCTTCTTTCTTGAGTTTATCCGTAAATCATTGCAAGGATACGCAGAAGGTAAGTCGATGACTTGTGCGATTGTTTATCAGCATACTGTGGTGGGTAATGTCAGTTTTAACAGTATTGATCAGGAATTGAAAAAGGTTGTAGTGGGCTATTGGTTAAGTGAAAAATACCAAGGTTCCGGCATTGTAACCAAAGCCGTGAGTTTTTTAATTGAATACGCATTCTCTGAGTTAAGCATGGACAAAGTCGAGATATATGCCGCTGTCGATAATACCGCAAGTCGTCGAGTCTGTGAGCGTTTGAATATGGTCTTAGAAGGCATTATTAGTAATGATGAAAACGTTAATGGTGAGATAGTCGACCATGCGATTTACGGTATTCACCGTACAGATCTACGTTAAGGAACGATTTGTATGGAAGGAACAGTATATGGACATCAGTTAATGAAAATAGCAATTATATGGAGATAGCAACATACTCACCACAATATTTACCGGCGTTACGTGCGCTTTATATGGCATCAAGGACATCAACTTTCACTTGGTTAGATAGCTGCGGTTATCAGCTAACGGATTTTGATGCGCATGTTACCGATGACACTATTTATGTAGCCGTGACTGGTGACAGAGTACTTGGTTTTATCGCCGTTTATGAACCGGATAATTTCATCCATCACTTGTTTGTTGCCGATGATGCGCAGGGCATAGGCGTTGGTTCGAAATTACTCGCTATGCTAACTGAGTTAAATGGCAGACCACAGATATTGAAATGCCTGGTGAAGAATGAAAAAGCGATACAGTTTTATTTTTCAAGAGGGTTTATTGAAGTCGGTAAGGGCACAGGTGCGGTTGGTGATTATCTGGTATTGCGTAATGGATGACTCCTTTAATTTTGGACGTTTTATTTTCGGCCATTAGCGTTATATTTTTCATTAACACACGATTCCCTATTATTTTAAAGTATTGTCATGTATATTTACTTCCGCCATATTTGGTTGATGTTTTCAATTTATGGCGTTTAATGTAATATTAATAGCTAAGGGTATGTATGATTTTAAGGTATGGCGGCAGTAATTATTTTTGTTTTAAAGAAGATTTTGAAATAGATCTTAGATTAAATAAGAATTGCCCTGAAGATATTTCAAACGGGAAAGACTATAGCCAAGTCATGTGCATCAAAGGCGCTAATGCTGCCGGCAAGACCAACGCACTTAAAGCCTTGTCTTTTATCGCCTCATTTATAGCCTCATCATTTAATGAAAAACCTGAAGGTAAGCTGGCTCTCGAAACTTATTTTGGTAATAAAATGCCAACGCATCTTTTCTGTGAATTCCGAATCAATCATTTGGATTATCGATACGATTTGAGCTTGCAGGACAATAAAGTAGTTGATGAGAAGTTAACTTTAATTTCCGATTCTAACAAAGTACTGTTTTTTCGACGAGAGACAGTTCTGGAACATGTGGATGATGAGTATTCAGGCCTGCGAAACATACCACAATTAAGGGCAAACGCATCCATAATTAGCTCCGCACATCAACATGAAATACCTTGTATCAAAGGTATGTACGATTTCTTTAATTTGGCATTGAAAAATGTTGGTTATTCTGGATTTAAGGAGATATCGAAGGACGGCGATTTTTCAAAACTTTATCATGAAAGTCCCGAAATACTCGATTTTGTTAAAGAAAAATTACGTTTTTTTGATACCGGTATAATTGATATACAGATAGATTTTTATGAAAATGGTGACGGTGAAAAAGTTTACTTTCCATTATTTTGTTTTGAGATTAATGGCAAAATAAAAAAATTGAGAATGCATCATCAATCTAGTGGAACCAAGAGACTATATAAGTTACTTGGTTATTGTTTTGCGATTATTCACCGCGATAATGATGAACTACCTTATGGCGCTTTCATGGTATGGGATGAGTTAGATCTTCATTTACATAGCCTTATTATTCCTGAGTTAATTAAGCTATTTGAAAAAGGAAGTAACACACAGTTAATTTTCACCTGTCAAAATGACCAAATACTTGATTCAATGGGTAAATATAGAACAGTGCTCATTAATAAAAGTGACAATGAGAGTTACTCATATCGCCTTGATGAACTGCCTAGTGATCTATTACGTAACAATAGACCAATAACACCGCATTATAAGAAAGGCAGCATAGGCGGGGTGCCTAATATTGGCTAACCAAAATAAAGCTAGATTTCTTGCAAAGCATAAAAAAGAACAAGAAAAATCGATTGATAATGTGAATAATCGCTTTCCTAAATTTTCGTTTGAATTTTGCTTTGCTTCTAATCGAGGCATTCATAAGGCAGATGGAGATACTCAAAAAGCGGTTATTAAAAAAATAATTAATTTGAGCCAATGTACTTGGCAAGATATTAAAGATTTACCGCGCGAACAAGGCTTTGAAAAAATAGAAAAGTCCTCTTTTAATTCACTTCCTAGTGTCCCAAATAAATTTAACGATCAAGAAAAGGTTGTTGTATTTAGATTACCGAATAAGCAGGGACGGTTGATGGGTTATATAGAAGAGGATACATTTTTCGTGGTATGGATTGATACCAAGTTTGATATGTATAATCATTAAACTAGTGAGGCATTATCGCATATGCCTTACTAGTTTGAATTATAGGGGGCCGAACTTACGATCTTCTAGCCCACACGCTTTTCACTCACTTTATCTACCAGATACAATATCGAGCGATATTCAATGCCACTGTGCTCTGACAAGCCAATCTCACACGTTCGGCTATTTGAATAACCCTCACTGCAATTACTTGGTACTTGACGTGCTAATGGTGACAAGGCCGAGGCGTTCAATTCTGGGATAGTAAAGCCTTTATCTCCGGCAAAACCACAGCATTGAATGTCGTCTGGAATAATCACTTGTTGCGCACAAGCACGACTGACTTTTTCCATCACACCCGCTAAACCTTGCTTACGTGAGGTACAGGTAATATGTAACATCACAGGTTCTGCTTGTGGGGTAATATCAACATGCGGCATTACGAACTCAGCCACAAAGCGGAACGGTTCATAAATCGCGATGTCTTTGGTCATCATCTCAATACTAGTACTCGCGCAGGGGCTGGTATCCATTAATACTGGTAGTTTACCCTGCTCAGATGCTTCCCATAATGCCGCTTCTAACTGTGCCGATTTACTCAAGGCTGTCTCCACAAAACCTTTACTCTTATACGGCATACCACAGCATTTTTCCGATAACTTGCTTGGCATAATCACTTCAATACCGGCTTTTTGTAGTACCGCTTGTGTTACTTCAGCAAGCGGGCGGTTATCCATGGCATTCTTTGCTGTGCCCATATTACGTGCCGCACAACTTGGGAAGTAGACGACTTTTTTATGCGTCAGACCATCACTGGCTAATAGCGTCACTTTGCCGGCTGCTTTCGGCATGCTCGGCGTCCATAATGGTACTGCTCCGCCACTGAGTTTACGGGTGGCTTTGGTAACAGTACGCATCGCTTTAGTGCCTAAAACACTATGAATACCATTCGCAATACTTAATCCAGCTTGTGTGGCACTGGTTACCCCAGCAAAGTGATCGCTACTCCAACGTGCGATAACATTGGCGATAGGAGAGTGTTGTTGGCGTAATTTACGGATCAAGTCACCAGTATTAATCTCCACTGGGCAGCGTTCTGCACATAAGCCTGTTGCGGCGCAGGTATCAATGCCTAAATATTTAAACGATTTTTCTAACTCGGCAAGACGCGCCGGATCTTCTTGGCTACGCTGTAAGCGGCTGATCTCACGATATACGGTATTACGTTGTCGTGGCGTTAGCGATAATTCGCGTGATGGGCAAACCGGTTCACAAAACCCACACTCGATACATTTATCAATCAGTGGGTCTGCTGCTGGCATGATTTTTAAATCGGTAATGTGGCTATTTTTATTATCATTTAAGATCACACCGGGGTTTAAAATACCGGTTTTATCAAAGATGCGTTTTATTTCTTGCATCAAGGCATAACCTTCGCTACCCCATTCCAGCTCGACATACGGTGCCATGTTACGACCAGTACCGTGCTCGGCTTTTAATGAACCTTGATACTTGACCGCGACTAACTGCGCCACATCGTCCATGAAACTACTGTAACGATTGATTTCTTTTTCTGTTTCGAATGCTTGGGTAAACACAAAGTGTAAGTTGCCCGCTAATGCATGGCCAAAGATGATCGCTTCATCATAATGGTATTTTTTTAACAAGATCTCTAAGTCACGTACTGCTGCGGCTAGTTGTTCAATAGGAAATGCCACGTCTTCGATGATCACGGTGGTACCCACTTCACGTACCGCGCCTACTGCGGGGAACAGCTCTTTACGGATCGCCCATAACTGATTGTAGATCTTGGTATCGGTACTAAATTCAATTGCGTCAGTTGGGGTAAACTGGTTTATCAATGCGCTAATTTCGGCGATTTGTTGCTGTAACGCTGTTTCATTTTCAGCGTGGATCTCTACTAACAATGCGGCCGCTTCGGTATTGTGTTCAGTAGCAAGCCGAGTGATAAACTCTGGCATCCCCGGTCTATCTGCCACCGAATTTAAGGCGCGATTATCCATTAATTCCACCGCCGCAATACTGGTATTAGCAAGTGTGCTTACGGCGAAACAAGTTTGCTCAATATCGGCAAATAAATACAGACCCGTGGCTTTAAAACTATGGTCGATCACCGTATTGTAAGTGATATCGGCAATGAAGCCCAACGTACCTTCCGAGCCAATAAACAAATGCTGTAATACATCAATGGGATCGCTGTAATCGGTTAATGAGTTAAGGCTATAACCTGTGGTGTTTTTAAGGCGATATTTGTGGCGGATCTTATCGGCTAATGGAGTATTGTCTTTACACGCTTGCGCAAGGTCAGTCAGATCATCGAGCATCTGTTTATGACTGATTTTAAACTGCGCGACACTGTAACTGTCTAAGGTATTGAGTACCGTACCGTCGGCAAGTACCACGGTCATGCCCGCTAAGGTTTGGTAACTATTTTGCGCAGTACCACAACACATGCCAGATGAATTGTTGGCGGCAATACCACCGATCTTACAAGTATTGATCGAGGCTGGATCCGGACCGATCTTACGTTGATAAGGGGCTAAGATCTTATTCGCTTCAGCACCGATAATACCCGGTTGTAGCCAGATCTGTTTGCCGTTGTCTAAGACTTTATGTTCGCGCCAATCAGAGGTCAGCATGATCAGTACCGAGTCTGACAAGGCTTGACCGGATAAGCTGGTGCCTGCCGCGCGGAAGGTCACGGGAATTGTCATCTCAAAGCAAGTCTTAATCACCAATACCACTTCGTCTAAATTAGCGAGTTGTAAGATCAATTTTGGGATTAAACGATAAAAACTGGCATCGGTACCGTAAGCGAAGGTGAGCGTCGGGTCGGTGATAATACGTTTTTCATCAATGGACTGGCGTAATTTGCTAATCAGTATGTGGTAAGGGTCAGACATTGCAGGCTCCTAATAATGCGGCGATGTTATTTTTATTTTGTTGTTAATGTGCCACATTATGTTTATTTAATTTTGTAATGATGCGGTTTTAGACAAATCACTTATGTGATCTTAGATATAGTACCGAACTCGTACTATTTGATATACTAGCCCGATTACACATGACTGTTTCATAAAGTGGACCAATAATGCGAAGTACCGATGATTTTTTAATTTTTTATCACCTAATTGAACAAGGTTCTTTTAGTAAAGCGGCGGATATTGTTGGTTTAACTAAGTCGGTGGTGAGTAAACACATTACTCGTTTAGAAAAAGAGATGGGTGTGCAACTGATCTTCCGCACCACACGTAAGTTAACGTTAACGGAAGCCGGTAAAGTTTTTTTTGAACACGCCAGAACCATCTACCAATCGGTGCAAGGTGCCGTTGACGCGATGAATGGGCTAGGGGATAGCTTATCCGGCTCTATTCGGTTAACTGTACCGACAGTGTCTGGTGAAATGATTTTAGCCGAAGCAATCGCCGATTTTAGTGCCAGTTATCCTGATATTCATGTGCATATGGATCTGGATAATAGCTTTGTTGATTTAATTGATAATAACTTTGACTTGGCAATTCGTACTGGTGCATTACAAGATTCCAGCTATATCGCCCGCCGTCTAGTGCAAGCACAATGGGTGATCTGCGCATCGCCAGCCTATTTAGTTAAAAACGGCACACCGAAACACCCTCAAGATTTAGACAAGTATAATTGTTTGGCTTACAGCCATCAGGAAAGTGGCGCGAATGAGTGGTTGTTTAAAGGCCGTGAAGCAGATTACAGCGTGAAAATATCAGGTAACTTCAGTACCAATAACTCTGCGGCATTACGCAAAGCGGCGTTGTTTAATTTAGGCTTGATCTATGTACCGAAAGTGCTGGTGGCCGATGATTTACAAGCGGGAACCTTGGTTGAAGTATTGCCAAAACAGGTGGCTAAGTCGTTAGGTATTTATGCGATCTACCCGTATACCAAGCTTCAGCCATTAAAAGTGAAGCTGTTCATCGAACATATCTACCAGTTTTATCAACGCCAAGCAGATAACTTTAGTTAAGCTGCGAGGAACTGACAAAACAAGCGAAGCACAAAATAAGTAACAAAATAAATTTGAAAACAAGCAAGGATGATAATGATGCTTAAATATAGTGAGATGTTACTCGACCGTGCATCTAATCAACGTAAAAGCCCCGAGTGGCTAGCAACTCAAAAGAATAATAATAGCCGTTGGGTATTAACCCATGCAGATCAAAACTATTTTAGCCAAGCTGATAACGCGCCATTGTTTTTAACGCTTGAGGCCGTCCAGCAGCTTAATTTAGAGGACGCGGTGTTTTTAGGGCTTGATGAAAATAATGACAATACACCTTATTTTGCGTTGGACTTAACCCATGTTGATGACGTGTTAGTGGCGGCATTTTTGCTTGAGGGTGAATTTAGCGATCTGCGTAAAGTGGCGGTGATACTGGATAATCAATCGGCTTCATTACTGGCACTGGCGCGTGGTTTAGGTTTTTGGCATCGCTCGCATGGTTTTTGTGGCCGCTGTGGCACGGCGAATAAATCCGCGACTGCGGGACATGCGCGATTATGTACCAATCCAGATTGTCAGCATCAGACTTTTCCGCGTACTGATCCTGCGGTGATTATGATTGTGCGAAAGCAGTTTCCGGATGGCATTGAGCGTTGTCTGTTAGGCCGTCAAGTGGAATGGCCAGAAGGGGTGTACTCGACCCTGGCGGGTTTTGTTGATCCCGGTGAAACATTAGAAACCGCCGTTGCCCGAGAAGTACAAGAAGAGTCGGGTATTAGCGTTACCAATGTGCAGTACTTAGCCTCACAACCTTGGCCGTTTCCATCCTCTATCATGCTCGGCTTTATTGCCGATGCCAGCAGTGATGATATTCAGGTTGATAAACATGAAATCGATGATGCGCGGTGGTTCTCTCGCGTTGAAATACAAGCGTTTGGCGAGTGGGGTGATGAGGCCCCCGGCTTTAAAGTACCAAGAGTCGACTCAATTTCGCGTTATTTAATTGATCACTGGGTTAGTCTAGGCGATTAACATTGCTATTTTCCGTATGTAATTACGTTGACTGATAACTCGCTAGCTTTTTACTAGCGAGTTATTGTTATAATTCTATGTCACACGCTCTATTTTTCCTGAACCGATAAGGGCCACAGGATTTGATGGGTGTTTTAATACCCATGCAAAAATCACCTGCTCGATTGAATTTGCCCCTAACTCTTCTACAAGGTCCAGTAATGTCTCACGTAAACGTTTGGCTTGATCGGTTTGTTCGCTGAAGATATTATCTCCCGCTAAACATGACCATGCCATAGGACGAACACGATATTGCTGTAGTTGGTCACTAAGGGCATGTTTAAACGAGATTGTAATAGATCGAACTGTGATGCTGTAAAATTTGATACACCAAAGTGTTTTACTTTACCGCTTTGCTTTAAGTGCGTAAAAGCCTCGGCTACTTGATCTGCAACCATCAGAAAATCGGGACGATGTACTAATAACGTATCGAGTTGCTCCACACCTAAACGGCGCAATGCCGTTAATGCCAAATTTAGATACTTTTTCAACATTATTCATCACCAACTCCAATTAGATGTATGTAGGGTTTGATTCTAGCAGCAATAGTCATAATGCATTAAGTGCACAAAAATGAAATCATTGTTAGTTATATAGAACAACGCATGTCCATTTTTTGTTATAACATAGAATATTGAGTGGTCACGTCTCTGGTCTTGGGTGTGAATAATGCAGCAGCATAAAAAAATTGAATGTTTAATGTTATTTGTTGAGATTGCTCAGCAACTGAGTTTTACCAAAGCAGCACAAAATTTATCGATATAGAAAGGGTATTTATCTGACCAGATAAGAAAACTCGAGGCAGTTCAAATGTTCGTTATTGGTACGAACCACCCGCAGTGTTCGTTTGACGCCTGAAGGAGAAAAAATATTAGAACAGGGCAAGAAAATCAAAGCGACGATGTTGGATTTGGATCGCAATGTTCATCAGGAGCATAATGCAATATCAGGTTCGTTAAGGATCACCGCACCTATTCTGTTTACAGAGCGATTTCTACTCGATATTTGTCATGATTTTAAGCTTAAGTATCCGGACATTCATTTTATTATCGACTCGAGTTATACCAATTACGATTTAAATCAGGATGACTTTGATTTAGCCTTGCGTGCCACGCTACAGCCTCCGCAAAATATAGTGGCCAAAGAACTATTTTCCTATCAACATTGTTTATGTGCTTCACCTGAGTATTTAGCAGCATACGGCACTCCGCAAAGCATCAATGATCTCTCCTCACATCATTGTCTATCGGCAATAGAGACTCAGATTTGGCCGTTAAAATCGGCAGATGTGGTCATCAAAGGTTGGCTGACGATTAATGATCATCATTTACTGAAGCAACAGGCACTGGCAGGCAGAGGGATCGTCCGAGTGGCTAATTATTATGTGGATAGAGAGTTACAAGAGGGACGTTTGCAGACGGTATTAGAAAATGAATATATCCCTGGTCAGAGTATTTATGTACTACATCCACAGTTGATTTACCCATCGGCCAAATTAAAGGCTTTTATTGCATTTGCTCAGGAAAGGTTGGCAAGCCAATAGACATTCACGTTTATAAATGCGCCTTAATTGTTTACCTAAATAACGTTGTTAATCAAAAAGTAAATCGGCGCATTTTGACTTATGTCTAAGTTCAATCACAATGGGTCATAAATAGTCTTACCTCTCTTTCAATTAAATAAAAAGTTTAATAGAATCAGTTGTATAATATATTATTTGATTTTGTTTGTTATGATTGACTAGGGTTAACAGACTTGGGGAATCGAAAGATCCTGCTATACAAACGTTAGCCAAACCATCAACAAAGGAGTTGTCGATGTTCAAACTAAATAACAGAAACAAATCACTTGTTTTTTACACTCTCGCTTTTTGTTTATTATTGGTAACTATAAGTAGTTGCAGTAGAGACATTCATGATCATCCGGACTTGGTTACTGGCGAACAGTTATTCAACTACCATTGCTCTGGTTGTCATAAAAATACTGGCAAAGGGAAATTTCTTAAAGGCATTCCGCCCAACAGAAATACTGTTTTATCTTCGCCACAAATCATACATAAAATTAATGAAAATGATGGCGGGAAAGTAAAAATGCCCTCTTTTCCAAAAATGAGTCAAGCTGAAGCCGTTGCGATAGTGTCTCATCTAAAACAAATGTAATCACGGCTATGGTAAACACCTATCTCAGCGATTTTTAATTACTCCTCAACATTATACATCACATTAAGTTCCACTAAAGTACTGCTGTTTGTGATCTGTGTCATATCTAACAATGCGTTGGACGATTAACAGGTATTTTTACGAGTTACTGCGTATTGGGTTAATCGATATAGTGATTGCAAGTAAGCAAAGCAAGTACACGTACTATAGCTGAGGGTGTCAATGACGCTTATGGATAGCGACGGCGTAAGAACTTGTTTTTAATCTAGAGTTTAAAAAGTTATTTAATTATCGACTAAACTAAATTTGGAATTGTTCATGACAAAAATAAATAAAGCACTATCTCTCACATTAGCAGCCGTTGTCTCTATGCCGACTCTTGCAGAGAACATCAATACCGACGACTTTTCTTTTGGTGGACGTATTGAAGCGAGGGGCGTTCTTGCAGATAGCGATTTTTCAGATGCATCGCGTGTTCGTTTAAACGGCCAAGGTAAGCACGAAATTAATGATGCTATCACTGCGGTTGGTAAATTCGAATTTGAAGTAACTCAAGACGAAGATGCGAGTACCGAAAATGATACTCGTTATTTATACGTTGGTGCTGAGACGGCTTACGGTACAGTAACATACGGTACACAAGATAATGCTGTTACCTATCTGACTAATTTTACCGATATGGCTGAATACTTCAGTGGTTATACCAACGGACACATTACAGCCAGTGATGACCGAGCAGAAGATACGCTCCTTTATAGTGTGACTAAAGGTGATTTAACATTCAATGCATCCGCTAACCTCAAAGCGACGGAGAATGGCGGCGGTGTGATGGTTGCTTATAAATTGCTTCCAAGTGTTGAATTAAGTGCTGGTTATGCAGCAACAGAAGGTTTTGATACAAATTTAAATCCAAATAACATAGCAGGTCTTGATGAGACTGAATCATCAGATGTATACATGATTGGTGCGCGTTATACTAAAGATGGCTTTTTACTTGCTGGCTTAGTACAAACGGGTAGTTATGGTGGTTCTGACTTCGATGCTGTTGATGCATATGCCGCTTATGCATTTGGTAAAAACAATGTAAATGTTTCATATAACTACTACAGTGCCGATGATATAAGCGAGTTAGATATTAACTTCGTAGCATTTGAATATGCCCGCTATATTGATGACGTGGCAGTATATGCAAGTTATAAAATTGCAATCAATAGCGATACTTCAGCAGGTCCTGGCCATAATAATAACAGTGCAGATGAATTTGTCATCGGCGCTCGTTACTCTTTCTAATCTTGGCTAATTAATGCCGAGGTTCATTGAAATTGCCACTCCGACAGAGTGGCGCGTAACTAAAGTTTAGTACATTACTTCTGTCGGTTTCTTAGTCTTGACCGTAGAAGAAAAAAATACATCCTTTATGTAAAATCCCGCTTATTTGCAGTAAGCGGGATTTTTTTGATCTTTAGATAACGGTTTACAGGCGGGGCATGATTGGGGGCTGTGCAGAGATCTAATTTGCATTGCAACCAACTGCGGTTGGTCTTTGATTGACGTTAGATATGACAAACGCTGACAAATTCACGACAACCCCCTTACAAACGCATACCGTTCCTTACCCCAAGTCTCCTTATTTTATGGATAATAGTGTTATCAAATAATTCACTATTAAATAAGAAATTACTTATGAAAAGACTCTCGTTATTGATATTAACAGCGGCACTTGGGTTACAAGGTTGTAATTCTTCAAATGAATCGAAAACAATCACGCCAACAAAACCAGTCGTACCGACAAAGCCAACAATATCAGCGGTACATGAGATAAAGCCAAGTGACGTTGCAAATTATATTGCCGAATTTAAATCGCAGCAATCACGTCTAAAGCTAGTTTTTGATGGTGTTGAGTCAAAGATAAGCCATATTGAAAATACTAAAGATTCTATGATATTGAAATATGATCAAGGCCTGGCTATTTTTGGATATGATTTTGACAATGACGAACCATTACGTTCACTCCAATTACTTGAAGGTGATACGTCAGATTTAGCTAACTTTAAAATTACGCGTACGTTAATGGGCGTTAACATTGAAATAAATGAAGATGATGACACGATGATTTATAGTGGTTCGGTTAAAGATATAGCCACTGGAAATTTATATTTAGTTGATTTATACATTAACGAATCATTACAAGGCGCGGGTGATAGTAAGCTGGTGATTAACGGCAACAAGGCGACATTATCTGGCACCTTAGGTACATCAACATACATTCAGATACAAAACATGATTAATACCACGAGTGTAGATACATTAATACTGAGCAATGTCCCAGGTTCAAAGAATGATGGTATTAATATGCACACCGGACGATTAATTAGAAGTGCCCACTTAACGACGTTTATGCCAAAAAATGGTGAAGCATACTCTGGAGGTGTTGATTTATTTGCCGCGGGTTCGCTGCGTATTTATGAAATGGGTGGCAAGATCGGTGTGCATTCTTGGTGCTGTACTGACGATGGCAAAGATGCTGGCCAATTAAGTAAAAATGATAAAGCCCATGGTGCACAGTTGACTTACTTTAGAGAAATGTTAGGTGATGTAAAAGGACCTGAATTTTACTTTTTTACTATTAACGCTGCACCCGCTAAAGGCATGCATTTAATGACGCCGCAGGAAATGGCGAAATATACATTAACTGCACCTTAGTTATACTTAAGCAGTAGTATGAAATAGCCCCAGTTAGACAGTTAATTGGGGCTTTTTTGACTAGTTAGTTATAAACCAACGATCCATAGTATTATTTATACCTATTATCTATCTGCTGAGTCAATACCCTTTAGATATTGGTTCATCGAATATGACCTTTTCACATCCTTCGCTATTGATTTTGGCAACTTTGTTGAGCGGCATTTGCTATCCTACGACGTTGTTAGGTTTAGCAACCGGTATACTTGTTACATTATATCATCGTGATGGCATGCGTTTTTTATCTACGGCTATTTCCCCTACATATCAATCTTATATAAATGTACTCATTACCGCGGCAATGAGACCGTAAATAATCATTGGAATAACCGTGCGTTTAATGATGTAACCTTCTTTGTTCGAAATACCCAAGATAGTCGATACCGCAATGATGTTGTTAATACAGACCATGTTACCCATAGCGCCACCGACAGATTGCAGTGCCAAGATCGTGGTTTCAGGTAAACCAACTGTGGTTGCGATTGTCTGCTGAATACCACCAAATGTCAGGTTAGATACTGTAGCCGAGCCCGAGAAGAATGCACCCAGTGCGCCAAGGTAAGCAGACGCAAACTGCCAGTTAGTGCCCATCAAATCAGCGAACGCCATACCGATGATTAGGATAGGGGAGTTCTCACCGCCTGCCATCATCAGTTTCACCATGATCAACGCGCCAATCAGGGTAATAAATGGCATTTTGATACGGCTACCAGTTTCAGTGAATACCTGCTTAACCATGCTGCTTTTAAGCTTAAACAGTGGAATAGAGATCAATACCACTAATAAGAACGGAACCAATGCTGGTACATAAAGCGCTTTATAAGCCCAAGCTACGTTAGTACCTAGGATGTTACTTAGTTTGAAGATTAACGCTTGGCTAACACTAAAGTCACCGAAGCCACCCAACGATACCGAAAATGCTTCAGTTGCATCTGTCAGCATAGATTTAATACCAAGCTGTTTAATACGCGTCACAATTAGAATGACAATCAATAGGATCGTAGGCGTCATGGCTTTGAAAATTTCACCACGGCTCACTACTTGTTTAGATGTGTTGCTATCATCAGCACTCGCAGCTACTTTACCTAGACCGACGTTTAACTTGGCTAAACCAATCGAGATAGTCATACCAATCGCGCCACCCACTAACGCAGGGAATTCATAGTTCCATTGTGCGAACAAGAAATACGGGATAGTACACGACAGGGTACTTAATAGAATGAAGACGTAGTTACGACGAATTTCAGTCCAAGATGTGACAAAGCGTAATGCTAATACCGGAATAACAAATGCCGCGAAGAAGTGGATCATCGCTGATTGCTGACCAATTTCAAGTAATGCGGAATCACTTAAACCGAGGTTTGAGAAACCAAACCAAGTTGGCGTTCCTACCGCACCAAACGATACCGGTACCGAGTTCATCACCAGCGCTAACATCGCTACTTGTAATGGTGGGAAACCCAAACCAACTAAGATCGGCGCTGCAATTGCTGCTGGTGTACCAAAACCTGACGCACCTTCAATCATAAAGGCAAACGCCCAACCAATGATCATTAACTGAGCAACTTTATTACGGCTGATGCCTTCTAACCAGCGACTGATAGTATTCTCAGCACCTGATAGACACATCATGCGGTTCATCAAAATTGCCCCGGCAATAATCGATATTGGGGTAATGGCCGACAAGCTGCCCGCGACTACATTTGCCCAGATTAGTGTTAGGTCGGTTTGGAAATAAAAGATTTGCAGTGCTGCCACAAACAACGCCGTTAACGGCAGTGCAATGTACGAGGGTATACCATTCTGTTTGGTCATCATCCAGATAAGGACGAGAATTGGCATCATAGCCAAGATTAGGGATGTCATTGCTACCCACTCCATGTGTGCTCAGGCTATACGTCTATCTGGCTTACGCTGATAGTTATGCATGAGTCTATTTATTATATTGTTTAAATGTATTGTTAATAAAGTACAAGTCAGTAAATTCCTGTGCTTTCTTAAATACCCGTATCGTGTGGGGAATGGATTGTAAGAGCTTAAGCCTCAAACTCCACCCCTCTTTTTAGGTATGCAATTAGGGCTATGGGTAACAAATGTGACATAAATAACAATGTGTAAAACAACGTAAACAAACATATCTATTAAAATCAACGACTTAGTTTAATTGTGATAAATCGTTATAAATGATTGTAGCGGTATTAGAAACAGTGATTGTCATAATGCACGGTAATAAAATGGCGTGTCACTATAGACAAATTAACAGATTGACGCGTTTTGTGTGATGCGGACATTTATTTTGATGAAATTCAACCACGAAAAATAGGGTTTATAGCTTTAAATCCATTATTTCGTCATTTTATTACATGTGAGTATCCTTATTGCCTCTGGCGTGGTAGCTATTCGTTGCTGACTAATTGCACTAAGTTTAAAATGGTTTATTACCGTTAATGTCGAACTTCATTGTTTCCATATCTGATCTAATTATGCCTATCCCAACTCCTCAATTAAAATATAACTTGTTGTTTTAAAGTAATTTGTTTGTTTTTACAAAAAATCAAGATCACACAAACACCGTTATTAAGATATTTACTGGCATTAATCACATTCGTTTTTTGCTGTGCTTGCTTATATCATGCTCCAAAAAATAAGCTCGGTGAGCAAGGTGAGATGATGAAAGTTAATTTTTTTGTAACCTGTCTATGTGATGTCGTTAAATCAAACGTCGCTAAAAAAACAGTGCTATTACTGGAACAGTTAGGTTGCGAAGTTTTATTCCCGAAAGAGCAAGGCTGCTGCGGTCAACCGTCATTGAATAGCGGGTATATAGAATCAAGCAAACCTGCGATGAAATCATTAATTCGTGCCTTTGAAGGTAATGAGTATCCAATCGTCACGCCGGCGGGTTCATGCGCGGCAGCGGTAAAGAAATACCCTGAGTATTTAGCGGATGAGCCAGAATGGGCGGCGCGAGCACAAGCGGTATCGGATCGTTTATTCGAGTTAACCCAGTTCATCGTGAATGAGCTTAAAGTCGAAAATGTTGGCGCGAAGCTAGTAGGTCGGGGTGTTTATCATCCGTCTTGCAGTCTTATTCGTAAGTTAGGTGTGCGTGAGGAACCGCTTAAATTACTGGGTAATGTCGAAGGGCTAGAGCTGGTTGCGATTAAAAACCAAGAAACCTGTTGTGGTTTTGGCGGTACGTTTTCAATCAAGATGGCCGAGATCTCTGGCGAAATGGTGAAAGAAAAAGCAACTCATATTACTGCCGTAACACCCGATTACTTAATTGGTGCTGACGTGAGCTGTCTGATGAATATCGCGGGGCGTTTATCGCGCGAAGGCAAAACCGTGCAAGTCTTGCATATTGTTGATGTGCTCATGAGCCAGGTAGGAGAATAACATGTCGATTAAAACCAGTGATGTGATCTTTAAACAACGAATTAAAGAACAAATGCAAGACGGCTTCATGCGTAAATCGGTAGCCAATGCCCAAGAGCGTATGCTTACCAACCGTCAATTAGCGGCAGACAAACTCGGTAACTGGGATGAGTGGCGTGAAAACGGCATGGAGATCCGTAACCATGTATTAGACAACCTTGATTATTACTTGCATCAGTTAAGTGAAAACGTACAAAAGACCGGTGGTCATGTATTTTTTGCCGAAACCTCGCAACAAGCCACAGACTACATTGAAAACATCATCAAAGAAAAAAACGCCAAAAAAATCGTTAAATCTAAGTCGATGGTGACCGAAGAGATCGGTTTGAACGCAGTCATTCAACGTAACAACTGCGAAGTGATTGAAACCGATTTGGGTGAATACATTTTGCAATTGGATGATTGCGATCCACCCTCACACATTGTCGTACCTGCGTTACATAAAAACCGCGAACAGATCCGCGGCGTATTTGAAGATAAGATTGGTTATACAGGCAGTTCTGATCCGGAAGAGATGACGCGTTTTGTGCGTGAGCATATTCGGCATGATTTTCTGGACGCCGATATCGGTATTACCGGTTGTAACTTTGCAGTCGCAGAATCGGGGTCAATCAGTTTAGTCACCAATGAAGGTAATGCGCGATTGGCAACCTCGTTACCGAAAGTACATATCGCGGTGATGGGTATGGAGCGTATCGTCCCGACCTTTGAAGAACTCGATATCATGGTGAGCTTGTTATGTCGTAGTGCGGTAGGTCTGCCATTAACCGGTTATGTCACCGCTATTACCGGCCCAAGAGAATCGAATGATATGGATGGCGCTGAAGAGTTCCATTTAGTGATTTTAGATAATGGCCGTTCAGACATTTTAGCGTCAGAATTTAAAGATATCTTACGTTGTATTCGTTGCGCGGCGTGTGTGAATACTTGTCCTGCTTATCGCCATATTGGTGGTCAGTCGTACGGCTCTATCTATTCTGGTCCAATCGGTGCGGTACTGTCACCATTACTGGGTGGGTATGAAGATTTCCAAGACTTACCGTATGCGTGTTCGTTATGTCAGGCCTGTAATGATGTGTGTCCGGTGAAAATCCCACTGTCGGATCTGTTATTAAAACACCGTGAAAAAATGGTGGTTCAAAAGATCACGCCATTGGGTGAACGCATGGCGGTATCGGCGTTTAACTATTTAAATGCCAGTCCTAAATTATGGAACATGGGCATGAAGATCGGCGCTAAAGTGGGTGCTAAAGTGATTAAAAATGGCAAGTTACCGATTAATGTTGGCGCGATAGCTGACTGGACGGAAGCCCGCGACCTACCACAACCCGATGGTGAATCATTCCGCAGTTGGTTTGCTAACCGTGATGCCGACACTACTGTTTCAGGTACAGCTGCTGTCACAGGTATAGTTAAAGCAAAAATTAAAGAAAAAATTAAAGCTAACAAGAGTGAGAAATAATCATGCAAGGTAAGATACATAATCGCGATAGCTTTCTGGGTTCATTGGCTAAAAAACTGGGTCGTGAACTCAATACTCAAGGTGTTGAGCGTCCACCGTTACCTCATAATCCGCATCATGATGTGATGGCGGATTTTAGTCAGCAGCAACTTGCAGATGTGTTTTTAGAATACACGAAAACTAATTTAAACTCGTTGGGTGTTAGCTGTAATAAAGAGGAGTTGAGCGAAACCTTAACCAGTATTTGTACTGGTTTTAATGCCGGTAAAATTGTGGTATCGGGTGATCGCCGTTTAGCTGAATTACAAGTAACGAATAATCTTAAACTGCAATTTGATGATGTTTATACTTGGGATACAGACCAAGCACATGACATTAAT
The DNA here is from genome assembly GCF_900465055.1 of Moritella yayanosii. Classification (NCBI taxonomy): domain Bacteria; kingdom Pseudomonadati; phylum Pseudomonadota; class Gammaproteobacteria; order Alteromonadales; family Moritellaceae; genus Moritella; species Moritella yayanosii. Next base: position 1,911,017 of record NZ_LS483250.1, on the reverse strand, counting down.
ATCAAGCAAGCAGAGCAGGCAAAAGTCGGTATTGTGTTTGCCGAACAGGCATTAGCAGAGTCGGGGACGATGGTATTGTACAGCGCAGCTTCTTATGGTCGTTCGGTGAGCTTGTTACCCGAAACATCGGTGTTCTTGATCCCGCAAAGCCAGATTGTGCCACGTATGACCCAAGCCACTAAACGGTTACATGATAAAGCCCAAGCGGGTGAGCGTTTACCGTCTTGTATTAACTTTATCTCGGGTCCAAGCTCAACCGCCGATATTGAATTAATCAAGGTGATTGGTGTGCATGGACCTATTCATGCCGCTTATGTTGTGATCGCTGATATGTAATAGAACACGACTCTGCCTTCCTTCGGCCAACGCGAAAGAAGGCATTCTCGGTGTTATAAAATTCGAAATATCCTCTCCTTTAGGTTTGCTGATTGTGCATATTGAAGTAGCTTGGGTATAATTATAAATATTCCCAAAAAAAATAGCTGAGAATTGAATGCCGCAAATTGATGATTTAGTGTTATTTACCCAAGTAATAGAACAAGGGTCGTTTAGTAAAGTTGCACAGACGAACAAGGTCACTAAGTCTGTGGTGAGTAAACGTATCAGTCGATTAGAAGAAGACCTTGGCGTACAGCTAATTTTCCGAACCACCCGCAAACTGACCTTAACCGAAGCGGGCGAGATGTTATTTTATCGCGCTAAAGGCATAGCCCAAACCGCGAAAAATGCCTTTGATACCGTGACCAGTTACAGCGAAACCTTAGCGGGACATATTAAGATGTCAGTACCGACTATCTCGGGCGAGTTGTTATTAGCCAGAGCCGTAGCTGAGTTCTGTGAAAAACATCCGGGACTCACGGTTGATATGTCGATGAATAATGACTTTGTCGATCTAGTGGCTGATGGTTATGACTTGGTGATCCGCACCGGCCATTTAGAAGACTCAAGCCTGATCGCGCGTCATATCTTTAATTCGCGTTGGATGATCTGCGCCAGTCCTGAGTATCTTGCGCAGCAAGGTGAACCGCAATTCCCCGAACAGCTAGTACCATACAATTGCTTAGGTTATACCTGCCAAACCAATGGTGCTTTCAACTGGTTATTTACCCGTGACGATGCCACGTATAACGTTAAAGTATCGGGTAATTTTAGTTCTAACAATGCCGTTGCACTTAAGCAAGCTGCGTTGGCAGGGAAGGGCTTAGCTTACCTACCAAAATGTTTGGTCTACAACGAACTTGATAATGGCAAGCTGGTGGAAGTCTTGTCACAGCAAACAGCGAAAGTGATTGGTATTTATGCGGTGTATCCGTATACCCGTAAACCAGCGAAAAAAGTGCAGCTGTTAATTGAACACATTCGCAGCTGTTATCTGGACATGAAAGAAAACTTTTAATCGCTTACTACTTTACATTTTTAGCGCGAACGATTAGCACCTGCTTCGCGCATAGCGGTTGATTTCGCTTGTTAGTTAAAAAGTAGATGAAAATATCGCTAGTTGTATTACAATCCAGTTCCTTTTTTTGTAATGCGAACCTTTCATGATTGATTTAGCTATTCTACCTATGTATTTAACTGCTGTTGTAGCGTTATTACTGATCCCTGGCCCTGACATGTTATTAATTGCCAGCTCAAGCTTAAGTTATGGCCGCAAGGTAGGGTTCTTTGCTAGTTTAGGGAATGCCACATCAGGTATTATCTTAACGTTATTAGCGGCTATGGGTGTGTCTGCGATGATCGCCATGAGCCCGATGGCACTTAAAGCGTTGCATTTAGTGGGTGGTTTATATTTATTAAAAATGGGTTGGGATTGTTTACGTACCAGCTCAGTCGTGGTGCCTGAAATAGATCAAACCAGCAAAATGGCGCGTTCACTGTACCGTAAAGCGGTATTCAGTAACTTATTAAACCCTAAAGCCTTATTGTTCTTTGTGTTGTTCCTACCACAGTTTGTATCATCAAATATCGAGACTTCTTCAGGTGAACAAATGCTGGCGCTAGGCTTACTGCTTAATGTGTTAGGTTTAATGTTTAACTTACTGCTAGTAGTGACTGTTGGTACCTTAGGTAAATCATTATTAACCAACGAACGTTTCCATATCTACCAACATAAAATCATGGGTTCGGTATTCGTATTACTTGGTGCTGGGCTGTTATTCTCGCAAGTACCAGCTGCTGTGGCCTAAGGAAAATTAACCGCTATACTTACCAAATAGATGATGAGAGGGACCTTATCTTCATTTTCATTGTGAGTTATGCCTATGCCCTCCGTTAACATTAATTTTATTGTCATCTCCAGCCTTGCCATGTTTCCTATTCATACCGCGTTTTCAGCCCCTAACCCAAACGCGGGGCTTAACCCACATCATGCTCGTGTTATACAGCATTGGGATAATTCACGACGCAATGCGGCGATCCCCAGAGACTTACTTATCGATCCTCGTGGGCGAGGCTATATGCGAGTTAAGCAGGGTGAATTAACGCCTTATGGTCATACCGTTGAGCCATTAGCAGGAAAACCAAAGCGTAATGAGGATAGCACCGCGCCATTGATCTCAGATATGTCACCTAGTGGTGGCGTACTTGATACCACCATTACATTTAATGCGACGGTAACCGATAATGTTGCCGTATCACAGGTTGATTTTTACATCACTGGTCCGACGGCTAATCCGAGTAGTTACAGTTTTGCTGCGAGTGCATCCAATGGCGATGTTTGGACCTCGACGATCCAAGATTTTACCGATGGTGGATGGTGCTGGTACGTGACCGCGAAAGATACCGCTAAACGTGGAGGCAATCGAAGTACATCTCAAGAAGCATGCCTTGATGTCGATGCTGGCGGTAATGCCATTGAGCCGCCTGCCACGGACGATATAGTTGTGAATGGTAATTGGAGTATTAGTGCGCAAAATATCAGTGCTGATGTGCAATGGGCTGCAGGACGTATCTATTTTGAAATGCCAGCCAACAAACGAAAAAGACAGTGGAACGGTTATGTATGTTCAGGTACGGCGGTTAAAGATACCACCACTGGCCGCTCACTCATTTTGACCGCGGCACATTGTGTTTATGACGATGCCAATAAAGCCTTTGCCCGTAACGTGTTGTTTATACCAAATCAAAGTGATTCCGGTACAGGTACTGATACCAATTGTAGTAACGATGTGATTGGTTGTTGGAGTACTGAATTTGGTATTGTCGATAGACGTTGGACACAGACGACGTTCCCTAACAATATCGAATGGGATCATGCTTATTATGTTGTCAATGATACGGGGGCACATAGTGGTGCTAGTGCCAGCTCTGACATTCTAGCGAACGCTGTACCGGCGTTAAGCATTAACTTTGTTGCTGCTCGACATGATGAAGGGGACGGCACCAGTAGTGCGGTTGATCATAGCTATGGCTTAGGTTACTCCTATGCCGATGATCCGCACTTTATGTATTGTGCTGAAGGCATGACAACCGAAGGTGCGGTCAATTGGTGGTTACCAAGTTGTGGTTTATCAGGTGGAGCTTCGGGTGGACCTTGGTTACAGCATAATGGTACTGACGTTTGGGATATCATTTCGGTTAACTCTTGGGGTTATACCACAAGTCCCGGTATGGCAGGACCAAAATTGGATAATGCAACAGGGCAGTGCTTATACAGCAAAGCGGACTCAGGTGCAGAGCCAAGCTCATTGAGTGATGGTAACGCCGGTATTATTACCGATTGCCCATAATAGGATGAACGATATTTACTCTAACAAAGAAGTGATAAAGGATTATTGCTTCTTTGCATATCATCAAATTGCCACCTTTTAAAAATAAATTCCAGTTATCCCCATCACTTTTAAATCCTTTTAATTTTACCAATCAGACTACGTGATTTACGTCACATAAGATGCTACACTCCGCCAACTTAAAATTCAGTAATTTATATTTAGTCCATTTTTGGACAGGAGCGTTCCCCATCATTAGCACAGCCAATATTACAATGCAGTTCGGTGCCAAGCCACTTTTCGAAAATATCTCAGTTAAGTTCGGTGGCGGTAATCGTTACGGTTTAATCGGTGCTAACGGTTGTGGTAAATCAACATTCATGAAAATTCTAGGCGGCGATTTAGATCAAAGCTCTGGTAACGTGAAGCTTGATGAAAACGAACGTCTAGGTAAATTAAGTCAGGATCAATTCGCATTCGAAAACAATACTGTACTTGATACAGTGATCATGGGCCACGCAGAAATGTGGGCAGTGAAAGAAGAACGTGACGCAATTTATGCTAACCCAGAAATGACTGAAGCAGATGGTATGCGTGTTGGCGATCTAGAAAGTGAATTCGCAGAGATGGACGGCTACACAGCTGAATCTCGTGCGGGTGAACTACTCATCGGTGTTGGTATCCCAGTAGAACTACACTACGGCCTAATGAGCGAAGTTGCTCCAGGTTGGAAACTACGTGTACTACTAGCACAAGCACTGTTCTCTGATCCAGATATCTTACTACTTGACGAACCAACGAATAACTTGGATATCGCCACGATTGACTGGTTAGAAGAAACACTAAACGCACGTCAAAGCACAATGGTAATCATCTCGCATGATCGTCATTTCTTAAACAGTGTTTGTACTCACATGGCTGATCTAGATTTCGGTGAATTACGTGTTTACCCAGGTAACTACGATGATTACATGTTTGCTTCTGCATTAGCGCGTGAGCAACTACTAACAAGCAACTCGAAAAAAGAAGCGCAAATTACAGAGCTTAAAGCATTCGTTGCTCGTTTCTCTGCAAACGCTTCTAAAGCAAAACAAGCATCATCACGTGCTAAACGTCTTGATAAAATTGAGCTTGATGAAATTAAAGTATCTAGCCGTCAAACGCCATTCATTCGTTTCGAGCAAGAAAAACAGCTTTACCGTAATGCATTAGAAATTCAAGACCTAACAAAAGGCTTTGATGATGGCCCATTATTCTCTAACTTCAAGACTATGGTCGAAGTTGGCGAGCGTATTGCAATTATCGGTACTAATGGTGTTGGTAAAACAACATTAATGCGTATGTTAGTAGACGAACTTACTCCAGATTCGGGTGAGTACAAATGGTCTGAAAACGTAAACATCGCTTATTATGCACAGGATCACGAATCATACTTCGAAGAAGATATGACGCTAATGGAGTGGATGAATCAGTGGAAAGAAAAAGGCGATGACGATCAAACTGTTCGTGGTTTCCTTGGTCGTTTACTATTCTCTAATGATGATATTAGCAAGAAAGTAAGTGTACTATCTGGTGGTGAAAAAGGCCGTATGCTTTACGGTAAATTAATGATGCAAAAACCGAATGTATTATTAATGGATGAACCAACGAACCACATGGATATGGAATCAATCGAAGCATTGAACATGGCTCTTGAGAAATATGAAGGTACATTACTGTTCATCTCTCATGACCGTGAGTTTGTATCTACAGTTGCGACACGTATCTGGGATATCACGCCAGAAGGTATCATTGATTTCGACGGTACTTACGAAGAATATATCGCAAGCAAATAATGAGTTGTATTTAGTGCTAACAAAGCGCTGAAGAAAATATTAAAAAGCCAGTCACGAGCAATCGTCACTGGCTTTTTAATTGCTTCTTTAACGCAGTTAATAGCCACGCGATAGCGATTAGCCACTTTTTGGTATCGTGCGTAAAGTGATGATTAAAATTGAAGAATACTAACAAATATAGAGATAATGATACCCCCCATCATTGGCACTGCTGTTCGTTTCGCGAGATCAAATGGTGAAACATCTGCCACGCCTGCAATAGCAACCATATTTGGAGCGATAGGAGAGATGTTCCGACTCATGCCCGCTACAAATTGCATCGGTAGCAACATCATTACTGGTGCGATCCCCATTTTACCAGCTATATCAGGCACTAGATTTGCGAATGAGAAAAATGCTGTATTTCCGGAACCCATTAAGATCGCAGAAACCATAATGATCAATACCATCACAATGGTCATCATAATGGGGCTAAAACCCGCATGTTCAGCCGCATTAACGATAACATCGATTGCCCCAATTGATTTTAAGCCTTGTGCAAAAGTCTGACCAGCAACGATAAAGGTCACAACGTTAGCAAATTGACGCCCCATGCCATCAAAAAATATCTGTATAGAGTCAACCACTTCTTTTGCATTATCTCTTCTTACAAATTCAAAAATCAAAGAGATCACAATTGAAATTAACATTGCCGTGGTTACGTCCATCTTTACAGTATCAATCATCAATTTACTGAAGGTAAAGATAAGCACAAGCGGAATAACAGGTAAGATAGAATAAATAACTGGCACTTTGTTATCTGAGTTCTCTGTTTGAGTATCTTCCGCTAAATGGAGATGTTCACTCGCTATATGTCCCGATTTTACATCAAAATACTTTTGTACCAATACCTGCAATACTGCGATTACAATTAATGCTGCTGCGACTGGTATTTGGTAGTTAACAACGTAGTCCACCACATCTATACCAATGATCTCGGCGGCAAAACTTACATTACCTTGTGCTGGCCCCATTTCCACGGCAACGGCTGTTGCTATCGGTGCACAAGCTGAAAGAGGGCTTAAGCCTACGCTTCTCATTAATGCACATCAAACACATCGCCATAAACAGGTACGGCATATGTTTGATGTGTATTAACGGACGAGTCAAAACACGAACGAGTGATTCTGAAGCACCTATTTCGTGCATATAAAATGCAAAACCAGCAATGGCCATGATCTTTAAACCAAGCCCTGCACTTTGAGTCGAGAAAGTGATCTTAATAAACTGAAATACATCCAACCACTTTGAACCTGTGGATACTTCTGCTGGTAATGGCAAACCTTGATTTATCAGCATTGCTGATACCATTAATACTATTCCTCCCGCTATTAGTATAACTTGAGCTTTATACCCCTTTAAAACAAAAATTGCGACAATGATAGTCACAAATAACGCAATGATGATGGACCACATATACACCTCTACAATAATGCTAGTGAATTATATTTTGTCATAAAAAAACATGGCCATACTACCACTTTATGGTTATATTTCTTATGTGAGTCTTATCACATAAGAAATGCTATTTTTATTTTAAAATTAGCCATAACGAATAATAAGGCGAAATGATTGATCTGAATACGAAACTAAGTGTGGTCTAACTATAACAGAGGACATATATATGAATATCATGCTCTTTAGCAATGGTAAACTAGCAGATAATACCAAAATTCTTGAGTACGGCTTCGACTGGATCAAAGAGGTTATCTCTAAGACAAAGGCGAAGAAATTAGTGTTTATTCCCTACGCTGTTATCAGGGAGGATCACAAGACTAGAACTCAGGCTGTACAGCAAAGTTTTAGTCAATTTGGTTGTGAGGTAATAAATATAGAAGATCAAGATGATCCAGTTAAAGCAATAGAAGAAGCCGATGGTATATTGGTCAGCGGCGGAAATACTTGGGTTTTAAATAAAAAATTACACGATCTTGGTTTAATTGGACCCATTAGAAAGGCTGTCTTAAAGAAAGATAAACTATATATAGGATGGAGCGCAGGATCAAATATTGGGGCTCCAACGATAAGGACTACAAATGATATGCCAATAGTGACGGCTGCAATCTTGCCATCATTAAATCTCGTACCATTTCAGATAAATCCTCATTATATAGAAGCCAGTTTAGAGGGACACATGGGAGAGACAAGAGATGAGCGGATTTTAGAATTTTTGGTGGTCAATCCTCATGAAATTGTAGTTGCCATACCTGAAGGCAGTGTATTGCAGATAGATGGCTCATCACTTAGCTATAAAACGACAAATAAAAAGCCATTCAAATTATTTAAGAGTGGAAATGTACATCAATACATAACAGCAGATCAAGACATCGATTTTTTGATGGATCACTCGTACTAGACCATATAAAAGCCGACTAATGGTTCTAATTATCGGTAATCCGGCTACGGCTGTTCCTGGATCGGTCAGGAACGCCTGAATATAATCGTTAGAAGAGGTTGAATATGGTTTTGGTCAAATTAAATGTTTATTTAGCCACGATTTGATTGATCTTCTAGATGATTAGTCGCTACAAATTGGCTTAAGATTAACGATAATGCAGCAATCGTCGCACCTGCGTAGAATACTAACGATGGGTTGTATAACCAGATCATGCCGAAAATAACGGGGATAACCACCGCGGCAATATGATTAATTGAGAAACTCACGCCCATGCTGCCAGCGATATCTTTCGGGTCGGCAATTTTTTGGAAATAGGTTTTGAGTGCAATCGCCATGGCAAAGAATAGATGGTCAACGACATACAGTACCGCGGCAAGCTCTGCCGTTTCCACTAAGGCATAACCAATAAACACCAAGATAAGTCCGCTGTATTCCAATGTTAACGCACGACGTTCACCTACGCGTCCAATCCACGCGCCGATCTTAGGGCCTAAATACAGATTGATGACATGGTTAAGCATGAAGAGTGCTGTGATCTCAGTAACGCCGTAGCCAAATTTTTCCACCATTAAAAATCCAGCGAAGACCACGAAGATCTGTCTGCGAGCCCCGGATAGAAACGTCAGTAAATAATACAAACTGTAGCGTGTATGGACACAACCTCTATTGCAAGTAAAATTTCAATGAAAATGAAGGTATGACTGCTCACGTGTATTCGGTTTCTTAAATAATGCTTTTATTTAGCATCGAACCTCAATGGCTTCATTCGCACACTAGATCCCAATCGCTTACACGAGTTATTAACTCTTCGCTCAGTTAGGGTTTTTCTAGTGATGGTTTAACCTATTTTCCATCTCTCTTTTACTTTTGCAATTTTTAAATAATGTGCTTACTATTTGTAACCTAAGTATTACCTACAACTTCGAATATGAAAATTATTTTAATACAATCAACCAGCGGCCAATGTTTCTGTGTATTCGGTGTCGTTAGCAACTAACGCCCATGAAATTCGTGCTAATTTGTTAGCAAGTGCAACGATAACAACATTAGGGTGTTTTTTTTCACTCAAGTGTTTTATCCATAAACTTAAAGGGTCTGTCTTATCTTTGACATGACGAAAAGCTGCTCTAGCGCCATGAACTAATAATTTTCTTAAATAACCATCACCTCGCTTACTAATGCCGAGTAAATTAGCACGCCCACCTGTGCTGTATTGCCTAGGAACCAAGCCTAAAGATGCTGCAAAATCTCTGCCTTTCTTAAAGTGCTTACCATCACCAAGTGCCATTAACAATGCACTACAGACCAAAGGACCAATCCCGATAATTTTCATCAACTTTTTTCCTATGGGATTAGTTGCAACATTATTTTTAATTTGTGCTGTCAGTAAATCAATTCTTTCATCTACAAGAATTAAATCTTCCTGGAGCGTGAGCAACAAAGCCCTAAAATCAAATGTTAAACCGTTGTCGGATTCTTCTAACCACATTGGTATCGCTTTTCGTAAATAAGCGATACCAATAGGCGCTACAATGCCGTATTCACTGACGAGCCCTCTGATTTGGTTTGATTTTGCAGTTCTGTGGCAAATTAATTCTTCACGAACACGATGCTTAGATTGAATATCTTGTTGCTCAACTGTTTTTATATTAACAAAGCGCATATTAGGTCGGCTGATTGCTTCACAAATGGCTTCAGCGTCAACTTTGTCATTTTTGTTTGTTTTAACATAAGGTTTAACAAATTGAGCGGCTATTAATTTAACACTGTAACCAAGTGCTGTGAGCTCTCTTGCCCAATAATTAGCTGAACCACAAGCTTCCATGCCGATTACCGCGGTTGTTGGTACTCGTTTCACAATCGCCTTCAACCAAGTGGTGCGATTGTATTTTCCTTGCCAAACTATTGTTTCATTCTCATCAATAGCATGAATATGAAACACGTTTTTTGCCAAATCAACACCAACTCTAATTATATTTTTCATAATATGTCACCTATGATAAATAAAATTCACCTGCTTACAGCCTACACCATAATCAACAGCGCGAAAGGGTGAGGCGGTGTCCATTCCATTGCTTACGCAAGATGAGTTTTTTATGTTGTACATGCGTGTTTTCGGTTTTAGGCTTATGGGTTGCTAACCACGCGGTGATAGCTAACCCGAGTGATCCACAGACCATGTATACAGTGATGTAGTCAGTATCAAACACACTAAATGCTAGCCAAATACCGGCGAAGGTACAGAGCGCTGCAAATGATTTAATCGCTAACAGACGGCCTAGCAGTGCAGGTGCTTCGGCTTTACTAAACCATTGCAGGCTTAATGATTGGTTGATGGTCTCGTAATAATGGAAACCTATCGACATCAGCACTGTGGTGGCATACAAGCCATAAACAGACGGGAAGAAACCCGTTATCGCCACCCCTATGCATAATAACGACAAGGCGATAATGGCCAAGACTTGTTCTGTTAATACCAGCAATATAAACGCAGCCGTGAAAGCCAGTAAACCCGGTATTTCACGTATCGATTGCAGCGTGCCAATTTCAGCCCCGGTAAACGCAGCATTCTCGATAGCAAAGTTATTTAGCAGGGCATTCCAGGCGGAAAAGGTCATGGTCATGACTATGCCGGCAAGGGCGAGAAACACAAATGGACTTTCTTTAGAGGGTAATTTGGAAAATAATTGAGAAAATAGTTTAGAGCGTGATTTGGATTGTGCTTTCATTACATCGACTGCTAATTGACTGAAGGACAGTTAGATTAGCATTATTAGTGGGTAAATAAAAAGGTCATCATTTTATAGTGATGACCTTTATTATCGAACTAACCGTAATTTAAATTGGTTAGTTATTCCATTGTTCTTTTTTACTTTACTTTATCATCTTTGACGTAAAACCCCGTCATTTATGTCGGGAATGTAAGTCGTTATTGCGAAGCAATAAGCGCTCTGGCTTTTATTCTGTTGACATACAAAGTGACAAGGTCTAAATTTAGAACTTGATACTGGAATTATATACAGTTAATTAAGGTGTTATTTTGAAGTTAATCGCGTACAAATACAGATTTTACCCGAATAACGAGCAAGCAGTCATGCTTTCTCAGACATTTGGTTGTGTGCGTGTCGCTTATAATTCAGCATTGGCGTTTTCTAAAGCGCAGTATGAACTAGGCAATAAAACCAATTATAACGATTGGAGTAAGAACCTCACTCAGCTTAAAAAGAACCCCGACCTTTTGTGGCTGAAAGACATATCAAGCGTGCCTTTGCAACAGGCGTTAAAACACCTTAACAAAGGTTTTCAGTCCTTTTTTAAGTCAGGGTTTGGTTACCCTAAATTTAAATCAAAGCATAATTATCAATCAGCCAGTTACATGAGTAACGGGTTCAAATGGGATGCAGATAAACAATCATTATTACTCGCTAAAATGAAGCAACCGCTTAAAATAAAGTGGTCGCGCTACTTCACTGGAAAACCAAGTTCACTTACCGTATCCAAGACTAAATCAGGTAAGTATTTTGTTTCAATATTAGTGAAAGAAGCGATAAAACAGCTGCCGATTGTTAATAAAACGGTCGGTGTCGATGTTGGCATTAAAGATTTAGCGATCTGCTCGGATGGCGTTAAATTTAACAACCCGCGCTTAATAAATCGATATGCGAAAAAACTCGCTAAGGCTTCACGAAAAGATAGCGAATTCCCGTAGAGACTTTACGCATAAAATGACGTCGACACTTATAAACGAAAACCAAGTGATAGGGATCGAGTCATTGAAAGTCAAAAATATGGTGAAAAATCGCAAGTTGGCAAAGCATCTCCATGATGCTAATTTCGGTGAAATAGCAAGGCAGTTAGAATATAAGGCTGATTGGTACGGGCGTAAATTATCAGCTATTAGCCAGTGGTTTCCTTCGTCTAAAATGTGCAGCGAGTGTGGAGCGTTATACGCTGGGCAGTGGTCATTAGCGATCAGGACGTGGACTTGCGCATGCGGCGCTGTTCACGATAGAGATCATAATGCTGCTATCAATATCCATAAAGAGGGATTAAGACTAGCAGCTTAAATAATTTGTGGCGGTAGGTAGTACCGACACGTTAAATGCTTGTAAGAGGTTTTAGAAGACTAACGCAATTTAATATTGCAATGCCTAAACCGTAGACGACAAGAATCCCCTTGCTTCAGCTAGGGGAACTTCAATTACTTAGTTTCTTCAGTAAAGAAGTCGTTATATAACATGTATAGATGAGCAGCACTCCAAGATAAATTTGGTGCGCCTTGTTGTTCACCTGTTAGTGGGTTGTAGGTCTCACGGATTGGACCGTCTTGCACTAGGCCATCAGCGTTATCGAAGAAAGCAGTTGCCACCTCGACTGCATCTTCGCGGTAACGGTATTTTTCCATGCCTTTTAAGCGATGATCGAGCATGGCGGCGATCCATTGATTTCATACAAGCATCCGGTAACTAATGAAGATATTAATTGTTTAGCAATAGCAGAGGCTTTTGGATCTAGAAATATTCAGCGTTATTTAATCAATAAATATGAATAAACGGCAGATGTTCATTATTTTTTCGTTTACAAGCTATAGATAAAAATGAATCAGTGCCGCTCAATATTTATAGTGCAGCAAGGCTTAGAAATATCTCCGTACATTTTGTTAGTTACGAAAAGTCGGACATCAAGGATCTTTAACACACAATAACGTACATATAAAGTGACAGTAATTGAAAATAATTAAGGATGATAATAGCTATCACAGCTTCTAATGCATACTTAAGTTAACCTATTCATACTTATGCCTACCAAACCCGATTTACATGTCCTTAATTACATGGCATAGTCGCGGTTGTTTATAAATTATTTTATTGGTGGAAATCATGACTGAGCGTTGGCTTTCTGTCGAGGAAATTGCAGGTTATTTAGGTGTTAGTAAAGACACAATTTACGCATGGCGTGATAAGAAAGGCTTACCTGCACATCGCATCGGTCGCTTTTGGAAGTTCAAGGCTATTGAAGTAGATGAATGGGTTATAAGTGGAAGTGCTTCCGAGTCGTCGGAAGGGAGTCGTAAATGAGTGATACCAAATACAAGCTGTCACTTACATTAAGACCAGCATTAATTCATGAAAGTAGATTAGTAGCAGAGCAATACACTCACCTTAAAGATTGGAAGTTGGTTCGTGACGAAGTTTTAAAAAATAATCTTTTACAAGCTCGAACCGAGAGTACATCCCGCACAATATACGGTGAGGTTTCTAAACGTCTCAAAAATTTAACTGATGATGAATTGTCGCTAATGACCACATCAGATTCAGACGCTAAGCAATTGGTTTGGCTGGCTATCTGTCGTCAATACTTATTTACATATCAATTTGCCATTGAGGTTTTGTCTGAGCATTTCACTAAGAGTAGATTCCAATTGTATACAGAAGATTATAATGCTTTTTTTAACGCTAAAGCAGAATGGCACAGTAATCTAGACAACATTACTCAACAATCAAGATACAAAGCCCAGCAAACTATGTTCAAAATGTTAGCCGAGTGCGGGTTAGTAAACAAAGACAAAGAACTATTGCATCAAAACCTTTCTCCTCAACTAAGAGAATTGATCCAGTTAACAAATATTGATGATATGAGAATTTACCCTGGAGCAGAGTTTTAATCATGGCCAACAAATTTAATAGTGGTTTAACCAAAGCTAATTTATCTGACGCGTATGTTCATTTGACTGACGTATTACAAAGTGATTCTTTTTTAAATATGGAAGGCTTAAATGGGGATATTCCGTTTCATATTTGTCCATTTGATCCTGTATTACAAAATGACGTCAATTTATTAATAAAGCAATTGACAAATTATTTGTCAGATATTCAAGTCAAGGTATTAGAGATAAACCTGTATAGCCTCGTTATTGAAATTCTAAAGGAAGAAGGTGACTTGGAGTGGTTACTTGAAAACGAAACGACGCTCGACAGAGATGAGCTAAAAGAAGAATTACAGGGAATTCTAGATATTGAATCGATTATCACCCCGGCTATTACAAAAAAAATGCAACAAGAAGAGTTTCAAATTTTAATAATTTCGGGGATTGGGGAAGTGTTTCCATACATTCGTTCAAACAATATACTCAGCAATTTACAAAAAAATGCCAAAGACAAACCGACACTGATGTTTTTTCCGGGTGAATATAAACACTCTCTTGAAACCGGTGCATCATTAGTTTTATTTGGCAAACTTGAAGATGACAAGTATTACCGAGCATTCAATATATTAGATCGTGCAATATAATAGGCTAAGAAAAGGATTAAGCAGATATAATTATGAAGTTATCACAACTATTTAAGAAAAAAGTCGATCGTCCAATTGAGGGCGTTATTAAAGCCGATGATGATGCGAGTCTAAGACTCGAGCTCGATGAGTATGTTATTACATTGGAAGTGTCTAAGAGGCTGGATGACTTCCTTGATGCTTATTTAAATTATAATAATGCCAACGGCGTTTGGATCTCCGGATTTTTTGGTTGTGGTAAATCACATTTACTTAAAATGCTGGCTCTTTTACTGGAAAATAAATCGGTTGAAGACACATCTCCATTAGATATATTCCTAAATAAGACACCTCTTAATGAAGGTGGAATATTTGCTAATGATCTGAAACGAGCGGTGAATATTCCATCCGAAAGTATTCTGTTTAACATTGACCAAAAAGCCGACGTAATCAGTAAAACCGAGCTAGATGCATTAATTGCTGTCTTTGTAAAAGTCTTTGATGAGCATCGTGGCTATTATGGTAAACAAGCATATATCGCTCAATTTGAACGTGAATTAAGTGAAGATGGTTTATTAGAGGACTTTGCCCAAGTATTTAAGGATACCAGTGGCATGCTTTGGGAAAAAGGTCGTGCCAGAGCTAAAAGAATGAGCAATGCGATTGATCATGCTTATAACAAGATATCAGGCCAAAATGTCACGGGCATATTAGATAAATACCGAGCTGACTATCGGTTATCAATCGAAGATTTTGCAGACCAAGTTAAAGATTATATCGATCAGCAGGATGAAGGATTTCGTCTTAACTTCTTTATCGATGAAGTTGGGCAGTACATTGCTGGTAATGTTAAATTAATGACTAACTTACAAACAGTGGCAGAAAGTTTAGCAACTAAATGTAAAGGCCAATCTTGGATAATAGTGACTGCTCAAGAAGATATGTCATCTGTTTTAGGAGACGTAGGTAAACAGCATAGTAACGATTTTACTAAAATTCAAGCGCGCTTTAAAAATAGAATGAAGCTTACCAGCCAAGATGTTGCAGAGGTCATTCAGCGCCGATTACTTGAGAAAAAAGAGGAGTTTTTACCGCAACTAACTGATTTATACCACCAGCAAGAGAATAATTTTAAAACGTTATTTGATTTTTCAGACGGCTCACAATCATATAGAAACTTTAAAGACCGAGAGCACTTTTTACAAAGCTATCCATTTATCCCCTATCAGTTTGGTCTGTTCCAATCTGCTATTCAAAACTTGTCTACGCATAGTGCATTTGAAGGTAAACATAGCTCTGTTGGTGAACGTTCAATGTTAGGTGTTTTCCAAGCAGTAGCCATTACCATAAAAGATCATGAACTTGGGGAGCTAGCAACGTTCGATTTAATGTTTGAAGGAATTCGTACCGCGCTAAAAACAGCCAATCAGCAGTCAATACTTAAAGCAGAACTTCAGCTTGATAACAAGTTTGCAATTCGCTTACTCAAAGCGCTGTTTTTAGTGAAATATGTCAAAGAATTTAAGCCAACGGTTCGAAATCTTTGTGTACTAATGTACGACAGCTTCTCTCGTGATATTCCTTCACTTAAAATTGAAGTTGAAGAAGCATTAAACCTGTTAGAGAAACAAACCTATGTGCAACGTAATGGTGACTTATTTGAATACTTAACAGATGAAGAACAAGACATTGAAAAAGAAATCAAAAATACTGACGTAGATAACAACGTTATTGCGTCAGAACTGGAAAAGTTGATATTTGATGGTGTACTTAAAACGCGTAAAATTCGTTTTTTAGAAAACAACCAAGATTATGCATTTAGTCGCCGTTTAGATGATAATTTATCAGGTCGTGAATATGAATTAACAATTAATGCGATTACACCTTTTCATGAGCATCCAGACGCCATCGAAAAACATAAATCAGATACATTATTTAATGATGAATTACGGATTGTATTACCTGAAAGTGTGCGTTTATTGAGTGATTTAGTGCTATTTAAGCAAACAGAAAAATATGTGGCACACGAAACTCGCACTACACAGCAAGAAAGCATTAAACGGATATTAACTGACAAGGGCATTCAAAATGTTGGACGGTTAAACCAACTAAAAACATTAATAGCTAAACTTGTTGGATCTGCTAAATATTTTGTTGCAGGGGTTGAATTAGAGTTAAGTGGCGAGGACGGTCAAAGTAAAATTGTTAAGGCTTTTGGGGAGCTCATAAAACATACCTATCCCAATCTTAAAATGCTGCGAGAGATCAAATACAGTGAAAATAATATTGCTGATATTATTAAAAATGCTGCCCAGGGCCTATTCGATGATGATACTCAATTGCCCGAGCCTCAACAAGAAATGCTCTCATTCATTCAAAGTAATAATCGTGCTGGTATCCGAACCACGGTTAAATCATTACTAGAAAAGTTTGAAAGCAAGCCTAATGGTTGGTCATTTGCGGCTATCTTATGTAATCTTGCTGAATTATGTGCTCGAGGTAAAGTTGAAGTTCGCGAGGCAACTAATTTGCTAGATGACAACGACCTCGTGCGAGCATTACGCAATATCAGTGCTCATGCTAATTTAATCCTTGAACCTCAGGTCGAATTTACGCCGTCACAACTAAGAGCCGTTAAAGAGTTCTATCGTGATTATTTTGAAAAAGTTACTCATGCTACCGAAGCCAAAGCGATGGCAAAAGAGATTCAAGAGTCATTCGCCCAACAAGCTATAAACTTAGATAAATTGCAGTCTCAATCAGAAAAATACCCATTTTTAAGGGCGTTAGGCGAGATAGTTTCAAAATTAAATGAGTTTAAAACTAAACCTTATGCATGGTTTATTACTGAACTCACGCAAGATGAAGACACTTGGTTTGATTACAAAGAAAAAATCATCGATCCAATGGTTAAATTTATGCAAGGTCCTCAAAAAGCGACCTACGATAAAGCTAGCCAAGTTATCAATCAACAAACCGCTAATATCGAGTATGTTGAAGGCACTGAATATCAACAAATTAAAGACGCTTTAGTCAATGCTGCAATATTTAAAGGCAGTGCGATACAACAATTAAAAATAGATACTGATATTTTAGAACAAACAATTGTCGACCTAGTGAAAGATGAGCGTAACAAGGCCTTCAAAATTATCCATCAGTTACAAGAAAAGCTAATAGGTTTTGAAGAGTATCAATCACTCAATGGTGATAAACAAAATGAACTTATTAATGAATTTACTCATGCAACTGAAAAGCTAAACCAGCAATCGCTTATCGCCATGTTACGCGACGAAGCTCGTCGGTTTGAGGATCACACCTATTCAACCTTAGTACAAAAATTAATGTTCTGGAGCCAACCGACACCAGAATTAGCACCGGAAGCTAGTCCAACGAAAACCACATCAAGTTCACAAGTTCAACCGCAACCGGGGCTGTTTGTGGGCGATGATGATAATACAGAAAATACGCAAACAGTTAAAGAGCCAACCAAGCAAGCGACTAAACCAGAAATACAGAGTATTTCAACCAAACAAATACGAGTTAACTACCATAAGCCCTGGTTAGCAACACAAAGTGATGTAAATGGTTATATTGAAGCATACAAAAAGGCTTTGTTAGCGGCAATTAAAGAAGGGAAGCATATACAGTTATGATAAGTAACATCACATTAGAAAATTTCACTTTGTTTCATAAAGTAGACATAGATTTTTGTCCGAAGATTAACATCATTATTGGTGAAAATGGCACAGGTAAAACACAATTATTAAAAGTTGCTTATGCGGTGGCTAGTACCCGTCAACAATTAGCTACATCTTCAACAGATAGTGATGTAATTAAACTAAAGATGACAGAAAGGCTAACGAAGCTTTTTATGCCATTAGATGACAAATTAGGAAAGTTACATCGTAATGGTGCGGAATCAAATGCAAAAGTGACCACCACATTTTTTAATGACAATAAACTTGAGTTTAGTTTTCATAATAATTCACAAAACCTAGTATTATCGGGTGATGGTAATTTGAGTAACAGCCAAGCTGCACCAGTCTATATACCAACAAAAGAAGTATTATCTTTTATGAAAGGCTTTAGCAGCTTGTATCAAAGGTTTGAGCTTTCTTTTGATCAAACCTATCAAGATATTTGTCTATCGTTAGATTTGCCAGAAATAAGAGCCGACCAACTTCAAGCAAAAGCTAAATGGGCAATTGAAGAAATTAATAAGGTGGTTGGTGGTCAATTTATCTTTTACGGTGGCGGAAAAGTAACCTTTAAATCGGATAACAATGAATATTCGGCCAATGTTGTGGCCGAAGGTTTTCGTAAAGTCGGCATGTTAGCAAGGTTATTAGAAACGGGGGCGATACAACCGGGTATTACCGGTACATTATTTTGGGATGAGCCAGAGTCAAATTTGAATCCTAAGCTAATGAGAATGTTAGTTGAGATATTATTAGAATTATCACGACAAGGTTTGCAAATAGTGATAGCCACCCATGATTATGTCTTCCTCAAATGGTTTGATCTGCTAGCAAGTGAAAGCAAAGGTGACCAAGTTAAGTATCACTCCCTTTATCGTGATGAATCAAGTGGGAAAATAGAAGTCAATACAACGGATGAATATCTTGATTTGCAACCTAACCCTATTGATGAAGCATTTGAAAATTTAGTTGATCAAGAAATTGTGAAAGATATGGGAGGGTTGGGCAAGTGATCGCAGTAGAAACCGACGGTTTTCGGTTCGAATTCACTGATGCTTTAGAGGCGTTTGTTTTTGATGAAAAAGATAAGTCAAAGCCCACTTTTCATGGTGCCCCGATGAAAGGAGTTGATATTGTAGCCGAATTCGATGAAGCATATGTCTATATTGAAATTAAAGATTATCAAGATGAATTTGCTTCTGCTTACGATATTCAAAACTTTGAATCTGATGATGAGTTGAAAGAAAAGAGAAGAGCTTTTAAATGGTTAAAAAATTACCTTAAGTATAAATACAGGGACTCATATTTATATAGACATGCAGAAGATAAAGTCGAAAAACCCATACATTACATATGTTTGCTAAATTTTGACAATGCCTTGAATTTAAAATTTACTAAATCTTTAAAACAAGAATTACCAATCGGAAGAAAGAGCAGACGATGGAATAAATCATTAGCCCAAAGTTGCCGTGTTCTTAATATTGATAGATGGAATGAACATTTTCCTAAATGGCCTGTTAGTAAGATTGCACCATAAGAAATGAGACATAAATAATGGATACATCCAGATTAAAAAAATTCGCTCAATATGCCCGTCGTAGCTTAATTGAGCAAGTACAAAGTAAACTTAAATTAGTCTTAGCTGAAGATAGTTTAGCTAGCCGTGAGCACCCTAAAGTCGTTAAAGAGTTAAGTGCTAAGTGTCATGAAATGGGTGAAACACAATTAATAGAGCAAGTTGCTTATATCTGGTTTAATCGCTTTTGTGCCCTTAGGTTTATGGATGTAAACCAATACAACCGCATTATGGTGGTATCGCCAATTGCGGGGCAATTTCAGCCAGAAATACTGGCAGAAGCAAAGGCAGGTCATATTGACGATAGCCTTGTGGGTGACAAAGCCAGAGAAAAAGTTTTTGGTTTGTTAAGCGGTACCGTTTCTAGTCGCGATGGTCAGACCGAAGCCTATCGATTAATGATAGTTGCCGTGTGTAACGACTATCACCGTTTAATGCCTTACTTGTTTGCACGTATTGAAGATTACACTGAATTACTGATGCCAGATGATTTGTTATCAGGTAATTCAATATTGGCTTATACCCGTGAAGCAATGACACCTGAAAACTGTGAATCGGTTGAATCGATTGGTTGGTTATATCAGTTTTATATCTCAGAGAAAAAAGACCAAGTATTTGCTGACTTAAAAAAGAATATAAAAATTAGCCCTAAAAACATTCCAGCAGCCACACAGTTATTTACCCCCCATTGGATCGTGCGCTATTTAGTCGAAAATTCGCTAGGGCGACTATGGATGTTGAATAATCCAGACTCAAAAGTAATTGAGCAGATGGATTATTACATTAAACCTGTTGAAGAAGAGACAGATTTTTTGATCATTACTAGTCCTGAAGAACTGAAAATATGCGACCCAGCCTGTGGTTCGGGTCATATGCTCACCTATGCTTATGATTTACTTTATGCCATTTATTTAGATGCCAATTACGATCCCATTGATATCCCCGAGTTGATTTTAACCAAAAACTTATATGGTATTGAGATTGATGAGCGAGCCGCAGAGCTGGCGGCATTTGCCCTAAGTATGAAGGCACTAAAAGGTAATCCAGCGGATGAAAGTAATAACCGCCGTCGTTTTTTCCGTAATCCTATTAAGCCTAATATTTGTCATTTAGAAAAAGTGAAAATTGATGATGATGAGCTTGAACAATACATGGAATTTGTAGGAACTGATTTATTCACTAAAGATCTGCGAACTACTCTTAAAGAGTTTGAAGAAGCCGATAACTTCGGTTCATTGATTCAACCCACATTGACCAATGCCAATGATGTGTTAGCGATGCTTGAAGCTAAAGATGTTGCAGGACAGTTGTTTATTGCAGATACCCATGAATCTGTTTTAAAAGTATTAAAGCAAGCAGATTACCTCAGTTCTAAATATCATGTGGTGGTTGCTAACCCTCCCTATATGGGGGGGAAAAGTATGAACCCAAGGCTTGCGAAGTGGGCAAAAGATAATTATCCAGTAAGTAAAGCTGATTTGTTTGCAATGTTTATGGAACGTGATCTGGCTCTAATTATGAAAAAGGGATATTCAGCGATGATTAATATGCAGAGTTGGATGTTTCTGTCTTCCTTCGAAGGGTTGAGGTACAAGTTACTAGATAACTCAACTATCGTATCAATGGCTCACTTAGGTACGCGGGCGTTCGATAGTATTGGTGGTGAGGTGGTTTCTACTACGGCATTTGTTATTGAAAGTGCTTCTAAACCGGAAGTAGCTTATTCCTATATAAGGTTGGTTGACGGGCGGTCAGAAAAAGAGAAAGAAGCTCTGCTTTTAGGTGATAGAACGGATATTAGTTTCTCTGCCACTATAAATGACTTTAAAAAATTGCCAGGTAAGCCAGTTGCTTACTGGATATCTGATAGGATTATTGATGTATTTTCTAACGCTCAAAATCTATCAGATTTTTCCGATATAGGGAAGGGACTTGATACTGGAGATAATGGTAGATTCCTAAGGTTGTGGTGGGAAGTGTCGAAAAAATCTGATAAATGGCTTCCTTGTCAAAAAGGAGGCTCATTTAGGAAATGGTATGGAAATAATGATTATGTGATTAATTGGGAGGATGAAGGTAAAGAACTGAAAGAATTTAAGGGGTCTAATCTTCGAAATGCACACAACTATAAAAAATCAGGGCTATCTTGGTCTAGGATATCTAGTAATGTAGCTTTTAGGTATTTTCCTGAAGGACATATTTTTGAGTCAACAGGACCATGTGTTTTTGTAAAAGATCTTCCTATTTTCAGTGTCGCTGGATTTTTGAATTCGAAACTAGCAGAAAAATTTCTTCAGTTTATAGCACCCACTCTTGATTTTCAGAGCGGGCATATTTCAGCTCTTCCTGTAAAGAGTATAGATTGGGATGAAATGCCTTTAGCTGACGCCCCAAAAACATGTATCGAAATTTCTAAAAATGACTGGAGTTCTGTAGAGACTTCAAGCGAATTTATGTGCTTGCCACTAGTCGAAGGATATTGTGTCTCAAAAACTTTTAAAGACCAGTTTGATTTGTTTTTTAATAATTCAATTGAAACAACGAGGCATCTACATCAGCTTGAGGAGTTAAACAATAAAAATTTCATAGAAGCGTACGGCCTCAAGCATGAGTTGGATGAGAAAGTTGAGTTAAGTAATATATCTTTATTCTGTAATCCTAATTATCGATATGGAGATAATAACGAATTTGAATTATTGAGACTCTATCTGAAAGATACTGTTGCCGACTTTTTATCTTACTCCGTTGGTTGTATGTTTGGCCGCTACTCGCTTGACAAAGAAGGCCTTATCCTTGCTAACCAAGGCGAGACTTTAGAAAACTACCTTAAACAAGTTCCTTTACCGTCATTTATGCCTGATAAAGACAATGTTATCCCGATTATCGATTTTGATGGCGATTGGTTTGAAGATGACATTACCGAGCGTTTTAAAACATTTTTAAAAGTGACCTTTGGCGAAGATAATTTCACTGAAAACCTCTCGTTTATTGAAGAGGCTATTGGCAAAGACATTAAAAAATTCTTTGTCAAAGACTTCTATGCTGATCATATTAAGCGTTACAAAAAACGTCCTATTTATTGGCTATTCTCCAGCCCTAAAGGCTCGTTTAACGCGCTAATTTATATGCACCGTTATCAGAGTGATACCGTAAGCGTGATATTGAATGACTACTTGCGAGAATTCCGCACCAAACTAGAAGCCCGTAAAGACAGTTATGTGCAAGTTGAAATAAGTGTTTCTGCTAGCCCAAAAGACAAAACTCAGGCGATCAAAGCGATCACTAAAATCAATAAAGTCATCGCTGAAATTAAAGACTATGAGCATGACGTGTTATACCCATTAGCCGGGCAGAAGATTGAGATTGACTTAGATGACGGCGTTAAACATAACTATCCATTATTTGGTAAAGCACTTAAAAAAGTGCCAGGTTTAAGTAAATAGACTTATCAAAAGGAAATAATATGGCTGGTCAGTACGAAAAAGCGATAAGTATAAAAGAAGCGATAGATAGCATTAATAATAATGATTTTTTGTTGCCTGCTATTCAGCGAAAGTTTGTCTGGAGTAGCCAGCAGATATGTGTGCTATTTGATTCGATAATGCGCGATTTTCCCATTAATAGTTTTATGATGTGGGAAGTGAAAGATGGCGAGATAAAGAAAAACTATAAATTTTATCAGTTTTTAAAAGGTTATTGTAAACGCTTTAATGAAGAGAATCCTGAGCAAATTACCAATGCCAGTTTTAAAAACTTTAAAGCTGTTATTGATGGGCAGCAAAGATTAACCAGTCTATACATTGGTCTATGCAGTACTTATGCCTATAAGCAGCCCAGAGTTCATTGGCCATCGGCACAAGATGATAACAAGTTGCCACCTAGAAAATTATACCTCGATTTAATGACAGCAGAAAATCGAGAAGAAGATGAATCATTAATGAAGTATCGCTTTAAGTTTCTTACCGAGAAACAATATCAAGATTCTGTTAGTGTAAATGAAAAGAAGCATCACTGGTTTTGCATGCATGAAGTCTTAAATTTTGCTCAAGAAAATGACGTGGATGATGTTTTATTTAATGTGGTGATGCCCTATTTAGATACACATGAATTAACGGATAACACTTTTGCTAGAAAGACTTTACTAAAGCTCTATGACGCGTTCCGTAACAAAATGATCATCCATTATTTTAACGAAACTAGCCAACAAATAGACCATGTTCTAGATGTATTTATTCGTACGAATAGTGGCGGCACTAAACTTGATTTTTCTGACTTGTTGATGTCAATTGCCATCTCAAATTGGGATGGCGATTTTAGAAAAGAAATTGATACTTTGGTGAAAGAAATTCATCAAAGTGCAGAGATGGGATTTTATTTAAGTAGAGACTGGGTGTTAAAAACCTGCTTGATGCTGACCGATGCGGATGTGAAATTTAAAGTGAAGAACTTTAAAGCTGAACAAGTTGCCAACATCCAGTCACAGTGGAGTAGCATTAAAGATTGTATACGTGAATCGTTTAAATTGATCAGACGCTTAGGTATTAACCCAGATTCGCTTACTTCAAAAAATGCGGTAATACCTATTAGTTATTATTTGTATAAAAAGACAATAAACAATAGTGCTTTGTATGTTTCGATTAATAACCTGGCTAAAGCTGATGAAGAACGTAAAACAATTAGCCAGTGGTTCTATATGGCGTTGTTGAAAGGTGTATTTGGTGGTCAGGCTGATACTATTTTATCGGGGATGCGAGAAGTCTTAAGGAATAATTTACATCAATCTGCTTTTCCACTTGAGCAGATAATTGATAAGTATAAAGGTTCGAACAAAGACCTCCGTTTTGATGCTGAATACTTGGATAACTTGCTAGATATTCAACATGGTAACGGCCGTTGTCGCGCATTATTACATTTACTTTTTCCTGAGATGAATCCGACTGAGACCTTTCATATTGACCATTTACACCCTAAAGATGCTTTTCAAAAGAAAAAAATTAAGTCACACGCTTTCTTAAAAGAAGATGCAGAGTTGATGGTTTTTTACGCTGATGTGAAAAAGTGGAATAGTATTGCCAACTTGCATTTATTGAATGACTCACAAAATATGTCAAAGAAAGCAAAGGAATTAGTTGATTGGGTTGGTAGCCCAGGCATTAGTGTTACGAAACAGAGTTTATTGCTAACGGAAGATGTGAGTTTAGCGTTCTCGGATTTTAAGCGGTTTTATGAACAGCGAAGAAAGGCTTTGATAGAACGATTGCGGAGTAGGGTTTATATGACAGATATGTTAGCAGCGCAAAGTATAGAAGATGAATTAGATGAATTAGATGAATTAGATGAAGAAGTGCTTGAAGAGGAAGTAGCAGCATGACATCACGAATTAGTGTTGCCCTTGAACGTTTATTTGCCAAACATCGTATTGTATTTTGGTACGATGAAAAACAAGAACTCCGTGATGATTTTGAGTCACTAGCGCTTGATAATATTGAAAAGTTAGAGATTACCAATAATGAATTCAGTCTAAAATACAAAGTACTGCGAGAATTCCCGAAACAACAATTTTTATTATATAAAGAAGCTAAACAACCCGAGCCATTACAAAACTGGTTGTTAGATGTAGAACTTGCCCATACGTTTTTTAGAACTGACCAGGTGGCTATTTGGTTAGCTGAAATGGAGCTGCCGAATGAGTTTACTGAATTGGTGGAATTACATTCGGCATTTTTTGGTAGCCAGGCTAATACTCAAAAAGAAAAATCAGATGCTGAACAGCGTAAGCAAGCACTGAAACCGTTATTGTCGACTGATGATACCTTGAGTCAAGTGCGTTTTAAAATGCTGGCTGTTGCTGCGGGTGCAACCCAACAAGGTGATGCACGGTTAGATGTGGTATTAGAATTGCTGTTTAGAGACTTGAGTAAGGGCCGTAATAGTACTTACCAGCTCATCGAACAGTGCAAACTCGAATCATTTTTATGGCAGCAAGTGGCAAATCATTATGGTTATGAAAGTGACACGCCCTCAATGAAAGACTTTGTTTTTGAATTATTTAAATATTGTTATGTGGCTGAACTTGATTCTGGTTTGCATGGCGTTAGTGCTGACGATGATTCAATAAAGTCTCAGCATTTAAATAACAATGCGTTAGTGTTTTTCAAACGATGGAAAGATAGCAGACTTTATCAAAGTGATTTTGAAACGCTTTCAGCTCAATGTGAAACGGTATTAAATATTGAAGCTGATTTACAAAATAGAGATTTACAAGAAATTTTGGCGCTTGATTATTTTAAAGTTATCGATCAAAAAGTGATCCATGAGCTAGTGATTAGCGTAGCGAAACGAACACTGTCGCAGGGAGAAGTAGCCCTATGCTGTCGTCAGCGTCGTCAAGGTCATTGGTATAGTGAATTTGAGCATTTATATGATGCCGTTGATGTTGCTAGTCAATTCTTTGCTCTGCTTGAAAACGTTCAACTTGATATGGCATCAGCAACCGAAGCCGTACAACGGTACACCCAGCATTGGTTTAAGCTGGATCAGTTATATCGGAAGTATGTGTATGCGCTTAAGGTATCGTCACAGAATACTCTGTTAAGCACCTTAACTGAACAAATTGAAAATTTATATATTAATAAGTATTTACAACCATTAAGTAATTCATGGCAACAACATGTTGATGACATGGATTCATGGCAAGTGAGTGATGTTGTACCACAAAACAAATTTTTCAGTCGTTGGGTTCAACCGTATTTGACCAAAAAACACAAAATTTGCGTGATCATATCCGATGCATTTCGCTATGAAGCAGGTGAAGAAATGGTGAGCCGAATTCGTCAGGAAGATCGTTACCATGCCGAGCTTAGTCATGCACTGTCATCAATGCCAAGTTATACGCAGTTAGGCATGGCATCGCTGCTCCCGCAAGATAAAGACATGCCTTTGCAGTTAGCCGACAATAACACTGCGACCATTTTTATGGGAGAGCAATCAACTCAAGGCACCGACAACAGAGACAAAATATTAAAGACCATACTGGGTGAACGTGCCGGGGCAGTTCAAGCAAAATCATTATTAGAGATGACACAAGTGCAAAGTCGTGAGCTATTAAAAGCGCATGATGTTTTATATATTTATCACAATAGAATTGACCACGTCGGTGATAAAATGCAGTCAGAAGGTGAAGCCTTTGAAGCGACAGAAAAAACCTTTGCTGATTTATTAAAGATTATTAAAAAATTAGCCAATGCTAACGCAAATAATTTATTGATCACGGCTGATCATGGTTTTATTTATCAAAATAGTACATTAGAGGAAAGTGACTTTTTATCGAAAGATGTAACTGGCGAAATTCTCTATAACGACCGCCGATTTGTGCTTGGTAAAGGATTAAGTTGTAGTAATGCACTAAAACGATTTACAGCAAAACAATTAGGTTTAGCAGGCGATGTGGAAGCTGTAATCCCCAAAGGTATTCAGCGTTTACGTTTAAGTGGTTCTGGCAGCCGTTTTGTACATGGTGGAGCATCGCTTCAAGAAGTGATTGTGCCAGTCATCAAAATAAAGAAAAAGCGCACTAGTGATACCCGAATGGTTGAGGTTGATATTCTGCGTGGCAGTTCAAGTGTTATCACTTCAGGTCAACTATCTGTTACGTTATATCAAATCGAGGCTGTGACCGATAAAACTCAGCCGAGGAGCCTTCGTGCCGGTATGTATAGTGAAACCGGAAAATTGATTTCAGATAGACATAATGTTGTATTTGATTTTTCGGCTGAAAACCCTCGTGAACGAGAGCTTAAACTACGATTTTTACTTAACCACGACGCTGATGCGGCCAATAACCAAGAAGTGATATTAAAGTTAGAAGAGGCTGTTGCGGGTACTAATCTATTTAGTGAGTACAAGACGTTGCGATATACCATTCGTCGTTCTTTTACTACCGACTTTGATTTTTAAAGTTACGGTGTATTAATGAAAGTAGCATTGGAATATAGAATGGCCAAGCTAATATTTAGGGATTGTAAATGAGTGATCTTAACCAAAAAATTTGTGATGTGTTTGCTGGTCTTGTTGTTAGAAAAGACTTAGTAAAAACCGTTAAAGGCAACGCCATTGTTCCTTCTTATGTGTTGGAATAT
The DNA here is from genome assembly GCF_900465055.1 of Moritella yayanosii. Lineage (NCBI taxonomy): Bacteria > Pseudomonadati > Pseudomonadota > Gammaproteobacteria > Alteromonadales > Moritellaceae > Moritella > Moritella yayanosii. The sequence goes on along the minus strand of NZ_LS483250.1, from coordinate 1,883,356 downwards.
TTGTTAGGGCAATATTGTGCTACTAGCGACGAAGCGAGTATCGAGTCTGGTATTCAAACCGTGAAAGAAATTTTGGCGAAGCACTATGTCCATCGTAACGAAGCCGGTTTAATACGTTCTACTATTAAAGAGAAAGGTCGTCATAAGGTTATCGATAAAGTCAGTGTGGCACTAAACGATAAGAAAGATGTCTACGAAATGACATTTTCTAACCTGGGCATTAAAAAAGTTTTAGTTGATTCAGGCACGATAAAAAAACACCCTAAATTATTGGTCGGTGGAGTGTGGTGTATTGCCGATGTTGAATACGACCATACTGAAGATAAAGACGCTAGCCCGTGGATTTTGAGCACGATTAAACCTATTCAAATGTCTCATTTTGATCACGAGAGTTTTCTTGAATCGCGTTGTAAATTTAACTTAAATGAGTGGATAGATCTATTAATTCAAAGTATTGGTTTTAATCCTGACTTTTTTGGCCGCCGAAGTAAGCTAATGCAGTTGGTTCGCTTAATTCCTTTTTGTGAACGTAACTATAACTTAATTGAACTTGGACCTAAAGGTACCGGAAAGTCTCATATATATTCTGAATTTTCACCTCACGGAATACTCATTTCTGGCGGTGAAGTTACCGTACCAAAGCTGTTTGTAAACAACTCGTCAGGAAAGTTAGGCTTAGTTGGGTATTGGGATACCGTCGCATTTGATGAGTTTGCAGGCAAACAAAAACGTGTTGATAAAGCCTTAGTTGATATCATGAAAAACTATATGGCAAATAAGTCATTTTCACGTGGTGTTGAAATGCTAGGTGCCGATGCTTCTATGGCATTTATTGGTAATACAGAACACAGCCTGCCTTACATGTTAAAACATTCTGATTTATTTGATGCTTTGCCTGAAAAATTTTATGACTCTGCATTTTTAGACCGTCTTCATTTCTATATTCCTGGTTGGGAAATTGACATTATTCGTGGTGAAATGTTCTCTAATGGTTATGGCTTTGTTGTTGATTATCTTGCTGAGGTACTTCGTCATTTAAGGAATCAAGATTATTCAGATCAATACGCTGAATATTTTTCTATATCTTCACAAATATCAACACGCGATCGTGATGGCATACACAAAACGTTTTCTGGCTTAATGAAAATATTATTTCCGCAAGGTGGCGCAACAAAAACTGAAATTGAAGAAATACTGAAGTTCTCAATGGAAGGTCGTAAACGAGTAAAAGATCAATTATTTAGGATTGATAATACTTATGCTGATGTTAACTTTTATTATAGTGATAAGACTGGTAATGAGATTGCGGTTAAGACGTTAGAAGAATTACAGTACCCAAATTATTTCAATCAAACCGTAGGTGAAGTTACTGACATAGGCATGCCAGAGTCAGAGATGACTTCAGCAGATATAAGCACTGAGCCACTAAACAAAGCCGATGATGACATTGTTAAGGATTCGATGCTAACGGAACAACATCTTACTTTTGTAGAGAATCAGCGTGGTATTGGTTATGACGAATTATTTGGACCTTATTTAAAAGGTGCACGGCATATCACAATAACTGATCCATATATTCGCTTATTTTATCAGGCAAAGAATTTAATGGAGTTATTAGAAACGATTGTTAAACAAAAATCTGAGGATGAAGAAATAGTTGTTAGTTTGGTCACTGTAGAAGATGAATTTAAAGGTGAACAACAGCGAGACTACTTTGATAAAATTCAAAGTGCCATGTTCGCCGTGGGTATTAAATTTTCCTATTCATTTGATACAACAAGAATCCAACATGCAAGGCATATTGTTACCGATACAGGTTGGAAAATCTCATTGGATCGAGGGTTAGATATTTTTCAAAATTATGACGTTAATGATGCGTTTAGTTTATCTACTAGATTACAGAAACATCGCCCTTGCAAGGCGTTTGAAGTGACGTTTATTAAAATAGTTTAGTAAGTTATTAAATAGTGTTAACAGGTTGAAATAAAAATGAAAAACAGCGAAGATTTATTTACTAAAATTGATTGTGTATCAACCTCCTGCCAGCAAGCTATTCTTCCTATTGAAACTATGGATAATTTTGTGAAAGGGATGGGGTTTAACTGGGTGGCATTAGAGTTTCTCGATGAATAAAACATATTAAATTTTTCTCCTTGTAAGAAACATTGGTTTAATGCTCAAGAGCAGAGTGAATTAATGTTTTTTGGTCAAATGGTAAAATCGGGCTTAAGCATAACTGTGATTAGCGAACTAACAGAATCGCTCACCAATGAAAATGATTTAGACTCGCTCATCGAAATTAAAAAAGCGATAGATGAGGCAATCGAATTGGTGCAAGACAATTAGGTTCTGGAGATTAGATCTGTTTAGGAAATTCCGCCATAAGTTATTATAATGATTCCTATTTGTATCCGGCAGCGAGTATTAAATGTTTACTATCGCCAAGTTTTTAAACCCCATACGCTGTATGCAGCATTAGCCGTTTGCAGGTTGGTATGGCTCTTAGGATCGCTGTCGGCAGGGAATACATAAGTTCGATGACCACTTATCGGTTTTACAAATTCTAATAGTGCCAAAGACTGTTTAGTTAATGGAATGTTGTGGTTGCGCTTCATTTTCATTTGTTCAGCGGGGGATATTTCATAACTTATGGTCAAAATCGATGTCGCACTATTTGGCCGTTGCCACTTCATTGGGGCGAGTCACTATTTTGATACTGGCGATGTTTAACGCTGACATCAGGTTTGGTAATTCAGCCGGTGTAATCTTGGGGAGGTGCTTCTTCTTAGGTTTCTCAAACGCTACCTTAATGCCTGATAGCGGATGATTGCCTAGCTGCGGAAAGATGTGTAACTCAAGAGAGCCCATACTTCATCAGCAATATTATCGAGCTCGTTATTGGCGTACTTATTTTTGTTGGTTGGCAGGGTTAATAAATACAAAGCAGCTAAGATGATCACCTTGTGAATTCAAACGGAGTCTACAACCTATTTTAACTTTTATAACTGTAATTTTACTAAAGTGTGATCTGTTTTAGTAAAGTTACATTAGGCTATATTCGGTAACATAGCCCGAATATTTTTCGGGCTATGGGTTCTTGAACGATAAAGTGACGCTGGATATCTGATGTTTATCTCAATGTTGATATCCGCTTATTAGATTTATTTAGGCGCGGATTATCGTGTAGGTGTATAGCGTTCGATTTCTTTTTACTTTTCGCTAACCGCTTTAGTGATAGCTTTAATTTTTTTGCTGATTTCACGACGTTCTTTAGATAGTTCAGCACCGGTAATGATGTGGTCATCAACACGGTCTTCATAATCTGATTTCATGTTCGCAATGATTTCAACAATCTCTTCTTGAGTCATGTCTGGAGAAAGATAATCAAGTAGGTTATCAAGTAGATCAACACGTTTTTGGTTATCGCGGATCTTCTTATCGTTATCGTGGATCTCACGTTTTAGCTTGTTTTTACGACGAGCACTTTTTACAGCATCAAAAACATTATTCATTAGTACACCTATATGTTATGAAAAGTTATTAAAAGAAATCCTCTTTAATTTAACAGGATAATGCCCTAAAAGCTCTGTGTTTTTGAGCTAATTGGAGCCGATTTTAAAGTTTTTGCGCTGAATCAAAAATGGTTATGTTATAAACCGCCTTGTAAAAATATGGCTTGTCGTATTATTACCTGATAATTTATTGCCATTGTAGCGTCTCTACTGGCTTACTATTTTGTCACTTTGGTTCGGAGTAATAAAGAGTATCGTAATTGTAAAAAGGCCATCGCTTGATGACCTTGTATATAATGAGTTAATACCGAGTGACTAAGCTTAGTTTACTGACATATCAACGTCATTTACGGCGCTTACACGTTCACCATAAATAGCACGTAAATGTTGGACGACGTTCTCACGAGTCACGATACCAACTAATTGATTGTTTTCAATTACAGGTAAGATACGCGGTTTACCAATGCGCATTTCACGAGCTCGATCATTGACAGATAAAGTAGTAAAGCTGGTGGCAATACCCATATCAGTCGTTGGGTACAATCTTACTTTATCAATCGCATAGAACTCAGCTAATGCTAGTAGGGTATCGTTTGGCTTCACGCTGACAATATCCGTTTTCATTAGGTCTGCAACCTTACGACCATGTTCTGGGATATAGTCTTCACACCATAATTCGACCAGAACTTCATGCTCAGAGAAGAAGCCAACCACGTTATTAGTTTGATTAATAACAACTGCCCCACTAAGGTTGCGGTCCATTAGTTGATCAAGGGCCATTTCAACTGGCATTTCTGGACGAAGTACAAAAGGAGTTGTGTGCATAAATTGTTTGATAGTTTTATTCGTGTCCATAGTATAGATATCCTTTGGAAATGAGTTTGATTGTGTGAGTATTGATGAGATATTTGATTGTGAAATTAATTTCAGTTTAGGTCGGCTGAAGATCGCCCAATAAGCAAGTCCAACTAAACCTGCACCACCAACAATATTTCCTAATGTGACCGGAATTAAATTAGCGGTAATGAAGTTTGCAACGGTTAAATCTGCAAATTGTGCTGGTGTCGCGCCGACATTTACCCAAAATTCAGCTGGGGCAAATTGTTGAATTGCGATACCCAGCGGTACCATGAACATATTGGCAACACTATGTTCAAAGCCACTGCTGACAAACATAGCAACCGGCAAGATCACCATGAAGGATTTCGTCATCATGTTGGTCGAACTAAAGGTCAACCAGACCGCTAAGCAAACCAGCAAATTACACAAAATACCCAGTGCAAATGCTTCTAATGGCTGATGATGCAACTTATGCTGGGCGATGTTTAATGCTTGTAATCCCCATTGACCACCATCGTTTTGATACAGACCCGCGGAGAAAACAAGCAGCAGTAACAACATAGCGCCAATAAAGTTACCAATATAAACTTTGCCCCATATGCCGAGCATTTTAGTGATGCTAATTTGTTTATTAGCTACTGCAATTGCTGATAATACGGAGCTGGTAAATAGTTCAGCGCCAGTAATGATCACTAGGATAAGGCCCATGCTAAAAGCAAGTCCGCCAGCGAACCGACTTATACCCCAGCCTGTATCGGTATTACCGGTTGTGACGGTGATATAGAATACGAATGATAACCCGATGAATACCCCTGCCATAATCGCTAAACCAATAATCATACTTGTCGACTTGTGTGCTTTTGCTAATGCATATTTCTCAGCTTGCTCCATCATTTCACTGGGACTAAATTGTCCTGTGTTGGTAATTTTCACTTCGGAAATCATAATTTCTCCTGCGTATAGGATTACGGTTAATGCTAGCTAACTCGCTCAGCAAATCCAGATTAAGGCGAAATTAAGCTGAGGTAAAATTGATAATATTTAATCGTCAATTCAATTTTATTGATGATACAATGAGTGTATTTAAACCATTGAAATTTGAGGTTTTATGCGTTATTCATTAAAACAATTAGCTGTTTTTGATGCTGTGGCGACAACCGGAAGTGTAAGCCAAGCTGCCGAAATGTTATCGTTGACACAGTCAGCAACGAGTATGTCTTTGGCGCAGTTAGAAAAAATGTTAGGTCGGATGTTGTTTGATAGACACGGCAAAAAAATGTCACTAACTCATTGGGGCATATGGCTTCGGCCTAAGGCTAAGCGGCTTATACATGATGCTAAACAAATTGAATTAGGCTTCTATGATCAGCACTTAATTAGTGGCGAAATATCATTAGGAGCAAGTCAAACGGGGGCTGAGCACTTGGTTCCAAATATCATCAGTAATATTGATGCTGACTTTCCGGAAATTCGAATTTCTCTAGGTGTGAAAAATACCACCGGGATCATTGATGGTGTTCTCGATTATAAATATGACTTGGGTATTATCGAAGGCCGCTGTGATGATTCACGTATTCATCAGGAAGAATTATGTCGAGACCACCTCATTATTGTCGCTGCGGCACATCATCCTTATGCGCGCCATGACAAGGTCAGTTTAGCGCAGCTAGCGCAGGCCCGTTGGGTGTTGCGCGAGAGTGGTGCTGGTACACGGACTATTTTTGACAGTGCTATTTATGGCAAGATCGCCGACCTAGATGTTTGGCGTGAATATGAGCATGTGCCTGTATTACGAACCTTAGTGACTCAAGGCCAATATCTGAGTTGTCTACCTTATTTAGATGTGGTGAAGTATATTGAGCGTGGTGAATTGGTGGCATTGAATGTACCTGAGCTAAACATGGAACGGACATTATCGTTTATTTGGCGTGCCTCAATGGAGCAAAACCCGATTATAGACTGTATTAAGAAAGAGGGGATTCGTATGGTCAAGAGTCAAAATGTTGTAAGATAGTTGTCATCGCTTTGTATTAATGTAAAAAAACTTATATCTTGCATCAATAATATTGATGCAAGAATTAAATAGTATAAAAATTTATTATTTGGCTTATTATTGATGAGGAAGTTATTAATTCAGTGTTAAATTTTGTAGGTGTAGTGGTATTTACTGGTGTTGTTAACTTACGTTAATGAATGTAAATATTATTGATTTTTATCTTAAATTTTAAATTGTTACAATATTTATGACAGGGGATTTTTAGTTGGGATTCTGAGATAGAAAGATAAAAATGCGGCTTGTGGTATCATTACCCGATAACTCACTGAAGGAATTACCATGCAATATCAAGATCTAATACAACAGTGGCCAGTATTCTCTAAAGAGATTTTAGCGTTTGCACATAAGCTTGGTTTATTCGGTCAATCAGACTCAACAAATGAGCTATTATGGTGTGATCATGTCGCATTGCGCGTTAATGATATTGCCACCGCAGAGTCATTACTGGCGGCATTTAAACAACGTGGCAAGGTCATTTCAGACAGTATTATTAACGGTCGACCGATATATATAATAGTATTAGATGAGCCGTTTACGTTAGGTGATTGGCAAATCGATTGTGTGGAACTGCCGTTTCCTGCCAAGCACTATTCCCAACAAGGCTGGGAACACATTGAATTAGTGCTGCCTGGTAACGCGACGAGTATGGTTGAATTAGAACAGGCATTACGCTTGGCTAATCCTAATATCGATACTTTACTCATAAATGACAGCAGTATTAAAGTGAAGCGTTCTTCACCGCAAGCGGCAGGTGAGCAACTGGCTAATCCAACCATTGCGTTTAAGCAAGGTAATATCTGCATTAAAGTACACAGTGCTGGTATCAAAGCTGTTATTGCGAGTGAATCGGCGCACTAACTCTCTTATCGTTATGCTTATACTTAGGTAAGTAAATTGTGTATTATATCGTAAATGATAATCAATCGTAACAACCTAGGGCAGACGTGGTCTTATAAAAATTATGACAGAACAAAGCGCTAAAACAAGCAATACCGAAGCAAACCGTACCGAAGAAAATAGTATCGAAACAAAGAGTACCGAAGCAAGTCGTTCTGAAACCAATACTCCCCAACAATCTCAAACTACCACCGGCACGCGCATTACTTGGCAACTGATCCGTCAACGTGTATTACGCCAAAAGAAACCATTAATTACCGCGCATATTATCGCGGTTTTTGCTACCTTAGTCAGTGTGCCTATTCCGCTGATGATGCCTTTGTTGGTGGATGAAGTCTTGCTCGAAAAGCCGGGTGCTGCAGTACAGGCAATGCAAAACATGTTCCCTGAATCATGGTGGGGACCGCAACTGTATATTTTGGCGATCCTTGGCTTTGTGGTGCTGTTACGCTTGTCTAGCTTAGTCTTGTCGGTATGGCAAGCAAGACAATTTACCATCATAGGTAAGAACTTAAGCTTTTTCATTCGTAATAAATTAATGCTGCATTTACCGTTGGTATCATTAACCGAATATGAAACACAGGGCTCGGGCGGGATCAGTTCTCGCTGTATTACCGACGTTGAAACCATCGATAAGTTCTTAGCGGAAACCTTGTCAAAACTCCTGGTCAGTATGCTCACTATTATCGGTACGGCTGCGATTTTGTTATGGATTGATTGGCAGTTAGGTTTGATTATCTTATTGCTGAACCCGGCGGTTATCTATTTTTCTCGTTCGTTTGGTAAGCGGATTAAAAACTTAAAAACCCGTGAAAATGCCGCCTTTGAAGCATTTCAAGAAGCCTTGATTGATACTTTAGATGCGATCCAGCAGTTACGTACCGCGCAACGTGAAAAGCAATACTTCAGTCGTGTAATTGAAGCCGCGAGTGAGTTACGTGATAGCGCGATCCAATCACAATGGAAAACCGATGCCGTTAACCGTTTAAGTTTCACTATCTTCTTAATTGGTTTTGAAGTGTTCCGTGCCATTGCCATGTTGATGGTGGTATTTGCGGATCTCACTATCGGTCAGATCTTCGCGGTATTTGGTTACCTGTGGTTTATGATGGGACCAGTACAAGAATTATTAAGTATTCAATATACCTACTTCGCAGCCTCGGCGGCATTGAAACGATTAAACGGTGTGTTTGAGTTAACCCAAGAACCACAACATCCGTGTTTGGTTGATCCGTTTGCAAATCAAGAAGGCGTTGCGGTTGAATTCAAAGATGTGTGTTTTGCTTACAATAGTGAAAACAAAGTCATTCGTCATGTAAACTTAGTGATCCCAAAAGGTAAGAAAGTCGCGATTGTGGCGGTTAGCGGCGGTGGCAAATCGACCTTGGTGCAATTGCTATTGGGTTTATATGAGAAACAGCAAGGCGAGATCTTAATTAACGATGTGCCGCTAAACCAGATTGGTTATGATAAAGTACGTGAAAATATTGCCACGGTCTTACAGCAACCTATCTTGTTTAATACTTCGATCCGTGAAAATTTATCTATGGGTAATAGTTTTACCGATGATGAATTATGGCAAGCACTGCAAGTCGCCGAAATGGCAGAAACAATTAAACAACTGGGCCATGGCCTAGATACCTTAGTCGGACGTAATGGTGTGCGTCTTTCTGGTGGTCAACGCCAGCGTTTAGCAATTGCGAGAATGGTATTAAGTAAACCAAAAATGGTGGTATTTGATGAAGCAACATCGGCGTTAGATACCGAAACAGAAAGTCGGTTACACCATAATTTGAGTGAGTTTTTAGCAGACAGAACGACATTAATTATTGCCCATAGACTCAGTGCAATCAAACAAGCTGACTTGATCTATGTGCTCGAGGATGGTGAAATTAGCCAGTCAGGACAGCATCATGAATTATTACAGGTTGAAGGGCTTTATCAAACATTGTACGGCCGCTTACAATCTACTCATTAATGGTGAGGATAACAAGAGTATGAATAAAGAGATCAAGAACACTGAGATGAAGAACATAGGTAAAAACAGTATTACGGTGACGAAAACAGATGCCGAATGGCAAGCAGAATTAACCGATGAAGAGTTTCACGTGTGTCGTAAAAAAGGCACTGAGCATCCTTACACGGGAACGCTGTTAAACAATGAGACAGTGGGCGTATATCACTGTAAATGCTGTGGTAGTGAGTTATTTACCAGTGACAGCAAGTTTAATTCCGGTTGCGGTTGGCCGAGCTTTGATAAAGAGATCAAATCAGGCGCGGTGGTGTATACCGAAGATAACAGTTTAGCCATGCAACGTATTGAAGTGACGTGCAGCAACTGTGACTCGCATTTAGGACATGTATTCCCGGATGGTCCTACAGAGACCGGTCAACGTTTTTGTATCAACTCGATATCGATGGGATTTAGCAACGGACAAAAGAGATAATTCGTGATCATCATGAATAAACCAGACTCTAGTAATTATAAACTAGCAGGTATCGATTCACTTAAGTGTGATAATCACTATGCGACCTTGCCCGCGCATTTTTATAACAAACAAATGCCTGATGGCATCAGCGACCCGAAAATGGTCAGCCTAAATCCGCAAGTATTGGCCTTGTTAGGCTTGGATAATGCTGACGCTGATAGCGATGCGTTATTGCAACTATGCTCTGGTAACTATCTACCAAGTGGGTTCGAACCACTGGCAATGAAGTATACCGGTCATCAGTTTGGTCACTACAACCCTGATCTCGGTGACGGTCGTGGTTTATTATTAGCGCAGGTAAAAGGCTGTGATGACGCAGTTAACACGACTTGGGATCTACATTTAAAAGGTGCAGGCAAAACGCCTTATAGCCGTCAAGGTGATGGTCGCGCGGTATTACGTTCAAGCATTCGTGAGTATTTATGCAGTGCGGCAATGCAAGGCCTCGGTATTCCAACAACGCAAGCATTAAGCGTGGTTGTCGGTAGTGATGCTGTGATGCGTGAGCAAGTTGAACAAGCAGCCATGGTGGTGCGTGTTGCTGAATCGCATGTGCGTTTTGGCCACTTCGAACACTTTTATTATACGCAGCAGTTAGACGATTTGAAGCTGATGCTAGATTATACCCTAACCAAGCATTTCCCGGATGCCTTAACCGCAGATGTACCTTACTTAGCTTTTTATAAGCAAGTGATGACCACAACTGCAGAGCTAATGGCACATTGGCAAGCAGTTGGTTTTGTTCACGGAGTGATGAATACCGATAACATGTCGATCTTAGGGCAAACCTTTGATTATGGTCCGTTTGCGTTTCAGGATAACTTCGATCCTGCTTATGTTTGTAACCACACCGATTATTCGGGTCGTTATGCCTTTAATCAGCAACCGCAAGTGGGTTACTGGAACTTAATGGCGTTAGGTCGTGCGTTGACGCCGTTCATGGATGTCGAGTCGTTAAATGCAGTACTGCAAACCTATGATGATATCTTCTTAGCGAAATTTCGTGAGTTGATGCGCGGTAAACTCGGTTTACAACAAGTGCACGATACGGATGGTGAGTTGATTAAAAACTTGCTGGAAATATTGGCAGGTAGTGCGGTGGACTATACTTACTTCTTCCGTTCATTAAGTGATTTTGATAGCGCAGAGGATGCTGATAATAGCCCAATACGCGATCAGTTTATCGACCGAGAAGCATTTGATGCCTGGGTGGTTAAATATCAGCAACGTTTGGTCTTAGAATCGAGCGTAGATGAGGTGCGTAAAGTACGCATGAATCAAGTTAACCCTAAGTATATTTTACGCAATTACTTAGCGCAGCAAGCGATCACGCAAGCAACAGATTATGACTATAGCCTGGTGAATGAGTTACTTGAAGTATTAACCAATCCATTTGCCGAACACCCTGAGTTTGAAAAGTTCGCTGCATTACCGCCAGAGTGGGGACGCAAGATGGTACTGAGCTGTTCGTCTTAGTTACTCTAAATGAATACTGCCGGGCGTTATTATTACCCATACAACTTTCGTTTTAATTATGAAATGAAAGAAAAGAGCCCTACATTGTTAGGTGGCCGTCACAACTAATCCTTTGTTTATGTTCTTATTGATTAAAAAATCACTCAATCCACTGCTTAAAGTGACGACATCTTAAAAGAGATCGCGGCCGGAGGCGGTGATCTTACGCATCGTCTTGATGCAAGTAATGAAGATGAAATTGGTGAACTGAGCCAAGCCAATCAAAATCACATGAAAACAGTAACATAATCAAAGAACAACAAACCGCGGTAACAGGCGAGATATCTGAAAATGTGAACAACATTAATAATGTATCCGATATTTTATCCGAAAACGCGGTTGATGCGAATGAGCAGTCTAATGTGCTTAATACCGAAGCCACTAAACTTTACGATAGCGTAGCGATATATACGGTTTAATTGCTGAAATATAATTAAGATAATAACCAGATATCTTGTATTATATACTCTCAGGTTTTATGACCACTAGGATTCAGATAAATGAATGTAGATAAAGCAAAAAAACGTATCGAAAAGCTAGCCAAAAGAGGCTTCAAAGGCTACCCAGTTGTATCATTCGAGTACTTTGGTGCAACGGCTGACATCGCGACAGAGGTTGTGGTGACATTTACGTCAGAAGAAGGCGCAGCGCCACAAGCGCAAAAGTTTGCAAGTAAAACTGACGCCCGCGAAGATGAAACGATCCAATCAGTGCTGGTTAAAACAATAGAACGTACTGATGCGAGTACTGTGGCTGTCGTTGAAGGTGTATCGATTATTAAATAACGTTTTGAGTCAGAGTTAATATGTCATTCTGTAGGGGACATGTCTCTACAGATGGTTTATTAACCAGTTGTGTTTGTGCTTATTATGTCTAGATATTCAAAATAGCCTTTAAACGAAAAATGGCGAGCTTTGGCTCACCATGTCGATTAACGTGAAACAATTACTTTTTAAGATCAGCAATTGCTTTGGTTAATTCATCAACTTTTGCGTTTAATGCGTCAACTTTAGTGCCGTCAACACCTGAAATTTTAGTGAACACTTGGTTTACACGTGTTTCTAAAACTTCAGTAGAGATTTTTTTATCAGACAATTTTGCTTTAGCTGATTCTTCAATCTTAGTGCCTTTAGCAACAAGTTCTTCGAATAATATTGAAGATTTGTCTGAAACTTTGTTCGCTTCATCAATGCTCTTTCCGTATGCACCAAGGCCTGCTAACCAAATGTTTTTAGCAATTTCGTCTTTGCTACTCCAAAGTTTCTTCGCTGTATCAACTACGTTTAATTGTGTCATGGTTTTTATCCTTTCAGGGTGCGTTTCGATTTGTTGAAGCTAGAATAGGGTTTTAAATTAGAAAATGCATACAAATTGTGGATTTAGTTTTGTTGAATAATTAGAATTATTTTTCTGTTTAACTGTGTTTAACTGTGTTTCACTTATTTGCGGTTATACGCGTAAAATAGTGCCTAACATGGGGTTTAATTTTATTTCTCAGCATTATTGGTGCTAGTTTTAACTATTGTTGGCGAGTTACTTATTAAACAACTATCTTATTATTTATAATCATTTAAACCGTTATAATGAAAAATAGTAATAAACAGCATCGTTTTTTTCCTAGGCGATTATAATTTTACTAAATTATTTGGGGTGCTAGCAATGGAATTTGAAATTTTAGTAAACGATGGTTTAGCGCTTGTTTCTCGTGTTAAGCAAGAAATTCGTTTTATTCGTTCATGCAACTATACGCAAGCAAGTCTTGATATCTTACATACAGCTTCTTTTAATTTAGATTCTGTTGAAGATTTGTTGAATTATGCGAATGAACTGGCCTTAAAAAATAATGATGTCGCTGGAGAGAAGGTGTTGATTGCCAGTGATGCAATTAAAAAAGTTCAATCAATGTTATCACGTCAGTTTGATGCCGAACTCGATTGCGAAAGCCAGCCTTGGTTTGAAAATGTGGCTGCAAATATCGGTATTTGTGCGTAATTTGAATGATAAAGCCAGTGTGAAAATATAGATACGTAAAAAGCCAGCGTCTTACTGTCGCTGGCTTTTTACGTATCTATAACCAAGTTACTTCAAGATTCTCACCTAGAAACAATGTTCATTTATCATCTTTGACGTAAAACCCCGACTTTTTGTGGCTGAAAGACGTATCAAGCGTGCCTTTGCAACAGGCGCTAAAACACCTTAACAAAGGTTTTCAGTCCTTTTTTAAGTCAGGGTTTGGTTACCCTAAATTTAAATCAAAGCATCATTATCAATCAGCCAGTTACATGAGTAACGGGTTCAAATGGGATGCAGATAAACAATCATTATTACTCGCTAAAATGAAGCAACCGCTTAAAATAAAGTGGTCGCGCTACTTCACTGGAAAACCCAGTTCACTTACCGTATCCAAGACTAAATCAGGTAAGTATTTTGTTTCAATACTAGTGAAAGAAGCGATAAAACAGCTGCCGATTGTTAATAAAACGGTCGGTGTCGATGTTGGCAAAGCATCTCCATGATGCTAATTTCGGTGAAATAGCAAGACAGTTAGAATATAAGGCTGATTGGTACGGGCGTAAATTATCAGCTATTAGCCAGTGGTTTCCTTCGTCTAAAATGTGCAGCGAGTGTGGAGCGTTATACGCTGGGCAGTGGTCATTAGCGATCAGGACGTGGACTTGCGCATGCGGCGCTGTTCACGATAGAGATCATAATGCTGCTATCAATATCCATAAAGAGGGATTAAGACTAGCAGCTTAAATAATTTGTGGCGGTAGGTAGTACCGACACGTTAAATGCTTGTAAGAGGTTTTAGAAGACTAACGCAATTTAATATTGCAATGCCTAAACCGTAGACGACAAGAATCCCCTTGCTTCAGCTAGGGGAACTTCAATGGTGATCGTATTATGCCGTTCGGTTAATCCAAAATCATCTCAGATGCCATAAAATACTGGGTAATTGTAGCTAGCCAAAATGTAGTTCTATATGATGAAATAGCACAACAGTTAATGACAATGATTGCGATAACCATTATCATTGCGATTATTTTCATCGAGAGTATGGAATGTCCACAACACCTACCTTTATTTTTAAACTATTTATCATAATCCAACTGCTATTAGGTATGCATTCAGTTCAAGCTGCTACGGTAGAGCATGATGCTGGTACCTTAACCTTGACAAAAACACCAACTCGTATCGTGGTATTAGCCTTTTCATTTGCTGATGCTCTTGCCGTTGCTGGAGTATCCCCTATTGGTATTGCTGATGATGGTGATAAAAATAGAGTGATAAAAAATGTGCGAGATCGTATTGCTGATTGGCAATCGGTAGGTTCTCGTTATCAGCCTAGTATCGAAGCGATCGCCGCATTGAAGCCGGATCTGATTATTGCTGATACCGGTCGTCACCAGTCTATTTATGCAGACCTAACACGCATTGCACCCACCTTATTATTAAAGAATCGTGGCATTAATTACCAAGAAAACCTCGACGTTATGAAGAAAATTGCAAAGGCGGTAGATAAAAGTGAGCGGGTCGTCAATCGCTTAGCTGAGCACAAAGCTATCATGCAGCACTTAAAACAACAAATGAAAACGGCGGCAACATTTCAATTTGCCGTTGTTACTGACAAAGGGATGTGGTTGCATAGTCCCGCCTCCTATGCTGGAAGCGTTATTGCGGAACTAGGTTTAAGCAGCCCGCTGTCTGCAGATATTGATAATGCTTATTTACAAACGAGTTTTGAACAATTACTAAAGACCAATCCGGATTGGTTATTTGTCGGGAAATACACTCAAAATACGGTACTGGATAAATGGCAGAAAAGTCCATTATGGAAGCTGTTATCTGTGGCTAAGTCTAAGCAGCTAATTGAAGTCTCACCGTCGCTTTGGTCATTGGCTTCGGGCATGCTCGCTGCCGAGCAGATGGCAATCGAACTCGCCAGTTATGCGAAACGATGAGTATGTACTTAGATACTAAACGAATGAGTTATTTGAAAGCGTTGGCATTATGTTCTGTGCTGTTGATTGGTTTTATTATTTCGTTATATAGCCAATCCGAGTTTTTGTTACAGGTGGGGGATATATGGCGACTTATTAGTGCACCTGATGATAATGATATTAATCAACAGATTATTTTTGCATTGCGTTTACCACGTAGTTTAGTCGCCTGTATGATTGGTTTAAACCTCGGTATTGCTGGCGCATTGATGCAAGGGCTGACACGTAATCCTCTCGCCTCACCGACCTTATTTGCGATTAATTCTGGCGCGGCTTGTTTGATGGCATTAAACAGTATCGGTTTCGCTGTTCTTACGCATATCCCGAGTGAAGTTGCTACTTTTTGCGGCGCATTAATGGGGGGATTATTGGTTTTCTTGTTAGGTGGAGGATTACAGCATAATGCCAATCCATTACGACTTGTACTTGCTGGTATTGCGATTAATGGCTTATTGACATCCCTTACGCGTGCCGCGCTGATCATTGCTGATGATATGGCTTATAGCATGCTGCATTGGTTATCCGGATCACTGAGTGAAGTCGATTGGCAGAGCTGGTCACAGCTGTGGCCGGTTAGCTTATGCGCATGTTTGTTAGCGTTGTCAACGTGCAGGGGACTTAATCTAACCGCATTAGGAGAGCAAACTGCGAGTAGCTTAGGGATCAATACCAGCTGGCTTAAAATACGAGTGTGTTTGACGGTATTATTATTTACCTCTATTTCGGTGACGCTTACTGGACCAATTGTGTTTGTTGGCTTGATTGCCCCACATATTTCCCGAGCGTTATTTAGTCATAACTATTTTGTGCTGGTGCCCACCAGTGGGCTGATTGGCGGGGCACTGGTGTGCTGGGCGGATCTACTTTCTCGGGGCATCGTGCCACCGGCAGAAACCCCGGTTGGTATTGTGACAGCGCTGATTGGGACACCTTTCTTTATCTATCTAGTGCTAAGAGGTAAGTCGTAGATGAACCGTTATCAACAATTATTATTTGGTGGCGTGGCGCTACTGCTGACGTTAGCGGGTATGAGTTTAATTTTTGGTGCGCAAACGTTGTCGATCAATACGGTATTACAGACGTTATGGCAAGGTGGAGAGCAGGATTTCATCATCAATCATTATCGTCTGCCTCGAATTTTAATTGCTATTTTGGTGGGCATTGGCTTAGCGGTTTCAGGCGTATTAACGCAAGGGATTATCCGTAATCCATTAGCGTCACCAGATCTGATGGGGGTCAGTGGTGGAGCAGGGTTGGCGGCTTGTTCCGTATTGTTGATTTGGCCTAATATCGGCAGTGCTTGGTTGCCTGTCGTCGCATTGCTCGGCGGATTTAGTGCAGCGTTGATAATTTGGTTATTGAGTCGCTGGCAACAACCGAGTCCAGCACGTTTAGCGCTGGTTGGTATTGCGATGAGCGCTTTTTTATCCAGCTGTATCAATTTTCTGCTAGTGATACACCCTATTGAAGTAAACAGTGCCATGATCTGGCTGACCGGGAGTTTGTGGGGACGTAGCTGGAGTTACATTTGGCCACTGTTACCTTGGTTACTAACTCTAGTACCGTTTTCATTTTACTTAGCTTGGCGTTTAGATTTATTTGCATTAGGTGAAGACACGGCTGAAGCATTGGGGGTGGATACTCAACGTCTACAGGTGATGGCTTTGCTTTCTGCGGTAGCACTCGCGAGTGTGAGTGTGGCGGTGTGTGGCACTATTGGTTTTGTTGGTTTGTTGGCACCGCATTTGGCTCGGTTATTGGTTGGGTCTAGACATAAGCTCGTGTTACCCATTGCGGCTTTAGTGGGTGCTTTATTAGTGCTTAGTGCTGATACGTTAGCACGTAATCTCGCGCCTCCATTAGAGTTGCCGGCGGGGGTGCTGACGGCTATTTTAGGTGCGCCGTATTTCATTTTTTTGCTACATCGATATAAAGGTTGGTAATGTGTTAACTATTGAAAATTTAACTATCGGTTATGCTGGTAAAATGATTTTAAACGAGCTGAATATCACGATTGCGAAAGGTAAAATTACCGCGTTGATTGGTCCTAATGGATGCGGTAAATCGACGTTACTTAAAACGATTGCCGGTAGTTTAAAACCGGCGAAAGGTAAGGTGAGTCTGGCTGGGCAAGATTTAAGTAAATTAAGCCATAAAAGCAGAGCAAAACTGCTGTCAATATTACCGCAATCGCCGATCACCCCTGAAGGGATCAGTGTTCGACAACTGGTGAGTTGTGGACGTAATCCTTATCTTTCACACTGGGGCGGATTAAGCCAACAAGATCGAGATGCAGTACAAGCCGCGCTTGTCGATACGGGGTTATGCGATCTAGCAGATCGCTCTGTGGATAGTCTATCTGGTGGACAGCGTCAGCGGGTGTGGATCGCGATGGTGTTAGCACAAGATACAGATTATATTTTGCTCGATGAGCCGACCACGTATCTTGATTTGACTTACCAAATAGAATTAATGGAAATGATGCGAAAGATGAATCGGCAGGGAAAAACCTTGGTGGTGGTATTACATGATCTTAACCAAGCT
Organism: Moritella yayanosii; assembly: GCF_900465055.1. Classification (NCBI taxonomy): domain Bacteria; kingdom Pseudomonadati; phylum Pseudomonadota; class Gammaproteobacteria; order Alteromonadales; family Moritellaceae; genus Moritella; species Moritella yayanosii. The sequence goes on along the minus strand of NZ_LS483250.1, from coordinate 1,865,502 downwards.
TGTCGCTATTGCGATCATCTGGTAGTGATGAAAAAGGGGAAGATCATTGTTCAGGATGAGCCACATAAGATATTTACCAGCAAATTATTAAAAGACGTGTTCGCGTTAAATGCGATGATAATTACCGATCCTATTGCCAACAAGCCGATGTGTATCCCACTATAACAGTAATGTTTAGTCTGTTACTTGCTTTTGGCGCCAATTTAACAGTTGTGATAAATTTTTCTTTTAGTTAGTATTTTGCCTATCAACTACTGAGATAGAGATACATGTGACAAAAAAAACCATATCCGAGCAGCGTATCGCTGAATTGGCCGATTTTTTACAGGACAAAATTCACAGTGATGAAATTGAAACCTGTGGATTTTTACGTCAGAATGAGCTGGAGAAGATGCTGGATGCGAATCGATTTACGATACGTCAGGTTCTCACTGAGTTAACTAATCGTAATGTGCTCGAGCATATTCCTTATCGAGGTCATAAGGTGCGGGTTCACAGTGCTGATGAGCGTGAACAGATCACGGAGACGCGTTTATTATTGGAGCAGGGTGCTGCAGGTCAGGTCATGATGCAAATTGATGAAGCTGGTTTAGCACAACTACATGAACACGCTGTTATCTTTGCTAAGACGGTTGAATCGGGGGACTTACAGGCGCAGATAAGGGCTAATTATACTTTCCATAGTTTTTATTATAGCTATTGCCACAATGTATTTTTGTGTGATCTTATTAATGAATTAAGAGAGAAAGGTATTCGGGTTAGTCGTAATGCCTGGCGTAGTTCTCATGTTTCTGCACAATCTCGAGATGAACATTTTGCTATAGTTGAAGCGTTAAAAAATAAAGATCTATTAGGTTTACAGAATTTAATTTATCAACATCTTAATGCCTGGAAAAAAGACACGAATACAGTATTGTAAATCGTTCCAGTATTTACTTTATAAGTAAGCAGGCTATCTAAGTCTGCCCCACCGTTGTTATATATTTTTATATTTATCCGACTAAACCCCGATGCTAATTCACATCTTAACGCCGCCTAATAAATAAAATTACAATAGTAATGAAAATTATTATCATTTAGCTTTACAGATTGGCGCCAATCTAGTAAATTTGTCTCCGTTGATTTTTACTTGATGGTATACCGATGACATTAGCGCCTTATGGTCATACTGGACAATCGTTATTCCCTGCATCTTTGCAGATGATTGACAGAATTGATGTTGTGCGTGGTGGTGCAGCTGTGCAGTACGGACCAAATAATGTTGGTGGTGTTATCAACCTGATATCAAAACCAATCCCTGAACAATGGCAAACGAGCATTAATGAACGTATCACTTTTAGCGGTGACAATAATAATCTTTATGATACTTATATCAGTACAGGTGGTGCGGTGACGGATAATTTCTCATTACGTTTTAGTGCTAATATTTTAACCGGTGAATCATTCCGCGAGCATTCAGATACAGACGTACAGAATTGGATGTTGCAAACCGCTTGGTATATTAATGATAGCGATACGTTAGAAACAACCGTGCAATATTATAATGCTGAAACAGAACTACCGGGTGCGCTAAACACCCAAGCCTATGAAGACGATCGTAATCAGTCATTACGCCCTAATGATGAATTCGCGGCGGATACTACACGGGTGTCGATTAAATATAACCATGTATTAAGTGACTTAAGTATCATTGATTATGGTGTGGTAGATGTGATTGCTTTTGGTAATCTAAGTAAGCGTAATTTTCAGTGGGATTTTTATAACAGTAGTAAAGATACCGATGGTGATTTAGGTAACCATTGGGGCGACACCACGCAAGATCCAACTGATTTGCGTACGTCTCCGCGAGAGTTTAAAGTATATGGTCTTGAAACCAAAACGAACTTATATATCGACGGTAAAATAACTCAAGATTGGATTGCTGGTGTGCGTTATGTTAACGAAGATATTAGCTACAAGCTTAACCAAACAGATAATATTACGGGTATGACAACAACGCCACGTGACTGGCACATGGATACTCATGCCATGGCGTATTATGCGAGTAATAAACTTGGTTTTTTAAACGATAGTTTAACCTTTACACCGGGGGTACGTGTTGAAGACGTACGTATGACCTTTACTAATATCGGCAGTAATTATGAGCAAGATAACCACATTACCGAGTTCTTACCTAGCTTCACTGTTGGTTATGAATTCTCTGAACAGTGGTTCACCTATGCAAATGCACAAAAATCGCTCAGAACTCCACAGATCAGTCAATTATGGCCAAAAGGTCAAACCCTTGAATCGGAACTGTCATGGAATTATGAAGCGGGTATGCGCTTTACTCCAACAACAAGCAGCAACCTTAATCTGGCGCTTTACCGTATCGATTTTGAAAATAAAATTCAATACAGTAGACCTGTTAGCCAGTTTATCAATGTCGGTAAAACCCGCAATCAAGGTGTTGAATTTGAAGGTACATTCACACCAATGGTTTTACCTGAGTTAACACTGCGTGGCGCTTATAATTACTTGGATACTGAGCAGCTTGAAGGTGCATTTGCTGGTAATGAGCTACCTTATGCCTCTAAGCATCAAGTATCAGCCAGTGCTTTATACGATCTTAACGGGATAGATCTGGGGTTAATGGCTTATTACTATAGCAAGTCATTTTCAGACCTAGCGAATATAGTAAAAGAGAATGATTCTGGTACTGCAGGTCAATTGCCATCTTATACCGTCGTTAACTTAACGATGGCAACCGAGTTATATCGTCAAGGTAATAAAGCATTAACGCTTGGTTTTGCGATAAATAATTTATTTGATAATGAATATTACTTTAGAGGTTTAGATGTGTCACCTGCTGGTAGAGTAGCTGCACCGGGACGTTCTTATACACTTGATCTGGGGTATACGTTTTAATTACACATTAGATGATTGGCAATATGCTGGCGAGTCATCTCGCCAGTGTTCTGTATTTGTTATTCTAGCCGATCGCCAGTTTAGTTTCTGCGTAGCGCAGTTTTTTTGTTCTTGGGCTCGCGAGAAAGTAAGCTAGCGTTAATGGCCCCAAGCGTCCCATAAACATCATAAAAATGATAATAAACTCACCCGACTCGGAAAGATTGCCCGTTAAACCACGGGATAAGCCGACGGTACCCAGAGCGGAAACCGCTTCAAACACGATATCAATCATGGGCGCATTCTCACTGAGTAACAGTGCGAAAATGGCTAGCCAAGTGATCCCGATTGATATCATCGTCAACGCCAGCGCTTTACTCACCGTGTCTTTGGCTATTTCACGTTTAAATACGTAGATCGATTCATCACGCCGCAAATAACTATACGTAGCCAGAATCAGTAACATAAAAGTGACTACTTTAATCCCGCTGGCGGTACTCGACGAGCCTCCACCAATAAACATTAATCCCAACATTATGGCAGTGGTTGCATCTTCAAGTTGGTCAATCGCTAAGGTATTAAAGCCCGCCGTACGAGGGCTGACAGCCTGAAACCAAGATGCTAACCATTTTCCCTGTTCGCTGAGTGGCGCTAAGGTATTTGGGTTATTGTATTCAATTAGATAGATGGCAATAACGGCTACCGCATTGATGAATATTGTGCCTGTAATCATCATCCGGCTATAAACGGTCAAACGCGACCAGCGTCGGTTACGGCGTAGATCAGCCCAGACTGAAAATCCAAGACCGCCGATAATGAGTAGCCCTGTAATTGTCAGGTTAACAACAGGATCTGCGACATAAGGCATTAAGCTATCCGCACTCAAGGCAAAACCGGCATTGTTAAATGCGCTGATGGTATAGAAAAATCCATGGAATAAACTGGTTGTCCAACCCAATTCGCCACTCCAGTATACCGAGAGAATCACCATACCAATCAGTTCTACGAATAATGAAAAAGCCAATACTGACTTGGCTGTAGATGCCAATGTTGAGGTGTCGGTCTGGTTAAAGGCTTCTCTTGCCACTGTGCATTGCAAAAAACTAATTTTTCCACCCAGCGCAATCAGTGTGACAATCGCGAACGTCATTAACCCCAGACCACCGCATTGGATCAGTAGCGCAATAATGGTTTGACCAAATGGCGTGAATGCAGTTCCCGTATCGACCACCACGAGACCTGTGACGGTTACCGCCGATGTTGCAGTAAAAAAGCTTTGCAACCAAGAAATAGGCGCTAGCGTTGCCATCGGTAATTTCAGCAAGCAAGTTCCAAGTAGAATTAAAAGTGCAAAACTGCCACTTAAGATGAGCGGTGGTGCGCCAAGTAATTTATTACCGGCTTTGGGTTTTCGCTCAATGGGGGAGATTGAAGGATGCCACAATACCACGTTATACCAACCTTGGAGCTATGTACTTAAGTTCTGTACGTGTGCCACACAACAATAATGTGTCATTCACATGTAATACAAAATCATCATTAATGTGAGTGAAAACTTCCTGTTCTCGATTAACTAAAACCGCACTCACCTGATTCCGAGTATGACCAATCACTTCAGAGATTGGCTTATTATGCAGTGTTGGTTTTATGTGAATTTCCACCACATAAAGTCCATGGCCTATGGAGAGATAGTTATTCACCATTGGGTAATTAAGCGCCTGCGCTACACGAATCCCCATTTCTTCTTCTGGGTGAATTATCCGTGACACCTCGAGTTTTGACACTATCGTGTGATGCGCTTTCGTACTCGCTTTAACCCAGATACCTTTCACGCCAAGGTTCTTTAATGCTAACGTGCAAAGCAGGCTAGATTGCATGTCTTTTCCTATTGCAACCAACACGGCTTCACTGTTTGCGAGGTCTAATTCGCTTAGCACACTTTCGTCGGTAGCATCACAGATAACCGCCTGAGTCAGTTCTTCTACGTACTTTTCAACAAGTTTAGGATCTTTGTCGATCCCTGTAACTGTGTGACCAAGATGAATTAACTCCAAGCTGGCTGAGATACCAAACCGCCCCAAACCGATAACTGTAAAATGAGCCATAATGACTGCCTTTTCTATGTTCAAAAAGTGATAAAAAGCACCCGCAAGCGCCGCTAAGTATTGTCATGTTCAGTAAATGAAAGATGTTTTAGGATTAATGACGTCCAGTGTTATCTGAGATTAAGCGGTACCCCAGCCCAGATTCTGTCTTTATTAGTTGTTGCCGATCGGCACTATCGCTCAATTTCTTACGTAGCTGACTCACTAAAATTCGCAGATAATGGGTATCATTGCGATGCGTGTGTCCCCAAATGTCCTCCAGCAATTCTGCTTGTTTCACTAGCTTTCCAGGTTGGTTCATGAGTTTTTCAACGAAAGAAAACTCCTTTTTGGTTAAGGCGATTTCTTTATTATCTAGCCATACTTGGTTCGTGCTTTTCTGTAATTGAAGTCGGTCACTGACGAGTATATCGGAGCACGGCGCGTTATCGACCAAATCACGAACAAGTACTTTAATGCGCACGATAAGTTCTTTAATGCCGAATGGTTTGCTCAAGTAATCATTCGCTCCCGCTTCTAATAGGCGTACTTTTTCTGCTTCCTGATCTCTTGCCGTTAGGATAAGCACAGGTGTTTTAACGGTTTGACGAATAGACTGCAAAAATTGAGTGCCATCCCCATCAGGCAGTCCCAGATCAAGCACAATAATATGCGGTTGTTCCCGATGGAAAATATCCAGAGCTGATTTAATCGATGTTGCACCAATATAGTCGAAACCTTCCGCAGCCAATGAGATACGAATAAAAGTATGAATTTGTGGTTCATCATCGACCACCAATATTTTATAAGTCATTTATTGATCTCCCTTAATGACGGGTAAACGTATACGAATGAGACAGCCATGAGTAATCGGTATCGCTTCAACATTACCGTTATGAGCGGTCAAAATACCCTTCGCGACGGCTAAACCCAGCCCGGTGCCACTATCATTATTTTTGTGCGTACTCTCGCTATAAAACAAGTCAAAAATATGTGCAGCTTGCTCAATCGTAATACCGTCGCCTTCATCCTGAATATCTAAAATGACCTCATCACCTGCTTGGTAGGCGTTGATATTGACCATTTTGTCTGAAGGGGTGTAACGGAGAGCATTGTCTAATACATTAAAAATAGCTTGTTCAATCAAGGAACTGCTTATCTGCAACGTCGGTAATGGCGTTGCAGCGATGAGCTTGATGCGTTGCCGTGATTCTGGAAAACGATCGATAGTTTGGTTAACGACGTTTAAGATGGAATCGTCACTTTTATTGAATTTGAGCGCACCATGCTGCAACTTGGTTGCCTGAAGCAGATTCTCTATGTATTGATGCAGCCGATGGCTTTCTGCTGTGGCGCTGTCTAACAACTCTATTTTTTCGACTTCGCTGAGTTTTTCCATGTACTCTTTTAGGGTCGTTAGCGTGCCTATGATCGTCGCTAATGGCGTGCGTAAATCATGTGAAACTGAGAGTAGGATGCTGTTTCTAAGCTGAGCTTGTTTTAACTCATTTTTTTGACGTTGATAATGCTCTGCCAATTGACTCGCTGTCAGTGCGACAATGACAAATACCAGAAGATTCACTATATCGTCCATATGAAACATCTGTAATGAATAACGCGGAGTCGTAAATAAGAAATTGAAACTCACGGCTTCGAATATAGCGGTAAAATAAGCAAACTTCGCGTTACACCGTAAGGCTACGACCACCACGGCTAACTGTAAAATAAGTAATACCGCAATCGTGGCACCGAACAGCAGATCAATGATAACGCTACTTAATAGCGCACTCATTAATATAACGAATGTGAAGAATATGAGGTTAGAACGCCAATACTTGTACATCATACAAACAGACCATAAGAACGATTTGTAAATACTGTAGCAAATTAGTGTCAGTTGTTCGCGTAAAGAAAGCGTAAAATTAGTGATTATTTATGATGTAAATCTAATAGTTAAACACGTATTAAAGTTGTTATTCAATAATTAATTATCGTTATTCAATAATTAATTATTGAAATGTACTTATTTTTGCCTTAGTATCCAGTTATCTACTCAACAGGATTACTTATTATGTCCAAGATTCAAAAGCAAAGCCGTCGTGCACGAATATTTTTTCAAAGTCTTTTTGTGCTAACTCCAATCGCAGTATGTTATTACTGGCTAACGGTTGAAACATCATATGATTTTCTTACATCATTCGGCGTTATTCAGCTCAGTCACAACATCGACAGTTACACACAATTACCACTAACGTTAACAACGCGAATATTAGCCACCATCGCCAACTTATTTTTATGCAGCATCATTATGTATGCGCTTAAGGTGCTGATTAATTTATTTCGCAGTTACGAACGTAACGAAATCTTTTCGCTCGATAATGTCATGTGTTACCAGAAGTTAGGTTACAGCTTATTCTATTGGGTTGGTGCTTCTGTGGTTTACGGTGCATTGATGTCGGTTATCTTGTCGTTTAATAACGCTCCGGGTGATCGCATGCTGGCAATTGGATTTGAAGGCGTGGATTTTATAACACTAGTGCTTGGTTTTATTATCTTGATTATTTCATGGGTGATGAAAGAAGGTTATATTCTTGCTGATGAAAACAGCCATACGATTTAAGGAACCGAGATGACTATTTGTATTAATTTAGATGTAATGATGGCGAAGCGAAAAATGCGCTTAAAAAGCTTGGCTGAAGCTGTTGGCATCACAGAAGCAAACCTCTCGATATTAAAAAACGGTAAAGCGAAAGCAGTCCGGTTATCAACACTCGACAAGCTTTGTGAAGTACTAGAATGCCAGCCTGGCGATATTCTAGAATTTGAAGTTAATAGTGATGATAACGATAGTTAATATCACAGCTTAGTATGGTCTTTATAATAAGCCGTTTTACGGCTTTTTAATATCTTAAATCTATGATTTAGATTATTTTTTTACCTATTAAAGCCCGAGTTTTACTCGGATTGTATTTATTGATTGTAGCGACTCTTGCAGTTGGCATTCACATTCAAATGACGAATGCTGGTGTTAGTTACCCTCAGTGGTTCGATCAACCAATCTGGGTACCGCTGTCACTTTTTATATTACAAAATATGGGCATATTATGGTTGAGTGAAAGAATTAAAGAATGGAGAACGTCGTTAAGTTTCATCGGTGTAGCGGTGAGTGCTGCTATTGTGTATCTGACACGGAAACAACGTTCTGGCACAATATACCCTGCAGCGTAGCATCGTTGGTTGGTGGGTAAACATACCCACAAACCAAGCGTTATCTCACCGCATATACCTCATCATTTTCAACATGAAGTCAAAGCATTGGCACAATTGAAAATACCAGCAAGCTGGCCATGCTGTAGTTAAACATCTTAATTTTTTTTGGTGCTTGTAAGATACCCTGCAGTTGCTTTCCGGCTGTCGTCCACAGGCTAACGGAAGGCACGTTCACAAGGCCAAAGATCAGAGATACCAGCAAAATATCTTGTGGTTCAGCTGATGTGGCATAAACACTGATTGCGGTTAGTGCCATTGTCCAAGCCTTCGGGTTGACCCACTGAAAACTGGCGGCTGACAGGAAAGACATCGGTTTGTAGTCAGTTGCTGGGTTTGTCATGGGTTGGCTTTTGGCGATCTTAACCGCTAAATAAAGCAGATAAAGCATACTGGCGATGCGTAAACCTTGCTGCACAACTGGGTAGGCGGTAAACAGTCCCATCAAGCCAAAACCGACCAAGGCAACCATCAAACTAAAGCCAAAAGTAATGCCGAGCATGTGGGGAATAGTGCGCATAAAGCCAACATTGGCGCCAGAGGTCATTAGCATAATGTTGTTTGGCCCTGGTGATACGGTTGAAACCAAAGCGAAGGTTATTAAAGCTATAAGTTGTTGATATTCCATTTTCAATCCATTTGTTAGTTCTTATGTGTAGTTGTATTTTAAGCAAGTATGCGGTAAATTTTGTGTCTATATTTGCGCTAATTGATGAAAATACACAAGGAATGGTCGTTATGGACAGGTTTGACGAAAGAATATTGCGCGAGCTTAAATTGAACGGCAGGTTGGCTAATGTTGAGCTTGCAGATCGGATCGGATTGTCGGCCTCCGCGACATTACGGCGCGTGCAAGAACTAGAGCGCAGTGACGTTATTCAGGGCTATCGCGCTGTGCTAAATTCAAAAAAACTGGGTATTGGTTTTATTGCTTATGTCACTATTGGCCTGTCGAGCCACAGTAAAAAATCACAACGTGGTTTTGAAGAACAGATCATGGATGTAGAGCAGGTGACCGAGTGCCACAATGTCACGGGTGCCAACGAATATCTGCTTCGCGTCGAGACGGCCGATCTGACCGCTTATAAACGCTTTCATTCTGATGTGCTAGGCGAGATCCCACAAGTAAATTCCATCACCACACTGGTGGTGATGGAAACACCTAAAGATGAGCGGACCTAGGGTTTAACTTGTCTCAGATGTCAGATGTCAGATATCTTGCTATATTTGAGCGGATCTTCTCTGCTTAGCGGAGTGGTAAAGCACATCGCCCTGCGATATATTTATTTGCGGCTACCATGCCGATAGTCATGCTCATTACAAAGGCTAAAACAGTACTACTGCCACTGGCGATATTGGTTATTGCAGGACCTGGGCACATGCCAGCTAATCCCCAGCCAGCACCGAAAATAATCGCACCCGATAATAATGTGTTATCAATGTGGTTATTGCTCGGGTAAGAAAAAGCTTCACCATTGATGGCTGTTTTTCGTTTCTTAATCACAAGATGATAAAACGGTGAAAAAACCAATAAAGCACCACCCATCACAAAGGCAAGACTTGGGTCCCAATCACCAAAGATATCTAAAAATGCGATGACATTATGCGGGTCGACCATGCCAGATATCGTCATACCACTGCCAAACAGCACGCCGGATATGCCTGCGACCATAATACGTACTATTTTAGATTGAAACAGGCTAGGTTTAATCATTACAATACCCCAAGTAGACGACGGATAAGTACCATCAACATTGCTGATGCCATAAAAGCACAGGTTGCATAAATAGAACGTTTAGAAAAACGACCCATGCCCACGATGCCATGACCGCTGGTACAGCCATTACCTAAACGCGAGCCAAAGCCAACCAATAAACCTGCCAGTATCACGACGAAAATATTATTATCGCTCACATCAGGCAGTGAAAACCCGAAAGGCGCAACGACTAATATACTTAATACCATGCTCACTAAAAAAGCACCACGCCAACGGGTTTCATTTTTTTTAGGCGTTAATAACCCGCCTATGATCCCACTGATACCCGCTACTTTACCGCTAAATAACATCAATACTATCGCCGATAAACCAAGTAACATACCGCCGAACAATGATGCCCAAGGGATTGTAAATTCCATCCTGACCTCTACTTAACATTATTCACAAAATATTTTATAAAAACTCGCAATTAACGCTTCGATACGTTTATCAGCCAAAGAATAAAAAACAGATTGAGATTCTTTACGTACCTTCACAATATTGTTTTTTCTTAGCACCGCTAAATGTTGTGAAAATGCAGACTGACTTAACGTCGAGTTTTCCTGTAGTTGGCTCGCGCTTACCTCACCATTAACAAGTTGGCATAACACCATTAATCGTTCTGGGTGTGTCATGGTTTTTAATACGTCGGCAACTTCGGTTGCACGCTCTTTCATGTCGCTCATTTCCATGATGACGTCCCTTGCTATCCAATTTGATGTTACCTAGTGTACGTCTGAAGTTAAATTAGTCAATGCTTATTTAGGTTTAACTTAATTAGATTAACCTACATTAGTCTTTGCTAATATTATGTTTTATAGTGTGTTCACAAATTAAAATTAATTAATCTCAAATGTGGAGTGAATAGCGATGACAAAGATTGTAATTATTGGTGGTGTTGCTGGTGGTGCGTCGGCTGCGGCACGCGCTCGCCGTTTAAGTGAAGATGCGCAAATAATCATGTTTGAGCGCGGTCCGTTTGTATCTTTTGCTAACTGTGGTTTGCCGTCTATTCCGGGTATTGATAATCCGTTAACGTATTCGCTACGTAATATTCCTGATATGGATAAAATAATCCACACTCTTGAACAGAATAAGCCAACTTATGCCACTGTGGTTGGTGGTGCCATTGAAGAACAAGACTTTGTCACTGGCAAGCCAACCGCGATCCATTTTGATGAAATTGATCACTTAACCGAAAACCAATTACTGCTTGATGTACGTAATCCTGGTGAGCTAGAGAAGTTAGGTTACATTGGTGAGCCTATCAATATTCCCGTTGATCAATTGCGTCAACGCATGCATGAGTTGCCAAAAGACAAAGAGATCATTATCTACTGTCAGGTAGGGCTACGTGGCATATCGTCAATTAGTGAATTATGGCTTTAAAGCACGTAACTTAATTGGTGGTTATCGTACTTATCAGTTTGCTAAAGCTTAACGAGCATATTTCACAACTTGTGAATTGTCCTAATTGATGCTATATTCACATTTAGTGAACTTAGGGGTGTTTATGCACGTAATATCAAGAAAGCCATTCAGTGATGCAGCACGAAAATATCCGAATGATGCGGCAGCCATTGAAGCATTATATAAGTCGTTTAAAAGTAATAATTTTTCAAATCCATTAGAGATGAAAAATGTATATCCAAGCTTAGACAACTTTAAGTATAAAGATAAATGGTATGTTCTCGATATTGGTGGCAATAATTTACGGCTAATTACTTTTATTGAATTTCGAGATAATCGAATGTTTGTTAAGTGCATAGTCCCTCATGCTGAATACGATAAGCTATGTTCAAAATATGCTAAGGAGTCAAAATGAAAAATTTTAATCAAGTAAAATCAACTGCATTAGAGTTATTTTCAATGGCTAGCTTTGTGGGTCATATATCAACAGATGAAGAGTACACAGACGCTTTAGCGTTAATGGATGACTTGATTGAAGAGTACGATGTGTATAAATCATTAATCGAAGTATTAGCTGTTTCGATCGAGCGTTGGGAAGACACTGCTGATGAATTCGCTGAATTTAATGCTCGTATTGAAAGCTTAGATGATGGCGTGGCAACATTACGCGTTTTAATGGATCAATACCAACTGAAAGCTGATGACTTGAAAGATGTCATTGGCGGCAAAAGCTTAGTTTCCATGATCCTTAATGGCACTCGCAAGCTAACCAAAGAACATATTCAGGCTATTTCAACGAAATATAATATTAGTCCGGCGTTATTTTTTGCTTGAATTTAACGTATAAAAACAGGTGTCGCGCAGCCGACACCTTGTCCATATGACTTCCTTACCTAATCTGCGACTTGCTACCAAATAAACATCATTATATCCCTGTGCTTATCAATAAACGTGAAATGGAGAACGGGCTAGACCGTAAGAAGATGGTCGCACTGTCGAACTACTTCGCCTTACGATTCCACGTGCCACGTATACGTAAACCCATATGGACTTTGTTATTGAAGCATTCCAAAAAGTGAAAGAAAACGCAGCAAACGTGAAAGGTCTGGACTTTACTTACGAACCGCCAGTACTACGCCACTTTACTGCGTTACTTAAAGAGGTTGAAATAGAGCCAAAAAAAGGAAACGTAGACACTAGAATTCTAGAAGAAGTTTAATCCAGAGAAAAGAGCGTCACCTTATTGGTGGCGTTTTTTTTGTTTTTTATTAATGTTTTATGAGAAATCGCCGATACACTACATTGTGTCATTGAGGATTATTCAGAATATTCTCGTTATTATGGAGTTATTCTCGTTATTATGGAATTATAAATAGAGAATGAAGGGCGAAACGAAGAGTATGAGGTGACTTTAAAGTCATATTCTAAGTTTGTTAGACACTAAAGCTGCTAATTTTTATGGATGTAAATTATCTTAGCAGTTAATCTCTGATCTATCTCATTGTGGAATAAAATAATGTTAAAAAATTTAGGATTCAAAAGACTCATCATATTGTCGGTAGTTATCTTACTGACCGCTATTTTACTTGTTTCAAACATAATTTCTTATAATATAATTAAATCTAAAACTATTGAAGATGTGAACCTGCTGTCGAGTACAATCGTAAACTACGAAGCCAATAAAATTGAAGATTGGTTTACAGCAAAAACGGATGCGCTTAATGCCATTACCCAACAATACAAGTCAAATAGCCTAGGTGATGATTACGTCAGCATCGCGCGACTCATAAAAGAAACCAGTGGCTTTGGCGGTGTATTTATCGCTTTTGATGATGGTGTCACTTATTCCACTGCACAAGATCCAAGCTGGGTTAATGGCGTTGCTATTACAGCGCGTTATGATGCACGTCAACGTCCTTGGTATCGCCTAGGTAAAAACGCTGCAACGCTCGATATTTCCGATATTTATAACGACATAGGCACAGGTCTTCCGGTTATTTCAGTTGTTCGTAACTTAGGTAATGGTGTGTTACTGGGTGATATTGATTTAAGCATCCTTGAACAAACAGTTAAAAATGTTAATTATCCTGGTTCTGTCACCGCCATTATAGATAGTGACGGTTATGCATTAGCATCAAATTCAACGGTATTGAGAAGGGGGGTTAATTTATCTGATATCGGCATGAGTAATGTTAAAACCGGTATGTTAAGTGGGCGTGCGAACACCACGGCTTATACGGTAGCGGGTGTTGATAAATTAGCCTTTACGCGAGAAATTACACTGGTCAATGGCAAGCGCTGGTACTTATTTATTGGTGTTGATAAGTCTGTGGCTTATGCAGAAGTCGATGAAGCGTTTGAAAGTGCGATTGTGGTCTCTGCTATTATGCTCGCTATTGGTTTGTTCTTGACCATTACCGTACTGAATATCGTGTATCGTCCGATTGTATCACTGAAAGAAGTGGTCATGGATTTATCTAAAGGTAATGGTGATTTAACGCGTCGCTTACCGGTTGAAAGTAACGATGACTTAGGTGATATTTCGGCAGGTATTAATGCTTTCATTACGAATCTGCAAACCTTGATGTTAGAGATCGATAACTCTTCACAACATATTTCCGAAAGTGTAGGAAAACTAGAACAGCAAACTGTGAGTAATAATCAAGTATTGGATGCTCACTCAATTGAAACCGACCAAATTGCAGCCGCAGTAGAAGAAATGAGTGCCACGGCGAATGATGTTGCCAGCAATGCTGAGGAAGCGTCACAATTTACAGATGCAATGAATAAGCAGGTAAATATATCGAAACTGACGGTTACATCGACCACATCAACGGTCTCGAAGCTGGTTGAAAATGTAGAAAGTTCATCAAAAAGTATCCAAGACATTGAGAAAAACACGCAAGCTATCACTAAAGTACTTAATGTGATCGGCGAGATTGCTGAACAAACAAATCTACTTGCGCTTAACGCGGCAATTGAAGCGGCGCGAGCGGGTGAACAAGGTCGTGGTTTTGCTGTTGTTGCTGATGAAGTGCGTGCGCTAGCAGCGAGAACGCAAGTGAGTACGGCTGAAATCAAAGAAACGCTGGATGCATTAACTGCGGGTTCAAGTTCGGCGATTTTAGCGATGGATATGACCCAAGAAACTTGCCAAGAGGCTGCTAAAAACACCTACACGGTAGCTGAGAATTTGGATCATATCGCGAGTTCTGTAACGAAAATTAATGATTTAAACACGCAAATTGCCACCGCGGCCGAGGAACAAAGCAGTGTTTCTCATGAAGTGACGCGTAACATGACTGCGATCCGTGAAATGGCGCAAGAGCTAGCCATAAACGGTCAAGCTACCGCTCAAGAATCGGTAAATGTTGCTGTTGCCAATGAGCAACTGAAATCAATTGTGGCTCAATTTAAACTGAAGTAATCTCGTTCATTTTTATTTTATTGAGTAAAAGCCATTAAGTATGAATACTTAATGGCTTTTTTTTTAATTAACTTAGGGTTTTTAACCAATCACTAACGCAGGTTCGAGTCCTAGCGCCAAACCGACGGGTAACATCATGCGCGCTGTTGCCGCTTGTGAGTTAACCACTACCGAGACGATGGACAGCGATAACGCAAACGTTCAAGGGTGCTGTGTGACCATATCAACTATACTGGCTTTGAATTGCGGCATCGCGTATTGGAAATAAATATCTGACATCCAAGCAATACCAAAAATGTCATTGTATAGGTAACAAAAGGGGCGATGAGCGTCACGCATTTAGGATTCTTTCTTAAAATTCGCTCAGCAACTTGCAGCATATATTTGAGACCGCCAGCGGCTTCGAGGATCGAGGCTCAGGTGACCACCGCTAAGATAATCAGCATGACGGTGATAGGTGGAGACGTTGGCAGCATTTTGAAGATAAATACCTCAATCACCAAACCAATCCCTGATACTACCCCCTAAACCTATGCCTCCATAGCGGCATTAACATTACTTAGGCCTGTTTTGATGCACAATGTATTTTGCAATAACATCTAAATTAGTACCACCGCAAGAACCCGCAAAATAGCTAGGCGACCATAACGCTGCTATCAACATCCACAAAGAGGGGGTTAAGACTAGCAGCTTAAAACCCAGGGCAAGTCGGCAATTATGTGGAATCTAAAAGAACCGTACTTCACTTGGCCGTTAATGGCGGCAAACGGTGGTTATGCCTTTAAAGCCAATGCTAACGGGTATGATGTGAAAGATGCTGGCGTGAATAATGCGGGCGTTAAAAGCAGTATGCAGTTAGTACAAAAACTATTAGCAGATAACGTCATTTCACCGGATATGGATTACTCAGTATCAGAGTCTGAGTTTATCAAAGGTAATGTGGCGATGACGATCAATGGTCCGTGGGCATGAGGCAACATAGACAAGTCAGAGATTAATTATGGCGTCGTTGAGTTACCGAAATTTAATGGCCAGCATTCGAAACCGTTTGTTGGGATATTAACCGCGGGTATCAGTACTGCGTCACCAAATAAAGATTTAGCGGTTGAATTTATCGAAAACTATTTATTGACCAATGAAGGTTTGGCTAAAGTGAATAACGACAAACCATTGGGCGCGGTTGCGCTGACATCGTTCCAACAACAACTGGCGAGTGATAGCCGCATTTTATCAAATGGTGCACCCTCACACTGATTGGGTTAATGAATGGTTACCGCCTTGCGATTAAAGACGGTGGACTTGGTATTACCTAATGGTCATGAAATTCGCATGAGCGGGTTACGTAAATTTGCCGCGGCAGCTGTGTTGTCGGCATTACCAATTACGGCGGTGTTCTTACTTGCACAACGCTGGTTTTATTTATTGCTTAGCCTTACCTTCCCAAGGTTATCATTTTAGTTTCTACTCGTTACAATTCATGATGTTGCGGATTATTGATTCTGGCTTCTGGTTTTCTTTTAATGCTGGTTTCTGGAGCAAGTAACCTTGGACAAGCATTGGGGGGAATTTACGTAAAAATTGTAGTTGCTCAATAGTTTCAAGTCCTTCGGCTACTACCTCGATTTCTAACGTGGTAGCCAGACCAAAAATACCCTCAAATATTTTTGCATTTTTACCATTTAGTGCTACATCTGCATATTAACCACCATGGAGATCACCTAATAACATCGATGGAGATCACCCAATAACCTCAATCAAGATCAGCTAATAACATTCATGAAGATCACTTTTACCCTGAAATGTTATTGAGTGATCTCCATGAATGTTATTGGACAAACTTGCTTTTTTCACTGCCCTGTAGGTGTATTTAACCGTTATTCTGTTCATTTTGATGAAGGGAATGACTATGCCAACGGCACCTATATCTATGCGTAAATTAAAAGAGATCCTTAGACTCAAATACGGTTGTTCACTGAGCCATCGTCAAGTCGCTAAAAGTTTATCTATCTCCCCCTCAGTGGTATCTCGTTATGCCAATCGAGCAGCCCAAATGGGGATCACCTCATGGCCGTTATCTGAGGAATGGGATGATGTGACTCTTCATCAAAAATTTCTGCACACTACCGTCAAAACCAATCCCCAAATCACCACCCCAGATTGGTCGGTGATCCATCAAGAACTCAAGCCAAAAACAATGACTCTGCAATTACTATGGGAAGAATACAGAGAACGAAATAACAATAAATTCTATAGTTACAATCACTTCTGCCGGCTATATAAGAAATGGCTTGGTTGTCAAAAACCATCGATGCGACAACAGCATAAGGCGGGTGAAAAACTATTTATTGATTACTGTGGGCCGACGATGAACATTATTGATCCTACAACCGGTGAAATTAAAACGGCACAAATTTTTGTTGCCGTGATGGGTGCCTCTAATTACACCTATGCAGAAGCCACGTGGACCCAAGGTCTAGAAAATTGGGTGATGAGCCACGCTCGCTGTTTCACCTTTTTAGGCGGTGTTCCTGAGCTCTTGATCCCAGACAACTTAAAAAGCGGTACAACCAGATCGTGTCGCTATGATCCCGATATTAACCCGACGTATTCACAGATGGCTGCGCATTATAATACGGTCATCGTGCCGGCTCGCCCTTATAAACCCAAGGATAAAGCCAAAGCTGAAGTGGCTGTACAGATCGTAGAGCGCTGGATCATGGCCGCATTGAGGCATGAAGACTTTTTTTCTTTGCGACAATTAAATATCCGGATCGAAGAATTGCTACTTGAACTCAATCAACGGGCCATGAAAGTGCATCCTGGTACGCGTCATTCACAATTTATTGCCATTGATAAGCCAGAATTGAAACCCTTACCCCTTGAACCGTATATCTATACCCAAGTGAAAATGGTGACTGTACATATCGACTATCACATTGATATAGAAAAGCATTATTACTCTGTACCGCATTCACTGATAAAGAAAAAACTCGAAGCGCATATTACCGGTGAACTCGTCACAGTATACCATCAGGGAGAGTGTGTAGCGGTGCATCCTCGTTCTCACAAGATTGGTGGACACAGCACGCTTGATGCTCATATGCCTGTTTCACATCGAAAACAAGGGGAATGGTCACCGCAACGATTTGAGAAATGGGCGCAAGATATTGGCCCAAAAACAGAAGAGCTCGTCACTCTGTTAATGCAAGAAAGGCCACATCCTGAGCAAGCTTACCGCGTTTGCTTAGGATTGCTTGCGCTAGGTAAACAATACACAACACCGCGCTTAGAGGCTGCATGTGGACGCGCTTTACATACAGGAATAAGAAGATTAGCGGGTATCAAATCTATTCTTAAAAAAGGCCTAGATAACCAACCACTACCTGAACAACAGTTAGATCTATTAGCAGAAATAGAGCACAACAATGTGCGTGGCAATACGTATTATCATTAAGGGAAATGGAATGAAAACAATTTATAATCAACTGACTACGCTTGGTTTGTCCGGCATCAAAGACGCCCTCACATTACAGACGGAACAGCCGACGCATTACCGAGAACTCGCGTTCGAAGAAAGGCTAAGCTTACTGCTTGATAATGAGCTTAACGCACGTTCACAACGTAAAATAGCGCGCTTAACACGGCAAGCTAAATTCAGAGTTCATGCTGGCATAGAGCAGTTAGATTATCGTGCCAAGCGCAACCTGAATAAGTCACAGATCCGAACCTTGGCGCAGGGCGAGTGGTTGCGATTACATCAAAATATATTGATCACCGGGGCAACAGGGTGTGGCAAAACATACCTTGCCTGTGCCTTCGGGCATCAGCATTGCCAACAAGGGCAAAGCGTATTTTATTTTAGGCTGAAAGAACTACTCGAAAAAATGTTTTTTGCACAGGCTGACGGAACCTATCGAAAACTGATAGGAAAGTTAACCAATGCAGATTTACTGATCTTGGATGATTGGGGACTGGAGCCATTAAATGCACAGCAACGAAGCGATTTACTTGAACTGATTGATGCCCGATATGACAGTAAATCGACTTTAATTGCCAGTCAATTACCGCAAGAACATTGGTACAAAATGATCGGAGAATCGACGCATGCTGATGCAATTCTGGACCGACTGGTACATGGCTCGATAAAGATAGAATTAGAGGGCGAATCAATGCGAAAAATGACCAATAACTTGACTGATGGAGATCACTCAGTATAAATTAAACCTAGCTCTACAGACGGAGAAAAAAGTGATCTCCATGAATGTTATTGAGCGATCTCCTTCATGTTAATACGCACTACATCAACCAAGAAGGACTTATCGATTTTTATTTTATCTATATCAAGGTCTCTCAATCTACCTAGCGATGAATAACCCGTCCCAAAGTCATCGATCATCACTTTTATCCCTAGCTTTTTAAGCCGGCGAATAGTGTTTATCGCTTTGTCATAATCTGCTAGTATCGAACTTTCTGTTATCTCTAGATTAATGATTGTATTTTTATATTTGGATATTGCATCTTCCATTATGGGCAAAAAGTTTTCGGATAGAAATTGTTTAACCGTTACATTGATGGAGATAAACTGCTCAGGCATCTTAAAAAGAGCGCTTTCTTCTAATGCTGTATTTATTAACCAGCAAAAAAATGCCTCTGATAAACCAATGTTTTCAGCAATTGAAATAATACGTTCTGGGTTTATTGAATTACCATTTAACTCCCACCTTGTCAGCGCTTCATACCCTTCGACCTTTCCTGAGTAGGTATTAACAATAGGCTGAAAAACCAGGTAAAGATCTTTGTTAATAATTGCGGATTTAAGGTTTGACGATAACTTCAAGTACTCTTTATTACGTTCGCCTATTTCATTTGTATAGTAAAATACGGGCGAATCTTTATTTCGTTTAGCTTCATACATAGCAGTATCAGCAGCGACCAAAAGGCTATTTACTGATGTTCCGTGTTCGGGGGAAGCTGCGACACCAATACTAAAGCTAGAGCTTATAGATTTACCAAATATATCAAATGGTTCTTTAGTGCATTCTTTAATCCGTTCAATTAGAGGTTCTAGAGGATTTATACCGTCAGAAAACTCAGCGATAATCAAGAATTCATCTCCTCCCAGCCGAGAAACAACTTCTTCACCTCTAATGGTTGATGAGAGCCTGTGACCGATTTTTTTTATTAGTAAATCACCATGATCATGTCCAAAGGAATCGTTAATATTCTTAAACTCATTTAAATCCAGAAAGATAACGGCGACGGAGTGATTGCCGCGGTTCGCTCTATGCAGCATTTTGCCCATTAAGTATTGAGCGAAACCTCTGTTTGGGAGTCCCGTTAGTGAGTCATGATTTGCATTGTATGCATTGGTCTTGTTGAGATCGATAATATCAATTACACGTCGGACTGCGTAAATGACAGCTACAATCGCAATCCACAGAAAACTGAAAATTAACTCATCCAGTTCCCAGTCTTCGTATTCTCGTGTGTAGTCATACAGCGTTTCCACAAAATCCACTTCGAAATAAAGTGAAAACGCTATCAGTATGACGACCGCAACTATTGAATAGAGTAGTTCCACTTGAGCGCGATTATCTTTGTAGTGACTGGCATCTGTATTTCGCTTGGAGACAAATTTATTCATAAGATATCCGACAACCTTAGGCATATATATTATTATAATTTAATATAATGAGCGCTCTGGCTATTGGTTGCAAGCAATTGATTACAAAATGAATTACACTTCAGACTAGTTTAACGGGCATGATGAAAAAACGCATAGCCATATCTACCTAGATCATTCACATGCAAAAGGTTTTTCTGTGAACTTGTGGCGCAATCGACAGGAATGTCCGACACAGGGGGCTTTGCGTTGGTTGGATCCTTTTACTACCACCTTTATTATTCAAGAGAGCTTTGCCGATAAAAAATAATACTTTTAGATTGGGAGCCCTACGAAAACATGGCTAAAATGCTGCAATGGCGATCATTGCATCGGAAGATCAGAAATTTACAGACCATTTTGGTTTTGATTTTGACTCTTTTTATTCTGCGTAAAGACCCTAATTCGATGTCCATCAGGATCAATCGCAACAAATGTAATACCAAAAATTAACTCTACCGGAGTTTGAATGAATTTAACTCCTTTGTTTTTCCATTGTTCGTAAAGACGATGTAATACTTTTGAATTATCTACCATTAAGGATAGTTCTGTACCGCCACCAGTAATATGAGCTTTCGGGGAAACTTGTGCGAGCTGTTTTAACTCAACACTAACACCATCGCCTAATGAGAAAGAGATAAATGTTGGCGATAAAACCTCACCGTCACATTCAAAAGTATTGGTGTAAAAGTTTTTGCTGATTTCAATATTTTCGACATAAAGAACAAGCGAATTTCTTTCTCACTAATCCCTTCTATTTCCTGCCATTGTTTCAGTAAATCACGACGATTAGGTTGGTACTTTTGCTCAAGGGACTGCCACTGATCTATTCTATCGAGCCTAAAATTACGAAATGTATCTCTTGTCTCACACCACACCACTAGAACATAGTGGTACTGGAATAACCCTATCAGAATAGGCCATATTATCCGCGAGCTAGGATTCCCTTGAGAATCGTGATAGTCAATCTCAGCTTTATTCTGATGTTTGATGGCATCTCTAATATATGATAGTTCTGTCGTTAATTCTGGTACTTCAATGATAGAAGCTACACGCATGATATCCGGGCTTCGCTTCACAATGTGATTTTCTGGTAATACTGATGATATTTTAGCAATAGCGTTTTTTGCGGCATTACTAAATTCACCATTAGCCTGTTTGCTAATCCAATCAGCTCCTAACAGGAGAGCCTCTAACTCTTCTGTTGAAAACATTAATGGAGGCAGCGTAAACGTCGGTTTCAATATGTAGCCAAGCCCTGCTTCGCCTTCAATCTCTGCACCTTGTGCTTGTAATGTCGCTATATCACGGTAGATAGTACGAACACTTACATTCAGTTCTTGAGCTAAGTGTGCAGCTGAGACAGGGTATTTATGACAGCGTAACAGCTGGAGTAAGTCAAAGAGTCGTTGGCTTCTAGACATGAAATAAATCCATTAAAATAAATAGGGAGGTTACTGTATGTGTAATGAAAAAAGACTAGATTGGCTGATTTTATACAGTGTTATTGGTATTTCGGTGAACGCTGTCTCAATTTGTCAAAAGGCAGTCAGGTTTATCTTGTAGTCTAGAATTAATCTCAATATAATCAATTATATAGCTAGCTTTTTATATAACTTATAAGACTAAATAAATAATTTACAGGACGGCTCGCTTTCCCATAAACATGTAATTAATAAATTTGAAGTATAATCTTATTTTTCAATGGATTAATCTACTTTTATTGGGTGAATGAATTTGGGAAATCGAGAGTCCTGTTATACAAATGTTGAACTAAGCCGCTGCGCGGAGCCAAAATCTCACCAATTGTTCCACACTTACCTCTAGGGACCATCCCTGCTTAGGAGGTATGTCATGCGACAACTGCGACAACTACTGCAACAATTCAACGAAGAAATCACCTTAAGAGGTTACTCTGAGCGAACACGGAACTCTTACCGTTATGTTATAAATCAACTGTATAAGTATTTTGGGCAACCTTTCGATACTATTTCAGATAAACAGTTGGAAATGTATTTCCGCTATTTTAATTTGGAAAAACACCATTGTAGAGCAACATTAAAGCTACACCTTAATGGTATTCATTTTTGTTTGAGCACGTCTTACATCGCAGTTTTACTATCTCAGTTTGTTCGGAAATGCTCTTGATGACTTCCAGAATATTAGTAATGTTGTCAGCTTCAGTATCCAGTTGTTGAATGGCTGAGACTGAGTTTTTAATCTCTCCAGCTAAACCTTCAATAGACGCAATCGTTTCATTGACAATTATGTTACCTTTTTTGGCCGATTCAATTGCATCATTTGATTTAGTAAGTGCGCCGTCTGCATGTTCAGACACCTGTGTTGAAATTGAATAAAGCTCGTCGAGAGAACCAGAAAGTTTGGTCATTTGTGAGTATTGAAACTCTGCGTCATTAATCTTTTGCTTGTTGTCACTAAGCAGGCCATCTGTTGACTCGTTTAAATTGTTAGCCAATGAAGTGACGGACTTAAAAATATTATTCAAGTTGTCAGTCATGCTGAATACCGATCTTTTAATTTAGCTAATTTCGTCCTGATCGTCTCCAACGTCGATCGTTCGGCTTAGGTCACCTTTGGCTAGGCCATGTGTCACTGAAACAATCGACTGTAGATCTTTCTTCAGTTTCCGAAGCATGAATAAGGAAATAATAATAACGATAAAAAAATGCTGATCGCTAGAATCGTCGATTGAATAACAATTTTATTTTGAGCCGCAATGATTTTTTCTGACCAATTCGTCATGCATCAGATTGATGGCGTCAATGGTGTCAATCACTGGTTTAAAAGCGAGGTGAGCTGCCTTTTCTGCTTTTTTTTCGGACGACAAAAGTGGCTTTGGTTAGCCAAACATAGGTTAATGTTAATCGCGATGAATTAAGATGTTCAGCTCGTTCTACAAGTTGGTCCCGAGTATAAAATACGCTGTCCTCTTGGCTGAGTTTCAGTACTGAGTTCCATTCACGTTCAAGAGCAGTGCTCGCAGTCAATAAACTGGCAACGTAATCGTTAATCAGCGTTTCCACTTTATTGGTGGCTGCTTCTAACTCTTCTTGTTCCACCGCTCTCGCTGAAAACTTCATGCCGATATCTTCTGAAAATTCATAGGCTTTGAGAATGTCTTTCCATTAATTATTGATGTTTGAATAAAATTGCCGGATTTCAGAATCTAAGACGATGTTTTCAACAACGGCGCGACTATTAACGATGAGATTTACAGAAATAAACAGCAATGAACACAGTAAAACTATGACAAGGCTTGATATTTTAAATGATAGCGTTAAGTTTCTAAATAAATTCAAGCTAAATACCTACAAACCTAACGGCAATGTAGGTGGTCAAATAGCCAATACCATGAGGTATTGGCTGCGTTTATTGTTTATCGTTGAATTAACTCGTCGTTTCTTTATGTAAGCGCTGACAAGCACGGCCATCTTTGTGGAACAAATGGCAACGGTGTGCTGGAATACCAATATCCAATTTCTCACCAGCATCAATGGATAGTGTATCAGCAACGCGATAGATCACATCTTCGTCACTGCCTTCAATGTGCAAATAGACTTGTGTTTCATTACCCAGTTTTTCTACTACGATAGTTTCACCCTTAATCACGATATCGGCGTGTTCAGTTGATACTAAGTGTTCTGGGCGAATACCGAGGATCATCTCATCACCGGCATTGACGGTTTTTCCATCCACAGGGATCCAAATACTCTGGCAATTAGGTAACAGTACTTCTACACGTTCAGCTTCTGCTGTTTGGATATGCACGTTAATAAAATTCATTTTTGGTGAACCAATAAAACCGGCAACAAATAGATTTTTAGGATAATGATAAATATCTAACGGTGCGCCGAATTGTGCCACACTACCACCATCGAGTACGACGATCTTATCGGCCATGGTCATTGCTTCAACTTGATCATGGGTTACGTAGATCATCGTACAGCCCAATTGCTTGTGTAGTTTGGCTAATTCAATGCGCATTTTTACCCGTAATGCAGCATCCAAATTTGACAGCGGTTCATCTAATAAAAATACTTTTGGTTGTGATACTAGGGTTCGGCCAATCGCGACGCGTTGACGTTGACCACCGGATAACGATTTAGGTTTGCGATGGAGTAATGGTGTTAGCTGAAGAATATCAGCGGCATGTTTCACCCGATCTTTAATTAACTGTTTATCTGCTTTTGCTAATTTTAGGCCAAATGACATGTTATCGGTTAAATCTAAGTGGGGGTACAGTGCATAAGATTGGAATACCATGCCGACCCCGCGTTTTGAAGGTTCGACATCATTCATGCGTTTACCGTCAATATATAAATCCCCAGAGGTGATATCTTCAAGTCCGGCAATACAACGTAACAAGGTTGACTTACCGCAACCTGACGGCCCCACGAAAACGACAAATTCACCATCCTTTATTTCGAGATTTATGTTTTCAGAAATAAGCACATCATCATAGGCTTTACATACATTTTTTAACGTGACACTTGCCATCTCACGAGTCCTTTTTTATGATTAATTAGAATATCTTACACAGCATTCTTCGATGTTGATAGTGTGTTTTATATGCCCTTGCACTGCATCATCCTTGGCAAAAACTTTTAGGGTGGAGTTGATAGGAGGAGTGCATAGATCACATTTTAATTATTGTTGCTTTATTATCGCTCTAAATAGGTATTTAATTACTGATTAGTGTGCGAGCCATCGCATTTTTATCACCTTTATTAATCAACTAAGTAAAATATATTGTTCAAGTTCACGCTTTTGGCTTTGCGGGAGCTAGGCGTAGGATAAAGGATGATGTAGGCAATGGATTTTTGTATGACTATACCCTCCAACGCAGACAACTTGTCTGGTAAGTTTGAACGCTAATTTAATAAGGATATAAGTGATGAGAAAAACCTTAACGGCGGTAGCACTACTAACTGCAATGAATTCTTTTTCTGCCTTTGCTGCTATTGAAGAAGGCCAGTTAACAATTTGGATTAACGGTGATAAAGGTTACAACGGTCTTGCTGAAGTCGGTAAGCTATTTGAAGCTGATACCGGCATTAAGGTAACTGTTGTGCATCCAGATGGCTTACAAGACAAGTTTGCGCAAGTAGCGGCTGTTGGCGATGGTCCTGATATTATTTTTTGGGCTCATGACCGTTTCGGTGGTTATGCGCAAGCGGGTTTATTGGCTGAAATCAAACCTTCACCAGAATTTAAAGACAGCCTGATTGATTTTACTTGGGATGCGGTAAAATATAAGGGTAAATATGTTGGTTACCCGGTAGCGGTTGAAGCACTGTCACTTATCTATAATAAAGACTTAATTAAAACCCCACCAAAGAACTGGGAAGATATAGCGGCATTAGACAAGCAGCTTAAAACTCAGGGCAAGTCGGCAATTATGTGGAATCTAAAAGAACCGTACTTCACTTGGCCGCTAATGGCTGCTGACGGTGGTTATGCATTTAAAGTAAATGCCACTGGTTATGATGTGAAAGATGTAGGGCTGAATAACAAAGGCGTAAAAAACAGTATGCAGTTTATTAAAAAACTGCTAGATAACGGTGTTATCTCTCCGGATATGGACTACTCCGTATCTGAATCAGAGTTTAACAAAGGTAATGTAGCCATGACCATCAATGGTCCTTGGGCATGGGCTAACATAGAAAAATCTGGTCTGAATTATGGTGTTACTGAATTACCGAGATTTAATGGCAGTCCTTCTAAGCCTTTCGTTGGTATACTTACTGCTGGTATTAGTACCGCGTCGCCAAACAAAGACCTTGCAGTTGAGTTTCTTGAAAATTACTTGATTACGAATGAAGGGCTAAAACAAGTGAACAAGGATAAGCCACTGGGTGCTGTAGCGCTTAAATCGTACCAGCAAGAATTGGACGGTGATGTTCGTATTGCTGCAACCATGAAAAATGCGATGAATGGTGAAATCATGCCAAACATCCCGCAAATGACTGCGTTCTGGGGCGCAACCAGTAATGCCATCGTTAATATTGTTGATGGTCGTCAGTCTATTTCTGCAGCATTAAGTGATGCAGAAAAACAGATGACTAAGTGACCACTTAGTAATAAAAAATAATGATATATGAGGAGAGGTTATCTCTCCTCTTGCTATTTATTAGGTAGGTTCTTCAATGCAGACTGTGAAAGTATCAGAAATTCTTGGCGATACTCCAGAATCGGAACTGACTTCAGAACAAGTCGATTCAACATTAAATTATTCGCGTTTACTTAAGTGGTTTATTCTTACCCTTATTGGTGTAGTCAATGGTTATGCGGCCGTTATCATGTATGCACATGGAGAAACATCGTTTGCCGTGTTAACGCTTGTCTTAACATCGTTAGGGCTGTTTATTTTTGGCAGTAAGAAAACTTACGCTCACCGTTATATTTTTCCTGGTATAGCCGGGATGATCTTGTTTATTATTTTCCCCCTAGTTTATACCGTAGGAATCGCTTTCACTAACTACAGTGCTAAAAATCAATTGTCGTTTGAACGGGCACGATCAGTGTTGCTAGACCGCACCTTCCAAAGTGGTGAGAGCTACCGCTTTGAGCTGTATCGCACTGAAGACGGTCACCGTTTAGCCGTTAAAGACGGTGAACAACTATTGGTAACAGATACGATTAATCTGGAAAAACCGGCTGTGCAGCGTTTTGAACTAAGCCCTATCGATACTGTTATTGGTGAAAAATCGAAGATAAAAGAAATTATCAGCTATCGTGCAGCCCTGAGTTCCATCGATTTGGTGCTGCCGGACGGCAACGAAATCCGCATGAGTGGCTTACGCAAATTTGCTGCTGTGCAACCCCTGTATACCTTAAGGAAAGACGGTACTACTCTCGTCAACAATCAAACTCATGAGATTCTGTTGCCGGATATGGATATCGGTTTTTATCAAGCCATCGATGGTGAGGGTAACTATATCGGTGATCCAGTATCACCGGGTTTCAGTGTTGTGATTGGTACTGCTAACTTTGAGCGCATTTGGCAAGATGACGGTATCAAAGAACCCTTCGTCAGTATTTTTATCTGGACAGTGATATTTTCAGTATTATCGGTTGGCATAAGTCTCATTATTGGCATGGTTTTGGCTAGTATCGTACAATGGGAAGCATTGCGCGGACGTGCCATTTATCGCATGCTACTGATCTTGCCATATGCTGTACCTTCATTCATCTCTATCTTGATCTTTAAAGGGTTATTTAATCAAAGTTTTGGTGAAATCAATATGGTGTTGGAAGCGTTATTTGGCTTTTCACCAAGCTGGTTCTCGGATCCTTTGTCAGCCAAAGCCATGGTATTGATTGTGAATATTTGGTTGGGTTTCCCTTACATGATGATTCTATGTATGGGAATGTTAAAATCTATTCCGGATGACTTATATGAAGCATCAGCGTTAGATGGTGCAGGGCCGTTACAAAACTTCAAGAACATTACGTTTCCGATGATGCTGAAACCGCTAATGCCATTAATGATTGCCAGCTTCTCGTTTAACTTTAATAACTTTGTATTGATTCAGTTGTTAACGAAGGGCGGACCAAACATGATAGGGACCAGTGAACCGGCGGGTTATACTGATCTGTTAGTGAACTATACCTACCGCATCGCCTTTGAGGGCGGGGGTGGTCAGGACTTTGGTTTAGCCAGCGCAATTACCACGCTTATTTTCTTATTGGTTGGTGGTCTCGCATTATTTAATCTTCATTTCGCTAAGCTGTCAGAAAAATAGCCAGCGTAAGTAAGGAGCCATATTATGGCAATGGTACAAGGTAATTCATTAAAATATCGTGTGTGGGCTGCACATTTCGCACTTATCGCCCTGCTGGTGGTAATTCTATTTCCGTTGGTCATGGTTATCGCTATCTCATTTCGTGATGGTAACTTTGCCACGGGGGAAATTATTCCTTCAGCACCGTCGCTGGATCACTGGCGTTTAGCCCTCGGATTTTCGGTTACTAATGCCGATGGCTCAGTAACACCGCCGCCATTTCCTGTACTACTGTGGTTATGGAATTCGGTGAAGGTTGCTGGGATCACTTCTATCTTAATTGTCGCACTATCAACGACTTCGGCTTATGCGTTTGCACGATTACGTTTTAGCGGTAAAGAAACCATTCTTAAAGCTATGATGATCTTCCAGATGTTCCCTGCAGTATTAGCGTTGGTGGCTTTATATGCATTGTTTGATAAGTTAGGTCAGTATGTACCGTTCTTGGGGTTGAATACCCACGGCGGTTTGATCTTTGCTTATCTGGGTGGTATTGCCCTGCATGTATGGACGATCAAAGGTTATTTCGAGTCGATAGATGGTTCGTTAGAAGAAGCGGCCGCGCTGGATGGTGCGACGCCTTGGCAAGCATTCCGTTTAGTATTATTGCCACTGTCGGTACCTATTCTAGCCGTGGTATTCATTCTATCCTTTATTGGCGCTGTAACCGAAGTACCAGTAGCATCACTGTTATTATCGGATGTGAATGGCTATACGCTGGCTGTGGGCATGCAACAATACCTGTATCCACAAAACTACTTGTGGGGCGACTTTGCGGCAGCAGCTGTATTATCTGCATTGCCAATCACTGGTGTGTTCTTACTGGCACAGCGCTGGTTAGTAGGTGGACTGACTTCGGGTGGTGTGAAAGGTTAATACTGACTAGATTTGTTTACTGGTGAAAATCCCCGACATCAACTTGGCTAAATTTCACATTTATCCTCGATACTTCAGATGGGGAGTATAAAGGGTGGGGGAGTGGAGACCCGTTAATGGCCTCTATTAAACTATCGCTTGTGTTAGTCCATAATCAAAGCCGGAACATTCTGCTCCGGCTTAATTAGTATGTTGTCGAGACGATTCACTCGGCGGGTTGTCGGGTGAAACATGAAGTGCTTTGGTTATGTCTTCTTTATACCGTGATGACGGTGTCTACCATGGCTGTCGAATCGATGCGGAAATGATCCTGAATGTCAGTTCGACAGTTATGAAACAAATTAAAATTCAAAGATAACGACGGAAACACATTATATGAAAAAAATGCCAATACAGCACTTGATGTTGGGAATTGCTGTGCCTAGTTTACTTATGGTTAGTTGTCTTACTTATGCAGAGGTCGAACACTTTCGTTATCAAAGCGAGATCAGCTACCGATTGGACGCCGTAGATGTTTTTCGGATGCGCAAAGCCATCCCTGAAGTTAACGTGCGTAAAACGCTTAAGCCTTTAATAGGAAAAACTTTTTATAGCCAGCAAGCATTTCTTACCGCGCTGAAACAAGAACTTGATGATGAGATTGTTAACCAGTACCAGACTATGTTGTTGGAAAAATCACAACAGCAGGGGCAGGATCTAGCCATTGACGTGTTAAGCGATGACATCATTCATATTGCCTACGAGGCTCAGCCGAAAGACACCACTTTACCAACGACTGAACTGATCAATACGGCGAAACTAAATGGAGCCGTTAAGCTAAAGAAAACCTCAGATGGCTTTACGACGAAAAACCTTCAAGTGACAGTTAATCCCCAAAGTTTGTGTGTTTCCGTAGTGTCTTTCAAACACGGGGTACTCACTGAAATTTGTCCTGATAAGGAGCGTAGTTTTACTTTGCTTTCGCAAGGCGACTATCAGCTTAATGGTTTGGGTCAGGAGTTTTACGCCCCAGGTAAGTTGAACAGCAATTGGCTTGGCTTTAAGCGCCAAGGTGGTAATAAAATGGAAGGCTATCAGGGCGGTGCAACAGGCAATACTCAATTCCCGATCCTGTACGCAACTAATCCGCAAAAGCAAAATTATGCTCTGTATCTCGATACTGTGTATGCTGCTAGCTGGGATTTCATGACCACACCCTGGAAGGTTTCGGTGTCACAGGGCAAACCGAGCTTTTTGTTGATGGCGGGTGAGGGGTTACCTGAACTCAGACAGCAATATATGAAGCTGGTGGGTAATCCTTTGGTTCCACCACGAAAAATGTTCGGTATGTGGCTGTCAGAATACGGTTTTGATAACTGGCAGGAGCTGGATGACAAACTGAAAACCTTAAAACAACAAGCGTTCCCGATCGATGGGGTGGTTATGGATCTGCAGTGGTTCGGTAATGTGGAGGGTTACAGCTCAACCAGTCAGATGGGGACTTTAACCTGGGATGCCAAAAATTTCCCTGAGCCGGAAAAGAAAATCCAGTCTCTAAAGGCGAAAGGAATTGGCATGATGTTAATCGAAGAGTCTTATGTGAGTGATGGACTGGATGAACATCAGACCTTAGATGGCAAAGGCTATCTGGTAAAAGATCCGACAACGGGTAAGGCGATCGATACTGATCCCAATGGTGCCGGTCATTGGTGGGGTAAAGGCGGGATGATCGACTGGACCAATGTTGCTGGTGGTGATTATTGGCATGATTGGAAACGTGACCCCTTGATTGAAATGGGGGTAATGGGGCACTGGACCGATCTTGGTGAGCCTGAAATCTATAACGCCCGTGGCGTCTTTTTCGGTGATAAACCGCATAACGATGCGCATAATATATTTAACTACAAGTGGTTAGAGAGTATCTATCGGGGTTATCAACGTAATAAAACGGCGATGCGTCCGTTTATGATGTCGCGATCCGGCGCACCGGGGATCCAGCGTTTTGGCGCGACTATGTGGTCGGCTGACATAGGCACTAATCTAGAAAGCCTGTCGACCCAATTTAGTATGCAGCCCAATATGGTGTTATCTGGCATTGATTACTACAGCTCAGATATCGGTGGTTTCCATCGCGGGGCATTACGCGTACCTTCAAGTGAGCGAGAAGCTGCGCTTAATGAAACTTACACCCAATGGTTTGCTTATAGTTCGTTGTTTGAAGTGCCGATTCGCCCGCACACAGAAAACCTGTGTAACTGTAAGGAAACTGCACCGGATCGAGTGGGCGATCTAGCCAGCAACAAAGCCAGTATCAAACTGCGTTATCAGCTGATCCCTTACCTTTACTCACTTGCCCATCGCGCCAATAATTCGGCTGAGCCGGTTTTCCCGTCAATGGATTATTACTTCGGCAGTGATCCTAAAGCATTGAATCTGCCAGGTCAGAAGATGATGGGTAAAGATTTGATGGGGGCGGCAATTGCAAAAATGGGGCAAAAGGCGGTGGATCTGTATCTGCCTGCGGGTAAGTGGTATGACTACCGCACCGGTGAGATGACAGTCAGTAAAGGTGAGTGGCGTAAGCAGCAGCCGGTTTATTATAACGGCGTGATCCGTTTGCCGTTGTTTGCCCGTGATGGTGCAATTATTCCGGTGAACCCACAGCAGAAAATGCCACTAACCAGCGATGTGCCTTTAACGTTGGCAGCGAAAATTTATGGTACGCCAGGTACTTTCATTTTGTATGAAGACGATGGTGCCAGCAATGCTTATCTGAAAGGGGAACTGCGACAAACAAGCTTGACAACCCGCGTCACAGAGGAAGGATTATTGCTTACTGTTGAAGCAAAAGGTGATTACCGTGATGCGCCGACAGCGCGTCCTCTCTCTATTGAGTGGTACGGCATTGAAGGTAAAGTGAATGCTATTAAGTTGAACGGCAAACTTATCTCCGGCTGGACGCAGCAAGCTGGTGTAGTGAGCGTTAGTACAACGGCCCTGCCGGTGAAGAAAAAAGCTGAGCTTAAACTGGTAATAGGTTCATAATTCAGCGAAATTTTACGGGCAAAAAATAAAGGCACTCCGGATTAAAGGGGTGTCTTTATTTACCATCACTGCTTTGAAAACTTCCGTAAACATACCCAACCCATTACAGCCTTCACAACATCGTTTACTTGCGTATAAGAGACCGCTCATCGATATTTGGCAGAGTTCTGCTTTAAGCTTAATCGATGGTTTAATTTAGATAACGTGCTTTAATAGTTAATAGTATCAAATGTTTGAATAGCATCAATGCCCCTGCGACTGCTCAAATTTACTGATGTTTGGTTGTAATCAGATAGGGACATCTGGATGTGTGCATATGCTGTTGAATAATATAATTTGAAAATTAAATGAGTTCTTTTTTATGTTTTCATTCAATACTTTGAATCGAACTATTTCACCAAAAACAGATCAAGATAGAGCTGTTAGCTAGAGCAATATATAAAACCCCCAAACTACTCACGCTAGACGAAGCCATTAGCAATTTAGATTTTTAATCGTGACGGAAGTTAATTATATAGCCAATATTATTCGGAGATTTAAATCATGAATAAATATGGAAAGGCAACGAAAATATTTAATATCTTTAGGTGTAAAAGAATCAGAAATAAGACCTTATTTCTGATTCTTTTACAAATTAACTGGGATTGATGGAAAACCTATCGTTTTTGAGAACCCATTGAAAATATTATTATTACAATCAATTATTGGTTCTTTAATTTTTGGCGGGGCCCCATGGTTTATAGAGCATAATACTTTAGGATTTAATTACCTATCGCTATTCTGTACTTCAGTAAGCTTTGGTTTTATTTCTGGGCTGTTTTCAGCCACAAGCATTATCTTTACTGTGAAGAATCTAAAGTTACCTAGCTGGGAGCAATGGGAAGAAAAATAATGTTGATTATCACTAATGCTCAGACCTCTTGGTCAGCTCTTAAAGATACCCATTTAACGTCAGTATTTCTTTTACCATAATTGATTTTTTACTACATCTAAATTAACTGGCCATGCAACACCAGTTGGTGCTTGATGTCTGCGACGTGTTTTACCAGTACTTCATTCAAGTGATAAATCCCAACTGTGCCAGTTTGACCGTCTTGGGCTAACGGCAGGGGCACTATATCTGCCTGTGAAAAGTAATCTACCATGCTCCGCGGATAGGGCATAATTGCCGTTGTTGAGCTAAGAATATCTATGCTGGCTGTCAATGAATTGATCTCGTAAACAATGCGTTCTGATACTTTTTTTCGTTCTCTTTCTCGCTGTTTGGGCTGTGGGTTTTCAATCAAATGCTGATAAGCGTCTGAATCAGGCGTTACTTGCAATAAAGGATATAGCTCGGTATCCGCTTCTCGCCATTGATTAACAAGCAAAGGGTGGGAGTGATGGACAAACAGCGCTTCTTTATCCTGCAACAACGGAATAAATGTGACATTGCAGCGCCGCGATAAGCCAACAATTTCATGACCGACAAACAGGTCTATTTTACCGTGTATCAGCATATCCATCAATTTTAGATGGTTACCGAATTCAAGTTGAATCGAGATGGAAGGGTTATCGTCACTATATTGCTGCAGTGCCTGCTTAACAAAAACTTCCCACCAGGCATCACCGGTACCTATCTTGATTTTATCAGTTTTTCTTTCTTTAAGATCTGCCATTTTGTGTAACAGTGAGTCATGACGGCGTTGCAGTTCGAGCGCTTGTTCCTGCAATAATCGTCCATATTCAGTTAGTTCAACACCCTTGGATTTACGGATAAACAAGGGAACATCAAAGCTCGCTTCGAGTTTTTTCATGTTATTGGTCAGCGTTGGCTGGCTGAGACCTAAATGGCTGGCAGCAAGGCTGATATTACTCAGCTCGGCGACGACAAGAAACTGTTTGTAGCTTTTATCCATAACGTAGTGACTCTGCGGCTGAAAGAGTTTGGCGACAAGTATCACACTTATTGAATTTGGTGGGAATCCTGATCCGTTGAAACTTGTGAGCGAGCTCTCTTAAATTATTGGTGATATAGGTAAAACCTATATCACAGACGGGGTAGGATATTTTAAACCGCTAAGTAGAAGATTATGATATAGGTATTGAAGATATCACTTTTTTTATTTAAGCCTATTTAAGGGAAAACCTGTCCATGAAAATGACCCCAAAGTGGTGGCACGATGCAGTTGTCTACCAGATTTATCCACGCAGCTTTTGTGATTCTAATAATGATGGCATGGGTGATCTGCAAGGTATTATCAGTAAGCTGGATTACCTGAAAGCCTTAGGTGTCAACGTGATTTGGTTATCGCCTGTTTACCGTTCACCAATGGATGATAACGGCTATGATATTTCTGACTATCAAGATATCGCCGCAGAATTTGGCTCGATGGAAGATATGCTGCAGTTGCTTGCCGATGCCAAGCAACGTGATATCCGTATTATCATGGATTTGGTGGTTAACCATACTTCCGATGAACACCTCTGGTTTACAGAAGCGCGCAAGTCGAAAGATAACCCATATCGTGACTACTATATTTGGCGCCAGCCAAAAGAAGATGGTTCTGTACCGGATGACCAAGGCTCGGTGTTTGGTGGCGGAGCTTGGGAGTGGGATGACAACACGGGTGAATATTATTTCCACCTTTTCTCTAAGAGGCAGCCTGATTTGAACTGGGAGAACCCGAAAGTTCAAGAAGAAGTGCATAAGATGATGAACTGGTGGATCGATCGAGGTATTGGTGGATTCCGTCTTGATGTTATCGATCTTATTGGTAAGGAAATTGATAAGAAAATCACAGGTAATGGACCTCGTTTACATCCGCTACTACAAGAAATGAATCGCGCGACTTTCGGTGATAAAGATCTGCTCACGGTCGGTGAAACGTGGGATGCGACCCCTGAAATGGCCAAGTTGTACAGTGATCCTGCACGTAATGAATTTTCAATGGTGTTCCAATTTGAGCACATTTCCTTGACGTGGAAGCACGGTGATAAGTGGAACCCGATTGCGCTTGACCTACCTGAATTCAAGCGCGTGCTAACTAAGTGGCAGATAGAGCTGGCAGATGAGGGCTGGAATTCCCTATTCTGGAATAATCATGATCTCCCTCGTGCCGTGTCGAAGTTTGGTGATGATAAGCAGTATCGTGTTGAATCGGCAAAAATGCTGGCGACAACGCTGCACATGATGAAAGGCACGCCGTATGTTTATCAGGGCGAAGAGATCGGCATGACGAATGTCGCGTTCGACAGTATTGATGACTATCGGGATATTGAAACCCTGAATTTCTATAAAGAACGTACCGAAAATGGCGTTGCGCCTGAAACTATGCTGGCTGCTGTTCATGAAAATAGTCGTGATAACGGTCGTACGCCAATGCAGTGGAGCAATACGGATAACGCAGGTTTCTCAACGAGCCAGCCTTGGTTGCAGGTTAACCCTAATTACCCTGAGATCAACGTGGATGCGGCGCTGGAAGATCAGAATTCTATTTTTTATCACTACCAGAAGCTGATTAAGTTACGTAAGTCATTACCTGTGATTGTATACGGCACTTTTGAGCCGGTATTTGAAGAACATGAGCAGGTATTTGGTTATGTCCGCTCAGATGAACAGCATCGTCTGTTTGTACTGAATAACTTTACTGCCAGCAACGTCACAGTTGCTGTGCCGGAGTCACTTCAGACCGCGCAAGCTGAATGCATTATTTTCAACTATGAGTCACATCAGCAGCTAAGTAATACGGTAACCCTGAAACCTTACGAGTCTTTTGCTGTATTGTTTTCGGCGTAAGCTGATATTGGTTTATATCAAGGGTTAATTTTTTCATTGTCTTGGCTCTGTTCAATCGTTATTTGAACAGCGCCTTTTTTATTTTGGGTAAAGAAAATATGATGCATTACAGGTATGAACATAACGATCATATCTGTATTTCTGCCCTGCTTGAATACGAGGAATGAATGGGATAATTGTAACCTAGGTACATCATTCTTTACGCTCCCCTTATTCATATATTTGGCCTAATTAAAGCGTGGAAAAAAAGTTCAATAATAATAATTTTTTTTTATAAAATAACAATGTTTTTTTATAACTACTTCCTTGATAAATGACTGAAATAAGTGATGTTAATCATGTTATTTTTCGAGGTTTCGTATTTTAATTACAGGAATACGCCTGATATTCGTGAGAGTCGTCACGAAACACCAGTGTGCACTTTGTGCTACGTCCTTGTCCTCCTCCCTCCTACTCCCCCGTGAGGAGGAGGCGAAAAACCGTATCAAAGCTTAATATAATTTCCGAAAGATTCTAAACAATTCTTAAAATAATTAATGAAGGGATACTCTTATGACACACAAGCTTTTACCCGTAGCAGCGGCGATACTTGTAGCACTAACTTCTTATAACGTAGCAGCTGAATCTGGTACCGATGTCTTGACCGATGGTTGGGAAGTACACGGTTACGGTTCAATGAATCTTCGTATGGCTGATGGCGAAACAGTACATGAAGAAATGGGTAAGCCGGATTATCATTCAGCAGGTACTTCTGGTCAAAGTACTAACCAGGTTGAACTTACTATCAAGAAACATACTGAACACCAAAATGGAGTATGGTCTGATTTCGTCGTACGTTCTGAATACGGTAACGGTAACTCTTTTGCGTACTCTTCATCAGGTAGTCAAAAAAATAACACTAGAGCTCAATTTGAAGTTAAAGAGTCTTTCGTAGAGATTGGTGGTTTATCATATCTAGGTGAAGATACATCAATTTGGGGCGGTCAACGTTTCCTCAATCGTTCAGCTGGATTGATATCGGGTGAATTTTGGAATCAGACTTCAGGTGTAGGTGCTGGTATCCAAACTAAGTTGGGCGGTAATACTGCAGGTTTTGCGTTTGTAGTTGCTGATACAAGTAGTGATATTAACGGTGACGTTAATGAACTAGGTAAGCGTAGTACTCTATCTTCTTATAACTTCTATTATCACGGTGTTGAGGCGCTGGGTGGTAGCTTGAACTTTGACCTTAAGTACATGGAGCAAGCTAACCAAGAAGACAAGTTGTCTGGTGGTTTGACATCAGCAGAAAATGGTATTGGTGGTGCGATCACTTATAACCGTGACTACTACGGTTTAGATGGCTGGACGCAAACAGGTATTGCATATGGTAAAGGTATTGCTTCGAACCGTGGTGTAAACTTCGGTGATTGGAGTGGCGATTTCAGTGAAGACTCTACGGGCCTGTTTATTACCTCTTATGGTGTATTAAATATCTCTGAGAACCTACAACTAGGTACGGAATTTGTGTATTTCGCAAACGATGAGTTCTACGGTCAGAAAAATATTGAGCGTATCATGTTTGCTGCACGCCCATCATATAAAATCAATGACAATCTACGTCTAGAGCTAACTGGCTCTGTATCGTCAGAGAAGTTGGATGATGGCGCTGCATGGGGTCGTAAAGACGACAATACATACTACATGCTAGAAGTAGCATCAGTATTTACTGTAAATGCGGATTACTTCGGACGTCCACAAA
The DNA here is from genome assembly GCF_900465055.1 of Moritella yayanosii. Lineage (NCBI taxonomy): Bacteria > Pseudomonadati > Pseudomonadota > Gammaproteobacteria > Alteromonadales > Moritellaceae > Moritella > Moritella yayanosii. Next base: position 1,827,786 of record NZ_LS483250.1, on the reverse strand, counting down.
TTAAACCATACGTAACTTACTACAACACTGATAAAGAAAGTGCTGGTGGTATTAAGCTAGCAGCTGGTGAAAGCAGCGAAATAGTTGTTGGTGTTCACACTGAAATCTGGTTCTAAACCAATTTGAGTTTAAGGCAGCCTCTGGGCTGCCTTTTTGAGTATATATCTATTGGATTTTGCTGTAGATTCACCGGAATCTAATAGATATACACCCATAAAATAGCGTTTAAGGGTATCGGAGAGCAAAGATGAAAATAATTAAAACCACACTTGTAGCATTTTTGGCAGCAAGTCTGATTGGCTGTGCGGTATCCCCGACAGCAGGAACAACAAAAGACGTCGTCGTAACGGCTCCTGTTTGCTGCAATGCCTATAGCGAATTCTCATGGGTACCGATGCAGGGCAATCAAATTGATTTTGCTATTGATGACTATTCTCAAGTCGGAGAATTCCCTGAAGGGAAAAGCTATTTCGCCGCTTTTGCTTTACCTGCGAACGTCCAACGTATGCAGGTTGATTTAAAAAGTTGGATGAGATCAACGGGTGTTTTGGCACCTAAGGTTATATTGCTAAACTCAAATTTTGAGCCGGTAGAAACGATCGAATTGAATGATTTTGATGTTAAAATGGGTGGTATTTTTAGCCTGGCCAGTTATCAGTATCGTGTTGAAATGGATCAGACAACCACACCATATATGGTGGTTTACTCACCGCAGGAGTATCGCAAAGGCGAAATCCAGATCCCACACCCTGAGCGTCTTCGTGCAGAAGATCTTGGCTTAGCCAGACCGATGGTCATCGATCCGGTGATCCAGCATCAGAAGTTTGGTTCTTTGGAATTAGGCCTTAAACCGTTAAATCTACGTTCTTACCGTGCGAATGAAGTTGCAGCCGCTGCTGCGCCATTGGTACAGAAAGCGACTGTAAATAACGCAGCTAGTGCAAAAATGCTGCCGGAAACGGAAGCTTTCTATAACACGCAAATCAAAGCGGCTGTAGGGAAGAATGACATGCACAAAGCACTTCAGTTGCTAGACGAAGCGAAGCGTGCTGGTTCAAGCTCTGCAGAATCTACCTTTGTTGAATTAATTAAAAAGTGATTATTATAAGATGGAGCAAGGTCAGAAAGGCCGAAGTGCAGTACGTGTCGTTGTTCGTCTAACAAATGGTACTGATAAAACCTAAAGTAAAGAATGCAAGAAAGTCCTTGGGCGGTTTCTTAAGCTGCTCTTTTTTTTGTTTGCAGACGAAGAAAAGACCCTCTGAAAAGGGGGCCCATCCCTAATTCGTTTAATCGTACTAACCTATACCCTCTATTATTGCACTTAGCTAATCCTTCTTTTGGCAACAAACCGTCATTATTGCTATCGAGTTTATCGAAATTATCAACCAGACAACATCAGTCTCTAAGATTTTTATTTTGGATCTAGCTCAATAGAAGTGTAAGTGTGAAGCCGCTGAATATCAGCGACTTTATAATTTTCACAAGACTATTCTTTTGAAGAGTAAAGAGCACTACTTGGAAAATAAGGGGTGCACCAACCTTGATCTTCTATATACCAAGTACAGTGTTCAGACGCTATTACAACGTTGGCAAAGAATAAACTGGTGGCTATAAGTAAAGCGTTCAATTTCATCATTTTCTCCTTGAAGAAGTATAAGATGCATTAATACAGAACGTTATTCTTGGTGATGTCTTTTCATCAAAGACCTATTCATTATAGCAGTTAACTATTTTTACTGTTATGTCCTACAAAGCGTGGTCAGTTTCACAATGCTGATATTAAGTATGGGGGCGTAGTCGTGGAGGGGGATGTTCATTAACCTTAGGCACTGGAGAATAGTTACATACTCATAAATGGATAAATATTATGAAACGTGTACTGAAAACGCTGACTGTTTGTAGCCTTACCTCTCTAATGGCTTTCCCTTTTGCGGCATCTGCAATGCAAGAGGGCGAAATTCTTATTTGGATTAATGGCGACAAAAGCTATGAAGGTTTAGCTGAAATTGGCCGACAGTTTGAAGCAGATACCGGGGTGAAAGTGAATGTTCAACACCCTGATTCTCTTGAAGCTAAATTTCAACAAGTTGCGGCAACAGGTGGTGGTCCTGATATTGTTTTTTGGGATCATGACCGTTTTGGTGGTTATGCGAAAGCAGGCGTATTGGTTGAAATCAATCCGGACAAAGAGTTCAAAAATAAGTTGGTTGATTTTAGTTGGGATGCAGTGACTTATGACGGTAAGTTAGTGGGTTATCCGATCGCGTTGGAAACACCATCATTAATTTATAACAAAGATTTATTGCCTGAACCGCCACGTACCTGGGAAGAGATTGCTGCTATAGACAAGAAAATGCGTAGCGAAGGCAAGAGAGCCATTATGTGGGATGTGAAGAATGCATACTTCACGTGGCCACTCATCTCTGCCAACGGTGGTTATGCCTTTAAGAAAATAGACACTGGCTTTGATGGCAAACAAATTGGTGTGAACAGTAAGGCGGGTATCGAAGGTCTTCAGTTCTTAGTTGATTTAGTCAAGCAAGATGTCATTTCACCAGACATGGATTATGCCGTGTCAGAAGCCGAATTCAATAAAGGTCATGTTGCGATGACTATTAATGGTTCGTGGTCGTGGTCAAACATTGAAAAATCAAACATCAATTATGGGGTAGCGGTACTGCCAATCCTAAACAGCGGCGCCTCAAATCCGTTCGTAGGGGTACTCAGTGCGGGTATTAACGCCGCAAGTCCAAATAAAGATCTATCTGTTGAGTTTCTGGATAATTACTTGATCACAGAGAATGGTCTCAAGACGATGAATGATGATAAACCGTTGGGTGCAGTTACATTGAAGACGTTCCAACAGGTTTTGGCGAAAGATAGCCGTATTGCTGCCACGATGACCAACGCCGAGGCGATTGAAAACGCGATACTAGGCCGTCAGACAGTGAAAGAAGCGTTGGTATAGCGGTAAAACAAATTAATTAACGCCGGTTTAATTAGCAATAAAACCATTGCGTGGATTTATTCCGCGCTTTTATTATATCTGAAATGCGGTTATTCAATAGAAAATGAAAATGGCATTGTTGTTGTGAAGGATTAATTATGAACGATTTAGTTTCAGCTCCTTATATTGAACAGTTGTACGTCAAGGGCACCTTTAATGGCTGGGGGGATGATTCGCCGATGTCTTTCGTAGGTGAAGGTCGGTATCAAGCGGTTATCTGTTTATCGGCCGATCAGCACAGTTTCAAAATATCTGATCAACAAGGTAGTGAAGCGTTGACTTTATCTGCGGATAAACAAAAATCCACAGTTTGTTATCTGGATAATAATCAGGCATTAGTTCCGGCTAAAGGAATTGGTAATGACTTGCTGTTTACTGCGCCTGAAACGGGGCTGTATACTATTAGTCTGCTGATTCAGGGATCTTCTGCTGATGACGCATCAACGTTATCTCATCAGTTAATCATTACTGCTGGTGGTGAGGACCTTGGCGCCGAGCTGAATCGCGAGTTAATCAGTGCTCAGTTCAATAAAATCCCTGCTGTGAGTAAGCCACTTAACGCAAAGCCAGCCCCGGTATTATCCCCGAATGCGCTGTTTGAACAATTGGCTATTCGAGTTGAAGATAGCGCTTCTTTTGCATTTGGCGATAACGTCGATGGTTTTTATGAAGGGACGACTCAGCGCTTTGTCGTGGCGGGGAAATACCGTCATAAACAAGGGTGGTATCTAGGCTCGTTTGGATCGTTTGTCAATAATGTGATTAACGATAAAGCAGCAGCGCCTATTGCCGATATTTACCCATACGGGGTAACACACCACTACGATAATCAGAGTTCAGATACACTCATGTTGCTTTCACAACAACGTGGTGCTGCGTTATCCGTACGTTCGGCTAAACCCTCTATGCTTATGATTGCACCGCAACTAAATTTAGCCATTAATGCATCAACAGTGACTGAATTTGCACAGGGTGTTGTCTATGCGTTAGATCCTGCATTACGTCAAGACAATACGCCAAGTTATATTGCGATTTCAGCTAATAAGCCGTTTAGTTTTAAAGAGACCGTGTTTGCTGATCACCCAGCTCTTAATGAGCATATGCATTTAAACAGTAATCACGTAAAACCCGTGATTGAAACCGTGCATGCAGAAACCGATTTTACAGTTTATTTGGCCTTTGCAGAATCAGAACAAGCGGCCATAGATCAAGCAACGAGTTTGTTAGAGAAAGATGGCTACACCTCACATATTCAACAAACGTACGATATGCTGACCAATAGTTATTTATGGACGTCAGATATCGAATATAACCGTGCATTAATGTGGGCTAAAGCGTCGGGCAAAGTGTTTGTTTCAAATGAGTTTGGCAAAGGGATCTGGGCAGGTTTACCGTGGTTTAAAGACTGCTGGGGACGAGACTCGTTCATTGCTTTGCCGGGTATCACCTTAGTTAATGGTGATTTCAGCGACGCTAAAGCCATTATTGATAACTTTGCATCGATGCAATTAACCGATGTCAGCAGCATGAATTATGGTCGTATTCCGAATCGAGTAACCAGCCTCAGTAATATCATCTATAACACCACCGATGGTACGCCGTGGATGGTACGGGAACTTTGGGATTATCTGCGTTACAGCGGTGATGAAGCCTACGCACAAGCTGTTTATCCCGTGGTACAAACGTATATTGATGGTATCGAAAAAAACTATCTTGATGAGTTCGGTTTCATGACTCATCGTGATCCTGATACTTGGATGGATGCCAAGCTGGAAGGTAAGTTACCTTGGTCATCGCGTGGTAATCGTGCTAATGATATTCAGGTATTATGGTTTACCAGCTTGATGGTGGCTGTGGAGCTGGCTAAATTAAATGACGATGAGGCGAGCGCAACGCATTACCTCATGATGGCAGATAAGGTACAAGCTAGCTTCCAATCTATGTTCTGGGATCAAGATAAAGGTTTACTCGCGGATCGATTAAAAAGCGATAATAGTGGTGATTTTCAGATCCGACCAAACCAGTTAATGACCATCAGTGTACCTTTTGATAAGCCATTAGTTGATGACAGTATTGGCGCTCAGATAGTCAAAAATGCAGTGAGTGAATTATTGTTTCCATGGGGGATCACGTCACTGTCACAGCATGATGCTATGTTCCACCCTTATCATGATAATCGTGATGAGTATCATAAAGATGCGGCGTATCATAACGGTACTGTTTGGGGGTGGAATTCAGGCTTTACGGTGTCCAGTTTAATCCGATACGGTTATGCTGATTTTGCCTATGAACTGAGCAAGAACTTAGCAGAACAAGTGCTTTATATAGGCCACCGAGGTGCGATGAGTGAGAACTTGGATGCGTTTACTAACAAGGAGGGTGAGATAACGACAACAGGTACCTATGCGCAAGCATGGTCAGTGTCAGAGTTTACCCGTAATGGTTATCAAGATTACTTAGGTTTTCTCCCTGAATTAATGCGTAATGCAATCACTTTTTCACCCTGTTTACCAGCTCAATGGCAAATGTTTGATGCTGATGTTGCATTTGGTCAATCTAACGGACTCAAAGTGACGTTTTGTCGCCCTGAAAATGCAATTCAACGCTACCAACTTTGTTATCGTGAGTCAACAACCGTTGTGCTGGAGCTAACGCTAACGGCCGCTGATCACGCGAAATACCAAGTGGTATTACCGATGTCGGAAGGGGGCGCAGTAGTTGAGTTTAATACTCAAACCGCGGTTGTGTCTCTGAATGGTATTGAAGTGGCCGCGAAGCGTGTGCAGGAAAGTTATACTGATAAAATAGGAGTATTAGCGTTTTCAAAACCGGATCTGTCGCTTGAATTCCCAATGCTTCAAGGTCAGCATGTATTACAACAGCAGGTTGAAGCATGTAACTACGTAAGTGTTGTTGATTAACAGCTATCATTAACGGAATTTTGTTGTAATCAAAGACCGAAGTTCACTACGTATTATTGATTGGATTGTTGTTGAAACTTGGTGATAACACTCGCTGGTAACCTAAAGAATGCAAGAAAGTCCTTGGGCGGTTTTTTTAACCGTTATTTTTTTGTTTGCAGATGAAAAAAAAGACCCTCTTGACAAGAGGGCCATCCCCATTCGGTTTTTATATTGATTAAATATCACTTACCCATTAATCCGGTTAACTCTTATTACCTTCTATGACCTCGTTTAATTAGCTTCAGATGCGGCGTATAAAGGGAGGATAGGGCAACGGTATACGATATAATAATAAAGCGGGTTGAAGCGTTAAACCTTGATGATTGGTTTAATATTAATAACCTATCATCTTCAATAAGTTCTCTGCAGTTTCAATCGCCTCTCTACGATTAGCAATATTCAATTTCTGATAAAGATTACGAATATGAGTTTTGATGGTGGTTGACGCGACATCTAACTCTATCGAGATCTGTTCATTGCTGTAACGCGAGTAAATCAAGCCCAGTACTTGCCATTCACGATGCGTCAGTGGGCTGGTTCGGATCAGCTCTGGTACCTCGTGGTTGTTCAACAGTTTATGCACAAAGTCTTTATCAAAATAAACCGTGCGGTTGTGACGTTTTATCGACATTTCAGCCAGTAGTTTTTCAGCGCGATAACGTTCTAACTCCGCCATACCACCTTGTTTTAATAAGCTGTTAAGCAATTCAGCAATCACTTTGGCGTCAATCAAGAAATCACAAATTGAGCTGGTGGTATTGGCCAATGTCAGTGCGGTTTGTAACTTGTCTAATGCTTGGGTTTGCTCACCTGATAGGCCGTAGAGTACGGCTTCCAAGGTGGCATTTTTTTGTTGTTCGAAGACCAGTTGATGGCGCATTGCCGCTTGCTGTAAATGGTCTAAGATCTGGCGTGCTTGTGTGTAGTTCTCCGTTAGCATGTAAGCCCGCGCCAAATTTCGACCGTGACTCTGGGTAAAGTGATTACACGCATTGTCTGCGACCGGCTGACTTTGCTGCAGCCATTGTTCAACCTCACTATTCATTCCCTTTGCTTGCCAGTATAACAATTGCGAAAAGTTAGCATTGGCTACCCAGTCGGCATGATAATCTGATTGCTCGATAAGCTCTCCACACAGATCTATATAACGACCGGCTTTATCCAGTTCACCACGGGCAATATGTACCCGCGCTAAGATGGCATACGATTGTAAATATTTAGATTGGCAATATTTCGGCAGTACATTTAAGCCTTTATGGGCGAATTCCTCAGCAAGATCCAGGTGATTCCAACGCCAATAGATCTGGCTGCGGATCCGTTGTAAAAACTCATATAACGGTAACTGTTGTAAGTGCTGTTTATCTGCCAGTTGGTCGGCATTGTCGAGTAATTCGAACGCCGATTGGATATGACCTTGGGCAATCAATATCTCACTTTGTTGTAACAGGGCCCAAAGTGCTTGTGGATAAACATGGTATTGACGCGCCATGCGTTCTGCTTGTTGCATCATGGATAATGCGCGACCTAAATGACCGAGTACATGGTTGACTTCAGCGATCACCGACGTGGCGACAATTCGACTGCGATAATTACCGGGGTCTAACTGTTCTAAGGCATTTTCAGCCAATTGTAAGGCCAGTTCCGGATTGTTTTGATTCATTGCCACTTGCGCACGCAGGGCGTTGAATTCGCCTTTTTGCGCCAAGGTTAACTCGATATTACGTTGTTTTAATTCGATTAATGCTTGCGCCAGTAAATCACCGACTTGATCATAATTGTGCTGGCTTTGGGCTAACCAAGCGCGTAATAACGGTAGGTGAGGGCTTTGGTATAAGGTATCTGGTTGCAACAGACTAATAGTGGTTTCTAAGTTTGCTAGTTCACCCTGATTAAACATGCGCCAACCGTGTGCTAATAAGATATCGGCGGTTAACGTATTGTCTTTGGCGCGTTGGGCATGGAACAAGGCTTGTTGGGGATTATCATGTTTTAACCAAGCGCGCGCCGCATCTTTATGTAATTGCTTACTCGACTGCGCAAGCTTGGTGTGGCGTTGGTGTTTCAAAAAATCAGCAAACAGATTGTGGAATCGATACCAGTGTTGCTCTCCTTCGAGCGAATGTAGGAACAACCCGTGTTTATCTAATGATTCTAATAAGTTATTTGCCGCTTCATCATCAAAAAAATCGGTGATCAAGCTGGTATTGAAAATGGTAAACACCGAGCATTGCATTAAAAACACTTGTAATGGTTTATCTAACAAATCAAATACTTCTTCGGCCAAATAATCCCAAAGATGAGATTGCTTGATCTGCGAGATCCATTCTGTCGATTCTGCGACACTGTGCTGTTTCTGTTTTACTTGTAAGGCGATTAATTGTAATGCCGATGGCCAGCCTTCGATTTTTTGTTGTAATGTTTGGATCTCGGCATCGCTCATACTACAGCCAATGCGTTGTTCAAAAAATTGCGCTACTTCTTGGTCATCAAACGCTAACAATTCACTGTCGAGTTCAATAAGTAGATCGCGAATACGCAAGTTAGCGGTATTGAGCGGCGGTAAAGTACGACTAGTAACGACTAAGGTGCAGTTTGCTGGCATGTATTTAAGAAAGAAACGTAACCCTTCATGGATCTCGTCATTATTAATACAGTGATAGTCATCTAATACCAGATAAAATTCACTTTGGTAGTTCGCCAACTCGGCAAACAACTCACTAAATAAATTAGGCAGCGAGCTATATTGGCGACGTTCGGCCAGTGCTTGCGAATTGATACAGGCTTGCTCAGTGACTTTGTTGATCGCTTGAATAAAATAGTTCACAAAGCGAAACGTATCGTTATCGGTTTCATCGATATTAAACCAACCTACCTGGCTGTGGTCTTTGAGCCATTGCGCTGCCATGGTGGTTTTTCCATAACCCGCAGGCGAACGAAATAAGACTAATTTATTAAACGCCGCATCTTGGAGATGATCTAAAATCCGAGTGCGGGAAATTGAATTGTGTAAGCGAGTTGGGCGATTTAATTTTGATGTTATCCACATAAGCTGTTCTTATTTTGTTTGAGTATAAAGGCGATGTCGCGTCTTGCTGCGTTTTTACTTAGTTATTATTTAAACAATAACTAAGTAAAAACTAAATAGTACCTAAATATGATTGGAAAAACGGTGATAAGCCCGTTGTTTGTTTCATTTTGTTACATTCAGGTAAGCGAATAATACGCTGCACATCACTTAAATATGCTCATCCTCCCCCATAAACTGCGAACTCTATCACGCCAGCCTAGAAATAGACTCATCTACGCCTAAACTACTCCTCCTTTAATTTCTTAATGCAGGAGGATGTTGGGCTTTATGTATTAAGGCAAGATTCATCTCATTGAAAATTTATTTAACTTTAACTTTAACTTTGAATTTTTGGTTTAGCTTCAAAACCGAATACAGCATAAAGATTAGGATGTAAGATGAAATCGACAGTAAATAAACGTTTTAATAAAACAGCCTTCCAGGCCGCGGTTAATAAATACCTAGTAACAAAATTAGCCACCTTACCAGAGCAAGCTGATGCCCACGCTTGGCGCTTAGCGATGGAATATGCGCTGGCTGAAACCACAACTATGAATTTACTGGCCACAGAGCAAGATCCGAAAATAAAAAATGCCCGTAGCGTTAACTACTTATCATTAGAGTTTCTGATTGGGCGTCTTACTGGCAATAACCTCATTAGCATGGGTTTGTATGAAGAAGTGACAGTAGCCATGGCTGAGTTTGGTCAAAACCTGACTGACTTATTAGAAGAAGAGCGTGATCCGGCATTAGGGAATGGTGGTTTAGGCCGTCTTGCCGCTTGTTTTATGGATTCACTGGCCGCCGAAGAATACCCCGCGGTAGGTTATGGTTTACATTATGAATATGGCCTGTTTAAACAAAGTTTTAATGACGGTCGTCAGCAAGAAGCGCCAGATGTGTGGCGCGATGAAACGGGTTACCCGTGGGAAGTGATTCGTCCAGAACTAGCGCAAAAAGTCGGTTTTTACGGCAAGGTAGAAGAGTACACAGATAATGATGGCTTAAATCAACGTCGTTGGTTGCCGGGTTTACAAGTTGAAGGCATGGCGTGGGATTTACCGATAGTTGGTTATAACAATAATTCTGTGTATCCGCTGCGTCTATGGGAATGTCGTGCGCTAGCGCCGTTTAGTCTTGAGCGTTTTGACGAAGGTAATTATGTTGCTGCACAAGCAAGTCACATCCAGGCGGGTAACCTGACCAAAGTATTATACCCAAATGACAATCATGACAAAGGTAAAGAACTGCGCTTGATGCAACAGTACTTCCATTGTGCTTGTTCTGTGGCGGATATTTTACGTCGTCATCAAGCTGCGGGTCATTCGATTCTGGATTTAGCTAAGCTAGAGTCAATTCAACTTAATGATACTCACCCGACAATTGCTATCCCGGAACTATTGCGAATATTGCTCGATGAGCATCACTTAAGTTGGGATGATGCCTGGGCGATCAGCTCAAAAACATTTGCTTATACCAATCATACCTTGCTACCTGAAGCGTTGGAAACCTGGGGTGAGCAGTTGATGACAACGTTATTACCCCGTCACATGGAAATTATTTTTGATATTAATTTACGCCTGATGGGGGAAGTGGCGCACAAGTGGCCGGGTGATATTGAGAAGTTACGTAAATTATCAATTATTCAAGAAGGCGACGAGCGTCGTGTGCGTATGGCTAACTTATGTGTTGCCAGTACTTATGCGGTGAATGGTGTGGCAGCGATGCACACAGAGCTTGTTAAACGTGATTTATTCCCGGAATTTAATGAGTTGTTCCCAGGGCGATTACACAATGTGACCAATGGTGTGACACCACGTCGTTGGTTGAAATTCTGTAATCCAAAACTGTCAGCGTTAATCAGTAGTAAGATTGGAACTGGTTGGATCAAAGATCTGGGTCAACTGCAAAAATTAGAAAAATTTGCTGACGACAGTCAATTCCAAATGGACTTTATGTGCGTTAAAAAAGCCAACAAACAACGTCTAACGGATTGGGTTGCTGAAAATATGGGGCTCACGATTAACCCTGATGCGATCTTTGATGTGCAGATTAAACGTCTACATGAATATAAACGTCAGCACCTTAATTTATTACATATCTTGTCGCTATATCATCGTTTAATTAATGACGCTGATTTCAAAATGCAGCCAAGAGTGTTTATTTTCGCTTCAAAAGCGGCGCCAGGATATGAGCTAGCTAAAGAAATTATCTTTGCAATTAACAAGGTAGCAGAAAAGATTAACAATGATCCGCGAATCGGTGATACCTTGAAAGTGGTATTCATACCTGACTATCGAGTCAGTCTTGCTGAAATCATTATCCCGGCTGCGGATGTGTCTGAACAGATATCAACGGCGGGTAAAGAAGCGTCGGGAACCGGTAATATGAAAATGGCACTGAATGGTGCATTAACTGTCGGCACGATGGATGGTGCCAATGTTGAGATCCGTGAAGAAGTGGGTGATGACAACATCTTTATTTTTGGTCTTAATGTTGATGAAGTGCAAGCACTGCAGGCGAAAGGTTATAACCCTTACGATTATTATAACTCAGACCAATTACTGCGTACGTCGCTGGATCTGCTGGCGGGTGATGAGTTTACGCCCGGTCAACCTGGTTTACTGAATGCGACACGGCATAGTTTGTTAGCCGGTGGTGATCCGTATCTGGTACTGGCTGACTTTGCGGATTATGTGCAAGCGCAAGGACGCATTGATAAGCAATATGGGGACCAAAAGAGCTGGGCAAAAATGGCAATTTTAAATACCGCACGTAATGGTAAGTTCAGCTCTGATCGTAGTATTCGTGATTATGCTAACAACATTTGGCAACTAAACGCGGTGAGCCGTTAAGTATTCATGGAGGATAAAATGGAACACAGTAATGTGCTAAAACAGGTTGCCAAACAAGCAGGTATCGCAGATAGCTATACCAATGCTTGGGGTCACAATGAAGTGGTTTCCGATGACACGCTAACGCGCCTATTAACTGCGCTAGGTTATGACACTGGATCTGAACAAACGCTGCTGGCGTCGGCGGATAAAAAACATCAAACGCCAATTCTAGCCGCGGTGAAAGTGGTTAAAAAAGGTGAACCGATTCATATTGAACTGAATTTAGGGCAAAGCGCCAGAGTCAGTGATTTTAGCTGGCAGCTAGAAACGGAACAAGGTGAGGTTGTTGAGGGTTATCTGCAATCACAAATTGTTGCCGATACGCGAGGTGACGGCGGGGTACTTACTTTTTCTTTACCCAATGATCTGGCTTTGGGTTATCACAAATTACAGGTATTACGCCGTCGTCGTAAATCGCCTTACGAAATGACACTCATCGTTGCCCCCAAAGCCTGTTACAAACAGCCGTCGATTGAACAAGGCAATAAGTCTTGGGGCCCAAGTGTGCAGTTGTATACTCTGAAAACCGAGCATAACTGGGGTATCGGTGATTTTGGCGACCTGAAACAGCTGGTGGCTGATATTGCCGTGCGTGGTGGTGATTTTGTTGGTTTAAACCCAATACATTCTTTATTTCCAGCTAACCCTGAAAGTGCGAGCCCATATAGCCCGTCATCGCGCCGTTGGTTAAATCTGTTATACATAGATGTGTCTGCTGTACCGGAATTTGCCCTGTGCTTTGCGGCGCAAGAGCGTGTCGGTAGCAATGAGTTCCAGCAAGCTTTACATGCTGTTCGAGCTACCGAGTGGGTAGATTACAGCGAAGTATCACGTTTAAAAATGAGCGTATTACCGCTGTTATTTACCGAGTTTCAACAACGTCATTTAGCGACAAATAGCCAACGAGCACAAGATTTCGCTGCGTTTGTGGCGAAAGGCGGCAATAGCTTATTACATCAAGCAAGCTTCGATGCGCTGCATCAACAGCTGCACGACAAAGATGCTAGTGTGTGGGGGTGGCAAGTATTTCCTGCTGAATTGCGTGATATCAACAGCGATGCAGTACAAGCGTTTATGAAACAAAACCAGCCTGCCATTCAGCGTTATATGTACTTGCAGTGGATTGCGGATGAGCAGATCGCCGATGTGCAAAAGTTTGCCTTAGCACAAGGCATGAATATGGGCATTTATCGTGATCTGGCTGTTGGCGTTGCCGATAGTGGTGCTGAAGTATGGGCGGATGACGGCTCCTTATGTCAAGATGTTAGCATTGGCGCGCCACCGGATGTATTAGGGCCTTTAGGGCAGAACTGGGGCTTGCCGCCGCTTAATCCAGCGCAATTAAAAGCCACGGGTTATGATGCCTTTATTCAACTATTACGTGCCAACATGCAGCATTGTGGTGCTTTGCGTATCGATCATGTATTAGGACTATTGCGCCTGTGGTGGATACCAAAAGGTGAAAATGCCACATCTGGCGCTTATATGTATTATCCGGTGCAAGATATGTTGTCTATTTTGGCGTTAGAAAGTCAGCGTCATCAGTGCACTGTGATTGGTGAAGATCTTGGCACCGTGCCTGATGAGATCGTGAGCTTGTTAAGTGACGCGGGTATCCATTCTTACAAAGTATTCTTTTTTGAAACGGCAGAAGATGGTGGCTATTTCTCACCTGCACATTATCAACCGCAATCAATGGCCACACTGTGTACCCATGATATGCCGACATTGCGTGGCTTCTGGCATTGTGAAGATCTTAAATTAGGTCAAACAATTGGATTGTATCCAGATCAAGCACAGCTGAATGGTTTGTTTGATGATCGCAGCAAGTCGAAACAAGCAATCCTCAATAGTGTATCGTGGCACGGTAAACTGGCAGAATCGGTGGGCCGTAATGCCGACTATGTGCCGATGGATCAAGCACTGAGTAACAGCTTACAATTACATTTAGCAGCAGGCTCAAGTAGCTTGTTGAGTTTACAACTCGAAGACTGGCTAGCCATGGATAAGCCCGTTAACGTACCTGGAACGGTAGATGAATATCCGAATTGGCGGCGTAAATTATCAGCAACATTGGATGACATGTTCAGCTGCCCGAACGTTAATTATTTAACCGCAGAGTTGACTGCTGCCCGCGCGAAAGCCAGCGCGAGTAATGAATAAAGGAATTTCAATGAAGTTGGTTGTTAATGTGGCTGTGATCCACAACCTTGAAGCGTATCCAGGCTTGATGCCAAGTATGGAAACATTACACACGCCAAAATTAATGCATACCGAGATGGGGGCGCAATGCGTCAGTTTCACTTATGCAGGCAAACCAATAGCCGGTGTCCGTTTTTTAATTTTTGCCCCGCATGCCAGTAAAGTCAGCGTGATTGGTGACTTTAATGACTGGAATACTAACGACCATGCTTTGCGCCAATTTGATGCGGGATTATGGGGGGTATTCATTGCTGACTTAAACGTCGGCGAGCGGTATAAGTTTGCCATTGTGGATAGTAATGGTAAGAGCCTGCCACATAAAGCCGATCCATGGGGGGCACATGCCGAGCAGTACCCTTCATTTGCTTCCTTGGTGTATCAGCAAGACAGCTATCAATGGCAAGATGATAGCTGGCAACAGCGTGCTGTTACCGAAAAGCACAAACAAGCATTATCATTTTATGAACTGCATGTGGGGTCTTGGCTGCGTGATGAAAATGATGCGTTTTTAAATTATCGCCAATTAGCCGCAAAGCTGATCCCGTATCTACAAAAAATGCATTATACCCATGTTGAATTGATGCCAATTTCAGAACATCCCTTCTATGGTTCTTGGGGTTATCAACCGATTGGACTGTTTGCACCGACCAGTCGCTTTGGTCACCCTGATGACTTTAAATTTTTTGTCGATCAGTGTCACCAAGCGGGCATTGGTGTCATCATCGATTGGGTGCCTGCGCATTTTCCTGCCGATGATCACGGTTTAGCCAATTTCGATGGCACGCCGTTATTTAATGATCCCGACCCAAAACGTGGTTGGCATCAAGACTGGCACAGTTATATTTATGATTGTGGTAAAGATCATGTACAGCGATTTTTAGTGTCGAATAGCTTGTATTGGTTCGAGCAGTTTCATGTCGATGGTATCCGCGTTGATGCGGTTGCATCTATGTTGTATCTGGATTATTCGCGTAATGATGGCGAGTGGATCCCGAACTGCGATGGCGGCAATCATAACTACGATACCATCAAGGTATTAAAGTGGATGAATGAAGAGATTTATTACCACTTCCCTAATGCCATGACGATTGCCGAAGAGTCGACGGCCTACCCAGGGGTATCGAAACCGACTTTCTTAGGCGGCTTAGGCTTTGGTTTTAAATGGAACATGGGCTGGATGCACGATAGCTTAAACTACATGCAAGAAGAGCCGATTAACCGTAAATACCATCACGATAGCATCACGTTCCCGTTAGTTTATGCATTTAGTGAAAACTATGTATTAGCCCTATCCCATGATGAAGTGGTTTATGGCAAAGGCTCATTATTGGCTAAAATGCCCGGTGATACATGGCAGCAATTTGCTAATTTACGGGCTTACATGGGCTATATGTATGGCCAACCTGGTAAGAAACTCAACTTCATGGGGGCTGAGTTGGCGCAATCACGCGAATGGGATCATGATACCCAATTGGATTGGGCGTTATTACAGGATCCTAAAAATGCAGGTGTGCAACAGTTAATCGCTGATTTAAACCAGTTGTATCAAAATGAAACTGCCTTGTACCAACTTGATTGTGATCCCGCCGGTTTTGAGTGGCGTTTACAAGATAACAACACCGAAAGTGTGTTAGCCCATGAACGTATTAGCGAGAGTGGCGAACGTATTTTGGTGATCAGTAACTTTACGCCGATACCAAGGGATAATTTCCGCATTGGTATTCCGAATGCAGGTCGTTATGAATTGGTATTAAACACCGATTCTGCATGCTATGCGGGTAGTCATTATCCGGTAGTGAGTAGTGCTGAGAGTGAGAAAATACAAAGTCAGGGACTAGCCGATTCGTTACGCTTAACGCTGCCGCCGCTGTCGACGGTGTTTTATCGCTGGCACAACATGACCAAATAAGTGTTCGTTTTAACTATAATAAATTAATCAAACCAGTCTTGTACTGGTTTTTTTATGGAGACCGTAAACATAATTATTGTTTATGGTATTTTTAGTTGAGTGTAAAAACACGACATAGTGCACGGGAATACCCAGTAAGTGTTGATTCCTTGTTACGTGGGTGTAAGTTGATGACATTAATGGCAAAAGATTTAATTTCACAACATGGATGACCTTTAAAATGCTAATTTTCTTTATTTGTATTGCAGCCTTGCTGCTCGCTTACAAGTTTTACAGCCCCTTTGTAGAACGCCAAGCGGGTATCGACCCGCTAGCCAAAACACCCCAAGCTCGCTTTGCCGATGGCGTGGATTATGTGCCCGTTCACCCCGTTAAAGCCTTCCTTATTCAATTCCTTAATATTGCCGGTGTCGGTCCTATTTTTGGCCCTATTTTAGGCGCGTTATATGGTCCTATTGCATTAGTGTGGATTGTATTGGGCAATATTATTGGTGGTGCAGTACATGATTATTATTCTGGTGTACTCAGTATTAAAGAAGATGGTAAAAGTTTACCGGAAATTGCAGGGCATTATTTTAATGTCTACTTTAAAGGTGTGATGCTCGTGTTTACTGCGATGCTGTTATTCTTTGTTGGTGTCGTGTTTATTATGAGCCCAGCAGGTCTGTTAAGTAATTTATCTTATTTTGAAGATACATTCTTGGCTAATAATGTGTTCTGGGTAGTCGTGATCTTAATTTATTATTTCTTAGCAACCATGTTACCAATTGATAAGATCATTACTAAATTGTATCCAATTTTTGGTTTGTTAATGATCGTAATGACATTATCTATGGCTATTGCATTAATATTGAATGCGCCACAGTTACCTGAAATCGGTGATATATTCGCGTATTTCGATCACAGTCATTACAACAATGATTTGTTAGAGCCGAACCCTGATGGATTACCTGTTTGGCCATTACTATTTGTGACTATTACTTGTGGTGCAATCAGTGGTTTCCATTCCACGCAAGCTCCGATTATGGCTCGCTGTTTAACGAATGAGAAATATGTTCGCCCGGTCTATTATGGCGCGATGATGTGTGAAGGTATTGTTGCTTGTGTATGGGCATTAGCGGGTATCGCGGCATTCCCTGGTGGTTATGTGGAACTAAAAAGCGTCCTTGATGCCGGTGGTCCTGGTTTGGTTGTTAATCAAGTTGCGACCACATATCTTGGCGCCGCTGGTGGCATTATGGCGATTGTTGCAGTGGCGATTTTTCCGATTACCTCGGGTGATACGGCATTCCGTTCTTTGCGTTTAACGATTATTGACGCATTTAAAATCCCACAAAGTATGCGTAATCGGTTATTAGTTGCAGTGCCAATCCTCGTTATTGCTTACTTCATGACTAAAATTGATTTCTCACTCATTTGGCGCTATTTTGCATTTTCAAATATGCTACTTTCTACCAGTGTATTGTGGTTAGCAACCAAGTATTTATTTGATCGCGGCGCGTTCCACTGGATTGTTAGTTTACCTGCTGTTGTAGGCACCTGTATCACGGTGTCGTATATCGTGACGGCTGGTATTGGACTTGGTTTACCCCAAGAGATGAGTCAACCTGTGGGGATTGCGGTTGGTGTATTTGGTCTGGTTGGATTAATATTAATGCACGCGAGACGTAAACCTGCGATGAATAACTAAGCATTCGTTTACAGATTAACGATAAAAGGCTGCATTGTGCAGCTTTAATTACCACAAAACCTAACGAAAATATCAAATCATAATGTCCATATGATGCATGTTTAATGCGTTGTATGACGAAGATACATATATCTATGTTTGCGAGTGAAAATACGTATGTATAAGTAGTATTCAACCCCTTAATGGACGTTACAATTCTTCAACACTTAATTTGTTGTTATCTTAATTTTAAATGTTTTTGTAAAATGATATACTTTTAATAACAAATGGTTAGCATTTTGTTAACATTAGGAGATCGTTAATGATAAATTTAAATAGAAAGTTATGTTTAACTATGTGTGGTATGGCTGCATGTTTACAACCAGCATTGGCTGAAGAAGCTGGTAAAATTTATTTAAATCCCGCTGTCGGTTATCACATGTTTGGTTCTGAATTAGATATTGAAGACAGTGCTGCACTGGTTATTGGTGGAGAATACGTTATTAGCCCGAGATTTGGTGCAGAAATAAGTTATCTTTACGGTAATGCAGATATCGATGGTTCCTCTGCTGATGTCGATAACTCACAATATACGCTTGATGGGCTTTACTACACCCCGGCAGTGGGTAATTGGCAACCATTTATCAATGCTGGTGTTGGTCATGGTACGTTTGACTCAGGGGCTAATGATACGAAGGAAACACAACTTAATGTTGGTGTGGGTAGCCGCTATCATTTTAATGATAAATGGTCTGCACGATTACAAGCTAAAATGATTAATAGTTTAGATGATGAACGCTGGGATTCACTCATTACTGCTGGTGTGAGTTATGCGTTTGGCAGTAAAAGTAAACCTGCTCCTGCGCCAGCATTAGCGGTCGTATTACTGGATGTCGATGGCGATGCAATCCTTGATCAGGATGATCAATGTCCAAATACACCGAGTGGTGTTTATGTTGACGATAAAGGTTGTGCACTAGATCGTGATAGCGATGGTATACCAGATTATTTAGATCAATGTCCTGATAGTACATCAATGACCAATCTTGATGAAAATGGTTGTGAAATCTTAGTGGAACAACCAAAGTCTATTCAATTAGAAGTTCATTTTGCGAATAATTCAGCTGAAATTCCGAGTGCAGCAAAGAGCGAAATTAAAGAAGTCGCCGATTTGATGGCGCAATTTTTGGATGCGAATGTAGTGATTGAAGGTCATTCTGATAGTAGTGGCAAAGCATCTTATAATAAAGTCTTGTCGCAACATCGCGCTGATGCGGTACGTGATATTCTCATTCGTGAATATAGTATTGATGCTTCACGGGTATCTGCAGTAGGCTATGGACATGAAAAACCCATTGCTAGTAATAGTACAAAAGAAGGACGCTTAGCTAACCGCCGAGTGATGGCTGAGATTAATTATAAATAAAGCCGTAATTTTACCTTGATATAAAATACCGCTAACGCTTTAATTGGTGTTAGCGGTATTTTTATATTAAAAACACTATCAATTATAATAACATTAATATTTTTGTGATTTTTTAACAACATATCTTTAATACGTTGGATCCTCGCTTATATCAACAGCGTTTAGAAGAAGGTAAAATACTGACCCTTTATGACTGTAAAGCTAAATAGAAAGAGTCAAAATTACGAAGGGACATATTTTCTGTTTTTTCAATGGCAAAATTGGTAACTAGTGGAATAATTTGCTCAGATATACCGCCATGAGAACGAAGAGTGCCATGTAATTGTGATAAATCGTGATGTTGAGCCGATTTTCCTAATACAGCATCATCTTGGGCTATCAGAATTAAATCTCCAATACGATCGGGTGCTAATTCAAAACGCTCGGCGGCTTGTGCGATAGCTTGATTACACTTTGAATTGTTCGACTTCGATATTAAGTTGTTCAGCTAGCTTATGAAGAGTATCCGCTTGTTGTGTTTGATATGGATCAGGCATTCATGGAGTCAGCGTTGTGCTTAAAATTAGTGTTTAAGTTAGTGGCGAGTGTATTGAAAAATTTGACTATTTTATTTTATAATTGGCTTTGTCTAGATCGTATTTTCTCATTCGATGATACAGTTTTTTGCGCTGAATTTTAAGGTAATCTGATACATCATTGATGTGTCCAGCAAACAGGTAGAGCGCATCTTCGATTAACTGTTTTTCATATTGTTCAACCAAATTATCTAACGGGTTCGTCATTTGCTCAATGGGCTGGGAGTGCTCAGTACTTGAAAGCTTAACAACGCCAATAGCATACAGTTCTGCCACACTTTTTAGTTCACGTACATTTCCGGGCCACTGATGACGTTTTAATGTATCCAAGTAGGCTTTCTCAATTTTAGGCCGTTGTTTTCCCAGTAATATGCAGCTTTTTTTCAAAAAATGTCGAAATAACAGGATGACATCATCTTTATGTTTGCGTAAGGGTGGCATGAAAAATCGAACCTGGCTCAGAAAATAAAAAAGTTCTGGTAGTAAACGGTGTTCTTTCAGGTCATCTTCCGGAGATTGACCAAAGATTACCAGCAGCTTAACTGTACGTTTGCCCGAACGTTCTTGATTTAACAGAAAATGGCTGAGAAAACGTTGTACCTCTGTTGGCATTGAGCAGGGATCATGTAATATCAAACTGCCGTTTTGAGCTTCTTTTAATATTTTTTCCAGTTCTTCAATAGACAGTAGATCATCACCATTTTTAACGATCATAGGGTGTGATTTTCGGGGACTAAGTTCATGCAATAGTTTGGCTGTTGTGTATCGCCCTGTTCCACTTTCGCCATGAATGAGGGCATCTCTATCCGCTGTCGCTAATAGCTTGATATGTTTTCGGGTTTCTATAATAACCTGAGTTTCCCCAAGTAATTGTTCGGGCAACACATTATCGATAATTTCCCATTGTTCAATTATTTTTTTACGTTTTTCGATCACGGTTTTAATAAGAGAGAGTAATTTCTTTGGCTTTAACGGTTTTTCTAAATAGTCAACGGCCCCTTTTTGCATGGCTTCGACAGCCATTGCGATATCACCATGCCCTGTGATTGTAATGATCGGCAAATGTGGACTAATGGCTTTGATTTTATCAATGAGTTCCATCCCGCTCATGGTCGGCATATAAATATCTGTAAGAATAACACCAGGCCAGTCCGGATGGATCTCTTGCAGTGCCATGTTAGGATCCAAGAATGCTCGTGTTTGATAACCAGCCAGTTTTAATAAGTGCTGGCACGAGTCGAGTATGTGCTGATCATCATCAATAAGTACGATTTGAATATTATTACTTAGTTTCATTTACAAGGAACTCCAAAATGATCATTGCACCGCCATCCAGTGTGGAGGCGAGTCGAATTGAACCATTCAAACGGGTCATGATTGAACGGCAAATACTGAGTCCAAGCCCTAACCCGACTTCTTTACTTGTAGTGAATGGGGTGAAAAGTTTATTTATAATGTCACAATCAAAGCCTGAGCCGTTATCACAACAGGCGAGTGTTATAAATTGGTCTGTACGCCCTAATTCTATGATTTCGATTTGACCTTGTTTGTCTACAAATGGCGCCAGAGCATCGCAGCTGTTGATGAGCAAGTTAACAAGAACTTGTTCAATTTGAAGTAACTCACCGATGCAAAAGCAGTTATCATCAAGGTGATTATTAAGTTGAATGTTATGTTGTTTAGCGCGGTATGCAACGATGCCAATGGCATTATCGGTTGCCCGTTGTAGCGTTACGGTGACTGCGGGGTTGGATGTCATTGGTTTTTTGGAGAAACCTCGAAGATTAGCAATGATCTGATCCATGCGCTCACAGATTTCATTCATTTTTTCCATGGTGTTGTGGATCTCTGAATATTGGCTACTGTTATAGGTCATCTGTACAGTAAAAATGTAAGTCGATAGGGCTGAAAGAGGTTGATTCAGTTCATGTGCCAGCGTCGTCATCGCTTGACCAACTACCGCCATTTTAGCGGCTTGAATTAGTTCGTCCTGAGTGGAGACAAGATTCAATTCAGCCCGTTTTCTTTCTTCAATCTCATCTTGCAATGCGGTATTTGTGGTAGTCAGTGATTGTGTTTTTTCTTGCACTTTTTGCTCTAGCCAACGCGTGATATTTTCTTGTTCGGTAATGTCAGTCAGCGTAATTATAATCTTCGGGTGTGTGTTTTTTTGGAATACACGCAGATCTAGTCGGAAATAACGAGTTTGATGGTGAGTATGGTTCATTGCTAGGGTCAGATTATAGGCACCATCTATCAGTAACGTACTGTGTGGTAGGAAAATTAATTTAAGTTGTTGGTGTTCTTTATATGCAAATAAATTCCAAATACCCTCTGATTCAACTGAAGAGGAAGAGAGAAGAGGAAATAGCTTTTTTGCTCTTGAGTTCATCGATTCAATGACACCTTCAGTGGTACAGGTGATAATACTTGCTTGTGTATTATTGATGAGATCTAACGCATTGGTTTTCTCAATTTCTTGCATTTGAGAGCAGAAGTTACGAAGGTTAGTCCCGAGCTTTCCGATTTCGTCCTGGCCTGTGACTGAAATAGGCAGATTCACCTTGCCGCTGACTACGGCATTAAGGGCTAAGCTGAGGTCGTTTAGTCGACCAACAATACGCTTGCGCACAAAATAGGTACAAATAAAGGTACTAGAGAGCAGGGCGCACAATAATACAATCAAGAGTACACTATTGCCCATTCTGACGGTTTGCTTGGCTTTTCGTTTGATACCGTTTAATTCATTGCTAGCCGTCGTCACTAGGCTTTTAATTTGTTCTTGCTGATAAGTTAAGCGTGTTTTTATCATCACTTTTTGATTGTTCGTTTGCTTGTTCACCGTTGCGATCTGTTGCAACACTGTATGCAGGCGTCCTTCTGGCTGAACAAGGTCAATGAGCTCAAGTAATAGTTGGCGGTGGGTAATACTTGCGGCATTGTGCAACAGGGCATTACTTAGTGTCTTTAGTTCATCAGTTTTGTAGCCAATGAATTGGAATTCACTATTTAAGTTACGCTGCTGATGTTGGCGGATTACCTCTTGTACGATAGAGATGAGCTCATTTTCATTAATAGTCAGCATCTGGAAGGTTGAGAAATCGGCGTATAGCGAAGTTTGGGTTGCTGCATTAAGAGTGATGGCTCGATCGTGGGTGATCTGCCATTCTACTTCTAGTCTCAAAGGGTTGATCTCATCAACAATATCTTGATGAAGCCATAAAATAGTCTCTGATATTTTATCCAGGTTATGTTTTAATTTTAATTTTTGTGTCAGCAGTTCAGAATATTCCTGAATGTTAGCGTTCAGTCGATGGTATTCCGGTTGTAAGTTGTTTACTAGGGGGTTGGCAGAGAGTTCAATAGTCGCTTGATTAATTTCTTTGATGTTGTGTTGCAGCCTAAGTTTGAGCTGATGGAGTCTTACCAGGTTTGGGGTGATATAAATTTCGTTTAAGTGGGCTTGTAGTTCGGCACTGCTGCGTTCTATTTGATAGCTTAATGTCAGCGCGGGAATATTCTTCTCGGTCATCAGTTCGACTTGGTTTTCTAAGGTATTCCAAGTGGTAAATGCGACAGTGCTCACTAAAAATATCATAAGTAAGATACAGGTAAACGCAGCAACTAAGCGTGAACCGATAGTGGTAAATTTAAATATCACAGGGGTTTACTCTTGGTGAAGTTGATTAGTAAGAAAATTGGCTTGTTGTAAATTTTGTCTGAGGGTTTCTTTCCATTTCTGGAGCTCTTTAACGACAACAGGATCTCTCCCTCGCTTCGCATTACCGTTGTTAAATAATGTTAGATACTCTTCCGAGATGGATTGCGCTGAGGTGACTGGAACTTGTGAGGCATACTGTTTTGCACGTGCGAGTTTTTTAAGTGCACCGGGTGATAAATCTACTAGAGATTCAAGTTGATGAATGGATTGCCACGTGATGTTTAGTTGATGTAACTGTTCGGTAATTGCCTGATCAAACAACAATGAAATTAATGTATCTCTGCTGTGAACTAGCTGCTTATTTAATATAAAAGCTGTTGTTTCAGCTAATTTGGGTTGAGAAAGTGAAAACTTGGCGATAGATGTTTTTTTTAATAGCTGTTGCCCTGATTTAGAACGTAGAAAATCAATGAATTTTATCGCGTCATTTATATGTAGGCTGTTTTTTGCAATGCCTATATATGTCGGCATTAAAATAGAATTAGGTAAATAATTAAAATTAACATAGTCAAAGACTTTCATGCTGTTGATAGCATAACTGTCGATAACCGGGCCCGCACCAATTAAACCGCGAGAAACGGCTTCGTTAACACCAAAACTGCGTGAAGAAATAAAGGCGATATTGCCACCAATTTGCATTAATAATTGCCAACCGTCTTCCCAGCCGTAATGTTGAAGGATATTTTCCACCATTAAGTTGGTGGTACCAGAACGTGAGGGGGTGCTCATGGTGATATGTTGAAAATATTGGGCGTTGGTAAGCGCTTCCCATGTCTTAGGTGCCTGTAGACCATGACTTGTTAAATATTGTTTATTATACATCAGGCCAAAGCCGGAATAGCCGAATGGCGTAACTTTCCCAGAGATATCTAGAATATGCGGTGCTAACCAGCTTGGAACATTATATGTGGGCGACATTGTATGTAGTTTGTTGTTGTTAGCAAGGCGATGGAACAGAACTGGAGAGGATGAGATGACGATATCAATGTTCTGATAATTATTTTTCTCTAATAAACGTAACATAGAATGAGTGCGTCTGAAAATTATTCTCACGTCAGCATTAGGGGAGAATGCATGGTATTTATCAACAAGTTGAGATATAGCGTGTTCGGAAAGTGTGGTTAAAATAACAATAGGTTTTCTTTCGATAGCAAGACATTTCCCAGACGCTAATAAAAATATTAATAATGTAATCAATCCTTTTTTATTGCTCATGATAACCACCGTTACTCCTTGTCATGTATATACTTTTAGAAAACACAAAAAGCATATTTTGTGCGGTCTATCAAAAAGATAGAAATAAAC
The DNA here is from genome assembly GCF_900465055.1 of Moritella yayanosii. Classification (NCBI taxonomy): domain Bacteria; kingdom Pseudomonadati; phylum Pseudomonadota; class Gammaproteobacteria; order Alteromonadales; family Moritellaceae; genus Moritella; species Moritella yayanosii. The sequence goes on along the minus strand of NZ_LS483250.1, from coordinate 1,803,042 downwards.
TAAAAAAATCAAAAATCTATTTGAACCACATTGGGAACATTTTGTTTATCACCGTGAAGTATTATTACCTACATATATAAATCTCTCTAGTTTAAATGTCCTTTTATTAACCCATGCGAAATTAATTTTGGGACAAGTCTCACCCAAAACCGCCCTCTTGCAGGTTTTTATTAACCTCATATTATTCATCTCAAGCACCACTGGGTTAACAGTAATGCTCATGATTTTTTATAATTGGAGATTAATATGTTTAAATTTTTTAAAACCAGATCGGATAAACCGATTATGGAAGGAAGCCAGGATAAAATTCAGTCTATCTATAAACGTCACCAATGGTCGGTTTTCCTCGGGCTAGTGTTTGGTTATGCCATATTTTACGTAGTACGCATGAGCTTAGGTGTTATGAAAAAACCGATGCTGGATGCAGATATCGTGACCAAAGCAGAGCTGGGTATTATGGGTTCTGCGTTTTTCTTCACTTACGCGATCGGTAAGTTCACGAATGGTTTCTTGTCAGACTATGCGAATATCGGACGGTTTATGTCTTTTTCGCTGTTGTTGTCGGGCATAACCGCCATCGCAATGGGGATGAGCACTACCGCATTTTTCTTTATCCTTTTATGGGGGGTAAATGGTTGGTTCCAGTCGGTGGGTTCAGCACCATCATGTGTCTCTCTTTTTCAATGGTTCTCTCCAAAACAACGTGGTAGTCGTTATGCTATGTGGGGGGGATCTCGTAACATTGGTGAAGGTATAACCTGGATCCTGACTGCCTCGATAGTGAGTTATTTTGGTTGGCAAGCGGGCTTTATTGGTGCTGGTATTGCTGCTGTTATTGCTGCTCCATGTATGTTCTTGGCTTTGCGTGACCGTCCACAAACATATGGTTTGCCTGATGCAGCTACTGCATTTGGTGAAGAATCTGATATTAAAAACGCGAATGACCCAAAAGAAACACGCCGTGCTCAGCTCTTTATTTTAAAGCAACCGACGGTGTGGTTAATTGCACTGTCGTGCGCGATGATGTACTCCTCACGTTATGCAATATCTTCTTGGGCCGTTTTATACCTTCAAGAAGTAAAAGGCTACAGTCTGATTGATGCTGGTTTCGCAATGGCCGCGTATCCTATTGCCGGCCTTGCTGGGGCGATATTATCCGGCATTATTTCCGATAAGATATTTAATTCTAATCGTCATATTCCAACACTTCTATATGGTCTTGCAAATATCGCGGGTATGCTTCTGTTGTTCTTTGGCGCACATAGCCGAATGATGGATGCTGTGGCACTTTCTTTAATCGGTTATGCCATCGGTGGTCTGGTTGTGTTCCTTGCGGGCCTGACCGCATGTGATCTGATGCCTAAAAATGCAGTGGGGGCAGTAAAAGGTTTCATTGGTTTATTTTCATATATGGCAGCGTCAGCACAGGAATTGATTTCATCTCACTTGATCACAATTACTGAGACTGTTAATGGTGCCGGAGAAATTGTGAAAGTGTATGACTTCGGCAACGCACAGTATTTCTGGTTAGGTACTGCAGTGCTTTCTGTGCTCTTGGCTACGACCGTGTGGAATGCGAAGAAAGTAACAGATATTGATGCTCAGCCTTCAATCGATAATGTTCCTGTTTTAGAGAAGTAAAAACCATTAAGCAGTGGCAGCACTATGTTGCTACTGCTCTATTTCATCATATTCCTAGGTAAAACTATGCGTAAAACTAAAATTGTCGCCACTTTAGGCCCTGCAAGTAATGACCCTCAAATTATCGAAAAATTGATTTTGGCAGGTGTTAACGTTGTGCGTTTGAATTTCTCTCATGGCTCGTCTGAAGAGCATATTGCATGTGCTGAACTAGTACGTTCAATTGCTTTACGGCTGGGCTGCCATGTTGGCGTGTTGGTTGATTTGCAAGGACCTAAAATTCGTATCGCAGATTTCCTCAATGGTCAAGTGAAGCTTGAAAAAGGACAGCTATTTACGCTTGATGCCAATATGGCATTAGACGCGGGAACGGAGCAGGCGGTCGGGTTAGATTTTCCGCAGCTAGTGAGTGAGGTTCAGGTGGGCGATACATTGCTGTTGGATGATGGCCGTATACGTCTAAAAGTGAACAGTATCGATGGCATGAAGGTGCTGACGACGGTGCTGAATTCAGGCATGTTGTCGAATCGAAAAGGCATTAACCTCTTAGGTGGCGGCTTGTCTGCGCCGGCTCTGACCGAGAAAGATAAGCAAGATATTATTACCGCGGCTGAGCTTGATGCTGACTTTGTTGCGGTGTCGTTTCCGCGTAATTCGGCGGATTTGAATGAAGCGCGAGAATTGGTGCAGGCGGCAGGATGCTCTGCGGCGATAGTGGCCAAAATTGAACGTGCCGAAGTGGTAGCGTCACTGAAAGCGATGGATGATGTTATTCTTGCGTCTGATGTGATTATGATTGCGCGGGGCGATTTGGGGGTTGAAATAGGGGATGTTAATCTGCCTTTGGTTCAGAAAAAATTAATTGAACGAGCCCGTTATCATGGCCGTCCGGTGATCACTGCAACGCAAATGATGGAATCGATGATTGAAAATCCAATGCCGACGCGTGCAGAAGTAATGGATGTGGCCAATGCGGTACTTGATGGTACTGATGCGGTGATGCTTTCAGCTGAATCGGCTACGGGTAAGTTTCCGGTTGAAGCGGTTGCCTATATGGCCGACATTGCTTGTGGTGCTGAAAAGCGAGTGGATGAAGCTGGTCAGAGTTGGCATAACTTACTTAACTTATGTTCTGAACCTCGAAAAAGTATGGCATTGGCAGCGATGTTATCAGCATCAAGCTCGGAACAGAACTTAGGTATTGCTATTATTACCGATCAAGGTGATACCCCGCGTCTCATGTCCCGCTGCCAGGGTAAGCAAAATATCTGGGCTTTATCCTATAAGCCTCGCGTATTGCGTCAATTGGCATTATTACGTGGTGTGATACCTGTTTACTTTGATCATCGAGGAATGTCAGGGAATGCGTTAGCAGAACAAGTGAAGGAGCATTTATTTCATGGTGATATGCTGAATAATGTCGATTCGTTGATCCTCATTCAACTTGAATCACTGGAAAATGCTGGCGATACCGATATTTGCCGCTTTATTAAGTTACCGAATATGTTGGAGCTGGCAACGGCCTGAATTTGTTCCATTCATTCTCCTCATGTTTTCGATGTTGTGTTTAATATTGATAATACTTCGAGCTCCATCGAGGTGATCTGAAAGTTTTAATCGGTTTTGATCATCAATTCTAAGCAAGGCCGCACTGATTCTAAAATTCAGTGCGGGTATGCCATACAGGGGGAGTTTAGATGCTCGGTTCATTAAGAAGGACAGCCCAAATTATTTCTTATGATTTAATAACTTTAGCAGTTAAGTAAAGTGGGTCTTCTATTTTGGTTTATTTTATATATAATGCATATTACGAAATGTCCTTGTAGCTCAGCTGGATAGAGCAAGCGCCTCCTAAGCGCTAGGTCGGAAGTTCGAATCTTCTCTGGGACACCATCATTTTATCCGCGATTACAACTTAGTCATTTACTTTAATGGTAATATCTTAACGATTATATTTTAACGAGCACATCTTCCATTGCTAAGCGTGATTTTGGTGGCGCGATATTGTAATCATTTTCTGCATCACGGTAACCAATTGCCAGTGCGACATCACTGACGTAACCATCTAGTTCTACTGCAAATTCTTTACTGACTAATTCGCTATCAATCCCTTCCATCGGCGTAGAATCAATATTTAGACGCGCAAGTGTATGCATGGTATTACCTAGCGCTAGGTAAGTCTGAGCTTTAGTCCATGGCGCGGTATTGCCATGTTCATCTGTGTTTAGTTCAGCAAACGCAAATGCACCGAAGGCACTTTCTTTATCTTCTGGTTTTGTGCGTTTATCAGCAATACCTTTATCAATCACTGCTTCATAGTCTGCACGGGTATACGCTGGGTTATGGGCAAAAATAATAATGTGCGACGCACTCATAATATGCGGTTGGTTAAACTGAAATTTATTGGCAAAGGTATTGTGCATACGCTGTTTTGCTGCATCGCTTTCGATAACAATAAATTTCCACGGCTGAGAGTTAATTGATGATGCTGACAAACGCATGGTTTCCATGATCACGGCAAGATCGTCTTGCGGTATTCTTTTTGAAGCATCGAACTTTTTGGTAGTATAACGATTGTTGAGATCTTTGATAATTTGATGTGTCATAGCCGAACCTTAATGATAAATTTTATTTGTTATGTGATTTTCGTTATTTCATTTACGATGAAACTCGCGACAGCCCCTTCGGTTGCTTGTACATACATTTTTAAATGCGGGCTATTGAGGTGTTGTTGTAATAACTCATGACTCACCCAATTTTCAACGAAAGTAAATAACGCCGGGTTATTATTGTCTTGATGCAAGTCGTACTGAATGCAACCTTCTTCAAGTCGTGTCGGCTCAATCAATTTTAATAGCGCTGTTTTTACGAACTCAATTTTATCTGCTTTCGCTTCGATGTTTGCAACAATCGTGAGTGTGCTTGTCATATTATCGTTACCTTTTATTGGTTGTACACTGAGTGAGTGAGGACATTATCCTTGATTGTTGCTACTCTAAAAAGATGGTAATGCAACTAACAGTTTCAAAAACTATTTGATAATGAATATTAAAGACCTTACTCTTTTTGTGCGTACAGCGCAAACATGCAATATCACCGCATCCGCATTGCAGTTGGAAATGAGCCCAGCTGCTGCGAGCGCGGCGTTAAAACGTCTAGAAAAACAACTCGGCGTACAACTTTTTATTCGCTCGACACGTAAGTTGCGTATCACAGCCGAAGGGGAGCGCTATTCAGTTCAATGTTGGCGATAATTTGGCGGATTTCTATCATGACAAAATTGATATGGCGGCTGACTTACGCTCGGGTCATGTTGCGCGATCTGTTACGCAGTAAGTGTGAAGCTGAATTAAGTTAGCTCAGTTTGGTGCTACATCTCGTTATAAAGGTATGCTAAAGTGATTTTATCTAAATTTTGTTAATCAAGCTGTATAACAAGGATTTTTATGACTATTGGTATTGGTGGTTCAACTGCTGAATTAGAATTAGCTAAACTGGCAGATATGACTGCAGGCGTTACAGCGATCGCGTTACAAGAATTTAATGACCGCATCGAAAAAGCCCAAACGATCATGCAACGTGAAGGCATTAAAGCGATCTATCTTAATGCCGGTACAAACCTGTATTATTTCACGGGTATGCGTTGGGGCGTTGGTGAACGACTGGTTGGTGCTATTTTACCTGCGCAAGGTGAACTACAGTTTATCGCCCCACGTTTTGAACAAGATACTATTAACGAATTTATGCTGGTACAAGGTCCTCTACATTGTTGGCATGAACATGAAAGTCCGGCACAATTATTTGGTGAGATCCTCGCTAAACTTGATATTACCGATGGCACTGTTGGTATTGATGAAGCGACAGCCTTTTTTATGTTTAACAATATTCGTCATGCCCATCCGCAGTTTGAGTATGTCGATGCGAAGGTGGTGACTGCCGGTTGTCGTCAGCAAAAATCAGACGTTGAAATTGCATTATTACAACGTGCAAAAGACATGACGTTAGAAGTGCATAAAGCAGCTGCTCGTATTTTACGTTTAGATATTTGCACGACAGAAGTAGAAGAGTTCATTCACCAAGCCCATAAGGTGGTTGGTGCACCAAAAGGTTCTTATTTCTGTATCGTATTATTTGGCAAAGCGAGCTCGTTCCCGCATGGTGTTAAAGATCCGCAATGCTTGAAACAAGATGATGTGGTATTGATTGATACTGGTTGTCAGCTACATGGCTATAACTCTGATATTACCCGTACTTATGTATTTGGTGAAGCAAGTGACGAAGTACGCGCTGCTTGGTTAAGTGAAAAGAATGCCCAGCAAGCCGCGTTTGATGCAGCTCAGATTGATGTGCCTTGTCAGGATGTTGATGCCGCCGCTCGTGTATCACTGGAAGCGGATGGTTTTGGACCTGGTTATGATCTACCTGGGCTACCGCACCGTACTGGTCATGGTATTGGTTTGGATATTCATGAATGGCCATATTTAGTGGGTAAAGATACCACGCCGTTAGCCAAAGGTATGTGTTTCAGTAATGAACCTATGTTAGTTATTCCTGGGAAATTTGGTATTCGTTTAGAAGATCATTTTTACATGACGGATGCGGGGCCACAATGGTTTACGCAACCATCCCATTCGATTGATGACCCATTTGGTTATGAAGCCTAGTTTTTAAATTAAGCGTCATAAGTTTAAATGACGAAAGCCCGAGAGACTATTTTCGCGGGCTTTTTTTCAATGGTATGGATCATGTACTATTGGCAAGGTGTGTTGCAATTACATCCATTAATGTTGGAGATAGATTGATTATAAGTACACTACTTGGTTACGACCTTTGTTCTTGGCCTGGTATAATGCCTTATCAACCCGTAAAAGTAATTCATCAAAACAGGTGTCAGTCCCAGACAATACTGTGATGCCGATACTCACCGCTACCTTTAAGTCATCGGTAGTTGCCGAAAAATCATGAGCTTGCAGCTGTTTTTGAATGCGTTCCGCCAATGATGTGCCTTGGCTCCGTGTTGTATTCGGCAGCATGATCGCGAATTCGTCACCGCCAATCCGTGCGACAACATCTTCTTGTCGTGTCCCTTGCAATAATTGCTCAGAAATATCTATTAATATTTTGTCACCAAATGGGTGTCCGTAATTGTCGTTAATATGTTTAAAATGGTCGATATCAATTGAAATAATCGTGAGCGGTAAAGCATGACGTTGAGAGCGTGTAAATTCACGTTCAGCTTGTTCGATAAAGTAACGTCGGTTGTATAAGTTGGTTAGATAGTCCGTGTTAGCTTGCTGCCTAAACTGCTCTTTTAGCTCGTATAATTCGGTTACATCGGTGGAGAAACCGATCACGGCGCATTTATTATTGATGGTTATAGGCACTTTTACACTTAAATAATGAACAGTATTGCCAACATTGTCGATGACTGTTTCTTCGATACGTTGAATACTCTTGGTTTTAAAAACCTTTGCATCACTTTCATGAAAATGAGCGGCTATATCTTTAGGTAAAATAGAGGTTTCTAACTGGCCAATGATTTCGGTGATGGGCCGTTCAAATAGCGCTGAAACTTTGGAATTTGCATATAAAAATCGGCGTTCTTCATCTTTTATATACACACATGCTGGGATATTATTTAATACGGTATCGAGTAATTGTTTTTGCTCATGGTTTAAATCGCGTAACCGTTTTTCGGTGGTAATGTCTGTAGAGATCCCACAAATGCCGCATACTCGACCATCGTCGTCGAATAGTGGGCTTTTTACCGTGTGGTAAATTCGTTGCTCACCGCTAGATTTGATATAATTTGTTTCTTCTGCGTTTATGACGGTTGCAGTTTGCATGACTTGATTGTCATTTTCTTTAATGTGGCTAGAAATATCTAGATCGAAGAATTGGGTATCGTCGCATCCTATTACTTCTTCTAAAGATTTATTAAAGAGTTTGAGTACCGCTCGATTGGCGTAGGTATATCGACCTTGTATATCTTTAGTATAGATATAGGCGCCTAAAGTATTACAAACTTGCTTTAGTGCAGCTAATTGTTTTGCTATAGCATCATTGTTATTTGATTGTGTAAGCACTTAAATTCTTACTCCACTATGTTTTATCAAGCTTGAGAATAACAAATGGTAAAACACTAATTAAAAGCAAGGTGAAACTAATTATAGATTAATTACTTATTAAATACCCCTTTAAACTTCAGTATTATAAATAATAATGCTTGAGGACAATCTAGAATAGTTATCATCATGGAGCGGTAATAATGTACCTACATAGACTCCGAATACATTAGCGAAAGCCAACCCCGTTATTTAACATTGTTACTTGCAATAACGAGGTCGACCATACATTTTGTTCTTAAGAGTATGGGTTATTTACTGTTAGCAACGTGTGTTGCAATCACATCCATTAGTGTTGGCGATAGGCAATCATAAGATTCAAGACCTAACGCATTCAAACGTGATCTGATTGCGGTCATGTCTTTTGGATCGGTACCTGTTTCAATAATCGATGAAACAAACGCGGAAAATTCAGGTGCAGACCAACCTTTATCGGCAGACAATTCTGTGCGAACAAAGTCTAAACCAAAGAATGGATGTGTTTTACCGTCACTGGGTTACTGCTACAGTGACACTGTAATGTACCCCCATTAAAGTTATTCGCCGTTGGGGTAATGTCTTTATCCATTGCTGGTGAGAATGATGGATCCGCGTTTCGGTGTGCAGTGTAGATAGCTTCACCATCACTTTCTGCATCGAAGATAACGGTTACGTCTGGAGAGAAAAGGAGCACATCGCCAACCTCTGCCATTTGGCTTTTTAGGCCTTCGACTTCCAATAATTTACTCAGGTAATTTGATTTAAATGAACCAGATTTGAAAAGAAAAATACCGGGTTGAGTTGTTAATGTAGACATTGACGATCCTTTATTTAATCAAATCACATGTGTGTTGATTATTTAGTGTTGAATGTATTTATGTTGCGATGGCGGGCATTCTACATTTCGGAAGGAACAAAACAATATACTGAAACGGTAAAAGATCATTACTTATAGGTAACAATCTTTATTTAAATTATTGTTTAATTTTTTAATTGTTGATTTTTTAGCGTTGTTGTCGTTTGAATTGAACGTTATTATTGTTGAATTTAGAGGGCATTGTGATGGCTACTTGGATATACCAAGTGCCATCATTTCAACGTTTTTGTAGGGATTATGCGTAGGTTTCATTGAGTTTAAAGCGGGATAACATAGATGTTAGTAATTCAGCTTGTTGGGATAGTTGTTCGGCAGCTGCGGCACTTTCTTGTGCTGTGCTATTGTTTTGTTTGGTTACACCGTCGACTTCGGTAACGCCTTGGTTAATTTCTTCTGCACCGATTGCTTGTTCGTTACTCGCTAGTGCGATTTGCTCAACGAGTACGGCAGTTTGACTGACACTTTCAAAAATGCTTTTTAAACTTTCAGCTGTTTCGATGGCAATCAAGCTACCATTTTTCGTTTTCTCGACCGAACTTGCGATCAGTTTTGAGGTTTCTTCGGCAGCCGTTGTACTTCTGGCCGCTAATTGGCGGACTTCATCTGCGACCACGGCGAAACCACGACCTTGTTCACCAGCGCGAGCGGCTTCTATAGCGGCGTTTAAGGCGAGTAAATTGGTTTGATCGGCAATGTCGTCAATCGTATTGATGAAGTCTGCGATACTTTCACTGGCAGCTGATATTTCAGCCATTGCAGCAATCATGGTCTCCATTTTTTCGATACCCTGTTCTGCTGAACTTTGGGCAAGCATGGCTAACTCTTGTGCTTGATTGGCGCTTTTTGCATTTTCGCCGATTTGAGTACTCAATTGGTTTAATGATGCGGAGATGTTCTCTAGACTTTCAGCCTGAGCTGATGCACCTTCTGATAACGCAGCACTCGTTTCTGAGATGTTGTAACTGCCCTGTGATATCTCAATACTGGTTAATTTGGTTTGGCCTAATACTTCATTTAAGTTAGCGGTCATTTCTTGTAATGCTAAGCCTACCGTATCTTTATCTGAGGCTAATATGACTTTATGATTGAGTTCACCAGCCGCGATTGTTTGTGCGAGTTCCGCTTTTTCCTTCAGGTTAGCGATCATGTTCTTCATTTCAGCGTAAATACCACGGTCATTACCATCACTTTTTAATTCTATAGTTAAGTCACCTTTAGCGACTGTCTTGGCTATTTCAGCAATGTATGCCGGCTCACCACCAAGTAAATTCATAATATGACGGGTGAGCCAGACCGCAATGCCAATGCCGGTGATAATGGCGAGTATTGTGCCTAAAATAGTGGTGTTAATAACTGCAGATTCAGTTTCTTCTAACTCGACCATTCTGGCATTCATTAAGTTTGTTTCTCGTTGCTTAAAGGTTTGTATTTGTTCGCGGAATTTATCAAAATACACTTTACCTTTAGCTTCACCAACAAGGTCTGCCATATCATTCATGGTTTTTGCATTACCAATGCTACGGCGTAGGGTGATTTGTTTTTCAACGACTGCACTTATCCAATTATCAACTATTGATTTAGCGGAGCCTAGCAACATTACTTGCGCTGGATTGTCGGATACTGTGTTTGATAATTGACTAATTAAGCGATAAAACTGTTCTTTACCCTTGATATAAGGTGTTAAAAATTCGTCTTTCCCAGCAAGTAGAAAGCCGCGCATACCGGTTTCCATATCAACCGCTGCTGTCACTATTGCCTGCGCCGTGGCGATGACGCGGTAAGTGTGCTCAACCCGTTGACTTAATTCTCTTAGTTCTTCAACATTGGTACTGTTTTGTGCGTATTCTTTACGTTCTGTCATTAATTTTCGTTCGCGTTCAATGAAAGTCGTTAATTGAGCTCTAAATTTATCGAAATATTTTTTCCCTTGTGCCTGGCCAATTAAATCGGCCATATCGTCCATGTTTTTGGCGTTACCGATTTCTGTTCTTAAGGCGATGACGGGCTCGGTGACATTCTTCTGCCATTCGTAGATAGTGCGCTTAATGTCTTTTATTAATGCCACTTGTGCAGGATTATCAGAAACAGTTTCAGAAAGGTTACTGGTTAAAGTATTAAATGTCTGTTCACCATTTTTGTAAGGTGCTAAGAAATCAGCTTTACCTGCGAGTAGATAACCGCGCATACCGGTTTCCATATCAACGGCAGCGGCTTCAATACTTGACGCTTTAGCCAAAACTTTATGCGTGTGGTTTACCCAGCCAAAGTTACTGACAAGTGATTTCACGCTGAATAGTACAACCAGAGTGACGGCTAGCATTAAGGATAGAATAAGCCCATAACTTGAATATAATTTGGTAGTAAACTTCATATTTTTAAACATAACAGTCTCCGCGGTAACATCCTGTAATTACTCCCATCCACATGAATTGTCGATTGAAAGTTTGTATAGATATGAAGTCTAGTAACATAAGGTAAAGTTTTAATTATAATTTTGTATAAGTACTGTTTTCACTGTATATCTGTGAGCGGTGGTTGATAAATGAGATTAAATGCTAAAGTGGCTTTAGTTGTTTAATATTTTACTTAGCTATTTGGGTTTTATTTAGTTGCTGGTTTGCTGTCTAGTTGTGATGTTTTTTTGGAAGGCGAAATAGAAAAGGAAGCGCAGAGGCTTCCTTTTGACGAATAAGACATGTGAGTATGGTTATTCGCGGATGTAATTTTCGGTAATACTAAACCGGATGATTAAGCGAAGTATGTTTCTAGCGCTTCACTACCACCGATGTGTTTACCACCGATAAAGATTTGTGGCACTGTACTTTGACCTGTCACTGCACGTAGGCTAACCGTGGTTGCGTCTTTACCGAGTACCACTTCTTCGTAGTTTAAACCCTGGTCGATTAAGGTTTGTTTTGCTTTAGCGCAGAACGGGCAGCCCGGTTTGGTGAATACGGTGATGGATTCTTGCACTTTATATTCTGGTGCCACATAACCTAGCATAGTGTCTGCGTCAGATACCTTGAACGGGTCGCCTGGTTCGTCAGCTTCAATGAACATTTTTGCTACCACGCCGTTTTTAACCAGCATGCTGTAACGCCATGAACGCTTGCCAAAACCGATATCAGATTTGTCGACTAACATACCCATACCTGCAGAGAACTCACCGTTACCGTCTGGAATGAAGGTAATGTTTTCTGCTTCTTGATCATCTTTCCATGCGTTCATTACGAATGTATCGTTGACTGATACACATAAAATGTCATCAACGCCGTGTGCAGAGAATACGCTAGCTAGTTCGTTATAACGGGGTAAATGGCTTGACGAACAAGTCGGTGTGAATGCGCCTGGCAGACTGAATACAATCACCGTTTTGTTAGCAAATAACTCTTCAGTAGTACGGTTAACCCATGCATCACCTTGGCGAATTGGGAATGTAACTTGTGGAACGGTTTGGCCTTCTTTCGATACTAATGTCGTCATAATATATTCCTTAATGTAGCTATTAATTAAGCTACTTATGTTTGTTATAAAGAGGTTTGTTATAAATGTTGTGAAGACGTTGTGTCTGTGTCGTCTTGATGTAGCTATTATGTCTAATTAGGAGAGATAGATACAATCGATTAAATCTTAAGTTTTGATAGGCTTAAGCTATTAGTCCTGTTGGTATTTAAATTTTAATTTGTTTTGGCTATGGATTAAATCTGTTTATTTAAGATCTAATCCATATTGCAGGGCGGAATAACTTAAATTGAAAGGGAACTAGTGCTGAAGTCTATGCTGTTTATCATGGCTGTAAATATCAACGACCTGCACTAAGGGCATTTATTGATTTTTTGGTTGAGAAGTTATCAATGGAAAACCAGACCGTGTATTGAGGTCGTGAATAAGCCCTCGAATATTGCTTGAAGCATGAATGTTAACTATTTTTAAGTGACGGTAGTGAGTTTATGACGCTGTCATTGGTGAGTTATTTAAGTGGAGAGTTATTATGACGAAGGTATTTATTAGGCATAAAGTTGAAAGTTACGGGTTATGGAAACAGGCTTTTGATGATTTTTTAGCTCAGCGTAAAGCCGGTGGTGAACTGTCTTATACCCTCGGGCACATTCCTAACGAAGCCAATGATCTTTGCCTTACATTCGAGTGGGACAGTGTCGACAATGCCAATGCATTTTTTGCTTCCGATACATTAAAGGCGGTAATGCGGGAGGCGGGGGTTACGGAACCGCCGCTGATAATTGTTTATGAAAATACCGCTGAAGGGCAGACTTATGTTTAATGTCATGATAATACGGTATCACTTGTTTTAGGCAAACGAATATAAAATTGCGTACTTTGTCGTGCTGACTTGACCCAAATACGGCCGCCTAGCGTATTGAGTAACGCTCTGGATAGGGTTAATCCGATCCCGATATTGACGGTTGAGTTATTATTGCGGGTAAAATTTCGTTCAAACAAATGCGTACAGTCATCTGTTGGAATGGTCTTTCCGACATTAGATACGGAGAGTTGGATATTGTCATTTTCTTCTCCAATCGCAATAATTATCTTACTATTATCATCGGCATGGCGTACTGCATTGGATAACAGGTTAGCGATAATTCGACGTAATAACGCGCTATCAGTGTTTAGTTCGGCTTGTCCTTCGATAATGATATTCACGTTTTTTTCATCTGCCAGTAACTGAAAATAGTCCGCAAGTTTAGATGCTAACTCGTATACATCGACCCGTTCATTATTGACGGTGAGTTGCTCACTTTCGGCTTTCGCCATGAGTAAAATATCGGTGACTGTTTTGGACAGAAACTCTAACTCTTCGATATTAGATTCAAGGGTATCTTTGTAATCCAGCGAGCTTCTTTCACCTTGCAACATACATTGATTCCTCACTGTCATGGATGCCAATGGGGTTCTTAATTCATGTGCTAAGTTTGCCGCATAGAATGATAATTGATCGAACGAACCTTCCAGACGTTTGAGCATCAGGTTGAAGACCTGAATCGATGACTGCATCTCTTTGGGATATTCTTGCTGATCAAGTCGAGTTGCCAGCGTATTTATATCTATCCTGCTGGTTTCCATACTAAATTTACGTAGTGGCGATAAACCATACCAAGCAACAAAAGCCCCTATGATGCTAAGAATAAAGAACATTAATCCCATGCTCAAGATCATATTTTTTGTTGAACTATTTAGAAATTCAGCATGATAAGTGACATCCCTGATCACGATTAAACGAAAATTTTCACCTTGGCGATTTCGGGTGATGGTCGCAATACCTTTAAAGTAGGCTATCTCACTTTGCCAGTTAACGAGCTGTCCAGGGCGGCCATCACGCAGTGCAGATGGTACTGTAAGGCCTTGATAAGAAGATGGAATTAATTGATTGGCGTTGTTGATAGCTAATACATGGGTATCAGGATGATCGGTAAGGATAGTACTGAAATTTATATCCTGATCTTGATTAATGCCGTCAATAGCTGCAATAACCATGTCACTCTTGCTAAGAATGTATTGCTTATCCATGTCATTGAAATGTTGACTGCTGAACCACCAAAAAAAAGCAATTGCAGCACTGACGATAAGGAAATAGCTCAGGGTAAAGTGCAAGGTTAATTTGGTGGCAATAGACCCTTTCACGACCTTAGCTCCAACACATAGCCCATGCCCCGCACGGTATGGATCAGTGGTGATGAGAAACCCTGATCGATTTTATTGCGTAAACGTTTAATCGCAACTTCAATGATATTAGTATCACTGTCAAAATTGATATCCCATACATGGCTGGCTATTTGCGATTTGGATAATACTTGCCCTTGACGAGTCAGTAAAAACTCAAGTAAGGCGAATTCTTTAGCCGTAAGATCTATGCTGTCACCGTCTCTTTTTACTTTTCTTTTTAACCGATTAAACTCTAAATCGCCGATAGTGAGAATGGCGCTGTGTGTTGAACCTTTGTCGCGTAACTGATTGTGGATCCGGGCCAATAACTCACAGAAAGAAAACGGTTTGCTCATGTAATCATCTGCGCCAAGCTCTAGGCCTTGGACTCTATCTGCCACATCATCTCTGGCGGTGAGCATTATTACCGGTAAATATTTGGGTTTTAGGCGTAGGCGTTTTAGGATATCCCAGCCGTTCATCCCCGGTAACATCACATCCAATAACACCAGGTCGTAGTCCATTTCGGTTGTTTGATGCAAGCCATCAATACCGTTATCGACAAGATCTACGTTGAAGCCGCTTTCATCCAGCCCTTGTTTAAGGTATTTCCCTAACTTAACTTCATCTTCAATAATTAGAATTTTCATTGATTTCCCACGCGTTTGATAACGGTATTGTTGGACTGGTATAGAGACTTTACGACACTTGCTTAATTTATCATCTTTGACGTAAAACCCCGTCATTTATGCCAGGGATGTAAGTCATTCTGGCGAAGCAAGATGTTACCTACTACACATTAAATGCTTGTAAGAGGTTCGAGAAGACTAACGCAATCTAATGTTGCAATGCACGAACCGATGACGCCAAGAATCCTCTTCGTTCACGTAGAGGAGTGTCAATCTCTTAAACTAATGGAGATTATAATGAGTTTATGACAGAAAACTGTCTTGAAGATTACAATTTTGTCATTTTCATCATTAAGTAGTGCGCCAGCGTATTGAAAAATAAGATAGTTTGAAGCTGACAAGCTTGTAATATGGATGACATGCTGATGACAGATTGGGGCATTAGTATTTGATGTGTATCTTCTAATCACATCAAGGTGAACAATATGAAAAAATTAATTCTAATGACCGCATTAACCCTTAGCTTGCAATCTTTCGCGGCCTCTGCCACACAAATATCGGCTAACACCGAAATATACACAGGTGTCACTGAAAGCCGAACCGAGGCTTACGAGACTGGGGTTAATATATTGCAACAACTGAAGTTGCTAACGGGGAATCAGGCTTATAAAAAGCTTAATATAGTGAATACGAGTACAGTCAGAAGTTCAATTCGAATTAATGATGGGCGTGTTTATGTAGATGAATTTGCGGATGCAAACGGCTCGTTAAAGTATCAAGCTAAGGTGAAGCTAAATTACAGTTATAAAGAGGCTGGTAGTAATCGCTAATTATTTACAGCTCCAGATCTGATCTGGAGCTAGTCTTTAATTCAATTATTGTTTATCTTGGGAGTTGTTAATTACATCACCATTATTGTCCCTTTCATGCCCGCTTCTCTGTGGCCTGGTAGTAAACAGGCAAAGTCAACATAGCCTGCTTGCGTGAACTGCCATATCAACCCGCCGCGCTGACCAGAACCTAAACTCAACATATTGCTTTCTGCATGTTGCATCTCTGGCATGTCTCGCATCATTTGGGCATGTTTCCCCAATGCCTCAGTCGAACCAATGACCAGTTCGTGAGATATTTTTCCTGCATTCTTAACAAAAAAACGGATGGTTTCTCCGGCATTAACGTGGATCTGACTCGGGGTAAATCGCATGTTGTCATTCATGGTGATATCGATAGTCCGAGTAATATCTGCCGCTTTACCGGGTTGGCCGGATGCTGAATTTGTCATGTCCATCATACCTGTCATGTTATGGCCTGCACCGTGACCAGTACTATTATCTGCACCGTGGCCTCCGCCAGCGAATACCAAGCTAGGGAGCAGGCTTAATAGTAAAATTGGTAGTGTTTTAGTTGCTTTCATGTCGTTACTCTCTGTTGTTCATTGTTAGTAAGATCGATACCCAAGCTATATCCGCAAGTTTCTGAACTAGCATCTTGCAGTGGCTTAGGTATATATTTGATGTACTTGTTATTATTAAATTTAGCTGGCGTTAAAACCAAAAACGGAGCCCTGCAAGCCAGCGGGTTTCTTTTGTTGCTGCTGCATTGTCTTCGCGGATAAAGTCGGCGGTATTACCAAATGACTTTGCCCAGTCAACACCGACGTAAGGTGCAAATTGCCGGGTTATTTCGTAACGTAATCGCATCCCGATGGCGAGATCAGACAGACCTTTACCATTGTTACGCTCGGCGTCATTTTTACCATAGAGGGTCATTTCCAAACGTGGTTGTAATACTAAACGCTGGGTGAGCAATAATTCGTATTCAGCTTCTAGCGATAAGGCTGTTTGTCCCTCGTCACTGACATAAGCTGTGGCATCAATTTCAAACCAGTAAGGGGTTAATCCTTGGATGCCGAAGGCTAACCAGCTCTGATCTGGACCTTCGCCAGTATCATATCTAGCCCCTAATTGAGTATTCCAAAACGTGGAGATGGCATGGTTCCATAATAATTCGGTACTAGATTCCTCGACTTTACTATCGGTAATATCACCTTCTAATTTGACAACTACACGATCATAATCCTGGCCATACCAAACTTGACCGTCATAGACCCATGAATCCTCATTATTGGTAAATACCCGCTCCAGACGATCGATTAACAGTCCGCCACGGCTATGCTCGTCTGCAAACCTTAATTGACGTGGACCAGGGAGTACATAAGGTCCTGATTCTAAAGTGATGCCATCTGCATAGGCATGGGGATCCCGCGCATCAGAGGGGGCTGAGCCACCTTGCATTGGCATGCTGTGCTCACTCATGTCGGGCATGCTATGCGACGGTTCAGCCTGGGAACTAAAGGAGAGTAGATTCAGTGTTGTTATGGCCATCAACGTGGTGACGGAATTAAGCGTGCGAGGAATTGTATTCATGAAACCACCACTTCACGGAACATACCCGCATCCATATGGAACATAAGATGACAATGCCAAGCCCAGCGCCCGCGTGCGTCAGCAGTAACCAGAAAACTGATACGTTGTGCCGGTTGCACCGGAATGGTGTGGCGACGTACCTGGAAACTGCCATCTGGATTTTCGACTTCGCTCCACATGCCGTGCAGATGCATAGGGTGCGTCATCATGGTATCGTTGTGTAAAATAATTCGCACTCGCTCCCCGTAGTTGAAATGAATAGGGGTCGAACTACCGAATTCGAGTCCGTCCAGAGACCAGGTATAGCGTTCCATATTGCCGGTCAGGTGCAGTTCTATTTCACGCTCGGCAGTGCGAGGATCCATTGGTCCGCCTAAGGTTTTAAGGTCGGCTAGGGTTAATACCCGTCGTCCGTTATTACGTAAACCGACCCCAGGATCGTCAAGGTTAGTGCGTGGCATATCGACCCGCATATCGACGC
Source organism: Moritella yayanosii (assembly GCF_900465055.1). Classification (NCBI taxonomy): domain Bacteria; kingdom Pseudomonadati; phylum Pseudomonadota; class Gammaproteobacteria; order Alteromonadales; family Moritellaceae; genus Moritella; species Moritella yayanosii. The sequence continues at coordinate 1,785,220 of NZ_LS483250.1, read as the reverse complement.
TGGGACCGTACTCTGTGTTAGCATGCCGCACCTGCTTACTGGCTGTCGCTAACTTAGATTTCATACTAGACATGGCCGAGTGGTCCATCTTACTCATCATACTAGGCATCGAACTATGATCCATACCGATCATCTTCCCCATATCGGCCATGCCAGAATGCTGCATTCCAGACATAGAACCATGATCCATGCCGTTCATTTTATCCATGTTACCCATTGCCCCCATACTGCCCATCATGTCGGTCATGGTCAGTGATTCGGGTTTATCTAATGCTGGTACATCAGTGCTGAGGCCTGCTTGAGTCGTTAAGGTACCGCGAGCATAACCGGTTCTATCCATCGATTGAGCAAACAGGGTATAGGTATCAGCGCTGGGCTCAACGATTATATCGTAGGTTTCGCCTGGCCCAAAGCGAAATTCATCTACGGTGACGGGTTCTACATTGATGCCATCTGCCTGCACTACCGTTAATGCTAGCCCTGGGATCCGCACGTCATAAAAGCTGTTACTGGCACCATTGATGAATCGCAATCTGACCCGCTCACCGGGTTTAAATAATCCCGTCCAGTTACCTGCAGGGGTAGTGCCATTCATCAGGTAGGTAAGCGTTTGTGCGGAGAGGTCGGCGAGATCGGAGGGACTCATGCGCATTCGATTCCACATCTGGCGTGACTGCACCGCTGCCTGCAGTCCATTTTTGGAAGCGTCTTGGAAAAAGTCGAATACTGTGGGTTGATTGAAGTTGTAATAATCACCCTGCGTTTTTAGCTTAGCGAAAACCTGTGCGGGGTTTTCATCAGTCCAGTCTGAAAGTAGGATCACGTGTTCACGATCTGCTTGGATACTCTCTTCTGCTGCGGGTTCGATCACGATAGCACCATACATGCCGGTCATTTCTTGCATGCCAGAATGGGAGTGATACCAATAGGTACCGCTTTGTTCTACTTTGAACTGATAAGTGAAGGTTTCACCCGGGGCTATGCCAGCAAAGCTGATCCCGGGTACACCATCCATTTGGTAAGGCAGGATAATGCCATGCCAGTGAATGGATGTATGCTCTTTCAAATGGTTGGTGACTCGTATTGTCACGGTATCGCCTTCACGCATGTGCAGAGTCGGAGCCGGAATAGAACCATTGATGGTGGTTGCCATGCGTATTTTTCCGGTGAAATTAACCTGTGATTCAGCGACGACCAGATCAAACTCAGTACCGCTCAGCACTGGCGCCTTGCTCGGTGGGGTATTCAGACTACTGGCCCTGGCAGGTTGTAGCAGGGGATACAACCCCACAATCACCCCTCCGGCGGCGAGGCCTTTAACGAATTTACGTCGTGGTAAATTGGCTGAATGTAAAGAATGCTTCATATTTGCTGTGCTCCTTGATTCAAATAATCCTTGTTATTAATGGTCTATTCTACAAATAGGCGGCTTTCCAGAAGGTGACACGAAAATGACAAATTTGTCATATTGGAGATAAATAGAGATAAGATTGGTTTATGTACTGGCTAGCGTTTAACTAACACCTTGAAGAATAGTAGTATAGTTAGGAGATGTTTGAGGGCAAAAACAGGTATGCGATGTTATAAAAATATTGTTAAGTTTAAAGGGCTCTTTAGCGTAAGACGATTTCGTCTAGTCGGGTGGTTAGCCAGACTCTAATTTATTGAACGTATTTGGTTGCGAAATATTCGCAGCATAAACTCGTTCCTCCTTTAGGCCGCGAACATATCGCTGTCTCTAGTAAAGAGTTAAAGGCCAAGAGCATTGCTTTTGGCCTTTTTTATGGAATTTTATGAGTGTTATTGAACTGTTAGCTAAAAAATTAAATAAAAGTGAATCGGAAGTGATGAGCTTTCTTTCTGATGCACCTAAAAAGTATAGAGTTTACAAAATTACGAAGCGCTCACACGGCTATCGCGTTATTGCACAGCCGACGAAGGAGCTCAAAGATTATCAACGTGCCTTTCTAACGCTTTATACATTTCCATTACACGAATCTGCGATAGCTTATCGAGAAGGTCTGAGTATTAAAGATAATGCACTTGTGCATGTTGAAAACCAATACTTGTTAAAGACCGATTTAGAAAATTTCTTTAACTCAATTCCACCTTCAGTGTTTTGGGATAGTTTAGGATCCTGTTCGGGTGTGACGCCCCACTTTTCAGTTCAAGACCAGCAATGGGTTGAAAAGTTACTGTTTTGGAGCCCGAGTAAAAAAAGTAACGGTAAATTAGTGTTAAGTGTTGGTGCGCCAAGTTCCCCTATGATTTCAAATTTTTGTCTTTTTGAGTTTGATCTATCTCTTTCTTCACTTTGTAAAAAACAAGCGATAAGCTACACAAGATATGCTGACGACTTAACGTTTTCTACAGATGAAAAAGATGTTCTTTATACAATGATCCCATCGGTTAAAAATGTATTATTTAATAATTTTAAAGATCACCTTAAAGTAAATAATAGTAAAACTGTGTTTTCATCTCGCGCACATAACCGTCATATCACAGGCGTTACTCTGAATAATGAAGGGCAACTTTCAATTGGACGTGAACGAAAACGATATATAAAACATTTAGTCCATCAATTTAAATACAATGAATTAGATAGCTCAGATATTAGCTATCTGCAAGGGTTACTGTCATTTGCAAAACACATTGAACCTGTATTTATCGAAAGGTTGAAAATTAAATATTCTAACGCATTAATTCAATGTATTTATGAGGCTAATCATGAATAAAAATATCAGAGAATTGAAAAACAAAGCAATAAAAAACGAATTATTACCTACTTATCAACTATTTGAAAATTATGAAAATGGTAATGATGATGTAGAAATTGATAAAGATATTGCGAGAAAATATCTTGAACAATGTGTTAGATATTTAGAAGATGGGACAGCTTGTGATACCGGTGACTTTAAGCTTAATAACAAATTTACTTTAGATTCGTTAACATTGTTTGACTTTCGTCGTTTTCAGCACTTACAAGTTAACTTTGAAGCAGACTTAACAGTGTTAATCGGTGGTAATGGGCAGGGAAAAACGACAATAGCTAACGGCATAACCAAAACATTGAGTTGGCTTACTGCGAATATTCTCAAAGAAGATGGACAGGGGCAAAAAATAAGTAAATTGACAGATATAAGGAATGATTCTGATCAATATTTTGCTGATGTGCTCACTGATTTTTCATTAGGTAAAGGGCTTAAAAATATTCCAGCTCGTTTATCTAGAGTTAAGCTAGGATCTGAAAATAAAAGAGATAGCTATGTAAAAGAGCTTAAAGATATTGCGAATGTTTGGCGAGTCATCAATGCTAAGAATATAATAAATCTACCGCTATTTGCATTTTATTCCGTTGAACGTTCTCATCCCATCAAGAAGACAGCAAAGAACACAAATAAAGAGTCTGTGTCACAACGAGAAAATAGATTTGACGCTTATAACGACGCGCTAGAAGGTGCGGGTAAGTTCGAACACTTTGTTGAATGGTTTATTGGTTTACATAAAAAAACAGTGAATGATCAATCTGATAATATAGAACAACTGCAACAACAAATTAATGGTCTTAGACTATCTGTCGAGAATGGCGTAGAGTCTCTGGCACCATTATTAGAGCAAACTATAGTTCAGCTTAATAATGCCAAATCAAAGCTGGCACTTGCTAAAGAACAGCAGACTATCACAGATGTACAACGTAAGCGCATTGTTGTTGACGCCATATGTAGCGTTATTCCAAGTATCAGTGATATCTGGGTTGAGACTGCTTCTGGTACCGATATTATCATGGTTAAAAATGATGGTATAGCGGTAAAACTAGGTCAGATTTCAGATGGCCAGCGTGTTTTTCTTGCATTAATATCTGACTTAGCTCGTCGATTAGTATTATTAAATCCTAAGTTAGAAAACCCGCTTAATGGTCAAGGTATTGTTTTAATTGATGAGATTGAACTTCATCTTCATCCAAAATGGCAGCAAAATATTTTATTAGACCTTCTGAAAACATTTCCTAATATTCAGTTTATTGTAACGACTCATAGCCCGCAGGTGCTTTCAACTGTTCATAAGCGCTGTATCAGACAGTTTATGGGTACTCGTCCTGAAGGACAAACGATGATTAACGCTCCTGAATTTCAAACTAAGGGTGTTGTTAGTTCTGATATTTTAGAGCAATTAATGGATGTGTTTGCAACACCTCAACGAATAGTTGAATCTCATTGGGTTGATGAGTTTGAAAGTCTTATTTTACAAGAACAATATGAAAATAATGTTAAAGCTCAAAAAATGTATAAAAAAATAAAAAATCATTTTGGTCAAGATAGTGTTGAATTGAAACGATGTGACAGTCAAATTCGATTACAAAAAATGAAAACTAAGGCACAAGAAAGAATGTTGCAACGAGCACAAAAAAAATGAAGAGGCTAATCAGAACTGACTCTCCGACATGTTTAAATTCATTTAAGCATGGCCGCGATAAATGGGACGAGCTTTTACAAGATGGTTTGGATAGTTGCATCGCTAAAGAGTTTCAAACGGCCTTAGAGCATATTTGGCACTATAATCAACAACACTAATTTAATTATAAAAGAAGTAATCGTAACCAGAGCCATAAAAAATCCATTTATTCACGCTTATTGATGAAGCATGGAATAAATGGACTTATGTCTAACGCTATAACTCACACGCAATCGATGTGTTTGAAAAGTCTGTTGTTACTCTACAGTTACAGCCTTCGCGAGGTTACGTGGTTGATCCACATCAGTGCCTTTAATCAGGGCCACATGGTATGACAGTAACTGCATTGGTAGCGTGTAGAAGATCGGCGCTGTAATTTCACTTACATGCGGCATAGTGATGATCTTCATACCTTCTGATTCAACAAAACCAGCTTCTGCATCTGCGAATACATAAAGCAGGCCGCCACGTGCACGTACTTCTTCAATATTCGATTTAAGCTTTTCGAGTAATTCATTGGTTGGCGCGATAACCACAACCGGCATATCGGCATCAACTAGCGCTAACGGACCGTGTTTCAATTCACCCGCAGCATATGCTTCTGCGTGAATGTACGAGATCTCTTTTAACTTAAGCGCTGCTTCCATGGCGATAGGGTAGAATTCACCACGACCGAGGAATAAGGTATGGTGTTTGTCAGCAAAATCTTGGGCTAGTGCTTCAATGTCTTTATCAAATGACAATGCATTTTCGATTTGTGCTGGCAGTGCATGTAATGCCGTTACGATCTCAGCTTCTTTGGTGGCATCGATAACGTGTTTTTGTTTACCTAATGCCGTTACCAGCATTAATAATGCGGCTAATTGTGTCGTGAATGCTTTAGTCGAAGCAACACCAATCTCGGTACCCGCACGGGTCATGAATGCAAAGTCAGATTCACGTACTAATGAAGAACCGGCTACGTTACAAATGGTCATTACAGCCATGTAACCTTTTTCTTTCGCCAGACGCATTGCTGCTAACGTATCTGCAGTTTCACCTGACTGTGACAAAGTGATAAGTAGGCTATTAGGGCGCGTTACAAACTTACGGTAACGGAATTCAGACGCGATTTCGACATCACAACTGACACCTGCTAACGATTCAAACCAATAACGGGCTGTCATACCTGCGTTGTACGACGTACCACAAGCGATGATCTGAATGTGTTCAACTTTCGCTAAGATCTCTGCCGCATTAACGCCGATACTTTCTGTAATAACGCTGTTAGCTGTAAGGCGACCTTCCATTGTATTGGTTAATGCTACAGGTTGTTCGAAGATCTCTTTCTGCATAAAGTGACGGAATTTGCCTTTATCTGCTGCATCATGCTCTGCATTTGACTCCGTTACTTCACGTGTTACTGGCTTACCATTAATATCAAATACGGATACATCACGACGGGTAATTTCAGCCACATCACCTTCTTCAAGGTACATGAAACGACGAGTAACATTAAGCAGTGCAAGTTGATCGGATGCAAGGAAGTTTTCGCCGACACCTAAACCAATCACAATTGGGCTACCTGAACGTGCCACAATTAATTTACCTGGTTCGAGACGATTTAGTACCACAGTACCGTATGCGCCTTCTAGCTGTGCAACGGTTTTTTGTACGGCATCCAGTAAGCTATCGGCAGAGCGTAGTTCCCATTCAACAAGGTGGGCAATGACTTCAGTGTCTGTTTGCGATTGGAAAATATAACCACGTTGTTGTAATAGTTCACGTAACATTTCATGGTTTTCAATAATACCGTTATGAACAACGGCAATATCACCTGATACGTGTGGATGGGCATTGGCTTGTGAAGGCTCACCGTGTGTTGCCCAGCGAGTATGGGCAATACCAGTACCACCAACCGGTTGTTCAGTCTCAACGGCATTCGCTAATTCTTTTACTTTACCCAAGCTACGAATACGCTGCAGGTGATTGTCTTGATCAACAATGGCCACACCGGCAGAATCATAACCGCGGTATTCTAAACGACGTAAACCTTCAACTAAAATTTCAGCGATATCTCTTTGCGCTACTGCACCAACAATGCCACACATGGTCTTCTCCTAGCTTTATAAATGGTATAAATTTTTTAAACAAGTAATAACCACGTGATAATACTGCCTATCGGCCCGTAACGACGTTCGTCCTGATATAACTTGTTTTAATGATTTTGAGCTCGAAACTGTCATCATTAAACGATTATTTTGTATTTAAAAGTTTGAAACGTAACTTAAATGAAATGCATGGGTTACATTTTATTAAATATAGCGTGTGATTGAAATTTATCTACTTTCACTCGTTATATCGATGCCTTGATTCTGTAAATATCACAGATTAAGTTTCGAAGTTGCTGTATATTAGTTTCGTTTGTTTCGTTTGTCTATTTAAACTTGCACTTTATGTGTGGTTACAGCGTAATTAATGAAACTTGTATTAATTAATGTTGCGGAACTCAATGATGCAGGCCTTAACTAAAACATGGTTTTTATTACATTCAGGCTTCATTTAAAAAATGAAGTCAATATCTTTGAGATAAAATTAATAATGCCTGCTGCGGTGTTATTTTCACTACCGACCTTTGCTATATCTTCAATTGCGGTTGATATATTTAATTTAACCGGCTTTGCGATAACCGTATTAGTAACCGCAAGTTCTTTTCTCACATATTTCACGCTGGCTTATGTGTACAAAACAGCGCTAAAAGATATGGAGAAGACGGAAGAAAAGGAAGGGGCCGTAAGTCCAAATAATTTAGCATCAAAAAAAAGGCTTCCCTAGGGAAGCCTTAAACACGTTTATCAGAAATTCGGACTAAGAGCTTAACTGCTTAGCTTGAATCGCTGTAAGTGCGATTGTGTAAACGATATCGTCTACCAATGCGCCACGTGATAAATCATTTACTGGTTTACGCATGCCTTGCAGCATTGGACCAATCGAGATTAGATTTGCAGAACGCTGTACCGCTTTGTAAGTTGTGTTACCAGTATTAAGATCTGGGAATACAAATACAGTCGCTTTACCAGCAACAGGGCTGTTTGGCGCTTTGCTTTTCGCAACATTTTCCATGATAGCAGCATCGTACTGTAATGGACCGTCGATGATTAAATCAGGGCGACGTTCTTGTGCGATCTTAGTTGCTTCACGTACTTTATCTACATCACTACCTTGGCCAGATGAACCAGTTGAGTAAGAGATCATTGCAACGCGAGGCTCAATACCGAATGCTTTCGCTGAATCAGCAGATTGAATCGCGATGTCAGCAAGTTGAGATGCATTTGGATCTGGGTTAATTGCACAATCACCGTACACTAACACTTGATCAGGTAGCAACATGAAGAAGATTGAAGACACTAGGTTTGAACCCGGTGCTGTTTTGATCAACTGCAGTGCTGGACGGATTGTGTTTGCTGTCGTGTGCACGGCACCAGATACAAGCCCATCAACTTCAGACTGTTCTAACATCATAGTCGCAAGCACAACGTTATCTTCTAGTTGTTCACGTGCTACTACTTCAGTCAGGCCTTTGGCTTTACGCAGTTCAACCATAGGGGCAACATATTTTTCACGACATGTTATTGGATCTATGATTTCAACGCCGGCAGACAAGGTGATACCTTGGCTTTCTGCTACACGTTTAATCTCTGTTGGGTTACCAAGCAGTACTGGTGTCGCGATACCACGTTCAGCACAGATGTTAGCCGCTTCAATTGTACGTGGTTCTTCACCTTCAGGTAGTACAACACGTTTTTTCGCTTTACGTGCTAATTCAGTTAACTGGTAACGGAATGCAGGCGGAGATAGACGACGAGTACGTTTAGTACCAATAGTTAGCGTTTCAATCCATTGCTTGTCGATGTGACTTGCGATGTATTCTTGAACTGCTTCGATGCGCGGTTTGTCATCTGCAGGGATATCAAGATTGAAGTTCTGAAGCGTTAACGCTGTTTGCCAAGTGTTAGTTGTAATCAACATGATTGGTAAACCAGTTGCCATTGCTTGACTACAAAGTTTTAATACATTTACGTCAGGACGAACGTCACCAGTTAGTAGCAATGCGCCAATTTTAACGCCGTTCATTGCTGCAAGACATGCCGCTACGATAACGTCAGCACGATCGCCAGAAGTAACTAATAAGGCACCCGGACGGAAATGCTCAAGCATGTTTGGAATAGAACGTGCACAGAAAGTGATACCGTGTAAACGACGCTCATGTAACTCGCCTTCGTTTAGGATTTCAGCATTTAAGTGCTTAGCCAGATCTTTTGCACGAGGTGCAATCAGTTCTGCATTCCAAGGAATACAACCAAGGATCGGCATTGGGCTTTTGCCAAATACTTGTAGCACTTCTAGGTTATGGCTAGCATTAGCTGCGTTTGCTTCAAACATTTCAGCCAGATCTGGACGGTTACGACCAGCTTCATCAAGTGGTGCGCCAACTTTGTTGATCACACAGCCAATGATACGTTTGTTTTTGCGGCCACCGAAGTTTGAGCAAGCGATCTCTAAACGATCTTTTAGCTGTTCGGATGAATCTGTGCCTGGGTTAGTCACAAAGATCATTTCAGCATCAAGTGCTTTAGCGATGTTGTAGTTTAGGCTGTTAGCAAAAGGTTGTTTTGCTGTTGGTACCAGACCTTCAACAACAACAATTTCAGCATCAACCATGTGCGATTCAAAACGCTCAACGATATCTTCAAGCAGTACGTCAGTTTTACCAGCACCGATTAATTTTTCAGCGTGTGATAAAGTGAACGGTGTTGCAGGTGATGCATTCGTTCCTTGACGGATAATTTCAGTTGATAACTCAGGACCTTTTTCGCCTTGGCGAGGTTGAGCAACAGGTTTGAAAAAGTTAACGTTTAAGCCGTTGCGTTCAAACGCACGAACCATACCTAGACTAACAGAAGTTACGCCTACGCCGGCGCCAACTGGGATGAGCATTATAGTGCGAGCCACTAGCGTCCCCTTATATTGGGATTGAGAAGAGAGAAAGGTGCGATAACACCTTCCTTGATTTAAAAATTAAACTGATTTAGCTACCAGCTGAATTAGATTAGGCTTACTGCGTCTTGTGCAATAACAAGTTCTTCATTGGTAGAAATAACCATTGCTTTAATTTTACTGTTTGCTGTAGTGATGGTACCTTCAGAACCAAAACGTGCTGCCGTATTCGCTGCTTCGTCAACTTCGATACCGAAGATAGAAAGTTGGTTTAATACGATTGAACGGATAACATCAGAGTTTTCACCGATACCACCAGTAAATACGATAGCGTCGATACGGCCTAAAGCGGCTGCGTATGAAGCGATGTATTTAGCTAGACGGTAGCAAGAAAGTTCCATTGCGCGAACTGCGCCAGCTTTACCTTCTGCATAACCATCTTCAATAGCACGGCAATCGCTAGAAATCTCAGAAATACCTAATAAACCACTTTCGTTGTTAAGCATGCTGTTAACTTCTGCAAGCGTGTAGTTACACTGTGTAACTAGGTGGTTGATGATGCTTGGATCAATATCACCACTACGCGTACCCATTACTAGACCTTCAAGCGGAGTCATACCCATGCTTGTGTCTACTGATTTACCGTTTTTAATTGCACAAACCGATGCGCCGTTACCTAGGTGACAGTTGATGATGTTAGTGTCTTCAACTTTTTTACCTAGAAGCGAAGCTGCTTCACGAGTAATGAATAGGTGACTAGTACCGTGCATGCCGTAACGACGGATGCCATTTTCACGGTATAGTTTGTACGGAAGTGCGTATAAGTATGCTTTTTCAGGCATAGTTTGGTGGAACGCAGTATCGAATACAGCTATTTGAGGAAGCGCTGGAAATGCAACTTGTGCAGCACGGATACCGATAAGGTGAGCTGGATTATGAAGCGGTGCTAATGTCGCACAGTCTTCAATACCTTTGATCACGTCATCTGTGATGATTACTGACGACGTGAACTTTTCACCGCCGTGTACAACACGATGACCGATCGCAACAATAGCGTCGCTCATTGCTTGCTGTTCTTTTAGAATGTTATTTACGATGTATGCTACAGCTTCTTTGTGAGAAGCGAATGCGCCTAGATCGGCTGTGCCTTTATTGCCGTCAAGTTTCCACTTGATGCGTGCGTTTTCTAAATTAAAGCATTCTGCAAGACCGGATAATTTTTCATCACCAGATACTGAGTCAAGAACTGCGAATTTAAGAGAAGAACTACCACAGTTTAGAACTAGAACGAGTTTATTCATGCGTAAAAACCTATTATGAAATAATCAATAAAATAACTGATAACAATCCTAGCGATATTGGCTTAGGTATCGTATCTTTATTAAAGCAGAGATATTGTCTGTGCTTAGTAAATTGGCTGACACTGTCATTTTCACGTACGATGTCGTAGTTGCTACGACGAATGTTCGTTACTAAGTATCCATCTTAAAGAAATGACAACTTTCTAAAACTGTGAGTCATGTCACTCACATTTTACCTAAAAGTGTTAACTGGTGCATAGTTTACTTGCTATGGGGCGATATCTCAAAGTATATTTGTAATAAAGTTGATCTAAACCATCAACGTAACATGGATATACTATTTTACCTGCACCATGACATAGTGTATGGTTTGAACTATAGTAAATTTGTCTTTTGACAGGAGGATGCTGATGAGTGTATTTAAAAATACCTTATATAAAGGTCAACATTATATGCAGCGCTGGCCGATGAAAAAAGAACTGGCTGCGCGTTTTCCTGAAAATAGAGTTATTGCGGCTACGAAGCTTGGCTTTAAGACGATGCCGCCATTAGCCATTTTAACCGTGATGATGCAGTATTTATATGGTGACATGCAGCAATTACCCGCCAGTATTGCCATTGCATTATTATTTATTACACTACCAATACAAGGTTTGTTCTGGTTAGGTAAACGTTCTGGCGAGTTATTACCTGTGTCATTAGCAAGTTGGTATCATGAGCTTTATCAAGGGTTAGTTACGCAAGGTTGTGAACTTGAACCAGCCAAAAAAAATCCGCATTACAGTGAATTGGCTGATATTTTAGGAAGTGCATTTAAGCGTATGGATAAGGCATTCACGGTTAAGTAATCGACGCTTTATGACTGAGACGTTGGCTTACATAGGCACAAAAAATACCGATATTATGGTTAATATCGGTATTTTTTTGTCTTTTAAATGAGGCTGTTATGTGGCGGACTGTGTATGCGTTGCGTTGCGAAAGCGTTATGCGGTACGCTTATAAAGGGTGATGTTAAAGTCCAGCGTTAACGTTAAATCGGTGGCGTATAATTGCGCTTTTTGCTCGTCACTCATCTTCCACGCCAGTGGCGTCATTTCCAGTAGGTTTTTACTGTCTTTGGCTTGTGTCAGTGTGATCTCTTGTGTCAAACGTTGTTGTTCAACTACCTCAAACCCTGCAATTGGTTCGATGCTCATGTCATGCTTTTCAGGGGTTTGATAAATTTTCTGTTTCAATTCAAACAAATGCTCGGCAGCAGGCGTCACGGTAAGCAAGTAACCGCCGACTTTAATAATACGAGCTAATTCAGCATCTTGTGATGGCGCATAAATACGGATCACTAAATCTTGGCTGGCATCGGCGAATGGGGCGTTGTAAGCACTGGCCACACAAAAACTGATCGTTTTATAACGCTTTGCTGCGAAACGAATTGCCGACTTAGAAATATCTAAACCCGCTATGTTGGGTGCTGTATTAGCATCCGACATAGCCGCCATGACTTGCGCTAAACGATGCGTATAGTAACCTTCGCCACAGCCTAGGTCGAGAATGTTAGGAGCGTTGACCGTGATTAACGCTTGCTGAGCAATGCTATTAACCTTGTCGGATAGTGATTGATAAAAGCCTTGGTCCAGAAATTCACGCCGCGCTTGCATCATCTCTTTGTTGTCACCCGGATTCTTTGATTTTTTGTTTTGCACTGGCAGCAGGTTTACGTAACCTTCTTTTGCTAAATCAAATTGGTGGCGTTGCTCGCAAACTAGACTTTGGTCTTGTGCAGATAAAGGGCGAGCGCAGATAGGGCAGAGGTAGTTCATGTGATCTCATTATTCTGATGGCGATTAGCTAAAAGGCTAAAACAAAAAACCGATCATAGCATAGCGCTAGGATCGGTTTGCAATAGAATGCGCTTTGGACGATTAATAAATTACATTATCTTTGTATTCTAATAAGATGTTTTGAATGCGGTCCATGGTGTCTTTACTCGGTGGTGGCACACCATCAAGCGGGTAATCATAGCCCATGGTTTTCCATTTATGCAGACCAAGTTCGTGGTAAGGCAGCAATTCCACTTTCTCAATATTACTCATGTGTTGAATAAATTTACCCAACTGATGTGCAGATGCATCATCATCGGTATAACCGGGTACCACCACATAACGTATCCAGGTTTTTTGATTACGTTTTTCTAAATACTCGGCAAATTCTAACGTACGCTTGTTACTCACCCCCGTTAATTGTTGGTGAATGTTGTCGTTCATTTGCTTTAAATCCAACATCACTAAGTCAGTAACATCGAGTACTTCGTCAATCACGTCGCTGTATTTACGAATATAGCCGTTAGTATCCAAGCAAGTGTTAACCCCTTCGGCTTGCGCTGCAGTGAAAAAATCACGGACAAATTCAGGCTGTAGCATTGCTTCGCCGCCTGATGCTGTTACACCCCCACCTGTTGCTAGCATAAATGCCTTGTATGAAATAAGTTCACGCATTAATTCATCAACGGTTGTTTCTTTACCTGAATGCAAATCCCATGAATCACGGTTGTGACAATACAGGCAACGCATTAAGCAGCCTTGCATGAAAACGATGTAACGAATACCTGGTCCATCTACGGAGCCAAAAGATTCAGTAGAATGAATGCGTCCGATTGTGCTACATAACTCGGTAGAATCAATAGACTTAATAAGCGACATAATATTTCCAAAAGATAGGGCTATACAGTTATTATAAATAAAAAAGCCTTACAGGTGTAAGGCTTTTTTCTTGTCGCTATAAAAACAACCGATGGTTATATTCTATAGCGTAATTCTTGCCAGTCTTAGAATGACTGTTGGAATGTTCGTGTGACCACGTCTTGTTGCTGTTCAGGTGTTAGCGAGTTGAAACGCACCGCGTAACCAGACACCCGAATGGTTAGTTGTGGGTATTTTTCAGGGTGCTTAATCGCATCAAGTAACATTTCACGATCCATCACATTGACGTTTAAATGCTGACCACCTTCAATCGCACTGCTGTGCTTGAAATAACCGTCCATCAAACCAGCAAGGTTAGTACGACGGGTATCGTCAGTTTTACCGAGTGCGTTTGGTACGATAGAGAAAGTATAAGAGATACCATCTTTGGCGTATTCAAACGGTAGTTTTGCAACGGATGTTAGGGCTGCGATGGCGCCTTTTTCATCACGACCATGCATTGGGTTTGCACCCGGTGCGAATGGTGCGCCGGCACGACGGCCATCGGGTGTTGAACCCGTTTTCTTACCGTATACTACGTTTGATGTAATTGTTAGTACTGACTGTGTTGGTTTCGCATCACGGTACATTTTGTGACTAGACACTTTCTTCATGAAGGTCTCAACAAGGTCACAAGCGATATCATCTACACGTGAATCGTTGTTACCAAATTTAGGGTAATCACCTTCGATTTCAAAGTCGATAGCAATACCGTTTTCATCACGAATCGGTTTTACTTTCGCATATTTAATTGCAGAAAGTGAATCAGCAGTAACAGATAGACCAGCGATACCACATGCCATCGTACGTTCTACGTCACGATCATGTAATGCCATGAGTGATGCTTCATACGAGTATTTGTCGTGTGAATAGTGAATTGAATTTAGCGCAGTAACATAAGTTGTTGCTAACCAATCCATCATCTTGTCTAAACGTGCGGTGACATCTTCGTAGTTAAGTACTTCATCAGTGATCTTGTCGACCACAGGACCAACTTGGATTTTAAGTTTTTCATCTACGCCACCATTGATTGTATATAACAATGCTTTCGCAAGGTTAGTACGTGCGCCGAAGAACTGCATTTGTTTACCCACGATCATTGGTGATACACAACAAGCAATTGCATAGTCATCATTGTCGAAGTCGGTACGCATTAAATCATCATTTTCGTACTGGATTGACGAGGTATCAATGGATACTTTCGCACAGTAGCGTTTGAAGTGTAATGGTAAGTGTTCAGCCCAAAGGATAGTGATGTTTGGCTCTGGTGAAGGACCCATTGTATATTGCGTATGTAGGAAACGGAATGATGATTTTGTTACCAGTGAACGGCCATCAGTACCCATACCAGCGATAGTTTCTGTTGCCCAGATTGGGTCACCAGAGAATAGCTCATCGTATTCTGGCGTACGTAAGAAACGTACCATACGTAGTTTCATTACTAGGTGATCGATCATTTCCTGTGCATCAGATTCCGTGATGATACCCGCGGCTAGATCACGTTCGATATAGATATCTAAGAAGGTAGATACTCGGCCGAAGCTCATGGCTGCGCCATTTTGAGATTTAACTGCTGCTAGGTAGCCGAAGTAAGTCCACTGCACTGCTTCTTTGGCTGATGTTGCAGGGCCTGCAATATCGAAACCGTAAGTTGCTGCCATTTCTTTGATTTGGCCAAGTGCACGGTATTGTTCAGAGATCTCTTCGCGTAAACGCATTGTTGCTTCTAGGTCTTCACCGGAGTAGAACTTCGCTTCTAATGATTTTTGCTGAGCAAATTTATCTTTCATTAGGAAGTCGATGCCGTATACAGCCACCCGACGGTAATCACCAATGATACGACCACGACCGTATGCATCTGGTAAACCAGTGAGAATACCTGACTTACGACATTTCATGATGTCGCTTGTGTAAACGTCAAATACACCTTGGTTGTGTGTTTTACGGTATTCAGAGAAGATTTTCTTGGTTACTGGATCGAGTTCTTTGCCATATGCTTTACAAGAACCTTCAACCATACGAATACCGCCGTTAGCGATAATGGCACGTTTTAGCGGTTTTTCAGTTTGTAGGCCAACAATGGTTTCTAGACCTTGGTCAATGTAACCCGCGGCATGTGAGGTAATTGTTGATGGAATAGAAGTATCAAAATCAAGTGGCGCATGGGTGCTGTTTTCGATTTTAATGCCTTCCATGACATTATTCCAAAGCGTATCTGTTGCTGGAGTCGCATCCGCTAGGAAAGACTCATCACCGGTAAATTCTGTGTAGTTTTTCTGGATGAAATCACGTAAGTTAACTTCGTTTGTCCATTTGCCAGTGGTGAAACCTTTCCATGCTTGAGAAAAAATTGTTTGTTCGGTCATGTATAAACCTACCTTTTAGTAGCAAAATTCACTGTTAACTCGTCATCGAATTAGTTATATCATTTTGGAGTAAACAGTACTGTATTATGAAAATAATTATATAAATAAGTATTTTAGTTATTTATATTAAACCAATATTTATATAGATATTTAGTCTTTGTGAGGATGGGCCAGATGCCCATCCTTACTTACCTTAAGGTATTATAGTAGTGCTGGGATGCCGTATTTACCTTCAAGCATACCTACAGCAAGCATAGCTACAAAGCACACAATTAATACACCCAATGGGATAACAATACGGTCAGCGAATGACAGTTTGGCCGCACGCTCTTTATCACCAATCAGGCCGTTATTATCGAGTAACATAGTCATCGCCCAAGCTAAAACTGGGTTAACTACGGCAGCAGCAAAGATACAAATACCCGCAGATTGTGATGCTTTTGCATCTTTAATCATTTGCATACCGGCTTCAAGTAGCGGTAAGAAAACACCTACAAGTAGTGCAACACGCATTACTGGAGGCCATACCGCAACGTCCATTGGGAAACCAAGTATCGCGATAATGATACAGAGTGAACCAAGTAGGATGGAACCTGCTGGAATTGGGCGCTTTGCAATGGCTGCTGGGATCATGTAAGTACCCCAAGATGAAGTGATGTTACCACCACCAACAGCGGTACCGACTATTTGACGAATAGAACATGTTGTCATTGTATCATCAATATCCATTAGTACGCGTTCTGAACCTTTTGGATAGTTCAGTTCTTGGAAGATACGGTGACCTAGGAAATCTGGAGACCACATCGCCACAGCTAGAATTGCAAACGGTAGTGATGCAATAAAGTGTTGCAGGTTTGGTAAACCAAGCATCCAACCTTCAGTCGTAGAGCCCCACCAGTAAACAGGGTTTAGATTTGGTAAACCCATTTTAGTTTCAAATGTTAAATCGAAGCCTGCGCCTAGTACAAGTGCCACTATTAACCCAGTAACTGCACAAGCAGGGATTGCTAACCAACGTTTGTTGATTCGTGCAAGTAGTGCATAAAGTACAACTGTGATTGCTAGAACTACAAGGCCAACATAACCCATACTGCCTTTTGCAACGTCTGCTGACTCAATACTTGTTGCCCAAGATTGGATACTGTCAATTTGGCTCATAGCACCGGTAAAACCGAGGAAAACAAGTAAACCGCCTGCTACACCTTCACTGGTTAGGTTGACGAGTTTAGAGCCACCTTTAAAGTAACTGAGTAATAGACCGAATACGCCAAGTAAGATAGCTAATGCAAGAGGGTGAGCACCAGCAAGGGCAATGGCACCAATTAAGGGGATCATTGGACCGTGGTTACCAGCAAGGTTAGCGCGAGGATTAATAAAACCTGATGCGATAATACAGAAAAGAAATGCTGGGATAAGCATTTCAACACGTGCTACTTCAATCGCAAATTCTTTACCTAAGTTAACATGATCCCATGCTTCAGTTAGACCTTCAGCCCAAGACATCATTACCGCGGAGTACATTGCAATAATGCCGATAGTGCCAGCAATTGCAGGAACTAAATCTTCCCATTCAAAGCGGAAATCACGGCCTGGAAGGTTTAACTTCCAACGGCGTGGATTCATGATCTTTAGTTCATTATCAAGATATTCTGAACGACTTGAAAAATCAGAAGCTGGGCGGTGTAACTGTTTATAGCTTTGTTGATCTTGATCTTGATCTTTATTTTGATCTTTGTCTTTAGACATAGATGCCTCATTTTTGCTTAAAGTTGAAATTTTATGTTGCCGCCGTGATTAATCGTATCCTTGACGCTATCGACGCAATATCTATGTGTGCATTATTACCTATATAGGAGCATATAGTAATTGATTTAAATCAATTATCGCCACGGTTGCGTTTTTTTATTACAGAATGTGGTGCTTTTTAGGGATTGAGGTAGGTATATTGTGTAATTTAGTTACGTTATAAGTTAAATTATCAACTTTATTGTTAAACTATCAACTTGATTGTTAATAAATACACGAATGTTTAATCAGAAAGCTGGATAATTTAAATCATATTTTTAAGCATATAGCATATAGGTATTTATTTCTGTCCTTTGACTTTGGTCGATATTTAACTCTTTGCATGAATGTTAAATTAGTTGTTACATCTTAATTTATCCATCCTCGTGTCATATATTCTTTGAGTTTGTTATGTTGAATGTTGTATTTATATTACAAATTAAATAATTGGTTTGATTTATCATTCAGAGCATTAATTTTTTGTGGTCAATTATATTCTAGGATGAGTTAAATGAGCGGTAGCCCCACATTAGAAATTAGAAACCTGCATAAATCGTTTGGTGACAATGAAGTCTTGAAAGGTATTGACCTGACAGCGAATAAAGGTGATGTGATCTCGATTATCGGTTCATCAGGTTCTGGTAAAAGTACCTTTTTACGTTGTATTAATTTATTAGAAATGCCAACCGCAGGTGATATCTCGGTGAATGGTGAATTAATCGAAATGATTGATGGACGCGACGGTAATAGAACTATCGCGAATAAAAAACAAGTTCAACGTATTCGTTCACGTTTAGCCATGGTATTTCAAGGCTTTAATTTATGGTCGCACATGACGGTCATTGAAAATGTGATTGAAGCACCAATTCAGGTTTTGGGTCTCTCGCGCAGCGACGCATTGATAAGTGCTGAACAATATTTGAAGAAAGTTGATTTATGGGAAAAAAAAGATGTTTACCCAAGTCAGCTCTCTGGTGGTCAAAAACAACGTGTGGCGATTGCCCGTGCACTGGCAGTTGAACCAGAAGTGTTGTTATTTGATGAGCCCACTTCCGCATTGGATCCTGAATTAGTTGGTGAAGTATTACGGGTAATGCGAAGCCTAGCTGAAGAAGGTAGAACGATGCTAGTCGTGACCCATGAAATGGCATTTGCACGTGATGTATCCACTCAGGTTATCTTTTTACACCAAGGTAAAATTGAAGAGCAGGGCGATCCGAAAGAATTATTTGATAACCCAAAATCAGAACGTGTTAAACAATTTCTGGCTCCAAAATATTAAGAGCTGGCACCAAAATACTAAGCGTTAGCACCAAAACATTCAGCGCTAACACCAAAATATTAGCCAAATATAACTATAATAAAACGACTACAAACACAGGATCATTGATTGATCTTATTATAATAATAGGGAAATACTTATGAAAAAATTAGCCTGCGTCATTGCAACAAGCTTATTGCTTTCTTCAGCTGTAATAGCAAAAGAATGGACGGATGTTCGTTTAGGGGTTGATTCACCTTACAAGCCATTTGAATATAAAACGCCAGATGGCGAGCTGACCGGTTTTGAAATCGACTTAGGTAATGAAGTTTGTAAACGCGCTAATTGGAATTGTACTTGGGTTGTACAATCTTGGGACGGTATTATTCCTGGTTTATTATCACGTAAATACGATGCTATTTTCTCTTCTATGTCGATCACTGACGCGCGTAAGAAGAAGGTACTTTTCTCTGAACCTTATTACAATACACCAAGCGCTTGGTTTGCAGCAGCAGACTTTAAACTTGATGTAGCAGATAAAGCCGCATTCAAAAAATTACGTATTGGTGTACAGCGCGGTACAGTACAAGATACACATGTCACTGAGAATTATGCTAGCAATAACAAAATTAAGCGTTATAACACCAGTGGTGACTTATTGCTTGATCTTGAAGGCGGTCGTTTAGACATGGTATTACTGGATTTTCCAGTCGGTGATACCACGTTACTTATCCCTGAGAAAAAAGGCGCTTATGCAGCCGTTGGCGATACATTCCAACTGGGTGAAGGCATGGGTGTAGCAATGCGTAAACGTGATAAATCACTTGCCGCGACATTCAATAAAGTATTAGCAGAAATTAAAACAGATGGTACATACGAAACTATCCAAGCTAAATACTTTAGCTACAGTATTAAAATGTAGTTTCTTTATCGTTGCGCAGCGTGCATGACGATAATAACAATGGGCGTTTAGTGAAAACGATTAGTTAAGGCTATTAGTGACCGCCAAGCGTCCACTGCTTTGTCTGGGAATATTATGTTAGATCTTCAAGGTTATGGGCCAGGTATTTTTTATGGCGCTATATTGACCGTTAAACTCGCCATCTTTTCATTAGTCATTGCTGTGTTGCTCGGACTGATTACCGCCGTGGCACGTTATTCCGGTGGTAAAATTGCTTCTGTGTTAGCTGTGTCTTATACCAGTTTAGTCCGTGGTGTGCCGGATCTGGTGTTAATGATGCTGATTTATTTTGGCTTGCAAGTCGGACTCAATAATTTTTCGGAATGGCTATACGAATTACATGAAACCTATGCCATCAATGCGTTTTATATCGAACAAGGCTGGTTAACATTATCGGCGTTTTATGAAGATGGTATGTATTTTAATATCGATGAATTTAGTGCCGGTGTGCTGACGATTGGTTTCATTTTTGGTGCCTATATGGGCGAGACGTTCCGTGGTGCTTTATTGTCTGTAGATAAAGGCCAATTAGAAGCCGCAACCGCTTATGGTATGTCTGACTGGCAGGTATTCCGTCGTGTGATGTTTCCACAGATGATGCGTTTTGCCCTGCCGGGTATTGGTAACAACTGGTTAGTGTTGGTTAAAACCACCGCGCTGGTATCGATTATCGGCTTATCTGATATGGTTAAGTTGGCGAAAGAAGCGGCGATGACAACCTTTGAACCGTTTCTGTTTTTCATTCCCGTTGCGTTTGTGTATCTAGCGATTACCACGGTGAGTGAAATTGTACTGAAATATTTAGAACGTCACTTTAGCAAAGGTGTAGAAGGTCATTAATATGTTAGATCAACTGATTGCTTTGCTTGAGCAAAATGAAATGTTTACCCCAAGTACCTTAAATGAGTATTGGGATGGTACGGTATTGACGGTACAACTGGCCTTTTTATCGGTTGTCATTGGTTTCTTTCTGGCAGTGCCGTTAGCGATCATGCGTGCCAGTCAGTATGTGTGGTTATCACGTAGTATTTGGCTATTTACTTATGTGTTCCGTGGTACGCCGTTATTGATCCAGCTGTATCTGATTTATTATGGTGTGACCATGATTGATGGTATTCAAGACAGCGCAATATGGTTTTTACTCGAAGATGCATTTTACCCGTGTTTGTTAGCGTTTGTATTAAATACTGCCGCATACAGTACCGAGATCATTCGTGGTTCATTGCTGACAACCGATAAAGGTGAAATTGAAGCGGCACAAGCCTATGGCATGAGCGATTGGCAGGTCCTGCGTCGTATTATTTTACCGTCGGCCTACCGTCGAGCGTTGCCTGCTTACAGTAATGAAGTGATATTTATGCTGCATGCAACGTCAATCGCCAGTGTGGTGACCTTGGTTGACATCACTGGTGCTGGTTATAATGTGTATTCACGTTTTTATGCCCCGTTTGAAGCATTTCTCTTTGCGGGTGCTATCTATCTGTGTTTATGTTTTGCTATCTTTGCAGTATTCAAAAGGTTAGAAAAGCACGCGTTTAGACATCTTGCTTAACTATTAAAATTTAATCTACAGCGAGCGCTATGCGGCAAATTGTATGCAAATAGATTGACAATACTCCTTTATGATTTTACTGTGTAAAAGTAAATTGCGCACAAGTTAATTGCGCACTTCTTACTGTATCAGCTAACAGTAAGCTATCTTTTGTATTGGATAAGGAAGTATGGATATGAATTTAAAAAATCAGATGATTAGGGGAATAGGCATTCTGTTGGTTGTGTGGACTGGTATCGTCGCAGCAGAACAGGATGGCGTGGATGGTTTGGGTAAGGGCGAAATTGCAATATCTGATAGCACCTTTAGCTGTATTCGGGATATGACTAAGGTTCGCGGTTTTTATGTTGACAATTTGAATGGGAATATCGATGCTACTTTGGCGGTAGCAAATTCTGCCACCGGCGGAAAATATCCCGAAGGGTCTGTCGTACAACTGGTACCGGGAGAGGTAATGGTTAAGCATGGCCGTGGATTTAGTCCGGCGACAATGGATTGGGAATTTTTTGAATTGGATGTGTCTGATACGGGTAGTAAAATCATAAAACGTGGCTTTGTGAACGTGATTAACCGTTTTGGCAATAACTGTTTTGGTTGCCATATACAGGCAAAACCTGAATGGGATTTGGTTTGTGAGACAGGCCATGGCTGTGAAACAATTCCTATAACAGCGGAAGTGATTGATTTAATTCAAAGAACAGACCCTCGCTGTGATGATAATGAGGACTTGAGCACCAGCGAGTCTTTTGAATTATTAAAATTAAAAATTAAGGTAAGCATTGGCACGTCTATCGGCACTGTCAAAAGCTGGTTATAGTTGTTCATTTGATTGTTCGTAGGGCATTGTTAGCAACTCGCTGTTGGGCTATCTGGGTGTTATTGATCTTGTAACGTGACGCGAGTAAATAGGTGATATAAAATTTATAAATATTGTTCACATAATCGACTGTTTCTCTGCCGATGACTTTAGCGGCAATCTTCTCGACATGATTAAACCAAATATTCGGGTTTAAGCCTTCCTTCAACGCCCGTTTTCTTAAGCGAATCAACTTAGCTGGGCCTGCGTTATAAGCGGCAAAACTGAGTAATAGCGAGTCGAGTTTAGTGATCTTGTCGTGACTAAAATAACGCTGCTGCATAAAGTGTAAATATTTCACGCCCGCATGGATATTCGCATCCACCTGGTTGATGTTTTTAATATTGATATAAGGTTCGTTGGCAGTTGAGGGCATTACTTGCATCACCCCGACAGCGCCACGATGGCTAATGGCTTTTTGGTTGAGCCGAGACTCTTGATAGGCTTGCGCAAGAATAAACTGCCAGTCGAACTTGTACTGCTTGGCGTACTTTTTAATGATTTGTTCGGTTTCTAAATAACGGTTTTCAAACTGTTGGTAAATGACTTTTTTTAACCACGGGTGTCTCACCAGATAGCGGCGGTGCAGGATGTTGCCGATCTTGGTGCCTTTTTTATGTTTGGCAATAAATTGATTTAAGCTGCGGGTTAATTGTGGCGTGTGGTTTCGTACCGCCCAGGTACTGGGGATACGACTGCCAACCGCTAATTTGGGGTGGGTTTTTATATTTTTATATAACCTTTTCCACAAGCGTAAGCTGTGATTAGAGGTCATGGTCATGAATATTTGCTTGTTGTCGACCATGTCTAAAATTTCGAAGTCTTCAAGTTCGTCGCTGACAATATTGATGTAAATGGGTGGTTTGTTGAGATGGAATAACTGCTTGTTGATGTGTTGTAACTGCTGGTGGTAAATACTATTGCGGCGTATCCATATTTCCTTGCCTGAGAGCTGTTGTATATCCTGGTATTCTTTTGTCGATTTATGGCTGACGAGTAATAATTGATGGTCGGTATAGATGGGCTCGGTATGGGTAACTTGGTTCTGTTGGCGTTGGGGCGTCATTAAAGGACCAATGGCGATATCACCATAACCCTGCGCGAGTAAGCTGATTATCTGACTACTCGGCACCGGAATAAACAGGATGTTAAGTTTTAACTTGGTGTCTTTGAAGTGCTTCTGATTAAGGTGTTTTTCGTATTCCCGCATCATGTCATATGCCAGTCCACGCGGACGACTTTGGTAAATAAAATAATACGCGGGATGATTAACGACCAGTACTTTGATGGTGCGTTTTTTTAATAGCTGGGGGAGGTCTTCAAAGCTCGGTTGGCTATGAAAACTAAGCTGCTGCTGGGCAACCGAACGCTGTGTCATTGAAGGCTGAACACGAGGCGTTGTTGACGTTGCGTTGTTATCGGTAGATTTTAAAACAATTCCCTTTGGATTTAAAACCATTGCCTTTGGCGTCATAACATGTGGCACGAGGGTATTGCTGATTGTATCGTCTGCGCTCTGTGTTAGCAGTGAGATCCGGGAGGATCTAATCGCAGCGGTTATCACTGAATCGTGGTTCGCGGAATACTGCCCATGACTTGGAGATATGCTGACAATAACACAGAGAAGTAAGCTGTTTGTTGTGGTAGTGCATATCTTGCTCCATTGTATGACCATCATCGCATCTGATATATGAGTGTTTAGGTAACATTAATGTTAGACACATATTTCTGAAATGCGTTTTTGAGATATGAAATAGCTCAGGCATATAAGCCTAAGCTATTGTACTGTTTATAAGTTTAGCGATCTAAAAGTTTGTAAGTTTAGTTAACTAAAATTATAAGGGTTGTTAACCAAATGTTGTCCAGATTGGCGCGTGATCCGATGGTTTTTCGATGGCTCGTAGTTCGTAATCGACATCGCTTTCCACCACTTTAGCATTCAATGTCGCCGTCGCTAAGATCACGTCAATACGCAGTCCACGGTTGTCTGGGAAGCCTTTTGAGCGGTAATCAAACCAGCTATAGCGATCGCTTACTTCAGGTTTGATAGTACGGAATGTATCGTGTAGACCAAAACCTTGTAGTTTGGCTAACCATTCGCGTTCTTCTGGTTGGAAGCTACATTTACCGGTTTTTAACCAACGCTTGGCATTGGGTTCACCGATACCGATATCTTTATCTGCGGGTGAAATGTTGATATCACCCATTACGATCAGGTCATCTTCTGCGGTGTGATTGTCGTTAAGGTAGATGTTTAGATCTTGATAGAATTTACGCTTGTACGGGTATTTGGTTTCGTGGCTGATGTTCTCGCCTTGTGGGAAATAACCGTTTAGCACTGTGATTGGTTTGCCAGATATTTGCTCAAACGTCACCATGATCATACGTTTTTGTGCTTCTTCGTCATCGGTAGGGAAACCGTATTGCACTTTAATCGCTGCTACGTCTGCAACGGTGCTCTTCTTCACCATCATAGCAACACCGTAATGGGCTTTCTGACCATGGAAGAATACGTGGTAACCCATGTCCTCAACGGCTGCTATTGGGAACATGTCGTTGTGTACTTTGATTTCTTGTAGGCCAATTACGTCAGGCGAATGTTTGTCGATGATCGCTTGTAATTGATGTAATCGAGCGCGAAGGCCATTAATATTAAATGAGATAATTTTCATTGCTGAAATAGTCCTTGTTGGATCATTGATTCTAATACAGCTCAACTTAGCGTTAATATTAGGGGAATCTTTATAAAGAGGTTAGATATTCGCTCTTTTCTTCTCATGCATACGCTGAATATTGAACTCTTTTTTAAGTTCTGCTTTACGTTCCGATTGTTGTTCTGATAACGGGAAGTCTTTTAGCTCGATAAAAGTATCGGCGATCTTCTTGGTGATTTCTGGCAACGGGCGTTCGACTTTGACGAGTAGGGCGATACACACTTGTACCTTATTCAGCGCTGCACCAGTATTGAGCGGCGCGATAGACAGTGCGGTTTCAAAGTGTTGCAGTGCGATTTCAAGATCACCGTCAGTAAATGCTTCAATACCCAGTTTGTTGTGGTGCTGAAATTGAACTTCTTTACTGTCCTCTTCACCACGGATGCTGGCAAGTAATTTTTCACTGTGGACACTAGAATGCTGGATGAAAGGTGTTAATTTTTCTGCAAACCCAAACTCTTCTAAATCGATGAGTAAATTAACCAGTTGCGGCCCTAACCATTCCGGCGTGGCTTCGGGCTCAGTCAGATAAGCTTCATTACTTTTCAATAAGGTACTTCTGGCTTTAACCTGATTACCTTTTACGTTATGAATCGATGCCAAACTGTAACCTTCAAGCGCTAACAATGCGTCTTCTTCCACATAAGGGTGTTGCTGAGAAGGTCGGTGAAATAAGCCACTAATCTCTTGTAGTAACCGACCTTGCTTAAATTTATCCTCTTCGTTTTTAGCCACGAGAATGATGACTTGTACGTAATTAATTAAATGCTGAGGATCTTGATGAATGGTATTTTTGGTCTGCATTAAAATAGCGAAAAAAGCTTCTTTCGCTATTGCGTTCATATTGGTATCAAGCGCTAACTCGGCTAAAAGTTTTTGACGGTTTAATGACAAATGCGAATGTTTGATTGCACGTTGCACGATACTCAGTGCTTTTTCGCTGTCGCCACCATCTTTGAAACATTGTGCCAACCAATCGTAACCATCTAATATCATAGGGTTAAATTTTATTATATTGGATAGTAACGGAATGGCTTGTTGGTATTTTTTCTCTAAGCAGTACACCCGCCCTAACAGCAATTGCGCATGGGTATGCGGGTGCTCGTCTATAAATTCTTCTAAGATAATACGTGCTTCTGCGTACTTTTGTTTTTCAATTAACAGTTCGGCTTTAAACAAACGACAGAAATTACGATAGCGAGCAGAGTAGATAATGGCGTTGTCACACTCTTCCATGACTTGAGCGAAATTATTATCTTTAATCGCTTGATAGATAGGTAGCAAGGCTTCTTTCTTATTGAAGGCTCTTTGGATACGTAAATTTAGCTCGTTTTGTGAAAATGGCTTCATCAAATAATCATCAGGTGTCATTTGAATTGCACTTAAGACAATGGCTTTAGAGTTATCACCGGTGACTAAGAAAAATACGGTGTGGATAGGCAGTAGATTATGGACTTTGAGTGTTTCAAATAGCTGTCGACCATTAATGCCTGAGCCAAGGTTATAGTCAACGAGCAATAAGTCAAAGGTATTATGACGACATTGTCTTAATGCATCTTCGGCACTGCCCACATGGATTACATCCTTAGCACCAAAATTAATTAACATGGTTTTGAGCATGATCTGAAAAGCACGTTGGTCATCAACAATGAGCACGCGTTTATTTCGATAGTCAAAATTATTATTCATGTATATTTGATGCTCAAGAGTAATAGATTAATTCAGACGCTAATGATTAGCATTAACCACAATAGCAGGTATGGATAATAGTGTCTTGAGAGGAACACTGTTTTTGTTAATTAGAACTTATAGTTGGGTGTTTTTTGTGCGTAGGTGTAAGCAGAAATTACTGGAAGTGTATAGAGAGAGTGGTGGAGGGAGAAGGATTCGAACCTTCGAAGGCTGAGCCGTCAGATTTACAGTCTGATCCCTTTGGCCACTCGGGAACCCCTCCACATTTTCTCTATGTTGTTATCTATTGCTAGATGGTATTTTACGATGATGACTGCGATTACATTGGCCTATTTTATGGCTGAAAATGTAAGTCAACAAAGTAGAATGATGGTGGAGAGAGAAGGATTCGAACCTTCGAAGGCTGAGCCGTCAGATTTACAGTCTGATCCCTTTGGCCACTCGGGAACCTCTCCACAAGTAATACTTTTTTTCATCTACCAATGGCAGATGTTGTCTTCATCTCTGTCGATTACTTTAAAGCCTATTTTAGGTATAGTACATTGGCCACAATGTATTTCTTATTTCAAGACCCTTTATTACTTCAAGTCATCGGCAAAACTAAATGATGGTGGAGGGAGAAGGATTCGAACCTTCGAAGGCTGAGCCGTCAGATTTACAGTCTGATCCCTTTGGCCACTCGGGAACCCCTCCACAAGTACGGAACGGATAGTATCAGAAAATGTCTTTATGTGAATAAAAATATTGAATAAACAGCTAAATATTTTGAAAATCAGGCCGATAACTTACTAGTTGATTATTTCGCGGCAAAATCTGGTTATTCTGCGCGCAATCTTGTTAAGAGGTACCTTATTTACGTTCAATCGATACGACAACATGCCTTAATTGATGAGCTACAACTTGGCCAACAATTAAATAAATGTGCTTTAAATGGTGATAGAGCTAAATTTTCTTTGCTATTAAGTATGTTGTCATCTGACATTTCTGATCAGAAACAAATCGAAATTAAACAATCTGCCGTCGATACGTCAGCGTATGATGCTGCCCGTATGTTACGACTGAATGAATATGCCGCTAAAAACAATATGGCGGCAATGCGCTTGGAGATCTGTTTTTCTCCGGAAATTGGTGTGACTGTCGGGGATATTAACTATATACCCGAATCTGTTGTACAAAATAGTTCTCATTTATTACAGCAAAAATTAGCCCTCGGTGCGCTAATTAAACCCACTGCCAGTGAGCTGGCTCAAGCTGCATTATCCTCTGAATCCTCAGCAGCGCCCACATTACCTGTCGATACTCAGTCGAGTACGCCAAGCCTATTAGATGTACTAAACAGTTATGATGCAGACAAACCGTTGAAGATCAGGGAATATGCCTAAAGATTGTTACACAGTGTTAATATATTATTAATTTATATTAATAGATGTCAGGCTCAAAGCGATGCAGCAGCATAATGAAGGGGTTTTTTAAATGAGTACAATTCGAACAGCATACCGATCAGCAATATTACACAGCCTTGGTGATCCCGATAAAGTCGGGATGGACAATTCGTACGAATATTTTGCTGACGGTGCCATGATTATTGAAAATGGTATTGTTCAAGCGCTAGGTAATGCCCAAGATATTCTTGCTAATGAAAGCAGCGATATCGATGTTAAAGTATTTGAAAATAAGATCATCACATCGGGTTTTATTGATACCCATGTGCATTACCCTCAGACGGGTATGATCGCGTCGTATGGTGAGCAATTACTTGATTGGTTAAATAACTATACTTTTCCAGCGGAAGGTAAGTTTGATGATCCAGAGTACGCAACGAAAGTGGCTGAGATCTTCTTGCAAGAGTTGATGAGTAACGGTACCACGACTGCGTTAGTATTTGGTACTGTGCATAAGCAATCGGTTGATAGCTTCTTTACCCAAGCACAATTACGTAATATGCGTATCATCTGCGGTAAAGTGATGATGGATCGTAATGCGCCTGATTTCTTAACCGATACCCTTGAAAGTTGCTATGAAGACAGTAAAGAGCTGATCGAACGCTGGCACCACAAAGGCCGTTTACACTATGCTGTTACGCCTCGTTTTGCCCCGACCAGCACCCCTGAACAGCTTGATGTTGCGGCGCGTTTGTTAAGTGAATACCCTGATCTGTATCTGCACACGCATTTATCAGAAAACTTAAAAGAGATTGAGTGGGTTAAAGAGTTATTCCCAGAACGTGCTAATTATTTAGACGTTTACGACCATCATGGTCTGTTAACCGAACGCTCGGTATTTGCTCACAGTATTCACCTGTGTGATAGCGAATGCCAGCGTTTGGCTGATACCGGTTCCGCTGTCGCTTTCTGCCCTACGTCAAACTTGTTCTTAGGTTCGGGTCTATTAGATCTGCCACGTCTTGAAAAGTTTGGTATTAATGTGGGTATGGGTACGGATGTAGGTGCGGGTACGTGTTTCTCATTATTATCAACAATGAATGAAGCGTATAAAGTATTGCAACTGCAGGGCAAGGCGTTAAGCCCGTTCAAATCATTATTTTTAGCGACATTAGGCGGTGCGAAAGCATTACGCTTAGAAGACAAAATTGGTAACTTGGCCGTCGGTAAAGAAGCTGATTTCGTGGTACTAGATTTGGCGGCTACACCGTTACTTAAGTTCCGTATGGAAAACTCAACGTCGTTAGAAGAAACCTTGTTTGCATTGATGCTCATGGGTGACGATCGTGTTGTATGCGAAACGTATGTGTTTGGTGAAAACCGTTATAGCAGTCTGTAACTGTTCTGTTCGCGGCTTAACTGGCGCAATTCTCAATCCAATGAGATAGACTTTTTGCCTGATGCAAAGCATCAAAGTTATTTTCTATATTTAAGCGTGCTAAACGTCGCATTTCTTGCCGTTTTTGGTACGGGTAATGGATAAATTCAGTGATGGCGTGGCTCAGCGATTGGCTATCTTTTTGTTTTACAATCAATCCCGTACCTGGCGCGACAATCTCTTTGCAACCCATTAGGTCTGTGGTTATCACGGGAACACCGGAAGCCATGGCTTCTTTTAGCACGAGCGGGCCGGTGTCAACGCAGCCTGATTGTGACACACAAAATGGTGCGACGAGGCAATCAAAGTTGACGAGATTATGGCTAACCCAACGAGATGATTTAGCCCCAAGGAAGCGCACGATTTTTGATAAACCCAATGTATGCACTTGCTGCTGCAAGCTTGAACGCAGTGCCCCATCACCAATAATATCGAGCGTAACCGAGTGCTGCGGCGCTAGCTCATGCAGACTTTGAAGCAGGTAATTTAGTCCTTTTTGTTCGACTAAGCGCCCTAAAAAGACCAGTCTAATCGGGGTTGAGCCCTGGCGCTGGGCGGATGATAGCTGGGAGGGAGGAAATTCATTAATGTTAACACCACAATGCAATAGCTTTATTTTATCGTGATTAATTTTCTTTAAATTGTGTTCCATATCTTTGCACACCGCAACCACAAAATCGCTGTTATTCACCTTCAAGTGAACATCGTAAGGTGTTTCATAAAGATCATGGCCATGGGCGACAAAGGAACTCGTTATCCCCATCATTTTAGCAGCGGTGATAGCATGTGCGCAGGTATGCTGTGCAAAATGTGCATGGACATGGTTAACGCCCTCTTTACGCATTTGTAGCGCCAGATTAAGGCTATATCGAAATAAAGATAATTTAGGCATCGAGTGCTGTTTGGCAATAAAAGACAGTGCTCTTACCATGCCCACGGGACTAAGGGTTGTTAGCAAAGACAGGTGAAGGTTGGCACTGATCTCATGAGTATCATAGCTAAATTCGCTACAGTTATGATATTTGATAAATGTCATGACACAGACTTGGTGACCGCAGGATTTTATTGAGTCCACTTCTGTGCGAATAAATGTCTCGCTCAGTACCGGGTATGAGGGAGCTAAAAATGCCACTTTTTTCATCTCAGATCCTTCTTTCTGTATTCGATTGTCCATAATTTTATTAATCTGACATCCAAGAATAAATTTCTTAACTAGGCTTATCAACATGAATTGATAAAAATTAAATCTTTGATAAATAAATACGCCTTTGATAAATAATAGTATATAAATGTAATTTTTGTTCTGGGCACTCAACGTCGGTGTCGGCAGATACATAAGGGTGGTGTTATGGGGTATACAGTGTCTGTGATTATTCCGAGTTATAACTGTGTGACATATTTGCCAAAAGCGATAAATAGTATTTTTGACCAAGACCGAAGCGATGTCGAAATCATTATTGTCAATGATAATAGCAGTGATGAGACCGCTCAATACCTGGAATCTTTAACTCAGCAGGAAGCTTGCGTTAAGGTTATTACCACTTCGGGGCTGGGTGCGTCGGGTGCGCGTAATACCGCGATAGAGCAAGCCGAGGGTGCGTATATTGCATTTTTAGATGCTGATGATTATTGGTATCCCGGCAAACTCTCGGCGCAGTTAGCATTGCATGAGGCGAATCCGACTGTGGCGATGTCATTTACTAATTATGACCATATGAACGAACAGTACCAGTACATTGTCGATTGTTTCGGTTATTGGAATCAATTTACCGATGTGACGTCGCCTAGCCATTATATCAAACAACCCTTAGCTCAGGTGTTGGCTCATAATGTGGTAGGTACATCAACCGTGATGGTCAAAGCATCTGTGTTTGAGACTGTGGGCTTGTTTGATGTGAATATGAGTTATTGCGAAGATTGGCAGTTGTGGCTGAAAATTTGTGAGCACTTTGAAGTGGCAGTCTTAACCAAAAGTTATACTGGTTATCTTATGCGTAACGGTTCTATTACCCAGACTAATAGTAAGCGTTTACAACACTTGGAGTGTATTGAACAGATAATTAGCGATTATAAGCAGCGTGAGATTGGATTAAGCAAGCATACGTTTACGTTGGCTGAAGCCAAATTAAAAGAAGGGTATGCCGACTATTATCGTACGCAGAAGAAATTTATGCGTGCGCTGCGTTATGAGGGTTATGCTTTTTTACTTAACCCTCAAATTCGTCGTATTAAAAATGGCTTAGGCGATATAAAAAAAATAATTTTAAGCCCGAGTGCCTAACCGGAAGTCGATACCGCGGTATCATCACCAGTGCGTACATTACAGCCTTTTAGAACCAGTTGGCTGATGAGACGCGCCGCATCATCATAATCACTGGCTGCCAGTGATGATTTCCCCATCACGGCATTAATCTGCCAGCTAAAGTCGGCATAAGTTTGGGTCGAAGACCAGATCATGAATAACAAATGGTGTGGTGATACGTCATCCATCTGACCCGCGTCAATCCACTGCGTAAACTTATCCAGTAAAAAGGTACTTTGATTCATTAAACGCTGACGTATTTCAGGTGATAATAATGGCGAACCACGCATGATCTCATTGGCAAATACTTTCGATGCATAAGGATAATCTCGAGAAATGATTAACTTGGTTTTGATGTATTCGGTTAAGGCGATAGCGGGGTTATCGATGGTTTCAATCGGATGGGTTGCGCTGAGTAATGGTTCAATGATCGTTTCCAATACAGCGGAGTATAGCGTCTCTTTATTACCAAAATAATAATAGACATTGGCCTTAGGTACACCGGCAAGTTTCGCGATATCAATGGTTTTTGTTGCTGCGTAACCTTCACTGGCAAACACTTGACTGGCAGCCTTTAAAATCTTTGCTTCGTTTTTCTTCCGTATGGTAGACATACTTATATTCATCCCTTCGCAGTTACTTCTATAAAGTTATAGACATTAATGAAAGCCACATGAAAACTTGACCCTAGAGTTAGTTATTTGTTTAATGGTCTTAGCACGGAAACTCAAGCTTCGCACGAGTTTGAGTTTTATGTGTACTTATTTGGCAAGGGTACTTTTATTCCTTTCAACCGTTTGCCTAGCAACCGCTATTTGAATATTTGATATCAAAGAAGTAAGTATACTTTATCCTGAAATTCCCAGCTAGGTTGGTGATGTGTTCAGGCGTAATAATGTCATTAATGATTACGACTGGAATCGCGTTTACTACTCCTTTTTGTACCTAAAATTTAGGATTAAAAGTATAGTTGTTAATGATATGATCGTATTTTACATGTAAATCTTGAAGTTGTAGTAGTAAATTATGATTTTTTAAGCTGAGTTGCTGTTGTTCGTGATTGAGCTTGGCCACGGCTGATTGACAATAATAGCTTGTGAGGGCATTTATGGCATCGCGTGTACAGGCGCATCATGGGCATTCGCTTGGCTAACGACTATCCCTATTCCTAATTTAAGCCATAGCCCGAACCGAAACTGGGTAGATAACATGCGTCCATTCAACATTTAATTGCCTTAAATCATCAGCCTATATGGTATTAATACTAGCGTATTTTTTGCTGGTCGCTGGTGGTAATCACTGATTTTATAATGCGTTATGTGGTGATTAAGGCTGTCGCATCCCACTGTTGGCTAAAGTTGATAAACGCGGATATTAATTCACTTTTGTATTTCTGTTTATGCATAATTATTTTGTATTGTCGTTCTAATTTGTTATCTAGTTGCAATATTCGCACACGATCATTGGCCAAGGCATGTGTTGCACTGAATTTAGAGACGCAGGCCAGACCTAATCCAGCGGCGACAAAGTTAAGTTGTGCTTCGATCGAGTTTAGCTCGTAGGCCAGCTGCCATTGTGAAACCGAGGGGGCAATGTGGCTTTCAAAGAAAGCCCGACTTCCTGAACCTGGCTCGCGTAATACCCAAGTATTGTCGCTTAAGTCAGGCAGCGTTAAGCTGGTATTTTTCAGCAATGGGTGATGTGAGGCGACAATAATGCACATTTCATCTTTTAGCCAAGGGATTGTTTCAATGTCACTGTGCTTCGCATCACCTTCGATAAGCCCGATATCCAGTCGGTAACTTAATATCATATCAGCAATATTTGCGCTGTTGCTGATATGCAGTGTTTGTTGGGTATGTGCTGTCATTTGAATGAATTGAGCAAGCAGCCAAGGACATAACTGGTTACCTATGGTTTCACTGGCACCAATGGCAAGCTCACCAATGAGTTGACCTGATTGTTGGAATAAGGTGTCAATGCTGGCTGCGCGTTGCAGTAATTCATCAGCGATAGGTAATAAACGTTGACCGTAAGGGTTTAGATGTAAGCGGTTATTGGTACGATCAAATAATTGTTGCCCCAACTGATTCTCAAGTTCGCCTAGCGCCATGCTTATCGCGGCTTTGGTTAGAAATAATGTTTTTGCTGCGTGGGTAATACTTTGTTGCTGGCTGACGGCAACAAAAACACGTAATTGCTTTAAAGATAGATTCATACTTGTTCAACTTTTCTTAACTTAATGTTGAAAATATACAGATTATTTAACTAAAAGCTAGGCATATAATAGCGGCATCAACAAGCTATGTACCTTGAGCATAAAATGCAGATTGTAGTATTAGCATAAAGAACGGGTCGGTTATTGGGTTTATTTGCAGGTTATATAGTGATAAAATACTATTATTGAAACGGTCACCTTTCTTGAGTTCGTTATAATGCTTATAGAGCAAGATATTACTGATATTGTTGTTGGTACTTACATTGAAAAAATAACTGTTCAAACCGGCAGTTTCAGGCTTACACACGCAGAATCGGTGAAAAATGAGATTGTACTTAATAAACTGATTGAATTAGGCATTAAACGGGTATTAGTTGATACCGAAAAATTTGATGCGAAAATGGCGGCGGATGCTTTACGTGTTGATACACTTGAACGTAAACGTAATTTCAGTGTGAAGATGACGCAAGCTAAAGCGCTTATCTCAACGTCTAAAGAAATCCAGAAGAGAATGTTTCAGCACATTGAAGCAGGAATGGAAATAGACCTTCTGTCAGTTAAAACGCTCACTAGTGAATTAATTGAGACCATATTTACCAATTCTGACGCGTTAATGTGCGCGGTTAATATCCGTAATAAAGATGAGTATTTGTTAGAGCATTCATTTGCGGTATCTATGTTAATGGCGTTATTTTGTCGTTATTTAAGGATTAACAAAGCGGATACCGAAGAGCTCGCTATTGGTGCTTTTTTGCATGATATCGGCAAGATACGCACACCGGACCATATCCTGCATAAGCCGGGTAAATTGACCGCTGATGAGTTTGATATTATGAAACTACATGTCAATCACTCTATCGATATTATTAAATCAATTCCGGGTATTTCGAAAGCCAGCTTAGATGTTGCCGCTTTTCATCATGAAAAATTAAATGGTGAAGGTTATCCGTTCGGTTTAACAGGGCAGAAAATATCTCGCTATGGCAGAATGCTGTCTATCTGTGATATCTATGATGCACTAACGGCCAACCGCTGTTATAAGGAAGGTTTGACCCAGTTAAAATCCTTCTCTATTCTGCTAAGTCTTGCTCACGACGGACAATTAGATTTGGACTTAGTCCATGCCTTTATTAAATGCATGGGCGTGTATCCGGTTGGTTCACTGGTTAAATTAAATTCTAATCGTTTAGCGATTGTTGAAAGTTATAATAAAACTGATCCTACTCGTCCTAAAGTGCACTCGTTTTATAGTTTAGACAAGCTAGATTTTGAAAATTTGAATCAGATTGATCTGTCGATGGTAGATGATGGTATTGCTGAGTCGGTCAGAGCGGATGATTTTAACTTAGACATGGCAGAGATCATGCGTTTCTTAGTCAGTGAAGCGTAACGATTAGTAAAGCGTAATAACCAGCAATACTCAAGCATTGCTGGTTACCCTCTCATTTTATCATCTAATTTATAACATCCGTATTGTTAAGACTTCCCCTGTAGCAATAATCATGTTGTAGCATGCCCGCAGTTTATAACGCGCGGCATGTACTACCATTGCTGCAAAACCACTGACAACCGCTGCGGCGGCTATGTCGAATGGAAAGTGCACGCCTATATATACCCGAGATAAGCCCCCGATAACGGCTAATATCGTCAATCCTAATGCGACTGTTCTTGTTGCTTGATGGCACAGTAAACTAAAGGCGATACAAAACATAAATGTAGTGTGATCAGAGGGAAAAGATGTACTTGGTGTATGAGTGACAAGCGTCGTGCCTAAATCGTTCATAAATGGGCGCGGGTGAAAATAAACTTGTGCAATCAGCGAATTGATTGTGATACCAACAAGGGATGTTAATGTCGCGCCAATCAGGTAACGTTTTGTTTGTTGCTTACTGCGAAACCATGCGGCGATAACCAATACGATAAAGAGGTAAGGCATTGCTTCAGCAAAAAACATGAACATGTAGTCGAAGTATTGATTTTGTCCAGCAAACTGATTGATGGTCGAAAAGAGGTGATTGTTTAATTGTTCCATTAACGCAACTTATTATGATTTTATCTAGCGTTAGGACAAGTTTGGAGGGTTTTTGTTCCATTGATCTTGTTAAAACGCTACCCCGCAATGTTGTGGGTAGCGTTTATCGTTTTATACGGACCGTTAAGCGTTTAAATTTTCGCGCCTTGGTTGATCTAATTGACGACGGTTGTTCGTTCATCATCGGTCATTTTGGTGATATCACGTTATCACTATTTTGCGTTATAAATCGTGATATCTAATTCGTTTTCTGATTTCGCAATGATCACAGATGCGGCGATGTCACCAGAGATATTCACTGTGGTACGTGCCATATCAAGAATACGGTCGATACCGGCAATCAGTGCTACACCTTCAACAGGCAGACCAACCGTAGTAAGCACTAACGTTAGCATAATCAACCCCGCCCCTGGAACGCCTGCAGTACCAATTGACGCCAATGTCGCTGTCAAGATGATTGTGATGTATTCAGGCATGCCTAAATCAATCCCAAATGCTTGCGCGACGAATAATGTCGTTACACCCTGGTAAAGCGCGGTGCCGTCCATATTAATGGTTGTGCCTAGTGGCAATACAAAGCTTGATACACCTTTCGATACACCAAGGTTCTCACGTGCACATTTCATTGATACTGGTAACGTACCTGCACTTGATGTGGTGGTGAAAGCAACAACTTGTGCATCAACAATGCCGCGGAAATATTGTATTGGACTTAGTTTTGCAATAAATAGAATTAATGCGCTATAAACACCTAACACATGCAAGATGCTACCAAGGTAAACCGCACCTATTACTTTAACGAGTGGTAATAGCAGTGCTAAACCAAATTTACCTGCCACCCATGCCATTAACGCAAATACACCGTACGGTGCGAGTTTCATCACGAGATCGGTTAGCTTGTACATTGCTTCTGCCAGGCTTTCGAACAGTGCTATAGCTGGTTTTCCTTTTTCACCAATCAGTGTGAGTGAGACGCCAAGGGCAACAGCAAAGACAATAATTTGGAGGATATGACCCTGAGCAAGCGCACTTACTGGGTTAGTGGGTACTAACGCAACGATTGTATCTACGAGTGATGATGTTTCTTTTACTACTTCAACTTGTTGAGCAACAAGTCCTAAACCCGCGCCAGGCTGTAGCACATGACCTAATACTAAGCCGATGGTGATCGCCACCGCGGTTGAAATAAGATAAAACATAACGGCTTTAAAACCAATGCGGCCCATTTTATTGGTGTCTTGCATTGACGTAATACCAACAATAATGGAACAGAAAACCAGCGGTACAATTAACATTTTAATGGTGTTAACAAAGAATGAACCGATTGGTTTTAGGACAACAGCATCTTCACCAAAAATGAGACCAACGGTAATACCAAGGATCATACCGATAACAATTTTTTGCCAAAGCGGTAAATTAAACCATAATTTTTGGCCTAAAGTGGGTGTATCTACTGATTCAGTATTACTCAAAATTGACGTCCTCTGCTTTCTGTGTCGTATTGTGTAGCATAACAGGGTGCTAATTTAGCATCCGTTAGCCTCGCTAAAAGAGGTCAGTCTATCGGTCAAACATGAAATGTAAAGCCATACATACTTTATATTGATAAATCCTTAGTTATATTGACTATGATATGTTTTTTAATCGGTTATTCTGTCGATTAAATGAACTTTGTGTAACTAAAGAGAGATACTGTTGATGATTCTGTTATTACTGTGCAATTATGTCATTACTTTTTTAACGTCATCGATAAGTGCTTTATAACCATCAGCAATTAACATTATTATCGTATCTTTTGAATTTGGTTTCAGTGCTTTTTGTTTAATGTAAACAACTAAGGTAACGCCAACAAAGAAAGAAATAAGCATAATAGAGAGAGCCTTATAGAGAGTGTGGATTAAAGATATCGATAATAACATAATCTGACAGCCGTAAAATACTCGAGTTGTCCTGTAAACATTATAAAGGAATATATAAATTCTTAATCACCAAGACAGCCAAAAAGTGTACTTTGTGCTGCTTACTCTCTTTATACTAGCTATGTTCATCGTATATTTACAGTTAAGTGCAGTGGTAAGCTCAAATCGGGCAACTCATACTGTGCCTTCAGGCCAGACTATTGTGTTAGGTCATTCCCGTTGGAATGACCTTGTTAATCAAACAATAACAGTAGACATTACTAAATAGGTATTTTATGCTGATTTTATCTATTTTTCGCATGTCTAAATGTTATGACTACATTATCTTCTTGGTTTCTTGTTACACGTCCGAAAACACTGTTGGTGGCATTAGCAGTTATTTTTCTTGGACAAACACTGGCTTGGGTCGACTCGCCAGTTAAGTTCAGTTTTTATATCGCCGTATTGTGCATGGTTTGTTGTATGGCTCTACAAATTGCGGTGAATCTTTCTAATGATTATTTTGATGGTAAAAGTGGTGTCGATGGTGAAGATCGATTAGGCCCCGATCGTGCATTACAGAAAGGGCTGATATCTGCAGCGCATTTACGCTTTGGCATTATAGCAATGTGTTTACTTGCTATTGTCAGTGGCAGTTATCTTATCTACGTCGGTGGTTGGCCTTACGTCGTGTTAGGCATATTATCGCTGGTTGGCGTGTATATTTATAGTGGTGGTCCACGGCCATTAGCGTCACATGGGCTTGGCGAAGTGGCTGTTTTTCTTTATTTCGGTTGGTTGGCTGTGGTCGGCAGTTATTATTTACAAACCCAAGTGCTGACGTTTGATGTCTTTATTCCGGCTAGTCAGGTCGGTTTTGTCGTTGTGGCGATCATGTTGGTGAATAACATTCGTGATGTAGTGTCTGATTGTCGAGCTCAAAAATTTACGTTAGCGACGCGCTTGGGCGTGAAAGCAAGTAAGCACCTTTATTGTTTCACTGTGTTATTGCCATCGGTGTTGCTTGTTATTGATCGCTATCAAGGGTTGCTAATGCTGTTGTTATTGCCCGTTCAGTTGGCTTTGTGTATTGCGATATACCAACGTGATGGTAAACAATTAAACGCACAGCTAGCACAAACTTCGATGCTGGTATTACTGTGGAGCGCATTATATTCAGTAGCTTTAATAGTGCGTTGATCTTGAATTGAAGAGCTTGGCAGTACGGTTCATTACTGCACTGCAGCGTGAATTTAGTGAAAAATACCGAGTAGTTTTCATTTCAACTTATCGTATATCTGATGGTGCTTAATAACGGGTTTTTTGTACGCGAGTCGGCATTGCTGAGGTATTTTCATATAACTCAAAAACACGTTTAAAATCGAGTTCTAACTCAGTTGCGTAGACATCGTCATTAACTGGGTAGGTTTGTACTACACGTGCACCACGGATAGTACCGGATACCGATGCCTCCATTGTTTCGCCTTGCAGTGTTCGCGATCTGTAACTGGTATCACTGTAAATTTTTTGGCCACTTACTTGCTCTGCTAATTCTCGATAAGCATCTAATTTAGATGCGCGCATGGCATTAAGCATACGTTCACTGTCACTATTGCCTGGCTGAGAACTTAAAGCCGCATAGCCAATCGCTTTAAGTACCGGGAATGTTTTTGGTTGTTTAATATCATAAACCGTGTTTTTTTCTAATAATTCACAGCCCGTTAAGTTAACCAAGGTTGCAAGCATAAGTAAACGCAGATATTTCATTGATAAACCTTAATTAGTAATACGAACTGAAGGTGCTGAACCCGTTCGGTAGATATAACGACCACGGCCTTCGAGTGGCCCCATACTATTTGCACCACCAATAACGAGATGGTTAGGAATAATGCCTTGCGCGGTTGACTCAACAAAACCTGATTCCATATTAATCACCCGTATATTTACTATTACGCCTTCACTGTTACGTGACATGGTGCCAGTAAGGATACGTGATATCGGTAATTGACCGCGTAATTTTTTCCAATCACGGGTGAATACAAAGTCCCCTTGGCCAGTAACACTGATCGTGCCTGTGGTTTTATAATCAATAACCGGAATACGACGAATGGTTAATTCGTGAATAAAAGATTCAGATAAGGTCTGACCGAGCCAATTGGTTGTCGATAGATCGTCAAGATTGACGAAAGACGTGATGGCAATCGGTTCATTATTAGGAATAATAGACAAATCATTGACGATCAGTTGATCCGCTAAACCACGCACGATAAAACTTAATTCTTGAGTATAGTTTATCGGTTGGTTTGGTAATAAACTTCTAGGGTATTTTGGTTCATAAGAATTACCATCCCAAGATGAATGAGGCGGTGTTTCCTTCTCCACATTCGTCGAGCTTGGTGGTTGCTTTAATGCGCAACCTGTGAGTAAGGTAATTAAGCTGATAGCTATGACTGCCTTTTTCATATTACTTCCTTGAGTGCTTTAATTATTGTCGTTAAACCGTTATTTACTGTTGGTTGAAATGTCACGGCGGTAAGGGTAGGTGTAAGGACTTCTAAATATATTATTATACTGTTCTTTAGTAAGCATACTTTGTGCCATACCTGTATTACGGCCATTTGGCTGATAGATAGGTTGAACAATAATTTGTTTAATAACGATAGGTTGCACGGTGGTATTTGCACCAGTCAATAAAACGTGATTAGGCTCTTTAATCACAGTACAGGCTGAAGTCAACACAACCGCTAATAACGGTAGTAAAAAACGCTTCATATTTGTTCCTAAATTTGCGCTATGCGTGATGATAGAGATACATAATTAAATGCGTGATTAATAGATAAACATAAGCAAGTTGCTTGCCAGAATATCATTGTTGCATAAGTTTTATGATGATAACGCTTTTATACATTAAATTAATCTAGATACGGTTTTATATTCATAAAAATTTGATCTGGTACAAATGTTGCTTTTAAAATAGACATATTCAAAATTCATATGCGATTAAAAATGAAAAATCTGCTACTACTATTGCTAATTTGTTGTTCGTTCACCCTACATGCTGAATGGTATG
Organism: Moritella yayanosii; assembly: GCF_900465055.1. Lineage (NCBI taxonomy): Bacteria > Pseudomonadati > Pseudomonadota > Gammaproteobacteria > Alteromonadales > Moritellaceae > Moritella > Moritella yayanosii. The sequence goes on along the minus strand of NZ_LS483250.1, from coordinate 1,744,228 downwards.
AGGTTGAGGGTGAGGCGATTATTATTGACGGTGACGTTGATATTGCTCGAGAGTTAGCGGTACGCAATGCATTGAAACAAGCACTATTATATGCAGGCGCATCGGTTTCTAGCTTACAATCTTTTAACGGCGGTAGGATATTGTCTGATAGTTTTCAGATTCGTATGGATGGTGAGGTGAGGGATATCCGATTAAAAAGTGAATCGATTAAATTAGATAAAATCAGGGTGCAAATTGTAACGGATATCGTTGCAGACCGTAATAAATGCTTAAGTGCGGGTTATCAAAAATCAGTGTCGTTATTACGTTTTGGTATCAGGCACCGTGAACAAGCCAGTTATGGGGGTATCTACAATATTAACGAATCTTTTAGTCGTTTGCTGTACCAAAGTCTGCGTAAAAATAGTCAAACTTTTGATGCTCGTGAATTTATTAATCAAAACATCGGTTTTAGCGGCAGTTCTTTGCCGCTGCGAGGCAGTTTAACTGGACAAGAAGTTAAGCAAATCAGCAAGTCAGCAGATAGTCAGTATATTATTTTGGGCACAATTACAGACTTATCGACATTTAAACCTGTTATTCATGGTGTCGCGAAAATATTCTCGGATGATTTGCCTGAGCGTAATTTCCGCTTGAATATACAAGTTTTTGATGGTTTTAATGGTGGGTTATTATTTGATCGTAACTACAGCAAAGTCAGTAAGTGGGAATTTGCGAAGCACCGCATTGTGGATACGGATACGTTAAAATTTTGGCGCTCTGAGTTTGGTCAATCTCTGCAGTTAATTATTGACGATGTATTATTTGATTTAGATGCCAGTTTGCAATGTAAATTGGTCGAAGCGCGTGTTATTGCTGTGGATGGTAATGAAGTGGACATTAATATAGGCCGTAATAATGGTCTAAAACTAGGTGATAAATTTATGATCAAGCATACAGGCAGTTATGTTGATCAGTTTGGTATTAGCCGTAAAAAAGAGACTTATAGTAGTAGCGAAGTTGAAGTAACGAAACTTTACGATCAGCAAGCGAGTTTGAAGACCACGGATAGGCAACCAACGGCCAATGTGCAAATAGATGATTTAGTCATTTTAAACTAACAAATGTCGCGATCCAGTGGTTTCCCTGAACTAGCTTGCGTATTGTTGATGTTTTGGTTGATGGTCGATGTTGTGAGCTAGCTTCATATTGAAATGAATGTTTTGCGGTCAAGCTAGTGTTTTCAGGATGTTTTCGACGCTACTGGATTGTTTTTTTGAATAATACTATTATCGTTTTAGATTCGGTTAATTGCTTGGTATAGGTTGTTGTTTAAACACAGGGAGTTGTGAATATGTGGCTGTTGATTACTGCTATTGTCGTTTTAGTTATTTTGTTGTTGATACGAAATCTATATGGTGAAGATCTTCGCCAATATGATAGTGCTGATTTAAGTGCTACCTTTTACCGTCCGACCCCTTCGTATAAATACCCTCAAGCACTGGAACTTATTGAAAGTATAAAGGAACCAATTAGTTTTATTAAACCGAGTAAGTATCTCTATGCATTGCGTAAAAATATTGATCGTTTAGGTGATGTTGAATTAGATTGCGAGATCATCCCAGTCGCAACAAGCTTTTTGGATCATCGCATTATGGGCGAGTGGGTGATAAGTAAAAATAGTGATGTAAATAAGCGTTTACTTTATATTCATGGTGGTGGTTTTGCGGTTGGCAGTCCCAAGAGCCACCGCGTAGTGACAGAGCGTCTGGCCCGTGAACTCGGTGTCGCTGTCTTTGCGGTGAGTTATGACATGATCCCAGATGGTAAACGAGTGAAGGGCATTCAAGATTGCCGCTATGCGTATCAATGGTTACTGGCTAATAACCTATATAACCAGCAAGTAAGTCATCGAATTTATGTTGCCGGTGATTCTGCTGGTGGCAACTTAACCCTTGCGCTGATTGGTTGGCTCAAGCTGCAAGATATTCGTCAAGTCGACGCTGCAATTGCGATATGCCCTTGTATTGATAGTACCTTTAGTTATGGCAGTTTGAGTTATAACGCTAAAACTGATTTCTTGTTGCATCCGTTTCTGGGTAAATTTCACCATTTCCCTCAGTTTGTTATACTTATTTGGATCGCTATACTTTTCCGTATGAATCCCCGTGACCCACAAGTATCACCGATTTTCGCCAATTTATCTGGTTTACCTCCCATTTTGATCCAGGCCAGTGATACCGAAATGATGGTTGATGATTCTCGTCGTTATACCAATAAAGCTCGCTCGCAAGGTTCTAATGTACGCTTGCAAATATGGTCGAACATGTTGCATGTTTGGCATTTATTTGATTTAGAAGAGGCTGATGAGGCATACATTGAAATTGGTAAGTTTGTAGCGCAATGTGAATATGAACGAGAAAAAGTGGCTAGTTAGCAGCCTATCTGTGCCTGTGATGTTATGGTTTTATAACGACTGGTATGTTATTTTATGCATACTTTCACTGAGTTATAAGGGAGTGGCGTAATGTCAACTCAAGGCTTCGTTAGCCCTATTCAATCGTTTTCTGTTTTTGTGCCATGGCTTATGCAAATTACACTCTTGTGCTGTCTATTGCTTGGTATACAAACCCATGCCAACGAAATGGCTAACATCGACGCTCACATTGCTTCGAATACGGTCTCAGATGAGGCTACCGTATCAGAGATCAAAGTATTCCCCGTTATTGCTGATACTATTTATTTTGGCGGTGATATTCTGACAATGGCAGGTGTGGAGCCTAGTTATACTGAATCGGTCGCGACCAAAGATAAAAAAATCATCTTTATTGGCGCTAAAATAGATGCGATGAAGCTCAGTGGTGATCATACTAAACTCATTAATATCAGTGGTAAAACTATGTTACCGGGTTTTATCGACCCGCATGTACATCCTTCTATTGCGGCTATTATGCTGCCAAATGAAATTATTGCACCATATGATTGGGTGTTACCTAATGAAGTTAAAAAAGGTGTTTCTGGTCATTTCGCTTATCTTGAACGTTTAAAGCAATCGATTGATGCTAATGCTGACAAAGATAAGGTATTTTTTGTTTGGGGTTATCACCAACTTTGGCATGGTGAGTTAACCCGTGAAATATTAAATGAACTGGCGCCAGATAAACCAGTAGCGATCATCCATCGTTCTTTCCATGAAATATTCTTGAACGATGCCGCGATTAACAAGTTTGGTATTAAGCAAGCCGATTTTGCTGACAACCCACAAGTTGATTGGGAAAAAGGTCACTTTTATGAAGGTGGTTGGCTAGCATTATTACCTAAAATTGCATCCGATTTAATTAACCCTGAAAGTTATAAGTTAGGGTTAAACATTATGTCTAAATTAGTGCTTAAAAATGGCATCACCACCATCGCGGAACCGGGTTTCCCTAGCACTAACTTTGATTTGGAATACCAGTTATTAAAATCAGAAATGGATCAACAACCACCTTATGATGTCTTTCTTATTCCGAATGGTACGTATTTATATAATGCCAATGGCCAGAGTAATCAGAAAGCATTAGCGTTCATGGAAACGCTAGAAGCTGAATACAATACCGACAACATCAAGTTCTTACCTAAGCAAGTGAAGCTATTCTCTGATGGGGCGATCTATTCTCAGTTAATGCAGATGCAAGACGGTTATCTTGATGGTCATAAAGGTGAGTGGATGACACCGTTGGATATATTCCAGCAGCAACTCAGTTTTTATTGGCAAAATGGCTATCAGATCCATGTGCATGCTAATGGTGACTTAGGGATCCAACAAGTGCTGGATTTTAACCAAGCGGATCAAGCTAAATTAGCGCGTGAAGATCATCGATTTACTTTACATCACATGGGCTACTTTACTAAAGAGCAAGTGACTCAGTTGGTAACATTAGACATCGAAGCATCGGTTAACCCGTATTATTTATGGGCATTAGCGGATAAATATTCGGAGGTTGGATTAGGCCGCGAGCGTGCCGAAAATTTAGTGCGGGTTAATAGTTTAATGCAGAGCAATGTGCCGGTTTCATTTCATTCCGATTTTTCAATGGCTCCAATGGAGCCGTTAACGTTAGCGTGGACGGCGGTTAACCGTGTCACATCGGGTCTCAATAAGGTTTCACAGCAAGAGCGTATTACTGCGTATCAAGCGATGCAAGCAATTACCATTAACGCGGCGCATACGTTAAGGCTGGAAGATAAAATTGGCTCTATTGTTGTAGGTAAAACAGCTAATTTTACCTTACTTGAACAAAATCCATTAAAAGTCACGCCGATGCAGATTAAAGATATACCGGTATGGGGCGTGGTGTTTGAAGATCAGGTGAATACGGTTGCCGTTGCGCCTAAAAAACAACATTTAGAAGTTCGGGTTATTTATTTAGAACGCACGGCTTTACCCGCATCGTCTACGATCACCGTGACCCTTGAAGATATTTCTAAAACCGATATTAGCAGTTCAATGTTGGGACAGATAACAGTCGCGGCTACCACACCACCACCTTATAATATTTCGTTACAGTACGATCCGGCATTGTTCGATAACAATGGTGAGTATGTTGTGCGGGCTAGAATCGAAAATAATGGTAAACCGTTATACTCAGCGACGTTAAATTTACCCGAATTGAATAAGCTGTCAGGGCAGTTATTTGAGTTAATTGTTAAGGCTATCCCACAGCCGCCTACAACAGTCGAGAATAGTCCAGGACAAGTCCCCGAACTGGAGTTATCTCAGCCACAGTAAACCCCTCTCTAAGTGTTTTATCATTTGCTAATTAATGCGGTTAGCTCTAGTCTCGAGACTGTGATGCTGGATTTAAGCAATAAGTGCAAAATATTCTTTAAAGGTAGTTATTTACATGCAAAAAAATAGACGTCTACTAAATCGTAAAATGGCATTATCTGCTGCAATTATTACTGGGTTATTAATCAGTTTAGGTGGCTGTGCAAGCACAGACCAACAAGCTACTAAGGTCGAGCAAGCGGCTACTATCCAACAACAGACTATCACTGCGAATGTGTTCTATTTACAGCGCATTGCCCTGCCACCGGGTGCGGAAGTGAGTTTGATATTAGAAGATGTTTCAATAATGGATATGCCAGCAGAAGTGATTGCCGAGCAAACCTTTACAGCTGTCGGGGCGCCACCATATCAAGTGAATTTAAGTTATAACAAGGCACAAATTAAGCCGCAGCATCGTTATGCTTTGCGCGCGCAGATCACCCTTGATGGCCAGTTATTATTTACCAATACACAGCAGATAGATGCATTTGCTAATCAAGGGCTAAAACCAAGTGAAATTTTAGTGTCACAAGTTCGCGCTGAAGTTCAAAATGACGGGCAAGCGAGTTTGGTTGATACGCAGTGGCAGCTGTCGATGTTAGGGTCGCAAGCGATCACTGCAGAAGTGACTCAGCAGCAGCCTTACCTTACGTTTACCCAAGATGATAATAAGGTTGTTGGTTTTGCTGGCTGCAATCGTTTTAGCGGCCGTTATGATGTACTCGCGAGTAACGTAAATCTGACACAATTGTTAGCAACAAAGAAACTGTGTTTTCAACAAATGAACTTGGAAACCCAATTCTTAACCGCATTATCAGCAACTGATCATTATAAAGTGATTGATAATACATTAACTTTATACAGTAATGTCGGTATTGCTTTAGGGAAATTTACGGCACAGGCAAATAAATAACCGATAACCTAATTTATCAACTACGTTTTTATTTTGATTATATAAGCCCCGTCATGGTTCTCATGATGGGGCTTTTTACTAGCTAGAGTTTCAATTATAAATATAAGTTGCGCGCAATGTAGTTGTAATTGTGTTTCATCAGGACTATAGTGAACGCCATTGAATTGTGCACAATCTAACTCAAGCTTATTTTATAGGAATTTATGATGACAACACTTTATACAACAACTGCAACCGCATCTGCGGGTCGTAACGGTCAAGTCGCAACAGATGACGGTATGTTATCGTTAGCACTTAGCTATCCAAAAGAAATGGGTGGCACGGGCACAGCGACAAATCCAGAACAGTTATTCGCTGCGGGTTACGCAGCTTGTTTTTCGAATGCTATCCTGCATGTAGCAGGTGAAATGAAAATTAAAATTACTGCTGCGCCGGTATCTGCAGAAGTGGGTATTGGTCCTAATGCGACAGGTGGTTTTGCGTTAACAGTCAGCCTTGCTATTGAGTTAGCATTACCCCAAGCAGATGCTGAAAAATTAGTGGCAACAGCACATCAGGTTTGCCCTTATTCAAACGCAGTTCGCGGTAATATTGATGTGCAACTTAGTGTAAAGGGTCAAGCATAAGATGAATAAGGTGTTATTAACCGTTGGCCGCATCATGTTGGCGTTGTACTTCTTAATTCCAGGCATTATGAAGTTTGTATCTTGGGACATGCATATCGGTTTAATGGAAAAGCATAACATGCCGTTTGTACCTGTGCTGCTCGCGGCGGCAGGTGTATTCCAGATTGTTGCAGCTATCTTGCTTATTGCCAATCGTTATACTGCCATTGTCGCATTGTTGTTAGCTGGGCTCGTTATTGTTATTAATATTAATCTACATGACTTCTGGAATTTAACGGGTATAGAAGGTGGGCATGAAATGCAAAACTTTATCAAAAATCTAGGTATTTTTGCTGGCCTGTTAGTTTTATCTGGACACCATTGGTCGTCGCTTAATTGGGGACAAAATAGCATAATAAATAATAAATAATATTTAATGTATTTAAAGAACTAAAATCTCAATTTTGGTTCTTTTTATAATTGCCCTTTCCCCCTCAATTGTTATCATGCGAAGCCACGTTACTCCGTATTAAGTCTCATTATCCATATTGTATCGCGTTATTTTCAATTAAAAATTAATATATTATCAACAATTGATCGACCTCACTGTTTGTACTCCTTACTCGAACGACAATACCTATATCGAGGTAATTAAGGGCGGAGATATGAAATTTAAGAATATAAATTGGAGTGGTAGACTGGATGTAATGCAAAGTGGGACAGGCGTTTTACTTACTCTGTTTCTATGGACACACGTGATCTTAGTATCCTCTATTTTACTCGGCGGTAAAGCCATGAGTTGGGTTGCTGGGGTGATGGAATTAAAATTTATGACCGATGACGGTCATGGTTACCCCTGGGTCGTAACGTTAATTGCTATTGTCATTGGGGTCTTGGCTCTAATGCATATGCTGGCTGTTATGCATAAGATGCCGCTGAATTTAAAACAACAATTAGCTCTGCGCAATCAGCTTAATGTTATCAATCATGCTGATACGCGGTTATGGGTATGGCAAGCTATTACTGGGGTGATTATTATGGTCGCTTTACCAGTACATTTATGGCTAATCGGCTCAGCGCCAGAAACGATAGGACCGGTTGGTTCGGCAATACGGATCTGGCGGGACCATGCTTGGTTATTATATTTCCCTCTCTTGTTTGCTGCTGAAATGCACGCTGCGATCGGTATTTATCGAGTGGCTCTTAAATGGGGTGCAGTGCGTGATTTAAATACTCGTGTTCGTATTAAAAAAATTAAAAATATCATCAGTGTGGTGTTTGTGGCTATCGGCACAGCTTCAATTTTAGCTTTCTTACCGCACGTCAGCGCATAAAGGGGTCAATGTGAAAATAATTTATACAGATTGTTTAGTAGTAGGTGCTGGATTAGCTGGTTTGCGCGTAGCGATTGCTGCAAAGGAGCAGGGCTTAGATACCGTCGTATTATCCCTTATTCCGGCCAAACGTTCGCATTCAGCTGCGGCGCAGGGCGGCATGCAGGCGAGTTTGGCTAATACCGTAAAGGGTTTGGGCGATGATGAAGACATTCATTTTTCAGATACCGTAAAAGGCTCTGACTGGGGTTGTGATCAAGTAGTCGCAAGGATGTTTACCCATTGTGCACCGAAAGCAGTGCGTGAGATGAATAACTGGGGAGTACCTTGGAGTCGAATTACTAAAGGTCCCAGACAGGTGATCATGAATGCGGAAAAAGTAACGATTGAAGAAGCGGAAGAAGCCCATGGTTTGATCAACGCCCGTGACTTTGGTGGTACTAAAAAATGGCGTACCTGTTATACCGCGGACGGTACTGGTCATTCATTATTGTATGCGATGGACAACAAAGCCATCGAAATGAATATTCCGGTGCATGAACGTATTGAAGCACTGGCCTTGATCCATGATGGCAAGCGTTGTCATGGTGTAGTGGCTCGTTGTTTAGTGACGGGTGAATTGCGCGCTTATATCGGGAAAGCGACAACAGTAGCAACCGGTGGTTACGGGCGCATATATGCGGTTTCGACTAATGCTATTATTTGTGAAGGTATCGGTCAGGCATTAGCACTCGATACCGGTGTGGCCACCTTAGGTAATATGGAAGCGGTGCAGTTCCATCCCACTGCTATTGTGCCGGTTGGTATTCTGACCACGGAAGGTTGCCGCGGTGACGGTGGATTATTACGGGATAAAGACGGTCATCGTTTTATGCCGGATTATGAGCCGGAGAAAAAAGAACTTGCTTCCCGGGATGTAGTATCTCGTCGGATGACCGAGCATATGCGCAAAGGCAAAGGCGTTGACAGTCAGTATGGCCCGCATCTGTGGTTAGATATTACCTTACTCGGTCGTAAACATATTGAAACTAACTTACGGGAAGTCAAAGAGATCTGTGAAAACTTCCTGGGGATTGATCCGGTAACAGATTGGATCCCGGTACGGCCGACCCAGCACTATTCTATGGGCGGGATCCGTACGAATGAACGAGGCGAAAGTCCGCAATTAAAAGGCTTATTTAGTGTTGGTGAAGCAGCTTGCTGGGATATGCATGGTTTTAACCGATTAGGCGGTAATTCCATCGCAGAAACTGTTGTTGCCGGCATGATAGTCGGTAAATACGTTGCCGATTTCTGCCATCAAAATAGCTTGTATCTGGATACGGCATTGATCGAGAAAAGCGTGAACGCATTGCAAACTGAAATTGATGGTTTGTTATATGGTGAAAAAGAAAATGCAGAAAATGTTTTCAAACTCACTAGTGAAATGCAGCGGATCATGATGAGCTATGTGGGTATCTTCCGTAATGGAAAGGAACTTGATAAAGCGGTAAATGAACTGAAGGCTTTGTTAGTACGTAGTAAAAATATTGTGGTTAAATGTAAAAAACGTCATTCTAACCCTGAATTAGTGGCAGCATTAAGAGTAACCCGTATGCTAAGAGTTGCCTTGACGGTGGCGTGTGGTGCTGCTGCCCGTACCGAAAGCCGAGGAGCCCATGCCCGTGAAGATTTCCCGCAACGTAATGATAAAGATTGGCTAAACAGAACCTTAGCCACTTGGCCTGATGCCGATTCATTAGAGCCTGAATTGCATTATGAAGATTTAGATGTGATGACGATGGAACTTCCACCGGGTTATCGAGGTTATGGTAATGATAATGCGATTTCTCATCCTGATACTGAAAAACGTGAGCAACAGATCGCCAGTATTCTAGCTGACTTAGACGATGATGCCGATCGTTTTAGCAGGCAAGAGGCGTTAATGCCATTTACTTTACCGGAAGCGTTAATGCCAAGGAATGAACGTCTAAATGAAACTTTTGTGCCGACGTCTAAACGTGGAAATACGACCGATGATACCATTCATTCATTAAAGAAATCGACTAATCTGGTTGGAGAAAAACAGCTATGAGCCTAGGACGTAACCTTACTTTTAATATTTTTCGTCATGATCCACAAGTACCTGGAGACAAACCGAAAATGGAGCGTTATCAGTTACAAGAAGCGCCAGGTATGACGGTTTTTATTGCGTTAAATATGATCAGAGAGCAGCAAGATAGCTCGTTGCAGTTTGACTTTGTCTGCCGTGCCGGGATCTGTGGTAGTTGTGCAATGGTAGTGAATGGATTGCCCACTTTAGCCTGCCGTACTTTAACGAGTACTTATCCGAAAGGTGAGATCACTTTAATGCCGTTACCGGGTTTTAAATTGATCGGCGATTTGTCGGTTGATACCGGTAAATTTATGCGTGAATTGGCCGAGCGTTTAAAACTCTGGTTACATCCGTTACCAACAGATAAAGACATGCATCATATCGAAGCACCAATGGAGCCAGAACAAGCGGCTAAATTGTACGAGTTAGACCGTTGTGTGGAATGTGGTGTTTGTGTATCTGCTTGTGCGACCAAACAGATGCGCGATACTTTTGTGGGCGCAGTGGGATTAATGAAGTTAGCGCGTTTTGAATTAGATCCGCGCGATGATCGTCAAGATATTGATTTCTATCACGTTATTGGCAGTCAGGACGGGGTCTTTGGTTGTATGACGTTATTGGGTTGTGAGGACAATTGTCCGAAAAATCTACCTCATATGCAACAGATCGCATATTTACGTCGTAAGATGGCGTTAGTGACAGATGTTAGCTAAATTTCGCTTATTTTAGTTACTTTGATATCGGGCATTAACGGAGTGCTCGGTGTTTAAATTACACTGTTAGTTTCTATATTAACCAGTTGGGCTGTATTTTAACCCGTTGTTTTTCAGTTCTGCTTTATTTGGCTATATTTTATTTACAAATACGGATGCTTACTCTATTATGCACATCTTGCTGCGGAGGGGTGGCAGAGTGGCCGAATGCACTGGTCTTGAAAACCAGCAGGGGTTAATAGCTCCTCGAGAGTTCAAATCTCTCCTCCTCCGCCATCTATTTAGAAAAGCCGGAACTTATTCATTTAAGTTCCGGCTTTTTGCTTTTTACGACTTTTATTCTTTTATTCTTTTCTAATTTTAATTTCATAAAAATAATCAACGCCTAGTATTTGATCATGATGATTGCACTATTTAGTTCATATGCAGTCCGTGAAATTCAATGCTGTGTTGTGTTTTTATACAATTGGTTGGTTATTTAACTGACTGAAATGAAATTATAATTTATTCTGTGACGTGTGTTTACAAACAACTGAGTTTGACCTATTATTCAAACCTGCTGCGGAGGGGTGGCAGAGTGGCCGAATGCACTGGTCTTGAAAACCAGCAGGGGTTAATAGCTCCTCGAGAGTTCAAATCTCTCCTCCTCCGCCATCTAATTAGAGAAGCCGGAACTTATTCATTTAAGTTCCGGCTTTTTGCTATCTAGCGTTCTATTCCTGTTCCTGTCTTGAAAGTAACTGCACTAGAAGAAGGTTGATACAGGTAGGCAGAATTGTAATTCGAACTGCTCATCCTCGTCTAAAAAATGATTCTTCTGGTAATGCACATAGGCTGGCGTTGACTGCATTTTAAAACCTGATGACGGCAACCATTGCTCAATGATCTTACTTAAATACGGCAGTAACTCTCCATATTTCCCGGTTAGCTTAAACACAGCGTGTAAACCGCCAGGGATCACCATGCTGTTTACTGTGCCGCGGCGTAATAATGGTTTATCTATGGCTAAACAAGCGACATAACGGCACTGCTCTAAAGCGACGAATGCCGGGTTAGAGTGATGTAAGCCAAATTGTTGCTGATAACTTCGACCTTCCACGTTTGCCCACGCCAGCAGAGTTTGCCAAGCAAGGCGAATTGAACGTCCATAACCTTGATGGCGAACATAAGCCACATGCCTTTCTGGTAATTGAATAAGCTGTACACGAGGTAATATATGATTTTGAATGCGTGAATAAGCTGCCGCAATTTCTGGATCGCGTAAATAGGGTGGCGTGCTGGTGGCTAAGTCTTTACGGCGCCATTCACCTGGTGACATGGCAAAGGTGGCTTTAAATGCACGGCTAAAAGAAGATACCGAAGCAAAGCCTGATTTAGTCGCAACCGTGACCACCGAACTGCGGGTATCAAACATTAACTGGTTAGCAGCAAACTCCAAACGGCTACGGCGAATGTATTGATGGACGGATTCGCCGACAACACTTTTGAACACACGGTGAAAGTGTTGTTCAGAATAAGCTGCTACTTTTGCTAGTTGTCGCGCAGGTAATTCAGCACTGATATCACGATGAATAAAATTGAGTACATCGTTGATGCGTGATGTCTGCTGATTTGAAGACGGGCTCAAAAGCGGTGTTATAGGCATAGTGATCTTATAAAAGCATAAATGGACATCTATAAGCGCATAAATGGACATGCCATGTCAAATTTATCTCCGTAGTATGAATGTGAATTACGTCGTTATTTATCATCAGAGAGATACACTATGCAGTTAGCGAAATCATTACAAGCCATTAAACCGTCTTACATTCGAGAAATTTTGAGTGTCGCTAACTCAGCAGATGTCATCTCATTAGCGGGGGGGTTACCTGATGGTGAGCATTTCCCATTAGCGCTTATGGAACAGAGTATTCAACAATTGACTACGCGTTCAGAACTGTTCCAATACGGTAGTACCGCAGGATATGGACCTTTATTAGCTTATTTCCGTGAATGTTACCAATTATCTGACCAGCAAGATGCGTTGGTATGTACTGGTTCGCAACAAGGTTTAGATTTGATTGCCCGTGCATTTTTAGACGCGGGTGACAAAGTGGTGATGGAAGCACCTAGCTACTTAGGCGCTTTACAGGTATTTGGATTAGCACAAGCTAGCATTGAAAGTATTCAGCAGCGCGAAGACGGCCCTGATTTACAAGAATTAGAGCAATGCTTCGCCAATAATACGATCAAAATGTTTTATGCAGTACCTGATTTCCATAATCCAACCGGGGTATGTTGGTCGCTTGAAGTACGTAAAAAAGTCGCGCTATTGTGTCAGCAATATAACGTGGCACTGATTGAAGATGCCCCTTACCGTGAATTACGTTTTGCGGGTACTGAGCTACCTTTGGTATCTAGCTTCTGCCCAGAACAGGCGATTGTACTGCGTTCATATTCTAAGATAGCTACGCCAGGGATCCGTTTAGGTTTAGTGAGCGGTCCTAAGAATTGGATCTCTGCACTCGAACGTGTAAAACAAGGTGCTGATTTACATTCAAGTCAACCAATGCAAGCTGTGCTGCTGGATCTATTACAACATGAAGACTTTCCAAAACATTTAGATGGACTTCGACAGTTATATCGTCAACGTTATCAATATCTAGCGGATTTATTAACCGCGAAATTGCCAGACAATTGTCAGTTTGAACCAGTAGAAGGCGGTATGTTTATTTGGCTACGTCTGCCGGAATGTAATGTAGACAATCTTGCTAAAGACATGCTTGCAGTGGGTGTTGCTGTCGTCCCTAGCTCGGTATTCTATCAATCAGAAGTCGGGAAGGGTGCTGCATTTAGGTTGAATTTTACCAATGCCTGTCATGCAGATCTATTGTTGGCAGTTAATCGATTAGCACAAGTACTAAAAAGTATTAAAGGGTGATCCTAGTACTATAGTATTAATTATTTTATGATCTTTTCATCATAATTTGAACTAAAGCATTAATGCTGGTGTCACAGCATTCATTATCAGACTACAATCGAGTTACTTAAAATTATAAGGACTACGGTTGATACTATGTCAAAAAATGGAATTTCACTTGGCCTCGCACTGGCATTCACCTCTTTAGCTTCAACAGCCGCAAGTTATGCACCCGATGGTCGCTCAAATGCAATGGGTAATATCGGTGTTGCAACCGCAGATTATCTAGTCGCGCCTCTTTATAATCCGGCATTACTTGCCGTATTTCATAAGTCGGATGATATCGGTATTTTATTGCCAGCCATCGGGGTTAATGCAAAAGACGCGGATAGCTCGTTAGAAACCATCACTGATTTACAAGATACAATCGAAGAGTTTGAGAATTCAGGCTATAACAATCCAGGCTTTGAAGCTGATATCAATAATTACCTCAATGAACTTGATGGTAATGCCCCTGTAAATATAACCGCGGGTGTTGCGTTCGCAATTGCTATTCCAAGTAATAATGTTTCAGTTAGTATATATGGTCGTGGTTATGTTGAGGTCATTTCTAGAATTCATGTAGATAACGCTTCGGGTACTGCACAAGGGCGTTATGAAGCTTCAACCGTAGAGGTAACTGGTTTTGGTTATTCTGAATTGGGTGTTGCTTTAGCAAAAAAATATACCATCTACGGGGAGTCATTTTCATTCGGTGTCACACCTAAATATCAAATATTACAAACCTATTCAGATATTACAACTGTTAGCGACTTTGACGTTGAGTTAGATGAATCAGATGCAGAAGTGACAGCATTCAACTTCGATTTAGGTGCGGTGTGGATGAAAAACAATTACCGTGTTGCGTTAGCGATAAAAGATGTATTAGCCCAAGAAATACAGTCAACAACGAATAAAACTTATGAAATGACCCCACAAGCGACGTTAGGTTTAGCGTATGCTGCAGAATATTTCACTTTTGGTGTTGACGTGGATTTAACTGAGCAAACTCGTTATGTGGATGTAGACGATAATACCCAGTTCGCACGTGTGGGTGTGGAAGTTAATGCATGGCACTGGGCGCAATTACGCGCAGGCTTTGAGCATGATATGCAAGATACGATGGAAGACTCGTTAACTGCCGGTATTGGTATTAGCCCATTCGGCACGTTAAACCTGGATGTTGCGGGTTCTTACGGTAGTGATAATCAAGTTGGCGCATCAGCGAGCTTAAGCTTCACTTTCTAAGCTAGGTTTATAAACCAGTTTCGTTTAATGCGCATAAAAAAAGGACTGTATCACACAGCCCTTTTTTATTGTCTATCGAAAACTTATCTAACATTTGGTTTCATGTCGCTATTAAGTCTTTATTAAGCACCATTGATTAAGAAAAAAGCTTCTCTGCCCAACGGGTTAAACCTTTAGTGACACTACCAAAGTGATCACCAATAATGATTTCACAGTGAGGATAGTGTTGTTGAATATATTGGAAGATAATTGGCGACTTCGCCGTACCACCAGTCACAAAGATAACATCTGGCGTTGTTTGAGCTTGTGTGATCGCTTCATCCATTAATGCTTTTATTTTGGTTAGTTGTGGCGCCGTGGCTGTTTCCAGTGCTTGACGGGATAACGGCAAGGTTAAGCCATTTTCGACAAAACTTAAATCTGCGATGGTGCTAGTATCTTGTGACAATTGCTTTTTCATCTGCTCTGCAAGGTTGACCACCTGATAAGTTTGCTTTTGTTGCTGCATATTGAGTAATCTAGAAATTAACTGTTTTTGTTCCGCGTTTTGATATAAATCTTTTAAACCAATAAGACTGCGCTGGCTATAAAAATCAGTCTGACAACCGATGTCATTAATCGCGACCGCATCCCAGAATGGCTTTACTGGCATAGGCAGGCCACTGGTTAAATTTGAGCCTAGGCCGAAGAGCGGCATTAATGATTTTTGTGCAAAATGAATATCAAAATCATTACCGCCAATACGTTCACCTGAGTAACCTAACACATGTTGGAAGCGATCACTCAGACCGTAATTTTCAGGTCCCATCTTGAGTAATGAACAATCTGTTGTACCACCACCGATATCGACCACAAGCACGGTTTTCTCTGTGGTGAGGCTTTGTTCATATTCAAAACCGGCCGCCAGTGGTTCATACAGAAATTCAATATCTTTAAAGCCAGCACGTTGTGCTGCGGTGGTTAATAGTGATAACGCTTGTTGGTTACTTTCTTCGCCTTTCAGGCCTTGGAAGTTCACCGGTTTACCCATCACAACTTGGGTTATTTGTTTATCTAATTGTGCTTCTGCTTTATGTTTGATATTGCAGATCATTGCCGTCACTACATCTTCCATCAGCGCTAGTTGCATTGGGCTTAAGCTGGTGGCCCCTAAGAATGATTTTGGTGACTTGATGTAGTAACCTTCTTTGGGATCTTCTAGATACGTATCAAGGGCTTCTTGGCCAAAGAATAATTGGTCTTCATAACCATCATTAATTAAGTTACGGCCAGCTTGAATTGGACCACGGCGTAATTGCAGATAATTGGGTTTTGCTACTGAATCAGGTAAGTGACGCGCGACCCAGTGAGGGATCATATTACGGTGCGAAGCATATAATGTTGATGCGAGGTAAGAACTGTTCTGGCCAAGAGAAACAAGTTCCGGGTTAGCATTGTTAACATACCCAACGGCACAGTTAGAAGTACCGTAGTCAAAACCGACAAACATAATTTATTCCAATAAAATCGCACAAGCCGGGCATTGTACACTGCCGTGATAAGCGAAACCAGATTGAAATTACGACCGATTTATGCTTTACATTAATCTAATCCAATAATATGACCTGCCTCGTCAATATCGATATCAATATTACGATAATTAGGCTTAATGTTAAGTCCCGGCATGGTCATTACTTTACCCACAAGCGCGGTAATAAAACTGGCGCCCGCATTTAATCTTAACTCGGCAATTGGCAGTTCAAAGTTAGTTGGTACACCTTTAATGCTTGGATCATGACTAATAGACATGGGGGTTTTAGCAATACACAGTGGTAAATGAGAGAAACCCAGCGTGTCGAATTTATGCATCTGCTCAGTTGCTAGTGTTGTTAGCTTGATACTATTTGCTCTGATTGACGAGTAAACTCTGCTTCACCTAATCGAATTTCATGATATAGACGTGCATCTAAAGCAGCTGCAGCGAGGTGATGTGCACTGCTAACAGCATGCATATCACCTGTTAAGTGTAAGTTCATCTCTTGCATTGGGATGACTTGAGCATAACAGCCTTGTTATTACAACGACAAGCGAACGTAAACAAAACCTAGATTGCGCATTCAAGTATTTAGCGTTACAACAGAGTCATGATTTTAACTCGTTGCTAACGCTAAATACAAAAGGTGCTGTATGTTTAACACCCGCAGAAAATCAAAAAGCCTAGAAATAAAACGCTCTCACTCCGATCGTGCCAATGATATCCGTGGTGTTAATCAGCTTGCGGTAGATGCAGTGACTGGTTTAACAGATATTGTTGAAGCACTGCATTATACCATTTTGAGCTTAGGTCAAAATGATAAAGACCAACCGACAACAACACGTGGTGTGACTGGTTTTGTATACCGTAATATTCGCAATGTTACCGCATTTGTTGGTGATAAAATTGATCTTTCTTTATTGCAATTTGGCTCAGTATTTGGCCAGCATGAATTATCTTTCCAACGTGAAGTTGCCATTTCGATGCTTAATGGTGTATTAGGTGACTATTTACTGGAACGTGAAAACCCACTTGCTGTGATCATGCAATTACGCCGTGACGGTAAAGCTTTATCGGATGTCGCATTGCGTAAATTGATCGAAACATCCGATGGCAAGATATTGCTAATGGTGCACGGGTTATGTATGAATGATTTACAGTGGCAAGTTGACGAACATAATCACGGTATAGAATTAGCACGTGATCTTGGTTATGAACCGATTTACTTACACTATAATACCGGTCGACATATTTCAGAAAATGGCCGTGACTTAGCCGCACTATTACAGTATTTAGTGACGATATCACCGCAACCTTTGTCATTGTCTATTCTGGCTCACAGTATGGGGGGACTCGTCTCTCGTAGTGCGTTTCATTATGGTAAAGAAGCACAGCATACTTGGTTAGAACAAGTCAATAAGATGGTGTTTTTAGGTACGCCGCATCATGGCTCGGCACTTGAAAAAGGCGGTAACTTGATTGATCTCTTACTTGGTTCCAATCCATATAGTTTACCTTTTGCTAAGTTAGGTCAAATTCGTAGCGCAGGTATTACTGACTTACGTTATGGTTCGATTATCGATGAAGACTGGCAGGGTAAAGATCGTTTTACTTATGCGGTGGACGATCGTAGATCATTAGCATTACCTAATGGTGTACATTGTTATACGGTTGCTGCAGTGAAAGGTAAGCAATCAACAGTAGTCGGCGATGGTTTAATTGGTGATGGTTTTGTAAATGTAGATAGTGCCTTAGGTCGTCATAATGATGATTTACGGCACCTTACCTTTCCTGAACACCATCAGTGGATTGGTCGAGATATGAATCATATGGACTTACTTTATCATCCTGATGTATATAATAAAATAAGACATTGGTTGCAGGATGATTGCCCTCATAGCTCGAATTAATTTTTCTAAATGAAGAGACGTGAGTCTAGGTGGGTGATCTTATTTGCTTAGGGTGTTTAGATCGTAAGTATTGCCTGTTATCAACTCTGGGTTATCTGCTATACTGTGCGCCATAACTTAAATTGTGAGTCATAACGACATCACGCTAGCCTTATTAGGACTAATTAATGACCAATAATGATATTTTACGCCGTATTCGCTACACTTTTAATTTCAGTGACGACCAAATGATAGCCTTGTTTAAACAAGCTGAAGCTGATGTTACACGTGGCGAAATCAGCAATTGGTTAAAAAAAGATGATGATCCAGCCTATGTGAGTTGTAGTGATACGCAGATGGCAACTTTTTTGAATGGTCTAATTAATGCGAAACGCGGTAAAAAAGACGGTCCACAACCTGCGCCTGAAAACGCGATCAATAACAACATTATTTTACGTAAGTTAAAAATTGCTTTAGATCTTAAGAATGAAGACGTTCTTGAATTATTAGCACTTGCTGAATTCCGTTTAGGTAAACACGAACTAAGTGCATTTTTCCGTAAACCTGATCACAAACATTACCGTGAATGTAAAGATCAAATATTACGTAACTTCCTTGCAGGCATGCAAGTAAAATACCGACCTGAAGACAAGTAGTAAGATTAAATAATGAATAGAAAGAAAAAAGTTGTTTCGACATTAAAGAAAAGAGCTAAAAAAGCCAATGCTAAATTAGCCCCACATTCTAATAAGCCACGTTACATTGCTAAAGCAGAACGTGAAAAAATGGCGTTAGAAACTGAAGCGCCTCAGCAAGAAGAGATTATTCAGCAGCCAGAAAGTGTTCAGGAAGAACCAACTGCTGAAAACAGTTAGCTTAAATGAAAAATGATAAATATAAAAAAGGTATAGCATCTGCTATACCTTTTTCGTTTATATAGATTAGCTTAAGCTGTACTTAACGACGCGGCTTAAATATCGAGTATTGGTTACGGCCATTTTCTTTGCTCTTATATAATGCACAATCGGCATTTTTAGTCCAAGTATCGACTGTATCGGTATTCGCAGTGAATTCGGCCATGCCAATTGATATTGTTACTTTTATGTTGTTATCATCATCTGTGATTACAGTATTCTCAATTACTTGACGAAGACGGTCTGCTAAGATTATCGCGTTATTTGCTGTGGTATTAGTTAAACAAATGGCAAATTCGTCACCACCGTATCGTGCCGAAAAATCAGTTTCGCGCATATTCTCACGGATCATTCTCGATACTTCAGCTATGACCTTGTCGCCAGCGACGTGGCCATACGTATCATTCACATTTTTGAAGTGATCGATATCTAGCATCATGAATGTTGATATCTGCTCATAGCGTTTAACTCGTTTAAATTCACTATCAATGAGGTTATTCCAGCGATGGCGATTATTTAGCTGTGTAAGCGTATCTGTTTGACTTAAATGAGCGAGTTTGGCATTGGCTTTATCAAGTTGCATACGGTTAATCGCAATATCGGTTACATCATAAATAATCAAACTAACGTGCGTTACTTCGCCTGTGAGCGAGGCTAGCGGTATGATCGTCATATTTTGATACATAAATTCAGAAATGCCGGTGACTGGGCGGTAGTTATTAAAACGGAAAATATACGGACGTTGTTCCCAACTGGTAAAGGCGTTGTTTTTTAGTAAAAACACCGATTCAATTTTACTGCGCAGCCATGTTTCTGGCAACTCTGGAAAGTGTGAAAACAACGGTGCGCTTTGGACCGTCCTTGGGCTCAATCCACTGTGGTTACTCATAAAGCCATTCCAAAGCTGGACATTGAAATCTTTATCTAAAACCACAAGACCAGCATCAATGGTTTGCACCATATCCATGATCCAATGAAACTCATTCAATGAATGTTGATTATCCATGTTAACAATTCCTTGTAACTGTATTGTTATTTGATTGGTCTGTAGTTAAATAAGTCAACCAGTTAATCGATGAGGTAAGAAAGACTATTCAGTAAACCTGGCAGCGACTTCTCAGTAAAGAGTAATAACAGATCGCATTGCACATTATGGTGTTCAATTTGATAGTTAATTTCAATGGCAATGGTTTTTTGTTTACGGAAGTTATTCGCGTTAATCATTTCTTGCACGGTACTGTGCTGGCCAAGAACAGAAGGGTGCCCTTGACTAAAGCTCACATTCAGTTGTTGGCTAAAGCCTTGTAGAAATGCACCAATGAGGATATTGGCTGTATCCATGAGAATTTCTTTCTCTTGGAAGTTGGAGTCTTGTTCTGAAATTCCCATTAGCTTTGCCATATCATCAAAACTTGAATCGTGGAATAACAATAGGGCTTCACCAGCAATACCCGAGCAAATAAAGCCTTGGCATACGGTTGAAATAGTTGCTTGTTCTGATGCAGCCGACAATGCCATTGTTAATTCACTGGCTTCAAAGACATTTACATTTGGTACCGGTAATAGTACAAACACGTCTAACAGGCGGCCTAATAAATCGGCGGCTTGACCCATAGCGACATTGGCAACTTCTTGCAATGCATCACGAAATTCAGGCGATAATGTAAGCTCGTTGCCTAACGTAGGTAATGTTTCTGGAATGGATTGAATTAAATCTGTCTTCCTTTTTTCTGCTGCTTGTAGGGACATTAATCGCGTTTCTGCTTGCGCTAATTCGTCTTTTTCGATAATACCGTAATTAATTAGGATGGTTTCGATTTGCTGACTTGTGACCGGTTTTTTGATAAATGCAAGTGCGCCTAATGCGGTTACTCGTTGGAGTGCTTCTGCTTGGATATCACCAGAAACCACAATCACAAGTGCATTCAATTGCTCTTTTTGAATTATGTCTAAAACTTGATAACCATCCATCACTGGCATATTTAGATCGAGAAATACGATGCTACCTTTACCTGCTCTGATAACATCAATACCTTCAACGCCGTTTGCTGCAAAACTAACATCCACATCCCAGTAAGGGGGAAGTGTTTTAGCCATTTGTTTACGAGCTAGGTTTGAATCATCACAGATTAATACAGAAACTGACATGAATATCCTTTTTCATTTTCAGTGAAATAGCAAAGAATTGACGGGCAATAATAACTAAAAAAGGCAGGAAGTAAAAGGAATAGAATGAATTAAATGAAAAATAATGACAGTTTAATACAGTACGTTTAAAATAATGAGCAGTTTATAACACTGCTCATTAGCAGATTTATTGTGGTTTGACAACCATTACACTAATAGATGCTGAACTAACAACTCTTGCTGCTACTGAACCAATAAATGCAAGTTCCAACTTAGCGCGTTTATGACTCGGCATTACAATTAAATCCGCCTTGTATTTATCTGCAGCTTTGATAATTTCTTTTGACGGCTTGCCTTCCATTAGATGTAATTGCACGGGAATGTCATCTGTAATGTGTTTTTTGGCAAATTGTTGCAGGGCTGTTTGAGTTGAAGTTCGAATTTCTTGTAAGACCGACGTTGGGAAGTGCGCTGATACCATAGGCATTTGCGTGGTCGGCAGCACATTAAGCAAATGAATTGTTGCGCCAGACATTTTTGCGAGTGCGCAAGCGTGTTCGGCTGCCACGTGGCTAAAACCTTCTTCGTTAAGGTCGACGGGTAGTAAGATTGTTTTATACATAATGAGTTACTTATTTAAAGTGGTTTGGGTATATGCAGTGTGGATAAGCACACTGCATATACGATTGTTACCGAGGATGATTACTTATTACGAGCTATACGACGGCGTTGACCAGCGGCGATACCAGCAAGTAACAGTAACGCGGGAATAAACAGGAACTCTTTAGCTGGACGGTCTAGTGGCCGTTCTACCATTAGGATATTCCAATCAAAATCAATGCCTGATTTTTCGGCTGGAGAACCAAAACCAATCATATCAACAATAGTTTTGCCATCCTCAAAGCGTAATTCTAAACCAGTACTCGATAATCGATCGGCACCTGTGATCGCATCGTCAGAAAAAGGTAGCTGTACAATCTTGGTCTGGAATGCACCGTCTAGCGTTTCACCTTCAACACGTAAACGTACTTGGCTTCCGTTCGGTAATTCAGCAAGTACTTGCTCGATATGTTGTGGACTTACCTCTTCAATTGGCGGATAAACCATATCCCACCAGAAACCGGGACGGAATAGTGTGAAAGTGATCAGTAATAACCCGATCGTTTCATACCATTTTGATTTAGTGAACCAGTATCCTTGCGTTGCCGCTGCGAAGACTAACATCGCTGTTGTCGCAGAGAAGATAGTGAGTAATAAGTGCCACCAAGAATCAACACCAATTAATAATAGCTGAGTATTAAAGATAAACATGAACGGTAAGATCGCCGTACGAATATCGTAAGCAAAACCTTGGATACCCGTCTTAATTGGATCTGCTTTAGCAATTGCAGCAGCAGCAAAGGCGGCAAGACCTACGGGAGGGGTATCATCGGCGAGAATACCAAAGTAGAACACAAATAAATGCACTGCAATTAAGGGTACGATCAAGCCATTTTGAGCACCGATTTCAACAATAACAGGCGCCATTAAGGTTGATACCACGATGTAGTTAGCCGTTGTCGGTAATCCCATGCCCAAGATCAAGCTGATCAACGCAGTGAATACTAACATTAGCATGATGTTACCGCCGGAGATAAACTCAACAAACTCGGTCATCACTAAACCGATACCCGTTAAGGTTACAGTACCTACAACAATACCTGCAGCAGCTGTCGCCACGCCGATACCGATCATATTGCGTGAACCCGTGATCATACCGTCAAACAGTTCGATAAAACCTGTTTTAACCGCGCCGGATACTGATTTATTTTGTTTGAAGTATGCTTGTAATGGACGTTGTGTTACCACAATGAAAATCATAAACATGGTTGCCCAAAACGCGGAAAGACCAGGTGAGAAACGTTCAACGGTTAAGCACCATACGAGTACCACGATCGGTAAGAGGAAGTATAAACCTGCTTTCGCTGTTGGACCCGGTTCCGGTAATACTAGCAATGGACTATCTGGATCATCAATTTCCAGTTCAGGGAAATTAGTGGAGTATTTTACTAAGCCAATATAAATAGCAATGGTAATAATTCCAAGCACCCAAGTTGCATTACTGCCAAATACATCTTTCGTCCAGCCGATACCGTAGTAAACAACAAGACTTAAGACGAGGATTATCATCGCAACAGTCATAAACGAGAATAAGCTTTCTGCCATCGTCGGATTATGACGGCGTGGTAAACCTTCCATACCGGCTTTACATGCTTCTAAATGCACGATGTAGAGCAGGGCAATATAAGAAATAAGCGCAGGTAAAATAGCGGCTTTAATTACGTCGATGTATGGGATACCAACGTATTCAACCATCAAGAATGCAGCTGCACCCATAATTGGTGGTGTTAACTGACCATTCGTTGATGCTGCTACTTCGATTGCGCCCGCTTTCGTTGCGGAGAAGCCAACCCGTTTCATTAGTGGGATCGTGAATGTACCTGTTGTCACCACGTTCGCAATGGATGAACCAGACACTAAGCCACTTAAACCTGATGCAACCACCGCTGCTTTTGCAGGACCGCCACGCATGTGACCAAGTAGCGAGAATGCAACTTTAATGAAGTAGTTACCAGCACCTGCTTTATCTAATAGTGAACCGAATAGTACAAATAAGAATACAAATGATGTTGATACACCAACCGCAACACCAAATACACCTTCGGTTGTTAACCACTGGTGAGACATTGTTTTCGTTAAACTTGCCCCTTTGTGGGCAATAATGTCTGGCATGTGAGGACCTGCAAAGGTATAAGTCAAAAATACCAGTGCCACGATCATCAGTGGTGCACCTAATGAACGACGTGTTGCTTCAAGTAGCATCAACATACCCGTTACTGCAACCGCAGTATCAAAGGTAGTTGGTGCGCCTGAACGACCAGCCAATTCATTATAAAATAGGAATAGATAACCAGCACTGAATGCACCTGCGAATGCAAAAATCCAATCGGTCAACGGTACATGGTCACGCGGTGACGATTTCATTGCAGGGTAAGCAGTAAATGCTAAAAATATAGCAAATGCTAAATGAATAGAACGAGCTTCAGTATCGTTAATAATACCAAAATTTAAAACGAACGGCAGAGGAGAGGCATACCATAATTGAAATAGCGCCCAAATAAATGGCACAATTAACAATATCTTTTTAGTAACACCTTGGGGATCGCGCGCACCAGTATCTGATTGTGCAAGCATTTCCTGCAGTTCAGCATCCATGCTAGTGGTTTTATTTTCTGTTTTAGACATTTGTCCTCCATCATTCTGCGACATTTGTATCACCAGAAGTGGCTCGGTTATTCGTTAGTAGAGAAATTAATAATTACTGAACGCTTAATTTCAGAAAAAGTACTGCTTATTGTTCCACTAATCCGTAGTGTAAGAATTGTCAGTAACTTGAGTAAGAGTAGTAAAAATTAAATAATGATAGGTAATGTAATTTTATTGAAAAATTAAGGGGACAATGTCCCCTTAATTTTTTTAATGAAAAGTCGACTTATCTTAGGCCAACTTCTTTGTAGTATTTTAGTGCGCCAGGGTGAACAGGTGCACTAAGTGCTGCATTCGCCATATCTTCTTTTGTTAGCGATGCAAATGATGGATGTAGACGCTTAAATGTATGGAAGTTTTCGAATACAGCTTTCGTTACTTCATACACGATTTTATTAGATAATGATTTTGGTGTAACGATTGTTGCACGTGCACCAAATGTTACTGTGTCTTTTGGTGTACCAGTGTAAGTGCCTCCAGGGATCACAACTTGGCTGTAGTAAGGGTTATCAGCAACCAGTTTTTGTATTGTTGCGTCGTTCACCGTTACAATAACCGCGTCACACGTTGTTGTTGCTTCTTTGATCGAACCGTTAGGGAAACCAGAGAAGAATACAAATGCGTCGATTTTGTTATCACAAAGTGCTTGAGATTGTTCGTTCGCTTTTAATTCTGATGTAAGTGAGAACGCACTGTTATCCCAGTTGTAAGCTTTCATTACAACGTCCATTGTGCTGCGTTGACCTGAACCTGGGTTACCCACGTTTACACGCATACCTTTAAGATCTTTAAAGACTTTAATGCCTGAATCTTTACGAGCCACAATTGTTAGTGCTTCTGCGTGTAGTGAGAACACTGCGCGCAGGTCAGTGTAAGGACCTTGATTTTTGTATTGGTTTAAACCGTTGTAAGCATAATACTGTTGATCAGATTGTGCTACACCGAAATCAAGTTCACCAGAACGCATTGTGTTGATGTTATAAGCTGAACCACCAGTACTTTCTACTGTACAACGAATGTTGTGCTCTTTACGGTTGCGGTTTACAAATTTACAAATTGCACCACCGGCAGGGTAGTAAACACCGGTAACACCACCAGTACCGATTGTAATAAAGTCACTTGTTTTCGCTGTTGCGATACTTGGCGCCGCAGCTGCTAGTGTTAAACTTGCTACAGCAAGTGATTTCGCAATTGTTTTTGTAATAGACATGTTGTGTTCCTTTTAATAAGTCATTAGTCGCTTGTTTACTTCAGGGCATTCTATGGCCATGAAATTGAATCCGTAAATTCAGGTGGGTTTATTAAATCAGCAAAAATAAATAATGCAATACTTACGATACAGCAAAATAACCCATCATTATCTCTTTGGTCCATACTTTATGACAATAAGTTAACAATAAGTAAACATGATCTAGTTTTATGAGAAATTAAGCTAAATTCTAGTACACACTGGGGTCTTAGATGGATTTTTTTTTATAAACATGCGTATTTGTAAATTTGAAATACGTATTTTTTGTGAGATATTATATTTTGTTAAATGTCATAACATAACGCAATTATTTATATTTAAAGTTAAATGCGTGATCTACGTCACTGAATTGGTCGGCTGCTTTGTGTTCGTTTTTCAGAATATTAGAGTGATCAGATAGTAATTACTCTTATTAAAAATCGAAAAAACGCTTAAAAGCATGCATTTTGTAATATGACATAAGCGGGTTATTGAGTCTAAACGTAATATTTGCACCTTGTTGGCGTTGTGATAATTTACCGCAATCTAACGCTGAAATAACCCCTGCTTTCGGATAGCCGCCGATGGTTTGCCGGTCTTGAAGTAAGATAATGGGCAGTCCATTTGTTGGTAACTGCACACTGCCTAATGCAATACCTTCTGAGGCAAGTTTTGTTGGTAAGTCGGTAATCACCTTACCTGTTAATTGATAGCCCATGCGGTCGGCTTGTGCACTAACTTGATATTTAGTCGTTAACAGTTGTTGCTGCTGCTGCAAGGTTAATTGTTGCCATTGGTAGCAAGGCAACAAGCCTAATATTAATGGTGTTGAATAATTTGGAATATAATGTCGGGGAACACGAACACATGTGGGAGATCCTGCTGTTAGCGGTTTTAAACGTTGGCGGATTATCGGTAATATTTGCCTCGGGTATAATGGTGACCTTGTTGATTCGCTGAGTTCATCACGTATTACGGTACTGCGGCTCTGGTAGATCTGCTCGGTCTGTAAACCACCTAAAATAGCGAGATATCCACATTTTCCTGTTTTAGCGCCGTGATACTGAATAATGTCACCCGCCCTAACGTTATGCGTTTGCCAATTAAAAGCGGGCTCACCATTAATCGTAACACTAAATTCAGCACCACAAATTGCAATGCTAGTCTCTGCTAAGACTTTCAAACTCATTAAGCCATAATTAATTTCAATACTTGCCATATTACTGCTATTGCTGAGTATTTTATTTGCCCAGAGATAGGCGTGAAGATCTGCAGGGCCTCCTGGTGTGATCCCTAAATGTTGATAACCAAAGCGACCAAGATCTTGAATTAAGCTATGAATACCTGGCTTGACAATTTCTAATGCTGGAATTGTTGTCATTATGCGTCAGCCTGTTGGTGGTAGTGATTAAACTCATCAAGTGAAATCTGGCTAAATTTAACTTGGCAGCCAACGGCAAAGCGAGCAAGTGAAGCTGGGCTTTGACCTATTATTTGCCAGCCTCCAGGACTCGCCTTAGGATAAATAGCTGTTTGGTTATCAGCAATCCCGACGCTACCAGCTGCAACTTGTGTTTGTGGTTTTGCGTGTCTCGGAATTTGAATGCGGTCATCAACATCACCTAAGTAGGCAAAATTAGGCATAAAGCCAATGGCATAACAACTATATATAGTAGAAGAATGAATGTTGATGATCTTATCAATAGGTAATGATGCATGTAATGACAAGGACTCGAGATCAGGTGCGAGGCTGTTGTGGTAACAAACGGGCAGTGTGAGCAACTTAGCACTCACCGGTAACGTATAACGAGACGCTTGGGATTGGGGCATTAAAATTTGCTTAATGTGAGCGTGAATTTTTGTGACTAATTGATAGGGTTCAATGGTGAGTATGTTGAAGCTGACGAGTAACGTTTGGTATGAGGGAATGACATCAATAATAACAGCGTCTAAATCAGCGGAATTTGTTAGCTGCCGATTTAAAGTGTAGATCACAGGTAATAGTTGGGCGTTATCGGCATCGGTAAAGCGAATCAGAATGGCATCATAACCGATCATATCGAGATGGTACTGCATATCTCATTCCTTGTTTGTTGGCAGTGCTAACTTTATCTGTGCGATGGCTTCGATGGATTGGGCGTTATCACCATGGACACAAAGCGTATCAGCTTTTAACTTAATCAGATTGCCGTTATTACTGGTCACATTACCGTGTTGTGCGAGCTGTATTGCTTGGTTAATTATTTGGCTGTGTTCGGTAAATACTGCCCCGGGTAGATTTCTAGGCTGTAATAATCCGTCATCGGTATAACGACGGTCTGCAAATACTTCGAATAGTAGTGGCACACTAAATTGTGCTGCAAGGGTTTCACTGCGACTGTTGTCTGCTTGTGCCATTAGCATTAGGGGTAAACTGGGGCTAAAAGCAGCCACGCCTTTTAAAATAGCAATGAGAACGGCTTCATCTTGCACCATGTCGTTATAAAGTGCACCGTGAGGTTTAACATAACTTAAGGGAATATGTTGCTGCTTGCAGAACGCGGCGAGGGCACCCACTTGATACAGGATAAATGCTTGGATTTCATCCGCTGTACAGCGGATATGGCGACGACCAAAGCCAGCCAGGTCGGGATAACCAGGATGCGCGCCGACGGCTACATTATAGTGTTTAGCCAGTGCCACTGTTTGCTGCATGATGAGGGGATCGGAAGCATGGAAACCGCAAGCGATGTTCGCCATATCAATATGTGGCATGACCGCTTCATCTGAACCAAGCTGCCAAATACCAAAGCTTTCACCCATATCACAATTCAATTTCACTGGTTAATATCCTTATTAACAAAGTCTTTCTATATATAGAGAAGTATATACCCAAGCATCTTGAAGTAACTTGGGTATAGGCATTAGTTAGTGCAGTAATTATTTATGATAGCAAATTTTTTATAGGGTAGGACGCGAATCAAAGATATAAATAAGGGAGTAGGTCGAGCCTAGTAGAGTATAAAAAGCAGGACAGAATTGAAAATATAGGATAACAATTCCTAAATAATGTAAACATCATCATTTAGGAATTTGGGCAGTTATTAGATTATCTGTTTGGCTGAGCTTTAAATGTTTTACCTGTTTCAGCAACGCTGTCATTACCCATCAAATAAAGGTAAAGCGGCATGATATCTTCTGCTGTCACTAGGGTGTTAGCATTTTCGCCTGGGAAGGCTTTTGCACGCATACCAGTACGCGTTGCACCAGGGTTAATACAGTTAGCGCGGATACTGGTATTTTCAAATTCGTCTGCAAGGGTTTGCATCATGCCTTCGGTGGCAAATTTTGAAATGGCATATTCAGCCCAGTAAGCACGACCTTTAACACCCACACTTGATGAGGTGAAAATGATAGATGCTTTGTCTGCTTTTTTCAGTACCGGTAATAACGCACTGGTCATGAATAATTGCGCTTTAACATTTACCTGCATCACTTCGTCATAGCTCTTTTCATCGATTTGATGGAATGGACCTAACACGCCTAATTGACCCGCATTGTTCAATAAACCGTCTAGTTTACCAAATTGGGTATCGATGGTGTCTGCCATGTCTTTATAGTTTGCAACCGTAGCACCTTTCATATCAAGCGGAATAATAGCAGGCGTTGGTGCGCCAAGTGCTTCAATTTCGTCATAAACAGCTTCAAGTTTAGCCACTGTTTTTCCGAGTAATATCACTGTCGCGCCATGTGCCGCATAGGTTAAAGCCGCTTGACGACCAATACCGTCACCTGCACCGGTTACTAAAATTGTTTTATGTTCTAATAAAGTTTTTTCTGCTTGATAATCCATTTTTAGGTTCCATATCGACATATCTCGCAATATTGTAACCTGCAAAGCTTGTAGATGCGATGTTGTAAATGATATAAAGAGCAAAATCGATATAACCGACCGAGGATTAGGATTTGGAACTTTTAAGTGAATACGGTATTTTTTTGGCAAAAACGATAACATTCGTTTTAGCATTATTATTTGTAGTGGTCACTATTATTAACCTTACGTCTAAGCAAAAGAAGAGCAATGGACGTTTAGAGATCACCAATTTATCGGCGCAATTTAAAGACGTTGAAGATGAACTGCAGTTACATCTTGTGTCTGAAGATGAAGCTAAAATATTAGAAAAAGAACAGCAAAAAGCAGAAAAGAAAAAACACAAAGCAGAATTAAAAGCTTTTAAAAAGGCGCATAAAGACAAAGCTAATGATAACGATGCTTCTACAGAAGAAGACATTGAGCCACGTCTGTTTGTGATCGATTTCACCGCTGGTATTGATGCTAAAGAAGTGGCGTCACTGCGTGAAGAAATCACCGCTATTTTATTCGTTGCAACCGAGCATGATGAAGTACTGGTACGCCTAGAAAGTGGCGGAGGTGTGGTACATGGTTATGGACTTGCAAGCTCACAGTTGGAACGGTTAAAACAAGCTAATATTAAGCTAACTATCGCGGTCGATAAAGTGGCGGCAAGTGGTGGTTATATGATGGCCTGTATTGCCGACCATATTATTGCGGCCCCATTTGCTATCGTTGGTTCTATCGGTGTTGTTGCGCAAATTCCTAACTTTAATCGACTGTTGAAAAAGAACAGCATCGATGTCGAACACCTGACCGCTGGTAAGTTCAAACGCACATTAACCATGTTTGGTGAAAATGACGACGCTGGACGTGCAAAGTTCCAACAAGAGCTTGAAGAAACGCACGTGTTATTTAAAGATTTTGTGAGTTCTCATCGACCTGCTCTGGATATTGAAAAAATCGCCACCGGTGAGCACTGGTTTGGTACTCATGCCTACGAACGTGGGTTAGTGGATACCTTGCAAACCAGTGATGATTACTTATTAAAAGCGAATAAATCGAAAACAATTTACATCGTTAAATATGTGGTACGTAAAAAATTGGCTGAAAAATTAGCCCAGGCTGCGTCGATGGCTATTTCGATAAGCCTAAATAAGTTTCTACAACAGTCTAAGTACCCACATTTATAGAATTGTAGGTTCATAACTGTAAAATATGCATTGAAACATAAACTACATATTTCAAATGTATGTAGTTTATTGGTATGATTTTTATGTTTTTTGTGGATTATTGTTTTATACAATGATTGCTATGCTTATGTAATATTTTTGTATGAAATGTAGCCATTAAAAAATAATTAAAAAATTATTGACTACTATAAGTATATTCAATGTATATATATAAATAGAATACAAACTATAAGATGATGCTTTTTGACTATCGCTTAAGCGATAAATTATCAATTGTATTCATCAATTTCATATCATTCATAAATTAAAAGAATCCGTCTGTATGGGAAGATCTCTGGTAATTGTGGAATCGCCAGCAAAAGCGAAGACCATTAATAAATATCTCGGTAAAGACTACATTGTTAAATCAAGTGTGGGTCACGTACGTGATTTACCGACAAGTGGTGGCGCCGCCAAAAAACGAGCTGGTGCCCCGACGCTTGCGCAACAAACTAAAGGCATGACGCCAGAAGCGAAAGCTGCATTTAAAGAAAAACGTGATAAAAAATCGCTATATTCGCGTATGGGAATAGACCCAGAAAATGACTGGGCAGCAACGTATCAGATTTTACCTGGTAAAGAAAAAGTTGTTGCCGAACTACAACAACTTGCTGAAAAAGCAGATGTTATCTATCTCGCAACCGATTTGGACCGCGAGGGGGAAGCTATTGCATGGCACCTGCGGGAAATTATTGGTGGTGATGATTCACGTTTCCAGCGTGTAACGTTTAACGAAATTACCAAAACAGCGATCCAAGAAGCATTTGAAAAACCGTCAGAATTGAACATTGATTGTGTTAACGCACAACAAGCGCGTCGTTTCTTAGATCGTGTTGTTGGTTATATGGTGTCGCCGTTGCTTTGGCAAAAGATCGCCCGTGGTTTATCTGCTGGACGTGTTCAGTCAGTAGCCGTGCGTTTGATCGTAGACAAAGAAAAAGATATCAAAGCCTTCATTCCAGAAGAGTTTTGGGATGTACATACCGACTTAGTGACTTCACTGGGTGAGCCATTACGTGTTGAAGCAGTTAAATATGCTGGTGTAACATTTAAACCCGTGAATGAAGCGCAAGCGACTAAAGCGGTTACTGACTTACAAAATGCCAGTTATTCGTTATTAAAGCGTGATGACAGAGCGACAAGCAGTAAACCAAAAGCCCCATTTATTACCTCGACATTACAGCAGGCGGCAAGTACACGTCATAGCTATGGCGTTAAGCGTACTATGGGCTTAGCACAACGTTTATATGAAGGCGGTTACATTACCTATATGCGTACTGACTCAACTAACTTGAGTAAAGACGCGGTAGAAAGTGCACGCGGTTTGATTGAAACAAAATACGGTAAAGACTATTTACCTGCAGAACCGAATCTATACGGTTCTAAAAAAGGCGCGCAAGAAGCCCATGAAGCGATCCGACCTTCTGATGTAAATGTTATGTCAGGCGATTTGAAAGGCATGGATGATGATGCGAAGAAATTATATGAATTAATTTGGCGTCAGTTTGTTGCTTGCCAAATGATGCCTGCACAATACGATTCAACCAAGTTGACGATTGCTGCTGGCGAGTATCAGCTTACCGCGAAGGGACGTACTATGCGTTTTCCTGGTTGGACTAAAGCGCTGCCGCCAATGGGCAAGAAGTCTGAAGATGAAAGTAATTTACCTGTGCTTGAAGTGGGTGAGGCGCTTGATCTGATCACTGTTGATCCACTACAACACTTCACTAAGCCGCCTGCGCGTTTTAATGAAGCGTCATTGGTTAAAGAATTAGAGAAACGTGGAATTGGTCGTCCATCGACGTATGCTTCGATTATCTCGACAATTCAAGATCGTGGTTATGTAAAAGTAGAAAACCGTCGTTTCTTTGCTGAAAAAATGGGTGAGATTGTTACTGAGCGTCTGACCGAAAGTTTTGAAGAATTGATGAATTTTGATTTTACGGCAAGCATGGAGTCTCAACTTGATGGCATTGCTGAAGGCAAGCTGAATTGGATTGATGTACTTAATGATTTCTTCGGAGACTTCAAGAAACAGCTAATTACGGCTGGGGCTGATGTTGCTGACGGCGGTATGCGTGCGAATGAAATGGTATTGACGGATATCGAATGTCCGACATGCCAACGTGAGATGGGTATCCGTACAGCAACGACCGGTGTTTTCCTCGGTTGTGCTGGTTATAACTTGCCACCAAAAGAACGCTGTAAGAAAACCATCAATCTAGTATCAGGTGAAGAAGCGATTGATTTGCTCAATGAAGACGCTGAAACTGAAGCGCTGATGGCAAAACGTCGTTGTCCTAAATGCAGTACTGCAATGGACAGCTACTTGATAGATGAAACACGTAAACTGCACGTTTGTGGTAATAACCCTGAATGTACTGGCTACGAAGTAGAAAAAGGTGAATTCAAGCTAAAAGGCTATGATGGCCCAGTAGTTGAGTGTGACCGTTGTATGTCTGATATGCAGCTTAAAAATGGCCGTTTCGGTAAATACATGGGCTGTACTAACGAAGAATGTAAAAACACCCGTAAGATCCTGAAAAGTGGTGAAGTTGCGCCGCCAAAAGAAGATCCTGTTTTTCTGCCTGAACTGGAATGTGAAAAGTCGGATGCTTACTTTGTGCTACGCGACGGTGCTGCGGGTATCTTCTTGGCGGCGAATACTTTCCCTAAATCTCGTGAGACGCGTGCTCCCTTGATTGAAGAGTTAGTACGCTTCAGAGATCGTATCTCATCGAAATTCTATTACTTAGCAGATGCGCCAGCGCAAGACCCTGCTGGTAATAAAGCCATTGTACGCTTTAGTCGTAAGACCAAAGAGCAATATGTAATGACCGAGGTGGAGAAGAAAGCCACGGGTTGGACTGCGCATTATATCGATGGAAAATGGGTTGAAGAAGAAAAGAAAAAAACTGTGAAGAAGAAAAAGCCTGTCACTGAAAAATAGTTAATGGGTTTCTTTCGCGTTCATGTAACGTTTTAATAAGTTACAATGTGTTTATAAAATACCTCAGCATTGCTGGGGTATTTTTTATCTTGGGTTTTTAAGAACCCTAGATACTGTCTATTTTGGTGAACAACAAATTGTTATGATTATATTTTCGATCTTCTGCGTTTTGTTATTATTGAGCTACAATCTAAAATTATTGAACTGTTAATTGAACTTTTTATTCGTTTTAAGTTCTGATGCTATGTAAATGAAAACTTAGAGTTAAGCTTCTATAATATAGGTTACGTACTAGATTGTTTTTTAATCGTTTAGCATGTAACACCGCCTCTAAATGTTGAATAATTATCATTTATGTCAAGGTGTTTTATTTTGGCATGTCTTTTTTTGTGTCCGTGATCTTGTTTTTGACCTCTTATTGATTTTCTCTATAGTTTTAACAAAATGATTGTGACTATAATCTATACCAAGTTTTAAGCGTAGTTGTTAAATCTTATCTCAAATGGTTTATCCAGATGAATTATTGGTTTAACACGCTATTTGTTAGAATACATTAACTCTTGGTTTAACTAATCATTACCAAATGGGATCATCTCAGCGAGAGATTCAAGTAATGAGTGAGTTAACTTACAAATCATAAAGGATTTTTAAAATGAAAAAGACTATTCTTGCTACTGCAATTCTATTAGTAGCTGGCGCTGCAAACGCTGCTGAAATTTATAACAACGAAGGTACTACCGTTTCTCTAGGTGGTTCTTTCCGTGGTAACGTGGTTATTGCTGACTCTGATAACGTTAAATTCCAAGATTCTGGTACACGTTTTAATATTAAAGCTGCGAAAGAACTAGATAATGGTCTTAAAGCTTTCGGTCGTGCTGAAATTAAAAATTCAGACCATAAAGATTCTAAAGACAAAACCAACGGTTTATACTTAAACCAATCATATGTAGGTCTAGCACATGACGTGTACGGTACTGTTATTTTAGGTAAACAGTATGGTCTGAATGATGACTTAGTGATGAATGATTTCTCTTATGAAAATGGTGTTTATAACGAAGATAACGATGCGTTCGGTTCTGATTCTGAAGACCAACTTAAATATTCTAAAGCTTTCGGTGGCGCTACAGTTGTTGTTTCTTTAATGGACCAAGATACATACGCTATCGGTGGTACATATGACGTTGCTGGTCTAGAGCTTGGTGTTTCTTATAATATCGCAAACGACCGTAAAGATGCGGGCGTTATAACAGATAATTCTACATACATCATGGGCGCTCGTTATACTCTTGATGCATTAGTATTAGCAGTTCAATATCAAGCTTCTGAAGTTGGCAGCTATGATACATCAGCATACGGTATTGGTGCTCACTACACACTAGGTCAAGTAGGCGTATATGCTATGTATGACATTCTAGACGGTGATTCAAAATCAAATGAAGGTTCTGAGCTAGTTATAGGCGCTGATTATGAACTTGCTAAAGGCGTAATTGCATACGCTGAATACAATCTAAGTGACCGTGATGCTGCTACTACAGACCGTGCAGAAGGTACAGATAGCACTCTATGGTTAGGTGGTCGTGTATACTTCTAATCAACTCGGTTGATTCGTTGCTATAAACAACACTGACTAACAAAACCGTTCACTGTTAAAGTGAGCGGTTTTTTTATAAGGAGTCGATTACTTAATGCTTAAAGCCCATCATTTTTCATGTTTAGTTCGAAACCCAGCTTACTTCCTTTTACTTTTATAGTATCTCATTTTTATCTGTCTATTCACCCAACTTGTATTTTAACTCATTAATAATATGTGCTATTTACCATATCATTCGTTTATAAAGTTTTGATACTATAGTTATTCTTATCAATCAATAATTGGTTATTACTATGCCCCCGCGTATTATCTCAAACGTCTTTAGTCGCACTGTTGCCGCGACAATATTTATGTATATGCTGTTGATGCTAAGTAGTGCAAACGTTGCGCAAGCGCATGGTAGCGATATTTTCAAGCAGCCAAACCCTGTCACACAAATTGAAGCTAATACTAGTCAAACCGGTGTTTTAGATGATGCTGATAATGAATACATGTATAAAAACTCGGATATGGCTCGATTTATTTTTTTGAAAGATGCACAAAGTCGAAAAAGTGAGTTATTAAACAGTCTAGAACGTTGGCCTGAACACCAAGAAAAATTGATAAATGAGTTAACCAATGGGCAAGGTATAGGGCGTTT
Source organism: Moritella yayanosii (assembly GCF_900465055.1). NCBI lineage: Bacteria > Pseudomonadati > Pseudomonadota > Gammaproteobacteria > Alteromonadales > Moritellaceae > Moritella > Moritella yayanosii. The sequence continues at coordinate 1,708,371 of NZ_LS483250.1, read as the reverse complement.
CTCTTCGCTGTTTAGTATTTTTGTATTGATGCTTGTTTGTGGGCTTATCGTCGAGCACGTAACTAGCATTAAAATGAATGCTTTTTCCGAGCGGGTTGCCGCGGAAAAAGGCAGTACTTTCAGAGATAACCTCGACTATTTATTAATGCGTGGCTTTTTTAAGTATGTTGGGATTGGTATTTTTGCCGTTACTGCAGCGCTTATTTCTATTTATAATTACAGTGAAACCGATCCCTTTCGTTTACTGAGTCTACACGGTCTAGGTTTAGTTGTAAAAATACGTGCATTAAAGATTTTACTTAGACTTATTTTTGCGCCTTACGCCAAAGGTCATCGATTGTTTAAAATAAACTGTGAATCTGCCAATCGTCTGTATTGGTCGATTCTTAGTTTTATGGCGATTTACCTTATCATAACAACGTTTTGGCGTATTCTGGTGCTGTTCTCGCTAGACACTATATTATTTGCATTAATTATTCCTGCGACAGGCATGATCTTGAATATTTTATCTATTGCCTTTATTTGGTTTAACCGTAAAACCATTGAAGCCATGTTTACCGATGTCAAAGAAACGAGCTCGGCGTTTACGCGCTTTCTACGTCAAACCTGGACAACAATTTTCACCATTTGGTTATTTATCGCTTGGGTCTTTTGGGCTATGTACGAGTTTTTAGGCTACTATGAGCAAGCGCGAAATTTTACGCCTATCTGGTGGTTAACCTTTACTTTTCCTATCGCAGATCGGCTTATTTTTGTTTTACTGACTCAGTTAAAACGTATCACTTGGCTACAAAGTCATTCTTATAATAAACGTTGTGATAAATTTATTAACCGGGTGATTATCGCACTTAGAGTCATATTTGTTGCTTTTATTCTTCATCATCTCGATGCCAGCTTTAATTATAACGCTTGGGAAACAATCACCAATAGCCTTGGCGGGTTTATTGAAATGTTGGTTGATATTATTGTCGTTATCATTGCCGCTTATGCAGTTTGGGAAATTATCCAGTCTGCTATTGAACGTCATTTACCTTATGATATGGTTTGTGAAAATAACAATGGTACGTCAACATTAGAAGGTGAGGGGGGCGGGACCGGATCTTCTCGTTCTGAAACTTTGTTGCCTTTAGTGCGTTCATTTTTATTAGTGTTTTTGTCTTCGTGTGTACTGTTAATGATTTTAAGTATTATCGGCGTCGAAATCGCCCCGTTACTTGCGGGGGCGGGTATTGTGGGTATTGCTGTTGGTTTTGGCGCGCAGAAATTAGTCCAAGATGTTATTTCTGGAATATTCTTTTTACTCGATGATGCCTTTCGTCGAGGTGAGTATATTGAAGCGGCAAGTTTACGCGGTACTGTAGAGCGTATATCTATTCGCTCTATCACATTACGTCATCACTTGGGCGCTGTGCAAACTATTCCCTTCAGTGAAATTGCGACTGTGCGGAATTTATCACGTGACTGGATCACTAAGAAATTGGAATTCAGATTGGATTACCGAACTGACGTTGAAAAGGTGCGTAAACTAATTAAAAAAGTGGGACAGAAAATGTTATTACATCCTGAATACGGACAACATTTTCTATTACCACTGAAGTCTCAAGGGGTGATCCGAATTGAAGAGTCAGCACTTATCTTCCGCATGAAGTTTACTTGTATACCAGGTGAACAATGGGTTATTCGACGTGAAGCATTTAGACTTGTTCAAGAATCATTAAAGGACAATGGGATTGAGTTTGCGCATCGTTCAGTTCATGTATTAACGCAACGTGATGAAAAAAATAGAGAAAAAAGTAAAGGTAAGATTGAAAAACATGAAGTTCGAGCAGAAGAATTGGGCGCTGCTGCGGCATTGGTCGTGTCTGCAGAGATCAAAAAGAATGATAGAATAGACTCTGATTATAACTAAAAAAGTGCTTGTATCTTTAATGAAAATGAATAGGTTATTAAATAAGATACGCGCTATCTTAGCGTGATCTTTTTTGGTAATCTTATCCGTTATTGTCATATTTAGTAAAAGAGAATTCGAGTGCGCAGTAAATTAAATAATAGCCGTTTGCTTATTTATAGTCACGACTCTTTCGGTCTTGGGCATTTGCGTCGTTGTCGAACCATCGCGCATGCGCTCGTTGACCGATACAAGGGATTGTCAGTTTTAATTATTACCGGATCGCCTATTATTGGCCGTTTTGATTTTAAAGCGCGGGTTGATTTTATTCGAATACCGGGTGTGATTAAACTTCATAACGGTGAATACACGTCATTGGGTTTGCATATCGATTTGGCTGATACATTAGCATTACGTGAATCCATTATTCTCAATACTTCCAAAGTCTTCAAACCAGATATTTTTCTTGTTGATAAAGAACCGGGCGGATTGAAAGATGAAGTGATTAGTACGTTAGCCTATTTCAAAGATACTGATACCAAATGCATTCTCGGTTTACGCGATGTGATGGACTCTCCTGAGTTATTAAAAAAGGAATGGCAGAAGAAAAATGTGATGCCATTACTTGAAAATCTTTATGATGAACTTTGGGTTTATGGCCCCGCAGAGGTATCTAATCCATTACAAGGATTGGATGTTAAGCAAATTGTGACAGATAAAACGTTGTTTATGGGGTACCTACCAAGACAGTTACCGAAAAAAGTGGATATTGAATCCATTAACATCCCCGACAGACCTTATATTTTGGTTACCCCCGGTGGTGGCGGTGATGGCGTTGAGATGATTGATTGGGTTCTCCGTGCTTATGAGAGTAGCCCAACACTGATGCCTGCATTATTTGTGCTTGGTCCATTTATGCCCGCAGTTGAGCGCAATGAGTTTCTGAATCGAGCGGAATTGCTACCTCATGTTGATGCGATCACATTCAGTAACCACCTTGAGCATTTAATGTTTGAGGCTGAGGCTGTGATTGCTATGGGTGGCTACAATACTTTTTGTGAAATACTGTCGTTTGATAAACCAGCGTTGATCCTACCACGTACTCAACCACGTCAAGAGCAGCTTATTCGAGCTCGTAATGCCGCAGAAGTAGGCTTGCTATCTATGCTCGATTTAGATTCAGAACGTTTAGCAGAGACCATGGTTGACGGTATTATAAAACTACTACAGCAAGATAAGCCGAGTAAACATAAACTTGATAAACTATTGAACGGATTAGATTTTCTTACGCGTCGATTTGGTGAATTGGTAGCAAAATAACTGCATTCAGTTTTATTTTTTAATTTGGTTTTATCGCAAGGATCATATATGTCAGCACCGCGTATTATGTATTATGTGCAATATTTATTAGGTATTGGTCACGTTCGTCGCTCTTCTCTTATTGTTCAAGAATTATGTGAACAAGGTGCGCATGTTGATGTTATTTTTGGTGGAATGCCAGTTCCGAGCATGTCTTTTGGCGATGCGACTATGCACCAGTTGACGGCGGTTAAAAGTGTAGATGCGGGCTTTAGTAGTTTGGTTAAAGCGGATAATAGTCCGTTTAGTGACGAAGATAAACAGCAAAGAAAACAAGCGTTATTAGCGCTTTGTGATAGCTTGCAACCAGACTTAATTGTGACTGAAACTTACCCGTTTGGTCGCAGACAAATGCGCTTTGAACTGTTACCTCTGCTTGACTGGGTCAAATCACAGCGTAACCCTCCTATTCTTATAGCTTCTATTCGTGACATTTTACAGCGACGTGCTGTTAAGCGTGAACAAGAATGTGTAGAGCTTGTGCAAGCAAATTACCAGCACGTATTAGTGCACGGCGATGAAGACTTTTATCCATTAGAAAAAAGTTTTCCATTGACAGATGTGATTGCGGATAAAATCAATTATTCGGGTTATGTTTGCCCACAACTTGCCGCAGATATTGATGAGAACACGCGAGATACCATTGTGGTGTCTATCGGTGGTGGCAGCGTTGGTAAAGAAATTTTGAGTACTGCGATTGCGTTATTCAATACTGGTTTTGCCGCTGATAAACAGTGGTTGTTGGTCACTGGACCGAATATGAAAAGTGCAGATAAAGCATATTTTAAAGCACTACAACAAGAAAAATTGCAAGTTGTGGAGCTGGCTGATGACTTTTTGAAGGCATTAAAAAATGCGTATGTCTCAATCTCGATGGCGGGTTATAACACGGTTATGGACCTGTTATTAACCAAAGTACCGGCTGTGGTTGTACCGTTTGAAGGTGAAGGTGAAACTGAACAGTTAGCACGCAGTGAAGTGCTAACACAGGGCAAGGTATTACAATTAGTTAAGTATCATGATTTGAGTGTTGAAACTTTAAAATATGCCATTGAAAATGCGCTATCACGTGCTGCCGAAACGATTAATATCAATAACCAAGGCGCGACACAAAGCGCTAAATTACTGATTGAATGGGCAACACAAAGAAATGATAAAATAGAACAAGGAATTGCGGATGTCTAATTGGCAAATACTTGCAGACGAAATACAGCAATGGTCGTCCCCTGTGCAGTTTTGGTGGCGTGATGATGATGCAGTGGCTAATTCAGGCGCACTGCAGCGACTTTTAATGCTGGCAGACCAGTTTTCCATTCCTGTGCATCTTGCGGTTATCCCTGATTCGCTGCAAACAAGCTTAAGTGTGATTAATAAAGCGCAACATCGCGCGAACTGTTATGTGTTACAACATGGTTATGACCATCAAAATTATGCTCTTGAAGGGCAGCGTAAAATTGAATTAGGTGGCTCGCAACCCCTACCTGAGTTGCTACATAAGTTAGCGCAAGGGCAGAAAATACTAAAATCTCAATTTGGTGAGCAATATTTGAATATCTTAGTGCCACCTTGGAATCGTATTGCAGATGAGGTTGCTCGTGAGTTACCAGATATGGGCTATACCCAACTGTCAGTATTAGGGACAAAAGAGCAAGTTGAAACTGATTTTAATGTGAATGTGCATATCGACATTATTGATTGGAAACGGCGCTGTTTCGCGGGTGAAGAGCTTATTCTCACCAATATGATTTCTCATTTACGCAATAAACGATTGGCAAGTTTGAGTGGTAATATAAAGCCCTGTGGTTTGATGACACATCATCTCAAGCATGATTTAAATTGTTGGTTGTTTATCAGTAAGTTTTTTCAATTTTGCCAGCGGCATGAAAATATTGAATGGCTAGGCGGTCAGCAACTTCATCAATTTGTAAATGCGTCTTAACGTAAACGTATTAAATTTAAAATACTAAAAAGTTTAAGGTCTGTAGTGAAGAAAATAGCATTAGTACTTAAAGGCTATCCACGCCTCTCTGAAACATTTATCGCCCAAGAAATACGTGCATTAGAGTTACGTGGGTTTGATATTACATTAGTCTCCTTACGTCATCCGACAGATACCAGCACGCATCCAATACATCAGCAGATTGAAGCGGATGTATTATATTTACCTGAATACTTACACGTTGAGCCTTTAAGAGTATTAAAAGCGTGTTTTCATGTCGTTAAACGTTACTCATTAACTAAAGTGGTCAAACAGTTTATTCAAGACTTGAAGCGTGATACTAGCCGTGGACGGGTGCGTCGTTTTGGCCAAAGTCTGGTGTTAGCAGCAGAAATGCCTGAGGGTATCGAGCAAATGTATGCCCATTTTTTACATACGCCAGCGTCGGTGACTCGCTATGCGGCTTTAATTAATGATTTACCTTGGTCGTGTTCCGCGCATGCTAAAGATATTTGGACATCAGAAAAGTGGGACCTTGCTGAGAAACTGACTGAGTTACAATGGCTATCCACTTGTACTGCTGCGAACCATGAGTATTTGCAATCCCTTGCTGAAGATCCAAGCAAGGTACACTTGGTTTATCACGGTTTAGACTTTACCCGCTTTCAACATGTAAACCGAGTCTCGCGGGTGGATGTTAATGGCCGTTCTGCAGATAACCCAGTTAAAATTATCAGTGTTGGTCGAGCAGTGCCTAAAAAAGGCTACGACGACTTACTTAATGCGTTGGCTCAATTACCAAAAGATTTACATTGGCACCTTACTCACATTGGCGGTGGTGAAATCTTGAAACGCTTGCAGAAACAGGCCGCAGATTTAGGCATTGATAAATACATTGACTGGCAAGGTGCGCAACCACAATTAACTGTACTTGAAGCTTACCGTGAAAGTGACCTATTTGTACTGGCAAGTAAGATTGTTGCCGATGGTGACAGAGATGGGTTACCGAATGTATTGATGGAAGCACAAAGCCAGTCTGTATGTTGTCTGGCAACGGATATTTCGGGTATTCCAGAGCTGATTGATAGCGGGAAAAATGGCATACTCGTTGAGTCGAATAATGTTGAGCAATTAGCATCGGCATTAGCGGATTTATTACGCGATGGTGAGAAGCGCGAACGTCTCGGCGTTGAAGGCCAAAAGCAGCTTCACCGACGTTTCGATGTGAAAATTGGTATCGACCAATTAGAAAAACTGTTTAATAATATTGACTAATACTCGTATAAAAACAGGCATCGCATTTTATGCGCCGCTTAAATCGCCTTTACATCCAACGCCATCGGGCGATCGTAAAATCGCGCGTTTATTTATACAAGCGTTGGAGCAGGGCGGTTATCATGTGGAACTGGCTAGTCAGTTGCGTTCTTTTGACAAAAATGGTGATAGTCAGCGCCAGCAGCGTTTCATCGCTCTTGCCAAAAAAGAAGCCACAAGGATCATGCGACGTTGGCAAAAACAAGATTTTAGTCCGCAAGTTTGGTTTAGTTATCATTTGTATTACAAAGCACCCGATTTAATTGGTCCCATCATTTGTCGGACGCTTAATATTCCTTACATCATAGCGGAAGCATCATGGGCCGAGAAACGTGCCCAGGGTAGTTGGGCGCTGTATCACCAGCAAGTGGCTATTGGATTAAAACTGGCGAGTAACGTTATTTGTATTAACCCAAAGGATAAAATTGCGCTGACCGATTTTTATTCTCAGTGGCGGCAAGGATCCCATTCGCCACTCGTCTCTCTCAATCTCTTTATTGATGATCGCTGTGTAAATGATAATAACTTTCCAGTTATCAATGAATACTCCCAGGTTACAGATAGCCTAAATAGAAATAGAAATAGACAGAGTCTCGCGGACCAATATGGCTTAGATAGCAATTTACCTTGGCTTATCACCATTGCGATGATGCGCAGTGGCGATAAATATCACTCCTATCAGCAGTTAAGCGCTGTGGTTGAGTCATTACAACGGCCTTATCAGTTACTGATTATTGGTGATGGGGTTATGCAAGCAGAAGTCCGTTCGATTTTTGCTTCGCACCAGCAAGTAAAGTTTGCCGGTGCGCTTGAAAACAGCCAAATACGCCAGTTGTTACCGCATTTCGAATTACTTGTTTGGCCAGCGATAAATGAAGCCCTGGGCATGATTTTCTTAGAAGCACAGCAAGCAGGCGTGGCGATCGTAGCCGGTGATCAGGGCGGTGTCAGCTCAATTGTGAAACATAACGTCACGGGTGTATTAGTTGATGCGCATAATGCTCAGTTAATGTCAGTAACGATTGATGAATTACTAAGTGATCCTGCACGGTTAACCGTCATGCAGCAAGCAGCAAAGCATTACGTTACTCAGCATCATTCAATTGCGGCGAGTGCAGAGCAGCTTAATCTGGTGATTCAAGATGCCATAGCAAATAAACTGGAGTCGTTATGATCCATGTATATTTTATTCGCCATGGGCAAACGCAGTGGAACTGTGAGAAGCGTTTACAAGGTCGAACTGATATTCCATTGAATGACGTTGGCAAGACGCAAATTAGCGCTTATCAATTACCGTTAAGTTTAATATCTCTGCAGTGGTTTCACAGTCCATTGTTAAGAACACAGCAAACGGCTGAGTTACTTGGCGTCAATTCACAGGTTGAAACTGCGTTGATTGAAATGAACTGGGGGGACTGGGAAGGTAACACGTTACAACAATTAAGTTCCCAAGATCCTATTTATTTTGCTAAACAAGAAGCGCTAGGGTTAGATTTACAGCCAGCAGGTGGTGAGTCGCCACGCTTGGTTGCTGAGCGGGTCAGTGATTGGGTTGAAGCCTTGGATATTACCAAGGTAGAACAGCGAATTGGTTGTGTTAGTCATAAAGGTGTTATCCGTGCAATTTATGCCTGTGCGACGAATTGGAACATGTTAGGCAAAGCACAGCATAAACTGGATTATCACTGTGCTCAGCACTTTTGCTTTGAAGGTGGACGTTGGTCTATTGTTGAGCTTAATATACCGTTATAGGCGGATATCAGTATCCTCTAGTGCAAAGACATATTTAACGTCGTACACAATATGGTTGCTTTTACCAAGCGCGCGCACTTTTTTAATACCCATATTTTTAAATTCACTGTGATCAACAGCAACGATGATACCGTCGTAATGTGCTTGTTTTAATTCATCCACGAGTTTTACCGAATATTCATTTTCGACTTCTTGTGGGTTTGCCCACGGGTCATAAATATCCACATCAATATTAAAGCTGTTTAATTCACTGACAATGTCGATAATCTTAGTATTACGCACATCCGGGCAATCCGCTTTAAACGTAAAGCCCATGACGAGTATCTTTGCATTATCAATATGGATTTTGTGGCTAGCAAGTTTTTTCACCATTTCCGTCGCGACATAAGATCCCATCCCATCGTTAATACGGCGGCCAGCAAGAATAACTTCAGGAAAGTAACCGACTTCTTTGGCTTTATGGGTTAAGTAGTAAGGGTCGATACTAATACAGTGCCCGCCAACAAGCCCGGGTTTAAATTGCATAAAATTCCACTTAGTTCCTGCGGCATTCAGTACTTCTTCAGTATCAATATCGAGTTTATTAAATATTTTTGCGAATTCATTAATGATCGCAATGTTTAAGTCTCGTTGCGTATTCTCAATGACTTTGGCTGCTTCAGCCACTTTAATTGAAGATGCTTTATGCGTGCCTGCGTCGATAATTGTGTTGTAAACAGAGTCGATATAATCGGCGATCTCAGGAGTTGAACCAGATGTTATCTTAATAATTGTGGTGAGTTTATTTATTTTATCACCGGGATTAATACGTTCTGGACTATAACCCGCAAAAAAATCTATGTTGAATTTAAGCCCCGACATTCTTTCAATAATCGGAATGCACACTTCTTCTGTTGCACCGGGGTAAACCGTCGACTCGAAGACAACGATATCACCTTTTGAGATGACCTTACTGAGTGCTGCAGAGGCTGTCTTGAGGGGAGTTAGATCTGGCACATTATCAAAATTAACGGGTGTCGGTACGGTGACCACATAAAAATTACAATCTTGTATATCTTCAAGCTGACTTGTGTAAGTTAGCTTACAGGCTTGCGATAGTTCTTCTGGCGTACACTCTAAGGTAGAGTCTTGACCTTTTTGTAATTCTGAAACTCTTGATGTGTTAATATCGAAGCCTAGTGTTGGGTATTTTTTCCCAAACTCAACGGCAAGCGGCAAACCAACGTAACCAAGACCAATGACGCTAATATTTAAATTTTTCAAATTGAGATCCATTTATTATGTGCTAATTCATTGTGTCATATATGATCGTATTTACCAATTGACGAATGGGTTTTGTGATTAAAGTTTACATTAATTGAAGTATGTTGGTGTGATGTTGTCCATCTACAGTATTTATTGGGAATAAGACTATGGGCTAACGCCATGCAGTGAAAGCCCATTATTGATAGTTTTAGATAGATAACGTTATATAAATCGTTTTATATTTCTAGCCTTAGAAAACTAAGTTAACCTGCGCTGAACCAACAACAGCTTCCGCTTTATTAGTAAACTCGTAAGTTAAGCCGTTAGTAACACTATTCAAATATGAATGAGCGTTTGAAGTTGGTATTCACTCTGGCTAAGAGGCTTTATTTTAAATGGTTTTTAAGTACCAATGTAATCTAGTGTGTTTTAGTGATAATAGTATTAACCGTATGTAAGGCATAATTAATCAGAGTTAATACTCTATGTTATGTTTGGTTAATCAATCAATCAATCAATTGATAATTTAGCTGTAATCCAAGCATGGTGCTATTGCCTTCTGTGCTTACATCGAAGTCATCAAGGCCGATAGTATCTTTAATTCGCGTTGTGTCGTATCTCGCATAAGTAAGGCCTATATCGAAACTTAATGTGCGACTCGCATAATAAGTTAATCCAAAACTGAAGTTTGTTTTCTTATCAAATGGTATTGCGAAGGTTGCGCTTTCAGTGGCTTTTTCTGTTGACGCACCACTGCGCAGCAAGATCACATCGCTTAATTTGTAGCTGACTGCAAATGCAATTTTCCAGCTATCTTCTGCAGTAACAGATTCAATTAAACATTGCCCTTGCGATAAATTAAAGTCGAGATTAGCAGGGCAGTCTGGATGTGATACTGAAATGTAATCTAGATTATCCCAACCATACCAAGCGAGAGAATACTGTATTGCTAATCGCGGATCCAGTTGATGGAAGCCTGATAGCGTTAGCTCACTTGGTACTGCCATCGACAGTGTTGTGGTATCTTGGAATTCGAGATCATTATTCTTCGCCAGTGTGGTGAAGTCGCCTTCTGTTTCAATCTCCGTTGCTGTGCGATAAGATAAACCGAATTGATGGTGTTTATTTATTTTATATAGCCCGCCAATACCATATCGAAAGCCCAGTCCTGAACCGTTAAAGTCTTGATATATTTGACTTGGATTGTTTGGGTTTTGAGCACCATAATTAGTCGCCAGTTGATAGTTACCATAAATAGCACTGACTCCTATGCCAAAATAAAGCTTGTCTGTTAATTTAACCGCGATGTTGGGGTTTATTTCATAAGTGAACAAGGAACGTTGTCCAGTGAGTATCCCGGCAGGGTATTCGCTAGCATAATTGTTACGTACGTTATAATTAGAAAATGTAGCAAGCCCAAAAGACCATTTATGATTAATGGGAAATGCGAAATAACCTGAGGGGACAACGTAGTTAACTCCGATACCAGAATTATCTAAAGTATCTGGATCACCACCAGAATAATATTCACCGTGAATGTCTTTTTCTGATTTTACGAAAATACCTGCAATGGCTATAGCGGGATATGAAAATGCCGCTGTTATCGCTGGGTTTACGGCTATATTGGCTAGGTTAGTTGTATCAGCTGCGTTGCCTGCGCCAGCAGTACCGAGTTCGATGGCTGAGGTTGTAGATGATTGGTAGGATGCTGCGTAAGTTGACGGACTGGAATAGGCGATTAGGCTAAGAAGAGCACTTAGGTAGACGATAGGCGAATCACGACTACAGGTTGTTCTCATATTTATTCCCTTAAAACGATGCCTTATTTTAAGGTTAGTCGAAAATAAAAATAGCGCCGTAAGGCGCTATTTGATTACTGTATTTAACTACTATGTTTAGATAGTTCGTTTAGCTAAATAAGCTTAGAAACGGTAGTTTACTTGAGCTGAAGCAATGATTGCATCACCTTGACCTGCGAATTCGTAAGTAAATGGACCTGTGCTCTCTTCGAATTTAATTTCTTTTGTAAAGACATAAGCGAGTGCGAAGTCAAAACTTAAGGTTTGATCTAGTTCGTAAGTTGCACCCATAGTGTACCAGTAACGATCTGTATCTGGGATACTCAGCGTCGTTTCACCTGCTTGTTCATCAAAGGCGAAACCTGCACGTAATGTCGTGTTACCAACATAGAACTCAGCACCGACAGAGTAACGTATGTTGTCATCGTAATGTTCTTCTTTTTTGAAACATTCTGTTGGGGTTGTTGTGAAAGTACATTGGTCACTGTAAGCTTCTAATTCAGTGAATTTACTCCATTGCGTCCAAAGTGCGCTATAAGTTAGTGCAATTTTCGGTGTGACCTTATGATAACCTGAGATCTCAGCGGTAGCGGGAAGTGGAATGGCTAAAGTAGTTGAGATTTTTTTACCTCTGCTAGTTACACCAGTGAAGTCACCTTCAAACTCGACGTCCACTTGTGAACGGTACGCTAAACCAATGCGGTTATTGTCGCTAAATTCATACAATGCACCAACGTTCCAGCCGTAATCCCAAGCGTCACCTTCCAATAAGAACAATTGATCGCTAGCTGAACGACCATATACTGAAGTTAAATCACCTAAGTTTCTTTCCAGTGTTGCTTTTGCATAGACAGCGCTAACCCCTAAACCTAAGCTCAACTCATCTGTAGCCTTAAAAGAGACACTTGGGTTGATATTGAACGTGAGAAGATCGGTTGTACCAGCACCAGCGCCGACCGCGTAATCACCTTCATGCTCGGAAACCATGCCGTAACCTGAAAACATAGCCAGACCTACAGCCCATGTTTCATTGATTGGCTGAATATAGTACATTGCTGGAACAAAAGCATCGTTAATGATGTCGTTTGAATCTAGGCGTGAAGGAGTGCTTTTAATAGGGTCATTTACCCCTGTGATATCCGCGTTTGCTGCGATGTAAGAGCCCACGAATGATAATTCAGCTTGTTTAAAGCGTGACATTGCAGCTGGGTTACGTGCAATTACAGAGGCGTTATCAGCAACGGCTGCTTCACCAGCAAAAGCTCGTCCAAGACCAGATGCTGAATGTTCGCTTACTTGGAAACCAGCAGCAGAAGATTGTGCAGTTACCAGCAGTAGGGCGGTAGCAAGCGTTGTTTTTTTTAATTTAGACATAGTTAATGGCTCATTTGTATAAGTTTTATTTGGTTAACTCGCTACTGGTGTCGATCTCTGAATAGAAAAACAAGGTTCCTTTTGTTTATCGTACAAGAGCTAAGGTCAGACCAGTTGTCGATACTATGAGTAAATAATAACTGCTTGTTCGTGCTTTGTAATTAACAATAATCACAAGGTGTAATGTTTGATTATTAAGGCTTGACGTTTAATGGGAAAAATAGTTGATGGGTTTATTTATATTAATATATTGATAAATAACGTTTTATTTCAGCGTACACGTGTTGTTATTAAATTGTTATCGCTCCCATTTTTATTAGAGTACTTATTCTGATAGTTAACAAGTCAAAGTTAATGTTTATTTTTGTGATCAACGTCAAATAATGGTGTCAATCTTTTTTGATACAAATTTTAATAAAGTGTCACGTCTGTCACGGTTAACTATATAATTGTTTATAATACATACAAATCCTTATAACAAAAAAGCCACGAAACCTTTCCGAAGAGAAGATGACGTGGCTTAAAAACAAGGTGTGAAAGAGGCTTAAATTACGCTTCTTCTTTCTCTTTTCTCTTTACTCTTTATATTCTTTCATAAACTGGTGTACTGTATCCATCATATCCACAGAACCTGTGAAGAAAGGAACACGCTGATGCAATGCTGTTGGTTTTAGATCTAAGATTGGCGTGTAACCATCAGTCGCTAATGCACCTGCTTGTTCTGCCAGGAAAGCCATTGGGTTGCATTCGTATAATAAGCGCAGTTTACCCTTTGGTGCTTGTGCTGTTTGTGGGTAAATGTAGATACCACCTTTAAGCAGGTTACGGTGGAAGTCAGAGACTAAAGAACCGATATAACGTGATGTATAAGGGCGGTTAGTTGCGTCATCTTCTTCTTGGCAATACTTAATGTATTTTTTCACACCAAGTGGGAACTTGCTGTAGTTACCTTCATTGATCGAATATATTTTACCAGATTTAGGGAAAGTCATTGCTTCATGTGATAAGCAGAATACGCCAATTGATGGATCGTAAGTGAAACCATGAACACCGTTACCTGTCGTATATACCAACATGGTTGATGAGCCATAGACTACATAACCAGCTGCAACTTGTTTACGACCAACTTGTAAGAAGTCTTCCATTGATACAGGACCGCCAACAGGTGATATACGACGGTAGATAGAGAAAATTGTACCAACAGACACATTAACATCGATGTTTGATGAACCATCTAGCGGATCCATTAACACTACATAGTTAGCATTACGGCTATTTTGATTGTCAAAAAATACATAATGATCTTCTTCTTCAGAAGCAATACCACAAACTTCACCGCGTGCAATCAACGCATTTTTAAATACTTCGTTCGCATACTTATCGAGTTTTTGCTGTTCTTCGCCTTGGATGTTTTCAATGCCACTTGCACCTCTAATATCAACTAAGCCAGCTTTATTGATTTCACGGTTGACAATTTTAGCAGCAAGTTTGATTGAACTTAATAATGCGGTTAAATCACCTTTTGCATGTGGAAAATCAGATTGATTTTCAACGATGAACTCACCAAGTGTTTTATGTATTAACATTCAAATTCCCTAATAAAGCAATAATTAAATCCGATAACTGACCCTATTTTGCGCTTTTTCAAGGTGGATATCTAGTGCGGGTAATAGATAAATGTATGTAATTTGTAGATTAAGTTGTTAACTTTCAGTTAACGCAAATGGACTTTCAGTTGAAAGGTGTAAATGCTCATCTGAATCTTTCATGTTCATATACTAGCGATGTTGTTTAATGTTAGAGCACTGATTTTTGGCTTTGTAGCGCTCGAACTCGAGCTTTATTATGCTCTGGTATTTTCTAAAACGAAACTTACATCATGTGAATTACGTCAATTTCGCATTTAATCGGTGTAATATTATGGATTAAGTTGAGTTTTAATACTTAGTTGTTGCGATGTTGTTATTATTGGCTTTGAGTTTCTCAATGTGATTAATTGCGCTAATAATGCCTGCCCTTGCCAATTCGTAACGTCGGTATTTTTACCGTAAGTACAGCTCAATAGTTGTTGGCAAGTTTGCAGACATTCTTGACTCATCGGTAATGAGGCTAGGTGCGGATCTTTGATTTCCGGCCATTGCAGTTTTAACCAAACGTGTAATAGTCGACTACTTTGCTTAGCATCATTATTTTTAAGTGCAGTTTCTAACTGTGGCCAGATATTGTCAGGTGTAGCCGTATTAGCTACTTTCTGGTTATAGATTTGTTGATTGCCTCTGCGTAAGACAAACCAAGTTACACAGGTTAATAACCACAACCCAGCAAAAATAAAAGTTAACCAACGCCATATTGAAGATTCAGTTGTTGCTATCGATGACGTTGAGTTTGTTTCACTATTCGGTTTGTTAATATTATTTTCAACTGGAACACTGTTTTCACTTGCTACGATAGTCACTGTTTTAGCCGGTAGTGTTGCCCATTCTTGTTGTTGGGTTTTGTTATTAAACCAAGGAATGGATAACGCTGGTAATGTTAATTTCCCGATTTTATTGGGAATGATGGCAAAACTTAATACTTGTTGCGAGAAGTGCGTTCCTTGTTGTGAAAAGTTGGTGAATTGTGGTTTATCTGGATATATTTTGGCTGTTTTAGGCCAGCTGATGGCTAAATCGGGTAGCGCTGATTTATCTACGTTCGCAACGGTTAGTGTGATAGTGCGTGTTATTGACTCACCTTGTTGATAGCTGTTTTGTAATGGTTGGAACTCTTCAACGAGTTGCACAAAGTCACTGACTAACCATTCGCCTTGGTAATCTGTGGGTTGTGTTTGAATGTTTAGGTGTAAAGTGTCAGCTTGGATGATCACTGGCGTAACAGACCCAAAACGATAACCGCGTTTTGCGGTACTTACCTGGCCTTCAAACCGAGTCGGTGAAATGGTGGTTTCTCCTGCTGTATTAATGGTGATGGCATATTGACGTGTGATTGTTTCAAAGCGTCTACCGTTAATTATTTGACTGGCGTTTTCATCTTTACCAATTTGTTTTACTACTCCGTCTGTCACTGTCGGTTCGGTAAGATTGCCAGATTGCATCTTAGTGTTTTGGGCAATATACAAGGTGGTTGTATAGATAAACTGCTGACCAACATAGATAGTTTCAGTCGATACATTTACTTTCAATTCAATGTTACGGTCATTTAGACCGCGGCTATTGGCTGTTGTCGATGAGATGACATTTACTTTAATCGGTTGTGTTGTCGCACCGTCAATCGTAAAGGCGGGAATGGTATAAGCACCTATATTTCGAGCCATTAATACGGTTGTCAGGGTTGTTATATGTGTTGTCTTGCCATTGAAATAACGGCTTTGACTATTGCTCGATGTTCTGCCTACGACAAAATTAGCCAGCAGTGCTGAGCTATCCCAGTCACTGGCGCTAATACCCTCATTGGCGCGAATTTCAAGGATAAAACTGCTCCCTTGCACTACGGGGTTTTGATTCACGGATGCTGTTATCTTTAGCGCTGCATTTGCCTGAGAACTGAGCGTACATAGTAAGCCTGCAAGGATGAAAATATTCGCCATTAGTGAGAATTTATAACCACGGCGATGTGTCTGTACTGCCTTTACCATATTTGCTCCGAACTATTTTGCTGATTTGATTCAGCATTACGTTGCTGACTTTCTATATACATTTTATTTCTTAATAATAAAGAGGGATCATCAGGGATATTCCGCAGCCATTTTTGTAAGCGCTTTTGTTGTTCTTTTTCTAATGGCGTTTGTTGCGCTGCTGATACTTCTTGATCACTGCCATCTTCAGGTTTTTCATCGGCTTGATCTTGTTGTCCAGCGACACCCGCGTTATCTTGACTGTCTTGCTGGCTTTGACTGTCTTGCTGGCTTTGACTGTCTTGCTGGCTTTGACTGTCTTGCTGGCTTTGACTGTCTTGTTGGCTCTGACTGTCTTGCTGGCTTTGACTGTCTTGTTGGCTTTGACTGTCTTGCTGGCTTTGACTGTCTTGTTGGCTTTGACTGTCTTGCTGGTTCTGACTGTCTTGCTGGTTCTGACTGTCTTGTTGGCTTTGACTGTCTTGCTGGTTTTGACTGTCTTGTTGGTTTTGACTGTCTTGTTGGTTTTGACTGTCTTCGCCTTTGTCACCTTGCTGTTGTTTCTGTTGCTGCTTCATTTTCTTAGCCAGTTTAAGGTTACCTTTCGCATCGTTATTTTCAGGATCCAATTTTAATGCTTGTTCGTAGGCTTTTGTCGCTTCATCAATATAACCAAGCTGCATTAAAGCATTCCCTTGGTTATACGAGGAGTTACTACTTGGTTCATTGGCCCACAGATCGATAGCCTGTTGGTATTCACCTGCTTTATACAACGAACTCGCTTGCCAACTGGCGTTAGAGAAGGTATCCGCTGCTTGTTGATATTCTGCCTGTTGAAACAGCAATGATCCGTTTTCGTTACTGTTATTCCAAATCGAAGTATCCGCCGCATAGCTTGATTCTGGTTGCAGTAAAAACACCAATAAAAAGCTGAAAAACAGTTGTTTGCGAAAACTAAATGCCGCTAATAACGCAATCAAAGGCAGTAGCCAAATACCGTCATCATTACGTTGCTGTGTGGTTAACTCCGTCTTTTGGTTATTCTGGAAGCTTAACGGATGATTAAACAAGTCTGTTAGCTGTTGGCTACCGTGGCTTATCACTTGAACTTTTCCTGAATTCGCTTGTGCCGTGTCTTTCAATAAACGGGCATCCAGCTGAGGCACGACGATTGTGCCTTGGTTGTCTTTAAGTAATTGACCATTAAGCATTTTAATCGGCGCACCTTGTGCGGTGCCGAATCCCAAAATCGATAAGCTGTATTCTGTGCCAGCTAATAACGTGTTGATGTTGTCTGCTTGAGCTGGGTTAATGCCATCGGTCACCAGCAGTATTTGTCCTTGCTGATAACCTGCGTTGGTTAATAGTACGATGGCTTGACGAATACCTGCCGTTGGATTTGATCCTTTCACTGGCATGATTTCTGGCGACAGGTTTGGTAACAAGTTTAATAAAGTGCTTGTATCTGTGGTTAATGGCGAGATAATAAATGCATCACCTGCATAAGCGACCAAGCCTATTTCACCTTCCTTAATTGCGCTGAGAATATCTATGCTTTTAAAGCGTAAATGTGTTAAACGGTTGGGTTTAAGATCGGTTGCCCGCATCGATAGCGACATATCTAATACCATAACTTTTGCTTGCGAAATACTGGCAACTGGACGCTCTGTATAACTAAAACTAGGGCCTGATAATGCCATTGTGGTGAGTACCCAAATACCGGCTAAAGGCATAAAGAAATGCTTATATTTTGTGGTTGGTTGATGCTGGGCTAATAAGAATTGAGCGATTTCAGGTGAAAGCACCATATGCCAGCCTTTGGCTTGAGCATCTTTACGAAAATACCAGGCAAGGGCGATGAGTGGTAATAATGCCAGTAACCATAATGGTCGTAATAATATAAAATCAGTCATGGCGTTTCCCTGACGTAAATAATTGACCTAAAGAAAGCCCTTGACGTAGATAACAGGCGAAAATAGACAATAATAATGCGATTGCCAGTGGCCAATGGAATAGATCCGTTTGTGGTCTAAATTGTTGTTGATCTTGCTCGACAGGCTCAAGTTTATCGAGTTCGGCATAGATAGCTGCCAAGCTACTGGCGTCACGCGCCCGGAAGTATTGGCCACCAGTTTGGGCTGCGATTGTCTTTAAGGTCGCTTCATCCAGATCTCGTGATGGGTCCACTTTCTGATTACCGAATAACGTGCGTTTATAATAAGCATCTGCACCGACGCCGATAGTATAAATTTTAACGCCTTGTTGTTTAGCAAACTTTGCGGCGTCAAGGGGTGTTACTTCGCCCGCATTATTTTGACCATCGGTGAGTAATATCAATACTTTTTGTGGGTTGTCAGCGGCATCAAAACGTTTTAACGCTAAGCCGATACCTTCGCCAATCGCGGTTTGTTCGCCAACGAGTCCAAGTACAGCTTGCTCCATGTAGCCACTGACGGTTTTCAAATCGAAGGTGAGCGGCGCTTGTAAATAAGCGTTATCAGCGAAAAAGATAAGCCCGACACGATCGCCTTTACGTTGTTGAATAAAATCAGCAACAACCGTTTTCACCAGCGAAAGTCGATCGACCATACGGTTATTTATTTGCATATCTTCAATCTGCATCGAGCCAGATAGATCCACCGCGAGCATCATTTCACGACCTTGTTGGGGAATGGATTGTGGTTCACCGATCCACATCGGGCGTGCAGCCGCTATGACTAGGCATAACCACATGAGTGTTAATGGCCAGATTGCGCGGGATGTTATACTTGCGGTGCCTGTTGCTGTTTCAATATAAGGTAAGTTAGGAAGCACTAATGGTGTTTGTGCTTGGCCCGCACTGCTAAAAAAGCGAATAAGCAGCGGTAAAGGTAATAAGGCTAACAGCCATGGCCAATTAAATTCAAACATTACTGTTCTCCACACTTTTTTCAACTTTGTTCTTCAGTCTGTTCTTTACATTGCAATCTACAGGCATAAGCGGAGTTTTCTTGATCCAGTCTTGGCAAGTCTTAAAGTGCGCGGAATCGGCGAGCATGTTTGGTTTAGCACTGTATAAGTCCAACGTCCATGCTGCGGTATTATTTGAGAACGCATTGAAGACTCGTTTTTTAGCACTGGCTTGTTGATCGAGGAATTTTAACCATGTTTCACCATGTAAAGATGCCGCTGTTTGACGTGGAAAACTGGCTAAAACGATACGTTTAAGCAGGTGGTGTAAATCGTTTACCTCACAGCCTTGTTGCTGTAACTGTGTTAATTCAGCTAAGGCTAGGCGGGTTAATTGGGTTTTTTTTAGGTAATGCAATATACCATAAATAGCCAATCCGACGATCAATACGATGATGATGATAACCAGCCACCAGTACAGTGATAGTGGCCAGGCCGAAACGGGTGCTGGTAAATGAATATCTTTTAATTGTGCTAACGGATCCATGCGTTTTATTTACCTTTACCTTTAATTTGACTTAATAATGATTCGCCACTGCTGATCCTATGATGACGAATACCGAATCGGTTCATTATTTGTCTTAATGCTTGCTGTTTAACATTGGCATGTTGTTGATATTTTTGACGACTGTCAGCGTTACTCGGACTAATAAACCCTTGTTGTTGACCATTTGATACCGCGAGGCGTACATTGCCTGATATGTTCGGTAGCGAGAGTTCTAAAGGATCGTAAATCTGCCAAGCTTCAATTTCATTATGGCGTTTTAATAACGCGAGTTGCTTTTGCGCTTTATCATCAAGATTAAGAAAGTCACTGATGATCATAATGTGGCTGCCAGTTTTACACAGTATACGCAAACGGGTGAGGGCGCTGGCAAGGGACTCTTTTGGAACTGTATTTTCTGTATTTACATGCGTTGCATCAGCCGCATTAATACGCTCGGCTTGAGACATGGTCAGTTGCGCATTATGTAAGGTGACGGTTTCACTGAGTAATTGCATAATACCGCGTTGTTGGCGCTGGGGTTTTAATTCTTTATGCCCGAATGCACCAATGATAATGCCGCCGACACGATCACTTTTATGTTTTGTTGCCCACGCCAGTAAGGCCGTTAAGTGACAGGCTTGTACTGACTTTAGCCGATATTGACTGCCAAAATACATGCTTGATGACAGATCCAGTAATACATACACTGGCCGTTCTTTTTCTTCACTAAATAACTTGCTGTAAGTTTTACCCGTACGTGCAGTAATGCGCCAATCAATACTCCGGATGTCATCACCAGGTTGATATTGACGACATTCGCTAAATTCCATCCCTCGGCCTTTGATTGGCGAAAGGTGACCACCGGCCAGCCGTGCTCTTGCTAACGTTTTGCTCGCTAAAACACGTTTGGTTTGGTAGCTGTATTGCTGTAACTCTTTTATAGTCACTTCGATTGCAGACATAGACTAACTCAGTTTACTAAAATGCAATTAATGACAAAATGCGGTCAATAATTTGGTTTGCGGTGATACCGTCAGCTTCTGCTTCAAAGCTCAGTAATAAGCGGTGACGTAGAATAGGGTAAAGGCAGGTTTGAATATCTTCGGGTAGTACATGGTCACGACCGTGTAACCAAGCGCGAGCGCGTACACAACGGGCAAGCGAAATAGTCGCACGTGGACTTGCGCCAAAAGTGATCCAACTAGCGAGTTGCGGATCTAAGGTCGCAGGGTTTCGTGTAGCCATAATTAAATCGACAAGATAATGCTCGAGAGCAGGGGCAAGGTGGATGTTAAGTACTTGTTCGCGCGCTTGCATGATCGTTTGCTGACTGATTTTAGCAATCGGTGCGCTTGCGCTTTGTTGTGCTTCTTGTGTTGTTAACCGTAAAATTTGTAATTCAGTGTCTTTATCTGGGTAATCAATTTCCAGGTGTAACATGAAGCGATCTAGCTGCGCTTCCGGTAATGGATACGTACCTTCTTGCTCAATTGGGTTCTGTGTCGCCATTACCATAAACAGCTTTGGTAATAACATGGTTTTGTTGCCAACGGTTATCTGCTGTTCGGCCATAGCTTCTAATAGCGCAGACTGTACCTTAGCAGGTGCACGATTAATCTCGTCTGCAAGTACAATATTGTGGAACAGAGGACCGGGTTGAAATTCAAAGGTGCCGGTTTCGGCGCGATAGATATCAGTACCGGTTAAATCGGCGGGCAGTAAATCGGGTGTGAATTGAATACGATGGAAGTTGGCTTCTAAGCTATTGGCCAACGCTTTGACTGCTCGTGTTTTGGCCAATCCGGGTGGACCTTCTACTAAGATATGACCATCTGCGAGTAGCGCGATTAATAAATTGTCGACAAGTTTTTCTTGCCCAAGAATTTGGCTGTTAAGATAGCCTCTTAATTGATTGAAATTTGATTTTGGCATAATTATCTATCGTATAAAGTTAATATAAACACTAGTTTACCGACAATAAGTTCATTGTAAAAGTTCAAACTTATTTTATAGAGAGTTTTTAAAGCGATTTACAATACTTTACTGGAAATGACTACCTAATAGAGTGAGTGGTCAGTAATATCCTAACTATAAAAATTGTCTAGGTAGATATGACTACTATTTAATATTATTTTTCACCCAATATTTCTTTTGGATCATATATCTATGATGAAAGACTCAATTTTCAAACTAATGTTTGAATATTGAGACCAAAAGGTTAATATTGACTTAATTTTATGAGGTCTGACCTCTTTTACTTAACGGAATGAGGATAAGTGATGGCTAAAGCACAAAGCCTAACCACCCGCAACGGCGATCGTATCGCGGTGGTCACTGGATTACGTACCCCGTTTGCTAAACAAGCAACAGCGTTTCATGGGGTTCCAGCATTAGATTTAGGCAAAATGGTTGTTAATGAGATGCTTGCTCGTAACGACATTGATCCTAAGATTATTCAGCAAGTTGTATTTGGACAAGTTGTTCAAATGCCTGAAGCGCCAAACATTGCGCGTGAAATCGTATTAGGCACTGGCATGGACATCGGCACCGATGCATACAGTGTATCGCGTGCATGTGCGACAAGCTTCCAAGCTATTTCAAATGTTACCGAGTCTATTATGGCCGGAACGATTGATTGTGGTATTGCTGGTGGTGCGGATTCATCTTCAGTTGTGCCAATTGGTGTATCTAAAAAACTTGCTCATCAGTTAGTTAACTTAAGCAAAGCAAAAACGACTAGCGATAAATTAAAAATTGCCCGTCAGCTAAGCTTAAAAGATTTACTGCCTGTCGCACCCGCTGTTTCAGAATACAGTACTGGTATAACGATGGGACAGACGGCAGAACAAATGGCTAAGTCTTATAACATCTCGCGTCAAGCGCAGGATGAACTTGCTCATCGTTCTCACACTCTTGCCGCTAAAGCATGGGCAGAAGGTAAGTTAAAAGATGAAGTAATGACGGCTTATCCAGAGCCAATGAAGTTATTTATTGCTGAAGATAACAACATTCGTAAAAATTCAACCCTTGAAGATTACGCGAAACTGCGTCCTGCATTTGACCGTAAACACGGTACTGTAACTGCTGCAACAAGTACGCCACTCACTGATGGTGCTGGTGCAGTATTATTGATGAGCGAAAGTCGTGCAAAAGAACTTGGCTTAGAAATTCTGGGTTATATCCGTAGTCATGCATACTCAGCGGTTCCTGCTGATGTTGACGGCCTTATTGGTCCTTCATACGCAGTGCCTATCGCGTTAGACCGTGCTGGTATTACCTTCAATGATTTAACATTATTTGATATGCATGAAGCATTTGCTGCACAAACATTAGCAAACCTACAATGTATTGAATCAGATATCTTTGCCCAGCAGAAACTGGGTCGTGGCGAACGTATCGGTAATATTGATGACAGTAAATTCAATGTACTTGGTGGTTCACTTGCATATGGTCACCCATTTGCAGCAACTGGCGCACGTATGATTACGCAAACATTACGTGAATTGAAACGTCGTGGTGGTGGTCTAGCATTATCAACAGCGTGTGCTGCTGGTGGTCTAGGTGTAGCAATGATTGTGGAGAGTGCGTAATGAGTCAACAAGAAAAAACATTTTCACTTGAGATCCGTGAAGATAACATTGGCGTTCTAACAATGGACGTCCCCGGCGAAACGATGAACACTTTACGTGCAGAGTTCGCGGATGAAATCTCAGCATTAATAAAAGATATTAAAGCCAATGCCGATTTGCAAGGCTTGGTTATTATCAGTGGCAAGAAAGACAGCTTTGTGGCTGGTGCTGACATCACTATGATTGATGCGTGTGAAACGGCTGCTGATGCAGAGAAGTTATCACTTGAAGGTCACCGTGTTATGGGTGAACTGGAAGCATTAAATATCCCTGTTGTTGCTGCTATTCACGGTCCTTGTTTGGGCGGTGGTTTAGAACTTGCGCTTGCTTGCCATATCCGAGTCTGTACAGAAAGCACTAAAACAGTATTAGGTGTACCAGAAGTGATGCTAGGTTTGTTACCTGGTAGTGGTGGTACACAACGTTTACCTCGTCTTATTGGTGTGGCTAAATCACTTGATTTGATGCTAACAGGTAAACAAATACGTGGTAAACAAGCACTTAAAATGGGCCTTGTTGATGATGTTGTGCCTGAAACGGTATTACTTGAAGTGGCTGTTAAGCTAGCGAAAAAAGGTAAGATCCAGCGTAAACTGAAATTAGATCTGGTTGGTAAGCTATTAGAAACAAATAAACTTGGTCGTAACATCATGTTTGACCAAGCTAAAAAGCAAACGCTTTCTAAAACTCGCGGTAACTACCCAGCACCTGAGGCAATTCTAGAAGTGGTTAAACTTGGCCAAGAAAAAGGGTTTGAAGCCGGTTTAAAACTTGAAGCAAAACGTTTTTCAGAACTTGCAATGACGTCTGAATCTGCTGCACTGCGTGGTATTTTCTTTGCTACAACAGCGATGAAGAAAGAAGATGGCGTTAAAGGCGTTAAGCCGAAGAAAGTGAAAAAAGCAGTCGTGCTTGGTGGTGGTTTAATGGGTGGCGGTATCGCTAACGTTACTGCAACGAAAGCGAAAGTACCTGTGCGTATTAAAGATATAGCCCCACAAGGCCTGCTTAACGCACAAAAATACACGTATGACATTCTAAACAAGAAAGTTAAACGTCGCTTTATGTCTAAATCTGAAATGCAAAGTCAACTTGCTATGATCACTGGTACGACTGAGTACACAGGTGTGAAAAATGCTGACATTGTTATTGAAGCGGTATTTGAAGACCTTAAATTGAAGCACCAAATGGTGGCTGATATTGAAGCTAACTGTAACGAAAATACTATTTTCGCATCAAACACGTCTTCTTTACCTATTACTCAGATTGCTTCTGAAGCGAAGCGTCCTGAAAATGTAATTGGTCTGCATTACTTCAGCCCAGTGGACAAAATGCCCCTTGCTGAAGTGATTGTACACCCAGGCACATCGGATCAAACGATCTCAACAACGGTTGAATTTGCCCGTAAACAAGGCAAAACACCAATCGTCGTGAAAGATGGTGCGGGTTTCTATGTAAACCGTATTCTTGCGCCTTACATGAATGAAGCTGCACGTTTGGTACTAGAGCAAGAACCAATTGATGTGGTTGATAAAGCCCTGGTTGATTTTGGTTTCCCTGTGGGTCCTGTCACACTTCTTGATGAAGTTGGTATCGATGTTGGTGCTAAGATCGGTCCAATCTTAACGAAAGAGCTAGGTAGCCGTTTTGAAGCACCTGCAGTGTTCGATAAGCTACTGGCGGATGATCGTAAAGGTCGTAAGAACGAGAAAGGTTTCTACCTCTACGGTAAGAAAGCCAAGAAAGGTAAGAAGCAAGTGGATGAATCAATCTACAAGTTACTTAACCTAAAACCTGAAGCAAAAATGGCGCCTAAAGCAATTGCAGAGCGTGCGGTATTATTAATGCTGAACGAAGCGGCGCGTTGTCTTGATGAAGGTATTCTACGTAGTGCGCGTGATGGTGACATCGGTGCCATCTTCGGTATTGGTTTCCCGCCGTTCTTAGGTGGTCCATTCCATTACATGGATTCAATCGGTATTGCTGAACTTGTTGACAAGCTAGAACGTCACCAAGAGAAATACGGTGAGCGTTTTGCGCCGTGTGAATCGCTTAAAGCAATGGCGAAAGAAGGTAAAAAATTCTATAACTAATCGCGTGATGCATTAGCTTATACAATTTAAAAGCGGCGTTAGATGCAAATCTAACGTCGCTTTTTTGTTTTGAATTGCGCTATTTAAACAATAAAATTAATGACCTGTATTTCCCACATATGTAATTGTCGTACTACCGTTAATTCCTACTACCATATCAATACCTGTATCACCGGGAGTGTAACGAATCGTGTTACCTGTAGCGATAGTACCATTAGCCCGGAAGATTATTATCGGTACGCCTGGATCAGTAAATGATAAGTTCGAATTACTGTCAGTATCTATGGTTGTTTTATTGATGATTTCAGCTGCAGCAGTCGTGCCCGTCGCTAAAATTAGGGTGTTATTCGAAACGGTCATATACAAAGTGCGGTTATGCGCCATTGCGGTGTTTTTGGCATAGCTAAGCGCACTATTAATCAATGTGGTCGCATCGTCTATGCGGCTTTGTTGTACGGTGTTTTGGTAACTGGGCACCCCGATACCAATGAGTATGGCGACGATCGCGATAGTGATCATTAATTCGATGAGTGTGAACCCTAATGATTTTTTCATTCTTATACATCCTTGTTAAAGAAAACAATAGATTAACATGATAAGAACGATCAAAAAAGGGACCACTTTTTAGTATATAGAGTGGTCCCTTAACATTATCTTATTAGGGTCTATTTATGACCGCTTAGATTACCAATGCACACCGCGCATGATAGCTGCAAATGCAATCTGTTCGGTACTTGCTTGTGTTGGCGCATCTTTATCTTCTTCTTTGCCCTTCGCAGCGGCAGAATCATTAAACATACGGTAACCGGTGTTCATGATTATTTCACTTATTTTAGGAAACAGTGAGTAAAGTACTTCAGACATGATGCCAATTTTGGTTGCGATACGCTTAGGCTTACGGATAATCGCTTGTACAATTAAGTCTGCGGCTTCTGATGGCGCTAGAGTGGGCACATTGTCATATACTTTTGTCGGACCAATCATTGGCGTACGTACTAACGGCATGTTAATTGTCGTCATGTTTACGTTACGGTCAGAAAACTCGGATGCGGCACAACGCGTAAATGCATCTAGTGCTGCTTTAGACGCAACGTATGCAGAGAAACGTGGTGAGTTTGTTAGTACACCAATGGATGAAATGTTAATAACATGCCCTTTTTTACGTTCTAACATACTTGGTGTGAAGCCCATGATTAAACGAATTGAGCCAAAGTAGTTTAACTGCATTGTTCTTTCGTAATCGTGGAAACGGTCAAACGATAAATCAATTGAACGACGGATTGAACGACCCGCATTATTGATTAATATATCCACAAAGTCATGTTCTTCAAGTACATTCTTAACTAACTCGTCGCATGATTCCATGTTGGAAATGTCACATGAATAGATATGTGCATCGCCACCAAGTTCTTGGAGTTGTGCCTGTGTTGCTTCTAGTTTTGTGACATCACGTGCTACAAGGATTAATTTAGCGCCTGTTGGTGCGAGTTTTAATGCCGTTGCTTCACCAATACCCGAAGTTGCACCTGTAATGATAATTGTTTTACCACTCACATTACCTTTCAGAGTCATGTCATTGATTAGGTCATCATTTAGGTTACGTTCCCAATAATCCCATACCGCAGGTGCGTATTCGTCTAAGCGAGGCACTTTGATATTAGAACCTTCTAGCGCACGTGCTGTTTCACGGTCATCGAAGCTCGTTGGGTAGTTAAGGAAATTCAATACGTCTTTTGGAATACCAAGGTCATTTAATACCCCTTCAGTAAGCTGTTTCACTGCTGGTAAATGGGTGATTGCTTGACGAACTGAAGCCGGTAAAAAATTAACGATTCGAGAATCAATTCGGAATGCCGTTCTTGGCGCGTTACCCGCTGTTGCGAAGATATTAAGTACTTCACCCACTTTAAATGGTTTTGGATCAACAAGGTGGAAGCAGTTACTGTGCACTTCTTCTTTGTGACTAATGTAGTCAATGGCATCTGCAACATAGTCGACAGGGACAATATTCAGACGACGGCCTTCAACACCAATCATTGGCATCCATGTTGGAATTGTCTCACGGATTTTTTTCAATAGTTTGAAGAAATAGTATGGACCATCTACTTTATCGATTTCACCGGTTTTAGAATGACCAACAACCATACCTGGACGATAAATGCGGAAAGGAATAGAGCATTCATCACGGACTACTTTTTCAGAAACATGTTTGGTACGAAGATATGCGTTATCCATATTTTCAGCTTCTTCGAACATATCTTCGTAGAAAGTACCCTCAAACAGACCCGCTGCAGCGATAGAACTGACATGGTGGAAGTTTTTCGCTTTTAGCTTTATGGCAGTTTGAACTGCATTACGAGTGCCGACAACATTTGCTGTTTCTTGAGATTCAGCATCTGCTTTCATATCATAAATGGCAGCGAGATGATGGACATGGTCGATTTGATTTGTGTGTTCAGATAACCACTGTTCGTCAATGCCTAAATTGGCTTTAGTGATATCACCTTTAACCATTTTGATGCGGTTCTTAACGCTCTTATGCACACGATCCTTCAGTGCATTGAATTTATGTTCTGAGCCTTGGCGAGTTAATACATAAACTTGCGCATCTTCTCTCTCGACTAGACGTTCAATTAAGAATCGACCAATAAACCCTGTACCACCGGTAACTAAGTATTTCATTCCATTATCCTCAACTAAACTATGTATGCTTATTGTTAAATTTTTAAATGATCGTATATCACTTATGTAGTAGTAATATCATTGATATCAAAAAAAATGTCAATGATGTGCCGTTAACGTAACTGGTAAACGGCAAGTTTTGCAACAGCTTGTCAGACTTATGTGACGTGTTGTTAGTTTTATTTGCGGGTTAATCCTGTTAACAAATAATTAACGTTTAGTGTAAATTCGTCACTTTTGTGAATCATAATTACGTTGAGTGTTTACAAGGTTAGAGTTGCTTAGTTACATTAAATTAACAAGTGTTGAAGCGTGCAGTCCAAAGTAATGCGTAATTTTGGTAGTTAATTCTAAATATTATTGATAACAGTTTTTGGTGGGGGAGGTGTTAAGTTTTACTCAAATAGATTAAATTAAAACCCATAATTATCAGTTGTTTAAATAACTAAATTTTTTCGTGCTTATTTGGTAGGCGGATGTTTATAATAAAGTCTCATACTTTTGTGTTAAATATGATAAAACGCAACTGTTTATGCATGGTATAAATGATGAATTTTATGTGATTTAAGTCAAATAACTTTATTTTTAAATGACCTGAATACGGACGGTATTTTAGTCCTTAAACATATATATTTAATGAAGTAATAGTGCGAGTAGGACTTTAAGATTAGGCTATTTATTCCATAATAAATTAGTATTCCTAAAGTATTAAATTCTGAATTTGGCCTTTTTACAATTTATAATTTTTTATTTATGATCATGCCTATGATAGCGCTATCATCAGGTGATCGCATTCATCAAATTATGTTTAATCAGCATTGATTTTTGATATAGCATATTTAAATCCATCAAACTCATCATTTTTTGTAATGGCAAGAATACGTTGATTGCTACTGCCTCGAAATTTTAATGCTGGGTCAACCAGCTGTTGTTCAAACTTACCATCAACCAAATAATCTATGTATTGAACGACGGCTTTTTGTTGTGGGGTTAATTGCTCTATTGTGTAGCCTGTCCATAACCAAATACTCTTTCCAATACACTCGTTTTTAACTCTTTTTACTAGTTTTAAGATGCAATCTAAATTTTTTGGATAGAGAGGGTCGCCTCCGCTTAAACTTAGCCCACGACGACGTATTCGGGGATCGTTTAAATCATTAATTATCTTGTCTTCTATCGTTTGATTAAAGTGTGAACCATTGCGTGGAGACCAGGTCGATTGGTTATAACAGCCCTTGCATTGATGCTCGCAGCCACTGACAAACAGGGTTACACGAGTACCCGGGCCATTGATGACATCAAGATCGAAATATTGAGAATAGTGCATTTTCACTTCTTAAATGCTAGCCAATCAAATATTGGCTAGCTAGTTAATTAAACTGAGGTCGGATCAGTTGTGATTATTTATAAATAGTATAAACGTTTATAAGTGTTTAACGCGGCGTTTTACTTCTTCTTGCTTGCCTTCATTGAAAGGGCGCGCATCTGGGCTGCCTAAATAACCACAGACTCGACGGGTGACTGAGACTTTCGCGGCATCGTGATTACCGCACTTAGGACAAGTGAAGCCTTTACTCGTACACTCAAACTCGCCTGTGTAACTACACTCATAACATTCATCAATCGGTGTATTGGTACCGTAATAAGGAACACGCGAATAACTGTAATCCCAAACGTCTTCTAATGCTTCAATGTTGTGTTGCATATTCGGGAATTCGCCGTAGCAAATAAAACCACCGCTACTAATCGCAGGGTAGGGCATTTCAAAATCAATTTTGTCGTATGGATTAACTTGCTTCTCAACATCCAAATGGAAACTATTGGTGTAATAGCCTTTATCGGTGACATCAGCGATATCACCAAAGGCTATTTTATCCAATTTAGCAAATCGACTACACAGATTTTCACTGGGTGTTGCATACAAACTAAATGCATAATCGGTTTCTATGCTCCACTGCTCCGTTATCGCTTTCATGTGAGTAAGTATGGCAATGGCTTTTTGCTGTAATTCTTTGCTGTCGTAAGGATGGGTTTGATTACCAAATAGTGCATTGATTGCTTCGTGTAAGCCAATGTAGCCTAAAGAAATAGATGCGCGACCATGTTTGAAAATATCTAATACGTCATCATCTGCTTGCAAGCGAACACCACAGGCACCTTCCATGTACAAAATTGGTGCGACACGTGCTTTTACACCTTTAAGGCGTGAAATACGCGTTTCTAACGCACGTTTACACAGAATCAAACGCTCATCGAGTAATTGATAGAAACGCGATTCATCGCCTTTTGCTTGAATCGCGATTCGCGGTAAATTAAGACTAACGACACCTAGGTTATTGCGGCCTTCATGCACTAGTTCACCTTGCTCTTCGTAGGTGTTTAAGAAACTGCGGCAACCCATAGGTGTTTTAAATGAGCCGGTGATTTTAACCACTTGGTCATAATTTAAGATATCCGGATACATGCGTTTGCTTGCGCACTCAAGCGCCAGCTGTTTGATATCGTAATTTGCATCGGTTGATTTATAGTTTAAGCCATCTTTGATTGCAAACACCAGTTTTGGGAACACCGCGGTTTTATGATTTTTCCCTAAGCCTGCAATACGGTTTTTGAGAATAGCCTGTTGAATTAAACGTGCTTCCCAACTTGTTCCTAGGCCAAAACCAAAGGTAACAAAAGGGGTTTGGCCATTAGCCGTGTGCAAGGTATTTACTTCATACTCTAACGATTGGAATGCATCGAAACATTCTTTTTCGGTACGTGAGCGAGCAAATCCTTCTTTATTCGGTATGTCCCATTCTTCTGCTAATAAGGTGTTTTTCTTAAAGCTTGCGGTGACATAAGGCGCTAAGATCTCATCAATACGGTTAATCGTTGTGCCACCATAAATATGACTGGCTACTTGGGCAATGATCTGTGCAGTCACAGCCGTTGCTGTAGTGATGGATTTTGGTGTTTCAATTTCAGCGTTACCCATTTTAAAGCCAAGGGTTAACATGCCATCAAGATCGATCAGCATACAGTTAAACATCGGGAAGAAGGGCGCATAATCAAGATCATGATAATGAATGTCACCCGCTTCATGCGCATGGACAATGTCGCGTGGCAAGATGTGCTGCTTGGCATAATGCTTCGCTACAATACCAGCCAGTAAATCGCGTTGGGTAGGGATCACTTTACTGTCTTTATTGGCATTTTCGTTGAGCAGTGATTCATTACTCTGTTCAATAAGCCCTTTGATCTCATGAGTAAGAATACTTTGCGTTTCACGGGCAATATCACGTTGATGGCGATATTCGATATAAGCACGGGCAACAAGCTTATTACTTGCTTGCATCAATACATCTTCAACCGTGTTTTGGATGGTATGGATCTCAATCGCATGTTCGATGGATATATCTTGTTGAATGAGTATTTGATGAACCTTGTTCGCCACTTCTACTGCATAACTGCTACTTTCTTGCTGTACTGATTTAGCAGCGGCGAATATGGCGTCCTGTATGCATTTTATGTTAAATGGCACACGACAACCATCACGCTTGATGACAAATAAATCCACGAAACACTCCTTAAAATTAACAATAATATTACACGGTGATACTATATATAGATGAACTTTGAATATAGAACACAATATGTAGTGTATTAGGCGTTAAGTTTACTTTTGAAGTATTGATTTCGATCAAGGTTCGTTACGGCTGAATAAGGAATTATTTTAACTGTGTTTTTTGTCAAAAAAGGGATGAATTTTACTTGCAAGTTGGTTTTTGAACGATATTCAAACGTAAAATACACAGCGATATATTATCGGATAATAAAGCTTTACAAGTTTAATCGGTTACACTAATATTCGCTCCATTGCTGCGGAGGGGTGGCAGAGTGGCCGAATGCACTGGTCTTGAAAACCAGCAGGGGTTAATAGCTCCTCGAGAGTTCAAATCTCTCCTCCTCCGCCATCCATTCAAGAACACGCTAATCGATTACTAGATAAATAGTCGCGTAGCGTTTTTTTATGTCTACTTTTCACATATTCTATATTTTTTTCACTAATCCTCTGTTAACTTTATTATTATACCCGCACGTTTATACTCATAGTGTTAGCATTGATTGTGCATCTTGAAATCGCTTGGGTATATATGATCGGTATTCTTCATTTTTGTTGAGAAATTAGCTTATGAACTCATTTATTCTTAATCGTATGCGTCCTTTTCTAATCACTATCTCTGTGATTATCAGTTTGCTTTTATCTACCGTCACGTTTGCCGAAAGCACTGTGAGTGTTATTGAAAATAAAGTGAGCCAAGCGCCAACATTTAACTTACCAGGTGTTGATAATACGCGAGTGAATCTTGCTGACTATCGTGGCAAGGTGGTGTTAGTGGATTTTTGGGCATCTTGGTGTACACCCTGTATTCGTTCATTTCCGTGGATGGATAAGATGGTAGCGAAATATGGCGAACAAGGATTTGAAATTATTGCCATTAATATGGATCAAGAGTCTATTTTAGCGACTAAATTCTTACAGCGTTACCCGAATAAATTGACCATTGCGTTTGACCCACAAGGTATTGTCGCTGAGCAATATGAAATCATGGGATTGCCTAATTCATTTATACTTAATAAGAAGGGCGAGATTGTTTATAAGCATGTCGGTTTTAGATTAGCAGAGTTAGATACATACGAAGCCGAGATCTTGTCGTTATTACCTCAGGACTAGCTGTTACTTGAGAGTTATACCTGATTGAGTTAATTTTGATGACGTTAGTTAATTAATTAGTGGTGGAGGCGCTTTATGAGACGGATTTTATTATTAGTCAGCATCCTAAGCCTGACCGCGTGTACGTCACTCGGGGTAAAACCTTGGGAACGTGACTTGCTGGCGAAACCTGAAATGCAGCTTGTGGAAAACCCGATGGAAATGGGTTTTGAGGACCACACTTATTTCAGTAAAGAAGGCTCTAGCGGCGGCGGTAGTTTTGCTGGGGGAGGTTGCGGATGCAACTAAAAAGAAAAAGTAAGACCTTTACTAACATTTCAATGACACTTGCGGCAGCGACATGTGCACTTGCAGCACCTGCGACAGCTCAGCCGCCAGACCTCGATAGCTGGGATGTTGATGTTGGTCTGTTGATTTATGCTGAGAGTGATAATCAAGTACAAGTCTATGAAGGTGCACTTTCTCTCACTAAGCAAATCGATGACGAGCGCAGTATTAATGTTAAAGGTGTTATCGATGTACTGACCGGTGCTTCACCCAATGGTGCAGTGCCTCAAAATAGGGCGCAGACATTTACCCGACCATCAGGCAATGGTACTTACACTACCGCTGCTGGTGAAACGCCACTTGATGATACTTTCCACGATACCCGCGTTGCACTCAGCACTCAATACCAACAGCAGTTAAGCCGTTTTTGGTTATATTCTGGTGGCGCAAACGTGTCTAAAGAATATGATTACCTTTCTTTATCGATCAACAGTGCGCTGGCGCGTGATTTTAATAATCGTAATACCACGGCATCTGTCGGCTTTGCTTATGCCTACGATACTATTGAACCAGAAGGCGGTATCCCAGATCCAGGTGTTTCGGTTGATGATGCCAACAACCGTTTAACGGATTCTGATACTAAGCAAACCCTTGATCTCCTCTTAGGTGTTACACAAGTCATTGATCGTCAAACACTGATGCAATTAAATTATTCGATTAGTGATGTCAGTGGTTATCAAACAGACCCCTTTAAAATCTTATCGGTGGTTGACAGTAATGGTTGGGCGAATGATTATGTGTATGAGAATCGACCTGACCAGCGCACCAAACAAAGCCTATTTTGGCGTACTAAATACAATATACAGCCATCGGGTCAAGTGCTGGATGTTAGCTATCGCTATTTTTGGGATGACTGGGGCATAACGTCACATACCATTGATAGTAAATGGCGAGTACAACTTTCAAATCAGCATTTCATTGAACCGCATCTCCGTTATTATAGCCAGCAAGCGGCTGACTTCTATCGAGTCTATCTTGATGAAAACCAGCCAATACCGGAATACATGACCGCAGATTATCGCTTGGGTGAATTACACACTTATACTATTGGCTTGAAATACGGTTTACCGATTGCGGGTAATGAGTTCAGTGTGCGGCTTGAATATTATCTTACTCAGGTGACGGGTGACGATTCGTTGGCAAAAGGTGCTGGGATGGCAGGGGTTGATCTGTATCCTGATAAAAGTGCCGTTATGTTGCAGAGCTTCTATCGTTTCTAATCTCGTTTTTAATCGTGTTTCTAATACCGTTTTTTAATGTCGATGTGAATACAAGCAGGGATCAGGTTTGAAAAAAGCTTATTCATTAAATAAAGGTAGTACTTTACAGCTAGGCGGAACTGCAAAAACAGCCTTTACCTTAAAACAACAAGCGGGCTATTGGCTCGGTGAGTTCACCGTCATGGCTAGCCCTTGCCAGATCTTATTAGATAACGTTGATGAAGCACTCGCGGATAGTCTTACCGCGCTCGCATATGCAGAAGCAAAACGCATTGAACTAAAATACAGTCGTTTTCGTGATGACAATATTGTTGCTCGTCTTAATCGTTCAGCTAATGAAGCTATCACGGTAGATGAAGAAACGACACGGCTGATTAATTTAGCTGATTTATGTTTCCAACTCAGTGATGGGTTATTTGATATCAGCTCTGGTGTATTAGGTAAGCTCTGGCACTTTAAACAACAAACTCAGCTACCGAGTGATGCTGATATTAAAGCGCTGTTACCCAATATCGGCTGGCAAAAAGCGAACTGGAATGCGCCGTTATTAAGTGTACCTAAAGGCATGGAAATTGACTTAGGTGGCATTGGCAAAGAATACGCAGTAGATAAAGTGGCGCAGTTGTTAGAGCAACAAATACAGCTGCAACAAACCGATTGTGCCTTTTTAGTGAATTTTGGTGGTGATATTTACGCCAATAAATTACGCAGTAATGGACATTGTTGGCAAGTAGCGATAGAAGACCCGCAGCATCTTGGGAAAAGTAAATTCATGGTTAGTTTAGCCCAAGGTGGTCTTGCAAGTAGTGGTGACAGTCAGCGCTATATTGAAGTTGATGGTCAACGTTATGGCCATATCCTCAACCCCAAGACTGGTTATCCCATTGCTGGTGGACCTGCTCAGGTCACTGTCTATGCTCAAAACTGTGTGCAAGCCGGCATGTTGGCAACCATTGCGCTATTACAAGGTGAGTCTGCTGAAGATTTTTTAAAAGCACAAAATTGTCGATATTGGCTGTAGCTTCATTATAACGAGCAAATTAAACTTGGTTTTGTGGTTTTCCGGCAATAAACTGCTCAATATTATTAATCAGTTGATTGGCCAAAGTCTGAATCGCAGAGTCTGAGCCCCATGCAACATGTGGTGTTAAAATCAGGTTTGGTAAATGTGCATTTGCGATTAACGGATTACTGTCATCGGCGGGTTCTTGGGT
The DNA here is from genome assembly GCF_900465055.1 of Moritella yayanosii. Lineage (NCBI taxonomy): Bacteria > Pseudomonadati > Pseudomonadota > Gammaproteobacteria > Alteromonadales > Moritellaceae > Moritella > Moritella yayanosii. The sequence continues at coordinate 1,672,770 of NZ_LS483250.1, read as the reverse complement.
AAATACATCAACACCTGCGCCAGCAATTTGTTGGTTATGTAATGCATCAACCAAGGCTACTTCATCAACCAAACCACCACGTCCGGCGTTAATTAACACGCTGGTATTTTTCATTAGCTTAAACTCGTCACGACCAATAAGATGATGGGTTTGCTCTGCAAGTGGACAATGTAAAGTCAGTACATCCGCTTGTTTTAAGACGAATTCAAATGGACTGTAACCTTCACGACATTGACTAACCCCTTTACGCTCAGCAAACATAACGGTCATGCCAAGTGCTTTGGCTAATGTAGCCACGGCATTACCGAGGCTGCCTTTACCAATAATACCTAACGTAGAACCTGCAATATCAGAAATCGGGTGGCTAAAGAAACAGAACTGTTTTTGCTGCTGCCAAACACCTGCTTGAATATCTTGATGGTAACCGACTAGATTTCGTTTTAGCGCAAACATCATGGCCACTACATGCTCAGGTACCGAATTGGTGGCATAACCTTGAATATTACTCACGGTGATGTTGTGCTGACGACAATAATCTAAATCGATATTATTGGTACCTGTCGCCGCTACTGCAATCATTTTTAACTGTGGGCACTGACTTAATACCTGCGCATCTAAAATGACTTTATTGGTAATGACAATACTTGCATTTTGCAGGCGCTCAATCACTTGTTCTGGTGTAGTGGTTGCATATTCTTGCCACTGACACTCAACATTAGGTTGAGGGATAGTAATGTGTTCTGGGATCGTAGAGCGGTCGAGAAAGACGATAGTTACCATACAAGTAAATCCAATTTGAAAGTGAAGGTTAAAGTCGGTTAATCGTTAAGGTTGAAATATCGCTTGCGATAATTAATGCAGGCTGATACTTTGAATAGATGAAATTAAACCCTATTTTTGCACTTATCACAACATCTTGGTGGCACTCTCTTCTATAAGAGCGGTGTTGAATACTTTTGTTCACAGATCGCCGGATGGCAACTGATGAATAAAGTATCTATGTCTCCGGTAATCGATTTTGGAGATATACAATGAAAAATAACCTATCACTACGTTTAGACCAAACCGCTAACTCAACTCAAACGAATGACAGTAAAGAAAAGATCCTCACGGGTGATCGGGCAACTGGATCTTTACACCTTGGCCATTTTGTCGGTTCACTGCAACAGCGGGTTAAATTACAGCATCAATATGAACAAACAATTTTAGTTGCGGACATGCAAGGGCTTACCGATAACGGTCATAACCCGCAAAAAGTGTCCTCAAATATTCTAAATGTTGTTGCAGACTATCTGGCTGCTGGCATCGACCCATTAAAAACCACGATCTGCTTACAATCGGGCATTCCAGCATTGGCAGAGCTAACTATGTATTATTCAAACTTGGTGTCGATTGCCCGTTTAGAGCGTAACCCTACGGTTAAAACTGAGATCAACAGTAAATCATTTGGTCGTTCTATTCCTGCAGGGTTCTTAACATACCCGATTAGTCAGGCTGCAGATATCACCGCATTTAAAGCCACGTTAGTACCTGTGGGTGAAGATCAATTACCTATGTTGGAACAGACCAATGAGATCGTCAGAAAATTAAACCATATTGCCCAGCAAGACATTTTAGTTGAATGTAAGCCACTATTAAGTAAGGTTTCACGTTTACCGAGTGTCGATGGTAAAAGTAAAATGTCTAAATCTATGGGCAATACCATCATGCTAAGTTCAAGTGAAAAAGAGATCAGCAAAGCGGTTAAAGCCATGTATACAGATCCGAATCATTTGCGTGTATGCGATCCGGGGCAAGTTGACGGAAATGTGGTATTCACGTATTTAGATGCATTCCATCAAGATCAAGACTATGTAGCTAATTTAAAAGCGCAATATTCAGCTGGTGGTTTAGGGGATGGTACCGTTAAGAAGATCCTAGAAGAGTGTTTACAAGACCTATTAAAACCAATCCGACAGCGTAGAGAAGAATTTATCGCGGATCGATCGTTGTTAATTGCGATATTGAAAGCAGGAACAGAGCGCTCTCAAGATGAATCTAATGATGTATTACGTCAGGTGAAGTGTGCCTTTGGTCTAAATCTGTTTTAAAAGGATGATTAAACATGAATAATATCTTTGATTCGATACCTTCCGATCTCAGCAGTGAAATATTTGACGATTTAGTTAGCAGCGACACGGTCAAAATAGAACGTATTATTTCAAAAGGGCAAACATCGCCAGATTTTGGTTGGTATGATCAAGAGCAACATGAATGGGTGATCATTATCGCAGGCAGTGCCATTATCGGTTTTGATGATAAGCCCTCTGTTACCCTGAAAACGGGTGATTACCTAAATATCCCCGCGCACCAAAAACACAAAGTTGCGTGGACTGATCCTGATGTTGAAACCGTGTGGTTAGCAGTGCATTATTGATAGCTATTAAATAGATAGTCACCTAAATTGATCGATTCTGAATTAATGGACAGCATATGCACATTATTATAATCACTGATATTTTTGGCCTGACTAAGGATACCGACTTACTTGCTGCGTCATTATCAACTGAGCAGACTAGAGTGACGGTGATCGACCCTTACGAAGGAAATAAGCAGCAGTTTGTAAATGAGCATGCCGCTTACGACGCGTTTATCACACAATGTGGTCATGAACGCTATATTTCGGCGGTGGCATCAGCGATTGAATTATCAGAAAGTGAGGTAGTATTACTTGGTTTTAGTGCGGGTGCATCTGCTGCTTGGAAAGCCATCGACCGACACTCGAATCCATTAATCAAACATTACATTGGCTTCTATCCAAGTCAGATCCGCAACCATCTGGATGTAATCCCTTGTTGTCCTGTAACATTAGTCTTTCCTTGCCAGGAAAGGCACTTTGAGGTTGATGATGTTATTGAAGCACTGTCATCTGTAAAACAGGTTAACTGTATTAAAACCAGTTTTTATCATGGCTTTATGAATTCATTTTCAGAGAACTATTCATTAAGCGGTGCGAGGTTTTTTAATGAAAAAATGGGTGATGGAAATGAGTTGGACCGTGTGGATTTATTTAAGTAAGATGTAGATGTTAAATTATTTATTACATTGTTGTTAGTTAATGATAAAGGATGGTCGAAATGGAAATTCGTATAGACGATTTAAAAGGTAAAGAAGTTGCGCTGTTATTACAAGAACATCACCAAGACATGCTCGATCATACCCCAGTTGAAAGTGTCCACGCGTTAGATTTAACCGGATTACAAGCGCCTGACGTGACCTTTTGGAGTGCGTGGATAGAGGGTGATCTTGCGGGCTGTGGTGCGATTAAAATAATAACAACGGGGCATGCGGAGTTAAAATCAATGCGCACAGCGCGTACTCATCTTCGACAGGGTGTTGCTCGGAAATTATTAACCCATATTCTAGCTGAAGCTGAACAGCAAGGGATTACTAAAGTGAGCTTAGAAACGGGCACGCCAGATTCGTTTATACCCGCTCAAAAACTATATCGAGACTTTGGCTTTAATGAATGTGGCCCTTTTGCTGATTATCGCGAAGACCCGTACAGCCTATATATGACGAAAACTTTAATCACAGGATAAAAATTAGGTTGATGATTTTGGATGCTTGTTTAGTAATATTTGTTTAGGAATAGAAATGTCGATTAGAATGATTAAAGAGACGGATTGGGATGCGATTATGCAGATCCAGTCACATGCCTATGCAAGTCATTTTCATGAAGACTTAACCGTATTGCAAAGTAAGTGGATTGCCTCTCCCACGAGCTGTTTCGTGTTTACTCACGCAGATGATAGTGTACTCGGGTATTTGTTGGCGCATCCATGGTTGGGAAACCAAGCGCCAAAGCTAGGTAAGGCTGTTGTGGTTGATACAGGCTACTGCGAGGTATATTTACAGATTTGGCTATTTCAGGTGATGCTCGTGGCTTAGGTATTGCCAGTCCACCCTAGACCTCAATCTAAATAGTATTTTCACTGAGTACCATCGCGCCTGCAAGCAAGTTATACATGATGGCACTTGATACTGCGATAAATAGCAGCCCTGTAAACAAGTTGATTGCTGGCGCTGCTTTTTGTACGCGTTGTTGGATCACCGGTTTTGATAGAATCAATGCGATAAACACAAACCAAATCAAGGATAATCCAAACATGATAACGGTAGCTGATAGTTTAGTGAGAAGGCTAACATCAGGTGTGATCATGGCTGAGAATAAGATAATGAAGAACACCATGGCTTTCGGGTTAAGTAAATTAGTCCACAACCCCTGCATAAAGCCCTGTTTAGGTGTCAATTGGTTTAATTTAAGTTGATTATTGTCTACCGATATTTTCGCTTTCCAATGTTGCAGGGCACCTTTTACTGCACCAAATCCCATCCATGCGAGATAGCTAGCTCCAACCATCTGCACAATTATATACAAGGTTTGTGAGCTTTTAATTATTAGACTTACCCCGGTTAAACTTAAAATAGTATGAATTAAAATGGCAATTGAGATGCCAACTGCAGAGGCCATTGCGGTGCGTCTTGATTCTTGGCTAGCAAGTTTTACAACCAAAACAAAGTCTGGGCCTGGGCTAACTAGGGCAACAGCATGAATAATAGCGAGTGATAACAACAGTTCGATGTTCATTGATAAATCCTTAAACGTAAATGCTGTCGCTATTTTGCAGTGTATAAAAGGGGAACTATAGGAAAAAATTGCACGGAAAAATAATATCGATTAATACGCTTATTAAAGGTGACTATAGTTTAAGCGGAATCAGAGTACGCGGCGTTGAAAGTGCGAAGGGGTAATTAAAAATGCACATTTAAAGGCTTTATTGAAATGGCTTTGATCAAAAAATCCAACTTGGTAGGCCACATCAGATATGTTACCCCCCTTGATTAACGCTTTTTTCGCATACTCTAATCGTACTCTTTTTAAATATGCATGGGGTGTCATGCCCATCGACTGTTTAAATTGACGTAGAAATTGAAACTTACTTAAATCAAGCTGTTGTGCTAAATCATCTAATTGGAATGACTGACCCGGTTCATCGTGGAATAACGTTTTAATATAACTTAGCTGCTGTGTTGATAGTTGTTTGGTTGATATGTGTTGCTGTATCGGAATACCACTATGGTGCATAAACAATTCTGTGATGAACGCGATCATTGTTGTTTCGATGTGCAGTTGTGCAGAACCATCTTGCTCTGTGGTCAAGAGTGTATGTAAATGTAAGAAGGCACGCGATAGCGTCGGATTGTGAATAAGTGGGGCATTAAAAAATGTTTCTGCCTGATTCATTTCTCGACTAATATCGTTAACATAATCAACGGGTAATGCCATTACATGCGATTGATAACCACCAAGGGTAATGTTCTCGCCATTGTGTACTTCGTCTGGATTTAACGTAGACATAAAGCCCGGTGCAAGGTGGTATTGCTTCCCATTATGCAAATATTGCTGGCAACCACTGGTTACAATACCAATGTGATAATCAAGATGGATGTGGCGTTCGAAAGCAAATTTTTCAACATTCGCTGAGCTTAGTTCAATATTGGGTAATACAGGATTATGCCAGTATTCAATTTTTTCTTGTCGCATTATGTCTACCTATATCACTTACCTACATTACCTTAATCAGCATACTAACAGTGCGGTATTAACGGTGATAGTAAATAATTGCATAATATTATTTTTGTATAGCCCAAGATTAATCCATGCTTAAACGCGCGCCAAAGTGTTCGTTCACCTTTGCTTGTGATCGGTTCCATTCTGGTGATTTAGCGGTATGGCACGAAGGTAGTTATGTCGAGATTAAAGATCGATCCAAAGATGTAATTATTTCTGGCGGCGAAACGTTCTGTTCCTTTGTTTAGAGACAGAGCTGGTCATCGATCACTATTACGCTGTTATTTCATCGCCATATGTGTGTGTATACCCACAAATGTGTAAATTTGATGTGACCTATGTTGTATTATAGTTAGCAATACTTTACATCGATATTAAGCCTATGTATTGTCTATTCCACTGGATTTTAAAGTGTGGGTAGATAAGTTGTCTGCATTTTAGTTAAAGATCTATTTAATACTCTGCATTCGATATATCAAGGATAATACGTGTTAAATATTAAAAGTAGTCAATCTCATTCTCAACCACAATCTAAATATCATTCAACTACTGGCCGCTGGAACGCCCATGATACGAAGTGGACGCTTAGTTTATTTGGTACTGCCGTAGGGGCAGGCATATTGTTTTTACCGATCAATATAGGTGCTGGTGGATTCTGGCCACTTGTCATTATAGCTCTGCTTGCAGGGCCTATGACGTTCTTGGCGCATCGAGGCTTATCTCGATTTATACTGTCATCGAAGAACCCGGATGCTGATTTTACCGATGTTGTTGAAGAGCACTTCGGTCCTAATGCGGGTCGCATTATCTCTGTTCTTTATTTTTTATCGATTTATCCGATCTTACTTATTTATGGTGTCGGGTTAACCAATACAGTCGATAGCTTTATCGTTAATCAGCTTGGTTTAGCATCTCCTTCACGTGTGTTGTTATCCGGTATATTGGTTGCTGGCATGGTGGGTGTGATGATGGGTGGAGAGAAGTTAGTGCTGAAAGCGTTTGAGATCATCGTTTATCCATTGGTGCTTATTCTTGCTGGACTGTCAATTTATATGATCCAAGATTGGCAAGTGCCTGATATATCAATGGCGATGGATATGGGTGAATTCTCGCGTACATTATGGTTAGCTGTGCCAGTTACTGTATTTGCATTTAGTCATGCTGCAGCTATCTCTAGCTTTTCTACGGCACAAAAACGCCATTATGGTCAACAAGCTGGGGAGAAGTCAGAACAGATCCTGAAACGTACGTCGATCATGCTTATTTTGTTCGTTATTTTCTTTGTATTTTCTTGTGTATTTAGTTTAACACCTGAGCAGTTGTTAGAAGCTAAAGTACAAAATATATCTGTTTTATCGTATCTTGCAAATGTGAAAGATAATGCTTTAATTGCTTCTCTAGGTCCGTTAATTGCTTTCATTGCCATTACATCTTCATTTTTTGGCCACTTCTTAGGTGCACGTGAAGGCTTAAATGGTCTGATACGTAAACAAGTAAATATGACGCCTGCTGCGATTAACAAGCTGACTATTTTTCTACTGTTTACTAGTATCTGGGCTGTTTCGGTAATAAATCCAAGTATTTTAAATATGATGGAAATGTTTTCGGGACCAGTTATTGCGATGATCTTGTTTGTGATGCCAATGTACGCTGTATCTAAAGTTGAAGCATTAGCTCAATACCGTGGCGCGTTAAGTAATATCTTCGTTACCATCATGGGACTGATTGCAATATCAGCATTGATCTTTAACGTTTTTTTATAAAAATTGAAAATAAAGAAAGGGACTCAATTGCATATGTTTAAATGGCACATACAATTGAGTTCTGGCTTGCTTATTATAAGAGTTATTAATACGAGCTATTATAACGTAGCTTGAATGTTTGCTAAACGTGGTAGCTTGCCTTTTAGCGCCGAAATGTGTTGCGTTTTATTGGTGAGATAATCATTTAGACCGTTATTACGTAATAAACACGCAGGACAATCGCCACACCCTTTACCCACAATACCGTTATAACAAGTCAGTGATTGGTGAATAACGAAATCAAGTTCATCATGCAAGTCTGCAAGTGCCCATGTTTCTGCCTTGTTTAACCACATTAGCGGTGTTTCAAATTTAAAGTCTTTCGCCATGCCTAGGTTACAAGCTTGATTAATTGACTTGATAAACTCATCACGGCAATCAGGATAACCAGAGAAATCTGTTTCACATACCCCAGTAATAACCGTGTTTGCGCCAACTTGATAAGCATAAATACTCGCCAGCGTCATGAATAAGATATTACGACCCGGTACAAACGAATTTGGTAAACCGTTATCCATTAGTTCGTGAGAAACTGCGATGTCGTCACGTGTTAGCGAACTAATCGCTAATTCACTAAGCAGATCAACATTGATGATTTTATGATTTTTAATGCCGAAATAAGCCGCAGTTTTTTTCGCTACCTCGATCTCTTGGCTATGACGCTGGCCATAATCAAAGGTAATACAGTCTACACTGTCATAACGTTGTAGTGCATCCACTAAACAGGTAGTGCTATCCTGACCACCACTGAATACTAATACGGCTTTGTTTGCTGTCTGCTGTGACATTTTTTGTCCTTTATCTACTTTAATAAGGCGATAGTAGCATAAGAATATTCAAACAAGGTTAATCGGTTGTTAAAATCGCTTAAACAATTACCTGTCAGTGGTTAAAAAACAACGTGGTAATAGCATCTATGCAGGAGGATGTTGTTTCGGTAGAATGTAACAACTGCTGTATAAAAATATAGTAGTTAATTTTATCTATCAGTCGGCTATTGCTGGCTATTTGTTTTTTATTGGTAAGCACAAGCATGTCAAATAATAGTGAACACACGCAATCAAAGCCGAAAGATCCCAGTTTAAAAATTATCTCAGAAGCAGAGCAAGGTAGCCCTTTTTCTCAACTTGCAGCGGCAGATATGTGCTATGCACGAAGCAATTTTGATGACGCTTTTTATTGGTACAGCATCGCGGTGCGTTCATTTACCAGTAATCCTGATGCGTACTCAGCAGAAGTGATTAAATATGAAGTCTCTGCGGCAGAATGTAACCTTGCAAGCATGTTCTTTAATGGGCAAGGCACTGACACGGACAAGATCCAAGCGTTTAAATTGTATGCGGAAGCAGCGCGAAAGCGTTATGTTAAAGCACAAGTACAACTTGGTATGATGTATGTGTACGCCGAAGGTATTCAGCAACACTATGGTTTAGGTTATGCTTGGCTTAATGCGGCACAATTAAACGGCGACGATAATAAACAAATTAAAAAAGTATTGAAAATGATCGAAGGTAAAATGGATCGTAAAGCCCTCGATAATGCCCGTAAAATGTCAGAACAGTGGATTGATGAAGTCATTTTAGAAAAACTCGCGCAACGTAAGAAAACCCGTTTTTCTTTTATCAGTAATTGGTTTAAAAAATCAGTCTAGCCTTTGCTTACGTCGATTACAATGACTTGATATTTTCTAAATATCCCTTCGCAGGCCTTACCTGTTATCTAGATATCCAGCCCCATGGTCGATAGCATACTTTGGTACCTACCACTCTCGTAAAAAATCAATAAAAGCTCTCACTTTTTCAGGAACGTAACGAGTATTAGGATAGATTGCATAAATATTCTGTAATGGAAAAATATACTCAGGGAGTAAGTGAATGAGTTGGCCTTGCTCTAATGCTGGATGTACAAGCCATTCGGGTATTAGTGCGATGCCCGTCCCATTTAATGTAAAGGCTAATAGTGCGCTAGCGCTATCAGCCTTTATGGTTGAAGGACTTTCGACATTGAGTAATACAGTTTCTTTTTGTGGTGTTATTACTTGCCAACGCAATGGCGATTTTAAGCGACTGTTAGTGATCCAATTAGCTTGCGCTAAGTCAGATAACGTATTTATGTTATTCGTTGCTAGATAATTTGGAGAGCTGACAGGGAAAATAGAAAAATTATCAATATATGCTGCGTGATAATTTGAATCGGCCACTTCACCCAAGCGAATAGCGATGTCAAAATATTCGGCAATTAAATCGGCATGCCTGGGCGATGAAATGTAATTAATATGTAATTGAGGGTGTTTTTTTGCGAATGCTGCCAGCGCTGGTACAACTTTGTGTGCACCATATTCAGGAGTACTTGTGACACGTAGCACACCACTTAAACTATGATGTTCGTGACGCACATCGTTCAAAATGTGCTCTGCATCCGCTAATAAGCGTAGGCTATTTTGGTAGAAATGTTTACCGGGTTCTGTGAGTGAAATTTTTCGCGTACTGCGCCTCAATAAAGAAACACCCAGTTCAGCTTCCAGTTGTTTGACGTTGAAGCTAACGACAGCCTTGCTCTGATCCAACACCTCTGCCGCGGCAGTAAAACTTCCTGCTTCGACCACTGCAGTGAAGATTTTCATCCTTTGTAAATTAAGCATGTTCCTCTACTTACACTGTCAAATAATTTTTGACAGTGTAAGTGACTATACCCTATTTATCCACTGTGATTTCAGATTTAGACTACATATCTTTCGTTTGTAGGAGGTTTTATGCAATATCGTACTAAAGTTGCCATTGTTTATTTACTGGGATTTTTTATCGATCTCATTAATATGTTTATTACTAATGTAGCTTATCCTGCGATAGGCCAGGCACTTAATGCTAGCGTTGATCAACTGACTTGGGTAAGTACGAGTTATATTTTGGGATTGATATTAGTGACACCAATTAGTGCTTGGTTAGCACTGCATATTGGTGGGCGTCGAGTATTTTTGTTATCGCTCACTTTATTTTTTGTGACTACAACACTGGCTGGTTTTGCTAACTCTATCGAACTTCTGATTGGATTACGTTTACTTCAAGGTTTAAGTGGAGGGTTGTTAATTCCGATAGGGCAGACTCTCACCTACCAGCTCTATGCGAGTCATGAACGCGCACGTCTTTCTTCTATCATTATGTTAGTCGGTTTATTAGCGCCGGCACTTTCTCCAGCTCTCGGCGGCCTTATTGTTGATCAGTTAAATTGGCGATGGGTATTTTTTGTTAACTTACCGCTGACATTGATTGCTTTAGTGCTTGTTTTTGTATGGCTGCGTAGGGATAAAGTGTCATTTTCTAAAAAAAACCACTTTTTTGATGCATGGGGGCTCGTTATTGCAAGTGTGGGATTAACGTTGTTACTACTCGGTTTAGACTGGTTAGCAGTCCCCAATAACCGACTTGGCGCACTTATATTGTTAGCTGCAGCTGTTGCGGTATTGGTTTATTACGTGCGTCATAGTTTCCGTCATCCTAAGCCATTACTTGATTTAGGATTAATTCGTAATCCATTACTTCGAATTTCGATGATGATTTATTTGTTTATTCCTGGTGTATTTATGGGCGTTAATTTAATCGCAATGATGTACCTTCAAACGCAGTTGGGTATGTCAGCATCATCGGTTGGTGTACTGATGGTACCGTGGTCACTGTCAGCATTTTTAGCCATTATGTTTGTAGGGAAATTATTTAATTATTGTGGTCCTAAGCCTTTATTCATTTTGGGGTGTTTGGTTCAAGGTATTGGTATTTTATGTTTATCTCAAATAACCACAGTGGATCAACCGCTGCTATTGTTGGTTTCTTTTTCATTAATGGGTTTTGGTGGTGCTTTATGTAGTAGCACAGCCCAGAGTTCAGCTTTTTTAACTATTGATGGTGAATCGTTGGCTGATGCTAGTGCAATTTGGAATATCAATCGCCAGTTTAGTTTTTGTTTTGGGGTAGCAATGATGAGTTTGATGCTGCAGCTACTACAAATGACAGTTGATAGCTTAAGTGCTTATCAAATCAGTTTTTATCTCGCGGCAGGTGTTACTGCTGTGCCACTTTTGCTTTGTTTATATATTGATAACAGAGCTGTCTTGAAAAAAATAAACGCTTAAAAGGAAATAGTATGAACCGTTTTTTTAATGAACTTATCGATACACATGTAAAAATAGAGGATTGGATTGGACAAGGAAAAGGTGATCTTGAAGCGTTACTTTCGCGTTTTGATAGGAACTTTACGATGATCAGTATCAATGGCCATAAGTTAGATTATCTTACTTTGGAAGCATTTTTTCAGAATAATTGCGGTACAAAGGATGGGATCAAAATTGTTATGGATAAAATGGAGATATTAGCAGAGTGGTCACAAGGGGCTTTGGTGAGTTATGTTGAACGTCAAATTTTACCTCACAACATCGAGACATTGAGACATTCAACTGTTTTATTGACGCTCGAAGGAGATGAAGTTTTATGGCGTCACCTTCATGAGACTCCTGCGTCCGAATAATAGTTACAGCGATTGAGGCGAATGAATGAGTATAACTTGAATACAATACTCATTCATTTTAATTAAGCCGAATAAAACTCGTTTTGCTTTTATTAGTAATTGGTTTAAAAAATCATCATACATAAATTAAATGTTAACACTACCTGTGGAATCTTCTTCACTCTTCTAAACTTAACTTATCAGCATATTATTGATGGGTGATGAAGATGGACTTAAGTAATTTTGAACAAATGGATACCGCTATCCTACTCGGTATTGTTAATGAAAAACTGCGACTTGAATGTCCCGATCTACATGATCTCTCAGCATGTTATGAAATGCCTACCGAAGCGCTAGCGAATAAATTATATACACTTGGCTATCATTACGATACAAAAACCAATCAGTTTAAAAATTTTTAATACTGAGTCTGTTGTTAATATTTTACTATTCGTAGTGTCCTCCTTATACTGGTTTGATAGAAAGTTATCTATTTACACAATAAAGAAGCCAATATGGAGGGCGCATGTTTAAACAAATATTACCTTTAGTCGTATTATCATCTTTGGTTGTCGGGTGTACTGCATCGCCAACAGGCCGTAATCAAGTCTTGTTGTATTCAAGCAGTGACATGACACAGCTTGGCGCACAGTCATTTGAGCAAATCAAACAGCAAGAAAAAATAAATACCGATCCTAAACTGAACAATTACGTACAATGCATTGCTGATACCTTGACGCATTATGTCGCTCAGCCGACCAATTGGGATGTGGTTATTTTTGATAGTCCACAAGTGAATGCCTTTGCCCTGCCGGGTGGTCATATTGGTGTGTATACCGGGTTATTAAAAGTAGCGAAAACACCGTCACAATTAGCGGCGGTTATGGGGCATGAAATTGCTCACGTCACTGCAAATCACAGTAACGAACGTTTATCACAATCAAAGATCACCAATTTTGGCTTACAGATGACGGATTACGCATTACAAAATCAAGAGTACAGAGAGACGGCAATGCAAGCGCTAGGTTTAGGACTGCAATATGGCGTGGTGTTACCGTATGGACGCACCCAAGAATCTGAAGCGGACGTTGTCGGTTTAGAATTGATGGCGAAAGCGGGTTTTGATCCAGAAGAAAGTGTGACGTTATGGCGTAATATGGCTGCCGCATCAGATGGTAACCAACCCCCTGAGTTCTTATCAACGCATCCATCACACGATACTCGAATTAAAGCTTTGCGTAAGGCAATTACGAAACTACCGGCAGAATATCGTCGACCGAAAGAACTGAGCTGTAAATATTGATAGAAAATGAGTCATGCTTTTAACACAATCATATTTACGCTTTGTTATTGAAAATGAAGCTTTTAAATTTGTGCTTAATTACTTTTTCGACAGTTAACGGTCGATTGGGACTCTTGGTGATTAAGCGCTGGATATCTTCACGGCTAATTTCGGTATAACCATCATGCGCCATTAATATTTTAGTGATGTTAAGTTGCAATAGTTTGTTCAATGATTGCTTGTAGGCCTTAGGCTGGTATATCGGAAAGGGTGAGGTGAATCTATTTTTTAGTTTTAAGATCATGTCACCCACATACATCTGTTGTGTGGGTTGATGTAAAAACGACAGATCACGATCGGTATGTCCTGGGGTAAAATGCACCATCCACTCGCTAAAGTCAGGCACACAAGTTTCGTCGTGTAAAATAATATCGGGGTGCAGATGTGGATGATAATAAATATTTTTGAATTTCTTACCTTTGCGGCGGGCCACATATAACGCCAACATCAGATCAATAGCATGGCCAATACGTCCTTTGAAACCTTGATACCACTGCTGTTCAAAACCAACCGAGGCAATTTTACAGCTAAATTTTTTACGCAATAAGTGTGCACCGCCAGCATGATCTGGGTGCATATGCGATACCAATATCAGTTTTAAATCACTCATCTCGCGCTGTAGCGTTTCAGTAATGAAAGCTGTTATCACCGGTACGTCACATCGACAGCCACCATCAAGTAACAATAACTTGTCTGGATATTCGACTAACAGAATAGTTTGAATATAACCTTCAATGTGGTGTATTTGCATGGACAATACTTCTTTTAAAATGTGTAGTAGTTTGGTTATTCTCGCACAGAATGACAGTGATGTTAATTTTTTGTAACTTAAGCGAATATGCTTAAAACAACTGGAAGTAAAACCTGTATTTATTTACACTAGCGATAGCTTACCTTTACCACAAGGAAACTAACGTTTCATGAAAATACTGCACACTTCAGATTGGCATCTTGGCCAGCATTTCATTACTAAAAGTCGCGCTAATGAACACAGCCTGTTTATGGCTTGGTTACTCAAGCAGATAGAACAGCATCAAGTGGATGCGGTTATTGTCGCGGGTGACATTTTTGATACTGGCACACCGCCAAGTTATGCGCGCGAGATTTACAATAGTTTTGTTGTTGCCATGAGTAAAATCCAGTGTCAGTTAATTATTCTAGCGGGTAATCATGATTCTGTGGCAACATTAAATGAATCAAAGCAATTATTGTCCCAGCTTAATACCCGCGTTATCTCGAGCGTGTCGCTTGATTTAGAACAGCAGGTGCTAGAGTTAAAGGATCGTCAAGGTAAGGTTGGTGCATTGCTTTGCGCGGTACCGTTTATTCGCCCCCGTGATGTGATGCAAAGTGAAGCATGGCAATCAGGTACAGAGAAACAGCAACGTTTAGGGGCGGCAATTACTGAGCATTACGCTAACTTGTATCAATTGGCTAAGCAAAAGCGTGAACAACTTGGGTTCGCAGTGCCGATTATTGCCACGGGTCATTTAACTGCGCTGGGTGTATCGGTCACCGAGTCGGTGCGCGATATCTATATTGGTACGCTAGAAGCATTCCCTGCTAATCAGTTTCCGGCTGCCGATTACATTGCCCTTGGTCATATTCATCGCGCGCAGAAGGTCGCAAAATCAGAGCATATCCGTTATTGCGGATCACCAATTCCACTCAGTTTTGATGAAGTGAAACAGCCAAAGAGCGTTAACCTGGTGAATTTTTCCGAGGGTAAGTTAGAGGGGGTAACGGAATTAACTATTCCCCAGTTTCAGCCTATGCAGGTACTTAAAGGCAACCTTGAAAGTATTGAAACACAATTAGCCGAGTTTAAAAGCCACGAGGGTGAGCTACCGGTTTGGTTAAGCATCGAAGTGCAAGAACAAGATTATTTAACCGATTTACAAACCCGCATTGAAATGATGACCACAGACCTGCCTGTTGAAGTATTACAAGTACGTCGCGCCCGTAAAGACAGAGAGCAGCATTTGCATAGCCAAGTAAAAGAAACACTATCAGAATTGTCGGTGAATGATGTTTTCCAGCGTTGTTTAGCAGGCGTTGAGTTTACCACTGATGCGGAAATTGCCCGTAGATCTCGTATCGAATTAGCCTTTAAACAGATTGTAGAGCAAGTCGAGCATGCAACGCAGGAGGAAAAATAATGAAGATCAAACGTCTTTCCTTTAAAAATATTAACTCGTTAAAAGGCGAATGGCAGCTTAACTTCGATCAAGAACCGTTTTTAAGTAATGGTCTATTTGCGATCACCGGACCAACGGGTGCGGGTAAAACCACGATTTTAGATGCGATCTGTCTGGCCTTGTATCACGAGACGCCACGCCTAGTGATATCGAAATCGCAAAACGAGGTGATGACGCGTAATACCGCAGAATGTGCAGCTGAAGTTGAATTTGAAGTACAGGGTAAATGTTATCGCGCCAGTTGGAGTCAGCGCCGGGCTAAAAACAGTCCGCAGGGCAATTTACAAGAGATGAAGGTAGAACTGGCAGAAGTTGTATCGGGTAATATTCTGGCCAGCCAAGTGAAATTGAAAAAGCAGCTGGTGGCTGAGATCACCGGATTAGACTTCTCTCGTTTCCGTAAATCTATGCTGTTATCGCAAGGTGAGTTTGCCGCGTTTTTGAATGCGCCAGCGAATGATCGCGCCGAATTACTTGAAGAACTAACTGGTACCGAAATTTATGGCCAGATCTCCCAAGCGGTATTTGAAAGCCATAACCTAGCCAAAGCAGAATTAGATAAACTCCGTGCGAAAGCGGATGGGGTTAACTTACTCAGTGACGAACAACGTGCTGAGATCGTCGGTGAGCAAACAGGGGTAGAAACCTTAGTTACCGACCTTACTCAGCAGCAAACTAGTTTACAACAGCAAAAGCAATGGCGTGAACAGCTTGAAAAGGCACAAGTCGGCGTGACCGAAGCGCAAACGCGTTTAGTTAATGCAGAGCAAGAAACCGCAACTCAACAGTCCGAATTAAATAGATTAGAACAGGCTGAACCTGCAGAAGCATTACGTTTACCTTTTACCCACTTAAGCCAAGCGAATACCAAGTTGGCTGAATTAGAACAAAAGCAACAGGCATTGCAAGCGTCAGTGACATCTGCGCAAACTGCGGTTGCTGATAACCAGCTTAAACTGCAATCTAGCCAAGCACAACTTGATGCCAGTAAACAACAAAGCCAAGCACAAGAAATATTAATCAATGAGCAGATCATGCCATTGGATAATGAGTGTGCGCAGCTAAGTAAAGAGCAGTTGCAATGTCAGTCACAGCAGCAACAGCAAAATAGCGAACTGCAAACCACGGAGCAGAGCTTAGCCGCATTAACGCAAACAGCCGAAACAGCCAAGACGACGGTTAACGCATGCCAAACCTATCAACAGCAACATGCACAAGATGCGCAGTTAAGTATGCGATTACCGTTATGGCAAAGCCAGATACAGCAATGCAATCAACAGCAAGCTAATGTGGCGACACTGCAGCTGCAAGAGGTCGCCAATCAGCAGTCATTACAGCAGAGTTTAGCTGCGCAACAGCGGTTAACGAATAACGTTGCGGCTAATATTGAACGCGAGCAGTCGATGAAAGACGCGGTTAATCAAGCGCAGCAGCAAGTCTCTGATTTACTTGTAGGTGATGATTTACCAGATCTGGAACAGGCATTTAACCAGCAGTCACGCTTACAGGGTATTGTTGAACAGCTTTCTGGTTTACAACAGCGTTACCTGACAGAGTCGCAAGAGTTTGAGGCTAATCAAGCAAGCATGGTTGCATTAGAGCAACAACGCGGCGGTATTAATGTTGAGATCACCGCCAAGCGCGAGCTGTTTAAAACCAAAAAGAACGAGTTAAACGATGTTCAGCGTTTATTAGAACAAGAACAAAAAATTGCCAGTCTAGAACAATTACGTAGTCAGTTAGAGCCAGGGCAAGCCTGCCAGTTATGTGGTTCTTCCGAGCATCCACTGGTGGAAGAATACCAACATATTGCCGATTCACAGACTGTGCAGCGTAAAGCCCAATTAGAGCTGAACCTCAAGCAGATTGAAACCGATGGCGGTGAGCTTAAAAACCGCTTAGTAGAAGCGAATACCAAGCTCGAACACTTTAATCATCGTAATGCCACATTGCAGCAGCAGTTAGCGTCTTTGATTGCGCAATGGCAGGATCATAATCAGCAACTCAATGCCAACCTTGTGATCACTGATAGTGCCAATACCCAGGTATTTGTCCAACAGCAAGGTGTGCAATTAGCGCAGTTATCACAACGTATTCAAGCGTTGAAAACAGCGAACATGCAATTACAAAGTGCGCAGCAGGCATTGACTGAATTTGATAAGAACAGTGCACAGCTGCAACATCAAATTGAATTGGTAAATCGCGATGTCAAAGCAACACAAGACGCCGATCAGAAACTAGCGCAAGAAGCGCAGCAACAAGGGCAAGTATTAACCGAGTTACAACAAGCGTTGACTAATAGCGTGACAGAGCTAGGACTTGCGTTACCGGAATGGAATCAACTGGATCACTGGTTAGTTCAGTGTCAGCAAGCACTACAAACTTGGGAACAGCAAGCGCAGTTGTTACAGGCAGCGAATGAGCAGTATGTCGCGGCTGAAATTCAGCTTACGCCATTACGTGAACAGCTGACGAAACTGGAATTGGCGATAGCACAAACCCTAGAAACCTTGTCTAGTTTGTCTGAGGACCTCACTGCTAAACAGCAACAACGTCAGCAGTTATTTGGTCAGCGTAGTGTGGCAGAAGCGCGACAAGCTATGCAACTGCAATTAACGACAGCAGAACAAGCGCATCAAGCATGTTCAACACAAGATCATGCATTATCGAATCAATTGCATGCACAGCAAGGTGAGTTAACGACATTACTACAAGGTTTGACGCAGCAACAGCAAGAATCAAGTGATTGTTTAGCGACATGGCAACACGCATTAGCGGCAAGTCCTTTTGCCTCTGACGCTGAGTTTAATCAGGCGTTACTGCCTACAGAAGAAAAACAGCGTTTATTGGCGCTTAAATCACAATTGACCGCGAACTTAACACGTTGCCAGGCGTTGTTTGAACAAGCCAATGAGCGTTTGCTAACGCTGGAACAAGCTAAAGTAACTGCATTGGATATTGCCACTCTGGTTGCTCAATTAGACGAGATAACGACACAGTTAAATCAAGGTTTACAACGTCAAGGTGAGTTGAAACAGCGCCTTGCTGATGATGCAGTTCGTAACGCCGACTTAGCCGATTTTTATCAACAGATTAAAACCTGTGAAGCAGACTACGATGACAAAGCTTACCTGCACAGCTTGATTGGTTCTAAAGATGGCAGTAAGTTCCGCCGCTTTGCGCAAGGGTTAACACTGGATCATTTGGTGACTTTAGCCAACCAACAATTAAACCGTTTACACAGCCGCTACCAGTTACAGCGTAAGCTAGCATCTGGCAGTGAAGCCTTGGCCTTACAAGTGGTTGATACTTGGTTAGCCGATGCAGTGCGTGATACCAAAACCTTATCCGGCGGCGAAAGCTTCTTAGTGAGTTTAGCGCTGGCGCTGGGCTTGTCAGATTTGGTTAGCCATAAGACCAGCATTGATTCATTATTCCTTGATGAAGGCTTTGGTACGCTCGATGCCGAGACATTAGATATCGCTTTGGATGCACTCGATAACTTGAATGCGTCAGGCAAGATGATTGGTGTAATTAGTCACGTAGAAGCCTTAAAAGAACGTATTCCTGTGCAGGTTAGAGTGAACAAGGGCAGTGGTTTAGGGCTGAGTTCGTTTGAAGTGGTGGGTTAGTTTAAGGTTTATCGATAGGCTATGAATTGAAAGGCGATAGGATTTTTGCTATCGCTTTTTTATATACTATGTGGATTTATACTTTTGATTGTAAAATATATTTAATGTTTTGTTTAAACAATGAGGTTATATGACATTAATATCGAGTTTAATTGTGGCATCTTTAAGTGCATTTATCGGTATTTTAATTACGATATGGGCTACGGGCATTATAGAAAGAAAAAACAAAAAATTAAAACAGAGGAATCATTGAAAGCGTTATTCGTTGAAATAGGTGACTTAGTTGTCGATGCAGAGGGTATGGTGAGAAATTTTCATTTTATTTTTTGTAAACTATGGCTTGTTGATCACACTAAGATTACTTTTGTGGATATTTCACCACTTGTCTTCCCAAAGCAAATAAATTATGAATTCTTAAAAGAACATTCGATGAAAGCAATGCATGAGTTACCTGTGGATGTTAGAAAATCATTAAAGGCATTACTATATCTATGTGCTGAATTTCAATCTGAGAGCAAGCACATAATAGAATTAGGTAAAACCCGGCAGTTAGATAAAATTCAATTGTCGGATGTTAAATTAGCTATTTCGACAAAATTAAAACGATGGTATACAGGTAATAGCAGGACTTGTAATAATTCGTATAATGGAATTATCGAAAATTTTGGTTGTGATAATTAATCACACTTGCTGTAACACTGTTTTTCTAGCTCAATAAAGTCACTGAAACGAGTAGTGGTAGTTAGTACTTTTCTCATCTTCCGCACAAGCTATATGCGTGATAACTTATCGATGATGGCTTGAACTAGTTAATAAGACAGTTGACAAAGTAAAATGTAATTAATGTAATTAGAGGAATAAAGCATGGATGCTCTACCTAATGCACGAAATAAAGCGGTACATATTGTTGAAAAGCAGATGCCTGTCGATCAGCTGATTATGATTATGTATAACTCTCCTTCAGAAGATACCTATAAGCACTTTAAAATGGTTAATGCCCATATTAAAAATGGCATGGTTCAAGTTGGGCAAGTGGTATTACTGTCACCTGAGGGTTCCGAAGAATGTACAATTGAAGAATCAGAGTTCTTAAATATAGCTAAAGCAGTCGACTTGACCTTATTGAAATTGAGCAATTCTGAAAAGCAATTACTCGTAAACAGATATGAATTTTTATCTAATGTTGCTAGCTATAATGGTTTACTTTTAGGCGTAAGCAATACTGCTTGGAATGCTCATACCAACCAAGTTAAATCTATTCTAAAAGACTTAGAGCGTGCTTATGTCACTAGTTATCAATCAAGTGGCAATTTACATAATAAAAACTTCTTTGCTCAACGAAAAATACAATTTGCGAGATTAGATGCTGCACTTAGTCGTTTTACACAACCTGCTTTTGGTGGGAAACTTGTTTCTGGTGATATTAGAGGTAACTTAGGTCTAAGTAGTAAGAGCATGATTCATCAATGGAGCAAACAAGCAGCTAACGCCACCACAATCCCTACCTTTCATAAAAATTATGCCGTTGTAGCAGAAATGTCACGTAATTTAAAACGCGTCGGTTATGTAGGGATAGCACTTACTGGCTTTGATGCTGTCATGAATATTCAAAAAGCTTGTACGGTTAATGATACAGCCGTGTGTAGTAAAGCTAAGTATGCTCAAACAGGGAAAGCTGTAGTAAGTATTGCGGGAGGAACTGTTGGTGGGGCTATTGCAGCTTGGGCTACGTGCTCTTTAATTTTTGGATTGCCATCTGGAGGGTCTAGCTTTTTTTGGTGTTCCGTTGTTGCTGGAGGTGCTGGAGGATATGCCGGAGGGTCGTATGGTGGAGAATATGGTAAATCGAAAGGTGAAGAATTGTATAAATTAACTGGTGTTAGGTAATTAATTTATGACTGAGATTACTTTAGCTTCAAAAATATCAATGTTTTTAATATTTACTGGTTGTTTTGGTATTTTTATTTGGATAGGTTTAGTGGTTTATTTGAAATCTAAATGGTTAGCGTATTTAGAGGATGTTCTTGATGATGGTGTTAGATTCTATTCATTGAATATATTTTTTGCTGGGCAAGGGGTCTTACAGTATGCAACCGTTTTCCTTTGGTCTTTTCATGCTAAACGTTATGGCATGTTTGAAAAACGGACTCATGTACCTCAGCATATTCAAACGTTGCTTATTTTTTCTTTTTGTTGGTTTATGTCGAGTATAGCCTTGATGGTAGCAAGTGTAATTATGAGCAAAATATATAACTTGTAAAGTAAACAGCAAACTTTTCTAAGTAGGACAAGGACATCTTATTTAGTTAAAAAACGTCGTTGTGAGATCCGATACGAGCCAATTGTAGGGCGTTTTCATGCTGGCGATATATCAAGACTAAGTCTGGCTTAACATGGCAATCTCTGAAACCATTCCAGTTACCAGATAAAGGGTGATCAACATACTTTGCTTCTAGCACTAGCTCTTTTTGAAGTGTAGAAATTACATTTCCTACATTCAATAATGTCAGGGATAGACATTTTAGTTACTTTCTTGAAGTCTTTTTTAAATTGATTTGAGTATTCAAGAAGTAACATCGTTAACTTTGCCTTCAGTTAATTCTGAAATGAGGCTTGTGACGCTCTCTGCTTTATTGATATATCTCATCCAATTATCCCTCAATTAGCAATATTGTGTTTAATCACTATTTTTATCGATCTTTTTTGTTATTCGCTATACGGGTATTTGGGGTTAAAATCAATTAGTGTTGGGATAAAACCCATAGCAATCAGCAGTGAAACTCTGCACTTCAGTGCCATGATTTGTGGCCTCTGTTGTTTGCAGAATTAGATACTTTGGAGTAAAAATGTCAGTTATCGCCAACACCCCCTATTTTTCTGTTATTTTCACTTCGACACGTACAGACGGTGATCATGGTTATGATGAAATGGCTAAGCGGATGGTTGAATTAGCAGAACAGCAATCTGTATTTTTGGGCGTTGAATCAGCAAGAGAAAATGTTGGGATCACCGTTTCTTATTGGGCAGATCTCGAGTCAATTAAAAATTGGAAAGCGAACACTGAGCACTTAACAGCTCAAAAAATTGGTCGTAAGTTTTGGTATGATTCTTTTAAGGTGCGTATTTTAAAAGTAGAACGAGATTATGGCATATAATAAATATACATAGGTGCTGC
Source organism: Moritella yayanosii (assembly GCF_900465055.1). Taxonomy (NCBI): domain Bacteria; kingdom Pseudomonadati; phylum Pseudomonadota; class Gammaproteobacteria; order Alteromonadales; family Moritellaceae; genus Moritella; species Moritella yayanosii. Next base: position 1,650,510 of record NZ_LS483250.1, on the reverse strand, counting down.
GTAGTTGACATCGACCACAAATGGAAGAACACTTTTTAATATGAGTACATAATGAGACAAGAATTAAGAAATAAAATAATCGATGTTTGTAATAAGAAAATAGTCAGCAAAGGCGATAATGTTGGTCTTTCATTTTATGCCTTTTTCGCCAACAAAAATGATAACTCTGAGTTGTTGATGGAAGCCGCGACTTGGTGGATCCAAATACATAAATTGGATCACTTCGTTAAAGCTGTTGTCATTAAGAAGATGATTCAGGCAGGACTATAGTGATATATCACAACGTGGATAACCTCGGAGACTAGGATGCAAGCTCTTAAAAATACGGTACTTAAACATAGAGTGCCACCACCACTTGTAGCGGGGCTTTTTGCGTTTGCTATGTGGGCTATTTCATTTGTTGTACCTATGGTTGAGATGAATACCGTGGCGCGTTTGATATTATCAGCTGCGACTGTCGCTCTAGGTATTTTTTTTTGTATTGCGGGTGTGGTTTCTTTTAGAAGTGCTAAAACAACGGTTAACCCTTTAGAACCTGAAGCAGCGACTGCGCTAGTAAGTTCGGGTATTTATGCCATATCACGTAACCCTATGTATGTTGGCTTAGCCTTATTTTTACTCGCTTGGGTTATGTATTTATCATCACCTTGGGTCAGTATCGGTGTGGTCGGTTTCGTGCTTTATATGAACCAATTTCAGATTAAACCTGAGGAGCGAGCGCTTAAAGACATCTTCGGATCTGAATTCATCAGTTATCAAGCAAAAGTTCGTCGCTGGTTGTGAGTTCATCTAGGCTGGCATTTACCTTGCAGACTTAAGTTGTTGAGCTATTGATTATTCTTTTAGCATTCGTTTTCTAGCTTCATTAGGGTAAATACTACTCCAGCGATGATAACTGCGGCTGAATGCGCTTAAACTATTATAACCAAGTAGCACTGCGATATCCGTTTGGCGGTAGTAAGAGTTTTTCAAATATTGATTCGCCATATTGAATCTGACTGAATCAAGCAGCGCACTGAATGAGGTGTTTTGTTCACCTAATTTACGCTGGAGAGTGCGCTGACTATAATGCATCGATGATGCAATATCTTCTAACCTATATACGCTGTTGGTGAGTGAAAAACTAATCGCATTTGAAACCCGTTTCACGATGCATTCGTTGTGTACTGGCTTGGTATTATTGATTCTGGTATTAAGCTGTTTAACAAGGTTTCCGATGTCGAGCTGTAGAACCGAATTGTCACAGGTAAGTGAAAGGGTGCGATTATTAAAAGCGACCGGACAGCCAAAGTATTGGGCATATTCAGAAATGCGTTGTTGATCTTGTTCACTGCGAAGAAAATAACAGGCTCTAATTGGAAAAGATCTACCGAGTAACCCATAGAGAATATTTACCGCACTCGCCATCGCATAATCTTGATATTGCACTAACTCCTGAATATGCGACTGTTCAAGATAAAAGCTGACCGTGAAGTGGTCTTGTTGTACCTGAATATCCACTTGATAACCAGATACTAAGATCTTTAGGTATTTAACGATCACCTCTAATGCTTCCGAGACATTATTACAATCGCTGAGCATCGAACCTAATGGTGCCAAGATCATCATATCTTGCTGTCGAGCTAATTGCATCGCGATGTCGGGGAAGTCTAACTGCGCAGCTGCGGCCTCCAAAAGATAGACAAACTTGTCATAAGGAATAAGCAAACTATCTTCTGAAAATATAGCTTTATCTAAACCAACTGATTCGTAAAGAGCAGACACATTTCCACCTTTAGAAAGTACGAGAGAGCTAAATCCGTTTAAGAAACAAGTATTGATATAAGGTGAGTGCATCTTTGCTCCATATGAAGGGTTGGAGCACACTTTAGAGCTGCTGACATTAGCTGTCAAACAGATGGCGTGAAATGGTAAGTCTCTGCTTTGTTAATCGCTCAAATTAACAATACATACGGGCATTAAATCGTAGAGAAAAACCATATTTAAGGATTAAAATGATTCAAGATGTAGTCCACATTATTTTCATCAAAGGCTCCCAAGTGCTTAATGCCGATCAGTTAAGCTTAAATATCTTGCTTTTTTAGTAAATGAGATCAAAATCCGGTGATCAGAACTCACCGGATTTTTTATGCAACTTTCCACAGCTCTTTCTTTAGTTAACTCAAATAATGTCACTGAGTTTCAGAATTTAACCGACATTCTCTCTCCCGAAATAATTGATGCTGGACTAAAAGAAAACGGTGTTGCTACTATTCGAAAGCGTAAACTACCAATGGAAAATATGGTATGGGCAGTTATTGGCATGGCGCTATTTCGAAAATTCCCTATGCGCCAGCTACTTAACCAATTAGATATTATTTTACCTAGTGGTATGCCGTATGTAGCTTCTAGTGCCGTCACGCAAGCACGAAAAAAACTAGGAAGTAAAGTCATTGAATCTGTCTTTCAGCAAACCCAAAAACAATGGAATCAATCTGCTAACCACGGAAACTGGTGTGGATTAAATTTATTAGGTGTCGACGGTGTTGTATGGCGAACGCCAGATACTGATGAAAACAGTAAAGGGTTCGCTAGAACGGGCTCTCAACATGGTAAAGCAAGTTACCCTCAAGTTCGCATGGTATGTCAGATGGAACTAACGAGCCATTTATTAACAAACAGTGTTTTTGATAGCGTTGAAGTTAACGAGATGAATCTTGCCTTAGGATTAATTGATAATACCCCTGATCACAGCCTGACATTATTCGACAGAGGCTTTTATTCATTAGGTTTGTTGCATCGTTGGCAAACAACGGGTGAGATGCGTCACTGGTTAATTCCGCTTAAAAAGAACACTCAATATGAAGTGATTAGAAGTTTTGGACGACAAGATAAACTCATCAAACTAACAACTACACCTCAATCACGCAAAAAGTTCCCTGAACTACCAAAGACAATGGAAGCTCGTCTATTAACAAGAAAAATCAAAGGGAAAGATGTCCAGATCCTGACATCGATGACAGACCCAATGCGTTTTCCGCCAGCTGATATAATCGATTTATATGCACATCGTTGGGAAATTGAACTTGGATTCAGAGAAATGAAACAATCGTTATTAGACAACCGATTTACTTTACGAAGTAATCAGCCAGAACTCATTAGGCAAGAGTTATGGGGCATATTACTTGCGTATAATTTAATACGCTATCAGATGGTGCTAATGGCAACATCACTCGATGACATCCACCCAAATCAATTAAGTTTTCATGGTGCTTCGATGCACATCATTCATGAGCTAACTCAATTATCATTTTGTACTCCAGGGAATATACCTAAGTACACAATGAATATTACTCAGGCTGCCAAGCAATTTATTTTACCAAATCGGCGAGAGAGGAAATATCCAAGGTTGTTGAAATGCTCAAAGGATAGGTATCCCGTGAAAAAAAGAAATGCCGTTCACCTTAAGTGAACGGCATTACCCAAGTGCTACTGGTTTGATATTGAAGCTGTACCTAGCGTCTGTGCACCGACAATACCGCCGATCATAGCTCAATTAAAAGAATATCTAGGATGAATATAGCGGTAATATTTAATTCATCGAGTGTATAAGTATAGAGGCTGAAAAAGTTTGAGCTAACACACTAAATATACCTATTTGTGAGCAATTTATGGGCGTTGTTGCACTTGATTGGTGCTGTAACTCTATTAAAAGGGGTGGGGTTGATCGTATGTAGTTGAATAATAATATATTTTATAAGTTGGCATCAAAATAGCTACTTGTAGTGTAATTAACACTACAGGGAGTATGAAATGTCTTATATTGAACCAAAAGAATTTGTGACCAAGATGGTCGATGCCGGTGAACAAAAAATATTTATGTCTACTAGGGATACCTTAGTTCGGGCTTTTATGGCTGGTGCTATTTTAGCCTTAGCTGCTTTTTTTGCGATCACCGTGATTGTTAAAACTGGGCAGCCATTACTGGGGGCAATCTTATTCCCAGTCGGTTTTATTATGTTGTATTTAATGAAGTTTGACTTGTTGACCGGAGTGTTCACTCTTGTGCCTTTGGCAGTCATCGATAAACGTCCAGGTTGTACCAAAAATCTACTTTTACGTAATTGGGGATTGGTATTTTTAGGTAACCTTGGTGGTGCGTTGCTCGTGGCTTTTTTTGCTTCTTTCATTTTAACCTATGGTTACAATACCGACGGCGGTGCGTTGGCGGCAAAAGTGAGCGGTATCGGTGAAGCTCGGACTCTGGGTTATCAAGAGTATGGCATAGCGGGTTGGTTTACTATTTTCATTCGTGCCATGTTGTGTAACTGGATGGTATCAATGGGGGTTGTCGGTGCGATGATTTCGACCTCTGCGACGGGTAAAATGCTGGCGATGTGGATGCCTATTATGCTGTTCTTCTTTATGGGCTTTGAGCATTCGATTGTCAATATGTTTTTATTCCCATTTTCTATGATCATGGGTGGCAATTTCACGTTAATGGATTACCTTATTTGGAATGAACTTCCAACCGTATTGGGTAACTTAACAGGTGGCTTGTTATTAGTCGGTTTACCGCTGTATGTCACCCATGTTAAGACTTCTGCACAGCGTAAATTATCTGATCAGTCGACTCCAGCATGAATGCGTTGTCGTAACATCATTGATCGTAGAATAATGCAGCGCATCCAAAAGGTGACGCTCGCATTTTGGTTGTTGAACCGGAAGACAGTGTATAAGAATTATGTTTGAAACTTAAATGGTGTTAAGTACACTGGATAGCATAAACATGACTAAAAGGAGGTTGGTATATATGGTTACTTGTTATTTGAGATATGTGATTAACGCTTCAAAGGTTAAAGATTTTGAAGCGTACGCTAAAATGTGGATCCCACTGGTTGAGAAGTTTGGTGGTCAGCACAATGGTTACTTTTTACCATCGGAAGGTGCAAGCAATATTGCATTGGCGTTATTTACGTTTCCAAGTTTGGCCGCTTACGAGGTATATCGAATTAAATCACTTGATGATCAAGAGTGTATAAAAGCTTTTCAATTCGCAGAAGAGACAAATTGTATCGTAAGTTATGAGCGTAGCTTTTTTAGACCTGTGTTTGCTTAGTTAATTTTAGTGGCATCTTTCTACTAGTATTAGTAGTACATATAAAACGAAGTAAGATTAGGCTGGTTTATGAAAATTATGATCGTAATGGTATGTACTTGTTTGGTACTCAGTGGCTGTCAGCTCACTCGTGTTGAGGGGGAAGTTGATAACGTGAAAATTAAAGTGAGTACAAAGGACAGTCATGACTCAAAGGGGCGCTTTTGCCCACCAGGTCAGGCAAAAAAAGGTAACTGTTAATGAACCGTCAAACTCGGTTAATGTTGCTAGTATTTAACTGAACGTTATTGTGTCTAGATAGGGAAATTACTGATGAATTGAAGGTGTGTACCTGAGTTTCATTGTGCAAGACCCTAATGGATACCTATTTCGGTTTTGTGAAGACAGCTAATTTGCCGTCAAATACAGGGATGATATAGATGTTATTCACGGAGAGACTCATATTACGAAAGTTTGTAGAGAGTGACGAAGATGCTGTCATTCCCTCTGCTAAATTATGTCATTGTCATATGCTCCCTAGTAAGGCCTTTAATCAGCTCAGAAAGTATGTTTTTTCGCTATTCAATTGTGATTTATACGCTGTGTGCATATTAACCACCATGGAGATCACCTAATAACATCGATGGAGATCACCCAATAACCTCAATCAAGATCAGCTAATAACATTCATGAAGATCACTTTTACCCTGAAATGTTATTGAGTGATCTCCATGAATGTTATTGGACAAACTTGCTTTTTTCACTGCCCTGTAGGTGTATTTAACCGTTATTCTGTTCATTTTGATGAAGGGAATGACTATGCCAACGGCACCTATATCTATGCGTAAATTAAAAGAGATCCTTAGACTCAAATACGGTTGTTCACTGAGCCATCGTCAAGTCGCTAAAAGTTTATCTATCTCCCCCTCAGTGGTATCTCGTTATGCCAATCGAGCAGCCCAAATGGGGATCACCTCATGGCCGTTATCTGAGGAATGGGATGATGTGACTCTTCATCAAAAATTTCTGCACACTACCGTCAAAACCAATCCCCAAATCACCACCCCAGATTGGTCGGTGATCCATCAAGAACTCAAGCCAAAAACAATGACTCTGCAATTACTATGGGAAGAATACAGAGAACGAAATAACAATAAATTCTATAGTTACAATCACTTCTGCCGGCTATATAAGAAATGGCTTGGTTGTCAAAAACCATCGATGCGACAACAGCATAAGGCGGGTGAAAAACTATTTATTGATTACTGTGGGCCGACGATGAACATTATTGATCCTACAACCGGTGAAATTAAAACGGCACAAATTTTTGTTGCCGTGATGGGTGCCTCTAATTACACCTATGCAGAAGCCACGTGGACCCAAGGTCTAGAAAATTGGGTGATGAGCCACGCTCGCTGTTTCACCTTTTTAGGCGGTGTTCCTGAGCTCTTGATCCCAGACAACTTAAAAAGCGGTACAACCAGATCGTGTCGCTATGATCCCGATATTAACCCGACGTATTCACAGATGGCTGCGCATTATAATACGGTCATCGTGCCGGCTCGCCCTTATAAACCCAAGGATAAAGCCAAAGCTGAAGTGGCTGTACAGATCGTAGAGCGCTGGATCATGGCCGCATTGAGGCATGAAGACTTTTTTTCTTTGCGACAATTAAATATCCGGATCGAAGAATTGCTACTTGAACTCAATCAACGGGCCATGAAAGTGCATCCTGGTACGCGTCATTCACAATTTATTGCCATTGATAAGCCAGAATTGAAACCCTTACCCCTTGAACCGTATATCTATACCCAAGTGAAAATGGTGACTGTACATATCGACTATCACATTGATATAGAAAAGCATTATTACTCTGTACCGCATTCACTGATAAAGAAAAAACTCGAAGCGCATATTACCGGTGAACTCGTCACAGTATACCATCAGGGAGAGTGTGTAGCGGTGCATCCTCGTTCTCACAAGATTGGTGGACACAGCACGCTTGATGCTCATATGCCTGTTTCACATCGAAAACAAGGGGAATGGTCACCGCAACGATTTGAGAAATGGGCGCAAGATATTGGCCCAAAAACAGAAGAGCTCGTCACTCTGTTAATGCAAGAAAGGCCACATCCTGAGCAAGCTTACCGCGTTTGCTTAGGATTGCTTGCGCTAGGTAAACAATACACAACACCGCGCTTAGAGGCTGCATGTGGACGCGCTTTACATACAGGAATAAGAAGATTAGCGGGTATCAAATCTATTCTTAAAAAAGGCCTAGATAACCAACCACTACCTGAACAACAGTTAGATCTATTAGCAGAAATAGAGCACAACAATGTGCGTGGCAATACGTATTATCATTAAGGGAAATGGAATGAAAACAATTTATAATCAACTGACTACGCTTGGTTTGTCCGGCATCAAAGACGCCCTCACATTACAGACGGAACAGCCGACGCATTACCGAGAACTCGCGTTCGAAGAAAGGCTAAGCTTACTGCTTGATAATGAGCTTAACGCACGTTCACAACGTAAAATAGCGCGCTTAACACGGCAAGCTAAATTCAGAGTTCATGCTGGCATAGAGCAGTTAGATTATCGTGCCAAGCGCAACCTGAATAAGTCACAGATCCGAACCTTGGCGCAGGGCGAGTGGTTGCGATTACATCAAAATATATTGATCACCGGGGCAACAGGGTGTGGCAAAACATACCTTGCCTGTGCCTTCGGGCATCAGCATTGCCAACAAGGGCAAAGCGTATTTTATTTTAGGCTGAAAGAACTACTCGAAAAAATGTTTTTTGCACAGGCTGACGGAACCTATCGAAAACTGATAGGAAAGTTAACCAATGCAGATTTACTGATCTTGGATGATTGGGGACTGGAGCCATTAAATGCACAGCAACGAAGCGATTTACTTGAACTGATTGATGCCCGATATGACAGTAAATCGACTTTAATTGCCAGTCAATTACCGCAAGAACATTGGTACAAAATGATCGGAGAATCGACGCATGCTGATGCAATTCTGGACCGACTGGTACATGGCTCGATAAAGATAGAATTAGAGGGCGAATCAATGCGAAAAATGACCAATAACTTGACTGATGGAGATCACTCAGTATAAATTAAACCTAGCTCTACAGACGGAGAAAAAAGTGATCTCCATGAATGTTATTGAGCGATCTCCTTCATGTTAATACGCACTGTGTTGATAGTTTCGTTTATATTTTTTATTCTAATACACGGACCAAGGACACTACGCGATTGATGCAGCAAAAAGGTTAAGTTATGACCGTAATTTAGTTAAAGAGTAGGGGGGACGATATTAACCATTCCTCGCCTTTTTTATTTTTTTGTCTTACACTGATTTTAATTTATACCCCCCAGTAAAACAAAGGAAAAAACATGGCTCAAGCAACTGCACGACACATTTTAGTAGACGACGAAGCAAAGTGTAATGAATTAAAAGCACAAATCGAAGCCGGTGCTGATTTTGCTGACGTTGCGAAGCAAAATTCAAACTGTCCTTCAGCCGCTAAAGGCGGTGATTTAGGCAAGTTTGGCCCGGGTATGATGGTTCCTGAGTTCGATAAAGTGGTATTTTCTGCGCCTTTAAATACAGTTCAAGGCCCAGTGAAAACACAATTTGGCTATCATTTATTAGACGTGACTAGCCGTAGCTAATAATCATTTCATATTCCTCGCATCTTTCGTAATGCGAGGAATATTTCTGTAATTTAAACCAAGATTAAATTTACCCCGATATTTTATTACCCCCTATACCAAGAAAAGTAGCTTAGATTAAAATAATAAGTGCATGTTCGTCATTGTTTGACTTGACCTACTCATTACTGAATTATTTCAAAGGCATCCTATTGATTAATACACACAAATTTACCCTTGCAGGGTGCTTGGCAATTTTACTGTGGAGCACCATAGTCGGGCTTATCCGTAATGTCGCCGAGCAATTAGGGCCGATTGGCGGCGCTGCGATGATTTACACCGTCAGCTCGGTATTTTTGCTGATTGTGTTAGGCGCTCCTAAGCTTAAAAGCTTTCCACCCCGTTATTTACTCATTGGCGGTGGACTGTTTATCAGTTATGAAATTTGCCTATCCTTGGCATTAGGCATGGCAAACGACCGCACCCAAGCGGTAGAAATGGGCGTCATTAACTACTTGTGGCCTTCGTTAACGGTATTACTTGCGGTATTTATCAGTGACAAACCCGTTAACAAGTTACTTTACCCTGCAATTGCCCTGTCATTTTTCGGTGTTGCATGGACTGTGGGTGGTGATGACGGTATTTCGATTAGCCAATTAAGCAGCAATATAGCAACCAATCCTGCCTGTTATTCAATGGCGTTTGTTGGTGCCTTTATTTGGGCGCTATATTGTAACATAACGAAGAAGCTCGCCAATGGTATGAATGGTATTACTTGGTTCTTTATTGGTACTGCGATTGTGCTTTGGATTAAATACTTGATAAGCAATGAACCTACCATGGTATTTACCACAGAAGCGACGTTTGACTTGTTACTGGCGGGTATCGTGATGGGCAGTGGTTATGCGCTGTGGAATATCGGTATTATCGGTGGCAACATGGTGTTTTTGGCGACGTTATCGTATTTTACACCAATTTTATCGACCTTCTTTTCTGCAATGATATTAGATATCGAGTTGACGACTAAGTTCTGGGAGGGCGTGGTCATGGTGACTATCGCCTCGTTAATTTGCTGGTGGCTGACGCGCGAAAAACCGGTAGCTAAGACACTATCTGAATCTAACTAACGATATTTAATTAATATTTTTAATTAAATATCATTATGTTAAGCCGTATTACTTACTTTTTTACTTACTGTATTTAAGACCAGGTGACTGATTATGATTACCATTGAAAAATTAAATACGGCACATATTAGTGCGATTCATCATATTACGTTACCTAAAGAACAGCTTAAATTTGCGAGTTCTGCAGAAGCGTTTCTTGCCGATGGCAGTGCGACCACGCACCTTCATATTATTAAGTATCATGATGACGTGGTTGGATTTTTTAAAATTGATATCGCTTATTCGTCAACATTCGCGTTTTGTTCAGAACCGAGCGTTGGACTTAGAACATTTGTCATTGATGCGAAACTGCAAGGCAAAGGCATTGGTAGTAATGCGGTTAAGGCACTGCTTCCATACCTTAAAGAAAACTACCCTCACTATCAGTCACTATATTTGACGGTAAACTGTCAGAATCCAGGTGCGGTAAGTTGCTATCAAAAAGCAGGTCTGCAAGATACAGGCGAGTTATACCTTGGTGGCGCTGCCGGCCCTCAGCATATAATGAAAGCTAAAATTGTATAGACTAAATAATGGATAGGGTAGATAAATTTTGAATTTAATTGTGCTTTTGCAGTCGAAAAGCCAATGTACTGCATTAATTTATATTTAGTCGATATAGGGCGATAACATGAGAACACTTGGTAATATAATCTGGTTTCTGTTTGGAGGTGCCATTATGGGACTTGCATGGGTACTATTCGGTATATTAGCGTTTATTAGTATTGTAGGTATTCCTTGGGGGCGTTCTTGTTTTGTTATCGCTGGATTTTCATTCTTCCCGTTTGGTAAAGAAGCCATATTTCGTGATGAATTAACCCGTGCAGAAGACATCGGTACCGGCAGCTTTGGTTTTATCGGTAATGCATTATGGTTCGTCTTTGCGGGCGTTTGGTTAGCGATAGGCCATGTTGCGTCTGCGATAGCCTGTTTTGTGACTATTATTGGTATTCCATTTGCGTTGCAACACTTGAAGTTAGCTGTTATCTCGCTTGCCCCCGTTGGGCAAACTGTTGTTGATAAAAACGTTGCGGCAATGGCGCGTTATAAGAACGATAAATTTAAGCTGTAGCGACAAGCTGTGTAAGACGTTTAAACGCTTCACTGCCTTTATCTACTTCAACACAAACACTTAATAAATCATCAATAAAATGCAGTAGTGCACGGTGTTCAATTTGTTTCACTTGCGCTTGCTGTGTGTCAGTTAGCATGTGATACATAGTCGCCGCACCAAAGTCGCCAAAGATGATGTTAGCATCCACATCAAACAGGGTGTTGTGCGCGTACAGATCGCCGTGACAAACTTGGTTATCGTGTAAATGAACAAATACGTCTTCCATCTGTGTCACGATCTTGTCAATTTGTGAAATAGACAAGCTAAAGTCAGTTGGGAAGGTATCACGCGTACAGCTGTTAAAGCAGGGTGGTAGACCTAAGTTTGCGTAGTGTGCTGGGATCAAGTTCATGATCAGGGCTAAGTAACCGTCTTCTTTTACCTGCGCAAGCGATTGCACTAGGCTAGGGTGGTTACCGATTTTCAAGCAAGCTTGTAGTTCATCTTCTGGATAACCATCACTGGTCACTTTACCTTTAAATACTTTTACCGCAATCTCATCAGGGAATTGCGTTTGTTGCTCATTCCACACTGCTTTTGAGATCACGCCTGACGCGCCTTGGCCCAGCACGTTTTGCAATGTATAGCTTGATGATGCTAATTGCGGCACGCTATCAATTGATACGTTAGTTTGGCTGAATGGGTTGCCCGAGAATGCACACCAAGCCAGTTTAGGTAAGCCAAACAATTGCTCTGGGCATACTGTTAAACGGTTAGCGGAAATACGCACCAGTTCAAGGTTGTGACACTGAGACATAGTCTGAGGTAGCTCAGTCAAACAGTTGCCTGCGAGTGCTAATTTTTGTAAGCGCGGACGTTCGCCTAATGAATCCGGTAACACTTCAAGACGGTTATCCGTCAAGATCAACCAACGTAGTTTTACTGGTAGCGAATTTTCAGGTACTTGGTTAACTGGACAATCTCTGCTGGTAGCGTTGTTAACTGATTATTCGATAAGTCTAGGATCTCTAAACTGCTCGCCAGTGACAAGATCTCTAATGGAAAAGCGGTTAGATTGTCTGATAATGTTAAACGCTTAATACCTGTTAATTCACCAGATTTTAGCTGAGATAGAGTATGCAAAATAATTTAGCCCGTGTTAGAAAGATACAAAACCGGGCCAGTTTACTCGAAAATGACTGAAAAGGGGGATTAACAATGATATTAACGTCAGTGGTTACTGCTTTATCGTCCTATTTTATGAGATATTTATGGATATGCCAGTTAACAGTCATGCAAACTATCATGCGCATTTTTATCAAGCACACGTTGAAGCATTAAGAACAAGTATCAATGCAGAGCTGGGTTTGTATGTTGGTAACTTCAATACTAAACCAGTAGGGCCGCATCCACAGTGGAGTTTTCAGGCATCGTTCACTGCTGACGACTTTGATGTATTTGTGTCTTGGTGTATTGAACACAGGCAAGAGATTTCGGTATTACTCCATGCAGTAACAGGCGATGATTTACGCGATCACACTGAGTAAGTGCAATGGCTAGGCGCGCCCATCACACTCGATTTATCGCGTTTTTAGTATTTAAAGAGCAAGAACATTTATCTTTAAAACAATATATTGAATCGAAAGTCCAAAAAGCCTACCATGAAAATGTCAATAAAACTTAAACAATATACATTTATACGGAGTCTAAATATGAACAATGATGACCTTAAAAATTTATTAAACAGCATTCAATCTGAAGTAAATAATGATGCTACATCAGGTAAAAATACAACTACTTATCAATTATCAGATGAAGCTCTTACTGAAAAAGTGCTTGATGGACTTGCTGAAAAATTAACGGGTTACAAAGACGTCAGAATTGACGGTAGCAATTTAATTCTGACTCATGCTGACCAAGAAGCTTAACTGTACCACTATAAACTTAGCTTCTACCAAATATGAGGTCGTTTAACGACCTCATATTTCCTCCATTATTAGGACGACATTTCTAGTTATGCATTAGACATTGAAAGTTAATGCTCATCTCATACTATTCCCTGATTGCCTGCTTTACCCACAATTCGATACACTGCTGCCCATTAACAATTTGTAAGATATTGACCTGTATCATTAGTGTTATTTCACTGACTCCAATGGTTAAAGTCGCAAGTGTGGACCATGGATGTTAACGCAACATAGAAAGGATTAAGGGATATGAAAAAGTTGATGGTGCTTATAGCCGCGATTGCATTTGTGAATCATTATAATCCAAGCCTACTTAGTTTTATTTGGCAAAAGGACGGGGCGTTTAACGCCAGTGGCACTGCTAAAGCATTGTTGTTCGTGCATAGCGAATGTGGTGCGCCTTGTAACGCTGCGTTAGAGCACCTTAAAAGCAAATCGATAAAACATGATGTGATAGACCTAAAAGACAATGCCGACGGTAGAAAGCTATTACTGAGATATGTTGATAGTACAACGCTACCGGTATTGGTGGTGGGCAATAACATCTATAACGGGTTTAATGCACGTAGCTACAATGAGTTTCTGTACGAGATAAAAGGTGACAGCATTTTTTCTTGGCGAGATAAGCGTGTTTATAAGCAACATTTTAATGAGTTTAATCAACCTAAGGTGGTGATTTACAGTGCTCGAAGCTGTGCTCGCTGTAGCGATCTTCGCGATGATTTTGATTCATATGGTATTGAATATATTGAATGGGATATTAATAACAACAGTGAAGCGAAAATCCGTTATAACATTCTGGCGCGGGCATATGGTGGTTCAAGTGATGCGTTGTTGTATGTGGGCACAAGGCGGATAGAAGCGTTTGAGGTTGTTGGTGTATTACAAGCGATAGAAGATTTGATGTGAGAGTCCATCGCTAATTAAGCGTAATTAGCGATGGTAGTAAGACGTTGCTTATATCGGGGAGATATTAAGCGTCGTCTTTTTCTGATGCTTCTGATGCTTCTGATTCATCAGATTCGTCTGACTCTTCAGCACTCTCTTCAGCATTCTCTTCAACGCTTTCTGAAACGAGGCGAATGCGACGTGCGTTACGTTCGATTTGGTTTTGTAAGAAACCTTTTAATTCAGTTTCAGCCCAAATTTTTGCTTCTTCTTCTGAAGCAAAGCCCGCTTGGCTTTTTGATACAACTGTTTTTTTAGATGTGATTTTTCTCACGATTTCAGCAGTCCAAGAACCGTCTACTAATACCAAATTAAAATCGTACTTTTTACCTTTAGCCATGTGTCTATTTCCTAGCGATTATTCAGTGTTATATACCCAAGCTACTTTATCAGAGATTAGCTCAGGTAACTTTTTGTGCTTTTTCATTCTACTTAATCATCGCGATACGTTTTGTTATCAACACTGCATAAAGAGAAATGAACTAGAGGGCGGGATTCTAGGCTAAAATCACAAAAATACCAGCAGTTAATTAAATTCATCACTACATTTTAGTATAAAGCAGCGATTATTAGCCATTTTTGGTAAAGAAGGGTAATTTTAATAAGCCGGACTTGTGATATTTACTGATTATCGGTAAAAAGAGACTCTATGACGAATTCAACCATAAGCTTAATCATAAAAAATATGCGCATCACTAAACCAACAAACAATGCCAATATCAGCCTGCTATTAATAGTCGTGTTTTTGATTGCTTGTATGGTTAACAATGCTTACGCATTTAATCAGCCTATCTCTAGTGGTAAACCGTTGAGTGCGACAACGACTGTTGAACTTTATAATGCCAGTTATACTGATAACCGTGATGGTGTTTGTAAGTTGACTGAGCAGCTGTTGCAAAAAGCCAGTACCCACATGGATGAACTGGTCATGGTCATTTTGATGATCATGCTGTTTAGTCATTATTTCACGGGCCAGACGCTTAATATTACCTACCTCACCAATACATTTGTACCCTCGCAACGCCGTCATCTCATCTTGTGTAAGTTCGACGAGTAATATTCTGTATACCCAAGTTACTTCAAGATGCTATATCTTGGACATAAATAAAGACGCGATTAGTTAATAACTATTTGATATTACTATTTGAACTTAAAGTTAAGTCTTTTCTGTAACTCAGGTATATTAATGAATTATTATGATCATCTATAAATAAGATATGTGAGACTGCTTTTGACAAGATAAGCATTCGGCATAACCTGTTTATTGACAACCGACTAAATGCAATTGGTATTGAAGTATCGATAAGATGACTTTGAGTACTTTTTGGAGACATGATTTGAAGACAATAAAAACCTTATTTGTAACTTGTTTACTGTTTATTTCGGCGAGTATTTCGGCGCAAACAACAGGTTGGTTACAAGAACCATCACACCCACCAATTCAGTTACGCTTTATGCTGACAGGGCAAGTGGATACAACCACTAACACAGTATCCGCTGTACTTGAAGTCAAGCTTTCTGGCGACTGGAAAACCTATTGGCGCTCGCCGGGTGAAGGTGGTATCGCCCCAAGTATTGATTGGCAAGATTCGACAAACCTTGTGAACAGTGATTGGCAGTGGCCAGTACCCAAGCATTTCTCATTGCTTGGATTAGAGACTTATGGTTATACCGATGCGGTCAGTTTTCCCATGCAGTTACAGTTCGAAGACATTAATAAACCGTTAATATTAGCGGGTACATTAACCTTATCTTCGTGTACAACTATTTGTGTGTTAACGGACTATGATATCAACATGTCGGTTGATATTCAAAACTTGCAAGCGGATGCTGACGCGATGTTTTTATATAATAAAAGCATCACTCAAGTACCGAAAAAAGTGGATGATAATAACGCGATCCAATTAGTATGGGATCACGCTAACAGTCAATTACAAGCGACAATATCTGGTTATAACTGGGGCGAAACCCCGACATTATTGATCGATGGCGACTTAGACACGGCCTTTAAATTACAGACGGTAGAAGAGTCAGCTGATAGTTTGATTGCGGTATTTAACGCCAGTAGTTGGTTGGGTGAGATTGAATTAATCGATAAAACGTTAAACTTAACCGTCATCACGTCAGATCAAGCGTTAGAGTTCTCGACGCCTGTTATTGCAGGGCAAGTCGCTATTGCAGGCCCGTCTCTGATCGGGATCGTACTGTTCGCTTTATTAGGCGGTTTGATCCTCAATATAATGCCGTGTGTATTACCCGTTCTGGGCATGAAATTGAGCACGATTATCGATGCGCCAAGACTCGAGAAAGGTAAAATCAGACAACAATTTCTTGCTTCTGCAGCTGGTATCATCGTGTCGTTCTGGTTACTTGCCGTTTTCATCTTTGCATTAAAAGTATCAGGTCAAGCGATAGGTTGGGGTATCCAATTCCAAAGTCCTTGGTTTATTGCTGCCATGGTTGTGATAACCGCCGTGTTCTCATTAAACATGTTAGGCGCATTTGAATTTAGTTTATCGTCAAATGTACAAACGAAATTAGCCACCGCAGGTGATGACAGTAATCGTGGGCATTTCTTGCAAGGTATGTTCGCGACATTACTCGCCACGCCTTGTAGCGCACCATTTTTGGGTACGGCGGTTGCTTATGCATTGGGTGCTGATACGGTAACCTTATTTGTTATCTTTACTGCCTTAGCGATTGGTATGGCTCTGCCGTGGTTGTTAGTTGCCACGTTCCCAAGCCTTGTCAGTCTATTACCTAAACCTGGCCGTTGGATGGGCTCAGTAAAAACGGTGTTTGCTGGCTTATTAATGCTGACTTGTTTATGGCTAGTGACCTTGCTGTCTAGTTTCTTACCTACGCTGGTTATTTATGGTCTGTTTAGTGTTGTTAGCCTGATATTCATTGGTTTTATGATAAAACTTAAAGGTAAACGCGCAGTACTTATCAGCGTCAGTGTTGGTTTGTTGCTGGGTAGTGCTGTCGCGCTAGCGGCGTCGTTAACAACGAGTAAATGGTCAAATGGTTTACCTGAGGACTTAGCTTGGCAAGCACTGGATACCGTACGAATCGAACAGGAAGTTCAAGCCGGCAAGACGGTATTTGTGAATATCACCGCTGATTGGTGTATTACCTGTAAAGCCAATAAGATCGGCGTGATATTGCAAGACCCAGTATACAGTAAATTGCAAACAGAAAATGTGGTGCCGATGGAAGGTGATTGGACTGTTCGTTCTGAAAAAGTGACAAATTATTTACAAAACAATGGCCGTTTTGGCGTGCCATTCAATATTGTTTATGGGCCTAAGGCGCCAAACGGTATACCACTGCCGGTCATTTTAAGTGACGATGCTGTGATGAATGCAATTAAGCAAGCGAGCGGCGAATAATCATGAATTTCTGCCCTGCGTGTATACGTGGGGAATGACGATTCGGAAAACAAATTTAATAGATAGGAATAACAATGAAAACGAAATTATTAGCACTTTCCACCACTATCTCTGCCGCTATTTTAGCAACACAAATGGCGTGGGCAGCACCTGAACAAATGGATATGACGGCTGTACAACAAGACAAGTTTAACCAAATGGTGAAAGATACCTTGGTAAACAACCCTGAGATTTTAAAACAAGCGATTATTGCGCTACAGGCCCATGAACAGAACAAAGTGAAAGCCCTGCAAGAGCAAAGTTTAGGTGATAATCACGCAGCCTTGTTTAATAATAAAATGGATCCGTGGATGGGCGCTGAAAACCCAGAATTAACCATTGCTTATTTCACTGATTTCAATTGTCCTTACTGCAAGAAAATTGAGCCATTATTAGATCGTTTAGTTGAAGAGTACCCAGAAGTACGTGTGGTCTATAAATTGGTCCCTATCTTAGGTCCAAGTTCGAAAGAAGCAACTGATTTAGCCTTAACAGTGTGGGAAAATGAACCTGAAAAATTTGCTGATCTACATAAAATGTTAATGTCGCGTCCAAGTCGTTTAGACAGTGGTGCTATCGCCAAAGTGGGTAAGATAACCGGCACGGATGAATGGTTAGATAATACGGCCGCGAGTGCTGAAACGACAATTGAAAGTAGTATGACGTTGATGCGTGAGTTTGGACTAAGTGGCACGCCGGGTCTTATCTTTGGTGATCAAATTATCGGTGGTTTAGTGCCTTATAGCCAACTAGAGAAACAAGTTAAAGCGGCACTTGCGGCTAAACGTAAGCAATAACAACCGAGTCTACCAATGGCATTGGATCAATCACACATTATTGAATGCAGTTGGTATTAATATTGGTATGTGTATGACCAAAGGAAATGATTAGATGAAGCAACGACTACTTGGTTGGATAAAACAATTAGTAATATTTATGTTGTTAGCGCTGGTTATTACCACTGCTGTCGATGTATGGCGTGGCAAAGACTTTCCTAAAGATAATATTCCTGCGTTAGTTGGGACGACATTGTCGGGTGAAACGGTCGATATTGCTGAGCTAAGTAAAAATCAAGCAGTGGTTGTCTACTTTTGGGCAACCTGGTGCCCTGTGTGTAGCTTTGTTAGCCCTGCTGTTGATACCTTGTCGGAGTACTATCCGGTGGTTACTGTGGCATTAAGCTCTGGTGAAGATCTGCGGGTGAAAAAATACTTACAACATCATGAGTATGACTTTGATGTGATCAACGATAAAAACTATGAGCTGGGCAGCGACTGGCAAGTAAAAGTAATCCCAACCATCTTAATTATTAAAGATGGCGAGGTTAAGTGGTTTACCACCGGATTTACCAGTTTACCTGGGATCTGGTGGCGTTTAATGTTGAGTATGACATTGGCGACTACCCAGTAAAAAACCCCATTTTTCACTCTGTTCTTAATGATACCAGTCCAAGGATTACCTTGTTGTATTGTTTCCCAAAGGTCTTTAAAGGCCGCGGGTGGCATGTTGATTTTAATTGCCATCGCCTCCAGCTTGGGTATGAACAACCCTAGTTATAAATTGGTAATATGAGAGGCATTAGTAATAGAAACCCAATTGTTGCGATCTAGATCTTATAAAGTATATTATATTCATGGAATTATGCGGTGCTAGGCATCAGACAAAAAGCGCTTTAGTCATGCTATGAAGATAATAGTTTTACGCCTTTCAATACCGAGACCGTATAACCGTATTGATTTTGATAAAACTTAGAGATAAAACCACTGATGTAAATGTATGATTTCTCAGTAATCGATTGGCTATGATTAAATTGCACCACGCGACCGATATCATCTTTACCACGTACATCGTAGCGTTTAGTCACGATTTGGTACTTGCAGCTATTAACCGTGATACGACAACGTACATAATCCCCCAGTTTGCCTTTTAAGCGTAAAGTTTCGCTAATATTGCTGCCATCGTTATGTAGTGTTAGTTTTTTATTCGTGGCTAGTGGTGATTTATGACTTAACAACCCTTGGTTGTTAACAATGTAATTCGAGATGATTAATGCCGCTGTGGCGAGTTCATTTTCAGCCAATACACTTTGCCCACACAGTTGTTTTAACTTATCGTTTAAGCTGGTTGATTTCATTTGTTTGGTATACAAAATGGCTTTTTCAACAAACTCAAAACTCAGGTCTTTAGGGTATGATGATGTTTTATAGCGCTGAGCCGCTTTGTTGTAACTCGCATGCTTAAAGTCATGATGAAACTGGATCGCGTCTTGTTTACTGACAAAGCCATGTTGGCGAATTTCGTCTTCGACAATTGCTAGGTATAAACGTAGCGGGGCACCGGATGAATAAGCTTGACTAAATACACTGTTTTGCAGTTGTTCAAGATGCTTAACTAATGCCGGTAGTTTTTGTAAATAATGCACAAATGGCATTAACTCGGGTAAGCGTTTTTTTACACACGTTAGATGCGCGCAGAAGTCACCCTGTTGCGGATGGCTAAATATCAACCCCTGACTGCGATTCGTAGTGGTATTGCAAATGCTGCAAATGCGGGTGAAACCTGGGTTTTTTAATAAGTTGATTGGTTGCGCATATGCATTTATCGCATAGATATTTTTGTTATCAGTGATATCATAATAGGCTTCGATAATATAGCGCGCGTCACTTTGTTCTAATAGTTCTAATGTAATTTCATAACCTTGAGCCGTCACCAGTTGGTCGGCTTTTTTTACGGTCAGCGTCGAGACTGGATTAACAGTAACAAAGTCTGAAAAAGCAAAGGAATCAAAAGGTGCAAGTAAGTCTTCTATGGTAGACTTTAGGTTAGCGTATTGCTCAGTTGTAATTAAATATGGCATTGTGGTGTTAAACAGTTATGAATAGAAAAATGGAGAGCACATACTTTATCGTGCCCGATCATATCGCGCAATCATCATCACTTTCTGATGCTGGATTTCGCTTATTAGTATGGATGTTATGTAAAAAGAATAAAGATCGTATTGCGGATTTTTCGCGTTTTTCGCTGCAATCTGATAAGCAGCATAGCATTACTGAACTGATTAATAAAAACTATCTTCAGCAAGATGATACAGGCTTGTACATCAATAATGCCATTATGTATGAAGACTTTAAAGAACAGGCCGCAGCGCCAGTGTCAGCCGTGGATCCAAGTCTGCAATATTTCCAGCAGGTCTTTGACTTGGTAGCTGAGTATTCCCAGAAACGGCTGAATTTTAATAATGGTAAATTCCGGGTGCGCTGTGATGAATTTATGCGCGAAGGCTTTACTATCGAACATATTAAAGTGTTATGTATTCAGCTGAATAGTCGTAATCCAGTCTTTGATTGGTATGAACTTGATAGTACAGAATTACAGCATATTAAGGATGTATCAACGGTTAATCGAGTGAATGCGCCCGCTAGTATTAAGCCGACGAATAACCCCGCCTCTGAAGCGCGCCAGCCTTTTCAACCAACGCTTAGCCGCCAAGGCGTTAGGCATATCCAAAATCAAAGTGGCTTTATGCCAAGTTACCATCAAATTAGGCAAGATCCACAAAAAATGGCGGATATTAAACAGGTCTATGACTATTGGTTTCGCTCGAAACATTTACAGCAATCACAATATATTGTACCGAAACAAGCCCATTTCGAGAAGTTGTACAGCTTATTAATGTTGCATTCTATTGCAGAGCTCAAGCGTGCGGTAGATGGGGTTGACCATCGTCGTGACTTGGTGAATAAGGGTCGTAATTTTAATGATATTTTTACTAACTCGGGCAATATTGAGAGCCTGATTAGTTTAGCGGATAGTATGGAAGTCAGCCAAGCTGATTCTCCAGCGTTACGCATTTTTAATTATTGGCTTGAACATACCCAGACTGCGGTCGGCATTAATTTACGTATGACCGCAGAGCAACGTGATAAGTTATTACTGCGCTTGGAAGTATTCGCCGAAGCTGATCTTAAATTAGCGATTGATGGTGCCCAGGTTGACCCCTATTATCAATCGGTTAACTTTGCTTTTAGTCTATTATTTAAAGATGATACCAGTGTGCATAGCCTGATATCATTAGCATTGAATGGTAAGCAAAATGTGTCGAAAGCCAGTCGTAAAGATAGCAACTTAAATAAAGCCTTAGCTGATATGGGGATCAGTAAGTTAACCGTAGGCATGACCGCGCAGAACGGCGGACAATCACGACCTGTGATGAATGAGCGAACGGTAACACAAGCGCCATTAAAAACATTACCAGCACACTTTATTGATCCGGGTTTTACCGACGGTGATGATTAACGCATTTAAACACTAAATTTTAATAGTAGGGCGTATGGAACAAACAATTAGTTTAACTCAGCCACAAACAGAAGCGATTGCGACTATGTACACCATGCTTGCAAGTAGTTTTCCATCATTTAATTATGATTATGATTCGGCGCAATTCAATATCTGGAAGCTGACATTTACAAAGTATGCACCTGAGGCGGTCATCAAGGTTGCAGAGCAGATCCCAACGTTGCGTCGTAGCAATGGCTTACCTTATGAATTCCCGCCAAGCTTGCCGGTTGTCGCCGATATGATCATGCGCGAGTCTATCGTATTAATGGGCCATTCCGATCACGATAAAGCGTATGAGCGTTTGTTCAAATTTAAACGTAAGAGTCCGGCGGAACGTGCGGCTACTGGGGATGATTTTGTGTATACCCTATATCGCCAATTAAACAATTATATGGCGATGGACGTTGATAAATTCCGCCCTATTTTTACCCGTGAATATTTAAAACTGGCCGATGGCGTCACCAAAGGCACCACGGTGTTAGACCAAATACCACTGGCGATTGAGAGTAAATAAAAAATTTTAGTGGTGCTAACCTCATTTTTGTATATCCCTGCTTTACTTAGTTTATTAGGTCAATAAGCAGGGATGTTTAATGATAGATCTCAATACCGTTAACCGACGTATACAAATACTATTAAGTTTGATACTAACCCTTGTGGTTGGTCTATTGTGGTATAAGACCAAAATGTGGTTAGTGCCTGCGGTATTTGTGGTTACGCCGTTAGTGTTGATTGCGTTGTTAAGGTTCCCATTTTATATTGTCATTACCTTTATTATATTTTCCTATTTTCGTATTCATGAAGCCTTTCCGATACTGATCCCCCTACATATTCCTTTGGCATTTTCGTTAGCG
The DNA here is from genome assembly GCF_900465055.1 of Moritella yayanosii. NCBI lineage: Bacteria > Pseudomonadati > Pseudomonadota > Gammaproteobacteria > Alteromonadales > Moritellaceae > Moritella > Moritella yayanosii. The sequence continues at coordinate 1,628,006 of NZ_LS483250.1, read as the reverse complement.
TCATTTTTTGTATTGGGCTGGCATATATTCTTAAGCAATAATATTAAAATATACTGGTCGATAGAACTGACTTTAGTTTGCCTATTTTTAGGCTGGGCGACGTTTGGGATTATGTTTGCTTATAATCGAGGTGCCGCGTATAGCACTTTTAGTGGCGTATTAAGTAAAGTGTGGGTGATGACGATCGCGATCTGTTGGCTGATACGCAGTATCCATCACTTTCGTATTGCCACTTATTTATATGTTGTCGCTGGCGCGATGATTGGATTAAAAGCAATTAGCAATAAGCTCAACGGAATTGGGCTTGTTGAAGGGACGCGGGTCACTATTTCTCGAAATATAGGGTCGTTAATTGGTGATCCGAATGATTTGTCACTTGTGCTGATGTTCCCCATGTCGTTTACCTTATCTAATGTACTGCAACCGAGCATAGGTAAAATACACCGAGCATTATTAGCGGTCGTGTATGTTATTTTATTTTGGGCCATTATTGCCACGCAAAGTCGCGGTGGGTTAATGGGGATCATGGCGGTAACGGGCTATTTTGCGTTTAAGCGTATCAAAAACAAGGTATACGTATTAGCTGGTGGCGTGATGTTATTGCCTATTTTATTAGTGATGGCGGGGGTTGCTGATCGTGCGTCAGGTGGTGCTGCAGAGAGTGGCGTTGATGAATCCGCAATGGGTCGTATTTATGCGTGGATGGCCGCATGGGGAATGGCCGTACACAACCCCTTTACGGGCGTAGGCATAAATAATTTCTATCTTAATTATTATTTATTTAGTCCGCATTGGGATGGTAAAAACCATGCTGTCCATAGTACTTGGTTTCAAGTATTAGCTGAAACGGGCTTTGTCGGATTAGGACTGCTTATTACCCTTATTACGCTGCTGTTTAGACGGTTGTGGCGGACTGAAGTTGAGAGCCGGGTGTTACCTATGAATGAACGTAATACTATTGTGACCTGTAACGATGGTATTTTTGCTGGGTTGATAGCGTTTTGTGTGGCAGGGACATTTTTGACTCAGGGTTTTACTTGGCCCCTGTATATCTTATTATCGATGACTGTGGCTTTAGCTAAAATATTATCGGAAAGACTCGCCGATGAAGATCTAACTAAAGGAGTCAAAGAAACTGCAAATTAGTGATAAAATTAACCTCATGAGTTAAATAATACGGGGGTTTGTGCTATGTTTTCCCTACTGTTTTTTATTGAGTCTATCTGCATTGCCTGATTATTATTTTTCTACCTTCGCACAGCTATTAGGGGCAAATTGTCGCACCTTATCGTTTCGACCAGAAGGTGCTGTGTTTACCACGAAACAGCAACAAATTTACCACTATACTTGGGCAACATTTGAGCCACGGCTGAAACATTACCGAGGATCATTTTTTGATACCTTAGTGGTGTCTTGGGAAAATCAACGGGTGCGGTTAAATGGTATTGCCAAGACGGAGGTCGCTGGGCTTATTGATGATTTGTATTTCTATGCATTAACGGGGAAAGAAGCCGATATCCTCGAATTATATCAGCAGCTTACACAGGTGATCGAACAGGGATATATACCCTATTCAAAATGGATTTTTTTACAAACCCAGCTAGCACCTTGGGCTGATTGGTTGGAAATATTACCGACAATTAACAAAGTCCCTGCTGCACTTAAATTACCTTTAGCGCGTTTACGTTTTTGGCAGCAAAGTAAGGTCGAAAATTTAGATAAATATAACCAAGCAGTGATGAATAAGCACAAGCAACGTTATAAAAGCTTGTTTGATGGCCTTGAACGCCACCCACTGACTGATCAACAACGTGATGCCTGCATTGTCGCTAATGATGCAAACTTGGTATTAGCGGGCGCAGGGTGTGGGAAAACCAGTGTAATGTTAGGGCGCTGTGCTTATTTATTAGAGTCACAGCAAGCAACTGCCGATTCAATCCTGATTTTAGCGTTTGCCAAAGATGCTGTCCAAGAGATGAAGACAAGACTTGCCGAGCGCTTACCCAATGCCAAGATAACCGTGAAAACCTTCCATGCCTTAGCGTTAGATATTATTAAGCAGGTGGATAACGAAAGGCCGAAAGTCAGTAAGTTAGCCAGTAGTGATAGAGCCAAGCAGCAGTTTTTCAAACAAAGCATCACTACACTATTGCTTGATGAAGACTTTAATGCCTTGTTTAGCGAGTATTGTTACGCGTATGTCGCTTGGTTTGGCAAATTTCCTGAGGATAAATATGAGGCCGAAGTGAAGCGGTTATTAGCAGGTAAGGGCGGTTATAAAAAACTGTTAAGTCAGCTGGCCGAATTGACTATGCAGTATAAAAATACCTTAACGGTAACATCTGAGCAAAAATTAAAAGCGTTACCTGATACCGACTTCGCCGCATTAACACATGAGATTGTGGTGATTCTGCTTGCACATTACCAGCATGATTTAGACGACAACAATGAGATAGATTTTGATGGCATGCTCACTAAGGCAAGTGATTATGTGTGTGATGGTCAATTTAGCTCTCCTTGGTTACATATTCTTGTTGATGAGTTTCAGGATATTTCGCAGGCGCGCGCAACCTTAGTTAGACACTTACAAACCCAGCACGATGACAGTAAGCTATTCTGTGTTGGTGATGATTGGCAGGCTATTTATCAATTTGCAGGTAGTGATATTGCGGTAACAACGCGTTTCAGTGATTATTTTGGTATCACCAGTACATTACCACTTGATACCACGTTTCGCTTTAACGATCAGATCAGTGCGGTTGCCAGTAAGTTTGTGATGGCGAATCCAGAGCAAATGCATAAACAGATAACCACGCATATCCAAGCTAAGAAAGCCTGTATCCAGATCAACTATTATCAGCTTGGTAACGATCATAACAGTAACAACAAGCAAGATGATGCAGCGACATTATTGCTAGAAAAGAAATTAACCCAATTAGCGGCGGCTAATAAAGGTGTCAGTAAAGGTCAAAGTAAAGGCGCAGGCCAACAACAATCGGTGCTCTTACTGGCTCGTTTTAATTTTCAGTTACCGGATAGCAAGACGCTGACGGCATTATCCACACAATATCCGCAGTTAGATATAAAATCAATGACGGTGCACAGTGCGAAAGGGCAGGAAGCCGATAATGTCATCGTGTTAGCAATGGAAGCGGGAGAGCATGGTTTCCCTTGTCATAAACGTCGTCATCCATTTGCGCAAATACTACAACCGGAACCCTCAGGTTTCCCTGATGCTGAAGAACGCCGACTGTTTTATGTTGCGTTAACCCGCGCGCGTCAGCAAGTATATTTACTGTGTAATAAAGACAAGCCATCGGCGTTTATTGAAGAGCTGCTGGCTGGCGATTACGCCATCACCATCGCAAAGTAAAGTAGGACTGCGGTTGTTAATCGCGCTGATTAATAGCGGTTAGCTGGCTTCAGCTTCAAGTTTACGCTGGAAGTCTTGTTGTACGATAGCTAATGCTTTCACGACTGTTTCTGTCGGCATCTGGTTTTCTTCCAGTAATTGGATGAGATCGACTGCTAGTTTTATATGTTTTGGCGCGTTTTCTAGCGACATGATAAAGAATCCTTCATTATTGTAGTAACTTATTTAATAGGTTTACGTCTAACACTGAATTTAAATTAATTAAGATCTTTCTTTTGTTCATAGCGTTGTAATTGCTGGCGAACTTTTACTGTCGCGGTTTGACAACGCTGTAACCTTAGCTTCGTTTGCTGCAATTGAACTGAGTCGCTTTGCTGATCTATCATTGCTTGCAAACGGCGTTCATAGTCTATTTGTTGCGCTAGTTTTTGATATAAATAGTGTGATTTCTGCAATAATTTTTTCGCGATCACATCGTAATTCTTCGGTTCTTCTTTTACTTCACCGCGTCTAAAATTACACTGTTGTAATACGCCGTTAATCGCTCTAAATTGATGCGCTACCTTTTCTAATAATACTTGTTCTATTGATAACGTATCGTTTGACGATGATATTGATGGAGTATCAAAAGAGTGCTGCAAACGGGTCATACTTTTTTCTAATTCGGCCACGTATTGATGAATATCGTGATTTTTATTGATGAATAACCCTGGATAGAACAAGGCGCGATCACGTAATTTATAGTTGATCGTCGCGGTGTGATTCGAGTTGACTTGCTTACTCAACGCACTCAGCTGTTGAATACGCTGAGCGAGTTGGTTTAGCTGTTGCTGCTGACGGTTTATTGTAGCCATGCTTGATAAGCCAGTTTACAAGCGATAATGATCACCACAGTAATAAATAATGGGCGAATGAATTTAGCACCAAAATGAATAGCGGTATGCGCACCAGCAATAGCGCCTACCATAATACATAGCCCCATACTTAAACCCAGATACCAATTGATATGACCAAGATAAATAAAAGTCAGTAGTGAGGTAAAGTTACTGGTGAAATTCATTGCTTTAGCAACGCCCGAAGCAAATAAAATATTGAGTTTGTACAATGCCATTGTCGACACAGTCCAAAATGCACCGGTACCAGGCCCTGCTACACCGTCATAGAAACCAATAATACAACCCTGTAAGCCCTGTTTCTTGTGCAGCGCGGGATTATCATCGGGCAAGGTTTCACCAGTATGTTCTTGGGTTTTGCTAAAGATAGAGTAGATAGCCGTAAAGATAATAATCACCGGTAATAACTTGTCTAGCCAAGCCGTGCTGATGACGTTAACGACTAGGGTTCCGCATATTGCCCCGATGGCTGTGAATATAAATGATCGCCACCAAAATTTGGGATTGAACAAACGCTTCTTATAGAAGGTAATAGCTGCAGCGCATGAGCCAAAGCTTGCAGCCAGTTTATTGGTACCTAATGCCAAGTGTGGTGGTAGGCCGGCACTGAGTAATGCGGGCACTGTTAATAAACCACCGCCGCCAGCAATAGCGTCAATGAAACCAGCAACTAATGCAACACTGCATAAAATTATAAAAACCGAAGGTTCTAAACCAAACTCTAACATCAAAATTCTATATTTCTTTTATAAGGGGGAAGCGAATTAAGTAATGCTGGTCCATAGCGTTTACTAATAACTCGACGGTCAAGTAGCGTGATTCTACCAGAATCTTTCTCTTTTCTCAGCAATCGGCCACAAGATTGGATCAATTTTTTACTGGCTTCGGGTACCGACACTTGCATAAACGGATTACCGCCCGATTTGGTGATCCATTCTGACTGCGCTTCCTCTACTGGCGAGGTGGGTACTGAGAATGGGATCTTAGTGATAATTAAATTGGTGAGCAGGTCACCGGGTAAATCAAGCCCTTCAGATAAGCTGCTAGTACCAAATAAGATACTGGTTTTATTGGCTTTGACATTTTCGGCGTGTTTTTTTAATTGCTCGCTGCGGGAACTTTCTTTTTGTACCAATAGCTCGAGATTAGTGGTATTACGAATAATTTCTGCTACTTGGTTCATTTGACGATAGGAGCTAAACAACACCAATGAGGCTTTTTTGTCTGGTAAGAAGCTAGGGAGTTTTTCACCTAATAATTCAGTGAAGCCTGGTTCATTTGGTGTCAGTGCTAAGTTAGGGATATACAGCTCTGCTTGTTCAAAATCAAACGGAGAGTCGAGTTGCAGATGCTGGGTTGATTCATCATTCAATAGGCCAACTTGGCGGCGGAAATAATTAAAATTACCGAGTGAGGTTAATGTTGCTGATGTTAGGATCGCGGCACCGCAGCGTGACCACAGCATATTCTCTAGCTTATGGTCCACATCAATCAAGCTCGCAGCAAAGACATGATCATCTTGGCGGCTGTCGCTTTTCTCAACCCATTTTGCCAGTGGTGTCCCTTTGGTTTCTTTAATCAGCATGTTCCACACTTGATGGAGATTTTCGATACGCTGTAAGTAGATACCAACCTCGGCAATGAGTTTGTTAGCTTTGGCTTGCGGCAATTGATCTTGCTTTAATTGTTCAGCTAAAATATCAATGATTTTCGCGGTTTGGCTAACACCACGTTTGGTTTCATGGTTCATGTTTGCCGCTAATTCAGCCAATGCTTCAGGCAGTTCACCATCGGTAAATCGCCACGAATCATTGCTAAATCGATTGTCATTGGCCGCCATTAAACTGTGGATCTTGGTAAGCTCTTTATTGATGCTATTGATTGAGCTGAGCAGTTTGGTGACCGGATCAGATATCTCACTTGACGCAATGGCTTGGGTGAGTTGGCGCATTGCTATTGCCATGGTTTGTAACCAAGCTTTAGTACCTAACACTGACGCATGTGCTGACGAGAAGTCTCGCGTAATGCGCGGTAAGTGATGGGCTTCATCAAGTACGTAATAGCAGTCTTCAGGCTTGGGTAAAATAATCCCGCCTCCGAGCTCTAAATCGGCCAATAATAATGCGTGGTTAACAATGAGCACATCACATTGGTCTAAGGCTTCACGTGCTTTATGAAACGGACAGTTACGGTGTACACTAAATGATTTACTGCAACTATGACGATCTGAAACGACTAATTGCCAGATATCATCGGGGATCTGAGTTGGCCAGCTATCGATATCACCTTGCCATTTTCCTGCTGCGTAAGCGGTAAATAAGCGCTTGATAAGTTGTAAGTCACGTTTTTTTGGAATCGTCGCTAAGTCAGCAAGCAGTTCCATTTGATCGTCGGCTTGGGCAAGCATCGCCAGTTTTTGTTCACAGCAATAACGTTGGCGACCTTTTACCAAGGCAAATTCAAATTTCAGTCCAGATTGACGGCGAAAGAAAGGTAATTCTTTGTGCAATAATTGTTCTTGTAAGGCGATTGTGGCGGTCGATATGACTAAGGTCTGTTTCGCTTCGGTAGCGAGTGGCACTCCTGCAATCAAATAAGCCAATGATTTACCTGTGCCAGTTCCTGCTTCTGCAATAATCAAACGGCGGTTTTTATCATAATGACCAGCGAGGGTTTTTGCCATTTCAGCTACAAGGATATTTTGTGATCGTCGGACTACGAAGTCAGGTAGTGAATCACGGATGTTTTGATAAACATCACGAATCGCTTTTTTACTCTTATCTGAAAGCATGTTTACTCTTATCTGAAGCGTGCTTATTGTTTCTGCAAGCACGATTTAAAGCCAAGGTTATTAGCATGTATTTTAGCGCAATTATTAAATCTGTATAGATATTAAGTTGAGGAACACTGATAAAATTACAGTAGTTTGCAAAAATATCGACTTGCGGCTTGATTACCTCTTACAAAGCTTACAAAACTGACAAATTAGAGACGGAAAGCTTATGTTTCGTTTTATATGATGGCGTTGTTATTTATACGTCATAGAGCAAAGGAATTCATATGAATAAATTCGTCAGTATCACAGTATTGTTAGGGTTATTATTGACTGGCTGCAATAGTTCAGATGACAGTGGTTCATCAACAAGTTCGGGCGGTAAAACACCGTTATTCACCGTTTATGGTAATAAAGCCTATATGAATGGCGAGATTAATAGCGATATTGTTGCACAGTTAAATACGATGACCGCTGCAAACCCACAGGTCGATACTATTGTGATGGTGCAAGTGCCCGGTTCTAGAGATGATGAAGCGAACTTAAAAGCGTCATTGTTAGTACGCAGTAAAAATTTAAAAACCATGCTACCTGCCGATGCCATGATCGCTTCGGGTGGAACCGATTTTTTCCTTGCTGGTGTAGAGCGTATTGTTGATCCGAGTGCTCGAATCGGTGTACATTCTTGGGCGGACGGGAGTGGTACAGAAGGTAAAAACTTACCGACGAGTCATCCTGAGCATCAACGTTATTTAACGTATTATAATAAAATTGGCTTTGATCCAAGTTTTTACTGGTATACGCTAAATGCAGCGAGTGCTAATGATATTCACTGGATGAGTGCAGCAGACATTGCCAAGTACGACATTGCAACACGCGAGATGACAGCCAACGAACAGGCTAACGTGTTTGCTGTGCCAAGTCAGTTTGGCCAAGCGGCTACTGATTTATTTGATCGCTATACTTGGGTTACAGCACCCAATGGTAAAGCGATTCATATTTTCGCTCAATCAAAGGTATCTTTAGCACAATTACTTAAAGCTCGAAATACACTTGAGTTTTATTTAACCGATACCGCGACAGTAAAGAAAACACTGGTCGCAAACAGTATGGGTAATAGAGGGGCGTCATTATTTATTTTTAATGATGAACCAGCCTCAGAGCAAGCCATGGAAGGGGAGTTTGGTAATAGTAAAATAGCGAAGTTTGGTCAGGATTTATACGCGACCGAAATTTTTGTAGAAGGTGATAGCCGCTACTTGGCTGCGCCATCATCTGCGCGTGATGCAACCTTTGAAGAAGTATTACACTTGACTCAAGCGCAAGGTATAGCACCTGCGATGGCATCATTGCAAAAGAAAATCGCGGACCAAGCTGAGGTCGCGTTAACAAATAAAGTGTGGAACCCAGAAGTGGACCAACTAGCAGAGTGGCGTGCTGAAGGTGACTTGGAAACGGGCAATAGTATTTCTCATGAATATTTTGCCGCCATAGTTGAAGCATATTATGGTATGTGGGCACGATTACCCGTGGGTATGGATGGTTACACGGGCAATTCACGTGCATTACAAACGGCGCGTGACAGCAACGGACAGAAAATTATTGCTGAATTTTTACCTGAATATATTCCAACGACCATGGATATCGACCCTAGTTTTGCAGCGGGTAGTACTTTCTATCTGGATTATGACGCGGCATTAAGTTATACCGCCAAATCACAATATTTGCAGTCTGTACGTTTAACGGGTACCAATAACAGCCATATCTCAGGCAATAGCCAAAATAACTTCTTGATGGGTAATCAAGGGGATAACAAAATTGATGGTAAAGGCGGCGTAAACACGTATAAAGTTGATGGTTTACAATCTGAGTTTGACGTTAATCCTGATGGTATGGGGTTCTTGATACAAGATAAGGTCAATAACCGCAATGGTACGGATAAATTGATGAATATTCAGAAAATTGAATTTAATGACAGTGAGCTAAATTTACCGAGCGCTTAAACACTTGGTTGCCCTGTATTTTACTTATTTATAATGACATAAGGTTTCGTTGAACATGTTAGAAAATGACCAAAAACACATTTTAATTGTTGAAGATGATTTAGAGATTTGTCGCCTTCTCGACATGTTTTTACGCAGTAAAGGATACCAAGTATCGCTCAGTAATAATGGCATTGATGGACTCTCGGATATCGCCCGGTTGCAACCCGATCTCGTGGTATTGGATATTATGATGCCAGGTATGAATGGTATTGAAGTGTGTAGGCAAAGTCGTGAGCACTATAGCGGGCCTATTATTATGCTCACCGCTTGCAGTGAAGAAATATCCGAGGTTTCAGCCTTAGATACGGGCGCCGACGGTTATTTACACAAGCCGCTGCGACCACACATTTTGTTATCGCATATCGAAGCGTTTTTACGCCGTGAAAACAGAACTAAGAACAACAATAGTGCGCTGAATCATACCGGCAGTTTAACCATTGACACCTTGAAACGCTTGGTGAAGCGTGATGGTGAAGAGGTTATTTTAACGGGTGCAGAATATGAAATGTTAGCATATTTAGCCAAACAAGCTGGGACGATCGTCAGTCGTGATGAATGTTATCGCGCACTTAAAGGTGTTGAATTTGATGGTCTAGATAGAGCCTTGGATATGCGTTTATCAAGCTTACGGAAAAAGATAAAAGATGATGTGGCACCGTATCAAATTATCAAAACAATTCGTTGTAAGGGTTATCTGTTTGTTAAGCAATGATATGTTTCCCGAGCTGAAGAAATTCATCAGTGAAAACTCGCCGAATACACTTTTTTTCAAGCTGTATATAAGTGTGACCGCTGTCATTATTGGCAGTATTGTCCTTGTTAGTATATCGATGGATTATTACTACGAGAACCTTGATGATATTACCTTTGTCCATGATGCGAGTTTTGCGGCTAAGTTACTTGATGATTTTGTCGAAGATACCGAACGCTGGAATATGGAGGTTGATCTATTGAGCCGATTTACTGGCTTTACCATTGAAAATATCTCGATGAAACAAGCATTACTCTATCATCAACAACATGAGTTATTAGAGGTGGTTGATATAGAACCCAATAAAAAGTATCCCCCGTTACCTGCTGGAATAGGTAAGTGGGGGGTATTTGTATACAGACATGATGAGGGAAATGATCTTCTTGCCGTGATCCTTCCGCATAATGATGGACTATTACTCATCATTGATAGTTCTGAAGCTATGTACCCGATAGACGGGCCTGAAGATTGGGAAGATGATTATGCGGAGTTATTTCTATTAGGTTTTATCTTTTTAAGTATCGCTTTAGTACTGTATTTGACCGTTAGAAATATATCTAATCATGTCTATCGCTTAAGCGCTGCTAGTTTAGCGCTGGCAAAGGGGGATCTAGATACCCGAGTCAATGATAAAATTCCCGCACCTTTGGATCAAATGGCAGCAAGTTTTAATAAAATGGCTGAATCGTTGCAGCATTCGCAGCACCAACAACGTGTAATGGCGAATGCAATTGCGCATGAACTTCGCACCCCATTAACGCGAATTCAATTGGTGATGGGTTTATTAAGTGATGAAGAACATAGCGAGTATACGACGGAATTACATCGTGATTTAAGTCGTTATTCGGTCGAAATGGAAGCTTTGGCTAATGATATTTTAATGTTACAAACGATTGAACATAATCCATCGTCAATAAATAAGACCATTGATTTAAGCGGGTTGATGACGTCACGTGAAACTGAATTTAAGCGCCAATATCCACATTTATGCATTACATCTAGTGTTGATTTGGTGAGTGTTGATGGCAATCCGCGCTACCTTCAGCTTATTATTGATAATCTCGTCAAGAATGCCTGCTTATACGCAGACTCACGCGTGAAACTCACGCTTAAAAAGCATGCGGCTTATTGCTGTATTATTGTTGAAGATGATGGCGATGGGATTTGCCCACTGCAACGTGAGCAAGTATTAGATGCATTTACCCGTTTAGATAACAGTCGAAGTCGGCAAACGGGTGGTTTTGGTTTAGGTTTAGCGATTGTGAATACGGCGGTTAAAAGCATGAAAGGGGAAATCGAAATTAAAACCAGTGAATTGGGTGGGGCGTTGTTTGTGGTGACATTTAAGCACTCAAACTGACGTTGAGTGCTTACATTAAACGATACCTTGTTAATTGTTCACTGTTAACTCAACAGTACGCAGTTCGCGTCGTAGAATTTTGCCAACCGCTGTTTTTGGTAATTCACCTATAAACACAATTTGCTTCGGCACCTTGTATGCAGTTAAAAATTCTTTACAGTGAGCAATGACATCTTGTTCTTTAAGATCTTGGTTGTGTTGAGATTTGACAATAAAGGCTTTAATGGCTTCACCGGTTTTCTCTGATGGTACACCAATCACGGCGGCTTCTAAAATACCCGTGTGATTGGATAAGATCTCTTCAACTTCATTAGGATAAACATTAAAACCAGATACGATGATCATGTCTTTTTTACGATCAACAATTTTGTAATAACCATTGTCTAATTGTTCTGCAATATCACCCGTTTTGAAGAAACCATCATCAGTCATGACTTCGGCAGTTGCTGCTTCACTACGCCAGTAACCTTGCATCACTTGTGGACCGCGAACTGACAATTCACCTGCTTGACCCGCGGCGACTTCATTATTATTGTCATCAAGTAGCTTAATCTCAGTGCCAGGTAAGGCGGCACCAATAGAGCCTACTAAGGTTTCGCCTGGGCGATTGAAGGTAACAACTGGCGATGTTTCGGATAAGCCATAACCTTCACAAATGTCGCAGCCAGTCACTTCTTTCCATATCTTGGCCGTTGAGCTGGTGAGTGCGGTGCCCCCCGAGGTTGTGATTTTTAAATGGCTGAAATCTAATGCTTTAAATTCAGGCTGGGTACATAAACCAACAAATAAGGTATTTAGCCCTGAAATAGCGGTGAATTTTACGTTTTTTATGGCATTTACAAAGCCTGGCATATCACGCGGATTGGGAATTAATACGGTGTGAGCACCTGTACTGAAGTACAGTAATAAGGTGATGTTAAATGCATAAATATGGTACAGCGGTAATGGCGATATCAGTATTTCTTCGCCTTCTGCGATCTCGTTGGCCAAACGATGCTTGGTTTGAATGGTATTACTTAATACATTGCGATGGCTCAGCATTGCGCCTTTTGATAAACCTGTGGTACCGCCGGTGTATTGTAAAATGGCTAAATCATCAATGTGGTAAGCAACGGGTACGTAAGGGTTATTTTCACCGAGTGCAATAGCATCAAGTAATGAAATGGTGTCTAGTTGCGTAGAGCCTTGTTCTTGTGGCTCGAGTAAGTCTGCTGGGTGGGTAGTAATAATTGTCTTGATGTTGGTTTCCGGTAGTACTTTCTCTGCGGCGGGTAGTAGGTCAGATAAGATAACTAATGCAGTGGCTTCAGAGTTGTTAAATTGATGTAACATCTCTCTTGGGGTATATAGCGGGTTGGTATTGACTAATACTAATCCTGCGCGAGTTGCACCATAAGCAACAATCGGAAATTGGGTAATGCTTGGCAATTGGATCGCAATCTTATCACCGGGTTTTAGGTCAGTATGGTTTTGTAAATAAGATGCAAAGGCAGCAGAGAGTTGATCAATCTCTTTAAAGGTAAGGGTTTTACCTAAGCAGGTATAAGCAGGTTTATTCGCATATTCTTCACATGTGTCTTGTATCAAATCAGCAATACAATTGATTCCATTCAATTCGATTTTTTCTATAGCAGTATTCGATAACATATAATTCTTCCTATTCCATTAAGTTGGGTTGTGATCATTTAACTGCAATTTATTTGAATTATAAATTTAAACAGTCGTATGCTTTATTATATTACTGTTGAATTTTTGGATTGCCACGATCAATACGATATTTTTATAAATAGGTTAACTGGTAGGTTTAGTCGAGATGCATTTTAAACGTCAGCTAAATAGCAGGTTTAGCCGTTAGCAACTAGGCTCTTATATATCGTTTTAATTTAATGCACACAGCATATGCTAGACAATAGGTAATTTTTATGACTAAGGTTATGATAAACACTATGTTTATACTGTTTTTTATTTATCCATTGCAGAGTTTTTCTAAACAACAAGTGGGTATATTTTTGGGTAGTCCTATGTCAGGTTTTCAGTATCAGCAGGATAACTTACGATTCTCTTTAGGAATTAAAGACTTTGGCTTTGCGGTTGATCAGACTTTCAGTGTGGCAACATTATTGAATAAATCTAAATTGGCCCCTCTATATGTTTTCTTAGGGGGCCAAATTGTTGATCACCATAAGCATAAAATAGCAGTGCGCTCTGGTATTGGTTTTCAGCAGCCATTTGAGCAAGTGATATTTTATGGCGAACTTGGCCCGAGCTTGTATGTGCTGGAAGATGTGGATATTAAGTTAGAAGCGAGCTTAGGCATAAAAATAGACTTTTAAGCATACTCGCTGCAAAGGTTATTCAGCATTTTATAGTTAATGTATCGATATTATAAATCGAGGTACATTAATGCCGGAATGAGGAGAATATTGGCTGCAACGAGATAGCTGGCCAAGGTAAATATTTTTTTTACCTTGTTGCAACGATAAATAAAATATTCGTCAAAATGATGCAAATGTTCATTGCGGCGAATGTAATGGAATAGTTGCATTTGTTTGCTGTAATTGCCCTCAGTATTAAAAAAAACGCGTCCATTAACACGTTGGTAAAGTAGCGGATCAATATCTTTCATTCGATATAATAGGCAACGTAACGAGGACACCGCCCGTGCGACATTGATCAGGGTAATAATGGAAAATGCGATAAAGATGAGATCACTATTATTCATATAATACTCCTTAGTGAGTGCTTCCATCGTGTCCAACTGATAGCTCACCCTACTTTAATGAGTTTAATATAAATTCTAATTTTCGGTAGCCGTAAACCTGAAAAGGAGCGTTAATATTGTTTAATAGCACTATTTACGGTAAATAATGCTGAATGGAATTCTGGGTGTGATTGTCGTGCTGCAATCGTGAAACGATAATCTTGTCCTGCTATTGGGTTATACGAGCGAGCTTGGTATATGTCCATATTATGGTCGATATTAGCGAAGGGAAGGTGAAACGAAATGGCGCTGGTTAGCTGGGGCAAGAGTGCGATAACGAAGAAAAAGAATACTGTGCAATTCTACGTCGCTCATGACATTAAATAGCATTAGATAAACTAATGTATTCATAGGTAAAAAAGTACGGTATCAATACTGTGTTTTTGCTTGTGATCGTGTGTTTTCAAGATTATTATTCCGCCTGAAATGCAGAGTAAGATATTGCATATATGGATTTAGCCTGTCACCAATCTTTACATTATCAATCCAACTAGAGTTTATCTCTAATTATTGCGGTTTTTAGCCTTAATCACCGTTTTATATTCGTATATTATTATGAGGGTATGGTTGTGCGACAACAATCGTCTTCTGCCAATATGGCAAAGTTACTATTTCTAATTATTATTCTGACCGCTGTTGGGCAAATGACACAAACGATGTATGTGCCATCAATTGTTGCAATGGCCAGCGATTTTGCTGTTCAACCTACGTATCTACAGGCTGTTATGGCTGCTTACTTGATCCCTTATGGGTTATCACAGTTTATTTATGGACCATTATCAGATCGCATTGGCAGACGTCCTGTGATCATGGTGGGTATGCTGATATTTTTACTCGGTACGTTAGGGGCGCTGTTTGCATCGTCTTTTGAATTGTTTCTATTAGCCAGCTTTATCCAAGGTTCAGGAACGGGTTGTGCGGGCGCAATGTCGCGAACGGTCACACGTGACTGCTACGATGGCGCAGCGCTGCATAAAGCCAATAGCTTAGTGAGCATGGGGGTGATCTTTTCACCGTTATTGGCGCCAGTTGTTGGTGGGTACCTGTCAATGGCGTTTGATTGGCATGCAAGTTATGTATTTCTATTGGTTTTTGGCGCGATGGTCACATTAGCTATGTTTGTGATGTTTGATGAAACATTGCCGAAAGAAAACCGTCGTAATGAACGCGTTTGGACAAGTTATAGTTATGTACTGAGTAACCGTCAATTCCAAGGGTATGTATTTTGCCTGATTGCGACATTTGCGGGTATTGCCGTATTTGAAGCGGCGGCTGGGGTATTACTGGGTAGCGTGTTAAAACTCGATCCCACCACAGTAAGTTGGTTGTTTGTATTACCACTGCCGGGGTATTTATTGGGTGCATGGTTATCAGCCACGTTATCGGCGCGACTCGGTCAACGTCATCTATTTAATATTGGCATGGCGGCACTGATCATTGGTGCCTTGATTATTTTTATACCCGGTATTGCAGAACTTGTTACTGTGGTATCGCTGATCGGTGGTGGGTTTGTGTCGTTTATTGGTGCTGGCATTATATTCCCTGCAGCAACGACCGCGGCTATTCAGCCTTTCCCACATCATGCTGGCACAGCGGGCGCTATTTTAGGTGGTATGCAAAATTTAGGTGCGGGTCTTGCGACGCTAGCTGCATCTTTAATGGGCGCAAAGGATCAATTTAACCTTGGGTCTGTGATGCTGGTGGCTGCGGCCTTAGTGGTGATTAGCCTACTTTGGGTGCGTCGTCGCTTCGCTAATGATGCTGCAATGACACCAAGCTTATAAAAGAATACAGCGGGAACAGGAAGTTCCCGTTTAAATTAATGTTCATGTTCTCGGTAATGAGGATCGGTCCAGCAACGTGGCAGCTCTTCGCCTGATAGGAAAAGCAAATCTGATTTATTAAATGATTCAGGGTCTTGCTGTTCTTCACCAACCTGATAACGACCTAATACAGTATTATGGAATAGATTAGTAAGGTCATCTTGTCCTATCACCTCTATCATATCGTTATTGCCTCTATGTTTAAAAAACATGATTCGCTCCACTCATTAGTTGCTTGCTACTCGTAAAGTATAGCTTGAGATAACCTTTTATCACTCGCATTATCAGTTAAACTGTTAATGCGAGTAATCATGGTAACGGACAACGGATACAGGTGAAAAATGACAAAACCTTTCTCACAATCTTGTGAAAATAATAAACAAGCTATTTTAAGTGTACTCACTGGCGAGTTTCCTCAACCCCAGCGAATATTGGAAATTGGTACCGGAAGTGCGCAACATGCTGTGTATTTTGCGGCTAAATTACCACATATCACTTGGCAAACCAGCGATTTAGCCTGTAATCATGCTGGTATACACAGTTGGCTAGACAGTGTGTCCTTGGCTAATTTACAACGCCCTATATTATTAGATCTAAACCAACCTTGGCCGATTGACAAGGTGGATGGTATTTTTACTGCAAATACCTTACATATTGTTAGCTGGCCCTTAGTTAAAAATTTCTTTCAGGGTGTTGGTGAGCATTTGTCATCAGGTGGGAAACTGTGTATTTATGGCCCGTTTAATTATCAGGGGCAATTTACCAGCCAAAGCAATGCCGATTTTGACGTGTGGCTAAAGAATATCGATGTTGAGCGTGGTATCCGCGATATTGAAGCGATTAACCAACTTGCAAATCAACAGGGCCTGATATTAAGGGATGATCACGCTATGCCCGCTAATAATCGGTTATTAGTGTTTGTTAAGTCCTAGCGAACAAGTCAACGCCTTCTTAAGCCGCGGCGATAATCAAAATAAAAATATCAACAACGTAATATAACATTATCGAAAAACTTCTTTACTTAAGAATGATTATCAAATATAAATAAGAACCATTATCATTTGTAAATCATTATTAAACAGGATGTTTATGACTCAATCTCTCACCACCAAAAAAGCATTAACCGCTTTAACCCTTACTTTAGCGAGCCCGATAGTCTTGGCACATTCAGGACATGATCACAGTGATCCACTATCAGGCTTCATTCATTTATTTTGGATCGCACCCGTTTTATTAGCCGCAGGCTATGCTGCGATCTGTATTCGTCGTGCTAATCGCATCAAATCAACAAAAAAATAAGGGGGAAGTATGTTATTTAAATTAGTGTCAGCAATGGATAAGACATTGTCATTTAGTCCTGTATCTGCGCATTGTGATATTCCATGCAAGATCTATGATCCTATCTCGGCGCAGTTAGCTGTACTCACTATGATACGTATGGTTGATTTATTGGATGAATTTGGCTGTAAAGATTCGTTTAGTTTAAGTGATCAAGCGCAATTTTCTCGTTTGATCACCGAGAAAGAAGTGCATGGTTTAAAAGTGAAAGAAGAGATCCGGGTTATTTGGGGCGATTACATTAAACAACCGCAATTAGAACAGTTCCCAGAACTACACGAACTGACTCATAGCATTATGCTCGCAGCGTCTAAAGCTAAACAGAATATCGATAAAGCTGCGACATTGGATTTGTTAGTAAAAGTAAATCGATTTGCCGAGATATTTTGGGCAACCAAAGGTATCACCACATTTACCGCCACATCCCCGTACCCGCCAGCGCAACAACTTATTTATCCTAAACTCGATTGCTAGGTTTTCATATTAGCCGAGTGCGGGGGACGAGTATGTCACCTCGTATTCCCGAAGGCAGTTATGTCTTGGTTAACGGTTGGCGTTCTTCGTTATCGGTAAAACCAGGACAGATTATTAAGATTCGTCATAGCCGTTATGGCGATATTATAAAAACGCTTGTTCATATTGATGACCAAGGGTTTTTATGGTTACGTGGGGAGCATAAAAACAGTGTATCTATGCTTGATATGGGGCCGATTAATTCCAAGCAAGTGATAGGGATTGTTTGGTTTATTATTCGACCTACACCTTAAATAGCATCTAAGGCCGCATCTTGATGATAATAATTCTCATTTGTATTGAAAGGTTTTTTATTCCTTGTTAGTATTATCGGTATTGGATTAATAACAAGGAATAAACATGCTTCGTCAGTTTGGTGTTACTACCTCATTTCTCTTCTGCTCGCTTTTTTTATCCACATCAGTTTGGGCCAGTTCTGCTTTAAAGGCGGAACATAAATTTAAAGTGGTCACTACGTTTACTGTGATTGCGGATATGGTCAGAAATGTTGCAGGTGATGCTGCTATTGTCACATCGATAACCAAGCCGGATGCTGAAATCCATAATTATCAAACGACGCCGGGTGATATTCGTCGTGCGCAAGGTGCCGATTTGATTATTTATAACGGGCTTAATCTGGAGTTATGGTTTGATAAATTTTTTCATCATCTGCGCGACGTGCCTAGTGTTGTGGTCACAGAGGGCATCGTGCCGATGGGCATAGCGAAAGGCCCTTATTCTGGGAAACCCAATCCTCACGCTTGGATGTCAGCTGATAATGCTTTGGTTTATGTTGAAAATATTCGTCAAGCATTGGTGAAATATGACCGTGGTAATACCGCTATTTATAACCAAAATGCTAAGCGTTACGGTGCACAGATTCTCGCTGCGGTTAAGCCATTTAAGCAGCAACTTGCAGCCTTACCAAAAGACAAACGCTGGCTTGTCACTAGCGAGGGCGCGTTCAGTTACTTAGCGCGTGATTATGACTTGAAAGAACTCTATCTCTGGCCAATCAATGCCGATGCACAGGGCACTCCACAACAAGTGCGGAAAGTCATCGATGCGATCAGAGCCAATAATATTGTCGCAATTTTTAGTGAAAGTACGGTATCAGCTCGGCCCGCACAGCAAGTCGCGCGTGAAACCGGTAGTCGCTATGCGGGTGTATTGTATGTCGATTCTTTAAGTGCGATTAATGGACCCGTACCAACTTATATTGACTTGCTTAAAGTCACGCTAAGTACTATAGCCGAAGGACTAAATCAATAATGATGGGATTAGAAGTTAATGATATTAGTGTCACTTATCGAAACGGTCATACCGCATTATATAATGCCAGCTTTAGTTTACCTAAGGGCTCGATTACGGCGTTAGTGGGCATCAATGGCAGCGGTAAATCAACCTTATTCAAGGCGATAATGGGCTTTGTTACTTTGGCTAAGGGATCGGTAAACATTTTGGGCATGCCAGTAAAAAAGGCGTTAAAAAGCAATCTAGTTGCTTACGTGCCACAGAGTGAAGAAATTGACTGGAACTTTCCGATTCTAGTTGAAGACGTGGTCATGATGGGACGTTATGGGCATATGAATATGCTACGTATCGCCAAGCCTAATGATCACGATAAGGTCAATATGGCGCTTGATCGCGTCAGTATGGGCGAATTTAAACACCGTCAAATTGGTGAGTTATCTGGTGGTCAAAAAAAACGGGTGTTTTTAGCGCGTGCATTAGCCCAGGAAAGCCAAGTTATTTTACTTGATGAACCCTTTACTGGGGTCGATGTAAAAACCGAAGAGCAGATCATGGCGTTATTACGTGAATTACGCGGCGAAGGCAAAGTGATTTTAGTCTCAACGCATAACCTTGGTAGTGTGCCGGAATTTTGCGACAGAACCGTGTTGATTAATCGCACCATATTAGATGCTGGTTTAACCAAAGATGTGTTTACCCAAGATAATTTGCAAAAAACCTTTGGTGGGGTATTACGTCATTTCATTCTCGCGGGTGATGAGTTACATGAAGATGATGATAGAAGGCAAGTGACAGTACTCTCAGATCACGAACGTCCGGTGGTACTTTATGGAGAGAGCGAGCAAAAACCAGTAGTGAGGGAACGATGCTAGACACATTACTCATGCCATTTAGTTATGACTACATGGTCAATGCTATTTTTATTAGTGCGCTGGTGGGCGGTGTGTGTGCTTTTTTGTCGGTATACCTAATGTTGAAAGGTTGGTCATTAATTGGCGACGCCTTATCACACGCTATCGTGCCCGGCGTCGCCGCAGCCTATATGTTAGGTTTACCGTTTGCGTTAGGGGCTTTTTTCTCCGGGGGGTTAGCGGCAACCACTATGTTGTTTTTAAGCCAACGCACCAAGTTAAAAGAAGACGCAATCATCGGCTTAATCTTTACCTCATTTTTTGGCTTAGGTTTGTTCATGGTATCGCTTGCGCCGACATCGGTGAATATTCAAACCATCGTCTTAGGCAATATTTTAGCTATTACCCCTGCAGATACAATACAGTTGCTGTTAATCGCCGGTATTTCACTGTTTGTATTAATACTCAAATGGAAGGATTTAATGGTGGTATTTTTCGATGAAAATCATGCTCGCAGTATTGGTTTAAACCCGAATGCATTAAAGATCCTTTTCTTTACCTTACTCAGCGCATGTACTGTCGCGGCGTTGCAAACCGTGGGGGCATTTTTAGTGATTGCCATGGTGGTGACGCCTGGGGCAACAGCTTATTTATTAAGTGACCGGTTTTCTCGGGTGATCATGCTCAGTGTATTTATCGGTGCAACAAGCTCGTTTGTGGGTGCTTACCTTAGTTATTTCATTGACGGTGCGACAGGTGGGATCATTGTGATATTGCAGACCTTAGTCTTTGTGATGGCGTTTGTATTTGCACCCAAGCATGGTTATCTTGCCGCACGGTTTAAAGCGAGACGAACACTGTCTAGCAATGCGCGGTTAAATCCTATTTATGACAACAAATCTATTTAGACAAGGACGCTATGATGGTTACATTATTCGATACGTTATCTGAAACAATACTCAATGTGGTATTAGAACCTTTTTCATTTACTTTTATGCAGCAGGCGTTTGTCATTGTACTGCTGGTTGCGATTCCTACTGCACTGCTGTCGTGTTTTTTAGTATTAAAAGGCTGGTCATTAATGGGCGATGCTATTTCTCACTCTGTCTTGCCTGGTGTGATTATGGCTTATGTATTGGCCATTCCCTATGTGATTGGTGCGTTTGTCGCGGGAATGTTTTGCGCTCTCGCGACCGGTTTCATTAAAGACAACAGCCGATTGAAAGAAGATACTGTGATGGGTGTGGTGTTTTCTGGCATGTTTGGCCTGGGGCTGGTATTAATGACTAAAATAGAAACGGGTGTGCATTTAGATCATATTTTGTTTGGTGATGTACTCGGGGTTACTTGGCATGACGTTCTAGAGGTTGGTATTATTGCCTTTCTGGTTGTCGCGTTCATGTTGATTAAAGGGAAGGATCTACTGGTTTTTGTGTTTGATCATCAACATGCTAAAGCCATTGGCCTATCGACAACTGCATTACATTATGGTTTGTTATCGCTGTTATCATTAACCATAGTCTGTGCGCTAAAAGCGGTGGGCATGATCTTGGTGATCGCGATGTTGATTGCCCCGGGTGCGATTGCATTTTTATTGACCAGTAAATTTCAAAATATGTTGCTTGTAGCCTTGCTGATTTCGTTATTGACGTCATTTTTCGGCATTTATTTAAGCTTTTACCTCGACAGTGCACCTGCACCTACGATCATCATGCTGTTGAGTATTACCTTTATCTTGGTGTTTATTTACAGCAGTTACCAAGCGAAGATCACTGCATCAAAATATTTACACAGTGATGAGGTAGGGGAGTTAAGCTGTTTGTAAATCAGCAAGCCATTGCTGCTCAAAATCTTTCATTCGTAGGTGTTTACGAGAGGATTCGTGGGCTTGTTTATGCTGGGTAGAGGTAAATGGACCGGCTTGGCAAAAATGACAGCAAGGGTTACCTAATTCGGGTAGTTGTGTTAGTTGCGAGCTGAGCGCCTGTGTTAGCTGCTTTGTTGGACGTGGGCTCCAGACGTAGGTAATACCCTTGGTGTCTTTTACATGTTTATCGCGATCGACATTACGAATACGGTATCCCGGAAAGTTGGCAATGTCGAAAGCCATTTCACCCAGATAGTTGATATCGGTATTGAGTATTAACGAGTGTTCAATATTCCATTCTGAATAGGGCTTGACACCTTTACTGGTGATGTAGCAGAGCTGTGGACCGGTTGGGTCTAACAGTTGTTCAGTCGCATTAATTAAAAATTGGCGTAACAAGCGACGATTAAGCGTATTGATGCCCACATGCCCACATTTTTCATTAAACTCTGTTTTGGACGTGAATCCGGGTACTAATGGAAATTGAAAAATAACTAAATCAAAGCTGTGTTTACTGACATGAGACCAAGTCTCGGGTTTAGTAATATCGAATTCAGTTAACACTTGGCAATGACGATCTAGTAATTGTTGATGAAAGTCATCACCATACTTTGATTGTAAGGTTGTGAGTGAATCATAAATTGTCGCGGTTAAGTGCTGCGGAGCATGGTGTTGAAATAAAGCATTGGAAAAAGACAGATCACCATCGCCAACGGTTAGAATTCGCCACTGCGGATCAATATACATGGTCAGAAACACTCATTGAGATTATAAAACGAGATATTATACGGCAGAGTTTTAAAAAATTCACTTCCACAATGCCGATAACGTTATTATTTCTATACTTAGGTTAATTATCTTGCTTAAGGCATAACAATGAAACATATCGCGATTGTTGTTCCTGAATTCCCAATAGCCTCAGAAACATTTGTGGTAACAGAAATACGCGCATTAGCAAAGGCTGGGCATCAAGTCACCGTATTTTGTTTTATTAAACGTGAGTCACCGGTGACATTGCCAGTTAATGTGGATGTTATTGATGTCAACACGGCATCAAATAAGCAAGTATCGACATTTGTTGCAAAGCACCCATTAGCAAGGACAAAGGCGTTTACTTGTGCCAAACATCAACTCGATAACTTAATCAAAAAACTAAAATTAAAATCGTTGGTTCGCTTATTAGGTTACCGTTCTCCGCATGGGATTGCACAGAAAGGGGCTAATTATGACGGTTTTGTTGCCCCATTTTGCGTCTCTGAGGAGACGGGGTACGTGGCCTCTAAAGATGCAGTATGACTGTCATCTTTGTCACAATTGATTACAGGGGATGAAAGGTATATTCCTATGTTTGATGATTCGCGTGTTGTTTATCAAACGCTTACATGAAACTACTATAATAAAACAAAATTCACTTTTGACAGTCAGCAGAAAAATGTTAGTTGAAAGCAATAATATATGGCTATTGTCTTTAAATAAATACCGAACGTAAAGGAAGCATTATGAAAAAAATTGGCCTCTTGTCATTTCCAAGATATTATAATTACGGAACATTTCTACAATTATATGCGATGGAAACTACGATTGAAAAACTCGGATACGCTTGTGAAATAATTGATTACGACAGAGATAATAATAACGAATCTACAAAGAAACCTGTAGATTCATCTTATTTAGATTTGATCAAAAAAATGTTATCAATAAGACAGCTGTCAACGTTAAAAAGCAGGCTAGATAATCGTATTTTTGAAAGAAAAATGCGAAAGCTTAGCCAAGAGAGAACCTCACTATATGATCTGTTTTTATCCAATCATTTTAAACTTGGTAGTGTTCGTTATTCTCAGTACAAAGAACTAGAACAAACTCCTCCACAATGTGATGCCTTCGTAGTTGGCAGTGACCAAGTATGGCATCCGTTAGGTCATTTCAAAGATCCAAGTTATTTTTTAAAATTTGCTCCCAAAGACCAAAGAATAGCGTACGCACCTAGTTTAGGTGTATCTGAGATTCCTGAACAAGCAAGAGATTGGATGAAAGAGCAAATACTCGATATACCATTCCTTTCGGTGAGGGAAATGGAAGGAGCGACTGAAATCAAAGCACTAACTGGGCGAACAGCCAAAGTAGTACTTGATCCAACATTATTGCTAGACATTAAAGAATGGGATGGTATCAGTGTAGTTTCCGATGTTATTTCTAAGCCCTATTTACTCTGTTATATTTTAGAGTCTGACAGTTATATAAGAGAGTTAGCACAAGAAATAGCTAGTTCTCTTAATCTCACCATTGTCGTATTACCAGTTAATAAGCACGATGTTATGGACACCAATCCTGATGTTATTAAGGCATATAATACCGGTCCGGCTGAATTTGTAGGCTTATTTAAAAATGCTTCATTTGTTTGTACCGACTCATTTCATGGTACTGTATTTTCTATAATCTACAACTGCCCATTTTTTACATTCAAGCGTCACAATAACCCTACACAAGCGGCCCTCCATTCAAGAATGAATACCATTCTTAATATTACGGGTTTAACAGATAGAGTGCTATATAAGGGAAAAGATTTACCGGTAAATGCAACGACCGTGGATTTCTCTTACGCTAACAAACAAATAGCCATAGAAAAAGAAAAGTCATTATTATTTTTGTCAGAATCACTTAATTCTGCCTCAAGTTAATACTGTGACGTAATCTTTCGGTATTATATTTTTCTGGCTATAAAGTAAATTATCTATTACTCGGGGCTGCAAGCATTTGTCATTATTATTTCTATACTTATGGTTAACTCTCTTGCCTAAGGCATAACAATGAAACATATCGCGATTGTTGTTCCAGAATTTCCTATTGCTTCAGAAACCTTTATCGTCACTGAAATACAGGCATTAGCGAAGGCGGGGCACAAAGTAACGGTATTTTGCTTTATTAAACGAGAGTTGGACATAACATTACCTGCAATTACAACAAAGTCATTGCTGCTATATGGCGCAAAGCTGGCTTATCTGGCAAGTCAGCACCATTGTGCACATTTTCACTGTCATTTCATGCACCGTGGTGTTGATGTTTCTCGGTTTATTACCCATTCAGCACCGAAAAATAAACAACTTGAACTTCTCTTTGTCGGTCACGTAGTCGAAAAAAAAGGCATTGTATATGCCCTACAAGCACTTGCTTTAATTGCTGAAAATCAGCGTCCTCATTTGGATATTGTTGGTCAAGGGCTATCACAAAAACAGCTGTATAATTTGATCAAAAAATTGAAGTTGAAGGTCTCTGTACGCTTACTTGGCTACCGTTCACCTCATTGGATCGGACTGGAAGGTTCGAATCATGATTGTTTTGTTGCTCCGTTTTTCCCCGCGGAAGATGGCGATAGTGAAACTGAACCTATGGTATTAAATGAAGCGATGGCGATGGGACTGCCTGTGATCACGAGCCATGTTATGGCGCTAAAACTAGCGATTGAAAGCTTTATGCAATGCCAAAATAATGTCAGGGAACAAATGAGAGTGTTGGCTCGGCAGCGCGTTGAACAATACTTTAACGCTCAAATTCAAGCTCGTCGATTATCGCATTTAATTGAAGGAACCAGAATTAAATGAGTAGCATAAAAGAAATGCTTATTTATGGTTTGGGCATCTTTGTATTAAAGGGCTTAGGATTTGTGATGATGCCTATCGTGACTCGGATGTTAACGCAAGTTGATTATGGCGAGCTTAATTTCTTGGTTAGTATTGCCTCGATGATGAGCTTATTTCTGACGCTAGGACTCGGGGATATCTTATTTCGTTTTGCCAATGGTCAGGTTAAAGCAGATAACGATGCCGTTATGCGTCAATGCTTTCGACTATCGTTATTGTGCGCGATGACATTTATCTGTCTCGCGTTACCGCTAAGTGGCTTAATCATGAGTTGGTTACCAGTTAGTTTACGTTTATTTGACCTGCAACTATTATTGATTAGTCTTTCTTTATCTTCATTACTTACGGTGCCGTATTGCTATTTCAGAATGACTCATCGGGCACTGCCTTTTATGTTTTTTTCGGTGGTTCAAGGCTGCTTACAAACACTGCTTTCGATTGCTCTGCTTGTCTCGGGTTATGGGGTGACAGGGATGATGTTATCAAGTGCAATTAGTAGCTCGGCTATTGCAGTTGCAGTATTAGTTTATTTCCGTTCTCATTTACAAGGTGCGCGTGCTACTTTTTCGCTAGAGCATTACCGTTATATTGCCTTTATTGTTTGCTCGGGTATTTTTGTGTATTGCCTTAATGGGGCTGAAAACTGGCTGGTCGTGATCCACCTAGGCAAGCAGCAATTAGCTATATTTTTTGCTGCGGGACAATTTGGCTTGATGATCTCCGTAGCCTTTGAACCATTTCGCATGTGGTGGTACGCAAGGCGCTTTAAGGTGCATGAAACAGACCCTGAACAGGGTGCGAGATATGCCGTACTCGGTGTACAAATCGGTATGTTGTTGGCCGGTGGTATGTTGTTCATGGCGCCTCTTTTGATGGACATTATGCTGCCTGAAAGTTACCGCGAAAGTATCAGTTTGATTCCTTGGATGTGTTTGATTATGGCGTTACGCTTCCACTCAGAGTTATTGAATATTGGTTGTTTTTTGAAAAAAAATGCGCGGTGGGCATCAATTATTAATGGTGTCTGTGCCTTACATCTATTAATTATTGGTTATTGGGCCGTAGGGGCATTCGGGTTAACGGGTTTATTGAATACGATGGGGTTAACGGTATTAATTCGGGGAATTTTGTTTTATGTGATAAGTCAGCGACTGGTTTATTTACCTTATTGTAAATCACACCTAATCATATCGTGGCTAATTTTTATTGTGTTACTGATTGTGAACATTACTAAGGTGACTGGTTATCGATTTATTGAATTTACCATTCTCGCGGTGAACACATTATTATTATTATATTTGTATCGTGATTTGTGGCGCGATTTAAAATTTACGGCATGGCGAAGACATATCCCTAACTAATATAGTTATTGCTAAATAGGGTGAAAATATTCAGGTATTTGCCATAGAGTTGAGATGACAAGGAGTCATTATATGGAGTTTACTGCGTTATTAGTCGAAGACAGTGCTGCTGTCGGCGCCATTTACAGTGCTTATTTACGTAATGAAGGGGCAAATGTGACGTATGTGCAATCTGGGCGAGATGCATTAGTTGAGCTTACTCGTTGGCAACCTGACCTATTGATTCTAGATATTCAGTTACCGGATATGTCAGGTATGGATATTTTAGCGACAGTACAGCAACGCTACCCCGATATTAGTATCATTATGATCACCGCGCATGGTTCTATTGATCTTGCAGTCGATGCGATGAGAGCGGGAGCATTTGATTTTTTAGTTAAACCTTTTGATGCCAAACGCCTGTCAATTACCCTCCGTAACGCCCTTAAGCAGCGACAATTAATTAACTTAGTCGCGAACTATGAAAGTAGCTTACCGAAACCTAATTTCCACGGCTTTATTGGCGAGTCATTAGCGATGCAAGCTGTGTATAAAACCATTGATTGTGTAGCAAGCAGCAAAGCGTCTGTTTTTATTGTCGGTGAAAGTGGCACAGGTAAAGAGGTTTGTGCACAAGCGGTACATGATTGCGGGAACCGTAAAAATAAACCTTTTATTGCGCTTAATTGCGCCGCGATACCGAAAGAATTAATTGAAAGTGAAATATTTGGACACATAAAAGGCGCATTTACTGGCGCGATATCTAATCGAGATGGAGCCGCAACACGGGCGCATGGTGGTACCTTCTTTTTAGATGAAATATGCGAAATGGATCTTGATTTACAAAGTAAGTTATTACGATTCATTCAAACTGGCATATTTCAACGAGTAGGGGGATCACAAGAAGAACATGTTGATGTTCGATTTATTAGTGCGACAAATCGCAACCCTTGGAATGAGGTGACAGCGGGGCGATTCCGTGAGGATCTCTTTTATCGTTTACATGTAATACCAATTGAATTACCGCCATTACGTATGCGGAATAATGACGGTTTTTTGATTGCGCAACAGTTACTTGTCGATTATAGCAAGGAAGAGAAAAAAGCATTTAAAGGCTTTGATAATAACGCCAAAGAGTTAATTATCAATTACTCTTGGCCAGGTAATGTGCGTATGTTGCAAAATGTGATCCGTCAAATAGTGGTGTTAAACAATAGCGAACTTGTTACCAGTTCGATGCTACCGATTGAGATACAGCAAGCAAACAGGGTAGATGAAAAGCAAAAAAAACCGTCTCTATTCGCCAATGATCTAGAGCCCAATCAGCAGCCTTGTTATGACATTTTTCCAACCATACTGCCTAATGACCGTGTACTGAAATCGGAAAAATCGATAGTGATTAATCACATTGATAAAAACATCATGCCATTATGGCAAAGTGAAAAAAAACTTATTGAAAACGCGATAGCACATTGTAATGGCAATATCCCCAAAGCGGCTGCATTGCTGGATATAAGCGCGTCGACTATTTACCGAAAACGCCAGAATTGGTCAGAGATCTCATCAATTAATGTGAATTGATAAATATGAAATTATATTCTCTTTTTGCATAACTTTAGCTTTACATGATAATAGTTATCAAATATAAATAAGAATCATTATTATTTATGGGTGTTGTTATGCAAAAGTGGAAAGTGTTATTGGAAAATGGTCATAGTTGTTTTAGTTCAAAATTTTGGCAAGATGCGGAGGTTTGCTATCAACATGCAGTTGCACAGATAAAGCTAGAATGGGAAGATAAGCCCGAAAATGAGGAACTACTCATGGCTTGGATATCTGCTCAACATAACTTAGCCGCAGTGTATGAAGAACAAGGCCACCATTATACTGCACTACGATATTTAACCATGCCTCATCAGTGGATGATGTCATTATTGCGCGGTGAAAAGGCATCTTATGCCTTGAAGGCGTTAGCCACACAAGCAGTCAAAGTTACCTTAATGCCGTTATTGGATTTTAGCCATCGCCACCCTATATGTGACTCTTGCTTTGATGCTTTACAGGTATCACCTGAATGGCTTGAAGATCCTCATCCAACAATGCATTAATCTTAGGTTCATTAAGTCATCATCTTTAAGCCAAAGATGCGGTAATTGTAGGTTGTAAAGTTGAGTGGGAAAGTGAGCGGTTTAGTGATGATCAGGCCTGCGACTTACAGGCCTGATCGACCGAAATTTATCCAATAAAGCTGATATAGCCTTGTAGAATAATCAAGTTCACAATATCAATGAAGAATGCGCCAACAATCGGCACAATCATAAATGCTTGTGGTGAAGGTCCGTAGCGTGATACCAGCGAGCCCATGTTCATTACCGCGGTTGGTGTGGCACCCAGACCAAAGCCACAGTGACCACCGGCAATAATCGCGGCATCGTAGTTTGAACCCATTACTTTAAAGGTGACAAAATACGAGAATATGGCGAGTACCACTGCTTGCACCGCTAAGATAATAAGCAGTGGTAAGGCTAAATCAAAAATATTCCATAATTTAAGATTCATTAATGCCATTGCTAAGAACAGCGATAAAGCGACGGTACCAAGGATATCAATGGCTTCACTATTTACTTTATAACTTTTGGTTACTTCTGTGGTGTTGGTGAAGATCACGCCTAAAAATAGCGCATAGACAAAGTCTGGAATGCGTAACCAACTAATGTTGAGCAATGAAACTGCTTGTTCGACATACCCAGCACCGACAACACACGTTAATAGAATAAACAGTGTTTCGATGATACTTTTACCGGTAATGCGATCTTCTTCTAACTCATTATAAGTCACCAACTCTGGAAATTGTTCGTGGTGGTTGGTACCAATACCATAGTCGGATACTAAGTTATGCTTGGTGATGAGGCGTTGGGCAATTGGCCCACCGATAATACCACCAATCACTAGACCGAATGTCGCTGCCGCCATTGCCAGTTCCAGGGTGTTGATTCCGTAAATGTCGTAAAATGTTTGCGACCAAGCTGCACCTGTACCATGACCACCTGATAGGGTGATTGAGCCAGCAATTAAACCAAGGATCGGTTCAAGCCCAAGCATGGTGGCTAAGCTCACGCCAATACCATTTTGAATAATAATATAGAAAGATGCTACAGCTAAGAAAAGAAATACTTTCGAGCCACCTTTTAATAGCTGAGTATAACTCGCCGCTAAACCTACGGTACTAAAGAACATCAGCATTAGTGTGCTTTGTAAGGGCAGAGAGAATTCAAGCGTGATGTTTTGAAAGTGTAAAATGGTGATGGTAATTGCGACGATTAACCCACCGACTATCGGTTCTGGGAGATTAAAGCGCTGTAGTACGGGGACTTTTTTATTAACGATGTGTCCTAAGAACAGTACTAAAAATGCAATTAAAAAAGATTCGAGTTCACCAATTGAATAAATAGTATTCATATTACCTCTTGGTTATTTACCAGCCTGATAGGTATTACTTAATCTGAAATGAATGTGAATAAGCAGATCAAAATGCTGACGTTATGATTGAAGTTGATATTTAATACGGAGTAAAAAATGTGGATGAATGATTCCTGACCAATGATATGCACAGTCTCATGATTGATGACCGAAATGTTTACTCTGCGCGTTAAATACTTATTAAATACAGAGGTGCCATACCTAAGTACATAAACAAACGTTTACCCTGTGAACGGCAAAGTTTGCAGTTTAGCTATCTATTATGGATAGGTTAATTAAAAAATAGTGCCTGAATATAGCATGTTTTCATGTTTATTCATTATTTTTAGTTAAATGCCGATATTTGAACTAATTGAATTACTAATGATAACTAAAGAAATCGCTGATAAATAAATGCCTACCACTAATTAATATAAAGCACCTTATCCTTTGTCAAGTTTCAGCTCATTCAATATAAAATAAATTCAAATACGAATGAGAACGATAGCAATTCTCATTTGATATTGTTATATTGACGCCACTTAACATTAATGACGCTGTAGGGAACTCTCGATGTATTGGAACAAGAAGTATTTAACCACATCTATTTTATTCGCTTTATCAATGCCAGCAATGGCTGAATCAAATAACAACACGGCTGATGCGACTACCGTGGTATCTGCGACACGTTCAGAACAATTACTGACAGATGTTGCAGCGTCGGTAAGTGTTATTTCTGCGGATGATATTGAAGAAAATATAGTGAAAAATATAGGTGAAATTTTTGACTATACGCCGGGTGTAACAGTAGAAAGTGATCCTCGATATGGTATTCAAAGTATCAATATTCGCGGCATGGAAGGAAACCGCGTTAAGATTGTTATTGATGGTGTATCACAGGCAAATCGTTTTGATTCTGGTCAGTCTTTCATCCAAGCAGGCCGATTAGATATTGACCCTGATATGATCAAATCAGTTGAAGTGGTAAAAGGTGCCGCATCGAGCTTATATGGTAGTGATGCCATTGCTGGTATTGTTGCCTTTGAAACCAAAGATCCAAGTGATTTTCTGGACGCTGGTGATAATAGCGGTGGTCACCTAAAATTAGGTTATCACTCGGTTGATAGTAGTTTTTCTCAATCGGTGGCATTAGCGAACCGTACTGGTGATTTAGAGACGTTAGTGGCTTATACACACCGGGTTGGTGAAGAAGAGCAAAACTTTGGTGAGCCGGATCCGCAAGAAACTGAAAATAATAATGTGTTAGTGAAACTGCAATATCAGTTAAATGAAAATCACCGCATTGAATTTACAGGGGAGCAGGTGGTCTCCGATACGGATACTGACCTTCCACTTGATATTAGCCCTCCATATGCCAATTGGGATAAAAGTGTTGATGCAGCGGACCAAAGTAAACGTCAACGCTTCGGGGTGAAATATATTCTAACCACCAATAATGCAGCTTTTGACACTATGTCAGTGCAATTTGATTGGCAGAAAAGTAAGCAAGCATCGCAAACAACGCGCAGTAGTTCAACAACCAGTATGTTTACACCTAATACGGATGAAGTGAAAGAATATCTTTATGCCGAGCGAGGTTATCAAGTTAGTGCTCAGTTTGAGAAGTCTTTAATATTGGCGGGGATGGAGCATCACTTAATTTACGGTCTATCTTATGCGACTCGTGATATTGAAAATACCAATCTAACCCATTATGTAAAAGGAAATGGCGATACTGGAACTAAGCTTTATTACTATATGCCTGAAGCTGAAGATATTAAGTGGGGCGCTTATTTGCAGGATCAGATCTTATTGCTTGATGGCGCCCTCGTATTAACTCCAGGCCTCCGTTTTGATAGTTTCAGTACTAAGCCGGACAATACAGACCCACTGACATCATATAATGATGTCAGTGGTTATGAGCCGACAGATTATAAAGAATATTCAGATTCAGCGGTAACAGCTAAATTGGGCGCATTATATAACCTAACGGATGATACTAAGATATTCGCACAGGTGAGCCAAGGTTTTAGAGCCCCAGATTTTCAAGAACTGTATTATTCTTGGAGCAATACTGCCCATGGTTATAAAAGCCAGCCGAATCCAGATTTAGAAGCTGAAACAAGTATCTCATATGAAACGGGTCTACGCGGGAACTTCGCTGCGGGTAATTATGAGTTTTCCTTGTTCTACAGTGATTATGATGACTTTATTGATAAGATTAAATATCAAGAGAATGGTATTGATATTACGACCTATGATAATCTAGATAAAGCAACGATTAAAGGTGCAGAAATTGCAACTAACCTCTGGTTGGATAGTTTAATTGGTGTATTTGACGGTACTACGTTACGCTTAGCTGCTGCTTATACTGAGGGCGAAGATCAAGATGGTTTAGCACTTAATAGTGTCGCACCTTGGAACATGGTCGTTGGTCTTAACTATGATAGCCCAAGTGTGAATTGGGGTACGTCACTGAAAACGGTTTATACAGCGAAGAAAGGTTCAAGTGATATTAATGCAACCGCAACGGGTAGTGAAGACCAAATTGAGAACCCAAGTTCAACAGTTGTTGATTTAACAGCATACTACAAGCCGATGGAAGATTTAACATTACGTGCTGGTGTCTATAACCTAACCGATGAACAGTACTGGTCATGGAATGATGTGCGCGGCTTAACAACACAAGATAATGATTTATCGCAAGCGGAACGTAACTACGGTGTGACTGTTAAATATGATTTTTAATTAGTCTCAGTATTTAGTTTAAATTGATTTTTACGTTATAATCCGCTGGACTTTGTTCCGCGGATTTTTTCGTATTACTCCTGTCTTATCGAGAGGTCTAATCCTTGCTTGACCCATTACCATAAGGTCGATATCTTATTCGTATAATTAAGTAATTACATGCTCTAGATTGATATTAGAGCTCAGATGAATGGAATCTATTTTGCAACGATTGAACTATAAAAAACTTGGTTTAGTGTCTTTATTTTTGTCCTTGAGTTACCAGGCTCAAGCTGTGACACAAAGTGAGTGTATTGCAAAGCAAGTCGCAAACAGCGCATCAGAAGTGACGTTAGGAGAAATCAGAGCTATATGTAAAGCGCAGAGCACTATTGACGAAGATGGCTCAATTATTATCCGTGGTAAAAAAGTGAAAGCGGGTGTGCTGACTCGGCGGATAATTGCAGAACGGCAAAATGATACATCTGAGTTTGTACTTACTCCTCATCGAATGAATTATATTTTACCTATTTACAGTACCAATCAAATCAATCCTGACGCTTATAGTCAAGTTCAAGCCATAAATGATGGTTATAAAACTGTCGAGTCTAAATTTCAATTGAGTCTTAAATTACCGTTAAGTTACCATTCGTTATTCGTTGACGGTGACCGTATCTATGCTGGATTTACGATCGAAGCTTGGTGGCAAGTGTACGCCAGTGATATTTCGAGTCCCTTTAGAGAAACAAACTACAGGCCCGAAGTGTTCTATGTTGCGCCATTAGATTGGCATCCTAATGATGCAAATACAGGTGTTATGGTCGGCTTTGAACATCAATCTAATGGCCGCTCAGGTAGCCTTTCTCGATCATGGAATCGTATTTATGCCGAATTCATCTACGAGCAAGGCAATTTAGTTTGGCGTGTTAGACCTTGGTACCGTTTACCTGAAGATGCTAAAACAGATCCTACAAGCCCTAAAGGCGATGATAATCCTGATATAGATGACTATCTGGGGAATTTCGAATATGGTATTGGCTATGATTTTGGCAAGTATGAATTGAGTGCGTTGATGCGTCAAAATTTTGCGACCAGTAATGGTTCTGTGCAAATAAATCTGACCACACCTTTGTATGGTAAGTTGAAAGGCTATATCACAGTGTTTAATGGTTATGGTGATAGTTTGATTGATTATAATCACAGTCAAACCCGTTTTGGTGTGGGCATCGCGCTTAATAACATGTTTTAAATTACGCTCTTTTTAATGGCTTTATTTCTGTTGGTTTCTTTGTCACCTAAACTACGTAACACGTAAGTACATTGGTTACGGTAGTTATTACCAGGCTCTGTGCCTTTATGGCGGTAAGCTTCAAAATCACTGCCATCGTCATCAAGTGATACTGAAGGTGGATCAACTAATAACTCTTCCCATAATGAGACGCAACCTTGCTGGCCTTTATCTATATTGTGCGGGTTTTTTATTACTCCCTGGGCATTACCTTTGTCGATCCCGATAGGAAACCCGCTTGGATTGACGTCGAGTTCCCCGCTGCAATCGCTTTAACGCGGCTTATTTCCGCATCTTCACGGAAGTTTAAAAATTTAGGGATCGCGATAGCAGCCATCACAGCCAAAATTATAATAGTGATAGCTAATTCAATAAGGGTAAATCCATTTGCAGTTCTTGATTGAGATTTCATTCCGCGCCTATTTTATGCTTGTTCGTCTTAAGCGTAACTTATAGGTGTTTAATTGGTAAATGATTGGGGTATTTATTGTTAGCGTTTTTAGTCAATTATGCTTACTTAGTAATGAACTGTCATTATATAATATTAATGATTGTTTTGTTGCAATACAATCATCTATAACATGATATCTAAGTGTTGTGTATGTTTGGCTTATTCAGTGCCAAGTAGAAAAATATAGTAAATTTGTGTTTATTTATGCGATCTTAGCCTCTAATTGGTTACCCCTTAAGTGTTACTATCTCGGCGAATTTACCTTTCTTTACTTATCTATACTATAAGAGATTAAGTTATGTGGAATCGATTGAATAAATCTATGATGTGTTGCCAAATGCTATTTGGCTTATCTTTCTACGGTGTAATGGTTGTTTTAACCCGCTTCTTTTTAGAAGATTTAGGGTATAGCGAAGCTGACACCATGATGGTTGTTGGTGCTTTTTCTTCTATCGGCCCGTTGTTTGCGATTGCCGGTGGTTTCATTGCTGATAAGTTCTTAGGTGCTTATCGCTCTCTAACGATTGCTTATCTTGGCTTTGCTGTTGGTTATACCTTACTTGTCTTAGGTGCGTCAGCAGGCAATGTATCGTTGAGCCTTGTTGGTATTGCACTGGCAAGTTATGGTCGCGGTCTTATGTCGCCTTCATACCCTAGCTTGTACAAACGTACGTTCGCGAGTCAGGAAGACTTTGAAAATGGGTATCCAGTTAACTATTCAGTGAATAATATTGGTGCGTTTTTAGGACAATACCTATTCCCAATGTTAGTACTTGTGGTCGGTTTTAATGGCAGTTTCATGTTGTCAGCAGCGTTGGCTGCTATTGCTTTCATTATTCTAGTTGTTTCCCGCAAACAATTATTAACAGTGGGTGCTGAGATTGACCAAGCGCCGGTAAGCACAAAAAACTGGATTGCATTTACAGTACTGTCATTAGGTATGATTGGTTTAGTATTTTTCATGTTTTCTAACATGGATATTGGCCAAAACATCGTATATGCAATTGGTGTTGCTGCGATCCTTTATTTCATCTCATTGATGCTTAAAGCGGAACGTGCAGATGCATTAAAGATGGGTACCATTCTTATCATGACGTTATTAACAACCGCTTTCTTTGTGTATTATGGTCAAATGATGACATCAATGACGATGGTAACGATTAATACCATGCGTGGTGATCTGTTTGGTTTCATTCCAATTGCACCAGAAGCGGCAATGGCAATGAACCCACTCTGGTGTATTGTGGGTGGTCCAGTGATCTCATATGTATTTTCGTCACTTGAAAAACGTAATATTTACTTTACTACCGCGACGAAAGTCGGTTTCGCATTCATCCTAACGGCGATTGCGTTTGGTATTCTTACCATGGCAGTACTTAATGTGGGAGAAAATGTGATTATCCGCCCTGAAGTATTCTTGGCAATTCATTTCTTCCAGGCATTTGCTGAAGTCATTGTGGGCAGTATGGTTGTCGCGTTCATCCTGTCTGTTGCGCCAAAACATATTGAAAATTTCTCGGTAAGTCTATTCTCTGTGGCTATTGCTATGAGTGGTATCGTTGGTGCGGTATTCTCTACTTCAATTGCGATGGAGAAGGGCCAAGTGATCACCCAAGAGTTCGTCCAAACAGTTTACGGTGGCTACTTCAGCTTGTTGACTGGATTAGCGGTAGTGATGATAGTGGTCGCATTTATGGCTTCGTTTGTTATTCGCAAGATGCTTGAGAAGAGTAAAGAAGCGGAAACGATGACACCCGCAGAAACGTAATAACTCAGTATTGCAGGGTTGGTAAAAGCCTTGATTGAAGATATAAAAATGCCGTTCCTATAATAGGAGCGGCATTTTTATTGGTATTAATTGGAGATATTCATCTACCAAGGTTAATTGTTATGTCGTTTAACCTTTATAGATTTTAGGGTTAAACGCATCACGTAACCAGTCACCTAGTAGGTTAATTACCAGCACAAGTGTGACCAGTAATATACTCGGGAAGGCTGTGATCCACCAAGCACCAGAGAAGATATACTTAAAGCCAGTACTGATTAACGCCCCTAGCGAAGGTTGGTCAACCGGTAAACCTAAGCCTAAGAACGACAGTGCTGCTTCTGACATAATCGCATTGGCAATCTGCACTGTTGAAATCACTAGGATAGGCGATAAGCAGTTTGGCAAAATGTGTCTAAACATAATACGCATTGAGTTTAAGCCCATCACTTGCGCTGCTTCGACGTATTCTTTTTGTTTCTCGGCCAATACCGATGCACGAATAGTACGCGCATACTGCGGCCATTCGGCAATACCAATGATCACCACGAGCATGACCACCGCATATTGACTAAAGAACTCACTACCAAAGCTGGCTTTAAAGATCGCCGAGACAATGATGGCCACCATCATGGTTGAAAATGACAACTGTACGTCAGCAAAGCGCATCAGGAAACTATCAATACGGCCACCGAAGTAACCAGCAGACAGACCAATCACAATACCTAAGGTTAATTGCACCGCAACGGCTAAGAAACCGATTGTCAGTGATAAACGCGAACCATAAAGCATGGTTGATAAAATATCACGACCTTGATCATCTGTACCTAATAGGAAACGTTCGTCACCCTCTTCTAACCAAGACGGCGGTAACTCTGAATCCATGATATCAATACTGGTAATGTCATACGGGTCTGTTGGTGCGATTAACGGTGCCGCTAACGCTGCGATCACGAAAGTCATAAAGATCGCAAAACTGAACATAGCGACCTTATCTCTTAAGAAATAATAAATAAGATCTGAGTTTTTAAAGCGTTCCCAGCGAGTAGGAACATGAGAAGAAGTTATTGTGTTCATACCTATTATCCTTTACCTGTGATGTTTACGGTAGGGTTAATTACCCCATATAACAGGTCAACTATGGTATTTGTTACCACAAAAATTAAACCAACGAAGATGACATAAGCAGTAATTAAAGGTGTATCTACACGGTTAATCGCTTCTAAGAATAGGAAACCTGTTCCTGGCCACTGAAATACCGTTTCGGTCAAAATTGTGTAAGCAATCATAGTACCGATTTGTACACCACCAACCGTAATAACTGGCAGCATGGTATTTTTAAGCGCATGTATATAATAAATTTTGTTTAGTGATAAGCCTTTTGCTTTCGCAAACTTGATGTATTCCGAGCTCAATGCTTCTAGCATTTCAGAGCGAACCAAGCGGATGAAAAGTGGCAGCATGATAGACGCAAGTGAAACACTTGGTAAGATTAAATGCAATAAACCATCTTTAGTCAGGAAACCAGTTTCCCAGCCCATGATATTGACCGTTTCACCACGTCCATAAGACGGTAGCCAACCTAGTTCGATGGAGAAGATGTACATCAGTATGATAGCAGTAAGGAATACCGGTACAGAGATACCAATGCTACTGACAGCCATAATTATTTTAGTGAGTGTACTTTTGGGATGAATAGCGGAGTAAACTCCTAACGGAATTGACACAAAAACGATAATTAATGCTGCGCTAAACACCAATTCAAGTGTTGCTTGAAGTTTATCTAAGATAACTTCTGCTGCAGGTCTTTTAAAGAAATACGAAGTGCCGAGGTCACCTTGCACTGCATTAACAAGAAAACGACTATATTTAGTCATGTAAGGATCATTAAGACCTAGCTCATC
The DNA here is from genome assembly GCF_900465055.1 of Moritella yayanosii. Taxonomy (NCBI): domain Bacteria; kingdom Pseudomonadati; phylum Pseudomonadota; class Gammaproteobacteria; order Alteromonadales; family Moritellaceae; genus Moritella; species Moritella yayanosii. Next base: position 1,589,832 of record NZ_LS483250.1, on the reverse strand, counting down.
ACGAAGTGCTTGCCGTTCTGCTTGAGATACAGATTGACCAACTAATTCACGTAATGGATCGCCTAGATTATCTTGAATGGAAAATGCTACCAAACTGATCACGAGCATTACTATCAAGGCTTGAAACAGGCGTTTGATCAGAAATGTGAACATTCCTTGTCTCCCAAAGTATTATTAAATCTATAGCCTTTATAGCTATATTTTTTGTAAAAATAATCGGTGTTTTTATCAGCGTATCGTGATAAAAACACCGCATAGTCACGGTATGAAATACCGATAAGTTGTCGTAGTTTATTTAGCTGCAAAGCTTATTTAACTACTAGGTCACCGAAGTATGGGAAGTTTAGTGCGTTTACAATCGGATCAATTAGTAGATTCGATTTTGCGCCCCAAGCTAGATCTTGCCAATGTAGTGGCACGAAAGCTGCTTCGTCATATAAGATTTTTTCAACACGTTGCAGCATAACACCACGTTTTACTGAGTCTGTTTCTGCGTTTGCACTGTTTACTAATTTATCAACTTCAGCGTTTGAGTAATAACCGCAGTTGTAAGCACCTCGACCTGTTTCTTCGTCACGTGTCATGGTTAAGAATTCAGAGAAGTTCGCTGAATCTTCAGTATCGGCATGCCAACCAATCATCATCATGTCAGCTGAGCAAAGATCAAATTCAGGCCAGTATTGTGCTTTTGGCATCGTTTTTAGATCAACTTTAATGCCGATTTTAGATAGCATTGATGCGGTTGCTTGTGCGATTTTAGCATCGTTAACGTAACGGTTATTTGGTGCCATCATTGACAGTTTAAAACCATTTTCATAACCGGCATCTTTCATTAACTGTTTGGCTTTTTTCAAGTCATAACGTGGCACTAGGTCAGCGTCATAGCCAGCGTAACCTGCAGGACCTTGTTGGCCAGCAGTGGTGCCGAAGCCTTTCATGATCTTCATCACAATCGCGTCGTTATTGATGGCATGTACGATAGCTTGACGTACGCGCACATCTTTAAGCGCTGGGTTGCTGTTTTGGTTCATTTGGAACGTGATAATACGGGTACCAGATACGGTTACCAGATCGATATTTTTTGTTTTTGCAACACGTTTTTGATCGTTTGGTGCAACAGGGTAGATCATGTCAACGTCGCCAGAAAGGAGTGCAGCCACACGTGTCGCATCTTCTTTAATTGGCACAAGCGTTAACTTGTCTACGTTACCTGGTGATTTTTTATCCCAGTAATCGTCGAAACGTTCGAATACCACTTTTACGCCTTGCTCACGATAAGTAATAGTGAAAGGACCTGTACCTGATACGTGGGTTGATGCAAAAGAGCTACCGTGTTTAACGATGGCAGATTTGTCTTTACCGTTTACTTGACCAGAGTAGAACTTCTTATCCATTGGGAAGATATAAGTTGCTGTCTGTAGTACCAGAGGGTACGGTTTTGAAGATATGATTTCTACTGTGTAGTCATCAATCTTGGTCATTTTCTCGTATGGAGAGAAAACGTTTTTGAAATCAATTGATGATTTTAGACGGTCGAATGTCCATATAACATCATCCGCAGTTAGTGGGTTACCAGAGTGGAATTTTACGTCTTTACGTAGGTGAAAACGGAAAGTTGTGTCATTTACACGTTCCCACTTTTCTGCAATACGGCCTTCAAAATCGAAATCCTTGGTAAAACGAACCAGGGGATCAAACAACATGTGCGACATCTGTAGTGTACCGCCAGATAGTTGCTCATGCGGGTCAAGCGATACTGGATCTGCATCATAAGCAACCGTGATATCTGCTGCTGCCGCGCTAAAGCTTAGGCCTGCGGCCATTAGGGCAATGGCTAGTTTGGTCTTTAAGGTTTTCATTTGCATAACTCCTTCATGCTGGGACGTGACTCCCGAATGTGTTGTGTTTTTTTTGTTCTTATTAAACGGTTGTTTCTTCATTTTTCTAATAACTAGTTCGCTACTTCTCACGCAAGCCTTTAAATTCAGGCATTAACGAAATAAGATGCTGGCTGTATTCATGCTGTGGATTAGTAAATAAGTCTTCCGTTGCCGCCACTTCAAGCAGTTTACCTTTTTGCATTACACCGACGCGATCACTCACTTGACGAATAACCGGTAAATCATGACTAATAAACAGCATAGTTAGATTGAGTTCGTCTTGTAAATCTTTAAGTAGATTAAGAATTTGTGCTTGTACTGACACATCAAGTGCTGATGTTGGTTCATCACAAATTAATAAACGCGGACGAGTTGCCAGCGCGCGGGCAATCGAAATACGTTGGCGTTGGCCACCAGAGAATTCGTGTGGGTATTTTACCCCAGCCATTTTACCGAGTCCGACATGATCAAGTAGATCATGCACAATTTGACGAATTTCAGCTTCTGACGATGCCAGTTTGTGGAAACGAATGGGTTCTGAAATGATATCAAAAACCTTCATTCTCGGATTCATCGACGTATATGGATTTTGGAACACCATTTGCATTTGACGACGAATCGGGCGACGTTCTTTTTCAGATTTCAATGCAGTTAAATCAATGCCTTCAAACGTGATATTACCTTCATTCGGTTTATAAAGACCGGCAATAATACGTGCAATCGTTGATTTACCTGAACCAGACTCACCCACCAGACCAAAGGTTTCACCTTCGTTAATATGGAAGCTTACGTTGTCAGATGCTTGGACGTATTCACGTTTGCTTTCAAAGAATGAATCTTTAGTCACAAAGCGCAGACTTACATCATTTACTGTCAGTAGTGGACCCGTGTATTCACGTTGGTCCTGACTTTGACCTAACCAATGATTTTTAATATCGATTTGCTTCATTTCTTCGGCTTCTTCGATATAGTTGACCAGTGGAAAACGATCTAATTTGATATCAGAGCGCGGTACCGCAGAAATAAGGCTGCGGGTATATTCATGCGAAGGATCGCTCAGCACTTGCTTGGTTGGACCAAATTCAACAAGATCACCGCGGTACATCACGGCAATTTTATCTGTTACATTCGATACCACACCCATATCGTGGGTAATCAGCATACAACCCACGTTTTTCTTAATACATAATTCACGGATCAGTTTTAGAATTTGATCTTGAATTGAAACATCAAGTGCGGTTGTTGGTTCATCGGCAATGATTAAATCGGGTTCACAAGACAATGCGATAGCGATAACCACACGCTGTCTCATACCACCTGAGAATTGATGCGGGTATTGCTTAATACGTAATTCTGGCTCAGGAATACCGACTTGTTCCATTAAGGTAATTGCCCGAGAGAAGGCTTCTTTTTTACTTACATCAAGATTGGCTAAAATAGTTTCTGTAATTTGACGCTCGATGGTAAAAAGAGGATTTAGTGATGTCATTGGATCTTGGAAGATGAAGCCGATTTTTGAGCCACGTATTTTACGCATCTCTTTGGGTGTTAACCCTGATATTTTTTCACCGTCAAGATATACTTCGCCGCTAGCAATAACCCCTGGTGGGCTTAATAGATCAATAACAGCATTACCCACCGTTGATTTACCTGCTCCAGATTCGCCAACTATACCAACGATTTCACCGCGTTCGATAGAAAAAGACAATGATTTCACTGCTGCGTGAATCCCATGTCGAGATGGATATTCGATGCGAAGATTTTTAACTTCTAATAAAGACATTACCAGACCCTTATAACTCGATGATTCCCCATCCAGTCTGAAAAATTGATTCCATTCATTATCAGCAGTACATGTCACTGATATGTTACGTGAGTATTAATCTGACAAAGAAACTGCGATAAAGCAACATAAAAGGTATAAAAATCTAGATTCCGCAACTTTTCTGCACTAAAGCGCAGGTTATTCATAGTATTTTTAGATTTTTCAAAAATAGTTATGCGCAGGATTATAGACTTTTTACGTAAAATTAACTAAGAAGTAATATGGTTACTATTTTATAACACCCGGATTTAAGACTTGGTAGATCCAATTCATGACCGGGGCACTGGCTTGATCTCGATGTTTAACTATGCCCATTTCAATCAATAACGGGTCGGTAATATGAGCAGTGGATAATTCTAATAAAGCGCCTTTATACCAGTGTATATTAGCAACATGCTCTGGCACTAACGCCCAGCCAATATCCCTGATAACTAATTCGGTAATGTAATAAGCGGTGCGGCTTCATCCATGGCGATAGTTATCGATATTTCTTCACCACCAGAAACGGTTAGCGCACGTGATTGCAGGCGTTGGCATTGCTTCAATACGCTTCCGCTTCGGCGTACATATTTTCATTTGAAAACTGAATGGCTGTTAGCGTTAGTTAAAACGCCTTGTTTGTTTAATATAAAGCGGTCAAAGTCGTTGGCTAGAAACAGGTTGTTACTATAAACAGTACGCGCTTCGTTTTCGATATCGAAGATAGAAGGGCTGCTGTTTATCGCGTATTGATAACGTGGGCTAAAGTGGGTTAACACTAAGTTATCTAGTCCGATATCATTGGCAAACTGAGCAACCAGTTTAGCGTAACTGTGTTGTGGCCCCGAGCCGACTTTGATGGCGATATCTTGAGTATACGTTGCTTCATGCACTAATACGTTGGCGGTCTTGGCTATTTGAGTGAGCAGTGATGGATCATCGTTATCGCCTGAGATGATAATTTTCCGTGGGTCTTGAATGGGCAACAAGTAATCTTGTGCATAAATAATACGGCCGTCATCGAGTTGCACATCTAAGCCTTGTTGCAGCTCGCCCCAAAGCTTGCCGCGAGTGATCTTGTCTTGTGCTAACTTATCGACATCGAGTTTATTGCTTAATCTGTTTTCACTGAAACTGTAAGCAAAAGAAGGCACACGGTGAGAGAGTTCAGTCGTCTTAACATCAAACTCAATGGCTAAGTCATCCAGGGTATTATTTGGCTCATCAATACACTTGTACTTTAATTCATAGTTTAAATTGAGGTGCACAGCTGTTTGCATCAACTTGATGAAGGTTTGAATTTCTGATGGCCCAACAATCCAAAGCGGCTCAGTCCTGCCTTGCATTGCGGCACTGGCTAATAACCCAGGTAGACCATAACAATGATCGCCATGGATGTGGGTAATAAAGATCGCCTGTAATTGCGTTAAAGACAGCTTGGTATGCAACAGTTGATGTTGCGTACCTTCACCGCAGTCAACCAAACACCACTTTTTGGAATTAACCCGGTGTATAGCTAGGCCTGTTACATTACGAGTTTTGGTCGGTGTACCTGCCGATGTACCTAAAAATACGATTTCCATGGAGTGCTTCTTTGGTGTTGTTACTGTGGTCTTAAATGACTATTTATTTAGCCAAGGTGGTTGTGCAAAACGATCTTTGAGTAATTGTAAAAAATGCGATGTTCTGGCAGAACGAGCGCGTGTATCTGTTCCTAATAATGCCACAATATCGGCACTCGGTAAGCTGTAGTCTGGTAACAATTGCACTAATGCTCCACTATTTAATTCAGGTTGCACATCCCACTCGGAGCGCATGATGATGCCATGATCTGCGATTGCCCAATTTTTAACAACGCTACCTTCATTACTGGTAAAGGTGGGGGTAATACGAATCGATTCTTGTACTTCACTGGCACCATCACCAGCAGTATGGGTGAAACGCCATAATGTCACATCTTCACTGTTTTCCCGTAATGAAATACAAGTATGGTCGCGTAACGCTCGTGGTGAGCTCGGCGTGCCATGTTTTTTTAAATAATCAGGCGAGGCGCAGAGAAAACGCTGGTTAGGTGCCAGCATCGCCAGCTTCAATGTCGAATCCCGTAACTCACCAACCAAGGGGGCGATGTAGTCATTACCAAACCCCAAGGGTGCTAATACTTTGAGTGTGCCATTGATAAGGTTCTTTTTACTGGCCATTAATGTGTGTAGTTGATCCATTTCAGCAAGGATGGATCGGGCTTTATCTTGCAGTAAATAATCTTCTTCGGTCAGGCTTATGCCACGAGCTTGGCGTTGTACCAATTTAACGCTGACTTTGGCTTCAATTGCTTGCAGGCGTTGAGTCACTGTCGGCGGCGTAACATTAAGCTTACGCGCAGCCGCGGGTTACACCAATCTTATTTATGCCGTTGGCTCGACACCGACTGCACATTTTGCCGAGAACCTGGATGGGGTAACTGAAGTCAGAGCGGGGGTATATACCTTTTTTGATTTAGTGATGGCGGGTATTGGCGTGTGTAAACCGGATGATATTGCATTATCGCTTGTCACCAGTGTGATTGGTCATAACGAAGAGAAAGATTGGTATTATTGCTGTAATTAATGGCGCGATTGATGGTGGAAAGTTAATGGATATAGCGGTAGGCACGCAGTTACGCATTTTACCCAATCATGCTTGCGCTACTGCAGCCATGCACGCGGGTTATTACGTGGCAGATCCCGCGCAGATTGAACTTGATTATGGGGCTCGCATTCAGGGTTGGTAGTCATACTCATCACAGTAAATAGAGAGGACGATTTAACCAATATGAAATACATGAGCGAAGTATTATCGAGTCAATTAATCAGTCATGAACTGGCATTCAACGCGGTATCAGCTGCGTTTATTGCAGCGAGTGAGCAAGCGAAGTTATTCCCTGTTGTGATCGAAGGCAGTACTGTTAATGTCTACCGAGCGGCTGCTGCAGATGCGGTTGCAGTATCGGTATTAGCACGTGAAGACGCGCGTTGTTTTCAACTGAATGGGTGCAAGCGGGTACACATATCTCGGCAATGGGGGTCGATACCAAAGGTAAACAAGAATTACTTTTGGCCTTTGATCACGCTGATTTATACTGCGATTTTACGTCGCAGTCGGTTGTGATTGGCGAATTTCAACATAGTGAAAAATCCACGATTACCAATAAATTAACCATGATTGGTGAGGTATTATCAGGGCGCGCACAAGGGCGTATCAATAATAGCGATATTACTATTTTTGATAGTTCGGGTATTGCGGTGTAGGATCTATTTATAGGTCAGCATTTATTGCATGCAGTGCTAGATGCTGGGCACACTATTAAGTGCTGAGCGTTAATGTTGAACTTGAATGCTAGCGGATGAATATTCGAATTTCTTAAGGCGGGTTTAATACCCGCCTTAAGAAATTAACTCTTAACGTTTTTTTGCCAAACAGTATATATGAGCAAAGTCGTTATCGTGATTAAAATAGTCACTTTGTTCATTATTGAAAAAGGAGCAAATAACAAACTAGAGAGCACTTCAATACTGATAATGGAGATGATCATTATTACTGTTTGATTCGCTCTTAGTTTTGATAAAACATAAGCGCCCAAAGGCGCGCCTATTGATACAATCGGCGCAGACGCCCACCAACTACCGACTACAAATTCACTCGGTGTACTGGTGAATAGTAGCCAGACACTGGCATAAATTGAATTGATTGCCATAAAGCAGACCGTGGTTGGTATACTATCTTTCGCACAATACTGGCAAATGAAAACCAGATAAAAATATAATATAACATCACAACCAGATCCTATTTTCGCAGTGAGTAGTCCCCCAAAAAATCCAAATAATACAGCCCAGTACATCGACTTACTTTTTAGATGTTGATTTTGTTTTTTCCACAACATGATAAAAGCACAAAACACGATGAATTCAGAAAAAATAAAGCGTACGGTTATATTCTCTAACGAAATATAAATGAAACTGACTGGGTAGGCTAAAAAGCTTCCTATGCAAGCATATCTGATCACTTTCCAATTGATCATGGTATTGCGACTGATAAAGAAGAGTGTGGCAAAGGTCATTCCAACCGATTGAATGAGCAAACTAAAGAAACTGGCATCACTGCTGCTTACTTGCATTATTTTTGTAAATACCGGGAAGGCCACAGCACCACCTCCAAGTGGCGTGGCACCTGCCACAAACGATCCGGCAATCATGGTGATACTACTTTGCCAGTAATTTTCAAATACGATCAAAATATTTTGGCTACCGAGAGATACTGACCAAATTAGCCAAAACAAAAATAGCGGCACCCAATAAATCATTGAACGATTTATATTCACTGATTTTAGCTGGCCATCAGCAATAAATATCATCGTTAAACCTCATGAAAATCAATTATTTAAATAGAATTAAGGGGGGTGTTAGCGATATTGTGAACAGATCCCGCTTAACGTAGGGTTAAGACCAAAGGCTAAACATCTCAATGCTTTCTGGTAGATTAATTTCTTTTTGGATGATACTTGCCACTCTTGCTAGATGTTGGGGTTCTACAATCGTTTCGTGGTCAGCATCAATTTTATATTGATTAACTTCTCGCGCGAATTGGTCCCAGCCGCTATACGCTTTATCCACTTGAAAGAAATGGTTGGCAATGTGGTCTTTCTCTAAATTATCCAAGGGTGAAAATAGGTTTGTTGCTTTAATTAAGACTAACTTAACGGGTAGTTTGGAGGTTGGGTAATAGCTAAATAATAACTCCATTTCTATTTTGGCTAACTCTAACAAACGTTGATTTTCAGTATCCTTGAATTCAAAATACTCAAGGAAATTTTTCGCATCTTTATATGTGACACCGTCTTTTTTAGCGAAAGGTGCTGGTAATACAGAATCGACTAAATACACCCCTTCAACCGTTTCCCCAAGATTAATCAACTGATGAGCTATTTCATAAGAAATATTTCCGCCTAATGAATACCCTCCTAGATAATAGGGACCGTGGGGTTGCACCACTCGGATGTAATCGACATAACGTTTGGCTAAGGAGCGTAAATCAGTTTCTGGATCCTCTAAATGGTTAAAGTTGTATGACTCAACACCGTAAAAAGGCTGATCTTGGTCGAACACATTAACCATGCTTTTATACAACTCTGAGCCACTCATACTTGGATGAATGAAGAATAGTGGTGGTTTTAGACCATGAGATTGAAAAGTAGCGATTGGTTTAAATTCAAGGTTACTATTATTGGTTTCGAGTAAAAACGCGGCTTGATCTGAAATGGTTCTATATACAAGTAATAATGATACGTTTATTTTGAAATTAAACTCGGTATTGATTTTAACGGCGAGCGTGATAACCAATAATGAATTACCGCCTATCTTGAAAAAATCATCTTTAATACTGATCTGCTCAAACCCCAACACCGATTGCCAAATATCAAGTAGTGTTGACTCTAGTTTCGTATAAGGTGTTATGCGATCTTGTTTTTCTTGTATTGTTCTCGGTTCAGGCAATCGATTACGATCTACTTTACCGTTATTCGTCAGTGGAAAAGCGTCTTGCCAAATAAAGTGATTGGGAACCATGTATTCGGGCAAGCACTGTGATAGAAAGTTAATGCATTTATCAGTATCAATTTCTTGGTTTGCTACGTAGTAAACAACGAGATACTTTGATGCACTCGTATCAGTTGTCGATTCAGACGGCGTATTTATTCTGTTTTTAGCGAGGACGCAGACTTGCTTGATAGCAGGGTAGCTTAATAAGGTATTTTCAAGTTCACCGAGTTCGATTCGATGTCCCCGTATTTTAACTTGGAAATCATTACGACCAATGTATTCGATATTACCATTTTCTAAATGCCGAACCAGATCGCCAGTTTTATAGAGTCTACTGTGTGAATGCCCTGTTCCAGGTGCACTAAATGGATTTGAAATAAAACGCTCATCGGTTAATTTAACTTTATTGAAATAACCACGGGCAAGGCCAACACCCGAAATATACAATTCACCGGTAACCCCTTTTGGCGTCGGTGATAGGTTTTTATCGAGAATGTAAACTGCAGTATTTTGTATTGGGCCGCCTATTGTCGAAGGTAAATCTCCAGATTTAAAATGATGCAAGGTTGCACAAACCGTCGATTCACTTGGCCCATAGGCATTGATTAACTGACGGCCTTTACTCCACATCTGCATCACGTCTTTAGTGCAAGGCTCACCAGCGACAATCAGGGTTTTTAAATAAGGCAATTCAGGGCAATCTGCCAGTGATATTTGTGCCAGTAATGAAGGTAATATTGTGGCAACAGAGACCCTTTCTGTGTGTAAGCTATTTGTGAGTAGGGTTGGGTCACGCTTTACTTCATCGGTGACCATGACAAGCCGAGCGCCATGAAGTAATGCGCTGAAAATTTCACAGACCGAGGCATCAAATGTAATTGGAGAGAACTGTAAGACGACACTACTTTCATCAATACTAAAATCATTTTTTCTAGAACAGGCTAAATTAATCACACTGTGATGTTCAATCATTACCCCTTTAGGTTTGCCAGTCGTGCCTGATGTATAAATAATATATGCTAAGTCGGTGGGCTTATTGTGGCGTGGTAAATTTTGGATATTCTCATGTCGATAAGCGTTGGTATCGAGGGGGATAAGATGTGGTGAGCCTTCTTCGTGTACATCTAATTCGCTATGCACAGCCTTGATTAGCTTAGTTGTTAGTTTAGAATGCGTAATGACCAATTCGCATTGGGTATCATTTAATAAATAGCTGATACGCTTGTCGGGATCATTTATATTAATGGGGACATAAACAGCGCCGGCTTTCATTATTCCCAGCATCGTTATAAGCATATCGACACTTTTATCTAAGAATATAGCGATGAGGGTATCAGGTTCTAATTTACGACCTTGTGTTACCAGGTATTCTTTACGAATATAACGGGCTAACTGATTTGACCGTTCATTTAGTTCTAGATATGTAATCGCTCGCCCTTCAAATGTAATGGCCACATTGTAAGGCGTTTTTTCCACCTGATCTTGAAATATTTGATAAATGGTTTTGTCTTTTGGATAAGGGACTTCTGAATTATGTAAATAATAGAAACTCTCATCCTTGCTTTTACCTGCAATTGGGTATTCTTTAATAGACATAAATCGCTCCTGATTGACTCTTACTTATCACTGATGGTACGACGAGTGACAAGTAAGGGTTTTAATGGATTAGTTTAATTGTGCTGCTAATGATTGAGTTTCAAGCGCTGTGATTATGTGTTCTGCAATATATTTCGCATGCTCTCCTGTGCCATATAACAAGCCTGTTTTATTCAGATCTATATTATTTAGGCCAACAAAACAGAGACCATCACAAGTAGTAATGCCTCGGTTGGTGTCGGGATAACCATATTCATCAAAAACATTTTCATTGATCCAGCTATAATCAAATCGATAACCTGTGGCCCATATAATCGTGTTGATTTTGTCTTCTTGGATGTGGATAGATGTCGGGGCGTTGGAATAATCAGCGCTTGGTGGCTCAATATAGTCTGATTCGGAGGCGTCGATATTTGTGTCTAAAATATATTGATCAATCTTATCTTTCCAATCGACATAAGCTGCTTCGTTAAACTTCATGTTTTCAACGACATCATCAGAGAATATTAAACGTCCATTTGATACGTCGATTAATCGACCGAGTAGCACGAGGCCTTGATTCATTAGCACAGGCAAATGAATCGTACTCCCTCCATCTTTCCCGGTGATTTGTGGACTGGCTGGAAAACGGCCATTTAGATCTTTAAGTGAGGCACTTTTTTTATCAAGTAAGCCGATTAATCTAGCCCATAGAGAAATATCTTTTCCTCGATATCGGCGCTGAGACTTTGGTACTTTACTGGTGGTACAAAAAACTTTGTAGCCATATTCTACTAACTCTTGTGTTATCTGAGCACCTGATTGTGCGGTGCCAACGACAAGTACACTGCCTTGAGGTAACGATTCTGGGTTTTTGTAGCTACTTGAATGCAGCTGCAGAACTGAGTCTGGTATATCTAAGGCTACGCTTGGAATACTGGGTTGATTGAAGGTACTCGTTGCGACGACCACTTGTTTACATAATAACGTATCGTTACTTGTGATCACTTCAAATACACCGTCATCATTTTTGGATACGTTGGTGACTGTGATACCAAACTTAACTGGCGCATTAAATGACGCCGCGAAGTCTTCGATATATTGACAGACTTGTTCTTTATTTAAAAAAGCATCATCATTAAATTGAGAACAAGGAAAGTTGGGCAGTTGGTTCATACTGTTAGGGGTTACTAATGTAAAAGAATCCCACTTACGGTTTCGCCAAGAAGAAGCTAATACATTATCTTTTTCTATCACAAGGTGATTTATTTTCTGCTGAGTTAAATAATAACTAACAGAAAGTCCTGATTGTCCTGCGCCGATAATGACTACGTCATAGAGTGTGCTCATAATATTATCCTCATACGATTAAATTGGGTTCGGTGTCTTACAAATATTTAGGTGGTATTTATTGGGCGATTATGGGCTCAAATTGTGCTGCGTACTGACGTAACGGATGAGCATCAAGAGTCATGTTTAGCCCTTGAATTTGCTCTTTTCGTCGATTTATATTGTCAAAAGCTTCAACGATATAATCGAGGTGACTTTTCGTATAAACGCGTCTTGGAATTGCCAGCCTGACGATGATTTTTTCTGATGTATTTTGTTGTTTAGCGCTGTTATCTAGTTTGACTGAGCTGATTTCACAGGCTCGAATACCAGCTTCTTCATAAAGTGCCATGTTAAGGGCTTGGCCGGGATGAGCTGAAACCGGGATGTGAGAAAACATTGCTTCTACATCGATATATATCGCATGCCCCCCAAAAGGTTTGTGCACCGGAATACCGACTTTATCTAAGGCATTACCTAAATATTCGATACTGTTAATACGATATTTTAAATAATCCTCATCGATACCTTCTTCGATACCAAGTGCCATCGCATGAAGGTCTCGTCCCGCTAATCCACCATAGGTGATAAACCCTTCGGTCAATAATAATTGATCCATGGCTTTTTCAGCCCAGTGATCATCATTTAATGCGAGCCAGCCGCCAGTGTTGACGAGTGCATCCTTTTTTGCGCTCATTGTCATGCCATCCGCATAAGAAAACATTTCCTGAACAATACTTTTGATACTGACATCTTGGTATTCAGCTTCATTACGTTTAATTAAATAGGCATTTTCGGCAAATCGACAGGCATCAAAAAATAACGGAATATTAAATGATTTACACAATTCACTTGTTTGGCGAATATTGGCCATGGATACGGGCTGGCCACCGACGGAATTATTGGTAATGGTTAGCATAATTAAAGGAATATTTTGTTGCGATTTTTCTAACAGTAATGCTAATTTGGGGATATCCATGTTCCCTTTGAAAGGGTATAGACTCGTTGGATCTTTGGCTTCATCAATCACCAAATCAATGGGTGTTGCCTTTGCGTGTGAAAAATTTGCACGGGTTGTATCAAAATGTGAATTATTGGGAATAATACTGCCGTCTTGAGATACAACACTCGCTAAAATACGCTCCGCTGGCCGACCTTGATGTGTTGGTAATACATATTTAAATGGCATGTATTTTTGTACTGCGGCGACAAATTTATAATAAGATGGAGAGCGAACGTAACTTTCATCACCAAGGTGTAAGCTTGCCCATTGCTCTGAACTCATTGCTGTAGTGCCAGAGTCGGTTAATAAATCAATTAACACATCATCTGAATTTAATAGCACCACATTATAATGAGCGTTTTTTAGTAGGTGCTTGCGTTGTGCTTCTGTCGTCATTTTTAAACGTTCAACACTTTTAATGCGAAACGGTTCAATAATTGTTTTCATAGGTCGTAGCCTCCCTATATATAGGGTTGTTTTTATAAATAAAGAGACCTGAAGACCACAAATGCGAAACGCATACTTTCAGAATCTGATTAACTATTTAATTTGCTTAGGGTCTAACCCGCTTTTTCGGTTTTGACATACGCTGCGGCGATATTATCTGAATATTGCCTAAACGTTGTTTCATCGTCGGCATTGTAAAACTTACTATGCGTGGATTCTGGGGGGCGTTTCATCTTGAATGCATCGCGTGGATTCGCAAAAAATGGCATCGAACTACGCTCACTTGTTTCAATGTTTTCTGTAGGGCCCGTCACCGCATGCATAACCGGTTTAATATGACCATGACTAAGAGAATTCATTGTTTCACCAACCATAATGACGATCGTATCGCGAATGGCTGGAACTCCAATGTAACCATTTTCGGTCTCAACTTTTAAGCCAATATGACCGTTTTCAGAAGGAAGTTGCGTTAATAAAGTGACTGATGATGCATCTGCATGTGTCACCATTCTCGATTTTCCGAGTGGTTTTTCAGGGTAATAGCATTGGCAATGTAATACCGTATCTTCGCCCTTAAATAAGTTTTTCCATTGATCATGGGATTTCAAGTCAAGCGCTTCGCCAATGCAGTCAAGCACTTGGTCTGAAATCTGAGATAACTTGTGTTGCATGTTCTGATACGCATCAGAAAACTCGGCATTCGGTGCGACGTTTTTAACTGGACCCCAAGCATATTTGGTATATTGGTTAATGGCTTTACCGCCATTTAGAGAGTTTTCATATGCACCTGCGCCGTAAGCGGAGTAACCGCGTAAAATAAGTGGTAACTCAGGGTGAACCATTTTTGCCTTTTCTTTTTCTGGTTCATTAAAGAAATTGCGAGTGATATTAAATATCGACTCAACTTCACTTTCTGGAATGCCAAAATTTTTGATATAGAATGGGAAATTGTTTTCTAAAGCCGCTTTTAACGTATCTAAGTTTTTACCTGCGCGTAATTCTTGTAGATCAAAAATAGTGATCTCGACGGGGAGGTTTTCTTCTGAGCTCCACTTTAATTGATTAAAATCCAAGGTATCAAATTCAGGTACGTTGGCTGGCGATATTTGTTGCTTCTTATCTATTGCAATAGTCATAGTGCTACTTCTCCTGACGTTTATGAATAATAAAATTTACTAATATTTTGGATCTGATTTCATGATCCCTAATGTTGCTAACCCTCTTGTTAATAGGGTATATGTTGTTAGTATTGCGGCTTCGATGAAATTAAAAGCAATGGGGACATTAAAAATACTTTTCTTTGCTTCATCATAATTACTGTGGGGACCATACAATCGATAGAATGATGGCATTTGCGAACCTACCCATAATCGGTACGTTAAAACTGGATTCAAAAACGTGGATAAACGCCAAGGTGAACAACCAATGACTTTGGAAAAGTCATGCATGTAGCCTGTGTAGTGCACGAGTGAACGTACGTTGCGGTTTTTAAAATACACTTCGTCTTCATAAAATGCCTGTTGAGCTATAAGCTGTTTTAGTTTATGCATTTCTGGTAATTCTTTTTTGCCACTACAAAGTAAAGCAAAATAACGACTTTGCATTTCAGAGCAGGCAGGTACACCGCCGACTGCAGGCCTTGCCCAGCCAATAAAGACGATATCACGACCTAAATCAGGATGGATCATGTGCTTATAGAGCTGCCTCATGTCGGGTAATTCAATATTTTCGAGAAAATCGAATTTATCCATATAACCGGTATTTAGCATGATCATATCAATATCTTCTTTATGACCATCGTTGAAAACGACATGGTCTTCACCCAAATAGTCAATACCTGAGGTATTTACCGCCATTTTATTTTCGACGATTCGATCGATAAAAAGATCACTTTTTAGGTTGAAATAATTAAAATAGTTGCCTGCTTTTAAATTCCAATCTGCGAATGCTCTGGTCTTTTCTGCCTTACCAAATTTTTTCATTGCTTTGAACTGTAGTTTCATTCTTGCATTACCTGCGGAAACGGGCATAGCATACAAAAAATGCGAAGTGTAAGCATCACTCGGGTGTTTTCTTGCCAGAGGGAATCGTTCTACAGACGGTTGGCGTTGACGTAGAGAGAGCATGCACTTTCCTGCTACATCGGCAATTTCGCTTGCTACGTCGACGCCCGTTTCTCCCATGCCAATACATAAGGCAGAACGACCAGTATAGGGCTTAGCATTTTTATAAAATGCTGAATGGTAAACGTCGCCTTTGAAACCATCTAGTCCTTTTATGTCAATATATTTTGGTACTCGACTGCTACCGGTACACACCGCGATAGCATCAAAAATGAATGATAAAACTTGAGATTCATCATTTGTAGACCTGACATCAACATGATATGTGCCATCATCTAATTTTTTGACATTATTAACGGCGCGCTCATATTGTATGTGCTGGTCTAAGCCAAAGTGCTTAGTAAAATCTAATAAATATTCTTGATACTCCCGTGCAGACCAAAACTTTCTTTGTTCCGTTAACTTTGGAGGATAGCTAGAATAAGCCATCATATAATTTGAAATCGTCAACATGGTTGAGTCATATGAACCAGACTTTTCGATGTCGTCACAGCAATAAAAATTACCACCTGGTTTGTCTAATGTTTCAAAACAGGTTACTTGATGTCCTTCATCGATTAACTCTTTAATCGCCACCAATCCTGAGCTTCCTGCCCCGATAACGCATATTTTTTGTTGTTGTTTTTGCATAATAATCCTTTTTAGACACAACCCTAGAACATGGGGTTATAAATATAATTAATTAGCATATTTCGTTTCATTAAATTTAAAACATGTCCTGGGTGACAATTTGTTGCGTAATTAACTTTGCCATAAGAATGCTTCATAACTGTTACGCTTTTATTAATATGTTTATGGATTACTAAAGTCAAGTTTATTTTTTATTTAAATAAGTTGAACTAAAATATAATTTAATATGTCAGTGCTATTTTTTAAAATATTGAAATTTTAATTGTTAACTGTTTAATTACAAGGAGTTACGTTATTTGTAGGGATGGTTTAATTCGACATTTAATAATTGGGTATTTTAAATTCGTATAATAGTTTTTTTAAAAATAAATAATATTTCATATTGAAGATGTTGACAATGTGTTACTAGTCGGTAGTATTGACGAATCGTCACTGCTAGGTTTTTAGATATATTATGCTTTTAGAAAATGTAAATGAAGAAATCCGAGATGTCCGAGAACAAGACATCATGAATACTGCGGTAGCGTTGATAGGCGAACTTGGTATCGCCAATTTAACAATGGATAAAGTTGTGGCTAAAGTACCTTATTCTAAAGGTACCGTGTATAAATATTTCTCAGGGAAAGAAGATCTACTACTCGCTATTAGTAATGACTCAATTGTTATGCTTTCGGGGTTATTTTCTCGTGCGGCTAAGTTTGAAGGTGAAACTCGAGAGCGTATTTTATTATTAAATTTTGCTTATCTTATTTATGCAACTCTGTATCCCGTGTTATTCCAAACTGTGATTTGCTCTAAAAGTCCAAATGTATATGGCAAAGCCAGTACGAAAAGGTTACAGCAGCAAAAACACCTTGAATCTAATTTATTAAGTATTTCTAGAGGCGTTTTTCAGGAGGCGTTAGATAATAACTGTTTAATTCGACCTGAACATATGAGTATTGAACAATTGTGCTTTTCCAATTGGTCTACAGGGTATGGGATTGTTCTTTTACTGTCGGGCACGGTACATGAATGTAATAATCGCTCTGGCTTTGTGATTGAACAGGAATTATTCAATCAGAATAATCTTCTATTTGATGGTCTGGATTGGCGGCCTTTATCAGCTAATAAGGATTATCGTGCAGCGTTGAATAAAGCACTAGAGTATGTGTTTCCCAATGAACTGGTTCAGCTTAAGCAAAAGGGGCGTGAATTACATATTTAAACGACACCCCATAACACGGCTTGCTTGCCGTGTTTTTTTCAAGGATGAAATGACGATTCGTCATTATGGAAGGGAACGATGAACAATAAACTCTACGAATTTATTAATAAACACCCTGCGTGGGTCATTATTATATGCTTAGCATTAGTTGTTTTTGCTGCAGTAGGTGCACAAAATCTGGTTTTTAAAAATGATTATCGGGTTTATTTTGGCGAGGATAATCCCCAACGGATAGCTTTTGAATCGATGCAAAAAGTTTATAACAAAAGTGATAATGTATCTTTTGTTGTTGTGCCGAAAGGCAATGATGTATTTACCGTCGAACACCTAAAGGCACTAAAATCATTAACTAAACAGAGTTGGCAAATACCTTATTCAACGCGTGTTGATTCAATTACAAATTTTCAATATAGCTATGCTGAAGAAGATGACCTGATTGTTACCGATTTGGTTATTGATCCGGACAATCTGTCGCAACATGATTTGGACAAGATTAAACAAGTCGCTTTAAATGATCCTCTGCTTGTTAATAAAATAATTTCTAAAACGGGCCATGTATCCGTTATCAATGTAACCGTGCAGCTACCCGGTATCGATCCCATGGTTGAGGTGCCTGAAGTTGCGGCGAGTGTGAGAGCAATAAAAAAACGATTTATAACTGACAACCCTGATACTGAGGTGTATTTATCCGGAGTCGTTATGATGAATAACGCGTTTGGTGAAGCGGCTATGAATGATAGTGTGACCTTAACGCCGTTAATGTTCCTCGTGGTGATTTTAGCTATCGGATTTCTGCTTAAAACTATCTCTGGCGCGATAGCTACCGTGCTGGTTATTTTCATGAGTATTGTTACGACAATGGGTATCGCGGGCTGGACCGGTTTTTATTTAACTGGACCTTTATCATCAGCCCCGACGATGATTCTTACTTTGGCTGTTGCCGATTGCATTCATATCCTTGCATCGATGTTTTATGAAATGAGGCAGGGCGTGAGTAAACATTTAGCAATCAAGAAAAGCTTAGCGCTCAACCTGCAGCCTATTTTCTTAACCAGTATGACTACTGCGATTGGTTTTTTAAGCATGAACTTTTCTGATTCACCGCCATATCGAGATTTAGGTAATTTAGTTGCGATGGGGGTTATGTTTGCATTCCTATTCTCGATGACGGTCTTTCCTGCCTTACTCACTGTGATGCCAATTAGAGTGAAAATAAGTACTGCTGGTACAGAAAATAAAATGTCAGCGTTAGCAGATTTTGTTATTAATAAACGTAAAATTTTGTTACCAGTCATGAGTGTGCTCATCCTGACTTTTTCGGTGTTTATTCCCAAAAATGAATTAAATGATGATTTCGTTAAGTACTTTGATCAAAGCGTACCTTACCGAGCTGCTACCGATTTTATGCAAGAAAACTTGTCTGGTATGACGGTATTGGAAATATCGGTTAATACGGGCGTTGCGAGTGGTATTAATAATCCGGACTATCTAAATAAACTGTCTGACTTCACTGATTGGCTGCGAGAATTACCAGAAACAGATCACGTGAATACGATCACTGATACATTAAAGCGATTAAATAAAAATATGCATGCTGAAGATCCAGCATGGTATAAATTACCAACTAATCAGGCGTTATCGGCGCAGTATTTACTGTTATATGAGATGTCATTACCTTATGGTTTAGATTTAAACAATCAGCTTAATGTTGATAAATCATCGTCTAAAATGGTTGTTACCTTCAAAAACCTAACCAGCAATGAGTTAATCAAACTTGAACATAATATTAATACCTGGTTTCAGCAAAACGCATCGGAATATGATGTTGATATTGCGAGTCCAAGTTTAATGTTTGCACATATTGGTCAGCGTAGTATTACCGTTATGCTAACGGGCACTATTATGGCTTTGTTATTGATATCGCTATTACTTGGTGTCGTACTGAAAAGCTGGCGTTATGGTGTACTTAGTTTATTACCTAACCTTGTTCCTGCCGCCGTTGCTTTTGGTATTTGGGGTCTGTATGACGGTCAAATAGGGTTGGGCCTGTCAGTTGTGATGGGGATGACTCTTGGTATTGTTGTCGATGATACAGTTCATTTTTTAAGTAAATACTTACACGCTCGCCGTGAACTAAAAGTGGATTCAAGTGCTGCCGTTCATTATGCTTTTGATCATGTGGGTAGAGCATTACTGATCACCACATTTGTTTTAATCGCTGGTTTTCTCGTATTGGCACAATCGTCGTTTAAGCTGAATGCAGATATGGGGATGTTAACTGCTATCACAATATTCATCGCTTTAGTCATTGATTTTTTCTTTCTACCTCCGTTGTTGATGCTGCTTGATCGTTCTAGTTCGAAAACGATTCCAAGCGATACGGCTGTAAATATAAAACCAGTAAATAAAAATACATCGACGCTGGATTATCAGCCATAAACAGATAATTAGGATTGGAGAATTACTATGTTGAATAAGAAATTACTCACGGCTGGGATCACGGCGACTTTATTTTTCGTCAGTTATAGCGTATTGGCATTAACAGCAGAAGAACAAGGATTTGCTATCTCTAAAGAAGCGAAACAACGCGACATTGGCTGGGTTGATAGTAAGGCCGATATGCTTATGTTATTACGTAATAAACAGGGCCAAGAAAGTATACGTGAAATTAAGATGAAATTATTGGAGCAATTGAATGATGGTGATAAAAGTCTGACTATTTTTGATAAGCCAAGAGATATCAAAGGTACTGCGTTTTTAAGTTTTTCTCATCCTTTGGCTACTGATGAGCAATGGTTGTATTTACCGGCATTAAAACGTGTTAAACGTATTTCATCACGTAATAAGTCAGGTCCTTTTATGGGTTCTGAATTTGCTTTTGAAGATCTAAGTTCGTTTGAAATAGAAAAATACACTTATAAATACTTGGGTGAGGATAATAGTGTCGGTATCGACAGTTTTATGGTTGAGCAGTTTCCTGTCGGCGATAATTCAGGTTATACCCGACGAGTTGTGTGGATAGATAAGCAAGAATATCGCATGCAAAAAGTCGATTTTTATGACCGTAAAAATACATTATTAAAAACCTTATCGTATATCGATTATAAACAATATTTGAATCAGTTTTGGCGCCCTACAAGCACTTTAATGGTCAACCACCAAAATGGTAAAACGACGGAATTAAGGTGGAGTAACTATGTGTTTAAAACGGGTTTGAAAGACAGTGATTTTAATCGAAATGCATTAAAACGGGCGCGGTAACTCATTATGTTAGCTGCTAAGTTAATGAATAAGTTAGTATCAATGAGCCTGTTACTGACTTTCGCCGCCTCTGCTGCGGAGTTTGAAATATCAGGGATGCTTGGTATCGAAGAGCGCTATTTTTTTGAATCCAGTCAATACCCTCAACAGTTTGATCATTCTCAGGCATCAGTATACGTTGAGCCTGAATTTTATTGGGGGTGGAACAACGGCGGTGATAGTTTAACGTTTAAACCCTTTTACCGAATTGATTCGCAAGATGATGAAAGAACGCATGGTGATATTCGCGAACTTGCTTATATTCATGTCAGTGACAGTTGGGAATTTAGGGCGGGAATACGCAAAGAGTTTTGGGGCGTTGCTGAATTTCAACATTTGGTTGATGTGATCAACCAAACTGATGCCGTAGAAAATTTTGATGGTGAAGATAAACTTGGCCAACCTATGGTCAATGTATCACTCGTTCAAAATTGGGGCATCGTCGATTTATACGTATTATTGGGCTTTAGAGAGCGCATCTTTCCTGGCGAGGAAGGTCGCTTACGTGGGCCATTAGTCGTGGATAAAAACAATATCAGTTACGAATCATCAGCCGAAGAAAAACATGTCGACTTTGCTATTCGTTGGACACAAACGTTTGGTGATTTTGATGTAGGTAGTTATTGGTTCTGTGGTACCAATCGAGAACCAATACTTACGCCAACTAACATCGGTAACAACCTAGTTTTGAGGCAGTATTATGCTCAAATGGATCAGTTTGGCCTTGATGTTCAAGCAACGATAGGGGATTGGTTATGGAAGTTTGAATCAATACACCGAGATACAACTGAGGTGAGCTTTTGGGCCACGCAAGCAGGGTTTGAATATACTTATGTTGGTATCATGGACAGTATTATTGATTTAGGTTTATTAACTGAATATAGCTGGGATGAACGTGGCGAAGGGGATATTAATGCTCCTGGTGCAGCTTTTCAAAATGATTTATTTCTTGGAGGGCGCATCGCCTTTAATGACATGCAAAGTAGTGAGATATTGATGGGGGTTGGAACTGATTTAGATCACAGTGCCCTAACTTATCTTATCGAGGCTAATCGCCGTTTTGGTGACAGTTTTACTGCGAGCTTAGATTTAAAAATAATGCAGAGTTCAGATCCGGTAGAGCCATTGTTTGGCTTGAAAAATGATGATCATCTGCAACTGTCTGTTGAATGGTATTTTTAATTTCACATGAGCAGAATGATGCTGTGCTCGTCAATCGTAAGGCGGGTCGTTGTTATAACCCGCCTTGTTATCTACCTTTCGATTGATATATTTTCGTTATTCAGCAAACGTCGATAAATACTGTTTTACAGCGTCAGATGCGAACGCATGTTCAATGCTGATCTTGTAAATGTTGAAGTAGTCTTCACGGCTTAAGTTAAACTCTTCCATCACTTTACGTACTTCATCGGTCATGGTGGTATTTGACACCGTGCGGTTATCAGTATTGATGGTAATTTGAATGCCGTCTTGGTAGAACGCTTTAACAGGGTGGCTGGCTAAGTTTTCAACCGCTTTGGTTTGCACATTACTGCTTGGACAGGTTTCTAATGCAATGTTCTGGGTTTTAACAAGGTTGTACGCAGCTTCATGGCCGGTAATATGAATACCATGACCAATACGTTCTGCACCTAATAATGAAATGGCATCAAATACGTTTTGACCCACACCTTGTTCACCAGCATGAATGGTGACACGGTATCCTTTTTCAATAGCGTATTGTGCATAAGGCACAAATTCAGCGCAGAATCCGGGTGCTTCACCACCGGCTAGATCGAATGCAACAATACCATCGTTTAAGTATTTAGCTGCGGTATCCAGCACTTCTTTAATTCTATCTTTTGGCATGTGACGTAAGATCGATAAAATGTAGTTACCTTTGATGTCATACATGGCTTCGGCACGTTTCATCCCCGCAACCACACTGTCAAATACTTGCTCAAGGGTTAGACCTTGTTCAAGGTGTAGCATTGGGCCAAAACGCACTTCGAGGTATTTGACATTTTCTTTTGCTGCATCTTCAAATACTTCAAAAGAGATGCGCTCGATACCTGCTGCCGTTTGCATTACTGACAACGGTAAGTCAAAACGTTGTAGATATTCGCCAAGATCTGTACATGTTTCAGGTGCGATCATTAACGTTCTGATCGCTTCAATGTCGTTACTTGGTAGGGTAATGTTTTGTTCAGCTGCAAGCGCAATGATTGTTTCTGGGCGAACACTGCCGTCTAGGTGGCAATGTAAGTCAATCTTCGGTAAGTCAAAGTAATTCATGAGTCTCTACCTTTATATGTTTTTAGGTTTTAAAGTTACAGACTTCATAATCAAGAATTTAAGGGTCTTGGTAGAAACTCCCAAACCATATTATTGGGATTATACGAAGTGATTTAATGACGTAGTTTAGCAGTATGGTTGAAACACTGCAATTCGTGGGTGCTATCCTTTGGCGCTGTCAATCTAGGTGTTATTATATTGATTAACGATAGAATTATTTAGTATTGAATAAGGCATAGGATTTTATTATGAAGATTCAAATATCAGCAAGTAATGCGCTGTGTAAATGGATGAAGCTGGACTTAGCCAGAATAACCAGTGTCGATGGTAAACGTATTGGAACACAAACGATCACTACTGATGCCGAGACGCTTGCTTGGCAGTGTCATGTCATAAAAAATAATACTCAGTCTCACCACGGGACTGTGATAGCCGTTGAAGCCCGCAGCCGTTATGTGATGATCTGTCCCAATCTTGCACCACCCACTCAAGCTGAATTTGAAGAGATGTTTTTAGGGCGGTTATTTATTGAAATGGTTAATCTGATGCTGCACAGTGGTTCGATTGAAGAATCTGTTGCTGACATAGTTACCTCGCAATTTCTCAGCGAAACCGAGGGATTTGGTTGGTTTAAAAATACTGACTTAAGTGTCAACGGTCATGTCAGCGATACAGAGTCTTGGATCCGTCAAAGTGGTGAAAATAACGATGTAACGGCTTATAACGATGATGAAGCGTATGGTTTGTCTATGCACATAAATGAAATGCGGAAACGCATTGCCAGCGAAGGGCGTAACAAGCGTTTTATTCCGGTCGCACGACTGCTTGATGATACTTTATTTCGCTTTGCCAAAGGTTTAGCCCGTGATAGTTATCCTGACACACCCAACGGTCATTTCCCCAGCCCTTATCCAAAACTTACCGAAGAGAGTAAACCAGAGCCGAGAACGATACCTGATAATGTGGTTTGTTTAACAAGTTACCGTAAGTCGAAATCGCATTAATGTTTGTTCGAATAGCTAGTTACTGGCCTTTATAACCGCAGGTTTTATCTTCATATTAGCAATAATCGCACCGGATAAAATCAATGCCAGTGCAATAATGATGTTAGCAGACCAAGCATTAAAGCCTGCAATGGCGAGAATGACAGATGAAATGAGTGGTGTGCTAAAACTTAATGACGCTAACAATTGCTGGTTACCTTTCTTTAGGGCGATGTCCCATAAATAAAAAGCACCGCCGACAGGCCCTAACCCGAGTAATAATATTCCGCCCCATTCCGACAGGCTAAAACTCCAATAACTGGTTTCAAATAACCAATGCGCGATCAATGCCAATAATGCAACGGCTGCAGATAACCAGGCGATATCTTCCACATCATTGTTTGATGTGGACAAGAACCATGAATAGCTGCCCCAAATAACCGCGCAGATAACAGCAAGTAAATAACCAATACGGTATTCACTATTTAACGTTAGCTCGCCATTACCAACAATAATGAACGCGATACCGATAAAACCTAAGCCGCCGCCGATGAGTGCTCGGAATCGACTTTGTTTGTTGGCGACCAGTGTGGCTAACAATAATGGCCACAGATACACAATTAAACTGACCTCGATAACAGGCGCGAATTTAAGTGCCATGAAATAACAGAAGTGGAACCCAAATAATCCGGTTATGCCAAACAGCCACTGGGTTAGGGTTAATGTTGGTTTGGTGAAAACCGGTTTTTTAACGGCAATCCGTTTGATAACGATAATGATTGCGGAGAGAGTAAAACACAGTGAGAGCAATTGAAATGCAGGTATATTCGCAGTAACTGTGCCTAACAGCGCTAAAGTGCCCCATAACCCAATTGCCATCAAACCGTATAATGTAGCCATTATTTATTATCCTTAAGTAATATTAATGACTGAATAATAAACCTTAAATATATAGTAAAGTTTGCTGAAAGGACGACTTTATTGACTGAAACGCTGCTTGTTTATAGCGGGCAAACTAATGGCTGAATGCTTTGGGAGATTGGCCGAAATAGTTAGAAAAACGTCGACTAAAAGCGGATAGGTCTTGGTAGCCAACTTGCTCTGCGACAATACGAATAGGCAAGTCGGTATGAGCGAGCAGTGCAGAAGCCTTTTCCATACGCAGTTGGGTGATGTATTTATGCGTAGTCATATTGATATTCTGTTTGAATAGCTTCTTGTATTGGCTGGTGCTTAAACACGCAATTTTAGCTAACTGCTTGATGCTAAATAGCACACTGACATCTTGCTTGATGAAGTGGATAACCTCGGCAATTCGAGGGTCAATACGGTCATGACATGATTGCTGAGCAAGGAGTTGATAAAACAATGTAAAAGCCGTAGATTCAAGTTGCTTGTTTACTTGATGCGCTAGCTGTTTGTCGATGAACTGTATATAAGCAAGCAGGGGAGGGTTTATCGAGAATTTTTCAATATCTGATTCAGTAATATTCTCTGGAAAGCTGTCCATATCAACGACAATAAAACGGGCTGCATCATCTGCCCGAAAGTCATGTTGTTGCCCAGCTTTAATAATCACGCAATCACCAAAGCTGACTTTACCAGTATAATCGCCAACCTTAATATCAATTGCGCCATGTAACGGCAGCACCAGCTGGTGGAACTCATGATAATGACTGCGTATTTGGCTGGTATAAGCGCGAATAGAAAGGTTGTTGGGCATGTTATTCGCTTCTTCTTGGTGATGGAGAGTATTTAATATATTAAAGGGGAAGTGCTTATTTTAATAGGGTCAATTCGTGATGTTCCGCAGTAAGTACCTCATTGCATGTCACCTCACCGAGATTCGCGAACAACCTCGGATTGATACCGTATATACAGTCGATATTAACTGCAATGGAAAACAAAGTTCAGCAAAAATGATATATTTTTCTATTTCTGGATGAGGTTTAGTTATTGAAAATAAAGATATATATATATTTAAGGGCAATAAAATAAATATTAGTCTATCAATTTCTTCAGATAAACAAGCTGAACTTGAAGGGCAAGTTATTAGTGTTCAAGCTGGCGCTAATCAATGCAGAGTCGGGATCTAATTTAACCAGAGTCCGCAGCAAGTGCGACTGAGCATTTCACCTCACCCGGGTAATCGCGACAATCAATATAATACCTGGCCATAATTATGTACCTCTTAAATCTGCTAAATTGTCGAGTCGGCTTTCAAGTTATTGAATATATTTAGTCGACCAATGTTAAGAACAAATTATTCGTGTTCCAGAGCCTAATTATAGCAAAATATCACCATGTTCTAAGGTGACAGCACAATCAAAACGATTGCGCTAATTCACTCTCTGTCATGCTTACGCCTTTGATCTGAGCATAGACCGCTTGTCCGACCGTTAACGCTAAATCATCACTTGCCCAGCGGGTGATGTTTGCCCATATGTGGTCATCACCAAACGCTAATTTAACCTGCACATTATCACTTGATTCTGAATGTATAATCTCGGTAATTGTCGTCGGTAGAATATTACGAATACTACTGTCTTGTGGACGTGTTTTACACAGAGATACATGGTTAGCATGAATACGTACACGTAGTTTACTGCTCACAGGTAAAGGTAAACCATTGATCCACAGATAAGTACCATCAGCGAGTACTAACTTACTCATACGGTAGCCTTCATTCAGCGCTGTTACTGTCGCCATTAACAACGAGCTTTGCTCTTTGGCTGGTAACCACGGACGCATCTCAGCACTGTCCCAAACGTCTTGCAACGGACCATTCACCAACACTTTTCCTTTGTCTAATACCAGCATGGTATCGGCCAGTTGTAAGATCTCATCTAAGCTATGGCTTACATAAATAATCGGTAAATTAAGAGTCTTAGCAAGTTGTAACAAATAAGGAATAAGCTCACGCTTACGGGGTAAATCAAGGGCTGCTAATGGCTCATCCATTAATAACATTTGCGGGCGAGTTAACAAGGCGCGACCAATGGCAACGCGCTGTTTTTCACCCCCAGAAAGGGTTGATGGATAGCGGTTTAACAATTCATCTAAACCAAGTAACTTCACCACTGTATTAAAGTGCGCTTGGTCTTTATCCTTATTGCCGTAATTAAGGTTACCGCGCACGCTGTAGTGGGGGAATAAACGCGCGTCTTGAAATACATAACCGATACGGCGACGTTCTGGCGGTAAATTAATTCGCAGTTGCTGGTGGTAAAGGTGCGTATCGCCTAAGGTTAGCTGACCCTTGTCAGGTGTTGATAACCCGCCAAGAATATTCACCAACGAGGTTTTACCTGCACCAGAACGACCAAACACAGCACAAATACCTTGCATCGGAATTTGAGCATTCACTTGCAAATCCAAATCACCCAGTTGTTTCTTTATATCAATAGTTAACATTATGACGCGACTCGCTGTTGGGCTTTTTTGGCTAACCATTGTGATGCGGTTAATGATAATACGGCAATGATGATCGCAATCACACACAAGCGTGCGGCTTCATGCTCAGCACCTGGGGTTTGAATAAAAGAGTACATAGCTAACGGAATAGTACGCGTCTCGCCGGGAATATTAGACACAAAGGTAATGGTTGAACCAAACTCACCTAAACTGCGAGCAAAGGCCAGCACCATACCAGAAACAATACCGGGTAGGGTTAACGGCAGGGTAATGGTAAAAAATACCCGTAAGCGATTACTACCTAGGGTTCGTGCGGCTTGCTCTAAGCGTATATCGACACTTTCAAAGGACAAACGGATCGCACGTACCATTAACGGAAACGAGACGATTGCAGCTGCTAATGCTGCGCCACGCCAACTAAAGCTAAAGCTCCAACCAAACCAATCATAAAGCACCGCGCCAATGCTGCCTTGACGCCCCATTGAGATTAACAAAATATAGCCAATGACTACGGGGGGCAATACCAGAGGTAAATGTATTAGGCTATCGAATAACGATTTTCCTGGGAATTCGCAACGGGCTAGTATCCAAGCACAAGCGATGCCAAAAGGCAGGCTGAACAACACCGCCACACTCGATACTTTTAAACTCAGCAGCAAGGCTGCAATTTCATAATCACTTAACAAAGCTATTTACCTTAAAATAGAGTTGACCTTAAATAGAGAGTACCTTAAAACCGTATTTGACAAATATTGCTTGTGCAGCGTCTGATTGTAAATATTGATAGAAGCTTGTGGTTGCAGCGGTTGCTTTGCTATCGACCATGACTAACGGATATTCAATGGCCTTATGGCTACTTGCAGGGAAGGTAGCAACTGTTTTTACCTTTTTAGCTATTTGTGCATCAGTCGCATACACAATACCAAACGGGGACTCGCCACGCTCGACGAGGACAAGTGCGCCGCGCACATTATTGGCACGGGCTAATAACGGCATGGCTTGCTGCCATAAACCTAAACTCTCTAACGCTTGTTTGGCATAACGACCAGCGGGTACATGATCAGGATCGCCAACTGCAATTCTGCTCTCTCCAACAGCTTGGGTTATATTCCAATGTTTGGTTAATACGATGTTAGTCACTGGACTGGTATTCGGCGCGATGAGTACCAGTGAATTACGCAACAGAGTCACTCTCGAGTCAGCGGCGACCGCTTTTTGTTCAACTAAGTAATCCATCCATGTTTGGTTTGCCGATAGGTAAATCTGCGCTGGTGCACCTTGGGCAACTTGCCTGGCTAAGGTCGAAGAGGATGCAAACGAAAATACCGGATTAATCTTTGTAGGGTTTGCTATTGGATCCGCTTTAAATGTATTACCTACTTCTGTCAGGGCATTGCTTAATGAAGCTGCGGCAAAGATAAGCACGCGTTCATCGGCAATAACATTGCTACTAAGCATTAATAAAATAATAGTCGCGAGTTGTTTTAATTTATGGCGATATCTTTGTGTCATGAGCGATCCCTTCGGCATTTTTATTGTAGCTTGAGACTTACGCGAATAGTCACGCGAATATCGATGTATAGTAAGCTATATATCGATATTCAAATTTTAGCCTTGTTAATGAAAATTAACAAGGCTAATTTCTAATTAGGGATAGTTATCGTTTAAGCGACGACACAATTACGGCCCATTTTCTTTGCTTGGTATAGCTTCATGTCTGCTTGAATTAGCGTCTCATCAAATGAATCATGATGGTCTTCATATAAGGCGATACCCGCGCTAAGCGTCACCTTAAAGTCAATATCAAGGTGTGAAAAAACCAATGTGGCCACCTCCTCGCGAATACGTTCAACGACAGCGATAACGTTTTTATCATCATCACAAGGACCGATAATGACAAATTCATCGCCACCGTAGCGGATACAATAATCGCCGCTTCGGGTGTTTTCGAGCATGACTTGAGCTATTTTTTGCAACACTTTATCTCCACAGTCATGGCCATAACTATCATTGACGTCCTTAAAGTGATCAATATCCATAAATACCGCCGCTAGGGTGCGGTTATTGCGTTTTGCATTTTCTAGCATACCTGGAATAACTTCTTCCAGAAAACGTTTGGTATAAAGTTTCGTTAGTGTGTCACGGACGGATTGCTCTGAGAGCTGGTTGACAACGAAATTAACAATTACAATTGCAGAACCGATGAATAACACAAAACCAAAAAGTAATATTCCGGATGCTTTTACCACCGTCAAAAAAACATTTTTCTCCATGTCATCAAGGTAGATACCAGTGCCAATTAGCCAGTCCCAGGGAGAAAAATAACTCACGTAGGCTATCTTAGGGTACTGTTTTAAAGAATCATTTTTAGACCAAAGGTAGTTAACCCAACCTCCACCTTGACGTATTTCCCGGTCAATGTTGCGGAAAGGGGTGGTTCCATCGGGGTATTGCCAATCTAATAAACTTAATCCAACTAGTTCTGGTTTATAAGGCTGCAATAAAATTTCACCATCGAGGCCACTTATCCAAAAGTAGCCATCACCACTGTAGGTTGAGCGCTTTAGCGCGCCCATGGCGTACTTTTTTGCATCTTCATCAGAGAGTTGACCCGTTGTGCTAAGGTCATAAAAATAGCTGACCATGCCTGACGCTGATTCGGTGAGGTGTTTTGATTGGGCTTTTATTTCATTTTTCAAACTACCTGAAAAGGAAATATAAAAGAATAATAGAAAAGCAATGAGTCCTGTAAAGATCACAGCAGATAAACCAATCAACTTTTTTTGGATTGGCAAGTGGTATGACTTTGCTGCAATATTATTCATCAGAACACCATGTCGTAATGTTAAATGAGAAACATCTTATTAGCGGCAGATAGGTATGAATATATCGTTTAGAGAAAAAACATTGGAAATGAAATATTTAAGTGACAGATTGATTATATTGCTTAGTTAAACAACAATGCGATTTCGACCTGCTGTTTTGCTTCATACAATTTCAGATCCGCTCGTTTCAATGTGTTTTCAAAACTATCATCGATAAGGTTATTGTGCAATGTAACGCCAGCACTTAATGTGACGTTAAACTCATTATTGTCATTTATAAAATATACTTCAGAAACTTGATGACGGATAATGTCAGCCATATCAATGGCAGACATTTCATTTTCAAAGAAGCCAATGAGGACAAATCCCTCCCTGCAGTAACGCATACAGTAATGACGTTGCAGTAACTTAAACGTCAGGCGCACAGCTGAAATAGTTGTGCGCCTATACGCTTTATTTATGTTTTTAATCCGAGCTATGCCGACATAATATTAATGATCGTCACATCGGTATTGACCATACCTTTGGTGACTAACATGCCGATATTACGGATGCTGGTTTCAATATCATGGGCAATAATACCTTGATCAAACGCCTGGGTATTATTCATCGCTAGCATGAACGCCGTGACCGCGCTGCTTGTCGAGGTTTTTACTTTCATCGCACAGGTCGATTTTGCGCCATCACAGACCATGCCCGAGCAGTCACTTAATACATTCTGGATGGCATAGCATGATTGTACATAACTACCGCCGGCAAGATAAACCATCGCCATCGCAGCTGACGCACTGGTGACTGTATTACCACAGAATGCCGATAGCGGTGGATAATGTTGTTTAATATAAATTGCGCCAAGATGACTTAAAATAAGCGCACGGGCGAGTTGTTCATCACTTGCCTGATAATGCTTAGCCATTATCTCGACGGGCACTGTTGCGGCTATGCCTTGGTTACCGCTGCCGTAATTACTCATCGCGGGTAATGTTGCGCCACCCATACGAGCATCGGATGCAGCTGCCGTGCGCATGATAATGGTATTATTTAGGTCAGCAGTCATAAAACCACTTTGGATATTTTGTTCTATAATGCGGCCGACTTGTAGACCATAAGCATTGTTCAATCCTTCATCGGCTAAGGCAGAGTTTAACTTCGCAGCGTCCAGAATAAAGTCGATATCAGCAAAATCAGCCCCCATCGCATAATCGTAAATCCCTTGAATAGTGATATCGAGATCATCATCGATATTACTGGTGCTTTGGGCTGTGTAGTTGTTATTGCTGAATACTAATTTACCGTTGAGTGTCGTCTTGGTTATTTTCGTATGACCACCACTGATTTCGACAACGGCAATATAATCTCGACATTTAGCTTCGACATGGCAGTAAATAAACTCTTTTGAATCGGTACGTTTAACAATCACCTTGCCCGCATCGATCAAGGCTTGTGCTTGTGTTACTTGCGGTGGGGTTATTTGTGCTAATACTTCGAGTCCTGCATCTGGATCACCGGCAATGGCACCAACTGCAGCTGCAATGGCTAAGCCGATTTTACCAGTGCCGGGTACAAATACGCCCATCGAATTTTTATATAGGTTATTTGAAACGTGAACTGTGATCTGTTCTGGTGTTGCTGGTAGCATACTTGCTGCAACCGCGGAGGCATATGCGGCCGAGATTGGTTCTGTACAACCTAATGCGGGTTTAACAAACGTATTAAGGAGTTGTTTATATTGCTGCCATTGATGATTCATTCGCTATCCCTCATTGGTGCTGATAAATTACGTCAGCACCACTTAATGTGACGTTGATTTACGCTTCTTTACGTTGATAACGTTACTGTACGCCTATATGGGGAGAATATTTTTTCATATATAGAGGAATGTTTACCGTTAAAGAGAATGATATTTCCTTATGTTATCGCGATACCGGCCATTTGCGGTGCAGATCACATCTTTGTGTCGAATTTACTCTTTGTTATTTTCAGCCAAACATACTCCTATGTTGTTATTGTTTTACTGATGACGCACAATATGGACTTCATTTTTAAGCGGATGATAGACCATGGATTTAAAAGCATTATTGACCATTTCCGTTGCAGATAAAGTGTTTGCTAACCCTAAACGGATCCGATTGTTACAACAGATACAAGCCTGTGGTTCGATTAGTCAGGGAGCTAAATTTGCTGGCATGAGTTACAAGACGGCGTGGGATTCGGTTAAAGACATGAATACCCGCTTGCCTGAACCCGTGGTACACAGTGAGAAGGGTGGTAAAGGCGGCGGCGGTGCTAAGTTGACCGTCTTTGGTGAACGTTTATTGCAAATGTACGCACTGACACAGCAAATGCAGGATATGGTCTTAGCAGCTTTACAAGATCAAGCTATTCCGATGAACAGTTTACTGGATGTGATGGGGCATTTGTCATTGAAAACCAGTGCTAGGAATCAATTGTCGGGCACGATCATGTCGTTAGAACATGGACGAAGTGAAAAGGGGATAGCCGCGGATAATCTAAATACAGATATTCAAGTTGTCCTTGCCAATGGCTTAATCTTGCATGCGACCGTGACTCAAAGTAGCTGTACGCGGTTGTCTTTAGCGGTTGGTAAACCCATCTTATTATTATTTAAAGCGCCAGCAGTCAGCATCGCGATTGATAAGACTGCGGATGCAAGCAACAATCAAGTATTGGCTGTGGTGCATGAGATCCACAGTAATAGCCAGACGACAGAGGTCGGTTTAACCATTATTAACGAGCAGGTAATGGCTAAAAACACTGCGCCACAAATGATATATGCGTCGATTGATACACCATTAGCCAACCAACTTAACCTTGTTGTAGGTGGTCAGTATTATGCAGTGTTTTCATCCAGCCAAATGATTGTAGCTTGCATGAATTAAGCTGTCGTTTAGGGCTATTATTCAACGCCAGTCTAACCAATAGCGGTAGTCGATGCTGTCGACGTTGTCCTAGGTCGTTAGGTACAGGTCATCCCACCCATGTAATCACGTTGAAAGCCCCAGCTGCCACAAGACAGTAATTGATCGTAGCCTGGTTCTCGTTGGCACACCACACAAGTTTCAAAGGTGACTCTTATGTCTTCCCCTTCAGTACCGTAAGCATCCGATACATAGGGCGTATCATAAATGGCTACCGATGACAATTCGCCACATTACGATCCTTTACAACCCCGTTGTCACCATGCCATAAACTGACCAGTAGCAGGGCGTTAAAAACATGTCCATTTAAGTACTCCATCGCTGTATTTAGGGTCTGATTTTAGACTGTAAATTCATATACGAGGTTGCTTCAATGCCATTTTTATTTATCTGTAACCCCGTGTTTAAGCGTAAATTATAATCCTTCATGTCCATTAATTCCTGCGGTACTGCTTGGCCGCTGAATTCTGCGGCAGTAACCAAGGGCGTAAAGGCTTTGCTGTAATCGATGGATAGACTATAAATGCCTGTTGCTGTAATTGGCTTGTTACCCAGTGCAATCGCTATTTTTTCGGCTTTATCCCCATTGAAAATAACCATATGTTCTTTATGCATGATTAGCTTGGGGTTAATGCCAGGTAGTGTTACAAGCGGGAGTAACGATGATAGTTCGACAATGTTCCCGTTTGCAGGTAATTTAACGTTTGCCAGCTCGGGCCTAAAAGTCGCAATAATATTAAATAATGTGCGTGGATCGCTGGCGGATAAACTGATGATGGCATCTAAACTCTTGATGGCCACTTCAGTTTGGCTTTCGTCTAAGCTGTAATCAATCACAGCGCCTGAAATACCTTTAATACCATTGGCCATTGCCGTCATCACGCCAAGCATTACCGGATTGTTTTGTTGGATGGCTGATTGCATCTTTTGTAAAGGTGGACAGGTATAACTTGGCTGTTGTAATTCATTCCAAATACGACTGATTGCCGGTGATAAACCACCAACATCGATGCCAAACCCAAGGGCTAAAACGGTATTGTTTAGATCGTTTACGTATTCAGGAATAAACCCGGTCAACTGGGTGAGGGCGGTTAATATAGTTTGGTTGTTACTTTCGACCACCATCGACATATCGAATGTTGTATTATCGTCATTAATTTCAAATTGATTAAATCCAAACACCGTACGCGGCCAGTTATTGGCAATACGCATTAGCTCTATTTTACATTGAGGCTGCTGGTAGACTTGCAAGTGATCTTGCTTCTGCAATGTCATTAGCTTAGCAATATGCTGACCAAGTAAACTGTCGTCAGGTGCGGTAATTGCTTGCACCAGTGCTTGGTGGTTGATATAGCTGATCGCATCTTTGGTAAAGCCGTGTTTGATAATAATATCATTGAGTAGATTTGAGTGTGCTAAAGCGTTTGCTACCGGCGTGATCCCCAGTGCATTTTCGAGTAATAAGGGTTCGCTTAAACTGCTATTAAAAGTGACGGTTAAGATATTGTTGTGCTGACTAATTATCAACTCTAGCTGCTCAGCGTCTATTTCTTCGGAGAGTTTGTAGGCACGATAATCACGTTGTTTTATTTGCCGTTGTTCATGGGTAAAGCCACTTTCAGCTTCCGCCTTATCTAATAATGCCCATATTGCATTTGGGTTGATCACATCCAGCTTGAATACCGGAATAATACCTAAGGTGTAAAAATAACCCTGTATTTCTTCTGCAATGCCAAACGTGGCCATAAATGCATCAGCATCTTGCATATTTTGCAGGTAACTTTGGGTTAAGTTTAGGAAAAAATTGATCTTGCTATTGGTCGGGTCATAACTGTCACTGTTGTATAAGGACTGCATTATTTTATCCGGTGGTGCACTATAAGTATCCGTTATTGAGTTGATGTAAGTTTTGATAGGGAAGGGCGTTAATTGTCCGGAGAAAACGGCCGTATTGTCCGGAATATAATTTAATACTGAGTCTGCATCTGCTACCGTGTTTTGTGTGAGTAAGTAGCCACCTGCCGCGACGGCTGTAACTAAAGCACCTGCAATTAAAATCCGTTTCATTGTATTCATCCATTATTCTATTTTGTTATTTACAGTATGGTATATTTGCACCTCTTTCGTTATTTGCTTTGGTCTTTTATCATCTTTGACGTAAAACCCCGTCATTTATGTCGGTGATGTAAGTCAAAGATGATAAATGAGAATACCAAAGACCGCTAAGTTAGCGATAACAGCTAATGACATGATCAATTCCTGTGGGTGATGTTAGCTTAGCAACCAGATGAAACTATTTTTTACGGTTTTTTTAAGCTATTTAATAACAATGGGTTGGATGTATTTCAGCAGATTACACTAGTGTTCTAATTACCTGAAAGAATTAAAAATCATTAGATATTACTTTTGGTCATATAAAAATGCGTGAGAGACGTGGGAATATAACCTGAGGTTATAAGATCAGTTTCGGTGCTTAACTACCTCATCAGGAGAAACTTTAGTCGCTGCATAACTGCCTCAGATCAACGAAATGTTGGTTGATAATCAACGTGATGTAAAATTAAGTTGAATTATTCAAAAAATGTTGAATAATAGGGCGACAATATAAGTGACTCAAGTCACAACAATAGTCTGAAACAGGAATAATATTCACATGTCTAACTCATTTGTACTCGTGATCAACTCGGGTAGCTCATCGTTAAAATTCGCGGTTATCGATTCAAATACCGGTGATGCTGTTCTTAGTGGATTAGGAGAGTGTTTTGGCCTTCCTGAAGCGACAGTTAGCTGGAAGTATGAAGGACAGAAGTCTGAAGAAGCTATCACAGGTGAAGGTAATCATCACGAGTTGGCGATTAAGCGCATTGTTGCACTAATCGACACGCTAGGGCTCACGTCACTGCTTGTTGCTGTTGGTCATCGTATTGTTCATGGTGGAGAGAAGTTTACCAGCACGATAAGAATTGATGAATCAGTATTAAATGAAATTCGTGACCTGTCAGAGCTAGCGCCGTTGCATAACCCCGCGGGTGCAAAAGGCATTGAAGCAGCAATGCATGCTTTTCCATCGTTACCACAATTCGCAGTATTTGATACGGCATTCCACCAGACTATGCCTGCCAAAGCATTTACTAGTACGATCTCTAATAAGCTTTACAAAGACTATGGTATTCGTCGTTATGGTTTCCACGGCACCAGTCATTATTTTGTTAGCCGCGAAGCCGCTAAAATGATTAATAAGCCTATCGAAGAAAGCAGCTTTATCTCTGTTCATCTTGGTAACGGTGCATCGGTATGTGCAATTCGTGATGGTAAAAGTGTTGATACAAGCATGGGATTTACACCGTTAGCGGGCCTGATGATGGGGACACGTTGTGGTGACTTAGACCCCGGCATTATCGAGTTCTTATTGAAAAAAGGCTGGTCACAAGACGAAGTTTATAAAGAGCTGAATACTAACTCAGGCTTTATGGGTGTTTCTGGTTTAACCAGTGACTGCCGCGGTATTATCGAAGCAATGGAGCAGGGCCATACAGGCGCTACATTGGCATTCCAAGTATTTACTTATCGTGTGGCTAAATACATTGCGTCATACATGGTCTCACTTGAATCGCTTGACGGTATTATCTTTACCGGTGGTATTGGTGAAAATGCGCTGCCAATTCGTAGCGAAGTATTGGCTTATTTGAAGATCTTTGGTTACAAAGAAGATCTGCAAGCGAATGAAAAAGCGCGATTTGGTCATGCTGGCGTTATCACTGAGGCTGGTACACCGATTGTAATGGTTATCCCAACCAACGAAGAATTCGTGATTGCTCAGCAGTCAGTCGAATTACTCAAGTCCTACTGCAGTTAAAATTAGTCACCGTGATTGTAAAATATTCAAACATTGTTTGAGTATTTTTTTATGGGCGTCAATTAATAGTGCATATTTACTGTTTAATAAGATTAAATATTATTAATCCGTCAATGAATAGAGGTTACGGTTGTTTTAGATCAACGAAATGGTGAGCAGTTATCTGATTGTGGATGAATTGGGTTGAAAGATTATTGAATTATTGAATAATGAGTATTACCCAATAAGTGATATCAATCACAATAATAATTATAAACAGGAACAACACCTACATGTCTAACTCATTTGTACTCGTGATCAACTCGGGTAGCTCATCGTTAAAATTCGCTGTTATCGATTCAAATACCGGTGATGCTGTTCTTAGTGGATTAGGAGAGTGTTTTGGCCTTCCTGAAGCGACAATTAGCTGGAAGTATGAAGGACAGAAGTCTGAAGAAGCTATCACAGGTGAAGGTAATCATCACGAATTGGCGATTAAGCGCATTGTTGCACTAATCGACACGCTAGGGCTCACGTCACTGCTTGTTGCTGTTGGTCATCGTATTGTTCATGGTGGAGAGAAGTTTACCAGCACGATAAGAATTGATGAATCAGTATTAAATGAAATTCGTGACCTGTCAGAGCTAGCGCCGTTGCATAACCCCGCGGGTGCAAAAGGCATTGAAGCAGCAATGCATGCTTTTCCATCGTTACCACAATTCGCAGTATTTGATACGGCATTCCACCAGACTATGCCTGCCAAAGCATTTACTAGTACGATCTCTAATAAGCTTTACAAAGACTATGGTATTCGTCGTTATGGTTTCCACGGCACCAGTCATTATTTTGTTAGCCGCGAAGCCGCTAAAATGATTAATAAGCCTATCGAAGAAAGCAGCTTTATCTCTGTTCATCTTGGTAACGGTGCATCGGTATGTGCAATTCGTGATGGTAAAAGTGTTGATACAAGCATGGGATTTACACCGTTAGCGGGCCTGATGATGGGGACACGTTGTGGTGACTTAGACCCCGGCATTATCGAGTTCTTATTGAAAAAAGGCTGGTCACAAGACGAAGTTTATAAAGAGCTGAATACTAACTCAGGCTTTATGGGTGTTTCTGGTTTAACCAGTGACTGCCGCGGTATTATCGAAGCAATGGAGCAGGGCCATACAGGCGCTACATTGGCATTCCAAGTATTTACTTATCGTGTGGCTAAATACATTGCGTCATACATGGTCTCACTTGAATCGCTTGACGGTATTATCTTTACCGGTGGTATTGGTGAAAATGCGCTGCCAATTCGTAGCGAAGTATTGGCTTATTTGAAGATCTTTGGTTACAAAGAAGATCTGAAAGCGAATGAAAAAGCGCGATTTGGTCATGCTGGCGTTATCACTGAGGCTGGTACACCGGTTGTAATGGTTATCCCTACCAACGAAGAATTCGTTATCGCACAGCAGTCAGTCGAGCTACTGTAATCAATCATCTTTAAATTAAAATGACAATGAAACCCGCTTTGATAGCGGGTTTTTTTTAAGTTTTTTTCAACTAATTTAGTACTTCATGCGGTATTTTTTAACCTGCAATTGGGGTGTTGTTAAATATAACAAATTCAATGGCATTTACATTACATTAACTTGCATAGTAACTATTGGTTAACATTAAATGCTGAACTTTGGTGTTTGGCATTGCTCATATCTCGTGCGGGGAGCTATATCGATGTCTAGTATAGTTAAGATGTGTTGATGGTATGTTCCTTTAATTTGTTGTGCGTATTTACCATCTTCTTGTTTGTATTTGACTCTTGTTATGGAAGTGTTAGGGATAAAAACATGAAGAAAAAACTATTAGTCGTAGCTCTTGGCCTATCCAGCTCTATCGCGTTGGTTGGTTGCGGTAGTGGAGATGATAAAATTCCGAACCCGGATGTATCCGTTTTTTATACTGTCAAAGTCATTGATGGTTATTTGAAAAATGCCCAAGTTTGGCTTGATATTGATGGTAATAAGCAGCTTGATAGCAATGAACCATCGGTATTATCTGGGGATGGTGGTATTGCTAAATTAGATGTTACTAAGATTGTAAGTCCTGAGCAATATTCAACTTATGCAAAAGTCATTTTT
Source organism: Moritella yayanosii (assembly GCF_900465055.1). Lineage (NCBI taxonomy): Bacteria > Pseudomonadati > Pseudomonadota > Gammaproteobacteria > Alteromonadales > Moritellaceae > Moritella > Moritella yayanosii. Next base: position 1,550,565 of record NZ_LS483250.1, on the reverse strand, counting down.
GGTCAAACCATCGATGAAGATAGCGGCCCTGTCGCAAGCGATTATATGATGTCTGCGCCACCTGGAGAGACAGACATTACCCCGCTGTCGACATTGGTTGATATTTATATTGAACAAAATACCGATGGTACTGAATCTGTCGCAGTATTGGCGGCAATAAAACAAGCGGCGATAGTTAAGGTTGCCTATGACTTTGGTATTCAAGAAACCGATGTTTTAAGTGATTACATTGCAAGCGGCACCGGAAGCGCGACATTCGTGGCAGAGAACATTGCAAATTCTCAAATACTCCCTGATGATGAAAATGAATTTATAGTCGTTATTGCCGATAATTCTGATACTTCAACCTTTAATAAACAAGTCGCAGCAGCCAGCGGTATGATTAAAGCTGTAGTTGGAACCACTGCGGAAGAAGATTTTGATACCCAAGCCGCCGTGTTCGATAGCGAAGATGATTACGATACCGATTCGGATGGTGATGGTGTGCCTGATGCACTTGATGCACTCGATGATGATGTCAGTGAGTGGTTAGACACTGATGGTGATGGTATTGGTAATAATGCAGATCCAGATGATGATAATGATGGCGTTGAAGATGGTATAGATGCCGACCCACTCGATCCTAATATCGGCGAATATGATGATTGTGTCGTTAATTATACGCCGACTGGCGCATCTATTGATGACTTCAATGCACAGTTAGCAAGCTGTGATCTTATACCAGAAATGGATTTAGCAGGTAATTCGATTATACGCATCCTAGATTCCGGTCAAACGAGAATGTATACCTTTAATATCGATAATACCGCCCCTTTTTACCAAAATGGCGTGCAGTATAATCGTATATGGGAAATCAATGACGAGGGTAACTTAGCATTATATTATAGTGATGGGCTGACACTCGATTACCTCATGCGGCTTATCGATGATACAGAGGGCAATTTGAAATTTGGCGTATATGCGAATAGCAGTCAATCCATATACACTTGGAATTTTACAGATGTTGATCGGTCTGTTGATATTCTCGCGTGTGACGATCTTGACTCAGGTTGGAATGATGAGGCTGATCTGCCGTTAGCTTATCGAAGTTACGATGAGTTTAAACAAGCGGTAACATCTTGTCAGGCAGGTAAATTATTTACTGCATTCAGCACTGGTTTTATTAGCAGCTGTATGACATTGACCACCAGTGATGCGGTAAGCCAAGCCGATGACGTTGATACATATCAGTTTAATGAAGATGGTAGTGGCGTATTCACCTATAATGAGGGTGCTGGTGATATTATCGCGCCAATGACTTGGACAATGCATGAAGACGATGTTGTGAAGGTTGTTATTGATTATATCGATGGCGATAATCTAGCCCAAACGGCACATAATTATCTCGCGATTGTTGAAACGAACGGTATTGATTATAGCGTCAAAGTCTTTAGCCGTAGTACCGCCTTTGAAGGTCTGGGTGATGTCGCGGGGGGAGATTTATGGAGTACAGTATTGAACGTACCTGATGATGATTAATTTATTGTGATGGGTATTAGATTTAGTCGAAAATAATTCATGCCTGATCAAGGTATTAAAGTTTTGGTACTTTTGTAGTGCTCACTTTAGTACGTAGCCAGCTATTAATTATGTTGTACTTATTATTCTACATGCATAATTAAATGGATTCTTGGATGATGAATAAAAAATTTATACTTTCTGCCGTCGCAGTTAGTCTGTTTGGCTCTGCAAACGCGATAGCGGCTGAAAGAGTGAATCTACGTGATAATATTCAGCAATTGGCAAGCGCTGCGTTAGCCGAACCGGGGATATTAATGAGTGCACCAGCACAACTCTTAGGTTTGTCATGGAACGATGGCCTAAGTGTGATTAAAACATATCGAAACAGCAAGGGTGATCGCATTACCCGTTACCAACAAACCTACTTTGGACTGCCTATTATTGGCGAACAAGCTATTATAGCGCGTACTAGCAAGGGGGTATTTAAACGCGCACACGGCGCGATATTATATAATATTGCGGATGATATTGTTGATATCACGCCATCAATAACGACAGTAAATGCACTATTACAAGCCAAGCGATTAAGCATGCCTGCATCTACGTTGGCTGCAAATAAGTCGGTCGTAACGGAAAATGAAACGTCTCGATTAGCTGTTTGGCAGGGGGATGATGGTGTTGCCAAGTTGGTATACGAAGTCAGCTTCTTTCAACGGGCAGATAAACCGTCACGTCCTTACTACATTATCGATGCACATTCTGGCGCAGTGCTGCTTAGTTATGATAATTTGCAGACCGCAGATGCAACAGGCCCTGGTGGTAATGAAAAAACAGGGGAGTATCGTTATGGCACTGATTTCAGCGCGCTGAATGTATCCCAATCTGGTGATACCTGTGTGATGAACAATACACAGGTTAAAACGGTCAACTTAAATCATGGCACTGAAGGGGCAGATGCGTTTAGTTTTACTTGTCCTGAAAATACAGTTAAATCAATTAATGGTGCTTATTCGCCACTCAATGATGCGCATTATTTTGGTGGTATTATTTTTGATATGTACAAAGACTGGCTTAATGTCTCACCGCTAACATCGCAATTAGTCATGCGTGTTCATTACGACAATAATTATGAGAATGCGTTTTGGAATGGTGAATCGATGACTTTCGGTGATGGCGCAGATATTTTTTATCCTTTGGTCAGTTTAGATGTATCGGCACATGAGGTGAGCCATGGTTTTACCGAACAAAATTCGGGGCTGGTTTATTCAGGTAAATCTGGTGGTTTGAATGAATCGTTTTCTGACATGGCCGGTGAAGCGGCAGAATTTTATATGCACGGCAGTAATGATTGGCTGGTCGGTGGGCAAATACTAAAAACCAATGGTGCCTTACGTTCGATGAGTAATCCGCCGGTGGATGGTAGCTCGATAGATAACCAAGCTGATTATCGTTTTAATATGGATGTCCATCATAGCTCTGGGGTATATAACAAAGCGTTTTATACTCTTGCGACAACTGCTGGCTGGGATACTCAAAAAGCATTTGTATTATACGCCGCGGCCAATCAACATTACTGGACGTCAAATAGTAATTGGAATGATGCGGGTAACGGGGTGATGGATGCGGCTTGTGACTTGGATTATAACGTCGATGATGTACAAGCTTCGTTAACCGCGGTCGGCGTTGTTGCAGATGTGAGCTATGGCAGCAAATGTAGTGTCACGAAACCACCGGTCAGCGCCATTGATAGAACAGAAGAAAATATATCGACAAGTTTTTTCAGACCCGCTAATTTCAAACAAGAATTAGGTGAAGGGTACACGCGTCTTATTGTGACATTGGCTGGTGGAACGGGTAATGCCGATCTTTATGTAAAACATGAGGATAAATCATTATTCTCTAAATCGGATTGCATCTCCAACACACCGGGTAATATTGAAACCTGTGTGATTGATAATCCAAAGGCTGGACATTGGAAGATTGATGTTCGCGGTTATGGTTCAACGTCGGGTGTGATCCTCAACATTCAGGCACAATAACAATGTTGGAATTGCTTTATTGGTCATAAAATAAGTGGTTGCCTTGTATTGTTGAACAAGGTGATCATTTCATTCAATTTACTCCTCGTAAAATTTTCTCTTGTTAATCCATGTCTTGTTGGCGCACTATAGCAACGCAAAAATATAGCATTATTATCGTTAAGGAAAGTTACAAGATGGATCACGCACAAGTATATGAGATTGGTACACCAGGTCAAAAATGGACCGCACAAGATAAAGCTGCATGGTTAGCGAAACAAACTGTGGTTCGACCTTACCAGCAGGAAGTGCTGGCAAAGTTAGAGGCACTACAGCAAGATTTTGATGTTGAGCAATATGGCGCCTTGTCTTATGATCCTGCTCGTTTTCCGCTATTCATCGTGAAAACACGTGACTGGGATAATGCGAAACCGACGATATTAGTGACAGGTGGCGTGCATGGCTATGAGACCAGTGGGGTACAAGGTGCTATTCGTTTCATCGAAACCCAAGCGCTGAATTATAGCGCGCAGTTTAATATTATTGTCGCACCTTGTGTTAGTCCTTGGGGTTATGAAACCATTAATCGCTGGAACCCAAATGCGATTGACCCAAACCGTTCTTTCGTTGAAAACAGTCCTGCCGAAGAGTCTGCCGCGTTAATGCAATGTATTGCGAAACTTGCTGTAACGATCACTGCGCACATTGATTTGCATGAAACGACGGATACTGATGATAGCGAGTTTAGACCGGCATTGGCTGCGCGAGATGCCGTGGTCCATGATAATTGGAATATTCCGGACGGCTTTTATTTAGTGGGCGATACGCTTAACCCTAATGCTGACTTTCAAACGCATATTATTAATGCGGTTAGCAAGGTGACTCATATTGCACCCACGGATGATAGTGGTCGTATTATTGGTGAAAAACTGGCGCAGTTTGGCGTCATTAATTATGCAACTAAGGCGTTAGGTTTATGCACTGGCTTTAGTGATTGTATTTATGGCACCACAACAGAAGTATATCCAGATAGTCCATTAGTCGATGATGAAAACTGTATTCAAGCACAAGTTATCGCGATTACCAGTGGTCTTGATTATTTGTCCCAACTATCTAAACTTGTCCCAAATAGCTAAAAAATTAAAGACTGTGAGTCCTTGATGATAAATATTAAGGACGTTGTAAGGATAAGTTGTGGATTTATTGAATGATGAAAAGTTTATGTTGAAGTAGGGGTTTGCCAGCGCGATATCGGCGAGATCTTGATTATTAAACTTAGATAATTGCTGTTTTATTATGTCAGCTAAACTGCTTACGCTCGCCGTCTTGGTAAGCTTTCATGGCGTCAAATAGAGACTCTGCATGCTGATGGTTTATGTTTGGAGAATCAGCTGTCGCATTCGTGGTGACAACAAGTAAAGCGGCTAAAATGGATACTGGGAATTTCATTTTCTAGTTTACTCTTTAAACTGTTCTGGACGCTATTCAACACAGCAAAATGCTTACGTTGTGCCGTTTGTAAGCAAGTGTATCAAAGTATTTAGAATGACCTTTGAACCACGTCTATTAATGAGAGTATTAATAGCCGTATTTCGGCATTGTTACTTTAACGTTTGATAACCGGCCCAAATTCTCGTTGTTGTCGTGATCCAACATAATGCAGCGTAAGTGTATGCAATGGTGGCAAAGTAAGCAGGGAACAAACACAGTAAAATAAAACAAAGTACGGTCTCAGTCCCTTCCGTCAATCCGCCCATGTAATACAGCGATTTATGTTGGTAAACAGGGTTCTCAATATTTTGCTTACTTGCCATGATGGCAAAGGCTAGAAAGCTTGAACCAGTACCAATAAATGAGAAAATCAAAAATGCGCCGGCGACAGCATTAGCATTCGGGTCTGCGACCACAAAGCCAAACGGCACCAGTGAATAAAACAAAAAATCCAAGGTAATATCTAAAAAACCACCACTGTCGGTTATCCCTTGTATGCGAGCAACTGCGCCATCTAACGCGTCAATAATTCGGTTTAAAAGTATGAAACCCAACGCGATGTTATATTCTTGTAGTGCCAATGCTGGAAAACACATCAACCCAAACATAAAGCCAACGAGGGTAACCTGATCGGCTTTTATGCCCGTCTTATGGACCAGTTTCGCGGTGACATTGATAGGCCCGCGGATCATTTTTATCGTATAACGATCAAGCATCTTGAGCTTCCTTATTCCATGGCCAGTGTAGGCATTTACTGTTACTAGGGACATCGTCAGCGTCGTGTGTCACCATTAACACCGGAAGTTGTCTGCGGGTGGTTTGGGTAAACACCCAATTTCTAAATTCACAGCGCAATGATTTATCTAATTTATTAAAAGGTTCATCGAGTAACACAACCGCAGGCTCAGCTAATAATAGTCGCATCATACTAATCCGTGCTCGTTGACCTCCGGATATTTGCATTGGCGACTTGTCCGCCAGTTCGACTAAGTTGAGCTCGGTAAGTGTTGCTAATGCCTGTTGTTTTCGCTGTGTTTTTTTAACCTTATTGGGTAGGGCAATAGCGAGATTTTCCCAAATATTAAGGTGAGGGAATAATAAATCATCCTGAAATAAAATACCGATATTGCGCTTTTCTGCAGGCACGTTATTTAATAATTGTTGTTGATAATAACACTCGCCCTGATAGCTGAAATCGGCCGATGTATGTCCTGCAATCACACTTAACAAGCTCGACTTACCACAGCCACTGGGTCCCATTAATGTTAATACTTCACCTGGTTCAATCGTAAAGGAAACAGGTACGAACAAGGGCTGGTTATTATTATCAAGGATGGTTAGATTGTTGACTGACAGAGACATTAGGTGTCGATATCCTACTGGTTGATGTGGAGCGTTGTTGCTCTAGCGAACCACTTTTACGGCTGGCTACAATGGCAATGATATAAAATAAAAACGGTGTTAAAGACTGCAATAACGCATAAATCGCACTGATACGGCGATCTTGACCACTCGATAGCGCAACTGCTTCGGTTGTTAATGTCGATATTCGCCCTGCGCCAAGCATTACGGTGGGTAAATATTGTGCCAAACTAACACTGATACCAACAGCCCAAGCTATCCAGATCGCCGGTAATAATAATGGTCGTTTTATCTGCCACCATACCTTGAAGGGTGACAATCCTAAGCTCAAGGCAATTTTATCTAAGCGTTGATCATAACTGCGCCAAGGGCCATCAAGTGCAAGAAATATGTAGGGAAAAACAAAGAAAATGTGCGCCCAGGTTACCCATAAATAATAATACTGATGGGCGATGTATAACGTAGCAACTTGGATGCCGAACAGTAGCGATAATTGTGGTGCCAGCATAGGGATCGCGATGAGTAAGCGTGGCACCTTCAAAAAGCGTTTATTAAGCGTCGCCTTGATGCTGTGTTCATGAATTATGATCGCAAAAACTAATGCGATCGTGGCGCTAACTAAGGCGATCATGATGCTATTAGCCATGATATCTAATAAATACCCCCATTCTTGTTGCCAAAATCGCAGTGACCAGCGCGACGGTACAATATCAGGAAATCGCCAGCGTTGCGCAACGGACCACATCAGTAGAATAGGTAAGATCGCAAGAGTTATCAAGTAAGTCGTGATAATGATACTTTTACCGCCAATTGGCAGCGAGTAGCGGCCACTTGACAGCCAAGTTCGACATTTTATCGTTATTAACCATTCAGTAAAGCGGATGCTGAGTAAGATGGCTAAACACATGAGTGATAAGAGTAAGGCGCCAGCCGATGCTTTTGGTAGTGTCGCAAGGTCGGCATCATTCAACCATTGCCAAACCAGCACTGCCAGCGTCGGAGGTCGAGTTGGACCTATGATGAGAGCAACGTCAACGACAGAAATACTATAGGCCATCACCGCAAATAACGAGAAACGGATCTTTGGCAACCATTGAGGCAGGATTATTTTTTGCCACGCCTGTGCATTGTTATAACCTAGGCTGCGTGCGGTGATAAGCGTGGTATTGATATTTAATTGTTTGAGCAGCGGTATACTCATAAACAATAAAAATGGGATCTCTTTGAGCGTCAACGCTGCAATAAGGCCAAGTCCATATTGGTCATGCACCAGTTGCCAGTTGATTTGGTCACCCAAGATGCGTGCGATAAAGCCACTGGGGGTAAATAAAAATGCGAAACCAATCGCAAAGGCAACATGCGGGAGAGCCATGATCGGCGCTAATAAGGTTTCGAGTTGTTTCCACCAACGGCTATGCCAGCATGATTGTAAAATGGCAAAGCTAAATAAGGCGGCAACTAAGGTACTCGCCATACTAATAAATAACGTCAGTACAACTGATTGCGATAGTCCTGGCCAAGCAAACAATTGCTTAAAGGCGGTAATAGACAAGGTGTATTGATCGATTGCTGGTATATAACCAAACGCAGCGAGCAATAATCCCATCAGCCCAGGTATTAGCGGTAAAAAGCTGATAAGAACAGTCAGTAACACGAGTAGGTTAAACGTGAATGAGGCGACTGACTGTTTTTTCAATGTGCAGAATTTAGCGTTCAATTAGTGTCCGTAGCGTTTTTGCCATTCAGCTTCAAGCGCGGTTTGCCAGCTTGGATGTGGTTCTGGAATTGATTTAAACAGCTTGGTATTTTTTGCTGAGCCTGTGATATGTGACGCTGCTAATACGGTCGGATCACCCCAAATCGCTAAGTCACCTTTACGCGACTGTGCTTCCGGGCTTAACAGAAAGTTAATCGCTACTAATGCGCCTTCTTTTGCGGTTGCATTCCAAGGGATTGATAGGAAATGAATGTTTGATAACGCCCCCGCTTCCATCGCATATGCAACGGTCGTTTCGCTAAGCTTACCACTTTGTTGTGATGTCGTCGCTTCGTTAGGGTTAAATGATATCGCTATATCGAGTTCACCATCGTCTAACAATTGAATTGTTTCCGCAGCACTGGCTGGGAACTGTTTACCCTGGCGCCATGCTACAGCATGAAACTTGTCGAGATAATCCCATAACGGTGCTGATATAGCAGTAAACGTTTTGGTGTCTACCGCTTTATATAATGGTGTATTATCACTCGTTAATTCTAATAATGCGGCTTTTAGGAAACTGGTCCCATGAAACGAAGGTGGTTTTGGGTAGCTCAGTTTATTCGGGTGCTTAACCGCGTAAGCGAGTAATTCGTTAAAGCTTGCTGGTGGTTTGGCCAATGTTTGAGTATCGTAAATAAACACCAGTTGGCCGACGCCCCAAGGTGCTTCTAGTCCTAAGGTCGGCTCAGAAAAATCGCTATCAATGGGTAACGTTTTATCAACATATTGCCAGTTTGGTAATTGCGTCGCGAATGACTCGGTGATCAGGTTATAGCGCTTCATTGATTTGAAGTTTTCACCGTTGACCCAGACCATATCAACACTGCCGTTGCTGTTCTTTTGTGCGGTTTTTTCCGCGGCTAAACGGGTAATTGCTTCGGCGATATCACCGACTTTAACGTGTTTTAGACGCACGCCGTATTCTGTGTTCAAACGTTGATCTGCCCAGCGTAAATAGTTGTTTATTTCTGGACTACCACCCCATGCATAAAAATAGACAGTTTGTCCTTTGGCTTTTTCTTCAATGGCTTGCCAATCTAATTTGGCTGCCTGACTGACAGTGCTGACAAGTAATAAACCAAGACCAATGAATAATTTATGCATGAAATATCCTTTTCTTAGATAAACAGACATTACAACCTGTAATGTACATAAATTTAATTATACCTAAGTTAGCCGTCATTGGGTATCGCTCTAAAAATAACAGAATTATCTATGGCTAATTGTGGTGTAACATAGTGCTTCATTTTTGGTAATAGTGTAGATAAAGAAAAAGCATGACTAAATTTAAACCGGCGTTAGGATTGAGTAATAACCATCTTCAATCAATGTTGTCTAGTTCAGGCCCTCGACAGTTTTTGGAAAAACGACGCGCTAACCAATTACTTCGCCTCGCTAAGCAGCATATAATAACAACACCGCAGGGGGTGAAGTTAGAAGGTTTTCTAACCCGACATAATTCGACTACGCCATCCGTTAAAGGACTTGCCATTATTCTCCATGGCTGGGAAGGGAGTGCTGATTCGTTGTATGTATTATCCAGTGGGCAAAAACTACTTGATGTTGGTTATGATGTATTCCGCTTAAACTTCCGTGATCATGGCGATACCCACCATTTAAACTCTGAATTATTTAATTCAGCCCGTTTAGAAGAAGTTGCGGAAGCAGTTAAATACCTGTGTGTAGAGTTTGGTGGCAAACATAATCTGTTATGCGGTTATTCGCTCGGTGGGAATTTTTGTTTGCGCGTGGCTAACATCGCTAAGACGGTAGACATTAACTTACACCAAGCTATTGCCATTTGTCCAGTATTACACCCACCCACTACAATGGCTGAATTAAGTTCTGGCTTTCCGTTATATGAACAATATTTTGTCGCTAAGTGGAAACGGTCATTAATCAAAAAGCTGCGTCATCATCCGCAATTAGGATATGGCCGTGCATTGAAAAAACTAAAAACACTCGACGACATGAACTTATTTTTTGTTGATGGTTTTACCGATTTTGCTAGTCGAGATGACTATTTTGAAGCTTATTCAGTCATTGATAATGGTTTAAGTCAACTGGCTATTCCAACTACGATTATTAGCTCTGAAGATGATCCGATGATCCCCGCTAAGCACCTTAATAGCTTGCATCAATCAAGGTGGTTAAGCATCGAATTACAAGCCAAAGGGGGACATTGTGCATTTATCAAAAATTGGAAATTTGAAAGTTGGGCGAGTGATCGTATTGCCGAGCTAGTAAGCTAAACAACGACATAATAACCGTCTTTATGTGACTAACGACTGTTCAGAACATTGCTTATTTTATCTTGAGCAATGTGCATTAATACTCGCTATAAAGTTAATTAATGAAGGAATATTGTTCGCGATCAGCGGTAGACCCGTATTGAGTAACGACACTGAAATGTCGCGTTCTGGATCGGCCCACAGCAATTTATTGATTAAACCTAAATGACCAAAGGCTTGCGCACTGTGCGGTCCCCACAAGCCTACTGGTTCGCCACCTAACATGAGTCCAGCGCTGTAGCGCATTGGGATCAGCAGGGTGCTATCACATTCTAGCGAACCATATTCTCGGGTTAGTCGTCGCACTGTCATTGGCTGACAGATTTGTTTCCCCTCCCAAATACCATCATTTAATAACATTTGATAAAAACGTCCCATTTCTTCCGCTGTCCCCATTAAGTTGGCCGATGGAATGACGGCATTATGATATATTTCGGTATTACTTGCTTTTGCCACACGTTCAAAGGAAGCACCTAAGGCGCGCTTAATAAAATACGAAATCGGAAATGTAGGCTTAAATCCGGTCGCATAATTGTCTGCCAAATCACAGGCTTGTTTTGGGGGTAATCCATAACGAAAGTATTTCATCTTCATCGGTTTACGCACACGTAGATCGAGGAATTCTTGTATGCTCATATCCGTTACTTTGTTGATTATACGTTCTAAAATATAACCCCCTGTGAGTGCATGATAAGCAAGTCTGCCTGTTTGTGCTGCAGGGATCTTAGTTGCACACAAGTGTTGCCAAATTTCATCATTATCTGCAAGAGAATCAATATGAAGTGCATTCGGCATCTTTTCCATGCCGCTGCGATGTGATAAAACCTGATGAATACTGATATTTTGCTTACCGTGTTGGCCAAACTCTGGCAGGTAGAAACTCACCGGATCGTGTAAATCAATGAGCTTATCTTCATGCAATAAATGGATCAAAAAGGCGGTGATGGCTTTGGAACCAGAGAAATAACAAACCGGCGTTTCGGGAAGCATTAATTTTTGGATTTTATTATCTGTTGTACTTGGCCCATTACCACTTGCATGACCAATGGCTCTGTTTAAAATAATTTTTCCCTGACGACGAAAGCACAATGAAATAGCGGGATGGGTCCCTGTCCGGTAAATTTCTTCAACGGCGCGCCAGATAGCTTCCACCCCTTCTACCGTCATGCCGACGGATACGGGGTCTACTTCATCGGTATGCTTGATGCTCGTCACTGTTGCCAGTGATTTTGGTATGCGGATTGTCTTGCCAATGCGTAGGTGTCTATTTACGCGAACTAAACTCTGTAATCCAAAATCGATAATCATATGACGGCCTAGGTATTGTGAATAAGTATTGGTGAATAGATAATGACGATAGAGTTATATTTTAGAATAAACAATTAGATCGCTAGTGATCATTGTTTATTTCACTTTAATCATCATCGGCTGACCGATACTGCCAATTTGAAATACCAGTATTTTAACCGAATTATAGGTGCTGATATTTTTAGCTATCATGGCGGTATTAATATCTTCGGCATATAAATTACCGGCTTTAAAGGTTTTTGCACCACCCTCCAACTGAACAGTCAATTCACCTTCCAGCACATACACATAAACAGGCCCCGGATGCATGTGTTTACCGCCCTCAAACTTGGCTGGCAGCGAAAGATGTTTAACGATCATCTCTTTGCCTTGCAAACCCGGTATCGGTGCTTGATAGAGTGTTTTCACTTGTGCTTTTGAGACATACTCTTTCGCGTTTACGGGGTTAACCATGCAGACACAGACTGTGATTACGAATAGGCTGGTTATAAAGGTATTATCGGATAGGTGTGCTTTGATGTTCATGATCCAACCTCTAAATAAATGATTTTTGCAGAGATAAGCTGAGATCAATCCATGGATTTCTGGTTAAACTGCCACGCTGAAATAATGGTTTTAGAATACCTAAACCTTAGCAGTAAAGTGATAATAATCCATGTTCAGTTTAGATCTTCTGTGAATAGTAAATAAATGCGTCAGTTATACCGGTAAATACAATTTGAATAACTTTGAACTAGCACCTTGTTTGCAGTTATGAAGAACAATATACTCGATGAGAAGCGTTGATTATCATGTTGAAACAAACAACAAGTAAAGGTGCTTGATAATAAAGGAAATTATTAAATATAACGGAGTCAGTATGGAAAAAAGAACGCAAAATTATCTTGATGAGTATTTAGCAACATTAACTGATCCGGAGCGTAAACGTTATACCTCATTTAGTGCAGACTACTTCTGCGCGGATGAAATTAATGCCAACTTGTGTGCAGAGTTAATTAGTAAAGGTATCAAAACCGCCACTTGCAGTATGAAGTATTGGTATGATTCTGGCGAAGAAGCGATGCCACAAACCGGTCATCTGCTTGTCGTGACAGACTGGCATGGTGAACCAACATCAATCGTCGAGATAACGGCAGTGAGCGAATGTAAATACTCGGACGTCACGGCCGAATTTGCTTATGCTGAAGGTGAAGGCGATCAAACGCTGGATTGGTGGCGCGCGGCTCATTGGGATTTCTTTGCGCGTGAATGTAATGAGATCAAGATCGAAGCCAATGAAGACATGGTGCTGGTATTAGAGCATTTTCAAGTCGTGCATGGTGCGGTTGTAGGATGATGAAAATCATTTTTCGATTATCTTTCCGGGGCTAAATACATTGGCCCTTGGCTGGTTCGGTCACGTTAGCAGTATTGGCACATTAACGTAACTATATTTTTGTCTATAATACAAGTTATGCACTTAAACACTTGCTCACTTAATTTTGCACATCCAATCTCTTAAGGAGTCTAGAATATGGCACTACTCATTATTGGTCTGTTGTTGTTTTTGGGGATGCATTCTATTTCAATTTTCGCCCTGGATTTCCGTAATCGACAAATCGAAAAAAATCATCTGGCTTGGAAAGCAGGTTATAGCATCATTGCATTAATAGGTTTTTTTCTGATCGTGCAAGGTTACGCACAAGCCAAACTGGCACCGACGTTGTTATATGTAACACCGTCTTGGTTAGGGCATGTGAGTGCATTATTAATGCTGCCTGTTTTTATTTTGTTTATTGCGCCTTATTTCCCCGGGAAGATCCGTGCGATGACCAAACATCCCCAATTAATAGCCGTGAAATTGTGGGCGGTAAGTCATCTATTAGTTAATGGCATGCTGGCTGACGTGATCTTATTTGGGGCGTTTTTAATTTGGGCTGTGGTGGATAGAATTTCAATGAAAAATCGTACTTCACGACAGGTACATCATTTACCTCGTGCTCTTATGAACGATGTGATTATTGTGGTATTGGGACTTGGGTTTTACGGTGTGTTTGCTATGTATTTACATCAACGATTAATCGGTATCGCGCCGTTTGTGATGAATTAATGGATCTTACATGCAGATAATTTGGCAACAGCCGGTGCTATTGCCAAGTTATGTTAGTCGCTTAGCCAGTGGCTCGGTGGTCTAATTTTAATGAAATAACCGCCGCAGTAACAATAAATAACGCGGAGATCCACAAGCACATTTCCAAGCCATAAAGTTGAAATACCCAGCCCGATAATACAGTACCTATCAGACGTCCCATTGCGTTAGCCATATAGTAAAAGCCAACATCCATGGATACGCGGTCACTGCTGGCGAAACTCACAATTAAGTAACTGTGTAATGATGAGTTGATGGCAAATAAGCCGCCAAAGATTAATAAGCCGACGATAATCGAGAATTGCACATAGAATTGATAATGCAGTGCAATGGCGATCAATACCGGAATAACAGCAAGATAGCTTGCCCAGAGAGCCGCTGAACGTGGGGAGGGGGTTTGACCTGTAAAACGTGGGGCGATTGATTGCACCATGCCATACCCGATAACCCAACTCGCCATAAAACCGCCAACCCACCAATGATCCCAATTAAAGGTTGTTGCTAAGAACACTGGCAGGGCAACCACAAACCACACATCTCGGGCACCAAATAAAAACAACCGTGCTGCAGAAAGTAAGTTTATCGAGCTACTTTTAGAAAAAATCTCGGTAAACTTAGGCTTGTTTTTGGCTTTGCCGAGTTCGGCTTTTAAATTTATTAAACTCCAGATCCAGACTACAGATAGCATTGCTGCCATAAGTTGAATCGCGCCTTGGAAGCCAAGCGTGGTTAATAGGACACCACCCAAGAAAAAACCAACGCCTTTTAACGCATTTTTAGATCCCGTTAAAACCGCGATCCATTGATACAGTTTATTACTACCGCTATCGTCATTACCTTTTGGCACCAGCAGTTTAATGGCACTTTTGGCGCTCATCTTATTCAGGTCTTTGGCAATACCGGATAATGCTTGTGCGATCATCACATAAACAACTGTAAGCATGTCAGCGGGTACGGTTAACATCATTAAGGCGACAATTTGCATCCCCAGACCAATGTTCATGGTTTTATTTAACCCCCACCGAGCGCCTAGCCAACCACCAATTAAATTAGTGATGACACCGAATACTTCATAAAACACAAACAACATAGCGATATTAATCGGACTGTAACCAAGCTGGTGAAAATACAGCACAACCAACATGCGCAATGCGCCATCCGTTAAGGTGAACGCCCAATAATTACCGGTAATGAGCAGATATTGTTTTATTTGTGGGGAAATACCCGCTAACGCTTTTATCATTTGTCTGACCGACCGACCAGTCGTGCTAATTCAGCTGCACGATTTGCATAACCCCATTCATTGTCATACCAAGCATATATTTTTACTTGGGTACCATTAACAACCATCGTTGATAAGGCATCAATGATGCATGAACGTGGATCTGTTTTGTAGTCAACCGATACTAAAGGACGCTCTTCATAACCAAGGATGTCTTTAAGTTCGTTTTCTGCTGCTTGTTTGAAGTAACTGTTCACTTCTTCTGCTGTTGTTTCACGTTCTACTTCAAACACGCAATCCGTCAGCGATGCATTCGCTAATGGTACGCGGATAGCATGACCGTTTAACTTACCGGTTAATTCGGGGAAGATATTGGTAATTGCCGTTGCAGAGCCTGTCGTTGTGGGGATCAATGACGTTCCACAAGCGCGGGCACGACGTAAATCGGCATGCGGTGCATCAAGAATGGTTTGGGTATTAGTGATGTTGTGGATCGTGGTCATTGAGCCATGCTTAATGCCTATTTTTTCTTGTAATACTTTAATAACAGGCGCGAGACAGTTGGTGGTACAAGATGCTGCGGTCACAATCGGGTGCAGGTCTTTGTTGTAAAGATCATCATTAACTCCCATCACAATGTTTAACACACCTTCTTCTTTAACTGGGGCAGTAACAACCACGCGTTTAACACCTTGGTCTAAATAACCTTGCAGTAGTGCGGATGTTTTCATTTTCCCAGATGCTTCCAGTACTACGTCACACTGAGACCAGTCGGTATCGCTAATGGCGGTATTACGTGTACAAGGGATAAAACGATCGGCGATGATCATTTGATCGCCAAGAAATCCAGCGTGATGTTCCCAGCGGCCGTGAATAGAGTCAAAGTTAAGTAAATGTGCGAGTGTCTCAGCACTACCTGCGGGATCATTGATTTGTACAATTTCAACATCATCCCAGTTAAAGGCTACACGCATTGCTAGACGCCCCATACGGCCAAAACCATTGATACCGATTTTAATAGTCATTTGATTCTCCAAAATACAGATCTAATTATGTGTCTATTTTCATTACTACGTAGATTACTCTTTTTATTAACGTAAGTTTAGTCACTAAGGTTTTGAATAGTTAAAAGAACCTTGGCTACGATTAATAATGGCGACGAGCGATAGCATAATCGGCACTTCGACGAGCACACCAACCACAGTGGCAAGTGCCGCGCCAGAATGTAGACCAAATAACGAGATAGCAACGGCGACAGCGAGCTCAAAGAAATTGGAGGTACCAATTAAGCAAGCCGGACCTGCGATGTTATGCGGTAATTTAAGGCGTTTGGCGGCGAAAAACGTAATCGCAAAGATCATGTATGTCTGTAATGCTAGCGGAATAGCGATGAGTACAATGGTCTTAGGATCGTTAAGCAAGGTGTTAGCCTGAAAACCAAACAATAAAGCAACAGTGGCGAGTAGGCCTAAGATAGACCAAGGTTTTAGTTTCGCTAATGCATGCTGAACTGCTGCTTTGTCCGTTGACTTATTTAATGTTCTACGTGTCAGGATACCTGCAATCAATGGCAGGACAACATAGAGCAAAACAGATAACAGCAAGGTTTTCCAAGGTACGTTTATATCACTGACTTCCAGTAAAAATGCAGCGATAGGGGCAAATGCAAAGACCATAATAATATCGTTCACGGAGACTTGCACTAAGGTGTAATTGGCATCCCCTTTGATGAGTTGTGACCAAACAAATACCATTGCAGTACAAGGAGCTACACCGAGTAAGATCATCCCAGCGATATATTCTTGTGCAGAGCTTGGGTCGACCATGTCAGCGAAAAACACTTTAAAAAATAACCAGGCAAAAGCAGCCATCGTAAAGGGTTTAATGATCCAATTAATGAATACAGTGAGAAATAATCCTTTTGGATTTTTGCCGACATCTTTAATGGCTGAAAAATCGATTTGTACCATCATTGGATAAATCATGATCCAGATAAAGACCGCGACAACTAAGTTAACATGTGCAATTTCCAAATTTGCAATTAACTGAAAAATGCCTGGTTGCCAAGCGCCTAAAATCACACCTGCGGTGATAGCAAGTGCCACCCATACTGATAAATACCGTTCAAATATACCCATGTTCGTTCCTACTCGCAGTGTTGTTGTGTTCTTTCAGGGCGTTTACCCATATCGTTAAGTCGTTGTATATCCGCACTTATTAAGCGGTTATTCTGTTGTGCGCTAAGATCTATAATGGATTTTTGCCATTCCGGTAATTTTGGGTTAATAGCATAGAACACCCATTGTTTATACTTTCTATCAACTAATAAACCAGACTTACGGAGTTGAGATAAATTACGGGAAATGCTTGGCTGACTTGCTGTTATAGCGGTGATTAATTCACATACGCAAAGCTCTTTTTCAATATCAATTAACATTAAAATTCTTAGGCGGGTTTCGTCAGAGAGAATTTTAAAAAGTTGTGTCGGTTCCATGTTGTCTCACCATATATGAGTTTTGTTATGTACTAAGTATATGTACAACTTGTTATATGTGTCAATTGTTATATGTGAAAATTGTTATATATGTTTTTTGTTATATTTATTTACGGCTTAGGTATGGATAATAGTTATATGTAATATAAAATTAATATCTTAGTAGTATAAAGAGATTGTTCTATGCCATTAATTATCTTAAAATTAGCTAACTAATTGAATGTTTAAAATGTTAATTCAGCAACAATAACTACTACTATTGTTTTGTTCATGATAAATACTTTATTTGGATTTTCTCAGTAACTCGCTCACTTCATATAGGCCATCGCTAATGGATACGACTCTTTTACTTTTTATTACCACTGCATTCAGTTTTGGCATGCTTGTTAATATCACAGGATTGCCACCTATGGTAGGCTTCTTGTTGGCGGGTTTCGCGCTTAATTTTTATGGTTTTGAAGCGACGGAAGGACTACAGACATTCGCTGATCTTGGTGTAACCCTATTACTTTTCTCTATTGGTTTAAAGTTAGATATACGTACCTTGTTTAAAGCCGAAGTATGGGGTGGGGCAAGTGTGCATATCTTTGCCAGTATTTCTTTTTATGCGGTGGTGTTATTTATTTTAAAGCAGGTGGGATTAACCTTCTTTACTAACCTCGATACTTTCTCATTGGTGCTTATTGCCTTTGCCTTGAGTTTCTCAAGTACGGTGTTTGCAGTAAAAATTCTAGAAGAAAAGAGTGAAACAAACTCGTTATATGGTCGTATCGCGATTGGTATATTGATCATGCAAGATATCTTCGCCGTGGTATTTTTAACGGTATCAGTGGGTAAGATCCCGTCATTATTTGCTGTTATATTACTGGCATTACCATTAATTAGACCATTGCTGTTTAAATTGTTAGACAGAGTCGGTCACGGTGAATTACTGATTTTGTACGGTTTTTTCCTTGCGCTTGTACTTGGCGCTGGACTGTTTGAGTCGGTTGGCATGAAAGCCGATCTCGGAGCCTTGATCGCAGGTATGTTATTAGCGGGTCACGCGAGTGCGAAACAGATGGCAAAAGCCTTGTTTAACATGAAAGAGATGCTGCTCGTTTGTTTTTTCCTCAGTATTGGTTTAGCTGGACTGCCGACGGTTGATCACTTGTTGGTGGCCGGTATTTTAGCGGTATTATTGTTTGGTAAAGTCGCCTTGTATTTCGTGACGTTAGTTAAATTCAAACTACGTGCTCGTACGTCATTATTTGCCGCATTTTCGCTGGCAAACTACAGTGAATTTGGTTTGATTGTAGCGGCTCTCGCGACTTACAAGGGCTGGTTATCACAGGATTGGTTAATTATTATGGCACTGTCGGTATCGATCAGTTTTGTTATTGCTTCGTTACTGAATAAGTATGCAGATGATATTTATAACCGCTTTACGGATAAATTGTCGCGTTTCCAAACCACTAATTTACACATAGATGATCGCTCTGTGTCGCTTGGCGATGCCGAAATCTTGGTGATGGGGATGGGGCGTATTGGTTCGGGTGCGTATGATGAATTG
This sequence comes from Moritella yayanosii, assembly GCF_900465055.1. NCBI lineage: Bacteria > Pseudomonadati > Pseudomonadota > Gammaproteobacteria > Alteromonadales > Moritellaceae > Moritella > Moritella yayanosii. Next base: position 1,531,440 of record NZ_LS483250.1, on the reverse strand, counting down.
AAATCTCAATATGGTGATAAGGTACTAGGTCTTGATTATAATAACCAAAAGACCTTAGATCATTGTGAAGCCGGTCGACGTGTGATCACTGCCGATGCACTTGATACTGATTTTTGGCATAAATTGGAAATAACGGATAATATTAAATTGGTGCTATTGGCCATGCCCGATCATCACGGTAATCATTATGCCGCAGAGCAGTTACATAAAATGGATCGTTGTAGTTTCCAAGTTGCTGCACTGGCTCATTTTAAGAGTGATGAAGATGAACTAAGAGCACTGGGCGTGAATCCTGTTTATAACATATATCAAGAAGCGGGTGCAGGTTTTGCTCACCATGTTTGGACGGAATTACAGTTACCGATTACGGGTTCGCAGACTAAATAAGCATATGTGATGGCTGTTATAACAGGCTATGATTAAGTAGGTGTTGTATATAATCGGTGGTGTGTGTGGGTGATAATGGTATTCAACTTACGGTTTATTTTGATGGCGCCTGCCCGCGTTGTGTGAAAGACCGTGATAATTATCTGAAATTGGCAGGTAGTAAAGCGAAACAGGTGTATTGGTTTGATATTACTGGCCAAGAGCAGGTATTGCTAGCGCTGGGTATTGATCCGATAAAAGCCTTAACCGAGCTGCATGTTAAAACCAGTGACGGTTGCATCCTTGCTGAACTTGATGCTTATATTGAGCTGATGCTGCGGGTGTCGTTACTGCGACCTTTGGCTTACCTCATCGGCCTGCCACTGCTCAAACCTATGTTGGCCCGCTATTATCATTACTTGGTGACTCGCAGGCTTAAACGCACTGGTCGTTGGCCGCACTAAGCTCATATTCTTGGATTGCTTATTTAAGAAGCCGCTTAGCTTATCGAGTTAAGCGGGTGCTTTTGTTTAAGATGACCTCTAAAATCAATGAGAATTTTAAAAGGTAATGAGTTCTTCTTTGAAAAGTAGTTTATCGCCCGCTACAAAAATCCTCACTAAATGAATTATCATCTCTTTTTCAGCCCAGTTTTCATAGAATAGGAACATATTTGTATCTTCACGATGGCTTGAGGAGGATAAAGAACCACTCACGTATTGGGTAACGGTATGTTGATGATAATGATCTGTGGATTCTTTCAAAGACAATTTATGGGTATGGCCGCAAAAAATATGCTCTATCTTGTGTTTGTTGATGAAGTTGTGCAGACGATAGGAATTGTAAAGGGGATCATTGTCGGTTTCTAGCAGTGGGTGATGGCACATGAGTAACAATTTGTCATAACTTGCCTGCTCTATCCGCTCGGAAAGGGATCGCAATATCTCATCATCAATACAGCCATTATCACTGTACAGTTGATTAGAGTCGAGGCCCACAACCAATATTGACTTTCCATGGAGGCGTAATGTTTGAATGAAATTAATATCGGTGAAATTGTTTTTCACCTTGGATATGTTTGGATCGAGAAAAATATTATTTTTTGTACACTTGTTCGGTTCTAATGGATGAATGATATCTACATCATCAATAAACTCACGAAAAAGGTCTTGAGAGCGTAAATTTCGTTTGTCATGGTTACCCATGATAGAAAATCGATGAGAGCAATGAATTGAACTTAAAAAATTGCCCGCATCTTCAAATTCACTTTCTAAACTATCGGTTGTTGAATCCCCTGTATTGATCACAACATCCGCGTCGTAGGAGTTTAATTTCTCTAACAACAATTTATTATTTCCGTCCCAATGGCGAGAACCAAAATGTAAATCTGAAATGTGCAATATATTCAATGTATCTTTCCCTGTTTTACAATTTATCAGAGTTGAATCAATTCAACTCTCTCTTTTAAACCTTGTCATGATCAAAGTGTATTAAATAAAGGCTCTGCGTTAGCTAGCAGTGCATCGAATTATAATATTTGACTGAGAAACAGTTTCGTTCTTTCATGCTGGGGATCGTTAAAGAATTTTTTGGGCTCATTCTCTTCAACGATTTCCCCTTTATCCATAAAAATCACCCGGTCAGCGACGGTTTCGGCAAAGGCCATTTCATGGGTAACTACGATCATTGTCATGCCAGTGTCAGCTAATTCAATCATTACATCAAGTACCTCCTTGATCATTTCTGGATCAAGAGCGGAAGTTGGCTCATCAAACAGCATAATTTTAGGATTCATGCATAATGAACGAGCGATGGCTACACGTTGTTGCTGTCCTCCAGATAGTTGCCCTGGAAATTTGTCAGCTTGTTCAGGAATTTTAACTCGTTCCAGATACTTCATTGCCTCGGCTTCCGCCTCTAATCGGGGCATTTTACGGGTCAAGATAGGGCCTAGAGTGAGGTTATCTAGAATGCTAAGATGAGGAAAAAGATTGAAGTTTTGAAAGACCATGCCGACTTCTGTACGAATATGGTCAATGTTCTTTAAATTTTTATCCAAGGTTATGCCATCGACAATAATATTCCCTTCTTGATGCTCTTCAAGGTGATTTAGGCAACGAATGAGCGTTGATTTACCCGAGCCTGAAGGTCCACATATTACAATGCGTTCACCTTCATGAACGACTAAGTTAATGTCTTTAAGAACATGAAAATCACCGTACCATTTATTAACTGTTTCCATTTCAATGATGACTTCATTGGACACTGCCGACTTAAGCTGTTCCTTATCTTGGGGGGTTATTGTATCGTTCATTATTTGTTTCTCTTATTAGCGGTCGTATTATTGTGACCAGTCGAAAGTTTTTGTTCAAGATGGCGGCTGTATTTTGACATGGCAAAGCAGATCAAAAAGAAGAGAATTGCGCCAAAGACCAAGGGTTCTTTGTGCATCCCAAGCCAAACGACATCCTTGCTGACGGAGCGTAACATGCCTAGTACATCAAACAGTCCGATGATTGAGACTAAGGTGGTATCCTTTAATAACCCAATATAGCTACCCACAATATTAGGGATCATATTTTTCAATGCCTGAGGCATAATAACCGCGCCCATTGTTTGCCAATAACCCAATCCGATGCTATGTGCGCCTTCATATTGACCTTTGGGGATCGTTTGAAGTCCTGCTCGAACGGTTTCAGCCATATAACAGGCATTGAATAAGCAGACCGCGATGATGACCTGAACTAATTTATTGAGGACAAAACCTTCTGGCATAAAGAGCGGGAACATGGTTGTCGCCATAAACAGCACGGTGATCAAGGGTACTGAACGAAATAGCTCAATGAAAGAAAGGCAGAGTATGCGGATAAGCGGTAGTTTTGAACGGCGTCCAAGGGCAAGTAGAATTCCTCCAGGTAGTGCACAGGCGATACCGATGCCTGATACAACTAGGGTTAAAAATAATCCACCCCATTGTGTCCAAGACACGGCTTCAACTTGCCAACTCATTTGCCAGAAGTAAATCACCGCAAAGCAAGCTACAAAAATGCCCAAAAGAAGACGCTTTTTATGTTTCTCAGAACGACTTTCTTTGTTGAATAAGCGGATAATAAATTCAGGGAGACCGATCCCTTTCATTACGCCTATTGCTGCGTGAATAGTATTACCTAACAGACAAACAAGGGAGAGGCTAATCATGACTTGCATGAAAATACCCTTACCACCACCGGCAAAAAGATATCCCGCCAAGAAGGGATAAAGAAACAATGTGCTCAGCGCGATAAATACTTTTGCTTTGACCCGTGGTAACCAAAGTGGAGCTATCCAGAGAACTAATAATAGCCCACCTAAATTGATCCGCCATAACTCATCTCTTGGGTAACGGCCATAGAAAATATTCTCTAGCCAGTCAAATACACCTGCCCAACAGGCACCTTCTGCACTGATTTCAAAGCATTGGCGACGATTATCAGCGAACCATACGGCATCTACAATACCCCAGACCCATAATTCTTTGAGGGTGATATAAAGAACATAAATAGTCACGACAGTAAGAATGCTGTTGAAAACAGAACTGAATAAATTTTTATGCATCCAGCCAAGTAGCGATCTTTCTGATAAAGGTGCTTCTCTCGGTGGTGTACTTTTTATTTTTACCATTGCCATTATTAACGCTCCACCAATTGAACTCGTTTGTTATAGATATTAAGCATCCAAGAAATAAATAGACTGATAGACATATAAAATGCCATTGTCATGCCGACGATTTCAATGGCGTGCCCTAATTGATTCAGACTTGTTTGCATGAACAGCGAGACAAGATCAGAATAACCGATGGCGATCGCCAGAGAAGAATTTTTTACTGTATTCATCCATAAGCTGATCATGGGCGGTACGATGGCCGGCATTGCTTGAGGGATGATAACGTAAGTTGCCATCTGCATCGGTTTTAATCCGATGGCATGGGCTGCATCTCTTTGCCCTTGGTTAACGGAGAGTATCCCCGCACGTACCGATTCAGCAAAATAGGCGGAGTGATAAATACTTAACGCGACTAAAAGCGTTAAAAATGCGGGGGGTAATGCTGCTCCGCCTACAAAATTGAATCCTTCAAGCTTGGGAATATCCCATGATAAAGGTGAACCCGTTAATAAATAAACGCTGCCTGGTAGTAAAATAAGAAGTGCTAGCGAGGCGATAAAGGTCGGGGTAATTTGTCCTGTTAGATCTCGTTTTTTTTTCGCCCAACGTCTTAAAAAAACAACCGAGGTAACAGCAATAATCAGGGCGAGTCCCGTTATCCAGAGTAAATCACCCGGTACAGGCCATGCCATGTAAAGACCTCTATTATTGAGCAATATAACCTCTGCTCCACCAGAGAGATCAATACTATTTCTCACTTTTGGCAAGATGGAAAATACGGCGATGTACCAAAAAACCAGTTGTATTAATAAGGGGATATTACGAAAAATTTCCACGTAGGCAAGGGCTACTTTGGAAACTAACCAATTGTTGGATAATCTCATCATACCGATAAAAAATCCCAGTGAGGTACTGGCGATGATGGCTAATATCGAAACAAAAAGTGTATTGAGAATGCCAATGAGATAGATGTCTGCATAGGTTCCTATGCCTGGCTCATAAGAGATCAGTGTAAAACCAGGGTCAAATCCCGCGGATACACTCAGAAAATCGAAGCCTGTGCTCATGTCTCGCACAGCTAAGTTGTGGGCGGTGTTACTGTAAAGATACCACGCACAGAATATGACCACGGCTGCGGTAATAAATTGGTAGAAAAATGAACGGACTCGTTCATTTTGGAAAAAATCAAACTTTTCTTTTGATTGGATCTGTTTGTTTGGCCGAGCATCGTCATTTATTGCCACTATATATCCTCCGTAAGATTGGCTTTTATTTATGCATCTATATTTTTATAAGCGCAAGCCCAACCACTGGCATCAATCTAAGCTGATGCTAGTGGTTGGGCTTCGTCGTTTTAACGCATTGGTGGTGAGTACATTAATCCACCATTGGTCCAGAGCTCATTCAACGTTCCTTTCCGAGGGATGCCAATAGCCAATTTGCCACTGCCTATATAAGCCTCATAGTTCTCACCATAGTTACCAACTTGCTTGATAATGTCATAAGCCCAGTCTTTGGTTAGCCCCATGCCTTTGTGGATATTTCCTTCTACACCCAATAAGCGGCGAACGGAAACATTTTTTGAATTTGCTCTCATCTCATCAACATTGGTACTGGTGATACCGAGTTCTTCTGCATTGATCATGGTAAAGATGGACCATCTGACTAGATCTGTCCATTTGTTGTCACCATGTCTGACCGCAGCTGCGAGTGGTTCTTTAGAGATCGTTTCAGGGAGAATGATGTGCTCTGATGGGTTCGGGAACGCGGCTATATTTGCAGCCATTGATGACTTGTCACCCGTGACAGCATCACAACCACCCTTCAGATAAGTATCGTCTCGTATATTCCAATCTTCAAAGGTGACATTGCTAATTTTGAGATTATTTACACGACTGAAATCGGTCATATTGAGTTCATTGGTTGTGCCTGTTGTGACACAAATCTTAGCACCTTTAAGTTGCAGGGCACTGGTGATACCACTATCTTTACGGACCGTGAAACCTTGACCATCATAAAAATGCGGGGGCAAAAAATCTAAGCCGAGCTGTGTGTCTCGAGTCATGGTCCAAGTAGCGGTTCGAGATAAAAGATCAGACTCGCCATTCGTCAATGCTGTGAACCTCGCTTGGCTACTAACCGACTGGATTTCGAGTTTATTTTTATCGCCAAAAATAGCGGCTGCAACGGCTTGGCAGACGGCTACATCAAGACCATACCATTCACCCTTGGCATTTAAATTATAAAATCCAGCAGAGGGGGTGCCGACCTGACAGCGTACGTGCCCACGCTTTTTGACTATATCGAGGGTACTTTGAGCAAACGCACTGGAAGTACCTGCAAACATAATGGAAGAAATAGTTGCAAGTATTATGGTTAATTTTTTAATTTTCATAGCATATCCTTTTATTTGATAAGGTTTAATTAAATCTATTTTAATATGATGACTGAAAGTATTCGCAAATATTTACAGATGCCTAGCAAAATATGTTCACGCATGATACACGGTTGCACTAGTCATCGCATGTTATTAAAGAGCGCTACATCCAGCCTAATCATTAACAAAAACTCAATCGCATGTTAATCGAAAATAATGCTTTAGGGTAGAAGTATTGGAAATTTGTGAGTAGTGGTAGGGGGCATTAGCAAATAGGGCCGTACTATATTACAAATAAAAACAAAGAGTACATTATTTTGGTGTATTTGAGGAAATACATTTTATCGTATATAACTTAGGCGGTAGATTATCGTTTTTAAAACACGGTTTAATGCGTGCGCCGCAGGACTGACTCAATCTATTTCGATTACCGAGGCGAGTCTATTAATTGTGGTAGCAACAAAGGTTGATATCCCTGAGGAATATCAACCTTTGTTGCTACTGACGTAGCATGAAAATACTTAATTATGACGCTATAATCTTAATGTTCTTACTACCATAAACCTTTCGCTTTCACACGACTTGCTTTAGCGAGTTGATCATCCAGATCGGGCACTTCATCTTTTTCAGCTGACCCCATTCCACCACTACTCAATTTATCAATTTGGCTGCGAATCGCTTTTAATTGCGCCAAAGCTTTGGTTTGATTTTGCTGTAAGGTGAACAATAACGCATCGTCGGGTGTTGCTATCACATTTTGCTGTTCAACGACTTGGCTTTGCTGAGTGTTGATATCGCTAACTAAGTCCGTCAGCTTTTGCCATTGCTGTTCAGATAATATAGCCTCTGTTGGACTTGGCGCTGCAGTCGTGATATCTGCAGTTACCTCAACTGCGGCTAACAAGTTAAAAAATGTTTTTAACTCCACATTTTGAGTGAAGTTTTGCGATAAAATTAGCGGTAATTCGGGTGCTAAATTATGCAAATACAGTCCAGAAAGATAAATCTGCCGGTGAAAGTTATTTACTCTTTCACGTGCAATTTCCACATTATCATTTGATGCTTGTAATTGTTTTTTCCATTGACGCAGGCTGCTTGCAGCATCGCGATGATGCTCATAAATCTCAGGTTCAAGGGTAAAACTGCATTTAATCTGCATTTGTTATCCTTTTATGCTACGGCTACGTCTGTTTCAGTGATTTCATCAGCAGCATGATAACAACAGATTTCACGCGATAGCGCTTCTTGAGGTGATGGCACCAAAATGACTTTGTCACCAAGGCTTGGATAAACGTCACGAATTGCTTGTTCAATTAACAGTGCACCACCACCCACTAAATATACGCGGTTTGGATTTTTAGTGAATGTTTTTGCTTCATAAGCAACAGCGGCACCTAGCTCAGTAATCTTATCTTCAATTTTACCTAAAACCCAATCCACTTTGCTTACGTCATTAATCACATCATCGACAAAGTCGCGATCTTTACGACGTTTAATCAATTCGTTTGCCACAAGATAGCTTGCATCGCTGTCTGCCGCAGCCAATGCTTTACGTACTGCATCAGTGACCATCGACACACCGATTTCTGGATTACCATAAACAGCAGATACGTCTTCGAATTCACCCACAATGACACCCATGTCTAAAGTCGTACCACCACAATCAATCACCAGTGATTTAGTAAATTCGTTTACCCCGGAATCCATCAAGGTAGTTAATACCGCGGGCAGACTTTCAGGTAATACTTCAATGTCAATGATTTCAAACAGCTCACCTTTATTTAAACTGATGTCACGCATTAGGTTTTGTTTTTTACGTTCAATATTAGTTTCGTTCTTCTGGCAATCTTCGGCATTGTAATATTCAATAATAGGCAGAGTAACAAGAATACTAATCGGACCCGGCTTCATACCTGTTTGTAATAATGCATGATGTACTGAAAGTAGATTTAGATCGTCATATTGATAAGCAACATGTGTTGTAGGCAATGCTTTATCAGACGTGGCATCAAATGTGTATTTCGTTGCGCCAATTTGATAGTTGAAGATTTTACTATTATTCAATAATGCAGCACTCTTCCAATCTTTTCGGAATGAGTTAGGCGAGGTGATGCTTTGTATAACCCCTTTGTCGATCCAGCTAATTTTAACGTTGGTTGAACCATCATCGATGGCAAATTTCATTTTGGCTAGTGTCATAACTTATTGTACCTTAAATATATTTTATACAGATGATATCACCAAATTAAGAACCTACAAGTTATCGATTACATCTGACGATTAATCCATCCATCATATAATATGCTAATTTGGTTTTTAATCAGAAATTCGGTAAATCATGCACCATCTTTATGGTCTTCTCTTAATAGGAATTGTTATATTTAAAGTCGCGAAATTATTCTTCATCTCCGATTTTAAATCCTTGACGCATTATAACTAAAACTTTTATTAACAACGGATTCTATCCGTCTGACATAAAAATATCTTATATCTGTCATCTTAGATTCACATGTTGCCAGTAATCTTCTGTCCCATGATTTCAATTTATGTGTTGGATAGAAGGTATGTCAAATAAAGTAATACTGGTAGTGCTGGATGGTTTAGCGTACGAGACCGCGCAGCAGTGTATGGGTTTTCTTCAGGGGTTAACCGAGCAAGGTAAAGCGACGCTGTATAAAGTGCAGTCTGAGCTGCCGTCGATGTCCCGACCAATGTATGAAGCCATTCTTACCGGCGTTGCTCCGGCGAATAGCGGTATCGTTCACAACCAGATTATCCGTAACTCTAATCAGCAGAGTATATTCAGTCTGGCCCATCAGGCAGGGCTCTGTACCGCCGCCGCGGCGTTTTACTGGATCAGCGAATTGTATAACCGTAGCCCCTACGATGCGGTGCGTGATCGTTTTAGTAACGATCCGGAACAGCTGATCCAGTACGGCATCTTCTATCATCAGGACAGTTATCCTGACAGTCACCTCTATCTGGATGCGGAATGGTTACGCCGGCATCATGATCCCGATTTTCTGTTGGTACATCCGATGAATATCGATGAAGCCGGTCACAAGTCGGGGTTGGATAGTGCGGACTATCGCAATACGGCTCGTCAGTCGGATGTTCATTTGTCTGCATATATATTGCAGTGGATGAACGCCGGTTACCAAATTATAGTGACCGCTGACCATGGTATGAATGTGGATAAGAGCCACGGAGGAACACTAAAAGAGGAACGTGAAGTTCCGCTTTATGTGATAGGCGAATGCTTCTCTCATGATGCCGAAGCCAAACCCCGTCAGCTTGAACTGTGCGGCACAGTGTGTGAATTACTTGGCTTGTCTGGCCACGGGAAGCCCGTCGCGACTCAGTTACTTGTTGGATTGCATGATTACGTTAAGCCAGTTATGGCGCCGGATATGAACGACTTAATTCTAACTCTCGACCAATCTTCAATACACAGGAGCTAAACCATGTCTAAATTTTTCATCGCAGGTGCTATGGCGCTGATGGCGGGTAATGCAGTGGCTGCATGCCCTGCGGTTACTGGGCCTGATGCTGGTGGCGCTTATCCTCACCTGTTTGAAAAATCTGAATTTGAAAGCATTCAGGGTTGTACACTTAACTTTAGTGAAAATCCGTCTATCAAACAACTCAACGGACGTATTGCCGGTAATCCGAAACTGCTGCCGTTGGCACAGCGTCTGCCGTTAGAGCCGTTGATTATCGCCCCTTACCAAAGCATAGGTAAGTACGGTGGTGTACTCAATGGCATATCAAAATCAACTGAGTCAGGTACCTCTGATCTGTTGTCTCTGCGCCACGTGAATTTGGTTCGTTTCAGCGATGATCTGGCGACAGTTGTGCCAAACGTGGCAAAGTCCTGGGAATGGAACAGCGACTTTACTGTGCTAAAAGTAACTCTGCGCAAAGGCCATAAATGGTCTGATGGTGCCCCGTTCACGGCTGAAGATGTGGTCTTCTGGTACAACAATATCCTGATGGATAAGCATGTCATTGAAAAACCCAAGGATCGTTTCCTCTCTGCGGGTAAAGCGGTTAAGGTCAAAACGCTGAATGCAACCACTGTGCAGTTCACGATGAATGAACCTGCTCCGGGCTTCCTAGATAACTTCGCGCAAGATTATGCGCAGCCATTCCTGCCTAAGCACTTGTTAGAAAAATTCCACCCTGAGTTTAATCAAGAAGCTGACAAGCTAGCTAAATCATTGGGTTTTGACAATGGCTATGCACTCGTTAACTTTTATTATGGTCAATCAGACTGGAAAGATATTCCCACGCCACTGCTGAAAGACAAAGCGGCTACAGAGCGTCTGGTTAAAGCAGGCTACACTGCAATTATGCCAACTCTAGAGTCATTTCTAGTGGTTGAAGAATCTTTGGAAGGTCGTCGTCTGGTGGCAAATCCTTACTTCTTCCAGACGGATACTGCTGGTAATCAGTTGCCATATATTAACGAGATCAACGAAGTCTATATCGGTGATGAGGATATCCAAACCGCCAAGCTGATCTCTGGTGAGGTGGATTACAAGGCGCAGGCGGTTAACCTGCCACAAGCACCGGTTCTGCTAGAGAACAAAGATATTGGTAAGTATGAGATCTCACTGCGTCCGAGCATCGCGCAGACCACTTTTGCATTCAACTTAACCGATAAAAACGAAGAGAAACGTGCCGTTTTCAATGATGTTAACTTCCGTCGTGCAATGTCAGTGGCGATTAAACGTGATCAAATCAATGAGATCGCTTACTTCGGACTGGGTGTACCAACGCAGTACACAGGTTTTGATGCGGACACTACACCGTTTATCACTGATGAGCTGAAACAAAGTTGGATCCAGTTCGATCAGAAACTAGCGAGAGAACTGTTGGATACAGCCGGTGTTGTTGATAAGAACGGTGACGGTCTACGTGACCTGCCATCGGGCAAAAAGTTTGAGCTGAATATCCACTATGCGACGCAGGGTTCGGCAACGGAAGTGGTTGAGATAGTCGCTAAAAACTGGAACGATGTTGGGATTAAAACCACGATCAAGGAAGTGACCTCTGACGAGTACCGTAATTCCCAAACGGCCAATGATCTGAGTGTACTGACCTGGGTGATGGGGCGTCCACTGGCGAGTATGGCCAGCAACACGGAAACACTGGTGCCGCCATACGGTAGTTTCTTCGATTTACGTACTGGGATGCTCTGGTCTCAGTATCTGGACACTAAAGGTGCAGAGGGTATTGCACCGCCTGCGACTGTTGCAGAGATGAAGATGCTTACGGATAATTTTGTCATGCTGAAAGCGGGATCCAAGGAATCGAATAAAGTGGGCCTGCAGATCGCTGAGAGAGTAGTCGATGATTTGTTCATCATTGGCACTGTGAAAGCGGTTTCACCAATCTATCGCAGTAGGGCATTAGCAAACTTTGAAGTGCCAAAAACATCTTCTTATGAGTTCTATCGTATGTATCCCTACTTGCCATCTCAGTGGTATCTGAACAACTAAAGTCTGGTTAAAAAATAACGATTACAGAGGTAATAACAAGGAGGGGCATTGTCTCTCCTTGTATTGTTAATAGTATCGTTAATCCTTTTGATATAACCCAATATAAAGCAACGCGTAACGGAATCCTTATTATGATTATTCAGTTTTTATTTGATACTTGGTTGCTGTGGATTCTGCTTAGCATAGGTGGCCTGCTCTGGTGGAGTGGGCGTGACAGTCAGTATTTTAATTATGTGTTTAATCGCTATCTGTTGGCGCTGACGACACTGTTGCTGGTAAGCGGCATTGTATTTTCGCTGATGGAAGTGATGCCAGGTGATTGTGCTGAGAAATATATCGCCTATAAAAATACGCAGGGAGAGATCATCACTCAGGCCGACATTCAGGCTGAGCGAGTGCGGATGGGGTTGGATAAGTCGTTACCAGAACGCTGGGGGCGCTGGGTAACTAATCTGACCTTACGCGGTGATCTTGGATTCAGTTGTGCTAAACGCCAAACCGTAAATCTGGCACTGGGTGACCGATTCTGGATGAGCTTTATGTTCTGTATGGCGGCGTTAATGTGTTCTTATATCATCGCGGTACCGTTTGGTATTTTTTCAGCTTTTACCATTAATAAACCTTGGACTGAGACAAACCCGCAATACAGCAAACCACAACAGTTGCTTGGTACTGTGATGCTGAGTCTGCAGAAAGTGTTGGATTTGCTGCTGCGTATTATCAGTTATCTGGGGCTCGCTTTACCTAATTTCTTGCTGGCACTGACTATTATTCTACTTTATGTTTTTGCTGGGGAACCAATGCCGACAGGGTTGTTCTCTGAAGAGTGGCGTAACGTGCCTTGGTTTGGCGACAACGGTTTTGAAGTGGATAAACTTTATGATTTCCTCGGCCATATATGGCTGCCGATCTTTGTCATTGGTTGGTCTGCTACTGCGTTGCAGCTACAGACAGTACGTGCACTAGTGGTCGATGAATCGAATAAACTTTATGTTGATGCAGCCCGCGCCCGTGGTGTTGAGGGCGTTTCGCTCTGGGTTGGGTATCCGGTACGTCACTCAATCAGTCCGCTGTTTAACTCTATCGGTTTTGATTTCCAACGGGTGTTTAATGATCTGCCTATCGTGGCTATGGTCATCGGCATGACCGATTCTGCAGCATTGCTGATCGAAGCCCTCGCCATGACCAACGATCAGGAACTGGCGGCAGGTATCCTGTTTCTCGTTGCGCTGGTGGTGATCAGTATGAACTTTATTACCGATGTAGTGCTAGCTGCGATCGACCCGCGGGTGCGTAAAAGTGTGTTAGGGAATTAATGATGAATAAGATACTGGTCCGTTTCGGGCGTAAATCGAAGAAAACAAAGACTGATGAATCTTATTATACGGCGGGTCAACTATCGTTGATCAAGGGGCGTTTTAAGAGTAAAACTTCCGGCATAGTTGCCGCTTTTATACTGGTAACATTCGTGATGATGGGCTTTTTCGCCCCCTTTCTGTCACCCGTTGATCCAACCATTCAGGGGGCTGATGCCGAGTATCGTCGCGGTGCTCCTCAGGCTTTTTATTTCTGGGATGAGAACGGATTCTCGCTGCAACCATTCAGCTATACCTATGAGAAAGAGAAAAGTAAAATTGATTTTAAAGCACTGGCCAGTGGTGGCCTCGACGCGCTTGATGCTTTTGTCTCAAGCGGTGCACTGAGTTCTTCTAGCCAGAGCAAGTTTAATATAGATAAAAATCAGCGTCGTGATATTCAGTTTTTTGTTCAGGGCTGGGAATACAGTTTGATCGACCTGAGCGTGGGGGGCCTAGATCTGGATCTCCGTTGGGATCGGCACTTGTTCGGCGTAGAGCAGGGACAGATCCACCTGATGGGCACGGATGAGGATGGCAAGGATGTTTTTAGCCGGACACTGCATGCAATCTGGGTGACGGTCAGTATCGCCATTGTGGCGCTGGTGGTGAAGCTGTTTATGTCGTTGCTGGTCGGTGGCATCAGTGGTTATTTTGGTGGCCGAGTCGACACCGTAATGATGAGTATTACTGAAGCGGTGCGGGTTATTCCGCCGATCCCGATCTATCTGGCCTGTGCGGTGGCATTATCACAGTTAGATCTAACGCCGATACAGCGTTATTTCGCCATTGCGGTTGTTATTGGGGCGCTGGATTTTGCTACTTTGGGACGGCGTCTACGTACCCATATTCTGACAGAACGAAATCAGGATTATATATTGGCTGCAGAACTCTGCGGTTCAAGCACTTGGCGGATCATCTGGCGTCACCTGATTCCTAGTTTCAGTAGCTATATTATTGTTGATACTCTGATCAACTTTCCTTATGTCATTCTGGCCGAAACAAGTCTGAGTTTTCTGGGATTAGGGCTGACAGAACCGATTAACAGTCTGGGGGTACTGCTGCAGAAAGCGCAGGATCCAGATATTCAGCAGAATATGATCTGGCAGTTCTTTCCGGTGCTGGTTTTTGTGTTGTTGATCATGGCGTTTGTGTTTGTGGGCGATGCGCTGCGTGATGCTGCAGATCCTTATTCGGAGAAAAAATAAAATGATAATTAACAAAAAATCGAGTGTAAATCTGCTTGAGATCCGCGACCTCAGCATCGACTTCAATACTGATGAAGGATTGGTGCGGGGGGTAGATAACCTGGATCTAAATATTCGACCCGGTGAAGTGATGGGCTTGGTGGGTGAGAGTGGTTCCGGTAAATCGATCACCGCGAAGAGTATTATGCGTCTGGCGCCGGGCAATGCGATTATTCAACATCCCAGCCAGATCACGCTGAATTACCAAGATCAGGCCGTTAATGTCCTCAAACTGCGTGGTCGAGATCTACGTCTGGTTAGAGGCGGTGCGGTATCGATGATTTTTCAAGAGCCGATGGCCAGTTTTGCGCCTGCGATCCGCATTAGCGATCAGATCATTCAAACCATGCAGATCCATCTGGGTTATGACAAAAAACAAGCCCGACGAATTGGTATTGAGCTGTTTGAGCGGGTTGGTATTGTCGAACCGGAAAAACGTTTTGATCAGTATGTATTTGAGTTGTCTGGTGGCATGCGTCAAAGGGCGATGATTGCAATGGCGCTGTCGACCAAGCCGAAACTGCTGATTGCAGATGAGCCGACCACCGCACTGGATGTAACCATTCAGGCGCAGGTGTTGGATCTGATGATGGAATTGCGCGAGCAGATGGGGATGGCGATGTTGTTTATTACTCACGATCTCGGCGTTGTATCAAAGATCGCGGACAATGTTACCGTGATGCAACGCGGCAAAGTAGTCGAGTCCGGCACGGTTGACCAAGTGCTGTTTCAGCCAGAACACAAATATACCAAACGCTTGCTGGATGCGTTGCCAAATTTGGATAATTTGCCTGAGGCGCCAGCGCATACTCCAGCGCCGTTGTTGTCGATAAAAGACTTGTCGATAAGTTATCCGATGTCCAGTAACGGGCGTAAGACTGAGTTGTTTAAGGCGGTGAACAATATCACCCTAGATCTACCTGAAGGCCAGATTATCGGTCTGGTAGGCGAGAGTGGTTCGGGTAAAACCTCTCTGGGCAAGGCGATGCTGGGGGCTGCTCCAATCAGCTCCGGCACTGTCGAATACCATCACACCGAAAAGAAAGTGAAGTTTGGCGCCGGTCAGCCGATCAAACGTAAGCGGCTGGCACGGACTGCGCAACTGGTATTTCAGGACCCTTATAGCTCACTGAATCCTCGGATGACGGTGCGGGATATTATTGCTGAACCGCTGGAAGCGATGAAACTGACCAAAACCCGCGAAGAGACAGATCAGCGGGTTATCGACGTGGCCAGACGTTGCCATATTGAAGTAGAACACCTGCGCCGCTTCCCCCATGCTTTTTCTGGCGGCCAGCGTCAGCGGATCAGTATTGCCCGAGCTCTGGTGTGTAATCCAAAGTTTATAGTCGCGGATGAGTCTGTTGCGGCTCTCGATGTGTCGATTCAGGCTGAAATTCTGAAATTGTTAAAAGAACTGAAAGAGGAGTTAGGTCTGACTATTCTGTTTATCTCTCACGATCTGAGTGTGATTGCTAACCTGTGTGATTGGGTTTGTGTGATGAGACACGGCGAGCTGGTGGAGCAGGGATCTGTGCGTCAGATCTTTCTCGATCCACAGCAGGCCTATACTCAGAAATTGATCTCATCGATTCCGTTGTTGAACTCTCCGGAGGGACGGCTACAACGTTCACCGGATCTACTGGATATTGCATAGTATCTGGTTGATATTTTAGTTTAAAGAGAGGGATGATGGATTATTCTATAGCATAAATTCGGGCTTTTAATGCTACGTTTCAAACGGGTAATTTCACGTGCCGCCGCGTTATTATCGGTAAGCCAGCCATTACGGCACAGATCCGCAAGCTGGAATCTCGTTTCAGTACGCCTTTGTTGGATCGCTTCAATAAAGGGGTACGAGCGACTGAACTGGGTAAACAATTGTATCGGATCACCCGGCAATATCATGATCTCGAAGCGGCGATAGAAGTGCTTTCCAACCCCATATTGTCGCCTGGAAAGATGACTCTGAAGGTGGCAAATGCCTCGTCAATCATTGTTATGCCATTGATCGCATAATTTAGTCGACGCTTTCCTCTGACGACGCTGAAAATTGAGTCCGTCACCAGCTCCGAATGTCGGGAGCTTATACTCAGCATCAGCTGGAAGAGGTGTTTGGTCGTCATCAACTTACCGTGTCCGGTAATGTGGTGGTGGATAATAGAATGGATATGTCGGAAGCGGTTTGCCATGGGCTGGGAGTCGGCTTTGTGCTTGAGCAGGATCTCCGTCCCGATCCACGTTTTATCATGTTGCCAATCGTTGAAGCTACGGATGACGTGGTTGAGCATGAGGTATGGATAAAGAACCGCAGGAGCTTGCCGGGAATTCGTGATTTTATACAGCTGGCGATGGAGCTGCGTTGCGGCACATTTATATCCGCAGAAGTTAGTTGAGTTTGGAGTCTCTAGCGTCAAGAGGCTCGATAATTGGCTTGTTAAGTATTTATATTCTTACGCTTTCCAATTATTGACCGACTCAAGTAAAACATGACTGAATTAGATTAATGCTTATCTAGTACTTTAAACTCCTATCTTTATGATATGGTTATTCTTTTATATTAAAGAAAACAATGGTATGTCATGAATTGTCAAGTAGAAGGCGTGATATTTGGTCCAGAAAGTAAAGAGGCTATTAAAAATATCAGAGATATAAGTAGAAGCGCTCAGATTTTAAGTGTTGCTTTAGGTGTTTCTATTTTGAGTGATATTTTTGTAAAAAACGGTCCTGTTTCAGCTTCTTATAAGATTTATACTACAGATTTTGTTTTACTGGGTTCTGCAATGTCTTCATCTACCCCAATGTTAAGAAATAGAATGGATCACATAGCAGGTGAGATGGTGATATTTAAGTCATCTAAACTGACAGCCGCTGAAAAAAAATTCTGGAGGTGTGTATACAATGAGACTAGCTAAGTTTGCAATAGCAACTGCATTACTAAGTTCTAGTGCATGTGCAGTACAACCCGAACATTACCTTGCGTATGAAGCTAAAGTGAATAGCTGTGTTGAAATAGAAAAAAGAAAGCCAGCCATCTCTTTGGAGCAATTAATCGGACTTCCTAGAGAAGCAATTGCAAAAGGGGTTTTTTATTATAAAGCTAAGAACCTTGTTGATTGCTCTGCTAAAGAAGAATTGTACTCATTAGCTCAAGCCTTGGTGTTCAATGATTCCAGTGATATTGACATGGCAGCATTTACTTACATGTATTTATCTATTGCTCTAGTAGGTAAGGAATCTGATTTCAATCAAGTACCTTCCAATGTTAGAAATAAAATAGAAAAAGCGCTTCAGAATAGAAATCTAGAAGTGAACTTAGTTTCACTATACGACAAATTAGGCACTATGAAGTAATGGTAAAAGATATGTTTACGTAGCCAAATTAGCTGTACGACTGAAGTGGTCAACTAATTATGAGTGAGTTGTAGTTTTAGCGTTCACAAAGTTTAGCGTTATTGCACTAAGCCAAAACTGGACAAAACCTTGTTAGAGTGCTGACTCCAACAAAGTTTATGAGTATTAGGACAAGTATGGCTAAATTGAGATTAACACTTGGGTCCGATGTAGCGTAAATTTCACCTGGACCCACTTATTACTTGCGATTTGCGCGAATCCAAGTTTTCTTACTTTTTGATACTCGCTGAATTTTGTTTGCTTTTATCAAGATATTGAGAGCCTTTGTGAAGTAAGATTTTGGTTGTTTGAGTTTTTTTCTGACTGCCTCTGTAGTTTGCTCTGTTTTGAAATATTCATAGATCCTTTGCTCAAGGCTTTGGACAGACTTCTTTGGCTCAATAATTGGAGACTTAGGTTGAATCTGTGTTTTTGGTTCGAGAGCAATATTATGTCTGATTTTGTGGAGCTTACACTGAAAAGAAAAAGCTGTAACCAAGGAATTATCTTGTGAATGGAGAACAAACTGGCAAGTATCTCGCTGCTGCTCTGTAAGAGATGCAATAATTCCAACCAAGTTACCAATAATATAGAAATCGGCTTGATTAGAGCCACTCGGATAGCTTGAGATATAAAGAAACAGCTTTCTCTCACAGACTTCCTTTACAGCATCATTCTTGGAAAAAACTAAAACTTTATCAGAAATAGATGCACTTATAGCTTCTACTTCCTTGAAGCCAATATTTTCTGCATCATACAAATATGAATCTCAAACATTACTCCTTATATTTTGAGCATGCAACGCGGCTTAAGCGGACTAAAATTGTCCACTAAAACGGGTGAACTACAAACTCCGTCAGGTGATTTTTACGCGTAAGCTTCTCATTGCTTTTACAGACTCATCAAATTGAGCTAGCGCAACGGCAATTATTTTCTCAGCTTCCTCAATATCAGTGGCTTCAAAATTTACGTTGGTGTTTTTCTTCAACCAATTTTCAATTTTTAGTTTTCGAGTTGCCAAAATATCTGCATTGTCTGACTTTTGATTAAGAAACAGAAGCCAATCCATTTCCCTTTTCTCGTCACCATTACATTTAGCACAAGAAAGGACATAATTGGATATTGAGTTATTACCACCGTCAGCTTGTGCAACCACGTGGTCTAAATGACCAATACGAGACTTCCTTTCCATTTTCAGATCACAGTAGACACATGAGTTTTCAAAGTATGCCCATAGCATCGTAACTTCTTTCGTTGATGGATGCGGATCTAGAATGGCACTAAGAGAACGTTTGATTTTATTCTTTGCTATTGAGGGCGTATCTTTTGCCATTATTATCTCCAGCTAACAGTGTCAACTAACATTAAACCTCGAGTCTGGTATAAGCTCTGCTTCCCTGACAAATGTTACACCGTCACAATCAAAACAAATTTTAGACACTTCAGGCAATGTACTTGATACTAATTCTGGAGAAGAGAGCATTTTACTTAAGCATCTTTCAAACATTGAAAAACATGCTTCTTTAAATTGTTCAGAAAAAGGCCAATCTTTTTCAGAATTTACTATACAAATGTCTATCCCAATATCAATTCGTGCATCGAATACACCTTGATGATACTCAACTGTGACACATACGACATGAGATATTGTTTTACTATCCCTTTTACAACGATCAACTAGTAACCGCTTAAAGTTATCTGCATTTAAGTATGAAAACTCATTATTAACTGCAATTAAAACTTTATCACCACAAATTTTTTTATTTTCCGCTGTGATTTTAAGTTGAGAAGAGGCTTTCTTTATGTGAGTTTTTAAGGCTTTAGATACTTCATTTTCGACCTGAAATTTAATCGGCTCTGGTATTGAATCTAATTCTAAATCTACATAATCACTTTCAATCCCAGCTTCACGAAAAATATGTGCAATTTTAACCTGACGAGCATGTTTGTCTAGAGGCTCCTCTTCAAATATCTTTAATTCCGCAACCTGATCAAAACCAACATAGTCGGCATTTTTAACACCGCTTTGATAAGAGAATACTTCATCATACCGCTGCCAATTTATATCACTCATAACAACATCAATGAATGATTCTGTAATCCTAGGTACTTTGAACATTATTTCTCCAAATAAAAATAAACTATTGTAATCGTAGGAAGTCTTGTTTTATAAAAGAACATTTACCATTAAAAATGGCAGCCTTCATGATCCTGTTATTTTGTTATATGGCATGGACTAACTCTTTGTTTATGATCACATCTCTTGGGATTGCCCCGTTATCTTTAGCCCTAATAGATACCTCGTACTCCTCCGTATTTTCCGAATCAGGCAGAACATGACTTACAATTCCATACTCAGAGAACAAACTTGAATCAAGTGTGTAAATGTACCCTTCATCTAAATTACCACTGGTAGCAAACACTCTAGCTACATCTTTACTCTTAGTTGTTGAAATATAACAACCACCATTCATTCCGCTCTCAACTTGATGTGCCCTAACTGCATTCCCTTCAGAGCTTCCGAAAACATAGCCAGCACCCATGCAAGCTCCCTCTTGCCCCATATAAACAGGTGTAGATGGATGAGTTCCTTTAGGTAAAAGTTGCCCATCATGTTCCTTATCTTCAATAACCGAAACACCTCGATATAAATATTGAATCATTCGATACCTGCCATATAGCATTTAACAATAGGACGTCTCGATTTGCCTAGTTTCAGGGGAACCGAGCAGTCCTGTAAATTATTTATTTAGTCTTGTAAGCTATAGTAAAACTAGCTATATGACTGAGTATATTGATGTTAATTTTTAGCTACAAGATAAATCTGACTGTTTTACCAAAATACCAATAGCACTGTATAAAATCATCAATCGCACCATTTACATTAATCACAAATATGCTCAGTAAAATTAAAGTTACTAAGATTTAAACATGAGAAAATGTATGGCAAACTGTCATGAATAAAATATGCATGAGTAGTTGCATATACACTTTGGGGCAGAATCGAGTTAGAGTGATTGTAAAGCCAATGGTGTTTGGTGCCGTTTCGAATTGATGTTGTGGAGGCGCGTGAGGGCACAAAATTTATTAGAAGTTGGTGCTTTAATTCGACATATATCATTACTATTAAGGCTCTTCTCTACTTACGGCAATGCGGATACTTGTAGCCGATCGAATTTGGTGTAGAGACACGGGGTTCTCTAAAATTTGTGATAGTTTTGAACTTTCTGGAAAGTTGATTTTATGGTACCTATAATTTAAAGGGTGTTCGCCGTTCGAACACCCTTTAAATTAAAACCATCAGGGGAAACCTGATCATTTTTTACATCATTACGTTTTTAATCATGTCGTTACAAACGACATAGATAAAGGAGGGTATATAGATGAAATCGTTAATAAAGTCCATCGTCACAGCGGGTTTACCTGAGACGAGTATGACCATAACCCCCGGGGGGAATGTCGGCTAACTTGTGCGTGGAAGCTCACATGCGTGAGATGATAGAGCGCGGCTTTGAAGTTGCAGTCGTCAAAGATGCCACCGCTGGCGCCAAAGCGCCTGAAGGCGTAACCTATATGTATTAACGTCAAATTTATGATGCTGGATCGACAGTGCCTACCATCGAGTTATTCATTCTAAACCAGCCCGCAATTGAATAACGTGCTGATTCAGCGGCAAGTACTTCATGCGGGAAGCGTTCGCTTTCAAATACCACCAAGGTACCTGCTTTGGGTGCAACACGTGCGATCACATCATCTGAATCTTGGGTATAGATAAGTAATTCACCTCCGGCATCGGGAGTATTTAGGTAGCAGACCGTGGTAAATACACGGTTTGATTTACCTTTAAACGCATCGAGGTGTTTTAGGTAAAAATCACCGATTTCATATTTAGCGTAATGACATTCATAATCAAATAAGCCTAAGAAAAAGTTGCGATTTACTTCCAGCCTAAGCTCGCCCATTAGCGCCATAAAATCAGCTTGGGCAGGACTGTTACCCGTTAACCACAGGGTTTTATCTTTACGAATCTGTGCATTTAATTGCGAGTCTTGCTGACGACCAATACCAGCAGGTTTAAATTCTGGTTGGTTTTCAAGGCAATCGTTAAGCAATTCTTCAATAATACCTTCTGGAAATGCATCGTCGATGACCGCATAACCATGCTCATGGATATTATCTAAAATGCTATCCATGGTGGCACGAAAGTTATTTTTTAATGTTATTTGTTCTATTTCCACAATCGTCAGTTATGTGAGGTGATGATGGCGGTATTATACCCGGTTCCATGCACATATATTCAAGTTACTTCAAGTATAACTATGATACAAAATAACAATCGGATAAATAACTAGCGACGCTAGAGGTTAACTAACTGAATTTGATAACTGTAATCACCATAACAAGCTGTTAGAGTAAATATATACATAAAGGTTAAGAGGTGTCTGTGGTAAATAATGTAGTGGTAAATCATTCAGTGGTAAAGTGGCCTGCAGTGATCAAATACCATGGCGAAGATGAATTAATCTATATTGCCTCGTTAGCTGAGTGGCAAAATGATCCTGATTTATGTCTGCCTCACTATGAATCAGAAGATCGATTAATCGATGCGAGTGGTGCTTTATTTGCACTCTCTGCCGCGTCATCGCCCTCGAATACAGACATGTTTGTTGCTTTAGACTCGCGAATATTGGTGGCTGAGTTTGTCGAATTAGTGCGTAAACATGCGGTGATTGAAAATTATTGCTGCTCTGCAAAGATAAATGCCAAGACTCATCAGCAAGTGGTCGCGATGGTCAAAGAAATCAATTCACTTTAGCTCGGAGATTGAGTCATGGACGAACATGTCGTTATTTTGATTATTGCTTTAATTGTATTGTTCTATGGTTTCATCTCCAAAAAACTCGCTCAATTTGATATATCTGGTCCTATGGTGTTTACCGTATTGGGGCTGATCTGCTCGCCGTTTGGATTCGGCATTACTGCTGTTGAAGTGAATGCCGAATTTGTCACTGTGTTGGTAGAAATAGCGTTAGTACTGGTGTTGTTTAGCGATGCGGCATTATTAGATCTAAAATTATTGCGACGTTCATGGCAGATACCTGCACGATTACTCTTTATCGGTCTTCCTTTGACGATTATCGCTGGTACTGCTGTTGCTGTATGGCTGTTTCCAGAGCAACCTATTACGTACATGATCTTGCTGGCGTTGCTGCTTACCCCCACAGATGCTGCGCTGGGTAAAGCGGTGGTGACAGATCCGAAAGTGCCTAAAATTATTCGTTCTAGTATCAACGTTGAAAGTGGTCTGAACGACGGCATTGTTTTCCCCATCGTCTTAACCGTGGTGGCATTGATAACCAGTGGCCTAACTAAAGCTAATGACTATAGCTGGATTTGGTATGTAGCCGAACAAATTGTCTTTGGCATGTTGGTCGGCGGTATAGTGGGTTATCTGGGTGCTAAATTATTGAATAAAGCAATCGAACATAACTGGATTGAAGAAAGCTATCAAAATTTGATCCCCATAGCTCTTGCAATTTTCGGGTTTTATCTTGCCGAAACATTATTAGGTAATGGTTTTATTGCTGCTTTCTTTGCCGGTTTATATATCGGTAATACCAGTAAACAAGCGCGAATACATATTGAAGAGTTTGCTGAAAGCGAAGGGGAGTTATTTATACTTATTAGCTTCTTTTTGTTTGGTTTAGCGTTTGTACCATTAACATTACATGATATTAGCGTAAACGTGGTTATCTATGCGTTATTGAGCCTGACGGTATTACGTATGTTGCCGGTGATTGTGTCATTAATGGGTACCAATTTGGACTTTGCAAGCCGTGTGTTTATTGCTTGGTTTGGACCGCGAGGCATCGCGTCTATTTTATATGTGTTGATTGTGGTGCATAACGTCGGTGATATTGGCGGTTTTGATATTGTTTACGCCGTTGTGACGCTTACTATCCTTATGAGCATTTTTGCTCACGGCTTTACCGCACAACCTTTTTCAAATCTATACAGTAAAAGCCATCGAGATAGACCTTAATCAGCTTAAAACGTTAAGCCTAACGCCGCCAGTGATTTCGAATTATTGTTAATAGCGGCGGCTTCACGTTCAACTAACTCTGTTTGTTGTAGATTGTGCTGTGATGCATCACTGATATTGACGATATTGCGACTGATTTCTTGTGACACCATATTTTGTTCTTCTGAGGCTGTGGATATTTGTATTGCCAGGTCTGAAATATCAGTGATAGCACCATAGACATTCTGCATCATCGCCTGTGTACGTTTAGATTCATCGACACACAACTCGGCAGACTCTTTACCTTGCTGCATGGTTGTCGACCATTGTTCAAGCGTTTGTTGGATCTCGTTAATTGAAGTTTGAATTTGCTCTGTGGCATTATGGCTACGTGTTGATAACGCTCTTACTTCATCGGCAACGACTGAGAAACCACGACCATGTTCACCCGCTCGCGCTGCTTCAATTGCGGCATTTAATGCCAGTAAGTTTGTTTGAGCAGCGATACCACGTATTTCTAATATGATGGTGCTAATTTTTTTCGCTTTTTCTGACAACATACTGGCTGATGTCGCTGACTCTGCTACATCATTGGCGAGTTTACCTATTTGGGTCATAGTTGCTGACATTGCTTTGGTTGCATTTTCACAATCATTATGAGCCAGGTGGACTTTTTGTGACGTTAATAGGGTATTTTTAGATACTTCTTCGATCGTCGAGGCCATTTCTGTTACGGCTGCTGCGACTTGGTGTAATTCAGCTGTCTCTTGTTCAACACCTTCTTTCGCCTTGTGGGCAGCTGAGGTTAGATTATCAGCACCTGTTTCAAGGGCACGGCTACTATCAACAACACGACCTAAAATTGTTTGGATCTTGCCTTCTTCCATTTTCAATTGAAAATCAACAATACCCTGTGGTTTCAACCCTGAGAATACATAACGGGAAACACTATCATAACGTTGTTTCAGAGTGGAAAAATAGCGTGGTACTGTAATTAATTCATTATGGAAAATAATAAAAGGCAGCAGTGGTAATAACACACTGAGATAAGGCATGTTTTGACTAGCAAACACGATCAATGCACTGATGATAAAGAAAGCCAGGGGTTTCAAGAACGGACGCTGATACCACTGGAATAAACTCTTACCATTATTGATGGCTTTATAAGCCTGTTCGGCGGTGAGCTTATCTTTGTGAGCCAGGTTTTTACGCACCGACTGATAGCCAACGAGTTTACCTTGTTCATGGATTGCGGTGACAAAGGCATCAACCCAATAATAGCGGCCATCTTTACAACGGTTTTTTACCGCGCCGCGCCATGGTTTTCCCGCTTGTAAATTTGTCCAAAGGTCCTTAAATGCGACCGCTGGCATATCAGGATGACGGACGACATTGTGATTTTTACCTATTAATTCATCTAGTTCATAACCGGCAACTTGGCAAAAGGTTGGATTGGCATAAGTAATGACACCTCGAGTATCGGTGGTCGAAACTAATTCATCTTGCACATCAAATGAAACTTCTTCATTAATGACTTGAGTGTTTCTTCTGTTCATTACTTATTTATCCCCACTGTAGTATTGGATTTATTAATTGGTATTGTATTTACATCTTAAGAGGTAGTAATGATACATTAAATTTATAGGTAATAGCGTTGTAAAAGTTAAATTAATGTAAAGATACTTGGTGGCAGTTGTATTTTGTTCGAGACACCCTGTTGTTTTTTGACCTATGGCGAACTGGTTGTATTGGTTTTTTCTGTGTTATTTTTGTCTGTGATTGCGGTGTGATTTTGTGCCATGGTTTCTAGAATGGCGTCTTTTTCTATCCAAAGTTGATTCAAGTGTTGCTGAAAGCCAATTTTGAATGCTCGGTCTTTTTGGTAATCGCCGCGCATCTTGGCATCAATTTTAGATACGCTAATATGCACATGTACATCTTTCACTTCACCACATATATATTGCCAAAATGTAGGTGTTTGTTCAGGGTAATAAATGGTCACATCAACCACTTTATGAATGTGATCGCCTAATGCAGACAGTGCAAACGCTAATCCACCGGCTTTGGGTTTTAGCAGATGCTTGAACGGTGATTTTTGCTTGTTATGTTTTTCTGTGGTCAAGCGTGTACCTTCAACAAAATTCATCACACTGACAGGGGTTGATTTGAATTTAGCGCAGGCTTTGCGTGTTATTTCGATATCTTTACCGCGTAACGTCGGGTTTTTCTTTAGTTGCGCAGTGCTATAACGACGCATAAACGGGAAGTCTAGCGCCCACCAAGCCATGCCTAAGAAAGGAACAAAGATAAGTTCTTTCTTCAAGAAAAATTTTAAGAAGGGGATCTTTTTATTTAATACACGCTGCAAGATCAGGATATCAACCCAAGATTGATGGTTCGCAATGACCATGTACCATTCTTTTTCCGACAGTTCGACATCAGCATTGTGCAGATGAATTTTTACTGGGTGAATTAGGCGTTCTATCACCCCGTTAACCTTGATCCAATTACTTGCAAAGCAGACCAGCAATGCAGAACAAAGAGTCTGCAGTATTTTAATTGGCAGTAATTTGATTGGGCTTAAAATAATGATGGGGGTCGCCCAAAACAATAAATTTAAATAATAAAAGATAAACGCTAAACAGCCTCGTATAAATGACATAAAATTTCCTAAACAGTAAAACACATACTTACAAATAAGTGTGTATATTACGGCCCGAAGTGTCAGGTCTCAATATATAAAAGTTCGTTTACGCTCAAAACAGCCTTATTTTACTAAACATCGGAGCAGTTAAGGCTGCAATTAACAAATTCGAAGGTTCTTACTCTTATTTTCAATACTCGTTATGGATGTAATATCTCAATATAGATATAAAATTAGACTTTAATTGTTATTTATAAGCATTTTTACTATTGGAGCGGGTTACAATAAGGTATTGTTTAAATAAATAATACTGAGACGTGTGTATTTCCACACTGGCATTCGTTTCGCTCAATAATGATTTAATGGTTGCAAAGCAACATCAAATACTAAGGATACACATTTATGGAAACTGTAATTGACATACTATTAACACCCTGGCTTTGGATCTCTGTTGTGGTCATATACACAATTCAACAAGGCATACTCTTTGTTCCGCAAAACAGAGGTTATGTTATTTATACGTTTGGGCGTTATAGCGGCACATTACAAGCGGGTCTTAATTTTATTGTTCCATTTGTGCAAAAGGTTGCTGCGGATCGTAACTTAAAAGAACAATCATTAGACATATCATCACAATCCGCTATCACCAAAGACAATATATCATTAGAAATTGATGGTATCTTGTTTATGAAAGTGATTGATGCGTCTGCTGCAACGAATAATATTACCGACTATAAATTAGCGGTGATTCAGTTAGCGACAACCACAATGCGTAATGCAATTGGCTCGATGGAACTCGATCAATGTTTCCAAAATCGCGATAAGATTAATGCGAATATTTTGGCCGCGATGACGGATGCGACCCAACCTTGGGGTGTGCAGGTTACGCGTTATGAGATTAAAGACATTACGCCACCTACCTCAATCAAAGAAGACATGGAAAAACAGATGACGGCAGAGCGTGAAAAACGTTCCGTTATCCTGACTGCGGAAGGTGTTAAAACCGCGGCGGTTACCAAAGCTGAAGGTTTGAAACAAGCCCGGGTGCTCGATGCTGAAGCCGCAAAAGCAGAACTGGTATTAGCAGCAGAAGCGAGTAAAGAGTCACAAATCTTGGAAGCAACAGGTAAAGCAGAAGCAATTAGATTGGTCGCGAATGCCGATTCTACCGCGTTAAGTGTGATTGGTGCTGCAGCAATAACCAGTGAAGGGCAGCAAGCTGTACGTTTAACGCTTGCCCAAGATGCGATTGCGGCGCACAAAGCCATTGCCGCCGAAGGTTCTGTCATATTAACAGACGGTAAAACCAGCGAGAATATAGGTAATACGGTCGCGCAAGCGATTGCTATATCTAGCGCATTAAAATTATCGGAATAACACGCTGGGGTAACCATTGAATGGAGTTTACGAAATGGATTCATTAATCGATTACTTACAAAATAATCACGATCAATTACTTTATGTTATTGGGGCGATTACGTTAGTCGTTGAACTGGGTGTGATTGGTTTAAGTGGTCCGCTGTTGTTTTTCAGTCTTGGTTGCCTCGTGACTGGCTTATTGGTTAACTTGGGGGTGATTGCTGGATGGGAGATTGAAGTCCTCTCTGTGGGTCTATTAACCGCGATTAGTGCGCTGCTTTTATGGAAACCACTTAAGCACTTTCAAGGCGATAAATTCGTACCAGATACCAGTAGTGACATGATTGGACAAACGGTGCCAGTGAGTGAGATCGTCACTATTAATGGTGGTAAAGTGCGTCATTCAGGCATTAATTGGAACGCGCGCTTAAGTGACTCTGCGACGGTTGAAGCCCTTGATACTGGGCTACGGGTTAAAATAGTTGCCGTTGATGGCAACATTTTAATTGTCGAATAAAGACGTAATATGCGCGACAGAATATTGTCTATTGACACCGCCGAGGCCGTTGATGAATATCAACACTCGGTGATAACTGCTTATAGATATTAAGTATATCCATTAAACAGCTGTCAAACGCGGCGATCACGCTAGGATCAAACTTGCTACCAGATAATGCTTGGATTTTATTAATGGCGATCTCAATTGGGATCGCCTTTTTGTAACAACGAGGATGGATCATGGTATCAAAGGTATCAACAACGGCAACAATACGCGCTGATAATGGGATGTCATGATATTGTAATTGGTTAGGGTAACCATTGCCATCCCAGTGTTCGTGTAAGGTTAGCGCAATATCATGAGCGAGTTTAAGTGTGGCTGATTCTGCATCTTGCAAAATCTTTGCGCCAATCACTGGCGCTGTTTTCATCATGACCAATTCTTGCATTGTTAGTGCGGCGGGTTTTGATAAAATCTGTTCAGGAATACCTATCTTACCTATGTCATGTAATTTTGCGGCAGCGCGTAACTCTTTGGCTTTGTCTTTTGACATGCCCATGTTTAAACCAATTACCTCACAATAACGCGATACCCGTCGAATGTGGTTTGGCGATGAATCATTCTTATATTCGGCTGCTAGGCCAAGTCGAGTAATGGTTTCGGCATTGGTTTTTTCTAACATTAAGTGCAGCTGTTCATTTTCTTTACGTGATGCAATCAAACTATCGATCATATTGTTGAAGGCGTATTGCGTTTGCTGCAGTTCTACAAAGGTGGATTCAGCTATATCTGTTTTAATAAATTGACCACAACGGATATTCTCTGCAATTATTTTTATTTTTCGCAGTGAGTCGGTAATGTGATTAATAAAAAAGAATGAAGTGAGACAGGCAATAATACTGATCACGAGACCAAATAAAATATTCAATTTTTGATTATCAATTAAGTCACTGAGAAAGAATTTTTCTGGCATGTAAATCGCGATGATCCACGGCCATTTATGATGGGTAAACTCTTTAAATAAACCATGATAGGTATTGTTGTCGAATTCAAATGTCACGGCTGTTGCAGTACCTCCGGTCGAAAACAATTGGGTTTTTTCTTGCAACGCTTGCCATGCGGTTAAGGCGATTGGATTGTTAATTTCATTGATGCGTGGAAAGCGTAAACTTTCATTTGCGGTGTCTTGAATGATTTTTTGGTCGGGATAGGCGATTATTTCACCGAGCCGATTGGTAACAAAGGCGGTGCTGTGTTCGCCTAGGTCAAGGTTATCGAAAAATGATGAAATAGTGGCCAATGACACATCGACACCAATGACACCTATTAACTGCTTATCTTTGTTATACACCGGCATTGAACTGGTGATCCCAGGTTTACGTGAAGAAAAAAATATATAAGGGTCCGTCCAAGATAACGCATCGTTATCCAGTGCTTTATTAAACCAAATTCGGTCGCGTGGATCGTAGGATTCGTTGGTTATTGTTTTTACGGAAAGTTGTGTAAAGTTATTATCATGAGTGTAGAGATGTGATGAATTTAATGCACTATTAGTATCAAAGGTAATTAATTTTCGTGAAAATAATGGCTCTTTGAAACCTTGCTCGCGTTGTACATGGACAAAGGTACCGTTGGTATTGGCAAAATAGATCCCTGAGATATGTGGTGATTGTTTTAATTGCTGGAAAAAATATAAACTGAGATCATCGGGGCGATTAATCGATAACACATCTGAGCGAAGTAATTCACTGGTTAATAAGGTTGTTGCTTTTGCAGTATCAAGAAAGCGTTTCGAGTTATCAATAATATTATCTGCATAATCAATCATTAACTTTTGGGCATGTGCATTAAATGAACGCTGATTTGAGATGTAACTTGAAAGTAATAATGTGGTAAGCGTGACAAATTGCAGCAGAATTATGCCACTAATAAGGGCTTTTTTTATGGTAATACGCAACGGTAATTCATCCTTGAATTATGCATGAATATGAGTTTAAGCTCTATTATTAACACTGCTATTTAATCGAGTCAAGATCCCTTAAAGGATCATACTTGGTAGTTGTTCAGTGTATTAATCACTTCTGCTGACTGACGTAAGGCTCTTAATTCGGTAAACAAGTCGACCGCTTCAGGATACTGCTTACGTAGATAGCTAAACCACTGTTTTATTCTGTTGGGTAGATACTTTTCTTTATCACCACGGATCTCTAATTGGCAGTAGTTCCGCAATAAAACAATCACGTCAGCCCAAGGCATTGGTGCTTTGTTGTATTTAACCACTTCGCCTAAATTGGGTAAGTTTAATGCACCGCGACCGACCATTAAATCGTTACAACCAGTCACCTCTAAGCAACGTTGCGCATCGGCATGACTCCATATTTCACCATTGGCAATCACTGGTATGGATACATGCTGCCTGATTTCGGCAATTGCTTGCCAGTTAATTGCTGCGGCACGATAACCATCGGCTTTGGTACGGCCATGAACTGTTAGTTCATTAGCACCTGCTTGTTGCACTGCATCGGCAATTTCTAACTTTTGGTTACTGTCTTCCCAACCTAAGCGGATCTTGGCACTGACGGTATGCTCTGCGGGTACGGCATCACGTACTTGCTTAACGATTTGATACACCAGTTCTGGTTCACGTAAACATGCAGCGCCACCAGATGACTTATTTACTTGTTTCGCCGGGCAACCAAAGTTGATATCTAAACCGTGAGAACCAAGGTCAATGGCACGAACCGCATTTTCTGCCATCCATTGTGGATGTTGCCCTAATAATTGAATGCGTACTGGAGTTCCGGCTTGTGTGCGGCTACCATGGTTTAATTCGGCACAATAACGGTAAAAAATCTTCTCTGGTAATAGCTGTTCGACGACGCGGATAAACTCGGTTATACATAAATCGTAACCGCCTTGTGCGGTCAGTAACTCGCGCATCAAATTGTCAACAACGCCCTCCATTGGGGCTAAAACTACGCGCATGTTATTGTCCTGCGTTGGCAAAATGAGCGATTAAAACAGAATTAACCACAATTGCCAAATATATCGTATAATAATTTCTTCAAAAGGGCGTTAAGCTTAATACTCGCTTGCATATCAACAAGCAGTTACATAAAATTTATCGTAATCACTTACTTCTATATATTGAGTGCATGTTTTATACCCAACTTAATTGGCTATATGACATATAGCTCATCAAATTAACAGGTTGAAACATGAACCAAGATACACTCGGGTTTATTAAAGATAGTATTAAATCAATTCCAGATTACCCGAAAGCAGGCATCATTTTCCGTGACGTAACAAGTCTCGTTGAAAATGGCCCTGCATTCTCTGCCACTATCGACTTGCTTGCGGAACGTTTTAAAGATGCTGGTTTTACCAAAGTCGCGGGTACTGAAGCGCGTGGCTTTATTTTTGGTGCGCCGCTAGCAAAAGCACTGGGGTTAGGTTTTATCTTAGTGCGTAAACCAAACAAATTACCGCGTAAAACAATCGAGCAAAGCTACAAACTTGAATACGGTACAGATATATTACAGATCCACGTTGATGCTGTCGACGCTGGCGATAAGGTACTTATTGTTGATGATTTATTAGCGACGGGTGGCACTGTTGCTGCGACTGTATCTTTAATTCGTCAGCTTGGCGGTATTGTTGAAGAGGCTGCATTTGTTATCTCATTGCCTGATCTGGGTGGTGAAGCTGTATTAAAGAATCTTAATGTTAATATTACCAAATTAGTTGATTTTGACGGCGAATAGTCCGTTACAATGTTAACCATCGTAATAAATATGATTAGCTGGTGGCCGACTGCCCGCTATTTTCAGTCCCGAGCATATTAGTGCTTATCAATATTAAGTAATCGTTGAACTGTTATGAGTTATCAAGTTTTAGCGCGTAAATGGCGCCCGCATAATTTTCAGCAAGTTGTTGGTCAACAACATGTGCTGACCGCTTTAGTTAATGCGCTAGAGCAAGACCGCTTACACCATGCTTATTTGCTTAGTGGTACGCGTGGTGTTGGTAAAACGACCATCGCCCGTATTTTCGCCAAAAGCTTAAACTGTGAGAAAGGCATCACCAGTACACCTTGCGGTGAATGTTCAACCTGTGTCGAGATTGACCAAGGCTGTTATGTGGATCTGCTTGAAATTGATGCGGCGTCACGTACCAAGGTCGAAGATACCCGTGAGCTACTTGATAATGTGCAATATAAACCTGCTCGTGGCCGTTTCAAGGTGTACTTAATCGATGAAGTACACATGCTTTCTAAGCACAGTTTTAATGCGTTATTAAAAACGTTAGAAGAGCCTCCTGAATATGTGAAGTTCTTGCTAGCGACAACCGAACCACAAAAATTACCCATTACGATCTTATCGCGTTGTTTGCAATTCCATTTGAAATGCCTAACGACTGAGCAGATCTCTCAGCAATTAGTGCATATTTTATCGCGCGAACATTGTCAATATGAATTATCAGCATTAAATTCAATCGCTAAAGCGGCTGATGGTAGTATGCGTGATGCGTTGAGTTTGACTGATCAAGCGTTATCACATGGTTCTGGTGAAGTATTATACCAGACAGTGCTAGATATGCTGGGCACGTTAGATCACAGCCATATGCTGCAGCTACTGCGCTTAATTGTCAGTGGCGATGCTAACAAGTGTATGGCTAAAATTGCTGAAGTCAGCTCGTTAGGACCTGACTTTGACCAATTACACGTGGAGTTAGCAAGCTTGTTACACCGCATTGCCATGGCGCAAATTTTGCCGTCGTCAGTGGTTGATACTGAACATGCCGATAAAGTGAAAGCCTTGTGCGATGATATGTCGCCAGAAGATGTGCAGTTATATTATCAGATCACCTTAACCGGTCGTAAAGAACTGCCGCTTGCACCTGACCCACGCAGTGCGTTAGAAATGACGATATTACGTATGCTAGCGTTTCGTCCACAAGGGCGTTTACAAGCACCAGAGAGAGATGTGACGCCAGTCGCAATCGCGCCTGCTGTGACAATAGCAGCGCCGATTGAGCAAGCCGTGGTTTCTCAAGTTCCGGCTCAGATACAACAGCTGACTCCGCCGCAAGTACAGCAACCAAAATCAGAATCAGTAGCACCCGTTGCTGAGCAGCGTGATGAAGCGGTGACGAATTTAAACCTAGAGCAAAACGAGTTATTACAAGCAGCGCAAGCGATGGGTCATGTTGAGCCGCAAACAGCTGAACCGCCAACAGTTGAACCGCCAACCACTGCACCACAGAGCGTTGAGCCGCAAAACTATGCTGTTCCGCAAGTTGAGTCACCAAGTGTGGCGCCACCGGATTATGCTGCGCCTCAGCCGATGAATACGGCACCGACACAAGCTGCGCCAATTCAGCATGAACAAGTAAATACTGCGCCGCAGCAACAGCAGCAACAACAGAGTCAAGTACCTGCGCAAGCACCGGTAGCCGAAAACAGTGTTGACCAAGGACGTAAAACCCGTAATTTTTTACGCAGTCGTTTAGGTACAACTGCAAAAAAGTCGACCGCGACGAAGAGTGAACAGGCTCCATCGTCGTATGTACCGCCGAAAAAATCGGTAGCACCTGTTATACAGCATACACCTACTATGCAGAGTCGTTTTAACGCACCTGCAAGCCAGCCTATGCAGCAACAAGCACAGCAACAGTCTGCACCGGCATGGCAAGAATTACCACCGCTTGACGCCTATCAGGACCAAGGCGGTTATCAAAATAATCACCAAGATCAAGGACAGTACCAAGACCAAGACCAAGATCAGGGGCAGGGTGGTTATCATAACCAAATGCCAGAGCCTAGTGCTGAGCCTGCGATTCGTCAAATCGACCGTTTTAGTCAGGTTAAGGTTGATATTAATGATTTGTCACCGGCTTTTCAGCCGCAGAAGTCAGGTAAATCAACGGCAACTGCATCGTTAGACAATAAGCTACGTGATGAGAATGACCCGTGGTGTTGTTACATTAATCAGATGAGTTTAGGTGGCCGTGTGCGTCAACTGGCGCTGCACAGTGTGATGGAGCAGGAACCTGGTCGTATTACTTTGACCATGAATCCAGACCAACGCTATTTTGTCAATGACAAGTCGCGTCAACAGTTAAGCGACGCGCTGCAGCAAGTATTATCAGAGCCCGTTGAACTAGTGATTAACTTTGGTGAAAACCCAAATAAATCAACGCCTGCGCAACTTGAAGAAATAATTTTTCAACAACGCTTAGCGAATGCGATTAAAAACTTGTATGATGATAAGTATATTCAGTTCTTTATGAACCGTCTCGGCGCTGTTATTGATGATAGTTCAATTGTGCCGTTATAAAGATTTAGCAACCTTGAATTTTTTCCAATGATACCCATATAGTATGGATATTCAATGCGAAGCAATCGATATTTATTTATTGTTGTTCGCGATAGTCAGATATAAAGAGAGTTTAATATGTTCGGTAAAGGCGGAATGGGTCAGCTAATGAAGCAGGCTCAACAAATGCAAGACAAAATGGCTAAAGTACAAGAAGAACTCGCTAACATGGAAGTAGTTGGCGAATCGGGTGCCGGCATGGTTAAAATCACTATGACTGGTAGCCATAACGTACGTCGTGTGCAAATTGATCCAGAATTGATGGAAGACGATAAAGAAATGTTAGAAGATCTTATCGCTGCAGCAATCAACGATGCTGCTCGCCGTGTTGAAGAAGAAAACAAATCAAAAATGGCTGACGCTACTGGCGGTATGAAATTACCACCAGGTATGAAAATGCCTTTCTAATGCTTTTATTAGAAAATAGTTAAACGATATTTAATATCTGTTAGTTAGCGCCAGTTTTTCTTTCACAGGAAAACTGGCGTTAAGTTATTCCCCGTTGTATTACTCGTTCACTTCTATTCTCAGACCTATTTGTAATTAACTTTTCTGATTACTTTCCCATATTGCCTCTATTGTACGACCACCACCAAGCGGTTTTAAAATTCTGCATCTAATACCTCTTTTTTGCATTTAACGCTCAGAAAATTAAGTACTTTGCAGTATGATGTAGGGCATTAGGTACACCAACAATTACAAATCTCGTAATGAGGGTTTTATGGCAACGCCAGCAAAAAAAACACCAGCGAAAAAAGCAGCTAAGAAAAATACCAAACAAGTCGGTTTTGAAGAAGCATTATGGGATAGCGCCAATAAATTACGTGGTAGCGTAGAATCATCAGAATACAAACACATTGTATTAAGTCTTATCTTTCTTAAGTTTATCAGTGATAAATTTGAAGTGCGTAAAACGGCGATTGAAACAGAATTCGGGGTCGAGTACATCGACATGGTGGATTTCTACACCATGGAAAATGTCTTCTATCTGCCAGAAGAGGCGCGCTGGTCATTTATTCAAATTAATGCTAAACAAGATGATATCGCGGTTAAAATTGATAGCGCACTGCACAGTGTCGAAAAGAACAACAAAGCCCTTGCGGGTGCATTGCCAGATAACTATTTTTCACGTTTAGGTTTAGATGTCAGCAAGCTTTCTGCCTTGATTGATACTGTTAATAATATTGAAACCATTGCTAATGATTGCGATAAAAGCGAAGAAGATATTGTTGGCCGTGTTTACGAATATTTCCTTGGTAAGTTTGCAGCCAGCGAAGGTAAAGGCGGTGGTGAGTTCTATACGCCCAAATCTATTGTTACCCTGATTGCCGATATGATTGAACCCTTTTCAGGCAAAATCTACGATCCTTGCTGTGGTTCGGGTGGTATGTTTGTGCAATCGTTGAAATTTATCAACAGCCATAACGGCAACCAAAAAAACATCTCTATTTATGGGCAGGAATACACCAACACCACCTATAAACTGGCGAAGATGAACTTAGCGGTACGTGGTATCTCTGCTAATTTAGGCGATGTCGCTGGCGATAGCTTTTTTAAAGATCAACACCCTGATTTAAAAGCCGATTACATTATGGCCAACCCACCGTTTAACCAAAAGCAGTGGCGTGCAGACAACGAGTTAGTAGACGATGCACGTTGGGCTGGTTATCCAACACCGCCAACGGGTAATGCCAACTATGCGTGGATCATGCACATGATCTCGAAACTCAGTGAACATGGCACAGCTGGTTTTGTATTAGCGAATGGTTCTATGTCATCGAATACCAGTGGCGAAGGGACTATCCGTCAGAAGATCATCGAAAATGATTTAGTCGATTGTATGATTGCACTGCCAGGTCAACTGTTTTACACCACCCAAATTCCGGTTTGTTTGTGGTTTATCAGTAAAGACAAGAAGGGTAATGACGAAAAAGGCATGCTTAAACGTCGTAACCGTCAAGGCGAAACCCTGTTTATTGATGCCCGTGAAATGGGGACTATGGTTAACCGCACACTGAAAGAATTAACCAATACCGACATAGCAGAAATAACCCAAACCTATCACACATGGCGCGGTGAAACGGTACTGAATGATGCTGGTGAAGCTCAAACTTATCAAGATATCGCTGGCTATAGTAAATCAGCCACGCTTGCTGATATGAAAGCTAATGATTATGTCTTAACCCCTGGGCGTTATGTAGGCGCAGCAGAGATTGAAGATGACGGCATCCCGTTTGAAACCAAGATGAGCGAGTTAAGCAAAACCCTGTATAGCCAGATGGATAAAGCGGAAGAGTTAGATCAAGCTATCCGTAAAAATTTGGAGGCGTTGGGTTATGGGGAATGATTGGAAGAATTGTGAACTTGGCGACGTTATAGAATTAAAGCGTGGGTATGACTTACCTAAAACCAAAAGGATTAAGGGCGGTGTTCCTGTCGTATCTTCATCAGGAACTTCTGGAGAGCACAATGCAATAAAAGTTGCTGCACCTGGGGTTGTGACTGGTCGATATGGCACTATTGGTGAAGTTTTCTATATTGAAGATGATTTTTGGCCATTAAATACGACATTGTATGTGAGAGATTTTAAAGGAAATGATCCCCTTTATGTTTATTATCTTTTAAAGACCATCCGATATTCTGACTATACAGATAAAGGGGCTGTACCTGGAATAAATAGAAATCATATTCATAAAGCGAAAGTTAAGGTTCCAATTTGTCCAAAGTATCAAAGAACATTAGCGATTAATTTATTTGATTTAGATAAAAAAGTTGAGCTCAACCGCCAAACCAACCAAACCCTTGAACTAATGGCGCAAGCCTTGTTTAAAAGCTGGTTTGTGGACTTTGACCCTGTGTTTGACAACCTGCTTGCTAAAATTGATTTTAAGTTGGAAAACCTAGCCAGTGATCTCCCTGCTGAATTGCTGAAAAATGCCCAAAAGCGTCTGCATGCCTTACAGGAAAGGGCACTACAGCAAAGCTGTGATTTGCACGCTTTATTAGCAGAATCTCAAAACAATATCCATTCCCATTTCCCAAGCGAGTTTGAGTTTAGTGAGCAGATAGGTTGGATACCGAAAGGGTGGGAGGAAACTACGATTGAT
This sequence comes from Moritella yayanosii, assembly GCF_900465055.1. NCBI lineage: Bacteria > Pseudomonadati > Pseudomonadota > Gammaproteobacteria > Alteromonadales > Moritellaceae > Moritella > Moritella yayanosii. The sequence continues at coordinate 1,493,548 of NZ_LS483250.1, read as the reverse complement.
GAACTATGTCGGATTAACCCTCAGTCTTGGACTAAAAAAAATGCACCGAAGGCAGTTAAATATGTTGATCTAGCTAACGCAAAAAATGGGGCGATTGGGGAAATTGCTAACTACACATTTGATGATGCTCCAAGTCGTGCTAGACGAATTTTACAGCCACACGATACAATTATTGGTGTAGTCAGACCCGCAAATAGATCCTTTGCTTATGTGAATGAAGAAGGACTAACAGGGAGTACTGGATTTGTAGTCGTAAGAGCAAAAAAAGAAAACTACAGAGCTTTTTCATATCTTGCATTAACAAATGAAGACTGTATTAAAGAATTTACCCGTATTGCTGATGGTGCTGCATATCCTGCAATTAAGCCTGAAGATGTAGCCAAAGCTGAATGCGTATTTTCAAGTGATGCTATTTTAGATAAATTTGAATATACAGTTGGTGCATTAATGAAAAAAATTGCTGCGAATGAGCAGCAAATTACACCTCTTATTTCGTTACGCGACACGTTATTACCAAAACTCATCTCAGGTGAATTACAAATCCCTGATGTGGTGCCTGCATAAGACAATACCAATAATTGATAGGGGTAGCCCCATGTTTGATTTAGACGAAATAAAACGACGTGCTGAAAGTAAATCCTATCTGTTAGGGTATGCGCTTTATGCGGAAGGTAACGTCAGTAAATTAGTGATAGTCGATGATAAAGCGATGGCGATGGCGACGGTAGCAGGGCAACACCATTATCATGTCACGTTAGATAACAGCAAGTTGGCGCAAGGCAAAGGAATACAAGTAAGCTGTAGTTGCCCTGCGGCTGATTATCAAGATATTTGTAAGCATGCGGTTGCCGTAGCGCTGCAAGTCGAAAACACCCCCGAAGATGAATTTGCCGACGAAACGGCGAAAGAAGCCAACGACCGGATAGCATTAAAAACATGGTTTAACAAAAAACCAGTGGCTGAATTGACAGATATCATTTTCCGTTTTCTTGATAATTCAGAGCGTGAATACGACAAGTGGCTGTTAATCATGGAAACCGAAAGCCACAGTATAGGGGTTAGTGACATAAGCAAATTCATCACTAAAGCATTGCCGAACAGACCCACGTGGGAATGGAATGAAGTCCGTAATTATTTTACGGATGCTGAGTCTATGTTTGAAATGATATTTCCAGCGATAGAAAAATGCACCATTGATCAGCAATGGAAGTTAATTTTCAAAGCAGTAGAACGGTTGAACAAAGTGATAGAGCAGATTGATGACTCAGGCGGTTTTAGGCTTGGTTTAGAGGAGATGTTGAATGAAAAGATAATAACAATTTTCAATCAACTATCTTGGTCTGATGACGAAAAAGCGCAGTGGTTATTTACCCATTTTGAAAGCTATAAATATGATATATTTCCAGATGTACCAGATGATTTCACGCTAACGGAGACAGTAGAAAAACTGTTTTTATCGCTGTGTTCGGCAGCGGTGATAACACGAATTAAACCGGGTTTGGATGTTATTGATAGGGAACAACTGTGGGCTGTTAAACGCTTAACGACCGTATTAATAAAGCAGGCTGAAAAACAGCAAGATTGGCAAGAAAAATGCCGATTAATGCAAATAACAGCGCAAGAACCGTCTGATTATTTGCGCATGAGTGAATTATGCTTACAGCATACCAGCGAGTTGGATGCGAAGCATTACCTTCAGCAAGCCTATCAACAAGCCAAAACACCCCATGAAAGAGCAGAATGTCAAAAACATGAAATCAAAGTACAGGTTGCATTGGCGGAATATAACAGTGCATGGCAACTTGCCTGGCAGTTGTTTACGGAAAATCCGAGTTTTCGACATTTTAAACAATTACAACAATTAGAGCGACTAACCGGTGAGACTGATCCTGATTTTCTGATCAAAGCGGAGCAACTATTAGCAGATTGCTATGTTGAAACAACGCGTGGCATTACGACTGATGCGGATGCGCTACTCGATTTTTATATGGATCAAAATGAATTAGAGAAAGCGCGATTATGGGTATTATCACATAAAGCTTATTCAACCAGCTTACTGCAATTAGCCGATTTAATTATTGTGGAGTATCCACAAGAATCTGTCGATTTGTATTACCGAGTACTGGGCGTGATTATTGATCAAACCTCTAATTCGGCATATCAAGAAGCGACGCGTCTGTTGATTAAGCTAGAAAAGAAATTGAAAACGAATGATGTGGATAGTGTCATCCTGTATTTAATGATCGAAAAAATAATTAAAAATTTCAAACAAAAACGCAATATGATGAAGTTGCTTAGAGAGTATTTCTCTCAATGTTTTTAACAAATGGATGTTGCGATTAAATGAAATTCACTGAAGCTAAATTAGAACAAGCGATTATTGAACTGTTAGGTGAGCAAGGCTATCCACACTTAAATGGTGCGGCTTTAAACCGAGACAAATCAGAAGTACTGATTAAAGATGATTTGCGTGTATTTTTAAGCAAACGCTATCAACATGCGGGTATTACTGAGAGTGAGATAAACATCGTCATTCGTCAATTAGAAACCTTACCTGCAAGTGACTTGTACGACAGTAATAAAACCTTTTGTAAGTGGCTCAGTGATGGCTTTTTGTTAAAGCGTGAATCTGGCAGTAAAGCGGGCAGCGCATCACAAAAAGATTTATATATTCAACTGCTTGATTTTGACAACGTAGAGCAATCGGTAAAACAAAGCTTGTTCGCGACAGTGGAATTGGGACAGCTTCAACCCGAGCTTGCTCAGGTGGCCGAAAGCAAGGCCGACTATATTGTCAGTAGTGTTGTAAATAATGACATAAATAGCGCTGCTAATGATGCATTAGCGAGTACCGCATTAGAAAGTGCAGATAATGATGACAATATCTACCGTATTGTTAACCAGTTAGAGATTGAAGGTGCAACAGGCGAAACTCGTATTCCTGATGGTATTTTATATATCAATGGGCTGCCTTTGGTCGTATTTGAATTTAAGAGTGCCATTCGTGAAGAAGCGACTATCCATGAAGCTTTTGAACAACTAACCATTCGTTATCGCCGTGATATTCCACAACTGTTTGTGTTTAATACGCTCTGTATCATTAGTGACGGTGTGAATAACAAAATGGGTAATTTATTTTCCCCTTATCAGTTCTTCTATTCGTGGGGTAAAATCACAGGGCAAGAGCTGGTCGCCAAAGACGGTATTAACTCATTACACACCCTGTTGCAGGGCTTGTTTGATAAAGCGCGTTTGCGTGATGTGATGCACCATTTTATCTTTTTTCCAGATTCTAATAATAAAGAGTCGGGTAAAAACGAGATAAAAATAGTACCGCGTTATCCGCAGTACTATGCGGCTAAAAAACTGTTTGAGAACATTAAACTGCATCAGAAACTCCCCAATGGTAAAGGCGGTGACGGTAAAGGTGGTACCTATTTTGGTGCGACTGGCTGTGGCAAAAGTTTCACCATGCAGTTTTTATCTCGCTTGCTAATGAAGAGTGTAGCGTTTAAAAGTCCAACCATAGTGTTGATCACCGACCGTACCGACTTAGACGATCAACTGTCGCAACAGTTTGTTAATGCGAAAACCTATATTGGTGATAATGCCATTGAAACGGTAACGAGTCGTGCACATCTGCGTGAGTTATTAAAAGGACGTAACAGTGGTGGCTTGTTTTTGACCACTATTCATAAATTTACCGAAGATACCGAGCTGTTAACCGATCGCTGTAATGTTATTTGTATCTCAGATGAAGCGCACCGTAGCCAAGTCAATTTAGATCAAAAAATTGTATTTGATGAAAAGAAAGGCACAGTAAAGAAAACTTACGGTTTTGCAAAATACCTACACGACTCATTACCTAATGCTACGTATGTTGGTTTCACTGGGACACCTGTAGACGCTACGTTAGACGTATTTGGTGAGATCGTAGATTCTTATACTATGACTGAATCGGTGAAAGATGAGATCACGGTACGTATTGTTTATGAAGGTCGTGCTGCAAGGGTTTGTTTAAACAACAGTAAGCTGTCTGAAATTGAAGCTTATTATAAAGAGTGTGAATCTGCGGGCAGTAACGAACTGCAAATAGAAGAGAGTAAAAAAGCCACGGCGAATATGAACTCTATTTTAGGCGATCCTGACCGTATTCGCGTATTAGCGCGTGACTTTGTTGAACATTATGACAAACGTGTTGAAGAAGGCGCTACGGTTGCAGGTAAAGCAATGTTTGTGTGTAGTGCCCGAAATATTGCTTATCAGCTGTATCAAGAATTAGAAGCACTGCGACCGGCATGGTTTGATGTTGTAGACACTGACAACGCGAGTGCATTGTCAGATACCGAGCGTAAACGCGCAATCAGCGAAGGACGTATCGCAGCACCCTCTGAACGGGTGAAAATGGTAATGACCCGTGGTAAAGATGATGTTGAGCGTTTATATAACTTACTTGGCAACAAAGATGAGCGTAAAGAGTTAGATAAACAGTTTAAAAACAAAAATTCTAATTTCAAAATCGCGATTGTAGTCGATATGTGGTTAACAGGCTTTGATGTACCGTTTTTAGATACCATGTATATCGATAAACCCATTCAAAAGCACAGTTTGATCCAAACTATCTCTCGTGTTAATCGCCAGTTTGAAGGTAAAGACAAAGGCTTGGTGGTTGATTACATCGGCATTAAATCGGCAATGAATAAAGCGCTAGCACAATATTCAAAAACCGATGAAACGAATTTCGAAGATGTTGCCGCTTCTGTGATTGAAGTGAAGAACCACTTAGATCTGTTGGCAAGGTTATTTCATAAGTTTGATAGCGCCCCTTACTTTACTGGTGAGGCTGTTGCCCAGTTAAATTGTTTAAACAATGCCGCTGAGTTTGCACTGCGAACCGAGAAACTGCAAAAGCGCTTTATGGACTTAGTCAAATGCCTAAAAGCAGCTTATGACGTTTGTTGTGGTAGTGAGAAAATTAATGAACAAGCGCGAAACTATATCCATTTCTACTTAGCGATTCGCTCCATTGTATTCAAGCTCACTAAAGGTGAAGTCCCTGACTCAGCACAAATGAACGCAAAAGTGCGAGAGATGATCAGCGATGCCCTGCAAAGTGACGGTGTCGAAGAGATCTTTAAGTTGGGTAATCAAGAGGGCGGTGAAATTGATATTTTCAATGAGGATTACATTGCTAAGATTGAAAAGATAAAACTGCCTAATACCAAAATAAAACTATTGCAGCAGCTATTAGCGAAAGCAATTGGTGAGCTGAAAAAGGTAAATCAGGTACAAGGCATCGACTTTACTAAACGTTTCCAAGCCTTGGTTGAACGTTATAACGAGCGTAAAGAAGATGATGTACTGGTAAGTGAAGTGCTTGAAGAATTTTCTGACAACATGGTGGACCTCATTTACGGTGTCCAAGACGAAATGAACTCGGGTGATGAGTTAGGTATTGGTATTGAAGAAAAAGCCTTCTATGACGCGTTAAAGTCGTTAGCGGTAAAATATGACTTCGATTATCCAGAAGATAAGTTGATAGAGTTATCTAAAGAAGTTAAAGCCATTGTGGATGATAAAGCGAAATTTACCGACTGGAGCCAACGCGATGATATAAAAGCATCATTGAAAGTCGCGTTAATTCTGGTTCTTGCTAAGTTTGGCTACCCGCCAATCAGCCGTGATGAAGTGTATAAAGAGATATTTGAGCAAGCCGTGAATTTTAAGGCTAATCGCGATTAAATCAGCCATTGGTTATTTTATTTTTTAATGTCTGTATTTAAAAGGACTATACGTGTCAGCATATTTATCATCTTTGACGTAAAACCCCGTCATTTATGTCGGGAATGTAAGTCGTTATTGCGAAGCAATAAGCGCCCTGGCCTTTATTCTGTTGACATACAAAGTGACAAGGTCTAAATTTAGAACTTGATACTGGAATTATATACAGTTAACTAAGGTGTTATGTTGAAGTTAATCGCGTACAAATACAGATTTTACCCGAATAACGAGCAAGCAGTCATGCTTTCTCAGACATTTGGCTGTGTGCGTGTCGCTTATAATTCAGCATTGGCGTTTTCTAAAGCGCAGTATGAACTAGGCAATAAAACCAATTATAACGATTGGAGTAAGAACCTCACTCAGCCAGTTACATGAGTAACGGGTTCAAATGGGATGCAGATAAACAATCATTATTATTCGCTAAAATGAAGCAACCCGCGCTTAACAAATCGATATGCGAAAAAACTCGCTAAGGCTTCACGAAAAGATAGCGAATTCCCGTAGAGACTTTACGCATAAAATGACGTCGACACTTATAAACGAAAACCAAGTGATAGGGATCGAGTCATTGAAAGTCAAAAATATGGTGAAAAATCGCAAGTTGGCAAAGCATCTCCATGATGCTAATTTCGGTGAAATAGCAAGGCAGTTAGAATATAAGGCTGATTGGTACGGGCGTAAATTATCAGCTATTAGCCAGTGGTTTCCTTCGTCTAAAATGTGCAGCGAGTGTGGAGCGTTATACGCTGGGCAGTGGTCATTAGCGATCAGGACGTGGACTTGCGCATGCGGCGCTGTTCACGATAGAGATCATAATGCTGCTATCAATATCCATAAAGAGGGATTAAGACTAGCAGCTTAAATAATTTGTGGCGGTAGGTAGTACCGACACGTTAAATGCTTGTAAGAGGTTTTAGAAGACTAACGCAATTTAATATTGCAATGCCTAAACCGTAGACGACAAGAATCCCCTTGCTTCAGCTAGGGGTACTTCAATAACATGGAATCCAAAATTTATTTTTATAAGTCGCAGTTACAGCCATATTTGTACTATTTTTAGGGTTAATTCAGTTACTGTAAGCTTGGTATCATAAAAAAACGGCAATACCCATTGGATATTCCCGCTTTTAGTTTTCGTTTATGCTGCCTGTGACTGTCAGGATCACATCACGATATAAACTGGCCAACCTAATAAACCAGTCAGACCTTCTTTATATTCGAATCGTTCTAATCGCTCTGGACTCGCATCTTGTAAGCGCAGTTCACGATAGTTTTTAGCAAACGTTAGCGTACGTAGTAAACCAGCGGTAAAGTATTTACCCAGTTCAAGCTTTATGATCTCGGCAAGTTGTGATGGCAACTCGGACAATGTTAGCTTAATTTGTTGGTCTATATGTTCAATCGAGAACCAGACGTCTTCAAGTTCAATTTTAGCTACGCATTGCTTAAGATCCGGTCTTACTTTAACGGGACCAAAAAATAGACGGTATAGTACGATTTCTGCAAACACGTTTTCAAGGCTTAAACAATCTAAAGGATCGTAGGTTGTTTGCGCGTAAAACTGCTTTAATAAACCGACAATAGACTCTTCACGATTAAAGTCTAACAGCGCGTCTTGATAGCTCTGCCAGCCTTGCCATTCATCAGCATCACTCGGTGTTGATATTTTATCGAGTAGCATAGGATCTATATCGCCATATACTGATTTACCGTTTAGCTTATACTTACTAACACGATTCAGCATGTTCCAACCTTTCTGGAACGATTTTACAATGCCGTTTGGAGCCACGATCAGTTTAAATGCTTGAGTCAGATCGTGATTACTTAGCGACATCAATCCCAGGCTCGCTACCCCGATCACATCGAAAGCAGCGTTCTCTAGCAGGTGCATTTTATGCTGATTATAAAATTTATCAGCCAGCTTAAGGCTCATCAATACAGCCTTGCTTTTGATTTCGGCAAGTTGTGCTTCATCTAATAGCGCTTCTGCTTGCGCATAATCTAATACTTTAGTTAAAAAAGGACCTTGATTTCTGTCTCTTAGTACAATTTGCATTAATGGAGTCCTTAATCAAGAAAACTAAACATGTCATCAACTTCAGCGTATTCATCATTTACTTCGTTTTTCTCTTTTGCTTGAAGTACTAATTCATTGACGAAACTGTCGATGATAGCAACCCAGCTTGAGTTTTCGCTACGCAGTAAATTTTTAATTGATTTTTCAACGTCTGGAGCAAGTTCACGGATCAGGGCTAATAAGCTGCGTGGGTCGTCAAGGCTCAAACTGTGCGCCTCTTCTTCTGCGCTACGGTCGGTAAAACCAACGGTTTCGCCATCATCTTCATCATCATAATTATCAGTAATGTGGCTGTGATGTTCTGCTTCTACCGCGGGTGCTAATAGATATTCAATAAATGGGATCGACAGATAGAAAAGCCCCGCTTGATCTTCAGCTATACACTCTAAAATCGCTTTTTGTTTCGCTTCAGTAGTTTGAATACGGATAAGATAAGTTAAAAAATCAAACGTATGTTGAATTAATTCATCGGCGTTGTTTTTAACTTTTTCTTCCCAATATAGCGGTTGCTGGCAAACGATATCGCGGATCTGCTCAGGGGTCATCAGTTCAGACATGATTGAAGGGCAAGTTATATCATGATGACTGTTAATCTGCGTTAAGGTCACGATATCCATCTGCTCGATCACTTCAATCAAAACGTCATCAGTCATGGTGCTAGCCATTAACTCAAATTTCTTACTCGCCTGTTTAGGTTCTACATCGGCCAGTTTTTTGATCTCGATTACGGCTGTTTCAATTAAGCTATTCATTATTGCTCTTCCTCTTCCTCTTCGTCATCATCAAATGGGTCGTAATAAGCTTCTTCTTCTTCTTGATCTTCAACGTAGTCATCATCTTCATCATCATCTTGCTCTGTATTTGTCGCGGTTGACTTGTTGTCATTCGCCAACAAGAAGAGGACGATACAGCTCTCTATTAATAAGGTCTCAGAGTAATTTTTTACAGCTAACACAAGTGGTAAGTCGACCTTATTAAACGCGACCGTGGTTTTAAATTCATCCCAATCAGGCTGAATACCTTCTTTGATCCAATGAGCCCATTTGGCTTTTTCTTCCGGAGGGAATTTAACCTGATCATAAAGCGCAATAGGCAAGTACTCAGGAACAGACTCAAGTAACTTTGGATCAGCTAATAAAACAGCTTTAATTTGGCTCGTAAATTTCGCAAGTGCATCTGGCGTATCGGGATCGTTATAAGATTCGATATTGTTATATGCATTTTCTTTTAATTCATCAATACGTGATAGATCTAGTGCTTTTGTCATGAGTGCTCAGAAATTAACTTATAGAATAAAATTGATCCCACAGCTCGCGCATAGCGGCAGCAGGGTCGGTCACAATAACGTTACTGAAGTTTTTTATAAAATCGCGTTTTAGCTTAGGATTTGAAAGTACGTCATACGCGTTTCTTACTCGTTGCAGCTGAGCTTCAGCATACTCTCTTTCATCGTCTGATGCGCTGAGTAATTTATCCGGGTGAAATAGATTTGATAGACGTTTATAGGCTTTTTTAACGTCGTTTTCATTTGCGTTCGGCTTGATACCAAGCACACTAAAGTGGTTAATCATAATGTTACCTGTAGCAGATTAGTCTGTGATTTCCAGATATAAACGGTTTAACCCAATATAGTGAATACCCACGGGCTAAAAAATCGATTAATTTTTAGCGTAACCAATAATTCGGGAGGCAGAAGTTTAACGGCAGAAAGGCGAGAGCACAACACAAAATACGATATTGATGTAATTGCTAAGTATTATGCATAAAAAATGCCGCTAATGATAGCGGCATTTTTAGTTTAAAACGGGTTATCGGTTATTTACGCGAACCCAGATCGTGTGCGACCAAAATGGCAGACAGAACTGCCGTTGGCGTTACTTCAAACGGCATGTTATGGATTGTTTCGCCTTCAGCACAAGATGCTTCAGCAACTTCCATTAGTTTTTCGCGGTTAAGTTCCTTAACCCCCATGTCATGTAAATTCGTTGGCAAGCCTAATTCACGACAGAAGTTAATGACGGTGTCGATCTCTTCCATTGCCGCATTTTCCAGTACGAGTTGTACTAGGGTACCGAATGCCACTTTTTCACCATGATACAGGTGGTGACATTCTTCTAACTTAGTCAGGCCATTGTGAATCGCATGAGCGGCAGCAAGACCACTACTTTCAAAACCGATACCACTTAAATAAGTATTCGCTTCGATGATATGCTCAACGGCGGGAGACGATAAGTTATTTTCTACCGCAACTTTCGCTTTCAGACCATTTTCAAGTATGGTTTCATAGCAAAGTTTAGCCATAGCTTGGGCGGCGAGGGTCGGGGCGCCACCTGCCATAGTCGAGGCACCAGAAGCTGCACAAGCACGTGCTTCGAAATAAGTCGATAACGCATCACCGATACCAGACACTAATAACCGCGCTGGTGCGCCAGCAATGATCTTGGTGTCCATTAGGACCATATTCGGGTTGGTCGGGATCATCAGGTATTCGCTGAATTCACCTTCAGGGGTGTAAATCACAGCCAACGCACTTGTTGGTGCATCTGTAGACGCGATGGTTGGTACTACTACCACTGGAATTTGTAGATAAAAACCAATTGATTTTGCTGTATCTAATGTTTTACCACCACCGATACCGATGATCACATCTGCTTTGACTTCTTTAGTGATTGCAAGTAATCGTTCAATTTCAGGTCGAGAACATTCACCATTAAATAACTCCATGTTCAGCGGCATATCTGCTTGCAAAAAACTTTTTTTAACCGTTTCGCTGACTAAGTCTGTCACAAAACCATCTGCAATTGCCATTGGATTACCACCGATGGGTTTTACATATTGACCAATACTTGCAAGTATATTTTCGCCTTGTACATATTTACTTGGAGATATAATAATTTTATCCATGATTAATTCCTTTATACATTGATGTTCACATTGATTTTAATGATTAGATTCAGCTTTTAAGTAAACAATGCTGCTGCTTTCAAGCTTGCAATCAACATAAATCAAACGCTGACAAAGGTAACTAAATCATTTGTTTTTATCATTTTATCCATGATGGCATGCACAAATAAGCGTTTTTTTTACTCTGTGATAATTAATATTTTGAGATAAATCACGTTATGTTGTCTGACATTAAGTTTTGTTTCATTTTGAATCCATTTTTTATTTTATTTGTTTCAATTTGAAACAAATAAATAGCAGTTTGCAGTCTTCGTTTATTTGTTGATACTAGGGTTAACATTTAAAAGTAATCAATTGGAGTTATACAATGAAAAAATTAATTAACAAAATTGAAAACGTGGTTAAAGAACAGATTGAAGGTCTTAATCTTGCTCACCCAGAATTAAAATTATCATTAGACCCACGTTATATATGGCGAGATGATTCTCAGGGCAAAGTGGCTTTATTATCAGGTGGTGGTAACGGACATGAGCCATTACACGCCGGATTTATTGGCAAAGGTATGTTAACAGCAGCGTGCCCGGGCGAAATTTTTAGTTCACCAACGCCAGATCAAATGTATGAGTGTGGTCATAAAATTAATAATGATAACGGTATTCTGTTTATTATTAAAAATTATACTGGCGATGTGCTTAATTTTGAAACTGCGGTTGAGATGTTACATGCCGATGGTATTAAAGTCGGCTCAGTATTGATTGATGATGATGTTGCGGTAAAAGATAGCCTATATACAGCTGGTCGTCGTGGTGTTGCTGCAACGGTGTTGATCGAGAAGATTGTTGGTGCGGCAGCGGAAGAGGGCTATAGCCTTGAACAATGTGAAAAATTAGCGCGACGTGTGAATAATATATCACGTTCATTTGGCGTTGCTTTATCAGCTTGCGTGGTACCTGCTGCAGGTAAACCGTCGTTTATTTTAGCGGATGATGAAATTGAATTTGGTGTTGGCATTCACGGTGAACCTGGTATTGAACGACGTACTTATAAAGATCTCGACAGTTTGGTTGATCAAATGTTTGCAGAGCTAATTGATTGTCCGCCGTATACTCGAGAATTACGTGAATGGAACCGTGAGCTGGGTGAGTGGCAGGATGTTGAAGTGGTCACTGAAGAGTTTGAATCAGACAGTGACTACATTGTATTGGTGAATGGTTTAGGCGGAACCCCTGGCTCTGAATTGTACGGCGCGTACCGCAGGTTACATCAGAATTGTGAAAGTGCTGGATACAAAATAGTGCGTAATTTGATTGGCAATTACTGCACTTCACTGAATATGGAAGGTTTCTCAATTACGTTATTAAAAGCAGATGATGAGATCTTAAGACTTTGGGATGCACCAGTGAATACACCTGCATTGCGTTGGGGCTGTTAAGGATGATGACTATGTATATAAAAAAAGAGCACATATTGGCCTGGTTAAAAGATTGCGCCGAAATTTTTGTTGAACAGCGAGATTTTCTGACTCAGCTTGATACTGATATCGGGGATGCTGATCATGGTCTGAACATGAATCGTGGTTTTGAACGAGTGGCAGAAAAAATTCCGAGTATCGAAAAGCAGGATATCAGTACCATCATGAAAACCACTGGTATGACATTGTTGTCGAGTATTGGTGGTGCGAGTGGTCCTTTGTACGGCACATTTTATATCCGTGCAGCGGGTGTTGTAACTGGCAAAGAAAAGCTGAACTTGGAAGAGCTGGTCGCCATGCTCACTGCCGGCGTTGAAGGGGTGGTTTCCCGGGGTAGAGCAAAAATTGGTGATAAAACCATGTGTGATGTCTGGTGGCCAGTGGTCGATGCCGGTAACGCTGCTATAAAGCTAGGATTACCGTTAGAAAAGGCGCTGGAATTGATGGTTCAAGCTGCGGAGGAGGGCGTGATTGCAACGATTGAGATGCAGGCCAAGAAAGGTCGCGCCAGTTACCTTGGTAAGCGCAGTATTGGTCATCAGGATCCCGGTGCTACATCAAGTATGATGATGGTTCAATCTTTGCAACGTATTGTTTCTGCGGGGTAATTAAAATGGTTGGTATTGTAATTGTCTCACATAGTCGACGATTAGCCGAAGGCATTGTTGAACTGGTAACCCAGATGACACAGGGCAAATGTAATATTGCTATTGCTGGCGGTATTGATGATGAACAGTATCCTATCGGAACCGATAGCATTCGAGTGATGTCTGCTATCGAAGAGGTTCATGATGAAAGTGGCGTACTTGTGTTAATGGATTTAGGTAGTGCGCTATTAAGTACCGAGGTTGCTATTGAGCTGCTGCCACCAGAAGTAGCTGGAACTGTTCAGCTTTGTTCTGCTCCTATTGTGGAAGGCGCGATGGCGGCAGCCGTTGCCGCCGCGGCTAATTTGCCGATTGACATAGTCAAAGCCGAAGCAATGGGGGCTCTGGCCGGTAAACAGAGCCATTTGGGGGAGGAACCTGACCCTGTGTCCGTTGCTACGCCAGTACCTGCCGTGGATGATGCTGAAGTGTTATCAACGACATGGGTGGTGCAAAACCCGCATGGTATTCATGCTCGGCCGGGCGCACTGATAGTGACGACGATGGCTGCTATTGATGCGACCATTGAACTGGAAAGGCAGAGCGAGCGAGCGAATGCGAAGAGCTTGAATGCGATTGCAAAACTTAATGTGCAGTGTGGTGATGAGATCTGTCTGTATGCCTCGGGGGTCGAAGCTGACTTGGCCGTTGCTGAATTTATCCGCCTAGCCAATAGCCACTTTGGTGAATCGATAGAGCATGATGCATCGCCAATGAATGAGACTTCAAGTCCAAGTATTGCACCACCGCAGGACAAGGTGGAAGGGGCGTTGAGTGGACTGGCTGTGTGTGCCGGTATTGTGACGGGGCCTGTGGTACATTTTGACGCGGTGATGCCTGCGGTTCCTGAGCGTAGTTTTGAATCGACTAAGGTGGAGAATGCCCGGTTAGATAATGCGATCCAGAAAGTGACCGAGCAACTCGTGCAGCAGGCCAGCGATACTGAGCTAACTCTGGGCAAGGAACATGCGGAGATATTTAAAGCCCACATGCTCATGCTGGACGATCCCGAGTTACTTGCGGATGTCAGGCTGCGGATCGGACAACATATGATTGCAGAGCAGGCCTGGTTAGACACGACAACAGCTATGGCTGAGCAATACCGTTCATTAGAAAGTGCTTATATGCGTGAGCGTGAGGCTGATGTAAAGGATATTGCTCGGCAGGTTATGCTGCAATTATGTGGTAACGGTCAGGGCGGTAGAATTGAACTTACTCAACCATCCGTGTTGTTGGCAAAGGATCTGTTACCATCGGATACTGCCCAGTTAGATCCTGAAAAGGTATTGGCGATCTGTTTAAGTGGCGGAGGTAAAACATCACACAGTTCGATTCTTGCCAGAGCGATGGGCATTCCAGCCATAATCCGGGTTGAAAACTGTCTGGAGCTTGTTGAACCTGGTCAGGTGGTGACGGTTGACGGTTTTAGTGGTTTATTATGGTTGACGCCGACGGAAGACAAACAACAGGAGCTAGACGACCGCCGTCAAACTTGGCTTGATCAGGCTAATCATCAATTGTTGGCAGCGCAAGAGCCAGCGATTACTACGGATGGTCATCGATTTAATATCATGGCGAATATTGGCGGATTAGAGGATGTTTCTGCTGCGCTTGATGCGGGCGCTGAAGGTGTCGGCCTGCTGCGGACTGAGTTTATGTTCCAGTCCCATGCTGAGCTGCCGTCAGAGGACGAGCAATATACCGTTTATCGCGATATTGCCGCAGCTCTGGGGGGCCTTCCGTTGACTATTCGCAGCCTGGATGTCGGCGGAGATAAACCGTTACTGTCGTATCCGATGATCGAGGAAGATAATCCTTTTCTTGGTCTGCGTGGGGTACGACTATGTCTGGCGGATGATAAACTGTTTAAGGACCAGTTGAAAGCTGTGCTCAGAGCCGCAGCAGAGTATACGAATATTCAGTTGATGATCCCGATGATCGCGCTACCGTCAGAACTCAGGGCGGTTAAAGCCCTAATTTCAATCTGTCGGGAAGAGCTAGACTTGCCTGAAGAAGAATATCCGTTGGCGGTCGGCATTATGATTGAAGTACCAGCTGCGGTATTTAATGCGGATGAATTAGCGCTGGAAGCCGATTTCTTCTCTATTGGTACCAATGATTTGACCCAGTACGTAATGGCGGCTGATCGAGGTAATCCGGCGGTAGCTGAGTTAGTTGACTATAAACAACCGGCAGTGATTAATGCTATCACAATGACCTGCAACGCTGGTAAGAAAGCCAATATACCCGTTGGTATGTGTGGTGAAATGGCGGGAGATAATGAAATGACCGAACTGTTACTTCGTTTGGGTGTGACTAAACTAAGTGCTAGTGCAAGTATGATTCCGGCGTTGAAAGCCAAGGTTAGAAGAATTAATTATCATGAATCACGGGAGAATTTTCAGGTTCAACCTGCTTAGTCAGATAGAATAAGGTTAATGTTAAAAGGCATGGGATTTTATTTCATGCCTTTTTTTAACGATTAGTTATGCGTCTACTTCACACTAATATTATATTTTTTAAGTTTTCGCCACAGTGTGGTACGACTGATCTGCAGTGCTTCGGCGATATCGTGGATACGACCGTCGAACACTTCACACGCTTTCTCGATTGCTTTTTTTTCCATTGCTTCAAGACTCTGGACATAAGGTGTCCCGTACATATCTTTTTCGATAGGACAGGATAAAAACTGGTTTGGCAGATCGTCGGTAGTGATCATATCGTCATTACGGTTAAGTACGATTTTTTCTATCTTATTCTGTAGTTCTGAAATATTGCCAGGCCAAGAATAACGATAGAGCACGTCAAGGGCGTCATCGTTAATAGATAAACGGGTATTGTAGCGCTTTTCAAGTCGTCTTAACTGTCGCTGGATCAGTTCAACGATATCTTCTTTACGCTGTCGCAGCGGAGGTATATCGAGTTCTACCGCACTGATCGCGTAATACAATTGGCGCCGGAATGAACCCTGATTTACATACTGTTCTAAGTCGGCACTGGTACAGGAGATCAACTGAAAATTTATCGGGATCATACGGCTACTGTTAGCGCGCATGAGCAGATTTGTTTTCAACATTTGTAGCAGGGCAGACTGCACTTCAGTGCATAAAAATTCAATTTGTTCCAGGTAGATAGTGCCCCCGCTGGCCAGTTCAAATTTTGATGCCTGACCTTCACCCTCATCACTACCGAGCAGCTCTTTGAGCATATTCTCCGGCGCGATACTCTTGCAGTTGATGGTGATAAAAGGACCTTTATTTTTATCCCTCAGATGGTGTATGGCCAGTGCGATCTTATTTTTACCCACCCCGTCTTCACCTTTTAACAAGATAGGCTCATTAGTTTTAGCAGCCCGTTTAGCGATAGTCTGAACTTTTTTCATTTTTTTGGAATTGGTGACCAGCGAATTAAAACTCAGTTCGACGTTGCTACCGATGTGGCGCTGTGCAAAGCGTCGCATAGTTTCTAACGGATGCAGGAAAAACAGGAAACTGCCGTCGTGCAGTGGTCTTAACGTGACCAACGCTTCGATAAATTTACCCTGAGATTCAAAGGTGATTTCTAAGTGGGACAGTTTTCGACGTGCTTGAATACCTGATTTAATTATCGGTGGTAGCAAGATAAGTTTTTCAAGTTGAATGCCGATAACACGATCTTTATCGAGATTAAACGTGCTTGCTGCTTGGTTGTTTATCAGGGTAATGTGTCGATCTTTATCCCAAGCTATTATGCCGTCGTCCATACATTCGAGTACCGCATTTCGCTGGCCTAACAGTGTATTAGCGTCGGATACATTCCTCTCCAGCTGCAATAATGTACTGGTTTCTTTTGCACAGGAAGCGATCAGGGCTGCATCGGATTGTTGATAATTTTCGACATGAGTAATGAGTAACAGACAGGCCGTGAGTCGTCCTTCGGTATTAAACACAGGTGCCGCATGGGTGCAGTATTGATGCAGATGCTGATTAAAATGTTGGGCAGCAAAAATACTTGCGGGTTCATGCGTGTGCAGACTAAGACTGACAGCGTTTGTACCGACTCGTCCTTCGGTCCAGAAGGCTCCTTTTTTAAATCCCAAATCATTAAAATCGGTAATTATTTTGTCATTGCCCAGAATTGATAGGGTACAGCCCGTCGCATCAGTGACCAGCATCACACATGTTCTAGGATCTAGCATTTGGTAGACATCTTCAAGTACGGTTTCTGCGATAGCAATAATCTCAGCGCTACGCTGAATGAATGAGTTTAGCGTACTACCCGAAGCAACGTTGGGTTTATGCCATTCATAAGGGGAAGTCTGGCGGATGCAGCGTTTCCAGGAGTCTAGGATGGGAGATAAGGTAAACTCTGCTGAAACCCAGCGATGTTTTTGGAAAAATTCCCAGCAAGTATGCGCACTTTCTTTCGTTAATTCTATCATTTTTGTCATAATATAATGGGTGAAAATGTCTGTAAATCAGTCGAATATTCAGAAATGTCCGACCTATCCAGCATCTAATGGTGACAAGGTGTATCAATATGAAATTATTGATGTTTTTATATATTAGTATTCACTAAAATCTAACGCGAGTCTTAATGCTAGATCAAGGGATGTATTTTTTTTACAGAAATTTACGGTATTTCATCGTGGATTAAAAGTACCTATCATCAGCACTGCTTCCTACACAGGATCAAGGTATAACTCTTGTCGTCTAAATGGGAGACAAAAACAAATGTCAAAGTATCAGATTTAATGTAATATTGCGCTCAAAATAGATGTGAAACCCAGCGGGTGCTGGATTTCTTTTTGGAGTTATAAATGAAGTTCAGTCCTTTGCTAGATCAATTGATTAATGATCTACAGATTTTACCGGGTGTAGGACCTAAGTCAGCACAACGCATTGCGTTTCACATATTAGAGCGTAAGCGTGACGATGCCGTTTCTTTAGCGCATTCTTTAGAAGAGGCGATGACTAAGATTGGTCATTGCCAACAATGTAATACCCTGACTGAATTAGATATTTGTGCTATCTGTGCAAATCCTAAGCGTCAAGTTGAGAGAATATTATGTGTAGTTGAAGGACCTGCGGATGTGGCTGCAATTGAACAAACTAATCAATTTAGTGGTCAATATTTTGTGTTGATGGGTCATTTATCGCCATTAGATGGTATTGGGCCGGATGAAATTGGCTTAGATAAACTGGCTGAGTTATTAGCATCAGGTGATTATGAAGAGCTTATTCTGGCGACTAATCCAACCGTGGAAGGTGAGGCTACTGCGTATTATATTGCTGAAATAGCACAAGAATATGGCGTGAAAGCAAGCCGTATTGCGCATGGTGTACCTGTGGGTGGTGAATTAGAATATGTAGATGGAGCGACCCTGTCCCATTCATTACTTGGTAGACAACTAATTAACTAAAGATCAAAGAATTAACTTAGTAGATGGATAAGCTGAGAGCTTAGTTGATTGATAAGTAGAGGACTGTAAACATTAATGTTGTTGGGATAGATAATGTCAATAATGCTTTAAATGTATTACTAAAATTCATAATGACCTCGGTCTTGAAAAATAAATAATAACATCCTTGTCATTAATTTAATTTAATTTAATGAGATGGAGCATAACAATTTAGTATTAGTAATACTAGCTTAATAAAAAACCGATAACTCTCATTATCGGTTTTTATGTTTTCTAACCTAAGATCAGCCCAAGGCTAACCTAAAACTAACAGGTTAATTAAGCTGCGAAGTTAGCGGCAGCGAAATCCCAGTTAGCGAGTGCCCAGAAACCTTTAAGGTAGCTAGGACGTAGGTTACGGTAATCAATGTAGTAAGCGTGTTCCCATAGATCAACGGTGATTAGTGGCGTAACACCAGCTTCAGTGAGAGGCGTACCAGCGTTAGAAGTGTTAACGATTTCTAATTCGCCTTCAGTGTTTTTAACTAACCAAGTCCAGCTTGAACCGAAGTTGTTTACTGCTTTGTCGTTGAATGCAGTTTGGAATGCTTCGAAAGAACCGAATTTAGCGTTGATAGCGTCAGCTAAAGCGCCTTCTGGTTGGCCTTTTGCATTTGGAGTAAGGCTGTTCCAGTAGAACGTGTGGTTCCATACTTGTGCTGCGTTATTGAACATTGGACCTGTAGAAGATTTAACGATTTCTTCTAACGTTTTTTCAGCAAAAGGTGTACCTTCGATTAGACCGTTAAGCTTAACTACGTAAGTATTGTGGTGTTTGCCGTAGTGGAAAGAAAGAGTCTCAGCAGAGATATGTGGTTCAAGTGCATCTTGTGCGTACGGTAAAGCTGGTAATGTAATACTCATAGGTATTTCCTTATTTATTGATAGCTAAAAGCTATCCATTGCTCATTATTGATTTAATTATGGGATGAATATTAACGCTAGTGTTGAATATATTCAAGTATTTGCGCGGAATTGTACTGTCCAATGAATAAATTGTAACTAGCGAAGTGATTTATTAACAATTAGACTAAATATAAAACAAAATAACCCTACAAAATAACGGTGTTAACCGAGCTATAAT
Source organism: Moritella yayanosii (assembly GCF_900465055.1). Taxonomy (NCBI): domain Bacteria; kingdom Pseudomonadati; phylum Pseudomonadota; class Gammaproteobacteria; order Alteromonadales; family Moritellaceae; genus Moritella; species Moritella yayanosii. Next base: position 1,474,144 of record NZ_LS483250.1, on the reverse strand, counting down.
TAGCATAAAATGACGGACTAAATATGTATTTATATAATGCATTCTATGGTTAGAGTTTAAATAATTATAACTACAATAGATGTAAACGCTAAGATTTGTGAGGACACAATGGAAACTTTAGATAAAATCAAACAGCAACTAGCTGAAAACTCAATCATCCTATACATGAAAGGATCGCCAAAACTGCCTAGCTGTGGTTTTTCTTCACAAGCATCACAAGCTGTAATCAATTGTGGTGAGCAATTTGCCTACGTTGATATTCTACTAAACCCAGACATCCGTGCTGAGCTACCTAAATACGCAAACTGGCCTACATTCCCGCAACTGTGGGTTGACGGCGAGCTTGTTGGCGGTTGTGATATCATCATGGAAATGTCCCAACAAGGTGAACTACAGCCACTAATCGCTGCAGCTGCAAAAGCGAAAGCTGAATAACTGTCGTTAATTAATAATAGTTAGAAAAGGGTTATAAGCGATTATTAATCGCTTATAACCCTTTTCTGTATCTGCGATTTAAACCATCGACTATTTTAACAGTAAACAGTACCGATATTTAGTTTCGGTACTGTTTAAGATTTTATAGCGTAACGGCTGCTATCCAACCAAAGATAAGAAGTGGGATGTTATAGTGGATGAATGTCGGAATTACTGAATCACGAATGTGATCGTGTTGACCATCAACATTTAGACCAGACGTTGGACCTAACGTGGAGTCAGACGCGGGTGAACCGGCATCACCAAGCGCCGCTGCAGTACCAACAAGTGAAGCAGTTGCCAGTGGTGAGAAACCAAACTGCAAAGCAAGTGGTACATAGATAGTTGCTAGAATTGGGATCGTAGAGAAAGACGAGCCAATCCCCATCGTTATTAATAAACCTGTCACTAGCATTAATAATGCAGCCAGACCTTTATTATCACCAATGACACCGCTAATCGAATTAACTAATGAGTCAACACCGCTGGTTGCTTTCATTACTTCAGCAAAACCGGATGCTGCGATCATAATGAAACCAATCATTGCCATCATATGTACACCGCGGGTAAACATATCTTGTGTTTCATGGAACTTGATCACACCACCTAGTGTAAAGATAATGAAACCTGTTAGTGCACCAAGAATGATTGAATCATAAGTTAACTGCAGGCCCAACGCTGCAACAATTGCTACCATAGCCACCATGATGTGGCGAGGGTTAAATTCAACTGGTTTGTATTCTTTAGCAGTTAATTCGCTTTCAACAAAATATTCTCGAGGTTTACGGTAGCTAAATGTCACCGCAATAATTAAACCAATGACCATGCCTAAAACAGGTAGTGCCATTGCGGTTGGTAATTGTTCAGCGACAACATTTGCGCCATTATCATTTAGATTCTTCAGCAGAATATTGTGTAAGAAGATACCACCAAAACCGATAGGCAGGAACATATAGGTCGCAGTTAGACCAAACGTGATCACACAAGCAACTGCACGGCGATCTAGTTTTAATTTATTCATCACACCAAGTAGTGGTGGAATAAGTAACGGAATGAAAGCGATATGAACAGGGATAACGTTCTGTGATGAGATGGCAACGAGCAGTAAGGTAAATAGTAGACCATATTTAAAGCCGTTAATTTGGCGTTGAGAGCCGGCCTTACCTAGACGGCTAACAATTTTTGCTGCGAGTAAGTCTGTAATACCAGACTTTGAGATTGCAACTGCAAATGCACCTAACATGGCATAGTTTAATGCAATTGACGCACCACCACCTAAACCTGAGTCAAACGCCGAAATAACTTCTTCTAAAGGTAAACCACCAATTAAACCACCTAAAAAGGCACTAATTGTGAGTGCTACAACCACATTAATCCGCATAAAACTGAGGATTAACATAGTGAGCACCGCGATAACTACGGGATTCATTTATCTACTTTCCAATGTTAATAATTTCATTACTTGTAGTATATAAAACTATGAAGAATAAGATAAGTGAATTTTAAGTCTATTTATGGGTAATTATGCAGGTTTAGTGAATGTTGCAGTTTAGCGTTAATAATTTTAACCAACAAAGGCTAATTTTTGTATGGGGTATTTGTTGCGAACTGAGTTTTGACTGCTAGCATTGCCTTATCTGCTTAGAGTTTTACACTGCTCTGTGGTGGATACGTGGCGCACGGATGCTTTATATTAATTTAATTTAGCATTTAAACCTTTCATTGGTCGGTTTTAGTTATAATGTAAATCGATAGTTACAATATAAATCTAACGTTATCAGGTTTATACTGTGGGACGGTTCGAGTTCGAGTCAAGTTTGCTTAGGTGACATTGCTAGATTTGTTATGGCGCTTAAAAACTCATGATCCATTTAGCTAAAGTAATAATAAATAGTAATGTACTCAAAACATACTGTAAAACTTATTTCCCTTCCTATATTGAACGTCATTTATGGCCAACATCGATGTCGAGTCTACGTCGATATGTACTGTTACTTTTAATGATGTGCTTTTCTTTATCTGTCAGAGCCGAGAGTGTGGAAAATGATAAACAGCAACATTTTATTGCGGAGACGGTTATTTGCGGTACCACTATGATGTATACAGAAAGTTGGTGGCAAACCATGTTAGTTGGCTTATCCGTTGGTGCACTAAAGGAAACTTATGATGCAGGGCAAGAGGGTAATGAATTCAGTAAAAATGATATGGTGGCCAATCTTTTAGGTTGTATTGCTGGTATAAGCTATGGTGCGACAGTACTACATTTTCATTATGAAAGTGAAACCGATACGACAATCATCGGAATTGAAGGCAAGTTCTAGTATTAAAAAAACACAGAGATTTTGCCCCTTTACGCGTTAGAACTGAGTGCTTAACTCGAGAGTTATTACATCCATATTATTCATTACGCAGGGGCATAATTGCTTATTCAGTGTCAGTGCTTGATGCACTGTCACTTACAACTTCTGCTTCCTCCTCTTCTTTTTCTTCTTCAGGGACTGCCAGTGGCCAACCGCCCATGTCTTTCCATTTGTTTACGATGTAACAAAATAGCGCTGCGGTTTGCTCTGTATCATATTTAGCTGAATGCGCCTGTTTATGATCAAAAGGAATACCAGCAGCCACACATGCTTTAGCAAGAACGGTTTGACCAACCGCTAAACCCGCCAGTGTGGTGGTATCAAATGTAGCAAAAGGGTGGAAAGGATTACGTTTAATCTTTTCTCTATTCGATGCGGCACTTAAAAAACCATGATCGAAAGCTGCATTGTGTGCCACCATTATTGCACGGTGACAACCTGTATCCTTCAAGCCTTTACGAACAGCTTTATAGATCTCGGTGATCGCTTCGCGTTCAGGTACAGCACCACGTAGTGGATTGGTCGGGTCGATACCGGTAAAGTCTAAGGCCGCTTGTTCTAAATTTGCCCCTTCAAACGGCTCAACGTTAAAGTGTAAAGTATGCGAGATTTTAAGATAACCATCATCATCCATTTCAAGAATAGAAGCAGCGATCTCTAATATAGCATCTGTATGTGCATTAAATCCGGCTGTTTCAATATCGATAACAACAGGGAAGTAGCCACGGAATCGTTGGCTAAAAGCTGATTTTTCAGTTGTGCTCATGTGATCATTTATTAGTGTTGACTTGCTTGGGATTATGCCATAATAATCGCATGTCCTCTAATCAACTTTGCGATTTTATTGTTAGTTGTCGGCATAATCAACAGGGAATGACATTAAGGGGCTTTACTTTCTTCGGTATTTTGAGAGATGCTTAATTTTTTTTAGAAAAGGGCCTCAAGTTATTTAATTCAATACCGATAAGTTAATATAGGCTCCGAAGAAACAGGATTTTGAACCGTATGAATAACTGCCAACATTTTATAATTGCTTTACTTGTGGCTTTCGGTTCAACGAGTGCTTCAGCTGGCATGAAAAACTATGCCGCTAATTATGAATTTTCTCAATGGGAAAATAGTCGTTCTACGCCTGTGCAATGTAGTCTGAAGCATGATATTCCTCGTTACGGTCAAGCCATCTTCACTAGTCGTGCATCCAAGCTCATCAATCTTGATTTTGAATTAGACATGAAACGTTTGCCTGCACAAGCTGAAATGGCGTCGTTACGTTCGGTACCGCCAAACTGGAAGCCGGGCAGTGCAGCGAAAGATCTTGCCGATGTAAAATTATATCGCCAATTTTCGGGTTATGTCAGTGAGCAACCCGCTTGGCGTATGCTTGACTCGTTAGATTCGGGTGATTATCCAACATTTTATTTTCGAGACTGGTATCGCGGCGGTGAATTTATTAGCGTTGGGCTGTCTTCAGTTAATTTTCAAAATAAATATCAAGAATTTTTAGAGTGTGTCAGTAATTTACTCCCATACAGCTTGGATGATATTGCTTATTCAGTACTTGATTTTAATGCTGCAAGTGATGAATTAACACAGCGGAGTCAGCAACGGCTAGCGATGATTACCGAATTCTTACAATATAGCCCGGATATTAATGTTGTGGTTGTGGATAGTTATACTGGTAGTTATGGTGATGAGTTACAAAACTTAGAAAGATCCTCGCTACGTGCCGAGAATATTAAGCAATATTTTTTAGACAATGGCCTTAAAAACCTACAAATACAAACCAATGGTTATGGCGAGAAAAGCCAAATAGCATCGAATAGTAATATTATTGACCGACAAAAAAATCAACGCGTTGTGATATCATTAGGACAACCTATTCTTTAATATCACTCAGTTGTACTAGGACGTGTTATGCAATTTTTACATACTATGGTTCGTGTTAAAAACTTAGAAGCATCATTAGATTTTTACTGTAATAAACTTGGTTTAATCGAAGTTAAACGCAATGATTATGAAGCCGCACGCTTTTCGCTCATCTTTTTAGCCGCGCCAGGCGATGCTGAACAAGCGAAACAGACTTCTCGTCCCACGCTTGAGCTTACTTATAACTGGGATGAAGAAGAATATGAAGGTGGTCGTAACTTCGGTCACCTTGCTTATGAAGTCGAAGATATCTATGCAACATGCGCAGAGTTACAGGCTGCAGGCGTTATTATCAATCGTTCCCCACGTGATGGCTATATGGCATTTATCCGTTCACCGGACGGTATTTCTATCGAGTTATTACAAAAAGGCGACAAATTAGCACCTCAAGAACCTTGGGCATCGATGCAAAATATTGGTGAGTGGTAACGCTGAGGTTACAGTGTATCAACTATTCAATAAATAACCTCGTTATTCAATTACGCTCGCTATTTTATCAATATAAGATAAAGTTATATATATTAACAATCCTAGATTCGTAATGTATAAGAACGCATTTTATATAACCTATAAATATACAACTACAATTCATTATATTTAAAAGTAATAACTGTAAAAATAAAATATAACTTTTTTTAAATTATTTTTACAGTTTAATTGAGCCAACTTTTAATATTAATTGAAAATAACGAGCTTAGATTAAATCGATATATAACAGTGGGTTGCATTTTTCGTGGTTGTTTTTGTTAATAATTAATGCGTGGTGTTTAATATTTTAACAATCTTTAAATAGTCGTTTGTATTATTCCAGCGATATTTTAAACTGCATTCAATTGCTCTGTTAGAGCTATTAATCTACAATCGTCGCTTCTTATATTCCACAGGTTTTATATTAATGTCGACACAATTAGCTAATCCAGCACCGTTAGGCCTAATGGGCTTCGGTATGACTACCGTTTTATTAAATATCCATAATGCGGGTTTTTTCCCTATGGATTCTATGATCCTTGCAATGGGTATGTTTTACGGTGGTATTAGTCAAGTTATCGCGGGGATATTATGTTATAAACGTGGAGATACATTTGGAACCACAGCCTTTATTTCTTATGGTTTTTTCTGGTTAACATTAGTTGCTCTGACCTTGATGCCTAAAATGGGTGTAGCGGCGAGTCCTGCTGGCTTTATGGGCTGGTATCTATTGTTGTGGGGCTTATTTACTGCAGGTTTATTTGTTGGTTCTTTACGTTATCCGCGTGCAAAACAAATCGTATTTGCTTCTCTAACCGCATTATTTTTCCTTTTAGCTGCTCGTGACTTTAGTGGTAGTGCAGTTATTGGTGTGATCGCAGGTTATGTAGGTATTTTCTGTGGCTTAAGCGCGATGTACTTCAGTATGGCGCAAATACTGAACGGCGAATACGGTCGTGAAATTATGCCAGTGGGTAAACCTGTTTTTAACTAATAGCTAAGCCTGTGTTAAGTCACAGGTAAATAAAACAGCACTAAATTATAAATAGTAAAAAGCCGCGTTCAATGACTTGAACGCGGCTTTTGTCGTTAATGCAGTGTATGCATACCCAAACTGTTCTTATTAAGACTCAAACTACTCTTCAGGGTATATTTTGTCTTTGTATTCACACAGATCCTCAATCAGACAAGAGCCACAGCGTGGTTTTCGGGCGATACAGGTATAACGACCGAGTAAAATTAGCCAGTGGTGGACATCGACTTTAAATTCGGCTGGCACCACTTTCAGTAGTTTTGCTTCTACTTGATCAACGTTTTTACCCATGGCTAATTTAGTGCGGTTTGAAACGCGGAAGATATGCGTATCAACAGCGATTGTCGGCCAACCAAATGCTGTGTTTAATACCACATTTGCGGTTTTTCTGCCCACTCCGGGTAGTTCCACTAAAGCATCCAGATCCTCGGGCACAATGCCATTGTGTTTCTCTAATAAGATCTGACAGGCTTTAATGACGTTGCTGGCTTTAGTGTTGTATAAGCCAATCGTTTTGATATAGGTTTTTAGCCCTTCAACACCTAAGTCAAAGATCGCTTGTGGCGTATTTGCCACAGGGAAAAGTTTATTAGTCGCTTTATTTACACTCACATCTGTAGCCTGGGCTGACAGCGTTACTGCAACCAGTAGTTCAAATGCTGAGGAGAAGTTTAACTCAGTTTCAGGATGGGGATTATTATCACGCAGACGCTCTAAAATAATACGGCGTTTATCCTTGTTCATATCTTGACCCTATATATGATATCAATGACAATAAATCGTAATCACTTATTTAATGAAATTGGTATAAAAAGCCATACTGATCATCATAAATCAGTATGGCTTAAGTTGTTTTGATGACTGTTTGTATTGATTAATTTGCTGTTGATTAAGTATCTGAAACTGGATCAGATTCACTAACAGGCTGTGCTTTACGGCGTTTATCTAGCTGTTCATCAATGGCATGTTTCATGGCAATTAAGAAGCCCATACCGATGAATGCCCCCGGTGCTAGAATAGCTAACAAGAAGTTAGTATCCGCATGAAATACTTCAATACGCAACACACTTGCCCAGTCACCTAACAGTAAATCCATGCCGTCAAAGAGTGTACCTTGACCTAATACTTCACGAATGGCGCCTAGTACAATTAATACGCTGGCAAAACCCAGACCCATAAACAAACCATCAGCCGCAGAGGGTAAGACTTTGTTACGTGATGCAAATGCTTCAGCACGACCAATAATAATACAGTTGGTTACGATCAGCGGAATGAAAATACCAAGCGATTGATATAGTTCATAAACGTAGGCATTCATTAATAACTGTATTGTGGTTACAAATGAAGCAATGATCATGACAAAAATAGGAATACGGATCTCTTTCGGTACGTATTCACGTATCAGAGATATTGTCGTATTCGATGCCACAAGTACTAACAAGGTTGCGAAGCCTAAACCCATCGCATTGGTGACGGTTGCTGTTACGGCAAGTAGGGGACAAAGGCCTAATACTTGTACTAAACCGGGGTTATTTTTCCATAACCCTTGATAGATTATATCGCGATATTGGCTCATGATTTACTCCAACAAGAAGCCGCGCTTGTTAAGTCTGAAAATTGCGCGGACTGATAAAAAGTGAGGATATCTTTCACTGAACTCACAACGGCTCTAGGTGTAATAGTGGCACCAGTAAAGGAATCAAAATCACCGCCATCTTTAGTCACGGCCCAAGTGTGAGCATTCTCTTCTGTGAGTGTCTGGTCAACAAAGTCGTCTAACCAGTTAGACTTGCGGTATTCTACTTTGTCACCCAAACCTGGTGTTTCATTGTGGCCCAGAATGCGTACACCCGTTACTTTTCCGACGGTATCAATACCAACAACAAGTTTAATATTACCGCTATAGCCTTTTGGTGCAATACCTTCAATGGCGTAACCAACGATTTCATTATTCTTGGTGGCAGTGAAAATACGTTGAGGTTCAGATGTACCAAGCAACGCTTCATTGGTCATTAATTTACAGCTTTGGAAAATATTATTGTCATGACCATCTTCAGGTAATAATTGATTAATAATTTTCAGTAATTGGATTTGCTCTTGTTCTACAATACGGTCTTTCGTTACCGCATTTGTGATTGCCACGACCGAGGTACAAGCAAGGGCAAATAAGGCGAGTATTACACCATTTTTTTTCATTGATACGAACATGGTGATCTCCTATTTATGACCGTAAACACGGGGTTGAGTGTAATAATCTATTAACGGTACGCACATGTTAGCGAGTAATACTGCAAACGCCATGGCATCAGGATAACCGCCCCAAGTTCGAATGGCATAAACTAATACACCAATTAATGCGCCGAAGATGAGTCGACCTTTTGGTGTTGTTGATGCTGATACAGGGTCGGTGGCAATAAAGAATGCGCCTAACATGGTTGCACCAGAGAACAGATGGAAGATTGGCGAACCTACCGAATCAGGATCCCATAGGAAACCAATGAAGCTAATTACAAATAACCCACCTAATAAGCCGACTGGGATATACCACAGGATCGCACGCTTACTGAGTAAATAAACACCGCCAGCGAGGAAGGCTAAATTAATCCATTCCCAGCCTAAACCTGATAACCAACTGAATTGTTCTTGGGCTTGGATCTCGCTAACCGTATGACCCATCGCCAGACCAGTCTTTAAGGTATCAAGCGGGGTTGCCATCGTGATACCGTCAATATTTTGCATCAACTGATGTGCGGTATGACCGTCTAAGGTCACGCCTGCAAAAATAACATTAAAGATATCCCATAATGATAATTCATAACCTGTTATTTCACTTACTGGTGGCCACGTTGTCATTTGCAGTGGAAATGATACAAGCAACATCACATAAGCGACCATGGCAGGATTAAAGATGTTTTGACCTAAGCCTCCATAAAGCTGCTTTGCAATACCAATCGCAAATACGGCACCCATGACACTGATCCACCAAGGGGCAAAGCCGGGTATTGAAATACCGATCAACAAGCCTGTTAATAAGGCGCTGTTATCTTGCACACGATTGAGTATGGGTTGTTTACGTATCTTAAGAAATACCGCTTCAGTAATAATTGCAGCTAGGCAAGCTAAAACAATATGGATAAGGTTACCGGCACCAAAAAAATACCATTGTGCGGCAATGCCTGGGATTGTCGCTAAAATAACGGTACGCATCAGGTTACTGGTGCTACTACCACTGTGATTATGGGGAGAGCTTGCTAATCTAAATGCCATGTTATTTGTCACCAAGTTGGGCTAGTTTTTTTGCTTTCGCTTTTGCTATCGCCGCGGCAATAGCTGCTTTTTTGTTATCGACGGCAGGGGCCGCTGAGTCTGCTACTTCAGTTGTTTTCTCTTGCGTAGATTGTGTTTCTTTAACTGCAGCCTTTTTGGCTTTAGCACGAGCGATTGCAGCAGCAACGGCGGCTTTCTTGACATCGATAGCAGGTGCTGGTGTATCAGTTGCAGTTTCCGTTGCTTCACTTTGAGGTGACTGTGCTGCAGCCTTTTTGGCTTTAGCGCGAGCGATTGCAGCAGCAACGGCGGCTTTCTTAGCATCGATAGCAGGCGCAGATGTGTCAGTTGCAGTTTCCGTTGTTTCACTTTGAGGTGACTGAGCAGCCGCTTTTTTGGCTTTAGCACGAGCAATAGCCTCGGCCACCGCGGCTTTTTTCGCTTCGATAGCGGGACTCGTTGCTGTTGGTACTGGTTCTGAACCTTCGGCTTCGCGTTTGGCTTTTGCCGCTGCTTTTCTCGCTTTACGTTCAGCAATGACCGCGGCATTATTTGGCAAAGGAGTATCTGGAACCGCAGTATCAGTAGATGCGGCAGCCGCTTTCTTGGCTTTCGCGCGAGCAATAGCGTCAGCAACCGCTGAACCTTTGCTTACTTGACCATTAGCTGGCGTTTGTTCAGCAGCTTTCGATTTTTTGATTCGATCCATTGCCGCTTTCACGGGATCTTCACCCGTTGTTGCTGTTGCTGCGGCACGGCGTTTTTCTGCTGCTTCTTTTTGACGCTGTTCACGTTGCGCTTTTTCTAATGCTAAGCGTTCATTACGTTTTTCAAAACGTTCTTTAGCGATCGCAGCAGCGGCAAGTTCGGCATCATTTGCACGAACTTCAACTTTGGCAATACGGTATTGATGTACCAGCGGTATTTGACTGGGACAAACATAACTGCAGGCTCCGCATTCAATACAGTCCATCAAATTGTAATCGTTTAGTTTTTTCACATCCTTGGCTTGGCTATACCAATGTAATTGCTGTGGTAATAAATCGACGGGGCAGACTTCAGAACATTCACCACAACGAATACAAGCATCCGCTTCTCTTACTTGCGGGATTTCATCTTTGACTGGCGTTAAAATACAATTACCGGTTTTAGTTAATGAAAACTGCGTATGAGGCAAGGTAAAGCCCATCATCGGACCGCCATAAATTATTGCTGCCGCTTTAGTTTCATCACATTCGAATTCACTTAACAAGGCACTGATAGGTGTTCCGATTAACGCCTGTACATTACGCGGTTGCGGAAATGCTTTACCGGTTAAAGTCACGATACGACTTAATAGTGGTTGGCGATCTATAATTGCTTGTTTAACCGCATAGACAGTCCCCACGTTTTGCATCACGATACCAGATTGCGCAGGGATTTGACCTTTACTTATCTCTTTACCTGTTAACATCTGAATTAACTGTTTTTCACCGCCGTTAGGGTATTTTGTCGGCACCTTACGTACAATAATGTCATCACTGAGGTTAAGCGTTTTGATCGCAGTCTCTAACGCTTGTGCGGCATCGGGTTTATTATCTTCAATACCAATAACACAAAGTGTAGGTTTGATCATGTGACGCAATATCTCAATACCCTGAATGATATCGTCAGCACGTTCACGCATTAATACATCATCAGAGGTGATATAAGGTTCACATTCTGCGGCATTGATTAATAAAAATTCAATTGGCTGTCTATCGTTGAGTTTAACGGCAGTAGGAAAACCTGCACCGCCCATTCCGGCCACACCCGCTTGGCTAATGTGTTGCTGTAATTCAGATGTTGATAACTGTTTATAATCTAACGCGGGTTGTGGTGGTATTGCTTGATCTTCTTGATCGCATACAAGTTTAATAGCAATTGCTGGTGTCACAGATGGATGGGTGCTTGGGTATTGGGCAATGTGTTCAATCGTACCGGATGTCGGCGCGTGGACCGGTACTGTCATAAATGAGTCTGATGCCGTTAGAGGCTGACCCTTTAATACACGATCGCCTGATGCAACAATGACTTGACCGCCTTGGCCTATATGTTGTTTAACCGGAATAATAAGATGTTTAGGAATACTCGCAGTGGTGATCGCTAAACTTGTAGACTGAGTTTTGTTTTCTTTCGGGTGTACACCACCAAGATAGCGCCACAGTTTACCATTTTTGATTTGTTCGATTAATGACATCATGTAACCTACTTAATATTGACGACTGGGATAGAATCTAACTGCCATTTCCAGGCAGCTTGTACTGGTTCCATCACGATACAATCGGTAGGACAGGGTGCTACGCATAACTTACACCCGGTACAGGAATCAACAATCACAGTGTGCATAGCACGTGTCGCCCCAGCTATTGCGTCAACAGGGCAGGCTTGAATACATTTAGTGCAACCAATGCAGTCTTCTTCAATAATACGTGCGACCAGTTTAATACTGGCGTCGTGTTCCTGTTCTGCGATTGGTTTAACTTCAACACCCATAATATCGGCAAGTTTTTCAACGGTATCAGCGCCACCGGGTACACATAAGTTAACTTCTTCACCGTTAGCGACGGCTGTTGCATAAGGCTTGCAGCCTGGATAGCCACATTGGCCACATTGTGTTTGTGGTAACTCAGCATCAATCTGTTCAACGACAGGGTTACCTTCAACTTTGAAACGAATAGCAGCCCAGCCGAGCCCGAGCCCAAACAAAGCGGCGAGAATAACAAGGGTAATAATTGCAATGAGAATAGTAGTCATAGTTATCAATAGTTAAAGTTTAACCAATCCCGTGAAACCCATGAATGCAAGCGACATAAGACCTGCTGTGATCATAGCGATTGAAGTACCCTTAAAAGGGGCCGGGACATCTGCAGCTGCGATACGTTCACGCATAGCAGCAAATAAGATTAGTACTAACGAGAAGCCAACTGCCGCACCAAAACCATATACTGCACTTTCGATAAAGTTATGTTTTTCATTAATATTTAATAAAGCAACACCGAGTACCGCACAGTTAGTCGTGATAAGGGGCAAGAAAATACCTAATAAACGATAAAGCGTCGGGCTGGTTTTATGTACGACCATTTCAGTAAACTGTACAACAACAGCAATCACCAAAATGAAACTAAGTGTTCGAAGGTATTCTAAGCCGAGCGGCGTTAAAATATAGGTTTCAACAAGGTATGAAGACATTGCCGCAATGGTCAATACAAACGTTGTCGCAAACGACATGCCTATTGCACTTTCTAATTTGCTCGATACACCCATAAACGGGCATAAACCCAAGAATTTAACGAGCACAAAGTTGTTTACAAGAACAGTGCTTACTAGCAATAAGAGATATTCAGTCATGATGAAGTAATACAGTTACTATGGGAGGCCATATTATCGGGTATCTGTATCATTGTTACAATAGAAAAGAACTAAATTGATAACGTAAAAAGGCTAATAATCAATTAGTCGCCTTACGTTATCTAGGGTTTTTAGGATTTAACTGGCTATTTTGCTCAATGGAGCAGGTTTGGCGATGAGATAACCTTGGAGACCGTCGACATACATAGATTCCAGTAATTGTTTTTGCGCTAACTCTTCAACACCTTCAGCAATGACTTGGCAGCTCATGCGGTGTGCGACATCGACGATCATGCGTAAAAATTGTTGACTGGCGTTATCATTCGTAATTGATTGGATCAAGCTACTGTCTATTTTTATATAATTTGGTTTTAGTTCTTTAAATAATTTGAAAGAGCGAATACCGTGACCAAATTTGCTAATTGCAAAGCGACTGCCAACACGACGTAACATACCCATGGCGCGTTTACTGGAGACAATATTTCTATCTAATACCACTTCATCTATTTCAAACACTAGGTTGGCGGCAATATTCGGCTCACGTAATAATAAGCGTTCTAACCAAACAATAAATGCGCTACTTTGTACGGAATTATACGTCAGGTTAACCCCCCAATGACTGTTGCCATCCATTTGAGTTCGACTATTACTGATAATATTTTCAATAATGATTTGGTCTAATTTTACGGTGTAATCCAAACGTTGCGCCATAGCAAACAAGGTGTGAGTTGGCAGTACTGCATTATTACGACCAATAAAACGGGTATATATTTCTTGATAATTTTTCATATTGCGATGAATTGGTTGTACAGGTTGACTGAGCAACATCAGACTGCGTTTATTGATGACCTCTTCAATGACTTCTTTCCAATAAATTTGGCCTTGATTATCCTGCTGGCTATCTTGTTGCTGAAAAGCCCAATGGTTTGGCCCTTCAAGTTGTGCTTTGGCTAAGGCCGTATCTGCACGAGCAAGCACTTGTTCCGGTTGATGGCCTGAATGAATCGTTGTAATGCCAATGTAAGCGACATTTTCTAGTTCATGCAGTGATTGATATTCATCTAAATTTGCTTTGATCTCTCTTGCCAGTTTATGTGCGATAGCGGCAGTCATATTAGGTATAAGAATGGCAAAATCAGGACCTGAGACACGATATAGTTGGCTGTCTGGGTAGCGTTTTGTACATTGCTTTAGCATATTCGATATATCTTTAAGATAGACATCACCGAGTTGAAAGCCTCTATGCTTATTGATATGTCCCAGCGCTGTCGCTCGAACTAATGCTAGAATGGCAGATTGAGATTGCTTTTTCGCTGATAAAAAATCCACAAGCTCGCCACGAAAAAAAAACCGATTGTATAAACCAGTTAAATTATCCATGTGGATTTGTTTTGATAATGCTTCGATCTTATCGTGCTGACCTTGTAATTTGTTACGATGTTCGGCTTTATGCTGAGCAAGAAGACGAGTGACCGCCGGAAAAGATTGGTGCTTTGGTTTTATGGTATTACCGATTTCGTGCAGGATGTTTTTTTCGACATTAATTAATAATCGCTTAACGGATGCGAGGCATAATAAATAGGCGATACAGAGTGAAATGATAAAAGTGCTTAATAATTGAATAACGGCGTTATCTTTTTCACTGAACTTTAACTTAAATTTATAACTGAATAAGTCTGTCGCCCCCGAAAACTGTTTAGCTAACTGCGGAAAAATAAGTTGGATCAGAGTAGGATAGTTGATATTTGATTCCCAACTTGATGATATCGATTCTGTTTGAATGAATAATTGGCTTAACGCGAGGCGGTCTGTAAGTAACTTAGTATTATCATCAGTAATTGAATCGACAGTTATCTTTTGACTTAGTGCATAATTAATAGCACTGCCTTGGACCGCTAATGATGAGTTTAATGATTGGTAGCTAAAACCTAACGCACTGAACAACATGCATAAAAAAACAAATGTGAGGAAAAGGTTGCAGCGAAAATAATCCGTCATTTTCATTATCCCTATAATATGTTACATCCCTGATAGGCTAGACTAACCTGTTTAGATCAATAAAACTATGCATAGCAGGGCTTTGATAAAGAATATGGGATAGAGGACACGATTTGATAAGGAAACCCTACTTTAGTGGGAGTACGAGTTTAACTAGAAATGTATATTTAATCGAAAGGTATTAATGAATTGTTTTAAGTGTATGACAATACAGGAGTATATTATTAGATAAAGAAAGTGGCTCCCCTTGCTAGACTTGAACTAGCGACATATGGATTAACAGTCCACCGTTCTACCAACTGAACTAAAGGGGAATTATTCGTGTGCTTCTAGTGAAGCCAACTAATGATGCTTACGGTGTAAATTAATACAGGGTAATAAATCACTAACTGTTACTTTCTCTGTAAAGAAAGAAAATGTGGCTCCCCTTGCTAGACTTGAACTAGCGACATATGGATTAACAGTCCACCGTTCTACCAACTGAACTAAAGGGGAATTATTCGTGTGCTTCTAGTGAAGCCAATTAATGATGATTACTGTGTAGGTTAATACAGGGTAATAAATCACTAACTGTTACTTTCTCTGTAAAGAAAGAAAATATGGCTCCCCTTGCTAGACTTGAACTAGCGACATATGGATTAACAGTCCACCGTTCTACCAACTGAACTAAAGGGGAATTATTCGTGTGCTTCTATTGAAGCCAACTAATGATGTACATTATGTAATAAATCACTAACTGTTACTTTCTCTGTAAAGAAAGAAAATGTGGCTCCCCTTGCTAGACTTGAACTAGCGACATATGGATTAACAGTCCACCGTTCTACCAACTGAACTAAAGGGGAATTATTCGTTTGCTTCTATTGAAGCTAATAAGTTATGTGCTTCTAGTGAAGCCAATTAATGATGATTACTGTGTAGGTTAATACAGGGTAATAAATCACTAACTGTTACTTTCTCTGTAAAGAAAGAAAATATGGCTCCCCTTGCTAGACTTGAACTAGCGACATATGGATTAACAGTCCACCGTTCTACCAACTGAACTAAAGGGGAATTACTTGTCTTTGTTTCGAAGACGGGGCGAATATTAAGGTTAGATGATTCTACTGTCAATGATAAAACGGTCAAAACTGTTATTTGCGTTTTTTTTGTAGAATAACTGAACGATGCTGGCTAAGAAATACTGATAGCGTAGCTTAAGTAAACAGTTGATTTATACGGCAAGCCGTTAAATATTGGCGTCATACTCGTAGTATGAGGTTAAATTTTTTTTTGACTTCTCATTATATGAGGATTTTCATTTAATACACAACTATATGTCTTCTTTTGTAGTAAGGCCTGTGAATATGACAGTTTTTATTGAGTTATCCACTGAATCTGTGGGTAACTCTGTTGATTAAATCTGTAAAAGTGAAAAACGAGTAACAGTTGATATTTATAATTGTTGTATTTCAGCCGTTAAATTCCTGTATATTTGTTTTAAATCAATTGGTTACTTATATTATAATTAGAATTTAAACTGTGGTAAGTAATCACTTTAAATGCTTGTATCAAAAATAACCATAAAAAATCTATTTTATAAAACTGTTGGTAACAGCTTGACATATTGCTTTTCGCTGTTGTTTAAAGCTTGGCTTCGACTTGTTTATTTAAACTATAAACGAGTAGAGGTAATTGTTATGGCGCGCTAAGCGTAAATTGGTATTATGGGGAATATATAAATTTAAAAACCGAGTTGTGATCTTAAATAATGACGATTTTATTCGATTTATGTTCTGAATATACCCCGAGTGGTGATCAGCCTCAAGCGATTGAAAAGCTGGTCGATAGTTTTAATGCTGGTGTTGCCTGTCAAACTTTATTAGGCGTAACAGGTTCGGGTAAAACCTACACTGTCGCGAATATGATTGCGCAATTAAATCGTCCTACCTTGATTATGGCACCCAACAAAACGCTTGCCGCACAGCTCTATGCTGAGATGAAAGGTTTTTTCCCTAATAATGCGGTTGAGTATTTTGTTTCTTACTACGATTATTATCAACCAGAAGCGTACGTACCAAGTACAGACACCTTTATTGAGAAAGATGCGGCAGTCAATGCACATATTGAACAAATGCGTCTGTCAGCAACTAAAGCATTATTAGAGCGTCGTGATGTTATCTTAATTGCATCGGTGTCTGCTATTTACGGTTTGGGTGATCCTAAGTCGTATCTAAAAATGATGTTGCATGTGTCTGTTGGTGAGATAATTAGCCAGCGTAGTATTATTCGTCGTTTAGCTGAGTTGCAATATATCCGCAACGATATGGATTTTAAACGTTCTACCTTCCGTGTTCGTGGTGAGGTTATTGATATCTATCCAGCTGAATCAGATAAACACGCAGTGCGTATTGAAATGTTTGATGATGAAATTGAACGTATCAGCTATTTTGATCCGTTAACGGGTGCGGTTGAAAAAACAGTAGAGCGGGCGACTATTTATCCTAAGACTCACTATGTTACCCCAAGAGAAAAGATCTTATCTGCAATTGAACACATTAAGGTGGAATTGTCAGAGCGTAAGAAACAACTATTATCAGCGAATAAATTAATTGAAGAACAGCGGATCAGTCAACGCGTGCAGTTTGATATTGAGATGATGCAAGAGCTTGGTTACTGCTCGGGAATTGAAAATTACTCTCGCTATTTATCAGGGCGTGTACCAGGTGATGCGCCTCCGACCTTATTAGACTATTTACCTGATGATGGCATATTGGTCATTGATGAGTCTCACGTTACCGTGCCACAAATTGGGGCTATGTATAAAGGTGACCGCTCACGTAAAGAAACGCTGGTTGAGTTTGGTTTTCGTTTACCATCTGCCTTAGATAACAGACCGCTTAAGTTTGAAGAGTTTGAATCCATTGCACCACAAACCTTGTATGTATCTGCAACACCAAGTCAATACGAGCTGGATCGCTGTGAAGGTGAGATTGTTCAACAACTCGTACGACCGACAGGATTATTAGATCCAATCATTGAAGTGCGTCCTGTTGATACGCAAGTTGATGATCTGCTCAGTGAAATTAATATTCGAGTGGCGAAAGGTGAAAGGGTACTGGCGACGACGTTAACTAAGCGTATGTCTGAAGATTTAGCAGAATACCTCGCCGATCATGGCGTTAAGGTTCGCTATCTGCACTCCGACATTGATACCGTTGAACGTGTGGAAATTATTCGCGACCTACGTTTAGGTGTATTTGATGTACTGGTTGGGATTAACTTGCTGCGTGAAGGTCTCGATATTCCAGAGGTTTCTTTGGTCGCTATCTTGGATGCTGATAAAGAAGGTTTCTTACGTTCTGAGCGTTCGTTGATCCAGACTATTGGTCGTGCGGCGCGTAACTTAGAAGGTAAAGCTATCTTATATGCTAATCGTATCACCAAAGCGATGGCTAAAGCCATCAGTGAAACCGATCGGCGCCGTGCTTTGCAACATGAGCATAACGTGAAGCATGGCATTACACCAAAAGGATTAAAGAAAAAGGTCGGAGATGCCTTAAATATAGGTAGAACACCAGAGCAACAAATGATGTTTATTGCTGAGCAAAAAGCGACGTATGCGATGTTTACGCCTGCAGCACTGAGTAAAGAGATCGTACGCTTAGAAGAGCAAATGTATAAGTATGCACAAGATCTAGAATTTGAAAAAGCCGGTGAAACCCGTGATAAAGTGGCTAAACTGCGTGAGCAATTAATTCAATAACGGTACACAGACGTTTCAATAATGACTGCAATATGTAAAACATATAAAGTTAAAGCATAAAAATCGAAACCAACTAACATTGGTTTCGATTTTTACATTTTATCTAAAACTGAATGACACTGAATGTGTTTAGAATAACGAGTCCGACAGATCAAACAGTTCTTGATTGAAAGGACGTTTCATATTTTCAATACAATCAATAATGTCATGATGCACCATTTGTGAGTTCATTAGACCGACACAACGACCGCCTTCACCATCAATTAATAGCTTAACTGCATATGAACCCATACGACTTGCCATAATACGGTCACGCGCTGTTGGTGTGCCGCCACGTTGTAAATGACCTAGGATCGTAGCACGTGTTTCACGGCCTGTTTCTTTTTCAATATGCTTAGCCAGTACATTTACATCTGTTACGTGTTCACACATCGCAATGATCGCGTGTTTTTTACCTTTATCGATACCGGCTTGAATTTGTTTGAGTAGTTCAGCTTCGTTGTAACCTTTTTCTGGGATCACCACGAATTCTGCACCACCGGCTACAGCTGCACCTAAGGTTAAATCACCACAGTAGCGGCCCATGATCTCAACAATAGAAATACGTTGATGTGATGTTGACGTATCGCGTAAACGGTCAATTGCGTCAACAACAGTGTTAAGAGCAGTATCAAAACCAATCGTATAAGTTGTGCCTGGAATATCGTTATCAATTGTTCCTGGAATACCGATACATGGGAAGCCCATTTCAGTGAGTTTTTTCGCGCCCATGTAAGAACCGTCACCACCGATCACAACAAGTGCGTCGATATCGTGTTTTTTAAGGTTCTCAATGGCTTCTCTACGTACGCTTTCTTTTTTAAATTCAGGAAAACGTGCAGAGCCTAGGAAAGTACCACCACGGTTAATCACATCAGAAACTGATTTACGATCAAGTTTCTCGATGCGATCTTGGTGTAAACCTGCATAACCGTCGTAAATACCATAAACTTCTAAACCAAGATGTAAGCCTTCACGCACAACAGCTCGGATTGCTGCGTTCATGCCTGGTGCATCACCACCACTTGTTAAAACACCTATTCTTTTAATCATTGAAGCCTCAAATATATCAATCTATGATACTTATTTATTGGGTTAGAGTACTGTTGCAGCAGGTGATGGCACGCTTGTTCATTCATTTAGCACACCAATTATAGTTTATCTGTTGCTGCTACTTTTTATTTATTATAACGATTTATTCTTTTCTGTGTCTTTGTGACTTATTTTATTACTAAAGTGATACTAATCACGCTTTCATATGAAACTTTTACTCGTTAAATAAAATAATGCCTCGATGCAATTTTATTTTGAAAAATATTAGTTTAATAAGAAAGGAGTGTAGTAATACAAAATTGTTGAGCAATTAGCATTACTACACTTTTATTCCCAATGCAGAGTATAAATTTCTCTATATTAGATTTTGATAAGCAATTATGTTAGATTTTGATAAGCAATTATGCAGAAGCACCTGCAATAACTTTAGAGAATTCTACCGCGTCTAGTGAAGCGCCGCCAACTAGGCCGCCATCAATGTCTGCTTGACCGAATAATTCAGCAGCGTTAGCGCCTTTAACTGAACCACCATAAAGGATTTGAACTTTATTTGCTACTGCAGCATCTTGCTCTGCTAACCATGAACGGATATGCGCGTGGATGTCTTGTGCAATTTCTGGTGTTGCTGTTTTACCAGTACCGATTGCCCAAACTGGTTCGTATGCAATTACTGCATTGTTTAGCGATGTGATACCCGATTTAGTGACAACGGCTTGCAGTTGCGCTTCAACAACAGCTTTAGTTTCGCCAGCTTCGAATTGTGCTAGTGTTTCACCGATACAAAGTACAGGTACTAGGCCATTTTCTTGTGCAACAGCAAATTTTTCAGCAACAACTTCGCTTGATTCACCGTGTATAACACGACGTTCGCTGTGACCAACCAGAGTGTATTTACAACCGAATTCTTTTAACATTACTGCTGAGTTTTCGCCAGTGAATGCGCCAGCTGTATTAACGTCACAATCTTGTGCGCCGTAGCTAATTGCAGTGTTAGCAGTTAATGCTTCAACTTGTG
Organism: Moritella yayanosii; assembly: GCF_900465055.1. Lineage (NCBI taxonomy): Bacteria > Pseudomonadati > Pseudomonadota > Gammaproteobacteria > Alteromonadales > Moritellaceae > Moritella > Moritella yayanosii. The sequence goes on along the minus strand of NZ_LS483250.1, from coordinate 1,453,400 downwards.
GGATAAAAATAGCAGGAGGGCATACAGCAACTTCAACAGTTGCATTGTCTTTTGCCGCATCAACTAAACCGTTAATTAAAGCTTCTACAGATGCTTTAGTTGCGTTTAATTTCCAGTTACCCATTACTAGTGCTTGTCTCATGTCTATCTCCGATATGGTTTAAAGCTATTTTTCTTCAACTTAGTTGACTTGAGTAACAATGACTAAAGTTACTTAAGTTGAAAACATGAGATGATTATAGAGTCATCTAGCGTCAGGGCAAGTTGTCACAAGACAATTTTTGGTAATAAAACTACATAAAATGCAGTAACTGTGACTTGCCCCACGTTTAATGACTCAATTTAGACTGAAATGCAGTGAGAATGACAGAATGAAAAACTTATTGGTTATTTTTTAACGACAACCAAGCCAGTCCTAACCATTCATGGACTACTATTTCACTTACCGCAAGATACCGAGCGCGAGGGAAGTAGTAATGTAATGGTGGTGACCCGTTCACCGGTTTACTGACATGTGCAGTCGGTGCAGGGATAGGGGATAAACCTTGTTGTTGAAATATTTTCATGGCTCTTGGCATATGGGTGGCCGAGGTCACTAATACTAGGTTTTTACCTTGAGTAATCTTTTTATTATCAATGGCTTCTTCTATCGTGTCTTTAGGTTGTTCTAATAATATAATCGCTGATTTCGGTACCCCTAACGCCATGGCTAAGCGCGCATTCATTTTTGCATTACTGTTAATATCACCGTCGTTATAACCACTGAAAATCAACTTCGCTGTTGGGTTAAGTTTATAAATCCGCACGCCTTCAGTGGTTCTGGCAAGGGCTGCTGGGGTTAATTGACTGGTGATCGGCAAGCTGTTTACTGTTGTATGACCGTTACCCAATACGTGGATATAATCGACGCTTTGCTGCTGATAACTAGGGTATTGAGACTCTAATGTGGCGGCTAAACGACTCGCGACTGGATCTAGGCTTAATAGCAATAATGTAATAAAACTACTAAAAAACAGCACTTGGGCACTGCGTTTATAGCGGGTGAATTTATATAATAGTGCGGCAAGGATAAAAAAAGTGAGCAGTAATGGCAGTGGCATTAACCAGGTACCAATGATTTTTTTAAGTGCGAACATAGACTCCGAATACCTTATTTGTTATATAACGACCAATCTATATCAGCACCAAGTAAATGCTCTTGTTGCCAACCAAGTTGAAATTTATTCATAAAATTAATGTGCGCATGCCATGACTGTGGGTACGCTGACACATTCAAATAAGACTGACCTTGATTGAGCTGTGGGAAGAACTTGTCTTTACCTGCATACTTTTGCAGTTCGACGTTAGTTAAAACTGAAAATTGGCTGATATCTGGCAGTATGATGCCGTCTACTTGAAAGCTGTTGGCAATTGAAAAACCTTCTGGATCATAATCACCAAAATAGTAGAGCGGTAATTCTGATTGGTGTTTATCGATAAAACGTTTAACTTCATCTGCCCGCTTACCATTTTGGCTGTCGCCACGATAAACGACGAGTGCGTGTTTGAAGACGGGGTTATTTTTCAGTTGATGGAGATAGTACATGGGCGTGAAGTTTTCACAGATGATAATCGCATCGTGTTCGATACTGTCGATCATGCTATGACGAAGATCTTGACCAGCAGCATGAATAGAACGAAATAAAGAACTTACTTCTTGGTTAAGTTTTAATTGTCCGGCTGCGTTATTCACTAAAATGATATCTTGTGATGCATTTGCGCCGACCTTTTCATCATTGTGTCTTGCTGCGTTAGCAATTCGGTCACCATTGCAGTAGAGATCGGTTAATACATCAAGCCCTATTTCTGCTTTAATAAAAGCTTGTAACTCTTCTGCTTCGCCAGCGCGTAGCTTGAAATATATTTTTTGTTTTGTTCTTTTGGATGCTGGGATCACTTGTTTATGACCTAAACCGGATAACGCCCGTATTTCTGCGTTAATTTCATCGTATTTTAGGCCTTGTTCATTCGATTCAATTAGTTTTTTACAGCGATTATATAGCGTCCTGCTAATCGTCATCATTAATCTCGCAGTAATTGAATATCGCGAACGCGTAAATTGCCTGAGATTAATATCGAACCCGGTAATTCAGTGGTGCTGGCGTTAGGAAAATCAATCGCCATCACTTTTCGCACGGCGGGCGCGCACTTGTAGTATTCATTATAAAGAATACTTAACCATAAATGTTTCGGTAAAATATCGGTGAGCTGGTTGTCTTGCTGCCAATAGTGCAGGGCCGAGAAGGGGTCACCTTTATTACTCAATACTTGGGTAAACAACGCTTCGCACTGTGACAATACATAGTCGGCTTCGAGTTGACGGGCTTTTTGTTGTAAGTCATCAATACGACCACTGCTGCGTAAATCAACGGTGTCAGCATCTGACTTACTTTCTTTACGCAATGAGTTGTAAATGTCGGTGAGTTCTTCTTGCTGTACCTGATTGCTAATATCAACACTGGCTGATAATTGCAGTGGCGCAACGCGATTGAAGATAGCCGGTACTTGCTCACGTTCCGCGTAGTCGTCTAATTCCCAGATTGGATTGTCTTTCAGGAATTTAGACATGGCCTTAAGGCGGGCTACTTGTTCATTTTGCTTACGCAGGGTCATGAGTAATTGACGCATGCGATGAACCGCGCCTTCTAACTGACGGTTAATACGACGATAACCATCAATAAAGAAGGTGACTTTACGGCTGAGCTCGGCAGGCACATCATCCCAATTGAGCCAATCATATACATCACTAAGATTAATATCGGCTAGCGCATTGAGTAGACCTTCGGTATAAGCGATGGCTTTTTCATTTTCATGGATCTTACTTTCTAAGCTATCCACAAAACCGAACTTACTGGTGATCGCCGCGAACAAGCCACTGACACTGTCTTCTAATTCATAAACAATGCCGTAAAGCTCTTCGTCAACCTGACTTAAATAGAAGGCAACTTCATTGTGCTGACCGGTTAATAATGCACGCTTATACGACTTAATATCGCCGTCAATGTGTTGCATGACTTTGGCAATATCAGTACGTTTACGATAAGACGCATGGCGTAATAATAGTTTGTCTAGAATACGCTTTAAGTTGATGGCCAGCATATAAGTGCCATCTTCTTCACTTGGGCGGATCAGCCCATTCTTGGTGAGCATTTCTAACAAGGCGGTGTTCTCACCATTATCAATAATGCCACCATCGAAATATGCTTGCGCTAACATGCTGCTGTTTGTCTTAGCAAACGAGGTGCGTATTATCTGGGCAATTTTTTCGACTTCAGAAGCGCTTTGCAACTGTGACATTAAAACATCTCCGACTGTGAGTCATCGAAGATAGGGTTATCTTGTGTTTCTAATTTCAACGATTCACTGTCATTAATAAAATCAATTAACTCGTGAATGTAATTCATTTTAGCGGTGATCTGATAAAGAGTACTACCCGTCTCTAAACGTTGTACGTAGCCAGCATCAGCTAATTTTTTTAAGATAAAGTTAAGTTGTTCCGAGATATCATTACGGCTAGTTTTGAAAATACCTTTATTGGTTAATAACGCCAATTGTTGTTTTAACGTTGGCTCGTGCTCAATACCACGTAATAACTCAGACAAACGAATGGTATCGCCTGCGCGCATGGCACAATCATGTACCAGGGCGGTCATGGCGAGATCTAAAAAGTTAACCAATGGACGGAAAATATCACGTACTTGGCGTAACTGCTGACGAATATCTGCGCGGTTTTCTTCTTCAATGGTGCAGTAACAAGCGACAAAGGCTAAGCCGTCTTCAATCACTTTTACCTTACGGTTAATCAAACGCAGGTAATCATTTATCTTTTCAAATAAGCTTTGCTCAGACAGGTAGCGGTATGCATCAGGTCGACTGACCTGACAAATGGTATGACCCTGTAACAATAATTCAACGGTAGTTTGAAACATGGGTTAACCCTCTTCTTGCATAGTGACTGGTGTCGTTGCGGCTATGATTGATGCTGTAGTTGTAGACGACGTCTCTGCGCTTACCGGTGACGTTAATTCAGGCTCTGCTGCTAAGGCTTGTTTGGCATCCCCATTTAACAGTGCCATGAGTGGATCATCGTCAACATTCATCTGGATCAGACGTTTGTTACGGCTATCAATTTCATATAGATGATCGAATAATTGCAATACTGATTTATCGGTTGACGGTGATGCTGTCATGATCAGAATGCCGTGCTGGTTTAGCATCGTTAGCATCGCCTGAATATTTTCAGCGTGGAGCTCACCTAATTCATCCACAGGCCAAGTGATCACGGTATTTGCATCGGGGCGTAACATGGTCGTTAAGCCGGTAAAGAAGGTGATTAATGCCAGATAAGATAGACCCGTTGATGATACATCTTCCAATTCTTTTGGCGTTGTCGCACGAGTCGTTCGACCATTTTCCACAATGGTGAATTCAATATCAAATAACTCATTGTGCTGCATGCTATTGTTTTTTGGCAATACCGCCGACAGTTCATCTAAGCTATCGATTAAGTCTTGTGGAATGCTGCGATCGTGTGTGAGTTCGGTATTGGCTTGGTATGCCTCAAACGCCGCGTTTACATTCTCAAGCTGTTTCCAGTAACCTAACTTGTCCATTTTAGTACGAATAGCAATTTTAATATCACCAAGGGCGGAGAAGAACTGCTTACCATTCATGTGGCTAGACAGTTTACGACCGGTACGGGTAATGTTGCGATCAAAGTTACTTAAATGGGTATAGATAGATAAAATATCGTTAGCCCGTAATTCCACTTCGTGCGTTGTCGATGTTTGCAACAATTTGGCATTTTTCAATACATAGCTCAACTGCTCACCGCTGTTAATCGCTTCTTCCAGACGGTAGTTCACCATCTCTGGATCACTTTCAATGCGGTTTTCTAACCAGCCAATTTGCAGTGTACTTCTTGAGTAACGTTTTAATTCACTGCTAATTTTATTCACCGAGCTTAATACATTACTTTGTTGTTTACCTAACAGACTCATTTGACTGTTGGTTAGCTTAGAGATGTTGTTGACGCTGTATTCTGGTAAATCATCATGTGTCACAGCCGGGTAGTCTGCAAGTTTGACGAGGCTGTTATCTAAGCCTTTTAATTGTAATACTAAGTCAGTAACGAGCTTATCGAGCTGGGTTTTTTCTTGTTCTAGCTTATCGGTTGACTGCTGATAGTCTTGCTTTTTATCTTTTAATTGCTGTTGGAAACGTTGGATCGCAGTATCTAAACGACGTAAACGCTCTCGACCTGGTTCCACTTGCGACCATGATGTTTCTAACCAGCTATTATACTTATCTGCTTTTTGTTGGAATATTTTGGCATTCTCAACCGCTTTCATGGTTTGTTGTATTTTCGCTTCAAGGGCGTTAAAGATGCTGGCATTAATCCCCGCGTCACTCAGTGCGGCTTGGAGGGCATCGGCAATACGTTGCATTTCAACTTGTGCTTCATTGCGCAGATTATCGAGTGATGACTGGTAACTATCAATACGCTGATTATAGTCAGTCTCTAGCTGGCAATGTACGCCTAAACGTTCGTTGTTGAGTTCGTTATGACGACTTTGATAGTCAACTTTCGCTTGGCTTAATGCTTGTAGTGCTTGAACTAAGAGTAGTTCTGTATCCGCTAATTCAGTTTGTACTCGCGCAATCGCTAAGGTTTGATGCTGTTCTAATTTACTGTTTAATTCATCTTCTTCATTTACTAAGCTAGTGAGTAGTTGATTCTGTTTAAACAGTAATTGCTTGCTCGACATTAATTGTTTATCAAGCTCTTCTACGTCTTTGTTGATCAGCTCAAGTGCTTGTTGCAGTTGTTCTAGTTCCGCTTTCTTAGCGCCAATCTGCGTTGTGATATGCTGTTCTTTTTCTGCTAATGCACTGTCTGTAAACGACGCATTTTCTAGGGTGTTCAGGTTTATTTTGATGCCATAAAAGTCTTGCACTTGGGTTAGCGCGGTTTCAGTATCGGCTTGTTTCGCTGCGTTAGCAAATGCGGCTAATAACTCTGGTTCAAGATGCAGGTGCTTTAATAACTCAGGGTTAATGACACGACCAATGTTGTTTTGCCAGTTTGGCACGTGTTCAACAAGGAAGGCATGTAAAGAACCTTTGGCTGGGCTTAATAGCGTTTGTACATCGCGGTGCTGCTGCGCTAAATGGTTTAATTCAATTTTTAAGCGATCGTTGGTTTGCAGCGCTTGATGTTGTTTTTGGCGTAAGCTTTGAGACTCGCTGCTAACACGGTTGTAGGCTTCTTGACGCTCGCTAATACGACGACGACACTGGCTTAAATTCTGTTGTAATTGCTGAGATTGGTTTGTAAGTTCTGGATCAGATTGCGGTTGTGTCAACTGCAAATTAAGCGAGATCTTAGTATGTTCAAGCGGTGTTTTATTTTCGGTTAATTGATCAACCTGCGCTTGTGTTTGAGTTCTTAATTCACTTTCTAACGTCGCATAGTGCAGTTTATTTTCACTTAACTCGGTGGTAAACTGCTGACGCTGAGAACTGATCTCGTTAGTCAGCTGTTGCTCACGCTTGTTAAAATCAAGCTCTTGCTTTTGCTGTTGTTCGGTAAATGTGCGACTAAGATCCGCTGATTTTTCACTTAATAAGGTTTGTTCATTATTTAGATTGATTAAGCGTAAGGTAAAATCAGATAACTCAGAACCACGTTGCTGATAAGTTGCTGCTTCATCATCTTCAAAATCAATCTTTTCTTGTTCTAACTTATCCAGATCGTGTTTTATTTCGCGATGCGCTTTTTCTTCATCGTGGCAGGCGTCTTCGATCGCTAATACTTGCTGTCGGTGTGCTTCTTTTAAGTCGGACAGTTCAAGCAGTACTTCTTTTAAACGCGTGTCCGCGGTGCCTTGATCTTGATTACACTTCTGTTGGTAGATATCAGCAAGGTGATGCAGGTGCTGTAGATCTTTTTTTATTTCAACCAGTGAATCAATGTCAGTTAATGACGCTAGGATCTTCTCTTCTAGATTGAGAATTGCTTGTGATGAATGCAGATCGGCTAGCCAGCTATCGATATCGCTTTTATCAATATTAACCATGTCAGTAACGTTATGGCTAAGCATTTCCGAACTGATGGCGTCTTGCGAGATCTCGATGATCATTTGTTTGATTACGTCGAAATTAGAGATCTTATTAAATACCGAGGTAATGACTTTTTCAATGTGCTTAATTGGTGTTTGGCTCATTGAAAAACGTTGTTGCAGTGCACGCAGTGATTTCTTGCCGCCGAGATCACGATGATTCTGAATGACTCTTGCATAATCATCGACACTTAGCAGGCTACTTACTTCACAACGAACCTGAGTACGATAGTTACGTTTGATGTCATCATCGCTAAAGATATTACCCTCGTCATCAAGGTACATTTTGATATCAAACGGACTGTCGATAAAGCGGTACTGCAGTTTATCGCCGTCGCTTTTTATCAGTACGTGACACAGTTGGGGATCTGGCGTACCGTTTGGACGCTGGTAGTCAAAAATGATGTAGCTGGTTTTACGTGGTAAATAATACGCGGCAAATGATTTCTTGTTGGCATTACGTTCAACAATACGTCCAGGTCGCGCACCCCAAAACAGCATCGGCAGTTTAAGTAGTGTTGTTTTACCGGCACCATTGGTCCCCGCTACTTTGATATTACCTGTGTTATTTAACTCAAGTAATTTACCCGGCCAAAAGCTATCAATAAGGTAAGTTGTGCGACAAAGATATTGTTGTGAAGAATCAGTCATGATTATTATTTTGCAAGAAATCGAACCGCATATTTTAACTGAATGGTGCACAAGATGTAAGAAAAAAGATAAGTTAAATCGGGTGATGCGTGGTTCTGCTCAGTTTATCAGCAACTTTACGTTTCAAGTTGGAATTATGCAAATTTAGTGAATATTCTTGCATATCTATAATAATCCCATACAATTCGCTAGATTATTGTATATTAACGAGCGTAAATTAGGTTGTTACGGTATTTTATGTCGCAACCTGGCTTGATTTAGGAATTATTGATGGAAAACAAACTTGGACTAGGCATGTTAGTGGCATTGGTATTCAGTACCATGGTCGGTGCCGGAATATTTAGTCTACCGCAAAATGTGGCTGTATCCGCATCACCTGGCGCCATTACACTGGGTTGGTTGATTACGGGTTGCGGTATGTTAGCTCTGGTGTCGGTATTACGTAATCTTGTGGTGCGCTACCCTAATTTGAATGGCGGTATTTTCTCGTATGCGCAAGCGGGTTTTGGTAACTACATCGGTTTTATGTCGGCTTGGGGTTACTGGATCTGTAACTTATTGGCGAATGTTTCCTATGCAGTGGTATTTTTCAGTGCGATTGGCTATTTTGTCGATACCCCAGAAAATCCAATGATGGGACAGGGTAATACACCGATTGCGATATTAGGTGGTTCGTTATTAATCTGGTTTATGCATGCGTTGGTATTACGTGGTGTGGCTCGTGCGGCCTTGATTAATGTCTTTGCGACGATTGCTAAAATCATCCCTATTTTAACCTTCATTTGTTTGGTTATTATGGCATTTAAGCTAGATAAATTTACCCTTGATTTTTGGGGTGAGCAAACACCGGAATTAGGCTCGGTATTAGACCAAGTTAAAGCGACTATGATGGTGACATTATGGGTGTTCATTGGTATCGAAGGGGCGGTTATTTTATCTAACCGTGCGCAAGACAAACGTGATGTGGCGAAAGCAACCGGTATTGCGCTGTTCTCGGCATTAATACTCTACATCGCGGTGAGCTTGTTTACCTTAGGTGTGATGACGCAACCGGAAGTCGCCGCATTACAAAATCCATCAATGGCTCATATTTTAGAAGTGATTGTCGGACCTTGGGGCGCAATGCTGATCAATGCGGGTCTGATTATTTCAGTATCCGGCGCGTTATTAAGCTGGACGGTGATCAGTGCCGAAGTCCCTTTCATTGCTGCGAAAGAAGGGTTGTTCCCGAAAGCATTTACCAAAGAAAACAACAACGGCGTAGCAACAACATCATTGTGGTTCTCATCTTGTTTGGTGCAGCTGTTTTTGATCTTAACCTTGTTACAAGAAAGCTCGTATTTAGCACTGGTCAACATTGCTACTTCGGCGGTGTTATTACCGTACTTCTTAGTCGGTGCTTACGGCGTAAAAGTAGCGCTAAGCGGTGAAGGTTATAGTGCCACTGAAAGTCGTAAGAAAGATCTTGTTATTGCATTAGTATCCTCATTTTATGGTGCTTGGCTTGTGTATGCGGCGGGGGTTGAATACATGCTGCTATGTGCATTGTTATATTTACCGGGTGTGTTGGTTTACAAAAAAGCCCTTAGCGAAAAACAGCAGGCATTTAGCAAGCGAGATTACGCTTACTCTCTGTTGTTACTCGCTGGCGCTGCGGGGGCTATTTACCTGTTATCAACGGGTGTGCTGTCACTTTCTTAGCGTATCGACCACCATTGTTTAGTGTGTAGACCACCATCATTGCCACTTTCTTATATCAACTTAGATACTTTATTATTTCAAGTTTGATATAGTACGACCTCAAATGTAGGTGTGTGTTTAAAAGGATTTATCGTGATGATTGTGGTTTTATATTTAGTTTTAGGTGCTGCGGCAGGGTTGATTGCAGGGCTGTTTGGTGTCGGTGGCGGTTTAATTATCGTGCCGGCATTAGTCTTCTCTTTTAGCTTACAAGACCTTTCGCCACAGGTACTGACGCAATTAGCCATTGGTACTTCGCTAGCAACCATTATCTTTACCTCGATGAGTTCGATAAAAACCCATCACAGTAAAGGGGCCATTGATTGGTCTCTGGTCAAGCGCCTGACGTTTGGTATTGTGATTGGTGCGGTACTAGGCAGTATTTTTGCTGACTATTTGCCCGGTGAAACATTGCAAATGATCATTGGTATTTATGCATTAATCGTGGCCGTGCAAATGGGTCTTAATTTAAAACCAAACGCAGAGCATGAGTTACCAACGGGTGCCGGATTGAGTGTTGCAGGTGGTGTTATTGGTGCAATTTCAGCATTATTTGGTATTGGTGGTGGTTCGCTAACCGTGCCTTACTTATCTTGGTGTCGTGTGGAAATGCGTAATGCGGTTGCTACTTCTTCCGCTTGTGGGTTACCGATTGCGGTAGCGGGTATGTGCACTTATATCATTACTGGCTGGAATAACCCTGAATTACCCGAATACAGCTTGGGTTATATTTATTTACCGGCGTTCTTTGGCATTATCATTACCAGTACCGTGTTTGCGAAACAAGGGGCAAAATTAGCCCATTCTTTGCCAAGTCATATCCTAAAACGTTATTTTGCGTTGTTGCTATTGGGTGTTGGTTCGAAGTTTATTTTCTTCTAAAACGAACATTTTATTGATCTAGGCTATAGACTCTTTGAATACCTACTCATTTAGTATAGGGTTGTGAAAGATCCTATGTAAATCATGTTAAAATTCATCCCCTAAGTAGTAGTTTACTAAGGGGCCGCCTTGTTGATACTAACAACTGCGATTAAAGCATTACAGCAACTGATTATTCATGCTCAGCCAGAGCAAACTCGTCTTTCGGTCGAGTTACAGCCCTTGCATTCCACCGAACTGATTGAGTGGTTTGACGCTCAAGTTTTATTCCCTCAATTCTATTGGCAATCTCGAGACGGCGATGAAGAAGTCGTCGCGTTAGGCCAATGTTGTCATTTTAATAATATCAATGCTGCTAAAGGCAAGTTTTCTGGACCGCAGCGAATTTGGGGTGGGTGTGATTTTAGTCATCAAGAATATTATTTTTTACCGCAAATCGAATTAACGCGTAACACCAATAGTTGGCAATTATCGGTGAACTTACCTGCTGATCCAGTGTTACTTCACAAAGATGCTGGAAGAGATAGTACCGCGCAAGCTTATGATAAAACGGTGTTGCTTGAAAGTTTAGCGAATCTAATTACGCCTGCACCGACACCCATCCCGTTATCTTACAAGATTGAAGCGCGTAGCCACTATCCTGAATTTAACCAATGGTCTCACCTTGTCACTAAAGCATTAACTGCAATTAAGCAGCAGCGATTTGCTAAAGTTGTGTTAGCGCGACAAAGTATACTGACTTTAAACCGTCCCCTTTCTGCGGCACAGTTTTTACAGAAAAGCCGCCAAGTCAATCAGCATTGTTTCCACTTCATTTTCGCGCTTAAGCCAAACGATTACTTTGTTGGCTCGACCCCAGAGCGATTATTTACCCGCACCCGCACCCAATTGCACACCGAGGCGTTGGCAGGCACGGCGGCACGCAGTGATGATGCACGAGAAGATCGCGCGTTGGCCAATTGGTTATTACATGATCCTAAAAATCGTTATGAAAACCGTTTGGTGGTGGATGATTTAATGTCGCGTTTAGGTACCCGTTGTACTTCGTTACAAGTATCTATGCGACCAGAATTAGTTAAATTGCGTAAAGTGCAGCATTTAAAGCATCACATATCAGGTGAACTTGTTGCGGGTGTTGACGATGCTGAGTTATTAGCTAGCTTACAACCAACGGCTGCGATCGCAGGATTACCACGTCAACCGGCATTAGATTTCATTGCCGAGAATGAACCATTTTCACGGGGTTGGTATAGCGGTGCGCTTGGTTATGTGAGCCAACATAAAAGTGAGTTTTGTGTTGCGATCCGCAGTGCTCGAATAGTAGAAAATGAATTACAACTGTTTGCGGGGGCAGGGATAGTGCCGGGGTCTGATCCAATGAGTGAGTGGCAAGAATTAGAACGTAAAACAGCCACCTTATTAACCTTGCTTGAACCTGACAGTAATGAGCATAGTGATACCAACGACCATCACGATCATAAGCAGAAGCATGTGCTTGCCAATTTATTTACCTCGGAGCAACAACGCGCATGATGACGAATCAATCGCTTGCAGACATACAAGCGCCATTAAATCGTTTATGGGCGCGTTTAATTTTAGAAGAGCTGTGTCGTTTAGGTGTACGCCATGTGTGTGTCGCGCCAGGTTCGCGCTCTACGCCTTTGGTATTGGCGGCTGAAGCACATGACAGTTTAACCTTGCACTGTCATTTTGATGAACGTGGATTAGGTTTTTATGCGTTGGGGTTAGCTAAATCATTATTAGCGCCCATTGCTGTGATTGTTACCTCGGGAACCGCGGTCGCTAATTTATTACCGGCGGTAGTTGAAAGTGGCCTAACGAAGGAGAAATTAGTGTTACTCACGGCTGATCGGCCGCTAGAGAAAATTAATTGTGGCGCTAATCAAGCTATTCAACAAGCCGGGTTATTCTCAAGTCATGTTTGTCATCAACTGTTATTGCCTAGCCCAAGTTTAACCATCACGCCACAATGGTTACTGAGCAACATTGACCAAAGTTTAGCGCTGCAGCAGCAAGTGGGGGGAACTGTGCATATTAATTGCCCTTACCCGGAACCTTTATATGGGGGCGAGGCTGATTTTAGTGATTACCTTACTGGTATAAATAGCTGGCAGACTTCACTGCAAGCATATTCATCTATTCATATGCGGTACATTGATGTTACTGATGATAAATACGCAGATCTGCATGGCAACATGCCAGTCGTGCACAAAAAAGGCTTAATCGTGATTGGCGCACTCGCACTCGCGGATATGCAAGCGGTCAAGCAATGGGCGGCTGTCTTAGGCTGGCCGGTATTGGTCGATCCGCAATCGGGGGGGAGCAGTGCTTGGGCGCATTATGATATCTGGTTACAAAATCAAGCATGTCACGATAAGTTAGCGGAAGCGGAAGTGTTAGTCCAGTTTGGTGCTCGCTTAGTGTCAAAGCGTTTAGGTCAGTTCATTGCACAACATGACTGGCAAGATTACTGGTTAATCGCCGAACAAACAGGGCAATTAGACCCTTATCATCACCGCTGTAAACAATTTATCAGTCCGATATCATCTTGGTTAGCGTTGTTCGCAAGCGGTAAATTAAATACCCAGTTAAGTGCAACTGTATCATCCAATAGCCGTGTGTTTGCCGACGTTAGCCAGTGTTATCCTGCTATTTACGGGTATGAATGGGCTGAAATACTCACCAGTGCCAGCAGTAAAGTGCGGCAATTAGTCGAAACCAATTATATTGATAATTTAACTGAGATAAGTTTTGCTGCTACGTTAGCTACTTGTCTCACTATGCCTCGTTTAACCTCTGCAACGAGTTTATTTATCGGTAACAGTCTGACTGTCCGATTATTGGACATGTTTGCCCAATTTCCCAACGTTCCCGTGTTTAGTAATCGAGGGGCTTCGGGGATAGATGGTTTGCTGGCGACTGCAGCAGGGGTACAGCAAGGCCAACAACAAGCAATGCTCTGCCTGTTGGGCGATACGTCTTTGTTATACGACCTAAATTCGCTGGCTTTATTTTCCAATCCGACATTGCCAAGTGTGATCGTGGTAGTGAACAATGACGGCGGTGCGATTTTCGATATGTTGCCTGTTGCGCAGCAGCAAAAAGAACAATTGTATCGTATGCCACATGGATTTAATTTTAAACATGCTGCGGCAATGTTTGATTTAGATTATATCCAACCTCGGAGTTTGGCTGATGCGCTTTCGGCGATTGATCACGGGTTAAATCCGATGAGTGATATTACGGGTAAAATACGCACTTTATTGGTCGAGATCGTGACACCCGCAGGGGCCGCAGCCCAGCAACTTAAGCAATTGTTTAGCGAGGTTGAAAATGCGCAATTTATCTAACAGTGTCATCACGACACCGACGCTATTACCGTTATATTCAGAATCGTTTGCACCCGTTAATAACCCAGAAAAAGGTGCTATAACAAAGCCTAGTTTAGTGTTTTTACATGGTTTGTTGGGCTCAACGGCAGATTGGCAGCAGGTAGTTGCACACTTATCATCGGACTATCAGTGTATCTGTATTGATTTACCTGGGCATGCGGGTAGCCAAGCTGTAACGGTTAATGATTTTCAGGATGTGCAGCAACTTATCATTGCGACGTTGGCACAGTATGAACTAGAGCATATTGTTTTTATTGGTTACTCGTTAGGGGCGCGTATTGCCATGACGATCGCCGACGAACCCGCCGTTAATTGGCCGTACACTATCGATGGCATGTTATTAGAAAGCGGTAACCCGGGTTTAAATAGTAGCGCCGAACAATTACAACGTGGATTACATGATTTAGGTTGGGTGACACGGTTTAGCGAAGCGCCATTATCTCAAGTCTTACCAGATTGGTATCAGCAAGGGGTATTTGCATCATTAACCATTACGCAAAAAACAGCACTGATTGATACACGTAGTCAAATACAAGCAAACCACAACGGCTTTAATGGTGGCGTGCAGATAAGCAAAATGCTGGCTGCAACGTCATTATCGAAACAAAGATTTTTGTTACCTAAATTACAAAACGCCGAGTTTTATGTGCGAATGGTATGTGGTGAGCTAGACCCTAAATTTTTACAGTTAACCCAAGCAAGTCAGCTGGATTATCGTGCTGTTGCTAAAGCTGGGCATAACGTACATGCAGACCGACCGATTGTATTTATTGAGCTAGTCAGTGATTTTGTCAGTGAGATTGTGAGCAAAAAAGCGTTATGTAAGCATGCAGCTTAAGGCCGTTTAGATAGTTAGATTCATCGATTAGCTATTCATATATATATTAAAAAAATTAACAGATTAGGAAAAATCATGTCAAGAACAGTTGGTATTACCGAAGAAGAACTATACGCACAGATTGAATGGCAAGATTGCACTGGCGAATACCAAGATATTCATTTTCATAAATCACCCGATGGTATTGCCAAAATTACCATTGCGCGTCCACAAGTACGTAATGCATTTCGTCCACAGACAGTAAACGAAATGATGCAAGCATTAGCAGATGCGCGTTATGACTCAAAAATCGGGGTGATCATTTTAACTGGACTTGGCGAACATGCCTTCTGCTCGGGTGGTGACCAGAAGGTCCGTGGTGATTACGGCGGTTATAAAGACGACGAAGGCATGCACCACTTAAACGTATTAGATTTCCAACGCCAGATCCGAACGTGTCCGAAACCTGTGATTGCCGCAGTAGCGGGTTACGCTGTTGGTGGTGGTCATGTGCTACACATGATGTGTGATTTAACCATTGCTGCAGATAATGCCCAATTTGGCCAAACTGGTCCTAAAGTTGGCTCGTTTGATGGTGGTTGGGGTGCATCGTATATGGCGCGTATTGTCGGGCAGAAGAAAGCCCGTGAGATCTGGTTTTTATGTCGTTTTTATGATGCCCAAGAAGCGTTAGATATGGGATTAGTGAATACCGTTGTGCCATTGGCTGAGCTAGAACGTGAAACGGTACGTTGGTGTCGTGAAATATTACAGCACAGCCCGATGTCGTTACGTTGTTTAAAAGCCGCATTAAATGCAGACTGTGATGGTCAGGCTGGCTTACAAGAACTAGCAGGTAACGCCACTATGCTGTTCTACATGACAGAAGAAGGGCAAGAAGGGCGTAATGCCTTTAATGAGAAACGTCGTCCTGATTTCAGTAAATTCCCACGTAACCCTTAATTAAATGCCTCGTAAGGTTAAGCTGTACCATTATCAGTTATCTTTAGACTGCGCCATGATATTACGCGACCAGTCGCTGACTGTGCGTGAAGGTTGGATAGTTGAATTACAGGAGAGTGCTCAATTGCAGGGAAATACTGAACAGCCTAACCGCAGTCAGCCGTATAAGCTGGGGCGTGGTGAAATTGCCCCTTTACCTGGATTTAGTCAAGAGACAGCAACTCAAGCCAAGCACCAACTGGAAAGCGTGATTAACAGCTGGTTAGCACATGGCGTCGTGGATCTGAGTACTTGTTGTCCGTCTGTTGCGTTTGGCTTTAGTATGGCACTTTTGGAATTGGAAAATGGACTAGCGCAAACTATTCATTGCAGCAACAATCATCATCACGCTAACAGTGCGCTATTATTGGCTGCTGATTATCGATTAATAAAAGCTAAACATGCGCAACTTGTTACCAGTACTTTATGTAAGTTAAAAATCGCCACCCAACCAAGCGTTGCGGCTGCTCGCCATGACGGTGACATTGCGCGGTACTTACTGCAGACGTATTCACACTTACGCCTACGTCTAGATGCGAACCGCCGCTGGTCATTGGCTGCCGCGCTGGCATTTGCAAATCAGCTCCCTGCTGAATATCGTCAACGTATCGATTTTATTGAAGAGCCTTGTCATACCCCGAGTGATTGTTTACAGTTTTCGCGACTAACCGGCATTGCTATTGCGTGGGATGAAAGCTTACGCGAAATAGATAAAAACGGGCAAGAACAGGGCGCATTACCGCTTATTTCCTCGTCAAATTCAGGCGTTAACGGCATCGTTGTTAAAGCCATTGTTATTAAACCTATGCTGACCGGCACTGTTGCCTATTGCGCTAAGTTAATTGAACTCGCGCATCAACAGGGATTAACAGCGGTGATCAGCTCAAGTCTTGAATCTAGTTTTGGACTAACGCAATTAGCGCGTTTGGCACAATTATTAACCCCAGATACAACACCAGGGTTAGATACGGTCAATGTATTTAAGCAGCAACTCGTTGAACCTTGGCCAAATTGTACATTACCGTTAACGCCCTTATCTCGGTTATCCGTGACTAACTATCAATAACAATAACAAAGTATGAATAAATATGAGCAAGTATCATGAAAGATGACGTTGGTTTTAAGCTATGGCCTTGGCTGCATTGGGCGGATCTAAACCCTGAACAAGTGGCGTTGGTCTATGGTGAGCAGCAATTTACGTGGCAGCAAGTTAATGGTTTAGTTAACAGTTATGCCAAACAGTTAAGTGGGCAAGGTGTACGGGAAGGGCATGTCATCGCCGCAGTAAGCACTAACAATTTAACTGTATTGTGGTTGTATTTGGCTGGTTTACGACTGGGCGCGTGCTGTGTGGTATTAGATCCGAAGCAGAGTAGTGAACAATTAAATGATAAACTTGAAACGTTAGCTGCAACGTATATTTGGCTATCTGATCCCGAATTTAATGTGTTAAACGACCTGCATTATAGAGGTGCTAAGCCGTTAGTGTTTACTTGCTTCCCAGAGTTTTATATTGATAGTGCTGTTGTAGATGTAGATGTAGATGTAGAAGCTGAATGGCAAGCACAGCGATTAGCCAGCATCGTGTTTACTTCTGGCTCAAGTGGCAAAGCCAAAGCCGTGGCGCACAGCGGTAACAACCATTTATATTCTGCGGCAGGATTATTGCAATCGTTCTGTTATACCGCGCAAGACAGTTGGTTATTATCCTTACCCTTATTTCATGTATCTGGACTGGCGATTGTGTGGCGTTGGTTATTTGCTGGTGGACAACTGGTACTGCCGTCAGCGGACAGTTTGGTTGCACAGTTATCACAAGTGACGCATGCTTCTTTAGTGCCGACTCAACTGAAACGTTACCTTAACGAACTTGATATAGCGAAAGACACGATTAGCCTGAAACGTATCTTGTTAGGTGGTGCGGTGATCCCGGTGGTATTAACCGATAAAGCCAGGTCTTTAGGCATTGAATGTTGGTCCGGATACGGCATGACCGAAATGGCCTCTACTGTTACCGCTAAACGAGCGGATAGCAGCGCGGGTGTTGGCACTTTATTAGCACATCGTTCATTAATTATTTGCGGTCAGAGCATTAAAGTACGCGGGGCTAGTTTGGGGATAGGTTATTATTATCGTGGCGTATTACGGAGTATGACTGACGATAAAGGTTGGCTGGTCACGGGCGATCTCGGCGAGAAGAGGCTCGGTGATAAACGGGCTGATGAACTTTTTATTTTAGGCCGCAGTGACAATATGTTTATTTCTGGTGGTGAAAATATTCACCCAGAACAAATTGAACGCGTGTTACTTTCGCATCCGTTAATTAATCAAGCCTTGGTGTTTCCCTGCGAAAATGCAGAGTTTGGTCAGCGTCCGGTCGCGGTGATTGACTCAACAGAACCGCTATCCGTTAAAGATATGAATAAGTTCTTAGTGGGTAAACTGATTAAATTTATGTGGCCAATAAAATATTATTCGTTACCGGATAGTATAAATGTGAGTGGTATCAAATTGATGCGCGCGCCAATTCAACTTTGGATCACAAATTTATACAAATAGTTGAGCTAAATGGTGATTATTCTTGCATGTTATCAATCTAACTTGGTGTTGGCTTTGTTTTCTTGTAGTATACATAATCTTCCTTATTCATCAGATGAATAGCGACATAGTAATAACGCTTTACCATGTCATATAGCACGGTGTAGTTAACAGAGATGTAGTATGCTAAATATTAATACTCAGGTTATTGAGATCCCGGAGCCTATGTTTCGTGGGTGGCAACAAACTGTAGAGTTGATCGCTGGCATTATGAATTTACCAGCAGCATTAATTATGCGCGTTCACCATAGTGATGTGCGAATATTTTCGTCAAACGACACGACTAGCGTGATTTCATCGTCGTTATCAGAATCAAAGCAACTGAGTTGTTACTGTGCACAGGTTATTTATAACCGAGCAGAGCTACTTATCGAAGACGCTTCACAAGATTTAACCTGGCATTTTGATCCAAATGTTAACGCTGACATCATGGCATATTACGGTTTACCCCTTACTTGGCCTGATGATCAAGCCTTTGGCACTCTTTGTGTTTTAGATAGCCAAGCTCGCGAATTTACACCACACTGTAAATTACTGATCGCTCGTTTTCAGCAATCAATGATCGCTGATCTCGCTATTCTCTACGAAAAAGCAGAATTACTGCACGCTAATCGTAAGTTACAGGCCATGCTTGCTAAAAAATCAATGGCTCTGACCTTGTCTAATCAAGCGTTATTGCACGAACAAGATAGCCGTTCGGCATTAGAATCAACTCTTATTTATCAACAAGAATATGACGGGCTTACTGGCATCGCTAACCAACTGTCATTAGTCTCACAGATGGATGACATGCTGGCGAGTGTTGATGATGACAATGAACTGGCGGTGATATATCTTGGTATTCGCAATTTCAAATCGATTAATAATAGTTATGGTTATGCGATAGGCGATAAAGTATTACTGGAAGTCAGTCAACGTATTCACCAACAGCTAACCACCGAATATTTAGTCGCGCGTTGCTGGGGTGATGCATTTGCTATTGTTGTTCGTGACGAAAATGTAGTTGAACAAGTCATTGATTTAATTTCGCGTTTATCACATGCGTTTGAATCGACGTTTATAATAGACGAGTATACAATTACCACTCAGGTATGTTTTGGTATTGCTTTAGCGGACTCAGCCGAAGACCAAGGTATCGCGTTGGTCGAAAAAGCAGAAGCGGCGATGACTGCGAGTAAAGATAAAGGCTGCAATTATAACTTCTTTACTGAAGAATTGAGCGCCGTTATTGGTGAACGACACTATTTAGAATCGCACTTAGCAGAAGCACTCGATAAACACGAAATGTCGGTACATTACCAGCCAATGATATGTGTTAAAACTCAGCGAGTATTGGGCGCAGAAGCATTAATCCGTTGGAATAATCCAATACTGGGTGCGGTCGCGCCTGATCGGTTTATTAATTTAGCCGAGCAGAATGGTCAGATCTTAGCATTGGGCAATTTTGTATTACGTACAGCAATGGAACAGGCAAGACACTGGCGTAAGAGCTTTGGTAATGATTTCTTTATTGCTGTGAATATATCACCAGTACAGCTTCGGGATGACAATTTAGTGTCTCGTATCGCCCAGCTATTGGCTTATTATCAGTTACCTGGCAGTGCGTTAGAACTTGAGATCACCGAAGGTGTGTTACTCCAAGACGAGAAGAAGGTAGCCAAATCCCTTGCTGGTCTGCAAAAACTCGGCGTCAGCATCTCGTTAGATGACTTTGGTACGGGTTATTCGTCATTAAGTTATTTGCAGAAATATTCGTTTGATACCCTGAAGATAGATCGCAGCTTCATTACGAATTTAATGGAATGTGATCAAGATAAAGAATTAGCGCGTGCGATCATTGCGATGGCAAAGAAGCTTAATTTGCAAGTTGTTGCCGAAGGGGTCGAAACGCCAGAGCAACATCAGTTTATTGTCGAAGAAGGTTGTGATTTTGGTCAAGGTTATTTGTATGGTAAACCAGTACCTGCAACGATGTTTAGCGCTCAGTACCTGAGCCGACTAGTTATTTAACTGCGCTGGAATCGATCGACTTGGTTGGATAGTGTGCAAACACCATTTATAGTGAATAAAACTGCTATAAACGGTTGCAAACAATCGGTGAATAGTTAATAATCCACTCGTTGTCAAGCACAACACGTTTGATGGGTGCCTTATGGGTCCCTCCGCATTGATACTCTGTGAACTCGGCCAGACCCGGAAGGGAGCAACCGCAGCAGAGAACTCAAGTGCCGGAGTGAGGCTTGTAGGGTATCCTTCAAAAGTGTTGTGCTTTTCGCGTTTTTGACGTGCTAGTTTTCAAATCAATCTCTTATAGACCAATCTTCGTTTTAATTTATTCTCTCTTAGCTATAGTTCTGTATTACCTATTAAGCAAATGTCGTAAAGCTTTTACTCGCTGATTTCTTACCAAGATACTTGTTAGCCTAACAAGGTTTTGTCCCTAAATGGCTTAGAACTTCAACCCATCAACTATATGTTGATATCGATTAGCCATAGATTTAGTTATGTGCGGAGTAGGAATTATTTTTCATATCACATAACTTGCAAGAATAAATCGAGAACGGTCGACGGGGTTTATCATCTTTGACGTAAAACCCCGTCATTTTGTGGCTGAAAGACGTATCAAGCGTGCCTTTGAAACAGGCGTTAAAACACCTTAACAAAGGTTTTCAGTCCTTTTTTAAGTCAGGGTTTGGTTACCCTAAATTTAAATCAAAGCATCATTATCAATCAGCCAGTTACATGAGTAACGGGTTCAAATGGGATGCAGATAAACAATCATTATTACTCGCTAAAATGAAGCAACCGCTTAAAATAAAGTGGTCGCGCTACTTCACTGGAAAACCAAGTTCACTTACCGTATCCAAGACTAAATCAGGTAAGTATTTTGTTTCAATATTAGTGAAAGAAGCGATAAAACAGCTGCCGATTATTAATAAAACGGTCGGTGTCGATGTTGGCAAAGCATCTCCATGATGCTAATTTCGGTGAAATAGCAAGGCAGTTAGAATATAAGGCTGATTGGTACGGGCGTAAATTATCAGCTATTAGCCAGTGGTTTCCTTCGTCTAAAATGTGCAGCGAGTGTGGTGCGTTATACGCTGGGCAGTGGTCATTAGCGATCAGGAAGTGGACTTGCGCATGCGGCGCTGTTCACGATAGAGATCATAATGCTGCTATCAATATCCATAAAGAGGTTTTAGAAGACTAACGCAATTTAATATTGCAATGCCTAAACCGTAGACGACAAGAATCCCCTTGCTTCAGCTAGGGGAACTTCAAATAGGCATAACTCAAAAGATCATTTACATTGCACGTCAAACTATATAAAATAAATCTAGTTTGACTGTCAATCTAAATATCAGGAGGAACAATGTACACTCACACAATACAAAAGTGGCAACACGAGCATAATTTTACCAACCATAACCATCAGGGTGAGCGACGTGCGTATTATGTGCTTATCCTAACGGTCATTACCATGGTAATCGAAATTGCCGCAGGAACCATTTACGGTTCAATGGCTTTATTAGCAGACGGGTGGCATATGGGCACTCACGCAGTAGCGTTCTTGATTACCATTTTTGCATATCAATATGCCCGCAAGCATGCCAACGACGAATCGCTTGCTTTCGGTGCTGGCAAAGCCAGCGTTTTAGGGGGATTTAGCAGTGCCATTGCCCTTGGTTTAGTTGCGATGATTATGCTTGGTGAATCTATTCATCGCTTAATGTCACCGCAGGAAATTCAATTTAATGAAGCTATTCTGGTTGCCGTGCTTGGTCTATCAGTTAATATTATTAGTGTGTTTTTACTAAAAGATGACCATCACCATCATGATCACGATCATGATGACCACAATATGAAGGCCGCTTACTTTCATGTCTTAGCCGATGCGCTTACGTCTGTGCTGGCTATATTCGCACTCGTTGCAGGGAAATACTGGGGCTGGAACTGGGTCGATGCGTTAATGGGCATTGTAGGCTCAGTGATTATTACTCGATGGGCATTTGGCCTGATAAAGCAAACGAGTCCGATCCTGCTTGATGCAAGTATTTATCCTGAATATCAAGAGAAAATAATTAATACCTTAGAAATGGAAAACGATAATAAAGTCAGTGATGTTCATATTTGGAAAATCAGTGCTGATCACTACGCTGCAATAATTTCATTAGTTGCTAACGATCCAAAAACTGTGGATTATTACAAGCAGTTACTGACTAAATTTGATAAAATTAGTCATATAACAATTGAAGTAAACCACTTTACAGAGACAGGTCAAATTGCCAATGAAAGAACTTGAAAAATTGAATCATTCCATTATTGAATTTTATGATAAACTTTCTTCATGGGAGCAGTCCGTTGTAAAAGACAAGCATTTGTCACTTGCGCAAACCCATACCATTGAAGTGTTGGGCAATCACGGCGCAATGCGTATGAAGGAACTTGCTAATCGATTAGGTATAACGACAGGTACACTGACTGTGCAAATAGATAAGTTGGTTAATGCTGAATTTATTCAGCGACGTCCCCATCACTCTGATCGACGCTCTATCTTGGTTGACTTAACCGACGAGGGACAGAAACTTTACCATGAACATGATGATCTACACCTCAGGTTGACTCAAGACATTACTTCTAATTTAGATGAAAATGAATGTGTCATACTTCTTAAGTGTCTATCGACAATGAACACACAATTCTAATTTTTTTCTAGATCAAAAAAAACCTCCAATGAGGAGGTTTTATTCACTTAACCGTTACACTTGTACGTTAGGTTTTATTTTTATATTACTTGTTTGATTTCTATTTTTTGATCTAAATAGGGTGCTTTTTGCGCTGGTTTAGCAGTGCTACATTGACCACTCCCAGAGCATCCGATACATGTTGAACCTTTACGCTTTTCACTGATTATTTTTGAAATAGCGAGCACGACAATCAAAGTAATAACGAGAGAGACTATTATATTCGCCATAATTAGTTTCCTATGCGGTATACAGATTTAACTTTTGTTCAGCCTTGCGATCACCTTTGTACATAAAGTAAAGCAAAGTACCGACAAGTATTAAAGTAACCACTAGACCGTATATAAACCCTTGGCCTAATGCCCCAGTCGTGATTAATGTACCAATCTGATAAGTGAGGAATGCAGCAACGTAACCCATGCCGAATTGGAATGCGACACCGCCCCACAACCATTTCTTATCTTCCATTTCAGCGTTCATTGCCCCCAGAGCGGCAAAACACGGTGGCGTAAATAAATTGAATATCAGATAAGATAATGCCGCCACAGAAGACAATCCCATGATACTCGCAACATCTGAACCGCCAGAAATCAATGCAAGCTCTTCGGTATCAATAAAGTTAGT
The DNA here is from genome assembly GCF_900465055.1 of Moritella yayanosii. Lineage (NCBI taxonomy): Bacteria > Pseudomonadati > Pseudomonadota > Gammaproteobacteria > Alteromonadales > Moritellaceae > Moritella > Moritella yayanosii. The sequence continues at coordinate 1,429,768 of NZ_LS483250.1, read as the reverse complement.
AATGCCATAAACAACCGCTAATGTACCTACTACATTTTCTTTAGCAATGAAACCTGTGATCGCAGCAGCAGCCAATTGCCATACTCCAAACCCAAGAGGTACTAGCACCAATGCGAATGGTGATGCCACACTCGCGAGGATACTTGTTCCTGTCGCGCCTTCAGCAACCACCTCAAATTGCCAATTAAATGTTTGCATCACTTGTACCACAGCGTTACATAACAAAATAATGGTACCGGCTTTAATAACGAATGCCTTTGCTCTTGAGAGTGTAGAAACAACCGCGCGTTTTATACTTGGGAATCTATATTCAGGTAGTTCCATGATAAAGAATGACCGCGAATTTTTTTCGCCTGTAATACGCATCACCACTAATGCACCAAAGGTGATGATTGCAATCCCCATGAAATACATAGATGTGCCGACCCATGCCGCATCATTGAAAAATACACCCGCAAATAATGCGATCACCGGCAGTTTCGCACCACACGGTATAAACGGCGTTAACATCGCAGTGGTTCTGCGCTGTCTTTCATTTTTGATTGTTCTGGTCGCCATGATACCCGGAATCGCGCAGCCAGTACCAATAATCATAGGAATAATAGATTTACCAGACAAACCTAGGTGTTTAAAAAAGCGATCCATAATGACGGCAACACGCGCCATATAACCGCAATCTTCAAGTAATGCCAGTAAGAAAAACAGCACCATGATCAAGGGTAAGAACCCGACTACGGCACCAACACCACCGATAATACCGTCTAGCAGTAACGCGCTTAATACCGGTGAAATATCGCTACCTAATAACCCGTCTACCCAGCCGTAAAACGCATCAATCCAACCCACCAGAACATCGGCTAAAATGGGCCCTAAATGAGTTTGTGAAATAGAGAATACGCACCACATGATCAGCGCAAAAATAGGCAGTCCTAACCATTTATTGGCAATGACTCTATCGACAGTATCTTGAGTTGTCTGGGTATTATTTTTGAGTTGTCTGTGTTCTACTTTTGCTACAGTAGTTTTTACAAATTCAAAGCGTTTAATATCTGAAGCCTCGACTAATTTAGCATTGCTTAAATCAATGTTTTCATTATCAAAAGGTGCAGTTTGGTGTTTGCCACTGAGCTCAACGGCTGTAGAGACTACGTTATCTAAACCATTTTTAAAGCTGTTTGTAGACGTCGTTTCAACGACAGGGCATCCAAGTATTTTACTTAATGCTTGAGTATCAATGATTGTTTTTTTGCTCTTGGTTAAATCACTTTTATTAAGAACAAGCACAACCGGAATATTAAGTTCTAATAATTGTGTGGTGAAAAATAAACTGCGGCTTAAATTTGTAGCATCGACAATATTAAGGATCACATCTGGTTTTTCATTTTTGACAAAATCTCGCGTGATTGCTTCTTCAGAAGAAAAAGGAGACATTGAATAAGCGCCGGGTAAATCAACGACAGTAATATCTGCATTAATTTTATTAAATGTTTTCTTTAATAGCCCTTCTTTTTTATCTACCGTGACACCTGCCCAGTTTCCAACATGGGCTGTTTGCCCCGTTAAAGCGTTGAATAATGTAGTTTTCCCACTATTTGGATTACCCGCTAATGCTATTTTCAAAACAAACCCCTAGTTATAATGATAATGATGATAATAATCATTATCATCGGTAAGCGTGACAACGCCCTACTGGATTGCCACGGCTTAAAGTTTCAAGCGTTAATCGCTTGTATTTTTATATATGAATTGTGTAGATAAAATTAGATGAGCACTGCTTGAGCTAAGTCACAGTCGATACTGTATCTCGCGTCTTTAATACTGATGACATAACTTTCTGACAGTATCGAGATCAATGTGATGGTTTCACCTTTAAAACAGCCCAGTGTGAATAGGAAGTTAGCAATTTCTGGCTCCCCTGCATCCACACCCTTAATAACGTAATCTTGGTTTACTTGAGCTTGAGATAAGTTGTGAGCTGCTGCTTGTGTGGTGAGCAAGTCTTCGGATGATAATGCTAGTGAGTTATTAAATATTAAACTGTTCATAATTACTTATCCAAATATGGCACTCTATGCCTAAGTTTATCTCTCTATTCTGACTGGCTTACGTCATAAACGTATGAATTAAATGATAGTCATTATCATTTAATTCAATCATACTATGAAAATAATTTTATTCATTGACTTAGATCATTAACCCTTTATAGGTATCTATTTTTTTTTGGTAATATCACTTTTGGTATTGTCACAAGTTTTGAAACCCGAAATCAATCTGAGTGTTTAGCATTAGCCGACCAACGGATGTACAAACAAGATAAGAAATAAGTGCCAGCATCACTGCGCTCACAAATATCATAAATAGCGGTGTTTAAATATGCCATTATGAAGGGAAATAAGGCAAAACATGATGTATCTATCATTTAATTAAAATACAAGGAGTAGGGTGGAGGGCTTAACTTCTTGCTCTTTTAAAGAAGTTATTTAATGACTATTCCCATCACATTAGAGAGATATTATGAAGGAAGTAAGTGTTTACTATCCATTTCTGTTTTCAACTTTCAATCGCGATCATAACCTACAGTTAATTGATTTAAAATGGAAAGCTTTTGAAGCTCATGATTTTTTAGGCGATGGAGAAGATTGGGCGTTGCTGTTAGAAAATATGCTTTCAGAAAAGAACCCAAGCTTATTAGAAAAACTGACATTTGGTGATGAAACACTGATGTTTAGTATTCACAGTGAAGATAAAGATGCATTGCATGCAATTGCCGAAATGGTCTGTGAATTTTATGATGATGATGATTTATTAGATGCGTGTATCACCCGTTATGCTCAGTACGAATTTGAACCCGAATTAATAAATAACAAGTAAATCCAGTTGATGCTTACGGCGCACCTGATTTGAGCGAACATTATTTGGCCTGTTATTAAGGCATAAGCACGGAGAGTTTAGTGTCAAAAAATAGCACTGCAACATTAAATGATTTTAAATAAATTAATGAATTTTCTCTACATCTTGGTTATGGCAGTACATCTCAAGCTAGTTAAGTGGGCTGCTAAACAATCCGAAGTTCAAAATAGTAAGCTAAGGGTAAGGTGTAATTCTCAGTGCCAGGAAATTCAGCAGTTTTATGAAATGGACAATGTTGTAGTGATTGATTGCATTTAGCCACTCAGTGATAGGCTATTCAACCGGTTCGATACAATTTATAATCTGATTTTTATTGTGTAGCGTAAGTTCTTCAACTCATTTCAGTCCTGCAACGTGTCGAACGAGTCAGCTAGTCTAGTTAACTCGATGTGATCACAATATATGTATTCACTTTGTTGATGATTACAATAATGCTCGTGCTTGGCAAACCATCATCTGAGTACCGCTCGTATCCAATTTAATAAACCCCTTTCACTCTTTCGACTAAAAAATCCACAGCGGCTTTTATTTTCGGTACTTGATAGCGCTGTTTTTGATACAACAGAAATACGCCCAAGTTTGGTTGCTGAGTGATATCAATGCTTGGCGTTATAGTCAGCTCTGTAAGTTCACCTGATTCAATATACGGTTTTAATGCCCAGCGTGGCATCAGCAAAATACCTAATCCCGCGATGGCTTTTTCTACCAGCCACTTACCATTGTTACTGATTAACACCTGTTCAGCGGAAACATCTTGGCGTTGATTATCGATTTCACAGATCCAAGGGGTTGGGCCATTCGGGGTTTTAAAATACAGCCCTTTGTGTTGCTTTAGCTCCATGGCATTCACGGGAACACCGTGCGTTTGTAAATAGCGAGGGGCTGCGACGACAATGAAATTATTTTCCATTAACTTTATTGCCAGTACGCGTTGATCTGGTGCATAACCGCCGCGAATTGCTAGATCAACTTCATCACGACCTAGTGTCGATAATTCATCACTGAGGCTTACATTTAAGGTGATCTGCGGATATAACGTTCTAAATTCGTCTAAAAGTGGCAATAATATGCGTTCACCAAAGCCCACCATAGAACTGATGTTTAATACGCCCATCGGTGTAGCCTGATAATTTCTCACTGTGTCATCACTGTATGCTAATAAAGATAGCACCTCGCTGACCTGCTGGTAATAGATTTGGCCTATTTCAGTTAAGTTCACCGTTCTTGTTGTTCGTTTTAACAGCGTGGCACCTAGACTTTTCTCTAAATCTGCGATCCTGCGCGACAGCGATGAAGGCGGAACAGAAAACAATTCGGCAGCTTTACTAAAACTGCCATGTTCAACAACCTTTACAAAATACTTTAATGCTCTTAATTGATCCATATTTCACTCTCATCACCATTATTGTCTTTAAGACAATAAACATTCGCTAATTAGTGTATATATCTTACAGTAAAATAGAGGGAGAATGACCCATAGTTAATGACCTCTCAGACAATATTATTCACAGGAAGCAAGCACATGACAACATATACAGCGATCAATCTTATTAAACGTCCAACTGGCGGCCCAATCAACGCAGATCTATTTGAAGTTGTGCAAAAACAGATGCCAACTGTGGGCGAGGGCGAGTTTTTAGTTAAGCAAAGTCATATGTCACTTGATCCCGCTATGTTTGGTTGGATGAGCCCTGATACCAATAGCTACATTCCACCAGTAGCCTTAGGTGACGTGATGCGTAGTTCAGGCATCGGCGAAATTGTAGAAAGTAATCACCCTGAGTTTAAAGTGGGAGATCGTATGATGGGGATGATGGGCTGGCAAGAATACTTTCTAAGCAACGGCCAAGGCCTGAATAAAGTCACAGCGTCACTACCTGATGAAGCAATATTATCAATTTTTGCGTTACCTGGATTAACAGCTACTCAAGGTTTATTTAATGTGGGTAAACCTCAAAAAGGTGAAACCATTATTGTGACTGGTGCAGCAGGCTCGGTTGGCTCAATTGTCGGCCAGCTAGCAAAAGCAGATGGTTTGAAAGTCATTGGTGTTGTTGGCAGTGACGAAAAAGCCGATTGGATTGTCAATGAATTAGGTTTTGACGCAGCAATTAACTACAAGAGTGACGATTTAGATGCGCAACTGGCACTGCATGCCGCTGATGGTATCGATCTGTATTTTGAAAATACCGGTGGTCCGATCCAGAACTTAATTATTGAGCATATGAATCCACATGGCCGCGTTATGGTTTGTGGGCTAATAGCTGATTACAACAAGCAAGTACCAACACCTGGCCCAAGCTGGATGAATGTCCTTAAGCGTCGCCTTACCATTCAAGGCTTCACCATGCCAGATCATTTCCATCAAGTACCTGCACTGCTAGAAAAACTGACTCCTTACGTGATGGCTGGTAAAATCAAACACAGATCGCATGTATTAGAAGGGTTAGAATCATCTATTAGTGGCTTAAACTTATTCTTTACCGGCGAAAATAAAGGTAAGTTGATTGTAAAACTTTAAATGACGGTAAGAACTGCCGATAAAGCTTGGGTATAAAGGTTTAGAGTCGGCAGATTGAAAAGTACGGCATCAGCGAACAGCATGAATTGCAAATATTCAATAGTGGGAGGACAAACTGCAGATACTTTCAAACAGGTATTAACAGAAATTACGCAAGAAGCTTGAAGCCAGGGCATCCAATGTGCGTCTATTTTGTTATTAATAGCCAATATTATTTTACTCAAGCCTTGGTTTCTTGCTATAAATAGACTTTGTCTAAAGAGTTAAAGTGATGCACATTTTAAATTTTGAAGCGTTCTTGATCGCGATTACCATTTTAACATTAACACCAGGTCTTGATACCGCACTGGTGATCCGTAATAGTAGCCGTTCCGGATTTATGGCTGGGTGCGTGACCAGCCTCGGCATCTGTTCGGGATTGTTTGTGCATGCCATGTTCTCGGCACTCGGCATCTCGGCTATTTTGTTGCAATCGGCTGATCTTTTTCAATTGGTAAAATGGGTTGGCGCGGCATATCTAATCTGGTTAGGCCTTGGTAGTCTTCGCGCTATCTACAAAGGTAGCAATAAAGTCGCTATGCTCGAGGAAGATAACACGACATCTAGCGCTAAACGTTCAATGCGTGAGGGTTTTCTATCCAACGTACTTAATCCCAAAACTGCCATTTTTTATCTCGCGTTTTTACCGCAATTTATCGATCTTAATTATTCACCGATTGTACAGTCGTTTACCATGGCAGGTATCCATTTTTTAATCGCCATGATCTGGCTATGTGGCTTAGCTTTTGCCATTAACTCGGCCAAAAAATTGTTTAAAAGTAGTGCAATGATGAATTGGATGGAAGGCGTGACAGGTACGGTGCTGATCTTATTAGGCGCGAAGTTATTGCTGTCGGATGACAAGCTTTAGTTATACCTCTGGTTATGAGGCCAAAATAACTCTACCTCTACAATTTTCCATGCATTTAGGAGTAGGAATAATTTTCGTATCACACCATATTTATTGCTTACTATTTATGATCAAACTCTCAATTTTTAATCAAGATCATAAAACACCCCCTTTACTTGACTAGACTGCTTTTAAAGGAGATTTTTATGAGTCGATCACGCGTTAATATCACCAAAACGGAAGTTGATTTCCCACAATCAGAGCAACTTGTATCCATCACCGACCTGCAAAGCATCATCACTTATGCTAACGACAGTTTCTGTCAAATAGCCGGTTACACACTTGATGAACTAAAAGGTAAACCACACAATATTGTCCGACATCCAGATATGCCTGCGGCTGCTTTTAAGGACATGTGGCAGAAATTACAAAATGGCGAGTCATGGCGTGGTATGGTGAAAAATAGATGCAAAAATGGCGATTATTACTGGGTGGACGCTTACGTAACCCCTGTATATGAAAATGATAATATCATCGGTTATCAATCAGTACGGGCTCGCCCCACGTTAAAGCAAAAGCAAGATGCACAACAACTTTACAATGATTTAAACAACGGGAAAAAGGTACACGATTTTCATGCTAACTTCGCTTTAAAACGCGCGCTGGCCGTAACCTTATTTTTTGCTAGCCATATAATTAGCTGGTTTTTAGCTAACAGCATGTTTATGTATATGCTTCTACCTACTTTTATATTTGGCGGGTTATCCATTATTTTTTATGAAGAATTCTTTCGGTTGCCCAAGTTTATAAATCAACTTAAAAGGACCATTGACAGCCCCTCCCGTTATATTTTCTCTGGCAAAGGGTTAATTGCAATTGCAAATTACCCGGTAGCTATGTTGGACGCGAAAGTAAGAACCATACTAGGGCGTAGTAAAGACATGGGGGAACACTTAACTTCCTTAGCAAGTGAACTTGAAAGCTCATCGAAGCTCTCTATGGAAGGTCTTGTAGAAGAAAATTCGCATTTAACCCAACTTGCGACAGCCATCACTGAAATGAGCGCAACGATTAGAGAAGTTAGCCAGAATACCAATGGTGCATATGATCAGGTGCAAGGTGTTCAGCAGGCATGCCAACAGGCGGTCACTGTTCTCGATGCCACACAAAATAAAATTTCTGAATTAACGTCTGATGTTGAGAGTGCTGCCATTAGTGCGACTAAACTTGTCGCTGACGCCGATAATATCTCAACAATAATGTCTGAAATTCAAGGTATCGCCGATCAAACAAATTTACTCGCTTTAAACGCGGCTATTGAAGCTGCTCGCGCAGGTGAGCAAGGACGGGGGTTTGCTGTTGTAGCTGACGAAGTTCGGACGTTAGCAAGTAGAACGCAAGATGCTACTGTTCATATACAAAAATCGGTTGTTGAACTGCAAACGACCTTAAAACACTGGAGTACTGTAATGCTCACCAGTAAAGATAAAGCTGAACAGTGTACTCATGAATCTATTCAAGCTAAACAGGCGATGGATCAAATTATGACTAGAATGAATGAGATCAGCGACATTACAGCTCAAATTGCCACTGCAACAGAAGAGCAAAGTGTGGTGGCAAATCAAGTCACTCAAAGCGTCCATACTATTGACGATATTTCACGTAAAAATACTGAAATATCTCAACAAGTTAATACCAATGGCGTAAATGTTAATAACTGTGCCAATGAAATAAATTCTTTAAGTACGACATTCAAATAGTGATCTTGTAAACCAATCCCAAAAAGCTGAACCTGGGACCCGTACCAGCAACAGAGGTAAAACGTTAACCTGCATAGTAAGTATGTTTAATAACCCTACTGAATAACAGGGGGTTAACGTAGTTGTTTCTTCTTAGTTTACGTAATTTATATGTTATTTAATCGGGTGGGGGGAGCTGGGTAGGTCTTCGCTGGACTGTTTATTCTTCAAAGTGACAACATCGAGCTTTTAATTTATGTCTGATCTACTTATTAATACATAGCATATTGACAATATAGCCAGTCTTATAGATAATTCGTCATACTGTAGTAAGAAGAGTTTATGATGCTAATACCAACGCATGTAATTAAGGTGATCTGTTTGTTGCTCGTGAGTATTGTACTCTCAAGCCTGACGGTCTATGCGCCTCTTTCTGCTCATAACCTGTCATATAAAGCTGACGCAGCTATCGAACATGAAATGCATTGTGATACTGCGTGTATGATGGCAACCCCGCAAGAGGGTAATTGCTGCGATCCTTTAGCAAGTAATATTGAAAATCAGTGTTGTTTCCCGAGCGCGACGCCAAGTTATGCCATCATTTCTATGTCACCTTTGAATTCTCGTCAGCCTTTCACGCTAAGCCGTATTCATCGAGACACCTCCCAAGTTAGTTTTGCCATCCCAGATCTGTTGTATCGACCTCCCATCGTTTAATATCAGCCTAATACTCACATCCGAACTCCTATTCGAATCTATTATTTTCGTGAACCTCTACTCGTTGTAGCAAGCATCGACGATCATAAATATTATCGAATAGAATGTTTTTTAACTGATAATTAAAGGGTTATAGAGACCAGTGAAAATACTATTATTTTGCTCTCTATTTTTCTCGATCAATTTTGCCTATGCAGATAGCAAAACTTTGTTTGAGCAGGGAGAACATTTATTCAGAACCGCAGGTGGATACGGTTGCTCGACATGCCATGGTATGTTCGCCCAAGGCGGAGGCAATGTTGGCGGCGATGTCAGAGGCAAAGGTATAGACAAACTTAACCGCGCGTTAGAGAAAGAACCCACGATGCTGTTACTCAGTAACGCACTTAATCTAGCGCAGCGAGAACTACTTGCTTCATACCTTATCGAACTAGGGAAAATACCATCCGTAGAATGGATAATTGATGATCAGGTTACTTTCAGCAACGCATCTATAAAACTGGGTGTGCTAAGTCAGCTGGTTCTGGTCAATAAAAGACTAGAGACAATCAAAGTAGCACTGCCATTTGTGGCTAAATCCTCATTTATCGAGATTAAGCCATACGAGACCAAAGCCGTTCAATGGATACCAAAAGAGGGAACTATTGAACTGGTCTATAAGCAAAGTGTGCTAGCAATCGAAATTAAGTAAGACACCCAAATTTAAGGAATTTAAAATGAAAACAATTACAAAACTAATTGCAATATTATCACTCACGTTTACTTCTGTTGCGTTCGCCAAACCGACTATTGAGTTATACAAGTCACCATCATGTGGTTGCTGCGTTGCATGGGCTGAGATCATGGAAGAAAAAGGTTATAAAGTGAATGTGCATCACCAACGTGACTGGAGTTCAGTGAAGAAGAAATTCGGCATGCCGAATCAGTTAAAGTCTTGCCACACGGCGGTTGTCGACGGTTATATGGTTGAAGGGCATGTTCCAGAAAAGGACATCGCGCGTTTACTTAGCGAACGACCGACCGATATAACAGGTCTTACCGCTCCTGGCATGCCACAGCACTCTCCAGGCATGGCCGCTCCGGGTCAAGACTACAAAGATTTTAACGTGATTGCTTTTGATGAAAATGGCAATCTGAGTTTATATTCAAAGTACTAAGATAATAACGAGGTAGGGCAGCAAGTGTTGCCCTATCGATACTCAGATACTTCGCTTTGTTTGATATTTGAGTTATTAAAAATCAGCTGTTTTTGTTTGCTGTCTTCGTATAGAATCTGCCGTATAAACCTTCTTATCTCTTTCTAAAATGACATAAAACAAATGAATGATAAAACGATAGCAACTCACAACGGTAAGTTTCATGCAGATGATGTTTTCAGTATCGCTGCACTTAAAAACATTTTTCCTGCCTTTACACTCGTGCGCACACGTGATTTAGAGATTATTGGCGAAGCTGATATTGTGATCGATGTCGGCGGTGAATATGATCCTGATACAGGTCGTTTTGATCACCATCAACGAGGTGGTGCGGGTGAGCGCGAAAATGGTATTCCTTATTCTTCATTTGGTTTAATTTGGCAGAAATACGGCTTAGAAATATGCCAGGGTAACCAAGAAATCGCCGACGCAGTAGATGCCGGTTTAGTGTCTACGATTGACGCGGTTGATTGTGGTCATGTTGAAGGTGTTGCTCAAGGTATTAGCCTTAGCCAAACTATTTCAATGTTTAACCCTACTTGGGAAGAAGACAGCGACCTGGATGTATGTTTTGATGAAGCGGTTGCTTTTGCATCGCGCATTTTAACGCGCTTCATTGCCTCTGCGACTGGTGGCATTAATGCGAAAGATATTGTCGCTAAAGCGATTGATAATGCCGATGATCCAAGAGTGATTGTATTAGAGCAATATACGCCGTGGAAAACAACAGTGCTAAATTTAGCGGCTGAAGCTTTATTTATGGTTTACCCATCTCAGTCTGGTCAATGGATTATTCAAGCGGTACCCGTTGAACTCGGTTCATTCGAAGACAGAAAATCACTGCCGAAACCATGGGCTGGCTTATCTGAACAAGCGTTTAAAGACGAGACGGGCCTTGATGATGCTATGTTCTGTCATAATGGTTTATTTATTGCAGGTGCAGCATCGTTTGACAGCACGATGAAAATGGCTGCTATGGCACTGCAAGCATAGACATTTTGTTACGCGATTAATGCCTAAAAAGCAGCCCTAAAGAGGCTGCTTTTTAATTGCTGCTACCTTCCTATCGCTCGTATCTACACACCTCATCACCACAAATCATATCCAAATCATATCGAAGTCAGTTTGAATGAAAATGTTTGCTGCGCGTATCGTTAAACAATAAACCTCGACAAAAAACACAAGTAATAGTCATGTTTTTCGTTTTCTAGCCGATGAAGTATATAACTGCACCGCTTGCTTAGAGGTTTTATGATTTCAGAACTTAAAATTACATTTACAGATAAACTGGTGATGAAATTATCACTATTCAACAAAATGTATTTACCTGCTTATATTTCAACAATTTCAACGATTACTTTTTTATCATTCTATGCGTCGGTGACGGATATTTTAGAAAATAATAACATTGTAATTCCAAGCCATTTAGAGTTTAACAATGTTGCAATGTTCGCAGTCATGTTCCTTTTTGCTTGTTATTTTTTTGCTTATGCAGTGAAAGCTAATATTTTATCGTTACTAAAACACATTGAAAATGTAATGAACAATATCGATCAAGGTAATATTCATTCACGTATCGGTTTGAGTGGCCAAGACGAATTTGGTCGCATTGGCGCTGCGATTGATAAGACACTTAATAATTTGTTTGACATGGTCACGACGGTAACCAATAGCGTGAATGAGCTGAGTAGTAATACTCGCAATATTTCATCGACAGTGGCAACCAATGAAAGTCTGATCCAAAAACAACACAGCGAAGTTCAAGCATGTAATAGTGCAATGGAGTCTATGAGTCATGCTATTTCACAAGTATCTGACAACGCAGAGAATGTAAAAGACATCGCTGAGTTAGCGCAAAACTCTGTGAGTGAAATGAATGAAAATATATCCGATTTAGTTGATAACTTTGGCTCCCTAACGAAGGACATACAACAATCGAGTGAAGCCGGTAATAACTTAAAAACAACGTCGGATAAGGTAAAGCAGGTGCTTGATGTGATCACTGGCATCTCGGCACAAACCAATCTGCTCGCGTTAAACGCGGCAATTGAAGCTGCCCGTGCTGGTGAGTCTGGTCGAGGGTTTGCTGTGGTTGCTGATGAGGTTCGCAAACTTTCCAAGCGTACTCAGCAGGCGACAATCGAAATTAATCAAATGATTGAAAACCTAGATCAAACATCGAATGAATTAATCAAAAGTGTTGAATCAAACATTTTGAGTACTGGAGAGATGTTAAAAGATGCGGAGAATATAAAATTCAGTATGAATAATATGTCCGGTTACTTTCAAGACTTGTCAGTAAAAACCAATGAAATATCAATTGCTTCTATATCTCAAATTAGTGTTTCACAACAATTAACCACAAGTTTAGGCATATTCAGCGAATCTTCAGAGCAATCATTAACGAGCTTAACCGTGCTGAATAAAGATAAAGAGTCTTTAATTGCAGTATTTGTGCAACTCGATGACTGTTTAGAAAATTATAAACATTAATTACGCTAAATAAAACCTAGGTGAATAAATCTTAACATGTCACGATACTCTCTTTCACAGGGAGTTAGTTACATGCAGTTAAATTTTACCGACCTATCAGCTAATCAACGTTATCATTTGATGACACAAACCATCATTCCACGCCCTATTGCTTGGGTACTCACTGCCGCGACTAACACAATACGACATAGCCTATGGTTGCGAGCTTTATGAGATTAAAAAACTCGGTGATATACCGGAAACGCTTATCTTTAAATCAAAGTTAAACAGCTTTATATGCATTGATTTTTTAACCCTTTGTTATTTAGTTGTTTTCTTTAAAATCAGATACTTACAAAAAGGGTCTACCGTCAAATACCACTGTATATTCATACATGGTTACGTAATTCATCGCCATTTTACCGCCACTTTTTAGCTCATGCTTGCCAGTGGATTAAATAACACGGCATCTTGTAGATGCGACGGTGCAAAGTGCGAGTAAGCCATTGTTTGCTTTATATCTGCATGACCAAGTATCTTTTGTAAAACTAAAATATTACCACCGTTCATCATAAAATAACTTGCAAAAGTATGCCTTAAAATATGAGTCGCTTGTCCTTTGGGTAAATCAGAAAAACATAAGTTTAACCACTTATGCAGTACCCCATAACCACAGGTGAATAATCGGCCTGATGTATTTTGGTATATCTCACTATATAAATCTTCTGAAATCGGTACGGTTCTATTCTTTTTACCTTTGGTATTGGTAAAGGTGATCTTGTGCTTTGTTACTTGTGATCCCTTAAGTTCTATTGCTTCCATTATTCGAGCACCGGTTGCTAGGCAAATTTTAATAATTTGTGTCATTTGTCCAGAAATAGGGCTTCTTTGAACGAATGTTAATAATTGCGTTATCTGGTCATGTGTTAGATAGCTAAGCTCGCGTTCTGCTGTCTTTATCGTTTTCATGTCTTTAAGCGGGTTTGGCTGATTCCATTCCTTTAACCGACGAAGTTCATTAAATAATACTTTCATCCATAACAGATCATAGTTTTGTGATGAGATGGATAGCTCTGCACCGCTGCGGCCTTTACCATGCCCGACAGTGAGTCTGTTTGCGCGGTAGTGTAGCGGTAAACGTGGCAGCAATGGGGTCGTTTAATTGTTCACACATGATTTGCAGTCGACGATATGCATGAGCACCACTTTTAAGGTTTTTAGCATGTAGCTTCCACCAGAGATCTAATAATTCAGATAAGCGTCGATTATCAGTCTTATCCGCTAACCAGGGCTTATCGTCAATCTCATTCATAGTGTAGCGCTCGAACGCCGTCGCTTCGCCTTTGGTTGCAAAGCGTTTGCGAATACGCTTGCCTTTACTACCTTGCGGATAGCATTCACAAAGCCAAGGTTTCTTGTGGCCATCTTTGAGATTGCGAACAGACATGCTGGGTTTCCTTTATAACGAGTAAAGACGTATTTGATATTATAAGATAACAAACACTGTTTTTATATACAGTTATAAAGCAATTGTAGCAATAATCTATGTTTTATCATGCAGGTTTAAACATAGATTTATTTGTTTTCTAGTTTCTTCATTAGATACCTACCTATTCATCTAAATATCGCAGTTACTTCTTCGCGGTTTCTTCAATAAAACAGGCTGCCATTAATTGCTAATTACCTCTTATGGATTAATTTTAACTGGATTTAAGTAGTGCATAACAATTACCAATAGTAAGTCACTGTTATTATTGTGGTTAATAGAAAGTGTAATAGTGTCAGCTGATACTTATTATAAAATAGCTGGATATTCAGCTCTAAAAGCGCAAGTAATACCCATATATGTCTGCGTTACATTTCGGAGTAGGTATGAAAATTAAAGCAAAGTCTGTAAGAAGTATGTCTAAAGTAGTGAAAATAGTTGGTGATAAGCAACATATCCGTCTAGCTATTTCTATTAATGACCTTTCAAAAGATACTTTACTGAAATTGGGGTTCAATTCTGACTTGAATATTGGTGATTCCTTAATGCCTACTGCAATAGGTAAATTCAGTGATTTTAATGCTAATGGTAAAGAGGTTGTTAGAAAAGATTTACCTAAAGAGAGCTGTTCAATCATGTGTTACGGCACAACCAGAGATTGGCAAGGGAATATGCATTCAGGCATCCAAACCCGAACAATTAAAAAATATCCTAGGGATTATATTGTAGCCCCTTCGGAAATTATTCAAGTTATAAAAATTAATGATCTGGAATATATTGCGACAGACGAAATAAACTTAACTAGTGAAAATGAAGAGCGAAATATTCACCTTTGTAACTTAATGCTTGAGTGTTTTTCTGAATTTGAAATATTCGATATTCGTGAAAATGAAATAGTCGGCCCTAAGCTTAAAAGGTTGCAATGGGATGTTTTACCTAAAGGTAAATATCCTTGGAGTGTTTCTGGAAAAATAATTCAAGGTATTACAGGAAAACTACCGAAGAACGAGCAAGAAGTTATAGACCATCGAATGAAAGCTATATCTCGACATAATCCAGATTTTCTCGCGAGTGGTAGAGGAGGGTTTTCTGGATATTTTGTTTATGGTTTTGAATCGAAAGGGAAATATGTATTAGAAAGTATCCATTTAGACAATGCTACATATGTATTTGAAAGTGATTGGGAAGATGTATCACAATTAACTAAAAATGAGATAATTAATAGTAATATCGTACATGAACGGGTAGTACATAACAAAATGTGGGCGAACGTATTGGCTAGAGCAATTAAATAATTAAATGTAACAGGAAAATAACGGAGCTATAGAGCTTCGTTATTTTCCTATTCATATGTGCACAACATGAAAGTTTATAACTTAATAAGGGGTCGAATTATGGATGAAATTGAGGATGTGTTACTAGAAGCAATCAAAACAGGGGAAGTTCTAAATATAAAATACAATGGAGGTAGCCAACCAGGTTTAATTCGGCAGCTATCACCTCAATCTATAAATGGTGACGATGTTCGTGCTAGATGCTTTGCAACCAATCTTGTAAAGAATTTTAAGCTATCTAAAATGGAGCTAAACTTAGATTCCAATCCATCTTATATAGTTGACCTAGTATTACCTGAACCTAAGGATTTACAAGAAGCGTTAGATCCGTTTATCTTAAATATAGAAAAAACAGGATGGGCCTTAGTCACAAGTGAAAATGAAGCTGGCGTTTATCGTAAATTTAAAAATGGTAAGTTAAGAAAAACACCTGATGTATTTATACAATATAATGAATACAGTTATGATTATTCAGACTTTGATATAAATGGGAATGAAATAGAAGTTATGAAACCTAGCTCACGCCCTTGGTACGTGTCTCACAAAACAAAAACAGCATCCAGTTTTAAGAAACTAAGTTCAGCAATATTAAAGTTTTATGATAATGCGCAAGAAGAAGCTGAAAGATTAGGGCTTATAGAATTAACACTGTAGATAGTTATCATCAGTTACTAGTCTATTCAACAGACCTTTTTCAGTAAGTTTAGTGCATTACTTTACACTTTTTCATAAAATCACTGTTGTTAGCGGCGCCAACTCGTCGCTGTTTTTCTTTATACGACAGGTAATAACCAACAGATCCATAGCAATTTCCCACCGCGTTATTTGTCTATTCCTAAGTTACATCACGCTTTACCACTAAAGAGTAGTGCTATTCCTTGCAGTTAGTAAAAATAATAATAGAATCAGTCGTATATTTAGTTTTGTTAATAATTAGCAGAGTGTAATAAAGAAACCACAAGAATGCACATTTTTTCAAAATAGATTTAAATGTCAGATTGGCGTTTTATCTTATTTTTCATTTGATTAGTCACTATTGACTAGGGTGAATAAATTTTGGGCTGCAGACCGTCCTACTAGACAAATGTTGCTCTCTATCGAAATTAAAAGGATATTTTGTAGTACATGAAAATTATTAAATTTAAAATTTCTTACCATAACGGTGATGCTAACGATGGTCGTTTAGATATGTATGATGCGTCTGTCTCGCTTCAAGGATTCGCAAAAGCTCTATCAATTACAACCCATGCACTGCTAAATAATGGTGAAATAAGGAAAAAAGGTAATAAAATTGATGGCGCAAAGATTTACATTAATCCATCTAGAAAAGGAAGCTTTGAAGAGTTAATTACTGTAGCAATTGAAAACCAAGTCGCTGCTTCTATTGGTTGTAGTATTGTAGCAAGCGTATTTTATGACTTAGTTAAATGGACTTGGTCAAAAACATTAGAATTAGACTATGAACCCGAAACGCATCACGTTAAAAAACTAAAAGAACGATTAGAACCATTTATTAGCGAAATGGAAGAGGCTCTAGAAATTCCGTTAGAGCAAGCTCATCGGCCAATTAAAAAATGTGACGAAATGACCATCGTTTTAAAAAGGCAGAAGATCGGTGAAGTCATAAAAATGAACGCAGATACTTTAAAGAGTGTTTCGCTCCAAACAGATTCAAATATAATTTCAGGGATAACGGGGAATATCACTAGGTACAACATTCTATCTGGAATTGGTCGAGTCTATGATGACCATCTTGAAAAAACAATCCCATTTAAGATACACGACGATGTCACTTCAAATCAAAAGCAGTTGCTAACATGGTCCATGCACAATGCTCAAAATGGGAATGGTGGGAAGCTAGACTTTGAAGTAAAACGAGTTTTAACTGCAAAGGGGGTTATCAAGCGTTATATTGTGCACAATGTTGTTCAATCTACTAGCTAACAAGCCAATTAAGAACAGACGTATAGTTGGCTACGTTAGGTTGGCCTTTGTTATTTATCTAAAGTCATTTAGAATTTAGGAGGAAGTATTGAAACTGAATATGTTTAATCCAGAAAAAAGTTTTTTACACCTAAGAATAGTCTGGTTAGCTATCTTTTGCTTATTGATGATTACTGGTATCGTATCTTTGACAATAATTTATTATACGCCTTTGGTTTGGGACTTATCTTCAAATGGCTTTAATAGTTTTATTTCAGTTTTTCGTTTTCCTTTGGGCATATTAACTTTAATCATTCCGATTGTTGCATTACTTGCTGCTAACCACCGTTCAGAACAGGGCAACCGCATGAGTTATTAAATCTTGTCTAAATTGTTAAATCCGGTAACAAGTACACCTTCTAAAAAACTAGTTTTCATCCATGCTCTTTTCTGTTTTAACCGGATACTGAGCTTGTTCGATTCAGATCGTAACATGTTCAATGCCATGTGGCGTAAACAAGCTAAATTCTCGGCACTGTTATCACGATAAACTTGGCAAGCATCTTCGTTCATTGTTGCATCAAGTACCCAGTGTAAACTATTCTCGATAGCCCAATGACCACGTACGGCAGATGAAAAACGAGTTTCGGTTAACTCTGCTGAACTGATGTAATAACGGTAATCTAGCGACGGTTTACTGCCTTTAACTTGACGGTAATCTAGCGACGGTTTACTGCCTTTAACTTGACGGTAATCTAGCGACGGTTTACTGCCTTTAACTTGACGGTAACCTATCGCTACACCGATGCTTTTTAAGTTTCGCCACTCGGGATGAGCTTTCGCAACGTCTTTCGCATCAAGTACACAGTATTGTCTGGCCTCTATTCGACCATGACCTTGTTCGATATTTAACTGACCAGATTTAAGTTTTTTATTTACGGTGTCTAAAAGTGCTTTTTCCACTGTTTTAGACAGTGATGGTTGGTTATTTTTAACTGCTAATAGATAATCACCACCATTTTCAACAATGTCATCCGCAATTTTAGTTTGGCACCCCATCGCATCTATCGAGACTAAACATCCCTTAATATCCAGTAATTTAACCAATTTGCATATTAACCACCATGGAGATCACCTAATAACATCGATGGAGATCACCCAATAACCTCAATCAAGATCAGCTAATAACATTCATGAAGATCACTTTTACCCTGAAATGTTATTGAGTGATCTCCATGAATGTTATTGGACAAACTTGCTTTTTTCACTGCCCTGTAGGTGTATTTAACCGTTATTCTGTTCATTTTGATGAAGGGAATGACTATGCCAACGGCACCTATATCTATGCGTAAATTAAAAGAGATCCTTAGACTCAAATACGGTTGTTCACTGAGCCATCGTCAAGTCGCTAAAAGTTTATCTATCTCCCCCTCAGTGGTATCTCGTTATGCCAATCGAGCAGCCCAAATGGGGATCACCTCATGGCCGTTATCTGAGGAATGGGATGATGTGACTCTTCATCAAAAATTTCTGCACACTACCGTCAAAACCAATCCCCAAATCACCACCCCAGATTGGTCGGTGATCCATCAAGAACTCAAGCCAAAAACAATGACTCTGCAATTACTATGGGAAGAATACAGAGAACGAAATAACAATAAATTCTATAGTTACAATCACTTCTGCCGGCTATATAAGAAATGGCTTGGTTGTCAAAAACCATCGATGCGACAACAGCATAAGGCGGGTGAAAAACTATTTATTGATTACTGTGGGCCGACGATGAACATTATTGATCCTACAACCGGTGAAATTAAAACGGCACAAATTTTTGTTGCCGTGATGGGTGCCTCTAATTACACCTATGCAGAAGCCACGTGGACCCAAGGTCTAGAAAATTGGGTGATGAGCCACGCTCGCTGTTTCACCTTTTTAGGCGGTGTTCCTGAGCTCTTGATCCCAGACAACTTAAAAAGCGGTACAACCAGATCGTGTCGCTATGATCCCGATATTAACCCGACGTATTCACAGATGGCTGCGCATTATAATACGGTCATCGTGCCGGCTCGCCCTTATAAACCCAAGGATAAAGCCAAAGCTGAAGTGGCTGTACAGATCGTAGAGCGCTGGATCATGGCCGCATTGAGGCATGAAGACTTTTTTTCTTTGCGACAATTAAATATCCGGATCGAAGAATTGCTACTTGAACTCAATCAACGGGCCATGAAAGTGCATCCTGGTACGCGTCATTCACAATTTATTGCCATTGATAAGCCAGAATTGAAACCCTTACCCCTTGAACCGTATATCTATACCCAAGTGAAAATGGTGACTGTACATATCGACTATCACATTGATATAGAAAAGCATTATTACTCTGTACCGCATTCACTGATAAAGAAAAAACTCGAAGCGCATATTACCGGTGAACTCGTCACAGTATACCATCAGGGAGAGTGTGTAGCGGTGCATCCTCGTTCTCACAAGATTGGTGGACACAGCACGCTTGATGCTCATATGCCTGTTTCACATCGAAAACAAGGGGAATGGTCACCGCAACGATTTGAGAAATGGGCGCAAGATATTGGCCCAAAAACAGAAGAGCTCGTCACTCTGTTAATGCAAGAAAGGCCACATCCTGAGCAAGCTTACCGCGTTTGCTTAGGATTGCTTGCGCTAGGTAAACAATACACAACACCGCGCTTAGAGGCTGCATGTGGACGCGCTTTACATACAGGAATAAGAAGATTAGCGGGTATCAAATCTATTCTTAAAAAAGGCCTAGATAACCAACCACTACCTGAACAACAGTTAGATCTATTAGCAGAAATAGAGCACAACAATGTGCGTGGCAATACGTATTATCATTAAGGGAAATGGAATGAAAACAATTTATAATCAACTGACTACGCTTGGTTTGTCCGGCATCAAAGACGCCCTCACATTACAGACGGAACAGCCGACGCATTACCGAGAACTCGCGTTCGAAGAAAGGCTAAGCTTACTGCTTGATAATGAGCTTAACGCACGTTCACAACGTAAAATAGCGCGCTTAACACGGCAAGCTAAATTCAGAGTTCATGCTGGCATAGAGCAGTTAGATTATCGTGCCAAGCGCAACCTGAATAAGTCACAGATCCGAACCTTGGCGCAGGGCGAGTGGTTGCGATTACATCAAAATATATTGATCACCGGGGCAACAGGGTGTGGCAAAACATACCTTGCCTGTGCCTTCGGGCATCAGCATTGCCAACAAGGGCAAAGCGTATTTTATTTTAGGCTGAAAGAACTACTCGAAAAAATGTTTTTTGCACAGGCTGACGGAACCTATCGAAAACTGATAGGAAAGTTAACCAATGCAGATTTACTGATCTTGGATGATTGGGGACTGGAGCCATTAAATGCACAGCAACGAAGCGATTTACTTGAACTGATTGATGCCCGATATGACAGTAAATCGACTTTAATTGCCAGTCAATTACCGCAAGAACATTGGTACAAAATGATCGGAGAATCGACGCATGCTGATGCAATTCTGGACCGACTGGTACATGGCTCGATAAAGATAGAATTAGAGGGCGAATCAATGCGAAAAATGACCAATAACTTGACTGATGGAGATCACTCAGTATAAATTAAACCTAGCTCTACAGACGGAGAAAAAAGTGATCTCCATGAATGTTATTGAGCGATCTCCTTCATGTTAATACGCACAATTCTGGGATCGCCGTTATTTCATTAGATTTAATATCTGTTTTAAGCTGACCAATAACGACTTTATTGGCGCACGCATATGCACTAACCATGTGAATAGTTGATTTACGATCATCTCGGTTGTAGGAACTACGCAAAACTTTGCCATCAATCGCAATCAGTTCGCCATTACTCAACTTATTAATGGATTGCATCCAATTGATGAAACTTTGTCGAAATTGATCTGGTTTTATTCGAGATATTATTCTTGCGATGGTATCGTCAACAGGAGCTCCATTAAGCAGCATTCCGTGTTTTTGGAACCATTCTAAATGACCTTCTGCATATTCTTGGATCTCTTTCCAGCCGTCTGCGCCGGCAATAATGGCGCATAGCGTCACGAACATAATATCAAAAAGAGGGTGTGACACTTTAGCTTCTTGGCGTGGGTCTTCAATTGAACCAAAGTGCTTAGAAAATTCATCGATATACATAATCGTAATAACCATCCAAAAATGAGTATCAGATCATATGATGAGCTGGTAGTCAAATTTGACGATTATTGTGCATAAAACGTTCGTGATCTTGCCCTGCCGTTCAGAACAAACCAAAGAACAGATACGAGTTACAAGTATTCAAAATAATTTTGCAAATTATTATAAGCATTTAGAAGAGTTTATTAAATACGTAGACAAGCATCAATATACTGACAATATTTCAGGAGCTAGGTACATTCATAAGAGGTTATACCCTGACGCTCAATCTGGTAAATATGATCTTTGTAAAAACTTATTAACCACTTGGGAATTAGTTAATAATATACCTAGAGAGCTACTCAATACTTATCCTTCCGACTATGACGAAAGTGTTCGCGATGAAGATTTGGATACTTATATTGATAAGGTTATAAAATTGTCATCTTACCTTCGAGAAGGAGAATATCATCCGCGAGATAAATATAAAAAAGGAACTGTTTTAATAAATGGTAGAACTTTACCCGTGCTAAATCAAATTAAAAATAATGGATGTCCACATGAAAATACGTATTTATCTCAATCGATAGAGTTAATGTCGAGTATAAAAGACGTAACTGATACTCTTGATAAAATATGTAATTTTTCAGTTGAGCATACTTCTCGACTTAATGAAGAACTAAATAGAAAATTTATAAAATCGAATTATAAAGTTGGTAATAATAAGTATAGCCAATTAAAACATAGTCAGACTTTTAATGAATCAAATGAAAGGTTTAAAAAGTTACTTGAGCAATTAGATAATCACGATCATGCCGCCTAACAAGGTGTTAAATCTTAGTTACTGCTGTTAATTACTCACTCCCAAATATTTGCATAATTACTTTTTATCTTTCGTAACTTAATTTGTGTGGTTAGGAAAGTACTACCGCATTTGCAGTAGTGCTTTTCAGATGCTTTACTTACGAATGTTGTATTACAGGAGTCACAATAAAAATCAGCGTCACAAAACGGGTGTCTTTGTAAATAAATATTATCACTTCTTTCGAGACTTTCTTCTGTCGCTATGTTTTCATCACTTTTAAACCCATCTTGTCCGGCGGGGTGTATGTGATTTAAATACCAGTCATCGTATTTACTTGGCATGTGCGTTATTCAACGCTCTCTAAAAAATTATCTAAGCGAGAAAACATATCGTTACAAGAAAGTTTTATTGAACTAGTATATCCAAAGTCATTTTTACCAATTATCACTTCAGTTAGGGCTGGGGCACTTGAGTTGTAAGCTCGTTGATTATAGCAAAAAAGGATTAAATTCGCGTCTTCTTCGATAGTTCCACTGTCCCTTAAATCGGATAGAACCGGTCTCATATCAGCTCTTTCTTCGCACTTCCTATTTACACTTGAGCCAACAATTACTCTAGCTTTTTCATCAAGGCTTAGTTGTTTTAGTCTTTTCGAAATGTAACACACTTCAGCGTACCTATTATCGAAAGTTGTTTTTGTTTTTAGATCTTGTAAAGAACTGATAGAAATAACAGCTATTTCACCGTGTTCCTGTTTCATTTGTTCTACGATACTTTGTATATCTTCAATATAAGTAGTTTTGTTATGGACAACTAACTTTGGTTTTTTCATTAATTGTCCTAATGTTGCTGACAAACTAGCCCAATCATCATCATCAAGGTGCCCTGACTCTAATGTAGGGTAATGTATACTGCTTAGTGAGCTTAACATTTTGTTATAAAAATTATTAATTGGAAGTCCAAGTTCAATATGAAGTACATACTGGTTATTGCGCAATTCTAGGATGATATTTTCTAGAATATTTCTTTGAAGTGTATCGCTGTGATTAAGTGGGCGACCTGCTATAACTGTTAAACCTTGTCCAATACCACCTATCTTCTTATCTAAATCTATAAAGCCAGTAGATAAACCATCATGTCTCATTGGTTGGTTATTTGAACTTTTTTCAAACTGTTCTTCTTTATTATTTACGAATGTTGCTAATCCGTTATCTAGTGTTATTAAATCAAATTTATTATTCATGCTACGACCTTGTAAATTGGATTAATGAGGGGTGAATATGTTTACATTATTTTTCAGGTTATAATTTAACTATTCTTTTTCCATCACTAGCGCCACACGCCCCAATACCACTATATCCGCTTCTGCAACTTCAATAGACGTATTGCCATAACTCATGGCTAGTTTTTTACCAGGCAAGCGCTGCAAATGATTAATGGAAATCGAACCGTCAATATCCAATAAATAACGTCCAGAACTTGGGATTGTTTCTTCAGTATTCACAAACAGCAAAGAACCG
Organism: Moritella yayanosii; assembly: GCF_900465055.1. Classification (NCBI taxonomy): domain Bacteria; kingdom Pseudomonadati; phylum Pseudomonadota; class Gammaproteobacteria; order Alteromonadales; family Moritellaceae; genus Moritella; species Moritella yayanosii. The sequence continues at coordinate 1,406,090 of NZ_LS483250.1, read as the reverse complement.
TCAAGATCGATAACGCGAGTGTTAGCTGATGTTAAGCCATAACGCTTCATTGTTGTCACATCAAGGCTCATTTCTTCAGTATTCTTTAATGCGCCATTAGCTATTTTTTCAATGACCAACTTTTCTTTTAATATCACGCCAGTACTTTCAAAAGCCTCACCTTGATCAAGCAATAACCAGCTTAAAGACACGCCTTTAGCCAAGTGAATCCTTACTGCAATTTCAAAAGGCGTCATATCTCGAGTATGCCAAGTGAAAATTGTTGATTTTGGTATGCCAAATGCGACCGCCAATTCGTCATACGTCTTACATTTAGTGACTATTTTTAGTTTTTCCGTGACATTTTTACCACCCTTGTAATTAAAAGGGGGTAATAAAGTTTGATTGCTGCTCATTTTAAGTATATTATCCAGTTAAGTTACTGCTCAAATGAGTAGTAATAAGCTCAAATACTATTAAATTAACTCATAAGGATACCACTATGTCGTCAATTGCAATACAACTTGCATCACCTTACTGCACAAAAAAGAAGTATGCAGAAGCTACTGGCCAATCAATGGGTGCTATCAATCAAGCTGTTACAAGTGGAAAGCTACCAATCATGCCAAAAGATAGCGAAAAAGGTGCAGTACTCATAAACCTCGTCGCTTTGTTTAAAAAAGCTGATGCACAAAAATTTGTGTAAGCAAATCGAAATCCAACCAGAGATCACTGTAAACGCCCATCAACAAGGGTTTATAGAGGTTTCGACAGGTGTATTCATCGAGCCAAGCATGAATAAACGCAAGCATCGTTTCTCTTTAATCGTTAAAACAGAAGCGTTCATGTTCATTTGCGTACTTGGTTTGTTACTTAATCATTGCATATAAAGATAATTTCGCAATGTATGAGTCAAATGAGATTAAACACAGTTCAATAGAGTCTGCATGTGTTCGGTTTGCAGATATTGAAAACATAGAGCAGATTGCAAACGAGTGCGGCATGCGTGGGCAGGTACTGCGTAACAAGTTAAACCCTAATCAACCGCATCAATTAACCGTTAGCGAGTTAATTCGAATCACAACCGCAACGGATAATCACGACATTATCAACAGTGCGATACTCGAAGTTGGACTAACAGCAGTTCGTTTACCCAAGCGAGGCGATTCAAAACCGCTAACACTTAGCGCCATGAGCGTGGCAAGTCATACCGGTGAAATAAACCGTCACATCTTAGAAGCCGAATCCGATCGCCGGCTAACCCGAGTCAAAAAAGACCAAATAATTAAAAAGGCACAAGATGCCGTTCGTGAATTGGTCTTTCTTATGTCAGATGTTGAAAACCGCTGCGGTGGTGCAGGGCCGTTCGTGTCCATGTGTGCTGATGCAGTATTAAGTGGAATGCCAATACCTGGCATGTAAGGAGATTATTTATGGAACAAGTACAAGCAGCTGCGGATTCAATTGCTCAAATCCGTGGGCTATTTGGTAACAGCCGTATTGGTTCTTTATATGACAATTTAGAGCCGAACATGCGCAAAACACTATGTTTTGCTGCTGGATTAAAACAGCACCATGTTGATTTGAAACTGAGTCAACTTGACCAACTTGAAAAAGTAAAACTGCATCGCGCTATTAGTGCACTGGAACCAGTGATCAGCAAGTTAGCAGGCTATCCAATTAACGACTTTAAGTAAGGGAATACCATGATTAAACCAAATCCAACAATGAACGACGTGATCAACGAATTGATGTTTATAGCCATTGCCAAACCTGAAAAAGTGAGCGTGTCAGTTCGCTATATTGGCCATGCCGATGCGCTAGAAGTTATTGCAATTGATAAAGCTTATTTTAGCGGTGCGCAAAACCCGAATACCTGGTCAGCGCATAAGCTAATTGATAAAACGATTTATCTCGATGGCTTAGCCGCATTTAAACAAGTTACCTCTGCATATCACGAACTAAGCAACTTGATAAAGAATGAGGTGGTGGCATGAAACGTATTTTAGCCCCTGTTGAAAATGTGCGTTCGGCGCTGCACTCGCTTGGTATCGATGAAGAAAAGGCTGATTGGATTATCGATTTGTTTGAGTGTGTTGATGCAGGTCGTAGTGATGCACTGGCCTTACCTAACTTCCACTTCAACCTATACGGCACATTGGAACCAGAAGACGTAATGATTACAGCATTTGCCTTTTGGCAAAGCGTGGTGGCTTGTTCTGATACTAACTCAACTGAAGAACAAATTGCGTTAGGCGCTATTCGTTCGGTGTATTTTATGGCGCAAGGTTTTGCCTTAACCAAACTTGTTGCCTGTATTGAATTGTGGTGGGAAAAAACACTCGATATTCACAATACAACTATCTGGATGGTCGCATGATGTATTTTGCAATTGCACTGTGCCCAAGTGGCAGCATGCGTGAGCATCCTAAAACTCACGAACTTCGCACTGTAGAAGTCGGTGAATGCGAAACCAAACAAGATGCCATTGATAACGCTTGCCTACAGCTCAATTGCCGTCAGCTTTTCCGTGGTGTTATCGGTCGGCCAAAAGGTCATGGCGGTTATCTTGTATTAAATGCGCAGGAGTATGCAGAAGTATGAGTGCGACTAAACAGCTCTCATTTTCTGGCCGCAGTTCAATTATTGAAATGATTGAAAGCGCGGAGGACTGCAGTCGTAAACCCGTCAGGACTCCCGCGCCAGGCAAAGCATTCCAACAACCTGAAATGTCGCTTATTGAAAATGCGATGTTTCAGGTTAACCCTGAGATTGATGATCATGAATGGCGTAAGCAGTTCTTTGGTGACATGCCGCATTACCTTAGCCGCTATTTTGCCGAACGATATAATAAAATTTTCAAACAAAAAGGTCGCTCTGCTGCCAATTTATACCTGCTAAAAACAGTTGGAGAAAAGATAAACCCACGCTTAAAAAAAGTACTTGATCAATATAGACGACAATTCAAATTCAGAAATTCCTACGTTCACAACAATGACTTGTCACGCGAAAAGCTGTTAGCTGAAATGGACAAGAGTGAAATAAAAAAACTAAGTCAGCAATTCGCTGATTTTTTTGCAGGTAAATTAGAACCGTTAATTGAAAGCGAAAAACCCAATCATAAAGATTATGCCAACGTTATTGTTGCTGTATTTGAAAGTTTGCAAGACGAATGTCGATCATTTGGTTACACACCACCGTACAACAGAAATGATGGCTTGCATCAGTCTGAAGCTGAATGTGGCATTTTACGTTTAGTTTGCCAACGTGCCTGGGAAAACAAGTTAAATAAAAAGCGCATGGCTATGCGAGAACACCTTGCTATTGCTGTTGGCCAAGTGCAGAAAGCGGCAAGTCCGTATTGCTCACGCGACTGCATGCACGAGTGGAAAAACCAAAAACAACGCAACAGAGATTTCATCAAAGGTATGTCTATCTTTGATGAAGATTCTGGTGAAGAAATTGCTCTATATGACATGTTCTACAAGTCGACCGCTAACCCTGCAATTAGACGTTGTGAGTTAATGGTGCGTATGGCTGGGTATCAAAGTATTGCAACCGCAATGGGTTGTGATGGGTTATTTCTAACGCTTACTTCACCATCTAAATATCATAACACCCGTAAGAAAGGGGGATTTGTTGATCAATGGTTGGGAAACAGTCCGAAAGAAGCTCAGCGTTATTTATGCCGAGTATGGGCAAGAATACGTGCGCAGCTTAAACGTGAAGAATTACCTGTTTTTGGTATGCGTGTCGCTGAACCGCATCATGACGGCACACCACATGGGCATTTACTCATGTTCATGCAACCTGAGCATGTTGATCGTATCCGTGAAATTTTCATTGGTTATGCAATTGATGAAGAAATAACAGAACTATTCCCAAAAGTTTACAGAAAACCAATTGTTGGCCCGTTGGATTATCGCCCACGCTGTGATGTGAAAATGATGGACCCAAGTAAAGGTACTGCAACAGGTTACATAGCTAAGTACATCAGTAAAAATATTGATGGTTATGGCATGGACGGTGAACTTGATGGTGAAACAGGCCGTGACCAACGAGAAATGGCCGCACATGTTACCGCGTGGGCGAGTCGCTGGCGTATTCGTCAGTTTCAACCTATTGGCGGCGCACCTGTCACTACTTATCGTGAATTACGTCGTTATGCTAATAACGATAAAAACGCCTTCAAAAGCTTTGTCGCTACCTTAAATAGTAAGCAACAACATAACTTATTCAACGAATTATTTCCTGACCAAAACCCAACGTTTATGGGACCTCAGTTAGATTTTCACGGTCCACGTTTAAATTATGAAGCAATGAGCTCATTACAACGATGGGAAGTGATCACTGATAAGTACAAGCCTGAATTAAAAACTAATGCAGCTGCAGCATCAGACGCAATGAAAGCGGCCGATAAAGGCGACTTTGCAGGTTATGTAATGGCGCAAGGTGGACCGTTTGTATCATGTAAAGATTTACTCATCCGTAATGATTATAACGTTGCCGAAATGGGCAATGAATATGGTGAATTAATTTCTAAGATCCAAGGCTTTCAAGTTGTCGGCGATGATGCCGTTAAAACGCGTACACGTAACTGGAAGATACAGCCTAAGTCTCAGGCATTGCTTGATAGTGAAGCAAGCACCAGTAGCACCGCAGGTGCTGAGGTTTTGAATGGACCCGCAGGGTCTTCTCGGAGTTCTGTCAATAACTGTACGCCCTCCAAGAGCGACAGATTAAATACTGGAATTAAAGCGCTTTTGAAAAGGCGCGGTATTCATTTAGATGATCACCTGGTCAATGTTATGGGACAGGGTGCCCAAATCAGAGTTGATAAGAACCACATTGTGAAATTGAGGCCGGGATATTACGTCGATAGCCAATATCACCCACCCGAAGTGATCGATGTAACCCCCGAAGAACCTAATATTTGGGACGGTTGGAATAGCCCTGATTGTGAAATGAAAAGTACCCATGACTTTGTCCCTGGTTGGGAAGACTGGGATTGGGGTTAATTACTAATTTTTTAACTAAAAAATAATAGTTGCTTCGCGCGACAATTTGTCGCATACTAATTTAGACAAAGCATCACGTGGGTCGAATAATGACTCATAAACTAAAGACAAACTAAAGACAAACTAAAGACAAACCAAAGACAACCCAAAGACAAACCAAAGACAACCAACAGGCCAATAAAAGGCCATTAAAGACAAATTACAGGCAAATAAGCCAAACTAAAATTAAAATCAAATGACCAACGAAGGTAAATACTATGGCTATTAGTGTAAGACTCGATGATGTTTTTGTCACTCATGCTAGAGTTCATGCAGAAGCTGAAAATCGCTCTTTACCGAAACAAATAGAGTACTGGGCAAAAATAGGGCAAATGATGATGGATAATCCTGATTTACCTTATGAGTTTGTACGTGAATCTTTGCTAGCGACCGAAGAAGTCAAACAAGGATTAACAAAACGTTATGTTAGAAGAACAAAGCGAAATTGATGTATATGAATCAAGACGGTTTGAGAAGGCTTTAGCAAAACTTTCGGAGCCTCAACTTAAAATCGTTGAAGATGAAATAGAGAAAATTATTGATGATCCAGAACTCGGGGAACAAAAAAAAGGGGACCTTTCTCATCTGCGAGTTCATAAATTTAAAATGGGTAATCAGTTGGTACTCTTAGGGTATTCTTGGCTCGAAGACAAAATTGAAATTTATCTACTTCAGTTTGGTTCTCATGAAAACTTCTATAAAAAAATTAGTGGGCAACGAAAGGTTGATCTTAAATTAATCAAACCTTAGCTCTATAAAAATGCCCTCAACGATGAGGGCATTTTGTTTTCTATAACATTGAAAGCTGCTGCTTAAGTTCTTGCTGTTGGGTAGGAGCTAGGGTTCTCAACAACTCAAAGGCTAACTGACTTGAACTTTTCGCTGATGGGCTCAGCGTATGGCTAAAACTTAGATTCATTACAAACGAGTGACCACACTCGGCACTATTACAACTGCAATACAAATCTGTATAGCTATTCGAAATTCTATTCGTTTTTTGGATTCGGCTTTTAACGCCGCACTCTGGGCAAACTACTCGCATAAACATCCACTTAATTCAAATACTGACCTGTAAATTATACGATGTTTAACTGTTTTTTTATACAGTTGTATGACGTGTTAGTTATAATATATAGCTATTACTGACGGGTGGGGGGGAAACATTTAATCATGCGGGCGTACCCACGATAAATTCACTCCTCTTTGCCTACCGCGTTTTCGCAATTTTTTTACGTTTTTGACATAACGATGGACACGCTGATATAGCTCAAGCCTTATCTAGAAAGGATCTCAACGATCATTTAAGGATCGCTAATGTCAAAGTTGTGACAGGTTTTGTCACAGAATGACAGACCACTCAGGTTTGTCTAAGCGATAAACGTCAATTCGTTCGAATCAGTTAAGTGATGTTAATTTTATGAAGTTTTTAACGAAAGGTTTAGAGCCAGAAGAACGAATCAATCTGCTTTTACAGCTAACCAAAATTGGCAGTGAAAATATTAAAAGTGCATTGGTTGACCATCTGAGCAAAGGCCTAACAGAAAATGATGCCGCAATGTTGAATAATGTATCACAGCAGAATTTTAACCGAGCGTTGAAGCGGTTGAATGGCGTTGCTGGTATTGTAGAAAAAGTTAAAGAGTTGGATTGGAACTAAATGCTTAATATCTGATTTATAATAAGTCGTTAATGAATAGAGCTTGAGAATAGTTTAAGATATTGATTACATAAATTTAATTTTTTATCTTTGACTTTCTAGTCAACGATTATTTATTACGTTGCTCGCTGTTAAAAGGATATTTCATTGTTAAACGAATTTTTAAGTAACTACCCTTTATTAGCCGGAGTGCTTGCTTTTGTATTAGCATGTATACCGCCATTTAAGTTTGCTCATAGCATAATAATGTCAAAGAGTGTACTTAGAACGCAAGCTCTAGACTTGGTGTTTAAATCTTACGGTGATACATCGAATTTGAGCCATCGCTTGGTTATCGAGCAAATGTTTCAGAGTAACTTTAATTTAAAATTAGATTACGAAACAATAACCCTGCTTCTCGCACTCCCTAATCCAACGGAAACACTTGATCTTTACAGTAAATCTAAACGTTACTTGGTTTCTAATAATCAAATATTAGAATTTGAAACAAAGTTTAAATGTGGTAACCGTAGAAAATTAGAACGAGTCTTAAGGCCTTCGAGAAACATTATTTTGTACGGGATATTTGGAACAATTGCAGGCACTGCTGGTTTGTATGTTTTGAAAAATTTTAATATGGATGAATTTTTTACTATTAATGATTCTATTTTCAATGGTGTGATTTGGTCTTTCTTGTTGATTATTGCCATTATATCCGCAAAACTTGCTCTGATGAGCTTAACGGACAAAACAAATATTCGGGATGCGGAAAAACTAGAAGCCAAGTTTCAACGTAAGATAAGCAAAAAAGTAAATTGGTATTATTGAAATAATTATTAATTTACGGAGACCTAAACATTAACTTAGCTTTGATTTACTTAACTCTACGTAAGGTTCGAATAATGTTAAGTCCTCCGTTGTCTGATATGTTTACTAAGGGGCTAAGCCCCCCGTTTAGTATTTTTACTCCCCCAGAACGCCCGAAATAAGCGCATCAACCCCAAAGTAGAAACAGCAATACCCACAATCACAAATTCAAAATACTAGGGCGCGCCTTTATAACCCATCGCCTGCCAACCATCAGCCATATACGGCTGCAGCTGTGGCACAAAATGGGCAATGAATAATCCCAAAAACACCGTAATAATAATTTCATCCATTATCGATTCGCGCCGGTTCTTCAACACCTGCAGATCATAATCAGTGTCGTTACCTTCCTGGTTAGCTAGCCGTTTAGCTTCTGCGTCTAGCTTTGCCAATTTAAGGTTACCTTCTGCAGTCGCAATCGACGCTGCCATTTCTGCCGCAATACGTTTACGTTCTCGATAGCTACCCGATAAATCTGCAATCGGTGCCGAAATAAAACTAAACAACGAAGTGATCCAACTCATGATTTATTCCTCAATAAAATATCTAAAAAGTGTTTTGGGTCTTTTGATACTGTTTTCGCCAGTGCATTCAACCCGGTTAAAAAATGCGGTGCCACATACGCCGCAATCCCAATAATCCCTGTTTTCAAACCATCATTCAGGCCCAGCCAAATACAAAATCTTTCCGCTATGTACGCAGACAAAATAGCCATCAGCACTGACATGAAATAATGAAAAAAAGTAATACGGGTACCAGACATATACATTTGCGTAGCGGCGGCCAGTAACGACAACAAACACAGCTGCCCCCACTGACGAATAAAAATAATCAGTTCTTCCATCAGTCTTCACTCCTCGGGTTTAAGTCTGAATACACCGGCACTGAAAATTCAATATGCAGTGCCGCGGGTAAATACTCGTTAATCTCCATCATGTCTTGCTGCATTGGCACCACTTCATTGTTGTAATAAGCGCGGGTAATTTTATCCAAGTCACCAAAGCCCGGACTGTCACCAGACGTTTGCCCGCTTAATGCTTCCTGGGCGCGATGCATACTCAGCATATCATTTAGCGTGATCTTCTTAATCCGTTCAAATTCATCTTTGGTAGAAATATCACCCACCGGAATAATCTTGATCGCCTTTTCCGCATCAGCCTTACCACTGCGGTTATTAATAAATAAACTGCGGAAGTTACCCACACCGCGAGAATCTTTGATTGCTGCTTTCAAATCATCTTCATCTTCGGTCGATAAATTGGGATCTGCCATCGAGAAGATAAACCCCATATGTGCACCGTTCTTGTAATATTTACGGCGGAACAGGGTGGCATCTTCATTTAAAAGCGCAGATTGAATACCGCCATAATATTGGGGGATACCGTAGATACCCTGGTTCGGATCGTATTCTTTCAGGTGGATAACTTCGCCTTTTTTAAAACGCAGCACGTTGCCATTACTTAAGCGTTGCGCATAAACACCCGGTGTAGATGTATAGCGCATCGATAGCGCAGGTAAATGCCTTAACTTAATCACATTACCAAAGGTATTTTTAATTACCTGCAGGTACGAATTCGCCGCCCAACAATAATCAAACGCAAACTTCTTAAACGTTCGCCGCGTTAATAGCGCATTAGGCTTAAACCATTTCAAAATCATATTGCGTTTAAAATATAAAATAGGGCCATGTTGGGCATTTACTCGTAGCAATTTAATCAAGCCGGCTAAACTCACGGGCGGTGAATATAGCCCGTCCATGTCAGCGTAAAGCCCGATGTATTCGGTCATGCGATTATCTAAACACGGCTCAGGGTCACCAAAGCTAAAGGTGTCGATAGATTTGTTTTTAACCGGTTCAGTGGTCGTACTTTTAGTTGAATTCATTATGCGGCATCTAATCCTATTGATGTTCTGGTGCTCGAGCTGTCACCAGATAATGGTTCGTAGATCATGGCATGCATGATTGCCCAAGCTATATCAGCATGGCCTGTGGCTGCGGTGCGGTTGGTTGCATAGCTGATTTGGTCACCAACTACCTTTTTGCGAATATTAATGAAGCTGCTGGCAACCATCACTGAATTTTCATCGTATTCAAAACGTTTTTTGCCAATGACATTAAGCGACTTAATCACCATCTTGTTTTTGTTGTGCGGGTTGTAATGAATCGGCATTGCCAGCGGGAAGAATTTTTGTATGAGTTCAAAAACACCTAAGCCCATGCCGGTAGTATCAACACCGATATGCACAACATGGTATTTAAGGGTGAGTTCTTTAATTTCACTGGCCATGGTTTCAAAGTCGTTACCACTTAAATTCAGTGATTCCAACAAACGAAATTTATCATCGGGGCCAAGCGGTAAACTCAAGACCACTACCGATGCAATGTCTCGCGTTCGCGCTGGGTCAAAGCCAATAACAACTGGCTTCATGGCATAAGGGCGTGACCAAGTAGGGTCAAAGTCGGTCCATTTTTTGCTATTACCGACGCAGGCCATCAGCTGTTTAAGGCTAAACGCACTGTGGGCATCATCAATAAACTTGCACATAAAGAGATTATCAAACTCTTCTTTAGAGTATTCATTCTCCAGCATGCTGATATCAATGCGGTCAAAGCCTTGTTCCACCACGTCATAAACATTGAGCTTTTGACGCCAGATACCATCATCGCAAAGCAAGCCATGCTTTAAGGTCTTATGGCTAACATCAATGGCAAACTCGGGGTCATTACAGGCTTTGGTTTTGCGGTACCAGCGACCATTCCACAAATCATACGCTTCATGGCTGGTCACCGATGGGGTACTGAAATAGGTAATACGAAAATCTTTATGGGTCGCCATTGCCTGGGCAAGACTGCGTAACTCTTTAAACTTCGGGATCCAAAACACTTCATCAATATACAAATCACCAGATGCAGACTGCGCCGTCCGGGCATTGGTCGATTTGAAATACAGTGTTGTGGTCTTGCCTTTATTGCGCAACATCAGAGGTGAGCCGCTTAGCTCAATACCAAACTGTTCACGACATAAGGCAATGATATTGGCTTTGAATATCTCTGCCTGGTCCCGTGATGCTGAAATGAAGATCTTATTACGGCCATTTACCACAGCATCATAAAACGCTTCAAACGCAAAATAGAAGGTCGCGCCGATTTGACGCGGCTTTAAAATAAAACGGCTACGATAATCTTGATGTTCAAACCAGTGTAACTGGTGCGGGTAGAGCAGGTTGTCTTTGAGCTCATCCAGCATTTCTTTGGTGATACTCGACACATCATTCTTAATCTTCTTCTGACGCTTCTTACTTTTACTGGTTCGCTCACTGGTTTGTTCATGTTGAGCCGCAGCAGCTGCAGGTGTATTCCCGTATTTTTTAGTAATGCCGGCACTGGGCAAGCGAGACTGATTTAATGCACATTGCTGTTTAGTCAGAAAATCCAGTTCTTTATAATCCGCATCATCTTTATTGTCGCGATCAGCCAATAACACAATACGTCGTGCAATCGCTGTCTCGGCATTAAGTGACGGGCACAGTTCATTCCAGCTGCCATCATCCGCCCAACGTCGTAAAGAGCGGGCACTCGGCATACCTTCAATTTCTGAGATTTCATCAAACGTCAGTCCACCAAAAACATAATGGTCACGCGCCGTTTTAATGATTTTGGGTGTATATCGGGGAGTCCTCGGTTTCATAACTGGCCTGTTGGTAAGAACAAGCGCCAAGTTTATAACCCTAAATCACGTAATTCTTTAAGAAGATTTCCGCGTTATTCCGCTTTCGCCAAGATCGGAATAACGCGGATTTAATGTGATGGATTAAGGCCTGTTCTGCGGGCAAAATTGATTTCACTTAGTTCAACTTTGACATTAAACAGGAAACAACATGGCTCAATTACGCACAATTCCACTTGCCATTGCTGCCATGGGGTTAACGGTAGATGGTCGCGAAATATCAGAAAAAGATATCGACGATATTGTCACCACTTACAACTATAAAAAGTACGGTGCTCGCATCAATTTAGACCACGAATTTAATTGGTCGGGCTGGGCGGCAAAGAATTTACATGGCGTAGAACTCAATGGCGGCATGCTCGGTGATGTGATCGGATTAAGCACGGGTAAAAATGAAGACGGTATAAAAGTGTTATACGCCATTCTTTCTCCAAACGCGTCATTTGTGCTACTAAATCAAGCCGACCAGGCCGTGTATTTCAGTATTGAAATTGACCGTGATTTTATGAAGTCAGGACAAACCTATTTAATCGGGCTTGCCGTAACTGATTATCCCGCAAGTACCTACACCGACCGCATTCATTTTAGTCAGCAAGACAAAAATAACGCCAATCAAGCACCCTCAGATACTGACCTATTACAGGTGTCGTTAGCGTTAGAAGAAGCGGCCCAACCCACCAAGAGCCTGTTTAAAAAACTCTTTAATTTTAATAAGGATGATGACGACATGAAACGCGAAGAATTTGCCGCCGCAATGACCGACGCGCTCGGTGCACCATTGCTGAAATTTAGCCAGGTGCTAGAAGCCAATACTCAAGCAACACAAGATCTTCTTGCTAAGCAAAGTACAACGCCAGCTCCGGTTGATGATGTGAATACGGGTACCCAGGCAGACGCGAGTACGGATAAACCAACAGCTGATTTTTCGGCGCTCGATGGCAAGGTTGATGGTTTGGTTGACCAAATTGCAGCGCTGACTAAAACCGTGAGCGATGCAATCAAAGATCCGGCATCAACGACCACTGAAGGTGAAGAAGAACACCTTGGTGAGAATGGCAAGTACCACAACCTTCTTTAGCAATAGGAACAATATTAATGAAGCTTAAAACAACACAGGTTTTTGCCGCGGTGGTGTCTGCATTAGCTGTTAATTACGGGGTTGCCTCCGTATCCGAACAGTTCAGTGTCGAGCCAACGATTGAGCAAACACTGTATGACCAGGTATATCAAAGTGCAGAATTCTGTAATGGTCAACTCAAATCGGACACTTTCTTAAGCAGCTTTTCTTAATATCTGTTGCTCAAATTCCATCGGTGATAAATACCCCAATGTCGTATGTGGCCGCTTGCAAACACATTTCTGTTTTAATGTTGTCGGCAATACTCCATCCAATGATTTACCTTGAATCGTTTTGGGTAGCGAGCTTGCAAGCCTAAGCGTGACATTAAGCGCCATGTTTTATAATAGCCAACATCAAAACCTTCTTTTCGTAATTCATTGGTTAATCTACGATACCCTAGCGTTTTCCTGTGATAATTAAATATCTCAGTTGCCTTGATATCGAGCGCTACATCTTTCTTAGGCGACGCTCTATTTGATAGCCAGTGATAAAAAGCACTAGGGCTTACGCCCATTGCTTTACATGTAACTCGAATTGGAAATGTCTTCTTATACTCAGCAATAAACTGAAACCTTACTCGCTTTCCTTGGCAAAGAAGATTGCGGCCTTTTTTAGGATTTCTTTCTCCATCAGTAGTTTAGTGTTTTCTTTACGCAGCATCTCAAGTTCATTACGTTCAGATAGGTTTAAGCTTTCTTGTTTGGTTCCAGGTCTGGCTTGCGAACCACTTTCAGCCTTAACCCAACGCGTGATAGCACGTAATGAAATACCTAAGCTATCTGCGGCGGCTTGCCTGGTATATCCTTGCTCAGTAACGCGTTTTACTGCGCCTTGCTTGAATTCAGTTGTAAATTTCGGACGTTTAAATTTAGTATTCATAATCATCTCTAATTAACATTATACTTAAATGCTTTAGAAGTGTCCGATAGAATTAAACCACATAGTAACCAAGGTTATTCCATCGCATAACTATATGCCATTTGGTTCTTGATGGCGCTTATGGCGACAAAGATAAATAACCGAAGCTTACAGGGGAGAGTACAAAAGCTGTTTGTGATAACATAAAGGCAATTAGTCGGTGTTCAGCCACTATTTAGCACTCATATATTGATATACATCAGGTGAATCGACTACCTAGTGCGTTATTGTTATTTCGCTAGTTAATGCAGAATGTTAAGGAATTGAATTTGAAAAATAAGCATATTTTGGTTGTTGAAGATGAAGTGATAACTCGTGCGAAATTGGTTGGTTATTTTCAACATGAGGGTTACCAAGTTAGTGAAGCTGCGAGTAAAGCAGAAATGAATATCGTGTTAGCCAATCATCACATCGATCTTATTATGCTCGATATCAACTTGCCAGATGAAGACGGCTTGATGATCACCCGAACTCTGCGTAGTCAGTCAAATATCGGTATTATTCTGGTTACCGGGCGTATTGATGCCATTGATAAAATTGTGGGTCTAGAAATGGGCGCGGATGACTATGTTACCAAGCCTTTTGAATTACGCGAGTTACTCGTACGAGTAAAAAACCTGTTGTGGCGTATTTCGTTGACTACTCAGGCCAATAATGAATTAGAAAATGCGATTAAAGATGAAAAAAACGATGATCTATTTCATTTTGGCTCTTGGAGTTTTGACAAAGCTAAGCGAAAACTGTGTCAAAACGGCGAGCAAATAAAACTGACTAAAGCGGAATACGACATGTTAGTTGCCTTCACCGCCCATCCTGAGCTGGTTTTATCTCGAGACCGATTACTGAGCTTGATAGACCATCGCGTTGAGGCACCCAATGATCGTACGATAGATGTATTAGTACGTCGACTACGTAACAAAATAGAGTTAGATCCTAAGAACCCTGAATACTTAGTGACCGTTCATGGCGAAGGCTATTTATTTGCAGGGGAGCGGCGTTAACAGCGGTCTTAATTGTTCTTAACCTCACACAAAGCACTGCTCTAAGCATTGTTTAGAGACAATTCTAAGCAAAATGTTAAGGATTAACCGAATAAACAGGCTTGAAATAACTGGGTGACAACGATTGCTCAGTTGGGAATTGGGCTAACCGTTCTTTGGTTAGTGTTAATATTTCAGGTCCCTGATCTTTGATAATGGCTAGCTTTAATAAATAATCAGTAGCCTGATCGATGGCCATTGCCCCCTGTAATACCATTTGGTCAGTATTGGCCATCAGAATTTTGCCACGCTTAATACCACGATAAACACCATGGCTGAGGTAATGACTTAAAATTTGCGGACGTTGATTTTTCTCTAATTTGACTAATTCGCCAATGGCCATTTCTGCCATCACGGCATTACCAGCCAGATAGTCCAGATCAGCAAATTCAGCGAGCGTTTCACTTAACAATGAAAACTGACGCATTTTATTATTAAAGCCATATTTGATTGAAACGATCTCAACATCACTGTTTTTCAACGCATCTTTTAGGCCCAACGTCGCTTGTTCACTGCCGCCACCGGCTTGTGGACCGGGAAACCAAGCCAGCTTTAACTTAGTTTCACTGGTTGTTTTTGGATGTTTGTTACTCAGAAACTGACCTAGTTTTGCGCCCATTTGATACCAAGAAACACCTGTGCGACCAGTCAGATTCGTGGTGGAAACTTCATTAACCAAACCAAATAACGGCACGGTTTTATTCAGTTTCGCGAGTTTGGCACTCAGTTGTTCATAGTATACCGCCCCGACTAATATCGCGTCGGCTTGCCATTGCAGGCATTGTTCAATTTGTGTCCATTGCTCCTGACTATTTTGATAACCGCCAGCTTCCAGCACTTTTAATGAAATACCTCTTTGTTTTGCACGTTCAGTCATGCCAAAATTGATGCTTAACCAATATGAGTCTTTTAGGTGTGGATAAACCGCACAAAGTCGAACGCTGTCTTGTGAGTGAATGGTTTGTGATGGAATAGTTTCTTGTGACTCGTTAGCTGTCGCCCAAGCGGGTAAGTTGAACAGTAACGTAATGAATAAAAACAAAGGTTTCACGATAATTATCTCAATAGATGTCACAATAAACAGGTACCACTGGATTAGTTATATTTGGTAATGAGCGTTATTTTAGTAATAACTGTTTTTAGTCATGACCGATATTTTAGTAATAGGAGCTTACATTGCGATTTCGTCAAAGTATAGGAAACAAACTGTTATTCGCGTTTAGTTTTGTTGCCAGCTTATTGGTTTTAACCAGTACTGTGTCTTGGTATAGCTTAAGTCTTATTGCTGATACAGGTGAAAAAATTGCACAACAAACGCTACCTAGCTTATCCAGCGCCAGTGAATTGGCTAATATTAGTCTGCAAATAACCAACCGCACCACGTTACTGAAAAATGCCAGCAGTGATATTGATCGTCAGAACATAAATGCACAATTAATTCAGCTAAACTTGGCTATTGGCAAAAAATTCCAGGCCTTGGATATCTCTGAACTCGATAATCGTAATATCCGTCAATTGGTATTACAAAAAACCAATATTATTAAAGATATTAGTCAGCTTAATGACAATGCCAAACTACAAATTCAGCTACGACAACAGCGCCAAGATTCATTTGTTCGGGTAACAACTGCGGTACGTAATATCTTTCAATTATCACAATCTCAAGTTGCCAATGCCCACACCTTTGCCTTAGTGCGACTGAGCGGACTGTATGACTTAATTGAACAGCAACAGGATAACAATATTATCTATCAGAACCTTGATCTTATCATTGATGAAGATCTTAATCTGTTAGATAAAATGACCGCATTGGAAAGATACAGCTTAGAACTGGGACAAATTGCTAACTTTATTATCAATACCTCGCAAGTAGAACAACTTACCCGTTTAAAACCACAAAAGGATGAACTCATACACATCATCCGTCAGCTGGTAGATTCAATCACAGATCCGTATCGTTTAGCACGTGTTCAATCTACTATATTAAACCTTAATACCTTCACCACCTTGATCAATCAACAAAGCGACTATCTACAGCTTGAACAACAACAAAATGATTTACACTTGTATATTTCCAAGCAATTGAGTGAACTTAACCAAGGTATTCGTACGTTGGTAGAAAAGCAAACTCAACAAGCACAGCAAGCCAGCCAGCAACAGCAAAAGTTGGTTTCATGGTCGCAAAACATTTTGATACTGGCCACCATCTTGTCATTAATCGTGATTATTGGGGTGATGTGGAAGATTGTGTATCAAGGTATTGTATTTAAGTTATCCAAACACACCGAAGTGATTAAAAAGCTTGCCGAAGGTGATCTCGAGATCACTGTAGAGCCTTCTAATGATGAAGAGTTCAAGCAAATGGCCCAGGCTCTGGATATTTTTCGCGACAATGCATTAAAAAAACAAAAGCTTGAACAAGCACAAATTGAAACTGAAAAAGAACTACGTCTGCATAAAGAAAATTTAGAACGCTTGGTAAAACAACGAACAGAACAGCTAACGCTCATTAATGAAAAACTCAATAATGAATCTGTCGGTCATGCCAAAGCTAAGCAACAGGCCGAAGATGCCAACAACGCCAAGTCCGTATTTTTGGCCAATATGAGCCATGAAATTCGCACCCCGATGAATGGCATGTTAGGAACATTAGAGCTGTTATCAGATACACCGCTGTCAACGCAGCAACAGACTTATACCCAGACGATCCTAACCTCGGGTGAAAACTTACTGGATATTCTTAATGATATTCTCGATTATTCCAAAATTGAAGCGGGGCATATCGAAGTCTCTAACCGTGCCGTCAATCTTCAGCGTTTAGGCAATAACGTTATCGACCTGATGCGGGCGAGGGCAGAGAGTAAGGGGCTGAATTTAACCTTTAACCTTGCCGATGAACTTGATATTTGGGTACTTGCCGACTTAGGTAAACTGCGTCAGATCATCATCAACTTAGTCAACAATGCCATAAAATTCACCACTTCAGGCAGCGTTATTCTGGCTATTGCAACACATGACGAGCAGCTCAGTTTTAGTATTACCGATACCGGTTGTGGTATTGCCGATGATAAGCAGAAAGCAGTATTTGACGCTTTTACCCAAGTGGCTAACTTAAGCTGTGCAACAGGCACCGGATTGGGTTTAGCAATTTCTCGGCGACTGGTGTCAGCAATCCAAGGTACACTTTCGTTAACCAGTATTGAGAATCAGGGCAGTTGTTTTTACTTTAAGATCCCACTGCTGGTGGCCCCACAAGCGCTAATTAATGACCAGTTATCTACCGCATCCAATGTGGTTGAAACCAACAGCCGTTTTCGTATCCTTATTGTTGAAGATAACCAAATCAATCGTGATGTCGCCTGCGCACTGGTACAAAAGTTAGGCCATCAAGTCTACAGCGCCTGCGACGGAGCCTCTGCACTGGCACTGTACTCAAATCAAGATGTTGATCTGGCTCTGTTAGATATCAACCTGCCAGATATTGATGGGGTCGAACTGGCGGTACAACTGCGAGATATGGCCGAATGTAAACAGCGACAATTAAAAACCATCGCGGTATCTGCTCATGTATTTAAAGACGATATCACCAAGTTTATCAATTCTGGTTTTGATGGTTTTATTGCCAAACCAGTACAAATGAAACGCCTGAAAAACACGATTTCCAAGGTGATGGTAAATGTGGTTGGTCTAGAGGATGGTGATGGATCTCCTGAGATGAGTAAGGCGCTGTCAGAGGTAGGAAAGGAAGTTGAAGGGGCAAGTAAGGACACTGTGTTATTCACCCCTGCCACGCTTGATCAAGACCTACAATATCTGGGGAAAGATAAGATCATAGCGCTGGGGCAGTTGTTCTGTCGTCAGACGCAGTCGGATTATAGTGATTTTGCTGCGCTCAATGCCGACCAACAAGAAAAGTTACTGCATAAATTAAAAGGCGCTGCTGTCGGTTTAGGTTTAACTGCGTTGTACCAGCGTTGTCATCAACTTGAGATGACATTTAAAAAGTCATGCAAAACTAAAGTGTTATCTGCATCACAGTTAACACAATTGGCATTATTAATTAATAATTCTGTCGGCCAATTACAAAATTATTTGATGCAACTTTCTGCGGGTGATGGTCATTAGTGAATTGATATGGAGATTCTATGGAGATTGAGATGGAAAGTTTAATGCACCTAATAATGTTTGATATTGATGGTACGCTTATTGAGTCGTGTGATTTTGACACCGATTGTTTTTCAGAAGCGATAAAGAACGTCACAGGGCATGAGTTAAATACTGACTGGGCTAGTTACAAGAACATTACGGACGCTGGAATATTGGATGAGTTTATTACTCAACATGATTTAAGTGACCAGCGAGATCACATACACAAAGAGGTTAAAGAATCATTCGTCAAGCTTGTTCAAGCGCACCTTGAAGTATCACCTGCGCGTGAGGTGGATGGTGCGATTGATTTTTTACGACAGTTACAATTAAGAACTGATGTTGAAGTCGCAATTGCTACTGGAGGTTGGGAAGAAACGGCCAGAATAAAGCTGCAATCGGCGGGCTTTGATATTTCAGGATTAGCTTTTGCGTCTAGCTCCGATGCGATAGAACGTACCAAGGTTATGCAAGTATCTGAATCTCGGTGTAGTAATACGCTATTTATATCCAAAACTTATTTTGGCGATGGCGTTTGGGATAAAGAGGCATCTGAAAATCTGTCATACAATTTCATACTTGTCGGTAATAAGCTGCGCCATAGTAAGCAAGTTGATAACTTTCAAAGTCCAGAGGCCGCACTTTTTCATCTTGGTATGTAATGAACTGACTTGCTCGAAACGTTGACCTCGAGCTTAACTGTATTTAGCATCAATTGCTTTTAAAGAACGCAAGAAGAGCCCTAAGCCACCAACAGCTAAAACCAAAATCACAATCAGGTCATACGATGTCATCGTGCGTAGGCTAAAACGAACAGAAGATATAACACCAAAGATTAACGCCGTGATAGAACCAATCGATAATAACCAGCCTAAGATGTTTCTCGAGTTGTAAAAGATCAACCCAATACCAAATATAAATGGCAGCATGACTGTACCACCTGTAATACCAAAATTGGTGCCTAAAGCATTGACGCTATAGAGTCGAGAACTGAGCCCGAAATTTGTAGTGACTGTAATGGCATTTAGTAGCAAATAGAAACCACCACACATCATAATCAAACCAGTAAAGAAATGCCCAATACCACCTGAATTGCCGCCAGCTCCGTTCATTACAACCTCCTGAATATCTAAAGTGACCAAGACCATAACAATGGATAGCTTATATTACAATTGCTTAGGCTAGTTCAGACGACAAGTTCATACTTATCTCATACGCTTAACGGATTGTAATGTACATTGGAGATGTTGATTTGAATAAAATGTTAATGTTAGGTTGTAATTTCCTTGTTCTTGCTGCAATTCATTTACTAATTATATACAAATATAGTACAATTGACCCTTGTAATAATAATCAAGGATGGCTGGCACGCTTACGGTATATTTAATACTGTTATTTACAGTGCCTACACTAGTTGTTTTACTGGTCGCAAATTTGATGCAATGCAGTCTTTCTTTCGTAAAACAACGCCCATTAGTGCTCTAAGCTATTTGGGAATAAACTATCGACTTAAAAGGAATTACACAATGGACAGCATGGAATTACCCTATATATTAATGACAGTTGGATTACTCATCATTGTTTTTTTAGCCTTTGTTGCTTTTAAAGCAAACAAAAGTCAATATTGGAATATTACCCAAGGTTATATTTTACATAAAGGCACTAAAATTATAGAACGTAAAGGAGACTCTGACTCTTCCGGTTGGAAAAGCATTCACCTTGATGTTGAATTTGAATACGAGGTTGATGGTCAATTGTTTCACTCGAAACGAATAACATTTTCTGACTTTGTAAACAAGCCCGTGTCTGCTTTGGATAACATTCTTAAGTATCACTTAAATGGCGAACTCGTTCAAGTTTACTACAATCCTGAAAATCCTAAAGATAGTGTGATAATACCTGGAATTAGAGTATGGAACTTTACGCCGATGGTCACTGGATTGGGGTTTATTTGTAGCGGTTTGTTAATATTGCTACAGACTTGAATATTTATTGTCGAGTAGTTTAAGACGCTATTAGATAAGGGGGATACAACAGGTATGTACGCAACATATAAGGTGGGGCAAGTCACTCTCGATATTCTTATCGATATTGTCCTCTATTCGATGCTTGGATTCCCACTTTGGCTTGTTGCTTTAATGGTTATGACATGGTGCTGTCCAAAACAACTCAACGATAATTATTTTAAATCCGACATTCCGCACGCGATTTTGGCAATTCTTTCGAAGGAGTTGGCTACACGTTCGTGAAAGATACGCTTTTTGACCATGATAGATTTTTAAGTGTGAATAAGAATGTAATATGAAATTTAAACAACGCACCACCCAATCAATAGCTCAGAAGAAAGACAACATATTAATATGGCCTGGAAACTTGCTAATATTCAATACATAATCACCTCAACCTTACTGATTGCGATCTATATCACTAGTAATAATATCTATTTAGGGGTGCGGAATGTCGGTTCTACAGATTGTATCCTTGGTTTTTCTTTTCCATAGTGTCCCATTACTGGTTTAATATGGTCTTGCTAGCACTAGCCATTTCCAGTAATCAACACACTTTCCAAGCATCAAGCAACGCCGTTGTTTTCCTGAGATGTTAACCTTTGTTGGCTCAACTCGAGGCATATTTAGTGCCATGTGACGCAAGTAGGATAGGTTTTCCACACTCTTGTCTTTGTGTACGACACGCATCATATGCCCCTCAGTGCTCGCGTACGGCTATCGCTGCTGCGTTGACACTTAAAAATTAAGCCGTGGTATTGTTAGCACTTTGCTTAAAGATGTTTTCTGCAGCAGCAAAATCATCCAAAGTGTCAATTTCGATCCATTTTAATCCAGTAATATCTAATGTATTAAATATCACATTTTTATCAATAAGTCGCTCATAACCAGCTTCATAATATTCTTGATGATTTTTCTTATCTTTCATCATTACATTCAATTCTGAAAATAACAGTTTAGCCGTAGCACTGCTTATTTTTTCAATACCAATAGATTCGCCAATGGCATCCTCAGGATTCACATCTTTGCTTGCTTTAATAACGTGATTCTGTGCATTCACAATGATCTTGATTTCTTCGGCATCAAGATTTATATTTTTATCGACGCATAAGCAAGTGTCATGTTCTGATGCAATTAGGTTTTTAAGTATTTCAACATCAAAAACCACATCCGCATCAAACTTAATAAAACTGGCATCTTTTACTAATTCTTCAGCCAGCATTAATGAATAGCCTGTATTTGTTTCTGCATAAAATTTATTGGTAACAAAATGAACATTCAACTCTGGAAATTTTTTGTTCATAAAGTCTTTAATATCATTCTCTAAATAGCCAAGAATAAATACAATTTCATTAATACCACATTTAACGATATTAGAAACCATCATTTCTAATATCGTGTACTCGCCTATTTTTAACAAACTTTTTGGGCAATTATCCGTTAACGGTCTGATTCTTGAACCAACCCCGGCGGCTAAAATAATAGCTTTAAGTTTGTTGTTATTATTTTTAGTAGTCATAAAAAACCTTTTTTAAACAAATTTTAGAATGGGAATAAACTTAATATGGTATTTATTTTTTTACATCATTGGTCATATAATGTTCTAATTTTAAAGCGTATTGCAACCCTCGATAAAGGCCATAAAAAACCTGACTAATCGCGAACAACCAAAGCATCGGGGTAAGTATATTTAAAACCAGAGAGAACGATAACATAAAGATAAACACGCCCTCATTAAATAATATAATTTTCTTTTGCTCACCGATAAACCATCGTAAATTGTTCATAATGCTAAATCCAATGCCTGCAACATTGTCTTTAATCGGTTTATTTGTGGCGATTTCTTTTAAATAATCACTATTTAGCGTCATGTTAGTGTAAATATATATGTATTTTGCGTAACCACGCAATGAGTAAAACGCGATCCCAATTAATGCTAGAAAGACTGGGAGTACGCTCCCTGATTGAGCATATGCCGCGTATCCGACCGCACCAAACCAAAGTGTCACTTGAATTTGATCAGTCAAATTATCGTAATAGGAACCCGACGCCGAGGTCGTTTTTCTATAACGCGCCATTTGCCCATCCATGCAATCAAAAATATGGCTCAAATTAATTAAAATTGCCGCAATAATAAAATTATTCATACCACCTATAACGATCAGTATAGACGCTATGATTGCCGTTATAAATGAGATTAAGGTGATCTTATTGGGTGTCAGCCATTTTATATCCACCACAAAATAATTCAGTAAAATAGCTAATGGCGATGTCACAAAAGATGACCACCATTCATCGTCTTTGGTTTTTGTGGCCCATAATTTTTTGAATTTCATATTCATAATGCCACCATAACTATTTCATTTTCTGTTATAAATTCGTCATTTATGTATATTTCTTTGACAGCAGACAAGTTATTATTTCGAATCTGTACAAAATCATGCAATATTTCTTTTAACGAAGTTAAAAAATACTCAATGTCATAAAGAGATAATTCACCAATATTGCCTACCTGAAAGACTTTACCTTGAAAACAGCCTTTGCCTTCATAAATAATTATAGATCTATCACGTAATTCTTTTCGTAAGACACTTACATTTATATTTAAAGGAACACAAACTGTGGTTAATATTGAACACATGTTTTTTTGTTCAATCAAAAATTTAAGTCCTAAATCAAGTATACCTTGTCGTAAAATATTCGCTTTATTCTTTAGATCAGCATAATAATTATCTACTCCTTTGTTCAGAATGTTAGATAATGCTTGCTCTAAAGCATAAAAAAGATGTACTGCTGGGGTATTGGGTGTTTGTGAATATTTACAAATAAAGCTATAAAACGTATACAAATTAAGATACATCGTCTTAGCGGGAAGATCCTTGAGCTTTTCAAACGCAGCCGTTTTACCGATCACGAAAGATAAACCAGGATAAGACCCGATGGCTTTCGAACTTGAACTTGAAATAAACGCAATATTGCATTTTTCCATATCAATAATTTCTGCACCCGCACTGCTGACACAATCCACCACAAACGTAGCATCGTATTTTTTGGTCAGTGCGCCCATATCTTCCAGTGAATTCAACATACCTGAACAGGTTTCATGGTGAACCATAGCCACGACATCGATGTCGTGCTGAGTTAAATAAGCCTCGATTTTTTTCAAATCAAAACTTTCTCCCCAAGGGAATGATAAATGATGAGTATTTTTATTATAGATGTTAGAAATATTATTCAGTCTTTCACCAAACTCACCATTAGATAAAATGAGAATATGTTGATCTCCCACCACTGATGATAATATGGATTCATTGGCCGCAGTCCCTGAACCGGTAATAACCACTGCACGATAATTATCTGAATTAATATTGAAAACTTGCAATAACTTAGTTTCAATACTTCTTAGTAAATGATCGAATTCCACTTCACGGTGACAGATATCTTTTTTACCGATAGCAGTTCTGACATTTTCAGCTAAATTTACAGGACCTGGTGTAAATAATAAATCTTTTTTCATTTTCTAATCACGCCTATTAATGTTTAATATTCTATTTCTTACAATCGCTCAATCAGTTTCACGTTATTTTTTACTGATAAAATAAGAAAAAAATATAACTATATTTAATATAAAGTACTCACTATTTAATAACGTATTTTTGTAGGATCTATTATGTTCAATAAAAGATTATCAACTGGAAATCTTAAACATTTATTGATGATTATCAAATTCATGTATAAAGGGGGATATCACTAGATTAGTCGTCTATTTAGAATAAAAACTACGTTTTAGCAAACTAGATGCTATGAATTTATTGGGGATGCAATTTGTTGAGGATGCTACTCCCGATAAGGCTTGCTATCAAGATATATTTTCATTTAATTAAAAAATAAAGACGCTCTGAAAATATAACAATTACGCTGGTACATTAGGATAATGGGAAAATAAAAAAACCATTTAATAACAATATGATACAAACAGTAAAACAAAGTTAGATTACAAGTGAAAATAAATAAGACACATGTTATTTAGTCATATCGCTCGAAAAAAAACAAAAACTATACAGATAGATTGGAATTATTTTGAAATGTTCATCCATTTAGGACAAAGAAAGAGACCATAAGTTATTTAAAAGATGACTGGCGCTTACAATGATATACAACACTTAGCTGTCTCCTGAGTCAGCATAACTGCTTAGTTTTTAGACAAACCTGCAATAAACACACTTTCCAACATTGATGTATTCATCAAGCAACGTGTTGGCGACTGCCTGTAAAACTTCGGTCGGTATACTCATATCGGCTCATAAACGAAAATATAGCGACTAGTATACAAACTTATCAGTCTTCATTCGCCACGTTCAAAACCTTAATCTCAACCTCCACAGTACAAGGATATTCAGCCGCGGTGATGATTTTATTCTCGAGAGAGCTTAACTGACCTTCTGGTATATATAGCAGTTTATCGGGAAACGCGCGGTTTATTTTCAACGGCGCTGAGTAAGAAGTATTTCCCCGAGTGAGAATCACTTGATAATCCTGCTGTTCGTCATAATCGGCACCGGGGTTCATTTCTACATAAGCGTCATGGCCGAGACCAGACAGATTTTTTGACTGGGCGGTGAGTTTGCCAGAGCGAAACAGATTGTCGCCAGTGATTAGCTTGTAATTTTTCCGATCAAGATAAACGACCGTCGGCGCTTTAATCGCGGGTGCGGTCACCTTAACTGCTGGTGGAGCGGTAGTCAAACCATAATCATTTAACTCAGGCCCTAAAATAACATCCTCTTTGAGTTCCTGATAACCTTCTACTTCTTGTTTAATTCGACTTAATATCTGTGCAACCGAAATCGGCCCTATGTTTGTATTCAAGGCACTGGCGAGTCGAGCAAAAATCGTCGCGTTTGATAAGATCTCAGGGATCGAAGGTCGGATTTTTCTGACCTTCTGCACTCTAGTTTCATTGTTAGTATAACTACCATCTTCCTCCCCATATGAGGGCGCGGGCAAAACAACCATCGCCTGCTGTGCGCTGTCAGTCATAAAGGCAGTTTGGATGATGAGGCAGGGTGTTTTTAAGGCTGCTTGTTCTAGCGGGTCGCCCGCAGCGCAGTCAGTAAGCGGATCAGCATCAACCACATAAAACATATCAGGCACACTTTCTGGATCATATTTTTGTAAGCCGGACTGATCGTTATGCAGATCTGGCAGACAGCCCATGAACCACAGACCAAGTTGATTGGGGCGGTCAAACAGGAATTGCACAAATACCTGTTTACCTTGTTGTTGCAGACGTTGTGCGGTTTCCTCTATCCATAACAGACAATTTTTTGCTTGCTGGCTACGCATAAACTCGGTGCCGATGAGTAGGGTGACTGAGTTTGCTTGTTCTAATATAGCTTTACCTGCGCGCACAAAGTCGGACATTCTTTTGTTATGTTCTACATCTAATTCAGCTGTTATTCCCGGTAACTGTACTGAAATCTGTGTTGAAAATAGCGCCGATAATAACGCCGCTTCATTACCCGGCAGCAAACGCAATTTTTCAGTGGCGATATCATCTAAAGCGCAGGGCCTAGAGCTCGTTAGCAACAAATGATTATGATTGTCGCGTTTATGTTGACGGATTAAATAACCAGAGACCGGGTTTTCGTCACTGACATTAGCACCTAATAACAAAATGCAGTCGCTTTTTAGGAGTTCAGTCAGAGGTTGGCGGCTATAAGTTTGGGTGAGCAGGTTTTTCAGTATGTCACTGGTTTCTGGTTGTAGGTTTAGGCCTGAGAATCGACAACTGGCATGGATGTCAGCAGACTGAAACACTTTCCGCATTAACTTCTGAAACATAAAAGCGGTTTCATTAGTTTGCCTTGCAGAGATAAGGCCTTTGATATGTCCGTTACTATTGAGGATATTTTGGGCCCTGTTGCTAATAAAGTTTAACGCTTCTGACCATGATACAGGGGTTAGAACGTCATTTTTACGCAACATAGGTTGGGCAATACGCTGCCCACCGTCGATAAAATCAAACCCAAAACGGCCTTTGGCACACAGCAGTTCACCATTAATACCCGTTTCATATTGGCTTTTAACCCGCGCCAATTTACCTTCACGGGTTTCAATTGTCATACTACAGCCTGTGCCACATAGGCCGCAGGTGGTTTCAAACTTTTCAAGATCCCAAGGCCGCGCTTTGTAACGGTAGGGGGTACTCATTAGCGCACCCACCGGACAGACTTCGATACAGTTACCGCAATGGCTGCAATCTTTTAAGCTGTTACCAACGCCGGTAATTTCTGAATCTAATCCGCGTTCCATGGTGCCAAGCGCCACATCCCCGACCACTTCTTCACAAACACGTACACAACGCTGACACTGGATACAGCGGTTAGCATTAAAGGTGATGACATTATTGAGTTGAATATCGTCGATTCTGAATACGCGTTTCGGATCAACAAGTCTTGAATCGCCTTTGCCATATTCAAATACTGTATCCTGCAGTTCACATTCACCACTTTTATCACAGACAGGGCAGTCGAGCGGGTGGTTGGCCAGTAATATTTCCAGCATATCCTCGCGGCTGGCGACTACTTTTTCCGAATGGGTGAGTACCGCCATGCCTTCCGACACCACGGTGGCACAAGCGGGCTCTAGTTTTGGTCTGCCTTCGATTTCGATGAGACACATGCGGCAGCTGGCTAAGATTGACAGTCGGTCCTGATAACAGAACGTCGGGATCTCAATTGTGCAGGCGCGGGCGGCGTTAAGGATAGTGGTGCCTGCTTCGACCTCCATATCCTGACCATTGATTTTGAAGCTGATCATGAGTTTGTCCTGTCGTGTATTGGGATTGTTTGTTGGGTGATCAGCGCGTCATACTCATGAGGAAAATGTTTCAGGGTGGCCCTGATCGCCCAAGCGGCACCGACACCCAGTGCGCAGAAGCTATTGTTAAATACACCGCCGCATATTACCTGCAACTGCTCTAGATCCCCGGGGCGACCTTGGCCAGACTCGATGCGGTTTAGGATCTTACTGGCCCAAGGGAGACCTTCTCGGCAAGGTGCACATTTGCCGCAGCTTTCATGCGAGAAGAACTCGGCGATCCGTCTGCCTACTGCGGGTATTGATGCGGTGTCATCCAGTGCGATCACTGCAGCAGACCCCATCATGCTGTCGGCGGTAGCTAGATCGGCAAAATTCATTTTTACATCTAACCCTGCTAAAGGGATCATTGGCGCGGATAATCCGCCTGGGATCACGGCTTTGAATTTCCCAGTTAACGGTCCGCCGCCATAGTCATAAACCAATTCATTCAGCGAAAGTCCCATCGGCAGCTCAACGATCCCCGGATTCTGCAACTGTCCGCTTAGACCGAATAGGCGTGGACCGGGCGCATCATCAGGGCCGATGGAAGTAAACCAATCAACGCCTTTGGCAAAGATATGCGTCACACAAACAAAGGTTTCAACGTTATTGATCACGGTCGGACAGTCATAAAGACCTGAGACTGCAGGGAAAGGGGGTTTTAATTTCGGTTGACCGCGTCGGCCTTCGATGGATTCCAGCAACGCAGTTTCTTCACCGCAGATATAAGCACCGGCACCTTTATGCACGTAGATATTGAGACAAAAATCGGTGTTAAATATATGCTGGCCAAGATAGCCTTTGGCGTAGGCGGCCTTGATTGCCTGCGTGATCATATCAATTGATAAGCCATATTCACCGCGAATATAAATATAAGCCACCTTAGCTCGAATAGCGTAAGCAGCAATGATCATGCCTTCAATCACCCTGTGTGGGTCTCGCTCCATAAGCAGGCGGTCTTTGAAAGTGCCAGGTTCACCTTCATCGGCGTTACAACACAGGTAATGGATTTTGCCATCGTCTTTGGGCACAAAACTCCATTTCAAACCAGTGGGAAAACCGGCACCGCCGCGACCGCGCAGGTTGGAGGCTTTGACTGTGTCGATCACCTTATCTGGAGAATAAGTTGTCAGGATTTTTTTGAGTCCCTGATAGCCACCGGTTTTTTCATAAAACTCAATATTGGTCGAATCCGGATGGGTGATATATTTTAGTAACACAAGTTCGCTCATGGCCCATTTCCTGCTGAAGACTCAGTCCCCGTTGATGGCCCCTTGTCCGTTGCGGCGTTATTTTCTTCCACAGACGGCTTTATGCTTGACTGTGATAACTGGTCGAGAAGCTTGTCTACCCGCTCTTTTGATAGGTTAGTGTGATAAGTTTCATTAACCATCATGGCGGGCGCGAGATCGCAGGAACCGATACACTCAACCGTGGTCAGGGTAAAAAGGCCATCTGTGCTGGTATCACCTTGGTTAATCCCGAGCCGGGTTTGCAGGTGGTCCAGCAGATCATAGGCGCCGCGCAACATGCAGGGGACATTGGTGCAGAGCTGGAGGTGATATTTGCCGATGTTTTTATTCTTATACAAGGTGTAGAAACTGGCCAGTTCAAATACCCAGATCTCAGGTACATCTAAGATCTCTGAGATAGCCTGATAGGCCGTTTCGTCGATGAAACCATATTTCTCCTGAGCCAGATACAGCGCCGGCATGATCGCGCTGCGCTGGGTAGGATAGCGTTTTACTATGTCAGCGATGGGTGCAGTGAGATCGGCGATGATCGCTTGTCTGGAATATTCTGCCGTCATTTATCCACCTCCTTCATCACCGGATCGAGTGAGCCGATCATAGCGATCACATCGGCCAGATACTTCAAATTGGTGGTGCGGTCGGTAAGCGCCTGTAGGTTGACAAACGAGGGCGCTCTGATCTTGACTCGAAACGGTTTTTCAGTGCCATCGCTGATGATGTAAAAGCCAAGCTCACCTTTAGGCGCTTCGATGGCGGTATAAACTTCGCCTTTGGGCACCTTGAAACCTTCTGCCGCTAGTTTGAAATGATGAATATGGGCTTCCATAGAATGGGCAAGCAGGTCTTTATTGACTGGAAAGGCGATCTTTGGATCATCGATTAAAAATAGGCCGGGCTGCATTTGCGCGACACATTGGCGGATCATCTTTAGGCTTTCGTGCATTTCGTCAACCCGGCATTTCCAACGGTCATAACAGTCGCCATCGGTGCGCACGATAACGTTAAAATCGAGTCTGTCGTAAATCTCGTAAGGGGCATCGCGGCGGATATCCCAGTCGATACCGGAAGCCCTGAGACAGGGTCCACTAAGGCCGAGGGCGATAGCATCTTCCCCAGTGATGTTGCCGACATTTTCTACCCGGGCCAGAAATACCCGGTTGTTGCCCACCAGATTTTCATAATCAGAAATACTGTTTTCGAAGATGTCACAAAATTCAATAATACGTTCGACACAGCCGTCAGGCAGATCTTCTCTTACCCCGCCAACTCGGCAGAAGGAGGTGTGCATACGCGCGCCGCTGATCATCTCCATCAGGTCCATGATCATTTCTCGGTCACGCATGGTATACAGCAAGGTTGTTATCGCGCCTACGTCCATTGGCAATGCACCAGTGATCAGCAGGTGTCCAGAGATCCGGGACAGTTCTGCCATTAATACCCGGATATATTGCGCACGTTCTGGTGCCTTGATCCCCAGTAATGACTCTACCGCCAGCGCATAGCCCAGGTTATTGGACGGCTGACAGAGATAATCCAACCGATCGGTGAGTGGAAAGATCTGGGTATAAGTGAAACTTTCACACAGCTTTTCGGTGCCTCTGTGTAACAGACCTATGTGCGGTTCGATGCGTTTTACTATTTCACCGTCCATCTGTAACAACAGGCGTAATACCCCGTGGGTGCTGGGATGCTGCGGCCCGAGATTCATCAATACTTCGCGGCTTAGTCCATCTTCATTGTTACTCTCGTGGATGATATTAACATCGGTCATAGAATATCTCCGATGGGGTGCTTGGTTGTGGGTGTCGTTGTAGTCGAGGTTGCGCCCGGTTTCTCTTCGCCAAACGGATTATATTTATCTTTGTAACCCCGCAGCGGAAAATCCTTGCGCATAGGCCAGCCTTCAAATTCTTGCCACATATAGATCCGGCGCAAGTCAGGGTGGCCTTCGAAGACGATGCCAAACATGTCATAGGCTTCCCGTTCATGCCAGTTGGCGGTGGTCCACAGGTGGGTGATGGTCGGTGCTTTGGGTGGATCCTCTAGCGGGCATTTGATGCGCAATCGCCAGCCCAGCGAAATTGAGTAAAGGTGATAGACCAGCTGATAGCGCGGGGTATTCGGGTGAAAATCAATACCGCCGATATCAGCCATAAAATTAAATTTAAACGCGTCGTCATCGCGTAAAAACAAACACAGTTCAACCAGGTCTTTCGGGCTGACCACGACACAGGGCATATCGATGACGTTTGGATCGATGCTGATGCGGCCGTTGAAACTATCGATGAGCTGGTTAAGTGGAAACTGCCCCGACATGATCATACATTTTCTTTCACAAAGGCAGATTGTTCTTTTGTATTATAAATAGAGACTGGGGTAGTTTGCTCTTGATCCTGCTTAGGTTGACGGTTGTTGGTGATCTGTTCTTGTAATAGCACCATGGCATGTAAGAGAGCATCTGGGCGAGGCGGACAACCAGCCACATGCACATCAACGGGGACAAAAAGATCGGAACCTTGCACCACTGAATAGGTATTATAAACACCGCCTGAGATAGCGCAGGTACCCATGGCTATCACATACCTCGGCTCTGGCATCTGATCATAAAGACGCCTGATAATCGGTGCCATTTTTTTGGTCACGGTACCGGCGATAATCATCACGTCTGACTGGCGGGGAGATGAGCGGAATACCACGCCAAAACGGTCAAGATCATATCGGGCACAACCAGCCGCGATCATTTCGATGGCACAGCAAGCGATGCCAAAGGTTTCTGGCCACAGGGATGATTTTCGGCTCCAGTTAATAATACTATCGGAGGTGGTAAAAAGTACATTGTCTTTGTAGCGTTCTGTTAGACTTCCCATTCCAAAGCTCCTTTTATCCAAGCGTAGATAAATCCCACCAACAGCATCACAATAAAAATAACCATTTCGATATAACCAAACAGGCCGAGGTCTGATAGCACTACCGCCCAAGGGAACAGAAACATGGTTTCCACGTCAAATACCACAAACAGGATGGCAACCACAAAATACTGCACCTTAAAGAGTCCAGCTGACGCTTCCCCAACATGGTCTACACCGCATTCATAGGGCCGGTTCTTTTCTGGATAGGGATTGTCTGGCCTGAGCAGGCGGGAGACAGTCAGGATAAATGCGGCCAGCATAATCACCACCGCAACCATCAAAAACACCGGTAAAAAATCAATAGGCATTTACTCCGCTCTCCTACAACTACGCTCTTTTTAACTGTAGTCTTGTTTTGGGGTTTTATCCAAGACTAAGGGGGATTGAATTGGCGACAAAACCAAGGAACCCAGCGGGTAATAATCCAGTCAACAAGGTACCGACTGTGGCAATGAATAAAACAATGCGTATGGATGGGGTAAGCTGTATCTCGGCCGCTTGTGTTGGTGCTGGTGGCTGTACATACATCAACATGATAATACGAATATAAAACCAGGCCGAGACGGCGCTTAGCAGTACGGCGATCACTGCCAGCATCACATGGCCTTTATCTACAAGGGCTGTCAGCACATAAAATTTGGCAAAAAAGCCACCGGTTGGCGGAATACCAGCCAGAGAAAATAAAAAGATCAGACTC
Source organism: Moritella yayanosii (assembly GCF_900465055.1). NCBI lineage: Bacteria > Pseudomonadati > Pseudomonadota > Gammaproteobacteria > Alteromonadales > Moritellaceae > Moritella > Moritella yayanosii. The sequence goes on along the minus strand of NZ_LS483250.1, from coordinate 1,373,870 downwards.
ATAAAAGCCAGTCCGGGATGGGTTTTTGCCAAACCCGAAAAATCCTCGATGGGTTCACCTAGCCTGACACCTTTATTTAACAGAATGATGACGGCAAAAATACCAATGGTCATAAACGTATAAACCAGCAGATAAAGCATGATACTCGCCATGCCATCTCGGCCTCCTGCCACCAGCCCCAACATCAGAAAACCAGCGTGGGCAATACTGGAATAAGCCAGCATGCGTTTGATATTTTTTTGAACCAGCGCCACAAAGCTGCCCAGCGCCATCGTCAGCACGGCAATACCCGCAATGTTTAAAATCCAAATGGGCTGTAGCACCGCAAGATCCAGCATGAAAATGCGCATGATAACGGCAAATGCGGCCGCTTTGGAGGCCACCGACATATAAGCGGTGATCGGTGACGGGGCACCTTCATAAATGTCTGGCACCCACATGTGGAAGGGAACAGCCCCGACTTTAAATAACAGACCAACCAGCATAAACAAGGTTGCCAGGATCAGCATCGGGTCGGACAAATCTAAGGTAGATAGCGCTACAGCCATATCTTTGAGATTAGTGGTGCCGGTCAAACCATAAAATAAAGACATACCGTAAAGGATAATACCGGACGAGAAAGCGCCAAGAATGATGTACTTTAAAGACGCTTCATTGGATCTGACGTCAGTTTTGAGGAAACCCGTTAACACATAAATAGATAAAGCCTGCAGTTCCAGACCGAGATATATGAGCAGGAGATCGGTGCTGGATACCATGATCATAGTGCCTACTAGTGCAAACAGCAGTAAGGCATAATACTCACCCTGAAACACCCCTTCTTTGCGTAGATAGCTACCTGACATAAGCACGGTTAACGTGGTGCCAAGATAAAGGATAACTTTGAAAAAAGTGGAAAAACCATCAACCACGAACATACCCGCATAAGCTGTTTGCGGAAAGTCGGATAGGGAATAACTCATACCAGCGGCCAGCAAGATCATGAACACCGAAACGCCTGCCAGCAGCTGATCTTGGCGCGGATGTGGCACCAGCGATAACATCAAAGCCACGCAGGCACCGATAATGAGGATAATTTCCGGCCCGCTCGCCAATACCGACTGACTGATAGCCGTTAGATCTACAGTGACTAAGTCAACAGCGGTTGGTTTTTCAGCGATCCCGCTCATAAGCCTGCTCCCAATGTTTGCTCAAGCAGGTGTGTTAGGGTCGGCTGCAAAATACTGAGGAAGGGTTTAGGATAAAACCCGATCCAAAACACAAAGATCAGCAGCGGTAGTGCGCAACAGATCTCGCGTTTATTGAGATCCCACATCTTGATTGCGTTAGGAATACGGATCGGTCCCAATAGCATCTGACGATAAATGCCTAACAGGTAAGCTGCGCCGAGCAAAGCCCCTAGCACACCGGCAGTCGCGGCCCAGTTATTGACACCAAACGTCCCTGACAGCACCAGAATTTCGCCAATAAATCCGTTGGTTCCGGGTACCGCCATGGAAGACAGTAAAAACAGTGCGAAAAATATGCCGTAGAAGGGAACCGCTTTGAGCAACCCGCCATAAGCGGGAATATCCCGAGAATGGGTGCGCTCATACACCAGACCAATAAACAGGAATAAGGCCCCCGTGGTAATGCCGTGGTTAAACATCTGGATCACCGCACCCGTTGTACCATTGATAGTGAAAGTAAAAAGCCCTAACGTGATAAATCCCATGTGGCTGATACTGGAATAAGCGATCAGTTTTTTGATGTCCTGCTGCGCTAACGCGAGGAACCCCCCATAGACGATCGCGACAGCCGACAAACCTTGCATTAGCGGGGCAAAATAATGGGAAGCATCGGGTAACATTGGCAACGAAAAACGAATAAAACCGTACGCGCCCATTTTTAGCAGTACCCCAGCCAGAATAATACTGCCCGCGGTGGGGGCTTGTACATGGGCATCCGGTAGCCAGGTATGGAATGGGACCATCGGCACCTTGACCGCAAATGCGATTAGAAACGCGATAAACACCCAGCGCTGCAACTCAAAGTCATATGACACATCCATTAGCGCTAAGATGTCGAAGGTACGTCCGCCAGCGAAATACAGCACCAATATCCCCACCAGAAAAATCAGACTGCCAGCGAGGGTATAAAGAAAAAACTTAAACGCGGCATAGATGCGATCTTCACCGCCCCAGATCCCTATCATCAGATACATGGGCACCAGCATTGCTTCCCAAAACACATAAAACAGCAGCAGATCCAACGCGCAGAACACCCCAAGCATCAGACTCTGGATCGCCAGTAGGCAGATCATAAATTCTTTAATCCGCTTAGCAATGGCGGTCCAAGACGCTAACACACAGATCCAGCCGAGCAGGGAGGTTAAGAACAGAAATAATACACTGACCCCGTCAACGCCTAATTTATAGGTTATGCCCAGAGATGGTACCCAGGGTTTGCTCTCCACGAATTGCATCTGCGCAGTGCTATTATCAAAAATGACCAGCAACCAGGTGGCAATTAAGAAGTCGACAAATAAGACGGTAAACGTAAACCCGCGCACCGTGTTATTGCCAGACAAGAAGGGCACTAATAAGGCGGCTATTGCTGGCAGGAATATCAATATGCTTAATATCGGCACACTTGTCATGAAGAAAGGTGCTATGAAGAAAGGGGCCATAAAGAAGTCTGTCATAACGCCTCACTCCCAATCAGCACATAAACGGCGATCACCAAAAATAGGCCAATCACCATCGCCAGGGCATAATGGGAAACAATGCCGGTTTGCAGACGACGCAACAAGTTACCGCTTTTCATTGCGGTTTTAGCCACGCCGTTAACCGCGCCGTCGACAACGTGAGTATCGACGATCAGGCTGTGTTTTGACAATCGGTGCAGGGTATTGAGGATAACGCCATCACCCAGCGTGATGACTCTTTGTTCCCACTGCGCAACCGGTTTATTCGCCAGCCACATAAAGGCGGCAGCCCCGCGCCGGTAAAACCAGTCGGTATCGATGCTGATGGTATTCTTGGGATTGAGGTATTTAAGTAACAGTACAAAAGCCAATAGGGTGAACATCAATATACCGAGACTTTCGGTGATATGTGCACCGGTATAGGGTTCAAACTCAACAGCATAAGGCAGCATGTTATAAAGCACACCGGGAAAGAGTCCGATGCTAATGCAGAAGCATGCGGCAATGCCCATGGCCACTAACATATTGATTGGCGGCTCCTTGGGGCGAAGGCCTGAGTCTTTACCAAAAAACATATAATAAGGCAGTTTAAGCCCTGTCGACAGGAAGGTACCGGAAGACGCTAACATAAGTAACAGCGTGGCTGTCGCGTGATGATCCCCGGCGGCCGCGGCGATGACCATACTTTTACTGACGAAACCACTGAAGAAGGGAAAACCGGCGATAGCAAATGCGCCAATCATGTAAAGCGCTACCGTCCAGGGCATGGTTCGGTAGAGGCCGCCGAGTTCGGTCAGTTTACGTTTGCCGGTCATGTGGATGACTGCGCCAGCCCCCATAAACAATAGGCCTTTATAGAGGATATGCGCGAAGGCATGAGAAGAGCTACCGTTCAGGGCCATTTCGGTGCCGATACCAATGCCGGCGATCATATACCCGACCTGACTGACAATATGATAGCTGAGCAGGCGACGACAATCATTTTCCAGCATCGCGAATATCACCCCGTAGAGGGCCATAAATACCCCAAAACCGATCAGGACGTCTGCGCCGGGGTAGGCGCGGATCATCACATAAACTGCAGTTTTGGTGGTGAAGGCACTTAAGAATACTGCCCCTGTCACGGTCGCCTCCGGATAAGCATCGGTGAGCCAAGCATTTAACGGTGGCACTGCGGCGTTTATCATAAAGGCGATCAGGATCAGGGTATAGGCTATCCCCCCTTGCTGCGCGCCATCTATCGGACCAAACAAGTAAGATCCGGTTTCAAGGCCATGCAGGACAATACCGGCAAACAGCAACACCCCGCCAGTGACATGCACCATCAGATAACGAAAGCCTGCTTTCACGGCCGGATCTTTCCGAGTGGCAAAGATCAGGTAAGCAGAGGCAAATGCCATGATCTCCCAGCCGACTAACAGGGTAAACCAGTCACCAGCAAAGAGCACGAGAAAGGCACTGCCCATATAAAGAAACGCCGCCACTCTTTCGCCGGTATGACTGATGTGCAAGCTATAAATGTTGCCGATCAGCGCCGCAATAGCAAACACCCAGCCAAAAAATAGACTCAGTTTGTCAACTTTGAACATGACCAATGAGATACCGGCAAAGTTAATTTCGCCGAAGCTTCCCATTTCCATCTGGGTAAGAGAAAAGATCACCAGCAGTGGAATGATGATGGAGTAGGATTTTTGGCTATTGCCTTTAAATAACGGCAGCAGCAGACCGCCAACGAGTAGCAGAACGGCTGGCATCATGGCGAAGGAGAACCATTCAGTCATAATAGTCTTCCTTCTTGGAGAGTCCGATTTTTTTGCCGATGAATTTGCTGACTAATACAATCAAGCCGCAGCCTATAAACCCAAGCAGCGCTCCCCAGCCGGGTATAGCATCCCAAAAGTTATAACCGTGCGGTCTGGCAACCATAAAATCGGCAATCACGATGCCCACTAAAATGACGACTAACAGACGCCAGCGTGTTCTGGTGTATTTTTTGTCACCAAAGAAGTTGACCAGTTTTGCCATCATGGTAGTGATCCTACTGTAATAAGGTCTCTGTCGACAAATGCCTCTGCGACTAAGGTATTGGCTAGGCCTAAAAAATAGTCTGGATAGAGTCCCAGGAGCAAAGACAATAGTGCGGTGATCAGTAAGGGTATCGCGACCATTGGGATCTCATGGATATCATTGGCCGCCACCAGTGACGGATCTTGTGGTATTTTTTCAGGCTCAAAAAAGGCTTTATAGGTGACAGGCAGAAAATAAGCCGCATTAAGCACAGCGCTAACCAGCAGTACGATTAGCAGCGCCATTTGTCCGGCATCTACAGCACCCACAACTAGATACCATTTACTGATAAACCCACCGGTTGGCGGGATGCCAATCATACCGAGGGAGCCGATAAAAAATGCGGTCATGGTCAAAGGCAGTCTTTTACCTATGCCGGAAAGATCACTGATCTTCTTGCGGTGGCTGGCACAATAGATAGAACCCGCGCAGAAGAACAGGGTGATCTTTGAAAAGGCATGGGCGGCGATATGGATTATTCCCCCCATGGCCGCCATCGGTGTCAGCATGGCGGCGCCGAGAATGATATAAGAGAGTTGGCTGACGGTGGAATAGGCCAGTCTGGCTTTTAAATCGTCCCGGGTCAGCGCATAAATAGAGGCGGTAACGATGGTGAACGACACCAGATAAGCGGTGATGATACCAAGACCCAATGTACTCATCAGGTTGATACCAAAGACATGGAAAATGACCCGTAACAGACAGAATACCCCCATCTTGACTACCGCAACCGCATGTAACAAAGCGCTGACCGGCGTCGGTGCGACCATGGCCGCTGGCAGCCAGGCGTGGAACGGCATGATGGCTGATTTGGCAAATCCAAACAGGTAACAGAAATAGATAATAATCAATAAGCCATCGGCGGCGACGACATTTTTGAACAGGCCTTGGGGTAAGAAATCAAAGCTGCCGGTAAGTTGATAAGTTAGCGCCAGTGCGGCCAGCAAAAAGGATTTTGAGGCCCCCACCAAATAGACGATATATCGTTTGCTACCATGCCAGGATGCCTGGTTTTCTTTATGATAAACCAGAGGGTAAGTGATAAGGCTGAGTAGTTCGTAAAAAATCACCAGCGTAAACAGATTAGCGGCAAATGCTCCCCCCACCGCGGCCGATAGCGAGACGGCAAAAGAGGCATAGAATCGGGTCTGATTTTGCTCATTCTGGCTGCGCATATAACCGATGCAATAAATGGCGGCTAATATCCATAATAGGCTGGAGACGGTGGCAAATACCATGCCCAGCGCGTCAACACGAAAGGCAAAATCAACCCCTGGCAGGATCTCAAATAAAGTCAGGTCGACAGTATTGCCGGCCAGTATTAACGGCGCCATGGAAATAACGATGATGAACTTTATCACCGCGGCTACAACCGATACCGCATCCCGTGCGTTGGGGCGATTATGCAGGCACAGTATGACGCCCGCAGCAATGAGCGAGACTATGACCGCTAAAGCCGGTCTTATGGATAACATTAAGTCCAAATTCAGTAATTCCATATTGATAAGAGTCATCAATCCAGTCTCAGCCCTTCATTATTGTTAGGTCATCTACTTCCAACGTGCGTTTGTTGCGTAATAAAGCCACCAGTATGCCGAGTGCAATAGCGACTTCGGCTGCGGTGACCGCAATAATAAAAATAGCCATGATCTGGCCGCGGGGATCGTTCATTTCATACCCGAAAGCAAGCAGATTGATATTGACACTGTTGAGCATGAGTTCGAGAGACATCAGCACAATCAAAACATTACGCCGGAGCAATACGCCTGCTGCGCCAATGACAAATAAAATGGCGGCCAATATCAAATACCAAGAGATGGGGATCATTTGGATGCCTCCTTGGTGGTTCTTTTTTTGTGTTCGCTAGATCTGTAATTAGTACCGTTACTTTGCGCCAGCACTACCGCGCCGATCAGGGCGACCAGTAGGATGACCGATGCCACCTCGAAGGGCAGCAGAAAATCCCTGAATAAAGTTAAGCTTAGTTGCTTGGTTGGTTCATCGCCAATGACGCTTTGCTGAGCCATCACCGCATGCAGACGGCTGCTTTGGCTGAGTAGGAATAACAGCTCTGATGCCAGTGCCAGCAGCGCGACTATGGCCGGTATTGCCCCTTTTTGAATAAATCGACGGCTATTGATAAACCGACCATGGGCTTCTTTACGTACGTCTAACATCATGATGACGAATAAAAACAGCACCATAATGGCACCGACATAAACAAATAGCTGGATCACCGCCAGAAACGGTGATCCCAGTAGGACAAACAGGGCTGCGATCTGCACAAAACAGGCGACCAGAGATAGGGCACTGTGGATCGGATTTCTGGCGACAACAACCAGCAAGCCAGTGCCGATGGCAACCAAGGCAAGTAAGATAAAAAATTGTTGCTCCATTGATTGATCCTTTTTTTGTTATTTTTGTCGTTTTAGCAATTGCCACCAGTCGTAGCCTTTTACGTTAGCCTGAGCGATGGTTTTACCACTGCCATCTTTAGCCAGCGATGCTGGGATAACGGTGCCAGCCCCTTCTTCAGCCTTACGTGGCGCGGCGATTAAGTCTTCAAGATGCACCACTAACGCCTCGGCGCTGGTGGTCGCAACCTCATATTCCTGACCGAGCTTGATCGCGTCAGCCGGGCAGGCATCTTCACACAAGCCGCAATAAAGGCAGCGCGCCAAATCGATATCAAACACTTTTGGTCGTCGGTTACCTTTTTCATCTTCATAGGGCACCACAGTGATGCAGTCACAAGGACAGATCTTGGCACACAGCTCACAGCCGACACAGTTCACGTCGCCTTCATCGTTGGTTTTCATGAAATGATGCCCGCGATGACGATGGTAAGGCAGCCATTTTTCATGGTCCGGATATCTGTGGGTTATAATTCTGGAAAACATATAGCGTAATGTCAGCCGCAGTGCGCGCCACAGATCACTGAATAACAGCCATCCGATCCAACTTTGCTTTTGTTGTCGTGTTCTGGCCATGTTGGCCTCCCGGTATAAGCGATACCTCATACCTCATTTGTTTATCCCGTTTTGCTGGGTAACGAGATGGTCTTAAAACATAAAAAATCCGCTAATTAAAATGTTTACTAGCGACAGGGGCAAAAGCACCTTCCAGCCAATCGCCATTAACTGATCATAACGGTAACGTGGAAAGGTAAAACGGAACCACATAAACACCCAGATGAAAAAACCAACTTTGAGTAACAGCCAGACTGTGTCTGGTATAAAGGGGGGGGCGCCATGCCAACCGCCAAAAAACAGCATTACATTGAGAAAGCCGATGATCACGACGCCCAAATACTCGCTAAGCATAAAAAATGAAAAGCGTATGCCGCTATATTCGGTATGATAACCGGCACCCAGATCGCCTTCGGCCTCTGGTAAATCGAACGGAATACGCTGAACTTCGGCCAGTCCTGCCACAAAGAATACAAAAAAACCTAAGGGTTGATAGACCACATTCCACATGTCTTTTTGGGCGGTGACTATATCCATCATATTCATCGAGTTAGCCAGCATCACCACGCCAATGACAGAGAACCCCATGGGGATTTCATAACTGATCATCTGGGCAATCGCCCTGAGGCTACCGAGCACCGCATATTTACTGTTGGAGGCCCAGCCAGCGAGGATGATCCCAAAGATGCCGATGCCGCTAACCGCGAGAATAAACAACAGTCCGACATTCATATTTGACAGACTGAGCATCACTTCAGTGCCAAAAATGGTTACTGGCTCCCCGAGAGGGATGGCAACAAACACCACAAAAGGCGGTACCAATGCCACTACAGGGGCTAGTTTGAATAAGAAACGATCGGCGTCGCTGGGGATGTGATCTTCTTTCGTCAGCAGTTTAATGCCGTCGGCCACGGGCTGTAACAAACCGTGCCAGCCGACCCGCATAGGCCCCGGACGTTGCTGAATATGACCGGCAATTTTGCGCTCCAACCAGGTGAGAGGTAAAGGCAGCAGCAGCAGCACCGCCACCACGACGGCAATCTTGAGTAACATCGGCAGGATCACATATAGGTTGTCCATGCTATTGGGTCTCTTTAAGTTATTGCCTACTAAACCTTAAACGTACTATAAAGGTAGTTTGCGCTTATAACTTAATCAAATATCATTTCGAGGCCAGTACCGAGTTAGGTGTCTCTAGACTCAAGCGTAAAAACCATCACTATTGATTTTCAACATAAAGTGCATCAATAATCGGACAATCATCAATCGAGTGGCCAGCGCCTTTACAGTTGATCACCATTTCATCGAGTGCTGATTGTAGTCGTTGCAAGTCCGCAATTTTTTGTTGTACCTCCGCTATTTTCTGCATTGCCATGGTTTGCACTTCGCCACAATCATGATCTGGCTCATCAATAAATTTGAGCAGTTCCTTTATTTGTTCAATGCTAAATCCAAGCTCACGGCTACGGCGAATGAAATTAAGCCGTTTAACATGAGGTAATGAATAGATGCGATGTCCACCCTCGGTGCGTGGTGGTTTGGGCATCAATTCAGATTTTTCATAATAGTGTACGGTTTCTACTTTGCATTTAGCTTGTTTGGCGATCTGCCCGATTGAGAATTGTTGCATATTTATTTAAAACCTCCTTGAACCTATAGTTACTATAGGTTCTATAATAACAAATATACACAAAATTGAGGAACAAATGGATGCAAGCCATAATCGCGGACTCCTTACTCAGCTGCCCTGAGTGCGGTCATGAGGAATTACTGACCATGCCGACAGATGCCTGCCTGTGGTTTCATGAGTGTTCAGGTTGCCAGGTGTTACTCAAACCCAAACAAGGTGATTGTTGTGTATTTTGTTCTTATGGTTCAGTCCCTTGTCCACCAATCCAGTTAGAAAGCACGGGGCAGGGAATAGGAGGTTGCGATTGTGGGAAAAGTTAAATGGCATGAGCAATCCTATTTACGCTGGGGGACGCTGTTTATTACCAGCGGAACGCTGTTGTGTTGCGCCTTACCTATTGTGTTGGTCTCTATGGGGTTTGGTGCCGTCGTCGCGAGTTTGAATTTCAACGTACCTGGATTGCTATTTTTAGCTGAATATAAACTTTGGACACTGAGCTTGTCTGCTTTGTTACTGGTGTTCTTGGCGTGGGTGATATGGCGACCGAATCAAAGCTGTCCGGCTGATCCTGAACTGGCCGCACATTGCCAAACCGCCAAACGTTGGAATCAGCGGGTATTTTGGTTAAGCAGTATTATCTGGTGCATTGGCTTTTTCTTTAGTGTGTTGCTATTGCCGTTACGCATATATGTTGGCTTTTAAGGAGGTCGTAAAATGAAAGCATTTCTTACCGTAATTATGTTTTCCGCACTCTTGGTTGTGCAAACTACACTCTTGATTGTTCAGACTGTTCAAGCAAGAACGGTCGAAGTGGAAGTGTACGGCATGACCTGTGCATTCTGTGTGGACAGTTTAGAACGGAAATTTGCAAATATGGCGTCTATTTCTAAAGTGGATGTCAGTCTAAAGCATAAAAGAGTACGGCTAGTCACAGATGAAACCATGCCAAGTATCGAAACTATTAAGCAAGCTGTGTTAGATGCTGGTTTTACACCAGTGAAAGTGACAGTACAGAGTAATGGTCAAGAGTAATGACCAAGAGCAATAACGTTTACGCTATTTGTAACGCTATGTGTTATGTAGTGTGTTGCGTTATTTTACTCTGGCTTGGCATGATAAGCAGTGGTCATAGCATGGGGCTGCGTTCATTTGTGGCGCTGCCGGTAGAAAAAGACGGTGCCGTGATCCGTTTCGTATACGAGCATGTGAAGGCGTCAGATACGGCCTCGGAAAATAGCGAACGTCTGATCGCGAATGTCGCTTATGGACTGAGTGCCAAGCAGACCTTATTATTAGGTTTACCCTATCGGCTGTCACCCTCTGGCAGTGATCGTCAAGGCGATGTATCTGTGTTATATCGACATATCGTCTGGCAGAATGATCGCTTTTCAGGTACCGATCGTTTGGGTTTATTGGCTGGGGTTATTGCGCCTACCGAAAGCGATAGAGATGCTGCTGTTCAGGCAGGTTTTGTGTTCACCCATTTTAAAAATCGCCAGGAAATAGATGTTGATGTGTTATATCAAGCGGGTATGAACGATCGTAAAAATAGCGCTCGTTATGACGTATCCTGGCAATTTAGACTGTTACCGAGTGAACGTGCTGATTGGGGCTTAACACCAGAATTAAACAGTGTTCTAGAGTTAAATGGCCGCTGGCTTGAAGGTAATCGTACAGTGCATCAACTGACGATCGGATTACAGTGGATCCATCAACAATGGGTGCTAGAAGGCGGCATCGCCAAGGATATTAGTAATGGCCATGGATCGCGATACATTATGAGTACCAGATTTCACTTTTGAACTCAAATTCTTAGGACAGCCCCTAGTCGCGGATAATCTTGCAGGCATGGCGCTCACCGTCCTTGGTGGCGAATGCCATTACAGAAAAATAAGTAGCACATAAGCTGAAAATGTCACTGGGCAGGTGCATCAATAATGATGATCTCGGCATCGGATAGCGCTTTGATCGTGACTTCCTGTTGTTTCGTCACTTCCGCGCCATCGCCTGTTTTCATCATTACTGCCCTTTGATTATCGATAAGTTCAAACTCTCCACTGGATGCCAAAACATAGGCTTGGTGTTCAATAGAATGAGTGAACAGGGTGCCTTTCTTCACCTTACCGCCATAGATACGCGCCGCTTGATTGATAAACAGTGCGTTATCTTGCTCGTCTGGGTATCCAGAAACTAATAAGGGTAACGCGACTTTATCTATATGATTAAGAGTATCTGTATTTTCAGAAAATAGCTTGCTGTCCCATCGCGGTTTTACGTTGTGCTTATTCGGTTCGATCCAAATTTGAAATAGCGTTAAGGGCTCTTTCGTTAAATTGTATTCCGAGTGAGTAATACCTGAGCCCGCACTCATTACTTGCACTTCGCCTGCGAGGGTCACGCCTTTATTTCCAGCATTGTCTTGATGAGTGACTGCACCGGAGCGGACAAAGGTAATGATCTCCATATTTTTGTGTGGGTGAGCTGGAAATCCTGTTCCTGCCGCGACCCAGTCGTCATTAACCACTAATAGCGTGCCAAAGCCCATTCTTTTGGGGTTGTAGTAATTAGCAAAACTAAAGTGATGATTGGTTTTTAACCAACCGTGGTTTGCCTTGCCAATCTGCTGAAAAGGATAGTGTTTTATCATTGTATTGTCCTCCTCCTAGACTTTATTTGTTAAGCGATCTCTGTCGTGCGGCGCCGTGAAGTCTTGCTGTGGGCCACGCGGGACAATTAAAGTTGGATTAATGGTGTCATGACTCGCGTAATAATGGATCTTGGTATATTCCAAATCGACGGTGCTTTTGATCCCTTCAAATTGAAATAATTCACGTACATAGTTACTGATATGATGGAACTCACTTAATTTATTACGGTTACATTTAAAATGACCATGATAAACGGCATCGAAACGCAGCAATGTGGTCAATAATCGCCAATCAGCTTCTGTCAGTTGTTCACCGAGTAAATAGCGGTGGTTGCTAAGACGCGCTTCAAGCCAATCTAAACTGGCAAAAAGTTCGTCAAACGCTTGGTCGTAAGCTTCTTGTGTGGTGGCAAAACCCGCTCGATACACACCATTGTTTATGGTGTCATAAATACGCTCGTTAATACTGTCGATTTCTGGCTGTAAATCAGTTGGGTAATAGTCATCGTGATTGCCCGTTAACTCGTTAAATGCAGTGTTAAAAATACGAATTATTTCACTCGATTCATTGTTCACTATGCTTTGTGTTTTCTTATCCCACAATACCGGTACGGTCACTCGGCCTTCATAATCAGGCGCGGCTTTAAGGTAAAGCTGGTACACATAGTCACTTTGATAGAGTGAATCGCTATAGTCGCCATTAGTATTGCCATCGGCATCATGAGTAGCAAACTCCCAGCCATTGCTGAGCATTTCAGGTTTCACCACGCTGACTGAAATGATGTCTTGCAGTTGTTTCAACTGTCTAAAAATTAACGTGCGATGTGCCCAAGGACACGCTAATGAAACATACAAATGATAGCGACCTGCTTCTGCCGGATAACGACTGCCTTCCTCATTGGAAATAGTGTCTCTGAAGCGACTTGCTTGGCGTTCGAATTTACCTTCACTACTGTTGGTTTCGTACCATTGGTCATGCCATTTACCGTTGACGATTAATCCCATGATAATACTCCTAATTTATGTTGTGCTAGCGCCTGCCTTCGTTAATATAAGTTTAGGCGCGTTAGACTGACAAAACTAAATTTTATGCTTATGCTTTGTATCGTGTTTATTAACTAAGCTTGCTCACGATAAGGCGATCGATTGATAATTTACCGCCGCCTTGCAACATTACCGACAGGCTGATTGCGAACAGTGCTAAGGCAAATTCATAGCCGTTGTTACTCATGAACAGACCGTTATCGAAATGGGTACTGAAAATGGCAACAACCATAGTGACAGCCAATACCAATGCCGTTGGTCGAGTCAATAAACCTAAGATAAGCAATAGACCACCAAAGAACTCTGCACTGCCTGCCATCATCGCCATTAAATAACCTGGTGCCAGGCCGATAGATTCCATCCATTGACCTGTGCCTTCCAAACCATAACCACCGAACCAAGCAAACAATTTTTGCGCGCCGTGTGCGGTGAAGATAATGCCTGCCACTAAGCGTAATGGTAATGCCGAAAAATTGTTATCTGATGTTAAAATATTCTTAATTGTTGCAGTATTCATGTTGTGCTCTCTTTGATTCGTTAATGTGTTTTTAAGTATGACGCTATTGTATTCGCTTAAATGGATTGGAATAACCGCTGAAATTTGTTTAGTATGTTCAAAATATTTGAACAATTGACAGCGTGTATAAGCGTGACAATAAAATAATAAGAAGAGAGAGGCGATACATGTATAAATCTCCGATAACGATAGAAGCATTGCAGGTACTTGATACGATTGACCGTCGTGGTAGTTTTGCCGCAGCCGCTGAACAGCTAAACAAAGTACCCTCGGCACTTTCTTACATAGTGCAGAAATTAGAAGAACAACTGGCGGTGACTTTGTTTGTGCGTCAGGGTCGGCGGTCGGTATTAACGCCTGCGGGTCGCCATTTACTCGATGAAGGCCGCAAGGTGCTTAGCGCCGTGAGCAAGCTGACAGAACAAACGCAAACCATCTCCCATGGCTGGGAACCTAAAATTAATATCACCTTCGATTCTCTTTTTGATATGCAGCTATTACTTAAACCATTAGCGCTGTTTTTAAATGAGCATCCGAATATAGAAGTCGACATGAATGAAGAGGTAATGCATGGTTCGTGGGAAGCATTGATTGAAGATCGCACCGATTTACTTATCGCCGCACCAGACCCCATTCCTCAGCAACAAGGTATTAGTGTGACCGCCTTAGGCAATCTGCAGAAAATATTCGTGGTGCTTAAAGGTCATGAGCTAGCGAGTTTTACAGCGCCAGTCTGCAAATCTGAAATTGATAACTACCGCACGGTTGTTGTGCACGACTCGGCAAGGACGGCAGTGCCTTGGTCAAATAACATTATTGAACTGAGCCGACATTTTTACGTCAGTTCCGTTGAACATAAGATCCAAGCCATTATTGCTGGCATTGGCGTAGGCTATCTGCCGATAATACGCATTCAGTCACACTTAGACTCGGGTGCTTTAGTCGCAATTGACTTAGACGAAGGCGAGCATATATCAGGCATTTACCTTGCTTGGAAAACCGTGAATAAAGGGAAAGGGTTAAAACGATTGAGAGAAATTATGCAACAACATTTAAGTAATTGATTATTAATTTATCGACGGTCATTTATCTCTAAAATAGGCACTGTAATTTATGCAACTCATACAACTAAATGGTATCCAGCTTAAAATGCTTATCCAGTCTGGAGATACGCCTAAAGATCTTACGTTTATTGAACATTCTATTCCGCCTATACATGTTTTGGTTCGCTCAATGGATCTTCGTCATAATTTAGTCGATGTAATTTGGGCGTTTCCTTACTTCATCCAAAAAAACACTCAGATTACTGGTGCCTGTGGCTTTAAGGATGCCCCAAAAAACAGCCGTATTGAAATAGGTTATAATGTGGCTCCTGATGCCCGTGGTTTGGGGATAGCAACAGCCGCGGTTAAACAACTCAGCCAAATTGCATTCGCTTCTACTTTAGTTAATACGGTTTTTGCTCTGATGGTGAACAATTAGAATGCTGGGAATTAAATAAAGATTTAAGTTGATTGAGCTAATCCCTATTTGGCCATGTTTTCTGTTATGCGAACCGTGTCTTTTAAAACTCAAGTTCTAAGCCATCTGCCCCTTTCTGCGTTAGAGCAGTTACTCACTTACGATGTTTTCATATCGATTTGCCATACATTTTATCATGTGAGGAATCTGTCATATCACAACAGTACACGCGAACTCTATTGCGAGTTAAATTGTGATCCAGCCTTGGTTAGATTAGATATTATGCAAAGGGGCTCACCCTCCTATAGTGACTTGTATCCCATATTACAAAAGCATTAGAAATAAGCATTTCAATTAAAATCGATGCGAAAGTGATATTCACTAAGACAGTGCAAAATGATCCATCCAGAATTACGGGTTAAAATTGGTTTTAAAGGGGTAAAGTAAGCGTTAGAGAGGACTTTTTGCCTGAGTAGTGAAATGACTATGCGTATAACGCATGTTATGTAAGATTACGGTTCGTTAGCCCTCTCTAGCGAACCACTCACCTGATTATTTGACAGTCCCCCACCATGTACATACAATGTATGTATGATTAAATTCGATTGGAATCCAGCGAAAGCTGATATAAACATCAAAAAACATGGCGTATCGTTCGAAGAGTCTCGTTCAGTATTCTACGATGAATTCGCTATACAGTTTTTTGACCAAGATAACTCCGATGTTGAAGATCGTTTTTTAATGCTTGGAATGAGTAATGAAACCAATATTCTTATTGTTTGCCATTGCGAAAGGGATAATGGAAACACCATTCGAATTATTTCATCTAGAAAAGCAACGAAGAACGAACAAAAACATTATCGTAGAGGGCATTAAAAATGAAAGATGAATATGATTTTTCTAAAATGAAATCTCGCAAGAACCCCTATGCGAGTAAACTGAAAAAGCCGGTCACAATGCGATTAGGTGAAGATGTTATATCTTACTTCAAAGATATGGCTGAAGAGTCTGGAGTGCCTTACCAGAGCCTAATAAACCTATACTTACGTGATTGTGTCGCCACACATAGAAAAATTGATATGACGTGGAATGCATAGCACTCTGGTACCAGTTTATAACGAACATTATATTTAATTGTGGTTCGCTACGTGAAATATAGCGAACTAACTCCCACCCAGAATTATTCCAGGCACATAGCTAACGGCCATCAAACATCTCAATGAGATTTCCTGTTGTGACAACATATAAGTATTACCTAGTAATATTTATATCCATTACTTAAACCTGTTACATGTGACACATGAGTCAAATCTTAATTTTGACCAATCATTTGTAGCTTTTGATATAGATCATCGTTGTTACATTACAGGGACCTACATTAAATGTTAAACCCCATTTAAAATGTCATGTTTTCTCACCAATAGAAATGTCGCTTTTGGTATTAATTAAAGATATGTAACAAACGGCGACAAATCAATTTTTCAGTCACCGCCTTGATGAGCTTGGCTTAAACTCATCGGGGTTAACTAACACTGGGTTTATGGCTCTAAGTTGCGCTATTGCTCGTTTCTGAGCAGAACGTTTAGGTGCTTTTTTACTGCGTGAACGCTTATCTTCCATCTCTAATATTCGTTGTTCCGTTTGAGCTAGTTTTAGCACTGCGCCAAGCCGTTTATTATCAACAACCTGACCTTGATTTACTTTTTGGAGCTTATCAAATATTTGATATTTTAACGTTCGATGTCCATAGTGAATTGCAATTGTGCCATCTGGATAATCTAAAACCTTAACCGTTTCACGCGTTAATCGATTATTTTCTTCAGTTGATTCAATCATATAAAGCACCTTGTCGTATTGTAAAGTTAATGAGTTCGATAATTTTCGGTGTTCTTGCCAAGAGAAAATATCTTCTAATTCATAAGGTTGCTCGGTAACCGACCTGTGCATATTTTTGGCGTAGAGCGGGGGTTTTGCAAACCGGCGATTGAAATCAGCTATAAATTTCGGTAACCATACATTGGCGTCTTCGATATTATCAATCCCTTCAAGACGCATTTCTTTAATCAATCGGTCCTGTAATGTTTTGTTAGCACGTTCAACGCGGCCTTTAGCTTGAGAGCTATTAGCACAGAGTAACTCTATGTTTAGGTCTTTCAGAGCTCGGCCAAATTGCGTTATTTTAGCCGTTTTAGCATCGCGACTATTAACTCTAAATACGGAATGTTTATCTGAATAAAACGCGGTAGGCTTGCCATATTGCATTATATATTCACGTGTTATGGCCATGTAATCGAGCGTGGTTTCTGCATTAGTAAATCTCAAACTCATGATCTGACTGGTAGCATCATCGATATAAACGATCAGGCAACATTTATCGCTGCGGCCTTCAAACCAGTCATGATGAGAACCGTCAATTTGTATGAGCTCACCAACGCAATCACGACGATAGCGAGGTTGATATACTTGAGGCTTACGTTTGGCATGCGGCAACCATAGACCGTCAGTGATCATCCATTGACGCAGGGTTTCAACACCAACTGAGATAGCATGTAGTTCGGTGAGTTTTTCGTGTGCGAGAGTTGGACCAAAATCTTGATAATGGATTTGAACCAGGTCAAGAACGTGTTGTTTGAATTTATAGGAATGGTGGTGATTACTTGGCTGGCCACGTTTATGTGAAATCAAACCTTCGGCACCATGTTTTAAATATTGCTTCGTCAGTCGATATACTTGCCGTGGACTTAGGTTAAGAAGCGCGGCAGCATCGACGCCAGAGATGCGTTTATCAATAACATTTTTGATGGTATTAATTTTGTATATTTCAATATCAGTCATAGTCAGTAACATCATGTAGGTCCAGAGCGTCGAATTGATGCTCTGAAGATAGTTCAACATGACATTTCTAACGGTGACAAACCTGACATCTCTAACGGGGACCTACATTAAACCTGCGCATAACGCATGTTATGGTTAATGGAGTGAGGGTATCAGTTAGATCCCTTCACTTCCCCTAGAAAATCTAATGAGCATTACCATCGGCTAGAATAATAACTCTAACAAGGTTATGTCCATCAATGGCTTAGAGTTACAGCTCTAATCAATAGCGCTAAGCCAAATTTGCCCCTTTATTTGTTTGCGCTTTTACTCTTGAAGATTTTATTGATGATAGCTCGCATACATTTACTCATGTGAAGTCTCTGAACCATACAAGTCTGCTACTCTTGATAAGAGGCTTCATAGGGGGAATTCAATGAGCTATAACCATATATTAGTTGCTGTTGATTTAACTAAATCCAGTGAAATAGTGATTAGTAAAGCTGTCTCATTAGCAAAAGAGGCGAATGCGAAACTTTCATTTATTTATGTCGATCCCAATCATTTGAGTACTTCAGGAGCGCGGAGCACCTCATTATTAGCTATGCCTGAAGTTGATAACAGAAAAGAGAAGCAAGAGCTGCGCGCATTAGCCGTTCGACTGGATTACCCCGTAGAAAATATGTTGGTTGTAATAGGTGATTTGGAGGTAAAATTAACAGCAGCAGTCAATCAATTAGATGCTGATCTGTTAGTTTGTGGACACCATCATGATTTCTGGAGTCGTTTATTATCTTCAGTACGGAAAATTGCCAACACCGTCAACACAGACTTATTAATTGTTCATCTGGAAAAATAACCATTATGGTTAACAGTTGTTTTTATTTTATAAATCAGTGATATGCAGTAAACTTTATCTGTGTGCCCCCCCCCTAATGTGGCGGAATCTACTTATTGTGGTATGAAGACTGAATCAATCATTAGCACCATAATAGCCCCTGTGTTAATATTTTGACGTTAATAGATTGTTATTTTTTACGTATAATGTTTTAACAGGGATCCCTCACTGTGCTAAAGCAGAGTATTTCACGGACGAATCGATGAAAATATTTTTTCTATCTTTGTTTTTATTCTCATTCTCAAGTTTTGCGACCTCGCTTACCTGGGGTCAGCAAAGAGGCTTGTATACGCAAGCTGTAGACTTACAATCCCAAAAGATGTGGTCTGAAGCGTTACAAACAACAAAGCTCATCCCTGCATACCCATTAACTTACCTGCTTGAATACCAGCAGCTTAAAGCTCATTTTAGCCGTGACAGTTTGTCTGCTGTGCAAGCTTTTATACAGGATCACCTTGATCGTCGCGTGAGTTATGATCTGCAGCGAAGTTATTTATATTACTTAGCAAAAAACCAATATTGGCGTGAGTATCTGTCTTTTTATCCGCGACTCCCCAATTCAGTCGACTTGAAATGCTATCATTTTCAGGCGCGATTAGCGGGTGATCAAGCCGATGACATTTGGATTGATGTGCAAAAAACCTGGTTAACGGGAGCTTCCTTGCCAAAGGCCTGTGATAGCGTTTTGCAGTATTATCTTGATAGTAAGAAAATATCTCAGACATTAATTTTGCAGCGCTTTCATTTAGCTTATGTGAAGAATAAAACATCCCTTATGTCCTATTTAATCACCTTAATGGACAAGAATAATAAACGGTTAGCTACGCAGTTATATGCCTTACATAAAACACCGACAAAGGTATTAAACAGCCCTTTATTTAAGGACCGCTCATTTAACCGCGACTTACTTAACAGGGAGGCGCAGGCTAGCCATGTTTTTTTAGCCGCCAGCATTAAACGTCTTGCTAAAAAAGATATTGAACTAGGATTAAATGCCTATCTCGCTTATGAGCGTAAGAGATCTTTTACATCAGCAGAGCAAGTCAAATTAAAAAAATATCTTATATCGCGCATTATGATCCGTAATGAAACCAAGTTGTTACAGTGGTCAGATAAAGCGCTTTTGGCTTTAGGGAATACACCATTAACGGAGCGTCGGATCCGTTATGCGATTAAATTAAATAATTGGCCCGATATAGAATATTGGCTAGCGCAGCTGAGCGAGGCTAAGCAACAGGATAGTAAATGGTTGTATTGGCAAGCACGGGTATTGGAAAATAAACAGCAACAAAGTCAGGCCGATAAACTTTATCAACAAATCGCGACTGAGCGTAATTACTACGGCTTTTTGGCCGCGCAGAAATTAGGTTTGGATTACCAATTTAATGCCAATATCGTCAACGAACAGCAGCAAGACTTAGATCACCTGCAAACACAACTTACACATATTGGTGAACTGTATTTCCAGCAACATAGGTATTTACTTAAACGTGAGTGGCGAGTCTTAATTAGCAATCAAAGTATCAATTTGCAAAGGCAGTTAGGCTTATTTGCCTTTCAAAAAGGCTGGGCTCATCTTTCGGTCGTTGCCAGTATCCTGTCTAAAAGTTGGAGTGCTTTGAATATTCGTTTCCCCGCCGCTAACCCCCAGTTGTTTTATGCTAATGCCGAGCGATATGAACTCGATTCAAGCTATATTTACGCCATTACCCGCCAGGAAAGTTCTTTTGACGAGTTTGCTTATTCTCCGGTTGGGGCTCGTGGCTATATGCAACTGATGCCACAAACGGCAAAAGAGATCGCACGTAAAATAGGGTTGACAGATTATAAGCGGCGAGCGCAATTAACCGATGGCGATATCAATGTACAGTTAGGGTCAGCCTATTTTGATAGCTTACTTAAGCGCTATAAAGGCAATCGGGTGCTGGCCACTGCGGCATATAATGCGGGGCCGAATCGAGTTGATCGCTGGCAAGGCAGCAAAGACGGCAGGGCAGAGCAAGGCTTAACGATGGATAGTTGGATTGAAGCCATTCCCTATAAAGAAACCCGACGTTATGTCAAAAATGTTTTAGTCTATAACGTCATTTATCAGCATATTTTAGATAAACCGCTTGAGTTTCTTAAGCCTAAAGAGATCCACGCACGTTTTTAATATTCTCAAATGCTAATTACACTTAGCCATCCTTGTTGTAATACGAACCCTATCTTTTGAATAATTCTAATTGATTGACTTTTTGACTAAAACTAATAGGATAACGCCATTCGAACGTTGTTATCCTATTGAGTCGAGAACAAATTATGGCACCAGCACCTAAATATAGCTTGCAAGAGCAAGAGAATATGATCCTAGACGCGGCGGCACAATGCATTGAGCAGACCTCGCTGATTGATTTTACCATGTCGTCTGTTGCTAAGACGGCAGGGATGTCAATGGGGTCAATTTACAAGCATGTACAATGCAAAGAGGATATTATTTTTGCCCTTGCTATTCGTGTTTACCATCATCAAAGTAGCGTGTTTGAGCAAGTTATTGCGCTGCCGTTAACCACTCCCGAACGTTTGATCGGCATCTCCTTGTTAGACCCGTTGAAAATTCAGGTTTACTCCTTCGATATTCATTTAGACGCCTTAGTCACTAATGAGTTAGTGGTTAAACGAACCTCAAAGCTGTGGCGAGATCGTATGATCGACGCCCATAAAAAGTGTGAACAACTATTTTATCGTTGTATGAGCGAAGCTGTCGACTCGGGTGAACTGTCAGCAGAAGGTGAGATAGAGGAATTTATCGAGGAAATTAATCTTGGCGGCTGGGCATTAACAGTAGGTTATCAAAGTGTCATGCGTGTGGTGCAAATTCGCGAAATTGCCCAAGGCGACGCGCAGTTGCATGAGCCTACAGCCTGTGATGCGCCAATTGTACGAATATTTACTCGGTTGTTTAATTCTTATCAATGGCAAAAACCACTCGACAGCGCCGGAATAAAACATACCGCGAAATTGTTAACTGAACATAACTTACGATAATAAAATAGCAAGCCTTAGGAGAATTAATATGAGTTTACGTCGCTGGATTGTTGCCGTTTCGATTGTTGTGGTTAGTATCGGCTGTTTAGCATTTATCAAGTTTCAACAGGTACAAGCAGCCATTGCGTTTGGTGAATCGTTTCCTGAGCCGTCTGCTACGGTGGAAACATTGTGGACCCAATCATCAAACTATCAACCAACGTATCAAGTTACCGGACAGGTGCGAGCAATCCAAGTCGTGACTTTGCATAACCAATTGCCTGGTACGATTGAACAAGTTAATTACAGCGCTGGTAGGCATGTTGTGCAAGGACAGTTATTGATTGCACTCAATACCAGTGAAGAGCGAGCACAGCTGCAAGCCGCGAAAGCTTCATTTGAGTTAGCTAAAACGACTTTAGAGCGTAATAAAAAGCTATTTTCTGGTAATCAAGTAAGCCAGCAGCTAGTCGATTCGGCATTGGCTGATTATCAAATTAGCCGAGCTAATATCGCTAACTTTGAAAGTGTCATTAGTAAGAAACAAGTACTTGCGCCTTTTAGTGGCACCATGGGACTCGAAACCTATGAAGTTGGACAGTTTCTCAGCGCTAATGTCAGCCTAACTACCTTGGTAGGTGATAACAACGACATGTGGGTCGATTTTAAATTACCACAAACGATGAGCAAATTATCACTTGATAGCCAGGTGACGATTAAAAAAATCAGCCAATCGGATACACCGCAAGTAATGCCTGCGACAATCATCGGCAAGCATAGTCAAATGGACGTAGCATCACGACATTTACAGTATCGTGCGCAAATCAATGCCAGCCGCGAACTGTTATTTCACAATGAATTAGTTAAAGTCGTGATCCCTAAAGCCGCCGAGAAAGTGGTCATTGTGCCAAACTCAGCAATTGTCAGAAGTCCTTTTGGTAGTTTTGTGTTTGAACTGGTTAAGGATGAGCAAGGACAGTTCCGCGCGAAAAAACGTAACGTTGAATTGGGGCCACGTGATGGTGACAACCATGTGGTACGCCAAGGGTTAGAACAAGGTATGTTAATTGCTACCATAGGTGCATTTAAATTAAGACCTGAATTGTTGGTTTTTGCCGACAAAGCGAATGACTCAGATACTATGTTATCCCCTGTTGCGGGGGTAAAATAATGAGCGCCGTCCACGAAAATAACAAGTCGATTATGGATATCTTTGTCACGAGACCACTGTTGGCCATTGTCTTGTCGTTGTTGATAATAATTGCCGGTATTTATTCATCACGTAGTATTTCGGTGCAGCAATTTCCAACAATTGAAAGTACTTCCTTAGTGATTAACACGGTTTACACCGGCGCCTCAGCGGAGGTAGTTAAAGGGTATATTACCGAACCTATCGAGCGTGTTGCCTCTACCGTGCCGGGTGTTGATTATGTTGATTCGGTGACGATAGCTGGGAGTAGTAAGGTGACGGCTTGGCTAGATCTTAACTATGACTCAACCGCTGCATTAGCAGAACTCACGGCGCAACTTAGCCAAATAAAATTTGAGCTTCCGCAAGGGGCGCAAGATCCTGCGATATCAGTGGTGCGTGCCGATAGAGTAAACGCGTTATTTTATTTAAATATTGAATCTGGTGATTTACCACGTAGTCAGATCACTGATTATTTCAGTCGTAATGTTATGCCGGCATTGAGTGATATTCGCGGCGTACAAAAAGTCACCTTCGAGGGAGGACGCGACCCTGCAATGCGCATTTGGATTGATTCCGACAAGCTTGCTGTGTTTAATATTAGTGCCAGTCAAGTGGTCACCGCCCTGCGAGAAAATAATACTATTGCAACGCTTGGTTACAGCAAGAATAACAGACAACGTGTTGACCTAATGGCCAACACATTACTCAGCACTGTGGCAGAATTTGAACAATTGGTGATCGTTAGCATCGATGGTACGCAAATCCGGTTAGGGGATGTCGCGACTATCGAAAAAGGAGAAGTGGAAGGGTTTGCCGATGCCCGCCTCGATCACGACCAAACGATCTTTATCGGCGTGTGGCCGCTACCGGGTGCGAATGAGATAAATATCGGCGACGCGCTTTATAAAAAGATTGGCGAATTAAATCAACAGCTTCCGGATCAAATTCGTATCACCGTCGGTTATGACGGTACGCTATACATGCGAGACGCCATTAAGGAAATATTTACCACACTACTGGAGACGGTGTTTTTGGTGGGGATTGTGGTGATCTTAATGATGGGCTCATTGAGAAGTGCCATGGTGCCACTGATCACTATTCCTATTTCGATTTTAGGCGCAATTGGTGTGATGTCACTAATGGGCTTTTCGCTTAATCTATTGACTATTTTAGCCATTGTTTTATCGATTGGTTTAGTGGTAGATGATGCCATCGTCGTGGTGGAAAATGTGGCGCGACACATGCGCGAGGGGAAAGGGCGCGTTGAGGCGGCACTAATGAGTTCGCGTCAGTTGCTCGTCCCTGTGATTGCAATGACCCTCACCTTAGCGGCGGTATATGTGCCGATTGGTTTTTTATCTGGGTTAACAGGTTTCTTATTTAAAGAATTTGCCTTTACCCTGGCGATTGCCGTGCTGATCTCAGGGCTAGTCGCAGTGACACTTTCTCCCATTATGAGTGCATTTGTTTTGCCACAAGGCGGGCATGAAGGTAAATTTACGCTAATGATTAATGGCTATTTTGAGCGTCTACAGCAACAGTATGTCAGCGCATTAGATGTCCTGTTTAGCTGGCGAGCACAAGTGATGTTTTGCGCCATTATCTTTAGTTTGCTAGCGGTGCCGTTTTATTTATTATCAAAACAAGAATTGGCACCAGTAGAAGATCAAGGCGAAATCAATGTCGTGGTTACCGCGCCACCTGAAGCATCGTTGGATTATACAACAAATCAAATGTTCCAAGTGGCTGATATAATGAATGGCGTCGACGGCGGCAAACTCACTTGGCAAATGGTGTTTAAAAATGCCGGCTTTGGTGGGGTTGTGCTTGATGGCCTAGACAAACGTGAGCACACCGTGCATGAGATTGTACCGCAGCTATTTGGTCAACTTGGTCAAGTCAGTGCATTAAGTTTATTTCCGATATTACCTGCGGCGCTGCCGACCGCTGGACAGTTTGATGTCGAAGTCGTGATCCGTGCCAATGATAGTTACGAAAATATGTTGGGTTATGCACAACAAATTATCAATAAAGCGTATCAGTCGGGAAGCTTTATGTTTGTCGATACTGACTTGAAAATAGATTTAGCACAGAGTCAGTTAGTGATCGATAAGACGATTATTGCCGATCTGGGGTTAACCGTTGCAGGGATCAATCGGCAGCTGAGTGTTTTATTATCCAATGATTTTGTCAATCAATATAACGATAACGGTAAAGCGTATCGGGTGATCCCTGTGGTGGACGCACAAAAAAGATTTAATCCAGAACTGATTTTGGATCTTAACGTGACCACGCCTTCTGGCGATGCCGTCACTGTGTCGAGTTTTGCGCATGTTGAGCCAGTAGTAGGTCCACGATTATTAGGTTCATTCAACCAGCAAAAGTCGTTTAGAATATTCGCTGGCGTGTTACCGCATATCACTAAAGAGATGGCGTTATCGCAAGTAGAAGATATTGCAACTGAGCTGTTACCCGCTGGTTATTCGATTGACTATGCCGGTGAATCGCGAGAAATGCGCAAAGAAGGTAATACCTTGATATCGGTACTGATGGTGTCGTTCATTGTGGTTTATTTTATACTCGTCATTCAATTCAATAGTTTTAGAGATCCGTTGGTCGTATTGCTTGGTTGTGCGCCACTCGCATTGTCTGGTGCATTAATGTTAGCGTTTTTGGACTTCACTTCGGTTAATCTTTATGCCCAAATCGGCTTGATCACGCTGGTGGGATTAATCACTAAAAATGGTATTTTAATTGTCGAGTTTGCCAATCAAATGCAGCTGCAAGGGATGGATAAACTGAGTGCCGTGAAAGCGGCCGCTAGCACGAGGTTACGTCCAATATTGATGACCACTGCAGCAACTGTGTTGGGACATTTCCCGTTGGTATTGGTCACCGGAGCCGGCGCAGAGGCTCGAAACAGTATTGGTGTAATATTAGTAGCAGGCATGATGATAGGAACCGTGTTCACCTTAATCGTTCTGCCTCTTTTGTATCAGTGGTTGGCGAGTGACCATCGCCATCAGGCACAAGATGATGCGCGAGGGGAGCCGCTAACATTGGCATAATATAGGGTATCCACTAAGCACAACGCTGGTTGTGCTTAGTCATTCAGCCCATACGATTGAAGAAAAACAGATGTCACGGTATCCACTTTACTCTTGATCACATCATCTGTCGGCTTTGCATTTGAACTCATCGCTTGGGGCCAAAATAACAAGCCTTGAAATAAACTGATATACACGTCTGTCATTAACTTTGTATCGCCAGGTTTTAGTCTTCCCGCCTCAATTGCTTCATTAAACCATTGAGTGATCGCTCGATTATGATAAAAATTTTTAATAAAATTATTTGCCATCTTAGGCTGGCGTATAAATTCCATCACAATAGTTCGTGCTAATGGCATACCGTAAGTAACATAAAGTACCTCAATTTTTGCATATGCGATCTCGTTAAGCTGTAGCTCGGTGCTTTTACTGTCATCAAATTTATACGACAAACTTGTATTTACCGAGTCAGTAATAATGATTAATACCGATTCAAACAGTATTTTTTTACTTTTAAAGTGGCGATAGAGCGTACGCTTAGAGACGGCTGCGGAAGACGCTATCCTTTCCATATTTGCAAGCAGAAAGCCATATTCGACAAAATATTTTTTAGCTGCATTAATGATATCAAGATACTTTTGTTGTGATAATGTCAGTTTCTTCTGCATAGGCCTTCTGATTAATTGTAAAATCAACCCAATTGGGGGTATCTAGCACGCTGGAACGCCCGTTTACAGTAACGTTAACCCCCCCGCAGTTATAACTGAGCACTAACACCGAATTAGCCAAATTAATTCTTATCATAACCCTGGTTTTTCTAGGGTTTGCCGCTGTTTATGTAGAGACTACGGTCAGTAAAAATACAATTGCCTCGCTAAATGAGATTCAGTTTGACTTGAAAGACATACAAATATCTGTGCTTCAATTAAGACGTAACGAAAAAGACTATTTATTGAAGCAAGAGATTCACAACATAATTCTAAAGCGAGTTTAGATGTTGCCAATCTCGCCATCGAATTGCATGAAGAAGCTAATATATTTAAAGTTTAAAGAATTTATCGTGACTATTTTCAACTAACCTTGATGCAGCAGAAATAAGTCTGCTGCATCGTTAATACTGCTCCCAATAAGGAGGGCTGCCAAAGTAGTCACTGATAAAATCAATGAAACAGCGTACTTTGCTTGCTAAATGATGCCGGTGAGCATAAACAACATAAAGCTCTAACGGGTCGGGTTCAAACTCTTCCAGAATCGTCGTTAACTTTCCTTCGGATATAGGTTTCCCTGATGCGCTATACGCTCATAATTATCCAGCACCGGGTGCACCTAAGCTGGCGCAAAAGGTTGTTGACTTGTTGAGAGACGGCGGAATCGAATCGCGGTTAGATGCTGATCGTGGTTGGGACCATGGCGTCTGGATACCGATAGAGCGAAGAAAATAGATTTGTTTACCCTATGGGTTTGTAAAACCCTACATATTGGCAATATAAAAAGCCTGTTTAACTATTTAGATGACGCGCCATATGCCGGGTTTAATCACCCGACACCGGAACACTTTTTGCCTCTTTTTTGCACTTTGGGAAGCAGCACTGATAGTGGATCTATGAAGCGTATCCATCAAAATATTGAATTTGAGGTATTGGCATTAGATGCATATTTGTCCGACTATGATTTAAAGATATAAATTTAAAACCGTTGCCTGTATTACTTAGCTACTACAAATAAATATATGCTCTGTTTTTTGTTGTTAGCAGCGTACTCGCCACTCTTATTGTTGAATGTAATACAGTGATTTAATCGTTTCCTTTAGCCACAGTAACTTCGGATTGTGAGCGTTACGTTTATGCCAAATCAACGTGAAGGGAATTAGCAGTTTATCATGATAAACCTTGTCTACCGGGATGGGTAAACACAACAAATCTGGATGTTGCTGCTTGGTATAATGTTGACAATATGCAGGTGCAGTCGTGATCATATTTTGGTTTGGTTGAGCCGACATGAATAATGATTGCTCAAAGCTAGCCATAGTAAGCGTGATATCTCGCTTCAATCCCTGTTCACTTAGTACTTCATCTAACGCCCACGCTTCACACTTCTCCCAAACGATATTGATATGTGGGTATTTGAGGAAGGTATCGAGATTCCATTCCTCTTGTAAAGCGGGATGATCTTTACGCAAATATACAACAGGAAGATCATAAAAAATAATTTCAAAATCAATAAAGTAAGGGAGTAGATGTAGTGACTCTTTAGAGCGTGGATGGCTTTCTCTTCCCGTGAGCCCAATATCAATTTCGCCACGGATAATTGATTCTAAAGAGTCGTAATCCCAGTTATGCGTTTTTATTTTTGCGTCGGTATAATGTTGCTGAATTTTCTGGACTAGTTCATTCATTATGGTTAGCAGAAGCGGAGATTCAATAGCTAAATCAAATTGAATCCCTGTTGGTGAGTCGCAGCTATGTTTTTCCAGAAGTTGGCGACTTATCTGTAGCCAATCTGAAAGATCTTGTTCCATGCTCTGTGTGAAAGGGGTAGGAGCTAACCCCTTCGGGGTTTTAACAAACAAAGGATCATCAAACCAATCACGTAATTTTCTCAACGACTTGCTCACGGTAGATGGCGTGACATTCAACTTTTTTGCAGTTCTCGACACACTATGTTCTTTAGATAATAGTTGTAGTGTATACAGCAAATTAAAATCAAGCTGGGCTAGTGATCTTTTCATATTTCTGACCGTGAGAATGTTTGGGTATCAATAGTATTAGAGCAAGGCTAATTACGCTACCTATAATCAAGGTTGTAAGTAGCATATTCAGTGCATTTACGCCAAGAGCACTCATTAACCAGATATACAATGCAGAGCAGGACACTTGGGTAATACCAAGCAACGAACTCGCCATTCCTGCGCGCGCAGAATATGGGCTAAGAGCTTGACTCATGGATACACCAAAGCCAATTGCAAAACCCGCACATATCAGTACAAAACTGAGCAAATACAATTGATTATCAAAATTAGAGATAAGTGTGAATGTTATAATCACAGCAGATAGTGCAAACAATATTTGTGATGCCAGTAGTAGGGTGCGTTCTTTAAATATAGATAAAGCAAAAGGTGCGGAGAACGAGGTGATCATACTGACTAAAGCAGTGCCGGCTACAATGGTAGAATACTCGCTTCTATCAAAACGCTCGAAGAATGATTCTTGCACAGCGTGACGGTCTGGATGAATGCCATTAATTACAACTAACTTGTTTGGCTTAGTCTCTTTGAGTACCAGTAAAGATAATAGACAGACCACGCCCCCCATAACAGCCATCATAATAAACAGACTTGACCATGGAAATTTAAGCATTATAAGGTAACCAATCACGGGCGCAATAACAGGGATAACACAGGTGATACCGTTGAGCATAGAAAGTACTTTAGCGCGTTGTATATCATCCAAAATATCCCGAATAATTGCAAAGGCAACCACGTAACAGCTACCAGCGCCAATCCCCTGAATGAATCTAGCAATAAGAAACGGCGTACTATGTTCAGCCATTCCACCAAATATAGATGATACTGCAAAGATTGCGGCACCAGTAATAGCAACAGGTTTACGGCCTATTGAGTCGGCCACTTTTCCTGCAATAAGCATTGTAGTTGCCATGCCTATCAAATAGATAGAAAAAGCAAAATGCAGCTGGGATTCTGTTGCGTTAAGGTCAGCTGCAATTTGTGGTAAACCAACAAGATAAAGATCGATGGCGGTGGGATAAAGCAGTACAAGCGTAAAACTACAAAGAAGATATCGAAACATAAAAACCTCACAAATTAATTATGAGTATGATAGTGCTGCGAGCCTTAACTAGCGAGTGAGGTTTATGACATCAGGTATTTCCACTGGCGACAAACACTAAAGAAAGATTTGGTTATTTTCGATACTAAATCTAATGAATATTACTATCAGCTAGTACAAGAAATATAACTTACTTATGTCCAGTGATGGCTTAGTGTGCAATAACGCTAAGTGTGAACATACCATTCAATAACCACATTTATTTTTTATAGTGATTTGTCTTCTCGGTTAACATTTTGTAGATATCTCAACTGTTCCTACGTTTTTCTGTATTTTTAATGTCTTTTAAATATTCAATAAAATAAGCGCTTTTTTATTATGCTTTGTGCATTATTTCACGGTTTATTTTGTTGTTTGTGACGGTTGACGCATTGTTGCACATATTAACTTTCTGTTATGGCTGTTGTTTCAATATTATTTGTTTTATGCTAGGCATAGTTACCCTATATTCCTAATTACCTTTCCATTGAGGTCTAATGAGCTGCTTTACAGTGTCAATATAGATCACATCACTAATTTTAGTGTTTTTTAGATGTAAACATTAACCGTGGTTTTTTGCCTTAGGTTAGTGCATATGCAGAAGAATGGTTCTTATGAATAAACGCCGACTAATGGATTAATTTTTATAAAATGTAACAAGGAATTAACATGATAAAGACTAAAATCAGTAAAGTTATCGCTTTAGGTACAATAATCTTCTGTTCTGCAAGTGTGAATGCAGGTGCTGTATTAGACGGTATTGCTGAGTCTGGTGAGCTACGAGCGTGTTTTGATGCTGGCTATATGCCGTTTGAGATGAAAGCAAAGAATAATCGTTACATAGGTTTTGATGTCGACTTAGGTAAAGTGATGGCAAAACAGATGGGTGTTAAATATATACCGGTCAACACCGCATGGGATGGTATTATTCCTGCGCTTATTACCGGCAAATGTGACGTGATCATGGCTGGGATGACGGTGAATGCTCAGCGTAATATGAAAGTGAACTTTGCCGACCCGTATATTGTTGTCGGTCAATCTATCATTCTTAATCCGAAACTTAAAGGTGTAATTAAAAGTTACAAAGATTTGAACAATCCTAAATATACGGTGGCAAGTAAACTTGGCACAACAGGTGAAATGGTTGTCAAAAGAATGCTTAAGAAAGCCAAATACAATGCATTTGAAACCGAAACAGATGCTGCTTTAGAAGTCATCAACGGTAAAGCCGATGCCATGATTTACGATATGCCATTTGTATCTATCTATGCCGCGCAAAATAGCGATAAAGTTGCAGTTATTCTTGAACCTTTTACTTACGAGCCGCTTGGTTGGGCTGTAAAACAAGGTGATCCAGATATGATTAATTTCCTGAATAATTTCTTACGCCAAATCAAAGGTGACGGTACGTATGATCGTATTTATAGCAAATGGTTCAAGAGTGACGCTTGGTTAAAACAAATTAAATAAGTGAATTGGCCAGAAGCCTTTTGCTTCTGGCTTGTTGTCGCTCTTATCTTGGTATCGATATGCATAATAAAACTAATAATTGGATGTGGCATTTACTGTTTGTCATCGCCTTGGCAGCAATGGGTTATTCAATCTATTCTGCATCGCAAAAAATTGATTATACTTGGCAATGGAATCGCGTTGCCCCCTACATAATAGATGATTCACCAAGGGAAACCTATGCTGAATATGATGGCATCGTCAGCATTAATGACAGTGGTATAATTACAGTCGAGTTCGACAACGGTGATCCCGATTTAATTATCGACAAAGCGGATGATGTATTTGTCAGTGATGGCGATTTTGTTTTTTTAGGCGATGTAATATCCAGCGTCAATCAACGGAGCATGGGGGTACTGTTACAAGGGTTGTTGATGACCATTAAATTGTCGCTTATCTCGCTATTTTTTGCGGTTATCATTGGCTTAGTCGCGGCATTAATGCGTATATCTACGAATCCTTTTAGTCGGAATTTTGCTTTTTTATACGTCGAGATAATCCGTGGCACACCGTTACTTGTGCAGATATTTATTGTCTATTTTTTCTTAGGGACGATTTTCGACTTAGATCGATTTACCGCGGGTATTGCGGCCTTATCTGTTTTCACCGGCGCTTATATTGCTGAGATTATACGTTCAGGTATTCAGTCTATTCCACCTGGTCAAATGGAAGCCGCACGCTCGTTGGGTATGAGTTATCCAAAAGCGATGACTTACGTCATTTTACCTCAGGCATTTAAGCGTACTTTACCGCCAATGGCAGGTCAGTTAATTAACTTGGTCAAAGACTCATCTTTAGTATCAGTCATCTCAATCACAGACTTAACCAAAGCTGGCAGGGAAGTGGTTGCGGGCAGTTTCGCTACATTTGAAGTGTGGTTTACGGTCGCTGCGCTTTACCTTGTACTTACTTCAACGTTGTCTTTCGGCGTTCAGCGCATAGAAAAGAGGTTAGCAGCTAGTGACTAGAGCAAATTATAAAGGCGAGGATATGGTGATCGCCGTCGATGTAGATAAAATATACCCCAACAAGTGTCACGCACTTAAAAAAGTATCCATTACTGTTAAGCGTGGTGAAGTGGTGGTCATTATTGGACCATCAGGTTCGGGTAAATCGACATTGTTACGTACGTTAAATCAGTTAGAAACGGTGACAGGTGGAGACATCACTATTGATGGCATCAATATGTATGACTCTGCTACCAACATTAACGCATTACGTGAAAACGTTGGGATGGTGTTTCAGTCGTTTAACCTTTTCCCCCATTTATCGGTTAAAAAAAACGTGATGCTGGCGCCATTAAAAGTATCTAATTTGGATAAAGAACAAGTTGAAAAAGACGCTATAAGTTTGCTTACCCGAGTCGGATTAGCAGAAAAAGTGGACGTGTACCCAAGTCAATTATCCGGGGGGCAACAGCAACGAGTCGCGATTGCGAGAGCATTAGCCATGAAACCAGACTTGATGTTATTTGATGAACCCACATCGGCTTTAGACCCTGAAATGGTCGGGGAGGTACTTGAGGTGATGAAATCACTGGCAGAAGAAGGCATGACCATGGTTGTGGTGACTCACGAAATGGGCTTTGCTAACGAAGTTGCTGACAGAGTTTTGTTTATGGAAGATGGTCAACTGCTTGTCGATGACGTACCTGAGAACTTTTTTGAAAACCCTTCACACCCAAGGTTGCAGAAGTTCTTATCGAGTATTTTGTAGACTTGGCTTGTCGATTCGCTCAAGGTTATCTGTTTTCTCGTCCGTTGCCGGAAGTTGAATTGAGTCGACAGCTTGAAAGTGATACGCGGATGCTTGACTGTAATCTGCAAAGTGCTTCAACGGACTAATCCAACTAACGTTCGCCGCAAAAGATTCATTCTCAATTTTTAATCCTCTTTAATTGGGAGTATTATGAAAATGAACATGTAACCCAGGTATTCAACCTACATCCTTTTTAAATTACGTTAATCGTACGCTAATTCGACTTTATTGAATTAGAGCTA
This sequence comes from Moritella yayanosii, assembly GCF_900465055.1. Taxonomy (NCBI): domain Bacteria; kingdom Pseudomonadati; phylum Pseudomonadota; class Gammaproteobacteria; order Alteromonadales; family Moritellaceae; genus Moritella; species Moritella yayanosii. The sequence continues at coordinate 1,340,559 of NZ_LS483250.1, read as the reverse complement.
TTCACCTGATAATTACGGAGACGAAAATGACAAATTTTAGAATAGAAACAGACAGTATGGGCGAACTTGAAGTGCCATCATCGGCTCTATATGGGGCTCAAACCCAGCGCGCAGTCAATAACTTTCCCATCAGTGGCCAACAATTACCCGTTGGTTTTATCCGCGCCTTAATTCAAATTAAAGCCAGTGCCGCGGCGGCGAATAAACAGCTTGAATTAGTATCGCCAACTATCGCAGATGCGATCATTTCGGCCTGTAAAGATTTGTCTGAAATGGATGACATGATGCAGCATTTTCCGGTTGATGTGTTTCAAACTGGTTCTGGCACCAGCTCGAATATGAACGCGAATGAAGTTATTGCGCATCTTGCGACTAAGATAGCTGGCGAACCAGTCAGTGCTAATGATCATGTTAACTATGGTCAAAGTAGTAATGATGTGATTCCAAGTACCATCCATGTAAGTGCGGCACTCGCACTGGCCAATCAGTTGCTACCAGCACTTAATCATTTAGTTCAACTGATAGAGACCAAAGCACAAAGCGTCGATCATTTTGTTAAAACAGGGCGTACCCATTTAATGGATGCGATGCCAATTAAAATGAGCCAAAGTCTGCATAGCTGGAGTGCACAAATAAAACAAAACATTGACAATTTAACCGCATTACAACCCGTTATTCAGCGCTTAGCCCAAGGTGGTACCGCGGTTGGCACTGGCATTAATGCTCACGCCGAATTTAGCCGTGTATTCAATCAACAATTGAGTGCCGCAACAGGTCTTAAATTTACCCCAGCGGACAATCTATTTGCATTAATTGGCTCTCAAGACACTGCGGTGGCATTGTCAGGGGCGTTAAAAACGACCGCGGTGTCATTGATGAAAATTGCGAACGATTTACGTTGGATGAACTCTGGCCCACTGTCGGGTCTTGGCGAGATCGCGCTTGAAGCCTTGCAACCTGGGTCTTCAATTATGCCGGGTAAAGTAAATCCGGTGATCCCAGAAGCGATGGCGATGGTTTGTGCGCAAGTGATTGGCAACGATACTGCAATCACTATTGGTGGACAATCAGGGAATTTCGAACTTAATGTCATGCTCCCTATGATTGCTAATAACCTACTTAATAGCATGCACTTACTCAGTAATAATGTGGTGTTATTAGCCGATAAAGCCATTGCAACTTTTGAAGTACAGCAACAAAACATTGAGCAAGCCTTGGATAAAAATCCAATTTTGGTGACTGCACTTAATCCAATTATTGGTTATCAATTAGCGGCTAAAATTGCCAAGATAGCCTACAAAGAGCAACGTGCGATCATTGATGTGGCGCTAGAACACACTGAATTATCACGTGAAAAATTGAGTGAGTTACTCAATCCGCTGAAACTGACTCAGGGCGGAATATAACTTTCGATCGCCGCTTTATACTATCATTAATTATGTTAATTTAAGTTTTACAGTTTGAAATTAGCGTTAAATATGAAAGGTATAAAGGATGTTTTTAGATACAAATAAGGCCCAATTAAGATCGCTTGATATTAATGATAGTGCGGAATTTTATGCGTGGTCATGCGATCGTGACGTTACTCAGTTTAGTCTGTCAGCGTATGCATATCCCCAGTCTAAAACGGAGATTTCAACTTGGTTGTCAGTATTAACGCAAATAAAACATGTGTGACATTTGGTATTTGCAGCGTTAAAACAGATAAACTGATTGGTTATGCAGGCATCGCCTCAATCAGTTCGCTCAATCGTTCAGGTGAATATTTTATCCTTATTGGAAATAAAGCGTATTGGGGTGATGGTATTGGTACTGAAGTAACCAAGGTGATCACCGATTATGGATTTAATACGCTAGGTCTACATCGCATTGAATTAACGGCTTATGCCAATAACCCCGCAGCCATTCGCGCCTATGAGAATGCCGGTTATACGCATGAAGGGTTGAAGAAAGAAGCGGGTTTCCGCAATGGTGTGTTTATCGACAAAATTATGATGGCGATACTTGCACCCGACTGGCAAGGTATTTGATGGTTGTTTAAGTCCCGAATTCAGCAATTAACAAGTCAATGAAACACCGTGATTTTTTAGGCAAATAACGACTCACTCATTCACTCAAATAGATAGTACTGGGGAAATTTATGGAAAGCGAATACGAACCACCGACAGTTTGGACAAATGATGAAGACAGTGGCGGGGAATGGGCATCAATAAATCGCCCTGTTTCAGGCGCAACTCACGAGAAAGCATTACCTGTCGGAACTCATCCCTTACAGCTTTATTCATTGGCAACGCCCAATGGTCAAAAAGTCACCATCATGCTGGAAGAGTTATTAGCCTTGGGCGTGACTGAGGCGGAATATGATGCTTACCTTATTAACATTGGTGAGGGAGAGCAGTTTTCATCCGGCTTTGTTGGTATTAATCCCAATTCAAAAATTCCTGCATTAGTGGACCACTCTGGAGATACGCCAATCGAAGTATTTGAATCGGGTGCTATCTTGCTTTACCTTGCGGATAAGTTCGGCCATTTATTACCGAAAGATATCGCCAAACGCACGACAGTATTGAATTGGCTATTTTGGTTACAAGGTTCAGCCCCCTATTTAGGTGGTGGCTTCGGTCATTTCTATGCTTACGCACCAGCAAAATTTGAATATCCCATTAACCGTTTCACGATGGAAGTTAAGCGTCAACTCGATTTGTTAGACAAGCAACTTGCCGCTAATAAATTTATAGCCGGTGATGAATATAGTATTGCTGATATTGCGATTTGGTCTTGGTATGGCAACTTGGTACTTGGTAAGACCTATGATGCTGCGGAATTTTTAGATGCTGCAAGTTATAAGCACCTGCTGCGTTGGGCTGAGGATATCGCTGAGCGTCCTGCAGTGCAGCGTGGTTGTATTGTGAATCGTACATCAGGTGAAGAGTGGGAACAAGTTCCTGAGCGTCATAGTGCAGCTGATATTGATAATGTGTTGAAGCTTAAACCTTAACGTTTATACTTTAAATGCCATACAAAATATGGCATTTAAAGAAAATGATTTGATTAGGCAACGCTCGTAAAATAGGGGAGGGTTAAGCCCCGCCATTATGAAAATATTCAATGTATATGATCAATATGACCATTAAAACTACTGCACATAGTGAAATCAAAATTAAACCTGTTAACCATACCATCGCAGTATAGAAATACCATTTGGGCACATAGTCACGAATTTCAGTCATTTCTCTTTTGTGATATCGCTTTGGCCCTGCTAATGCGTAAACATAGATTAACATTTTAAAATGGGTCAAAGGGAAATTGGCATAAAAGGCTTGCTCCCCAACTGAAAAGTGCGGTGATTTAAAGTAACGTTCGTTCAGGCTTTTTGGGCATATCCATGTCAATATCATTAAAACCACTAGCCAGGGCGGAAATGCAAGCATAGAATAGAGAACTATATCGATATAAATATCCAGAGTATCTTGCGATAACATCATGAACATACAGCTCCTATCTTAAGATTTTCAACTAAATCTACACCATTACCTTTGGCATTATTTAACCCTAATGATACGCGATAAGAATAATGTGAAAGTATGAAAAAATAACTAAATCAATGTGATGGTTGTAATCGTTTTAGCATAAAATCAAGTGTCAACTTGGTATGCTAGATAAGCAGCTTGCAGCTCATGATGTCGCTTTAACTTAAGGTTGAGTTGTTACATGGTGATGACTATCACCATGTAACAATGAAGCTGGTGATGGTCACTATTATTTTATTCGTTAGAGCCGATACTAATCAACCTTAAACTGACCAACCAATACTTGTTGCTGTGATGCTAACTTAGCAATAGTCTGACCTACTTTTTCGGCCTCGGTAGACTGATCTAAAATTGATTGGCTTAAGTCGCGGATATTAGCGACATTCACATTCACTTCTGAGGATACAGTTTTCTGCTCACTGGCCGCGTTAACTATTTCACTATTCATCACCTGAATATCAGCCACAAACGATGAAATATCCGCCAAGCTACTCACTGCTTGTTGCACTTGTGTGGCGGTTTCAAGAGCAAGGTGATTACCTTCTGATATCGCGGTTGTCACACTGCGCGTACCGTTTTGTAGATCTTCGATAACCACACGAATTTGATCGACAGAGTCATGAGTACGACTTGCAAGTTGTCGCACTTCATCGGCAACCACGGCAAAACCTCGACCTTGCTCACCGGCTCTCGCTGCTTCAATGGCCGCATTCAGTGCCAGCAGGTTAGTTTGTTCCGAAATACTTTCAATCACTGACAATATGGCACTAATGTTGCCGCCATTTTTTTCTAGCTGGTTAGCAATTGGCACCGCCATCGCCATTCTTTCGACTAACTCTTGCATGGTATCTGCCGATTGTTGTACGATTGCTTGACCACTTTGCGCTGATTGCTCTGCTTGACTGGCCATTTCAGCGGCTCTGTCTGCATTGGCTAATACTAACGCTGATGTTTGCGTCATCTCTTCAGACGCGGTAGCAACCATGTCAACTTCTCTAAATTGTGATTCGCTACTTTGACGTGATTGTAGTGCGATTTTTTCAGCTTGTTTCGACGTTTTACTCATGGCTTCAGAGGTTGCAATCACATCTTTTATTGTGCTTTGGATCTTATCTAAAAAGCGATTGAACCAAATCGCGAGTTCACCAATCTCGTCAGCGGTTCGTACATCTAGGCGTTGGGTTAAATCACCTTCACCCGTTGCGATATCTTGTAAACGGCTGGCGACCGCTTTAATTGGCGCGACTAATTTTACGGCTGCAAACCAGATAATAACTAAGCCGAATAGGGTAACAATAACGCCGGTGATGATTTGAACCTTAAGGCTTTCTGCTGCTTGAACTTCCATGAGTTGATTTAACGCGAGGGCATCAGCCATCACGTTTGTTCTTGGCATCGTAATGACAACGCCCCAGTTGACGGCATTTAGTTTAATCGGCATGAACACAGTTAAAGACTGCTGATCTTTGCTCCATTGTGATTGTGTTACGCCATTAACTAGCCATTGCTTTAATTGTGGGTCGGTAATTTGTGACCCAATCGCTGAAGCATCACCATCGGTTGCAATCAACTGACCGTTATTACTGACAATCTGTACTGTACCGGCACCAGAGAACAAGGCTTGGTCAGCGCGCAATGCATATTGTTGTAGTACGTTGATTTTTAGGTCAATCCCCGTAACACCAATTATTTCACCGTCTTTACGCAGTGGTACTGTAATGGTGCTGATTAACTGAGAAGCACCGTTTTCATTGTAAAAGTAAGGTTCGATGACACACGTGCGGTTATTGACAGTGCTACAGCTATACCAGAAGTTGCTTGCTTGTCCACTGACTGCCAGCGATGTGTTGTTGATCTGCTGTTCACTTTTAATCGTGAGCGTTGGTTCATTTTGACTATTTTTATACCAATACGCAGAAAAACGGCCTTTATCATTAGAACTGACATAATCGGCGTTAGCGTAATTACCGTCTTCACCATCGAGCATATCAGGCAGAAAGGTGGTAAACGCCGCGTGCATATTATCGAAGTTTTGTACTGAACGTTTTAACAATTCAGAGACTGAATTACGCAGTTGCTCACTGCTGGTAAAGTTTTCTTCAGCGTTATACTGCAAAAAGGCGATACTCTCGGCGAGCATTTCTGCACGGTATGTTGCTTCATCTAAATATTTTTGCACGATAGAAGCTTGTGTGTTGGCTTCGCTCATGAGTAATTGTTCGGACTTTTCACCAACAGAATTGCTGGTCTGTTCCTGTATAATTTTTTGATTGGAAGTTGATGATGAAAGTGTAAAACTGATTAATGATATTGCGACAAGCAAAATGCAACATCCAGAAAGCAAAGTTATCTTCCATTGAACTGATAACGAACCCATTATAATTCCCTTTAATATACTAATATAGTTACTGATGTTAGATTTATATGTCATATAAACAGCAGACTAATGTTTTAAATATATTTATATCAAGTTAATGCGAAATAATAAAGTGTTACAAGAAAATTAAAAGGGTATTGTTTGGCGTTGTAGGTTGAATCTAAGGCTAAAGTGCCATTTAAATCATCATCATCATTATTTTTTTGTGTGTTGTTAGTCATAGAAGGGTGAGCTTACTGCGATAATCTTGTTAAAAAACAAGAGTTAATCACAGAATGTCAGTTAATAAAAGGGTCGGCATAATTACTGATGGGCGTTTTATTTAGCCGTGACTAGAATTAGAACGACTGAGTCTATTTATAGTCTTTAACTACAATGTGAGGGTTTGTTAATGAAAGTGGTCAAAGCATTAAGTACTATTTTGTTGTCGTCGGTAATTTTTGTTGGTTGTTCGCGCCCAAAATGCAGCAACTGCCACGCAAGGCGGTGACGCACTGATTAATGTCGAAGTCCAAGAAGATTGGTTTTGGGCATGGGTATTGAATGGTTATCAGACCACAGTATCCGGTGATGTCGTTAAGTTAAAGTGAGCGCGGTATTGATCGTCCAGCGTGTCTTCACTTGATTATCACTCTGCGATACGGTTATCTATTTTACAGTCAGTTAGCAAAAAGCCTCCACAGCTATAGTCATAGTTGTGGAGGCTTTTTAGTACGTCTACTATGTTAGCCAAAAGTACATTTAATAAAGTGTGTGATTATTTACCACAACACTTCTTAAATTTCTTACCGCTACCACATGTGCAAGGATCGTTACGACCTACTTTAGCGCTTTCTCTTACGATTGGAGCTTGTGCGTGATGATGACTACAGCCTGGACCGTGTACGTGACCTTCATCGCCGTGTGCATGTTGGTTTGTCATTGTTAATTCCTTCATTATATTTTGTACTTTGCAATTGTGACGCAAGTGTATAACAAATTTTATGTACTTTGGCTAAAGTTATTGTAGTTGACGTTATATTAATCAGACGGATTAAGTGCTTCTTTTATTTGGTCTGAGTCGAAACCTTTACGGGATAGATAAGCGTAAGCTTTCGATTTTTCAGTTCTGTTATTAATGTCGTAACGTTTCTTATTTAATACATCTAGGCAGCTTTGATAAAAGTCGATATCACCGGCTTCTTCAAGTTGATAAATTTCATTTTCAAAGTTTTCAACATCAATCAGTTTGGTGCGTAATTCATTTAATATTAAACGCTTGCCTTTACCTTTACGGTACAACTTCATTATTTCTTTATTAAGGTCAGCTTTTTCAGCATTAACTTCGAGTTTAGTTCTTAAGGTGTCTTTTTCGGGGTGCAGGGACAATGCGTGATCAATTTCGGTGCGTGAAAAACCTTTGGTGGTGAATTGCGAATACACTTTCTCTTTGGTGGTTGAGTGAAAGGTTTGAAATGAACTTCTTAAGCGTGATGCTGCAAGCTCGAATTGATCGATTTCTTCATCATACATGACTTGTTCAATGGCTTCTGCCGCCTCTGTTACGGCTACGCCTCTGGCGCGTAATTTACGCGCGATAGCAGACTTGCCATGTTCATTACTAAACGCAGATTCTGCAAAGTGCACCGCGAAGTCAAAGTCGCTTTTGATATAGTTTTTGCCAATCAGGTCGGCTAACACCGTTTCTACCCATTCTTGATTTTCTGTTTTCCGCTCAAGCTTGGTGCGTATTTCTGCAATCGTGTAGTCCTGTTGGGCTAAATGCCAGTATGCCGAGTTATAAACATTGTCAATTGACTTTGCTTGTCTGAGTTCTTTTTGCAGCATATCTTTAGCCTACCTGTAACATATTATTTTTGAATGACCTTATATTATACGCTATCTTCTGACTCTATGACCAAAATTATTGTTTTAACCCAAACTGTTATTTTGGAGTTGAGCTAACAGACCTTGATTTTATTGATGTATCCAATACTCAACAATAAGCCCATTTTCAACAAGGTAGACTGCACCACCCGATGTAATTAATGGTTCACCAGTTGGTTCAAACTCTAATGTTGACGTAAGGTGATGATCGCTTTGCTTCCAACGTACATAGACCTTATTTTATTCACCCCGTCGGTCCTGTACTTCGACACAATATTGGCCGTAGCATTCTAATTGGATGTTTTATTGTTAATAAGTTGTGTAAATTCTGTTAATTGTGAACTCAATATTAAAAATGTGAGCTTGTTCAATTAGTTAATCTTGATGATAGTTTATTATCCGAAAATAAAGGGATCGTTTATTAGTTGAGGAAGGCATGAATTTATTTCCACGGGATTTCCTATGGGGCGGCGCTATTGCTGCTAATCAGACCGAAGGTGCATTTCAGCAAGACGGTAAAGGCTTATCTACAGCGGACTTATTACCGCATGGTATCTTAAGTCAACATCAAGAAAGTACTGACAAAACACCAGGTATAAAAGATCTCGCTATCGACTTTTATAATCGCTATCCAGAAGATATTCAGCTCTTCAACGAGATGGGCTTTACTTGCTTAAGGCTATCGATTGCTTGGACGCGTATCTTCCCTCATGGTGATGAGAGCCAACCCAATGAAGCAGGGCTAGCTTATTATGACGGTATTTTTGATGAGTTAGCTAAGCATGACATTAAACCATTGGTCACCTTGTCGCATTATGAAATGCCTGTAGGTTTAGTCGAAAACTACGGTGGCTGGGCGGATAGAAAACTGATTGACTTTTTTGAACATTATGCAACGACGGTGTTTGAACGTTACCAGCATAAAGTCAAATTATGGCTGACGTTTAATGAAATCAACATGTCATTGCATGCACCGTATACCGGTGTGGGTTTACCCGAAGCCGCTGATGAACAAGCTATCTATCAAGCAATTCATCATCAACTCCTAGCCAGTGCCAAAGCCGTTACCCTGTGTAAACACATAATCCCAGATGCTAAAATTGGTAATATGCTATTGGGCGCGCTTAATTATCCTTTTACCTGTAACCCTGATGATGTCATGGCCGCTGTACATGAGAATAACAAGTGGTTATTTTTTGGTGACGTGCAAACTCGCGGTAAATATCCGGGTTATATGTTGCGTTATTTTAGAGACAATAATATTGAAGTTATTATGCAAGAGGGTGATTTAGAGACGCTTGCACAAGCCAGTGTCGATTTTATCTCATTTAGCTATTATGCCAGTGGTTGCGCCAGTGCTGACCCCAAACAAAAAGAAGTCGGTAACATTATTGATAGTGTGCCGAACCCTTATTTAGAGAAAAGTCAGTGGGGCTGGTTAATTGACCCGAAAGGCTTACGCATATTATTGAATTTCTTGTATGACAGGTACCAAAAGCCTTTGTTTATCGTTGAGAATGGCTTGGGTGCTCGTGATGAAGTGAATGCAGACGGTGAGATTATTGATGATTATCGTATTCAATATTTGAACGATCACCTAGTACAGGCAAGGGAGGCTATTTTAGACGGTGTTGAATTGATGGGCTTCACTAGTTGGGGACCGATTGATTTAGTGGCTAACTCGACTGCAGAAATGGATAAACGTTATGGTTTTATTTATGTTGACCGTCGTGACGATGGGTCTGGTACATTAGCGCGTACCCGTAAAGAAAGCTTTTTCTGGTATCGCGATGTGATCCAAACACGTGGTGGTTCGCTTAGCGCCTAGTATTTAATAGGTGTAGATTTAACAGCGGTAGCATCTAACTGTTGTAACACCTTACTTGCGCTCATGGAGAATGGGCGTATATTTTATACCTATTAATCATTATATTTTCTACAAGTGAGTGTGCTTATGCCGACAATCCCAACTGATTTTGTGAACTACAAATCAACGCCTGTTTTTACGCCTGATAATATTCCTAAAATGTTCTTACATTTGCATAATACCCGCGCGGGCGTTTACGGAAAAATTATTGTTATTGCTGGTTCGTTAAAATTTTATGGTTTTACCGAAAGACGAGGCGAGATAGAGCAAGAGATAGTCATCGCACAAGATGAAACGGCTATTTCCCCGCCTGAGTATTGGCATAAAATCGAGTTTATGACGGATGATACTCGCTTTAGAGTCGACTTTTACGCCCAGAAAGACTCAGATATCGTTGCCGAAAATCGATCAGAACGTAATGATTAAAGGAAAGTACCAATGCCTGCGACAAAACCAAAACTGTATCACGTTTATGATCCCATGTGTTCGTGGTGCTGGGGCTATAAACCAACGTGGGATAAAATAAAACAAACGATTGCTGATGATGTCGAGATTATTTATGTATTGGGCGGTTTGGCATCTGATACAGACGAGCCTATGCCAGAAATGATGCAGGCACAAATCGCTTCTTATTGGAAGAAAATTGAGAACTTCCTCGGCACCAAATTTAACTATGAATTTTGGACTGAGAATACTCCTCGACGTGCTACTTATCCTGCTTGTCGCGCTATTATTGCCGCACGAGCGCAAGGTGCAGAATTGGATATGCTCAATGCGATACAAGCGGCTTATTATCTTAATGCGCAGGATCCGAGTGATAATACCGTGTTGATTAAATTGGCTACACAAATTGGTTTAGACATGAACCAATTTGAAACTGCGTTTTTATCTGAGCAAACACATCAAGCTTTATTAACCGAAATTGGTTTTGCGCGTTCAATCGGTGGTACTAATTTTCCTTCTCTGTTTATCGTTAACGAGGATAAAAAAGATAAGCTGGTAAAAATACCGATTGATTACAAAGATGCTAAGTTGACGATAGAATTAATAAGAAGTGTTATAAGAATAAGCTAATAAAGCCAATTGTTAATGCGAGAACCAATTTGTCGCTTTTACGACCGATTTATGTTTCATTTATGGATGGACTGTGGCAGTGACGTGGGGGCGTTATTTCTATTTAATGTAACTAATTTAAAGGCTTAACAGCATATTCTATTAAGCCTGGCTAAGTTTATTTAAACTAGAAGCTGGGTAACATGTCACGACCGACAAGCTTGTTGTGGGCCGCTTCTAGCAGCAGTTGATTGGCTTTAGCAATATCAGGGGCAAAATAACGGTCTTTGTCGTAGAAATCGACGCGTTCACGCAATTCTGCTTTCGCCTGTTCAATTAACGGGGATGATGTTAGCGGAGCTCTGAAATCAAGCCCTTGTGCCGCAGATAACAGCTCAACCGCTAAGATACCACGGGTATTTTCAGCCATGTCTTTCAATCGACGCCCAGCAAAGGTCGCCATAGATACGTGGTCTTCTTGGTTGGCAGACGTTGGTAAACTATCGACCGATGCTGGATGGGCTAATGATTTGTTCTCACTGGCTAACGCCGCTGCGGTTACCTGTGCGATCATAAAACCAGAGTTAACACCGCCATTATCTACGAGGAATGGGGGTAATTTGCTTAAGCTATTGTCAATCAATAGTGCCATACGACGTTCTGATAAACTGCCTATCTCTGCAATCGCTAGCGCAAGGTTATCACTGGCCATCGCAATCGGTTCGGCGTGAAAGTTACCCGCTGAGATAATATCGCCATCATCGGCAAACACTAACGGATTATCTGATACTGAGTTGGCTTCGACTTCATATATCTCAGCTGAATTACGGATCTGTTGTAAACAGGCGCCCATCACTTGTGGTTGACAACGCAGTGAATAAGGGTCTTGGACTTTTTCACATTCAGTGTGAGAATCACCAATTTCACTGCTAAATTCAAGTATGTGACGATACATAGTCGCAGAATCCATTTGTGAGCGATGACCACGCACACGGTGGACACGTGGATCAAACGGACGACGGCTACCAAGCGCAGCTTCCACTGTCATTGCGCCGCATAAGGTCGCAGATGCAAACAGATCTTCGGCAGCAAACAAACCTTCAAGGCCAAATGCAGTAGATGCTTGGGTACCGTTTAACAAGGCTAGTCCTTCTTTTGGTGCTAACGTGATCTTCTGCATGCCTGCAATCACCAATGCTTCTTCACCAGTAATCATTTTACCTTGATAACGCGCTTCACCTTCGCCCAGTAAAACTGTGCTCATGTGAGCAAGTGGGGCGAGATCGCCAGATGCACCCACTGAGCCTTTTTTTGGTACGCAGGGGTAAACTTCGGCATTCACCAATTGCATCAAGGCTTCAATAACCGATAAACGAATACCTGAAAAGCCACGCGCTAGGCTGTTAATTTTAAGCACCATCATCAACCGCACGGTTTCATCGTTCATTAACTCGCCGATACCTGCCGCATGGGATAACACGATACTGCGTTGCAGCGTTTCGAGATCTTCAGGCGCGATACGGGTATTAGCAAGCAGGCCAAAACCGGTATTAATACCGTAAGCAGTACGGCCTTCTGCTATCACATTATTTACCACTTCTGTGCTGGCATGAATGTCATCAAAGCAGCTCGGGTCGAGCGACACCTGTACAGGGGCTCGACTGATTTGACGAAGCTGTGCCAGTGTTAATAACCCTGGTTTAATTGTAAGTTTGTACATGTTGTTCTCCAAGATTATCTATTTATTATTGGCTGTATTAAGCATCGGTAGGTCTAAGTGTTGTTCTTTGGCGCAGGTTTTAGCAAGTTCATAACCTGCATCTGCATGACGCATCACGCCTGTGGCGGGATCGTTGCGTAATACACGGCTAACACGTTCATGGGCATCATCGGTACCGTCACAAAGTACCACCATGCCTGAATGTTGAGAGAAGCCCATGCCGACACCGCCGCCATGGTGCAGTGATACCCAAGTCGCGCCACTTGCGGTATTGAGCAGGGCGTTTAACAGTGGCCAATCTGATACGGCATCAGAACCATCCATCATGCCTTCGGTTTCACGGTTAGGGCTGGCAACTGAACCGGAATCAAGGTGATCACGACCAATCACAATTGGCGCTTTAAGCTCGCCATTTTTAACCATTTCGTTAAAAGCTAAACCAAGACGTTGGCGGTCTTTTAAGCCCACCCAACAAATACGTGCTGGCAGACCTTGGAATTGAATACGCTCGCGCGCCATGTCTAACCAGTTGTGTAACTGTGGATTATCAGGGATCAGCTCTTTTACTTTTTGATCGGTTTTGTAGATATCTTCTGGGTCGCCAGACAATGCCACCCAACGGAAAGGACCTATGCCTTCACAGAACAGCGGACGGATATAAGCGGGTACAAAACCGGGGAAATCAAACGCGTTTTCAACGCCTTCTTCCAGTGCCATTTGACGGATGTTATTACCATAATCAACCGTTGCAGAACCTGCTTTTTGTAAATCTAACATGGCCTGCACCTGAATTGCCATTGACTGCTTAGCGGCTTTAACAACCGCCGCTTCATCTTCTTTACGCATTGATGCCGCGTGCGCCATGGTCCAGCCTTGTGGCAGATAACCATTAAGTGGATCATGTGCCGATGTTTGGTCGGTAGTACAATCTGGCACGACACCACGTTTCACTAATTCAGGGAAAATATCGGCGGCATTACCAAGTAGGCCAATCGAGGTTGGTTGCTTGTTTTTGATTGCTTCATCAAGTAGCGCTAATGCTTCATCAAGGGTTGTGGCTTTCTTATCGATATAACCGGTACGTAAGCGATAATCGATACGTGATTCATCACATTCAACGGCAATCATCGAGAAGCCTGCCATTGTTGCTGCAAGCGGTTGCGCGCCACCCATACCCCCTAAACCACCAGTAAGCACCCAACGACCTTGTGCCTGACCGTCAAAATGTTGTTTCGCCATGGCCACGAATGTTTCGTAAGTACCTTGCACAATGCCTTGTGAGCCAATGTAGATCCAAGAACCAGCGGTCATCTGCCCGTACATCATCAAGCCTGCTTTATCGAGCTTGTTGAAGTGTTCCCAGTTTGCCCAATGTGGCACTAGGTTTGAGTTGGCAATCAGTACACGCGGTGCATTGGTGTGGGTTTTGAATACACCAACCGGTTTACCTGACTGTACAAGGAGTGTTTCGTCATCTTCTAAACGTTTTAGCACTTCGACTATTTTGTCGTAACATTCCCAATCACGCGCCGCGCGGCCAATGCCCCCATAAACAACCAATGCATGCGGATGCTCAGCAACGTCTGGGTGTAGGTTGTTCATCAACATTCTTAATGGCGCTTCGGTTTGCCATGATTTCGCGTTGAGTTTTGTGCCGTGAGGGGCAATGATAGTACGAGACGTATCTAAACGTTTATCAGTCATTAGGATTTCCTTTTCACTTAAACATGGCGCGGGTGATGTCCCACGTTAATCGTGCTGCAAGTCGTGCCGTTTGATTGTCTATATCAAAATTTGGATTGTATTCGGCTAGGTCAGCAATGATTAGTTTTGCCTGGCCTGCGCTATTTTTAGCGTTAAAGATCGGTTGGAGTAAGGCTTCGACACTTTCATAATTCACCCCACGTGCTGCGGGTGCGCTAACACCGGGCGCTGTGGACGCAGAGAATACATCGATATCTATGGTCAGATAGAGGTGATCCACGTTATCAATAAATGCGGTTAATTCTTCGATACGTTCGGCAAGATGATAAGAAGCCAACTGGTGGTCTTCGCGATAATGCACCCCAAGTTGATCGGCAAGGGTGAATAACGCTTGGGTATTACTGGCGCGACTGACACCAAGGCAGGCGTAGTTAAACTCCCAGCCTAATTGTTGGCAGTGTTTGGCTATCTGATTGAATGGCGTGCCTGAGCTAGTCGGGAATGCTTGACCATCTGTCGAATAGGTACGTAAATCAAAATGGGCATCAAAGTTAATAATGCCGATCTTTGGTTTGTTCACCTTTGTTGTTTGGAAATGTTGCGCCAACCCTTGGAATGTTCCCCAAGCGATTTCGTGTCCACCGCCTAATACCATTACTTTGTTTTGTTTGTTGAGGGCTGTCTCAACATAGTTAGCCAGTTCTTTTTGGCTAGCGGCTAAATCAGTATCGCTGCAATAGATATTCCCTGCATCAACGAAAGTCGAGGTATTCGTTGCGTTGTCATGATGCCATGCGGTATTCGCCAGCGCTTTGCGGATAATATCCGGTGCTTGTACTGCGCCAACACGGCCTTTATTACGTTTCACACCTTCGTCACAAGCGAAGCCGAGTAGGACAACACCTGCTTGGTTTGTTAGTTGCTCGTCATCATCGATTAAAGTGACTTTCTGATGAAAACGCATGCCTGCTTCACCGTCTTCGGCGTCAATACGACCCTGCCAAATATCGGCATCGGTAGCAGCGTAATTACTTGTTGCGGGGGGCGTGGTTTTAGTCATGACAAATCTCTCCGTTAACGATGCGAGAGTGCAGTCTTGGTGTACCCACTTCATAAGCGAGCTGGGCAGGATGGTCGATATTCCAAATTGCCA
Source organism: Moritella yayanosii (assembly GCF_900465055.1). Lineage (NCBI taxonomy): Bacteria > Pseudomonadati > Pseudomonadota > Gammaproteobacteria > Alteromonadales > Moritellaceae > Moritella > Moritella yayanosii. The sequence goes on along the minus strand of NZ_LS483250.1, from coordinate 1,325,289 downwards.
AATCAGCATCATAGCCAACACGTATTTGACCGCGTGAATCTTGTAACCCTAATGCGCGTGCGGCATGGCAAGTTACGCCACGTAATGCTTCTTCAGGTGTTAATCTAAATAAAGTACAGCCCATATTCATCATCATAGTTAAGGATGCGATAGGGGAGGTACCTGGATTAAAATCGGTTGCTAATGCCATTGGCACGTTATGTTGACGCAGTAAATCAATTGGCGGTAATTGGGTTTCTCTTAAAAAGTAGAATGCGCCGGGCAGCAGGGTAGCGACAGTGCCATGCTGGGCAAGTGCTTTCACGCCTTGTTCGTCAAGGAATTCAATATGATCAACCGAGGTGGCGCCCATTGTTGCGGCCAGTTCACTGCCGCCGAGGTTACTTAATTGCTCGGTGTGACCTTTAATGCCTAAGCTGTGAGATAAAGCGGCTTCGAATACGGCTTTGGTTTGCGCCAAGTTAAAGCCAATACTTTCGCAGAATACATCCACAGAGTCCACGAGCTTAGCTGCCACGGCGGCTGGTATTATTTCGTCACACACATAACGGATATAGTTATCGGCATTGTCTTTATATTCAGGGGGTACTGCGTGCGCGGCCAGTAGTGTTGTTGATACCTTGATGCTTGCGTGTTGTTCTAATTGTTTAGCCGCGCGAAGCATTTTTAATTCATCTTCCAGGGTTAAACCATAACCCGATTTGATTTCAATCGTGGTGACGCCATCTGCGGTCAGTGCTGACAGACGTTGTAGGGCGAGTTCAACAAGTTGGCTTTCGCTTGCGGCGCGAGTGGCGTTAACAGTCGAAAGGATGCCGCCACCTTGTTTAGCAATTGTTTCATACGGTACGCCCGTTAAGCGTTGTTCAAATTCTTTAGCGCGGTTACCAGCAAAAACCAGATGGGTGTGACAGTCGATAAGACCCGGTGTAATAAGGCGGCCTTGGCAATCGATAATTTGTGAGTAGTCTGCGGTCGGGCATTGCTGCATCGGACCAATTTTAACTATCTTAGCGTGCTCAATTGCAATGTAGCAATTAGGTTGTGTTTGGTAATCTGAATCACTTTGATCCATAGATACAATCGTTGTATTGGTTAGCAATAGACTCATCAGGCTCTCACGCTTTTAAATGTATATACAATTAAATAGACAATTTAAGCAGGAAGAGCAAGTTTTAAATCGGATTGTTGTGATCTGTTGTGGTTTTGTTAATTTTTTGAGACTGTTTTTATGATGTATGTCGATATTAAACCGATACACTGTTTAGCATAATAGTTTGGCGTAATAATTTGAATTAGCGGACAATAAGCAGTGCTATATTTCAGCTTTAAGGCTGAGTTTGTATTTATCTGCTGGATGATAAAGCAAGGCAACACTAATCAGAGACTGCTTGCTCCAGGTACGACGATTGAGTAACAAACAAGGTTGCAGCGCTGTTAGGCTTAAGTGCTGCTGGATAGACTGGGTTGGCATGACCGCTTCAACCGTATGCTCAATTGAACTTAATGGACAATTTTTGGTGAGGTATTCATTCGGTGTCGCTAAACTGAAATCCTGTGTTATGTACTCTGGTGCAAACTGTGGATTGACCCAACGTAGTTCCAGTTGTAATGCAATATCGTCCTCATAGTGTATGATTTCACTAAAGAAAATGGATGTGTCAAGTTTTACGCCTAGTCTCATCGCTATTTCATCATTCGCTTGTATTGTCACCTGACGCAGTATTTTATTACTGTATATTTTACCACGTTGACGGATCTCATCAGCAATATTACGAATATCACTGAGTGATGATTCAACCTTTTTTTGACATACAAATGTACCCAAGCGTGGGGTTCTTGTTAATAGACCTTGGTTGACGAGATCGCGAATGGCTTTATTGACTGTCATCCGGCTGACATTAAATTGTTTGGTTAATTCGAGCTCTGTGGGGATCTTATTACCAGGCAGCCAAACGTGAGAATTGATTTTCTCATGGATGAAGTCTTGGATTTGAATATAGCGCGGCGAACTGTTCATAGCGTCTAACCTTAATAACGTCAAATTTTAATAGCTGTAATAATGGCGTAATCAATTAAACTTAATTGACTATACAAATGATCTGTTAGTTAGCAATAAAATGCAAGTTATTATGTGTTGGTGATGTTTGGTATGGTGGGGGGAGTGAGTTTTAATTTTGGATAAGTTATAGCAACACGTCATAACTACTAAACTACTCGGGTTTAAAAGTGCTACGCGTTGGCCGTCAGCTTACTGGTTGTTGGGGCTCAGATTTTTTTGTACCAAGTATTATGCTGAATAGGGTCAAAGTAGCCTATAATACAGTTTGGATTTACAATGCAAAGTTGGATATGATTTTTATCTCGAAAACCTGCACCTGAATATAAGTCAGACCCTTCAGGAAACATGCCTCTTACTGAATCAATAAATTCAGGGCTGTTTTGGACTTTACGCTTATTCTGGTTAACCATATCAGGCAAACCTAGATCTTGAACTATGAGTTCGTTATTTAATTGCTGTAACCTTAAAATCACTTGGCAATCCAGCTCTCTAACAAAGCTAATACCATTAACTTTAATTTTATTTTCAGGTAAAGGTTCATTAAGTGCCTCAAATTCAAGTTTCAGAATTTCATAAGCAGACTTAACTTTACTTAAGTGTTCGGAATCAAGTAGATCAATGCAGTTACCAAGTTTAATGAAGGCTCCGATAACAGCTGGTTTTTCAATTTTTTTGCTACTTTTAGCCCAATCAAAAGCTCTTTTATAACTACCTTCCCAAAAATAGACGCCATGACCCAACCAGTCATAATCATTTTCACTATTTGAAATTGAAGAACCGTTTTTGATCACTGAATCAAAAACGGTTCTATCACAGCCATGAAAGCCAACGACAACACCTGGTGAAACATACATTTATGATGTAATCCTCTTAATAATTTTTCCTTTATTATTAAGAATACCAGCCTGTTTCAGGGATTTCTGTATATATTCCGTTGTGATATTATTTGTTGTAACGGACTGTTTATTTTTTACTTTTTTGTTCTTCAATACAGCTAATCGTTCGTCTAATGCTGTTTGTAAACTAAACATACTGATCTCCTACAAATATTTATTTAAATATACTTAACCTAAGATTATTACAAATGTAAAAATCCTTGAAGTTCCAAGGAAGCTAAAACGCATTTTACAACATAGCAACTAGAAAATCACTAGAGTATTAATGATTATTTATACTTGTCCGTATAAACAATTGAAACTGAACAAAAGTCTAAAAAATGTGAACTGATTCATAAAAACTAATCTTGGGCTGCTGGTCATGTTCTAAAGCTACCTTATGCGTTTCGCGGCCGACACCTGATTTTTTATATCCACCAAACGCTGCGTGGGCAGGGTACATGTGATAGCAGTTCGTCCACACTCGACCCGCTTGGATCTTACTACCCATGCGGTAAGCAACATTCATGTCGCGGCTCCAAACTCCAGCACCTAAACCAAATTCAGAATCGTTGGCGAGCTCTAGGGCTTCTGCTTCAGTCTTGAAGGTGGTTACTGCGATCACAGGGCCAAAGATCTCTTCTTGGAAGATGCGCATTTTATTGGTGTCTTTCAGCAGCGTCGGTTGGATATAAAAACCGTTTTCATAATCAGTGTGAACTTCTTCAATATTGCCACCAACCATGGTTTCGGTATCTAGTGGGTTACCACGTTTAATCAACTTGGTGCGCTCGATGATCTTCGCCATAAACTGCTCGTAGATATCTTCATGAGCCATAATATACTTATTTAAACAGTGGACGAAAAAAACTACGTTGGTAACTCTTAATGCATTGAGTTTGGGGCGTTATTGTTGAACTTCGGTCACTCGACGATTAACAGGGTATCGCTCAAAATCTTCCCAGTAATGAATTCCACCAATCATTTCTTTTACCGCAAACCCTAACGCTGATATTTTTAAGCCTGCTCTGGACGCACCATTACAACCAGGTCCCCAACAATAGACAACAAACAAAGTGTCCTTATCGTATTTTGCGAATGACTCACTATTGATTTCACTGTGAGGCATACTCACAGCGGTTATCGCATGGCTTTTATCAAAGGCTTCTGTAGAGCGTACATCTAATAATATGAAGTTTTTATTATTTGCTTTACTATTTCCTTTAATAGCGGCATACACATCTGAACAATCAGTTTCGCAAGCAAGTTTCGCCGCAAAAAAATCGTTAGCTTGTTGAGCCGGTGCCGCTGGGTAAAAGAATGTGTTTGTATTGTTAGGCATAAATCTTCCTTGTATTATGAGTTATTCATGATTGAAGTAAATCGTTCGACTTCTATGGTGCTAATTTAGCTCGATTGGATTAAATGCGAAATTCGTGATTTCTGAAGTCAGTGTTCAAGATAAATGAATGGTGAAATAGTTACTTGGATCCAGAAGCTGGTATTATATTTGTCTTATACTGACTAAAAATGCTGCACAGAATTCAATTGGACTGATTTAAGGGGGATTTACATTTGAATTTTATCACTTACGTTCTTTCGTCGCTGTTGCTCAAACAGGTAATTTAACGCAAGCAGCAAAACGTTTATATACCACACCTCCCGCGATAAGTGCTCACATTAAAACACTTGAAGAAGAACTCTCCACGCCTCTATTTATTCGTTCCAGTAAAGGCATGTCGTTAACCGATAAAGGTCAGTTACTGTTAAAAAAAGCCCAAACCACACTCGATAGCGCTTTGGATTTAGTAAATCTGGCTGCGAGTAACCAACATGAAATAATAGGGACATTTCACTTAGGTATTAACTTAACCGCCAAGCAAATTAAACTACCTGAATTAGTCGAAAATTTACAAGAAAACTGTCCAGGTATCAGTTTGGATATTCACCAACAATCAACTGGGAAAACCATCAATGAGATTAGAGAACATCAATTAGATGGAGGTTATATTTTTGGTGATATTCCCGATGACTTTATCGGTGTAGCGGTTATGGAACAACAGATAACGACAGTGGCTCCAGTGACATTTGATTGTAGTAAAATAGTGACTCAAGCAGACCTTAACATCCACCAGTGGATAATGATGGGTGACTACTGTCCTTTTGATGATTTCTTAAAAGGGATACTTGGAAATGACATCCCTTCGGTATTAAAAACAAGTGATGACGGTACTCGACTAGCGTTAGTAAAAAGTGGTCTAGGGCTAAGTTTGCTAGAAATTGAAGAAGCTCTTTTGGCTGAAAGAGCCGGCAAAGTTCAAATAATCTCAGCTATCGACTTCCCAGCTACCCTACATTTTGTGATTGCTAAAAATAGATCTCACGAGCCAGTAATAAGTACATTAATGCAAGAAATTAGGATCTTGTGGCGTTTGAAATTGTAGAGTATTAAGAACTAAAGCCTGCGACCGCGAGATCGCCCTCGACGGTACTTGAGCAGGCTAATGCATCTAATAACAATGAACCTTGAATTACTTCTGCTTCAACTGCAAAGTCAGGGACGTGTAACATCACACTGGTTTCTGTTGCGCCTGATGAGATCTGGTCTTGCTGGGTATTATCCGCCGCAGGGGTAAAGCTTTCTTGGAAGAAGTTGGCCATATCAAAGTCACTTTCTTGGGCTATATTTTCAACCGCTTTCATGAAGCCGACAGGACCGCACAGGAAAATAGTGCGTTGGTTTAGATCTGGGTACAACTGTTGAATAACCTCACTACTTACCATGCTGGTTTGATGTGACAATGCATTTCATCATGAAAGATCAGGTTGTTCACTGTTTTAAGAACGGTAGTTGACTAGTAACCATATTCTTTTGGCCAAGCTCTTTCCGCTGCATCGAGTGGCTCAAATGATTGTTGTAACTCAGGTATTAAAGCTAATTTTTCTTTTATATCATCCGGAACTGAATCGTAAGATTTTTGCGGAGAAATGCTTATAAGGCTGAATGATAAATATTTTATTTTAGATATGAATTCTGTAATTTCTCTTTCTTCATTTTTATCATTCTCCGTATTTACAATTAATAGCAAGCGCATAAACTGACTATACTCAGGTTGCGAACAGCGATCTATAGCGCTAAAAGATAAATAGGCTAATGAGTCACTCGTTTCGAATGGCATTGCACTTAATTTTTCAATAACAGAATCAGGTAAAGTAGTTGCTTTCATGTCTGCATAACACTTAACAGATTTACTTTCAAAATCCGAATATTTATCTTTCAATTGTTTGAATGCATATGTACGAGTAGCATCCTCTTCAACTACATCAGAACAAGCTATCTGACTTATTGCTATTGCTGTAACTATCAATAAATTTCGCACTATCATTTTTTATCCTTCGATGCCGCTTTGCAACCACGATCTAAGGTGCCCCAGAATAAGCGCTCCTTAGGGGTTGAATCTGATCTTAAAGCTTGTTTAAGTATAACTTTTTCTATTTGATTTTGAGCATGTGCCTGTAAACCACCATACGAAAAGAAAAAAGCTTCCCAATTCGAAGAAAATATATTGTAACTAACTGAACCGGCAGCACTACCAGCAGCTTCGACAGTATTAACACCAGCTTTGAACATTGTACCTAAAATAGGCCCAGCTGCTTCGGAAGCCGTTTCTACCGCTTTTTTCGATATAGCCCTACCAGGACTTAAAGTAAGACCAGCGAAAAGTGTAGATAATTGACCCAAAGTGATAGCCACCCAGCCAATTTCTAGACTAGTTCGTACACCATTTATAAATTCAATTGCTTCTAGACTATCCTTATCAAGCGTCAAACCAACAATATTGGGGCATGTTCTTAATTTTCTTTGTGGTGCCATTAGATCACATCCTTATTGTTACAATATAAAAAATAAGAATATCACTATTGATTAACTATAAAGCATGTAATTAGTATGATTTATAGATGTGATCATTGTAACTAAATTACCTAGGTCACAATGATGTTAAAACAACTTACCACACTGTCGCCGTCTTTCAACAATGGCGCAGTAATAAACCATCGAAAGGCACCGCCACGCCTGAGTATTTACGGCTACAAGCCGTGGATTAATTACCTCATTATCCACTGAACATTGTCGTTAAAAGCCTGCCACTCTACACTACCTCGATGCTACTGGTCCTGTAAATAATGGTGTATTATTTCATCTCACTAAACTGGTTGTTGTTAGCTGAGTGCGACAGCGAGATCGCCCTCGATGGTACTTGAGCAGGCTAATACAAATCCTTGCTCAATTTCATCTGCAGTGAGTGTTTCGGTGCTGGTTGACTTTACTGAGCCTTTGGTTACTTTACACTTACACGAACCGCAAACCCCAGCGCGACATGCACCAATAACAGGAACGCCATGTTTTTCTAATGCATCTAATAACAATGAACCTTGAATTACTTCTGCTTCAACTGCAAAGTCAGGGACGTGTAACATCACACTGGTTTCTGTTGCGCCTGATGAGATCTGGTCTTGCTGGGTATTATCCGCCGCAGGGGTAAAGCTTTCTTGGAAGAAGTTGGCCATATCAAAGTCACTTTCTTGGGCTATATTTTCAACCGCTTTCATGAAGCCGACAGGGCCGCACAGGAAAATAGTGCGTTGGTTTAGATCTGGGTATAACTGTTGAATAACGTCGGTGCTTACCATGCCAGTTTGATGTGACAATGCATTATTGCCTGCATTCACATCAGCACTGTAACTTGCAAAACCGTCACTGTTTTCTAACAGTAATTGCACGTTAAAGTTTTTATGCTGAGCAAGTAAAGTCTGCATTTCATCATGAAAGATTACGTTGTCTTTATCTCGGGCACAATGTAAGAATTCAATGTCAGCATCGCTATTATGCGCTAATAATGTTTTTGCTATCGACATGACTGGGGTGATACCACAACCTGCGCTGATAAGTAGTAGTTTAGATTTATGGGCGCAATCGGTACTGTTGAATTGACCTGCAATGTTTAATGCTGACAAACTATCACCGATAGTTAAGTTATCTGCCAGCCAGTTAGAGACTAAACCATCGGGTACGCGTTTAATGGTTAAACGTAACTGTTTTTGTTGCGGTACAGAGCTTATTGAATAGGCGCGGTAATGGGTTTTGCCATCAATGTTAACGGCTAAGGTAACGAATTGACCGGGCTTAAAATCAAACTGTGCTTGGTCTGCTGCTGCAAAGGTAAAGCTCATCGAGTCATGGGTTTCTAATGCACGCTTAACTAACACTAATGGCGTTGTTGAAGGCGACCATGCTGCTGGTTTTAAGCTTGGCTTTGTGATTGTTTCACCAAGTGATAAATTCAGTTTTGGCGTTGCAAGCTTTGATGATAGTTTTGCTGAGTTCGTAGAGCTACTGCCACCGAGAGCAAAATTAAGCTTAGGTGGTGTCAATTTTGGTGATGCAGGTTTAGGTGTAGATAGTTTTAATGTGGATAGCGTTGGTGCTTGTAATTTGCTGTTTAGTTTTAGGGGCTTAAGTACTGGTGGAGAAAGCGTTGAAGACGGCGTATTTGAAGAAGACATTATTGCACCTATCGCAGTGATAATTTAAGGTTTGAATGGTTTATGGCGTGTCGAACGTCTTTGATCAATGCGGCATATTACCGCATTGATCAACGAGTGCTATTTACCAGCTAATACTATTTACCAGACAACATTGTCGCTAAATCAGTATCAACGTCACCAATACTGCGCATATCAAAGTTATCTTGTAATGCTTTGATCAAGTTGTCAGTTAAGAATGCTGGCGCTGTAGGACCGGTATAAATACCTTTGAAACCTAACGCAAATAACGTCAGTAGCACTACAATGGCTTTCTGTTCAAACCAAGACAATACAATCGTTAACGGTAATTCATTTATGCCACAATCAAACTCTTCTGCTAATGCTAATACCAGTTGGATAGCGGAGTAAGTATCGTTACATTGGCCAACATCTAATAGACGTGGGATACCATTAATATCGCCAAATTCTTTCTTGTTGAAACGGTATTTACCACAAGCCAAGGTTAATATAATCGAATCTTTCGGGGTGTTCACGGCTAAATCAGTGAAGTAACTGCGCTCTGACTTATCACCGTCACAACCACCGATTAAGAAGAAGTGTTTGATGTTACCCGCTTTCACTTCTTTGATAACGGCAGGTGCCGCTTCCAATAATGCATTACGGCCAAAACCGACTGTGATCTTATGTTCAATTTCGGTGTGCGCAATACCCGATTGTGCTAAGGCACATTCGATCACTTGTGAGAAATCATCACCTTCGATATGGACAACGCCAGGCCAGCCAACAATACTACGGGTGAATAGACGATCTGCGTATTGACCCACATTAGGATTGATTAGACAGTTAGATGTCATCACGATCGCACCTGGGAAGTTAGCAAATTCTTTTTGCTGATTTTGCCAAGCGCTACCGAAGTTACCAACTAAGTGCGGGTATTTATTCAGTTCTGGGTAACCGTGCGCAGGTAACATTTCACCATTGGTATAAACATTGATGCCTTTGCCTTCAGTTTGTTGCAGGATCTTTTCTAAATCATGTAAGTCATGGCCAGAAACCAGAATACATTTACCTGCAATCGGTTTTACGTTTACTTGCGTTGGTCGTGGGTGACCAAAGGTATCTGTTTCACCTTTGTCTAGCATTTCCATAATGCGGTAGTTGAGTAAACCAATTTGCATCGATGTTTCTAATAACGTATCCGTATCCGTCGGCTCAGTGCCTAAGAATGCCATGATCTGATGATATTCGCCGTTTACTGCGTCGTCACTTTGACCAAGTACATTGGCGTGTTCCATGTATGCTGCAGCACCTTTAAGGCCGTATAAGCATAATAAACGCAGACCAATGATGTCTTCGTGTAATTCGTCATGACCACGGTTAACCGCTGCTTCTGGTGCAAAGTTCATGACTTCTTCAGCGGTTGCTGGTAATACAAATTGTGCTGCCGGAGATAATTCAGGTAACTCTTCACCCGCCGCCGCCGCCGCCGCCGTTACTTGTGTGCGTAGTTGGATCTTGTAACGCTCTGCAATTTCAGTGTATTCAGTAATACGCTCTGGCACAAAGTTAACGTTGGTTAACGTAGAGAAGAATGCACGTGGTGCCCAAGCATCGATTTCAGCATCAATGATGTCGTATTTACGTGCTAGTTCGGCCCAGAAAGACACGCCCTGTAAATTAAATACTAAAACGTCTTGTAGGTCTGAAACGTCCGCCGTTTTACCACACATACCTTGAGTATAAGAACAGCCTTTAGACACAGGCGTTTGAACAGTTTGCTCACATTGAATACAGAACATTTAAGACTCCATTATAATTATAATTATATTATTGATATCGATTTAACGATGATCTCGGAATCTATATTGCACTGAACGTGCCAACTTTTATCTTGTTGATATTTATGGTTTTTGTGTTTTCAGATTTGTGCTGATGATGTACTAACCACATCAAATATGATGTGATTAGTACATCACATATACCCAAGTAGTTTGGGTATATGTTTAAGAAGTCGCTAAATACGGCGCAACTTTAATTAAAGTACTGCTGCGCGTAACTCTTTAGGCTTAATACCTAATTTTTTACCCATTTTATACAGATTACCGCGATCCATTTGTAAAAACTCTGCGGCTTGTGCCCAAACAAAGTTTGATTGCTGCAGGGCATGGGAGATTAATTTAGTTTGATATACTTCGACTGCACCGCGTAGTTCAAATGATGTCGTCGGTAAGTCATCCGTTTCTGTTTCTGTGGTGTATGAATAAGTATGGCTAACCTCATCTGATAAGTGTTGTTGTAGGATCAGGCTTTGTTGTGCTTGAATGGCCCTTAATCCTGCACGCATTAAGGTATGTTCTAATTCTCGTACGTTCCCCGGCCAGCTATAGTTATTCAGTGCTGTTAATGCCTGCGGATGCAGCTGTAATTTAGCGACATTAAATTGCGACCGAACGCGATCAAGAATATGCCCAGATAACACTGCGACATCACCTTGGCAGTCACGCAGTGGGGGGACGTGAATTGGGAACACATTTAAACGATGATACAGATCACTACGAAATTGACCTGCGGCGACTTCTTCGGTTAAATTACGGTTAGTTGCGGCGATAATACGGACATTGACCATTAAGTTCTTATCTGCACCGACACGCTGCACTTCGCCTTGCTGAATAACCCGCAGTAATTTAGCTTGCATTAATAACGGTAACTCACCGATCTCATCTAAGAATATGGTGCCGCCATCGGCCAGTTCAAATTTACCTGCGCGGTTGCTGTGTGCACCGGTAAATGCACCTTTGACGTGGCCAAATAGCTCACTTTCTGCCAAGCTTTCGGGTAATGCCGCGCAGTTAACGTAAATCATCGGTTGTGTCGCCCGTGATGAATTGGAGTGGACAGCATGGGCTACCAGCTCTTTACCTGTGCCAGTCTCACCACTAATTAATACCGCATAATCGGAATAGGCAACCATGTTGATATTATCGCGTAGGGTTTGCATTTCAGGGCTTATACCGACCAATTCACCACCTTTATTTCGGGCTTCTTGAATGAGTACTTGATTCATATTTTGCTGTTGCTGGTGGCTTTTTCGCAGTGCTTCAACTTGATTTACATTACGGATTGTTGCAGCGGCTAATGCGGCAAAGGTGGCGACGGTAATATCATCGACACGCTTGAAAGCGCCGACTTGCATGGCATCCAGGGTGATGAGTCCAACCAGTTGATCTTCAACATATAAACTACAGCCCATGCAGTCATGTACATCAATAGTTCGGTTCGGATCGTTTTTTAACAAGCCATCAAAGGGATCGGGTAAGGTTGAGCTGGCAGGAAAACGTACCGGTTCATGACTGGCTAAAATAGCTTGAAAGCGAGGGTGCTGTTGCGGATCGAACTTTTGACCTAATACTTCATCTGATAAGCCATTGACAGCAGCAGCTGATAATAACCCTTCATCGTCAAGAATGAACAAGGCACTGGCATCACAAGGCAGAACCGACTGTAACGATTGCATTAAACGCTGGTAGTGGTGGCCTGACGGTAGGTTTAAATTAAGATCGAGGGCAATTCGTAACATCGCTTGGTTGAGAGAAGTCGGCATACATGGGCCTTAATATTGGACGTGATGTGATTTTCACATCGTACGGTAGGGCTGTAAATGGCTAGATGTTGAAACGTAGGTATAACGAGGGCTTTGTTGATCTTGATTAATATTATAAGGGATTATTTTATTAAGTATTATCTTAAAGGCTGATTCATAGGTGGTTTTATAAATAAAAATTACAGTATTATGGACGCAAAGTTTAATACTTAATGATGAACAATTATTTACATACCCAAGCTACTTCGGTTTGTCCTGATATCCCACTAGTCTCTGATGCAGCATCTTGAAGTAGTTTGGGTATAGATAGAAGGATGCTTAAATGAAGATATTAGCAATATCGGGAAGTCTAAGGAAAGACTCTTATAACACGGCGCTACTTAAGGCAATGAAAGCGCTAGCACCAGAACATATCGAAATCACACTCTTTGATGAATTGGGTCAAATACCATTGTTCAATCCAGATATAGATCCAAATATAATAGCCCTTAAAAACCGCCTTGCAGAAGCTGATGGCCTTTTCTTATCGAGTCCTGAATATGCGCGTGGCATTAGTGGTGTTTTAAAGAATGCCCTCAATTGGCTGGTAAGTGGCGAAGAATTTGTTGATATGCCTGTCGCTATTTTTAATATCTCTCAACGAGCCTCGCACGCGTTAGATTCTCTGCATGTATGTCTGGAAATATCATAGATAGCGCATGCATCACAGTCCCGTTACTGTAAGTGTTCACCAGACCCTACTTGAAAAATAAAATGAGACGATCATCTCTTGATCCGTATTTAGTATTTGCATGATCGTTTCTAGCACTGATAATTCAGATATGAAAAATAAAATATATCAAACAGAGCCGCCTGAAGTCGTTAATCTTAACGAGGCTAATAAATTAATTCAGGAATTATGGCAACAGCTAAGAGAATATGAAGACAGATTGGCCACATCCTCACGGAACTCATCGTTGTCACCGTCATCGGACACTCCTGCTGCAAAGGCCGAGCGAAAAAAGCTCAAGCGCCTCGTAGTGGAAATAAGATTGGCGCTCAGCCAAACCACACGGGGCATAAGCGCCCAATAACAGAACTTAAAGCGTCTGATGTTGTTGTATCTTGCACACCTGAAACCCAGTGTAAAAGCTGTGCTTGTACCGTTGAATCTTACGATAAACCGAGTTATAGACATCAAGTGTTCGAGTTGCCAAGACAAGATCTCGATATTACTGACTATCAAATTTATCATGGAAAATGCACGGGTTGTGGATCTGTGAGTAAAGGCAAACTCCCTGTTACCGCATCCGCGAGTCAAATGGGACCTAATTTACTCAGTTACATCAGAGTATTGACTGGACAATATCACCTTAGTATTCGAAAAGTTCAAAGCTTATTGAAATCTTAATTTGGCACTACATTTTCAACAGGTGCAATATCAGAGGCGCAAGGTCGAGTCAGTAATATGCTCACACCGCTGCATCAAGCATTACATAGCGCCATCAAATTATCGCCGATTGTGCTAGTTATATTTGGATCGATAATCAGAAACATCAATTTTGTTGGGCGCACATTGTGCGTAATCTTCAAAAGATGGCCGACTACAGTGGCAAAGGGCTGACGGCTCATATTGGTCAGAAATTAGTATTAACTTGCCAAAGTGTTTTTAGGACTCAGCATCGATATGAAAATAATCAATTAACTGCCCATCAATATCAAAGACGAATGCGTCGATTACGGCAAAGTTTCAATTTTTTATTGCAAAAAGGAATGAAAACACCTTGTAAACGTTACGTCGGTCGATGTAAATTTATCTTAAAGCATGAGCCGAGTTTATGGGTATTTTTATCATCCCCAGATATACCGCTTACAAATAATGAAGCTGAACGGTGTATTCGAGGTAGCGTTATTTTACGTAAAATTAGTTACGGCACGAGTTCAGAGCGCGGCGACCAATTTCGTTCGCGTGTATTATCTGTAGTTGAAACCTGCAAGAAGCGAAAGCTATCGGCATTAAGCGTGATCTCAACGATCGTGGGTGCAGTCATACGACGAGAACCCTATCCTGATGTCTTCGATTTCGCTAAAACCTAAATACAACCTACCTCTGGTGAACGGTTACAAATGCTTTGGCTGATGAAAAATACTTGTTATTTCTTGCATGCTCATTCATTACTTTCCACAACCGCTCAATAGGGTTTAAATTTGGACTGTAGGGGGGCAAATAATGAAGCTCAATGCCTAATTCTATCGCTTTACTTTTGACGACCTTACTACGATGATATCCTGCACCATCAAGTATTAAATGAATCGTCTTACTTTGAGGATATTTCTCTTTTATACAGCAAAAAAAATCAATTATATATTCGCCATTTACAGTCGGATATTGTTGCGTAATTGCATCCTCTAAATGACCCAATCTTATTGCGCCTACAATATTTAATCGAGTACGTGAGCCTGTCGTTTCTATTGGCTTATCTCTTCCTGTTTGTATCCAGGCATTACTGACTTTTGTCGCTTGAGTAGGATGTGTTGCATCCATGAATAAAATAGGCTCATCGCTTGCTACCGTTGCCTTTAGCACTTCATACTCCGCAACAAAAACATCTTGTTTTTCTTGCTCATATTTGTGAGGAACGCCTTTTAGTTGCTTATAGCTAAAGCCGTTACGATGAAGCCATTTTTGCAAACCTGAAATTGAATATTCAACATCAAAAGTGTCTTTTATATAGTCTCGAATATCATGCATATGAAAGTAAGTAATATCACTTAGATGAGCGATAGCGACTTCTGTTTGCACTTCATTCAAGTAACTATCTGAACCACCATTTTCTGAAGTGAGTTTCTTATTGGATATATAATCATTTAGGTGACGAATAATACTTGTTTGATGATTTCGAAGAGCTTGAGATATCATCGTTGTCGACCAACCTTCAGCAGAGAGTAAAATTGCTTTAATTCGGTCACACTCACGTTTATCACTGCATTTTCTGTGGCGTGACTCTAAGGTTAGCTTTTCTTGGTGTGTGAGTAATATTTTCATGCTCCTAGTTTGATCTTATTAAATTAAATTTCAATTCTTTTTTTTCGATGAGAAGCATTATCAAAGATCATGGGTATAGCAGTTATTTTCTTTCAAATATTGATTGATTTTGGTGAACTAGCGCTCGATAAAAAGTATGCTAATTTGTGGTTTTCATGGTTGGGGTGGCTAGGCGTAACGAGTCTATTGTTTGTCATATATGATAAAACCAGTGACGTTGTACCATTAGTTATCGGCATTGTGTCTGGCGTAAGTTTATTTTTTATTGCTTTGGCTATGATCCGGAAAATGTTTAATAATTTGGTCGGTAAATATCGTGATAATGGATTAGCGATATCAATATCTTTAATTTTTATGGTTGTAAATGCAGTGTTCTCTATTGGTTTAATTTTATCAATAATAAAAGCTTCGGGTGTTTCTGTGCTTGGTTAAGCTTAAGCGCGTTTTAAGTTGCTTATCTCTGATATAGCCTCTTGAAGTAACTTGGGTATAATACGCGCTGTTTAATAATAGAAATATAGGCGTAGTTCGTGATGACAAACAAAGGTCTTGGCTGTTCTAAATTTAAATTTGCAGTATATCTGGCAAATACGCCAAACATGTTGGAGTACCAAGGTATAACGGGTGTTAACTCGTTAGTCAGTGGTGAAGTTAATGCCATAGGTCAAGCATGTGGCAATGGCTGGCGTAAAGTCTTTAATGTGTATGCCAAGTTGCTGTATGCCTTAAATCCAGCTGATTTTGATTTTGCGCAGCGCGCGCCGACTTGGCAGAAGTATCGCGATGGTTATTTGTTACAAGCGGGTAGTGACACGGCTCTGTTATTCAGCCCGCCAGAACTGGATGCAAATACGCAGACTATTCATATTATATGTGGACGCACTTATGCCAAGCAACTATTAGCATCCGGTGAATTGCAGGCTAATTTAATTTGGTTAAATGACGAATTTGCCCTTGATAAAACCAGCCGTTTAATCGTTTGCCCTTATTTTGATTACAGACAGTTATCCAATATCAAAATTGAACGCCTGTCTGTGATGTTAAGTCAGTTGACTACGAAAGTGCCTTTTTAAATAAGCGTTTCCCGCCTTTAAATACGCGCTTAAATTGTGCTGATGCGCTGGTATTGCCTCCCTCTAAACGCTGCCGATTACGCTGAACGTTAATGCTTTCATCGACATTATTGGCAATTAGTTGTTCGAGACTTTCCTGTCCCCATGTTTGAGAGTCAGTTGAAAACGAAGTCGGGATGATAGTATCGAAGCCAAGTAGTTTTGGTTGTACTCAATGGCTTTATTAATTGTTATAACTTTTTCTGAGTCAGATTGGGCTAAATCATACGGTGGAGACCATTCAGATAATAGTTACATGCTTAAAAACTGTTTTATTGGTCTTTTCATTACCATCGAGGCCTGGTAAGTCCACCAAATTTAGCACTTCAATATCACCAACTGTACAACTATAAACATGCACTTCGCTGGTGGAGGGTAGTGCGTTTACTTCTGCGTCAAGCGTCCCTTTAATGGTTTTGATAAGCGACGACTTACCGGCACTGATTTGTCCGATCTCTGCAATACGTAAGGGTTCCAGTTGTTCTGGCTATCGCCGCAGCAGGATTGATGAACTGATAAACCCGATAAGCTTTACTGAGTAAGTCTGCGGCTTGCTTGTCGGTTGCAATTTGATTTTGATGGCCATAGGCAAATTTTAAATGAGAGACTTTAATGTTTTCGACAAAAGGCACGTTTTCTTTGAGGATTGTGCGATAGCGGCGACTTACTTCTTCAATAGTTTTAACCCGTCAGTTACCGAAAATTGCAGATCACTACGGGGAAATTATTCGGCTGTGGTATTGGCGATAACAAGACCGTGTGTTTTTAACGAGCCCCATGCATCATCGTCGGCAAATTGTACTGCAATCTGTTGATTAAGACGTTGCCAGATTGCATTTTCGGCATCAGACCAATCGGCAGAGGCTTTCACTAAGCTGTCTTCAGGTATTCGCAAACTCCAGAGTATAACCGTATTGAATAATGGCGTATAAACCAAAAACACACAGGACCAGTACAGGCAGGAATACCGCTAATGTCAGCACTGCTGTTACTCCTGCCGAAAGGTTATTCAGTTGTGTCAGGCTGTTCTTAACGCGTTTCACTTTTCGCTACCTCTTTAATATTTGCTAGGGCGTCTTTGTATATCGTTTGCATGTCCTGATTCGATACCGCTTCGCCTTTGCTCTTGTGATACATGTACTTGCACGCTGCACGGCCTACGGCATAGGTAGATGCAAAGCTAATCACTGCCGCGGATGCACTACCTATCGTTTGTCCGTAAGCAGGGATTAGTTTTACTAATTGGCGAATACCGAATTTAGATGCATATTGGAGCACAAACCCCGACCCTAACGTGCCGATAAACTCTGCAAAAGCCTGTTTATCCCAATCAACACCGTATTGGTTAGCTAAACTGTGTAGCATTTTTGCTTGGATACTTGGCACCGCAACCAAACCAACAGCCGGAATTGCATCTGCTGCGCCAGCCGAACCCGCATACCAGAGTACTTCAGTTTTTAACGTCTGAAAATTAGCAACTTTAGTATCAGTATGTTGCTGTTTCTGGTTAAACTGTTGGATAATCGGTAATAATGCCGTTAGTTTATCTTTTAACGCGGGTATACCAAATGTATCACCGCTAGCAAGTTCGAAGTCGACGTGGGGGATTTCACCTCCCCATAATTTTTCAAACTGTTGTTGATTGTATTGCACTGTTTTAGCTTGTTCGTCGATACTCACTTGGATGGATGAATTTTTTATGGCGTTTTAAACAATGTTTAGAATATGACATAAACATCGAATCATTTATCAACATAAAACATAAAACAGTAAACGTTAAATTATCCCGTAAACTCTCGCTTCGTGTTAGAATGCACGCCAATATCCAACTGTTACTTATTCCAATCTTAGCAGTTTACTTATTTATCAAATACTTGAGATTACAAATGCCATTTTCGAAGTTTGGATTAAACAAATTAATATTACAAGCAGTAGCTGAGAAAGGTTACGAGCAACCGACACCGATTCAACAAAAAGCAATTCCGGCTATTTTATCGGGCAAAAATCTAATTGCTGCGGCGCAAACCGGTACAGGTAAAACTGCAAGTTTTGTATTACCACTATTACAAATGTTCAGCCACAAACACACACTACGTGCGAAGCGTATTCGTGCGCTGATCTTAACTCCAACACGTGAATTGGCAATTCAGGTAGCAGAAAACGTTGAGCAATACGGTAAACATTTACACCTAACATCAATGGCGATGTACGGTGGTGTTGATATGGACCCACAAAAACAACGCCTCATTGAAGGTGTTGATATTCTAGTTGCGACGCCTGGTCGTTTACTCGATATGGCCCATCAACGTGCGCTTCACTTTGACGAACTCGAAGTGTTAGTTATCGATGAAGCGGACAAAATGTTAGATATGGGTTTTGTTAACGACATTAACAAAATCATCGAGCGTTTACCGCAAGAACGTCAAAACTTACTGTTTTCGGCAACGTTATCGAACAAAGTACGTTTCTTAGCAAAAACTGCTATTAACTACGCGCTGGAAATTTCGATTGAACCAGAAAATACAACTGCACCAGAAATTGACCAGTGGTTGATAGTTGTAGATAAAGATGTGAAATCGGCATTGCTTAGCCACATGATTATTGAAAATGACTGGAAGCAAGCGTTAATCTTTATTGAAACAAAACGTGGTGCGGCTAAGTTAGTAAGCCAACTTGAAAAACGTGGCATTAAAGCAGAATCATTCCACAGTGGTCGTAGCCAAGCGATGCGTGAGCAGTTATTAGCAGAATTTAAAGCCGGTGAACTAAGCTTTCTTGTTGCTACTGGTGTTGCTTCTCGTGGTATTGATATTGATGATTTAGACCGCGTAGTAAACTACGATCTACCTGAAGAACAGGCTGATTATGTTCACCGTATTGGTCGTACTGGCCGTGCTGGTGCATCCGGTGAAGCGATTTCATTCGTTTCTCGTGATGATTTCCGTAACTTATGTGCAATCGAACAATTGCTAGACCATGTTATCGAACGTAAAGAAGTTGAAGGTTTTGAAGCGAAAGTTGGTATCCCTGACTCTATCTTAGGTTATGTACCAAAACGTTCTCAGCCACCACGTCGCCGCCGTCCAGCGAAGAAAAAATAACTATTCTGTAAGAATGGATACTATTAATAATGAATTGTAGCGACTCAAGTGAGTCGCTTTTTTTATGTTTTCAATAATGTGTAATAGCGAGCAATACGTATTTTTATGTTGTAAATAAATGAGTTGGGGTATAAATTGTCTATTTATTTTATCCATATAGTAAGTAGGTAAACATGTACGGATTACTATTGTTACTGCATATCCTCGCCGCGACAATTTGGACCGGTGGTCATATTGTTCTTTCTATCGTTATCTTGCCAAGAGTATTAAAAGAACGTTCGCCTGCACAACTACACCGCTTTGAGTCTGTGTATGAAAAAATAGGCATGCCTGCGCTTATAATCCAAATTATTACCGGCTTGATGTTGGCTTATCGTATGCTGCCAGATTTTAATCAATGGGTTGATTTTTCTAACCCTGTCACCCATGTACTGGCGATGAAGTTGATTTTATTGGCACTTACGGTTGGATTTGCATTGCACGCTCGATTTAGGGTTATCCCTTATCTGACAGAGAAAAACCTTACGGTGATGGCATGGCATATTATTCCTGTGACTATATTTTCGATCTTATTTGTTGTGGCTGGTGTATCATTTAGAACTGGATGGTTATATTAACCTCTCTAATGTGGTTGGTGAATCGAGCGAAATGCAGTTCGTTTCATCAACAGTTGCTTTTGACTATGACGTTACTCCCTATTTTTATTTTAGTGATCACTAGTACAAATCTCACTGTGGTAAATACAAACTCGATTACGACCTTCATTTTTAGCTTGATACAACCTCTGATCGCCATCTTTAAATACTTCATTGAAGTCTTCTTGTAATTGGTCTGGCGGTACTAGGCCAAAACTTGCCGTTACTGTGATAGATTGCCCGCCAAACTCAATGGGCAATTTTGCTATTTCAGCGCGAATATGTTCGGCCAGCATAATGGCCCCGACTTCGGAGACGCCAACCAGTAACGCCCCGAATTCTTCTCCTCCTATACGACCGATTATATCTTCACGCCGGGTGTGTTGCTGTAATGCAGCCGCTACTGAGATTAAAACCTGGTCGCCAGCGGGATGCCCATAAGTATCATTGATCTGCTTAAATTTATCCAAATCAATCATCAGTAACGCATAAGGGCGCTGATATCGCAGCCATTCTGCATGCCTTTTTTCTGCTTGATCCATAAAGCTACGACGGTTGGGGATCCCTGTGATTACATCTGTCGTCGCTAAATGCTCAGCACGGGCCAGCGCAACCTCTAACTCTTTAGTTCGTACTTGTACACGATCTTCTAATTTTTGATTAAGGGTTTCCAATGCACTACGAGTTTGCTGTAATTCCAAAAAATAGGTTCGCGCCTGTACAAGACGTTGAAAGATTGATTCACCTAAAGCAGTCAGCTCATCACGCTGTTTACGTTTTGGTGGCGCTCGCAGCCAGCCTACTGGGTTATCGGGATCAATCTGCTCAACCCAATGGGCATAATTACGAATAGGTCGTGCCAGTGTTATATAGAATAGCGCTAGCAAGGCCGCAGCTAAAATCAGCGTTTTTACCAGCTCACCAACAGCAATATACTGAATTCGTTTAAAAAAGACTTGTCGTGCCGGTAAAGGATCAATCTTCAACTTTAAATGTCCGACAAGATCTTTTTTGTGAAAGAGTGGTATAACTTCTACTCTTGTTGGGCTAAATAACAATGATAGATTATCTAACCAGCATTCTGACACAACAGGTCTGCTGCGTTGACTTAGCACAGTACCTGTAAAGGTTTCAATAGTGGCATCAACGATCAAGGGCAGACTTACCAGACCCTCGGATACCAAGTTATTTGGAAGCATCATTGTTTGGCATTGCCAAGATACTGTGTGGGGTTGTTTCAAATGCCACTATTATTAATCTAACGACGTGGCATGAGCGTCATTTCAATCACTTTGCAAGCACGGATAGCTAAGGAGTAAGCGTGTCATTAACCATTGAGTCTCTTAACCATCAGATCACAGATGGCCATGGGAAGCGACAATTGCTGTCTGATCTAAGCTTAACTGTGGGGCAAGGTGAATGCATAGGTTTGATGGGGGACAGTGGCAGCGGAAAAACCACGTTACTTAACCTCATTGCCGGACTTGAACCGATACAGCAAGGCCAGATCATCCTCGCAGGGGTGGCGCTGGCACAAGCGAGTGAGCAGCAGCTTAGTGATTTGAGAAAAACACAGTTGGGGATAATTTTTCAACAATATAATTTATTATCGAGTTTGTCGGTTCAAGATAATATCGCTTTTAGCGCTCGTTTGGCTGATCGCTACGATGCATCTCTGTGTACGGCACTGGCGCGACAGCTAGATATTCAAGCATTATTAAATCAATACCCTTTGACTCTTTCTGGTGGCGAAATGCAGCGAGTGGCGATTGCCAGGGCAATGAGTGCGCAACCTCAATTACTGCTTGCTGATGAGCCGACCGGTAATCTGGATGATAACAATAGTAGTTGTGTGGTGGAGTTGTTGGTCAAGTTAGCTAAATCCCACAATACCGCACTCGTACTCGTTACGCATAGCCATAACGTTGCGGCCAAAATGGATAAGATCTATCAATTAGCAGATGGTCAGCTAACCTTAGTTAACAAATAACAAATAACAAATAACAAATAATAGAAATAAAGCTTATCGAGTTGGTTAGTCTACCCAAGGGTGATAGAGACGATGACGGATAGTAATACTACTACTAGTTTCATCCGCAGATTAGATCGGCAGGAATTGTGGTTGGTATTACGAACCCAAATCGCAGAATATAATCACCATCGTTTGTTACATTTGGGTTTTATTTTCAGTTTAGCCATAGCCACCAGTACTTTGTTATGTATTCTGGTCTTAAATCATGCGAGCAAACAACAATATCAACAAGCCAATGCGCAATTAACCAGTCCGCTCGGTTTTTATATCGTCGCCAAGCAGGGTGGGCGAGTGAGTAAAAATGACTTTGCTCACTTGCGCAGACAGGGCTTTACGCAAATCACCCCGGTATTAACGTTCCGAAAACATCTGACTAATGGCAAACGACTGAAGTTTGTTGCGATTGATATGCTGGCGCTGAGCATTGCTAAACCCGCGCAGTATAATCACCAAACGGTGTTACTCACTAAAGCACACCTGGCGTCACTGGCCATAGATATCGATATAGAACCAGGGGGTAAATCTGAATTATCCTTGGCTGACAATACCGTTATTCCTATTACTTTAACCACAAGCGAACAGTGGGGCAGAGTCGCATTAGTTGATATTGCACTCGCTTGGCAGTTGTTCCCTCAGCTGATTGATTTTAGTGCGTTAATGGTAGCGCCACTAACAGTAGCGCAGAAGCTTGAGTTGGAATCTGCATTACCCACGCATTTATCCCTAAATGAACCCTGGTCATATCAAGAGCGTAGTGGGTTTGCCGATGCGCTGCACCTTAACCTGTTAGCGTTGGCGGTATTAGGATTTATCGTTAGCATGTTTATCGCGTTTCAGGCGGGAGAGCAGGCTTGGCATAAACGTGCAGAATTAGCGATGCAGTTACGTTTGCTGGGGGTTGCGCTAAACACGATCAAACTAGCGATGTTGCTTGAAGCTTTATTTCTGGTGCTGGTTGCCAGTATTGTCGGGATATTGATTGCAATTACTCTGGTGACTGTATTGTTACCCTTGCTGGGTCTTACGTTTAGTCAGCTTTATTCACTCAATATGAGTGGTCACTTTACTTGGCAATGGCGATACGCGTTATGGGCGCTGCTTATTTCATCTGTTGCAGTCTTACTGGCATTAATCAAGCAATTCAAACGCATCAGTACTGCCCATGTCACGTTATCAGCAAACGAAGTAACAGTGCGGTTTCCTCGACGGGCAACCTTGGCTGTCGCCGTTAGCTTATTGCTGCTATTTAGCGGGTGGCCAGAACAGAGTTGGTATCAAATCATGCTTAAATACGGCCTGTTATTGATCGCCAGTGTGGCGCTGTTACCGCATTTTTTACAAGGATTGTTATGGCTAAGTGGGATTTTTTTTAAGTTTTTGGGGTTACATTATTTTCAGTTAAATGCTTTCCGGATGGATTACATTGTTAAAGATGCCAGCAATCAGATTGGACGGCGTTATTTACCCTTGGCTGCTTTTTATCTGGCGCTAACGACAAGTATTGCTGCTGCTTTAATGGTACACAGCTTTGAGGGCGCGTTTGTGCGTTTTCTCGACCAGCAATTAAGTGCCGATCTGTTGATCCGCTATCATCCGGGTCAAAAACAATCGGTGGAAACCTGGTTGCAGAATAATCGTGATATCGATGAATACATTCTCCATCAACATACTTGGGCGAAGAGTGCGGATGATTCGGTTAAAGTGTCTAGTTATCAGTCCCCACGGCAGATTGCCTCGCTGTTGTTAAAGTCGTCGTCAATCAAAGCCACACCGGGATGTTTTATTAATGAACAACTCGCGCTCAAACGGCAATTGGGCGTTGATCAAGTCATTCAGCTTCGCCAGGGTGAGAAGCAATACAGCTGCTATATTCAGGGTATCTATTATGAGTACGGCTATCCGGGATTTTCGCTGACGTTAGATACCCAGCAAGCAAATTCGTTATTTTCTGGTTGGGTTTACAGTGGTTTCGGGGTGTATTTTAATCCAGACTCCGTTATTGATAAGCAAGTCGTGAGCAGGGCTCTGGGGCTGGCCGATGATCAAATATATGAACCCGCACAAGTAAAAAAAATAGCCCTGGAAGTCTTTGCCCAGACCTTTGTACTTACTCGGTTGATCGCGGTTATGTTACTGGTGATTGCGTGTTTTGGTTTGTTCTTATCGGCTAATGGTTTAGAGCTGGCGCGTAAAGCCGATTTATACATTTTGAGCAGTTTGGGTTATAGCAAGCGCGAGCTGTTTGTGCATATGCTGACGCAATGGTGCTTACTTACGGTTGGCTGTGTGTTGTTAAGTTGGCCGATTGCAACGATACTGGCTAATGCACTGGTGAGTCAGGCATTACCGGCGTCTTTTGGTTGGTCAATGCCATTGATGTTTAATGTGGGTTCCTTTGCTGTTAGCAGTATATTCGGACTATTATTTTTGCTGCCAGCACTCAGTATTCCGCTGTTCAAATTGAACTTAAGGAGTCGCAGATGAAGTCACGCAAATTTTTAAAATTGTTGGTGTTTTTAGTCTTAGTCGCATTGTTGCTAATGTCTTGTAAACAGCAAGTTGAGACGTCTGCTGAGTCGAATCGAAATCTGCTTAAAGTGGAACATAATGGACAACAGTATACACAAGCATCACCAGAATACGGACTTAGTTTTCCTCGAGCACATGCGCCACATAAAGACTATCGTCATGAATGGTGGTACTTAACGGCTAATCTAAAGACGGACACTGGAATACGTTTTGCTACGCAGTGGACGTTATTCCGTATCGCGGTTAATCAAGCGCAGTGGTATTTTGCTCATGGCGCATTGGCGGATACTAAGGTGCATCTTGCTACCTTACGTCAAGGTCGGGAAGAGTTTACCAATGTGGCGATTACCGAGCAACCTTTTAGCGCTGCCATTGATGATTGGTTATGGCAGTCGTCAGCGGATTTATTCCCTGCACAACTCAGTTATGGCGCTGCGCGCACAGATAATGAAGCGTGGCAGGTCAAATTATCTCTGGCAACGATGAGTCCATTTTTTCTGCAAGGCGAGCAGGGCTATAGTAAAAAGCATCAAGATGACGCGATCGCCAGCCATTATTATTCCCAGCCCTTTATTGATGTAACAGGTGAAATATTATGGCAAGGGCAATGGCTAAATGTGACAGGTTCAGCTTGGTTTGACCGCGAGTGGGGCTCGGCAATGCTCGCGCAAGATCAACAAGGCTGGGACTGGTTTTCGCTGCGTTTATCAACAGAGACAGCCTTGATGATTTACCGTATTCGTTCTTCTGAACAAGATTTTGTCTATGGCAGTTTGATGCACAGGAATGGCGATATTGATGTTCTCGATGCGAATAATATTAAGTTGGTAAGTCATATTAACGATACGCTAGATTATCCCTATGCGTTTGACTTACAAGTGGACAAATCAAGTATTGGTTTAAATGTCGACTTACACGTTGCGGTCGTTAATCAACAGCAGATCATGCGATTTGGGATTGAATATTTTGAGGGTATGGTTACTTTTACAGGTTCGCATGTTGGGGACGGATTTGTGGAAATGACGGGTTATGTAAACTAAGTTTTTTTCGATATAGCTTTCTATCCGTGCTTGGTTAATGGCTTTGATCGTATCGTTATGGGTTGCTTGTCCCGTGAGCAACACCTTTTTGGTGCGAGCAAAACGTGGGTCTGTGGATATCTGGGTAAGCAATTCAACCCCTGTCATTTCAGGCATGACATGATCGGAAATGATCAAACCTATATGTTCCCCCTTGTTATCGAGCTCGTCGATCACCGTCAGTGCTTCTATCGCTGACTCACAATCTTCAATATTAAAATAGTCGGCCAAGGGAGATAAATCCTGCAACACGGCACTCAATACCTCGCGCATATTGCGCACCTGTTCTGTCGATATCACAATGCAAGGCCCGGTGGTTGTCCTTAACGCATCGCTGTAATTTTTAATAATGTTAAGCCAAATTTGAACTAATTCCGTCACGCTAGCGTGTATTTTAGGGAGCTGCATGAGTTGTAACTTAATCTCGATACCGCGCAGGGTATTGTGTAAAAGGGCTAAGGCTTTGTGCAAGGTATGATTAACATCAAGCAGTTCTTCAGTGCCGGTATCGCTGCGGCCAAGTTGCTTCACTGATTTTACAATGTTAACCGAATGGCTCGCCGCTAAGCGCATATCATGTAAGTCTCGGCCTATCTCCCAATTGTGTAACGCCTGCTCTGTATTACTGCTGAACACACTACCGTAGCCCAGTCAGCAGTCGCTATCATTGAAGTGATCACCTCCTCGATATTCGCACTTAACTGGGTTTTGTGGAAATGAATTGAAAACAAGCTCTCGACTGGGTACGTGAAAGAGTCTGTGTATTACCAGATAATAGATAAATGTTAATAGTTAGCTGGAGAGTTCAGTGCATCAACTAGATCAATTAATGAAGTCAGCTTTCCGGATTGAGGTAATGCTCAATGATAGCGCATCGCAACTGGTACTGGCTTTGCTTATAGATTTGCACTGTATTAAAGTGTAAAACCCACGAAAACACCTGAAATATCATTAAAACACACACTTTTTACCTATAAATATCCTTATTATTTGCGTTCTAGTTATAAAAATAAAAAATTAGCAAAATATAAACGTTCCCCCATTGTCAATTTAACACTTTAGCTGTTGATGTAAATTTTTGATTGTTAAATCTATTTAACATCTGTAGGGTGCTGATTATAGGATGTTAATTTAAAACGAGTAACTTTAATTGGCATTTTTTCGACAAACGCATTTAAGTATCGTTTTAAGATAGGAGATTAAGCGTGTCATATTTAGAAAACGACAATGGATTAAACATTGGATATCGAAATGGCCAAAAGGGAAACAGCTCTACTGAAAATGCACTCAATACTATTGATTTGTTTACTGGCTCACTAAAATTGCCACTTACACTTTGCCACTTGGAGGGTCGTGACGATCTTTCTGTAACGGTTCAAGCAGGATATATGCAAAATAATCCTGAACACTTTCACCACCCAAATAGAAAGCTTGCTAATACCGTTTTGGGCTATGGTTGGGGTATTGGGCTTTCTGCGATTATGGTAAAAAATAGACAAGTTAAGCAATCCTACCAAAAGGAATTTTATCTTATTGGGGAAGGCGGTCAGTATCCTTTGTACCGAAATGGACGAACTACGGATGATAAGATAAGTTTTTTTTCGGTTGAGCATCCTAATTGGCAGTTTTATTTATATGATAATGCAGAGCATTCCTACTGGGAAATCTTGCATGAAGATGGCTCTAGACATACTTATGGTGGTAGTGATGACAGCAATGAAAAAACCCTGAGTTGGGATAATTGGATTGGACCTTCAGTCTCAAATTGTGCAGAAAGTTTCATCAGTGCATGGTATTTTTCAGCGGCTGAAACAAGCAAAGGGGCGCAGGTTCAGTACCAATACGATAATGTAATGGAAACGCTTGCAGGTGCTTCTTATACCAGAACGGTACGGTTAAAACGAATTCAAACCTCCTACGATCATGAAATATTGTTTCACTATGAAGATAAAGAAGCCGGGGAATACGGAACAAACCACAGTATTACGGCTGGCGATAATGCTTACCAAGAAAAATATGAAGACAAATATCTTAAAAAACTAGATGTTCGCAATGAGCATCACGTACTGATGTATTCTCAGGAACTGATCTATGAGTTAGTTGCATCTGGAACCGAAGAAACTAAGCGGCGATTAACCGAAATAGCGCAAATCACAGCAGAAGGTACCAAGCGGCCAGCTTTGACTTTGACTTATAAAAAGAGTGGTGAGTTTGAAGGACTGGTAGAAAAGTTACAGTATCCACTTGGAACAGGAATATCATATAACTATGAGAAGACTGAGCTATCGACCAGTGATGGGTATGGTCAGTTTGATTTGGAGATGGACTGGGAAAGTAAAATATACAAAGGAAATGATTTTGAATTTGTGTTGCTTCAGCGCGATGAAAAAATAAAGTTTCATATCTATCAATGGGATATTACTTGGCGACAGCATATTGATGACTCCATGGTTGACGAGAGTGTATCAGACGTACAATTACAATTGGGTAATGGATTTATTTGCCTTTCCTATCTGGACTTATTATCCAGCAGTTATAAGATAAAAATTATTAAACGTTCACCTGTAAGGCGTTTTGATTGGGAAATTCGAGATTTTTCAACAGAAAATAGCCACGATAGACCTTCCATTGCTTGTGGAACCGATTTTGTTGCTGTTCAATATACCGAGCAAAATAGTCTGAACATTTTACAATATAAATACACAGACAATGATTGGCATGAGAATACGTTGGAAGTGGAAAGTCGGGAATATCAGGCATTGGGTGCGGGGGATGGATTTATCTTCGGCGCCTATGGTGACAGTAACTCAGGCAATATTCGCCTACAAAGTTTCTATTCAGATGAAGATCACAATTGGCAAATAGGGGAAACCCTTGATGTGACAGCTAATGTGGACTGGGAACTTGTAGTCCGAGAGT
Organism: Moritella yayanosii; assembly: GCF_900465055.1. Lineage (NCBI taxonomy): Bacteria > Pseudomonadati > Pseudomonadota > Gammaproteobacteria > Alteromonadales > Moritellaceae > Moritella > Moritella yayanosii. The sequence goes on along the minus strand of NZ_LS483250.1, from coordinate 1,296,772 downwards.
ATGTATGGTCTATCGGATATGCTCAAGCAAGTGCGTGTTTTATTAACCATGAAGGAAACAGTGTTAAAACAACGCTAGTTTTGCTGACTTGGACCGATGGTTTTCAATTCACTGGCTATCAAGTGGAAGATTTTGAGTATACAGATGATACGATAAGCCCTTATATATTTGCGGTGACAACAGATACCCTAATTGGCTACGCAGAGCACGTATACCGCTATACACCTGAAGGTTGGGTACATCACAAGCTGCTTGACGTCGTTTCCGGTGGCGCTTATAAATTTTCTTACGCTTCAGATATGGCCTTGGCTGTTGAGAATGTGAATCAATGTCAACGGTTCTATGCTCAAAGGTTTGACCCTTATCGTGATGGATGGACAACCGATGGGGTTCCACAATCAGAGGAACTCACGCAAATAGAGGGAACCTGCCAACCATTGATTGCAGGGGAGTACGCTGTATTGGGGCGGTATATCTTCACGCGGACAATTGATGACACTTGGATAAATATTGGCGATCTAGAGCAAAACATTGACTATGCTCATGTACAAATCGATGCTCAAGGCGGTTATTTACTCTATCAACTTATTGGATATGAAAAAATTTACCAAGTACCCTTTGAAAACGGTGCATTGAGTACGGATGTAAAAGTAATCGAAGGACAACGGTTAGATGCTACGATCGCGATGGGTTCCCAAGCGGGTCTTCAATCTTTTTATACGTTTAATTCTAAAGCTAGCAGCAAGGCTGTACATTTTTACCAGTTAAGTGAAAAAAAATATAAAGACAAACAGCACAATGTACTGATCCGTTCTTTGAATTGTGATTATGGTGTATGGCAACAAGATATTTATCTTCAATATGACATGAATACGGTACGCCTAGAAAATGATCGTTGTGCTTTCCAAACCACGACGGTATATCCAGTTGATGAAAATGGCTCTAGTGGGAAGACAGAATTTCACTTCTTTAATGGCGCTAGTGTAAATGATTATGACTACCCAGACGATGAGTATACCAATGTAAAGCAGTATTATAGCCACATGTGTGGTCGTTTGGCTCATAGCATCGAATATGATGGTGATAACAACCAAGTAAATCGGTCCGAAAATAGTTTGAAGGCCATGGATACGCTTGGTTTTACTATTTTACAAACACGGTTAGAAGAGACTCGTTATTTCCCATCATATGACATGACGAATCATCAAGCGAAAAATACATCATCCATTAAAAAAGCCACATATATTGATTATGAAGATCAGTATTTTCTCAAACGAAAAATAAAACAAGTAGGTCTGAATGCCGAGGGAAAAGAAGTACAGTTCAGTACTGAATTTCGCTATTTGTGGGAAGATGACAGCACCCTTCTGGAAAAAAATGCCCTATCAGATGTTGTCCTTGAGATAAAAAAAGAGGAAACGTCAAACACGATATTGGCGGTCACTCGGTATACTTTTGAGAAAGATGATTCTAACCGGCATTATCAAACCGGAGAATTTTTGTGGGATCATACAGCGAGCTTCGAAGAAGAGGGAGAACAATGGGTTACAACCCAAAAAACAATAGAGGTTAACACGAATCTGGAAACAGCTTGTACGGAAGATATAGAAGGAACAAAAACAACTTACCTCTATGATCAAAAAGATCAGTTTATCGTGGCGGCATTTGACCACGCGCTTCCAGAAGAAGTTCTGTACTGTGGTTTTGAACCTTATGAAAATCTGACTCAACTTAACATGTTGGAAGGTAGGATTAGCGAGATGCTTGATCCTAGCGAATGCTTCAGCGGAACGCAAAGTTTGCGCATTGAACCCAATAATGCGCTGAGTATCAATGTTTCTAACAAGGGTACTCATAATAGAATTTCTTTAGCCGCAAAAACGCAGGGTGAGATAACAATTACTTGGCGACTTGGTAGCATGGTAGAAACTAAAACATATCCCGCTGCTGAATATCGTTGGCAGCAACTCAGAGATATTTTCTCCAATTCAGCGTCAGAAAAAGGGGCGTTGACAGTGACTATTACTGGCACTCAGCCTTTATATATCGACGCATTGTTTCTGTCACCATCGCTTTCCTTAGGCGAAGCTTATGTGTATACAGGGGCTTTTGCTAAGCAATCTGCATCTCATAAAAACCACGAAAGCGGTGAACGAATTTACCTTGACCGTTTTCAAAATCCAGCGGCTATTGCAGGCGATGACGGATCATTTATCAGCCTATCGCGACAGCGGCATGGGCAATTATCGACAGCGTTAACATTAAATGAAACTTTGTTGATAGAATTCCCCAGCGGCGGACGCTTTCATTGGATGGATCAATGGGATGGTAATAGCAAATACTGGTCTCGCGCTGATAATTGTTGGGAATTTATCGCCGAAAATAATTTTGCTTTATTTACAGCAATGACGGCTGGACAACCGACGTTGACGTTAGGAGAACTCCATCTCGAAGTAATTAATAATACGTGGTTGATAAAGTACGCAGGAGGGCTTGTTCATCAAGTAGATGTCACCGATGGCCAGTACTTTACGCTCTTAAAAGTAGGGCATCGTATTCAATTGTCTTGTGAAGATACGGTTATTTATGAGGGCAAGCACCCTTTTGCAGTAGGAACACAATTACAGCTAGCTGTGTCCGATACTGAAAATGTGGATTGCATGGGGTTTGCGCCAGATCCAAAAATATTGCTCTCATTTACCGATTTTGCGGGTAAATCTCATCAGGACATTGCTGTTACAGAAACCGGTATTATTGTCGGACAAACCCTCTATAACCCGCAGGGACAAGCGGAGATAACGACAAAGAAATTAGAGCTACAAGATGTACTTTGGTCATATCAACAAGATCTAGTAACGCACTATAATAGTGACACTGGAATATTAGAAGGACTCGTTGCAGATACTTATCCAGAGGATGATGGGTTTCCTTATGATCAAATTAAACATACGAAATCCCCGTCACCTAAACAGATAGAAATGGGTCAGGCGGGTAAGCAAAGGGCGATTGAAGGCGATGGTAATACCATGCGCTTTGATTACTACATTAATAAAGGTCAATTTCATCATTTACAAGATGGCACTTGTACCCTGAAGTTACAGAAAATGCCTGATGGAATTAGCAGTTTTGAAGCCGTAGATGTCTTTGAAAACAAAGTGATGTCCATCACTTATAATGAAGCCAGTGATACCGCTGAGCGGCTGATGCGATATCAATATGATCACAATGGTAATTTAACGCATGTATTCTACCCTAACTATTTCTCGGGTATGCAGGGGCATGAGCAGTTCTTTAGCACGTATACATATAATGTCTTTGGTAAACTGAGTTCACAGAAAGAACCTGATGCCAGTGGTTATGAATTTATCTATGATCGGGCTGGAAAGTTACGATTTAAGAATCAGGAGTCAGATTCCGGGCGTTATTTATATTATGTGTATGACACTTATACGCGAATGATTGAACAGGGTACCATCGAGGGAAAATGGGACCCAGTACAATTAGAACTAGAGGCGCAATGGGTTGGTATTGCGCCTGCTGGTGGCATTGCCAGAGTCAGAAATTTCTATGATGGCGATGGTACGGATCAGACCTTACTGCGCAAGCTTAGCAAAGTTGAAAGCTTCGATGATGATGGGGTATTAGAAACCGTCGAAAAATATTGCTATGATCTTCGGGGAAATATTCGGGAGAAAACTACGATTACCAAAGCTAGTGAGGATGTATTAGCGACGAAGTATGATCAAGCCGAGAATATAATAACGTGTCCAAAAATTTTGGGAATATTAGAAACCGTCGAAAAGTACCTCGATGACCTTAAAGACAATATTAAGGACAAAATCACATCTACCCAAGCCAATGAGGATGTATTGGTGATGGAGTATGATCACGCCAAGAACATGACAAGTTATCGAATGGACGATGTGATCGTAACGAATATCTACGATATTTTATCCAGATTAGTCGGTGTGAAACACGGAAACAATCTCATTTATACTTGTTCCTATCTACCCGGTGGGCAACTTGCAGGGGAGACGTTCTTACCTGAGCAAGAAGGCGCTTTGGAAAAAACCTATACTTATGATTCGGCAATGTGGTTAAAAGGCATGCAAGACAGATTCTTTGAACAAGAATTAGAGTATGCCGATACGGGGTCAAGTTCTGGGTTGGGAGGACGGATCACGAAGTCTATTAGTCGACATGTCGGTACTCCAGAAATAACCTTTGATTATAGCTATGATGCTTACGGTAGGCTGCAATCTTATGAACGAAATGGCATAGCTCATGCTATCGATTTGGATTTAAACGGCAATCAGGTCGATGAAAATAATGGGTCTACTAGATTTCAATATGAAGAAGGAACCAATAAGCTATTATCCAAGGGCAATACATCTTTTCAATACGATCCGTCGGGGAATGTTACCCAAGTACCTGAACATGAGATGCTCATCAAGTATGACAATATGTTCAATAAACCAACGGCAATTCAAGTCGGAAGCCGACAACTGACTTATACCCATGGTGTACAAGGACATTCGTCAAAAAACGATGGCACTGCGACGACTTTTGTTAATTACGATATGCAAGGCCGATTGCTTAGTGAGATGAAAAACGGTGTTAGAACACTCTGCATATATGGTGCCAATGGAATGATGGCGCAGATCCAGAATGATCAAGTATATTTTTTAATTAAGGATTATCAGTCATCCGTTCGGGCTATCTATGACGGTAATGTACTTTTAGCCACCTTTAGCTACGATCCCTTTGGTCAGATAGATGTTCAGACAATTCTAGATGAGTCAGTAGAAACGTTGATTCCAATTCGTTTTACCTCCGCAAGACTGGAAGCGACGTTAGACTTGTATACCATGCGCTACCGGATATATTCCCCATCATTAGGCCGATTCCTTAATTTGGATCCAGAAAATCAACATACCAGTCCTTATTTATACTGCGGTTCGGATTGGGTTAATTACTTTGATCCTGATGGCGCTTTTTCTTGGGCTGCCTTTACTACCGCGGTCATTGGCATTGTCCTTATTGGTGTCGGTGTTGCTATTACTGTTGCTACTGGTGGTTTAGGCGGTGCCGCCGGAGTCGCCCTTGGTATGTTAGGGGCGGGATTGATCGGCGGTGGTGCTGGTTTGGCGGTTTATGGCGTGAGCTCTGCCATTTCAGGCGATTTTAATTTGACCGACGCACTTATTGCAGGTGGCTTAGGCTTTGTTTTTGGCGCTGTTGCTTTCGGGGTCGGCGCTGGAATTGCCGCCGCAGCACCTACGATAGGTTCCACGGCAACGACGTTCGCTGAGATTGGTTCAGGGGTTATATTAGGCGCAAATAATTCCGTAGTTTCAAACGGAATAACCAATATTAGGGAAGACCGCACATTTACAGATGGCTGGGCGACCTGTGCTATCACGGGTGCCATCGTCGGTGGTATCCCTGCTGCAAAAAAAGCATGGAGTAATAAAAAAACAGGGAAATATACGGTTACACCCAACAGCGCAAAACATGAACTTAAGAAAAAAATTCGCACATCTTTAGCGGATGCGGGTAAATCCGTAGCAGGAAAAGCGGCGGCGGAGGTATACGACAATAAAGATGCATTGATGAACACTGTTCAGGCAGATGATAGACAACAACAATTCGGTGACGTTAATAAAATTAACGGCCCTAACATTCAGATTTATCAAGTAAAAAAACCGGGCAATTTAAATGATATAGGGTCTCTTTGGGTGAGAAATGTTTCATTTAATACCTAAAGTGATTTTATTGAGTAATACGTAAATTCAAAAGAGTAACAACCTACAACTTATAAACAACAAGGAAAATAGTGATGGGAAGAACAACAACGGTAACACCTGAATTTCCACTAATAGTGTCTGATATCGAAAATGCGACAGAATACGATGAAATATTCTTTCAAAGAGGAGGATATATTGAAATTAAGGTCGGTGCAGAGCTTACGATTGATAAAATCACTGAATATAATGGTTCTTTAGGTGGCAAGATACCGACAACAAATCTAAATTCCAGTCAGAAAAAAAATTGGAACTACGACATCATCATAGTATCAGAAGATGGAATCGATGGAAAAAAAGGTCAAAAGGGTGAAGATGGAGCGACGAGTGCCAATGGGCAAAATGGCAGAGATGGCTCATCAGCTTATAATGGTTCTTCATTGGGGGATTATACATTGACAATCAAAGACTCCGATATGAATTTATCATTACTTAATGTTGGTTCTAATGGTGGTGATGGTGGTAATGGTGGTGATGGTGGTGATGGTGGTGATGGTCAAAAAGATGGGCCTAAGGGCGGCAAGGGCGGTGACGGCGGTGACGGCGGTAATGGCGGTAATGGCGGTGATGGTACCCAAGTAACGGTATATTGGGGTTCTACTACTAATGATATCACATGGACTAATCGTGCTGGTCGTGTTGGTGGTCGCGGTCAAGGTGGGGTTTCAGGTAAGAATGGTGCCTGGAGTGCGGATACAGAAAATGGCAAGGATGGTACTAAGGGTAATCAAGGTCTGAAAGGTAAAACCGGTACTGTTAAGGTGATTAAAGAAAAGAAAAAACCGATAACCACAATTTGTAACGTGATAGATAAAGTAAGCCAAGTAATTGATAAGACTGATGATTTTATAACTAACGCTAACAACTTGATGGCTAAAACTCACAAGTTAGAATCAATGTTTAAGCATATCGGTGGTACTAAGGTTGCGAAAGAAAAGTATCCCGCGCTTTATAATGCGCTTTTAAAAACGCCTGAATCGCTAGCATTGCCAAAAACTGGGGATGATTCTTTAGATATAGGCTTTAATATGAGTGCTATTTATATAACCGATGGCGCAAGTAGTAAAGGTAATCTGACAGCATCTGACAGACGTTCTGTGGCATGCGATTCTTATGCCACAGTTAATAACGCAGCAATGATTTTGGTCTCTTCAACGTTAACCGATCTGAACACTGAAACCGTACTAAACACCATAAGTGAATTTACGTATGAGACCGACATTGAATCTAGAGTCGAGGAGTTAAATTCAGAAATAGGACAATTTAATGATCATGAACTTGAAGTGGTTACTAACTTTACCTACGTATATGCTGACGGTGCTACATATACAAGCGAGGAACAAACTCAGGGTTATACATTGGTTAATGGCGAGAGTCTGATCAGCGACTTTGTTATTGATGATCCCCATAGTCTAAATGACACGACCGTTAATGTTATGTATGATCGAGATGCTGTTGGTGATGAGCATACGGACTATACTTATAAAGGTGTGCTGCATGATGAGTTAGTGACAACTAAGCTGCCAGTTAAGGGATCTTTTAAATTAGCGTCTTTTCTGGAACCGAAAAAACTGTCAAATATTGGGCAATTACAGTTAGTTTATAACGAAGCAACCTTGGTGAAATATCACTATAACCATCCGTCAGATTTGGATAAGTACTTCACTTTCAGTAAGCAGGCTGGGCCCAATGAACCATGGACGGTTGCTTTTGATTTTGACGAAGACTGGGGTGTCCAGATAAATAAAGATAACTATACAACAGAGGGTTCCTGCTTAACTGGGGTTAAATTAAGATGGAGTTTCAGAATCGAAACTGTTATGTCATCTGGCGCAATTTTTGACGTAAATGTTGCAATAACTAGTGCTTCAAAGCCACCTGTAGGTGGAAGATACAATCATTCGGACTCAAATACGGTCAAGATACCGGATATATTCATCAGATGGGGCTGTTTCCACAAGGATAGCCTGATTAAATTGGCTGATGGTTGTGTGAAAAAAATCAGTGAAATTTCTATTGGTGATGTATTGTTAACGGCAGAGCAGGAAAAAGTAACGGTTAGGGAAACCTACAAAGGTTTAGAAAAGCAGCTGATACGTATAGAAACAGCATCTGGTAAAGTGTTGCAGATCACAGACAATCACCCGATTATGTCAGATTCAGGCAAAATGATGGCGGCTAAGTTAGCTATTTCGGCCAAAATACATACCGAAGATGGTTTGGAAGAAATCATTGAGCTATCAAAAGTTGATTATAACGATCAAGTCTATAATGTCGATTGTGGCGACGCTATGCTCATTGCAGATGGTATTTATGCGGGTGATTTTATCAGCCAAAATGCGAAGCGGGAGCAGAAAAACAAAAAAACGCCGAGCCCTGAAGCAATCGCAATCATGGATGACATGAAGCGAATGAGTGATGATATTAATCGTTTACACAATCAATAAGGTAGTATTTATAATTTAGTGTCATTTCAGTAAAATATTAAAAAATGAAATGACACATGCTACGACGTTTTGAGCGTTAACTTAAGCTTTTTTAGAGCGTAACCAATAAGCCTCCGGCTTTGCCGGAGGTCATTTAGCTTTTTTATGTATACCCGACATTCCGCACCCCGTTTTATGAATAAATTTGTTGGTATGTCGGCCCCATACAATCAATAATTATTCGATGTCGCTCTTTAATATTCAGCACTAATTGCTGCTCTTCTGAGATAGTTAAAATGTCGATACCTTGAAAGCAAAAGAAAACCCAACGGGCGGTAGGATTTTGACAGGGCTTATATTTTAAATTGGGAAAATATACGTCTTTAGTTCTCAACTCCTCTCGGATCTTATGCTCAAGTGCCGCGTATACCATCAAGCAACACGTCATGATCATCAGCAATGCCTCAATCCGCTCTGCCTTTTTTAAATATAATGACGATGTTAAAAAATCAGGACTTTTTAAGAATCTAAACCCTTTTTCCACACTTTGCTGTGACTTATATAGTTCAAGCATTTTGCTCATCGTTAACGTATCGCTACAATCATTTGTCGCTAACATGAATAACCCTTTTTCGGATAATTTACGTTCGCGAAAATTTAATTTTGAAGCAAGCAAACCGGTTACTTGATATTCATAACCATCCGGCTCTTGACCTGTTTTAGGTCGACCACTTTTAGTGAAAATTGGATGCTCAATAACGTCAATTTCACTCATTGACATACTGGCTTGAGATTTCATCCAGATACTCAGCATTTTCATTGCGTCAGCATGACAAGCAAAACGTTGTTTACTGAGTTTTTCCAGTGATTTTAATGCCGCAGTGGCGTCTTTTAGCATACGTTTATCTAATGTGTGTTGTTCACGTTTTTTTGCTTGTTCACTGAACACTAACAACCAACGCTGCTTAACATCACCGTAGTTTGAATCTATCCAGGTTGCGCTGTAGCCATTACCTAACTCAGTGAAATGGTAATTGTTTTGTTCTGATATGGCGTCTTTGACTAATTTTAACTTTTGCGGCGCTCTCGATATGAATAATTGGCCTTGTTCATCGAGAGATTGGATCGTTTCGGCGACATATAATGCAGCATCGCCAATGAAATAGCGGTTGTTATGGGCCGCTTTAAGACTTTTAACATGTTGCTTAACGATATTTTTAAAACCTTCATTATCGTTAATATTGCCACTTGCCGCCTGCATGTAGACGGGGATACCGGCCTGATTTTCAGTGATCAGGTTTAACACCACCTGATTCAATTCAGGGCGATGATCACGGCTGTAGCCTCGCACTAGTTGAATGGCTGCATTACCGTCTTCGTCTTTATATTCACCATCAACATGAATGCTTGTGGAGTCCAGATTAAGCCCTTCACACGGAAGCTTTAAATGTGAAATTGTACGGGCGGACAGTCCTTGAAATAGCTCGGAAACGCCAGTTTCATAGAGTTGGTCAAGACAGCGACCGAGTGCATCGTCATTAATATGCTCCGCTTTTACACCCTTACCAAGAAGGCGTTCGACAGGCCGTTCTGCAAAATATTCAGGATACATATGCAATGTTCTACCAACAAAACCGAGTCCATTTAAAATCATGGCTTCTACGAGTTGCCCGTATGAAATGTGCTTATCCTTACTTTGTTCGGGATGTGCGTCATCAATAAACTTGGCGATACCAATATCTTTGCACATGCCTGAAACTAAACCGAGGTGATCAAGACTCTTTGTTGAATATGATATGGTCATAATTTTCATCGCCCAAAGATAACTAATAGATCAAATATGGGGATCGCCGTCAAGCTTTTTTTTATTTCACGCGGGATTTAGCAATTTATGTATAACATCAACATTCACAAATACATCATGTCTACATTTGCATTGAACGTGTCGTTAAAAAGCGATAATTAATACCTATAATAGGGTGCGGAATGTCGGGTATACTGAATAGGGTGTTTTTCAAGATAGTTGACACTCTTCACTTAAGCTTCATACTACCTTTTTCGTCTCTTCATTAGGCACATTATTTGGGTTCAATATGACCGCGCCGATTGGTTCACAATTCCTTATTCCGTTAGGCCAGCACATTGGATTTATCACCTTCGCAGCTTCAAGTACAGTTTTTAGATTGGATTACCTTGATGTGTTTCTTTAGCACTTTGCATAACAAAGTACAGCGAAGCCCATTGCAGCAAACTCAGTCGCAATGTGCTGGTGGCACCGCTGGTAATTAGCTTTGTAATATCTGCAGTGGCAGGGAAAGTAACTCATCGCCCATACCGGCAAAGTACCAAATCACACCAATAAGCGCGCCTGCTGTCGCCACATACCAGATAGCGGAAAACAGCTGCCCGTATTTGTCGAGGGGTAATAGATGGCTTTGGTGACGGCCACGCCATTCAAATACGATCTCGACGCTACCAATTAACAGCATGAAGCCAAGCAGAGCTAGGCCTAAGCTATAGCTGATGAATATCCCGGCCACGGCCCCTGCGATACAAGCAACTAGGCCTACAACGCTGTTCATCGAAAAGCTAATGCTTTTGAGGATGTGGCCACCATCGAGCGGTAAAATCGGTAACAGGTTAAATAGATTCAGCAAGGCGTTAAAGCTGGCCAGTCCGGCAAAAAATATTTCCCCTGTTAGCCAGTAGGCGACCAGAGACAGCAGCGACATGAGCAAGCCAAAGGTGGGGCCCATAATCGAGATCACCACATCTTGCCAGCGGGTATTAATCTTATCATCGCCTAATGCTAAACCGCCCATAAACGGGATCAAGTAAATGCCTTTGGTCTTCATACCAAAGAATTTCATGGCTTTAACATGGCCGTATTCATGAAACACCAGACAAGCAATCAAGGCGAGGGCAAACTGCCAAGAAAATAGCCATGAATAAGCCGCCAGACTGGCGCCGGCCAGTACTACCTTGATAACCTTGGCACTCTTCAATAACTTTAATGCCAGCGAGCCTAAGCCAATTAAGCTAAATTTTTTCTTTACGGCAACCGGATGTTGCGGGGTTTGCCGTTCAATATCTTTGGTGTCGCGCTGGCCTTGGTTAATGAGCTGTTCATTAACATACAAGGCATAGTTTATTTTAAAGGGTTGCCAGAGCAGCTCGGTGGTGAGTTTTATGAGGATGCTGGCTGGTGGCTGCGCTGCGACTGAATCACTGCTGTGCTGGCTGAGTTCAAATTCATGGGTTTTACTGCCCTCATTGTCACTCGAGGCGTTGATTACCGACACGAGTTTGTCGTCCCAAAATACTTGTTGCCAGCCCGCTAGCGAGCCTTCTAGGCGCAGCTGTTTGCCAAGGCAGTCAATGTTTAATAGTTCCAAGTTAAGCCTTTATATTTATCCAGCAGTGATGCCGATTAATAGAGTAATAGAGTTTAAGTTGCTGTCGTGACAGCGTGTTTGCCGATGGCAGAGTATAGCAAAAAGTATAACAAAAGAGAAAAATGTGATGACAGTACCTGTTGAATAGATTTACTCGACGTTATTGGTCGTTTACCTTACCGCCATAAATTGGTAAGATGTTGTTCATAAAGAAAATTAAAGCGTTAAGCATCGCAAGGGAAAATCTGAAGATGATGAGACAAATTTTACTGGTTGCAGTCTCGCTGTTGTTGGCTGCAAACGCGAGCGCTGCAATAAATGAAAAAGAATATGCTAAATGCGCTATCGTTGAAGGGGAGCAGGCTAGACTTGAGTGCTTTGATAATTTGGCTGTCGCCAAAAAACTTAATGTTCGTCAAGTTAAACCAGCATCGTTCGTGGGTAAAGGAAAGTGGTATGTATCCGTAGATGGTGGTTCTAAGGCCGTTACATTGACTCTGAATGCTGATTCTGGAAAAAACCGATGGGGTAAACCGGTTTATCTGGTTGTAAGGTGTAAAAATAATACCACAGATCTCTATATTGGCTGGAACGACTATCTTGGTCGCGAAGCCTCGGTTATGACTCGAGTCGGTACTAATAAAGCTATTACTCAAAGCTGGAGTATGTCTACTGACAAAAACACCACATATCACAACGAGCCAATTGCGTTCATAAAAGAGCTACTTGATTCACCTAAGTTAGTTACTCAAGTAACTTTGTACAATGACAGCTCAGTTACAGCAGTTTTCAATACTTCTGGTTTAGCAAATATCATACAGCCGCTTAGAGACAGTTGCGGCTGGTAATTTGTAACAATAACAAATAGGTGTCGCGCAACCGACATCTATTCGGGTATCGAACAAATCCGAAGCCATCTTATATAGTAAATTATGAATTCAGTTTGGCAGGTGCACATCTTGATATTAAACTCTGTGTTAAGTGCTGCATTATCACCCCTGCGATCAGCAATACTATCCCGATAATAATAAAATCCAAGGCTGTGAGTTGTAAGTAACTTAACAGCGCAATGACATGATGCATCTTATTGGTTCTTGCAATACGATTATATGAATTGAAAAACCAAGGATAATAGTAAGTAATATAATCAAAGTAGTGGACAGGTAAGATCCCGTCAAAAGACAATCAGGTTTATCTTGCCAGTGAAAATTAATACCAATACAATCAGTCGTATGGATAGTCTTATTTATAACTTAAAAGACTAACAAAATAATGCACAGGACGTCTCGACTTGTCAGAAACAGACAATATCCTGATATAACCTTATTTTTCAATGGATTAAATGCTATTTTAAATGCTATTTTAAATGGTGTATGGATTTGAGGATTCGAGACGTCCGACTATACTAATACGTTATATTTTTAGAGAGGATTTATGAGTTCTTATATTGTAGGGCATCTTCCAGAAGATCAGGGTCCTGTAACAAGTATCTATAAAGAAGTTCGGAAAGTACCATTTTCGTTCACCAGCAAAAAGAATGAAGCAGAATCGGCGGCAGAAGGTTCGTATGTTTACGTAATTGTAAAAGAAAAGGAGGGTAGAAAAAATATTTTTAAACTCGCTTATAGCTACAAGTGTACTGAATGCTTCCGAAAAGCAGGTGGTAAATGGCTCGGAAAATTTGATTATAAAAATACAGTGGAATATGAAAAGGATGGCGAACTAAAATTATTAGACCCGCCATTAGCAATAACTGATTCTGATTTTATTAGTTGGTATAAAACTAAAGCTTTAGGAATGCGTGTAATTCCTACTGAATATGAATCCGTGTTAAAAGCTATGTTAGTGTAGCTATTAGTTCAAATATAACAAAACGTTGCACTCGCACTCGATACAGTTTTCGCAGTTTTTTGCTAAATAAAGGTCGTTAAAACAGCTTCTACTTACTTGCGGGTTAACGCGGCGTTGGTAGCCTTGAAAGAACGGCATTATCTCAACTTATTGGGTTGGAGGGTGAGATAATGCTCACTTATGTTCATCATCGAGCCAGCCGAACTAGACTGACTCAGTTAAACGATCAGACTTTAGTGTCTCCCGACAAGGAAACTCTCAGGCGCTGCATACCTTCGTCAATAGAGACCAGAGGCTGATAACCCAGATCCGCTTTAGCTGCGCTGATATCAAAGTAATGGCTGGTCGATAATTGACGTGCGACAAAACGCGTCATCATCGGTTCTTGGGTCTTGCCAAGCCACAGATATATCTTCTCCAGTATTGTGCCGACTATGTAGGCCAGCAGTGCTGGTACGCGTTTCGTCACCGGTGGTAAATCGGCACAATCAAGTATTTTATTGAGCATGCTGGCCATCGTGATCGGTTGATCATTACTGACAAAATAACTATTACCGGCGCAACTTGGCGTGGGGTCTGCGAGTCTTAGCGCGGCCAGAATATGGGCATAAGCAGCATTATCAATGTAGATAGTATCAACCAGTTTATCTTCTTTACCGACTAATTTTAATCGACCGAGTTTGGCTCGGGCAATGACGCGTGGCACCAGATGTGGATCACCGGGTCCCCAAATTAAATGCGGCCTTATGGCAACGGTTTTGAGTCTATCGCTATTCGCGGCCAGTACCATTTGCTCGGCCAGCGCTTTGGATTGCGCATAATAATTTAAGAATGATTGGGCATAAGGTTGCGATTCATTGATCCCAGCCTCGTCTTCACCGGTAAATGTCACACTTGGGGTGCTGGTATAGACTAAGCGCTCGATAGCCAGTGACTGACTGGCCTGAATGATATTGGCTGTTCCTTCCACATTAGGGCGATAATAATCAGCTTGCGAACCCCATACACCGGCTTTGGATGCGACATGAAAGACCAAGTCACAGTCCTTCATCGCCGCGGTGAGCGCCGACAAATCACAGATGTCGCCCTGTACCATGTTGACACCTAACGTTGATAAGTGCGGATAATGGCCACGGGCGAACCCGGTTACTTTAATACCGACGGCAGTTAATGCCAGGCAGATACTGGTGCCTAAAAAACCACCAGCACCAGTGACAAATGCATGTTTGGTGGTCGCGGCTAATGCAGTAAGGGCGCGCTGTTCTGCGGGCGGTCGCGAGCTGAAGTTCGTCATATTAAGACCTTGTTTGGGAATACAGTCAACGATTGTAAGGTGCTTGTTTTTGCGCCCAAACCGCTAGTTTTTCACGAAATATTTTGGCATTGTGGCGAATATCAACAGGAAAATCAGGGTGAATTAAAAACGCGTTGATCGTGGATGTTTGCTGATGTTTATTGCCAACCACGTTAAGTTCGCGAAATAACTGCTCAGTGGAGATGACAGCATCATGTTCTAATTCGACACACAGTAACGGGATAGTTTCACCCTGGTATTGGATCCCGACCAGTGCGGTACGTTTCACTTGCTCATGGGTATTAAATATACGCTCACAAGGGATCGGGAAATAGCGTTGACTCGGCGTGACGACACTGTGGGCTTTACGTCCACACATCCATAACTGGCCTTGTTCATCCAAATATCCCAGATCCCCCATGCGGTGTCGAAACACTGGCTGTGACTCAGTGCTCGTTGGATCTTTGATCTTGGCTTGTTGGGTGGCGACGTCGCGGCGATAATAACGCTGACTGACCACTTGTCCTTTCACTACTATCTCACCAATTTGTTGGGTTGGTAAGGTTAAGTCATCATCCCAATCGGCAATGACATCTTCGCTGATCGCAATAATAGCGATCTCAACATCTTTGATTGGCTGACCAACGCAGATCCCGCCACCATTATCGGTAATGTCTTGCATAGTTAGCAGTGCTTTACTGCCAATCTTCGTAAGCGGCAATGACTCTGTAGCACCGTAAGAATTCCATACTTCTACATTGGTATTAAGCAAGCGAGTAAAGCGTGAAATTGACGATAAGGTTGCCGGAGCACCCGCAGAGATCACGCGTTTCAAACTGGTTAATATCTGCGGTTGATCGTGTTTGCAGCCTGCTTGACCGAGGACCTCGATTAACGCCGGATTAGCAAACAGGTTAGTGCACTGGTATTTTTCAATGGCAGCAAAGATAAAGTCTGGGTTCGCGGTTATCGGTTTACTGGCATCCATATCTGGCACAATTGACGCCATGCCCAGTGCCGGACCAAATAATGAGAATAGCGGAAAGGTACTGAGATCCCTTTCTCCGGGCTGGATACCGTAATCATCGCGGAGTGCTTGTATTTGCCCTTCAAACATTTGGTGACTGTAAACCACGCCTTTAGGCACGCCAGTACTGCCACTGGTGAATAATATGGCGCACAATTCACTGTTATCAAATAGCGCGATAGGATAAGACTTAATCGGCTTATCTTGCTGTTTATTTAGGGTTGAATTGGCACGATACTCGGTTAATAAACGCAGTAAGCTCATTTGTCCGGTGAGGCGAGACAGCATTTCACAGCCGCCGACGGTAAGACTAAATCTGACGCTGTCTTTACCCCAGCCAAACAGTTTACGCGCGATATGGGCTTTGGGAATACCAATGAAGGCATCGGGAGCCGATTCACTAAAACATTGTTTGAGATTGCGGATCCCCATTCCTGGATCAACCAAGATCGGCACGATACCGGCTTTAAATAACGCAAAGGTTAAGACAAAAAAATCGATGCTTGGCGTGACCATTAATACGGCCTTCATTCCTCGTTTTATGCCATAAGCATTTAGCGCATAGGCAAGCTCATCACTTTGCTGATCAAGAGACGCTAAATTAATCTCGTCATAAACCAATTGCCCTTTACGACTCCGCTGTACAGCGACCGCGAGTGAGTCGGGGGTCGCGAATGCTGCGTGAGAGAGGTGGCGACAGAAATTCATCGCCTCTGAGGTTGCGTTAATAGTCATACAACTCAACGCTTATCGGTCATGAAGTCGGTGATCAATGCAATGACTTCATCACTGGCGTCTTCCAGAATATAATGACCGCAGTCATCAAATTCATTCACTTGCGCGTGCGGCATGCGTTGTTTCCATTGTGCTAAAAAGTGTTTATCAAACACAAAATCTTTTAATCCCCAGCAGATCAGGGTTGGCACAGTCGAAAACTTAGCCAGACTATCGCCAATATCTGAGACTAACTGGTAATTGCGGTCTTCAGGTTTTAGCGGAATGTCCTGTACAAAACGTAAAGTGGAAATACGGTTACGCCACGAATTAAAAGGCGATACATAAGCGCGGCGAACATCTCGGCTCATGGCTTGGCGACGTACACCAACAATCGACGCGATGGATGAAAAGGCATTAAAACCGCGCACTAAAAACGTGCCGACAACGGTATTACGACAGATCCACAATGGCAGTGGAAACGCTTTTGATAACGGCAGATGAAAAGCCGCGGTATTTAAGATCACCAAGCGTTTGATCCGATCCGGATGTCGCGCCGCGTAACCCATACCTATCATACCGCCCCAGTCGTGGACGACTAAGGTGATGTTTTCTTTAACATCCAGATGTTCAAGTAATGCTTCCAGATCATCAATGCGGCTGGTTAAGGTATAGTCGTAATCGTTATCATCGGGTTTATCAGACAGACCGCAACCAATATGGTCGGGTACAATACACTGATAATTGCTGCTTAATGCCAAAACCAGATTACGATAATAAAACGACCAACTTGGGTTACCGTGAACCATGACGACAGGTTCACCGGTTCCTTCATTGAGGTAATGATATTGCTGGCCATTACGATCAAGGTAATTACGTTTAAACGGGAATAATTTATCTAACATTGAGTTACCATTTTAATCCAAGCATCATACAATTTAAGCCACTGCCTATACCTAAGAAGCTCACGTTGTCACCTTTTTTCAAAAAGCCTTCTTCGTCGGCCATCGCAGCGGTCACTGGCAGTGATACTGTGCCCATGTTCCCCAGGTATTTGAAGGTCGGAAATTCTTTTTCAACGGGAATATTTAAGGCGGTTAACACTTTCTTTTGGTTGGCTGCGCCCACCTGATGACAAATCACTTTATTGACATCTTCGGGTGTCCATTGGCGTTGCGCTAAAAATTGCTGCCAGGTTTCTTGCGCCAGTGATACGCCTTCTTTAAGCAACTTGACTGCGTCGGTACGCATATATTCACGGTATAACTGCGTATCGATTTCTTTCAATCCCCACTGGCATAGATCGTGATGTTCAGGCGCAGATAAGTGCGTGGCCCCTAGTAATTGGTGATGGTGAGACCCCGCTAAATTTAAACTGCCATCGGTAAGTAATATGGCGACTGCGCCAGAACCGCCGGTCAAGGTCGCCAGTGATGTGGCGTAATTTCTGATGGTCGGATCGGCTAACATATCATCGATACTCACATCAACAATGTGACGGGCAGATTCACAAGAAACGACTAAACCAGCTTTTATCTGGCCTAATTCGATGCGGTTGGCGATATCTAACATGCCGGACAAGGCCCCTAAACAGGCATTGCTAATGTCATAAATGGCGGTGTTATTAGATACGCCCAGTTTTGCGGCGATACGGCAGGCTGTTGCTGGTTCGTGCTGATCACGGCAGACACCGGTATACACCACAGCGCCGATGTCGCTGACATCGATGCCCGTTTCATCCAGGGCTTTTTGTGCGGCAATTAATGCGCCATCAGATAACATGTAGTCTTTTGGCCACCAGCGACGTTGGGTAATACCAGTGAGTGCGGCAAGTTGGCCCACAGGAATGCGCAGCTTTTGATATAAAGGAGCTAAGCGAAGCTCTAGAGCTGTACTTGTTATGATTTCTGGAGCTAGTTCATAGGTCAGGCTATTAATAAAAACGCGGTTATATTTCATGGCTAGGTCATTTTGCTCAATAATTAGGCGGATTATCGCCTCATTCTAATTATGTTTAGGTTATTTGAGCAAGAAAGCGTTGATTATTCAACTAAAAATAACAATTATATAATGGAATTAATATAAAAGAACGGTTACGCAATGAGAATGTGGCATCTTTTGGGGCTTTGAGATAGCGCTATAATGATGCTAGGGAGAATGTTGGTTTATGCTTAGCGGAATATGCGCGGTCGCAGCTGCCATAATACTGAATTGACAAGACCGAGCGGATGTTATCCTGAACGGTCTTTTTATACTCACTAATTATTTAAACGTGCCGAAATAATTATGTTATTGCAGCCTGAGCATTGGCTTTATTGGCTTTTTTAACTTGATAGAAACGTACCAGCTGGATAACACACATAACATTAAGAATTAAACTTAACACTGCAAGCGGGTATGTTAATGATTCGTCTCTTGGGAAGATCCACAAGTTGCGCTCGTAGAACTGCGTAAAGGTAAAGTAGAACATAAACCAGATAGCCAGCGTATAAGCACGAGCCTGTAACCATGTTCCTTTCTTAATGAACAAGGCTGGGATAGTTGCAGCTAAAATTACCATCAACTGCGCTGACGCAGATGCAGGGAAGTTAAGGTAAACATACACAAAGTTCCACACATCATAAGCAATGATCCAAAGTACAGTCATTTGTGGCCAGATCATATCCTTCTGCTCAGAGTCATCCGCTTTAATGCCTTTCCAACCGTAATAACAAGTCAGGATAGACAGCACACCCGCCACACCGTTAAGAATGTTCGGGGTGAAACCCATGCCGAAATCTTGAGTTACCGCTTCTGCAATATTACCCGCGAGGAAGAAGACACAGAACATTTTAGCGGCCTTATACTCATGCACTTTAGTAAATCGCATCAGCAAGAAGAACACGGACGCAAGGACAACTGAGTAAATCTTCGCCCATTTAAACCAATAAACAACGCCTTGGTATGGCCAAACAAAGATACTGAGCACGATTGACAGACCAATGAAGAAAACAAAACCACTCCATTTAAAGCGACGGAATAGCTCGTTTAACAGGATTAACACAATCAAGGTTAAAAAAATGTGTAGCTTAGCAATAAAACTGTGCCAGCGTAGCAGCTTGAACTCCATATCCTTTTCAAGGATCTGGAGTGACTCACCCGGTACATTAAGGTTAACCTGGATGTTTTCTTCATCAATAATAGTTAAACTTGCTTTATCAAAATCTTTAATCGCACTGCCATCTAGCGGATGGATAGTGATATTTTGACCCTCTAGCGTCCACTGATGAATTTCGCTTTCATCACGCCCATTGAATTTCTTTTCAATGAGTACTTTACCATTCGTTTCAAACTCTAAATGGTAAGACAAACCACCAGTACCTGGCATACCTTCCAAAATAATTTGGTACATACCAATTGTAGGCAGTTCTTTCTGGGCAAGGGTGTTAGCCGGATCATTCTGAGCCCATACATTAAAAGATACGGCGCAGCACAAGCAAAGTATTGCTGTGAGCCATTTCTTTATGACGTTAATATTAATCATATTGTTTCCTTATATTCTAGTACTCTATGTTTGATTACATAAAATTGTTAAGACTGAACAGAGTTGGCTTGTTCCAACTGTTTTCTATTCTCGGGTTTATTGTGGAAATAGAATCGAGAGCTGAATCCAGCATCTGCATTCGCCACTTCCGTATCTGCATATATATCTGCGGGCGCCGTAGCCAGGTGTTTGAATTTTTTATCACACTGACCGGTATACATCTGCCTGTTGTATCAAATAATGAATAAAGCTCACAAGCGATTAAAATGGCAAACCTATCAGGAATACAACCGAGTAGGAATGCCGCATTCCACATTGTGTATAGGAAGCACCAGCCTAATGGTAAATCAGTTCTTGCCTCTAATTTAGAGTAATAACTCTAAATTAGAGGCAAGAAAGACCATAGAAAAAATATATTTTCTGTAATTGATATTATAACAGTACAACTAACATTATGGTCTTACTGGGCGTTATAACACCAGATGAACTCGTGGCTAAATGTTCTGAGTACAGGAGTTACTTTACGGTTTTCGCTTTTAATTCTCTGTATTGGTAAGATGACGTTTTCTAATTAATAACTACCCATAAGAGGGTATCATCACTGTGGGCTAATAAAGTGATCTATTTCAAATTATGATTAATTGCTGGTAAATATTGAATATAAATAATCTTCAACACCATGTGGCGTAAACAAGCTAAATTTTCGCCTTATTTAAGCCAGAGAACGGTGCAGATTCAACTAAAAGTTTATTTCGAGTCCTGCGGGTTTAAGACTAAAATAGGATTGATTTTTATATACCTATGTCGACTATGTGTCAATATCAGCGCAATGGCTAAACCTGTGAGTACGTAGAAGATCCCCAAGCTGGTCTGATTGTTGATCAAATGCTTGATTAAAAAACCACCGCCCAGTCCGGCAATACACATCTGTACCGACCCTGATAATGCGGATACTGCACCGACTTGTTTACTGTGTGGCGCCAGTAACATGCTTATCGATAATGGGAAGCTGATCCCTTGCGCGATGGTTAGTAAGGTAAAACTGAATATTAGATTGTGCAATGACATTTCATTCAATATCAGCCAACAACCGGCGAACATCATAATGCTCGCGGCTAAATACATCAGTTGATTGGTGGTGAAACGCTTATTCAATCGATTTAAGATCAAGCTGCCGGTTAATAACCCCGCCGATGGAATAATCATCACTTCACCATAATCAGCCGCACTGAGTTTTAACCCTTCTTGCAATAAAAAAGGCAGTAATGAAACAGAGACTAGACTGGACAAGTAACCAATCCAGTTATAGCTTGCGGATGAAATCACTTGGTAGTTTCTTGACAGGTGCCAGTAGTCGAGCAGGGTCTTTTTGATATTAAATTTTGTCACCGCATGGGGCAGAGTTTCTGGCAAGATAAAGTAACCCAAGGTGAAAATAGCCAATAGATAAACTAATACAAAGCTAAACACGGATTGCCAGCCAAAATGCCATGCTATCCAGCCGCCAGCCACAGGCGCCAAAATAGGCAGGATCGATGCGGTTATGGACATATAGGACAGCGCTTGTATTAACTGGCTACCGCTGTAACTGTCGCGGATCACACTGCGACCTAATACCGATGCACTGCCTGCGCCTAAACCTTGTAATAACCGACCTGCAATCAATGCAGTATAACTGTCTGGTAATAACACACACAGGAGGGTACCGGCCAAATAGATGCCTTGTCCGAGTAAAAATACCGGGCGACGACCGATAGCATCAGAAAGTGGTCCATAGAAAAGTTGTGACAATCCGAACCCGAGTAAAAATAGGGTGACAAGCTGTTGTACGTCGGCTTGAGACACGCCCAGTTCACGGCTTATTAATGGCAGTGAAGGCAGATAAATACTGACACCGACTTGTCCTGTGGCAATGATCATCATCGCCAACGCAAGTGGGATTTTGTTAAATTTGGTGTTATTTATATTCATGTGACTAGTGTACATTAAGACCTTTGAAATGAAAATTAGCTTATGTGGATGGTCATTGCGTCCTGTCAGGACCTAATTGAATAGATGTTGTATGACATAAATGATACGCAGATCGTATTTATGATAAGACTAAATATGATTTATGTTAATGGTTGAACATAAATACACTCATCATCGATCGCAGCAAGTGAGATGGAGGTAGATTTAAATAATTTATCGAATAGCGTGATCAGTGATGACCACTAGATTGAAGACCTGATAGATAGAACCGCGATTAAAATGCTTTGCCATTTTTGAGGACAATCTAGCGCGGATCTCATCGTAGAGCTGGGACTAATGTAAGTCTCAAACAGACTCTGAATATATTAGCGCCAAGCGAACTTGCCCCAAAGTTAGTTAGAGCTAATGAGCAATTGTAAAAAAGTAGATTAAGTAGCTGAAAATCCCACCTTAAATGAACAAGTTTCAATGTCCTGTAACACGGCGTCATGTTATTCTAATTTTTCAATCTATGCTCACGATTCATAAGCGGGGGGTAGAATATTTGAATTATTGTAATCTGCTGATTCTAGATAATAACAACTGGAATGAATATATCGTATTTAATTACTTTAACTGAATGATAGCACCAAGGATGTTGTGTATGAAAAACTTAATATTAATAACGGTATTCGTAATGTTTGCGATCGCAGGCATAACAAGTATCACCTCTACCTCTTATATATCTAATCAAAAAATTGATGAGATTATATTAAAAAAATCCCAAGCAAAGGCTGAAGTCATTGCTAAAAACGTCGAGTATGTATTACAAAAATCTTCCCAGCCCTTGGTTGATTTACAAGAGTTAGTAGTGTCACTTTCAGAGCGTTCAGATATTATTTACGCGATTTTCATAGATCGGAAAATTCAAGCCGTTGCACATAGCGATATAAACAAGTTAAATAAGATCTATAAAGATAGCTACACCATGGAAGCGGCAGGGAAAGGAGAACAAAAATTCTCTAAATGGTATGCGGATGTGCAAAAAATGTGGGTGTACGACATAATAGTCCCTGTTTATGATAAGAATGGTCAGCTATTGGGTGCTTTTGATATTGGTATCCCAATTTCAGAAGTAGATGATGCTGTAGCAGATATTGTGCTCACTCAGTTAATCGCAATCACCGCCATCTTTCTGATATGTGCCTGTGTGTTGATGTGGCTACTGGACCGATTTTTCAAACCGCTTGTTGGCTTACAACAGGCATTAGAAGATATATCAAAAGGTGATGGAGACCTTACCGTTAGATTACCGGTACAAGGAACAGATGAAATAGCCCATATTTCTAAAGCATTCAATATTTTTGTGGGTAATATTAATGAAATAATTTCCAAAGTAGTAGAAACGGGGTTAGGTATAGGTCGTTCAGCGACTGAACTTCGCAGTCAGTCTCAACTTGGATTATCAAGAGGTCAAGCACAAAGCGAGCGAACGTTATTAGTAGCAACTTCAATAAATGAAATGATCGCGACTATTAATGAAATATCGCAAAATGCGGCGGGTGCAGCAAATTCGGCTAATGGTGCAAATAGCGAAACTCAAGCTGGGCGTAAAACATTACAAGACTCATCTAATACCATCAATAACCTAGGTATTGAAATGAATAACATGTCATTGGTTATCACATCATTAGCGGGAAGAACACAGTCAATCGGGTCCATACTCGACGTGATAAGGGGTATTTCAGAGCAGACTAATCTCCTTGCACTCAACGCCGCAATTGAAGCAGCCCGAGCAGGTGAGGCTGGCCGAGGTTTTGCTGTCGTCGCAGATGAAGTCAGAAATCTTGCTACTAAAACTGCACAGTCGACCGATGAAATTCAAAATATGATTAATCAATTGCAGCATGAGGCAAAAAATGCGGTAGAGGCGATGGAGAGTAGTCGAACTTTAACCGAAGAAGGTACCAGAACCACAGCTCAAGCTCTGGAAGTGCTCGAAAACATATCAGTGCAAGTTATTACTATCCTTGATATGAATACCCAAGTTGCAACTGCTACCGAAGAGCAATCTTGTGTAGCAAATGAAATCAATATCAATATGGATTTGGTCAATAACTCTGTTCAAGAAGGCTTGATCGCTAGTCAGGAGCTAGAAGCGTCTAGCAAAACCCTGGAGCAGCTTGCTCATACTTTAGATCTTCATGTAGGTTCATTCAAAATCTAATATTGAAGCGCTTCTAACCGACATTTCGGACCCTATTATAGATGTTAATTATCGTTTTTTAGCAGCACGTTTAAAGCAAATGTCGACATGATAGGTTTGTGGATACATAAACCTATCCCTAAATTATAAAATCCCACCGGCAATAAAAAAAGCTTGACGGCGATCCCCATATTTGATCTATTAGTTATCTTTGGCCTCGCAATAATTACCTTTGCCTTTTTACAACGGAGCTTTTTCCAGCCGCTAAAATTATTACTCTCTAGTGCTAAAAAAGTGGAATCTGGCAGTAAACTGGCAGTAAGCTTGAGTGATACGGTATTCCGCGTTGGTGGTGATGAATTCTTAATACTCCTAAGAAACATCAAAGATACTCGAGATGTAGATTGTGTTGCAGAGAAGATCCTCAGCACATTTGTAGAGCCTGAAATAATTGAAGGAAAGCCGATGAATATCACAATTAGTATTGGCGCAGCTGTATCACCTAATGACACAACGAATAGTGATGATATGGTTAAGTTCGCAGATATTGCCATGTATGCAGCTAAGCGTGATCAAGAAACCAGTTACAAAGTATTTAACCCTAGTATGTTAAAACGTGTCAATGATGGTGAATAATACACACTGAGTTTCGTTTCGTTAAGACAGTTAGCGAAACTCAATATCCGCCTGCACATAATGTATATCATGGTTAATGGGGTGAGGGCATCAGTTAGATCAAGATCTTTTTATCACTATAAATAAGACTATTTATGCTAGATTAGGTCTTATTAGGATTGAATGTTCACTTCAATAGCGATATAGCGAAAAAGGTAGGTAGTGATGGACTGGATATTGTGCGTACGCAGTTATATCAAAGTGGTCGAAGAAGGTAGCTTTAACGGGGCCGCGTATCAACTTAATACCACCGGCTCTGCGATCAGTAAGCGTATAAACTGGTTAGAAGATAAAGTCGGCGTGCAGTTACTTAAGCGCACCACGCGATCATTAGATCAAACCGAAGCTGGACAATTGTTTTACCAACGGTCACGATTACAACTTGATCAGTGGATGTCGCTGGTGGATGAAGCGCGTTCGGTCAATCAAACGCCAACGGGTTTATTGAAGATTGGCGCGACGACCGCTGTCGGTTCTAAGTTCATCATTAAATACCTCAATGACTTTTTACTGATGTATCCAAAAATCAAAATACAACTGTTAACCACTTCTCCGGGACAAATGCCCGAGACTTATGTGGATGTTTTTATTAGTCGGGATTTAGAACAATTAAATACCCACAGTTATAAAGCCATTGAGCTGTTTAAAAATGACGCCAAATTTTTTGCGTCTCCAGACTATATCGAAAAATACGGCAAGCCTGAAACCGTCCATGATCTTGAATCGCATAACATGCTTATTTGGGGCGAAAGACCGATACGTGAAGTGAAATTATCGACCGGTAATCGTATTACTTTACGGGGGAATTTTGCCACCACCAACCCTGAGGCTCTGTTCTACGGTGCTAAGTGCGGTATGGGGATCTTACTCGCCAGTCAAAAAATGCTTGAAGATTTAATTGAGGTGGGGGAGTTGGTACAAGTGTTACCGGATGTAACGGTCGATCATGGGGCTGTGTGTGCTTATTACCCAACGCTTGATTATGAGCATACCCGTACACAGTTGTTTATTAAATATCTAAAAGAACGAATACAAAGTCAAGAATTAAATTAGGTTGATCCAGCTGTATTGCAGCGTTAAAAGTTGTATAAATATGCTTTTATTGGATCTTTTGTGCTAATAGTTTGGAATACGCGATGTTTCATGCTAATAATGTCTTTTTTGTGGTATTAAGGAATATATACTTATGTCAGATAGTTCATTACGTTATTCATCTATTGCACTTGTTAAAGAAATTGAGTCACCAGAAAATCCTGGAGGACTAGAGAAACGTGTTGCATTGATACCGAGTGATGTAGGTCAACTTGTTCAATCTGGTATTAAAGTTTATGTTGAATATGGTGCTGGTGATGGGGTTGGTTTTAGTGATGACGAATATTTAAAAAATAACGCTATCATGCAAACGGCAGAAGAAATTTATGTCAATAAATCACTGATCATTAAATTCAAAGGCCCTGCGATCGCCTCTGTAGAACAAATGAGTGAAGGCTGTACTTTATTCTGTATGGCTCATTTTAATTCTTATCCAGACCGCGCTCAATTACTGCAAGATAAACGCATTAATGTGATTGCGATGGAAGAGATATGTGAGTCACCGAAACATGAACCTGATCATCTGATCCTTGCTCGCGTGGCGATGAATACCGTATTAACCCCTTTTATCAATGCTCAAACTATGGGTGACTTGCAAATTAGAGTTATCGGTTGGAGTGAACGACTACGTGGCGCGATAAAGCGTGCTGGTAATCGTGGGCCGCGTTCATTGAAGGTCATTCAACCAACACTTGCATTTGATGAACTTGATGTTGTTGGCCCTAATGCGCTGTATTTCTATGACAGCCAGAGTTTTAACGATAAGCAAGACATATTGCAACAACTGGATAAGGCGGGTACTCATCTTTTTGATTTGAGTGAATTTGAACGCGAACACGGACAGCAGGCAATTTCAGCTTATCGCGAGAGTCACATTCCGCAAGAATTTGGCTTACGTCGTATTCAGTGTTTACACGAAACGGGTCAAGCCGGTGCCAGATATGGTATGTCGTTGTTGAGAGAGCATAAACCGTCTGTGGATGTCGCGAACATCAAAGCAGTGATCCTTGGTTATGGTAATGTGGGACAGGGCGCTCTGGATGAATTACATCAACAAGGTATCAAACACATTCATGTGTTAGGTCGCGCGCAGACCGCCAAAGAGAGTATCGGTTATTGGTTAAAGGATGCTGATATTGTGGTTAATGGTGCCGAACAGCCTGCCGAGCTAAGAGGCAAGAATTTCTTAATCAGTAACCAGCATGTGAAAGAGTTAATACCTGAGAATTCGGTTGTTATCGATTTAGTGGGTGGCAGTGCGACCAACCGTAGTCCGGTAGAGCCTGTGATCAGCTGCAGCTTTTTAACGCAACCTTATTTTGTTCAAGACGGTGTGTTGATCTCATCTTTATGGGGCTGGCCAATGATGGGCATGATGCGTGAAACGGCTGTTCGCTATTCTGGGCAAATTGTCGATGTATTGATCGGTGATGAGAAATTGATTGATGGACTTGATAAATTAGCCCCAGGTGTGAAAATCGCCCTAGTTTGCGGTCCTTTTTAGGCTATTTTTAGAGCCTCTTTAGGTTCTATTTAGCGCTAAGATTGTTAATATCCGTCCTGTTTGAGGACGGATATATTACCTAACTAACTACCGACTTAACTTCCTAACAATCACTACCGTAACGCTGCGTAATATAAGCCTCAAAATCATCGCATAATTGACCATCTGAAACGTTATTGTCAGCAATTGTCTCGGCACCATCAACAATACTAATTTTTGCGTTCAGCGCTGCTGGTTTCATTCTAATTCTGTTTTGCGCAGCTACTATCTTAGCTTGCTCTTGTTGCCAAGCCTGCTCACTGGTTTTATTACAGGTGTCTGCTAGGTATGCAGCAGAGAAACCTTCGCCAGTTAAACTCCGTAATGTTGCATCGTGACTGATGCTGTTACCCGGTTTCCAGTAATGTTCAGCCAGTAACGGACCAATTGCAGGATTATCCGTTAGGTAGCCAAACTTCTTGATAAAGTAAGCGCGAGTTTGGTACACAGCCATGTGCGCGAGTAGATAGCCTTGGTAAGAACAAGCGGCTTCTTGCGATAGTAAATGTGGAACCGCGAGTAATGGTCGTGGACTTGCTGCTAAACCTAAGATACGTTGTTCAGTATCACGGGCCAGTTGAGTCAAATATTCAGGCGTTAACAAACCTTCATCAGCGTTATACACTGCCCATTCAAAATAAGGCACCACTAAGATGCTGCGTTCTTGATAAGCCTTAAACGGCTGTTTTGCGGCAATTAATGCTTGGATCACCTCGTCTGGCACCACTTTACCATCGGCATTGTAAGCATATTGTTTTAGCCAATCAGCGTCATTTAACAGACTGTCACAGAACATAGATTGGGTTTCTGCGTATGCCATTGATGTTGGTGCAAATTCTTGTGAGAAACACGGTGAGTTTAATTTGATATTGGCAAAGTGCGCCGCATGGCCACCTTCATGGAACAAGGTATTGATGCCATCATAACCACTGCCGATTTGGTCGGGCTTCGCGTTACTGGTGAAATTAATTTTACCCGCTTGCCATTGATCTTCTGCATAAAACGACGGAATAGGGCCGTGGCAGAAACCATTTTGGTATTTACCCGGACGGTCTAATAAATCCAGGGTCATGTCGGCTTGTGAGTAATCGATATTTAGGCGACCGAATGATTCAATCCAACGACGTAATGATTTTGAGAACGGCACGTAAGGGTCAAGTTGACGGGCGGCATCACCAGCATACATAAAGCTAAAGTTATGGCCTTGAACCGCGCTCTCGCCTTTCGTGTCGGCTAAATTCTGGATGCTGCGTTGGTTTTGTTCACGGGTACGTAATTCAAAATCATCTAAAATAGTAAACAGCTGCTCTGGTGTCATCTGCTCGGTTTTATTGACTTTATAATCAAAGAAATTACGGAAGCCTTGTTGACGAGCAAAGTCGTTACGCTGTTTAACCAGGTCGATATAACCGTTATTAAGTACCCATTGCTCAAGATCTAATAGCGCTTGGTGTGCCGATTTTCTCACCCCTTCGTTATTACTGGTGCGGATGTTAGCGGCTAGCACGGTGAGTGAGGCTTGCTGTTTGTCCCCATTTTCATCATTACAATACATCAGGTAATCTTGGCGCTTGGTAAATAGTGCTGACTCGCTGCGTATCAGGGCGGCCATTTTATCTCGGCCTTCGGCGCTTTCAATTGCATTGGCATCGAAAAAGGCTAACCAACCTTTGAGTCCTTGTGCTAGAGCCTCATCTTCATCGGTTAACTGTAATAGTACGTCAAGGTTATCACGTGTCGCTTGAATATGACTTGGGTCTGAGATAAATGCACTGAGTTTAGCTTCTGCAGCGGCAAAACCGTCATGGTCATCACTGGTGCCCATGTAAGTTTGCCAAAATAGGTCTTCTTTGCGGCGGTGCAGCGCTAAATAATCATCATTGAGTTGATTAAAATAATCTTGTGGGTTCACAATGTCTCCTTGTTAAAATAGCGCATAACGACGATAGTTCCGGTAATAGTGCATCTGAGGCACTGGATGAATGCATACGCTAACTTTATTCTTGATTTGTTTTTGGAATTATTTAATGCTTCTCTTGTCCCAGCTAAGTAAAGACAATAAACTTCAGCACTTTATAAACAATAAATATACTATTAATAACACTTTTAGGACCACTATGTATACAGATGAAGACCTAAATAGTGCAGTAGATAAAGGAATTTTTACTGCTTCGTCCGTCGACGAGTTTCGACGTGATCAATTGTTAGCCAAGCATATGACGATAGCAGATGAAGAAAATATTCGGTTAATCGGTGGATTTAACGATATATTCATCGTTATTGCCTGTGCGCTGCTGTTGTTTTCATCACTTTGGGCGGTCAAGACCATTGATCCTCGCTTAGGTTTTGCCACGTTTGCCGTGTTGTCATGGGCGCTTGCCGAATTCTTTGTGCTGAAGAGAAAGATGGCCTTTCCTGCGATTATGTTATTACTCGCCTTTATTGGTGGTGTATTTAAGTTATCAATGGAAGTATTTTCATCGCTTAATGAGCAAGCTATTATTGCTGCGACTGGCGCATCGGTTATTGCCGCTTTCTGTCACTGGCGTCGCTTCAATGTGCCTATTACGATTGCTGCGGGTACTGCTGCAATGATCGGCTTTATCGTGTCTTCTTTCATATCGGCATTTACGACGCCTGAAACGATCAATGTATTAACGGATTGGATACTGGTAGTGATATTTTCCTGTGGTATTTTAACTTTCTTGTTTGCTATGTATTGGGACTCTTCAGATCGCGAACGTATAACAAACCGAACTGATACCGCATTTTGGTTACATTTATTATCAGCACCGTTGATTATTCACCCGATATTTTTAAGCGTGGGAATTTTAAACGGTGAGGAAAGCATTAGTAGTATCGTGATTATTATTGCGTTGTACTTATTGATGTCACTGGTTTCGATTATTACCGACCGCCGTGCTTTTATGGTGTCATCATTGGTATATGTGTTGTATGCATTATCAAGCTTGATGAGTATTTATGGCAATGTTGGTACTAATTTTGCGATGACTGGAGTCGCAATTGGTGCAGCTCTGTTATTACTGTCTGCCTTATGGCATCCCGTTCGCGGCATGATTGTGACGGTATTACCTAACGTAGTGAAGCAACTGGTTCCCGATGCTAAGTAGGTAAACAGCCTATATTACTGTGGGTTAAGTTTCGATTTAACCTGCGGTATTTTCGTTTTTAATTTCAATAATTAACGGCACAAAAACATAACCGAAGTGCTCATGGCAATATTCAATGTCACCTAGGGCATCTTTTTGTAATTCGAAAATACTGTTGTGAACCGGGATAACAAGCTTACCGTTCGGTGCGAGTTGCTTGATTAACTCATCGGGGATCGCTTCACTCGCCGCAGCGCTAACTAAAATTCGGTCGAAAGGCGCATACGCTGCTAGACCAATGTTGTTTTCGGCGATGAAGAATTCAACATTATCACAGCCAAAACGACGACAATTGGCTTCACCAAACCGTTTTAACTCAGGGATACGTTCAACGCCATATACTCTGCCTTTTGGTCCGACTAAACAAGCCAACAGTGCGGTACTCCAACCTGAACCTGAACCGACATCCAGTATACGCTGACCTGATTGTGGTGCTAACCACAACAACATGTGCTTAACGGTTGTCGGTTGACTGATTGTTTGCGCATGACCGATAGAAAAGGGCACATCATAGTCTGCCAGATGCTGATTATCAGCAGGCATAAAATGAGTTCGTTTAACGGCTGTAAAAGCCTGTTCTACTCGTTTATTAATCTTCGCATCATTCATTTTTATATTACCTACTTTCTATTCGAGAATGTTCAATGAAATGGTTATGTGCGAATTATGTATACGCTATTTCCTCTCCTCTTCTAATTCTAGCTCAGCGCTCGTGATGATTTTTAGCTATTCATTGATTGTGTTCAATATGCGCTTTTGTTACTACATTAGAGGCATTCTTAATGTGTTAATTTACGTCCTTAAATCTTGATCTAGATCAACAAGCCCGAATTCATAGCATTGGCCTGCATATACAGGTAGAATGCCCCCTCAAAAATTACAATAAAAGCATTAAGTGGGTTATTTCGCATGAGTAGAAAAATAGAATTATTGGCACCGGGTGGTGATGTAGAAGCGATAAAAGCGGCGATTGTAGCTGGTGCAAATGCAGTCTACTGTGGTTTGGATATGTTCAATGCCCGTAACCGTGCGTCCAATCTTTCATTTGATGAGCTAAATGGCGTATTACGACTTGCACACGAAAACAGCTGTGAAGTTTTTTTAACGCTTAATGTTGTGATCTTAGAACACGAAGTTGTTAGCTTGGTACGCCTGCTTAATAAACTGGTTAATAGCGGTATTGATGGCATCATCGTGCAAGACTTAGGTGTTTTCAATATTGTTAAAAAGCATTTCCCATCATTACATATTCATGCGTCGACTCAATTAACAACGCACAACGAAGGCCAAGTTTTATTCTTACATAAAATTGGTGCAACGCGTGTCAACTTATCTCGTGAGCTGAACCTGGATGAAATTAAGCAATTAACAACTGTTGCGCATGACCATGACGTATTAACCGAAGTATTCGTGCATGGCGCGTTATGTATCGCGTTCTCTGGCCAATGTTACTCAAGCTCAGTGAGTGTGGGTAACTCAGGTAACCGTGGTCGTTGTAGCCAAGCTTGTCGTGACGAATATGAAGTGACTGCAGAAGGTCATCGTTTCCCGCTTAACTTAAAAGATAACTCAGCATACTTTGACTTACCACAACTGGTCGATGCGGGTGTGGACTCATTAAAAATTGAAGGCCGTATTAAAGGCGCACATTATGTTTATACAGTTGTAGATACATGGCGCAAGCAGATCAACAGCTTTGTTGAGTCTGGCAAATTATTAGCTGACGATGGCAACCTGCATAAAGTATTTAACCGTAGCTTCACTAACTCATTCTTGCAGGGCGATCTAAACAAGAAAATGTTTACAGATAATCCTCGTGATAACAGTGTGAACTACGCAGTAGAAAAAAGTGATGCGATCTCGGTGGTACAAATCCATGATGTAAAACAAGACCTTTATACTGATAAAAATGCATTAGGCGCAGAACTAGCAGAAAAGATTAAAGATCTAAGCATTGATAAGATTGGTCTTACATTAGCATTCACGGCGAAAGAAAATAGCCCATTAACAGTCAACATTATGGCTGGTGACACGCCGTTTGAAGTGAAAAGTGATTCTGTATTACGTATTGCAGATGAAATTTCAATCACACCCGAAACAGTTGAAAAACGTTTCCGTAGCTTCAACAATGCCACGTTCGATCTTGCGCCAATGAACTTTGATAATTTTGATGCCAATCTAACAGTACCGTTTAAAGAATTAACTGAACTGAAAAACCAAGTGGCGTTTTTATTGAATGGTTCACGTGACGTGGTTAAACACGTTGATGTACCTGCATTACCTCAGCACCCTAAAATAGAAGAAACACCTAAGTTATCACTGCTGATTGCTAACCTAAAAGATTTACACCTTGCTGACGTGACAGATGCCGATATCTACTTCAAGATCCCTGAAAGCTTGAAAAAGAACTGCCCTAAACACATTAAATTATTACAAGAAAATCCACGTTTAATTCCGTGGTTCCCAGCGGTATTGATTGGTAAAGATTACCTAGAGTCAGTGAAGATCCTGGAACAAGTGAAACCTAAGCGTATCGTTACTAACAATACCGGTATTGCTTATAAAGCATTTGAAATGGGTATCGAGTGGGTTGCTGGCCCGTTTTTAAACACCACCAACTCACATGCATTATTAACCCTGCAAGAAGAGTTAAACTGTGCCGGTGCGTTTATTTCTAACGAGATCAACCGTGGCCAAATTAGAAATATTACCCGTCCAAAGAACTTTAAACTGTTCTACAGTATCTACCATCCAATTCTGATGATGACCAGTCGTCAATGTTTCTTCCAGCAAACGGTTGGCTGTAAGAAACCGGCGATTGAAGATGGTTGCATGCTGAAATGTGAGAAAGCGACCACAATTACCAATATTAAAGGTATTTCGTTTGCGGTTGATAAACAAAAAGGCGGCTACCCAAGCATTTACAATGACGAGCAGTTCTTAAACTTTGATGCAGTAAATGACTTCTCCCATCTGTTTGACGAATTCTTTATCGACCTAACCAACATTGGTGCAGGTTCTAAAAAAGAACAAGATAAAGTCGAGCTAATCAAACACTTTGAAGCGCTACTCGCGGGCGATGAAGCGTCAAAAGTGGCACTAAATAACCTAGTGCCTGTGGCAACAAATGCGCAATATACTCAGGGTTTATAAGCGTTAGCGATAAGCTTTAAGCTCAATAACTCGAATACTTTAGTTAAGCCAAGTGTTGCTGATTGTAGTGAAAATACATGATGCGAAACTTGGCTTTATTTTTATGTACTTAGTCATATTTAATTTTCTATTCCATCGTAAATGTGGTCAGTATTAGAATGTAATGCCTATAATTACTGTTTAATAGTGGTTATCTGCTGGTTTATAGCGGATTGCGGTAGGTTATTATGATATGAATGTTTTACATATACACTCTGATTACCCTGACGGTCGTAATAACTTAAGTACGCCCGCTGTTAAATCCTTATTAGATGCCACCTCTGGTATCGTCAACACTGTTTTTGTTATTCATCGTACCCCATGGCCTTGGTTAGTGGGTGTTATTCCGCATAACCCTAAATTGTATTCGATTTACTATTGGGGCTTACCTTTCGGCTTTGCGCTGACGTTATCGCTGTTTCTTGCTCGACACCTTCTGTTTAATCTTATCCAAAAGCAACAAATTAACTGCCAGCTTATCCATGGTCATAAATTGGCGATTGATGGCACGTTAGGTGCTGCAATCGCCCATCAAATGGGTATACCGTATTTTATATCGATTAGAGGGGGAACGGATGTGCGTATTCTGCAGCACAAAGCCTTGTTACGACGTCGTTGGAAAATGGTATTAGAAGAAGCCGAACATATATTTTGGGTGAGTTGTTGGGCGAAAAAACCGATAAATGCAATGCTGAAAACGACGATTAATACATCAACTGCTCAGTCTAGCTTATTACCAAACCCCTGCGAAATGAGGCAGATAGAAAATATTAGCCGGCTTAATGATGCGACGAATTTTGTTACTGTTTTTCGTTTCGAGCAGTATAAACGTAAAGGTATCATGCCATTATTGGACGCTATATCGAAATTAAGTGTTTCGTATCCAAGTATTAGGTTGGATATATACGGTTCAGGGCCTGCAGATAAGATTAAAATAGTGCAAGGTAAGATCGACGCATTATCGTTAAATGGCAAGGTTACGATGAAAGGGCGTATTGATAACACGCTTCTGCAACATAAGTTGCAACAATACTCGGCATTTTTATTACCCAGTAACAATGAGTCTTTTGGAATGGTTTTTGTCGAAGCGCTATTTTCTGGGTTGCCCATTTTATATCACGCCAATACCGGTATTGATGGTTATTTGGATGATATTGATGTTGGCATTAAGGTGCAGAGTCAAGGTGTTGATGAGTTAGCAAACAAGGTTGAAGAGTTAATCGTTCGACATAATTTTTTCCAACAGCGTATTAAGTGTGCGTTAGAAACTCATGCATTAGATATTTTTGAGAAGAAAACCGTCGTTAATCATTATCAGTGTTTGGTTGATGGCCTTGATCTGGAGTGCTCACATGTCGAATAGAAAAGTACTTGTCATTGCATCCGCGGGCGGCCACCTGACTCAAGCTCTTTGCGCCTGTGACCATGTTGACGATATTGTGCTAGTAACGACACATGTATTAGTTAACGACGATAAAATTAAGAAAATATATAAGATGTGGAGCACGCAAAAAAACGTATTCATTCACTTCGTGAATATTTTTTATGCGCTGTATGTTCTGGTAAAAGAAAGGCCTCGGGCAGTATTTAGCACGGGTGGTCCCATCGTTTTACCCTTCGCGTTAGTGTGTAAGTTCTTACCGATCAGGTTTGTGTATTTGGACACATTGTCGCGGGTGGTTGAACTGTCTAATACTGGGAAAATGATCCATAAATATAAATTGTATGATGAATTTATGTCGCAATGGGAAGCGGTTGCTAACCAATATAGCGTCGGTTATGCGGGGAAAACCTTTGATTTAGAAGGACACGTGAATAAGGTGATTACGCCGCTATCATCGCCAGAACAGCCC
Source organism: Moritella yayanosii (assembly GCF_900465055.1). NCBI lineage: Bacteria > Pseudomonadati > Pseudomonadota > Gammaproteobacteria > Alteromonadales > Moritellaceae > Moritella > Moritella yayanosii. The sequence continues at coordinate 1,261,057 of NZ_LS483250.1, read as the reverse complement.
TTGGTCTTAGTTATTACGGGTACTAATTCTTATCCTTTTCCACGGTTGATAGCGGCAATGGCAAAGCTCGATATTTACCACGATCCAAACGTACGTTGGTTTATTCAAACCGGTGGTTTTGAGGTTGATGTGAAACCGGCCAATGGCGAAATTGTGGATATGGTGACGAAAGACAAAATGGATGCCTTGGTGCAAGAGAGCAGCCTCGTCATCAGTCATTGCGGTGTCGGCAGTATTAATCACATGCTTATTTATCAGAAAAAAGTGATATTTGTGCCACGGTTGCAGCGATTTGGTGAGTTTTCTGATGATCATCAACTGCAAATAGCCAAAGAGTTAAATAATCCCAATATGGCTGTTGTGTACCCAGATGAGTTATTGCCGGTTTATCCCGTGGCAGAGCTAATCGCTATGCCTCGATACGATCAAACCATTGATATTACCAATCATGCTTTTTCAGCTGTTATCGATAAAAAACTATTTGTTGAGCAAAGAGAAGATTCCTATGGCTAAGAAAATACTAATTTCGGTTGTTATTGTTGATTTTTTTAAAGCGCAGCGCGTTGTCCATAATGTCGAAAGAATACTGACTCAACAAGGTGACTTTGATATCGAAGTGATCATTATTGATAACTCTATGGACAGTGGTAATAAGAAGATACTGTCGCAATATCAAGATGCCGACAATGTGACATTAATTTTTAATCAGCAAAATAATGGTTATCCCCGAGGCAGTAATCAGGGGGCTTATTTATGCAATGGTGATTACTTGTTGTTTGTTAATCCGGATATTGAGTGGAAGTCGGCCAGTACATTGGCTGATATTGTTGCTATTTATAACCGGGATCCTGAAGTCGGGATTGTGGGCACCCGACAGTTAAATGATGATGGTTCGACACCTGATACCGTGCGCCGCTTTCCTAACTTGCTCGCGCAAGTAGTACGCAGAACGTCACTTAGAAACTGGCCTTTGTTAAAAGGCATTGCTGAGCACTACGAATACGTAGAGTTCGATTATTGCAAATCGGCTAATGTGGACTGGTTACAATCGTCATTTATGGCTATAAGCCGTGAGGTTTGGGGTAAAATTGGCGGTTTTGACAATCGCTATTTTATCTTTATGGCCGATCCCGATATTTGCTACAAATGTTGGGCGCTGGGCTACAAAGTCCATTATGAGAGCGAGATCGTCGTTGGCGCTGATGGATTACGTTGCAGTGATGGTGGCTTTAAAGACGTATTCACTAACCGTATTTTACGCTTCCATATTCGCGATGCTTTTATCTACCATTTTCAGTATTTATTAAAACCGAGTATACCCACAGCCCGAAAGTTACAAGGCCGAAGGTCTGAAAGCGTTAAATATGAACAATAGTAAGTTGGTTATAAGCAATAGTAACGTTGGTTATGAGTAATCGTAACGTTAATCATGAGTACCGTAATATGAAGATATTAGTGACAGGTGGTGCTGGCTTCATTGGCAGTGCTGTTATTCGATACATATTGAGTGAGACGGACTATCAGGTGGTGAACCTAGATAGCTTAACTTACGCTGGCAATCTCGATTCAATTCCTGCGACCTTGCTTTCGTCGCAGTATGCCTTTGAGTGTGTTGATATCTGTAACAAAGAACAAGTTGATCGTGTCTTTTTGCAGCATCAACCTGATATTGTCATGCATCTTGCTGCTGAATCGCATGTTGACCGCTCAATCGAAAGTCCGAACTGTTTTGTCGAAACCAATATTATTGGCACGTATAACTTACTTGAATCGGCACGGGTTTATTGGTTGTCATTAGCAGATGAAAAAAAGGCAGGTTTTCGTTTTCATCATATTTCGACCGATGAGGTATTTGGTGATTTAGCTTGTCAAGGAAGTAAAGAGAGCCAAAACGGGCTGTTTGTTGAGACTACAGCTTATGATCCCAGTTCGCCTTATTCTGCCACCAAAGCGAGTGCTGATCACTTAGTGCGTGCATGGTGTCGAACTTATGGTCTTCCGACATTAATCACTAACTGCTCGAATAATTATGGCCCTTATCATTTCCCTGAAAAACTCATTCCGCACATGATTTTAAATGCATTAAATGGGCAAGCGTTGCCCGTTTACGGTAATGGTTTGCAAGTCAGGGATTGGTTGTATGTTGATGATCATGCTCGCGCATTAGTGCTGGTGGCGACAAAAGGTCAAATTGGTGAGCGCTATAACATTGGTGGTCATAACGAGAAACGTAATATAGATGTGGTGAATAGCTTGTGCAGTGTATTAGACGATCTGGTACCCGACAAACCCGATGGCGTTGAACATTATCGTGATCTGATCCAATTTGTTCATGATAGGCCAGGGCATGATCTGAGGTATGCGATGGATGCAAGTAAAATTCAACGTGAGTTAGGCTGGCAACCAGAGGAAACATTTGCAACGGGTATTAGAAAAACGGTGCAGTGGTATTTAGATAATACAGCGTGGTGGCAGCGTGTCTTAAATGGTGATTATCAGTTAACACGTCGAGGAGAAAGCGCTAATGGGCAATAAAAAATACAAAGGTATTGTGTTAGCGGGTGGGTCTGGCACACGTTTACACCCCATTACCAAAGCTGTCTCCAAGCAGCTGTTACCTATTTACGATAAACCGATGATCTATTATCCACTTTCGGTACTGATGTTGGCGGACATTCAAGATATTTTAATCATTTCGACCCCGGCTGATCTACCTCATTTTAAGGCTTTGTTTGGGGATGGTTCCACCTTTGGGCTTAATATTGAATACGCCGAACAGCCGAGCCCTGACGGTATCGCCCAAGCATTTATCATTGCTGAAGACTTTATTGGCGCGGACAATGTCTGCCTTATTTTAGGTGATAACGTTTTCTATGGGCAACACTTCAGCGGTAAATTATTGAACGCCACCAGTAAGGATACTGGCGCGACGGTATTTGGTTATCGGGTGACAGATCCAGGCCGTTTTGGTGTTGTCGAGTTTGATAAAGAAGGTAATGTGCTAAGTATTGAAGAAAAGCCTGAGAAACCTAAGTCGAATAATGCCGTTACTGGTTTATATTTTTATGATAACAGGGTCATTAACATGGCCAAGTCTTTAACGCCTTCGGCCCGCAATGAAGTCGAGATCACAGATATTTCCAATATGTATTTAGCGTTAGGTGAATTGTACGTTGAGCGCTTTGGTCGTGGTTTTGCTTGGTTTGATACCGGCACCCATTATTCTTTATTGAAAGCCGCAATGTTTGTGCAGACGATTGAGCATAATCAAGGCTTAAAAGTGGCTTGTTTAGAAGAAATCGCCTTTTCAAAAGGTTGGATCACGCGCGGGCAATTAGAAGACCAAGCATGTCTGTTACAGAAAACAGAATATGGGCAATATCTCTACGGCTTGCTGCGCGAGGAGTTTTAGATGAAAGTGTCTAAAACCTCGATTGCTGGCGCCTTGGTTATCGAGCCTGATGTATTTGGAGATGATCGCGGTTTCTTTATGGAAACATTCCAAGCGGCTCGTTATCGCGATGTGCTTGGAGGTGAGTTTGATTTCGTACAAGATAACTATTCACGGTCGGAAAAAAATGTTTTACGAGGACTGCATTTTCAAAAAAATAAACCGCAAGGCAAGTTAGTGCGTGTTGTATTGGGGGATGTGTACGATGTTGCCGTCGATATACGCTTAGCTTCACCTACCTATGGGCAGTGTCATGGGCTGCGATTAAATGCTGAGAATAAACTGCAATTTTGGTTACCGCCGGGATTAGCCCATGGTTTTGTGGTGTTATCTGATCTTGCTGATTTTGAATATAAATGTACCAATTATTATGACAATAGCGATGAAGGCTGCCTTATTTGGAATGATCCGGCATTAAACATTGATTGGCCTTGTGATGCCCCGTTATTGTCAGATAAAGATAAAATGGGCCTTAAGTTTAACGACTTGTGTTAAGCAAGGGTGGCCTTTATGTTTCGATTATTAGTGACTGGGCAAAAAGGCCAAATAGGCCAGTCGATTAAAGACCGTATAGATCATCGAGAATGGGATGTATTACTCACCGATATAGAGACATTGGATATCACCAATGCAGCGCAAGTTGCTAGGGTATTTAAGGCGTTTAAGCCCAATGTGGTGATTAATGCGGCAGCGTATACAGAGGTGGATAAAGCAGAAAACGAGGCGGGAGCCGCGGAGTCGGTAAATGCTTACGGACCTTATTTATTGGCACTGCAATGTCATCACATAGGGGCGTTATTAATCCACTTTTCGACCGAGTATGTTTTTAACGGACGCAGTCATTACCGTTATGTCGAGACCGATACGCCAGCGCCGTTAAATGTATATGGGCGAACTAAATTACAAGGTGAGCAATATATAAAGACCTATTTGAGTCATTACATCATCATTCGCACCTCGTGGGTGTTTAGTGAATACGCGCGAAACTTTGTCACGACCATGCTTTCATTGCGCCGTGGAACAGTGCCGATCCGCATTGTGAATGATCAATTTGGTTGTCCGACTTATGCTGGGGATGTCGCCAATTTAGCGCTTGATATTGCTAAGGACCGTATGGCTGAAACAAATCGGTATCAACTTGGTGAGTATAATTTTTGTGGTGATAGTGGGGTAAGCTGGTTCGATTTTGCTTGCGCTATTTTTGAAGAATTAGATAAATACCAACCCGGTGAGCAGGGTCGCCATTTAGTCAGCGTGACAAGTGAAGAATATGCTTCAATTGCCGCACGGCCTAGAAATGGCATTTTAAACTGTCATAAAATTTCACCGATATTTAGACTTTCGGATTGGCGGCGTAAGTTACGTCATGTTATTGAAACAACGATGGCATAACTGTTTACCGCGGGGGAAAATAAATGATTAATCGAAATCTGTTAGATGCGTATAAAATAGAACATGGGAGTATCAAGGTTGCTATAGCGGGTGCTGGCTATATTAGTAAGGGGTTGATACAGCAGATAACGCTGCTGGATTTCATTGATGTGGTTTCTATTTACTCCAAAACACGTGCGCCAATTATTGCCTTGCTGAAAGATGCTAATTTACCGTTATCGATTATTGCCGACAACGTTGAAGATTTCTGTGCCAGTGATGCTGACATTGTGGTTGAGTTGACGGGTGATACTGAATTTGGTTGCGAACTCGGGCTTGCTACGTTAGCGGCCAATAAACATTTTGTGGTTAGCGCTGAAACCGATGCACTTGTTGGCCCTGTGCTTGCTGAACTTTTCCGTGAAAAAGGTCTGATTTACAGTAATATGTGGGGCGATGAACCGGGGTTGATTAAGCACCTTTATAATTATGCCGATGTGTTGGGCTTCGGGATAGTGGCCGTTGGTAAATTCAAAGGTTTTCACGATTCTTTTGCTAACCCAGATTCGGTATTACCTTGGGCTGAAAAATCAGGGCAGAAACCAACGATGATCGCATCCTTTGCGGATGGCTCTAAAATGTCGATGGAAATGACGATTGTCTCGAATGCCACCGGTTTAGTTGCTGATGTGCCAGGTATGCATTTAGCCAAAGGTACACTTGAAGATATTGTTGATTTATTGAAATTAAAAGAAGACGGCGGTATTTTGAATCAAACTGGGGTGATTGAAGTTGTTTGTGGGGTTGAACCCAGTGGTGGGGTATTTGCCGTTATTACCACGGATAAACCTGAAATATTAGATTCGCTTTCTTATTATAAAATGGGTAATGGCCCTAATTACCTGTTGTATTTACCTTACCATATGCCGGGTATTGAAGCCTTGTACGGTTTATACGTGAATGTTGTTGAGCATCAATCTGTTGTACGTCCACTGGGCGCACCGGTATCGGATGTGATCACGCGTGCCAAGCGCGACCTGAAAAAAGGCGACCAGCTTGATTGCATAGGTGGTTATGACTATTACGGCGAAATGACCAGTGCTGAATTATCTGTAGAACATAACGCATTACCTTTAGGGCTGGCGACAGGTGCTCGATTATTAGTGGATATTAACCAAGGTGAGTCGATCTCATTTCAAGATGTAGAAATTCAAGGCCACATTGATGGCCGTAAATTACGCCAACGATTTAGTGAAATGGTGCTGGAAAACCAACCGTTAGAATCGGACAATATTAAACGGGTTAATTTAGGTTAGCCGTGTCAGGTTAATCCTATTCAGCTAAATCTAAAGCGAGTCATTGTTATCTGTGACTCGCTTTTGGTTTATAAGCAGAGAATTTAGTGGGGTACGTTATAGGCTGCCATCATAAAATGGTTGTCAGTTGTCAGTTGTCAGTTGTCAGTTGTACAGTTTGACGGTTTTAGAGGTGAATAACGCTTTTATTTTTCCGTATTTATCCACTAATTGTAATAATGGTTTGGCGTATTTTGATTGGCCGAAAGGTAATTTAACCAATACGATAAATAACAATATAATCAGTTTTATTAACACGTCGGTAAAGTAAGCTAGTTTGTTGGCTAACGGCGCTTGTTGTATGCGATAACGGGTATAGGTTTCGCCTATGCGTATTGCCCGTCTTAATAGGTAGTTTATATTCAATCGGTTACTTGCCACTTCTTCACTGACATAGGCTTCATTTGAACACACTAGTTTACCGCCATGCTGATATAACCGATAAAAGAAATCCGCATCCTCACCCCCGGTTAAGCCATAGTCGGAATCGAACTTGAGTTGATATTTTTTAATGGCCGCTTGACTGACTAATGTTGAATTTGTCGCACCACTGGAGACTTCTTGGCCGTTACTTACCGCTGGGCGTTCAAATACACCAGAATCAATGATCCACTGCGGAGTATGGCTAGGGTAGGTTGATTTGACTCGGCCGAATACAGCATCGGCTTGAAAAGTTTGCGCGGTTGATAACAGTTGCGCTAACCAATCGGGATCGGCCACTTCATCATCATCGATAAATGCCACCCATTCACCCTTGGTATTATTGATGGAGCAGTTACGTGCCAAGGCAATATTCTTTGCAGTTTCTTGGCGGTAATATACCGGCATATCCATGACATTCGCTTGGCCTTTGACCAGCATTTCCGCGTAAGCGTGCTCATCATTATCAACGACGATCACTTCAAGAGTAACGTGATCTGGTAGTTGTAAGGCGGCAATACTCCTGAGGGTATCGACAACATGATCTCGTTGATATGTACACATACAAATAGATATCAGCATTTCTGTGTTCACTTATTAAATGACGGCCTTGTAATAATTGTAGTGATGCAAGGTGAGGTTCGCTACAATAGCGGTCTAATTTAGCGGCGTAGTTAAGGCACATAACCCAACCTGCTTTCGGCCGACATATTAAAGCGCTTGAAGCGGCTGTTGGTCAGCAGTTAGTTGATCGCAGTTCACAGCCTATCCTCGATCCCTTGCCTCGCCACATTCACTGTCTTCCCCCACCTTAATCGAACTGATGGATATTGCTGAAACCCGCAATCATTGACCTATAGTGTGGATATTCTATGGGTTGATTTAGCAGTTAAATCGTTGGCTAATGGTGAGTGTGACTTTTTATTCGCGTTTGATATCTTATTTTTATTTCAACCACCGTATCAAAATATATTTTTAGGCAGTGTGGCAATTTTCTCGTTTACCTTGTTAGGTGACGGTGTGCCGTTAAGTATTGCATCGGCGATGATTTATTACTTCTCAGTTGTCGCTAGCCACTAATATTGAGTACTGAATGAGTTGATAACAGTGTTATTAATTTAGAGTGATTAAAAGCCAACACAGACTTAGGGTTGTGTTGGCCTTTTTGTATTGCTCTATTAATAAGCTAAGATATCTAAGCCTTTGTGAGCGACCAAGTTGAGCAGTTTTAATGAAGTTCCTCTTGGAGATTTCCCACCTTGTTCCCAAGCGCGTACGGTAGAAGGGCTAGTATTCAAGTAAGCTGCAAATACACTTTGGCTGACGCATGCAGATTCTCTGATTGCTTTGATGTGTGCTGCGTCGTAATGTTCTATTTTAGGTAAGCATAAAACATCAAACTCACGCATAGTTTTAATGTCCATAACGTCAGCATTCGTTAAATCTTCTGCTGTTTTGTGTAGTGTATCAAGTATGCTACTCATTATTTATAACCTCTAGCAATGCACCATGAAGAAGGGCTTTATTCAATTCGCCCACCTTGTAACTGAGTAATTCTTTTGCCATTAACTTCAATGCTTTTAATTCATCTTTATTTATATTATCTTGTTCATTTTTAGCAAACCCAAACATGAAGAACGACATCTTATCAGCTTTGAAAGCTAAGAGAGTACGTAATCCGCCACTCTTACCTTGGCCGGAGATTGATATTCGTTTCTTAAAAACATGACCGCCTAAGTTTGCGTCAATCAAGCCATTCTCCATTTCTCGAATCGCTTGTGTTAGTACTACATCAGTTAGCTTTTCTTTATCAGCCCATTTTTTAAATTGTTTTGATTTGAATATGCGCATTAACACCCTGTTTATATCTTAACTATAACACTAGGTAGTATAGTGAACAAATGTAATCTGCCAGTCAGGAGGGCTGATATCGTGATCTTATTTATATTCGAGATAGCTAAAGTGTTAAGTTAACTTGTTATATTAATTACTTATAGGTACTCTTCGTTTTTTAGTTATCAATCAAACTTATTAAACTACTTCAGAATATAGACACCAATGAACCTTGAGTACAGGCAAACAAACCGATGCTGATCTGTATTGATGGTATCGCTGTTGGCAGTTATAAGATTGAAATAAACGCTGATCATATTCACTTTTGTCGCTTTTTCTTATTACCAGAACATCAAGGTCAAGGCATTGGTAGCAAGGTATTAAAGCGACTCATTACACTTGCCAAAGATCAACAATTACCCTGTAAGCTAAGTCATTTACAAGGTAATCGAGTTGGTGGTCTATATGCGCGTTTTGGCTTTGTTATTGATGACAGTGATAGCCAATTTGTTTATATGTCTCGCCAATAAACAACCCGTTTAGATTATTCCCCACAACGTTATAGATGGATTTATAAAATGATAAAAATGAATGTACTTGCCTGTCGTTTGGCGTATAGCTTGGCTATGACGTTGCCAATGGCAAGTGTGGCTTCGCCAAATAATGTGGCTAATCTGGAATCCATATTTACCAATACCGATGTACCAAGAGTATTTAGTGGTGTGGTCATTATCGCAAAAGGTAATGATATTACGTTTAGTTATACGTCTGCATCTCAGTCTGCAAGTTCAGACTCGACAGCGCTCGCGTTTACATTACAAACGCCATTTGTAACCGCATCATTAAGCAAACAAATGACAGCGGCGTTAGTCATGCGAGAAGTTGACCAAGGCCGAATCGATCTAGACGCGCCAATTACTCAGTATCTTGAACGCTTAAAAGGGAAGTGGGATGCGGTTATAACGGTTAGGCAATTGCTTAATCATTTATCTGGTATTGTGGCGATGGATAAACCACTTAAAACTGTCCCAGGTGACGTGTTTGCATATTCAAATACCGGTTATAACCTGTTAGGTGAATTAGTCGCTACGACATCAGGAAAGAATTATGAAACGTTAGCTTCTGACATGTTTGAATACTGTGGTATGGACAACACCAACCCATCAAGTAATACCCATAATGCGCTGCGTTATCATGAAAAATCACCGGGTGAGCTGGTGGCTATTACTAAGGATTTGCCTGCTCGTGCCGCGCCAAGTGCCGGAATTATCTCTACTGCCGAAGATTTAGTGGCATGGAATCAGTGTTTGCATAATAGCGAGTTAATATCAGCTAAATCACATGTACAGATGGTCACTAAAGCGGCGACTAGAAAACATCGTTGGGGTGCGTTAGGTTATGGTTTTGGTCTGCAATTATCTGACAACACAGCGGTGCAAGAATGGAGTCACAGCGGCTATGTTCTCGGTTATATTTCGACATTAAGTTATTATCCAAAATCAGATACCAGCATGATCCTACTGGAAAATATATCCTGGTATCCGAAAGACATGACACGGGTATTTTATTATCATGATCAATTGCGTAATCAGTTATTAAAGTCATTAAAGTAATTAACGGATGGTAAGAAATATTGATAATGAATACTTAAGGATAATACAAGTCTGTTTACAGTAAGCTAAGGCTGTAAATAGACTTGTTATCTATAGGAATTATTAAGTTAAACTGCGAGTTATTACTGCTTCAGCTGCTTCTAATGCGCCTTCAATATAACCGCCGTTTTCTTCTGCAGCTTCTGTGCCTGCAAAGTACCAACCTTGTTGATAAACAGGCGCTAGTGCTGATTGAATATCACGTAAACCATACTGCGGGTGGCCATTCGGTGCATTTTTATCTGCATCTGTTGCTGTCATGGTTTCTTGGCTCCAGTCGATTAACTTCACATCTATCGGTCGTGCAGCTTGTTCACCATAAATTCGTACCAGCTGTTTTACGGCCAATGCTTTAATACGTTCTGATCCTGCTGATTGACGAGTATGGGCATCGACCCCGACAAAACCAAACAATGCACCTGTACCATCAAAGGTACTGGCATCATGGATTTCTGCTAACGGACCGACTTGACTACTCGCTGAACCGGACAAACCAGTTTTACGCCAGAACGGCGTTTCGTAGATGGCAAAAAACTTCGCATGTGCAGCCATCCATGTCGCTGTCGAGGCGAATTTTTGCTGTACTTTCGTCGGCAATTCTGGTGATAACGTAATGCTGTTGGCAAGCAACCGTAACGGCATTGCAAAGATAACCTGACGCGCTTGTATGGTTTGTGCTTCACCGTCTATTTTGGCGGTAACGATAGAATAACTATCTTGTTTATCTGCATTGTGTTCGACGTGAGATACCTTAGCGTTACGAATAATACGTCCAGTGATTAGCTTAGCTTTAATACCATTAACAACTGTTTGCATGCCACCAGCCACACGCATTGATTGTGGCGAACCGGCATAACCTGATTCATAACGTAGCGGTGGTTTGTTCTCGTGCTTATCAAACAAAAATGCGCCTTTATCGTGTTGTGGGAATACCGATAAATGCAGATCATCAATCAATTGGGTAATACGAGGGTGCATGTCAGGCCAAAACCAAGAGGGCCCCATATCAAACTTGTCTTCGGTATATATTCGACCACCGAATCGCGATCGACCTTCGAGTAAAATATAGTCTTTACCCAGCTGTTCTAATAAATAAGCGGTATATAAACCGCTGAGTCCACCGCCAATAATGACAAATGCTGTTTTCATATTTTTAAGTATCCAAGTTACCTTAATAAGTGTAGGTTAGAGGCGGTAAGAGTGATGACCTGTCTTGATCCAAACAATGCAATCATCAGAAGCGGTTGTGATGTCTAACGCTGTACCAACAGGTAAACGCAGCCAATCAAATTGGCGATAAACATCCCCTTGATGACTAAATTCACCGTTTACAACAAGCAGTTCAATCCTACCGGTATTGTCTAGGATAATATGTGAGTTACGCGTCCAGCATTCTAAACGTACGACTTCTTGTTTGAAAGCGTGTAGCGCTTGGTATTGCACTGCCGCGCGGGTTTCATCTTGAGTAAAAGCTTGATCCGCGGTATTAATTTCCACATCTTGGTCGTCTTCGTCTTCGTCTTGAAATTGACCGAGTTTAACGATGATCATACAACCGTCTTTGACTATCGGCGCGTGCTCTGTACCGACCGGGTTTCGCTTATACGTGCCCACAGGATAGTCACCGTGCTCATCGGCGAATACACCTTCTAACACCAAAAATTCTTCGCGGCAATCGGTCAGCAAGTACGTTTATTAGAAGAGTGGTTAGGTGTCAGCTTGTTTATTCGTGCCACCAGCGGTGGCTGGGCAGGGAGTCGTACTAGGCCGCAGTGTATTAGTCAAAGATGATCTTGCTTGTGGACGATTAGTGAAGCCATTCCCGGTACTGAATAGCAGTACCGAATTGGCATATTATATTGTCTGGCGACCTGAACATGATGGGTTAGAAAAAGTTCAGGCCTTTAAAGGGTGGTTATTAGAAATGGCTGCCGTTATACAGGGTTACCGATGATAGCAATCAGCACCGGTTAAAGTCCGGTTGGCGTTTTTCCATAAAAGCGCTAACCGCTTCACGACATTCTGGTTGAGTGACTAAATAAGCCAAACTTTTATTTTCATATTCAACGATATCTAATAGTTGCTGTCGAGACTCTCTCATCAACATTGCTTTACTGGTGCGCATAGCGATGGGTGCCAGTTTTGCAAGTGTGATGGCCCTTTGCAATGCAGCATCATCTGGTGAGTCACATACTTCATTCGCAAACCCTAAAGTAACTGCTTCATTTGCTAGCATAGATTCGCCTGCTAATAACATGGCTCGCGCTTTACGCACGCCAATTTGTTGCGCTAATAATTCACTCGAGCCGAGTTCCGGGCATAACCCCATCGCCACAAATGGTGTTTGAAATATTGCCGTTGGCGATAAATAGAGGAAATCGACAAACTGTAACATGGTGGTGCCGATCCCCATTGCAGAACCATTAACTGCAGCAACAATAGGTTTATCACAGTTGATTAATGCGCGCATAAAGCGGGCACCATATTGATCCGCTTGGCCTTGCGACATGGCTTGAAAATCTTGCATATCATTGCCAGCACAAAAAATATCGACCGTTCCCTTAATCATCACAACATGAATGGCATCATCCTGTTGTGCCGTTTCTAATCCTTGCGCGAGTAATAAATACATGGCCTGATTTAAAGCATTACGTGCCTTAGGGCGATTTATTGTTAGCGTTAAAATATTATCCTGCACAACTGAAGTAATGAAATCTTCCATGTTATAAACCTTAAGTTTGAGTTGGGTATTTTTATAATGCCCATTAAGTTTTAACTCTAACATAACTTAAATTGCTGGATAATAGCATTATTGATATGTGTTTTTTCTAACCGTGATGATGATTAAGTCTGTGAACTCAAGCATAAATTATGGTGTGGATTTACACCTTAGATCACAAATTTATCTAGTAATAATATTATTTAATCTCTATATGGAGTGAGTGCAGTCGATTTATAGTGTGGGTTATAAATTAACTATCTGGTTTTTTATGCCTGCTAATTACCTTCCTTATCTTCACTTATAGGCATAACCGAACTATGGTTTGTCCATGCGTATGTATTTTGGTGTATGAATTCTAGGTTAACGAGCAATGTGATTTTTGAATAGCGACAGTTTTCAAGGCGGTAGCTACTATGTTAAGACACTATTATGTATCTGATGATCTTGATGAACTAGAGATTGTTGAAAGGGAGCTCGAAGCAGAAGGATTTACCGAACCCCAAATTCATGTATTAAGTCTTGATGATTGCCACGTTGAGCAGCACCATTTACATGAAGTTGAATCTTTGCTTAAACAAAATGTTATTCGGGGGGGCGAAATAGGCGCTGGCGTTGGCGTCATTGTGGCTATGTTGGCGTTAGGGTTACCCTATATGATGGGGTGGACTGATGGCGCGGCAGGTTGGTTACCCTTCATTTTTTTGTCTGTGCTGAGTTTTGGTTTTTGTATTTGGGAAGGGGGCTTTATTGGTTTCCAGAAGCCGAATGTACACTTTGTTCGTTTTCAAGAATTACTGATAAAAGGCAAACACATTTTATTTGTCGATGTGGATCCGGTACAAGAGCATAATTTTGGCATGATAATGAAGTCGCACCCCAATGTCGAACCTATTTGTTGTGGGTCAGGATCACCGCATTGGGTCGTTAGCTGTCAGGATGCCTATAATCGCGTGGTGAAGGGAGCGCCTTAAACCAGTGCTTTTATTATCGGTCGAAGCAATTCAACGTTTTTAAACTAAGCTTAGTTAATTGTACTAGCTTCATATCCTTGCTTGGTTTTATGTTTTGTAAAACTGACAGTTTTCGATGGTTAAATAACGGTTAAATTATGGTCATTGCGGTAGTAATTCTGTTACTGGTTATTAGCTCCTTGCTGTTTCATTTTTTAAGTCCATGGTGGTTTACGCCTATCGCCTCAAATTGGACTGCGATCGATCAAACTATCAATATTACCTTCTGGGTCACGGGTACCGTATTTGTTGCCGTGAACCTATTTCTCGCTTACGTGGTGTATCGGTACCGTTACAACAAAAATAGAAAAGCAGAATATGATCCTGAAAACCGCAAATTAGAAGGTTGGTTAACAGTATTAACCTCGATTGGTATTATCGCCATGCTAACACCCGGGTTGTTTGTTTGGGCTGACTTTGTCGATGTGCCTGCAGATGCTAGTGAGGTTGAAGTGGTTGGTCAGCAATGGCATTGGAGTTTTCGCTTACCCGGTGACGATGGCCAACTGGGTCGTACGGCCATTGCGTTAATTAATCAGAATAATCCGTTTGGTATCGATCCCGACGATCCACATGGCCAAGATGATGTATTGATCAATAGTAATGTATTACACCTGCCTATCGAACGTCCGATTAAAGTGTTGTTACGATCTAAAGACGTGTTACACAATTTCACCGTCCCTCAATTCAGAGTTAAAATGGACTTGGTGCCAGGCACGCAAACTTACCTCTGGTTTACACCTACTTTACTTGGTCGTTACGAGATCCTATGCCTTGAGTTATGTGGTATTGCCCACTATACAATGCGTGGACACGTTGTTGTCGAATCTGAAGATGATTATCAAATATGGCTTAATCAACAGCCCACATTTAAGCAAAGCCTTGCGCGTATTAGTCGTGATATTACCGCGGGTCAACAAAGCTATACCGCATGTATCGCCTGTCATGGCGTTAATGGTGAAGGGAATAAAGTCATCGGTGCGCCAGTATTAGCGGGTCAGGAAAGTGATTACCTTAATCGACAGTTACATTATTTCCGAAATAACATTCGCGGAGGCAGTGATGATGATATTTATGGCCGTCAAATGTTACCGTTTGCCGCGATGTTAGCGGACGATGCTGCGGTGGCCAATATCAGTCTTTACCTTCATTCATTGCCAGCTGTGACGGTTACCCAGTCAACTGAACGTCGCGGTAATGTGTCAGTTGGACGAAATATTTATAAAAATTGTGCCGTTTGTCATGGTCAGTCTGCGCAAGGACATTATGCCCAAAAAGCACCTAAGTTAGCGGGACAATATACCGGTTACCTCAAACGTCAATTAAAGAACTATCAACAAGGTATTCGCGGTAAACACCCACAAGATATGTATGGTCCTCAGATGATCCTGATGTCTAAATTACTGCAAGACGATCACGCTATCGACGATGTGCTCGCGTATATCGCTACATTGCAGCCAGTTCAATAGGGCTTGTTTTCATAAGATTTGTTCAATAAGGTTTGGTAGGAGGTTTGAGTGAAAGAAATACAGCCTATAGCAGACGATCACCAACCATCGGGATTTTTTGCTAAGTATGTGTGGAGTCTGGATCATAAAGTGATTGCTATTCAGTATTCGATCACGGCTATTTTTGTGGGTCTGATCGCCTTAGTATTATCTGCGCTAATGCGCTTACAACTCGGCTTTCCAGATCATTTCTCTTTTATTGACCCAAGCTCTTATCTGCAATATGTCACGATGCACGGCATTATTATGGTGATCTATTTACTCACCGCTTTATTACTCGGTGGCTTTGGTAATTACCTTATTCCATTGATGATTGGCGCGCGGGACATGGTATTCCCTTATCTTAACATGTTGAGTTTTTGGACTTATTTAGTTTCGGTTATCGTGCTGATATCCAGTTTTTTTGTTACCGGTGGGCCGACAGGTGCAGGGTGGACCTTGTATCCACCTCAGGCTATTTTGCAAGGTACGCCGGGGGCTGATAACGGTATCTTGTTGATGTTGTTATCGCTGGCTATTTTTATTGTCGCTTTTACCATGGGCGGACTTAATTACGTGACCACTATATTGCAAGCGCGTACTCGTGGCATGACCTTGATGAGAATGCCGCTGACATTGTGGGGGATCTTCATTGCTACGATCTTAGGGCTATTAGCGTTTCCGGCGTTGCTGGTCAGCGCGATCATGATGTTGTTTGATAAATTACTGGGTACCAGCTTCTTTATGCCGGCGATCTTATCCTTAGGTGAAAACCTAGACTACACCGGCGGCAGTCCCATCTTATTTCAACATCTATTTTGGTTTTTTGGTCATCCCGAGGTATACATTGTCGCCTTGCCCGCATTCGGCATGGTATCGGATGTGATCGCGACGCATGCTCGTAAAAATATCTTTGGTTATCGGATGATGGTCTGGGCGATCGTGGCGATTGGTGGGTTGAGTTTTGTGGTGTGGGCACATCATATGTATGTCAGTGGGATGAATCCATATTTTGGTTTCTTCTTTGCGACCACCACCTTGATCATAGCGGTACCGACTGCACTAAAAGTCTATAATTGGCTGCTAACACTGTGGCGTGGCAACATCCATTTTACGGTGCCAATGTTATTCGCCATTGGTTTTATCTTTACCTTTACCCACGGTGGTCTAACGGGCTTGTTCTTGGGTAATGTGGTGGTTGATTTACCGTTGTCGGATACGTTCTTTGTGGTCGCCCATTTTCATATGGTGATGGGGGTTTCGCCGATTATGGTGTTGTTTGCGGCGATCTATCATTGGTTCCCGTTGGTGACGGGGCGCATGCTGCATACGGGACTGGGTAAATTACATTTCTGGGTTACTTTTCTTGGGACTTATGCGATTTATTTACCGATGCACTATCTTGGTTTTCTTGGTGTGCCGCGTCGTTATTTTGCGCTGGGTGATACCGATTTCATTCCCGATTCAACGCAAACACTCAACGCTGGTATTACGGTTGCGACCTTGATTGTGGGGGTGGCTCAGCTGATCTTTATTTTCAATCTGATTTGGAGTATACGTCACGGTAAAGTATCCGTTGCTAATCCTTGGCAAGCGACGTCGTTGGAATGGCAGACACCGCAATGCCCACCGGTACATGGTAATTGGGGGGATAACGTGCCTGTCGTTTACCGTTGGGCTTATGATTACAGTGTGCCTGGGCACAAAACAGACTTTACCCCACAAAATAAAACGGATGCAGAGTGTTTATTAACAGATAAGGGAGGGCGGTGATAATGAACATTATTCGCCAATTACTCAGTAAGCCTTGGTTGTCAGACGATGCTGATATGACCGAATCGTATAATCAGACACAGTGCTTAAGCGTGATTCAGATTCAATCAACTAAAACCGCGCTGGTGTTCTTTTTGATGGTGGTGACGGTTGTCTTTTTGTTGATTTCAATCACCTTCTTATCACGCTCACAATATCCCGATTTTACGGCGTTAGCGGGCCCGCCTTGGCTGCCCTTTAGCAATCCCGTTACCCTTTGGGTAAATAGCGCGTTTTTATTACTCGCGTCCATTTCTATCCGCTTTGCCGCGACATCTAAGCCGATTAACGAGCGCGTGACACATACTCGTATGGTGTTGACGTTATGTCTGACTGGATTATTTAGCTGTTTGTTTTTAATCGGGCAATTATTGGTGTGGAAACAGCTTACTGCGTCAGGTTTCGCCGTAAATGGTAACCCTGCCAACAGTTATTTTTATTTGTTTACAGGTATTCATGGATTACATTTGGCAGGTGGTTTTATTGCATTAATACGGGTTGTGGTTACCTTTGTTCGACATGCTGATAGTGAACGATTGACTGCCAATTTACACTTATGTGTTTGGTATTGGCATTATTTGTTTATTGTGTGGATGCTGTTGTTTGCATTGTTAACGGCAACACCAGACACTTACAAAACGATTGCATTGCTTTGTGGTTTTTAGGAGACGTTCATGAATAATAACAGCCACAATGATGATGACAAGAAAGGCTGGCAAAGTGCCGTAGCAGATTGGTCTAATGATCGCACCGTGTTTGATATGCCTTGGCCTAAGTTTATGATGTGGATATTTTTACTCAGTGATACTTTTATTTTTGGTATTTTTTTAACCACTTATATGAGCGTGCGAATGAGTGCTGTGGATGCTTGGCCGAATACGAGTGACGTATTTGCGTTAACGATAGCAGGTGAGCACGTACCTTTAGTGTTAATTGCTATTATGACCTTCATACTTATTACCAGTAGTGGCACGATGGCATTGGCGGTTAACTTTGCCTATCAAGGCGATAAACGTAAAGCCAGTGTACTGATATTTATCACGGCGTTATTCGGTATTTCCTTTGTCGGTATGCAAGCGTTTGAGTGGAGTAAGTTGATCTTTGAAGAAGGGGTTCGGCCGTGGAGTAATCCATTTGGCGCTGTACAATTTGGCGCTACCTTTTTTATGATCACTGGGTTTCATGGTTTGCATGTCAGTGTTGGGGTTATTTATCTGTTAGTGGTCGCCAAGCGTGTACATGCGGGCGATTATGAAAAAAAAGGTTATCACATGGTCGAAATAGCTGGGCTATATTGGCATTTTGTTGATTTGGTCTGGGTATTCATTTTTGCTTTTTTCTATCTTTGGTGAGGTGTGATCATGAAGTCCACACAAACACATAAAGTGGGTCAAGTGCATCCCATTAGCCTTTATCTTAAGGCATGGTTATTGCTGTTTATCTTAAGCGCTTGTTCTTACATGGTCGATTACATGCAGGTTCAAGGTTATTTACGCTGGGCACTTATCTTGATGTTCATGCTCATGAAAGCTGGGCTTATTTTAGCCGTGTTCATGCATCTGAATTGGGAGCGGTTTGCAGTGAAGCTATTGTTATTCATTCCTCCCATTGCGATATTGATATTCATTACCTTAATGAATATAGAAGCCAGCTATGTATTTATAAATAGGCTTTTATAAAGAGGTGTTCATAAACAGGGTTTTATGAATCGGTGTTTACAATCAAATGTGGTTAATGGAGTATCCTTAATTGGCCTTAAAAAAAACTGCTAATAAATTTTTATATACCGGCGTAGGCTTAAGCCTCATATTCGTTTTTTTTATTGCGCTAAGGATCTTGTTTGCTTTATATCAATCGCAACCCGTAGCGAAAGTTAATGGTGTCGCCTTGAGTGAGGCCATGCCAATTGCGGACTTTGTATTACAAGATCAGCATGGCCAGCCTTTTACTCAAGCTGACTTGTTAGGGAAGTGGCATATCGTCGCTGCGGGTTATACGCACTGCGCCGACATTTGTCCCATGACGTTATTAGCACTGAGTCAATTTCAGCGTTATCTAGCACAAAGCGAATTTGAGAATGATGTCGATATTATTTTTTATACCGTTGATCCTCGGCGGGATACAACTCAAGTCTTGACTGACTATCTGGCATTTTTTGCCCCCGAGATAATAGGGCTAAGGCAAATTGAGGGGCTTACTTATTTAGGTTTTGTAAATAGCTTAAACATTATTGCTATTTATGAGTATGCAGCTACTAATGATAATTATAGCGTTAGCCACAGTGTCGCTTTTATGGTGATTAACCCGAAAGGGCAATTACAAGCCATACTCAAACCTGAAACCAATCATTTTGGTGAAGTAACATTATCATCGAAACTCTTGTTTGAAGACTTCAAACAAATACGGCAGTATTATGATGATGCTAAAGGGAGTTGACCTATCTGCACAAACTCGAGTTAAATATTGATTTTTATGTTTATTTTACTCATCGCTTTAACCTTGTTTTAACATCGATTCTACATAAATGTAAACTACCCATAAAGTATTAATAATTTGTGTTGTAACTCTTGTGTTATTAAGGTTTCTTGTTGTATGGTTAGCTTAAACATACAACAAGAAGGTAAAGCAATGAGTAAATTAAAAGGTATTCAAATCACTAAAGCTGACGATCAGCGTTTAAATAATTCAATTTGGCTCATTGATGAAAGTGCAGAAAAAGCAAGATGTATTGGTACTGTGGATGATTTCATCGCGCAAGATGCAGTTGTTAGTTTAGCTGAGCTAGGTAACTTTGAGTCACGTGACGTTGCTATTGAAGAGCCTACTAAAATAGAAGGTGGTCAACATCTAAACGTGAACGTATTAACACGTGAAACGCTAGAAGATGCGATTAAAAATCCGAGTGCTTACCCACAGCTAACAATTCGAGTATCGGGTTACGCTGTGCGTTTTAACTCATTAACATCAGAACAGCAACAAGACGTTATCACGCGTACATTCGCTAAAACAATGTAAGCTAGCCTCTTAAGTCTTTATTGACTGATTTATTCAAGCCTCAGTATCTACTGGGGTTTTTTACTTTCTATTACCTAATCGTTGTGTATGTGGTGTTTAGATACATCCATCGGAAGATCATTATTGGTTAGCTAATACTTTGTATTGCGAATTCATGAGCGATATCGGTACAAATACCGTCAACGCCCCAGTTGAATAACTGATTCGCACGCGCGTGATCGTTGACTGTCCACACGTTAACTTTAAAACCGGCAGTTTTAAATTTATGAACCATTTCTTGTGTTAAACCTTTGTCTTCCGGGTGGATGTAGTCAGCGTTACACGAATCTAGAATTGAGTTCCAATCATTCCATAAGTGGTGGCTTTCAAATAAACAAGCGACTTGAGTTTCAGGGCTACGACGTTTGAATTCGGTTAGTGCAAGGTGGTTGAAACTTGAGACGATTAATTCACGCTCAGGGTCTAGGTTTTTCAGCCCAACGATTAAGTTATCAATAAGGGTATAAGTTAACTCTGGGCTGGCTGCACATGATTTTATTTCGATATTCATGTTTAGCTCAAGCCGATTTGCTAAGGTAATTAACTGTTCAAGAGTGGGTAGTTTTTCACCAATGAATTGGTCTGCAAACCAGCTGCCGGCATCGATATTAGCGATATCGTCGTGGCTGATGTTATATAACTGACCACTCTTGTCGGTACAACGATCTAAGGTATCGTCATGGGAAACAATGATCGTACCGTCTCTTAAAATATCAATGTCACACTCGAACCACTGAATATTATGTGCTTTACATAAAGAGAATGCGGCTAATGTATTTTCTGGCGCTAGGGATGACATCCCACGATGAGCAATCAATCTTTTTGTTGTTAACATTTTGAAACTACATGGTAGCGAGATAATAGATGTGATTATAGAAACGAAATATGACACTAATACTACCATCGCAATTCGAAATTTAAATAAAGGTTTAACTTTGCTTTGCGCTGTTCTTTGGTTTGCGAACTCGCGTTATTTTTAGTATCGGTTGTCACTGTTTGCCGGGATATTTGACCGCCAAACGTTTGCATCGTCGTGACTCACTGATCGAATGGCTTAATTACATAAATGTTAATACACTTTACTTACCGTATCATCACAATGTCTAGCCTATAGAGTGTTATCGCGCATGAAGTTAATTGTCGCCTGTAGTTGTTTAATTATCTCTTTTATGGCGTTGTCTGAAGAGGTACCGTCAGTGAAAAGTGAGTTACCAAGGGCTGACGTTCTACAAAATCAGGTCAATACTATGATGCAAGGCACGGCTTCTTGGTTAGATGCTATTGGTAGTAATGACAGTGATGATAATAGCAATGACAGGGCTTCTGCTAAGGGTTATTTACAATTATCTTGGTTACCTCGCACCGCAGATTTAGATGATGTTGATGTCAATTTTAAAGTTTCTTTGCATTTACCCCAATGGAATGAAAGGTTTGCTTTGGTGATTGATAATGACGACGATGAAGATGAACACTTGTTAGATTATGAATCTAATCATATCCAAGACAATCAAGACGGTGTCAATGTTGCTTTTCAATACATCAAGCAGTTTAATCAAAAATGGCAGGTTAAAAATAGAGTCGGATTCAGTCGTAGTCAGGTCTATCTTCGCAGTGAAGTACAGTTTAACTGGCGAGTTCAACAGGTTGATTTAAGTTTGCAACCTCGCTTGGACTATTTTTTACAAGACGGTTGGGAGCCAAGTATAAAAACGGTTGCAGCCTACCAGCTTGAAAAAAGCTATCTGTCTTTATCCGCAAGTTGGCAGAAAATTCAGACAGAATCAAATACACGGCGAAAAATTGGTTTTTATCACATCAAATCGACGGGAAAAAATCAACTGCTCGTCAGCGGCGTTCAATACAATAGAAGTAATAATTCAGAAGATATTTCGAATGAAAATTACTTCATTTCAATTCGTTATCGGAATCTCATCTATAAGTCATGGATGTACTGTGAGGTAGAACCATTTGTTGAATTTAATCAAGCCAATAACTTCAGAACAGAAGTTGGCGGTGTCTTTCGCTTAATTAGTTATTACGGCCGTTAATTATCACGTGAGTTATTGCGCACAGTCATATGCTTGGGCAAAAAAGGTCACCGATGTATTAAAATCCAAGCTATATTGAATGTGGACCGCGTTAGCGCCCATTGCATTCGCTTGGTTTTTTAAATCATTAATACTGCCAAGTGTGAGGTCTTTGTTGGAAACAAATAAATAGCTGTACCAAGTGCCTTCAGAGCCAACGAGTTCATTGATGAATTGGCATTGTTCAATATGCTCGAATGCATCGTAAATTTTAACGATTTTTGTTTTATCGTCGAGCTGCTGGATATCGAATAGGCTACAAGCCGAAAGTGTTAAACAAGTAACAAAAATGAATATAACTTTTAGATTATTTAATATCATACTGACTGACCGTGGCTAATTTGTTCGTATGATGCAAGTGTGGCATCATTTTAAGATAACCCTAGTATTTAATTCTTGATTTAACTCTGTATTGTACGACTTCAATCAGTCTTATTTCTTTGTAGCAACAGGGATCATGATATGAATATAGGGTGTTCCTTTCCACATCACATAGGGTCCCCCATTACGTGGATCTGTCGGTAGTGAATCGAGTAGGGTTTTATCGGGGGTTATGATCATTAAATGCG
The DNA here is from genome assembly GCF_900465055.1 of Moritella yayanosii. Classification (NCBI taxonomy): domain Bacteria; kingdom Pseudomonadati; phylum Pseudomonadota; class Gammaproteobacteria; order Alteromonadales; family Moritellaceae; genus Moritella; species Moritella yayanosii. Next base: position 1,238,234 of record NZ_LS483250.1, on the reverse strand, counting down.
GGCCTTCTTTGATCCATTGATTGTCACTTTTTTTTCCTTTAGCGTAAGGGTCGATATTACTTGCCCCTTCGTCACCAGCGAGCATATACGAGATACCCATGGCTTTAGCTTGGAATGGTTTTTTGTTCATCCATGCGTCAGCCCATGCCCGCCAAGGACCATCTAAACACATCGGGGCTTTACCTTTTAGGTGAGGCGGCGTAGGAAAACAGGTGTAGTTATTCGAGCCTTGTTTTAATACCTTGTGGTCCCAATCCAGTACGGTTACTTTACTTCGCAAGGTGATAGGCGCAGCACTCAAGGCATCTTTGAGTAACTTTTGGGATTTACTGTCGTCATATGCTGTAGTTGTAAAACTACTGCAAAGTAATATGGAACCTAAAATATAGGATGTAACGCTCATTACACTATCCTTTTATTGATCAAGTTTAGGAATGTTATACCAGAGTATAGTTCAATATAACTTTGCGTTTCATTTCGTTTCGATTACCAAAATAGGGTCTGTGTACTTTGTTAAGAATACCCTAGCTAAGTTGCATTGGCATGCCAGATAAAGGAGGGCGCCATATAGTATTTGGCCCGGTAATGATTAATTACATTGATCTAAATCAGTTTTACTGGTCGCTATATCGCCTTTCTGTTACCATCGCGCCTTAATCTACAGCTCTGGATTTACGTTCCAGTTAGCTCAATGGGGAATAACCAAATGTCAGCACCAATCACTACCAATAATACTGCTCAGATTACCGTTTGTGCATTATATAAATTCGTACGTTTAGAAAATTTCGAAGTGTTACGCGCGCCTTTATTAGCAAAAATGGAAAGCCAAGATGTTCGCGGTACGCTGTTATTAGCGGCTGAGGGTATTAACGGTACAATTGCAGGGCCACAAGCAGGTATTGATGCTGTATTAAGCTTTTTATCTCAAGACCCAAGTCTGGGCGAAATCTCTTTCAAAGAATCTTATAACGATGAGAATCCGTTCTTACGTACTAAGGTTAAGTTGAAAAAAGAGATCGTAACTATGGGTGTTGAAGGTATTGATCCGAACCAAGTGGTTGGCACGTATGTAAAACCGAAAGATTGGAATGCACTTATTTCTGATCCTGACGTGATTTTGATTGATACGCGTAACGATTATGAAATTGAGATCGGTACATTCCAAAACGCAGTAAATCCAAATACTACCACTTTCCGTGAATTCCCTGAGTATGTTAAAAACAACTTAGATAAAAATAAGCACAAGAAAGTAGCTATGTATTGTACCGGTGGTATTCGTTGTGAAAAATCTACTGCGTATTTAAAAGAGCAAGGTTTTGACGAAGTTTATCATTTAGAAGGCGGTATTCTTAAGTATCTTGAAGAAGTGCCAAAAGAAGAAACAATGTGGGAAGGTGAGTGCTTTGTATTCGATGCGCGTGTTTCCGTAAATCACGATCTAGAACAAGGCGAATGTGACCAATGTTTCGCTTGTCGTTATCCGTTAACGCAAGACGAAATGCAAAGTGAACATTACGTGAAAGGCCTTAGTTGTCACCGTTGCCACGATCAAGTATCTGATACACAGCGTAGCCGTTTTGCAGAACGTGAACGTCAAATGGAATTAGCTGAGCAACGTGGTGAGTCACATATCGGTGGTGGAATTAAACACATTATCGATGAACGTCGTGCAGAAAAAGCCAAGAAGAAAGCAGAGCAAAACGCGAAGTAATACGTTAAGTTTAGACATGCTTTAAACAAAAAACCGCTGAGCTAGGTTACTTAGAATAGTAACTTATCAGCGGTTTTTGATTACCTGCAATTGGAGATTATTGTTTATAATTTTTGGCGTGGTCTACAATTAATGCAAGATGGTGAAAACATTCATTAATGGGGCGCTAAGTATGTTAAGAAAATCATTATTATTGGTATTGTTTATGGTGAGTTTTAATGTGTTTGCATTGCAACAGGAGTCAGGAAATACAACCCCGTCAGGCGCCAGTGTATACATTATTAATCCGGTAGACGGAGACATTGTGTCACCAACATTTACGGTTAGGTTTGGTTTACGTGGAATGGGTATTGCACCTGCGGGAATCGATCGCGTTAAAACGGCGCATCACCACTTGCTTATTGATACTAAGGTGTTGCCAAATTTGACTAAACCGTTACAAGCGACAGATAAAGTACGCCATTTTGGTGGTGGTCAAACGGAAACCCAACTAACACTAAAACCGGGTAAGCATACTTTGCAGTTACTGTTGGGGAATTATGCACATGTACCCCATGACCAGCCGCTAATGTCGAAAAAAATAACGGTTATTGTTAAGTAGTGGGTAATAGCCGCCATGATCAGCGGTAGACGCATAGCGTTAAACAGTAATACCGTGATTAAAAACATCGCTAAATACCCTAACGGGATCGAGCTTAATACTGAGGTTAGTTTGGCCGGCCTATCGGTCATCAAGACAGTAAAGTCAGGACTTGGTATTAATGATTTGAATTAATAAGTAAGCTCACGCCAATAACCATTAACATGCAGAACGCAATTTTACGCATGGTATCTAAGCTGATCGGCGGTGGATAACGTCTAGCAATCCAGCTGACTCCAAGTACAACCGGTATACAAATTATTGCGAATAACAGCATGTCGATGGTCAGTCCGCCTTGAATACCGACCATCGTAATTCGGCTGATAGAGCTAACAAAGAAAATGCTTAATAGATATAAACGAATGAGGTTGAGTGTAAAAGGTTGACGATAGAAGATATAAACCAGTGGCGGACCACCCATACTAAACATACCAGTCAAAATACCCGACGCAGTGCCAGCACCAAAGAACATACCTTCACGAGATTGTTGGCGATCTTTATGTGGTGATTGTACAATCATGCTAATACCGGCTCCAATAATGGCGACACCAAGGATATTTTGTAACATTTGGTTGTATTCACTGCTTAAGAATTCAAGTAATGTTAAACCAATAATTAAACCTGGCAGCATCCCCGCAACGGTTAATAATATCAATCGTTTATTGAGTTGTTGAATAGAGCCTTTCAGTATAAAGATACTATTAATTAAGGTAACAAAACTAATTACAACTGAAGTAAATGCAATGGGAACTAAATTAAACGTAGTCACTGTCCCCATGACTATCATGCCTAAAGCAAAGCCTGCGACACTTTGTACGTAGGTTGCGACAGCTATTATGGCCATGAAGGGCAGTAAAGTTTCGACGAGCATGATGTATTCCTAATCGTGGTAATTAATACGAACTCGCGGTATTTACTCATCAAAGTTGGTATGAATGCATTGTTCTGCGTAATTACTTAACATTTTCGAAAGTGGTTTTTATTGTACTGAGAATACAAGCATTACTCAATTAATCTATATCCTTTAACGCGTTATTTAGTGTAAATTAGGAAATGATTTGATTGGAGAGTAAAATGAAACAACCTATTGTTGGTTATCACAAAGATGAAGAGGATGATTGGGTAGCTGAACTAGCATGTGATCATTTTCAGCATGTTCGCCACAACCCACCTTGGTTTTGTCGCCCGTGGGTTGTTACCGTCGATGGACGTGAATCTATGTTAGGGTATGAACTTAACTGTAAAAAATGCGATGAAGGTGCACCTCGCGACAAGGTTTAACGGTTTTATTTTGATTCGCGAAAGTAAATCAAAGCGTATAGTTGGTTTTAATACCTTAAAAAATCACGCTAAAAGGCAAATTTGATGAACACCGCACTCACTTAAGCAGGCGAGTTAATGGCTGGTAAATTGATGTCGGATTAACATGCGTTTTTAAAGTGTTGCGATTTAAGTATCATTCTTTGCGCCGTAGATGCTTCATGTAGTAATTCGCCGAGCCGGGGGATATTAGCATCCCATTCAATCAAGGTCGGGATTGTGTTGCAATGCTGTAAGTAATATTCAAATAGCTGCCATACTTCGGGTGTTACTTTCTGGCTATGTTCTTGGTCGAAGGTGATGCGGTTATTTTTTAATAGTTTATTGCTACCAGAGAGGTGGATCTCGCTGACGATATGGCTTGGTATCGATGCTAAGTAATCATAAGGGTTGAATTCAAGCTGGTGACTACTGATATGAACATTGTTAATATCGAGTAATATTGTACAGTTTGTGGCGGCTTGTAACTCGGTTAAAAAGGCGGCTTCGGTTAGGGTGTTGTTTTTATTTTTGCTATAACAGGCGGGATTTTCGATTGCAATTGCTTGGCCTAAAATTTGTTGAATTTGCGCTATACGCCCAATAACATGCTTTAAGTTCTCTTCTGTATAGGATACTGGCGACGCATCGCTATAATGCTGGCCAGCAATTGAACTCCAACCTAAATGCTCTGATATACAAAATGGCTGATAACGGTCAACCAATTTTTTAATGTTATGAATATGGATGGTATCAAGCAGCTCTTGAGAAGAGAGTGCTAAGCCGACACCGTGTAAACTGATAGGGTAGCGGTCACTGGCTTTATCTAAGTAATAAGTCGCCTCTGAATTAGTCTCAAAGTGATTTTCACTGTGAACTTCTAGCCAGCCTATATCCACTTGGCTATTGGTGAGTTGCTCATAATGCGCTGGACGCATTCCGATCCCAACTAAATCATCTAGCATAAAGTTGTCCTATGTTTAAATACGCCTTTGAAGTTCTGTGCGTTATTGAAAGGAGTATGGGTAAGGTTTTGTGGTTTTGCAAAGTAAATCACACTCAATCTTGTAAGGTATTGAGAGTTGTATTGTATAAGTGTCGAGTATATTATGCTGCAACCGTTATATAACCGCTGTCACGGTAAGTTTAATATCACTATCTGCTTTGCAGCAACAAGGTAATATCGAACCGGGTGCCACGGTGGCTAACGGATCAGTTGTATAAGTCACTGTGCCGGAAGTGAGTATCGTGCGGCAAGCGCCACAATAACCCTGGCGGCACTGGTATTCAATTTGATGTCCAGTGCGCTCAAGTGTATCGAGCAGAGAGCTATCTTGGCTTGAAACCTGAAAGCTCCCTGAATCAGTTGTCAGCGTAATCGGCATTATAAAACGAATGAACCAATATCTGCGTGGTTGATTTCAGCGTTAATTTGACCAACTAGGTATGAGCTGATTTCTGACTCTTGTGGTGCAACTTGTACGTTATCAGAGATTAACCAAGCATTGATCCACGGTAGTGGGTTGCTTTTCACTTCAAACGCCACAGGTAGACCAACGGCCGCCATACGGATATTGGTAATGTATTCAATATAATCAGAAAGAATATCTTTATTCAAGCCTATCATAGACCCATCTTTGAACAGATATTCTGCCCATTCTTTTTCTTGCTGCGCTGCATCGGTAAAGATTTTTTGTGTTTCTTGGAAGCACTCAATCGAGATCTCTTGCATCTCAGGGTCGTCTTTACCGTCCGCCATTAAGTTTAGAATGTGCTGGGTACCGGTTAAATGCAGGGCTTCATCACGGGCAATAAGCTTGATGATTTTAGCGTTACCTTCCATTAATTCACGTTCTGCAAAAGCGAAAGAACAAGCAAAACTGACATAGAAACGGACCGCTTCAAGTACGTTTACCGATACCATTGCTAGGTATAGCTTCTTCTTCACAGCACGCTGGCTAACGACAATGGTTTCACCGTTTATGACATGTGAGCCTTCACCAAGTTGGTGTAGTTGTTGAGTCGCATTGATTAAGTCATCGTAATAACCGGCAATGTCTTTGGCGCGTTTTAGGATCTCTTCATTGGCAACGATATCATCGAATACTTCTGATGGGTCGTTAATAATATTACGAATAATATGGGTGTACGAGCGTGAGTGAATAGTTTCACTGAATGACCAGGTTTCGATCCAAGTTTCTAGTTCTGGTAGTGACACTAGTGGTAAAAATGCAACGTTAGGAGAGCGGCCTTGAATACTGTCTAATAATGTTTGGTATTTCAGGTTACTGATAAAAATGTGTTTTTCGTGATCAGGTAATTGTTGATAATCAATACGGTCTTTACTTACATCAACTTCTTCTGGTCGCCAAAAAAATGATAACTGACGTTCAATTAACTTTTCAAAAATTTCATATTTTTGTTGGTCAAAGCGGGAAACGTTAACATGTTGGCCGAAAAACATGGGTTCTTTTAATTGATCATTTGGGGTTTGGCAAAAAGTAGTGTAACTCATTGGTCATCTCTATTTTATACATTAAATTGGCAGCCTAAGCTGCCAAATGAAAGGGTGTAGGTTATATGTAATATGATTGTTTAGATCTTACATGCGCCGCCTTCACAGTCCTCGTCTTCTTTAACGACATCTACGTCGGATGCACCGTCACGGGTGTTATGGTAGTAAAGCGTTTTTAGGCCGTACTTATACGCTAACATCAGGTCGGTTAACAACGTTGTCATTGGTACTTTTTGCCCTGGGAAACGTTGTGGATCATAGTTAGTGTTAGCTGAAATCGCTTGGTCAACGAATTTCTGCATCAAACCAACCAGTTGTAAATAACCGGTATTACTTGGAATGTCCCAAAGTAACTCGTAGCTATCACGTAGATTTTCGTAATCAGGTACCACTTGTTTCAAGATACCGTCTTTACTTGCTTTAATACTGATTAAACCACGAGGTGGCTCAATACCGTTTGTCGCATTTGAAATCTGGCTTGATGTTTCTGATGGCATCAATGCGGTTAGCGTTGAGTTACGTAAGCCGTGTTCTTTAATTTCGCTACGTAATGTTTCCCAGTCTAGGTGTAATGCTTCATCACAGATCTCATCTAACGATGATTTATAGGTATCAATTGGTAAAATACCTTGAGCGTAAGTTGTTTCATGAAATGCTAAACATGGACCACGTTCTTTCGATAGGTTCATTGACGCTTTTAATAGATAGAATTGAATTGCTTCAAATGTTCTATGCGTTAAGTTGTTGGCACTTCCGTCTGAGTATTTAACCCCATTTTTTGCAAGGTAGTATGCGAAGTTAATCACGCCTATACCTAATGAACGACGCGCCATTGTCGACTTTTCAGCCGCTGGCATTGGGTAGTCTTGGTAATCAAGTAAGCTATCGAGTGCGCGAACTGCAAGGTCTGCAAGATTTTCTAATTCACTTAGGTCTTTAATTGCACCAAGGTTGAACGCTGATAATGTACATAGCGCAATTTCACCATCTTCATCACCAGGGTGTTGCATTGGTTTCGTTGGCAGAGCAATTTCTAGACATAAGTTACTTTGTCTTATCGGAGCTACAGCTGGGTCAAATGGGCTGTGGGTATTGCAGTGATCCACATTCTGAATGTAGATACGACCGGTACTTGCACGTTCTTGCATGAGTAAAGCAAACAGTTCGCTGGCTTTAATCGTTTGCTTGCGAATTGATGGGTCTTGTTCGTAAAGCGTGTATAGACGCTCGAATTCATCCTGATCTTGGAAGAATGCATCATATAAACCATCAACATCAGATGGGCTAAATAAGGTAATGTTTTTGTTATCAATTAAACGTTGGTACATTAAACGGTTAAGTTGCACGCCGTAGTCAAGATGACGTACGCGGTTTTCTTCAACACCCCGGTTATTCTTAAGTACAAGCAGTGATTCAACTTCTAAGTGCCATAATGGGTAGAATAATGTTGCTGCACCACCACGAACGCCACCTTGAGAGCAAGATTTAACGGCTGTCTGGAAGTGTTTGTAGAATGGGATACAACCAGTATGGAATGCTTCGCCACCACGGATTGAGCTACCTAGTGCACGAATACGACCTGCATTGATACCGATACCCGCACGTTGCGACACATATTTAACAATAGAGTTAGATACTGCATTGATAGAATCAAGACTATCGTCACACTCAATCAGTACACACGAGCTGAATTGACGCGTAGGAGTACGCACACCCGCCATAATTGGCGTTGGTAATGAGATCTTAAAGGTTGATGTTGCTTCGTAGAAACGGCGAACATAGTCCATACGCACAGATTTGTCGTAAGTGGCAAATAAGCTCGCCGCTACTAAGATATATAGAAATTGTGGGCTTTCGAAGATGGCACCAGTAACACGGTTTTGTAGTAGGTATTTACCTTCTAACTGTTTAATCGCAGCGTAAGAGAAGTTCATGTCACGCCAGTGATCAACGAACTCATCCATTTCGGCGAATTCTTCAGCAGTATAATCAGCAAGTAGATGTGCATCATAACGTAGCGCATCAACATTGAATTTCACATGGTCATAAAGCGCAGGTGGTTCAAATTTACCGTATGCTTTCTTACGTAGGTGGAATACGGCTAAACGCGCCGACAGATATTGGTAATCTGGCGCTTCTTCACTAATTAAATCCGCCGCAGCCTTGATCATGGTTTCATGTATATCTTCAGTGCGAATACCGTCATAAAATTGGATGTGAGATTTTAACTCGACCAGTGATACTGATACATGATCCAATCCTTTGGCTGCCCATTTGATCACGCGGTGGATCTTTTCAAGATCGATCGTTTCTTGCTTACCGCTGCGTTTTGTAACTAGTAAATTCTTATTCATTTAGCTGACTGACCTTAAAACAATGTTAAGAATGTTGCCACCAACACTAGCATTGATATTCTTGTTAATACACAAGATGTAGTGTTGTCCTGTATTCATGCATACAAGATAGAGGGATAATCGGTGTTTGGCAAGTAGCACTAAACAGAACAACATGCGGATAATTTTGTGAGTTAGTGGCGACTTACATTCTGGCCTCAGTAATCAATTACGGTTAGCAAAAATCAACAGTTAAAGTGAAAAAAAAAGAAAAAAAAGTGTTGCCACACTTGTGTGAGGATCCTCAAATAATTTGATTATATTTACAGCTGATTCGTTTAGAAAACTATCACGCAAGTATTATATTCGAATTTGAGTGGTGGTTGTTATTACAAACAATACCGTCATTTTGTACACAGTAAATTTCATATTACCCATAAAGTAGCTAACTTTGTTTGAGAATGCGGATAAGGACTTAAGTTGAATTATTTAGACTGAGGGTGGCGTACTCACCTAACTGCGAGGGTGCTGTTAGGTGAAAGGATAACGACATCAATTGTGGTATTAATCGATAAGCTGCGTATGTAGCATATAGTTAACGTCAACATTCTCGCCTAGCTTGAACTGATCAACTAATGGAATGTAATGCAGGCCTGTCATGTGGTGGCAATATAGACCCGATTGATCAACCCAGTGTAATAGTTCAGAAGGTCGGATAAATTTCTTATGGTCATGGGTACCGTTTGGTATCATTTTTAGGATTTTCTCGGCACCAACAATCATGAACAAGTATGATTTTAAATTACGGTTAATTGTCGAGAAAAATACATGACCACCCGGTTTTACCAGACGCATGCAAGCGTTCACTACAGACCCGGGATCGGGCACATGCTCTAGCATTTCCATGCAGGTAATAACATCAAAGCTATTTGGTTGTTCTTCTGCTAAATCTTCGATTAATACTTGACGGTATTCAACTTTAGTACCGGATTCAAGTGCGTGCAATTTAGCTACGTTGAGGGGCTCTTTACCCATATCAACTCCAAGTGCTTGTGCACCGCGGCGAGCCATGCTTTCTGTTAAGATACCGCCACCACAGCCTACATCAAGAACTTTTTTTCCAAATAGGCCTCCACAGCGCTCATCTATGTAGTCTAAGCGTAATGGATTGATTTGATGTAATGGCTTGAAGTCACCTGCTGGATCCCACCAACGACTGGCCATGGCTTCAAATTTAGCGATTTCCTGTTTATCTACATTCATACAAAGTCTTCTTGATACGTTAATAAGGTGAAAAAGAAATAGAGGTGAAAAATAATAAATATGGGCACAGTATATAACGATAAAACGATTTCAGAAGTATTATTTATGGGGGAGTGAATAAAATTGTAATCAAGAGAGTTAATTTTCTTATATATTGTATTTGCTGGTAAATATTATGCTAGAATGAATCTCTAAAAAATATAATAGAAAGCACTTTAAAACTTAGGGGTAAAGGCTTATATGAGTAATTTAGCCACATCAATCACACCCATCAATATTGAAGACGAATTAAAAAATTCCTATTTAGATTACGCAATGAGCGTTATTGTTGGTCGTGCTCTTCCTGATGTTCGTGATGGTTTAAAGCCAGTTCATCGCCGTGTTTTATTTGCGATGAACGAACTAAAGAATGATTGGAACAAACCATATAAAAAATCAGCACGTGTTGTTGGTGACGTAATCGGTAAATATCACCCACACGGTGATACAGCTGTTTATGACACTATTGTACGTATGGCGCAGCCTTTCTCTTTGCGCTACATGCTGATTGATGGTCAAGGTAACTTCGGTTCTGTTGACGGCGATTCTGCAGCCGCAATGCGTTATACCGAAATCAGAATGTCAAAAATTGCGCATGAATTACTTGCAGATTTAGACAAGGAAACAGTCGATTTCGTACCTAACTATGATGGTACAGAATTCATTCCGGAAGTTATGCCAACGCGTGTTCCTAACCTATTGGTTAACGGTTCATCGGGTATTGCAGTAGGTATGGCAACCAATATTCCACCTCATAATTTGAACGAGGTGATTAATGCTTGTTTAGCATTAATTCAAAATCCAGACCTAAGTCTTGAAGAAATAATGGAATATATCCCTGGTCCAGATTTCCCAACACACGGTATCATTAATGGTAAAGCAGGCATCGAGCAGGCTTACCGTACTGGTCGTGGTAAAATTCATATTCGTGCTCGCGCTAAAATTGAAACCAATGATCGTGGCAGAGAAACGATTGTTGTTTACCAACTACCGTATCAAGTAAACAAAGCACGTTTGATTGAACGTATTGCTGAGTTTGTGAAAGATAAAAAAATCGAAGGCATCAGTGCACTACGCGACGAATCTGATAAAGATGGTATGCGTATGGTTGTTGAAGTTAAGCGTGATGCCGTTGGTGAAGTGGTACTAAATAATCTTTATGCGCAAACGCAAATGCAGGTTGTATTTGGTATCAATATGGTTGCTTTGATCGACAAGCAACCAAAAATATTCACGTTAAAAGAAATGCTAGATGCGTTCTTACGTCACCGTCGTGAAGTTGTTACACGTCGTACTGTGTTTGAACTGCGTAAAGCGCGTGAGCGTGCTCATATTCTTGAGTCGTTAGCGATTGCATTGGCAAATATTGATGACATTATTACTTTAATCAAGCAATCGGCAACATCTGCAGAAGCGAAAAAAGCCTTGACCAGCCGTGGTTGGCAATTAGGTGACGTGGCTACAATGTTAGAGCGTGCAGGCGATGATGCAGCACGTCCTGAATGGTTAGAGCCTGAATACGGTATTCGAGAAGGTTCGTATTTCTTAACTGAAATACAAGCACAAGCGATCCTAGACTTACGTTTACACAAGCTGACAGGTCTAGAGCACGAGAAGATCCTTAATGAATATAAAGAATTGCTCGATGCTATTGCTGAGTTATTGCATATCCTTAATACGCCTTCGCGTTTACTTGAAGTGATCACTGAAGAGCTACAAGAAATAAAAGATAACTTTGGTGATGAACGTCGTACCGAGATCTCGGCAAGCAGCGCAGACATTAATTTAGAAGACTTAATTGAACGTGAAGAAGTTGTTGTAACACTGTCTCATGAAGGTTATGTTAAGTATCAGCCTATTACCGATTACGAAGCGCAGCGTCGTGGTGGTAAAGGTAAATCAGCAACGAAGATGAAAGAAGAAGATTTCATTGAACGTCTGTTGGTTGCTAATACGCATGATCATATTCTGTGTTTCTCAAGCCGTGGTCGCTTATACTGGATGAAGGTATATCAATTACCATTAGCCAGTCGTCAAGCCCGTGGTAAACCAATTGTTAATTTACTACCACTGCAAGATGGTGAGCGTATTACTGCGATCTTACCAGTGGCCGAATTTGAAGATGACAAGTTTGTCTTCATGGCTACGGCTAACGGTACAGTGAAGAAAACAGCATTAAGTTCATACAGCAAGCCTCGTGCTGGCGGTATCATCGCTGTTAACCTGAATGATGAGGATGAACTGATTGGTGTTGATATCACTGACGGTACTAACGACATTATGTTGTTCTCTGATGAAGGTAAAGTAGTACGTTTCTGCGAGTTTGAAGAAATACCTGTACTTGATGAAGACGGTAACCCTGTTTTAGAAGAAGCTAAACCTGTTCTTGACGAGGAAGGTAACCCGGTTCTTGACGAAGAGGGTAACCCTGTTTTAGAAGAAGCTAAACCTGTTCTTGACGAGGAAGGTAACCCTGTTCTTGATGAAGACGGTAAGCCTGTTTTAGAAGAAGCTAAACCAAAAATCAAGTTTAAAGGTGTACGTCCTATGGGTCGTACAGCGACTGGTGTTCGTGGTATCAAACTTGAAGAAGGCCAAAAAGTTGTTTCGTTGATCGTACCGAAGAACGATGGTGCAATCTTAACAGCAACAGAAAACGGTTTCGGTAAACGAACTGCACTTGGAGAATACCCTGCAAAGAGTCGCGGTACTAAGGGTGTTGTATCAATTAAAGTAAGTGAACGTAACGGTAAAGTTGTTGGCGCCACGCAAGTGCTTGAAGGTGATGAGTTGATGCTTATTACGAATGGCGGTACGCTAGTAAGAACACGTGCTTCTGAAGTATCTATGGTTGGTCGTAATACCCAAGGTGTTCGTTTGATCCGTACTAGTGACGGTGAGCTTGTTGTTGGTTTACAACGTATCGATGAAGTTGAAGAAGATGAGAACGCAGTTGTTGTTGATGCAGAAAATGCAGAAGCAGCAACCGAAGCTCCAGCTACTCCAACGGATGCGACTGCAACTGATGTTACAGATGCAACAGACAGCGCAGAAGAAGCTACTGAAGAGTAATTAAGGGTGGTGCAGTGATGTACTTAACCTAGATCTATAAGGCCTGTTACTCCTAGAGTAACAGGCCTTTTTTGTTTGCCCAGTAAAGCTAGCAAACCCGTTTACTTGCAAGAAAGTGAAGTCACCCTGACTAAGGGAAGATAATCTGAATGGCAAGGGCGTCACTGGTCAACGGAGGGGTCTGAAGGAAGCTATTGGAAGTTAGATGTACACAACTAACCGTAACCTGTTTCGGCGGAATGGGTGGGTAAGCGTCCAAAATTGCGTAAAGCCGACTGCGCATAAAGGGTCACCCTTGCTAGAAAACTTAGTGCGACAACGAAATAAACCTAACCAATATAAACAAAATCAGCAGCAGAGCTCAACAGATTATTACTCGAACTGTAAGAAAAACGCTATCAAGCGAGCCTCGTAAGACGTGTTGAGATCGCTAAAGACGATGGCGGCATAAGGTTACTGGGGATCCCCACAGTTCGAGACCGAATTGTTCAACAATGTTTAGCGAATATAATGATCGCCATATTTTAGAAATAACACTGAAACTTAAAGTGAATGAGCGTAAAACCCATATCGCACGGCTCAGTGCCAAATCAACACCAACTCTAGACATTGGTGAGCACTTTATTTGGCGTCGTTAAGTCTATTTTTTAACAACCACCAGTTCACGGTTTTCAATGTATGTGTACTGCCGCCAATGATAGAAAGGGATCTTACCTTCCTCTATTAAAAAATCTAGCGCCTCTTTAGGGATGCCTTTAGCTAAGGTGTAATCTTCTAATAAGATAGGGTTATCAATGTGGGAGCTTGCCTCTTGAAGGCCTATTGTTCTTGCTTCCTCTAGTGTTGCCTTGCTGCCCCACACTCCAAATAGTAGCCATGCAATTAGGAACACAATAAAAATAATTAACAGCCTTATCATTTCAATCCCCCTATTTCCGAGTAAACCTGTGCATCTACAATTAATTTGAAGATTATTAATTCTTAATTCATAATCTTTGTGAAGCAGGACGTCTCGATTTGTGCATATTATGAATAACAAATCTAACACACTTTACGACATCGGAACACACAAGGACGTATTCTAAACTGGACAAAAAGTCCGCCTCAACTAAGCTTAATTCAGACACAAAGTCAGTTGAGGAAAAAAGCGTTATGAGTCGAGGTACAGTTAAGTGGTTTAATGCAGACAAAGGTTTTGGATTTATCACCCCTGACGAAGGCGGTAATGATTTGTTTGTGCATCATTCCGAAATTCAAACATCTGGTTATGCAACATTAGAAGATGGCCAGAAAGTGGAGTTTGAAGTGGGTAGCGGGCAAAAAGGGCCTTGCGCTACTAATGTAACTGCAATTTAAGTTTACGATTAGTAAAAGGATTAATCACCAATGGGATTAATCCTTTTTTATTGGCTAGATGTAGTAGTCTACGAAACAAGCTTAAGCTTCAATACGATCAAGAATACGTTGCAGTTTAGGGCGACTGATTTTTAAAATGTCACACGCTTTACCTTTATGGCCTGCAACGCGTTCGAGTACTTCGACTGTGTACTGCAACTCAAGATCATGCAAGCTTAACTCGGCGATATCCTGCTGTGGAGACTGGCCTGAAAAAGTCGTGTTACCGCTATAAACGTCTACTGGTTGTGGACTAATGCTTTCAAATAGATCTAGGGTGAGTATTTTCCCAGGGCATAACGCTATCGCTTTGGTTAGCAAGTTTTCCAATTCGCGCACATTACCCGGCCAATCGTAGGCACAAAGCGCTTCCATCGCATCGCGGGCTACCTGATTAATTTGGGTATCCAAGTCACGGTTAATCCGCGCCAATAGGGCCGGGATCAGGAGTGGTAAATCTTCTTTACGTTCTCGTAGTGGCGGAATGTGAATACGTACTACTTGTAAGCGATAAAACAGATCCTCACGGAAGGTTTTATCTTTAATAGCCTGTTGGAAATTGATATTAGTGGCACAGATGATGCGCGCATTGGTGGTTAGTGACAGCTTACCACCTACTGGCGTAAATTCTTTTTCTTGTAGTACGCGCAGTAATTTAGCCTGAATAGATCCCGCTAATTCACCCACTTCATCCAAAAACAAGGTACCATCTTGAGCCTGTTCAAACTTCCCCATGTGGTCGCTAACCGCACCTGTGAACGAGCCTTTCTTATGACCGAACATTTCTGATTCCAGCAAGGTTTCGACCAACGCCGCACAGTTGATTGCGACAAAAGGTTGCGCTGTTTTATTACCAGCATTATGAATAGCTTTGGCCACCATTTCTTTACCGGTACCAGATTCACCGGTGATCATGACGGATGCCTTGGTCATCGCCACTCGACCAATGTTTTTGAATATCTCTTTCATGGCTTTAGAGCAACCAACAATCGAGTTACCACTGCTGTCCGGAATATTGATGGCATCAAGATTACTGTTATTTTGCAACTGTAACGCAGAGCCAACCGCGGCATCAATTTCATCAAGATCTAACGGTTTATGAATGTATTCATCCGCGCCATTTTGCATCGCTTCAATGGTACTTTGCATATCATGAAACGCGGTGATCATAATAATACGGGCATTCGGGCAGAGCTGTTTGAATTCACTGATGCCTTCTAAACCTGATTTACCTTCCATCCGAATATCGAGAATAATGATATTGGGAGAAAATATTTGCGCGATAGCAAGGCCATCATCGACACTATTCGCTGTTTTAACATCATGTTGTTGCGTATTAAAATGTAATTCAAGCGTACGACGGATACCTTTGTCATCGTCGACGATAAGCAATTTACACATATTAGTTAATTACGTCCTTAATCGGTGAAATTGGCTCACTTATGTGGTTAGATAACGGTAATTGTATCTGCGCTAAAGTACCAATCGGATTGATGGGTTTTAAACGTACACTGCCTTTGTGGCTTTCAATGATCTTTTGCACGATAGCCAAGCCTAACCCTGTGCCTTTTGCCTTGGTAGTATAAAAAGGTTCAAATACTTTACTGACCATACAAGGGTCGATGGATGTTCCATTATTGCTAATATCAATTAAGATCATCGAGTTGGAATCAGTGAGTAAGATGTTAGTCGTGACCGTGACTAAAGGGCAAGCTTGCTCGCTGGTTTCTGCCGCCTGAATCGCATTAACGAGCAAATTCTGCAGTGCTTGGCGTAATTTGATCGGGTCGGCATACACAGTCGGCAAGTTGTGCGGGTAGCTAAATTCGATCGCCACGTCTTTTTCTTTCGCCAGACGGCGTTGACTATTAACGGCAAATTCAACCAGTTTATTTAAATCAAGCCATTCGGGTTTAAATTGTTCAGGTCTAGAGTAGGACAGTAAGTCTTCCAAAATAGCTTCCATGTAACGCACTTGCTCAAGTGAGATATCAAACAACTCATCTTGTTCTTTACGCGCATAAATCTGCAGTACCATTTTGATCGAACTCAGCGGGTTTCTTAAATCATGGGCGATCATGTTGACGACTTTACCTACTGCCGCCAGTTTGTCTTGTTTTGCATGTAATGCTTCTTGTTCCTGCATTTCATGAGCAAGCTGTTTCTCTTTGGTAATATCTTGTTTTACCGCAACAAAATACAGGGCATTGCCAGCACTGTCTTTGACTGGCGATATACGCGCTCGTTCCCAAAATAAGTCGCCGTTCTTTTTCTTATTATGGAATTCACCACGCCATTCGTCACCACGTTGAATAGTTTGTCGAAGGCTGTCATAACCGACTTCTGGCATTTCGCCGGATTGTAGAAACTTAGGCGTGATACCCAGTACTTCATGTTTTTTATAACCGGTGAGTTCGCAAAATACCGGGTTTACATAGATGATTTCACCTGTGATCTCGGTGATCATGACCGAGTTATGGCTTTGCTCTACGGCGTGACTTAAGCGCTGCAGTTGGTCCTGTTCCATTTTATGTTCTGTGACATCTTCACCAATAAAGGTGGCTGTGGCGAGATTATTACCGTGGGCTTTAGAATAGGTACTGCTCCATGAAACCAAGACCACTTCACCGCAATTTGTTTGTACTACAGTTTCGACTTTGGTTTGATTTAACTCTTGTACTAGTGCTTGCTTCAACGCCTCTGCTGCTTGCTGTTGTAGCTTTTGCGGAATGAAAGTATCAACCCAGCATTTGCCAATGACTTGATGTTTTTGATAACCAACCAAGTTTAAGAAAAAGTCATTACAAAAAGTAATGATGCCATCACTGTTAATGGATACCGCAATAAACTGGATGTTCTCTAACGTTAATCTGAATTGTTTATCATATGCCTGTTGCTCACGTAGGTTGTTGGTTTGTTGGTAGTGATAGCGGAACAGAAAAATCAAAGAACTGAGGACCATCGTTAAGGTAATATAGAGCAGCATGTAATTATCGGCAAAGGCGATACGGGCTAAATTAAAGCGTTGCTTGGGAAATACTGAGGCAATCGTCCAACGGCCACTGCGATTAGAAAACGTTTGCGTGAAGGTGATGTAGCTGTCTTGAAGTAATATCTGTCCTTGATGTTTCTGGCTCATAAGCTCGAGTAACTCGTCACTCAGTTGCTTGCTGGTATTGAATTGAAATGGCGGTGGTGTATCGGGTGACTTATGTTTCGATGTAAGCGTAGATAGCGCTGATGTAACCGGTTGAATAATCGCGACGCCTTCCGCATTGAGTATGTATAAATGCTCAATAAAATTGGGCGAGATATGTAATAAGCGATTAATCAGTTTACGGCCTTTGTAATTTAAAATTATCGCGCCTATTTTTTCATCTTGGATATTAAAAACCGGCACGCCAATCCGGATAGTGGGATTAAGTGGCTGTTGGATTTGACCTGCTTCGATATTCAGATCCATCGGCGAGATATAGACATTGCCTTGACTCAGTTGCATGGTCTTTTGAAAGTAATAACGTTTTGATTTATTTTGTAGATCTTGGCTATCAACCGTGTAAATTTTATTTGAGATATTATTAACACGAATACGTTCGTAACCTTGTATGTCTATAAAACGGATTTGCTCGTAATTATCATCATTTTTACTTAATTCAATAAAATAATTGGTTAACGGTGCCGTATTACTGTCATCTATTGATATCTGTTTCGCAATATAAGACAGCATGAGGGCATCGGATGTCATGCTATTTAGGCTATCATTCAGTAGTTTTTCGATTAACTCAACAATCACTTGTTCATTGTGTAATGAGTATTGCTTGTCCTTTGCAATGTTTAGCGAGTAGTGGATCATCATGATAATAAAAATAACTAACCAACAAGGTAATAACCAATAGGCTAAGTCTTTAGAAAATTTTTTGTGGTTAGTGGTTATGTCCATATTATTACCCGAGTATTCAGAGCGCATAAAAGATCCATTTAAAGCAATTACAGCCAGTTTCTTGACTAAATGAGTGTGATAAAAAATGGCACCTAATCCCGGTGCCATTGATAATACTTACACTAAATAAATTAATGAATTGCGTTATATCACGTTATGCAGTAAATGCAAGTAAATGGCCTGCAAGTTGAATCGATAATGGTTGTCGATGGTCGCTATATGTAGCAATATTGTCGGTTAAAATTGCCAGTGCTTGTTGTTGTTTGGCAAAGAACAAGGGCGCTGCGATTACATTACTTTCTTGATCGCTAACCGCTAATTCAATTAATACGGGGAGGTATTTTGATAAGTCGATTTTAGCTAAAATTTGCAGGGCTAACTTACGTACTCCGCCAGCTGGATCGTGTATTTTCTTGGCGATAATGTCACCAGTTTGCTGCTGGTGGCGCTGTAATAAGCGTTTGCTTTCTAATTGGTCCTTGAGTGCTGTTAAGCAGCAGACTCGAACGTGTTCATTTTCGTCATCGGCACCAACCAGTAATATTGGCAGGGCTTTGTTTAGCGGCATGTGAGTTAAAAACTGCGCAGCAGATTGCTTACATAATGGATCACCATAATGCAGGGTATAACCTGCGGCACCAATCCCATTTCTCAATACTTTATAGTCGTGATGCTTGGCGATATTGGTTAACGCTTGAAATAACTCATGCTGTTCTTTCGGCGTCGCGCCGAGCATTGCTTCAATCAGCAAGCCTGCAGCAGATTCAGTTTTACTGTGGCCGAGCGCTCTGATCGCTAATAGTTTACTGTCGGTTTGTGGTAAACGGGCAATTTTTTTACGATTTAATGCCAGATTTTCACCGGTATCGAGATGGTCGCGCACAATGTTACTGTAGTCGGTAAATTCATCATCGAGGCCGTCAATCATTTCCAGCAAGGTCTGATCATCGGGTTTGTCATCTGCCGATATGAGGGTTGCCTCAATGTTAGATTGCTGAATTGCCGCCAGTGTTGATACTGGGGCATTATCAAATCCTTGGTCTTCGGGAAATTTATCGCCATGTTTAGCTAATAGTGCTTCTAGCTTAATGCGACCTGCTGTTTTTTCAGGTTTGTTATCACTGTTCTCAGCACTAACATCAACGTCATCAACTTGGGTAATGGCGATGGTATCCTCTTGTGAGGCAAGGCCAAGTAACAGTTGTTTTAGCCATTTTAGGCTGTCGTCATTGGTTTCGCTGGTGATGGCTTCTAATGCCGATTGGCGTAGGGCTACATCGGTTTCATCGTTCTCCAGCAGTGCTTTCAATACCGGGAATGACAGGTCTGCATGTTGTTTAAATTGGCTTAACTGTCGGAGTAATTGTGCGCGCTGATACAGAGGTAAATAACGATCTTGTATTGCCGTTAAACAGCTATTTAATGCCGTTAAATAGACATCCGAATAATCTATTATTTGTGCTTCAGTCAGTGTTGAAAAGCAGTTGATGATGGCAATTTTGATGTTGTTATCACTGTGTGTGAGTAATGGTTGCAGCCAGTCAATGTCTGCTGTGGTTAATTTATCATTTTGGCGGGAAAGTAAATTGATTAAACTCGGTAAACTTGAATCAGGTGCTTGTTTGATGAATGGCATTAACCTCGTTGGTTGTAACGTGGCTAATTGATTTAGTTGATTGAGTGTGGATGTTGCAGCCTCTTGGACACTGGGTTCGCTGTCGCTCAAGCACGCAATGATGTCAGCTAAATAGGCTTGTACATTTTGACCCTGGCCATGGGTAGCAAGGGCTTTGAGCGCTATTTTTTTTATCTCACTATCGTCGCACTTTAAACAAGCTGCCATATGATCGAGTGCTGCGGTGGTTGCGCTGCTGGCAAAGGCACGGGCAAGTCGGCGTTGCTTCATTTTTCGTGCTGTGGTCCAGTGCTGTAATAAAATCTGAGGTTGGAAATCGACTAACGCACGATAAAGCGCCAATTCAAGCTCGGGTTCTGGATCTTGGGTTAATAACTCAATAAACAAACTACCGAACAAATCGCTGTTCTGTGTAGTTTGAATTGAACTGAGTAATTGTACCGCGGTTAATTGCAGATCCCACCAATCATCCCAGTCACCGCTGAGTCCCAAATCATCTTTCTCGGTGCGACCTGTTGCAAAACGGGTCAGCGTGTCGACAACCCGTTGTGGTTCGTTGTTATATTGTTTTGTGATAGCCGATAATGCTGCTAATCGTGCGTCGCTATCCGGATGGTTAATCGCCACATCTTGTAAGCTATCTAAATCACCAGCACAAACTGTGGCAAGAGCAGTTGCTGCATCAATTACCACATCAGGGTCTTGATGATATAAACACGCGTTAAGCGCTGGGGTAACCGTGGTTATTTTAGCTGCACTTATCGCCCGGGCTGAATAGCAACGCTGCGCTTCGTCACCAGTTTCCAGTAATTTACTTAATTCATTAATAGCTGCATTTGTCTGTGTCATGTTGGAATTCATTCGATTCACTCTCTCTGCATTTATCTATATCAGGTGTATAGCATAAAACATGCCGAAATAGATTATTTGTTGAATCACCAGTGATTGCGTGGCTTGGGAGGTAAATCCTTGTTCTGTCTGTTTTATTACATACCGGATAATTTAACGATTCATTCAACTATACATTTTATTATTTAATAAAACGTTACAGATCCAACGATGTTAACTCACTCACGTTTTAGTTTAACCTGCTGTTATATATGATTTTATTTAATTTCGTTGTTTTGGCCTAGTTTATGCTAATACCCCATTGTGATTAATGTTATTCCAATTGATAGGAAGCAAAGGAGCTTTATAATGAAAAAAACGCTGATCCTTACTGCTGCTATTTCGTTATCATTTTCTAGCTGGGCCGCGACTCATACCAGCGAGTTTGGTGCGCTACCAACATTGAAAGTGAATGCCGTAAAAGCAGAACTAGGTAAACGTCTATTTTATGATCCACGTTTGTCCGGTGACGGGGCGCTATCTTGCGCATCATGCCATCAACCTGACAGTGGTTTCTCTCACCCTGATGCGTTAGCGCCTGCTTATCCCGGCAGTAAAGGTTTTCGTAATGTTCCGACATTGATTAATACCGCTTATAAACAAATATGGTTTCATGACGGTCGTATCGGTACTAATTTAAACGATGTAACGCGTGAAATGTTAACTGAAGATTGGTTAATGAACATGGATATGCGTTTGATGCAAGAGCGTGTTAAGCAAGATCCTGTGTATGTGAGCATGTTTAAAGCCGCGGGTTATGGTGAGCCTTCTAATGGTTCTATTCGTAAAGCGATTCCTGAGTTTCTCAAAACATTAACCTCCAATACCACGCCATTTGATCAAGGTGAGATGTCAGAACTCGCCCTTAAAGGTCAAGCTGTATTTACCGGTAAAGCGGGTTGTGTGCGATGCCACAATGGACCTTTATTAAGTGATGGCAAACCTCACAATACCGGTGTTGAAGAAAACCTCGATATTTTCCGTGACCCTCTACGTCATCACACCTTTATCGCCTTTAACATGTTCATGGGTAATGAAAATTACATGAACTTGAAACGTGATGTGGGTGCGCATGTGCAAACCCATAAAGCCGATGGTTCTGATATGGGTAAATTTATGACCCCAACATTGCGTGAATTACAGCAAACAGCACCTTATATGCACAACGGCATGATGGAAACCCTGCAAGATGTGGTGGCGTTTTATAATACCGGTGGTGGTGAGGACAGCAACAAAGACAGCCGTTTAAAACCGTTGAATTTGACGTGGCAAGAACAAAAAGCCTTGGTTGCATTTTTGAAGTCGCTGTCAAGTGAACCATTAACGACTGAAAAGCACGTTTGGACTCAGTCTGATTATAACTATGCACCCATTGCCGATTGGCAAAATGCTAAAAACTAAGGAGGACGAGATGAGCATTAAAATCAACTTGTCTACTATGGCTGCGTTATTGCTGACAATTACCACAGTTCCAGCATGCGCGCAGCAAGACGATAAGAACATTAAGGCAGATAAAAATGTGATCACGGCAGAGATGGTCGCCGCATCATTAAAACCTATCACGCTAAATGGCATGATATTACCCGCATTAGCGCCACTTGGTGCCGTACCGGTTCCAGCTGATAACCCCATGACAGATGAAAAAATTGCGTTAGGTAAAAAGCTGTTCTTTGATGGCCGCATTGGTGGTGATGGTTCAACACCTTGCGTCGCTTGTCACCTGCCAGATTTAGGTTGGGATGTACCGACCGATCTTTCTATTGGTTATCCGGGTACTGTGCATTGGCGTAACAGTCAAACCATCATTAACGCTGCTTATTATGGCAAATTATTCTGGGCCGGCTCAAGTAAATCCCTAGAAAGTCAGGCGAAGAGCGCGGCGAAAGGTGCGGTTGCTGGCAATGGTGAAGATGACATTATGGAAGCTCGTTTAGCGCTTATTCCTGAATATGTGACGAGTTTTAATCAAGTATTTGGTGATAACTATCCGAAGGTCAGTAATGTTTGGAAAGCCATGGCGGCATTTGAACGTACGCTAATACAAACTGATACGCCGTTAGATAACTACTTGATGGGCGATGAAACGGCATTATCGGCACAGCAACTCAAGGGTAAAACCTTATTTGAAGGTAAAGCACAATGTATTGCTTGCCATAATAGTGCATTAGCCAGTGATCAGAAATACTACAACGTTGGTGTACCGACTAACTTACGTTGGGATTCAGAAGCGCTTGCGCAGATCACTTTCCGCTATGAACTGTATGCGAAAGGCTCTAACGAGAAAATGTACCGAACAACCAAAGCCGATCCTGGGGTTTATTTCCGCGGCAAACGCAAAGACATGAAGGGTAAATTCCGTACCCCGAGCTTACGTTATACCCAATATACCGCCCCTTATATGCATAATGGTACGTTAGCAACTTTGGCCGATGTGGTTGATTTTTATGACCGTGGAGGGATCGCTGCTGATGGCCGCTCGACCGGTTATCCAGCGACTAAAAGTGAGCTAATCAAACCACTGGGTTTAACTGCGAATGAAAAATCAGACTTGTTGGCATTCTTAGGTGCTTTTTCTGGTGAGCGTATCACCATGGATTATCCAGAGCTACCTCCTTATCAGCGTCTATTTACCGAACAACAACTTGCGGAGGCGACAAAATGATCTTTGACAGAAAAAAACGCAATGCAGAGCGTAAAGAGAAAATGAAATCAGAAAGTGCAGAAGAGCATCAAAAATGCATGGTCTCACGTCGTGACTTTTTAATGTATAGCGGTGCGCTGGCAAGTACCGCGAGTGTGGTGTCACTGTCCATGTTCCCAGGTACGGCTCAGGCACAAAGTGTGCGAGCGCGAATCGTGGGTTATCCTCGACAGCTAATTGCCAAAATTAGCGAAATGAAACTCAATGAGCCAATTAACTTTAATTATCCGGATAATGGTCCTAACTCACGCGCAATCGTGACCAGAATGGGCGTTAAAGCAGGGGGGGGCCTTGGTGTTAAGCAAGATATTGTCGCCTTCTCATTAATGTGTACTCATCAAGGTGGGCCACTTGATGGTCAATACAAAGTGGTTGGTGAGCATCGCGTATTAGGGCAATGTCCATTCCATTTATCGACATTTGATCTACGCCGTCACGGTATTATTGTGTCGGGTCAAGCGTATGAAAGTCTACCGCAAGTATTGCTTGAACAAGATGGTGATGACATTTATGCCGTGGGCATTATGGGCCTGTTATTCGGTCGCACAGATAATATTATTGCCAGGCAGGGGGCTTAATTATGACTACTAATTTTTATATTCCAGAAGACCATGCGCCGTTGCCACCAACGTATGCAGAAGTGATCACCACAGCATGCGATTATTGTATCGTGGCTTGTGGTTACAAAGTGTATCGTTGGCCAATTGAAAAAGCCAGTGGCGGCCAAAAAGCCAGCGAAAATGCCTTTGGTATCGATTTTCCCAGTGCGCCACTGCAAGCCTGGGTTGCGCCATCACAACATAATGTCGTCATGCACCTTGGCAAGCCGCATCATATTATCATCGTGCCAGACAAAGACAGCACTGTGGTTAATAAGATGGGTGACTCTTCCATGCGCGGTGGCTTATTAGCGCAGAAGGTGTATAACCCAGCAACGGGCACGCGTGACCGTTTAACCCAACCGTTAGTGCGGATCGGTGGTAGTTTACAACCTGTGCCTTGGGATTTTGCCTTGGATATTGCTGCTGAGGTGGGTAGTTATGTTATTGATAAACATGGTGCCAATGCCTATTGCGTGAAAACCTACTCTTATCAATATATTGAGAATACCTATGCGATCACCAAATATGCATTACGTCATATTAATACGGCTAACTTTAGTTTCCATGATACGCCGTCGGACGTAACCTCTACACCGGGTTTCCGTGATGCGGGTTTTGATAATTTTGGCCCAAGTTATGACGATTGGGGCGCCGCCGATACGTTAATGGTGTGCGGTACCGACCCGTATGAAACTAAGACCATCTTGTTTACCCAGTTCATGATGCCGGCTATTCAGCGCGGTATGAAAACCGTGATCTTAAATCCAAGAGAAACCGCCGGTATTGTTTACATGAAAAAACATGGCGGTTTACATATCGATCTTAACCCAGGTTCTGACAACCTCGTTATTGGTGCGATATTACGCGTGATTATGGACAATGGTTGGCAAGATGATGAATGGATTGATAAATGGGTAAATAACAAATGGGAATCTAACTCTGGTTTTGGTCAGGGTACCCGTAATACGCCTTGGCAGTGGCGTACCACTTGGGGCAAATTCCAAACTGACGGTTTTGAAGATTATAAAAAATGGAACCAAGCACAAGACGAATTTGATCCGAAATACGCAGCGAAAATGGCCGGTATTGATGTGGCTAAGATCTATAAAGCTGCTGAAATGATGGCGAAACCGGTGAATGGCGTGCGTCCAAAAACATCGATTGGTATTGAGAAAGGCTTTTACTGGTCAAACAATACGGCCAATACCAATGCTATTGCAACGTTAGCAACAGTTGTCGGTGCTGGTGGTCGTGAAGGGCGCGTTGTGGGTCGTTTTGGTGGTCACCAACGTGGTGGTCAATCAGGCGGTAAATTACCCCGCAATAAATCACCTGAAAAACTCCCTGGGCGTCGTCGTAGAGCATTGGATACTGACCGTTATTTATATTCAGGTCATACCCGTTTTGCGCATGTTATTGGTACCACGTGGATCCAGTCTATGTGCGGTAGCCAAGGCCTACAGAAGAAATTCTGGGAATTAGTCACCTCGAACCCACATCAAGTCTATAGCTATGATAAGCAAGAGATCATCGATACTTTGAAAAAACGTGCGGACTCTGGCGGTATGGTGGTGATCAACCAAGATATTTATTTACGTGATCCAATTGGTGCTAAGTTTGCAGATATCGTTTTCCCTGCCGCCACTTGGGGTGAGGTAGACTTTATGCGTGCCAATGGCGAGCGACGTCTGCGCCTTTATCAAAAATTCAATGATGCGCCAGGGCAAGCACAACCTGATTGGTGGATTGTTGGTCAATTGGCGAAACGCATGGGCTTTGACGGTTTTGATTGGGAAACGTCTAACGATGTAGCGGAAGAAGCATCCCGCTTTAGCCGGGGTAGTCGTAAAGATTTCCATATGATAAAAGTGGCTGCTCATATCGAAGGTAAAACCTTACATCAAAAACTCAGAGAATATGGCACTGAAGGTATTCAAGGACCGGTGTTCTATAATTACGATACTAAAAAGTTAGTGGGTACTAAACGTTTACATGATACTGAAATGACCGCTGAAACATTAGCTGAAAAAGGTTTAACGAATGGGCCACAAGGTCAAAACGTATTGAAGAAACAGTTAACGGCTTTTAATAGCCAAACAGGTAAGATCAATCTGCAGAAACACCCTTGGGATCTGTTCAGTGATTTTTATGCTTGGTTGCAACCAAGAGAAGATGAGCTGTGGTTCTCTAATGGGCGTGTTAACGAAATTTGGCAGTCTGGTTTTGATGATGTTGAACGTCGTGCATATGTGCAACAACGTTGGCCGGAAAACTGGGTTGAGATCCATCCTGAAGATGCGAAGAAACGTGGCATTGAATCGGGCGACCAAGTGATGATGTATTCTGATCGAGTGGCTAATTTTAAAGACACGATCCTAGGTGTAAAAGGCGATGATTTCCAATTTAGCAGCTTGCTGAAGAACGGTCATATCCAGCTTGATAAAGCCGCGGTGACTGCGGTGGCTATTGTGACGTCTGCAACCAAGCAGGGGGCGTTGTATGCCAACATGATCGATATGCGCCAGCCGTCAAATTCACTCACTACGCGAGTTGTTGACCAGATCAGTGGTAACTACAATTTTAAAATGGGTGTATCGAAGATCAGGAAAATTGGTGAGTCTAAATATAAACATGAATTCCGCGCTTTCTCTTTTGCACCGCGAAATATCATTTAAATAAAACGGGCTGGCAACAGCCCTCTTTTAAGGCCTGAATTAAGGAGGTAAGACATGAAAAAAATAGCATTATTAATCTTAGCCGGACTGGTTACAATACCAGCGATAGCTGCTGATATCGAGGCTGGTAAGGCTAAAACCGGTATGTGCATGGCCTGTCATGGTGTCGCGGGGATCTCATCGATCCCTATGTACCCGAACCTAGCCGGACAAAAAGCTATGTATCTGGTGAAACAGCTGAAAGATTTTAAATCTGGTAAGCGCCCAGATCCAACCATGAAAGGCATGGTCATGGCATTATCGGATGCTGATATTGTTAATGTAGCTGCTTATTACGCGAGTCTTAAATAAATCGAGCGTGGTACTGCGTGATTAATTAAGCGGAACAACCCGCGCTGTGCCACCTTGCTGGTTTATTTGTACCCGCTGACCTGTTCTAAATAACATATTTGGGTTTATTTCTTGTACCACAGCAATCGTTTTACCGGAATCCAGTTTGATGGTTAAATTAACGCCGTGACGTTTCGTGAGCCCTTGAGCTGCTTTATTACCTGCAACTCCTCCCAAAATAGCCCCGCCTATTGCCGCAATATCTGAGCCAGAACCACCACCGATTTTAGACCCTAATATACCACCCACCGCGCCACCTGCAATGGTGCCAACGGTACTACTGCCTTTATCGCCCTCAATGTTGACTGGTGCTGCGCGAATGATTACACCGTAAGAAACATGCTGTATTTGCCGAGTATCGCTGACAGCGTAGGTATCACCATAAGGGTTACCTACGCAGCCTGTTTCGATCCCTGTTATAAGTAATATTACTACTAATGTTGAAATATGGAGTCTCATCATTAATTCTCGATTTCATTTCAATATAGTAAGTGTAGTAACAATGATCCTTCTTACACCATAGGAAGAGGTTTAGGCATTAAAATAAACGTTTTTTGTGCATGCCCCATAAGTTCATTTGCTATTTGATTAATAGTTTCGATACTCATTTCGGATACAATCGTATTCAATTGAGTTAGTTCATTGAGATTGGTGATCCCGTCTTCGATGGTTCGTTGACTTAATGCTTG
The DNA here is from genome assembly GCF_900465055.1 of Moritella yayanosii. Taxonomy (NCBI): domain Bacteria; kingdom Pseudomonadati; phylum Pseudomonadota; class Gammaproteobacteria; order Alteromonadales; family Moritellaceae; genus Moritella; species Moritella yayanosii. The sequence continues at coordinate 1,210,446 of NZ_LS483250.1, read as the reverse complement.
TAGCCAGTAACTGCTATATTTCTCACGCTGATGTTGAGCCAGTAGCCAGGTTTTTTTTGCTTGCTTAAGCTCGGCAAAAGAGAAACCCTTACGTGCGATCTTTTGTATTTCTTTATTTGCTAATTGAGCTAATTCTCCTGCCCGTTCGGGTGCGCTAGTGAAGTTTAGACGTGCAAAATAATAGGCACTAGGGTATTTGGCTAATAACTGAGACATGTTGATAACATAAACACCGGATGCCTCACCGCGAATTTTATTACGCAATCTTAAGTTAGTCATTTCATCAATCAACTGTAATCCGAGTTGACGTTGTAATGTCCATTGTGTGTCAGCACTGTAATGTATTTGCACCATCGCTTTTGGACTGCTGCCAATCGCAAACGTTTGCTGCATAGCTTGATTAAGCGGCTTAATGTTGTGGTCTAGCCAGCCTTGTTGTTCTTGTTTTTCACTTATATTTATGGCGTGATCTGTCGTCTCTGGTATCGTAACTATGTTACCTAGCCATTGAGATAATAATGGTTTTAGTCGCTCAATATCAACGGGTCCAGAAATAGTCAGTTGCATCTGTTCGGGATGAGAAAATAGTTGTTGATATAATGTGTGCAGTTGCTGACTTGTAAATTTGTTCCAAGGACCGGATGCTGAAGACACTAAACGCTGACTTTGATTAAAGCTGGCTGTGGTCAGTGCATTATAGAATTTACGTTCTGCCGGTAACTTGGTTTGACCTAAATAATAGCTTTCTTGCATGTTAGCCAATTTATCAGTGCAGCTGTTTGGACTGCTTAGTTTTAAGTAGATTAAACTAAGTAACTTATTCATATTATCGGCAGGTGCCTTACCGCGAAATCCATGATATAGCTGCTGGCTGTATGCGTTAACTAAGAGGTCTTCCTTACGAGAAAACTTCGCGAGTTGACGTGCACTATAACCACCGTAACCACAGCGTTCAGCTAGGTTTAATGCCCAATTAACTGAGCCCAGTTGTTTGTTACTTGCTAACGAATTACCGCCTTTTATTTTAAGATCGAATTGTACATCACCTTGCAAATTCGAGTCTGAATGAATGACAACCGTCATGTTGTTTTCTAAGGTTAATTGTTCAGTTAATGCTTTATTTTTTCCAGTTTGGTTCAACAAAATGGTTTTCGTGTTGAGTGCTTGGGTTGTTTTTATGGCATCAGGGGCTGTAATGAGCAGATCTTGTGTCTTGGCTTCTAAAGTAAAAGGTCCAGGTACCGATTGGCGAGCTTGTTGCCAGATATGGGTTAATTCAGATGCCGTTATTTTGCCTTTGTCGATATCAGGCCCGATAATAGCGATTTTGGGTGCACTATTCGTTAATGTTTCAATGACAGATGCTTGTAAATGCTCGGGTGTTAGCGCTTCTAACCACTGGATTGCCATCGCCAGTTCTTGTTGCTTGTTGAGCATCGGCATATGATTAGATACTGAATTTACAAGACGATCAGCAAGGTAACTATTTTCATATGCTTGTTCATTGGCGGCTTGGCGGGATAGTTTTGCTATGTATATATCAGCCACGTTATCGAGTTCGGCTTGTGTAACCGGTTCTGTTGCTAGACGTTGCAGTTCTCGCGTTAAAATCGCAAAGGTGTCGGCGTAATCATCACCTTTAGGTTTCGCGATGAGTAATGCTTGAACTCGGTTAGCATTCAATAAACTACTTTTACTATTCATTCGAGCAAATTTAATTTTATCGTGGTCAGTGAGAATATCAAGACGCTGATTAAGCACTGCAATCCAGGTTGACTCAATGAGATCTCGCCACTGGCCATTCGTGGTATTAAGTGCTGATGGTAGGTCATTTTGTAAGGTCAGTTGTAGCATTCTACCCGCGCGTTCCGGGTCGAAAATTAACTTACTTTCAAGTTGTGAATTATGCTTAAATTGATGCCAACTGCTAGGTTCGGCAGGTGTGTTACCCGCGGGTTTATTTGCAAAATAATCATTAATTTGTTTTTTTATATCGGTTTGATCAAAGCTCCCGGTTACAACAAGTGTCATGCGTTGGGGCTGGTACCAACGTTTATAATAAGCTTTAGCCTGGCTGACTGGCGCATGACGGATTATGTTAATGTCACCGATAGTATTACGGTGAGCAAAACGGCTACCCTGGTAGCGCAAAGTTTCTAACTGGTTGTTAATTCGGTAAGCGCTGCCTTGGTGTAACCGCCATTCTTCGACAATAACTTCGCGTTCTGCATTAAATGCGTCGTTATCAAAACTAATTTCACTTGCCCAGTCTGATAAGACATTTAGGGCTAATTCAGTATTGTTGTTATCCGGTAATGACAGGCGATAAACGGTGGTATTAAAACTGGTCGCGGCATTAATATGGCTGCCCAGCATTAAGCCTTGAGATTCTAGTGCCAAAAAGCTCTGTTTGTCAGGAAAATTACGTGTCCCTTTAAATGCCATATGTTCAACAAAATGAGCGAGTCCCAGTTGTTGATCTGTTTCATGTAATGAACCTGAGTTTACCAATAACCTAAGCTCGACACCTGACTTGCTTCTTGGTAACAATAGAATATCGAGTCCATTATCTAATTGATAGGTAATCAAATCGGGACGCATTGGTAACTGATCTTGAGATTGGTAAGTTTGAGTTGTTACTACTTTTTCTGTTTCTTTCTTATGGGTGTTTAGGTCGTTGTTTTGGTAACTACCACAGGCACTGAGTAGGCTGATTATTACTGCAAGTGTTGTGATTGGTATAGCTCTAAATAACATTTATAACTCCATGAAATTTAATTTTATGATTCGATTTTTTGATAAACTACGCGATATTAATTGTGTTAACTAAATTCAGATCATGACCGGTTTTATCATTGATCTTGTCGTCCTCAATATAGATCACCTGGTCGGCATATTGGGTTAGCGCGACTTGATGTGAAATGAATGCAATGGCACTCTGCGGTAGTTCTGCTTTTAATAATGTGATTAAGTTACTGGCTGCATCAATATCAAGTGAACTCGTGGTTTCATCAATAAAAATTAATTTAGGTCGATTGAGTAACAGACGTGCGAACATAAGGCGTTGTTGTTCACCTGCGGATAGCTGTTGTTTCCAATTAACTTGGCTATATAGTTGTTCGCATAGGTGTGGTAATCCTATTTTATGCAATGTGTCCTGCAGTTCAGTATCACTGAAATCAGTACTGTTTTTCGGGTAGCAGAGTTGTCTAGCAAGATCGACATCGGGCAAATATAAACTATGGGGGATCCAATATATAGATTCAATACGTTGGATTTGACCAGTGAAGTGGGGCCAGTAACCTGCCAAGGCTTTGAATAGTGTAGATTTACCTATGCCAGAACGACCTTGTATCATGGTTAATTCGCCCAGCTTTAGTGTCATTGATTGCGCAGTTAACAAGGGACTACCATCGGTGAGATACAGTTTAATATTACTCTTTAATGCAATCGTTTTACTGTTTGGTGTCGGTGTAGGTTCCGGCTCCTCAAGTTCATCCAGTGCATTTATAAATGCGGCTAAACGCTCGACAGTCGCACCCCATTTAGCGATGTCCTGATAAGCATAGATAATCCAGCTAAGCGCACTGGACACTTGCATAAAGGCCATCTTTATTTGCATTAATCCGCCTAGTTTTAGTGCTCCAGAAAGAAACTTCGGTAATGCGAAGAAAATTGGTGCCAACATGGACACTTGTGCGTAGCCAACGGTAAAGAAGCCTAAATTACGTTCACAGTGCATCAATTGATACCAGTTCGTAATCACCGCCGAGAAGTATACTTTAAGACTCTGTTGTTCTTGTTGTTCTCCTCCTTGCCCTGCGATTGCTGCGCTGTGCTCTCGGCGTGAGATCAATGCACGACGAAAATCAGCTTCACGTTTTTGTTGATTAAAATTAAGTGCTTGTAGTGGCTTACCAATCAGGTGTGTGATCACTGTACCAATGAGAGTGTAACCAACACAGGCCCAAACCATATAACCGGGAATATTGAGTTCACGACCGAATAGTGTGAAAGAAAGCGTACCTGATAGTTGCCAGAGAATGGTGAGAAAGGATCCCAGAGTTACCACCGAACGTAAAAAAGATAACAGTAAATCTAAGGAGATTTGAATAAATATGTCAACGTCTTCGGCAATACGCTGGTCAGGATTATCGGGCTCGGATTTTTGCAACCTTAGTCTATAATGATCGCTGTATTTGGATAACCATTTCTCACATAAATACGTAGTCATCCAGCTACGGAAGTTAATAATGAGCTTTTTCTTTAAATAATCTGTGTACACCATGACCAGAATAAAGGCTGCAATTAGACCTGCAAAGAATTGCAATAATTCATAGAGAACAGGGCCATCGAGTTGTTGTAAAGCATTAAAAAAATCACCATTCCATTGGTTTATTTGCACACTAAACCAAACCGAAGATAAGCTTAATATGATTACTATCGTAAGTAGAAGTAATGCTGAATTACGTTCTTTAGCAAACCAAAAAGGTTTGATTAATTGCCAAAATAAAGTGAGTTTTTGCATTGTTTAAATATCGTTAGTTAGAGATAAATTAAAATGTAGAGAAGGCGTGAGAGTTGTCCCCACGCCTGAACATGCGTACGAATTACTTAAATGTCGTAACTAGCTTGCAGCCAGAACTGGCGACCTGCTTCATAAGTACGATAAACTTTGTCGTTATATACAAATGAATCTGTGGCATTTTTGTTATTGAGTACATTATTGACTTCAATTGATAGTGCTGCACCTTTGGCAAATTTAGGTTGCCACATCAATTTAGTATTCCAGCGGAAGGTGCTGGCAAATTTAACAGATTCATACTTTAGTACCTGCTTATTTGTACTCGGGTCAATTGCGTAGGCGTTTTCATGGCGGGTTGCCTGCTCGCGACTACTTTGCCAATTTGCTAGGTTATACCAAGTTAGGCCGTATTGGTTTATTTTGGTTGTCCATTCAAGGTTGACTAATAAAGGTGCGTTGAAATCTGTTGATGGCAGATCTTCGGCGGCGATGATCTTGCCATCGTACCAAACGTTGTCTTGGTCTAGATTAATGCTCGGATCATAAAATGCATATCCTTGATCCATCGGCGTATTACTGCTTGTTTGTTGCCAGCTTACCGATGCAGTTAGATTGTTATCGGTAGCGAGCCAACGTAATGGTTGTGTATTTCGTGCACTTAAGATCACATTATCGTGTTGGGTCTTGCCGTTATTATCAAAGGTACGAATTCTGGCCTGTGTTGGATTCTTGGTGCCGGGATATTTAGGACGGCTGCGCACTTCGTCATAACCATTTCTGTGTACATAAGCCAGTTTTATCATACTGTTATTCCAGCGTTGCTGTAGGCTCATGGCAAGCTCATCATTGTATGGAGTATCAAGATCGCTCATACCTTCAAAATCATTGGTCTCAACCCAGTCATTACTCGATGTTTCACTGTTTGGTTCACACATCATATAACAGTGTTTAAGACCTCCATTTTGACCTTCGTACAATGCGTAAGTGAGCATAGAACGACCATAATAACGGTTTAGACCCGCCGTCAGCATAGTGCTGCCGTCGCCAAAAACATTCCAACTGGTACTTAATCTTGGTGCTATATTCGTATTTTTAACGAAACTGTCACGATCAATACGTAATCCAGGGCGAATATTTACATTACCTATGCTAATAGTATCATCGAAAAACAGAGAATAGTTACGATAGTCTGTGCGGTAAGTACCTGCAAAAAATGCATCTACTTGACTGGCAGAGGATAACCATTCCATAGAATCCCACATACCTTGATAGCTATTTCTGTAGTAGGTTTCATCGCGTATAAACTTAGCATTAGTTTGAGTTATTTCGGTACCGAATGTAAAAGTATGCTGGCTATTGCCGAATTGGAGTGGATCTAATGTCATTTTGGCATTTGCGGTGACATTTTGTTGTTCAGTGGTGAGATCGCCGGGTCCGCCAGAACTAAACTCGGTCGGATTTTGCCAGTCGGTGTAATCTTTAAGAGAAACATAATAATTTTGCTCACCATCACGGATGTCTTGCATATTCTGGATACTAATACCCATATCTAACATGCCAAAATCAAAGGCATGTTCAATATTCAAACTGCTAGCTAGGCCGTTATGCGATTCTGAGTAATCAGAGTTTGCAGTGCCATTCATGAACATTTCACTGTTGTAACCCGAATAAGTCATTGACCAGTTCGCGGTTGTGCGTGGTGTGGCATACCAGGTTAATTTAGTGAATAGGTTATCTGAAACGCGAGTTTGCTTTTTAATATTGCTTTCAGTAGCAAAGCCAATCAATTTATTATCTTTATCTAATGTCACGGCTTTTTTACCGACATTAGTCATAGGTATCGATGAGTTTCGGCGTGAAAGTGAAAATACCAGCCCTAAGTCATCAGTGATTCCAGCTTCAAACCAGGCTCCTAGACTTTGTTTACTGTACTTGGGCTGGAAGCGGCTAGGGTTACTGGCATCATTATTGCCGCTGCTGAAATTAAGTTGTTCATCAACGTGATTTTCATTCCAGCTTGAATCTGTCATACGATAAAAGACACTGGCATGATTTTCACCTTGCCAACTGCGGCTGTTAACGTCGATAACGCCACCAGTAAATCCGCCAAATTCGGCAGGAATATTGGCATCATATACAGTTATACTGTCGATTAAACGGCTGTCTAGGTAGAAGCCTTGTTCATCACTGCTTAAATTACTGTTTGTTACACCTAACTTATTATTTGCTGGGTCTAAATCATTATTGATCGTCATCCCATCAAGATTAAAAGTATTTTGATAAGCGGTTGAGCCGTGAATCGAGATATCTTCTGGTTTTATCTCACCTTGATTCATGCTGTTATTACCTGAATTTGAAAAGCGAATTGCAGGATTTGATTTTAATAAATCAGTGAGATTACCATTACCGGTTGGTCGTTGTTTAATTTCTGCTGCGGACAAAGATTGCTGCGATGTTAACGCAGGATCTATTTTATCTTTAACGACAATTTCCATGCCTATTTTATCAGGTGCTTGCTCTGCACTTAGTGTACTTGACAGTGTTGATTGAGAAGTTAGTGCCAGACTAACCGCAAGCGCAATTTTTGTTTTCATTCTGCTACCTTGATGACTTTTTGTAAGTTTTCATGCTTAAAAATGTGGTTTTAATACTCAGATATAAGTAAGGGTGGGGAAAATAACACAGATTTAATCTAAATGATAATTGTTTTCATTTGCAATTAGAGTTATTATTCAAATATCTTTAATAAACAACTAAAAATAATGAATGACAATAAAGAACATCGGTTATTAGATTCCTTACGCTGCTTTTCTGGGCGTCATCAAAAGTGCATTAGTGTAGGTGTTATTAAATTAGCTATTTCTAGCTTATTTTTTGGGGTATTAAATATACATGCTCAAGCAACTGACCTTCAGCAAGTCATCGCTGTTGATAACCAAGGCTTACGTGCTAGTCAGCAAGCTCAAGTAGCTGTCAGCCAGTTATCTGATGAACAGCAGATACTGCAACAACAGTATCGAGAGGTTCTATGGCAACAGCGCGTAGCTGATAAATATCAGCTACAACTTGATAGCCAAATTAATGCATTACACAACGCAAATGATGAATTAGAGCGACAACGAGAGCAGGTTAGAAAAACTCAAATTGCAGTGAGTCCGTTGATGCAGGATATGTTGAGTACTTTGCAGCAAGTGGTTGAGAGTGATATACCGTTTTTACAGGTCGAGAGGAAGCTGCGTTTGCAAATTTTGATTCAGAATTTGGCCGATCCTCGTATTATATTAGGGGATAAAATGGCACAAGTGTTAGATGCCTATCAGGTGGAGTTAAGTTATGGTTACGCAGCTGAAACTTGGTTAGGTACTTTAGATAGTGAGCGTATGGTTAACTTTTTACGCGTGGGCCGTTTAGGTTATTACTGGCTAAGTATTGATGGTCAGCAGGCTGCTATTTGGAAGCAAGGAGAAGGATGGGTACAGCTTGAGGATAAATGGTTTCAGCCTTTGCGTCAGGCGATCGCTGTAGCAGCTGGCAATATAGCGCCAGATATTATGACACTACCACGACCGAACCCAGCTTCTGTTGAGGGACTATCATGAGACACTTATTATTTTCCGGCATTATATTGATGAGCACGTCGTTTTTCGTAAACTCGATGGAGTTTTCAATGCCAAAGGTCTCATTAGGCAATATTTTACAACAAGTAAAGCAAGCGACTAACCATGAAATTAAAGCGGCAGAAGAATTAGTTATTAATTTTAAGGGCGAGTTGACTGAACAGCGTAAGAAATTGCAAACGGCGAAGGATAATTTGCTCAACCGTCAACGGTATAATCAAGAAGCGGAAGAGCAGCTATTGTTATTGCAACAGCAATTACGTCAGAAGCAGCAACTGTGGCAAAAAGAACAGCAGGCATTGAAAACCTTGTCTATGACGATTGTTGAGCATGGCAATTTATTACTTGAACGAGTCAAACCTTCCGGTCTGTGGGGCTTAGATACGAGTGGTTTTCAAACGGGTTTATCTCAGGATGTGGATATAAAACAAATATATCAATTGTGGCAGGCACTCGTCGAACAATTGTTATATACCAGTGAAGTACATCAATATGATACGTCAATTATTATGCCAGACGGAGTGCGTAAAACGAGCCTAATAACGCAATGGGGTCCATTTACGAGTCACAGTCAGTTTGGTTGGTTAAGTTATTTACCCGAGCACAAAGTGTGGCAGGTATTTAGTCCTCAACCGGATATTAAACCCGTGATCGGTGGGATGAGAATTGATCCTAGCTTGGGTAAATTATTACAGAAAAAAGCGCAGGAACCGACCCTTTTTGAACGTTTACGTCCGGCTGGCATCATTGGTGTTTTAATCGCTATTATTGGTGCTATTGCCGTATTTATTGCAGCGGTTCGCTGTTATTCATTATGTCGTGAACAGCAAGCGGTGCAATGGCAAATAATGCATAGTGAAGTCAATGATAGAAGTAGTTTAGGGCGTATTCTTAACGCGGTTGAAATTGCCGAATTGGAGCAAGCTAAAGACGGTGATATTACGCTGTTGGAGGCTGTCATTGATGCTGCCGTATTAAAAGAGGTGCCAGTATTACGCAAGGGTTTAGCATCACTCGCTGTATTGACAGGGATCCCACCTTTACTGGGGCTGTTAGGTACAGTGGCAGGTATGATTGAAACCTTTAGAGTGATTACCGAGCAGGGCAGTGCCAATAGTCAATTATTATCAGGGGGGATTGCCCAAGCCTTATTGACGACGGAACTTGGATTGATTGTCGCGGTACCTTTATTACTTATCCATTGTGGGGTAAAAAATCAGGCTAATCGATTAATTGTGCTGTTGGAACAGCAAGCTGCCGGATTGGTTGTTGCTCGCCATAGTGGGTGGCAGCAGTAATGGCTATGTTGCTTCAGTTTTTTTATCAGGCAGGGATGCTTGTTTGGATGATCATTTTATTATCCGTGGTGATGTGGGGATTGATCTTAACGGTATATTGGCGCCAGCGCTATATCCAACCGCAATTGCAGACTTCTCTGCAAGCTATTTCTTTGCATCAGCTTAATCTACCATTCTGGCATCAACAACAGTTACTCAAGGCCTGGCTCAGTCAAGCGACATTAATGCTTGATTGCGGTATGCCTTGGATCCGTATTTGTATTCAGATTTTACCATTTTTGGGTTTGTTAGGTACTGTCGACGGCATGATAGTTAGTTTTACTCAGTTGGATAAAATGAATGTACAACAACAGCTTGCTGGTGGAATTAGCCAGGCATTGTTGACGACATTAGCTGGTTTAGTTACATCACTTTCTGGCCTGTATCTGGCTCATAATCTTAATCGTCGTAATCAAATTATTATTGATCAATTTCGTTATTGTTTTATTAAAGGTTAATTTATGCGTTTTCAACATACTCAAGAACAAGATGATAATGCCATTATCGATATGACCCCTTTGATTGATATAGTATTTATTTTATTGATATTCTTTATTTTAACGGCGTCGTTTCAACAACAAAACACGATTAACATCGATCGTCCACAAAGTACAACAAATGATAGTAGTGACGTGGTCAAATTGATGGTTACTATTGATAAAGAGGGGGAAATCAGCTTAGACCAAGGCCCGATTAAATTGACTGATTTGAGTGCCTACGTTAAAGCTAAAGTAAGTTCGACAGGGAGTTCTTCTGCTGTGATTCAGGTAGATAAAGATGTGACAAGTGGTCGGTTAATTACTGTTATCGATAAAATTAGGATTGCCGGAGTTGCCAATGTTGCTGTTGCTACCGACAAGATCTAATAAAAGCTGTTTGATAATAGGGCTATTTGCTGTCGTTATTAACTTAGGATTAGTCGCCTTGATTTATCAACTCACGATGGGAGAGGCTATCGTTAATACATATACGCCAGTTTCATTAGCCAAAGTATATTTTGTTGCTGATAGACAGATAGAAGAGATTGAACCTGAGTTAATCACTAAACTTACATCGGCTCCGCAATTAAGTACGCCACCGCCAATGTCGGTTAATTTGTCGCTGTTAGCAATGAATAGTCTGGTAAAAATACCTAAGGTATTAACAGATATACCTATGTCTGAAACTAAGCTACAACCAATAACGTTGCAATTCTCACCAAATGGCAAGCAGTTAGGTAGTCAAATGATGACAAATATAAGGTTTGCTAAACCAGTATTTCAATTACCACCTCAGTATCCGCCAGTGGCGAAACAGCGAGCTATCGAGGGTTTTGTTGTTCTTGAACTTAAGATTACAGTTAAAGGTAGAGTGCAGCAGGTCAAAGTTGTTCAGCAGCATCCCGCTGATATATTTGTCCGTTCCGCCACAAGAGCTGTCATGCGTTGGCGTTTTGATCCACCTGCACAAACAGAGTGGCAACGTATAATTATTCGCTATCAACTGGAGTCATAATATAAATATGGACAAGGTTAAAAGGCAGGTTCTGTTATCTTGTGTTGGTATGCTGGCGCTTGTAGTCGTAAATGCACATGCCGCTGATACATCATATTATCGGCGGTATCAACAATTAACATATCAGCTTGAACAAGATCCTCATCTTATTTTGCCACAAATTGAACAATTTCAGTTACAAGTTGCTAATGCGGGTACTAAAGCTAAACAAATGGCCGCTTATTTACATCTACAAGCATGTACTGCATTAGAGCGAGATATTTGTACTGTTCATCAGGCTGAATTATTGCTTGACCTACCAGGACAAGAGGAATCCAAGCCGGCGTTGATGAAATTAACGGTACAATTATATTATCGTTTACAGCGTTACTCTGATGTTATTAGGCAAAGTGAGCATTGGCTGTCGATGCCGTCACAAACGAGTTTATCTGATCGTGCGATGATATTTACATTACAAGCGAAAAGTTTTTATCAGTTACAGACGTTGGTATCGGCACAGCAAAGTATTGAACAGGCCTTAGTCTTAGAGGTTGATGAATCACGCTATCGTTTTTTGTTAGCGTTATTACAACAGACCAAGCAATTAACGGCTGAAAATACGTTGTTGCAATTACTGACAGAAAAATACATTAATAATCCACTCTATTGGGAGCGGTTAGCTTATAGCTGGTATGAACTTGATAAGCCAGAGCAAGCGCTAAACGTATTTGGCAGTGCCTATAAGTCAAGGTTATTACCTTTGCGTAGTCTATTATTTTATAGTCAGTTATTAATTCAGCAGCAAGCACCAAATCGAGCGGTTCAGATACTGGAAAAAGAAGCCGATAAGTTTACTCCGCAAGCTGTTAAATATTGCTCAGAGTGTGATGCCTCAAAGTATCGGCAGTTACTTATCCAAGCTTATCTAATGGCCGAGCGTAAATCAGAAGCGCTAGCATTGCTTGAAAAAAAGGTCGATAAAACCAATGAGCAACTGATGATTAGTAGTCAATTGGCATATAGTCAAGCACGCTGGCATTTGGCTATTGAATTGTTGCAACGACAGATTAAGCAACAACCTCGTAATGATTATTGGCGATTATTATTGGCGGTGAGTTATTTTGAAAATAAAGATTATATACATGCTCGTAAGCAGTTTAGGCTTATTAAACAATCACAATATATGAAAACAGCACAAGATTGGTTAGCACAGATTGATTATTTATTAAGCTAATAATACCTATTGTCTTCGTTTTTAGCTCTTTGTCTGTGTTTAACTGTATTTTTATTAGGACGGATAGCCAGATTATCCGATCTCGATCGTCTTTTAATTCGCATCTTGAAGTCGTTTGAGTATATAAGCTATACTACGGCGCTTGTAATATGCAGGTGTAGAATACGCACGCTTAAAATACGCACGTTTGTAATATATTAACAAAACCAGGATTCAAAGACATATGGCAGTATTAACTATTCTTACGGCACCAAACAAAAAATTAGAGATACCCGCTGAAACAGTAGCAGATGTAAGTACAGTTCAAACATTGATCGATGACATGCTTGAGACTATGTACAAAACAGACGACGGTATTGGTCTTGCTTCAACGCAAGTTGGTCGTAAAGAAGCCGTTGTTGTTATTGATATTTCAGAGGATCGTAATGAACCTATGGTATTAATCAACCCTGTTGTTGTTGAAGGTGAAAACAAAGAAAGTGGCCAAGAAGGGTGTTTATCTATTCCTGGCTACTATGCAGACGTTGAACGTTTTACGAAAGTGAAAGTAACGGCATTGGATCGTGAAGGCAACGCAATTGAAATCAATGACGATGACTTTTTAGCGATTGCAATGCAACACGAGATTGATCATCTTAAAGGTACGCTTTTTATTGATTACCTGTCGCCATTGAAAAAGAAAATGGCACTTAAAAAAGTTAAAAAAACAATTAAAGAGATGGCCGAATAAGGTCTAGAGCAATGCTGAAGGAGCTAGTTAAGTGAAAGGAAAAATTATATCGTACATTTCTGCAAAGAAGTTTGGTTTTATTTGTGGCGATGATGGCGAGAGTTATTTCTTACATGTGTCGAGCTTGCTCGATAAAGCCAATGAATCTAAATTGGTGAAGGATGTTGTTGTTGAATTCGAACCAACAACAACACCAAAAGGCCTTGCCGCAAAACAAGTACACGTACCGGATGTTAACTTTAAAAAACAGTTGGTGGCTTTTTTCACAGCGAAAAGCAATCAACCAAGATACGGGCATGTTGTTGCAAGATATACACTAAGCACACGTTTCTTTAAAGATCAAAACGAAGGTCGTAGCCATATTAAGCAATTGGCGGCAGACATCGGTTGTAATGCTATTTTAAATACAAATGTGGAAAAGAAGACCTTCTCTGAAGGTGGTGAAAATTTCACTATGCATTCATTTAGTGGTGACTTTGCATTAGTTACAGAAGATGTTCCGTGTAATAACGACGTGGAATGTGCAGAATCTGTAGCAATCATTGACGCCAATGTTATAGCCGTAGCAGGGCAGTTTCAGCGTGTAAGTAATTCTGAAATGAAAGCGAAAGCAAAGCAATTACGTAAATTTAACCCACTGCTATTAGTAGGCGCGGTTGTTATTCTAGGTGCTGTTTTCGCAATTTCTATGTGGTTTGTTAATACGGCACATTGAAATAGCTCGATGTAATCGAGCCAAGACTGTCTTTTGACATGATATAAAATATGAAGCGGTGGTATTGAGTTAATTCAATGCCACCGCTTTTTTTATGTGTGTTTATTACATTAAAGTGTGACGTGTTTGGGGTATTGTGTATTTATTGCTGAATCGCCTACCTCTTTGTTGTAATATAACCACAATATTGTTGAACGTAATTTCCTGAGGTTGTATGTATAAATTAATCGCGTTAGATATGGATGGTACTTTACTTAATTCTCACGGTGCTATTTCACCGCGTAATAAGCAAGCGATCCTTGCTGCAATAGCGCAGGGTACGCGTGTCGTGCTTGCTTCAGGACGACCACTGGAAGGCATGAATTGGGCGTTAGAAGAATTGGGTATGACAGGTAAAGATGATTATGTTGCTTGTTACAATGGCAGCTTAGTTTATCAAGTTGCGGACAAGCGGTTGTTGCGTAGCCAAACAGTGACGGGTGCAGATGCCAAAAAACTTGCCGAATTAGCCAACAAGCTCGGTGTGCACGTGCATGCATTTTCAGTCAAAGCGGGACTGATCACCCCTAAACATAATTACTATACCGACCATGAAGCTAAAATTAATGGTCTGTCTATCACTGAAGTGGACTTTAGTACCCTAAGTGATGATGAAGAAATGCTAAAAGTGATGATGATTGACGAGCCAGAAAAACTATCTGCCGCGATTGCGCAATTACCAGCATCACTCTACGAGCAATATAACATTTTGCAAAGTGCGCCGTTCTTTTTAGAGTTTCTTCATACCGACAGCCACAAAGGCATCGGTGTTAAAGCCATTGCGCAACAGTTTGGCATTAACGCTGATGAAGTGATTTGCATGGGTGACGCCGGTAACGATAAGCAAATGCTAGAATATGCTGGTTTGGGCGTAGCCATGGCTAATGCTACTGATGACATTAAAGCTATCGCTAATCATATTACCGCCAGTCATAATGACGATGGTGTCGCACTGGTTATTGAAGAATTTGTGTTAAATAAGTAGCTCTACTTATATACCCAAGCTACTTCTGATATAGCATCTTGAAGTGACTTGGGTATAATGCTGCATTAAACTCTATAATGTAAGGCCGTAATGGCAAATTTTAATACACATTTGAATGTAGCAGCACTATTAACAGGGTTATCTTCTGCAAGTTTAGTCGCTGCGGGGCATATTGAACTTAATACCGCTATTTGGCTGTGGTTCTTAGGCACTATGGGTGGTTTATTACCGGATATTGATTCTGATAACTCGACATCACTCGATACTATCTTTAACCTTTTTGCTTTTGCCATCATTTTGATCGTCATGCGTTATATTATTGATGAGGATATGGTGGATTTGAGCTTTCTAAAGGTTATCGCCATACCTGTCGTGACTTATGGGGTGATGAAGTATGGATTAAGGACTATTTTTGAGCGTTTAACGGTGCACCGAGGCAGTTGTCATTCTTTATTGTTCCTCGCCTTGTGCGGGCTGCTGACGACTCAAATCATTGCTAATGTGGATGGTATTAATTCAAATAAGGCGGATAGTCTTGCCTGGTTGTCTGGCGGGTTTGTATTTTTGGGTGGCTTGATACACTTGCTGTTAGATGAAATATACAGTGTCGACTTACGTAATATTAGGATAAAACGGTCATTTGGGACCGCATTGAAACTAGTCGATTTGGACAATAAGTTGTTGCTGTTAGCCATGCTGATAGCCGTTGGCGTGCTGTGGACGACAACACCTGAAATCGAGACTACGCTTGATATGCTGTGTGATTGGTCGATGTTTAGTTTAGTATAGGTGAGAGCACATAGTAAGTACAACAGACGGTATTTTCAATGACAGGATAAGTGATTTTGTCGATTATATAAACGCCAGGATTATGGTATTTAATTATGCGTAAACAACTATTTTATAAAGTATGATGTAATATTTTATGGGGTGTGGTTGAGGGTTACAGTAGGAGGGGATAAATGCTTAACGGATTAAGCTAAGCACTTTATTGTATTGATGAGCGCCAAAAATTAAAGCGCTTCGATATCTACAACTGATTGGGTAAATTCAGCGAGTTCAAGTTCGGCACATTCGCCTTCAGATTCCCAGTTAAGACCAATGATCACATTGTCTTCATTCAGATCTTCAATCCAGAATTCAAGTAAGTCAGATACAGAGATAGCCGCTGGTTTATACGCGTTCCATTCATCACAGCAATGTATTCTAGCAAGTGCTTCTGTAGACCAAAGTGGCATTGCATCTGTGTCTTCGAAATTAACCGAATCACATATAACCCATTCTTCACCGGTACTATCTTGTAAGCCCCAAACTTGTTGGCTAGGTTTTACGTCTGCAAAGAATTTAGTCAGTATTGGATTTGTTTCTGTCATGGGGTTCTCTTTGTATTAAAATAATTGTAATTAATAGTATTGGAATTAAGCGCAATGCGGGCATTATACGGATAACATCGCAAATAGTCAGCAAATATACTGCCGCATAAAGATCCGTAAGTTGAAGCGAGTATATAACCATGCTGTTGCAGATATTGTGAGTTTAATTAATCAACACTTTGCGTTAATTTACAACGTGCTTAGGTCAAATGACGACGTGAATCGAACTGTTTGAGTTAATTAGGCTGTTGATATTTACAATGACTCCAAGCTTATATATTATCACTCCATTGCTGCGGAGGGGTGGCAGAGTGGCCGAATGCACTGGTCTTGAAAACCAGCAGGGGTTAATAGCTCCTCGAGAGTTCAAATCTCTCCTCCTCCGCCATCTATATAGAAAAGCCGGTACTTATTCAGTTAAGTACCGGCTTTTTGCTTTCTGTACTGACCTAGAAAGTTGGAATTCCATTTCCAGAAAAGCTAACTTTAATATTATTCATCGTACTCAGATCGATATCTTCCCAGTTATTTAATTTTATGGTCCAAGTTGTAAAAGGAGTTGGCATAAAATAGTTTAGCGCATAATCAGATGCTATCGCTCCACTTGTCAGGATATTCACTTCTTGTGTTTGACTATTTACCAAATTGTAAATGATTCGTCTAAATAATGGCCTGGCTGTAAAAGTGTAATTATTTTGATACCTTCTATCTTGATAAGTACCACTCGATAGTAAGTCAATATTATACAAACCTGTTGGTAGTCCAGTGCCCTCGATAAGAATACTGACTTCATCCAGCCTAACCCTGTCGAAATCTGAAAATATGGTGCTATTTAATGGTAACGTGAAATGTAAAATACCCGTATTTTTAAATTCTTCTAATTTTTCGGTGCCATTAATGTTATGCACAATCGACGTAAAGTCTTGTGGACGTGGGTAAAACCGATCCAAACTAGCCGCTTCCTGCTCACGCATAAAAGCAAGATCTTGTGTATAAGCAGCAAATGACTTGTTTAAAGAGGCAGTGACAACACTCTCTTCTAAAGACCAGTAAGCAAAAGCAGATTGATAATTGGCAAGCGCGATAAACATAGGGCGTTTAAGGTTACTCAAGGTTCTGAAAAATGCGCCTTCTAATGCGTACACGGCACTGGCATCGTCATCAATTGACGAAATAAGCGCTGATACTCGGTTGATATTCGCCGCATTAACTTGACTCGCAATTCTTAAATCAATCTGTCGAGATAACGCTTGTGCCAAATTAATCGCTGTTGCTGAAATCGCTTTTGCCTGAGCAGCCAGTCTTTCCAACTCTGCAAGGTAATGAGTAGCGCCACCAACACCAGCACTAATCACACTCGCAAAGTCAGCTCGAGCATCAATGAGAAACTCATCCCACACTAGGTTTGATGCTTCCACTGTTGGTACCGTGTGTTGAATAGTATTATAGAATTTTGCAATATCATTGACCACAACTTGATACTTTACATCGTTAGAAAAAGTATCGATTGCTGCCAGCGATTCTTTAATCTCACGCTGTCTTTTCGCAATGACGTCTAACCTTTTCTTTAATAATATTATTTTTGTACCTAAATCAGGTAGAGTGGCTATAAATTTGATTAAACCACTGGGATCTCCTCCAGCAGAACCAGCAATAGCGGTGCCTGCATTGGCGATTGCACTGACTACATCAAACACCGTTTGAATGGTCGCTCGGTCTGCAAACGTCTCTAAACCCTGCCTAAAAGTAATTTGAGCTTTAAGTATATTAGTCTCTTGGCCTTCATAGTTAGCTGTTTGCTGAATAAGGGATGCTCTTAATTGATTAACTTGGCTAACCGACCTGTCAATAATCGCAAACTCTGCATTACTGACACCCTGCAAGTCTTCAAGCATAAGCACGGCAAGTTGTTTACGATCTGCAAGCACGATATTTCTATCAATATAGTGCTGATATTTATCTTCATAGGCTCCCATCGCATCTAAATAACTCGCATATGTATATTCATACATATCATGGCTTAAGCCCGGAACATAATGAGGGTTATTGTAAGAAAGTTGGATGAATTGCTTTAAGTTTGATACTTGTAAGTAGAGCGACTTTAATTCTACGTTTTGAGCAATCGTGACAGGCATGAACCTCAATACGTTTTCAACCCAGTCAAGCATCGTTATGCTAAGTTCTGGTGCGTTATCAAAAATAGATGCTGCCATATCAAAAGAATGATTAAAAACAGCTAAGTATGGGGCACTATCAATGGCGATCAAGCCGTCTATTTCACTCTTTATTACGCTCTTATTATATACCGTTTCTGAGATAGTATAAATTTCACCAAAACCATCCGTTACCGGCACCACAATATCAAACTCATAACCTGAAGGAAGTAGGGTGATCACGTTGATATTATCATTGATGTTTTTTGCAAATATACCCAGGCTCACTGAATTCGAGGACCTTGCATCTATATTTAATGTGATGGCACTATCGCCGGTAATATTCCGAGCAAATATAAATAACCGTTGATTGGTCAAGTTTGTTATAACACTTTCAGTTACAACAAGTGTATCCGCTACAATAACGATTACATTCGGTTTATTAGTACCACTCATTAATGAATAATCATTTAAAATAGTACTTAAATCTAACTGCATACCTGAGACTAAATAAGACTGACCATCATTGACTATCGTTTTTTCAGTAACGCTATCTGGTAAATTTTTAGGTTGTGGCAGCTTATAATAATTAAGCCATTCAGTCGCGTTAACGGCAAAGCTAAATAACAAACTTAGTGTGATAATAAAAGCGTTTAAAACTTTCATCTTACATCCTTATAATCATAGTAATGTTAATAATATTGAAAATTAACATTGAATACTGATTGAGCCGATATAGGCCGTTACAGCTATTTATCTAACCCAATATCGCGTTAGATAAACAGTGTTAATAGATCGCTTTAATCCATGATCACATAAGCATTCTGCGCAAACCTTCTTGCCTTGGTGCTTATCTCCAGCCATTTCGGACCGACCACGCCAGCCAGTGGGCTACTCACAATACCAGCAACCAGTAAATTGGCATTTCTTAAGGCATCTTCACTATCTAATGAATTTAACGATGTGGTGAGCGAGTCGAAATCACTTTCTAGGCCCTGCCAGTGCAGTTGTACTTTTTTAAGCTGAGGTAATGCATTTTTAATATGTGTCAGCATTTCATTGATGTTTGAGTGAGCGATTTCATAAGAAGCGGCAAGGTTAACCGCATGTTCTAAACTTGAATTCGCATCATTTATTTGATTGTTTACATCTTCAATCAAATTATCTAACCTGATTTTTCTAGCGCCTTCAATACTGCCACAAATAGTTAAAACAAGCGGACCACCTATTGCACAGAGGCCAATATTACGTTTCGCTTCACTCAGATCGCTTCTGTAACCTGCTATTTCACTGTTTAACAGTCTGATATTTTCTCTCAACGTACTAATTGCAGCGCTGCTCAATAATGTAGAAAAATCGCTTTCAATAACATCAAGTTGTACTTTTTGTGCTTCAACATCGGCTGCAAACTGTTTTAACTCTTCAACAGCCTTGCTTGTTGCTTGCTGTTGGAGAGTTGTAAAGTTCTTCAATACATTTAAAAAAGCCAGCGCAGCGTCACGATTCGTCGCCGCAGCCGAAAGGTTCCAGCTTATTGCATTTTGTTGCAGTTGGGTAAGTTGATCCATCAGAGGTAATATAAGTTGTGGGTGTATATCGCCGTAGTTTGCAAGCTGTAACGCTAAATCAACAATACCTGGATAAATTGTTGAATTCCAATCATGGCCTGACTGATTAATGTTGGTAAATTCAGTTAACAAATTCTGGTATTCATAACTAAAGGCATCACTAGCAGGGAATTTTGTTAATGTGCGTAAAGACGCTTCTGTTTTGGGTAATGCGATGGCAGCCGTTGCATAGGCTTGGATTTGATACCACTCAGTGGTTGAAAGTAAGGATGTATCTGATCCAGTATCAATAAATAATGAATCACCTGCAATGTCCCCTTGGATCGTATCATAATCAAGTGGCGGAATTTCAGTGATGGTTTGTGCATGCAATAATGTTGATCCAACAACAGATAAAGCAAGTAAGCTGATTTTAAAACCTCGGAATTGTTTATTTTTTTTCATTTTCATTTGGCTGTTCCCTTAGATAAATATCATTTTATTTTTAAGGTTTAAGAAATATTAATCCTTTTCGGCGATAGGAATATGCCAGAGCGATATAATTGTTTTTGGAACACAGGTCTAAATTTGATGTGTATAAATGATTTTTTATTGAATTTATTTCTGTTTATAAATATAAAGCCATTGATTTATAAGGGTTTGGTTTTTTATTTTCACTATGCGTAAAGCGAAGTTGTTTTCATTGTTGAGTACAATTTATCGCAGTGTAGATACATAAACAGGATTGGTTATTAAAAATAACTTTAAATTTATTTAAACATGGTAAATTTTCAGATCTATCCTATGTAGGAAAAGATTAAATTCGAATTATATAAATTATGGAACTCGTTATTCCATAAAGTATTTAATATAAAGATATAGCTATATGTATACTTTTAGGTTATATAATAATTAGCATCTAAGATTCTAATTATTATAGTGTTAACTTATTTTATTATCCTGATAGAGGGTTCCTTTTATGACATACAAAATTTCAAATGATGTCATTTTTTGTAAAATAAAAGCGAATCTTAAAAGTCCAGACAGTACGCAGAAATTAAGTTCATCAGAAAAAGAAATTATTGACTTGTTATGCAGCAAAAATGGGGCTGTCGTTTCTAAAGAAGAGCTGAAGGTTATAGGCTGGCCAGGGTTGGAAGTAACCGATCAATCTTTAACACAAGCTGTCTATTCGCTAAGAAAAAAATTAGCGTTATGTGGCGCTGATGATGTTATCGCGACTGTATTTAATCAGGGTTACACCGTTAAAAATGCGGCGGTATTATCGGAAGATGCGTTATCTTTACGACCGCACTTTATCTATAAGTTAAAAGTCTATAAGATAAAATCGACAAATATACTGCTATTTTGCATTTTTTTACTATTACCCTACATACTCTATGAACAGTTTCTACACAGGGAAAGTAATAATGAAGAATTGGGGTTCTTGTCTCCTCATACCAACTATATACATAATGGCAACTACCTTACATTTATCTCAAATGAGGATATAAACAAAGATAGACAAGTTATGATTGAAATGTTCTCGGACAAAATACCGACCAAAAGTAAGGTATTTTCTTTTATGACCAATAATAAAACCTATATTCTAGCTTGCCCATTAAGTAATAATGCTACTACGTGTGACAGTACTGTAAGCAAAGTATTAGAATTACCTGCTAATGAAGAGAACATAGCGGCTAATAAAGTGACAGAGTGGTTCTCATTACAGCAAAAAATTAAAAGTGAACTACCGTTATTTACAGGACTAATGATGAGCTCGACTAACTATATGTTTGTTGATGAACAACTCACCATAACGGATAAAGTGCGCTTTATATTCGATTTTAACAATCAGGTCGAAAGCGGATTTAAAAAATTCAAGATTAAAGATAAAAAATATGAAGGGAAGTATAAAGGCTCTATATTATATTCAAAGAAATCAGATACAAAAAATACCTTTATTAGTCGTAGCGGTGATTTTACTTTCAGTTTTGATCACAACGTCGGTACAGCAGCGTTAATTATGCAAAATAGAACAATAGACATCATCCCTTTTAATCGTATTATGAAAGAAAAATGTAGCAAAAAAATTACAGAACGACGTGTCATTTGGAAGATTGAAGAATGGGGGAATCAATCGCTATGGGTATCTGTCTCTTCTAATAAGATGTGGTTATTTGAAGAACATCCACTGTATTAGGATTGTTACAGTATTTAGCACCACTTTCTGAGTGTATTTGGCTCTACACGTACCGGCTTTTTGCTTTCTGTATTGCGATACACACGGCACAATGTTACAAATAGTATCTCTATTCTCCATTAATTATTCAGACTCCTTATGACCACTGCTAAGTTCACCCAAGGCTCTACTTTGTCGCATATTATTTATATGAGCTCGACGGGCGCTATCGGTTTAACCTGTCTATTTTTAGTCGATTTACTGGACCTTTTTTATCTCAGTTTATTAGGTGAGCAACACTTAGCCGCGGCGGTGGGTTATGCGGGGACAGTGGCCTTTTTCACCACCTCAATCTCAATTGGTTTGTCTATTTCGATGGGCGCATTGGTATCTAAAGCCTTAGGCCAGGGTAAGCGGGAGAGTGCGCGGTCTTATGTAACTAACATCAGTATCGTGACCATTTTTGTATCGCTGATTATTATGTTACTGACCTGGTTGAACATTGAATATCTGCTGGCGTTATTGGGAGCCAAAGGCGAAACCTTACGTTTGGGTACTGTGTATTTACAAATTCTGGTGCCGTCGATGCCACTGATGTCGGTTGCAATGGCGCTTGGGGCAAGCTTACGCGCAGTCGGGGATGGTAAATTATCTATGTTATCCACCATTGGCGGTGGCATCGTTAATGCGATATTAGATCCCATTTTCATTTTTACCTTAAACATGGGCATTGAAGGCGCAGCGATTGCCAGTGTCTTGTCGCGTTGTGCGGTATTTGCGTTGGCATTTTATGGGGTTTATTCTAAACATAAACTGTTAAGTAATTGGTATATTGACAGTTTTAAAGCGCAATTACCCTTTATTATGGCGATTGCCTTGCCTGCGATGTTAACCAATATTGCCACGCCGATTGGGAATGCTTTTGTTACCCGTAGTATTGCCGAATTTGGTGATAGCTTTATGGCGGGTTATGCCACTATTAACCGTATTCTTCCGGTGGCGTTTGGGATGATCTTTGCGTTGTCGGGTGCGATAGGGCCGATCTTAGGGCAAAACTATGGCGCTAAATTAATCCCGCGGGTACGTCAAAGTCTCAAAGACGCGTTATGGTTCTGCTGTGGTTATGTGGTCGTGGTGTCTTTGCTGTTGTTTTTAATTGAAGACTATCTGATCAGTGCTTTTAACCTTACCGGTGATGCGGGGGAAGTGGTGACGTTATTCTGCCGTTTATTAGCATTTACCTTTATCTTTAATGGCATGATGTTTATTGCCAACGCCAGTTTTAATAACTTGGGGAAACCCAAGTATTCGACTTGGTTTAATATGGGCAAAGCCACATTGGGAACTATCCCATTTGTATTGATCGGTGCCGAAATTGCCGGTGTTAAGGGCATATTAATTGGTCAGGCGGTCGGGTCTGTGTTCTTTGGTATTGCTTCGATCATGCTGGCATTTAAGTTAATCAAACAAAAAGAATGTGAAACCGATCGTGATAAAGAATTTGCCAATAAACTGGCTGAGGTTACTAATGGTACAGAGATTACCAGGATTGCTGAGATGCCGGAGATAGCAACAACATCTACGGTGAACGCGTTATCTTCTGAGTGTTCACAGTTTGGCATGTACAACGAAGAGTACGACAGTAAAGGCTCTAACTTGCTATTGGCGGATAATGATAACAACGCCAAACCGTAATTATATATAATGTGAATTAGTCCTGTTTAAAGCGAAGTAATTATATTCGGATCCTAGGTTGCATTAGGCAGTTACTTTAATCAACTGGATAAATCAAGCCGAACATAGGGTTACTGCTCTTGACGTATTAATTAAAATGGAAAATTTATGTTGCATCAAACTGTTATAAAAATCCGCGGAAAAGTAAATAAACTGGTCCCTATTCCACTGCCTAAGCTGATTGAAGGCGAGGGTGCTATTACCCAAACGGCACAGGTATTAACAGCATTGGGTGGTACTAAACCGCTGATTGTAACTGATGCGATGTTAGTAAAGTTAGGCATAGCCAAGCAGTTAACTGATGCATTAGATGCTGAGAATATTGCCTATGCATTGTTTGACGAAGTAACACCTGATCCAACTTTTTCGCTTATCGGTAATGGCTGGCAGCAGTACAAACAACATGGCTGTGACAGTGTGATTGCATTAGGTGGCGGTTCGCCGATGGATTGCGCCAAAGCGATTGCGGCGTCGGCGGTTAAAAACGTCGATGCTAGAAAATTGGTCGGTATGTTACGTGTGCGTAAAGCATTGCCGCCATTTATTGCTATTCCAACGACGGCGGGCACCGGTTCTGAAACGACCGTTGTTGCTGTCGTGACTGACCCAGACAAAAAGAAAAAATTCACTCTTGTTGATCCTAGTTTAGTGCCAGCCGTTGCGATCCTTGATCCACTGTTAATGCTTGGACTTCCGGCTAAAATTACGGCTGAAACCGGTATCGATGCGTTAACCCATGCGGTTGAATCGTATATTGGTTTTCATGCTACCGAGCAAACCAAAGCATACGGTTATGATGCGGTAAAACGTATTTTCGCTAATCTACCGACCGCTTATGCAGATGGTAGTAATATCGAAGCACGCCGCCAAATGTCGATTGCGAGTTTTAATGCGGGCGTGGCGTTTACTCGGGCATCGATTGGTTATGCACATGCGATCGCCCATCAAATGGGGGGGTATTATCATATTCCTCACGGCCTTGCTAATGCGGTGATCTTACCGTATATCCTGGATTTCTCATTTGAGAATGCATTATGCCGTTATGCTGAATTAGCGATTGCCGCAGGGGTAGCGACCAGTGACGATTCGCAAGTTGCAGCGGCACATAAGTTTGTTGCGGGGGTGAAAGCGTTGAACCAAACGTTAAATATTCAAACCGATTTCCCCGAGCTTAAAGCCAGTGACATACCGGAACTTGCGAAGCGTGCAGTGAGAGAAGCGTATTGTGATTACCCTGTGCCGAAACTGATGAACAGAACACAATGTGAAGATTTGTTGAAGAAACTAGTGTCTGCTTAATTCTTTTTTTTAATTCTTTTCTCAGTACCCGCCGCTAAGTGATTCAAGCGGCTAGGAGAGGTGACATTCATAACGGGGATAATTGTTGTTATGAATGTCATTGTTTTTAAATGCACATGTCTAAGCGATTATTCGTCGCGAGTCAGTACTTCTAACAATTCAATTTCAAAACTTAGGTCTGAATGCGCAGGGATCATTGCACCCATGTTACGTTCGCCATAAGCCAATGCTGATGGCACGAATAACTTACGTTTACCGCCCACTTTCATGCCCATAATGCCTTGATCCCAACCTTTAATCACACGGCCAGTACCTATCACACACTGAAACGGTTTACCTTTGTCATAAGACGAGTCGAATTGGGTGCCGTCATTTAAAAATCCACGGTACTGGGTAGTGATCAAAGCGCCCTTAACGGCTTCTTTGCCTTCACCAATGTGGATGTCTGTTATTTGTAGTTCTGTCATAGTGTTAATCTCATTAAGGGTCATTGAGGTCCATTTTTAGTCGTGAACTAATGTTCGAATCGATGCTGCAGGAATGCGGGAATATTAGCATTAATTGCTTTTGAGTGTATCCAGAATATGAGTCCTCACGATGAAAAACAAACAGTCAGTTATAATTAGTAGACAAGAGCCTTGTTAATCTCGAGCCGAATGATAAAGCTGTGTGCTCAATAACAAAACTATGTGCTCAATGGGGGGAATATGCCAAGACTATTTACTGCGATAGAAGTCGCTAATGATGTCGGTCATCAATTGAATAAGCTTTTTCCTAGGACAGAGCAGATCCCGGTTCAGGGGGTAAAACACATAACAGTGAGATTCATTGGTAACGTCACTGAAGCTGAAGCGTCAGCTATTGAACTAGAATTAATATCGGTAAATGTTAAGCCGTTCAATTTGATGCTTACTGGTTGTCAATTTTTCAAATCGCGTGGAGCCAAATCCATTTTTGTTACCAGTGTCATACCAACTGGGGCGCTTACTGATCTTCATCAACTGATCTCTAGGGTACTACTGCATCGCGGAATAAAAAGTGAGGAGCGTACATACGTGCCACATATTACACTCGCCCGCATTAGTCGGCCGAGTGATGCCTTGATGGATTTGCTATTAGAAAAAGGAAAGAGTGTGTCAACTGAGTTATCTGTTACTGGATTCGTCTTGTATTGTGCAGAGCACGAGCCAGCACCAATATATACCAAGCGTAGGGAATATATATTCACTACACTTAATGGATGATTTGTAACTAAGCCCATATTGTAGATGATGATTTTAACGCTAAAAAAACCACTGTTATTGATTATATTATGTTGCGCGGCATGGTTCTGCAGCCGTTTAGTATTCGCGGAGCCTTTATTGACGGGTGAAAGTGAAGGCATGCAGTTTCGTGTTGAAAAAGTGGCACAAGGCCTGGGTGTGCCTTGGGGCATGGCCTTTTTAAATTCATCACAAATCATTTTTACTGAGCGCAGCGGTAAGATAAAAATACTAACGATCACGCCCCAAACAACGGCCAGCATAATCGAACTGCAGGGATCGCCGATAGTTAACGCGACAGGGCAAGGAGGCATGCTGGACGTCGCGGTGCCTGACGACTTTAAACCCGGAGACTGGATTTATTTCACTTACAGTAAACGTCATCAAGCTAGTACTGTGACTACTTTGGCCAGGGCCAAGCGGAACGGCCAGCGTTTGTTGCAATGGACTGAATTGTTAGTGACTCGTTCGGCTAGCGATACCAGCCGGCATTTTGGTAGTCGTATTACCTTTGATGACCAAGGGCACCTGTTTTTTACCGTGGGCGATCGAGGGGTACGCCGTAATGGCCAAGACTTGTCGACGCATGCTGGTTCAGTATTAAGGCTGAATCGAGATGGCAGTGTGCCGGCGGATAATCCTTTTGTTGGCGTTAAAGCGAGGTTGCCAGAAATATGGAGTTATGGTCATCGTAATCCGCAGGGCATTTTTTATGATCGCGACAATAACCGGTTGTGGATGATTGAACATGGTCCTCGGGGTGGTGATGAGATCAATCTGATTGTTGCGGGCGCAAATTATGGCTGGCCGGTGATCTCTTATGGCAAGGAATATTGGGGGCCATTTAAGGTGGGGGAAGGGACGCATAAAGCGGGCATGGAGCAACCGGTTAAGTATTATGTGCCATCCATAGCCCCAGGTAGTTTACTGCGCTATTCCGGTAACGCGTTTCCCCGGTGGCAGGGCAATTTACTGGCGGGTGCGTTAAAACTTACCCATATTAATCGCATTAGCTTGGATAGTCAGGGTCATGCCGTAGGCGAAGAACGTTTGTTGCAAGGCCTCAATGAACGGGTGCGTGCGCTTGCAGAAAGCCCTGAAGGTTGGTTGTATTTTTCTACCGACAGTGGCCTTATTTTACGATTGAGGCCATTGCAGGACTAGTATCGTCGATCTCGCGATAGACAGAAGCGCTATAATTGTAATACTGATAGGTAAGATCATGTTTATTGTAGGTGCTAGAAAATGACTGATTCTCAATGCAAAATCATTATGACTAAGTATTCCATCGGTGACTTAGTACATCACAAATTATTTGATTATAGAGGGGTCGTTATTGACATAGATCCGTATTTTCAATTACCTGAAGAATGGTATCAAGCTGTTGCTCGCAGTCGGCCGCCGAAAGATAAACCTTGGTATCATGTTATCGTCAATGATTCGACACGTTTGACTTATGTGGCAGAGCAAAACTTAGAAGTTGACCCGAGTGGAAATAAAATAAATCACCCTATGGTCAAGAAACTATTTACTGATTTGCAAAATGGACACTATATGAATGCCAACAAAGCCAACTGATGGTCTTGTTGAAAATAATAAAGGACTGAGTAACATCAGTCCTTTATTATGTTGATGACGTTAACGCCTGACGTAAGAAGCCTAGGTTATCCGCTAACTGTTGGGTTGCGGTATCATAATCAACGCCGTTGAGTTCCATTAAAATGGCAGACTTTACGTGTTGATTAGCTTGTACTAATAGCGCTTGTGCACGTTCACGCGCGACGCCTGTCACATCCATGATGATATTTTCACTGCGGATGATGAGTTTTTCATTCGAGGTTTTCACATCGACCATCAAGTTTTGATAGACTTTACCGGTTCGGACCATCGCCCCGGTACTGAGCATATTAAGCACGAGTTTCTGTGCTGTCCCGGCTTTCATCCGGCTTGAGCCCGTTAATACTTCAGGGCCGACAACAGGTGTAATGGCAATTTTAGCAATGCTAGAGATAGGGGCATCGTTATTACAGCTGATCGCGATGGTGTCACAGCCGAGTTTATTGGCAAACGTTAAACCACCTATGACATAAGGTGTGCGGCCAGATGCGGCGATACCTACGACAACATCTTGCGGCGTTAATTGGATTTGCGTTAAATCGCGTTGCGCGGCGTTTATATCATCTTCTGCGCCTTCTTGCGCTTTAAACATAGCCGCCTTACCACCGGCGATAATACCTTGTACCTGCTGGTGGCCCACCCCAAAGGTTGGAGGACATTCTGAAGCATCTAACACACCTAAACGGCCAGACGTGCCTGCACCAATATAAATTAACCGTCCGTCTTGCTGAAAGGCGTGGGTGATAATATCAATTGCCGCTGCAATGAGGGGCAGTTCAAGCTTAATGGCTTGTGTGACTTTGTCATCTTCATTGTTGAATAACTTAACAAGTTCCAATGTTGAAAGTTGATCTAGGTTAGCACTTGCCGAATTTCTTTGTTCAGAAGTAAGCGATTTTATATCCATAGTAACTACACTCATACAGCACGAGACGCAGGGTCTAATGAAAGGATTGATGGTGATGATTCTAAAACAGAAGTGTAGAGAATGCTAGGGAGTTTACTTCGCCGCGGGATCATCATTATATTGGCGATGACTAGCGCATTCGCTGCTGACTTATTGCATAAGCACAAGCCGGTTTTATGTGTTGGTGAGAATAGCTCAATTAGTCAATTACAGGGGCAGGGCAAGCGCTCGCCTTTTGTTAACAAACGCAGCGAACGCGCCTATCGCAGTGATAAGGTATTTACGGTGCAA
Source organism: Moritella yayanosii (assembly GCF_900465055.1). Classification (NCBI taxonomy): domain Bacteria; kingdom Pseudomonadati; phylum Pseudomonadota; class Gammaproteobacteria; order Alteromonadales; family Moritellaceae; genus Moritella; species Moritella yayanosii. Next base: position 1,181,426 of record NZ_LS483250.1, on the reverse strand, counting down.
GGCGTGGTTACTAAGCTAAAATCGGGGCGAAATGCCGGCTTCTTTATGCAACAGACCACTGCAACGACACTAAGCCTAGCTTCAACCGGTATCTTTGTGAGCACGGCTGAAATTGCCAATATTAAACGTGATAGCAGCGTCTGCGTGACTGGATTTGTAGAAGAATATTATGGCATGACGCGATTACAAGTAACTGCCGACATCACTATTCTCGATAGTACTGTTGATAGCGCGGTGAGGGTACAACCAACCAATATAATGGTGGCAACTGCGGATGCCAACTTTAGTGACACCTTAGAGCGTTATGAAGGCATGCAAGTACGTTTGGTCAACATCACCGATATGCGCGTGACTAAACCTTTGTATTATGATCGTCGCTGGCAAAATTACACTATGATCCTGAGCCACCAACAGATTAATATTCACCCCAACACCATGGCCTTTCCTGGTAGCATCCATGCCGACCAGCAAGCGTTAGAGAACAAGCAGCGGCGATTGTATTTACAGTTAGCAGCTGGGCGCTCACTGACTTCAGACCTAGACTACATGCGGGTGAACGACAGGGTATCGGGTATTGTTGGAGTGCTCGATTTTAGTTATGGTGAGTTTAGACTACTGGCCGATAATGCCTTAGCTCAAACGCAATTTCAACATCGCCGTGACAGGCAGAGTTTAGCGCCACGAACCGGTGCGCATCTTCGTATTGCCAGTTTCAATTTACTCAATTATTTTAATCGCGCAGCGGGTGGCGACAATAATCCATTACGACAGAACCGTGGCGCGACGACATTGTCAGCACTGCGTAACCAAGAAATTCAATTGCGTGACACTATAGTGGCATTGGATGCTGATTTTATTGGTTTGATGGAAATGGAGAATAATGGTTTTGGTCAGAATTCTGCGATAAGGCGTTTGTTAGACTTAGTGAATCAAGCGATACAAGATCCCAGTAAACATTATGTCATGGTCAAACCGCGTAAATCAGACTTACATCAAGGACGTTATTTGGGCACTGGTGCTATCACGGTGGCTGGTTTTTACCGGCCAACTCAGCTCAAACTGGTTAATACGCGCGTCATTCAGTTACCGATACAGCGTAGCATGCTCGGCAATGCTTATCACCGCCCTGCGCTAACACCGACATTTATCCGTGTCAGCGATAATCACCGCCAAAGTAAACGCCTGACTATTAGCGTGAACCATTTTAAATCCAAAGGTTCTAAATGTGCTGAAGATAAGCAGCGTGCCGCCATGCTGAAAAAACTAAAGCGCAAGCGCAATAAAAGTCAGCAATCATTACGTGCATGGCAACAGGCAAAGCGAACGTTAGCTCAAGATAGACAAGGCCATTGTGCGCAGTTTAGAACGACAGCGGCGAGTGTATTGGCACAAGCGTTAGCCAGTGAGTCGGGCAGTAAGATTATCCTGGGTGATTTAAATAGCTATCCGAAAGAAGATCCACTGTTAGTATTAACCGACTATGATCTTGCGCGTTATGCTTATTATAAAATAGTCCACAGTGGTTATAATTACTTGGGCAAAACCTTGCTGAATGCCAAAACTAACATTGGATTTGGCTATCACGATCCATTCGTTAATCAACCGGAAACTGGCTGGACTTATTCTTTTAAGGCATTGGGACGTTTAGATTACATTTTATTAAGTCCGGATCTATTATCGAGCTTAGTGACGCAAAAAATATGGCACATTAACGCAGCTGAAAGCTATGTTGTTAATAACAGTAGGCAATCGAATCGCAATCAAGAGATAAATAATAGCCGTGTTGGCGTTGGCGTTGGCGACGCTGTCGGTGCCATGCGCAATATGGCGTCGGTATTTTCGTCTTCAGATCACGAACCTTTGTTTATTGAACTGAAGTAAATCCGATGAGATGGCATAATGTAGCTGAATCTTAGTTAAACGCAGGCATAATCTTGTATAATACTGCCACCTGCATTGGGGTGCTCGGTATTCTAGTGAGCGACTATTTTAGTTAACGACAGTTTAGCGTCGTTTTAGTTTTACATTTGATTTGGTGTACGATGAACAAAAAATTAACCTACCAAGAATTAGAAACACAAGTTGTAGAGCTTAAAGAACAATCCGCTCTGTTACAGCAGCAGCTTGAGTTAGCGAACCAAATAGCAAGTGCATCACTAGAAACAACACAATTACTGCAAACTTTAGTTGATACCATCCCCAGTCCGCTGTTTTATAAAAACACTGACGGGGTCTATCAGCAGTGCAATAATGCTTTCGCTGAGACTATTTTAGGCATAGATAAAACCAAAATTATTGGCAAGTCGTTGTTCGATTTAGGTGAATATATACCGCACGAACTGGCTGAAATCTATCATGCTAAAGATGTGTTGTTAATGACAAATCCGGGTAAACAAGTGTATGAAACGTCAGTCAAATGTGCTGACGGTGCGATCCGTATATTCGCGTTTTATAAAGCCTCAGTGCTTGATGATGACGGCCAAATTCTTGGGGTTGTCGGCGTTATGCTTGATGTGACTGAGCTTAAAAAGCAAAAAGCAGAATTAAAAGAAAAGAATCGCCGTTTAGAAACCTACTCAATGACAGATCCACTCACAGGTCTCTACAATCGACGTAAGTTCAACGCGGTATTTCCAGACAGTTTACGCGCAGCTAAATGTCACACTCAGTTATTGAATTTTGCCATTATCGACATTGATAACTTCAAAAAATACAATGATAACTACGGTCATGTAGCTGGCGATGAAGCCTTAGTTATTATCTCTCATTTATTACAGAGTAAGTTATTACGTACAGATGATTATATATTCCGTTTAGGCGGTGAAGAGTTTGGCTTATTATTTTATGCTGATGATGAAATTATGGCATCACAATTTGTCACTGATATCCGGCTTGCGGTGCAAGAGTTGGCTATTCCGCACAAAGGCAATGACAGCTATCGGTACGTGACAATTTCATTGGGCATGGTGACGATCAAGCGTACCGATAAGGATATGCTCGAATTGTATAAAATGGCTGATGATTTATTGTATAAAGTGAAACGTTCAGGCAAGAATCAAATATTAGCAAAACTCGTTTAAGGATTAATGAAGACTTTCCTTAAACGAGTTGATTTTAGGTGTTAACAGTATTGTTGTTTATAATAACGCGTCAGCCATTTTCTGGCTTAATTCGACATGATGCTGCATAGTTGAAAACTGCTGGATGATGTTCTTCGGTCCAAATGCATAGACAGGTACTGGCGTTGCAGTGTGCGTACCCGTTCCCCACACGATATTTTGTGAAGCACCTAATGCACGGCCAATTAAGTTGGCGTGGATCTCGTCGCCATAGACATAAAACTCTTTAAAGTCATTCACTTTCGGGAATTCCTTGGCGCTGAGGTATTTATGCCCATCGACATGATATTCATTCTCTTCGCGTAAACCAATCTGTGCCGCTTGCTCTGGGGTTACTTTAAAGGCACTGTAAGTGTTTATCGCATCAGCCCATTGTTGACCTGTGGTATTGTTGAAATTCCAATCGGCACTGACTTGATCCATCATGGCGTAAAAAGTCCCGCTTTGCGCATACAGTTTATCAAGTTGTGACAGTTCACCAAAATTGAAGTTTGGTTTGTATTCTTTACCTTGCATACCATTGCCGGTTAAGTGCTGGCTTGCGGGTAAATTATTACGTGAATAACTGAAACCAAAACTACCTGTTTCGTGATCAGCAGTAATAATAACCAGCGTATCGTCACGATCTTTTACCCAGTCATAAACCGCAGCGACTGCTTCATCAAACTTGATCAGTTCATGTAGCATCCAGCCCGCATCGTTAACATGACCAGCCCAATCGATTTGACCACCTTCAATCATTAAAAAGAAACCATCTTCGTCTTTAGACAATATGTCTAATGCTTTCATGGTCATATCGCGTAACGAGGGTTGCGTGCAACTGTTGTCTTGTTTACAGGCGGTATAAGCAATGCCGTCTGCCATGCCTGAGTTGGCAAATAAACCCAGCAGTGTAGTGCCTTGAGCTGCCGCAAGTTGATCTTTATTGAACGCCAGGTTGTAACCGTGTTGGTTTTTCGCTTCTAATAATAAGTTACGTTGGTCTTTACGTTTGGATTTTTTGTAAACACTAGTCGGCATACCTAAAGCGGCCATTTGGTCACGACTCGCTTGGTTGGTTTTAATGTCGGCTGGCAAGAATACCCGCGCGCCACCAGAGAGCATGACATCGACGTTGCCTGATTCGATGAGTTGCTCTGCAATTTTAGCTTCGAACGAGCGGTGTGGTTGATGCGCTGCGAATGCAGCTGGCGTGGCATGAGTAATACGGGTATCAGAGACTAAACCGGTGGCTTTGCCTTGTGCCTTGGCTCTTTCGAGAATGGTTTCGACGATGTTACCTTGATTGTCTAACCCTATCATCTCCGAGCCTGCTGCAACACCGGTGGCAAGTTGTGTTGCCGAACAGGCGGAATCAACAACTAGGCTGCCATTACTGCCATACGGTGCATTTAATGATAGGCCCATAACACCCGCATCGGCGAATATAGATAAGGCGGTTTTATTGCCTTTTTCGTTATAAATAGAATGCGGGGCACGCTGTGCATATTCTTCTAATAGACCCACTTGTTGCGGGCCCATACCATCGCCAATCATCAAGATAAGATTTTTAACTTTGGTTGTTTCTGGTGCTGCGGTTACAGCAGCAGAGTCGTTACAAGCGCTAAGAAATATGCTTGAAATCGCAAGCATTAAGACACTAGGTTTAATCATTATAAATCCCTGTAAATGGTTAATTTAGTTGTTTTTATTGCGGGTAGGTTATAATGATTGTGTTACATTTTTATGAATTGATTAATGATATATACAATAATGTTATTGATTGTTAATGACTGCCAACAAGTCGGGCGATATGACGGTGTAATATATCTGCAAAGTTAAGTTCAAATAACTGTAATGGTCCTTCTTTAATCACCTCGGCAACCGCGCCGACAGAATGGCTCATATGCCAACAGCCAATAATCACTTGCTGTACTTGTAATAACAACTCAGTCGCTTGCGCGAAACTCAGTGCATAATATTCGCTGATCATCGTCGCGTACTGCTGGATAAACTGCAATAAGGTGGTTTTGAACTCTCGGGCTTCGTCTAGCGTTAAGTTACATTGCAGCGCGGTGTGCATGATGGCACTGAGTTTACAAAATAACGGGTGTTTGCTTAAGGTATTACAGATTGAATCAGTCAGCGATTGCTGATCCATTTCACTTGCTGCAGTCAGCGCTAAGCTTTGTGTTTCTTGGGTATAGACAGCCAGAAATAAAGTTTCTTTATTTCTGAAATACCGATATAAGGCGGCTTTGGTGATCCCCACATCGGCAGCGATATGCTTTAAGTTAACGTCTTCATAACTGAGGGTGGTAAAACGAGCCGCGGTGACGTCCATGATCTGAGCAAGACGCAGTGTTTTTTGCTCTGGTGTCGTGGCGCGGCTTTTAATAATACATTGCATTAGGCTTGTAACCATCCAGCAATTTTACGGGTCATGAAGCGGGGTGATACTTTGCCTAGTAGTACGCCGACTTGGTTTTTAATACCTGTGATCACAATTGCACTGTTGCGGTTGGCTAAGGCTTGTTTGGCAACTTCTGCCGACGTCATAGCGCTTGCTTTAAATAGGTTTGAGTCGGCAATGTTGGCTTCAACGGCAAACTCAGACAGCGTTGGACCAGGGCACAGCGCACTGACGGCAATACCTTGATGACGCAGTTCTTCGTGTATCGCTTCTGAGAATGACAGTACAAATGCTTTGGTCGCATAGTATATCGCCATGTTGGGCCCCGCCTGAAACGCCGCGGTTGATGCAACATTGATGATGAATGGTTTGTCTTGTTCAAGCATGTTGGGTACTAAGCGGTGGGTGAGTTCGACCAAGGTGCTGACATTTAATTGGATCATCTGCATTTGGCGTTGCAGCGGCAGGTCTGCAAAGTTACCGCGGTCGCCAAACCCGGCATTGTTAATCAGGCCATTTATCGCAAGATTGTTGATGCTGATCTCGGTCGCTAATATTTCACTACCCATTGGTTCGGCAAGATCAATGGCAAAGCATTTCACGTCAATACCGTGTTCGAGTTGCAGTGTTTCTGCCAGTGCTTCTAACTTGTCTTTACGGCGCGCCACTAATACTAAGTTTTGGCCTGTTTGCGCCAGTTGTATCGCGAATTCACTGCCGATACCCGCACTTGCGCCTGTGATTACTGTATAACTCATTGCAATTCCTTTTGTCATTAGATGTAACGTAAATCGAAAACAGGTTAAATAACCTGAGGTAACTTAGACTATATGGCGTTGTTGCATTTGTAAATAACCCAAGGTTACTTAAGTGGTATGGCGCACGAAAATGGAAATCGTTTTGTGTGGTTGATGCCATGTGATTGGAGCGTACTTCCTAGACCGCTCAACAACACGATTTTATATACTTAATTTTTGTTATCAAATCATGTTTATTGTATCAATGGGGCTAGCCGTTCCTGCACGGCGACTACCGATTACGTGTGTATATAATTCTGTTGTTTTTATATCAGTGTGACCCAGTAATTCTTGTACCGTTCTAATGTCACTACCGGATATAAGTAGTTGTGTTGCAAATGAATGGCGGAATGTATGTGCAGAAACGCGTTTTGTAATTTGGCTTGCAATAACCGCCGGACGTAATTTTTTGGAATAAGCAGAACTATGAATATGGTGACGGCAGATATATCCATCGTAGGGGTGAACACAGCGAACGTTTGATGGGAATAGATATTGCCATGAAAATGATTTTAATGAATTCTGGTATTTTTTATGCAGTGCGGGTGGCACTGAAGCACAGCCATAACCTTCATGTAGATCATTATCATGTACTTGTTGGGCAAAGGCTATTTGTTTTTTTAGTGCAGGGATCAGTGAGTGAGGCAATAAGGTATACCTATCTTTGGCACCTTTTCCTCTAAAAACAAATATGGAATGGTTTGATAAATCGATGTCTTTAATTCTAAGCGACAGTGCTTCACTTAATCTGAAACCGCAGCCGTAGAGTAACGCAGTTATAAGGTGATACTTACCAGACATATGATGCAGTATCGAGGCGATTTCTGTAGCAGATAATACTGTTGGTAGCCGTTTTGGCTGTTTTGCAAATTTATAATTAAGGTCTTTTATTTCAACTTTAATAATATGTCGGTAAAGATATATTATTGCGCACAAAGCAATATTTTGTGTTGAAGCACTGACATGTCGGTAGGTTGCAATGTAATTAAGAAATCGTTCAATTTCGATATTGCCCATTTTCTCAGGATGTCTTTTATCGTTAAATAAAATGAATTTTTTTATCCAGTACAGATACGATTTTTCTGTTCTGATACTGTAATGTTTAGTCCTCATATCAATTCTAATTGTTTCTAAAAAAGGTGAGTTAGTCATAGCTAATTGGATATCCATTAAAATGCTGTTGTTATGTACAGGTATAATGGCTTTAGTGGTTTTTTGCCAAATAAAGTCGCAATTTTGCGATGAAAGGTCTTAATTTAATCTCTGAAATTACTTATGTCATTGATTTTTAGGTAGTTAATTTTTAGTTGTTTTATTTGTAGAGACCCCTATAAATAAAAGTCTCCGTTTGGGGGAAAGGTACTGATCTAATTAGCGGTTTTAATATATGTAATGCATTGATTTTAAATATTGTTTTGTATGTTATAGTTGGTTTTTGTTTGGCGTTGAAAAGAGCTTTATTAAGACGTCAGTATAATAAGCTGTTATGATTTTCTAGGATTCTCAATGCAAAGTTTTTTCAACGAGGGAAATATGATTTCGACAATATCTGCATTCATTGCTTTATCTTCAGCGGTCTTCGCATTAGTCGGTTTGACTTTTACATACAAGAAAAACAAATTTGATAAACGGTTATCTTTAGATAAAGAGTTGTTTGATGCCGCAGTTATTAAGCTGGAAGCATCATTTGAAATTCTAACTAAAAATAAAGAGGAAAGTGGCATAGTAAGCAACGACCGAAGTAACTGGATAATGTCAGCTAGAGAAATCGAAAAATTTAAACAGTTCAAGAATAAAATTGAGACTGAACATTATCAAATGGTATTAAGTTCTATTGAAGAGTACTGGAGCCATAAGTTTTATGACGTAGTTGGTAAAAGTGACTTAATCCAACAAGGTTACTATAAAGGTCTACATGCGGGCTCTGTATTAATTGTTTATGCGTTTGCTAGTTGGAAAGAAGATCAAGAATGCCCAATTGACAGTGTTAACTATGAAAACTTACTCCAAGGGTCAAAAGTGTTTCAAGGGCGTTATGGTTTAATTGAATATATAAAACAAGATAGACAGTTTTCGCATTTAGCCAAATCATAACAAGGCACTTAAACGGAACTAAAACAGTGGGTTACGTTTCGCTTCGCTACACATTTTAACCCACTATTTTAGTCCGCTTAGTGCGGCGTTAGAATTTTTCGGAGTATGGATGAATCCTGAACTTAAAAATATATCACAACATATTCTAGACTTGGGAATTGGTGTCCTTTCTCAGGCACAACGAAACTCTCTATATTCTAGTTTCGGTTCTGATTCTCGCCTAGATGAAGGTGTTTTTGGTGTGCTCCAAGCTGCACATGCGGCTGAGCTAATTATAAAAGCTGCAATAGCAGATCAACACCCATTGCTGATTTTCTCTACTCTCCCTAAATCAGCAAAGGTCGATGGTAGCTTTCTCTCATTAAATGACTTATTTGAAAGCGCCAAAACAATCCAGTATTTCGATTTGCCTGAAAAACTATGGGCAACTACTGGCTATAAGATCGAAGATTTGGAAACTTTTCATTCTTTCGGTAAGTTACGAAACTGTATACAGCATTTTGCAACACCAGATAGAGATATTCGATTAGAAACATCACAATTTATCTATCAAGTAATAGATCCTATTCTTGAGCACTTTTGGGATGACTACGCTGTCGAATATGTTGATTTAGAAAGTTACGAAGATGACGTTTTTGAAATTCTGTCAGCTCGTGGCTTAAAAGTTAGGTATCCCGACTCAATGCGCGAAAGTGCAGAGTCAGTGTAAACAAATTCTAACAAGGGCAGCCAGAGCGACGCAAAAAGCGCGCGCCTGCTGCTTGCGTTAGAATTTTTCGGAGTATGGATGAATCCTGAACTTAAAAATATATCACAACATATTCTAGACTTGGGAATTGGTGTCCTTTCTCAGGCACAACGAAACTCTCTATATTCTAGTTTCGGTTCTGATTCTCGCCTAGATGAAGGTGTTTTTGGTGTGCTCCAAGCTGCACATGCGGCTGAGCTAATTATAAAAGCTGCAATAGCAGATCAACACCCATTGCTGATTTTCTCTACTCTCCCTAAATCAGCAAAGGTCGATGGTAGCTTTCTCTCATTAAATGACTTATTTGAAAGCGCCAAAACAATCCAGTATTTCGATTTGCCTGAAAAACTATGGGCAACTACTGGCTATAAGATCGAAGATTTGGAAACTTTTCATTCTTTCGGTAAGTTACGAAACTGTATACAGCATTTTGCAACACCAGATAGAGATATTCGATTAGAAACATCACAATTTATCTATCAAGTAATAGATCCTATTCTTGAGCACTTTTGGGATGACTACGCTGTCGAATATGTTGATTTAGAAAGTTACGAAGATGACGTTTTTGAAATTCTGTCAGCTCGTGGCTTAAAAGTTAGGTATCCCGACTCAATGCGCGAAAGTGCAGAGTCAGTGTAAACAAATTCTAACAAGGGCAGCCAGAGCGACGCAAAAAGCGCGCGCCTGCTGCTTGCGTTAAATTGCAAGGAGGCCGATGTGCCATTTTCAAGTTTGATGAAAGATAAAATATCAATATTAAAGAAGAGTGGTGAAGTTTTCGATGACATTCAAGCGAGTGTCCAAACAAAGAAGACATTTATTCATCGCTCCGACATTTTGATAGAAACAGGTGATTTAATTCAAAGGTCTATGTCTAATGGTACAACTCAAACATATGAAGTTATAGATCCTGGCTTTCATGAGGGCTTAAGTGGTATTCCTGCTGGTTATCAAATTGTTCATAAAAATCTTGGATTACCTGAAGCTGATAAAGCCATTCAATCAATTACTTATAATTTGAATGGTGCGAACAACCGAGTTAACAATAACTCGGTCGACAACTCGACAAACATTGTCAACAATAACGGTGACTTATTTGAGAGTGTATCTGCGCTACGAGAAGAAGTTATGCGTCTTAAACTATCTGATAAAGAAACTCGAGATGCATTAGAAGTCGTTGATGCAATAGATTCTCAGTGTCAATCTGACAAGCCAAGTAAAGTTGTAGTGGGCGCGTTGGTAAACTCTTTGCCAACATTTGCAAGTATTGCATCTATTGGTTCTTTAATCGTTTCATTATTGGGCTAGCCATGCAACTTGAAAATTTCATCTCACAAACTTTAAAACAGATCATTGACGGTGTTTCTTCTGCACAAACGTACAGCGAAACTAAAAATGCAAAAATAAATCCACGTACCGCTCGAATGGATGGTAAAGCTACAGACTACAGCTTTTGCACGGAAACATATGTACCTCTGCAAGGTGTGGAGTTTGATATAGCTGTAACAGTGATTGAAAAAAGTAGTACTTCTGATGGTGGAGGAAATATGGGAGAAATTTCTGTAACTTCGGCTTCTCAGGCTTCTAATCAAAACAGTTCTGTTAGTCGAATCAAGTTTAAAGTACCGATTTTGCTACCTCTATCAAAGTAGATTGCAATTTAACAAGAACCTAAACCAGACGGCTAAAGCTGTCTCATTTTTCTCAAAATAGACGCAAAAAACTGAGCCAGCACGCAGCAGGTTAGGTTGGCGTTATGTGTTTTTAAATAGGAGTGTCCGTGTCAACAATAGACGAAAAAGCATATGAGTTTTTTAAGCTGTTTGCTAGAATCGAGTATTCGCTTAAAGCATCTGGTTTCCACTGTGGCAACGGAAACGCTACAGCAAATTGGGAAAACTTTGCTTTATCAATAGATGAGAAATTTACTTCAGTTACAGTAGAGAGTTTCAAAGAGGCGGTTAAATACATCAAGGAACATCCCCCTAAAAAACAAATTATTTCTGACGGTTCTATTGAGTGGTTGACAATCCCTCCGCAGTCAAAATGTGAAGCTGATTTAATTCTTCTTTACATACGCCGTGTTAGAAATAATTTATTTCATGGTGGTAAGTTTAACGGACATTGGTTTGAACCAGAGAGAAGTGAAGAATTAATCACTCACTCAATTGTTATTTTACATAAAGCGATCTCATTATCGGTAAACGTAAAAGCAGCATTTGGTCAATAAACACATAACAAATAAGAATAGGTGTCGCGCAGCCGACACCTTATTCGGGTGTTGAACAAGCCCGAGCCCTTCTTTATATAGTAAATAACGTGTTTGATCTTGGTGGGTACTTCGCCTTGGGCTAAACCCAAGGCGAGCGAAATTGAGATAAATAACAGAACCGTTATTTATCAATGAACTAGTCAATTTTAATCATAAATTTAATCTCTCCAACCTGTAACGTTAACGCCATTATGCCTATTATGTTACGCCTTTCAGCTAGATCGTTCGCGAGATGCCAACGCATTTCATTTCATGCTGGCAGCAAGGACAAATACGGATTGCTTTCGCAGTTATCGTTGCGACGAATTCAGGCATTTTCCAATTGAACAGATGCAGCAATATTGCTTGGATACGCACACGTAACCGCTTGGCATTACCGTGTAAAAACCCATAATCCCGCACTCGCTGTAATCCTTTGGGGAGCACATGTTGCAAGATAAGCCAGAGAAATTGTAACGTTGGTAAGGCTCTGGTTTTCGTTGCTTGAGTTTGCCCGTCTTTATATTTGAAGGTCACGGAATTATGGCTTGTGTCGATGATGTCTTTATCGGGCAATACGCCCCGATACAAATAGCGCGATAAATATTGCAATGCAGGCAGACCGTAACCGACTTTTCGGCAATCAACCACCCATTTAGTGGGTAATGTGTCGGTGTTAGCCAGTGATAAATCAGCGTGCTGATTGATAGCATCAAGCATCCTTGCTCGCCAGACTTTAGCTAGTGCAAAGGCATTAAACAGATAATTACGCTTGCCTTTATGCCATTGGTTTCGGGTTTTATTGTAGCTGCCACTGGCGACAATAATGTGCAGGTGAGGATGTAAATTTCGTTGCCGGCTGTGAGTATGTAAAACGGTGGTAAAGCCGATTTCACCGCCGTGTTTACGCCTGGCAAAGTCTTTTAATATTGAAGCCGCGACTGAGAACATGGATTGATAAAGCGCTTTGGGCTGACTGCAAGCCAAGGGCCTGAGTTCACTGGGTAAAGTGAACGTAACCATGAAGTAATGCACGGGCAGTAGTTTCGATTGTTGGCGCATAAGCCAATCGGAGGTGGTGCGCTGCTGGCATTGCGGACAATGCCGATGGCCGCAGGACAGTGGCAAACGGTCATCATGTTGGCAATGAGAACAAATCCATTGCGAACAACCTTGTTGCCCCGTTTTGCAACTTAACATGGCGTAGATGGCGCGGCGACTGTCGTGAGAAAGTTGATTACCAAATTGCCGTTCAAACTCGTCATGATGAATGCGCAATAAATCAATAAATGTACTCATGCCAAGCTCCAATCTAACGCTAACTTGTCAGCAAGCTGATTAATGGCAACGGCCGCATCACGTTGTTTCAATTGCGTGAGTTGAGTATATCTAGCGGTAGTATTAAGGCTGGCATGACCGAGTAACACTTGCAGTGAGCGTAAATCCAATCCGCCTTCGAGTAAATGCGTAGCAAAGCAATGTCGGAGTGAATGCGGGCTGACGAGTTTATTAATATGACAGTCACGTAATACTTGTTTGATGGCTTTTTGAATGCCGCCTTTATCCATCGGCGAATTCATGCCATTACCGAGTCCAGGGAAAATAAGTCGCGCGTGATGGTGCGTTTGCCAGTGGCAACGCAGAGCATGTAGCGTACGTTTTGGCAGCGGTACTAATCTATCTTTGCCACCCTTAGCATCACGGATATGAACCTGCATGGTTTGGCTATCAATATCATGAACGGTAAGGTTTAAGCCTTCGCTTAATCGCAGGCCCATGCTGTAAAGGGTGAGAAAGAACACTTGATAGCGCTGTTTCTTCGTCGCACTTATCATTTTGCTTATTTGCGCTGGCGTCAAGATATCGGGCAGACGTTTAACTTGCGGCGGTTTGACAATACTTAGCCATTCCCATTGTTTGTCGAGGGTGTAGCGGTAGAAAAACTGTAAGCCATTACGGTCGATTTTAACGGTGCTCCAAGAGTGGGTCTGGATCAGGCTGTTGAAATAGTCTTTTAAATTGGCAGTAGTTAATCCATCGGGAGATTTATCAAAATAAGTAGAAATGCGTCGAACCGCACGAGAATAGGCATCAATGGTCGCTGGTCGTTTACCTTGCAGCCTTAGATTGATAAGATGTTGTTCATAAAGAAAATTAAATCGTTGCTGTTGTGAATGATTCATACTGATAGCTCCAATAAGGCACCACCATAATGGTGATGCTATTGGTTAGTATGAACGCTGGCTTGTTTACTCCGCCGCGCAGCGGCTTCGTTCAACAAGCACTTCAAACGGAACAAAAACAGTTGGTTAGGTTCCGCTTCGCTTCACATTATAACCAACTATTTTTGTCCGCTTAAGTGGGCGTTGATATGACTCCCCACGTCAAGTAAAACGCAGAGATCCTTGCTAAAAAATATAGCCATAAATTCACTTTTATTAAATAAAGTGAGTTAACGTAAGAATGAAGCAAGTATATTCGTCGGTTATCATGCTGATATTCGTGGATTACTTGCTTTCGCAAGCAGCGCCTACCTTACTTATTTCGTCGTGACACCTGTCTTCAGTCTAGGTTCGTGGATCAGCTAACTTTCATTAACTGCCATCCTAACGCCGTCGGTGGTTGTGCCACACCCGATGCTTGATTCCATACGCTAACTCAACAACTTTTATCATGCAGGCACTCTCGATAGCCGTAATTTTGGCTCTACGGGTGTCAGCACTATTTCACGCGATATCGCCCAGATATAGGCAATCATTTCCCGCGCTATGGCCGTGACAATTACATTATGATGTTTGCCACGGCGTAACATGGTTTGATATCGACGGCACAACCTAAGCTGTGCTTTACATGCGCTTTCCATTTAGGTCAGCAACAATGGTTTTACCTAGGTATTCCTGTCGAAGTTGCAGTTCTTTGGAGATGTTTGCTGCAAAGCGATAGGTGTGTGCCCCCTCAACAAGTAAGCGCCTTGCTCGACTATTACCACACTTAGTAATAGATCCGAGCTTACGGCTCCCACCACTACTATGTTCGCTAGGAACCAGCCCTAAGTAACTCATTAGTTTTCTTGGGTGATCAAATCGAGTTAAATCACCAAGTTCTGCTACTACGCCAGTTGCCACTAATAATCGAACACCTCGCATTGCTTGGATCGCTTTTACCACAGGGTAATAACGCCAGTTTTTAACATGATGCTCGAGTTCATTATCGAGCCGTTTTAATCGATTCATACGCTCAGTTATTGTTTGTATGTATTCCTGCAAAACTATTTGTTGAGCAGGGTGCGGTAAGATCAATTCAGTTAGCCAACGTAAATGTTGTTTTGACCAATTGTCTTTCACTTTTGCTGTAACATTATTTCGTAGTAACAACGCGTTAAGTTGATATTTACCGTCTTTAAGATCTTTCATTGCTGTTTCTCTGGCACGAGATAAATCGCGTACAGCTTCATCTTCAGGCTCTGGTACATAGATCGCAGTGAGGTCTTCAGACTTGAGTAACTTAGCCAGATTCATCGCATCACGCTTGTCGGTTTTGATTTTATCGCCTGGTTTCTTTGGAATTAGTGAAGGCGCTATAACATAACAGCAATGACCAATCGATGTGATCAAACGGTAGATCCAATAACCACAAGGACCGGCTTCATAAACAAAGTGCAGAGTTGCATGTGGGTATTTCGATTCGAACCGACGCACCAATTTTATAACTGATTGTTTCGTTGATGGATTCTTACCTAGGTGAATTGGTTTGACGCCCCGCACATCTTCAATATAAGCGACCTCAATAAATGATTTGTGTGTGTCCATGCCAATAAAAACTATGTTATGTTTACTCATGCTAGTCTCCATTTTATATTTGTGATGAATATATTATGGCTCTGGTTTTAAAAACTAACCCACAATGTTGGAGGTAGCACCTAGTGGGGAGTCATTATGTCTAGTGCGTCAAGCAAAGCTTGATGCATCTTGCAGGGTGTAAGTCCCTGTCAGGTAAGGTTTAACCAACCACCTGTATCGAGTGTTGCGCCTTTGGCGGAGTTTGAGATTAGCCGATGCTTTTCAGTGAGCGATCACAATCAAGCGAACAATATAGGTGAAGCGTACACAGAGAATCATATAGGCCATAGGGATTGTCGTGATCCTGAAGTGCTGGTATCGCTCCGATAAATATGAGGTCTGACTGACGAGGTTTACTTTTTTTATAATGAAAAGGCCATCGAAGTCCAAGTTGCACAACGTTTTGGTGAGGTTGTGGCGAGTCAGCGGCTTATTTTAAAATAAAGAACAAGCCGTGGCATGTATGTAGAGATGTATTGAGAACTTGAGAGATCCAAAGGCGTTCCACAAGGATGGTGGTAGGGAAGCTTAGCCAAAAGCAAAGCCAGCGATGACCCTTTGGAAGTCAGATCAGCCCATAGTAGTCTGAGCAGGGGAAAGCCTTGTACATGGCGAAGGAGCTGACAGTTCTTCTTTTAAATAAACAGGGGTATTGAGCAGGCACATAGTCCGGACAAAGTAGGGCTGGGATCACTATGACAACAACACTTAATACCATCGCATTTAAAGCACAAACCCACCCCAAGCACAGGTTTCAGAATTTATATGGATTACTAAATACTGACAGTCTGTATCAAAGCTGGGGGCAACTCAATAAACACGCTAAACCTGGTATTGATGGCATCACTATGCCTAAGTACAAGGCTAAGCTTACTGAAAATATTGATCGTTTAGGTCAGCAACTCAAGCAGAAATGTTACCGAGTTAATGATATTAAGCGCATCTTTATCCCTAAATCGAACGGTAAATTAAGACCTTTAGGTCTACCCACCGTCGACGACAAGCTCGTGCAACAAAGTGTTAGCCAGATCCTGCAAAGCATTTGGGAACAAGACTTTTTGCGCAACAGTTATGGTTATCGACCGAATAAAAGTGCCCATCAAGCGGTGCACAGTTTGACACTAAATCTGCAATTCAAAGGCTATGGTTATATAGTCGAGGCTGATATTAAAGGTTTCTTCGATAACCTTGACCATGAATGGCTGATGGAAATGCTTAAACAACGCATCGATGATAAGGCAATACTTAACTTAATTAATCAGTGGTTAAAGGCAAGGATAAAATCACCCGATGGCGTCTTCACCAAACCAACGAGTGGCAGTCCACAAGGCGGCATTATCAGCTCTGTGTTGGCTAATATTTATCTGCATTACGCACTAGACCTTTGGTTCGAAAAGAAAGTAAAGCCGACAATGCGTGGCAGAGCAATGATGATCCGCTATGCAGATGATTTTGTCTGTGCATTTCAATTTGCGAATGACGCCGAGCGCTTTTATAAAGTATTACCGAAACGATTAAAGAAGTTCAACTTAGACGTCGCAGAAGACAAAACATCACTAATGCGGTTCAGCCGATTTCATGTTGGCCGAAAACGTCATTTTGTATTTCTAGGGTTTGAATTTTACTGGGGAACAGATTTAAATGGCAAGGCTCGACTCAGGCGGCGAACCGGTGCTAAGAAGCAAAAGGCAACGCTGAGTGAGTATTACCAATGGATCAAAGCCAAGCGCTCATATAAGTTGAAGCTCTGGCTGCCACAGTTAAGGCGCAAATTAATAGGGTTTAGAAATTACTTTGGCTTACCCGAAAACAGCAGAAGTTTATCAGGTATGTACGACTACGTTTTGCATAGTTTGTATAAATGGTTGAACAGACGCAGTGGTCGACAAAGTTATAACTGGAGTAATTTCAAGAAGATGTTAGAGTATTTCCAGATTGAAAGTCCAAAGGTCAGCAAGCGTTTTGTGCTGGTCGATTGGTACTAGGGCCGTGTTTTACACGAGCGAATATATAACTGAAGAGCCGGATGCGGTAGTTCCGCACGTCCGGATCTGTGTGGGGTCGGCTCAGTAATGGGTCGCTCTACCACGATTGTTTCCTCGCATAATCAGAAGTATTGCGTCTTAATATTGTGAGTGTTATACTTGCATCGTCTTTAATTTTTTGGAATTTATTATGCCTATCACTAATCCTAATACGTTAAAACAAGCCCTAGCTAACATTAGATTAGAATCTTTATCTTTATCTCAAGATGTAAAGTCTTTATTAAATAAAGCATTGACTGATCCTACTGTAACAACTACTCAAGTTTTAGAACTTTTACGTGGTAAATGATTTATTTACAGATAGTGTAGAACCTGATTTTTATGAAAATACGAGCGTATTTGTAAACTTAAAAAATGAAACTAATCCCCAAAAATTAAAAGAATTAGAAGCTGGCTTTACTGCAGTTTACGAATATTTACTATTCGAAGATTCGTCATTACTCCCCTGCGAATTCAACCTTACAAAACTTAAATCTATACACTCCTTTTTATTCAAAGAACTATACTCTTGGGCTGGAAAAACCAGATCTTATGATATGTCAAAGAATGGAGATGAGTTTACACCTGCAAAAGATTTACCCAAACACGAAGCCGTAGTTTTTTCGCGTGCGGAAAATGTTTTATCTTTGGTTAAACCTGAAAAGATAATACTCGCTGAAAAACTTGCTAGGTGTTTAGGCATATTAAATATGTATCATCCATTTCCAGAAGGAAACGGTAGAACGCAAAGAATATTCATTTCATTATTAGCGAGAACTCACGATTATCTATTAGATTGGGATGCAGTCCAAGCTTGGGAAAATATGGAAACATCAAAAAGAGTTCATGAAGGAAATTATGAACCTCTAACAAACCTAATGCTACGTATATTGTATCAAACGGAAACATAACATATAAGAATAGGTGTCGCGCAGCCGACACCTTATTCGGGTGTTGAACAAGCCCGAGCCCTTCTTTATATAGTAAATCACGTGTTTGATCTTGGTGGGTACTTCGCCTTGGGGCTAAACCCAAGGCGAGCGAAATTGAGATAAATAACAGGACCGTTATTTATCAATGAACTAGTCTGTTTTCACCATAAATTCAATATCTCCAACTCATATCGTAAATTCCATTATCCTTATTGTATTCGCCTTTCAGCTAGCTCGTTCGCGAGATGCCAACGCATTTCATTTCATGCTGGCAACAAGGACAAATCCTGATTGCTTTCGCAGTTATCGTTGCGACGAATTCAGGCATTTTCCAATTGAACAGATGCAGCAATATTGCTTGGATACGCACACGTAACCGCTTGGCATTACCGTGTAAAAACCCATAATCCCGCACTCGCTGTAATCCTTTGGGGAGCACATGTTGCAAGATAAGCCAGAGAAATTGTAACGTTGGTAAGGCTCTGGTTTTCGTTGCTTGAGTTTGCCCGTCTTTGTATTTGAAGGTCACGGAATTATGGCTTGTGTCGATGATGTCTTTATCGGGTAAAACACCGCGATACAAATAGCGTGACAGGTATTGCAATGCAGGCAGACCGTAACCAACTTTTCGGCAATCAACCACCCATTTAGTGGGTAATGTGTCAGTGTTAGCCAGCGATAAATCAGCGTGGTGATTGATAGCATCAAGCATCCTTGCTCGCCAGACTTTAGCCAGTGCAAAGGCATTAAACAGATAATTACGCTTGCCTTTATGCCATTGGTTGCGGGTTTTATTGTAACTGCCACTGGCGACAATAATGTGCAGGTGAGGATGTAAATTCCGTTGTCGACTGTGGGTATGTAAAACGGTGGTAAAGCCTATTTTTTAGCAAATTCCTTCAACACCGATGCGGCTACTGAGAATATGGATTGATAAAGTGCTTTGGGCTGACTGCAAGCCATTACGGTCTTTTTAACGATATTCGAATTGTGTCGAACCGCACGAGAATAACCATCAATGGTTGTGGGACGTTTACCTTGCAGTCTTAAATTGATAGGGTGTTTCATAATGAAAATTAAATCGTTGCTGTTGTGAATGATTGATACTGATAGCTCCAATAAGGCACCACCACAATGGTGATGCTATTGGTTAGTATGAACGCAGGCTTGTTTGCTCTGCCGAAGAGAATCTAATTTTATGGCTGAACCTGATCCATTGAGAACGATGACATTTGTAACACCGAAAGATTTCGGCCAGTGGGTCAAGGTGAATCACGGCTCTGAAAGTGAACTCTGGGTGAAGATATACAAGAAAAATACTGGGATTCAGAGCGTGACTTGGAATGATATCGTGATCGAGTCTCTATGCTGGGGTTGGATCGACGGTGTTAAAAAGTCAATCGATGACCAAGCCTATCTTCAGCGCATTACTCCCAGACAAACGCGAAGCAACTGGTCTAAAAGGAACACAGAGCATGCGGAACGTTTGATAAGTGAGGGCCGGATGATGGAATCAGGGCTCGTGCATATTCGTGCTGCTAAAGCGGACGGTCGTTGGGAAAACGCCTATGTAGTAAGTGAAATGGAAGTACCCGCGGATTTCCTAGCTGCACTGGAGAGCAAGCCGAATGTTAAAGAGTTTTTTGAAACTCTCAATAAATCGAGCCGTTATGCTATCGCGTACGGATTGATAAGTGCGAAGAAACCAGACTAAGGCGGTTTGCAAAATTCATGAACATGCTTGTTCACGAAGAAAAGCCTAAATAAGTGGGATTCGGCCTAGCAAGGCGTTAGTTGACACAAAGAGTTAGGAGTTTATGTGAACATTATTATTACTAAAATAAAATGGATTATGGTTATTGCAGGTTTACTGACCTGTTCAATGATCTTTGCGGTTTTTGCACCTCAAGCAGCGTTAATAAGTATGTTTGGAGAAGCTATTAGCGATCCATTGGGCGAGGTTGTTGTGCGGAGCTGGGGATTTTTGATTTTCTTAATGGGGGTATTATTGATTTATGGTGCTTTTAAGCCTGTGTATCGGAATTTATCCCTCGTTATCGTCGGCATCAGCAAAATTGCATTTATTTCATTAATTGTTATTTTCGGCGAACAGTATATTGAAAAGTCAGCCGTAACAATAATATTCGATTCAATTTTAATCGCACTATTTGCTTTCTATTTAATTAAGGTCAAAAATGTTACCTAACATATAAGAATAGGTGTCGCGCAGTCGGCACCTTATTTGGGTGTTGAATAAGCCCAGAGCCTTCTTTTTATTATGAATGATGCATTTAGTTTTGGTGGGTGCTTATCTGCATATTAAACACAAGGCTAGCTTATTTAAGATACCAATAATACGCCTCGATACAAATAGCGTGACATTTTCGCTGCGCTCAAGTTTAGCCCACTATCATTTGCCAGTTATTCGGATTTTTACACTTCTCTTTGAGTTGTGATGCGCAATGCGCTACACTAATTAAATGATCAAATTATTTAAACATAAAGGTCTGAAGAAATACTTTGAAACAGGAAGTACTTCTGGAATACAGCCTAAACACCAAAGAAAATTGAGAATGCAGCTCGCAGCAATTGATACCGCGCAAGCAATCGACGATATCAACTTACCAGGCTTTAAGCTTCATCCACTCAAAGGTAATAGAGATGGAATTTGGTCTATCACCGTAAATGGAAACTGGCGCATTACTTTTGAATTCATTAATGGCAATGCGTTGTGAGCTTACGACAAGATAGCTCAACTTAACGTACAAATTTTGATTTACTTACTGCATCCCAAATTAGAGTAAGTAATATGACAAATCAAGACAAACTCAGCAGCCTTGCATCTGAATTTCAACAATGGCGCTTGACCCGACAATATCCCAGAGAAAAAACACCTCAGCAGTTGAAAGATAAAACCGTTGCACTGGCTCAATATTATTCATCGAGCCAAATTAAAACCGCATTAAACATTGCCGATTCAACCTTTCACCATTGGTGTAAACAAGCGACTTCCGTCAAAAAACCTAGCGAATTCATTGCTGTCCCTGACGAGCTGAATGCCAGTTCGGATGAGTTTAATATTACGCTCACTTGTAAAAATGGTAACCGGTTACAACTTTCTGGCCCGCTCTCGCCTGCGTTACTTGCCGTTATCACGGGGGCGCTGCTGGTATGATATTACTGACCGCGAATACGCCTATCTTACTGGCTATTCAACCCGCCGATTTTCGCTGTGGCATTGACGGATTTGTGGCGATTTGTCGTCGACAACTCGACCAAGACCCGCGTTCCGGCATTTTGTTTGTCTTTATTAACCGTAATAAAACCATGATCCGGGCATTAAGCTATGACGGGTCTGGTTTTTGGTTAATGACCAAACGATTATCAAAGGGCAAATTTTCCAACTGGCCAACCGCCAAGGAAGCCATCACCTCCATGCAGGCTAAGCATCTGCGACAGTTATTATCCGCGGCTCCAGTGGTACAAGTGGCATAAAATGCGATGTAATTCACAATATTACATTAATATCGCAGGATCTAAACGATCATGTTGACCGATCCTTTATGCCTGCAATAATCCATATTCGCTTAATTATAGACGAGCACACTGGACACTTATGTTGACTCAATCATTCACCGATATTGATAATGACGCACTCGATGCCTTAATTGAACGCGTGACAGAAGCCAAAGAGCATGAACTGGCGTTAAGCTCGGCTGATTGTCAGCTATTGCTTAATGCCTTGATGACACTGGCTAATTTGCAAGAAAACATCGCCAGTAAAGATGTGACGATACACAAATTGAAAAAACTCGTCGGTATCGTTAAATCGTCAGAAAAACTGGGGGCACTCATCAGTCAGCAAGGCGTTGCCGCAAAAGGTAAAAAAGCCCAACATAAACAAATCAAGCGCACTAAACCCAAGACCCAAAAAGTCAAACCGACAATCATTCACCACGCCTTAACAGTGCTGACCAAGGGTGAATTATGTCCTGAATGCGACTTGGGGAAACTCACCAAGTATGAACCAGCAAGCTTCTTGCGGATCACAGGGCAAAGCCCTTTTGTGCCAGAGCAACACATCATGGAACGACTACGTTGTAATGCCTGCGGTGCTTATTTTACCGCGCCACTGGCTGAAAACGTACAGGCCGATGGGCATGCCAAACAAAAATACGGCTACAGCGCACGCAGCTTAATGGCGATCAACAAATATTACGCAGGCACACCGTTTTATCGCCAAGGCAGTTTGCAAAACATCTTAGGCGTACCTATTACCGCGTCATCTATCTTCGATCAAACCGAATATGTGGCCAACGCCATTTGGCCTGTATTTAAGCACTTGAGAACAATTGCAGGCAATGCCAAGCATTATTATATTGATGACACCACACACCGTATTCTCGACCAAACCGCCATCATTAAAAAACAACGTAATAGCGATAAAGAACGTGTTAGAACTGGAGTTTATAGCTCGGGCATGATAGCAACCACTACCGCAGATCAAAAAATAGTGTTGTTCGAAACTAACATAGGTCACGCGGGTGAATTTATCGATAGCGTGCTGTGTTTGCGAGACAAAACAAGTTCACCGCCCATTATCATGAGCGATGCACTGGCCAGCAACCGCCCCTCCGTTGATGTCGAATTTATCCAGTCCTTGTGTAACAGCCATGCTCGACGGCAATTTGTGGATGTGCTTAGCCATTTTCCCGATGAAGTTGCAGGTATTTTAGATCGTTATGGCGAGATCTGGCATATTGATAATCTGGCAACAGAAAAACAGCTCAA
The DNA here is from genome assembly GCF_900465055.1 of Moritella yayanosii. Classification (NCBI taxonomy): domain Bacteria; kingdom Pseudomonadati; phylum Pseudomonadota; class Gammaproteobacteria; order Alteromonadales; family Moritellaceae; genus Moritella; species Moritella yayanosii. The sequence continues at coordinate 1,158,439 of NZ_LS483250.1, read as the reverse complement.
TAGTGAACAGCGGCAAGCTTATCATGATGAAAATTCGCGACCAATCATGGCTGAGATCCGCGCGTGGGGTCGCCAGCACTTAAGCGATGGCAGTGTTGAGGAAAACAGTGGGCTTGGCAAAGCGATCCGTTATTTTGATAAACATTACGCAGGCTTAACGTGTTTCTGCACGGTGCCAGGGGCGCAATTAGATAATAATTTAATGGAGGCTGAATTAAAATTGGTGGTCAGGGATAGAAAAAATGCGATGTTCCACAAAACGCTGTCTGGAGCCAGTATCGGTGATGTTATCACCTCAATCATAGCCACAGCCAGCTGGGCCGGCACTAATATTTTTGATTATTTAAATACGCTGCAACGAGAACAAGAAGCGGTGAAGTTGGCACCTGAAAATTATCTGCCTTGGAATTACCAGTAAAATAAACCATCATCCCGGCATATCTGCCGGGACTTGCCAAATTTCCTTAAGTCAAACTATATTGTCGTAAGCTCACAATGCGTTTATCTTAAACTACGAGGACTATCACTAATGAATATGCATAATCCACCACACCCGGGTGAGTTCATTCATGATCTTTATCTGGAACCATCTGGCCTAAGTTGTCGTTTTCTGGCAAAACAACTTGATGTAGCATCATCAACGTTAAATCGCATATTGAAAGGGCAAAGTGGAGTTTCACCAGAAATGGCACTACGTTTATCGAAAGCACTAGGGCGTACAGCTGAGAGCTGGCTTTCAATGCAAGATAATTATGACCTTTGGCATGCAAAGCAGAATGTTAATCTAACTCGAGTGCATGTAGTTAATTTTTCGATGGTGTAGACGAAATGTAACAAGGCCCATAAAGTCAGATTCGCAACGCTATCACATTGGTTGCAAAAGAAAAGGCGCAACAAATTGTGCCAGCATTGCTCACAGCTTATGGGGGCGTTAAACCGTAGGTCAAGTTAACCTGACACCTTTAAGGTTACAATGGTCGAATGATAAAAAATTTCATTCATGAAGGTCTTCGCAAGTTTTATGCTTCAGGCAGCACTGCGGGGATACAAAAGAAACACGAAAAGAAACTACGTCTTATTTTAGCTAACTTAGATCAAGCTGAAATTTCTGATGATATGGATCTTCCAGGTCTATTTATGCATCAACTTAAAGGTGATAGAAAAGATATTTGGTCTGTCCGTGTAAGTGGAAATTGGCGAATAACATATAGGTTTACAGGACGTGATGTTGAAATAGTAAATTATGAGGATTACCACTAATGGCTATGTTTAACCCCGCTCATCCGGGAGAAATATTAAAAGAGTTAGTGATCGACTCTTTAGAGTTAACGATCACCGACGTCGCTAAGCATCTTGATGTGAGTCGTAAGACTTTATCTAAAGTTTTGAATACTAAAGGTTCTATAACGCCCGTAATGGCTGTACGTTTAGAATTAGCATTTGGTAAACCATCAGCAGATCATTGGCTTCGCTTACAGAACGCGCATGATTTATGGCAAACAAGGCAAGAGCAACAGTCATTGCACGTTTCTCCATATAACTTTCAAATGGCGTAATACGGTTTAACAAGCACCTAAACCAGACGGCTTTTACTGTCGCACTTTTTGCAAAGTGCCGCAAAAAACTGCACCAGCAAGCCGCCGCTTAGGTTGGCGTTATAGCTCAATCATATCCCATCTTGTTTTCTATACGCTATTTGCGTATACTTCAATCATGAAATGTATATTTGTAGAATCAAAAATATTTGAGAAATACCGAGATGACCATCTCAATGATGAAGAATTTAGATTGTTTCAAACTGAGCTAATGTCAAACCCGAAGAAGGGTGATGTGATTCAAGGTACTGGTGGTTTACGGAAGGTTCGAGTTGCAAGTAAGGGTAAGGGTAAAGGGAAACGTGGTGGTTCCCGTGTTATTTATTACTTCCTTGATGAAAAACGACGTTGCTATTTACTTACTATTTATGGGAAAAGTGAAGTGTCGGATTTAACCGCAGATCAAAAGAAACAGTTAAAGGCTTTTATGGAGGTATGGCGTAATGAGCAATCGTGATTTATTTACAGAATTAAGTTCCGCTCTTGTTGAAGCAAAAGAGCATTCAGAGGGGAAACTTACCCTTAAAACACATCATGTTAATGATGTAAGTGAGCTTGATATCTCACCTAATGAAATTGTTAATATTAGAGAAAAATTTAATATGTCACGCGGTGTGTTTGCTAGTTTACTTCATACATCTTCTCGTACGTTAGAGAATTGGGAGCAAGGACGCAGTGCTCCAAATGGGCAAGCAATAACGCTTTTGAAATTAGTGCAACGTCATCCAGAAACTCTCACACACATTGCAGAGCTATAACATATAAGAATAGGTGTCGCGCAGCCGACTTTTCGGCAATCAACCACCCATTTAGTGGGTAATGTGTCGGTGTTAGCCAGTCAGTGCAAAGGCATTAAACAGATAATTACGCTTGCCTTTATGCCATTGGTTGCGGGTTTTATTGTAACTGCCACTGGCGACAATAATGTGCAGGTGAGGATGTAAATTCCGTTGTCGACTGTGGGTATGTAAAACGGTGGTAAAGCTTATTTCACCACCGTGTTTACGCCTGGCAAAGTCTTTTAATATTGATGCCGCGACCGAAAACATGGTTTGATATAACGCTTTGGATTGGCTTCGGGCTAATGGTCTAAGTTCACTGGGTAAAGTGAACGTAACCATGAAGTAATGCACGGGCAGTAGTTTCGATTGTTGGCGACAGCAGTATTATGTTGTTTTAATTGGGTTAACTGAGTATAACGCGCTGTGGTATTGAGGTTGGCGGTGGTTAAACCATCAGGACTTCGATCAAAGTAGGTCGAAATGCGTCGAACCGCACGAGAATAACCATCAATAGTAGCTGGTCGTTTACCTTGCAGCCTTAGATTGGTAAGATGTTATTCATAAAGAACATTAAAGCGTTGTTGCTGTGAGTTGTTCATACTGATAGCTCCAATAAGGCACCACCATAATGGAGATGCTATTGGTTAGTATGAACGGTGGTGGAAAGACCCTGCCGCGCAGCGGCTTCGTTCAACAAGTTATGCAATAAGAAGTAAACATAGCTAACAAGAAAATAAATAAGTGAGCCGAATCTGTTAATTTAATATATAATCTTGTTCCTAAGGGGTAATTATGAGTTTTGTCTCAGTCAAAGTCAGGGCAATTGTTCCTCACTTTAGGTGATACCTCTGCAATTTGGCGAGCACATCAAGACGATCCAACAGACTTTGATTTGTTGTTTAGTATGCTAAGTAGTAAGCCCGATAAAGAGTTTACTTTCTCCTATAAGTTGATCGGCTAATGTGGGCGTTAGGCTTCTGAGGAAATATGGATCTATTAACATTTATCATCTTTGACGTAAAACCCCGACCTTTTGTGGCTGAAAGACGTATCAAGCGCGCCTTTACAACAGGGGTTAAAACACCTTAACAAAGGTTTTCAGTCCTTTTTTAAGTCAGGGTTTGGTTACCCTAAATTTAAATCAAAGCATCATTATCAATCAGCCAGTTACATGAGTAACGGGTTCAAATGGGATGCAGATAAACAATCATTATTACTCGCTAAAATGAAGCAACCGCTTAAAATAAAGTGGTCGCGCTACTTCACTGGAAAACCAAGTTCACTTACCGTATCCAAGACTAAATCAGGTAAGTATTTTGTTTCAATATTAGTGAAAGAAGCGATAAAACAGCTGCCGATTATTAATAAAACGGTCGGTGTCGATGTTGGCAAAGCATCTCCATGATGCTAATTTCGGTGAAATAGCAAGGCAGTTAGAATATAAGGCTGATTGGTACGGGCGTAAATTATCAGCTATTAGCCAGTGGTTTCCTTCGTCTAAAATGTGCAGCGAGTGTGGAGCGTTATACGCTGGGCAGTGGTCATTAGCGATCAGGACGTGGACTTGCGCATGCGGCGCTGTTCACGATAGAGATCATAATGCTGCTATCAATATCCATAAAGAGGGATTAAGACTAGCAGCTTAAATAATTTGTGGCGGTAGGTAGTACCGACACGTTAAATGCTTGTAAGAGGTTTTAGAAGACTAACGCAATTTATATTGCAATGCCTAAACCGTAGACGACAAGAATCCCCTTGCTTCAGCTAGGGGAACTTCAACAGTGAAATCATTGATGCAATCGCATGGCCTATTGTTGTTTTGATTTTAGGGCTAGTTCTTCGCGGCAGAATTTCTGACTTACTGCCATTTTTACGTAAAATAAAGGCTGGGCCGGTAGAGGCAGAGTTCGGTGTCGAAGCAAGGAAGATACTTGAAGACTCAAAATAAATCATTGCTAAGAGTTCGGTGACCTTATCAAAAGCCCAGGAGGCGGATGTTGCTCTGGCAAAGATATATACCGCCAAGCATGATCCAACGAATATGATTTTAGAAGGCTGGAGGAATGTGGATGGTGCTCTCTTTCGCATCGGCAGAGATGCCGGAATTCTAGTTGATCCGATGGATAGCTCAAATAAAGTATATTTGGGAGTAATATCAACAGATTTATTAGAGCCAGAAACAAAGAGGCTCGTCGTAGAAATATATGAAATGCGTAATCGGGTTGCGCACGCCAAAATTAAACCATCAATGGATTCGGCAAAAGATTACATATTGACAGTTGAGCAAGTTGTAAAACTAATTGAAACACAAAGAGAAAGTGTCGAAAAATCTGGTACTGCTAAATACTAAAAGGCAGCCTAACAAAAAGCTGCAAGCGACACATTTTATTACGCCGTTTTTGTGCATGTGTCGCGAACTCTAATTATTGCACAAAAACGCTACATAAAATGAGCGCCAGTGTTTGAGGCGTTATACCTAAAGGATAATTCGTGAGTAATACTAAATTTTCTGAAAGTTGTTATCTATGTAATTCGGATTCTAATTACATTAAAACGGACAATGAGAAGAGACGCCATTATTTATGCTCAAATGAAAGCTGCGGAGAGTATGAAATATCATTAAGTGCTATGGAGCACTTAATTGATAATAATGATTTTAAATCTCAATTATTACCATTAGCTAAAAGGTGTAAAGGTACCGATGGTTTATTACAAATCTCAGTAAGAGGGACAGCTATAGAAGCAAAAGTTAGACCAAGATCTGAAGTGTGATTTAGGTATAACATACAAGAATAGGTGTCGCGCAGCCGACACCTTATTCGGGTGTTGAATAAGCCCGAGCCTTTCTTTTATATAGTAAATAACGTGTTTGATCTTGATGGACACTTCGCCTTGAACCTAAACGCAAGGCGAGCGAAGTCGAGATAAATAACAGGCTTATTATTTATCAATTGGTTATCGAATGATCACCATAAATTCAATATCTCCAATCAGCAATGTTATCGCCATTATCCTTATTATATTCTCCTTTCGGCTAGGTCGTTTGCGTGATACCTACACACCGCATTTCATGATGGCAACAAGGGCAAGTGCGTATTGTTCTGCATTCAGTCGTTGCTGTCAGTAACGGCATTTTCCAATTGAACAGATGCAGCAATATTGCTTGGATACGCACACGTAACCGCTTGGCATTACCGTGTAAAAGCCCATAATCCCGCACTCGCTGTAATCCTTTTGGGAGCACATGTTGCAAGATAAGCCAGATAAATTGTAACGTTGGTAAGGCTCTGGTTTTCGTTGTTTGAGTTTGCCCGTCTTTATATTTGAATATCACGGAATTATGGCTTGTGTCGATGATGTCTTTATCGGGCAATACGCCCCGATACAAATAGCGCGATAAATATTGCAATGCAGGCAGACCGTAACCAACTTTTCGGCAATCAACCACCCATTTAGTGGGTAATGTGTCGGTGTTAGCCAGTGCAAAGGCATTAAACAGATAATTACGCTTGCCTTTATGCCATTGGTTTCGGGTTTTATTGTAACTGCCACTGGCGACAATAATGTGCAGGTGAGGATGTAAATTTCGTTGTCGACTGTGGGTATGTAAAACGGTGGTAAAGCCGATTTCACCGCCGTGTTTACGCCTGGCAAAGTCTTTTAATATTGAAGCCGCGACTGAGAACATGGATTGATAAAGCGCTTTGGGCTGACTGCAAGCCAAGGGCCTGAGTTCACTGGGTAAAGTGAACGTAACCATGAAGTAATGCACGGGCAGTAGTTTCGATTGTTGGCGCATAAGCCAATCAGAAGTCGTGCGCTGCTGGCATTGACGGCAAACCCATTGCGAACAACCTTGGTTGCCCGTTTTACAACTGAGCATCGCATAGATGGCGCGGCGACTGTCGTGAGAAAGTTGATTACCAAATTGCCGTTCAAACTCGTCATGATGCTGACGAAGCAAGTCAATGAAGGTGCTCATGCCAAGCTCCAGTCAAGCGTTAATTTATCTGTGGCGTTATCAAAATACGCACTAATCTGTCGAATTACACGAGAATAGGCATCAATAGTCGCTGGTTGTTTACCTTGCAAACGTAAATTGATAAGGTGTTGTTCATAAAGAACATTAAAGCGTTGTTGTTGAGAGTTGTTCATACTGAATTCTCCAATGTCATCCCCATTATGGTGATATTATTGGTAAGTATGAGCGCTGGCTTGTTTGCTCCGCAGCTTATGCGAGCGTTATATTTTTAATCGATGCTTTATACAATTTCAAATCTACAAAAGGTTTTTCATATGGATATAAATTTATTTGGTATATTCGTGACGGTTGCGATAGCTCATTTTCTTGCGTTGTTAAGCCCTGGGCCAGACTTCGTATTAGTTGTAAAAAGCGCAATCCGTAATGAAGGTAAAAATGCTATTGGTGTTGCACTAGGTATTGCATCAGCAAACGCTTTGTATATTGGTTTGTGTTTGATTGGTGTGGGCTCTATTTTAGCTGCTTCAGTGACTGTTATGATTGTGCTTAAAGTGATCGGGGGATTATTTTTAATTTATCTTGCAGTACAGGCTTTACGCGCTAGCAAGAGTTCGTATAAGAACTTAGATATGGCTGAGCATACTCATTCTAACACTGCTAAAGCTACTTTCTTTAAGGAATTCATTACAGGGTTTATGTCTGGCATTTTGAACCCAAAAAACTTATTGTTTTATCTTAGCTTATTTACTGTTGTACTGACCCCTGAAGTAGGCTTTGCTTTTAAGTTAGGTTTAGGTATTTGGATGACAGTTATTGTTTTTTTATGGGACCTATCAATTATTTTTCTTCTTTCAACACCGAAAGTGCGAAGTAAATTTACCAAGCTAGCTTATTACATTGATAAAGTTACCGGAGCTATATTGGGGCTTATTGGCTTTGCTATTGTAAGATCAGCATTAACGAAACAATAAAAATATAACAAGCTCATAAAGTCAGATTCGCAACGCTATCACATTGGTTGCAAAGAGAAAAGGCGCAACAAATCGTGCCGGTATTGCTCACAGCTTATAGGGGCGTTAGTGCGTCAAGCGAAGCTTGATGCATCTTGCAGGGTGTAAGTCCTGTCAGGTAAGGTTTAACCAACCACCTGTATCGAGTGTTGCGCCTTTGGCGGAGTTTGAGATTAGCCGATGCTTTTCAGTGAGCGATCACAATCAAGCGAACAATATAGGTGAAGCGTACACAGAGAATCATATAGGCCATAGGGATTGTCGTGGCATGTTTGAAGAGATGTATTGAGAACTTGAGAGATCCAAAGGTGTTCCACAGGATGTGGTAGGGAAGCTTAGCCAAAAGCAAAGCCAGCGATGACCCTTTGGAAGTCAGATCAGCCCATAGTAGTCTGAGCAGGGGAAAGCCTTGAGCATGGCGAAGGAGCTGACAGTTATATTTGAATTGTAATAGAAACATGCCCCGGACATGTAGGGCTGGATAATGCATGAAAACTGAATTGCAATTCGTTACATTCAGGCGAAGCTGTGTCGGCAATCTAATGTCACTGGACAGAGGAACGAAAGTAAGACGTTTTATTATCGAGCACGTGAAGGCAAAGTCTGCACGAGCGAATATATAACTGAAGAGCCGGATTCGGTAGTTCCGCACGTCCGGATCTGTGTGGGGTCGGCTCAGTAATGGGTCGCTCTACCACGATTATTTTTAATGCTGGTCGTAATGTCCGCCAATAGCGAAGATATAAATACTGTCATCATCAAATTTATAGATCAATCTGTCTTTTTGGGAAATACGTTTGGACCATAACCCCGATAAATTATGCTTTAGCAGTTCTGGCTTACCTAAACCACTTGCAGGATCTGCACGTAACATTTCTTTTAAAATTTTGCACAATGTCTTATGAAGCTTTTTGTCTTTCTCTCTTAACTGCTCATAAATAAGCCAAGTCTTACCTTCAAAAACTAGTGATCTCATTTAATTGCTCTTGTGTTGGTTTATACCCAGTTTTTGTGTGGTGCGACACCATCGACTCAGCGATTTGTTTCATTAGATTGCTACTTTGTAATACATGCAGAGTTTCTTGTTCTCTGTCCCAGTCGTCAGCACTCATCACAATAAAATCGTCACCAGCTCGTCTAGTAACTTTAATTGGCTCATGTTCACTAACAGTTTGTTCAACATATCTTTTTAGGTTGTCTCTAAACTGATTTACGCTTATGCTATTCATAATTAACTCACTATTAATGTACGGTATTGTCGTACATTGTAGTTCAAAAAATATAACAAGGCAATCAAACGGACAAATTACAGTTGGCTGCCGTTCGTGCCACACCCGATGCTTGATTCCATGCACTTTCCATTAAGGTCAACAGCAACAATGGTTTTACCTAGGTCTTCCTGTCGAAGTTATTGTTTGTATGTATTCCTGCAAAACTATTTGTTGAGCAGGGTGCGGTAAGATCAATTCAGTTAGCCAACGTAAATGTTGTTTTGACCAATTGTCTTTCACTTTTGCTGTAACATTATTTCGTAGTAACAACGCGTTAAGTTGATATTTACCGTCTTTAAGATCTTTCATTGCTGTTTCTCTGGCACGAGATAAATCGCGTACAGCTTCATCTTCAGGCTCGGGTAGGTAGATCGCAGTGAGGTCTTCAGACTTGAGTAACTTAGCCAGATTCATTGCATCACGTTTGTCAGTCTTAATTTTATTACTTGGCTTTTTGGGAATAAGCGAAGTGCAGAGTTGCATGTGGCGATTAATTGTAAATAGCGATTAAAACCGACGAACCAACTTTATAACGGATTGTTTCGTTGATGGATTCTTACCAAGATGAATTGGTTTGACGCCCCGCACATCTTCAATATAAGCGACCTCAATAAATGATTTGTGTGTGTCCATGCCAATAAAAACAATGTTATGTTTACTCATGCTAGTCTCCATTTTATATTTGTGATGAATATATTATGGCTCTGGTTTTAAAAACTAACTCACGAAGTTGGAGGCTAGCACCTAGTGGAAGTCATTATGTCTATGTGCTGTAGTGATATCGCAGTTGAGCAATGAGAATCGTATCATCTTGGTATTTATACACAATACGGTGCTCATCATTTATGCGTCGAGACCAGTAACCAGCTAACCCGTGTTTAAGTGGTTCGGGTTTGCCAATACCGCTATAAGGCGATCGTTGAATGTCTTTGATTAACGTATTAATTCGCTTTAGCATCTTTTTATCGGTAGTTTGCCAGTACAGATAGTTTTCCCATGCTTTTGTTGCAAACGTTAATTTCATTCAAGCAACTCTCGTTCGGTACCTTTGCCTGCTTCAAGTTCCGCAATCGACTCAAGCAAATATCTTGCATTGGCAGGCGAACGGAGTAAGTATGTTGTTTCTTCCATTGCTTGATAATCCTCAAGAGACATCATTACAACGGGAGCCTCACTTTTTCGCGTAATAATGATTGGTGCGTGATCATTACAAACTTGCGCCATCGTTGAGGCTAAATTGGCACGAGCTGATGTATAGCTAATGGCATCCATGTTGTTCTCCAAAGTGTTCATGTACGTAATACTGTACATGGTAGCGTAATGACACATAACAAGCAACTCAACGCGGATTCGGTTTACGGTCACGCGTTTTGCAAAACCACGTGCCAGCAATGAATTCGCTTGTTTACACCAATGGTGAAAGGTTGAATCGCCATGGTTGAAATTCAGATGCAAGGCTGCTGAGTTTGTCTTGATTTGCCATATTACTTACTCTAATTTGGGATGCAGTAAGTAAATCAAAATTTGTACGTTAAGTTGAGCTATCTTGTCGTAAGCTCACAGAGAAAGGCACAAAAAAGCTGAAGAATAATAGAGCTGCAAGCAAGCGTGGTGGTGATACCGAAGTGCTGGTATCGCTCCGATAAATATTAGATCTGACTGACGAGGGTTACTTTTTTTATAATGAAAAGGCCATCGAAGTCCAAGTTGCACACCGTTTTGGTAAGGTTGTGGAGAGTCAGCGGCTTATTTTAAAATAAAGAACAAGTCGTGGCATGTATGTAGAGATGTATCGAGAATTTAAGAGATCCAAAGGCGTTCCACAAGGACAGTGGTAGGGAAGCTTAGCCAAAAGGTACTTCCTCCTCTTGTCCAAAACACTTCCAAACTTAGATGAACAAGCAGATTTACCTGGAATATGCAGCTCGATAATACTCCAGGCTAGGTGCAACTGGTTAGATGTGCGTTTACGTATATTTTATAGCTAGAAGTCGCGCCCATGCTATATTTTATATGCTATAAAATCGCTTGTTTTTAGTTGGAAATAATTAAAATGTGATTTTGTCTTGGGGATGTCCATGAAAAATAAGTATTATTCCAATAGTATGACTAAAGTTTATTTATTAAAATAACACTAAATAAATTGATTTTTTTTAGTTTTTAGTATCAAATGCCTATATTACAATAGCTTGGTAGCGAGCGTAATCTCTCGCCCTAAAGAGACGTTAAAATTCAATATATTTTGAAAAAAATAAGAGCTTTAACTGCTAAATATTTTCCTGAAAGACAACTGCACTTAAGGACAAACGGTGTTGTTCATTTCATTTTTATTTCAGCACGAACACAGCTTATCGTCGCATCTGTCGTTTTGGTATTCTTCGCGTGGATGACGTTCACTTCATATTATTTTGTTAACAGAATAGATATTCTAGCTGCAAAAGATTTGCTTGTAGAAAATACAAATAAAAATTATCTGGCATTAAACAGTCAAAATGAAACGCTAAAGGGCGATCTTTCCGCTAAAACAAAAGTGTTGGAAGAAAGGCAGGCATATCTGCTACAAATGCTAGAAAAACACCTAAGCTCAACTGAATATACTAAAGAGACTGAAAGCCCCACCCATAAAGAAAAATCAGATAAAGCAAAAGACGCAAAGACTAGCAATTCCTCTGTGCTATTCCTGGATAATGAAACAAAAGCACATTTACAACAGGAAAATCAAGAATACATCAATGTTACACGTATTCGAATGGAACAGATCGATAATCAACAAATGAAACTTGCTGATTTATTAACCTCAAAAATTGCTTCTCGGATTGATTTTATAGATAAAATTTTGAAAAAAACCGGCATCGACACGGCAAGATTTTTATCTATCACTGCGGATATATCACCGATTTTTCGTGCGCAGGGTGGAGAGTTTATACTGTATTCGGATAATATTGAACAAGATGTCAGTAGTCAAGATAAGCCGTTTCCAAAATTAAATGCCTATTATAATCGGTTTCAGCATCTCGAAGCTGCCGTTCAAACCATGCCTTCTATTAAGCCCGTTAAGAAGTATTATCTCTCTAGTGCCTATGGCCGCCGACCTGATCCGATAATTAAAAACCGTTGGGCATTTCACAAGGGTATTGATATGGCTGGGTGGTGGGATACGCCTATTGTCGCAACAGGAGATGGTACAGTAACCTATTCTGGACGGAATGGTGGTTATGGTAATTTTATCAGCATTGATCATGGCAATGGTTTTAAGACTAGATATGGCCATATCGCTAAATTAAAAGTTAAAAAGGGACAGAAAGTCACATTAGGACAGGAGATTGCTCTAATGGGAAGTACAGGGAGAAGTACCGGACCTCACCTTCATTACGAAGTGATTTTTGATGGTAAAACCATCAACCCATTAAATGTATTTAAGGCAACTAAAGATGTTTTCAAAATCCAGCAACAAAAATACGACAGTTAAAGAGACCAGCAGTATGAAATCAACAAAATCTGTGCCGTCGATCATCGGAGCAGGCGTAAAAATTATAGGTGATATCACCTCAAGCGGCGAAATTCAACTGGACGGTGTCGTTGAAGGTGATATCAAAGCTGCCACATTGATCATTGGCGAGCAGGGCACTGTTAAAGGCGTGATTATTGCAGATAGTATCGTTGTTATGGGAACGGTTTCGGGGCAACTAAGAGCCCACAGTATTCGTTTAGAAAAGTCGGCTAAAGTTAAAGGCGAACTCTTCCATGAAACAATTAGCATCGAAATTGGTGCCCATATTGAAGGTACTATGACGCATAAAGAAAATCCTTTGCAGGATAATAAAACCAAAAATGTAAGTTCAATTACATCAAAAGCAACGGGTGAAAAATCTGCATAACTTAATTCTGTTCAGGAATTCGAAAAAGGCGTAGTTGTTGACTAATGCCGATCAGTTAAGAGAAATATGATCGGTTGACTGATCCTTCTCAGCTGTCAGAATCCAAGTGTCTTATAACACTTGGATTTTTTATGCACGTTTATCAAGCCCTTGATGTCATCAATCAATGGAAGCCTAATTAGGTCGATGGTTTGGTTACTTGTCGGGATGGCTCTCTATAATGATAAATCGATGGCAGATATCGTTAATCAACTTGATATTGTAGACCGAACAGGCAAGGCATTTGTAGCGCCAAGTGCGTTAACTCAGCGACGAAAAAACCTTGGTGAAGATGCGATGAAAGCAGTCTTGCAGCTCTATTATTCTTCAGCTTTTTTGTGCTTTTCTCTGAGTAGGCAAGAAAAAATTCGTCAGCCTCAATGATCCCCGATAATTTATCTTTATATTGTTCTGATTGCGCTTCAAGAAAAATATAAGTTTTCTGCAGTTAAACAGTAATAGACCGTAATGACCGTTATAATCACAGCTTAACAGCTGAGAGTTTTCTTATTTAAGTGTAACCAATCGCGGGTTAAATATAGGGCAGGTAGAAAAGTTGAAGATTGAAGATAACCACTGGAATATTTGTGCTGAATGTAAGGGACGCGGGAAAGTAAGTAAACGCCTGCGTAAGAAAGTAAGACTCCGCTACCAGCGAGAACTCGAGCACTTTGAAAAGTCCAACCGCGAAGGCGTCGCGCCTGTCCGTCCAAAGCCGCACCTTGATGCCTGTTCGAATTGTAAAGGGTCCGGGCTGATCCGTTCTGCTGTCCCATCCTTCGTTAATGGACCCGATACAGAAAATTACCCACACCTTGCCATTATTGGTGGTGGCATCGGTGGGGTGGCCCTTGCTGTGGCTTGCTTGCACCGTGGTATTCCTTTTACGCTTTATGAACGCGATAGCGGCTTCGATACACGATCTCAAGGTTATGGACTTACGCTGCAACAAGCGAGTCGAGCGATCGAGGGGCTGGGCATTTTCTCGTTAGAGGAAGGTATCATTTCAACCAGACATGTGGTGCATACGACCGAAGGCAAAGTACTCGGTGAATGGGGGAGCAGAAAGTGGGTGCCGTCAGACGAGAGAAAGTTACCGACACGCACCAATGTCCATATCGCAAGGCAGTCGTTGCGTTTAGCCTTGCTTGAGCAACTCGGTGGACATGATGCGGTGCAGTGGGGGCACCAGTTGGTCGACTTTAAACAATCTGAGGGTGAAGGTGTTGATTTGAGCTTTCAGGTTGCAGGTGAGATGAAATACGCCCATGCGGATCTTGTCGTTGGGGCGGATGGCATTCGCAGTTCGGTGCGCAAGTTGCTGGTAGGTGAGGATGCGTCGCCATTAAATTATTTAGGCTGTATCGTGATCTTGGGGATCTGTCCTTTGGCCGATCTTGAAGATGAAGGGCTTGATCGTACTTTGCTCGACTCCGCCACGGTATTCCAAACCGCGAATGGCCATGAGCGGATCTATATAATGCCTTTTTCATCGGACTCGGTGATGTGGCAGCTTAGCTTTCCAATGCCAGAAGAAGAGGCCAAGGCGTTAAGTGCGAAAGGCACTAACGCGCTAAAAGAAGAAGCGTTGCGACGATGTCAGTGGCACGATCCGATTCCTCAGATCTTAACGGCGACGCAGGAAGTGATGGTTTCTGGTTATCCGGTGTATGACCGCGCGTTACTCGAACCTGAATTGTTGCAGCAAGGGGCTAACGTGACCTTGATTGGAGACGCTGCTCATCCTATGAGTCCATTCAAAGGACAGGGCGCGAATCAAGCGCTGTTGGATGCACTGGCGCTGGCTAGGGTCATTACCAAAGAATGCAGACCCTTGTCTAAATGGCGCGAAGCTGGCTTGAGGGACCGGGTGTTAACTGAGTTTGAAACCGAAATGTTGGAACGCAGCGCGAAGAAAGTGAAAGGTTCAGCAGAAGCTGCTGAGTTTCTGCATACCGACATCGTGCTGCATGAGGGTGATGAACCGAGAGGGCGCTGTCTAGAGAGAAACGCGGTAAATGAAGGCGAACTAAAGTAAAGACCAACATAACATGATGTTTGTTGTGGTTTAATGTTTGTATCTAAAAGTATTACTGTCATCCAGAATTTCTATTCTGACAGGAACTACCCCTTGATTTGTACTGCCCATTTGTTCAAATGCTTTTTGAGAAAGGTCTATTACTCTGCCTCTAACAAATGGTCCTCTATCGTTAATTTTGACCTCGACAGATTTATTGTTAGTCGTATTAATCACCTTAACGACGGTACCAAATGGCAGGGTTTTATGCGCGGCTGTATATGCTCTCATATTGTATGTCTCTCCACTCGCTGTAAGCTTGCCGTGGAATCTTTTACCATACCAAGACGCTTGACCGACAAGATCATGAGATCTTGCGTATGCTATTGTTTTAGGCGACCCAGTTGTCGATGTGGATGTAGACGAACAAGCGGTCAGCATGGAAAGGACGACAATGGTAAATATAAGGCTTAACTTTTTCATGTGATTTTTAATACCATTTTTTTAAATAATGTTTCATGTGTTTACCTGTCTCTTCATATCTTTAAGAATTCATCGCGGAGTGAGACATCAACATTTAAGTTTTGTTCGCCGCTATAGTCAATTTTTAACAGCATCCTTCGGCTAACACGACGTTAGTCAGACAACGGAATGTGGCTATAATAAATGAGGGAAATAGTTTGGTCATAGTTGAATTCGTTCCTTAAACTTGATCGTAAATAGCAGTTAAACGGTACTCAGTGAGTCTAGCAGAGTTCTGTTTATTCGAGTTTGGATCGGCATAAGCGCTGGCTGTTTACCTTGCTGCCTTAAATTGATAATGTATTGTGCATAAAGTCATAGGAAGGAGTCTAAATTGAACTTAACGAAGAAAAATCTTGAAGACGCAGTAAAAGCGAATATTTTATCTTTGGAACAGTCTGAGAAGTTAATTGAATTCATCAACAAGCAGCCTAATACCGGGCCTAAGTTTGATTTTACCCATGTTCTTTATTATGTGGGCGGTTTGATTGCAATCGGTGCAATGACGCTGTTTATGAATTTAGGCTGGGAGTCATTCGGTGGCGTCGGTATTGTTGTTATCGCCTTATTTTATGCGGTTGTTGGACTTAAACTGACCAACACCTTTCAAGTCAAAGGCTATGCGATACCTGCGGGAATATGTGCCACTTTTGTTATTGCGTTGACCCCATTAGCGGTATATGGATTACAACATGCATTGGGTATTTGGCCAGATGAAAGTGTATATCGAGATTATCACCGATATATCCAATGGCATTGGTTGTATATGGAACTGAGTACGTTAGCTGTTGGTGCTATTCTCGTTTGGAAATATAAGTATCCATTTTTAATGATGCCAATTGCGGTGACACTCTGGTATTTAACCATGGATGTTACAGCCATGATTTCGGGCGGAGATTTTGATTGGGCGCTGAGGAAACTCGTGTCTATGTACACTGGACTACTCATGATTGCCTTAGCCTTTTGGATCGATATTAGATCTCGACACACAGCTGACTATGCATTCTGGATATATTTATTTGGGGTGCTCGCCTTTTGGTGCGGAATGTCCCTGCAATATTCTGATAGCGAGTTGTCTAAATTTATTTACTTTACTATCAATCTACTGATGATCGCTGTGGGCGTATTACTTGTTCGGCGAGTGTTTGTTGTGTTCGGCGCGATAGGCTGTACTGGCTACATTGGTCATCTAGCGGCGGATATATTTAAAGACAGTTGGTTATTTCCAATTTCATTAACACTGCTGGGGTTATTCATTATTTATCTTGGGATCCTTTGGCAAAAACATGAACAAAGTATTACCAGTAAAGCGCAAAGTATATTACCAACATCATTACGTGAACTATTAGCGTCTAAGTAAGCTGAAGGATGTCGGAAATCAAGGCGTGGTACGCTTACAAATGTTAACATACGCCGTAAATTTACAGGCATTGTCATCTTCGAGTGGCATTAGGTAGAAAACTATCATGGTTTCGGAATACGAAAAAATAAAATTATTGTTAAAGAACAAGAATAATAACAATAATAATAAAGAGGACCTTGCACGCCTGCGCAAAGCGATCCCGACGTTTGAATGTACGCCGGGTTGCCATGATTGTTGTGGACCGGTAACGACGTCGGCAGAAGAAATGTCGCGCCTGCCCTATAAAACTGACACTGAGCACGAAGCTGCATTAGATGAGTATAACTGCGTACACCTCGGTCCTAAAGGCTGCACCGTGTACGAGGAACGACCGTTAATCTGCCGACTGTTTGGCACCACACCGAAAATGCCTTGTCCCAATGATCGCCGACCAGATGAAATGATTGACGTTAAAGTCGAAGGGCAGATCCATCACTACATCAGAAATACACGACAGGTGTTGGTGTAGTAGGTGTAACTAAAAAAATTAAAACGTTATGTATATGGAAACGAAATGGAATTCATTCTTGAAGAAGTAACTTACAACGAACTCGGCTCAATTTTTAACTCTTGTCAGGGTTGTAACAAAGTATCGGCAGTCGGGTTGTTATTATAAAATAGAGGTAATGGGTGTTAAAGGTAACGGGTGTTAAAGACAGTAATAGAAGTCAATTGAATAGCGAATATGACGAGCAAGGTTACTTTGTAATTAGAAATTATTTTAATGCGGCTGAGATTTTAGCACTGAGAGAAGTGGTATCGAAATTTCATGAGTTGTGGAAAGAAGACAACGCTGAATTCTATCGGGAAGAAGCGTTCAACTCTTCTGTCATTACCGGTATTGAGTATTTGGAGTGCGACGATAGGCTGACGCTGTTTAATTTTATCAGCTCCAAAAAAATGATGGATGTGGTCGAATCGGTGATACCGGCTAATCCCGCGTTTATGAATACCCAATTATTTTTCAACCCTGTTAATCCTCAACAGAAAGACTTTTGGCATCGTGATTGTCAATACGACCATGAGGTTGAACAGCAAAAAATAGCCGTTCAGGAGACACAAGTGGTACATCTTCGCGTGCCTTTGTTTGATGAACTTGGCATGGAACTCGTCCCTGGTACGCATAAGCGCTGGGATAATGAAGAAGAGTTTAATGTACGACAGGAAATTAAAGGCAAAGTGAGCAGCGACAGTCTCTCTACCGGTCTGGTCATTAACTTAGCTGCGGGCGACTTACTGGTTTTTTCAGCAGATATGATCCACCGTGGTTTATATGGCATGGACAGATTAGCCTTGGATATCTTAGTGTTTGACCCAGAGGGTGACTTTGCCGACTACGTCGATGATGCGTGTTTACCGAGCATTGCAATGCTCGATAAAATTGATGATCCGAGATTATTCATGAGTACGCTCGACTTAAAGGCGCAGTGTTAATTGTTGGCTCATTTGTTGTCACGATAGTTGTCACAAGTGTTGCGGGCCGATAGTTACTTCGTCGCAAGACTGTCGTGCCTGCCTGTAAAAACGGACGCTAAACATAAAGCCGCATTAGATGCGTACAGTGGTACCTGACCATGGGAATTTGTTGAACTAGATCAAAACTTTAAATCGACATTGGCTTATAATTATTCATAATAATTGTGCATAATATCAAGGAAGAAGTAATGTCTAATTCATCGTACGCAGAAAATGATGATCGTGGCCAGCAGGTAAATAAACCACCAAAGTTGCTCAATTCTGGCAAGTCATTCTGTACAAAATACAGTACCATTGAAGACGTCGTTTCAACACATAATCATTCAAATGACTTTATTCAAACCCGTAACCAATATATTGTCGAACGCCTTAAATTAATCTGCTTATTTTTTGCTATTAGCGTACCAGCATCATCTTCACTTGATTTTATTGTCTTTGACAGCGCCCAGGCTAAATTATTATTAGTTAATCGGTTAATAGTCTCAGGTGTTCTTATTGGGCTTTACCAACTCATTCGTCGTTACCGTACGGTTAATATGACTCGAGTGGTATTAACACTTTCATTTTTATTACCGGTATTATCTTATACGGCAACAGAGCTATTATTGACTCAAACAATGGCCTACAGAGATATACCCTTGTCCTTTACGCTTACACCGTATTTAATAATCGCAATGCTCGGTCTGTTTCCATTGACAACCTCTGGAGGTGTTGTGCTGTTAAGTGTCATTGCATTGCCATTAGCAATACTTGAGTATATCCAATACACGGGAGATTATACTGCAGTTATCGACAAACTATGGTTGTTCGTGTTGTTTGGCGGGATTTGTTTATGGCTACAATCTGGACAGATGATCATGCTAATGAAACTTTATCGCGAATCCACAATCGATTCACTAACAGGCTTGATCAATCGTCGCGTATTGATGCGCCAAGTAACAGAGATAGCAATAAACAGTAATGCTGCGCAAGACTCATTTAGTGTAATGATGTTAGATTTAGATTATTTTAAACGTGTTAATGATACTTACGGCCATATGGTTGGAGATAATGTTTTAGTCAATGTATCGTCATTGCTAAAGCGAGAGTTAAGAAATTCAGACGTTATTGCGCGTTTTGGCGGCGAAGAATTTTTGGTCGTGATGCCGCATTTAGAATTAGCGCAAGCAACTCAAGTGGCGTTACGTGTTGCCGAGGCTATCCGTAAATCGTCAGTGATGACGGATGAACAACAAGAGGTCACATTTACTACTAGTATCGGGGTAACTCAATACATCGCAGATGAGTCGATAGCGCAATTATTTAAACGCGTTGATGATTTACTCTATCAAGCGAAAATGCAGGGAAGAGATCGGGTTGAAAACGGTATTACGTTATGTTGATACAATTATTCGACAAAAAATCATTTATAATCAATTCTTAATATGTATTAATTGTCGATTTCAAAGGAATGTTATGTTTATCCCGACTTTTTTAAAACATAAGAACAAGTTTAAAAGCCAGATTAAAGTCACCTTGGGCGCATTATTGTGTAGCAGTATGCTGGTGAGTAACGCCAATGCATGGTCTGAACACAGCCTCATCACCTATCCAATATTGAACACCATGCCAGAAGTGGCAGCGCAAGCGCCTATTAAAGTCGAAACATTAGCTGAATTTGTGACAGCAGAGGCGCACGGGTTAGAAACGTTATTAGCAACCAATGAAGACTGGTTACGTCAGAATTTCCCGTATTATAAGCCGCGTCCTGATGCATTAGCATTTGACGCCGCTGGCCAAGACTTACTGACAAGTTTCATTCACGCCATACGTATCAACCCGAATGCCCGTGTTAATCCGTACATTCAGTTATTACCAGGGCAGGATAAGCAAGGCCGTCGTCGCCTGGATGCGTCAGAGGTTGCGGTATTCACTCACCTCGATAATTATAACTCGATGACCTTTGTGGAAGTCAAAAGTGGTGATCTGGTCACGCCAATCGAGGTATTAGTATCGGCTAACGACGACCCTGATAATGGTTTAGATATTGGTTTGTTTGCAGACAGCAATACTGACGCGGGTAAACTATATGGTTTTGGTAACCAAGCCTTTGGTAACCCTGCGTTGGAATACGGTACGCAAGCGCCGTTCCATATGGGTTTCTACCATGAATCAAGTGTGTTATTTAGGTTAGCACCGTTCTTACGTGATACCTTCCCTGATTTCCGTGTGCATATGTACAAAGCGTTATCTGAATATGCTTTTAGCACTGGCCATGATTATTGGGGCTGGCGTTTTATGGGGTGGGGCTTGCATTATGTTGGTGATATTGCCCAGTCATACCATTCTACATTGCAGCCTGGTGTGAGTACTGCATCGAGTATCTGGACCAATACCAAAGACATGATGGGTTTCCCCCAAGCTAAGATTGATGCGATCCAGCTGCTTTCTAATCGTCATTTGGTATTAGAAGCGTTCCAAGCAATTGTTACCAAGCAAGCGTATGAAAATAACGACTTTAGTAGCGCGCTATTTAAGGCGTTAACGCAGGAGACTGCAGTGCTTGAATATACCGACAACACCTTTGTTGAAGTATTTGCCAAAAATTCCTATGACAAATCAGACAAGCTTGCTGATTACTTAGAACGCTGGGTACCAGAGCAACTAGTAAGCGACCCAAGCTTTGAAGTTGATGGTAGCAAAGAGATAAAAATGATTGTGCAGATGATACGTGAGCAGCACGGTGAAGCGGGTATGACCAACATGACCAACTTATTGGCTGAGTTTATGTTAGATCATAATGCTAATACCCGCAGTTATGTGCGTGGTATTTTAACGCATAAACCGTGATGTCATTGAGCGGTAAGCCAGAAAGCACTCCGTACTTGTTGTCGTGCTTTGCTGTTGCTTACTCAATAGATGTAGTCAATAAATCTAGTGTTATATACGCTCATCTGTTACTGGTGTTAATAGCTCTCGCTTTAGCACTTTGCCGACCGAACTCTTTGGCAGATCATCGCGAAACTCAATAACCCGTGGTACTTTATAAGCGGTTAAATAACGACGGCAGTGGGTTTGTACCTCTTTACTGGTCAGCGTTTTATTGCTGCTACAGATGAAGGCTTTAACTCGTTCGCCGGTCACTGCATGTGGCAGACCTATCACAGCGGCCTCTTCAATGTCGGGATGTAATAGCAGTATTTCTTCAATTTCGACGGAGTAAACATTAAAGCCAGACACTAAAATCATGTCTTTTTTACGATCGACAATAAAGAAGTAACCATCTTTGTCCATACGTGCCATATCACCTGTCGAGAACCAACCATCTGCATCAATAGATTCAGCGGTGGCCTCTGCTTGTTTCCAATAGCCAGCCATTACCTGTGGACCGCGTACTTGTAATTCGCCAACGACGTTTATGCCTAATGCTTGGTGATCATCATTAACAACGCGCATTTCTGTTGAGGGTAAGGGGACGCCAATCCCTGCTGTATATTTTTGTTGTGTGTGAATACCACTGCAAACAACAGGTGAACATTCAGTTAATCCATAACCTTCAACAACCGGCATGCCGGTGACTGCTTGCCATTCTTTGGCCACGTCTTCTTGGGTAGGCATGCCGCCAGCGATGGTGAAACGGGCATTGCTAAAATCTAAAGCGCGGAATTTTTCATTCTTTAGCATACCGCTGAACAAGGTATTTAACCCGAAAAAGATAGTGAAAGGGTAACCTTGTAGCTCTTTGATAAAGCTGTCCATGTCTCTCGGGTTAGTAATTAATAAATTACGTCCGCCGATCATCATAATAAACATCAGGCTTACCGAGTTAGCAAAGATATGATAAAGCGGCAAAGGCGTAACAACATAGTCCTTGGACAAGAGTGTTCGGGGAGAGAACTGTCCGTAAACTTGCAATACGTTAGCGACAATATTGCGATGCGTTAACATGGCCCCTTTGGCAATACCGGTTGTACCACCAGTATATTGCAGGTAGGCAATGTCTTCCGGTTTACAGGCTGGGCGGTGATAAGATAATTTACGCCCAGCAGCGAGTACCTTACGTATTGAGATGGCATTTTCAATGTGAAAAGCCGGGATCATTTTTTTCACGTATTTAATCGCAAAGTTAACCAAGGTGCGTTTAGGCTGCGGTAATAGATCGCCTATGTGAGTCATGATCACATGCTCAATACTGGTTTGCGGTAACACTTTTTCGAGGGTCGCGCCAAAATTGCTGATAGCGACAATCATCCTGGCGCCTGAATCGGCGAGTTGATGCTGTAATTCGCGTTGGGTATAAAGCGGGTTAACATTAACGGCAATCAGCCCCGCGCGGAGTATGCCAAATAGCGCAATAGGATATTGTAATAAATTAGGCATCATAATAGCGCAACGGTCACCCGGTTGCATTTTTAGTTCGTGTTGTAAATAAGCAGCAAAAGCACGACTTTGTTGTTCAAGTTGGCGAAAGGTGAGTGTTGCACCCATGTTTAAAAAGGCGATTGAATCTGCGTGTGTTTCGCAGCTTTGTTCGACGATATCTAAAACGCTGTCATATTGTGCTAAATCAATGAACTCTGGCACATCGCTAGGGTAGTTTTTCAACCACGGTTTTTCCATGTTAAAATTCTCTGTAGAGTGTTGTTTAGCATATTATCTTATAACTGGCTTAATAATTAGTTGATAATAATCATAGCTTAGCGCTTTATTGCCTATTGATTTTTGTATACACTTGCCGGCATTCAACATCAATAACGGTGTTTATTTTTATTACCTAGTCACACGGAACGGACGTTACTCGGTATTTTTCATTTGATTCAAGATCGCGCTAGCCAAATGGCTCTTTTTCATATCTTAGTGCAAACCGGAAGTTTTACCTCTGCAGCGCATACACTCAGTGTGTCGGTTTCTCATGTCAGTAAACAACTCAAATGTTTGGAAGCTGATTTAAACGTTAAGCTGGTTCAGCGTTCAACCCGCAGTTTTACCTTAACAGATGCAGGGCAACAGTTTGCGGGGTATTGTGCGGAGGTTGTAAGCAGTGTGCAAAATGCGGATGTGATGATGACGAATCTACAAGATGAAGTGGCCGGTATTCTGCGGTTAGGTGTCTCGCAGTCATTTGGCACTATCCATATCATTCCGGCGATTGAACAGTTTCGTAAACTGCACCCAGACCTGCATGTCGAAGTCAGTCTGTTCGACTATAAAACCAATATGATTGATGATGGTTTAGATTTGTGGTTGACCAACATTGAAGATATTCCCGAAGGTTATGTGGCTCAGCATTTGGCCGATACCTGTTTTGTGCTTGCGGCGTCACCGGATTATTTGATGCACCACTCAGCGCCATTACATCCACAAGACCTTGTGAATCATAACTGCCTTATTTACCAAAGCCGTGAGCGTAACTATGGCTTGTGGTCATTTAAACAAGGCGATGACGCGTTATACATAAACGTGAATGGTAATTACCGTGTTGATTTAGCCGAAGCGATCCGCGATGCTGCTGTATCAGGGTGGGGCATTGCTTACTTAGCAACGTACTTGCTAACCGATGAATTTAGAACGGGTAAATTAATACAACTGTTACCGGAATGGCAAGCGAGCCAAAGCATGCAGTTTTATGCCGTATATCCTAGCCGTAAGCATTTACCCAAGAAGATCAGCGCGGCGATCACCTTTTTCAAAGATTATATTGGTCAACCTTCATACTGGGATCGGCAATTAAAGTCACAGATTAAAATCTAGCACTGACAACTTATCTTCTCATGCGGAAATATTATTTCCAGATGGAAATAATGCCGTAAACATCCTTATGGATTCGTTATAAAACAAGTAACTGGCTTTCACGACAAACCTGTTGGCTCTAATTGTAACAAGCAAGCAACTTACTGGACTTGCTGTAAAAATGGCGCGAACTACAATACGCGTCTTTATAATTTAATCATTAAACAGGTTTGTTCCATGATATCTATTTTAGGCATAATAGTGATCCTATTAACGGCGTATTTATTTTCTAACGATCGCGGTAATATCCCGCTAAGAACCGTCTCGCTTGCGTTTACCTTGCAGATCACGTTTGCTTTCATCGTATTATATTTTCCAGCAGGCAAAGACGCGTTAAGTGGTTTTAGTGCGGGTGTATCAAACGTGATTGATTATGGTCAGGAAGGTATCTCGTTCTTATTTGGCAATTTAGTTCAGGGTGGCTTTGTATTTGCTATCAATGTATTAGGTATTATTGTGTTTTTCTCGGCGTTAATTTCGGCGCTGTATCATATTGGTTTTATGCCTAAAGTCATTAATATTGTGGGTGGTGGCTTGCAGAAGTTATTAGGCACGGGTCGCGCGGAATCGTTGGCGGCGACGGCAAACATCTTCGTGGGTATGATTGAAGCGCCTTTAGTGGTGAAACCGTATTTGAAAGGCATGAGCGATTCGCAGTTTTTTGCGGTGATGACTTGTGGTCTTGCTTCGGTTGCTGGTGGTACCTTAGTGGGTTACGCCATGATTGGTGTTGACATTAAGTTTCTTGTTGCGGCGTCATTTATGTCGGCACCTGCTGGTTTACTGATGGCGAAGTTTTTGTTCCCACCATCAAAAAATGAAATTAGCGCAGACGAGATCACCAAAGTAGAATTACCGCGTGCCACCAATGTGGTAGAAGCGCTTGCTGACGGTGCGATGGCAGGCTTAAGCATGGCTACTGCGATTGGCGCGACTTTGTTAGCCTTTGTCGGTGTTATCGCGTTACTCAATGGCATGTTAGGCGGTATCGGTAATTGGTTTGATCTGACGTTAAGTTTTGAAATCATTTTAGGGTATGTGTTTGCGCCGGTTGCTTGGCTGATTGGTGTGCCGTGGGATGAAGCGATTGTAGCGGGCTCGTTGATTGGAAGTAAGATCGTGGTTAATGAGTTTGTGGCGTTTATTCAGTTGATGGAAGTTAAAGATCAGTTAAGTGAACATTCACAAGCGATTATCACGTTTGCGTTATGTGGTTTTGCTAATATCAGCACCATGGCTATCTTAATCGGTGGTTTAGGCAGCATGCTCCCAGAACGTCGTCAATTCATCGCTAAGCATGGTTTCCGCGCGATCTTCGCTGGTGTGCTGGCTAACTTGATGAGCGCTGCGATTGCTGGTGTTATTTTAAGCTTGTAGTTAATCGTTAAAAGTATAGATACAATAATTAACTGCAATTAAAGATGTAAAAAGGCTAACGAGTAATAACTTGTTAGCCTTTTTTGATCTAAATACGTCAAGGTACTTAGCTATTAACTAAAATCACTTCAACTGTTTACGTTATCATTTCACCCATGGCAAAAATTGAACTGTATAAACAACCTAAGAGAATGATTGAGATAATACAGCGACGGCGGTGAATAAGTCCCCCTGAGGTGAGCAAGCTAGGTCGAAATATAAAATTGATAGGGTTAAATAAGGTTTGATAGCAAAACAGTGAAATACCTTCCTTTCTGCCGTGGCTAATTAATTGGTAGAAGTAATAACAAAAACGCACCAGTAAAAAGGGGAAGGCAATATAAATAACCGCAATAAACGCCAGTTTAAGTGCGATCATTTGTATTCTTAGGTCAAACATAACCCGCCAATCTTGAGTGAAAGTCAGCAAGATTATAGCGGTGGAAAATACCGAGATAAAAATAAACAGCAGACAGTAACGGAATAATATAGGCCATTGTACAATGGTATGTCGCATTCTAAACCTCTTCACTATGACTGAGATATATACCCAAGTAGCTTGAGTGTATGCAGGGTTTTGTGCTTGTTAACTTCCATAAAGTGAAATTAAATACCTATTTGTGATTAAGAACAACGTCTCATCACTTTTTATTATGCATAATAGCCATACATCATAACTACCTATTTACTTACTAATTAAGGCTTTATTATGACTACATTGATAGCACGATTTTTACGTTATGTAAGTTTTGATACCCAGTCCGATCATACCCTTGCCACTTGTCCAAGTACGCCGGGTCAAACTGTCTTCGCGAAACAACTACAGCAAGAGTTAATGTCTTTAAATTTAGATGACGTAAAACTCGATGGTAATGGTTATTTAACGGCACGCCTGCCGAGTAATATTAGCACAACGGTTCCAGCAATCGGTTTTATTGCCCATATGGACACCGCGCCTGATGCATCGGGTAAAGATGTTAATCCACAAATCATCAACAATTATCAAGGTGGTGATATTAGTTTAGGCCATGGTGAGGTGTTATCACCAGTGATGTATCCAGAACTTAACCAGTTACATGGCGATACGCTTATTACTACGGATGGTTCAACATTACTGGGTGGGGATAACAAAGCCGGGATTGCTGAGATCATGACTGCTATGGCGTATTTACAAGCGAATCCTGATATCAAACATGGCGACATTTGTATTGGCTTTACCCCAGATGAAGAGATTGGTCGCGGTGCGGATCTGTTTGACGTTGAAGGCTTTAATGCACAGTGGGCGTATACTGTCGATGGTGGTCCTGTTGGTGAGTTAGAGTTTGAAAATTTCAATGCCAGTGCTGCAACTGTAATTTGTCATGGTGTTAACGTCCACCCTGGGTCTGCAAAAGATAAGATGGTTAATAGCATGGGCATTGCTGCCAAGTTCCAAGCGATGATGCCTGCGGATGAAACGCCAGAATGCACAGCCGGCTACGAAGGTTTCTATCACTTAAATTCAATGCAAACCAGTGTCGCCAAAACCACCTTAAGTTATATTATTCGTGACTTTGATAGCGCTGGATTAGCACAGCGTAAAGCATTTATGCAACAAAAGGTCACAGAGTTAAATGCGGTACTGGGTTGTGAACGCGTAGAGGTTATACTAAGCGATAGTTATAACAACATGCGTGAAATGGTAGAGCCTCACACACATATCATTGAACTCGCGAAGCAGGCGATGATTGAGTGCGATATACAACCTGACATTAAACCTATTCGTGGTGGCACTGATGGCGCACGATTATCCTTTATGGGATTACCTTGCCCAAATATTTTCACTGGGGGTTATAACTTCCATGGTATCCATGAGTTTATCACTGTAGAAGGCATGGAGAAATCGGTGCGAGTTATTGTCAGACTCGCGGAGCTAACGGCAAAGAAATATCAGTAATTTAACTAATTGGGCCTGATACCAATACAGTCGTCAGGCATATCAAGCTGCCCTTGTAAAAATAGTATGCAATGATCGAGTTTGGCATTGAGCTCTTTATCGTGCAATAACGATACTTCATCTTGAATTTGTAGCTCAAAGAGTAAGTACCAGAATACTTGTTCTTTTGGGCTTGCGATGTTGTTGTCGACAATGTGTAATCGTTGCCAATCTTGTAATATTTCCCAAATATAATCGGTTAGTATGCTGTAATTGACCTTGTGGTTCATAAATTGATGAATATGCCTGATTAACAGTTCTGATTTTACCGCAATGAAATTACCTTCCAGCATAAATCGACCTCCAATTACCGCTCACTGAAGACTGATTCATCCGTAAACTGTAAACAGCTTGGCATTCAAATTAGCTATATTTAATTCAAACTTGTTTTAAGCATAAGTCATGATCTGTGATTTGTATATTTGCCAGGTAACACTCAATCGTGGGGGGCATATTAACCAGCATGGAGATCACCCAATAACCCCGATCAAGATCAGCTAATAACATTCATGGAGATCGCTTTTTCACTGAGCCATCGTCAAGTCGCTAAAAGTTTATCTATTTCCCTTTCAGTGGTATCTCGTTATGCCAATCGAGCCGCCCAAATGGGGATAATCTCTGGCCATTACCTGAAAAATGGGCAGCTGATACTGGTTATCACGATAGATCGTTATCGGAAACTGCGATGTAACGGTATAAAACGCTCAATAAAGTCATTAGACTAGGTATGCCTGAAAGAAACACAAGTATTTAGAATCCGTCCTTAGCCAGAATTTCGATGATATTTACTTACTGTATAAAAATGAATCAGCATTACGCCAAAAAAACCTCACAAGAGTGAGGCTTTTGGTTATATAGATAACATCTATTGATTTTATGTTTAATTATTTGTTGCAGCAACTTCTTGATAAACTTTCAAATCTGTGTGTAATTCATCTTTAAGCGGACGAAGCTTAAGTGTGCGAATTTTACGGAATTGGTACGCAAATACGCCGATGTTAAATACAATACTGATAATACTAATTAACCACATTGCATTCGTGTTATGCGACGATTTAACCGCAAACATGGTTGTATCAACGAACGCAGGGAAGGTCATTACAAACATCATCCAGAAACCGAGTGTGTGGGCACGGTGTTGTAACCAAGCACCTTTTTTGATGAAGAATGCAGGAATAGTACAAGACAGAAGCAGACACAGGCCAGCGTAGAATGCATGATCGGGTACACAGTTGTATACGTATGCAAAGTTCCATAGGTCATAAGCGATGATCCAGAACCAAAGCATATCAGGCCATACCATATCTTGGTATTTGTCTTTACTGATATAGATACCAACCCAACCACAAATAGTAACGATGTTTAAGATCCCGGCAATACCATTAAGTATGTTCCATTTACCACCAATGATCATCATGCCATCGTGCATACCGTTGAAACCGGAAGTCTGAAATTCACGCATTACGGCTTCAAAAATATTGAAACCTAAAATAAATGCAGGGAAAAATAACAGGTATTTATTGTTTACTGCACCTTTAATATAACGCAGAGCCATAAAACCAAGGCAACCCGCTAATGCTGAGTAGACTTTAACCCAAGCAAACCAGCTACCTACAGTGGTGCCTTCGGCTGCTGTTGTTGGCCATACGAAAATAGTCAACAGTATCGGTAGGACCAAAAAGCAGAATCCTGCTGCCCACTTGCTGCGTCGTGAGATCTCATTTAGTAGGATCAACGCGAGTGTCACCCCAACCCCAGCTAATACGCTGTACCAAGGGATTGATTCAAAAAAAAACATATATACATTCCTTAATTTTATGTTAATCAAGTAGAAAAATTTTGTGTGAAAAACTGGCGATGTTCCAGTTCACAGCGGGTAGTGAGCATTAAACTGCATGTTGCCTGATAATTCACACGCTTAAAATGTGAATTAGTTTCATGTTTATTATTCTCCCTTTCGAGGTAGTATGTCAAAACATAAATATGATTCATGTTTTGTTTTGTGCGTAAAATCACGGAATTATGCAAAGAAGAAATTAGTTTAGATGTGTTGAGGATGGCTGAATCAGGTTGATCAATATGATAGTATGTGACGATTACATACCCCAATTATGAATAAGAGTTTATCCAGATGGATTTAAAACAAGCCACCAATCGCCGGAATCCGAGTCAAAGTCGCAGTAAGGAACGCGTGGCGGTTATCCTTGAGGCCGTTAAAGGGTTGATTGAGGACAATGGTATTGCGAACCTTAAAATCTCCGATATCGCCAAACGTGCGAACACTTCTCCTGGCTCCATTTATCAATATTTTTCAGATAAAGAGACGATTATCCTTTCTTTAGCCGAGCATTTTATGGAAAAAATCCATATTATCGTTGATCAACATATTCAGGCACTGGATACGATAGAAGACCTGGAAAGCGTGATGAATAATAACTTTGATGATATTTATTTATTGCATAAAAATGAGTCGGCATTACGTCAGATTTGGTTTGAGTCGGTTGATATTGAACTGATTAACCTTGCTATGCTCGATAGCTCTATCAAAGCAGATAAAATTTATCAAAGTGTGCTCAAATTTGCTACCCCGAAAGATGAAGTGCAATTAAAGCAATTCATTCTGTTAATGAGCATTCAATTTAGTTCTGTTATGCGTTTGTGTTTTTCCAGTGATGCAGGGACGCCAGAACAGTTCAAAAAGATATACGTTGATACAGTTACTTTGGGTATAACTAAGTATATTGATCTTAAATAAAGTGCTTGGGGATAAGGACGACAGCATTCATGCTCGTTACTAGCTCATTGATATTTTGGCCTGCCGCATAATCGGCCTCATTGACTGGGTGTATAATTCAATGAGGCGATTTTTCTGGCTTACTTTACAACCAGTGTCAGGGTTGTTTCGGTACTTGTTGATGGCACATTGCTTTGATGACTGAGCACAAAAATACGACCCGCATCCACTTTACTGACTTCACGTAAATGTGACTTAATGGTATTTGCACGAGATTTTGCGAGTCCTCTTAATTGCTGTTCAGTAACGACTTGAACCTTTCTGCTTTCTGTATATAAACTGCGAAGCCAAACTTGTTCCAATTCAGGTTCGGCGAGTGCGGGTTGTTGGGTCGCAATGGCATTACGTAATGCATCCGCTTTACCTTTGGTTTCTAATTCGTATAAGGCAATCAGCGCATTGGTCATACCTGCCGATACCGGTAAGTCTGCTGCGTTGGTACTTTGTTCAATGATACGGCCTGTTGATTGACTCAGTTTGCTATTTAATGCGCTATTTTGTAGCGCTTTTTTATCCGCGTTTGCATCATAACTGCCTTTGATGTTCAGTTTTATTTCAGGACGTTGTGCTAACGCTTTGGCTAATGAATCTAGTTTACTCTGCTCTACTTGCGCGAGTGTAGTGGAACCATTAGCGAAACTGACTTTGTCTAAATCTTCGGTGCTATCAACAAGGCTTGCTAATAATGTAAATGGTGATGTTACTGCTTTAAGAATAATGTTGCTTAATGTTTTGAGTACAATTTCACCGACATTAAAACTTGGATCGTTAAGATCACCTGACACGTTAACCCCTAAGTCAATTGCACCACGGCTATCTTTTAGCAGTGGAATAGCGAGGGTAATGGGCAGAAAACTGCCAGCGTCACTGTCTTTGGTATTATTCATATCCAGTTGGTCAATAAAAATATGGTTACTGCCTTCTAAGTGATTTTTTTCTAGCTTGTATTTAAGCGCAAGCGAAAGCTGACCTTCATCAATATCTAATCCCGCATAGGTGCCAGTGTAGGGCGTCATGGATGGTAATTCAAAGTTATTAAATACAAATTCGACATCAATAAAAGGTTCTGGGATTAATGGGTTAACCACACCTTTTAAGGTCATAGGGGCGTATTTATTGACGACAGCTTTGATATCAAGTTCTGCATTTTTGGTTGTTGTCGAAGATAGTTTACCGACATGGCCTTCTATATTGTCGATGACAGCTGAAAAACTAGGTGTAAGCACGTTATCGGTATAGTCGATCTTGCCGCCGGTTAGGGTGAACTTGTTTATTTCAATTAGCATTGTATTTTCCGTGGCAGTGGCGGATTTTACGGCTGCTGTAGCCGTTACCTTTGACGTTTTATCCGCTAACTTCTGCTCTATCACTAAGTTAGATATGTTCGAACTTTTGTCTGCTGCGACGATAATTTGCGCATAAGGTCGGATCAATTGGATGTGATCGATGAGTAAACTATTGGCTTGTTGATCAAACGCAATATTGTTGATGGTAAAATCTTGCCATTTAAGCAGTGATTTATTGAGTTTTTTGTCATTAATAACCAGTTTTTCGATTTGCACTTCACCGTTGAAACGCGTGGTACCTTTGCTATCAGCATAAAAGTCCCCTTTGGTGGTGAAATAGCCACTGTTCAAAATGATATTCAGGTAAGGGGTGATATAAGGCTGAAATTGAGTTAAATTTAGTTTTTCTAGACTGATGTGCGCGGTAATGGATTGCTGTTTAATGTCGATGCTACCCTGTGAAGCAAAACTACCGTTATCATTAATACTCAGCGCAAGTTCATAGTCGATAGGCGCATTATAGCTGCTCGATATTGCTTTGGTGCTGAAGTTTAGTGGTGAGATGCGCCATTTTGTTGCTTTCGTTATCCACGATTCGACGATGTTGATATCATAATTGGTTAGATTAAATTCGCCAAGGTTAATTACCCATACCTGTGCATCGGCGCTGTATTTTTCAGTGACAGTTGGCGCAACAACTGCGCTAGGTGGCTGCTTATCAGTTAATGATGTTGGCGTTAATAACGTGGCTAAATCGACCTCGCCTTGATGCACGCTGGCATGGAGTTGCATGCCGTCAGTACTGATATTATCTATCGCCACCAGTTGCTGTTGTAAATCTAGCGCTATGCCAGACGCGGTGAATAAGGGGAGGTTGATAAGTTCGTTATCTGCCGAGGTTAATATCAGTGAGCGTAACGCAAATTCACCCGAGTCAGTGATGAATTGTGGCGTTGTGGTATTTTCAGCTGGGGTTGTATCACCAATAAAGCGGTAATTAGTGGTGTAATCGACAACGCCAGACTCTAACTTGGCCGTGATTTGTTTGGCAATAAATGGCCAGAATGTCATTAGTTTAATGTGTTTAAGTGCCAGACTACCTTGTGCTTCCAACGGCGTTAACTGGAATCGCCCTGTGGTTGTTACTGCACTTTCGTCAGCACCTTCAATACTTAAATTGAAGCGGTTGTAAGTTGGTGTCGGCGCATTCGCTTGTTTTGGATTCACCAGCATGGCAAGGCTATTAAACTTGGTTAGCCCAATGTTGATCGCAGGGTAATTCAATACCGCACCGCTCGGCTGGTCTTTAAAGTTGAATGCCGAATTGGTGATACCGATATTAGCAATTTGAATGTGTGGCAATCCGCTAGCGTCGTTGCTTTCTTCCGCGCCCGGTTCTGGTGTTTCTGCTGGCGTGGTTTGTGCGGCCATGTATTCTTGAATATCTGAAAAGTTGAATTGATTATCATTGAATTTTTCAATATTGGCAAAGGCTTGGTCAATTTCTATCGTTTCAAGATTAATACTGCCATTGAATAAACTCTTCCATAGATTAACTTGTAGCGTTAACCGCCCAATGCCAACGAAATCTTGTTGTTCCTGTGTTTGAATTTCAAAGCCTTTAACTTCAAACGTAAGAGTAAATGGATTAATGGTTACATCTTCAATGAGTACTGGACGACCAAGTAATGCACTTACTTTCTCTGGGACAATACTTTTCGTTAGATAAGGGACAAGCAACCCTAACAGTAAGGCATAAATCAGATAAGCAATGAGTGCATAACTACAGATGCGCTGATAGCGCGGCGCACGTGTAAAGCGTTGACGAAAGTTTGAAAATGAAGTAGCCATTGGAAATGTAAATCCTTTTAAATACAATCAATAAACTTAATTATAGAATATCAACGGCAAGCATAACAGTTATTATTCTAACCATTGTTGATGTAATTGGTCACTATCCCCTAAATAATCCAGCAACCATTGAACTGCGGGGCTCATGCGCTTGGTATTCCAAGCTAAACAACAATCACTCACGGGTAAGGTGGTGATAAGTTCTTTTTCGATTAGTTCACCTGTCATTAATAGTTTATTCGCCATGTGGGCGGGCATGATAGCAATGCCTAATCCCCCTTTGAGTAGTTGGGTTGCACTGTGCCAGTTTGGAACGACCAGGCGACGTTGATTCTCAAGTAACCACGTCGTGCGTTTGGGTAATTTGCGTGCGGTATCGTCTAAACAAATAACCGGATATTTAGCCAGTTCGGCATTACTGATGGGTTGTTGTGCTTGTGCTAGAGGGTGATTGGGGCTGATCACAAATGTCCATTTAAGTTTACCCATACCGCGGTAATCAAAGCCACCACTCACTGGAATGGTGGCTGTCGCACCAATGGCGATGTCAGCACGTGAATCAACCAATGCGTCCCAGACGCCGTTATATACTTCCATTGTTAGCAAAAGCTCTACATCCGGAAATGCGTTGTAAAAGTCGCCAACCATGGTATTGATTCGACCTTCGTGCACGACATTATCTAAAGCCAAGGACACACTTTGGTTCCAACCATTCGCCACACGTTGGGTTTGAAACGTCATGTGCGCCATTTGCTTGAGTAATTTACGTGATTCAATGACAAAGTATTCGCCAGCAGGCGTTAGCTTCACCTTGCGATGTAGACGAATGAATAAATTAACGGCTAACCGTTCTTCAATATTTCGTACCGTATAGCTAATTGCGCTGGGTACTTTACATAATTCATCGGCCGCAGCGGTGAAACTTCCGCGTCGTGCAACAGCGTCGATAACTTGCAGATCTTGTTGGGAAAACATACACATCAATTTTTTTGAAAGCAATAGTGAAATATTAGCGTTTCTCAAACGGAATCGCCAGTATTAAACTGTCATTATCATCATCATTAATATTATATAGTTTAAGCAATGAACAATATTCAAAGCAATACCACCATCAATAACCCAAAGCACGCCTCTATGAGTACTATGATCTGGTTTTCTGGATTAAGTATGCTGGGCTTTCTTGCCACTGATATGTATTTACCTGCATTTGAAACCATCCGCGCTGAGTTTGGTACGTCACAAACATTGATTAGCTTGTCATTGAGTATCTTTTTATTAGGTATGGCACTCGGTCAGTTAGTCTATGGCCCATTATCTGACCGTATCGGTCGCAAGAAGATACTGTTCGTGGGCATGGCTATCTTTGTGCTATCAA
Source organism: Moritella yayanosii (assembly GCF_900465055.1). Taxonomy (NCBI): domain Bacteria; kingdom Pseudomonadati; phylum Pseudomonadota; class Gammaproteobacteria; order Alteromonadales; family Moritellaceae; genus Moritella; species Moritella yayanosii. The sequence continues at coordinate 1,123,999 of NZ_LS483250.1, read as the reverse complement.
CGGTTGTGATCTCAGTGTCTAACAGTATTGAGCTGTTTTTATTCGCTCGGTTCGGCCAAGCGTTAGGCGCGTGTTGCGGTACCGTTATTTGGCAAGCGGTTGTTATCGACCGTTATCAAGGTAAAGCGTCAGAGCGTATTTTTGCGACTATTATGCCATTAGTGGCTTTGTCTCCAGCGTTAGCACCATTATTGGGTGCTGGCCTTGAAGAGGTCTTCGGCTGGCGCAGTATTTTTGTGGTATTGGTGGTGATTGGCTTAGCGTTGGTTTTTGCAACAAGTCGGCAACAAGAAAGTGCACCACTGGATAAAAAACAAGAAAAAATATTGACGCAATTGGCACGTGATTATAAGCAGATCATTAAATCAAAAATATTCATGGGTAACATGTTGATATTTGCGGCTTGTTCCGCTGCATTTTTCGCCTATCTAACCGGTTCACCATTCATTATGATTGCCATGGGGTATTCAGGTGCGGATATTGGTCTGAGTTACCTGCCGCAGACAGTCGCTTTTCTTGTTGGTGGTTATGGTTGTCGTAGTCTGTTAACACGCTTTAGTGCGAAGCAATTATTGCCTTGGTTAATTACCTTGTTTATCACCACAGTGGTGACTATGTTGGTGATTGCGTTTGCGACATCACCAACCACTATTTGGCCTATTCTGATCCCATTCTGTTTCTTAGCGGTGGCTAATGGTGCGATTTATCCATTGGTGATTAATGCTGCACTTGCTGACTTTAAAAATTGCAGTGCAACTGCAGCAGGTTTACTTAATTTCTTACAGACGATGTTTTGTTTCTTAGCAAGTAGTATCGTCTCTGCATTCTCTGAATATGGCCTTTATACCGTGACTGCTGTGATGTTGTTCCAAGGTTTAGTGATTATGGCTGGCTATGTATTAACGAAGCATAAAACAGCGAATGCAAGTGATGCGGTTGTAGCTTAGTGATAGTGGATTAGTTTATAAGGCCTTGCCCACAGTGATAATGTAACGATAAAAAAACGGGAAAGACAATCGCTGTCTTTCCCGTTGTTGTATTTGTAAGATTTACCTAAAGTTTAATGGCTTAACTCACCACGAATATTTTGTTGCATTAGTATTTTTATTTCTTCGCTTGGTAGTTCTTTACTGATGAGATAATGCAACTTAGTTAATGCGGCTTCTGTCGTCATATCATAACCCGAGATAACACCAACTTGCGCGAGGGCATCGCCTGTCGCATAACCGCCCATGTTAACTTTACCTTTAATGCACTGAGTAAGATTGACCACCACGATACCACGCTGGTTAGCGGCTTCAAGCGCATTCAATAGCTCTTCACTTTGCGGGGCATTACCTACGCCAAAACTTAGCAAGATTAACGCTTTAACTGGTTGTAATAGAATGTTGAAGATAACTTCTGTTGAAATACCTGGGTAAAGTGTCACGATCGCAATGGGCTGTGGTGTAATGTTACTCACGGTCAGTGTTTTTTCAGTAATAGGTTTTACATCACCTAACATGACTTCAATGTTAATACCCACGTTTAATAGTGTTTCGCAGTTTGGTGTCGCAAATGCGCTAAAACCATCGGCATGCACTTTGGTGGTTCTGTTGCCACGTAATAGCTGATTATTAAAGAATAAGCAGACTTCGTGTACAGGATAGTTAGCCGCAAGGTAAAGCGAGTTCAGTAAGTTGCTTTGGCCATCTGAGCGGATCTCAGCAAGTGGGATCTGTGAACCGGTCACAATAACGGGTTTACCAAGGTCTTCTAACATAAATGATAATGCTGATGCTGTGTACGCCATGGTATCAGTACCATGTAAGATCACAAAGCCATCGTAGTTGTCATAATTGCTTTGGATATCTTCTGCGATCTGCTGCCAATCAGAAGGTGACATGTTAGAAGAGTCGATTAACGGCGAGTATTCGTGGAGGGTGAAATCAGGCATTTCTTCACGGTGGAATTCGGGTAGACGCGCTAAGCAATCCGTCATGAATCCTTCCATCGGTACATAACCGTGCTCTGAATGTTGCATTCCGATCGTGCCACCAGTATATGCGATGTAGATTGATTTCTTAGCCATTAATAAATTTCCTGTGCGTTTTTAAGGAGGATTATAGTGCTGAAATCGATTAATGGAATAGCTTGATACTAGATTGCTTAATAAAACTGCAATAAAATAGGGTTATTAAAACAGAAATTTGAATTGAGCGGTAAATTGATGTGTTTACCGCTCAATTAGAAGACTGATTAAACTTGGTGACTTAATTATCTAATGTCACAGACCAAACATTCTACATACAGCCCTTGCGGATCTGAGTAGTTATTTAGTTGTGCCGCTTGCTGGCTTATTGTTGCTAACCAAGTCGCCACATTACCATTCGGGCTGATGTTGAGCTCGGTTAGTACTTGCATTGCAACCGATTGAGTGAACATTGACAGTAATCTATCGCGCTCACTACGGGGCGTTTGAATCAAAATTAATGAGTCACTTGAAACATCTACTTTTGCTGCGGCAGAAGCAATCGCATCATCAAGGTTACCAAGGTTATCAATAAGGCCCAGGTTAAGCGCATCGCGACCAGTCCAAACACGGCCTTGCGCAATCTTATCCACTTCTTCTATTGTCATGCCTCGACCTTCGGCAACGACAGCTAAGAAGTTGCTATAGCCATTTTCAACCGTCATTTGAATGATGGTTGCCATGTACTCGGGTAGTTCTCGATTAACAGACAGTCCTGTGAAATCAGTGGTCCCGACACCATCACTGTAAATACCCATTTTAGCGAGTAGTTTTTCTGTGGTAGCAAATAGACCAAAGATACCAATTGAACCTGTGATTGTGGTTGGTTTCGCCCAAATTTCATCAGCAGCAGAGGCTATCCAATAACCACCGGATGCGGCGACGCTGCCCATTGACACAATGACGGGTTTACCCGATTTTTTGAGTTCTAATAATGCCGTTCGGATTTGCTCTGAGGCAAACGCGCTACCACCTGGACTATCGATGCGTAAAACTAAGGCTTTGATTTGTTCATCGTCTTTAGCTCGTAGTAACAGCTTAGTCAGAGATTTACCGCCAATCGCACCAGGAGGTTGGTTACCATCCAGGATCTGACCATTGGCGAAAATGATGCCGACACCAGGCTTGCTAGCAAAACCTTGCTGTTCAAACCGGGTGGGCTGCTGGGCAAGGTAATCTAAGAATTCAATTTTTGCAAATGAATCTGATTTGCCGTTGAGCTTGGTAGCCAGGTATTCAGTGATTTGTTCACGCGTTAATAACTTGTCTACCAGTTTTTGTTTTAAAGCATATTGCGCAATGTTGCCATTGACTGATTGCAGTTGCTTAATAAATACATCCGCTTTAGGCGCGACGTCGTCAGCGTTAATTAACCGGTTGTTAGCAACAATACTGGTGTAGGTATCCCAAAGTTGGTTTAACCAGTTTAATTTGGCTTCTTTGCTTTCTGGCGACATGTTACTACGGGTAAAGGGTTCAACAAATGACTTATAAGTACCCACACGGAATACATGCGAAGACAGGTTTAGCTTATCAATGGCATCTTTGAAATAAAGACTGTAGCTACCGTAGCCTTGCAGTAAAACGCCGCCTGCAGGGTTTAATAGAATCTCATCAGCAAATGAAGCCAGTAAGTATTGCTCTTGGCTAAAGTAATCACCGTAAGCATAAATTGGTTTGTTACTTTTTTTGAATTCAACTAATGCATCCGCAATATCCGTTAATTTAGTCAAACTTGCCGGTTTTAGCTGGGCGAGATCTAAGATAAGCGCGCTAATGGCATCATCCGATTTTGCGCTGATAATGACGTTAACGACGTCTGAAATCGCAATTTCATGGACGATATTGTTAGCGTCAACTAGCTCACCAATCACTTGGTCGAATGGATCAACTAATTTAGGCTGATCAACTAAGACGCCGTTTAAGTTAAGAATCAACGCGGTGTTGTCTGCGAATGTGACAGGCGTTTCTTTTTGCTGCTGCAAAGCAATAATAATAATTGCTATAAAAGAAATGAAAAACAGGTTCAAGATTAAATTACGAGTGAATGTAATCGAACGGCCTATTTTTGAAAGAATGAATCCGAGTAGTGAGAATAATTTTCTCATTATATATTCCTAGTAAACCCAATGGGATTAGACTGTTATATATCCAAGTTAGTTCAGATGCGGATTGTGCATTGTGAAGTACCTTAGATATAGATGTTGTTTGTGTATTAAGCCATAAATCTAGTTTAGATTAAAGCACTTAGAGTGCAGAGCTGTGACAGTGTGTAGCGGATCTAGTTCTCATTAATCAAAAATAATACTGAGTTTAGCTTAGTTTAAACACGATGAAATGTATTGTTAATGATTGAAATTAAACGAAATCATTAATTTATAACTACACTTGTACGCTGTATTAGCTAAAATAGCGTTTGAAATGAACGATTAAATTAATTACTCTAAATCATAAATAGATAACAACCATGTATCAAAAAAATAGCAATCAAGTAGCAATTGTGTAACCACTGGGAGTGGAGTTATGTCTGCAAGCAATTATCCAAATATGTTGGCGCCGTTAGATCTGGGTTTTACAACATTGAAAAACCGAGTTTTAATGGGCTCGATGCATACTGGCTTAGAAGAAGAAAAAAATGGATTTGAGAAATTGGCTGCATTTTATGCCGAGCGTGCCAAAGGGGGCGTTGGTTTAATTGTTACTGGTGGTATTTCGCCTAACCTACGTGGTCGTCTCATGCCACACGGGATGCAGTTGTCTTATAAATGGCAAGCGAAGAAACACCAAATAGTGACAAAAGCTGTGCATGATAATGGCAGCAAGATCGCGCTGCAAATACTGCATGCTGGTCGTTATGCCTATCACCCATTTAGCGTGAGCGCGAGTAAGAAGAAATCACCGATTAACCCGTTTACCCCAAGAGCGATGTCAAGGCGTTCTATTCGCTGCACTATTTCGGATTTTGCTAAAACAGCAGAGCTGGCTAAATTGGCCGGTTATGATGGTGTGGAGGTGATGGGATCTGAGGGCTATCTCATTAATCAGTTCATTTGTCGTCGCAGTAATAAGCGTACCGATGAATGGGGTGGTAGTTATCAAAATCGTATGCGTTTTCCGATTGAAATTGTAAAAGCAATTCGTCAGCGTGTCGGTACTGACTTTATTATTATTTTCCGCTTATCAATGCTAGATCTTGTTGAAGACGGTAGTACGTTCGAAGAAGCGGTTGAATTAGCCAAAGAGCTTGAAAAAGTCGGCGTGACTATCATTAATACGGGTATCGGCTGGCATGAAGCGCGTATACCAACGATTGTAACCAGTGTGCCGCGTGGTGCATTTAGCTGGGTAACCGAAAAAATGAAGGCGCACGTTAATATTCCGTTAGTGACAACTAACCGTATTAATACACCTGAGGTTGCAGAACAGATCCTATCTTCAGGGCAAGCGGATATGGTATCGATGGCGCGTCCAATGTTGGCCGATCCTAACTTTGTAGCGAAAGCGATAGCGGGTAAAGCCGATGAGATCAATACCTGTATTGCCTGTAACCAAGCCTGTTTGGACCATGTGTTTAAAGCAAAACGTGCATCTTGTCTGGTCAATCCACAAGCGTGTTTTGAAACAGAACTGAAGTTTGAAACTGTGACTAAATCAAAAAGTATTGCGGTTGTTGGCGCTGGCCCTGCAGGCTTAGCCTTTGCTTGTTATGCTGCGGAGCGTGGTCATAAAATTGATATTTTTGATAGCCGTTCTGAAATAGGTGGTCAGTTTAACTATGCAAAACAAATACCGGGCAAAGAAGAGTTTTACGAAACACTGCGTTATTATGCGAAACAAATCGAAGTGCTTGGCATTAACTTACATTTAAATCAGTTAGTGACGGTTAAGACACTAACTGGCAAAGGCTATGATGATGTTGTTGTCGCTACGGGTATTAAGCCGAGAACACCGGCAATTCCAGGCATTAAACATGAGAAAGTCCTTAGCTATATTGAAGTATTGCGTGATCACAAACCGGTTGGCAAACGTGTTGCTGTTATTGGTGCTGGTGGCATTGGCTTCGATGTTTCAGAATATTTGGTTGAAGAAGAAGGTGCGTCACTATCGACCAATACTAAGCAGTGGTTAAGTGAGTGGGGCGTTACCGATGATAGTCAAACTGTTGGTGGTCTCACGCAGGCTAAAAATACCGCTCCAGCGCGTGAAGTATTCTTATTGCAACGTAAGGACACTAAAGTCGGTGCTGGTCTAGGTAAAACCAGCGGCTGGGTACATCGAGCAACATTGCAGAAAAAGAATGTAAAAATGATCAAAGGTGCTTCTTATGATCTTATTGATGATCAAGGTTTACACATTACCGTTGATGGTGTTAAAAAAGTGTTAGATGTTGATAATGTGATCTTATGTGCAGGGCAAGAACCATTTAGAGAATTGTTTGAGCAGTTACAATCTGAAAAAATTACAACTCACCTTATTGGTGGCGCGTTTGAAGCAGGTGAACTGGATGCAAAACGTGCGATCCGTCAAGGTGCTGAATTAGCTGCGACGATTTAACGCGAAGTTAATACTCGTTTAATACCAATACAAGACAATAAAAGTTACTATTATTGCGACTATTATTATGTAAAAAAGCCCATATCATGTATGGGCTTTTTTGATCTTAATAAATTAATCACTTGATATTTTATCACCTACATTGAATACTTTAGCTATCACTCATTGTTCGAAGTAGTAAATAATGGACGCAATTGACCTATTAATAAATCGCCATTCTTGTAATCAGCTTATCGCACCCGCCCCCAGCGGTGAAGCATTAGATAATATTATTCATGCTGGATTACGGGCACCTGATCATGGTGGATTAAGCCCTTGGCGTTTTATTATCATCGAAGGTGAAGGTTTAAAAACATTATCACGTTATTTTCAAGATGCGGCATTTATCCTTGGGAAAACAGAGAAAGATGTATTAAAGGCCGCGAATGCACCGTTTCGAGCACCGCAAATTATTACTATTATTGCTAGAATTGAAGATCACCCCAAGATCCCTGAGTCTGAACAGCTAATGTCTGCAGGTTGTGTGGTAATGGCAATGCAAATGGCAGCGCAAGCACAAGGTTTTAATGGTATTTGGCGAACAGGTTGGTTTGCTTATGATAGTCATATAAAACAAAAGCTTGAGCTTGAAGAAAAAGATGAAATTGTGGGTTTTTTATATTTAGGCACACCAGAAGTAGTGTGTAAAAAAATACGCCAACTTAATACCGACAGTTTTGTTACTCGTATGGATAATTAACACGACTGAATGTAGAATTAGTATTCAATAAAAACTGAGGAAATAAGATGACGACACCATATCCTAAAGGACATTTACTCAGTGTACAATTCCCACTTTACTATCATGTGGGCATCTCGGATGGGTGTGGTCAGGTTTTTGAAAATTCGAGAGCGCGTTCTGGTCGTGGTTTAGTTAGTCTACAAGATTTTTCTGATGATAAAGATATTATCGATCATGGTTTCTTGCCTGGTAGTTTATCGGCCGAGAATATTGTCGAAAATGCGGAACAATTGATAGCAGATAAAAAGCGTTATCATTTGTGGAAGAATAACTGTGAACATTTCGTGCATGAAGTTTGTGGTGTGAAAGTGTTGAGTCCACAATTACGCCGCGCTTTAGTGTTGATTGCCACATTGTTAGTTAACAAATACACCAGTGGTCGTCTACGCTCGGCATTGTTTTGGGGTATCGCCTCGCAATTATCACATTTAAATGAAGCGTCATTGTCTTGGTGGAAGCATGCAATATTTACTTCAACAGGATTTTGGTTAGTGCTATTAACTAATAGTAATCAAGATGTTGACGATGAAAATACGTAATTAATACCTCTTTATGTTTAGTTTTATTCCTTCATAGCGCTTAGTGGTTTAGTCAGCGCTTTCTAGTTATTTTCCCTATAATATCGTCCATTAGATTTAAAACTCGTCAAGTTGTCACTAGCGAGTGGAGTTAATAATGGGCAGTATTGAAATCATTCGCGATCATAGTTTACCGCATCATCAAATAATTCGTCTAGCAGACGAATTAATGCTTGATATAGCTGAAGAATATGGCCTTGAATTAGAATGGCGGGGTGATAAACTTCATATTCAGCATGCACATACCAGAGGGTATTTACATGCGGATGCGGAAAGTATCAAAATAAAATTAAAATTAGGGATCCTGCTGTTTCCAGTGAGTTTGGTATTAAAGCAAAGCATTGAAGAAACGCTGGATGAACTGTTGCCAAAGGCAGCATGTTCGTATCGATAAAGTACGATTAAGGCTTGATATTATGGAACAATTATCATTAGTTGAAACCTCATTTTTATTAAGTGAGAGTACCGCAAGTCCGAAGCATTTTTCAGGTTTACAAATTTTTGAACCGCCAAAGGACTATGAAGGCAACTTTGCCCGCGATCTATTTCAAAAATTAATCATGGATCCCGCGGTTGCGACCCCGTTTAACTTTAAGCTTAAAAAAAGTATGGGTGGCCTATACTACTGGGTACATGATAGTCAGTTTGATTTTAACTATCATATTCGTATGTCAATGTTACCCGGTGATGGTACTGATGAACAACTACGTGATTTAGTTGAACGTTTACATTCACACTTAATTGATAGGACGCGTCCGTTATGGGAAGTGTATTTAATTGAGGGGTTATCTGAAGGGCGCTTTGCTATTTTCACTAAAATTCATTATGCGATGGCCGATGGTAAGATGGCAAATAGTTGGTTGTCAGGATATTTACAAAGTGATCAATCGGTAAATGATTATCGCCCATTTTGGCAGATTCCATCATTTCGTCCGGGTTATAAAGAATCTGTGGGGCTGATTGAAAGCGCGTTATCGACTTATATGAGTGGACTCAAACAGCTTAAATCGATTCCCGGCATCATTCGGTTAGGTACGCGGATGGGATTAAAATTCCTCAACCTACGAGATCAAGGGCCGGCGTTACCATTTTGCGCACCTCGAACACCATTTTCGGTACCTGCTACACGGTCGCGTATTGTTTCTTTTGGCCGTTTACCGTTCGAAAAAATGCGCTCGATCAGCAAGATAACGGGCGTAACATTAAATGACGTAATTTTATGTTGTGTCGATATTGGCCTTAATCGTTATTTGAAAGAAAAAGGTATTTTATTACGTAAGCCATTAGTTGCTCAGGTGCCCGTTAGGATCGGAAATGGGCGTAGAAATGCATTAACAGGGGTTGAACTTGGCAATATTGATGCCGATGCATTAGAGCATTTAGAAACAATTTTTAAGCGTACCAGCAGTGTCAAAGAAGATTTGTTTAGTTTACCTGCAGAGTCGGTGGTTAATTTTTCGTTATTGATCCAAGCAAGCGCGTCAATTTCTGAATGGTTAGGAATTTCTAAATTTTTGCCGCCATTGGGTTCGGTGATTGTTTCGAATGTGCGTGGTCAGCAAGAGTTTGCTTACCTTGCTGGTGCGAAGTTGACCGAAGTGTATCCTGTATCAGTACTCTCTGCAGGCACGGCACTCAACATTACTTTGTATAGTTATCACGACGACGTGTTTTTCGGCTTGGTGGGTTGCAAAAATGAACTGCCTGATTTAGATATACTCTCGCGTCATGTAGAAGCCGCTTGTGAGATCCTATCAAATGAAATTCTTGATAATGCAAAGCAGCATTCAGTACTAATCTCTTCACGTTAAAAAAAGTGGTGGCTTAGGGCTGCCATCTTTGTGGCTTAGAAGGGAACGTCTAACCGGTATGGTTAGTTTTTTGTTATACGTATAAATATTGTTCGAGGTTATTTTGATTAGTTGGCAAGCCAAAGCGCTGAATTTATTTTTGAAGCAAACAGTGAAACGCTCGATTGAAAACACCAAAGATGTGAATAAATTGCGTTTTCAGATGCTCGCGCTAGATAAATTTGTATTTGGCACTAGCGCTAATATTCAACACTCGAAATTAGTGCGTGCGGGTACTTTGTGTGATGAAATACAGCTTAAATTTTCAAATACGAAGAAAAAATTATTATATGTACATGGCGGTGCCTTCGTTTTTAAAACCCCTGCAATACATAATAATTTTATAGCGCGTTTAGCTGAACCACTCGACTTACATGCCATTATTCCCGATTACCCACTGGCACCTGAACAGCCTTTTCCTGCAGCGCTGGATTGCTGTTATGACATTTACCAGTCATTATTAGATGCAGGTACGTTACCTGAAGATATTGTCGTAGCGGGGGACTCTGCTGGTGGTAATATCGCTTTATCGCTATTGTTACGTGCTAAACGTAATGGCTTACCAATGCCGAGTTGCTGCGTGTTATTATCACCAGTAGCAGACATGACGCAAAGTGGTATGTCTTCTGTTGAAAACCGTTATAGTGATGCACTGTTTAGCCTAGAAGTTATGCTACATTGCCGAAATTGGTATTTAGGTGGTGATAATACCGATCTACACAATGACGAGATTTCCCCTTTATTTGGTGATTTCACCGGTTTGCCTCCTTTTATGTTCCATGTCGGCAGTACCGAACTAATGCGCGATGACTCTACCCGATTGGCTGCATTTATGCAGGCTAAGGGTGTCGATGCCCATTTACAAATATGGCACCAAATGCCGCATGTTTTCCCCTTGTTTGAACAACTTCCTGAAAGTAAGGCTGCGCTGATTCAAATTATCGACTTCATAAAAAAACATCTTAAATAGCCTAGTTACGCAATATTCACAGGTGTTTCTATAAATAATTTAATGAAATTTTTCATATTCGGCAGGTTTTCCTAATATGAAAAATTATCATAGTCAAAAAAAAGGCTGGTAAGATAAATAATTATCTCACCAGCCTTTTTGTTTTAAGTGGTTAGCTTTCTATTTTAAAACTAACAGTACACTTAAATTAGAATTCTGCTGTACGTGGCGCACGTGGGAAAGGAATTACGTCACGGATGTTTTGCATACCAGTTACATAAGACACTAAACGTTCAAATCCTAGACCAAAACCAGAGTGTGGCACTGTACCGAAACGACGTAGATCACGGTACCACCAGTAATCTTCTTTGTTCAGGCCCATTTCTTCTAAGCGCTTATCAAGCATATCTAAACGTTCTTCACGTTGACTACCCCCGATGATCTCGCCGATACCAGGTGCAAGTACGTCCATTGCTGCAACTGTTTTACCATCGTCATTCATACGCATGTAGAATGATTTGATGTCTTTCGGGTAGTTTTTAACAACAACAGGTGCTTTGAAGTGTTCTTCAGCAAGGTAACGTTCGTGCTCAGAAGACATATCGATACCCCAAGAAACAGGGAATTCGAATTCTTTACCGCATTCTTCTAAGATCTTAATGGCGTCAGTGTATTCAACTTGTGCAAAGTCAGAAGTAACGAATTCTTCAAGGCGAGTGATCACATCTTTGTTAATGCGTTGTGCGAAGAATTCCATATCGTCACGGCGTTCTTCTAATACTGCATTGAAGCAATATTTAAGCATTTGTTCAGCAAGGTTAGCCACATCATCAAGATCTGCAAACGCAACTTCAGGTTCAACCATCCAGAATTCTGCAAGGTGACGCGTTGTGTTTGAGTTTTCTGCACGGAATGTTGGGCCGAATGTGTAAACTTTACCTATTGCACATGCATAAGTTTCAGCATTTAATTGACCTGATACAGTTAAGAATGTTTCTTTACCGAAGAAATCTTGGTTGTAATCGACATCACCTTTATCAGTTAAAGGCAGGTTATTCATATCCAGTGTACTTACACGGAACATTTCGCCAGCACCTTCACAGTCACTGCCTGTGATAAGTGGCGTGCTTAACCAGTTATAACCATTTTCATGGAAAAAACGGTGAATAGCTTGTGATAAACAGTTACGGACACGCATAACCGCACCCATTACGTTAGTACGGCCACGAAGGTGAGCGTGTTCACGAAGGTATTCGATGCTGTGACGTTTTGCTGACATAGGGTAAGTGTCTGGGTCTTCTACTAAACCAAGAACAATAACTTCTGTTGCTTGGATTTCGAATGACTGACCTTTACCAGGTGATTCAACGACTACACCTGTAACTTCTACTGAACAACCTGCAGTAAGACTTAATACGTCTTCTGCGTAGTTTGGTAAATCTTTGCTTACCACTGCTTGGATAGGATCGAAACACGAACCATCATAAACAGCGAGGAAAGAGATACCGGCTTTAGAATCGCGACGTGTGCGGATCCAGCCTTTTGTTGTAACTGTGCTGCCTACCGGGAATTTACCGGCAAGAATATCTTTAACTGACGTATGCGTCATAGGATTATTGCTCTCCAGCATAAAAAGCTCTTGCTGAGTGAATGATGATTATTAAGTAAGGTTATATTACCTTTGCAGTTGCAGGATACAAGTAAAAACAATGAAAAATCATTTTGTTTGCTTATTATTTAGTAAATAAACATTGATAATCGCAAATAATTGAGGATTTTAATGGTAATTAATTTGCTTTTTCTTTTGTTGCAGTAAACTCGTTTGATTTAACATGCTACGACTTGGTTTTATTGGGGGCTATTTGTTTGACTCGCGTTACGCTGTTTTAAGCCTGTGACATTAATTGTTATTAAGTACACATGTCACAAATGTAGACGTGGTACCCATAGTTTAGCAAAGACTATGTTGATGTCACCGCAAGTCAAACCAAGATAAAGCTAAATTGATTTTTGGTAATAGGTTATTTAAGCCAAATGTCGGCATCAAGTACTTGTTTGATCACATTGCATAATGTGTCCAATTCTGTCTCTGAAATAATATAAGGGGGCATGATATATAGCAGTTTGCCAAAAGGCCGGATCCATACACCCAATTCAACAAACCGCACTTGTGCTTTCGCCAAATCGATAGATTGTTTGGTTTCAATAACGCCAATACTGCCAAGTACACGCGCATCGCTGACATTGTCATGATCAACCAAAGGCAGTATTGCGTGTTGCAGTTGTTTTTCAATGCGCGCGACTTGTTGTTGCCAGTCACTGGTCATTAATAAATCGATACTGGCATTGGCGACTGCACAGGCTAGGGGGTTACCCATAAATGTAGGCCCGTGCATTAAAACCCCGCTTGGCCCGTTGCTGATAGTCTCTGCCACGTGTCGGGTTGTTAATGTCGCTGCCAGAGTCATGTAACCGCCAGTAATGCCTTTACCCAAACACATTATGTCAGGTGTGATGCCAGCATGCTCACAAGCAAATAATTTTCCGGTTCGACCAAAACCAGTCGCTATCTCATCCGCGATCAATAACACTTCAAAACGTTCACACAGTAATTTTGCTTGGCGTAAAAACTCAGGGTGATAAAACTTCATACCACCAGCACCTTGTACAATCGGTTCTAATATAAATGCTGCGATGTGCTGGTGATGGTTAATTAAGGTTTGCTCTAAACCTTGCATGGCACTTTGCTGCCATTGCTGGTTAAATTTGATTGTTGGAGATTCAATAAAAAATTGTGGTGCTAAGAAACCGGTGAATAATTCGTGCATGCCATTATCAGGATCGCATACCGACATCGCCCCAAAAGTATCACCGTGATAACCATTGCGTATGGTGACAAACTTCTTCTTGGTCGGTTGTTGATGGTGCCAATATTGAATCGCCATTTTCATTGCCACTTCGACACTGACTGAGCCTGAATCTGCGAGGAACACACACTCTAGACCGTCGGGCGTAATATCAACTAATTTTTGGCACAGATTGATAGCTGGCTGATGGGTGATACCACCAAACATGACATGGGACATTTTACTGGCTTGTAGCTGCATTGCTTGATTGAGTGCAGGGACGTTGTAGCCGTGAATCGATGCCCACCAAGAAGACATACCATCGATTAGTCGGGTCCCGTCATTCAACGTTAGATAAACACCTTCAGCACTATCAACGTGATAGCAAGGTAACGGTTTTGTCATCGATGTATAAGGGTGCCAGATGTGTTGTTGGTCGAACTGCATTGATTCTTTGTGTGTTTTTTGAGTCATTGTAAACCTTGGGTTTGGTATTGGGTTGACCTTGCGGCTATGCTGGATAGACTAATCGAGTTTAAGCACAAATTCAAATAAAGGATTTTAAATGACTAACAGCGTTCGCCATGATTGGCAAGTTGATGAGATTGAAGCACTATTTAACCAACCGTTTAATGATTTGATGTTTCAGGCTCAAACGGTGCATCGTCAGAATTTTGATCCAAACAGTGTGCAAATCAGTACGCTGTTATCAATCAAGACCGGTGCTTGTCCGGAGGATTGTAAGTACTGCCCACAGAGCGCACGTTATACAACGGGTATTGAGAAAGAACGCTTGATGCAAGTAGAAATAGTGCTTAAACGCGCTGCCGAAGCGAAAGAGAATGGCGCCAGTCGTTTTTGTATGGGGGCTGCTTGGAAACATCCCCATAAGCGTGATATGCCGTATTTAATTGATATGGTGAAAGGCGTTAAAGCCATGGGACTGGAAACTTGCATGACGTTAGGCATGTTAGCGCCGGAACAAGCACAATCTCTTTCTGCAGCGGGCTTAGACTATTACAACCATAATCTTGATACGTCTGAAGAGTATTATGAACAAATTATTACCACGCGTACTTATCAAGACCGTTTAGATACCTTAGATCATGTGCGTGAAGCTGGCATGAAAGTATGCTCTGGCGGTATCGTTGGCATGGGTGAGCAACAACTTGATCGTATTGGTCTACTCAAATCACTGGCTAACCTAGCGCACCACCCTGAAAGTGTGCCAATTAACATGTTAGTTAAAGTGGCAGGAACACCGCTTGCAGATACACCCGATTTAGACGAAATAGAGTTTGTACGTACCATAGCTACTGCACGTATATTAATGCCTAAATCGTATGTCCGTTTATCTGCTGGTCGTGAGACGATGAGCGAACAAACGCAAGCACTTTGCTTTATGGCCGGTGCTAATTCAATCTTTTATGGTTGTAAATTGTTAACGACGGACAATCCGGATGAAGACAGTGATAAGCGTTTATTTAAGAAACTTGGATTGCATCCTGCACGTATCCGTGAAGCCAGTGATGAAGCACAATCCGCGCAGTTACTCGATGAAATAGCAGAGCAGGCGTCACCGTCACTGTTTTATGACGCGACAACGGTTGATACAAAGCATGCTGATACGACGAGTGTTGCACATTAATGGCTTTTGAATTCATTACCCAAGCATTACGCCAGCAGCAAACACAATCTCTGTTACGCACGCGGGCGGTAAGTAATGAGGCGATTAATTTCTCCGCTAATGATTATTTAGGACTTTCTAAACACCCTGATGTTATTGCGGCATGGCAGCGTGGCGCAAGCGAGCATGGCGTTGGTAGCGGTGGTTCTGCGTTAGTGACGGGTTATACTCCTGCTCATGCTGCACTAGAAGAAAAGTTAGCTGACATAACGGGTTATGAATCAAGTTTATTATTTAACTCTGGCTACAGTGCGAACCAAGCGTTAATCAAAGCCTTGTTAAATAAAAATGATTTGCTGATCCAGGATAAGCTCAATCATGCTTCATTAATTGAAGCGGGGGTTTATTCACCAGCAACCATGAAACGGTTTAAGCATAATGACAGTGGGCACCTGGCTCAAATCCTAACTCATTATCGCCCTAAGCATGCCAACTCACTGGTTGTTACAGAAGGTGTGTTTAGCATGGATGGTGATATGTCAGATTTACGTGCGATTAGTCAGCAATGCAAAGCCCATGACAGCTGGTTGTTGGTCGATGATGCACATGGTTTTGGGGTCTTACCGCAGGGACAAAATAGCCTTAAACAGCATGGTTTATTAGCCAGTGATGTTGATTTATATATGGCAACGTTTGGTAAAGCTGTGGGGGTATCAGGGGCATTTGTGGCTGCTTCGAAAGACGTTATCGAATATTTAGTTAACTTTTCGAAACCTTATATTTATTCGACCGCAATGCCAGCTGCAATGGCGCTATGTATAGATAAAGCGTTAACGATCATGCTGACAGAAACATGGCGAGTTGTGCATTTAAATCAACTTATTTGTTATTTTAAGCAACAATGTTTTTTACGTAACATTACCTTAATGCCATCGGATAGCGCTATTCAACCACTTATTATTGGCGATGCGAGCAAGGCGATAAAAATAAGTCAGTACCTTGCGAGTAAAGGCCTATTGGTTAAAGCGATTCGCCCGCCGACGGTACCGCAAGGTACATCACGTTTACGTATTACGTTATCAGCTAATCATAGTATTGAAGATATTGATTTATTACTGACTCGGCTGCAAGAAGCGTTAAATATAAATAATGGCGGTGCTTCATGATTGACAAACATGCTGTCGCCCGTTGTTTTAGTAAAGCTGCGACAAGTTATGATCAACATGCCATATTACAGCGCTTGTCCAGTGATATTTTATTACAATATTTACCCCATAGTGTTAATGATCGTGCTTATAACACGACGGTCGATCTCGGTTGTGGCAGCGGTGCATTATTACCCGTATTAGCGAAGTGTAGTAAGCAGTTAATTGCGGTTGATTTGTCTTTTGGCATGCTTGCTCACGCTCAAGCACATCATCAATTAACGATACCGACTTATTGGTTGAATGGTGATGCGGAGGCGTTACCATTACCGTCGAATAGTATTGATTTGTGTGTATCTAATCTGGCATTGCAGTGGTGTGATGATTTAGCTGTGCCGTTAATTGAAGTATCGCGTTGTTTAAAACCAGGGGGCTTAATGCTATTTAGCACCTTAGTAGCGGGTAGCCTTGATGAATTAACCCTATCATGGTCAACGGTTAACGCACATCGCCATGTAAATCGTTTTCTGTCGGAAGGCGAAATTAAAGCGGCGTTATTAAAATCAGGTTTAAGTGTCGAAATCTTCCACGTTGAAATACAAACGATGTATTACTCTAGTGTAAAAGAAGTCATGCACAGCCTGAAAGGCATTGGCGCTAATCTCGTACATGATAAAAATTCAAAACCGACGACGCGAGGTGAGCTAAGAGCATTTAAAGCTAACTACGAAACATTACGGGGCAATCAAGGGTTGTTACCACTTAGTTATAAACTCGCTTATTGCTTACTGTGTAAACGTTAAGACAGCTGAATTTAAGAAATAGTATACAAGGTCATTGATGACAAATAAGACAAAAAAAATATTTATTACCGGTACTGATACTGATGTCGGTAAAACTGTGGTTAGTTGTGCTGTGCTGGACTACGCGAATAATTTAGGTTTAAAAACGGTTGGTTTGAAGCCAATTGCTGCGGGGTGTGAATTAACATCGACGGGATTGCGGAATGAAGATGCATTGTTATTACAACAGCATGCCTCGCATCAATTAGCTTATCAAATTGTTAACCCTATTGCTTATCAAGAACCGATTGCCCCACATATCGCTGCACTTAAACAGGGTGAGTCTATTGATTTGGCGTTAGTGGACGCGTCAGTTAATCAAGTGCCAGATTACATTGACGTTATGGTGATCGAAGGCGCTGGTGGCTGGCACCTTCCTATTGATAATCGGCACTATTTTTCATCCTGGGTAGCTGAAAATAAGTTAGATGTTATTCTTGTAGTAGGGATCAAGTTAGGCTGTTTGAACCATGCGATATTATCGGCACAAGCGATCCTGCATTCAGACGCAAATTTGGTTGGTTGGATTGCCAACAGTCTCTCCGCGGATATTGCTAATTATGATGACATGATCGACACATTAACGGTGGCATTATCAGCGCCATTGATGGGTGAAATGCCTTATTTTACATCAATAGAAGAGAAAAATGAAAAATCAGCTAACTATCTGAATTTAACTTCTTATTTGTCGTTGTAAAGGATAATATACTGAGTCACAAAATGCCCCACAATACAGAGGTACTCAGACTATATTTACTGGTGGGTATTTATGACGTGATGCAGGAGTACGTGTAATAATTAAAGGACAGATAAGGCGTGGCTAAGATTGTTTTAAAACAAGAAGATAAATTATCATTTAAACTTAACCATCTTATACCTCAAGGTGGCTATCGTCGTGTAGACGTGTATTTTTTGCTACCTAACGAGATGGGCATTAATCCGCAAACGTTAACGGAAGAAGATTATTTTTACCGTGGAATTCAAGGTAAGCGAGCGTATTATTCAGAGGGTTTACACCTGCCATTAGTACAAAGCCGTTTTGCCAGTCGAATGAAACGTTCTCCTGATGAGTATCGTGTGAATTTGAATTTGTTTGCGTATCAATTTGCTAAAGCCTTTGAAAAAGACATCCGCAATATTCAGCAGCAAATTGAGCCGCAATTATTTTATTTAGCTTTGATCGAATTAGTTGATGTCGCTAAATCAATTATCAAAAAATTTCGCCGTAATGCACCTGCCGATGAAAAACTAAGAGCCTATTTTAACAACGTTGACAACTACCTTTCATGGTTCAGCGAGCAGTGCTGTTATAAGGCATTATCCAAGCGTAAAAAGAGCAATGATTTTCTTGATGAACGTGCGGAAGTTATTGGTTTTTGTCGCGGTGAAGCTAAGTATCGCTTAGAACATAGTTATAATTCTGCAAATACCTTGTTAGACCCCAATCGAATCGCCAATAAAATGCGTTTATTACGTCGATTGATCGAGCATGGTGTGATTTTTAAAGAAGAAACTCAACAGTTGGGCAAACATCAGAAAAAAATCGTTAAAGGTGCAGCAACGTCCTTGGTGATGGTGATCGTATTAACGCTCATACTTTTTGCTCAAGGTGAGTTAAAAGGACTGACCTATGCGTTGATTGGTGTGTTGTCGGTTATTTATGGTTTCAGAGAGATCTTTAAAGATGAATTCAACAATACGTTATGGCGTTGGATCCGTAAAGGTCGACCAAAGTGGTCACGGTTGCTTATTGATACATCAAATAAGCAAGTTATTTCAAAGCAACGCGTATGGCTTGATTATATTAATCAGAGTAAATTACCTGCGGTTGTGCGTGACGTTTTGTATCGTCGTCGACCGCAAAATAAGCAAGAATCAATTTTGTTACACTATCGATTAGATACGAAGGTAAGTAATAAAGGCTTCCAAGCGGGTTATGATCGGATCCAAGAACAGATTTATTTTAGTGTTAGACCTTTGATCCGTTTTCTAGAACGCGGTACGGGTGCTGTATATGCAGAAAACGACGGTAAAATAACTAAAGAACAGATTGAAAGACGTTATCAAGTTAATGTCGTTGTTGGTTTGCACGATGACAGCGCTAAAGTTGTTTATCAACGTCATAAAATAACAGTGAACCGTTCTGGTATTCTTGACATTGAAGCGGCGGATGTATTTAGCGAGATCCTTTAGTTATTTAATACCTTTATGATAATTAAATTAAACGTTTGAATTATTATGATGCGGAGCTCCTACTTTTGCATTAAATATGTTGCCAATATGTTGCTCATGTGAAATATTTGTTCTATGTGTTCAGGTTTAATTAAGATACATGTCCTATCTTAAGCCATAATGAATGAAGTGACAGGTATATAAGCAAAGGAGCGCTGGCAATGGATGGTCAAGGGGATGTTATTGGAGGCTGGTTAGTTGCTCTCTATAAAGCGTTATTGTGGAAAGGTATAGAACCGTTCGAACTGCTATCAAAATCAGATGTTTGCATTGATGAAATAACCAACGTAGGTAGTCGTGTCCCTGTTAGCCTGTGTAATAAACTATTCGAACAATCCGTCACACTGACGGATGATCCACTTTTACCGATTAAAGTGAGTCAATGCATCGTTGCGACCACATTTCATGCGTTAGGCTATGCACTGCAAGCATCATCATCATTACAAGACGCATTTATCCGTTTAGTTCATTATGATCGGGTGCTTAGTAGTACCTGTCGGATTAATTTAACAGAAGATGAACAGTACTGTTACCTTGGGCTAAACCTCAATGTGTCTGCTGATAATATCAATCGTATTGGCTCGCAACTCGAATTAACGATGTTGCTATCTATCATCAAAATATGCCGTGATCTTTCGAATCCGGGCTTTGCTCCAGTCAAAATGTATACGACCGCTGATGCACGTTGTATTGACCAATTTGAAGCCTATACCGGCTGTACGGTTGTGTTCAACTCCAGTCAACCTATGTTAGTGATGGATCGTGAACTGTTATTAAAACGACTACCAAATTTTGCACCTGATCTTATTTTGCTGAATGATAAAGCGGCAGATGATTATCTTGCCAGCCTTGATTGTAATAATGTGGTCAGCCAAGTTCGTTCAGAAGTAGTATCGTTGATGGCGACGGGTGTACCCAATATTGATTTTGTGGCGGAAAAGTTGAACTTTAGTCAACGTAGCTTACAGCGTAAATTGAATGATTCTGGTACAAGTTATAAAGATTTAGTTGAAAATATTCGCCAAACAACGGCTGAACAGCACTTAAATCAAAATCGTTTATCGCTGGGGGAAATAAGCTACCTGTTAGGTTTTTCTAATGTGGCTAATTTTTCTCGTGCTTTTAAACGTTGGAAAGGTGTGACTCCCGGCGTTTATCGAGGAGAACATTGCCATTCGTAAATAACCGTTAATGCGCACGGCAGAATTGGTTATACCAAGCGGTAAATAGATTGCCATTTGATGACAAAATTGAGGTCTTAGTGAGAAGACCTTCGAAAACTTAAGGGATTAAGATGATAAAAATGTCAAGTATGGATAAAAAATCGCTTGCGCTGTTATGTGCATTAAGTTTACCAGTGCACAGTGCCAGCGAAGAGCAAGCGTTAAATAAAGCAACCAACTATGTGGACAATAATGTGTTACAGGTTGCAGCAGAAATGAATAACCTTGTAGAGAAAAGTGTTTTTTTAGAGATTGATCATTTCCAGCAGCGTCAGATTATGGTCGGTGAATACGGTCGTATTTTAGTGCGTGAGAATTTTGATTCAGCTTGGGTTCAGGCTAACGTCCCCGTACAAACGACAATTACGGCTGTGGAGTTTATTGATGATAAAGTGGCTTGGGCAGTAGGTCATCAAGGGGTCATATTAAAAACAATAGATGGTGGGTATAATTGGAGTAAGGTGTTCGATGGTATCCAATTAACCGGTTTGCTTAAAACTAGTTTAGAGGTTCAAGTTACGTTATTAACGGCTGAGTTTGAACTGGCACAGAGTACCGGTATCGATGAAGATAGTCTTGATGAACTTGAAATGCAACTCGATGATGCGTCGTATAAATTAGAAGATTTAACGGTTAATTCGGGTATTGAAATTGCGTTTTTTGATGTGCTCTTTAACGCGGCAAACTATGGTCTTGTTATTGGTGCTTATGGCGCGATGTTGGAGACTAAAGATGGAGGTGAAAACTGGCAATATATAGGATATCAAGTACCCAATCCAGAAGGGTTTCACCTTAATTCGTTAACGATAGATGATAACAATAATATTTATATCGTTGGTGAAGCGGGTTTGGGCATGGCAACCTCAGATCAAGGTCAGAACTGGCGTTCGTTAAACATCGATTATATTGGTTCTTTATTTGGTATCGAAGTTAACGGTACATCGCTTTATAGTTATGGATTACGAGGCAATATGTTTGCTTCACAAGACCAAGGCGCGACTTGGCAACACCTCGATACCGGTGTGACTAATCATATTTTTTCTGCTGATTGGCTCAATAACCAAGAACTGTTATTAGTTGGCGCTGGTGGATTAAAGCTAGTCTATAACGGTAATACCTTCGAAAACATCTCAAAAAATAATCAACGTATTGATATCACTTCAGTTAAAATTGTCGATGATAATGTGATCACGACAGGATTACGTGGTTGGCAAGCAAGTAGCAAAAGTAAATTAGGTCAGGGAGGTCTGAAGTAATATGGAAAAACTTACTATTTGGATCGAGAAACAGTTATTTGGTTTTAAATATATTGTGTTTGCAGTGATCGTATTGCTGACCGTTTTTTTGGCGTATAACGCAAGTTTGGTGAGACCCAGTGCGTCATTTGAGAAAATGATCCCAGTACAACACGAATATATTCAAAATTACTTAAATTATAAAGAAGAGTTGGCCAGTTTAGGCAATAGTGTCCGTGTTGTTATTGAGAATGAGCGCGGCGATATTTTTAATGCTGAATTTCAAGAACAGATGCGTGCATTGAATGATGAATTGTTTTTTATATCTGGCGTGGACCGCTCTGGAATGAAATCAATTTGGACTTCAAACGTGACTTGGGCGGAGGTAACTGAAGATGGTTTTGTTGGTGGTACAGTTATTCCGAATGATTATGATGGTAGCCAGCGAACGCTAGACAGACTACGTCGTAATGTCATGTTATCTGGACAAGTTGGTTATTTGGTTGGTGATAATTTTAAATCGGCGGTATTTTTATTACCCTTGATGAGCATCAACCCTGAAACTGGTAAGCCATTAGATTACAATCAATTGTCTATTACATTAGAAGATATTCGCAGTAAGTATGAAGTTAATGGCGTTAAGATCCACATTACCGGATTTGCTAAGGTTGTGGGTGATCTTATTGCCGGTGCGGCGGAAGTGGTTATCTTTTTTATTACCGCAATCGTTATTACTTTTGTTTTGTTGTATTTATATAGTCGTTGTTTAAGAAGTACGATTGTAACTGTGACTTGTGCATTAGTCGCAGTTATCTGGCAACTCGGGCTACTTAATTTACTTGGGCAAGGGCTTGATCCTTATTCAATGCTCGTACCGTTTTTAGTTTTTGCAATTGCGGTAAGTCATGGTGTGCAACTGATTAGTGCGATTGGTCAGCATATGGCTGCTGGAAATAAAGCGGAACAGGCGGCGCGCCTTGCATTTAGAGCATTAGCTATTCCGGGGTTGATAGCATTGTTAAGTGATGGACTTGGTTTTATTACCTTAAATGTAATTGAAATTCAGGTTATTCAAGATCTAGCAACTGCGGCCAGTGTTGGTGTCGCGGTTATTTTATTAACTAATTTAGTTCTGTTACCTATCTTGATGTCTTGGACCGGCGTTTCTCCGGCAGGTATTAAGTACTTATTAGCAGAACAATCAAAGACCCCACTTATTGTCACTGTATTTAGCCGTTTTGCGGATGCTAAATGGGCGAAACGGGTGCTGGTATTTGGTGTGTTTTGCCTTGTCGTTGGTTTGTATCAAGGGCAATCGCTGCAAATTGGCGACTTGGATGCTGGAGCGCCAGAATTACGGGCAGATAGCCGTTATAATCTAGATAATGCGTATGTTGCTAATAATTATCAAGCCAGTACGGACATCATGGTATTAATGGTTGAGACACCAGTTGAGCAATGCAGCAGCTACCACACGTTGAATGCAGTGAATCGATTACAGGCGCATATCGAAGGTATACCTGGGGTGCAATCGACCCTGTCGGTCGCTACAATTGCCAAAAAAGCCATTGTAGGTATGAATGAAGGCAACCCTAAATGGCAAGGTTTAAGTCCCAATCAATTAGTGCTTAATGCTGCTGTAGGACGGGCGCCAGCTGCGTTTATGAACAATACCTGTAGCATGTTACCGCTCATCATTTATCTTGATGATCATAAGGCAAATACACTTGAGACGGTAATTTCTGATATAACCGCTTATACTGAAGCCAATAAAACCAAGAATGTTAATTTCGCCTTGGCTGCGGGTAATGCGGGTATTGAAGCCGCGACAAATAGCGTGATTGAAAAAGCCCAATATCAAATGTTGATGTGGGTATATGGTGTGGTCGGGGTGCTTTGTTTTCTCACCTTCCGTTCGATAAAAACCTTGATATGCATTATTTTGCCGCTGGCATTAACGTCTATTTTAGGTCAAGCCTTAATGGCAACCTTAGGTATTGGCGTTAAAGTTGCTACCTTGCCAGTAATTGCGCTTGGTGTGGGTATTGGTGTGGATTATGGTATTTATATCTATAGTCAGCTGTCTGCACGTTTAAAAATGGGCGATAATTTACAAGACGCTTATGAATATGCGTTATCTAGTACGGGCAAAGCCGTTGCGTTTACCGGTGTCACCTTGGCTATTGGTGTATGTACTTGGGTATTATCACCAATTAAATTTCAGGCTGATATGGGCTTGATGCTCACCTTCATGTTTATTTGGAATATGCTGGGGGCATTGTGTTTATTACCTGCACTAGCTTGGTTGTTAAAAATTGGTGGTAATACGCAAGTTGTAGCGTCACCGGAACTGGCTAAATTGGAAGAAGAAAAAAGTAACGCGGCATAACATGATGCATTATTAACTAACATGGCTGTCATTAAAAGGGTTAATCCATTTGGGTTAGCCCTTTTTCATTAAACTGGTTAAAAAACAGTTATTCGTTGGATATATGCTTTAAAGTTTGGTGTTTTAGCTCACCTAGGTTTAAAATGTCCGTCTATCTCAATAACAAGACGGTTTTCATGGACCAACAGCGTACAGCTTGGCAAACGGTTAAGCGATTTTTAACTTATGTTCTCGATTTAAAAACAACCTTATTTTTTGGTGTGGTAGCTATGCTTGGTTATGGCATGGTCGATGCGACATTATTAAATATTTTACAACCCCTTGTCGATGAAGGCTTTAATGCCGAAACTTCAGAATTTTTAAAATGGATGCCACTCTTTGTTGTGGGTATGGTTTGTTTACGTGGTTTAGCTTCATTTTCTTCAAGTTATTGCATGGCCAAGGTGGGTAATACAGTTGTGATGCGCTTGCAACGTGAGTTATTTGATCATTTGATGCATTTACCAGTGAGTTTTTTTGATAAGACACCATCGGGTGAATTAGTATCAAAGATTATTTATGATTCGACTCAAGTGTCGGGTGCCGCATCTAAGTCAATGGTTAATATATTTCGTAGTGGTGCATTTATTCTTGGTTTGTTAATTTGGATGTTCTACCAAAGCTGGCAGTTATCAATAGTATTACTCTTTATTGCACCTGTGGTTGGTATCATTGTTAACGTAGTTAGCCGTCGTTTCCGGGTTATCAGTCGTCGTTTGCAACAAGCGATGGGTAATGTATCTTCAACAGCACAACAAATGTTACATGGTCAAAAAGATGTTTTGATGTTTGCCGGTCATGAAACCGAACGTAAACGTTTTGGTACTGTGACTAATCATATCCGCCAACAGCAAATGAAAATGGCGACCACAACGGCGGCCAGTAATGCACTGGTACAGATCGTGGCGTCATTTGCGTTGGGTGTGGTGTTATATCTTGCCTCGTTTGATTCTATTCGTGCAGAATTAACACCGGGTAAATTTGTGGCAATCGTTGGTTCAATGATGGCGTTATTACGTCCATTACGTGACATCACCAATATTAACTCAGAAATACAAAAAGCCATTGCAGCATGTAATAGTTTATTTGATATTCTTGACCTTGATATCGAGAAGAATAAGGGTACGTATAAACCGAAACGTGTCAAAGGTAAGATCTCATTCACCAATGTGGATTTTACTTATCCGACAGCGACCAAGCGATTAATTGAAAATATGAATTTTACCGCGCAACCAGGTGAGATGATCGCATTAGTCGGCCGTTCGGGTAGCGGTAAATCTACATTGGCCAGCTTGATCACCCGTTTTTACGAAATTGAAAAAGGCCAGATCAGTATTGATGATATCGCCATTCACGATTATGAATTGAAATCGTTACGTAGTCAGATTGCACTGGTTTCACAACACGTGCACTTATTTAATGATACCGTTGCGGCGAATATTGCCTATGGTCGAATGAATGAGGTGACGCGTGAGGAAATTATTGCCGCGGCCACCAAAGCCAATGCGTTAGAGTTTATTGAAGCGTTTGATAATGGTTTTGATACGATTGTCGGTGAAAATGGTTCAATGCTATCGGGTGGGCAACGCCAGCGTATTGCTATCGCTCGTGCGTTATTACAAGATGCACCTATTTTAATTCTTGATGAAGCGACTTCTGCATTGGACGCGGAGTCAGAACATAAAGTACAGCAAGCCCTTGAAGAATTACAAAAAGATAGAACGTCATTAGTGATTGCACATCGCCTATCAACAATTGAAGCGGCAGACCGTATTTTGGTTATTGAAGCAGGCGCGATTGTTGAAAGTGGTACACATACCGAGTTACTTGCTAAAGGTGAGCATTATGCTCAACTTCATCGCTTACAACTTGGTGGGAAATAGGTCTATACGTGAACATAGAAGAGGATATTTGGTATGGTAACCATTGGTCAAAATGGTTACTGGCACCGCTTAGTATCACTTTTGCAGTTATCACTGGCTGTCGTCGGGCACTATTTAAATCGGGTATTAAAGCCAGTATAAAACCAAGCGTGCCGACTATTGTGGTTGGTAATATTACGGTTGGTGGTACGGGGAAGACGCCGCTGGTTGTATATTTGTGTGAGCAATTGACGGCGGCTGGCTATAAACCCGGTGTTATTAGTCGGGGTTATGGCTCGAAAGCGCCGCAATATCCCTATATTGTTAATTCGGATTCACCTGTTGCGCATAGTGGAGATGAACCATTCATGTTGCAGCAACGTACTCGATGCCCATTAGTTATTAGTCCTGTGCGTACTGATGCTGCGGCGCACTTATTAGCCCATTTCGATGTGGACATTATTATTACTGATGACGGCTTGCAACATTATGCCATGCAACGAGACATCGAATTAATCGTCATCGATGGAAAACGCCGGCTTGGTAATGGTCATTTATTACCGATGGGACCGTTACGCGAAGGTCCGTGGCGTTTAGATACGGCTGATTTTGTGATCTGTAATGGTGGTAACGGTTTGGCTGGTGAGCTCAATATGTTATTAGTGGCTGCGCCATTACGTAAAGTAACAAATAATGCAGTGGCGGTAGCGGATCAGTCTATATCGATGGTTGCAATCGCCGGTATTGGTAATCCGCAGCGTTTTTATACTACGTTAGCACAACACGATTATGTGATTGAAGAACATCTTTCATTTCCTGATCATCATGCTTTTACTGCCGCTGAAATTGAACAGTTTGCAGCAGGTCGAACCGTTATTATGACCGAAAAAGATGCTGTTAAGTGTCAATCTTTTGCTCAGGATAATTGGTATTATTTACCGGTAAACGCAAGTTTAGATAGCGATTTTTTACCGCAGTTATTATTAAAATTAAAGGAATTAACCCATGACTCTGGATCATAACTTACTTGAAATTATTGCTTGTCCTGTATGTAAAGGTAAATTACATTTTGACAAAAGCAATAACGAACTTATCTGTAATGCGGACCGTCTTGCTTACCCAATCACGGAAGGTATCCCTGTATTAATTGAAGTTAAAGCACGTCAGTTAACCTCAGAAGAGTTAGCTAAATGAGTTTTATCGTTATCATCCCATCGCGTTATCAATCAAGTCGCTTACCGGGTAAGCCGCTAGTTGATATATGTGGTAAAACAATGATCCAACGCGTTGCCGAGCAAGCTTTGCAAAGTGGTGCTTCACGTGTTGTTGTTGCTACTGATGATGTGCGTATTGAACAAGCGGTAACAGCATTAGGTTATGAAGTGTGTATGACGTCACCTACACATAACTCAGGTACCGAACGTTTAGCTGAAGTATGCAGTAAGTTAGGCTTTAATGATGATGATATTATTGTCAATGTTCAAGGTGATGAACCGCTTATACCTCCACGTATTATTGAGCAAGTAGCAACTAACCTAGGAAAACAAAGCGAAGCGCGGATGGCGACCTTGTCTGTTGCTATTACCGATGTCGAAGACGTCTTTAATCCGAATACGGTAAAAGTGGTGACGGATAAGCAAGGTTATGCTCTGTATTTCAGTCGTGCGCCGATCCCCTATCATCGTGATAACTTTATGCACGAGCCGGTGACAGAGATTAAGCCAGTTTATCAACGTCATATTGGTATCTACGCTTACCGTGCTGGTTTTATTCGTGATTACGTGCAGTGGGCAGAAACTGAACTTGAAAAAATAGAATCATTAGAGCAGTTACGTGTACTTTGGCATGGTGAGAAAATTCATGTTGCAGAAGCGCTTGAAGTACCCGCCGCAGGTGTTGATACACCAGAAGACCTTGATGTTGTACGTAATATTGTGAGTGCACAGTAAGCTATAATCGTATAATAGTCTTGTAGCTAACTAGTTTTATTGTTATTTGTGGGTAATACCCGCTGGAATTTAACAGTGTATATACAAAAATGCCATTCATATCTGAACGGCATTTTTATTACGTTAATTTTATAATGTTAGAGTTTAATGGTCTGATGCTGTACCAGAACCACGCGGGAAGCGCAGATTATCAACCAGTTTTCTCCCAGTCTTTAAACCATTGTGGACGTTTCTCATATTCGAGCGATTGTCCAGCCGTTGGCTCAATTGTGTTCATGAGATTAAAACGTGCCACCCATGTTGTCAGTGGTATATTATTTAAACCCAAGTCGGTAACAACCATATCGATTTTATCGAGTAGATACACACCACTACCACCACCAAGTACGGAATAAACCCACACCCTTCATTTGGCCATTGATAAGAATGACGCAGCACTCATCCAATCGGCGTTTTCTTGTTCCATATCCTTTCTCCCAAAAAAAACGATTAAATCTTAATAAGTAACATTAGATAGTGATTGATCACCTTAATAAGTTGTCCTTAACTTGAATGACAAATTGTCGGTGCTCGCATTAGCATGTTGTAAATCTAGCAATCTTTAAAAAATAACCCTATACAACTTTCGTCTATATATTGGCGTTGGCGTTTTAGAGGTAGATGGGTTAAAACTGAACACTATATTCAAATATTAAGTAAGTAACGAACGAACCAATACCGATAATTAGCAGGCCAGGGAGACCATATGAATGCAGCGTTAAATGATATTGTTGATTTTATTAAAGTCATGCCGCCTTTTAATTTACTAAATGCTCAGGATTGCCACCTTATTGCCAAACGCGCTTCAATTGGTTATTTACCGTAATGACACTATTTTAGATGCGCATAATAACGACCAAGTCATGCTGTATATCGTTAAAAAAGAGGTACTTGTTTATTACAATGAAAGAGATGAGTTGCAGGGTAAGTTTTCTGAAGGTGATTTATGCAGTGTGTTATGTCGGCTTGATAGCGAAGCGTTACAAATAAGTTGACGTGTTGAAGAAGATTGCTTGCTCTATATTATTGATTTTAATGAATTGGAAGCATT
Organism: Moritella yayanosii; assembly: GCF_900465055.1. Lineage (NCBI taxonomy): Bacteria > Pseudomonadati > Pseudomonadota > Gammaproteobacteria > Alteromonadales > Moritellaceae > Moritella > Moritella yayanosii. The sequence goes on along the minus strand of NZ_LS483250.1, from coordinate 1,094,797 downwards.
GCTTGTTGAACAGCCAAATGTGCTGCAGTTTTTATTGCAAACCGCACGAAGGCATCTTCGGCGTTATGAAGTCTTGATTTAGAATAACTAAATTCTCGACTTCATGCTTTGAACATCCTCTCTTTTGGTTTTCTATTTGTCTACTTGCGTGGCTAGGGTATAGCGCTTTCTCTGTTCTTGAATAAATTAATTCGATTTTCTGCGTTTAAGACAGTCGCCTAGAGATAAAAAAGGCTTCTGATATAAATCAGAAGCCTTTTTGTTTAACTCGTTACTAGGCTTGTAACTAAGCCTAGTAACTAACGTTTAGACTAATCTCTATCGTCAATTTTTATAAATGGACGGTGTGCTTCACCAGTATATAACTGACGAGGACGACTAATTTTTTGTCCTGGTTGACTTAACATTTCGTTCCAATGAGCAATCCAACCTACAGTACGGCCTAATGCAAAAATAACCGTGAACATAGAAACAGGGATACCAATAGCACGTAATGTAATACCTGAGTAGAAATCTACATTTGGATATAGTTTCTTCTCGATAAAGTAAGGGTCTTCAAGCGCAATACGCTCTAGTTCCATCGCTACATCTAATAGTGGATCATTAGTGTTTAGCTCTTTTAGTACTTCGTGGCAACTCTGACGCATCACTGTAGCTCGTGGATCTTTACTCTTATAAACACGATGACCAAAGCCCATTAGACGGAACGGGTCTTCTTTGTCTTTCGCTCGAGCGATAAACTCAGGAATACGATCAACTGTACCGATCTCTAGAAGCATAGTTAGGCAAGCTTCATTTGCACCACCGTGAGCAGGACCCCATAGTGATGCAATACCCGCTGCGATACATGCAAATGGGTTAGCACCTGACGAACCAGCAAGTCGAACTGTTGATGTAGATGCATTTTGTTCATGATCTGCATGTAGCGTAAAGATACGGTCCATTGCTTTTTCTATAACAGGATTAACTACATAATCTTCACACGGTACAGAGAACATCATTTTAAGGAAGTTACCAGCGTATGAAAGGCTGTTGTCAGGGTATACAAAAGGTTGCCCGATTGAATATTTGTAACACATGGCAGCAATTGTCGGCATTTTAGATAATAAACGGAATGCCGAAATTTCTCGGTGACGTTGATTAGTCACATCTAGCGAATCATGATAGAAAGCTGCAAGTGCGCCTGACACACCACAAAGGATCGCCATTGGATGAGAGTCGCGGCGGAAACCTTTAAAGAAAGATGCAAATTGCTCATGCACCATAGTGTGTTTATGCACTGTCGCTTTGAATTGTGCATATTGTTCTTTAGATGGTGCATCACCATAAAGAATAATATAACAAACTTCTAAATATTCGGCATTGAACGCTAAATCATCAATAGCGTAACCGCGATGTAGTAGGATACCTTCTTCACCGTCAATATAAGTGATTTTAGACTCACACGATGACGTTGCCATAAAACCTGGATCATGGGTGAAATATCCTGTACTACCTAGGGTACGGATGTCGATAACATCGTGACCAGCTGTACCAGATAAAATCGGAAGTTCAACTGGCTCTTGGCCGGGTAGGTTTAACGTGGCCTTTAGATTAGCCATAGCACGTCTCCTTTGCTTATTTATAATTAGATTTCTTCATGAAATCGAAACTAAAGCTACCTTTAATAATTACGAATGTCAATTTTGTTACAAAATAATCAAATAAAAACACCAAAAAGGTTAACGTACGTTTCAATTTCAAGCTAAATGTTGCCATGATGGAAGCTAAATGTTGCCATGAGGGCTTTTATAATTGTAAATAAATTGTGATATAGGTATACTTATTGACGGATCAAGAGTCCTTGTTTTAATTTTGTTCTTGTTATGTAAGTGCTTATAATTATTGTTTTATTTGCATTCAGAACAAAAAACAAACAAGGGATTTCATTTGAAAGTAATCTATTATGAAAATAATATAATTCTGTGATCTGTGTCAATATAATAATTATTATGCTCAATGGAGCTGAGTGAGCAATATCGTGAAAAAGCAAAGACCTGTAAATTTAGATCTGCGGACTATTAGCATGCCAATTGCAGCAATCGCATCGATCCTACACCGAATATCAGGTGTAATAATGCTATTTGCTGTGGGTATCCTGCTATGGTTACTGGCAGAATCGTTATCCTCTGAGCAAGGTTTCCAAAATGCACAAGAAATTGTGTCTGGTTTCTTTGGTGCGTTCATTCTTTGGGGAATCCTAACCGCACTTGCATATCATATTGTAGGTGGTATCCGTCATTTATTGATGGATATGGGCTATTTCGAAGAACTTGAATCGGGTGCATTAAGTGCGAAAGTATCTTTTGTTGCAACCGCTGTTTTATCAATCCTAGCGGGGATAATGGTATGGTAACTAACGCAGCAAGCTATGGTCGTAGTGGTACTCATGATTTTATCATGATCCGTGCAACTGCTATCATCATGGCACTTTATACATTTTATTTTGTTGGTTTCGTTGCATTTAACGACCTTACTTATCAAGTCTGGTCTGATTTTTTTGCAAGTACTGGCAATAAAGTATTCACTCTTCTTACCCTTATCGCAATCGTCATCCATGCGTGGATTGGTGTGTGGCAGGTATTAACTGACTATGTTAAACCAACCGGTTTACGTGGTGCATTACAGTTTATTTTAACGACCATCGCATTTATTTATGCGCTTGTTGGTTTTGTTACTCTTTGGGGGTTATAAGTGAGTATTCCAGTTCGCGAATTTGATGCAGTAGTAATTGGTGCCGGTGGTGCTGGTATGCGTGCTGCGCTATCAATATCTAAATCAGGTAAAAGTTGTGCACTTTTATCAAAAGTTTTTCCAACACGTTCACATACGGTATCTGCTCAAGGTGGTATTACCGTAGCGTTAGGTAATTCACATGAAGATGATTGGAGATGGCACATGTACGATACTGTTAAAGGCTCTGATTATATCGGAGACCAAGACGCTATCGAATTTATGTGTAAAACGGGTCCTGAAGCCATTTTAGAACTTGAGCATATGGGTCTGCCATTCTCTCGTTTTGAAGATGGTACTATTTACCAACGCCCATTTGGTGGCCAGTCATTAGAATACGGTGGCGCACAGGCGGCTCGTACAGCGGCTGCAGCTGACCGTACCGGTCATGCGTTATTACATTTGTTGTATCAGCAAAATATTAAAAACGAAACCAAAGTATTTTCTGAATGGTATGCGTTAGACCTCGTTAAAAATGACGAAGGTATTATCACTGGTTGTACTGCAATTGATATTGAAACTGGCGAAATCTGCTACTTCAAAACCAAAGCAACGGTATTTGCAACGGGTGGCGCTGGCCGTATCTATTCTTCAACAACGAATGCACACATTAATACGGGTGACGGTATTGGTATGGCGATTCGTGCAGGTATTCCAGTACAAGACATGGAAATGTGGCAGTTCCACCCTACGGGTATTGCTGGCGCAGGTGTGTTGGTAACTGAAGGTTGTCGTGGTGAAGGTGGTTATCTTCTAAATAAAGATGGTGAACGTTTCATGGAACGTTATGCGCCTAACGCGAAAGATCTTGCTAGTCGAGACGTAGTTGCTCGTGCAATGATGACTGAAATACGTGAAGGTCGTGCGTGTGATGGTCCTTGGGGTCCGCATCTAAAACTTAAACTTGATCACTTAGGTGAAGACGTACTTGAATCTCGTTTACCGGGTATTTGTGAATTATCACGTACATTCGCCCACGTAGATCCAGTTAAAGAACCAATTCCTGTTATTCCGACTTGTCACTATATGATGGGTGGTTTACCTGCAAATATTAATGGCGAAGTATTAACACGCAAAGAAGATGGCAGCATGGAAGTTGTTGCCGGTCTATTTGCTGTTGGTGAAATAGCTTGCGTATCTGTACATGGAGCCAATCGTTTAGGTGGTAACTCATTGCTTGATCTGGTTGTATTTGGTCGTGCTGCAGGTAACTATTTAGGTAAAGTGCTTGATACAATCCCAGAGCCCACTGAAGCAACAGACGCTAACGTTGATGCATCTCTTGAGCGTTTAAATCGCTGGGAAAATAACAAAGAAGGTGAAGACCCTGTTCAAATCCGTAAAGATCTACAACAATGTATGCAACTTAACTTCTCAGTATTCCGTGAAGGTGAGTCAATGGCCGAAGGTCTTGAGCAACTTAGAGCGATTCGTAAGCGTTTACAAAATGCACGCTTAGATGACAACTCAAGAGAGTTCAATACCCAGCGTATCGAATGTCTAGAGCTCGACAATCTGATGGAAACTGCATTTGCAACCGCACATGCGGCTAATTTCCGTACCGAAAGCCGTGGCGCGCACAGTCGTTTTGATTATCCAGATCGTGATGATGAGAATTGGTTATGTCATTCACTGTACTTACCTGAAACTGAAGAAATGACAACGCGTGAAGTGAATCTTTCACCGAATTTGTTAACTGATGAACAGTTGAAGCACTTTGTGCCGAAACCACGCGTTTACTAAACATAAGGGATCAAGATGCAAGTTAAATTTTCAATTTACCGCTATAACCCTGATGTTGATAGCAAGCCAAAAATGCGAGAAATGAGCCTAGAAATTCCTGAAGGTTCAGACATGATGGTGCTTGATGCGCTTATCTTGTTAAAAGAAAAAGATGCAACATTAACTTTCCGTCGTTCTTGCCGCGAGGGTGTATGTGGTTCTGATGGTGTTAACATGAATGGCAAAAATGGCCTCGCGTGTATCACACCTTTATCTGATCTTAATATGAACAAAACGATTGTAATTCGACCGTTACCTGGTTTGCCAGTGGTCCGAGATCTCGTGATTGATATGACGCAGTTTTATGATAACTACGCACGTATCAAACCGTTCTTAATTACAGATGATAGTGCAATTCCACCGGTTCGCGAACACCTTCAATCTCCTGAAGAACGTGAGAAGTTAGATGGTCTGTATGAGTGTATTTTATGTGCATGTTGTTCAACGTCATGCCCATCATTCTGGTGGAACCCTGACAAGTTCGTTGGTCCTGCAGGCTTATTAGCGGCTTATCGTTTCTTAATCGATAGTCGTGACACTGCAACTGAACAACGTTTATCAGAATTAGACGATGCGTTTAGTGTATTCCGTTGTCACGGTATTATGAACTGTGTAAACGTGTGTCCTAAAGGTCTAAATCCTACAAAAGCAATCGGTAATATTAAATCTATGTTACTACAACGTGCGGTGTAGCAATGTTTTTTGTTAGTTTTTAGTTACAATGGTCATTCCGTTGGGAATGGCCAAGTAATTTAAAATCTTTGCTACCATCTCTGGCGCGGTGGACATTTAAAGTGAAAAGGGCAGAGAATGCAGAATAACGTCATGAAAGCCTGGCTAGAATCCTCTCATCTAGCCGGTGCGAACCAGACATATATTGAAGACCTATATGAGCGATTTTTGGCAGATCCAGATTCAGTTGACGAAGAATGGCAAACTGTATTTTTAGAGCTACCTAAAGTTGATAATACTAAAGAAATTCCACATGGTCCTGTAAAGGATTATTTCATTCGCTTGGCTAAAGATACCTCTCGATATGCTGCTCAAGTAAGCGACCCACATAATGATGCAAAACAGGTTAAAGTATTACAGTTAATCAATGCTTTCCGTTTTCGAGGTCATCAACATGCTAACCTAGATCCATTAGGTCTATGGAAACGTGATCGTGTACAAGATCTAGACCCTGCATATCACAACCTTTCAGATGCTGACTTTGATGCCAGTTTTAATGTTGGTTCATATGCAATTGGTCAAGAAAGTATGAAACTCAGTGAGCTTTATATTTCGTTACAAAAAACCTATTGTGGTTCAATTGCAGCTGAGTATATGCATATTGTTTCTACTGAAGAAAAACGTTGGATCCAAAGCCGTTTAGAATCAGTTGAAAGCACGCCTGAGTTTGAAAAAGAAGATAAATTACGATTTTTAGATAACTTAACCGCGGCTGAAGGTCTGGAAAAATACCTTGGTGCTAAGTTCCCTGGAGCCAAACGTTTCTCGCTTGAGGGTTGTGATGCACTGATTCCAATGATGAAAGAATTAATTCGTCGTAGTGGGGAACAAGGTATCAAAGAAGCCGTTATTGGTATGGCGCACCGCGGCAGACTGAATATGCTGGTGAATGTACTTGGTAAAAAACCAACAGACCTGTTTGATGAATTTGCTGGTAAACACGGTGACGCATGGGGCGCGGGTGATGTTAAATATCATCAGGGCTTTAGTTCTGATTTTAGTACTCCAGGCGGTAACGTACATCTAGCACTTGCTTTTAATCCATCGCATTTAGAAATTGTCAACCCAGTAGTAATGGGTTCTGTTCGTGCACGCCAAGAACGTTATGGTAGCACTAACGGTGATGATGTACTGGCAATTACAATTCATGGTGATGCTGCAATTACAGGCCAAGGTGTTGTTGCTGAAACATTCAATATGTCGCAAACACGCGCTTATGGTATTGGCGGTACAATTCGAATCGTTGTCAATAACCAAATTGGTTTTACAACATCAAACCCGAAAGATATGCGTTCTACAGAATACTGTACGGATATCGCAAAAATGGTTCAGGCCCCTATCTTCCATGTTAATGCAGATGACCCTGAAGCTGTTGTATTGGTAACACAAATTGCACTTGATTTCCGTAATACATTTAAGCGTGATGTTGTGATTGATTTAGTTTGTTATCGTCGCCATGGTCATAATGAAGCTGATGAGCCAAGTGCAACACAGCCATTAATGTATAAGAAAATTAAAAAACACCCAACGCCACGTCAAATATATGCGGATCAACTTGTAAATGAAGGCGTTATTGATGCTGCTGAAGTAACAGGCTTTATTAATGAATATCGTGATCAACTTGATCATGGTGAATGTGTTGTTAAAGAATGGCGGCCAATGAAACAGCACTCAGTTGATTGGAACCCATATTTAAAACACGAATGGGATATGCCTTATCAATCACAAGTTCCTCAAGATAAATTATCTGACCTTGCATTGAAAATGACGGCTATACCTGAAGGGCACAAGATCCAATCTCGTGTTCAAAAGATTTATTCAGACCGTATTTTAATGGCAAAAGGTGAGAAACCATGTGATTGGGGTTTTGCTGAAACGCTTGCATATGCAACATTACTTGATGATAACTATAATGTCCGTCTTACTGGACAAGATGTGGGTCGTGGTACTTTCTTCCATCGCCATGCAGTGGTTCATAATCAAGACGACGCAAGTACATACACGCCATTAGCTAATTTAAAACCTGAACAAGGTGTGCTAACTATTCACGATTCAGTATTGTCTGAAGCCGCGGTATTAGCGTTTGAATATGGTTATGCGACGACTGAACCAAGTGGTTTAACTATTTGGGAAGCGCAGTTTGGTGATTTCGCCAATGGCGCACAAGTTGTATTTGATCAATTCCTTTCTTCTGGCGAACAGAAATGGGGTCGTATGTGTGGTTTAACAGTATTGTTACCACATGGCTATGAAGGGCAAGGTCCAGAGCATTCATCTGCACGTTTAGAACGTTATATGCAAATGTGTGCTGAGCATAACTGGCAAGTGTGTGTACCTAGTACACCTGCGCAGGTTTATCATATGCTTCGTCGTCAAACAGTACGCCCAATGCGTCGTCCATTGATCGTGATGACACCTAAATCGTTATTACGTCACCCATTAGCTATTTCTAGTTTATCTGAATTAGCCGATGGCACGTTCCAAAATATAATTGGTGAAATTGATACGCTCGACTCAGCACAAGTTAAACGTGTTGTGATGTGTAGTGGTAAAGTGTATTTCGATTTACTGGAAACGCGTCGTAAATCGGGTCAGACGGATGTTGCTATTGTACGTATTGAGCAGCTTTATCCTTTCCCACATGCGGAAATTGCCGCTGTATTTGCAGAATATCAACACGTCGACCAGTTTGTTTGGTGTCAAGAAGAACCTCAGAATCAGGGTGCTTGGTATTCAAGTCAGCATAATTTCTGGGGTGCAATCCCGCAAGGGGCGAAGTTAAGTTATGCTGGGCGTGCTGCATCAGCATCTCCTGCAGTCGGTTACATGTCTGTACATACAAAACAACAGCTAGCACTTATTGAAGATGCTTTAACTGTTGCACAGAAATAGTTTAATAAAGGAATTATGAAAATGACAATTGAAATTTTGGTACCTGTACTGCCAGAATCTGTAGCAGATGCAGCTATTGCAATATGGCATAAACGCCCTGGCGATGTTGTTGAGCGTGATGATATTATTGTAGAGATTGAAACTGACAAAGTTATTTTAGAAGTGCCGGCGGTTGAATCTGGTGTGCTTGTTGAAATTATTGAAGATGACGGTGCAACCGTTCTTGGTCTACAAGTGATTGGTAAGCTGAAAGTCGGCGCAGTCGCTGGCGAAGAAACAAAAGATAAACCAGCAGAAGTGAGTGAAGCAAGTGTCGATGCAAGCCCTGCTGTACGTCGTCTTATTGCAGAAAAAGGTTTAGATGCTGCTAAGATTACTGGTACCGGAAAAAATGGCCTAATCATCAAAGAAGATGTTGAAAAAGTATTAGCACCTGCAGCAAAAGCACCAGTAGTTGCACCGGTAGTTGAACTTCAACCTGGTCGCAGCGAAAAACGTGTGCCTATGACGCGTTTACGTAAGCGTATTGCTGAACGTCTATTAGAAGCTAAAAACTCAACGGCAATGCTGACCACATTTAACGAAGTTAACATGAAACCTATCATGGATATTCGTAAGCAGTATAAAGATATATTTGAAGAGCGTCATGGTATTCGTTTAGGTTTCATGTCTTTCTACGTGAAAGCGGTTGTTGAAGCGTTAAAACGTTACCCAGAAGTGAATGCGTCACTTGATGGTACTGATATTGTTTATCATAACTACTTTGATGTAAGTATCGCTATTTCAACACCTCGAGGTCTCGTTACGCCAGTACTACGTGATTGTGACTCGATGAGCCTTGCTGATATCGAGAAGAACATTCGTCATTTAGCGCTTAAAGGTCGTGATGGTAAATTGTCAATCGAAGACCTTACTGGTGGTAACTTCACGGTAACTAACGGTGGTGTATTTGGTTCATTAATGTCAACACCAATCATCAATCCACCACAAAGTGCAATCTTGGGTATGCATAAAATCCAAGATCGTCCAATGGCTGTCGATGGTCAAGTTGTCATTCTGCCGATGATGTATCTAGCTCTTTCTTACGATCACCGTATCGTTGATGGTAAAGAATCTGTTGGTTTCTTAGTAACAATCAAAGAATTATTAGAAGATCCAACTCGTCTTCTTTTAGATGTGTAATATGTAGTTAATTTAATTACTTACGCCTTATTTTAAGGCGTAAGTTCTCGGGACAAGCCCTAGTGGCTAATAACATGGATATACGAGCATGAATCTGCATGAGTATCAGGCAAAACAACTTTTTGCTGAATATGGTTTGCCAGTTCCAGAAGGTTACGCAACAAACGTACCTCATGAAGCTGCAGCTTTCGCTGACAAAATTGGCGGCGATAAATGGGTTGTTAAGTGTCAAGTTCACGCTGGTGGGCGTGGTAAAGCAGGTGGCGTTAAGCTTGTCACTTCTAAAGAAGAAATTACCGCATTCGCTGAGCATTGGTTAGGTAAAAATATAGTTACTTATCAAACAGATGAAAAAGGCCTGCCAGTTTCACAAATTCTTGTTGAAGCTGCCGGTGATATCGCTACTGAACTTTACCTTGGTGCTGTTATCGACCGTGGTTCTCGTAAAGTTGTATTTATGGCATCAACTGAAGGTGGCGTTGATATTGAGACTGTTGCGGAACAAACTCCTGAGTTAATTCACAAAGCAACGATTGACCCGCTGGTTGGTGCACAACCTTTCCAAGCGCGTGAACTTGGATTCAAACTTGGTTTACAAGGCGCTCAAATCAAACAGTTTACACAGATCTTTATGGGTCTAGCTAAAATGTTCACTGATTGTGATATGGCGCTACTTGAAATAAACCCACTTATCGTGACAGGTGCCGGTGATCTGGTTTGTTTAGATGGTAAGATTACAATCGATTCAAATGCACTTTATCGCCAACCTAAACTACGTGCTATGCAAGATATTACTCAAGAAGACGCACGTGAAGCTCACGCTGCTAAATTTGAGTTAAACTATGTTGCATTAGACGGTAGTATTGGTTGTATGGTAAACGGCGCAGGTCTAGCCATGGGCACCATGGATATTGTTAACATCCATGGTGGCAGACCAGCTAACTTCCTTGACGTAGGCGGCGGCGCAACAAAAGAACGTGTTGCTGAAGCATTCAAAATCATTCTTTCAGATGACAATGTTAAAGCCGTACTGGTTAACATTTTCGGTGGTATCGTGCGTTGCGATATGATCGCTGAAGGTATTATCGGTGCAGTACAAGAAGTGGGTGTAAAAGTGCCAGTTGTTGTACGTCTTGAAGGTAACAATGCAGAATTAGGCCGTGAAGTTTTAGCTAAATCTGATTTAAATATTATTGCAGCATCTAGCCTAACGGATGCAGCGCAGCAAGTTGTTGCAGCAGCGGAGGGCAAATAAATGAGCATTTTAATTAATAAAGATACAAAGGTGATCTGTCAAGGCTTCACGGGTGGTCAAGGCACTTTCCACTCAGAGCAAGCTGTTGATTACGGAACACAAATGGTTGGTGGTGTTTCTCCTGGTAAAGGTGGCACGACACATTTAGGTTTACCTGTATTCAACACAGTACGTGATGCGGTAGAAACAACAGGCGCAACTGCATCTGTTATCTATGTACCTGCTCCGTTCTGTAAAGATGCGATCTTAGAAGCAATTGATGCTGGTATCGAACTTATCGTTTGTATCACAGAAGGTATTCCGACTGTCGATATGATCGAAGTTAAAGTTAAACTTGATCAACAAAATGTGCGTATGATCGGTCCTAACTGTCCAGGTGTGATCACTCCTGGTGAAAGTAAGATTGGTATTATGCCTGGTCACATTCACAAACCGGGTAAAATTGGTATTGTTTCACGCTCTGGTACGCTTACGTACGAAGCAGTAAAACAAACAACGGATGAAGGTTACGGTCAATCAACATGTGTTGGTATCGGTGGTGATCCGATCCCAGGTACAAGCTTTATTGACATACTTGAATTATTCGAAAATGATCCGCAAACTGAAGCAATCGTGATGATTGGTGAAATTGGTGGTACGGCAGAAGAAGAAGCAGCAGCTTATATTAAAGCGCATGTAACTAAACCTGTGGTTTCTTACATTGCCGGTGTTACAGCGCCTGCAGGTAAGCGTATGGGTCATGCTGGCGCAATTATCGCTGGTGGTAAAGGTACTGCGGATGAGAAATTTGCAGCACTCGAAGATGCAGGTGTATCAACTGTACGTTCATTAGCTGATATTGGCTCGGCATTACGTGCTAAATTAGGTTAATATCTGTTTTAATTATAATAAACCACCTTCGGGTGGTTTTTTTATTTGTGCATTTTCTAGTTTATGTGTCTATATTATTAATAATAAGGTTGAAAATATTAAAGTTTTATCTACGCTAATAACTCGCCCTCAGGGTCAATTCTGTATTATCTAGGAGCATGACTGATGGAAATGTTACGACCTCATAATGGAATAATAATTTTAAAGATACCTACCGATCTTGATACTGAGAACGTTGTTAGTTTACAGCCAAGGTTGGAAGCATTGGTTGATGAACATGCTGAAAATATAATTTTAGATTTTACCAATGTGACCTTTATAGACTCAACCGGTATTGGTGCCATTGTTTTTTTATTCAAAAGACTAACCTCACAACGTCGTACGCTATCCTTACTCAAAGTATCTGGCCAGCCCTATAAACTAATGACTATGTTACGTGTTGAAAATGCAATTCCGTTTATCGAAAACATTACTGAATGTGAGAGTAATCGCTCGGCATAATTAAATGCCGTAAGGTATTGAATGAACAAATTATTGCTATGGACAGCTATTTGTATGTCTTTGTCGGCATGCACAAATTGGCCCCAAGAGGGCTATTTTGACAATATTGCAATACATACAGAGGAACGCATTTATTTTAAACAGCATTATGATTATTTAAATCTACATTTCTCAGTGGCCAATTTACGAGGTGCAAAACCGTGTGTTCCTGCATATGTAAAAAAAGTAGAAAATATTAATAGTCGTGTGGAAAAATCAATTTCAGTTGAAGATCTGAAACATGTAAAAGTTGAAATGGCTATTCTAGAACGACATATTACGGATTTAATTGTTAATCTAAATAATACAAGTAGCAATACCAATTGTGCACAGCCCCTTCATTCATTTACGTCTCATGTTGTACACCCGTTGATTTATCAACTTGACCTCTTGTTATATTGCGCTCCGCAATTTGAAGAGGGTAATGCAATTATGACTAAATTGTATAAAGTATGCCTTCGGCAAGTCAGTTTTTTGCTGTTAGATAATCCCAACATTGTGATTGAATATACTAAATATAAGTTACTTAAAGATCCCAAAAATAAAAAAATAGAAGCGTTAACAATTAATTACAACAAAAATATTGTTGTTCATAACGCCGCCGCCATGATAGAGAGCTCGAGTGAAGGGACTGCGGTTTCAGATAAGAGTAGTGATGAAGATTATAATGAAATAATGCGTCAGTATTTACTCTTTGACCAAGTACCAAGCCTGAACGTCCAGCAATTATCTAGATCACAGTTAATCATTGAACAACAACATATCCCCACTCAAATTCATGAAATTCGCATATCTAATATTAAGCCTAATGATTATGCCGAGGGGCGATTTACTACCAGTTTAGATAATGTCGAATTACTTAATTTACGCACAGATGTGATCTTCAATCATGTCTCTGGTCTAGCTGCGAACCCAAATCAAAACAAAGTCATATATGAAGAACTAAAATTTGGCGCTAGACCTCCATTAGCACCAGTAATTAGCACGCTTATCTGGCAATCAAAGAATAATAAAGATGTAGACCTTAAAGTTAAGAACTGGCGATTTTTGTTGAAAAAAGGTGAATTATTTAGTGATGCGGCATTGCCGAAAGGGGTCACTTTATGAAATTATTATTTTTCGTTATGTTGTACTTTACTTTTTTGTCTGCATCATCAATAGCGTTTGCCCAAGGTGACATTATCGATTCGGGAGATCAACTGTTTATTTTTATGCCGGGCGAAAAAGAGTTTGAAAAACCGTTTCAAGTAGATGCAAGTGGATCTATTCAACTCCCTGAAGTCGGGCGAATATATGTAAAAGGCAAAACATTAACAGCAGTATTAGAAGATTTAAAGCAATCTTTAAGTGTGGTTTTTCGCGATATATCAAAGCTGTATATTGAATTTAGAGCACGAGAAAAACTAGTGACAGTATTAGGTTATGTCAATGACCCTCGTGAGGTCGTGCTGCCCGAACTTGGGAATGTACAGATGGCGTTAAATAAAGCCGGCGGGATGTTAGCTGGCGCTCAACTCGATAACATGCAGTTACAACGCGATGGTAAGGTTACCATATTTAATTTTAAGCGTTATCTAGAAACAGGAAATGAAACGTTACTTCCAGCACTAAGATCTGGAGATATTATCTTTGTCCCCTCGTCACCATTGACAGGTAATGTGCAGATGATTTTTGATGCTAGGTCATTAAAACTAGGTGGCGATGCAAGTGATACTCAAAAAGCGGTGACTGTTTTCGGTGAGGTGAATGCGCCTGGCACATTTTCCTATGTACCAGGGATGACTATCATCGAAAGTTTGATGAAAGCAAATGGTGTGACGCGATATGCTAACGTTGGTAAAATTAGAATTATAGGGGCTAAAGAACCACAGATGTTCGACTTAAAACATTATCTAGATACAGGGGATGTCTCTAAACTACCGAGAATAAAACCCGGTACGACTATTTTTGTTCCTATTCAGGTCGAAGATATTAAAGTTGGTTTGCAAGTTGTTTACGTCATGGGGCAAGTCAACAAACCGGGGGCTTATGAAGGCCGTGAAGGTATTACCTTTATGGATATGCTCGCCAATGCAGGTGGTCCGAATCGATATGCCGATACACAGCAAATTCGAGTGCTTAAAATGAATGGTGAAACATTCCGTTTTGATTTAAAAAAATATACCGATGATCCTGCAAGCAACCCTTTTCCAGAAATTGGCGGTGGGGATGTCATTTTCTTACCTGAAAAGGCGGACATGATTGAGAAGTCATGGTTAATTGAAGCACATAATGAAGCAATTAAAATCATTGGTGCAGTAAAAAACCCCGGTCGTTATCAATGGGATGATGATATGACATTTCTTGATCTATTAGGACACGCTGAGGGCCCAACTGAAAAGGCAAATTTAGCAAAAATAATTATTGTTGGTAATGATGGTTTAGGTAAACGACTGTTTTTTGATTTAGAGCAATTCATGAAAGTGGGTGGTGATTATTTAACGCTGCCACAGTTATCGGCTGGTGACACGGTAATGTTCACAGAGCTTCCGGATGATCCAACTGATAATAAATCGAAATGGATTAAGCAAGAATCTGAATCTTCTATTTACATTCTAGGCGCGGTTGGATCGCCTGGGCGGTATGCTTTTAACAGTCGGTTAGACTTTCTAGATTTATTATCCGCTGCTGATGGCCCGACCAATGATGCTGATATCAAACACATTAAAGTAACACATCGAAATAGACGATATGCGAAAACATCAACACTTGATCTTGATATGTACTTTGAGACGGGTGATGAAACGCTATTACCACAAATATTACCAGGGGATACTATTTATATTCCCGCTAAGAGTCTGCAGGGGGTATTAAATAATACGACTAATATCGTGCAGGTATTAGGTGCTGTGCATAACCCTGGACGTTATAAATATGATCCTTCACTTGATATAGTTGGCATATTAACCATGGCCGGAGGTCCAACTTCAGAAGCCTATATCGACCGCATTGTCATTGTTACTAAACATGGGGGAATGCAACATACTGCGCGTACGTTTAATATGAAGCATTATTTTATCCAGCCAGACTATCGTGATATTCCAATTATACATGCAGGCGATACCATTTATATTCCGAATGAAAAAGAGTCTAATTGGAGTCAGTTAATGGATATATTAGGTAGTGCACTGAGTGTCGTCACACTCTTTATAGTAGGCTCTTCGTTATGAATATATTACCGGAAACATTCATAGAAATAGAACAAATATATCAGTTGATTATGAATGAAAATATTAAGTCTTTAGCGGTAAATTGTGCTCAAGGAAAGGAGGGCACTACTGAGTTGGTGTTAGCGCTTGCTCGGCGTCATAAAGCGTCAGGGAGTAAAGTTCTAATTGTTGATCTCAATACATTTAAACCCGCAATCACTAATGAATATGTTAAAACAAAGCAATCATGGTCTCTTCATGAACCGGATTTACAAAAAGCCCGCATAACTGAATTTTCGGCCAATATCGATATTTTACCGGCTCCAGAAAGTGGACAAGATAAAAATATTACCTTTCGAGATGAAATAAAGATCAAAAATGCGATCAAATTTTGGCTACAATATTATAATTTTATTATATTTGATACATGTGCTATTACTCGGAAAAATTATTCGAACATACCTGGAGAAGTCATTGCTAGGGGCTGTGATGCGAGTTTACTGGTTGTCGCACCCGGTATTTCGCTCGAGAGTAACGTATTAAAAACAATTGACATTTTTAAGCTCAATAATGTGAAATTACTTGGGGCAGTTATTAATGATGTTAAGTGCCCACCGCTCGATATGCAATTAAGAAACTCAGTACGTAGGCGACTAAAACGTTTCCCGATACTTAAACAATGGTTACTTAATCGAATCTCTAATATTGATATACTAAAAGGAAAAATTGGCCGCTGATGAAAACACAACTATTCGCCAAACAATATTCATTAAAGCTTGATTCAATTAGTGAGGTCCGGCGCCTGTTATCTACATTGTGCCACCAACTCGCTCTGGAACAAGCTGAAATTGATCGAATTACGTTAGTGTTAGCTGAGTACCTCTCGAACCTTTATTTCTATAATCAAGGTTCTGCTAATTGGTTTCGCATTCAGCTGGCTGGTGTTAAAGGAAATTGGTATTTTGCAGTTACCGATAGTGGTGATCCGTTTAATCCCTATAATGTGGATGTGAATGACATATTTAACGGTCAGTTACTCACCGGCGGTATGGGGTTAGCATTAATTCAAAAGAATAACCGTGCTGGTAGTTATGTGAGTAATGATGGAATTAATAAATTTATTTGTCCATTAACAGAACAGACAAAAAAATTAACAGTGGTGGTGGTTGATGATGATCGAATCCTATTGTGTGCATATCGAAGTTTTCTGCAAAATGAATTTGTGGTGCATATATTTTCGGAGGCTGTTTTGGCGCTTAAATTCATTGAACACGAAGGCTGTGATCTCATTATTGCAGATATTCATATGCCTGAAATGTCCGGATTTGAATTTCGGCTTAAAGTTGAATCCTTTGATAAGGGGGTTTTAACGCCATTTGTATTTTTAACTGGTGATGATAATGTATCTTTACAAGAGCAGGCCGCAGAGGTATCTATTGATGGATATCTCATTAAACCGATCACTAAAACTGCATTATTAGCAGTTTGCACTCGTGTAATACGGCGAACTAATCAGCTTGCACTACATTATCAACAACGCGTTGTGGAATCACTTAATCGGCCATTTAAACCCACACTACCATCAATGGCTGGTGATTGGCATTTTTCATTAGCCCATACATCAGCAAGTGAAGGTGGGGGGGATTTTGTATTCTTTCATGATTATGGAACTAGTAAGTTACTTATTTTAGGTGATATTATGGGGCATGGGCCTGTCGCTAAGTTCCATAGTTTTGCGATAATGGGCTACTTAGAAGGTTTAATCACATCAACACCTAAATCGCCCACTGAGTTACTGTCGGGTTTGTCAAAAAGGTTATTTCTAAATCAGCTGCTAGAGAGCAGTATGCTAACGTGTATTGTTGTAAAATTAACTGGGAACCAATGTGAAATAGCGACCGCAGGGCATCCTCAACCCTACGTATTACACAAAACGGGTTATGACGTAATTGATTGTAAAGGTACTGTATTAGGGCTTTTGCCAAACGAAGAATACTCATCTGTTACGATACAATTAAAGCCGAATGAAAAAATTTTTTTCTATTCAGATGGTATTTTTGAAAATATAGATAGAAATTGTGATGGTATTGACAGCATACTCACGGGCATTAAAGGAGCAACCGCTCAGAATATTCTGGATCAACTGTGGTTACGATTTGAATCTCTTTCACCAGACCAACTCAATGACGATGCAACGGCAATCGTCATTGAGCTAAATATTAAATAAGTTATAAGTATAAATATCAAACTATGAGGTAGTGAAATGGAAAATACAATTATAAATGAATCAGTATTCTCTCAATTACTCGTTGATGTGGGCGAAGACATGTTACCAGCGTTAGTTGCTGTGTTTAATGAAGAAACAACAGAACGAATATCAGACTTACAACATTTAATGGTGAATATCGATAATAATAAAGTTGCGCAGAGTTGCCACAGCATAAAAAGTAGTGCGGGTACGTATGGTGCGTTAATCGTGCAGCAACATGCTGAAGAATTAGAGGTGATGGCAAAATCAAATAGTACGGGTGAAGTACAAATGAAATTACCATTATTAATTAGTAGTCTACAAGATGCAATTAACGCACTGGCGTTAAGATGTGATTAACAACCGATTCAATAGCCTCTTTTAATTTTACCCGGTCGTGATAGTTTTTATTAACGTCTTCACGTAAGTCGTGAACATAGGTAGGGTAAGTCAACGCTGATTGTTTATCTATATCTTGTATTACGGCATGAATGAGTGGAAAACCTAGCGTATTTTCGCACCATTGTAAGCGTTCTTGTAACGAGATTGTTGATGCTGGTCCTATCTCATGCTTTAAGTTACCTAGGAAAATCACTTTTGCATTTGTTCTGCGTAAGGCTTGTTGTATATCGTTAAGCAACAGTGGTGGCATGATACTGGTTAGAAATGAGCCTGGTCCCAATAATATCAATTCAGCTTTCTCAATGGCCTGTACGGCCTCTAATGTTGCAGCAACATTAGGTTGAACGGTTAAATGATTGGGGAATTCATGCATTTTATCCACTGACACCTCCCCATGAACGTTGTTACCACAAGGTGTAACAGCGATTAAATCACTAGGCTGTTCTGACATTGGGATAAGTTGGCATTCTACATGTAACATATTACGAATGAGATTAACAGCGTCTAGTGGGCGTACGCAGAGGTTATCTAAAGCGACTAACATTAGATTGCCTAGGTTATGGTTTTTTAATTCACCTTCGTTTTGAAAACGATATTCAAACAATAAAGAACCAATATCAGGTTGAGTGACTAACTGATTGATACAATTGCGGAGATCGCCCCAAGCGATACAATTCTCAGAGTGCCTAAGTCGACCTGTCGAGCCGCCATTATCGGTGGTGGTCACAATACCAGTCAATCTTGGACCTAAAAATGAAAGTGAAGAAAGCACTCGGCCTAGTCCGTGACCACCGCCAATAGCAACAACTTTATCGAGGTCAGAAAGTGATGTTTGCAACATATGATGAATCAAACGTAAGTGAATTATATCGTCATCATATCTTTAAAATAAACATTTTGGTACGACGTTATCTTGATTTGTTTACTTAACAAGCAACCTTTTAAAAGAATGAACTATTTTGAGTGATTGGGCAGTATGAGGTAGCTTGGGTATATTGCAAGAGTGAGCCATTCGTCATTGGAAGTATAGCTAATAATAGTCTTGTTTAAGTACTCTGCATCTTGGATTTTTAAATTGAATTGAAAAATAGAAGTAAAAATATAATGAGGTCTATATTTTTTACTTCTATTATTTGATTACGCGCTAGTTTGATTAAATTCAAGATACATAACAGCAGCTTCAACACGTGAACTTGCTTCTAGTTTCTTTAATAAACTCTTAACGTGAACCTTCACTGTACCTTCTGAAATATGTAGATTACTTGCAACATGTTTGTTGCTATAGCCTTTTGAAATTTCAAGTAAAATTTGGTTTTCACGTTTAGTTAGCTTCGCTAGCTTTTCTTCAAAATTGTTAT
Organism: Moritella yayanosii; assembly: GCF_900465055.1. Lineage (NCBI taxonomy): Bacteria > Pseudomonadati > Pseudomonadota > Gammaproteobacteria > Alteromonadales > Moritellaceae > Moritella > Moritella yayanosii. Next base: position 1,075,576 of record NZ_LS483250.1, on the reverse strand, counting down.
CTTCATGTAGGCAATCTAAATAACCAACGAGACTTTCTGAAAGTGCTTGTTGCCCAGATAATACATCTTGTAATTGCTTTAGTAGCACATCAGGTTCTGAATCTTTCAATAAGTAGCCATCTGCGCCCGCATTGATTAATTTTATCACGTCTTGTTTGTTATCAGAAACCGTTAAAATAACAACGCGAGAGCTTAACTCTTCTGCGCGAAGTGCTTTTAAGGTATCTAAGCCTGACATACCTTTCATGTTTAAATCGAGTAATACAAGGTCTGGTTCATGTTGTTTGGCAAGCGTGATCGCTTCAACGCCATCGCTGGCTTCACCAATCACATTAAATTTTTCTTCTAATGTAAGCAGTTGAACGATCCCTTTACGCATTAGCGGATGATCATCAACAACTAAAATTGTGTAACTATTGTCAAGCATGTTTGTTTTTCCTATCGAAGGTAAGTAATACCAAGGTGCCTTTTATTATATTGTTTTTAATTTCTAGCTTAGCACCTAGTTTTGAAGCGCGTTCACCCATTATAGTTAAGCCATAATGGTTGGATTTAGTTGGATCGGCAGGTATGCCGTCACCATCATCCGAAATAGATACTTCAATAGTACCATTTTTATTCGTGCCACAGTCAATCATTATTTCGTTTGAATTCGCATGTTTGATGGAATTTAGTACAGCTTCTCTAATTATTTGTAATATATGTATGTGTTGGTTGGGTTTAAATAAATGTTCTTCTAATTCGTAGATTAGATGAATTTTTGATTTTGTGCGTTGGCGTAGTTGTGCGAGCATGATTGAAATGGCTTCAGAAAGGTTCGCATCATCAAGTGCCAAACGAAATGTATTTAATAATTCTCTCAGTTGTGTATAAGATATTCTTAGGTTGACATCGATTTCTTCCACAATTTCATTCGTGGTTGGCGTTACTTCTTGATTTTTTAAATGATGCTTCAATAAGGTAACTTGTATTTTTAAGTATGAAAGGGCTTGTGCGAGTGAGTCGTGTAATTCACGGGCAATAACGGCGCGTTCTTCCATCAATAATGAGCGTTGTGCTTCTAAATTACTTTGAGAACGATGCTGTGCTAGCGAAATAATACGACAATAACTGCGTAAGTGTTCTTGATCATTGGCTTCACGTTTTAGCACGGTTAACGTACCAAAGGATTGTTCTTCGAGTTCTAATTTTAAATCGATTGTTTGCTCACCGTTATCGGCACCCGCATTGAGATAAATTGTCTCAACTTCTGAGCCCGTTAGTATAAGATTATAAAAACTAAGGCCATTAAGCTCTGAGACACTCTGCAATGTTTGCTCGAGCATGTCTGCATTGAGGTGAGTAACATGTAATTTTTGCGATGTTGTATATAAAAAATTAATTTTATCTTTTGCTTCTTTCAACTGCTTTGTTTTAGCATCTACCTGTTGTTCTAGCGTACTGTATAGTTGGTTTAAATCATTAGCCATATGCGAAATGTTACTCGCTAATGATCCTATTTCATTTTCATAAAAAAAATCAAACGAGACATCAAACTCACCTTTCCTAATACGATTAGATGCAGCAAATATCTGTTGTAATGGTTTTAATACCTGCACTTGCATCAAACGAATCGTAATTATGCAGACCGCAAAAATTAGACCGATACCCAGTCCTTTAATAAGGGTGATAATTTTAACTTTATATTCAGAGTGGTTTTGTAGGTTTTGGACAAAGGTATCAATTTTGGATACAAATTCATCAACATACAGTAAAAATTGCTTAGGATTATCACTATAGAGAATGTCTGATTGTTTTTGCCATTGGGTCTCAACTATCATAAATTCTTGTTTTAATTTGGAAGTGATATCCCAATTATCGACAATATTGTTTTTAATATGTGCAAGGGATTGATTAAAAGTATCAATATGACCCTGACGCATTGCTTCAGAGTCATTACGGGACAAATTATAAGCAATTTGATAGCTTTGCATTCTTAATGCACCCGCTTTATTGATCGATGATGCATCTGAAAGGCTGAGTGATAACGCCACTAAGGAAATAAAGGTTAGCATTGAGGCCAGCGCTAATATACTAAACATACCACGGCCGATTAAAATAATAATAGACTGATGGGAAGGGATTATATTTTTTATCATAGAGTTTTTTCTATTTGATTAATTAAGCCGTGAATAGGTCTATAATTTACAGGGCAATTTAATTTCGATCAATGATTTATCATTTTCCACTACAATTACTTTGGCCTATTCCTTTAAGTTTACTAAAAAATAGTTTAAGTTTAGCAACCATAAAAATTAATATTAATCAAACTCCGATCCTTAACGATCTAAATTTATAAAATTAAATATGATCTTAAGGACTCATAGCATTTTAAATTGCTATAAGGGTTTAATCAGAAATGATTAGGCCTCCCGTATTTGGAAAGGTGTTTATGCAACTTCAAGATCAGTTTTCGCGTAAATTTTATTATTTACGCTTATCAATTACAGACGTCTGTAATTTCAAATGTAACTACTGCCTACCGGATGGTTATAAAGCCGAAGGCAAACCTGAATTTCTAGAGCGTAATGAATTACGACGTATCGTGACAGGGTTTGCTGAAATGGGTACTGAAAAGGTCCGCATTACTGGTGGTGAACCCTCGTTAAGAAAAGACTTCACGGATATAATTTCGGACATCGCCGCGATCCCAAAAATCAATAAAGTGGCGACAACCACAAATGGATTTAGTCTTGAAAAGCACGCTCAAGAATGGCGTGATGCAGGATTGGATGCGTTAAATATCAGTATTGATAGCCTTGATCCGCGTATGTTTCGTCAAATTACCGGTAAAAATATGTTCCATAAAGTCATGGCTGGCCTTGACGCGGCTTTTACTGCCGGCTTTGAAACCGTTAAAGTTAACACCGTATTAATGCGCAATTTGAATGATATTGAACTGGAGGACTTTTTGAATTGGATCAAAACGAAACCAATTCAATTACGCTTTATTGAACTTATGCAAACGGGTGATAATCAGGCATTATTTGATAAACACCACGTATCTGGTGTCAGTATTCGTGATAAATTAAAGCGGCAAGGTTGGGTCAGTAAAGTCAGAGGCAAGGCGGACGGTCCTGCACAAGTATTCGTTCATCCAGATTATGTTGGCGAAATAGGCTTAATTATGCCGTACGAAAAAGATTTTTGTTCAACTTGTAATCGTTTACGCGTTTCGACTAAAGGGCGGTTACATTTATGTCTGTTTGGTGAAGAAGGTGTTGAATTACGCGACTTACTACAAGAAGACAGTCAACAACCAGCACTGATTGCGCGGGTGATTGAACATATGTCGGATAAGAAGTCGACTCATTTTCTTCAGCAAGGTATTACTGCAAACACTCCTCATCTTGCGTCTATTGGTGGCTAAAAAACCGAAAATATACAAAATCATCCTTTCTTTATCTCTTTCTTAATTTTTAAAATATAGCGTAATACAAGCTTACGCTATATTTAATCCCCATAATAAAGGCGAATATGGCAACGGTTAGCTATAATCTTAAGCATTTATTGACTTAAATTGTCTTAAGTTGCCTTAAATATGTCTGTAATTATTGATCTAAATTAAGTTTTGTTCATCTTACCCACTAGTGAGTATTTTAGACTGGCGTTATTTGTATCATCATGAATTCGATATCTTTATAGAATGATGTGCGCCTTAATTTTTTCACATTAGAAAAGTTATTTTTATAAGGTAGTGTTGATGAGTATTAACCTTGCACGACGTGCGTTATTTCGTCGTAAAGAACAAGACAATGTTGTACGTCTACCTTGGTTAAAAGCAGACTTAGACTTTACAGATAAGTGCACGCGCTGTGGTGATTGCCAGACAGCTTGCCCAGAACAGATAATCATCTTGGGCGACGGCGGATTTCCTGAAATTGATTTTAGCGTATCAGAATGCAGTTTCTGTAAAGAATGCGTAAATCATTGTAAAGAAGATTTATTTGATTTAACCCAAACACAAGCATGGCCAAATAAAGCCGTTGTTTCAAATAGTTGCTTAAATATTGGGTCTGTATATTGCAGAAGTTGTGCGGAATCATGCGAATCCGAAGCTTTAGCATTTAATTTTACTACTACAACGTTTGTGAGTCCTGATGTTGTATTAGATGATTGTAACGGTTGTGGTGCGTGCGTATCGAGTTGCCCTGTAAATGCAATTACAGTGAGCGCTAACCGTTAAATCGAGTTATTAGGAATATGTTTATAATAATTATAAGGTCATAAAATGGCAGAACAAGAAGTTCATATATCGAGTTTAATTATTCACGTAAAACCAGAATATTTGGAAATCGTGAAAAGTAAAATCGCAGCGATCCCAGATGCTGAAATTTACGGTGATAGTGAAAAGGGAAAAATTATCACTGTATTAGAAACCACTAATCAGAAATTTGTTACCGATATTATTGATAAAATTAATAATTTCGAACATGTCTTAAGTACTTCTCTTGTTTTTCATCAAATTGAAACTATTGATCCATCATGTGAGGATGATCTATGAAATTAACCAGACGTGCATTTGTTAAAGCAAATGCTGCAGTCGCTGCGGCTGCAGTCGCTGGCGTTACTCTGCCTACTAGCGCAACTAATTTGATTGCAAGTAGTGATGAAACAAAAATAAAATGGGACAAAGCCCCATGTCGTTTCTGCGGTACCGGTTGTTCTGTATTAGTCGGTACACAAGGTGGTCGAGTTGTTGCGACACAGGGGGATCCGGAGTCACCCGTTAACAAAGGTCTTAACTGTGTTAAAGGTTATTTCTTGTCTAAAATCATGTACGGTAAAGATCGTTTAACAACACCGTTACTTCGTATGAGAGATGGTAAATTTGCTAAAGATGGTGAATTTACGCCAATTTCATGGGATCAAGCTTTTGATATCATGGCAGAGAAGTGGAAAGCATCGTTAAAAGCAAATGGCCCTGAATCTGTTGGTATGTTCGGTTCAGGTCAATGGACCGTAATGGAAGGCTATGCCGCGGTTAAATTAATGAAAGCTGGCTTCCGTTCAAATAACATTGATCCAAATGCGCGTCACTGTATGGCTTCTGCTGTGGGCGGTTTCATGCGTACCTTTGGTATTGATGAGCCAATGGGTTGTTATGATGATTTCGAACATGCCGATTCGTTTGTACTTTGGGGTTCAAACATGGCGGAAATGCATCCAATTCTTTGGACGCGTATTACAGACCATCGTTTAAGTAATCCTCACGTACGTGTAAATGTACTTTCTACTTACAAGCATCGTTCTTTTGAACTTGCAGATGAAGGCATTATCTTCCATCCGCAATCTGATCTTGCTATGGCTAACTTCATTGCTAACTACATTATCCAAAATGATGCCGTGAACTGGGATTTTGTCAATAAGCATACTCACTTTAAGCGTACTGCAACTGATATCGGTTATGGTCTACGTGATGATCATCCGCTCCAGAAAAAAGCGAAAAACCCTAACTCGGGTAAATTGTCGGCAATGACTTTTGAAGAGTATAAAGCGTCTGTTGCTGAGTATACCGTTGAAAAAACATCTGAAATATCAGGTGTGCCGGTTGAGAAACTGATTACGCTTGCTAAGCAATACGCCGATCCAAACATTAAAGTAATGTCATTATGGACGATGGGGATGAATCAACATACGCGTGGTGTATGGATGAACAGCCTTGTTTATAACATCCATTTACTTGTTGGTAAGATCTCACAACCGGGTAATGGTCCATTCTCACTAACCGGTCAGCCATCAGCGTGTGGTACTGCGCGTGAAGTGGGTACATTCTCACACCGTCTGCCTGCAGATATGGTGGTTAAAAATCCTAAGCATCGTGCTATAGCAGAAAAAATATGGAAATTACCCGAAGGCACTATTCCTGCAAAACCGGGTCTACATGCCATTGCACAAGGCCGCGCACTTAAAGATGGTACGTTAAATGCGTACTGGACTATGTGTAATAACAACATGCAAGCTGCGCCGAATATGATGGAAGAAGGGTTACCGGGTTACCGTAATCCAGCTAACTTCATTGTTTGTTCAGACCCGTACCCAACCGTTACTGCGCAAGCATCTGATCTTATTTTACCTACCGCTATGTGGGTAGAGAAAGAGGGCGCTTATGGCAATGCGGAACGTCGTACCCAAGTTTGGTATCAACAAGTTAAGTCTATTGAAGGTGCTAAATCGGATTTATGGCAGTTAATGGAATTCTCTAAACGCTTTAAGATTGAAGAAGTTTGGGGTGAAGATCTATTAGCTAAAATGCCAGAGCATCGTGGCAAGACTATGTACGATGTACTTTATCGTAATGGTAATGTTGATGCCTTCCCAATAAGTGAAGCGCAAGAGTTAAATGATGATGCACATGACCAAGGCTTCTATGTACAAAAAGGCCTGTTTGAAGAATACGCAACATTTGGCCGTGGTCATGGCCATGATTTAGCCCCTTATGATGTTTACCATACTGTACGTGGTTTACGTTGGCCTGTGGTTAACGGTGTTGAAACCAAATGGCGCTTTATTGAAGGCAGTGATCCATATGTTGGCAAAGGTAAAGGCTTTGAGTTCTATGGTAAAGCAGATGGTAAAGCAAATATTATCTTTGCCCCTTATGAAGCGCCACCAGAAATGCCAAATGAAGAATATGATATGTGGTTATGTACCGGTCGTGTTTTAGAGCATTGGCATTCGGGTTCGATGACGGCACGAGTTCCAGAGCTTTACCGTGCCATGCCTGATGCGCTTTGTTACATCCACCCTGATGACGCGAAGAAACGTAATGTTCGTCGTGGTGATGAAGTTCTGATTGAATCTGTTCGTGGTGAAGTGCGTTGTCGTGTGGAAACACGTGGCCGTAACCGTCCACCGGTAGGCTTAGTATTTGTTCCTTGGTTTGATGCGCGAGTATTAATCAACAAGGTATGTCTAGATGCTACCGATCCGTTATCAAAACAAACGGATTATAAAAAATGTGCAGTTAAAATTTCCAAAGTGTAATCACCCGCTGCATATTTTTAATTAACTATTTTGCCAGCAGTCATGCTGGCAAATAACAGATTTATTTGCCAATAGGCGGAGAACATAATATGAGAAAATTATTGGCTGTGCTGCTAACTGCGGGGATTTTATTCTCTGTATCGGCACAAAGCACCGAAACGACGAAAATTGAAAATGTAAACAACGGTGGTGTTGCATCACTGCGTGGTATTACTGAGTTAGATGTCACACGTAAAGCGGATGAGTTAAAACGCGTGATCAAAGATCGTAGCCCAATCGATCGTGATTACGTGTATCAACCGCCACTTATTCCGCATCAAACACGTCATTATGAAGTGTCTTTAAATGCGAACAAATGTCTGTCATGTCATAGCTGGAAATACGCGGGTGAAATGGGCGCGACTAAGATCAGTGTCACGCATTATCAATCACGTGAAGGCGAAGTATTATCAGACGTTTCACCACGTCGTTACTTCTGCTTGCAATGCCATGTGACACAAGCCGACGCATCACCGTTAATCGGAAATGATTTTAAACGTGTAGATTCATTGCGTTGATTTATCTAAAATGAAAGTAGCCGAAACGAAAAAGAGGCGATAAAATGAAACTGATTTTAAATTTTTGGCGTAAATTAACGACACCAAGTAAAGCAGCTGTTGGTACTGTCCTCGCTATGGGCTTTCTCGGCGGTATTATTTTCTGGGGTGCCTTTAACATGGGTATGGAAGCGACCAACACAGAAGAATTCTGTTCTGCTTGTCACGCACCAATTGTTAAAGAGCTAAGAGAAACAATTCACTACTCGAATCGCTCAGGTGTACGTGCAATCTGTTCTGATTGTCACGTACCACATAACTGGACCGACAAAATCATACGTAAAGTACAAGCGAGTAATGAAATTGTGGCATTCTTGATGGGAACAATTTCAACTCAAGAAAAATTTGAAGCACGTCGTAAACATTTAGCTGTGCGCGAATGGCAACGAATGAAAGAAAATGATTCACAAGAATGTCGTAATTGTCATAACTTTGAATACATGGATTTCTCTGAGCAAGGCCCACGGAGTAGAAAACAACATTCTACCGCATTAGCAAGTGGTGAAAAAACCTGTGTTGATTGCCATAAAGGTATTGCCCATCAACTGCCAGATATGTCTGATGTACCTGGTTGGTAGATAGAAAAAAGGAAGCACAATTATGAGTACGTTAGAATACGTTATTTGGCATATCTTAGGTTACACGGCAATACCGGTTATTTTACTCGCTGGTTTTGCTGCCGTGGCAGGATTTTCGGTATGGGCATTGTCGCTCACTGCAGATAAAGATAAATAATACACACGTTATCTAGATGAATAAAGTGAAGGCCGCATTTTGTAATGCGGCCTTTTTTGTTCTCCCGTGATGGCCTTGAGATAGGTTTCATATCCTTGTATTATAGCAGGTACAAGATCCCGTTTATTATCGATAAAATAAAGCATTGAATGAAAAATAAAAATGTATCAATTGGTTTAACCAATCCTAAAAGTCCTACTAATGTCGGTGCGGTAATGCGTGCCGCTGGTTGTTATCAAGCAGATGCGGTTTATTATACCGGGCTAAGATATGATCGCGCATCTGCCTTTCAAACCGACACTCAAAATATCGCCGCTAAAACGCCATTAACAGGTGTTGATAATTGGCTCGATAGTATTCCAGAATCAACCAATATTGTTTGCGTTGAATTAGCGGAAGGCGCAATCCCGTTACCAGCGTTTGAGCATCCTGATAATGTTATTTATATCTTTGGTCCTGAAGACGGCACAATAGATCAAAAAGTAATTGATCGTGCATCAGCGGTTGTTTATGTACCGACAGTGGGTTGCATGAACCTTGCAGCGACTGTGAATGTACTTTTATACGATCGTCTTGCCAAATCTGTAGATACCATCGCCAATGATGCATTGATTCGAGACAGTCGCGACAATAACAATAAAGTAAAAGTGACTGTAAGTAGTAAATAATAAATAATAAATAATAAATAGTAAGACGTGTGATAGTCATTTTCAGCGTTGAGCTTGTTTAATTAACATGACTGAATTGAAAAGGAAAAATAATGAGCCATGCTGAATCAGCGTTTAAAGCCGCAAAACTCGCGGTATTAACCGTATCCGATACCCGTAATGAAGAAACAGATACTTCAGGGCGCTTTCTTGCAGAAGCACTTGTTGCCGATGGTCATATTTTGATGGATAAAAAGATCGTCATTGATGATAAATATAAGATCCGCGCGATCGTCTCTCAGTGGATTGCTGACGAAAATATCCAAGGCGTGTTAATTACCGGTGGCACTGGTTTTACTGCACGAGACATGACACCAGAAGCCGTACAGCCGTTATTTGATAAAGCAATCGAAGGTTTTGGTGAATTATTCCGTGCAGTTTCATACGATGAAATCGGAACATCGACAATTCAAAGCCGCGCAGTGGGTGGTTTTGCCAATAAAACCGTTATTTTCTGTATGCCTGGATCAACGGGTGCATGTAAAACAGGTTGGAATAAGATCTTACGTGAGCAGTTAAATAATGCTCATCGTCCATATAATTTTATGCCACATATTTAAGTAATAGGAATTCTAATGTCTCAACAATTTACTCATGTAAATGCTTCTGGTGAAGCAAATATGGTTGATGTTACTGAAAAAGAAGTAACGCAACGTGAAGCAAGAGCGGAAGCGATTGTGCGTATGTCGGCAGAAACACTCGCGCTGATCATGTCGGGTGATCACCACAAAGGTGACGTATTTGCCACTGCGCGTATTGCTGGCATTCAAGCCGCGAAGAAAACCGCTGATATTATCCCGCTTTGTCATCCGCTTATGCTGACTAAAGTGACAGTCGAATTAACACCAGAGCCAGAAAATAACCTTGTACGCATCGAAACCTGTTGTAAACTTTCGGGTAAGACCGGCGTAGAAATGGAAGCGTTAACAGCGGCATCAGTAGCCGCATTAACCATTTATGATATGTGTAAAGCGGTTCAAAAAGACATCATCATTGATGGTATTAAGCTACTTGAGAAGACCGGTGGCAAGTCAGGTCATTTTAAAGTTTAGATTGCGTAAGGTATTGTCATGATTAAAGTATTATTTTTTGCACAAATTAGAGAATTGGTTGAATGCGCAGAATTAGAAGTGACTGGCCAGTTTGAGTCTGTGAATGCATTACGTGCTGAATTAGCAGGTAAAGGCGGGAAGTGGGCGCTGGCGCTTGATTCTGATAAATTGCTGGTGGCGATTGACCAAGAAATTTGTAGTTTAGACTCGCCACTTAACGACGGTGTCGAGGTGGCATTTTTCCCACCCGTTACTGGAGGTTAAATGAATACAGATACCATTCAAATCCAAACTGAAGATTTTGATTTAGCGACTGAATATGCGGCGTTAGGTAAAAGCCACAGCACTGGTGCAATCGTTACTTTTATCGGTAAGGTACGCGATTTTAACCAGGGAGATAGCGTATCAGGCTTAACGCTTGAACATTATCCCGGCATGACTGAAAAGTCACTGGCTAAGATTTTGATTGAAGCTGAAACACGTTGGTCAATTCAAGGTGTTAAAGTGATCCATCGTATTGGTGAATTGGCGTTAGGTGAGCAGATTGTTTTCGTTGGTGTGGCCAGTATGCACCGTGGTGATGCTTTTCAAGCATGCGAGTTCATTATGGACTATTTAAAGACTCAAGCACCATTCTGGAAAAAAGAAGCAACCCAAGCGGGTTCTCATTGGGTAGATGCCCGAGAAACGGATACGACAGCAGCCGACCGTTGGAAGTAATTGCTGAATAGCTGCAATGCTCCTGCAGACACTGTTTTTGTAAACAATGGTTTGTAAACTATATTGTTGTTAATAAGCAAAGGCCCTATTAAATTAACCCCGTGAGGTTGTTTAATAGGGCCTTACTATTTTTAAATAATAATAGTTAAGCTAAGTTTTATTTTTGTTTTGGTGCCGCTACATTACCTTTACGGTGTAACTTCGCACTTGTTTTACGATGTTTACCTTTGCTTGCTTTTTTCGTTGGCGCCGTTGTTTTTGGCTTGTGTTCAACTTTTTCTTCACCAACGGCTTTGTTACGACGCGGTTGACGACGTTCATGCGAAGCACGGCCACTGATATCAGCAATCAAACGATCACGGTTACTTACTTCATAACCTTTAACTACTTGACGTTCAATCTTATAACCGATCATCGCTTCGATGTCAGCCAGACCATGTTCTTCTTCACGACATACAAATGATACTGCATTACCCGTTTCACCAGCGCGGCCTGTACGACCGATACGGTGAATATAATCTTCAGCTAGGAATGGTAAATCAAAGTTAACGACATGCTTAAGACCTTGAACATCTAGACCACGTGCAGCAACATCTGTTGCTACTAGTGCACGGATTTTACCTTCTTTAAATTCAGTTAATGCACGACGACGTGCGCCTTGACCTTTATCACCGTGACAAACGTCAGCTTTAATACCATCAAGTTTTAATTCCTTAACGATGTTATTAGCCGCTTCTTTGGTGTTAACAAAAACCAATACCTGTTTCCAGTTTTTAGTGCCAATTAATTCAGATAAAAGCTCTTGTTTACGGCGTTGTTCAACAGGATGAATTACGTGTTTAATGGTTGACGCTGTCGAGTTTTCTTTTGAAGCAGAAACGATCACTGGGCTAGTCAGTAATTCATTTGCTAGGTGCTTCATTTGTTGAGACAACGTTGCCGAGAACAGCATTGTTTGGAAATTATTCGATATAGACTCTAAGATCTTACGGATATCGGTGATGAAGCCCATATCTAGCATACGATCGGCTTCGTCTAATACTAAGTGTTCAACGTTAGCAAGGTTAGTATTGTTAAGTTGTAGGTGTTCTAATAAACGCCCAGGTGTAGCAACTAAAACATCAACCCCTTGTTTAAGCTGTTTAGTTTGCGTTTCCATTTTAACGCCGCCGTATACACTCACTACGTTAAGTGACATGAATTGGCTGTACGCTTGAACGTTCTCTGTTACTTGCGCTGCAAGCTCTCGGGTTGGTACTAAGATTAATGCGCGTACGCTGCCTGAGTGGATGTCTTTTGGCGTATCTGCGATTTGTTGCAAGATAGGTAAAGCAAACGCGGCTGTTTTACCAGTACCTGTTTGTGCGTTCGCTAGAATATCTTTACCACGACCAGCGGCTGGAATAGCTTGCTGTTGTACAGGCGTCATTTGGTCATAATTACAAGCATCTAGCGCACGTAAAATTTCGGGAGTAAAACTATATGATGAAAATTTCATTGGATATCCTAGCAACTGGGCAATATGCCTCATTAAGGCGGCATATTATACAGGAATAAGTAACTTAGGTGAATGTATCATTTACGTTAGCGGATAAATAAATCAGACTTAATTTATTTATCCGCTAAGTATTTAAACATGCTTGAGCTAGGATAGCACTGTTGATATGCTATAATCTGCCGCTTATATTAGCATCATAGGTTTTATAATGAGTAATGAGCAAACGTTTAAACTAGTATCAATTGAAGGTAATATCGGTGTTGGTAAATCAACATTGCTGCCTTTGTTGGCTAAAGAATTAACAGAATATGATAACGCTGACTGGCAGTTAATATTAGAAGATGTTGATTCAGACCCTGAATTTCAACGCTTATTACAAGCGTTTACGGTGGATCCTGCACGCCGCATTGAATTTCAGCGCTATATTACCAACAAAAGATCTGATATTTGTAAAGATTTGGATCCTGCGTTTAATTACATTATTGAGCGTTCATTATTCTCTGATCTGGTATTCTGCCAAGCGAATCTAGCAGAAGCTTGCCGCCCTGATGGCAAAGATCTTGATTATTATTACGATATCCAGACTAAACTAGTCGATTACCCGCGTGTATCGGCTGTTGTATATCTACGTTGTGACGCTGAAACGGCTTATATGCGTATGCTTTCACGCGCTCGTGATGCCGAACAAGGTACGCCACGTGAATATCTGCAATTAATTTCTGATTGCCATGATACATTTTTACCACACATTTGCCGTAAATATGACACAGTGCTACTGACTGAAGATTGGACCGAGTTTGGTTGCCCAAAGGCCTTAGCTAAGCGCATTATTAGCGAAGGCCTTTAGTTAATATACCCAAACTACTTCAAGATGCTATATCAGAGGTTTACTGATTGTACTGCTCGAAGTAGCTTGGGTATATACAATGGTGTTGTAAATACCACGTCATTGTTTTTTGATACTAATTAGACTAATCTGTTACTCATCATTTTCCTTTACATGGAAAGTACGATTCTATATTTGAACTGTGCTAAGTTAAGGCCTCAGTTAGTGAAATTACCAGTTCTGTTCGCATTGATGCTATTGTTATATTCTTCTGTTTTTTCTCCTTCTGCGTTTGCTGTCTCAATGGTTGATTTCGAAATTAAAGGTGTCTCCGGTGCTATCGAAGATAATGTTAATTCGTATTTGTCGACTATATCTACACCCAAAGGTAATAACTACAGTTATTTTGAATCTAAAGTCCGAAAAAATATCATTGAATCTATCCAGGTATTCGGTTTTTATCAGTCAGAAACGACGGTTAACCTGACGTTAGATGATGATGAACTGATTGTATTTATCGACATCAATCTTGGTGACAGAATTAAACTTAGAAAGGTTAATATTAGGATTAACGGTGAAGCGGGTCATGATCCTGCTTTTTTAGATCTGCTTAGTACTGTGCCGCTTAAGTCAGGTGTTTATTTATCGCATCAAGATTATGACCAATTCAAAGCTGGAATTACAAAATTAGCATTAGCACGGGGCTACTTTGACGGTAAGTGGGCGCAAAGTGAAGTACGTGTTAGTATTCAGAAGAATAGTGCGGATGTCGATCTTATTTTCGACAGTAAGCAACGATATGTATTTGGTGATTCGGTTTTATCTAATCAAACCAAGTCTGAGACTGTCGTTACTGAATTAGCAACCTTTAAGTTAGGGCAAGCCTATGAGTCGAATTTAGTTGCTGAGTATAGTTTAGCGTTATTCAACAGTCGTTATTTTCAGTCGGCCTCTGTGGTGCCTGATATTAACGCCAGAAAAGAGGGTAAAGTCCCAATCGTGATCACTGTGATTAACCATCCCAGCAATACCTATGAGATTGGTGTCGGTTATTTGAGTGATGTCGGCTTCAGAGGCACGTTAGGCTGGAAAAAACCTTGGATCAACAATCGCGGTGACAGTGTTTCGGCAGAATTTGAGTATTCGACAGTACAGCAAGAATTTACCTTTAACTATGCTATTCCCATTGAAGATCCAATCACTAACATCGCTAAAATCCAATTTGGTTATCAACGTAAAGATAATGAAGATACCGAAAGTAAACTGTTTACGTTACAGTTACAGCGTCAATTTGAACTAGAATCAAAATGGTTACGTACTTGGTTTATTAAAGTTGAACAAGAAGATTTTATCCAAGCTAGCCAAGTTGGTAGTAATATTATGGTGCTACCAGGGGTTAGTTTTGCGCGAACAAAACAACGCGGTGGTGTCGATCCGTATTGGGGTAATCAACAGCTCTTAAATTTAGAAGTCGCCAGTCGTTATTGGGGCGCAGACATTAATATGGCTAAAATACAAAGTAGAACAAAGTATTTACGCTCTCTTGATCGAACCCACTTTTTTACTACGCGAGTGGATCTTGGTGCTATCTATGTCGATGAAATTGAAAGTGTGCCTGCTTCGATGCGTTTTTTTGCTGGTGGTAGCCAGAGTATCCGTGGTTATCAATATGAAACTGTTACGCCTGTTGATGCGGCAGATGCCTATATCGGTGGTCGATATCTAATGGTGGGTTCGTTTGAGTACGGTTATCAGTTTGCTGATAAGTGGCGAATTGGCCTTTTTGTCGATGCAGGTACTTCAACCAATGACTTTTCTGAACCTATTAGTATTGGTGTAGGTACGGGTATTCGTTGGATGACACCGATCGGCCCTGTTAAAGTTGATTTTGCGGTGCCGGTTAATTCTGATACGGATACTAAGTATACTTTTCACTTGTATATTGGACCTGAATTGTAATGCGTTTTCTTCAAATCACGTTAGTCTTACTGATTTTCATGCTGGGCAGCATTACCGCGTTGCTTGGTAGCCATGCCGGTAACCAATACCTTATTGAGAAACTGAATAACGCAGGGTTACCATTGCATCTTGAACTTGATAACGGCACTGTATTTAGTCAAGCGCGCTGGACAAAAATAGACTGGCAAGGCGATTTACTTCAGCTCTCAATTGTAGATTTAGATTACGATATCGATTTATCTTGTTTATTCGGTGGTGAGCTTTGTGTCAATTCGCTTAATGCTGCTGCTGTCAGCTATTCGATGGCCCTTGAGAAAGAACGCGGCGTACTTTTAGGCCTAGATTTAGGTGATGCCTTAACACGTATTGCTGAACTTGATGATAACATTACCAATAATGGCTGGCAGCTAGACATTCCGATTTTCATTCGTGTTGCCAATATCGATATTCATAATATAAATGTTGTTATCGCAAATACAAAAATAACCGCCGATCGGCTTGAAGGTGCGGTGAATTTGTCAGGACGAGATATTTCGGTTACCCAAGTTAAAACGACAAATGTATTTGTTCAAGTGCTGACGGCAGAAAAAAGCAACGCGCTAGCAAGCACTGAACAAGCTATCGCTCGGGTTGAAATTAATAAACAATTAGATGCTGTGTCAGCATTATTAAATGAATTTGAGCTGTATCAGGTCTCAATTCCATTACGTGTCGATGTGCATGACGCTGAATTGATTCAATCTAAACTTCAGATTAACGACTTATTTCTTGATTTTAATGCAATCGAGTTAATCGGTTTTATTGATGCCGGTGAGGTGAACATTGAAAAACTTGTCGTTGATATGCCCCAGGCTGATACCAGCATAAAAGGAAATATTGTCTTACAGCAAGGTTATCCTTTGTATGTAAATGCCCGCACGACATTCAAACAGCCCGAGTTATTAAATCACCTTGTCATTGACGTAAAAGCGGGCGGCAGCCTTGATAAAATCGACTTTTCGATCAAGACCTCCGGACCGTTCAATACCCACATAGACGTCTCATTAGCGCCATTACAGCCTGCTTTACCGTTTACGATCCAGGCTAATTGGCAGCATTTAAGCTGGCCATTACGGTCACCTGCTTATATAGAGACAAAAGACGGTTCGTTATCATTACAAGGCGATTTAGATGATTATAATATCGTTATTTCCGGATCACTCGACATTGATAATACACCGTTAATTAATCTTGATGCCGAGGGTAAGGGCAGTTTACAAGGCTTATTTTTTTCTACCATAAACGCTCAGACTTTGGGTGGGATTGTCGTTGCTTCAGCACAGATAGATTGGGTTGATGGTATTAGGGTTAGCAGTGAGATAGCAACGACAGGCGTACAATTAGATAAATACTGGCCAGAAGTAAAACTCCGGCCCAGTGGTGATGCGAAAGTCGATTTTAAACTCGCATTAGATAATGATTGGCGCGTAGATATACATGATATTAATATTGCTGCGGATATAGGCGATTATCCATTAACGTTACAAGGGCAACTCACGTTAAATCAAGATCTTTATTGGCATTTGAATGGTTTATCTCTTTCCCATGGTGACGATTCTATTCGACTCGACGGTATCATCAATGAGCAATTTAAGTTAGGCGGAGAAGTCGATGTAAA
The DNA here is from genome assembly GCF_900465055.1 of Moritella yayanosii. Taxonomy (NCBI): domain Bacteria; kingdom Pseudomonadati; phylum Pseudomonadota; class Gammaproteobacteria; order Alteromonadales; family Moritellaceae; genus Moritella; species Moritella yayanosii. The sequence goes on along the minus strand of NZ_LS483250.1, from coordinate 1,058,800 downwards.
ATCATTAACGCCCTATCTTGCTGGAAGTAAAGGCAGTGCGTTTGGTTATTTTACTGTTATTGGTCATAAATCTAAACCTTGGCTAAATTTCGATTTGTTCGCAGATCATGTGTCGTTGGAAAATAATAAATTATTACGCGCTGATCTAAATGGTCGAATCAGTTTGACGGAACGTCCAGAGGGCGTGATCTCACTGTTGGGTGAAGAATTGCACATTGGTGAGCAACTGATTAGTAAGGTCGCAGTCGATTATAAAGCCGACAATGGTAATAATAGTATTAGTTTAAATATTGAAAATGAAAAAAACAACGCGGTATTGAAGGTGACTGGCTCTTGGCTGGGAGAGGTTTGGCGAGGCAAAGTGACGAAAGGACGTATTAACTCTGAATACGGAAATTGGATAGTTGATCCCAATGTCGAACTTTCGTTCTCTGATAAAGATTATTACCTTTTTGTTGATCAGCATTGTTGGAATGAAAAAGAAGCAAAATTCTGTTTAGGTTTTGACGGTAAACTCGAAGATGCAGATAAGTTTGAGTTCCAATTACATGACTATGATATTAATAAACTGGGTTTAGAAACCGCCAATAACCTTGAAATTGAAGGTTTACTGAATATTGTTAGTCAAGTGACTTGGGGTAAAGGACAACCGTTACAGCTCAACTCGGAAGTGAGTATCACTGATGGCTCGGCACTTATTTATAATGAAGAAGAAAGTAGTACCGCAAATTTTGACATCCTAACAATGCAGATTCGATTAGACGAGTCTAGTGTAAGCGTAAAAACTAATATTCAATCTCGTGAGCTGGGTGGGATGACAAGTTATATTCGTATCGATGATCTCTTTGATAGCCGAGAATTGAGTGGTGATATAAACATCACTGACATTGATCTAGCATTTATTGAACCGTTGATCTATCAGGTTGATGTACTTAATGGTGTAGTTTCTGGTGCCGGTATCATTGGTGGTACATTAGATAAGCCTGAGGTTATTGGCCAGTTTAATGTCAATAATGGCTATTTAGCGGGTGACGAATTACCTGTTACATTGGAAAATTTTCAATTCAGTATCGAATCCAGTGGTAAACGAGCTAGTATTACAGGTAGCGCTAATTCAGGTAAAGGGTTAGCAAAGATCATGGGTAGCCTTACGTGGGGGGACGAATTCTACTACCGAATGTTGTTACACGGTGACAATTTAGAATTTGACGATAATAAGGGGTTAAAGCTTCATTTTAGCCCTGAAATTATAGTTGAAGGTGATGATAAGGGGGCGAAAGTAACAGGCGATATTGTCATTCCGTATGCGTTAATTAAAGTTGAAAAATTACCGCTAAGTGCGATTCAGGTTTCTAATGATGTCATTATTATTGATTCAGATGATTTTATGGTAAAACAAACTTACCCACTTGAGGTTCAAGTGAATATCAAACTGTTAGATAACGTTAAAATTGATTCTTTTGGGTTAGAATCTAACATCACTGGTGCTGTAAGTATTGTGCTTGACGAAGATGGAAATTTTTTTTCTGATGGTATGTTGCAGTTTGAAAACGGTCGTTACCGCTCGTTTGGACAAGATCTTTATATTCGTAAAGGTCAGGTTGTTTTCTCAGGCTCGGTTGAAAACCCGTATATTAATGTTGAAGCAATACGCAATACAGAGCTCACTGAAGATAATGTGATTGTTGGTATTCGCTTAATTGGGCCAGTAAAGAAACCTGTTTTCACTCTATTTTCAGAACCGGACATGCAGCAGACAAGAATGATCTCGTATTTATTGCGTGGTCGCGATATAAACTCGAAAGACGAAACCAGTCAGGATGTTGTTATCACCACCATGCTTGTAGGCTCCAGTCTAGGTCAAGGTAAAGACGTTATCGGTTTTTTAGGTGATACATTAGGTGTTAAAGACTTTGCTATTGATACGCGAGGACAGGGCGATGATACTCGGGTTGAGGTGAGTGGTTATGTACTACCAGGTGTTCAGATCCGTTATGGCATTGGTTTATTTTCTGCTTTGAGTGAAGTTGTTGTACGGTACGAGATCATACCCAAGCTGTATATAGAGTTAGTGACTGGTATCGATAGTGCGGTCGATTTATATTACAAGTTTAATCGTTGATATTAATCTTCAAAAAACAGGTAAAATAATACCCAAGTTACTTCAATATGCGGATTATGTATCTTGAAGTAGCTTGGGTATAAAAGCAGCTAAGCCGCTTTGTATCACGGTAGAAGACAAGTTATTTTTTTTCGCTTGCCTCATGCGCTGAAATGGAAATAGCGTGAGAGCCTTTTGGTCCCTCATCTATTTCATAATTCACCAGTTGCCCTGCTTTTAATGTGCGGTATCCATCCATTTGTATGATAGAAAAATGCGCAAACACATCATCACCACCAGATTCAGGACAAATGAAGCCGAATCCTTTCGCATTGTTGAACCATTTAACCGTACCGGTTGCCATACCTCTGCATCCTTTCTGTAATTATAAATTGTTTGATTACTGGACTGTCTTTCCCCCTTTTAATCAGAAGGGTGATAGATGTATATAACGATCAATATAATAAGTTGCTATAATGTTAACATTATAATGCATCTTGTTAATAAATTTAGTTTATTCGCAACTATAGTCAAGTTAATATTCCTAAAAATGGTTAAAATGGGGTAAACTTAGTCGAAAGGTTGAAAGTTATTAGCCCAAATCTCTGATAGGTACTAAGATAGAATTATGAGTAAGTTAGATGAACTGATTGATTTCAAAACAAGTATAGAAAGTGAGCTAGAACTAAAACCACCTTCGTTTTACAAAGTGTTTTTGAATAATGATGACTATACTCCAATGGATTTCGTTGTAGATGTACTACAAAGGTTTTTTTCTATGGATATAGATAAGGCTAACCAGATCATGTTAACTGTCCATTCTCGGGGCAGGGGTGTTTGTGGTGTATTTACGGCTGAGATAGCCGAGACAAAAGTATCACAGGTGATGCAATATGCGAAAGATAACGAACAGTCCTTATTATGTACCATGGAACAAGCGTAATGATAGCAATATTACGCAACACGTAGTTATAGGGAGATGCCTATGTTAAGCAAAGATCTTGAAATCACGCTAAATGAAGCGTTTAAAACTGCACGTGAGAATCGCCATGAGTTTATGACGGTCGAACACTTACTGGTTTCACTCTTAAGTAACAAATCGGCCTGCGAAGCAATTAAAGGCTGCTCTGGTAATATCGATGCTATTCGTGATGAATTACTGCTTTTTTTAGAGCAGACAACACCTATTTTACCTGAGTCAGATGAAGACAAAGAAACACAACCTACGCTTGGTTTTCAGCGAGTATTACAACGTGCTGTGTTTCATGTGCAATCTTCAGGAAATAATGAAGTAACAGGTGCCAATGTGCTTGTCGCTATTTTCAGTGAACAAGAGTCACAAGCTGCTTATATTTTGAAAAAATCAGGCATGAGCCGTCTTGACGTGATTAATTTTATTTCCCATGGTATTCGTAAAAACGACGAAGAATCAGAGATTGAAGATAATCAGGATGCATCAGAACAAGCGATTAATGATAGTGACGATCAATCGACTAAACTGGAAAACTTCTCAGCGAACTTAAATAAATTGGTTGTTGAAGGGCGCATTGACCCATTAATTGGACGCGATGAAGAACTCACTCGTACGATTCAAATCTTATGTCGCCGTCGTAAAAACAACCCATTGTTAGTGGGTGAGGCTGGGGTAGGTAAAACTGCAATAGCTGAAGGTCTCGCATATCGTATTGTGAATAAAGAAGTGCCTGACGTAATGAAAAATACCCAGGTGTTTTCTCTTGATCTCGGTGCACTGCTTGCTGGTACTAAATATCGTGGTGACTTTGAAAAACGTTTTAAATCATTATTGAAACAGTTACAAAAACATGATGATGCTATTTTGTTCATTGATGAAATTCATACCATCATCGGTGCTGGTGCCGCATCGGGTGGACAACTTGATGCCGCTAACTTACTTAAGCCACTACTCAGTAATGGTTCGTTACGTTGTATCGGCTCGACGACCTATGCTGAATATAGCCAGATTTTTGAAAAAGATAGTGCATTGGCACGACGTTTCCAAAAAGTAGACATAATGGAACCCTCTATTGATGATACGGTGAAGATCCTGCAAGGGTTGAAATCACGTTACGAAGAACATCATGATGTACGCTATACCGCGAAAGCACTACGTGCTGCCACCGAATTATCTGCGAAGTATATTAACGAACGTCAACTGCCTGATAAAGCAATTGATGTAATGGATGAAGCCGGGGCGAAACAGCGTTTATTACCAGAGAATAAACGTAAGAAAACAATTGGTATCGGTGAAATTGAGTCTATTGTTGCAAAAATGGCTCGAATTCCTGAAAAATCAGTTTCATCAAACGATCGTGATGTGCTTAAAAACTTAGAGCGTAACCTGAAGATGGTTGTGTTTGGTCAAGATCCAGCGATTGAAGTGCTCACTGATGCGATCCGTTTATCTCGTTCTGGTCTTGGTGCTGAGACTAAACCAATTGGTTCATTCTTATTTGCAGGTCCAACAGGTGTCGGTAAAACCGAGGTGACTCAACGCTTAGCTAAAATAATGGGTGTTGAGCTAATTCGTTTTGATATGTCTGAGTATATGGAACGTCATACTGTATCTCGTCTGATCGGTGCGCCTCCTGGTTATGTTGGTTATGATCAAGGTGGTTTATTAACGGATGCGGTTATCAAACAGCCACATGCAGTTGTGCTTTTAGATGAAATCGAAAAAGCCCATCCGGATGTATTTAACTTGTTATTACAAGTCATGGATAACGGTACGTTAACGGATAATAATGGCCGTAAAGCGGACTTCCGTAATATTATACTGGTGATGACGACGAATGCGGGTGCCGCTGAAACAGTTCGCCAGTCAATCGGTTTTAAAGAGCAAGATAATAATAGTGATGCGCTTGGTGAAGTGAATAAAATATTCGCACCTGAATTCCGTAACCGTCTTGATAATATTATTTGGTTTAATCACTTAGATATGGATGTTATTCATATGGTGGTGGATAAATTCTTAGTTGAGTTAGAAGCCCAACTTGATGACAAGCAAGTGACATTGAACGTATCAAACGATGCGCGTAAATGGCTTGCGAATAAAGGGTATGATAAAACCATGGGTGCACGACCAATGGCGCGTGTTATTCAAGATAAAATTAAGCGCAACCTTGCGAATGAAATCTTGTTTGGCAAACTATCAAATGGTGGTGCGGTTGATATTCAATTGAAAGGTGATGAGTTGGCTTTTACATTTACCACTGCCAAGGTAACCGCAACAGAAACATAATATGTTGAATGCTGTATAAGCTTGTTTTTTTTCGAATTAGTGTTATTTTGTAGCTATGCTTGGCTTAAAGAGGGAATGCTATATGGATATTTCCGCATTAACTAGAGTCGAAATTAGTATCCCTGATGGGATTGATTTTGATTCATTAGAACTAGAACTGGATGATGACGGCAGTGTTTCCTTTGATATTGACACATTGGAAGCGGTGGCATTGGAAAGTGGTATTGACGTAGCTTTATTAGATGAAGGTTACGTGTTACAAGTTTTACTGATTAGTTTTTATCAATGGCACCGAGTTCATGACGGTGACTTGAACCCTGTTATGGAAGATATTATCGAACAAGCAAACGATTTATCTGTTTACTCTGATGATGAGTTGATTATGATCCTAGGCTCTGCTGAAATGGATAAACAAGCTAACGTTGCTATTTTGCAAATTGTTCATTAATTCATCATTAAGCATTCAAATTACAGTAACGTAGAACAAAAAATGGAAGCCAATTGGCTTCCATTTTTATTATCATCAGTATTAGTATTATCGGCGTTGATAGATAGGACTAACACTATTTATAGCGTGATTTATTCACTGTCTTTAACTTGTAAACCAACGTTACCCGTCTTCACGATATCAATGATACCTTTCTTGAATAATTGACCTACTGCGCTTTTGAATGTTTTCTTACTTACACCAAATAAACGCGCAATTGTTTCAGGGTCAGTTTTATCTGTCACTGGCATGAAACCACCATGTTTATTCAGTTCTGACAATAACACTTGGCTAAAGTCCGATACTTTACCGTGACCGGGTTCATTCAGTAAGATATCAATTTTACCGTCTTCACGTACTTTTTGAATATACGCTTTTTGTTTTTCGCCACGGTTTAATTTCTTAAACATTTCATTTTTGTATACAACACCCCAATGGCTGTTATTTACAATGACTTTATAACCCAGATCAGTTGGATCAACAGGTGTGATTTCAACTTGCTCATGTATTTTGTATCGCGCTGGCGTATTGTCAACATGGCGATCTAGTTTTGTTGTTGCTGTAATACGACCATGAATGCGATCAAGATAGATAGCAACAAGGTATTCACGACCCACTTGTAATGGAATGCGTTGTTCACTGTATGGCACTAACAGATCTTTGTCTAAACCCCAATCAAGGAATGCACCCACATTGTTTACTTGTTTTACTTTTAGCATGACGAATTCGCCAACTGCACCGAGTACTTTTTGCGTTGTTGCAATGATACGGTCTTCTGAATCAAGGTAGATAAATACCTCAAGCTCATCACCGATATCTATATCCAATGGTGAGTTTGTAAAAGGCAACAGTATTTCACCTAATACACCGCCGTCCAGGTAGAAACCCGATCCAGTTTCTTTGATAATTTCTAAGGTATTTAACTTACCTAATTCTGCCATAGTGCTTTGCTCTGTCTTGAAATAACGAGGGTTATTATAGTCACCCAATAATGCGGGCAATGTACCACGAAGCGCGAAAAAAACCCAATATTTGCGGATGAATTAGTATTAATTAGTTGAAAGGTTAAATATATACACTAATATTGCTTGATAATAATGCCTTCTGTTATACTCCGCCGACATAATTGCGGTCTTTCTGAAGTATAAATTCTCAAAACCTTTTCGCAATTCCTAATCCCCTTAATATTAGTATAAATTATCATGACGCAACAAGACATCAAACTAACACGACTTAATAAATATATCAGTGACACGGGTTATTGCTCTCGCCGTGAGGCTGACCGCTTAATTGAACAAGGTCGCGTAACCATTAACGGTAAGATTCCTGAAATGGGGACGAAAGTGTCAGATGGCGATATGGTATCTGTAAACGGTAAGCCAGTAAAAGCCAAGCAAAAGCGTATCTACATTGTTTTAAATAAACCGGCAGGCATCACGTGTACAACAGAGCGTCACATTCACGGCAATGTAATTGATTTGATTGACTACAGTACACGCATATTCCCAATTGGTCGTCTTGATAAACCCTCAGAAGGTCTTATCTTTTTAACCAATGACGGTGATATTGTTAATAAAATACTACGTGCTGGTAATGCGCATGAAAAAGAATATATTGTTAAAGTTGATAGCACGGTTACAGACAAATTTTTAACTGGTATGGCGCGCGGTGTGCCAATTTTAGACACCGTCACTAAAGCCTGTAAAGTAACACGCGAAGGTCGTTTTGAATTCAAAATAATTTTAACGCAAGGTCTAAATCAGCAGATCCGACGCATGTGTGAGCATTTTGGTTTCCAAGTAAAATCACTCACGCGTACCCGTATCATGAACATTGATATTAAAGGTTTAGCGACTGGCCAGTGGCGTTTGCTAACGGATAATGAAATGGCAGAAATAAACGCCATGGTTGAAGGTTCTAGCAGTACCGAAGAAGCGTCTGATTATGGCCAAGTTAAGCCTAAGGTAAAAGGCCAACATTCAAAACGTGGTGTTAACAGTGCTGCTCGTCAGAAGCGTTTTGGCTACGGTGACTATGCAGCAACCCCTGGTCAAGTTTTGAATGATGAAGCACGTTCAGATGTTTGGAGTCAAGATGAAACAGTCGCTGATCTAGATAATAACGACGAACCGGCGTCTAATTTTTGGACGCAAAATGAAAAATCGTCTGATGCTGATGTTTCATCTAATGTGTCTTCAGGTATAGCTCTGCAAGATAAACCAGCGTCTTATTCTGATGAACAAATTGCATCGAGAGCGCGTTTTAACTCGGCTGAAAAGAAAAAAGAACGAAAAAAACCTGCTACACGTTTCAGTATTATTGCTGACCGTGAAAAAGCCAAGTTGGCTAATGCTACCAAAGCTAGCCCAGCTGCGCCGCGTGTTAAAGGTACTCTGTCGTTGAAAAAGAAGTAGTCCAATATAATGTCATTTGATCATTACCCTAAGATAGACATTCCGTTTGATGTTCGCTACACGTGTTTATTTTGTGGCGAGCCATCTAATAGTGATGTTAACATCCCATTTTCTGCCGATGATATACATAACGCGCCGCATGATCCTTTATCGGTGCCTGCGTGCACCGAATGTACGTCGGTTGTTAAAACGGCCCGTTGTCAGTCTATTTATCAATACCGCAATGCCGTAAAGGCAGCGTTAACGCGTAAATATCAAAAAGCGTTAAGTATTGGTTCAAATTGGACTGAGCAAGAGTTGCAAGAGTCTGAATTTGAAGGTGCGGCATTTGAAGGTTTTAAACGTAGCGCCTGGATGATGTATACCATGACAAAAGATAGGGTTAACTATTCAGGTTGGCCGTTGTGTGTTGACGGAATCCCGCTTGCTGCCGATGATGAGGCTGGTGGTTTTACCTTTGATGGTACCGACTTTGTCAGTGTTGAGCATGCAATCGAACATTATATAAAAACGTTTCATCTCGACGCAATATTATTACCCGAATTGGTTAAAGCATTGGGTAAAGATAAGTTTGGTTATGCTGTTCGCGTTAGTCGTCTTTATCTTAGTATAACGGGCGCAGAGCGCATGCAGATTATTGCCGACATAGTCGAAGCTCAAACCGAAGCATGATGACATGAATAACGCTAGCTAATTAAGTGCCTAGCGTTATTCAGTTATTGAATTGCACGGTTTATCTAAAAGATAAAATTAAGCATTAACGTATACAACTGCGCATCTGTCTCATCATCAGTAGGAGCTGTAATTAACTCACCATTACTGCCCCCATTTGCATCAGTATATTTCCACTCCGCATTTAACGATACCGTTGTTGTTAACTCATAACGTAGTCCCAATAAAAGCGAATTATTTTTTTTGGTGTGGTGTGATTCGGCATAAGTCACATACGGTGTAAACTTATCAATATTATAACCAATGCTGGAATACCAATTGAAATGCATTTTATCGATTAATACTTCAGTTGTTAACGTCAATTGCTCCCAAGACTTCTCAATACCTAAGGTATAAATATGGATACTATCAGCAGCATAGTGCTGACTTCCAAGTGGCGTTGTTACATCAACAGCGTATTTAAAGTGGGCATAATTGAACATAATTCGATAATCAAAACCACTGATTTCACTGTGTAAACCTAGCGTATTGTCGATGACAAAGTCATAGCTAATTACGCCTATATCAACGCTCCCATCACTTTCGACACCGGCATAAGGTGTAAGTGTTAAATAACTCTCATCATTTATTTCGATATCCCAAGTCCCAGAAATACCTTCATAAGCCGTGAACCCTAAGATCGAGTTGTATACTTCTTGTGGTGGACGCGCTGATGTATAAGCTTGTCCCACATAGTAATACTCTGAACTTAGAAATAATGGCAAACGTAGTCGACCAAGCTTTAAATTAAAATCGGAAACGCTATAACCAACATACGCCCATTCTAATTCCGGAGATGACCAATCATCTTGAGGACGTTTAACAACTTGAATTGATGCATTAAAGCTATCGTTGAAACGGATATCACCTTGTAAACCTAACGTGGTATCACAATCGTAACAAATGTCGTCGGTGATCTCCCTGTTTACATATAACGGCGTGGCATTATTAGATTGAGTAATAGATGTAGAACCAAAACCACTCAACGAAATGTCATCGGTAAGATTTATTCTTGCGTTGGTTGTGAATGTAGTCAGCGATAGTGTTGTTGCTATAAAGCAGATTGTGGATATATGCATGCTTTATTCCTCCGGCTCTAAAATGAATAAAACATTAACATGTTCTGGTAATGACTTGATGGTGGCATAAGCGATACCGTTAGGGTTTTCTTCTAACCAGTTCAAGATTGTAGCAATGTCATTGTTTGATATGGTGACTGGTAAGTTGCCCTTTCCTGAGAATGCTAAACTTGCTCTGTAACCATTCATTTGAGATAGCGATTTACCAAGTAGCGTTTGGTAAAAATTCGCTTTATCATTGCTATCCTCTGTTAGATCAACAAGATTAATATTTGCCTTGTTGATGCGTTTCACTTTCCCTTTATAAATCATCCTGACTTTACTTTTACTCAGTACTGGAAAGGCATTGTTTAATGAAAACACGGCAAAATTTCGGCCTTCATCTTCACTCGTATCTTCATTAGCAGAGGCTAAAAATGGCGGGGAGAGTGAAATAATGAGTAGTCCGACGCAAAAAATGCGTAAGTTTAATCCTTTAAACATGTTTACCTGCTAATTTCGATTCTATTACCTATCATTTAAGTTAGTCAGAATGAGGGTAAATAACAAATAAATTGTTACATGGAAGTCAAAAAATTATGCTTAATACGCTATCGATCAAAAAACGGCTGATAATGTTATTATTATGCCCATTATTATTACTCACGTTGTTGATTGGCGATCGAGTCAGTGAGTCTGTGTCTACGTTAGGTCAACTGGATAAGTTGAAATCGAGAATTGAATTATTGGCAGAGTCATTACAGTTAAATTCATTACTACATTCTTTAAGGGTGAGTAAGTTGTCAGCGAGTAATGTCACTAATGAAGATAATCTTGGTGCATTTTCTGCTTCAATAAGCAAATTAAAAGTATTAGCTCCTTTAGCCCTACAAGATGATAGCAATGCAATGGCGCTATTATCGGATTTAGACGGGGTAGAGGAAGAGTTTACCTTTTTGAGTGCTGAGGATATTAATGATTGGTCAAGTTGGATATCAGATTCGACCAGTCAATTACTGCTTATATTAGAAAAAAATCATCTTGAATTTAATGATAAAGAAATACAAAGTAATCTAGAAGTGTTGTATCAGTTGCAATGGCTCTATTTTTGGGCAAATGAAGAAAACTGGTATATAAATCTTATCGTCAGAGGTATAGAAGGCGATGCAAAAGTATTGTTACCGCCGATTGTAGAAAGACAACAACTTTTTATTGAACGCTTCATTGCGATAAGTGCTGATAATAATCAGATTTCTCTGTTACAGAGTACTTTTTCTGACCAGGCCTTTACCGATAGTTATGCATTACGTAATTTGATCCAGAATGGACATTTCCAAGCAAATGCGAGCGATTATGATATATCGGCGTTAGATAAGCGGTTAGCACTTATTAGCGAGGTTGTTGCTAATGTTGGGGGGCACTTATCCGCTAAAATTAAAGCTAAAGTTGCTGAAGCAAAAATGCATGTTGTCGCATTTTCTATTTTTATTATGTCTCTATTGGTGTGTGCAAGTTATTACGGCTGGATGTTAATACAACGTATTCTGGGTAATTTGAACGAAATTATAACCACGTTAACCCGTATTGAAGAGAAACATGATTATTCATTAAAAATAAAAATAGACGGCAATGATGAGTTTAGTGCGTTTGCAAAAATGTTGAATAATCTTATTGAAGAACGTCACATCAATGAAAAACAGATAATCCAAGCTAAGGAATCTGCGGAACAAGCAAATGTGGCTAAAAGTTCATTTTTAGCCAATATGTCACATGAGATTAGAACGCCGTTAAACGGCGTGATCGGGATGTCTAATATCTTGTCAAATACCAAATTGACACCATCTCAGCAAGACCACCTTGCCATTATTGAAAATTCATCGCAAACATTACTTATATTGATTAATGACATTTTGGATTTTTCTAAGATTGAATCCGGACACCTTGCGATAACGAATCATAGCTGTGATTTACGCGAAGTTATTTATGATACCGTGGCTATTATTACCCCGAGTGCTGCAGCTAAGAACCTCGAATTCAGTGTTAATATTGCCCCTGAACTGCCGAATGAATTATTACTTGATGAACATAGATTGCGTCAGGTATTGATGAATTTATTATCCAATGCAGTTAAGTTTACCGACAGTGGTACAGTTAGCTTAACACTCGGTAGTAAAGTCATTGAAAACTCTAGAGCTGAGTTGTATTTTTCAGTGGCAGATACGGGTACTGGTATAGAAGAAGATAAACAGCAGAAAATTTTCGAACCTTTTACACAAGAAGACGGTTCGATTACGCGTCAATTTGGCGGGACGGGACTGGGCTTGGCGATTAGTACTCAGTTAATCGAATTAATGGGAGGGGAAATAGGCGTTGATTCTGCCAAAGGGCAGGGAAGCAACTTTTATTTCACTATTGAAGCCGAATTTATTGCTGAAGTTCGGGTTCAGAAAATAGTCCCCGTAAATACCAACGTCATCATTATTAGTAATAAAATGGTTTTTTGTGACACTATATGCGCAGAATTATCACGTAATAATATAACTGACATAACGACGGTGGCCTATACGCAAGATTTATTTAACAGCCTAACGATAAATGATCGGGTAGAAGATAAAGATGCTAATCACTTGATCATATATTGTCAAAACAGCATTAAATTGACCTTAAAGGATATTGATTTTTTAAGTCAACGGGCCCTAAAATACAGCTTTGTGTTAGTGCAGTCACATGCCGATGATAAGTACGATTTCGACAGTCGAATTGATGGTTTGGTGACCATGCCATTGCTTGGAAATCGATTATTAAAAGTAATTAATTCAGCACTAGAAAATCAACTGGAGTCACAAACGAGTATTGCAGCTAGTTTGTCCGCTGAGGCGACTTTAGAACCACATCTGCAGATGGAAAAGGATATGAGCCCAAAGGATAATTCGCTTATCCTGGTTGTCGAAGATAATTTAATAAATCAAAAAGTCGCGACATTACTGCTCAAGCAGTGTGGGTACGATAGTCATGTTGCCAATAACGGTAAAGAGGCTGTCGAGATGGTATCTTCTGGACAGCATAAATATAAAGCAATCTTAATGGATTGTATGATGCCGGTAATGGATGGGTTTACAGCAACAGAACAAATTCGAAAATGGGAAAAATCGTGTTTGGTTGCGCCAACACCGATCATAGCCCTAACTGCAAGCGTACTGGATGCGGATATCCAGCGCTGTTTTGATGTCGGCATGAATGACTATGTCGCTAAACCTTTTAAGAAAGAAGTACTCATCGACAAGATTGAGCGACTAGCAAGTGCCGCTTAATTCGATATTACGTGTTTATTTAGAATCAAGGTTATGGGATTGCTGAACAATCAATATTTTTAGTTCAGCAATATCCTGCTTCAATTCAGAAATTTCGCCATGTAATGCGTCAGTACTTGACGCTTGTTGTCTTGTAGACAGGTCGTCACCATCAACAAACCATGACGAAATGAACCCTGTAAACGTACCGAATAAACCGACACCAGCCGTCATTAGTAACGCTGCAATGATACGTCCGCCTGTTGTCACGGGGTAATGATCGCCATACCCAACCGTAGTTATCGTCACGAATGACCACCAAAGCGCATCGATACCGTTGTTGATGTTACTGCCTACTTGTCCTTGTTCTAATAATAAAATACCGATAGAACCAAAGGTTAGCAGGACAAATGATAATGCTGCCACTAATGAAAAGGTGGCTTTAAAGCGATGCTCAAATATCATCTTGAACATGATTTTTGATGAGCGGATATGTTGGATAGATCTTAACACTCGAGCAATACGAATGATGCGAATAAATTGCAGCTGTTCGACCATTGGTATGCTAGACAATAAGTCAATCCAGCCCCATTTCATAAACTGTAGTTTGTTATCAGCTTGATAAAGGCGAATGATAAAGTCAGTGAAAAAGAATAAACAAATAGTGTTGTCCACACTTGTTAATATTTCGGTGACGCTACTTGAAAAGGTAAAGATAAGTTGCAGTAGAGATGAGACCACAACATGCAGTGATAAGATCAGCATAAAGATCTGGAAGGGATTTACATCACTATTACTTTTAACGTCAGTTTTTATTTTGGTTTCCACAAGTTAGCGCCTCGGTTCATTGATTTTATTAATATAAACGTAACTAGACAGCAAAACAAAATATTTTTATACTAGCTATAGTGAATAGGTGTCGTTACAGTGGGATATAATTATGTTCGTGATTGTTTTTTATGTGCCGAAAATAAACGTGGAAGCTGTCAAGCAAGCCATCTTTAAGGCCGGGGCTGGTGCTATTGGTGATTATGATAATTGTGCTTGGCAATGTTTAGGTACTGGTCAGTTTAAACCCTTACAGGGTAGTCAACCGCATATTGGCAAGCTTGATGAGATTGAATTAGTCGATGAGTTTCGGGTTGAAATGGTCTGTGGTGCTGAGAATGTAAGGGCTGCAATTAACGCGTTAATTTCTGCTCACCCTTATGAAGAACCTGCTTATCATATCCTGAAAACATTTAATCTTGATGATTTACCTTAGGATATGATTGATCTAACGACATTTCTGAACTTATGGCATTAGCGTCGTGCGTTTAATTATTAACCACATTGACTAGTTCAGAAATTGTTTTTGCACAAGTGATCGATATTAAACTATCGGCCTCAGCTTCGGTTCCCATTTGAACTGCTGAATTAGGCTTCATTACGCTTTTTCTCGTAGTTTGCCCTGATAAATGGAGCTCTTTCACTTGCGTGATAGCGATGATTTTTTCAGCATTTTCTGGGTTAACACCTGCGCCAGGCATGATACTAATTCTGCCATCAGCCTGAGCGACTAATTCTTTAATCAACTCGCAGCCTTGTTCAGCCTTTGCTTGTTGTCCTGACGTTAAGACACGTTCACAGCCGGCGTTTATTAAGATCTCTAAGGCTTGTTTAGGATCATTACACAAATCAAATGCACGATGGAAAGTGACGCCAATATCTCGAGATGCTGACATTAAGCGTTTTAATGCCGCTTCATCAATATCTCCATCTGGGGTTAGTGCACCGATAACAACGCCCTCGATGCCAAGTAGTTTCATGAATTTGATGTCGGAAACCATAATATCAATTTCTTGTTCGCTATATACAAAATCTCCCGCGCGAGGACGAATGATGGTGTAAAGAGGGATTGTCGCCAGATCAATCGATTTTTGAACAAAGCCTGCATTGGGAGTTAATCCCCCTAGCGCTAATGCTGAACACAACTCAATACGGTCAGCACCAGATTGTTGAGCCGTAAGAAGTGACTCTATATTATCGACACATACCTCTATTGTAATCGTCATATATTTCTCTTTATCAAAAATAATTTAACAAGCATAGGTAGTTTTATATAATATGGAAGAGTAAAAGGCGACTTAGGTCGCCTAGATCAATGATTACAAGTAAATATTACTAGAAAGACAGTTGCTTTTTCTCAATCGCAACAATCGCGTTATTATGGTACAAGGGTAATGATAGATACAATACGTCGTTATAGGTTAGACGTAACGATGCCATGCCTATACTTGCCATCGATTTAAACCAGCGATGGTGACTCATTTTTGCCACCTGCTTAGATATATTTCTAAACTCAACCGCGGTCTCTGATGTTTTTAATGCTGGAATATAAAATAGATTCTGTTGTAACGTAGAAGGTAAATTAGCTTTAATGTTATTGATGGTCGGTTTACATATTTCATCTGCGATAAGTAATTTCGTTTTGACAACGGCAGGGCTATGCTCGAGGATCGCGTTCCGTTGGGTGGTATTAAGCATGCAGAATATGCGCATATTGATTTGCTTATTGCTA
The DNA here is from genome assembly GCF_900465055.1 of Moritella yayanosii. Lineage (NCBI taxonomy): Bacteria > Pseudomonadati > Pseudomonadota > Gammaproteobacteria > Alteromonadales > Moritellaceae > Moritella > Moritella yayanosii. The sequence goes on along the minus strand of NZ_LS483250.1, from coordinate 1,042,920 downwards.
TCGATAGATTGTCCACTCACGCTATATTGCTGGGTAAAAGGACGTGTTGACCTATCGAATGGAGCACTGCTTTACCGTATAACAGCGGGATGAAAAGTTGTTTGTTTAAGTGTGTGATCTGGTTAGTGCTCATGAATAAATAAACCGTGAAAACAAATGTAATGATTATGTTGTTCAACTGCTTCGGAAGTTAAATTGGCGAATGAGTAATCGGTTTATAGCAGTTAGATCAAATACTTCGGCTAAACTCGTTACTCATACGTTTGATAGTGTTAAAGTGATTATTCGGAATAAAGATTTAAAGCTAAGAAGTGGATAATTATGCAAGATGCGGGTGTGTTGTTACGCATTGCTTATGAGGCAATGAAAGAGTTAGATATTGATGTAGTCGAAGTACTCTCTCGTTGTAACATTAGTGAAGAAGTGTTAAATGATAAAAATTTGCGTACACCTAATCATGCGCAAGCACATTTCTGGAAAGTCCTCGAAGATGTAACAAAAGATCCTAATATAGGTATTTCACTTAGTAAGCGCATGCCAGTGTTTACCGGTCAGGTTCTACAGTATCTTTTTTTGAGTAGTCCCACATTTGGTACCGGCTGGGAGCGCGCAACAAAATACTTTAGGTTGATTAGTGATGCAGCAAGTGTTTCAATTAAAACTGAAGGTGATGTTGCGAGGTTGTCTGTTAATTTAGATGGGGTGACTGAAGATGCTAATCGCCATTTGAATGATTGCTTGATTATTGGCATGTTTAAATTTTGCCAGCATGTAACTGATGGCGAATTCAAAGCCAAGAAAATAGCCTTTGCTCATCCACACCCTGAGAACTTAGCTGCATATACAAGCGTATTCACGTGTCCACTTGAGTTTTCTGCTGCGGACAATTATATTTATTTTGATGCTAATTTACTGGATCGCCCTTCATCACACGCGGAACCAGAACTGTTTGCGCTGCATGAGCAGTTAGCAAGTCGCAAAATTGCGAAGTTAGAACTACAAGATATTGTGGATAAGGTTCGCCGTGTGATTGCGCAACAGCTTGAGTCGGGTGTTGTGACATTAGAAAGTGTTGCCACTGAGCTTGATATGAAACCACGCATGTTAAGAGCTAAGTTAGCTGATATTGAATATAACTTTAACCAAATATTAGCTGATTTTCGTTGTGAATTATCAAAAAAACTGTTGGCGAATACGGATGAATCAATCGATCAGATTGTATATCTGACTGGTTTCTCAGAGCCAAGTACTTTTTATCGTGCATTTAAGCGTTGGGTACAAATGACACCGATTGAATATCGCCGCAGTAAGCGGGTTGGTAATTAATTATTCAAGAAGTAGTTAATCTAGAACTTTTGAACCTAGAAAAAATAGCTGCTTTTCATCAAGGTCGCAGCTATTTCTCGATTTACGCTTCTCTAAGCACCAATTAATGATTGACCACAAATTCGAATGGTATTACCTGTGATCCCGGCTGCTTGCGGTTGGGCAAAAAAAGCAATAGCTTCAGCGACATCAATTGGTTTACCGCCTTGCTTTAATGAATTCATCCGACGGCCTGCTTCACGTACGGTAAACGGAATTGCAGCTGTCATTTTAGTTTCAATAAAACCGGGCGCAACCGCATTAATGGTGATGTGTTTTTCTGCAAGTGGTTTTTGCATTGCGTTGACATAGCCAATGACTGCGGCTTTAGACGTCGCATAATTAGTCTGACCAAAGTTACCGGCAATACCACTCATCGACGACACACAAATAATACGACCATATTCATTTAACAGATTATCGTTTAATAACCGTTCATTGATTCTTTCCATTGCCGACAAATTAATATCCATGAGTACGTCCCAGTGATTATTGGTCATACGGGCTAGGGTCTTGTCTTTTGTTACCCCGGCATTATGAACAATGATATCAAGCGAATGTGCACGCACAAATTCGGCAATAATAGCGGGGGCATCCGTAGAGGTAATATCTGCAACAATGCTGCTGCCTTTTAAGCGCGTCGCTATTTTTTCAATGTCTTGTTTCAATGTTGGAATATCTAAACAAATGACATGTGCACCATCACGACTAAGTGTTTCTGCAATCGACGCGCCAATACCACGTGATGCACCGGTAACAAGCGCTGTTTTGCCTTGCAAGGGTTTAGAATAGTTGACTGATCCCTGAATCACGCCTGGTTTTACATGAATAACTTGTGCTGATATATACGCGGATTTTGCCGAAGTTAAGAAGCGGAGTGGGGCCGATAACAATGCTTCACTACCAGGTTGAACATAGATAAGCTGGCAGGTGCTGCCATTTTTTCCTATTTCTTTGGCTAAGCTACGACAAAACCCCTCTAAAGCACGTTGAGCAGTAGCGTAGCTCACATCTCCAAGGTATTCACTCGGACGGCCTAAAACGATAACTCTACTGCAGGGTGATAGTTGTTTAATTACAGGTTGAAAAAAACGGTGTAACGCACTCAACTGGTTACTTGTCTTAATGCCTGAGGCATCAAATATAATACCATTGAATTTATCTGATTTTGCGACAGTATTCAGACTGATTGGCGTCGCGCTTAGGGATGCGGCATTAAACTGATCATTAAGGCTAGCTAACTGCGATGTGCTATTAGGATAAGAAATAGCGAGTACAGCATCCCTAAATGTTTCAATGATGGGTTTAACTAACTGACTGTTGCTCGCCGCGCCAATGAGTAAGTGACCTGAGATGAGATCTGAGCCTTGGGAATAACGTGTTAACGTAACAGGTTGTGGAAGATTAAGCGCTTTGAATAAACCTGATGTCCACTTTCCATTAGCGAGTTTTGCATAAGTATCTGTCATTTTCTAATCCTTGTTATAGTGAACAACATCAATAAAGATACTGAGCATGTGTTAAAATCACTGCATTATAATTTGACCAGTTTAACGTCTAATAAATGGTTATAGTATACCTGAATAATATTCAAACTGTGATTATCTAAGGTGTGTCTTCAGTGGTTCGCGAATCTGCGGATGTTTTCGTCTTTTTAGATTTTTCAAGACGCCAATGTTATTGGTGTTGCTTGCAAACCAGCGTCATCCAATAGTCTTATGTTTCAATGTGGCTTACTGGATTTATGGACAGGCTTTACTCAAAATATGAAAATGGGATGTTGTAAGGCATTGCACTTCTTTAAAACAAATAAAACTAACCTTTTTTCATACCACTAGCCGATTGTTGATTAAGCCTAAAATTCATACTATTGAAATGTTAATGGGATGAATTAAAAGGATTTTACATGTCAACGATGTCGTTAAAACACCTAGTGAACAAACTGAACCAAAATGGAAAAAAGGCACTAGAGGGTGCTGCGGGGCTTTGTCACTCACGCAGTCAGTTTATGGTTGAAATAGAACACTGGTTATTACAGCTAGTAGAAAAAAACAAGATGATATAGCGATAATCTGTCAGTTGCAGCGCCGAGTCTTTCTCCGTATATCATCAACTTATTAAGACAAAGCTGGTTAAATACCACCATTGAGTTTGACGAACAACAGATCCGTTCTGGTATTATTCTTTATACACTCCTAAGTGCTGTTTTCCACATCACTAAGCAAGGCGAAGGCATTGAAGAGATCATGAAAATTGAACTTACAAATGCCATGATTAGTAGTTACCAAGTTTCTGTTCAAGGCGATCGACCACTCGAAACTATCACAATTGTTTAACTGATGCTCGCGGGTTTGGTTGTGCGCCTCAGTCATTTGATGCTGTGTTGTCTGGCCAAGCGCCGCTGTTTTTGTGGTGCTATCACGACAAGCACCAGGTATTGAGGTGTTGTCTTGTGGCATGGATGCTTGTATTTTTAGGTCCTCTTGCTTATTTCTCTGGTGATAACACGATATATGCCTTATGCCTTCATGACAGAATTGCTGGTACTAAAGTAGTAAATTTATAGTCATTTCAGTGTTTTTTAATAAGTATGCTTATAGTTTATTAAAGTTGTAACTTAATTGTCACTATTCTTAATTAGTATTTTAGAAGCCTAGTATCTAATGGATTGATACTGACTAATATACTTTATAAAGGAATGTTCAGATGAATAAAACAATACTATCTCTGTCTGTGAGTGCTATGTTTTCGTTGAATGCACATGCAGACATTTTGATTTCTGAATATATTGAAGGCAGTGCGTTTAACAAGGCCATTGAAATAGCGAATACCGGGGATCAACCTGTTACTTTAGCGGGGTATGAATTAGCGAAGTCAGCTAACGGTAATAGTGAATGGGGTAACCGTTTGTCATTAGCTGGTATTACTATCGCCGCGGGCGATGTATATGTGCTCGCGCATCGTGATGCGAATGCCGATATCCTATCTAAAGCAAACATGACAGATACTAATGTGATTAATTTTAATGGCGATGATCCTGTCGCGTTATTATTAAATGGTAATGTGCACGATATAATCGGTGTGATGGGCGATCAAAACTTTGCTAAAGACGTTACTTTAATTAGGCAAAACTTAACCGCTTCGGCTGTCTATAACGAGTCAGATTGGGAAGTCAAAGCGAAGGATAACAGTGATGGTTTAGGTTCCTTAGCTTCATCTGATGGCGGGAAACCAGTTACCATTATAGAATCGACAATCATGGTACTGCAAGGTAATTCATGGTCTTCACCCTATACAGATCCCGAAAATGAAAAATACATCTCAGATGAAACCTTCCTGATCGAAGGTATAGTCACGGCCATTCAAGCTAATGCCTTAGGTAATGATTTACCACAGGGGTTCTTCATTCAAGATGAACAGGGCGATAATGACGTGACAACATCTGATGGTATTTATGTCTCTGGTTTTATCACCGGTTTGTCTATTGGTGATAGGGTGGCTGTTACAGGCAAAGTCGAAGAGGATTATGGCTGGACCAAAATACAACCAACCAATGTAGATGTGATTGGTCATGGTACGATACCTGTAACAAATGTGAGAACCGACAGTAACGATGTAGATTTTGATTTTAGCCTTGAAAGGCACGAAGGCATGCTCGTTAATATTGACCAACATGCCGATATGTATGTTGCGCGTACTTATGGCTTTGATTATGGCCCATTTCGCAACAACATGGTGATTGCTAAATCTGGCCTTAATCTGCATCCCAATCAACTGAATATTCCTGCGTCTACAGCGGCACAAGCGCAAATTGATGATAACGAAGATAGACGCATTATCGTCGAAACTATGGTCAAAGCACCCAATGGTGTACCGTTATGGTATCCAACGTTTGGTCAAGACAACGGTACTGGCACCACGGATGACTATATTCGTAATGGTGACTTAGTCAACGGCCTGGAAGGGGTCCTGGGGTATTCTTACGGTGATTTTAGACTTTATATTTCTAATCAAGCTGACGCACAAACGTTTATCCATTCCAACCCTCGACTATCTCGTCCAGATGTTTCCGGTGAAGGGCTACGTATCGCCACATTCAATGTTTTAAACTACTTTAATTCTCCCTTTGACGGTGATGCGAATCCGACGGGTACTAATCGCGGTGCAACGACTTACGCAGAGTTTCAATTACAAGGTGATAAGATCGCGGCAGCTATTGTGGCTATGGATGCTGATATTATTGGTTTAATGGAAATCGAAAATAATGGTTTCGGTGATAGCTCTGCTGTTGCTCATTTGGTCGATAAAGTGAATGCATTATTACCAGAGAATGAGCAATATACATTTGTCACCAGCCCTGATAATGCAGGTTTTATTGGTAGTGATGCGATTGCCAATCAGGTGATTTACAAACCGTCAATGGTGACACTTGATACTTACCGAGTAATTAAGATGCCTGAACAACACGCAGGTCAAACGGGTAATGAAAATGGTGATAATTATCAACGTGATGCGATCACGCCAACCTTTAAGGTTAATGGTACTGAAGAGCTTGTGACCGTATCTGTTAATCATTTCAAATCGAAAGGCTCTACGTGTTGGGAAGATGTAGCGATTCAGAATGGCGAAGATGTTGGCTTGCAAGGGTCTTGTGAGCATTTACGTGTTTCAGCTGCCCAACATTTGGGTAACGAAATGGCGTTAATTGCAGGTAACAAACTGATCATTGGTGATCTTAATGCTTACGGGCAAGAGGACCCGCTGCTTGTGTTAACGACCATGCCAGAAAACCACAGCGTGATGCCTGCACGTATGACATACATAGGTGATGAACCGATGGCGGGCAGTAATCCTAATGCTATCTCTGATTCATTTGGGTTTGTGAATGTGATTAGTGAACAGCATCCTGCTGCATACAGCTATATTTATAACGATACAGTGGGGACTCTCGATTATATATTAGTGGATAGTACAACCGCGTCAAAAGTGGTTGATGCAAATGTTTGGAATATTAATGCATCAGAATCAAAACTGTTTGAGTATTCGTCAAAATATACCGGAGACTTAACTAAGTACTCTGATTTGTTTCGTTCGTCAGATCATGAACCTGCTATTGTTATTTTGGATGTATTAGGCGATGCAGACCTACCAACACCTCCGAGTGGTACCGATGACGCTACAAGTGACGATGATGAAAAATGGTATGGCGGTTCAACTGGCTTGTTATCATTTGGTTTGTTAACTGGTTTTGCTTTGTTCAGACGTTTTGCTCGGCAATCTGTCTAAATAAATTAGTATTGCTAATATTGAGTGACGAATCCGTTATTAGTGCAGGCCGCATAACGTTTGGTAAAGCAAAGGCGCAGGCAGTGCCTTTGCTTTATACATTTTGATTAAGCACTGATACCTGTGCGGTAGCCTGGTACGCGAAATAGCTTACGACATAAATCAAGGAACTGACCGTAAAACACTCCTACAAAACAAGATACCACTGCATTGCTTGATACTGCGGTGACGATTTGAGCGGATTCAGCACCGACTGATAATAAAATTAATGCATAAACAGGAGATTGGAAAGATACATACGCAAATGTATCGCTAAATTGTTTCGTTAATTTACCTGTAACTCGCTTAGTAGCAGACTTAATAATAAAGTCACGATATAAGCCATATGGATATGCAATGGCAATATTAACGGGAATAGACACAATGCGGGAAGCTAAAGATTGTTCATACGACATCCCTGAGACAAAAATCTCAATCAACATGCCCACAACAAAACTAAAAACGACCATTGCGAATGTGTCAGCTGCGGCATTTCGAACGCAGAAAGGGACTTTAACTTGCACTTGCTTATCTCCAATTGGATTAATATCGTGTATAAATTGACTTACTCATCACTTATAAACTGCATTTTTAAGCGTGAGTGGAATATGCGACTATTAAATCATGTATTAAGCAGTTTTAATCACTGAATATAAGTAGGTTTTTAAGTTTTTCATGTCTTTAATACTGAGGATCAATGAAAAATAGAGAGTTAATGCTGGTGAATACAAAAGGTGATACAAATTAGCGTGACCAAGTTCAAACTACTGATCGAAATTAACGACCAGCACCTCATAAGCTGCAATTGTTTATTGACATCTTAGTTATGCAGTTAAAGTTATTTCATAACTAGTAAATTTACGCATGTTGATCACTCCGGTATCAAGAAACAAGTATTGACCTTTAATACCTTGCAATATGCCTGATACAACCGGTTCTTTATCAAAATTGTGTGAGACAATTTTTGTTGGATGCTGAGTAATAGGGTAGTTAATCGTCACAATGTCTTCTTCAAGCTCTTCAATTGCATCTAAACCAAACATCATTTCGATATTACCTAACTGCTCTTCAATTAGAGGCATTAAACGTGCTGCTTCTGCTTTTAAATCAAGATCTGCATTTTCGCCTTTCAGCATGGTGCGCCAATTAGTTTTATCACCAATGAATTCAGCTAGTGCAATTTCAACTAATCCTGATATCTGTCTGGTTTTTACTTTAAAAATAGGCAGACCCTGTGTCGCACCTTGATCAATCCAACGCGTTGGCAATTGAGTGTGGCGGGTGATGCCAACTTTTAATGCAGAAGTATTGGAAAGGTACACATAATGATCAGTCATACAAAAATCATCGGCCCACTCTGGTTGACGGCAAGTACCGTATTCATAATGGCATGTTTCAGGTTTCATAATACACATGTCACAACTTGCTAGCTTGCGTGTACAAACAAAGCAGTGACCCTGTGAGTAGCTTTTCTTGGTTTTATTACCACAGTTTAGGCAATGTATGTTGCCTGTGTGCGTCATTGTGATTGATTTGCCGATAAGCTCGTTTAACGGTATTAGCGTATCGTCGAGTGGTAACTGGTAACTCACACTGCTATCTGCATTAAGAGTTGAAACCATTTTACTGATATGGCCGGTGGTTGACATGTTTAATATTCCATTGCTCGTGAAATTATTTGGCTTAGTTGGGATTGTTGATTTACGTGTTTATTCTTATTCGAGACGGATAAATTCATGCAAGATCAACAAAAGCCGTGTAATTATAATGTAATTCTATATAATACCGGGTCTGAAATTTCTTTCTACTTATTGTTTTCACTTTTCGTATTGAGAGGGCAAAAGGTGCTGATGGAAATTTTAGATCTTTATTTACCTGAGTAACATTATTTTGTATATGTAAAGAAATATTTATCACACGATGTTTAATCACATCTTAATTTATGCAAACGCTGCATCGTAGGCAGCATCACTGCAAAAGGATATAAAATGCCTGTAATTACTCTTCCAGATGGCGCTCAGCGTCAATTTGACAACCCGGTAACGATTATGGAAGTTGCTGCGGATATCAGTTCTGGTCTTGCTAAAGCGTGTATCGCTGGCCGCATTAATGGTGAACGTGTTGACGCATGTGACCTGATCACTGAAGACGCTGCAATTGAAATCATTACTTCTAAAGATGCTGATGGTTTAGAGATCCTTCGCCACTCTTGTGCGCATTTACTTGGTCATGCTATTAAGCAATTATGGCCAAACACCAAGATGGCTATCGGTCCTACCATTGATAAAGGCTTCTACTATGACGTCGAAATGGAAGAACCAATTAGTGAAGCTGATTTAGCTAAGCTAGAAAAGCACATGAACAAACTGGTTAAGACCAACTATCAAGTCGTTAAGAAAGTTGTATCTTGGCAAGAAGCGCGTGATACGTTTGAAGCACGTGGCGAAACATATAAAGTAGCGATTTTAGACGAGAACATCGGTAAAGATGAAACGCCTGCTTTATATTACCATGAAGAATACGTTGATATGTGTCGTGGACCACACGTACCAGTAATGAAACACTGCCAGCATTTTAAATTAATGTCTCTGGCTGGTGCATACTGGCGCGGTAACTCAGACAACAAGATGCTACAACGTATATATGGTACTGCTTGGGCTGATAAGAAAGAGCTAAAAGTACATATTCAACGTCTTGCTGAAGCTGAGAAACGCGACCACCGTAAAATTGGTAAGCAACTGGATCTGTACCATATGCAAGAAGATGCACCAGGTATGGTGTTTTGGCATAACGATGGTTGGATTATTTTCCGTGAGTTAGAAAATTACATTCGTGAAAAGCTACGCGAATATGATTACCAAGAAGTCAAAGGTCCACAAATTATGGATCGTAGCTTATGGGAAAAATCAGGTCATTGGGATAAATATTCAGAAGGTATGTTCTGTACTCATTCAGAAAACCGTGAATATGCGATTAAACCAATGAACTGTCCTGGTCACATACAGATTTATAACCAAGGTTTAAAATCTTACCGTGATTTACCACTACGTATGGCAGAGTTTGGCTCATGTCACCGTAATGAGCCGTCAGGTTCTTTACATGGTTTAATGCGTGTACGTGGTTTTACTCAAGATGATGCACATATCTTTTGTACTGAAAATCAAATTCAAAAAGAAGTTTCTGATTGCATCAAGATGGTTTTTGAAACTTACGCTACATTTGGTTTTGAAAATATTGAGATTAAACTATCAACACGTCCAGAAAAACGCGTAGGTAGTGATGAGACTTGGGATAAATCTGAGAAGGCACTTGCTGATGCATTAACTGCGAGTGGTTTAAGCTATGATGTACAAGAAGGCGAGGGTGCGTTCTACGGACCTAAAATCGAATTCACACTACATGACTGTTTAGATCGTGCGTGGCAATGTGGTACAATTCAGCTAGACTTCTCAATGCCTGAGAAATTAGGCGCAGAATATGTGTGTGAAAATAATGGTCGTGAAACGCCTGTTATGATTCACCGAGCGATTTTAGGTTCACTTGAGCGCTTCATTGGTATTCTTATTGAAGAATATGCAGGACTTTTTCCTACTTGGATCTCACCTGTTCAAGCTGTAATAATGAACATTACAGACAAACAGGCTGTTTTTGCTACAGAATTTGTAGAAAAAATGAAGAAAGTAGGCATTAGAGCAAAATTAGACTTGAGAAATGAGAAGATAGGCTTTAAAATCCGCGAACATACTTTGAAACGTGTGCCATATCTTTTGGTTATCGGCGATAAAGAAGTCGAATCAGGAGAAATTTCAGTACGTACTCGTAAGGGTGTTGACTTAGGTACTATGAAGTTAGATGACTTCATCAGTAAATTACAAATGGAAGTCAACAGTCGCGGTAAAACAACTTTGGAGGATTCGTTATAAAAGGCGGAAAAAAAGGTCAACAACAAACGACCAGACAACATCGTATCAACGAAGAAATTCGTATACCTGAATGTCGCTTAAACGGTGCTGATGGTGAAGTGATTGGAATCGTATCTATAAGAGAAGCTCTTGCTATAGCAGAAGAAGCAAATTTAGATCTTGTAGAAATTAGCCCGAATGCCGAGCCTCCTGTTTGCCGTGTCATGGATTACGGTAAATTTATATACGAAAAAAGTAAATCTGTTAAAGAGCAGAAGAAAAAGCAAGTTCGGGTTCAGGTTAAGGAAATAAAATTCCGTCCTGGAACTGACATTGGTGATTATCAGGTAAAACTACGCAACCTGACTCGCTTCCTCGAAGAAGGTAACAAAGCAAAAATTACGCTGCGTTTCCGAGGTCGAGAAATGGCGCACCAGAGCCTAGGCTTTGATCTTTTAAATCGTATTAAAGAAGATTTAAAAGAAATTGCAATCGTGGAAGCTTTCCCGAAAATGGAAGGTCGCCAAGCTGTAATGGTGTTAGCCCCTAAAAAGAAATAGTAGGTGCTTCCAAGTAATATGAGTGCGTAAGTACTCATATTCGCCTTACTATTATTCATTAATATTCAACAATGCGGAGTTATAATGCCTAAGTTGAAATCGAATAAAGGCGCTGCAAAGCGCTTTAAAAAAACCGCTAATGGTTTTAAACGCAAACAGTCTCACCTACGTCATATTTTGACCAAGAAAAGCACTAAACGTAAACGTCACCTTCGTGGTACGCAGATGGTTGCAAAATGTGATGTTGCAGCTGTTACACGTATGCTTCCATACGCTTAATTTTAGATATAAAAGAGGAAAATAGTTATGCCTAGAGTTAAACGCGGTGTTGTTGCACGTGCTCGTCATAAGAAAGTTTTAAAACAAGCTAAAGGTTATTACGGAGCTCGTTCACGAGTTTACCGTGTTGCATTTCAAGCAGTTACAAAAGCTGGTCAATATGCTTACCGTGACCGTCGTCAACGTAAACGTCAATTCCGTCAATTATGGATCACACGTATTAACGCTGCTGCACGTCAAAATGGTATGTCTTACAGCCGTTTCATTAATGGCCTTAAACACGCCTCTATTGAAATCGATCGTAAGATCTTAGCAGACATTGCTGTATTCGATAAAGCGGCATTTACTGTACTAGTAAATAAAGCAAAAGAAGCAGTTGCTTAATTTTGATTAAGTAACCGTTATTAAAAGGAGGCTTCGGTCTCCTTTTTTAATATTTGGCATATGGTCTCATACATATACCTACAACTAACTAATACGATTTAACTATAAATAGCATAACACCCTGTCTACAAAGCCTTCTATATACTTGCATAATTCTTTTCTGTAATATCAATTTAAAATAATTTTGAGATAGATATTCAAAACCATGCATTATTTATTATCTTTACTTCTGAGCAGCGTTTTTAGTCTAAATACTACTTTTGCACAAGCAGACGAGATCGTCATTGACTCTAATTTTGAAGTCGGCCATCTCGGGTTAACAACAACATATTTTGAGGATAAAACCAATTCATATACATTTGATTATTTGTCACAGAGACAGTCGGCTATCCCATGGGTCAAAAGTAATCAAGCATATTTTAACTTTGGGTTTTCAGATAGCACATTCTGGTTTAGAGGCGAGGTAGTCAATAAAACCGATGTTGATAAATACTTAATGCTCGATTTTGGTGATTCATTATTAGATTACATCGATGTATATTTAATTAATGATGATAGTAGTGTGCTTGTAAAAAGGCTTGGTACTCGTCGTTATGACGACGATAACATGTCTAATTTAACATTTGCTACTGATTTTAAGATCGGTGCAGGTGAAACTATTCACTACTTTATACGTATTAAAACAAGTGCATTTTTACAAACACCATTAACAATTTGGAATGTTAATGATTATATTGATGACAAATCACAACATAAATTGATGGTTGGTATATTCATCGGTTTGTTCTTGATGATGCTATGTTATCTCATTTTTTTGTATATCCATCTGCAAGAGCCGAGATTACTCCAGTACGTATTGTTCATTATATGTTATTTAGCCGTGATATGGATTATAGAAGGGTTTGGATTTGTTTATAATGTTGATTTTATTGCTCAATACTATGATTCGATAATTGTAGTTTTGATGGGGTTGATAGGATTAAATCTCAGTTTATTTGCACAACAACTATTAAAATTAAGATACCGTGCTTGGTGTTCACTATCTACCAGAATATTAATCACTTCTTCCATTATCGTCATTTTAAGTCCGTTATTATTATCATTTAAAATGAGCATTATACTTATATCGACTTTAGCATTAGGTATTACATTATTGTCGATTATATGTGGCTTATTTTTTATTCATGATGAATCTCAAGATGTCCGTTTTTATGTTCTGTCGTTCGTATATTTAATACTTGGTATTGATATACACATTTTAACGCGTTTCGGTTTGCTTAGTGAATTCGAGTTTGCTGATTATGTTTCAGGGTGTTCAGCATTGATAGTTCTGATTTATCTATGTTGGAACTTCGCAAAACAAATGGCATATGACCGGATCGTAAAAAAAGATGTAGAGAAGCAAATGATATCGGTTAATGAACGCTATTATAGTGTGTTCCAAAATGCAGCTGAAGGTATGTTTACAACATCAATCGAAGGCCATATATTGGCGATTAACAAATCTATGTGCCGGACGTTAGGTTTTATTAATCTTGAAGACATGAATAAATCTGGTCATTCGAAAGCGGATGAATTCTATGCTGATCCACAGCTTCGTGAAACAATAATGGAGACCCTGCGTATTGAAGGGGAAGTTAATAACATTGAAATGTCTGGATATGATCGTTATGGCGAAATATTTTATGGCGAGATTAATATGCGTTTAAATATTCAATCGGATATTACCATTATTGATGGTTCATTTGTTAATACGACCAAGCGTATACAGCATGAAATAAAACTGGAGTCTATCGCTAAATATGATCAGTTAACGGGATTAGTTAATCGTTCACATTTTGAGACGCTTGTTGGTGCGTCACTAGAAGCTAATCGCTCGGTACTGGAAGATAACATTCTGCTTTATCTGGATCTTGATCAGTTCAAATTGGTTAACGACATATGCGGTCACGATGTCGGTGATTCATTACTGAAAAAAATCACGGTTGTTTTAAAATCATTCCTTGACGAAAGTGCGATATTGGCTCGTCTTGGTGGCGATGAGTTTGGTATTCTACTCAATCACACAAACTTTGATAATGCACTTGAAGTCGCGGATACAATTCGTTGTGGAATCGAAGATTTTAGGTTCACACACAATGGACGTCATTTTGTGTTGGGTGTCAGTATTGGCGTCGTGACATTGGACGAATCAATTGAAAATTTTTCACAAGCATTAAGTCTCGCTGATACTGCATGTTTTACAGCAAAAGCACAGGGACGTAACCGCGTTCACGTATATAGTAAATGCAATGACGTAATGTTGGGCCATCAACGTGAAATGCGTTGGATTGGGGTTTTACGTGAAGCGTTAGATGAAAATAGATTTGAACTTGCGTTTCAGACCATTAAACCGTTGTCAGCCTCAATTAAGGAAGGCTATCGTTACGAAATATTACTCCGTTTAAGAGATGAAGATGGTAATTTACAATCGCCGAGTGAATTTATTGCCGCCGCGGAAAACTATAATTTCATGTCACAGCTTGATCGGTGGGTCGTTAAAACATACTGTCAGTGGCTGTCTTCTAATCCCCAACACCTTGCTAACCTGAGCTCGGCTTCAATTAATTTATGTGGCCAATCTTTAGTCGATAGAAGTATGCATAGTTATATTGAAAACACGATATTAACGTATGGTATTCCGCCAGAGAAATTATGTTTTGAAATTACAGAAAGCCAAGCAATTATGGATTTTGATCAAACGATTTTGTTTATGAATAAATTTAAAGCACTAGGGTGTCGTTTTAGTTTAGATGATTTTGGTAGTGGCTTTTCTTCATACAGTTATATTAAACGATTACCTATTGATCAACTTAAAATTGATGGTTCATTTGTTAAGAATATTGAAACAGATAATGTTGATTACACGATGGTTAAGGCATTTAATGAAATTGCAAAGGCGGTTAATATTACAACGGTAGCTGAATATGTGGAGAATGAAAACATTAAAAATATCCTGTCAGAAATAGGTATTGATTATGTTCAAGGCTATTTAATAGCCAAACCTGCACTTTTAGTCGATTTAGTTGATAATGAGCAACTTGATTCGGCTTAAGTACTAGCACTTCTGCTCACTTTTAAGTAAAATCATTCATTACTGAATGAATCTATTCACTTTTCCTGCCAACAGGTGATAAGAAAAACATGCAACACCTCAAAGATATAATAGTACAGGCCGTAGAAGCCGTAGCAAACGCAACTGATCTCGCAACATTGGATATTGTTCGTGTTGAGTACCTTGGTAAAAAGGGTATTTTAACTGAGCAAATGAAGACATTAGGTAAACTGCCTCCAGCAGAAAAGCCTAAAGTTGGCCAAGCGATCAACCTTGCTAAACAAGAAATTCAAAAAGTCATTAACGATAAACGTGATGCATTTCAGCAAGCAGTTTTAGATGCTAAATTAGCAGAAGAAATGATTGATGTTACTGCACCAGGTCGAACTAACCTCAATGGTGGTTTACATCCTGTAACACGTACTATCGAACGTATTGAATCATTTTTCGGTGAATTAGGTTTCGCGGTTAAATCTGGTCCAGAAGTTGAAGATGATTATCACAACTTTGATGCTTTGAATATCCCTGAGCACCATCCTGCTCGTGCGGATCACGATACATTTTACTTTAATCCAAAATTAGTACTAAGAACACAAACGTCTGGTGTTCAAATTCGTACGATGGAAGTTCAAAAACCACCTATTCGTATTATTTCGCCAGGCCGTGTTTACCGTAATGATTACGATCAAACTCATACACCAATGTTCCACCAAGTAGAAGGTCTATTTGTGGATGAAAAAGTAAGTTTTAGCGAACTGAAAGGTGTGTTACACGATTTCCTAAATAATTTCTTTGAAGAAGATTTAGAAATTCGTTTCCGTCCTTCTTATTTCCCATTCACAGAAACTTCAGCAGAAGTTGATGTTATGGGCAAAAATGGTAAATGGTTAGAAGTACTAGGCTGCGGCATGGTACACCCTAACGTATTAGCTTCTGTTGGAATCGACCCTGAGAAATACTCTGGCTTTGCCTTTGGTATGGGTGTTGAACGTTTAGCGATGCTTCGCTATGGCGTTAACGATTTACGTTCATTTTTCGAAAATGATTTACGTTTCCTCAAGCAGTTTAAATAAGATAGGACTTCATAATGAAATTCAGTCATGAATGGTTACAAACTTGGGTCAAACCAGGTCTTACAAATGAAGCGCTCGCTCATCAAATTACGATGGCCGGCCTAGAAGTTGACGGTATTGATGCTGTTGCTGGTGATTTCTCTGGTATCGTTGTAGGTCACGTTGTTGAATGTGGTCCACACCCAGATGCTGATAAGTTACAAGTGACTAAAATTGATATTGGTTCTGAAGAGTTAATTGACATCGTATGTGGTGCAACTAACTGCCGTGCAGGACTGAAAGTTGCGGTTGCAACAGTTGGTGCTGTATTACCAGGTGATTTCAAAATTAAAAAAGCCAAACTACGTGGTCAACCATCACACGGTATGCTTTGTTCTGAATCTGAAATGGGTATGGCTGAATCAGCAGACGGTATCATTGAGTTACCGTCTGATGCGGTTCCTGGTACTTGTATTCGTGAATATCTTGGTCTTGATGATGTTACTATCGAAGTTGACCTTACACCTAACCGTGCAGATTGCTTAAGTATCGCTGGCATTGCACGTGAAGTGGGTGTTTTAAATAATATCGCTGTTACGGCGCCTGAGTGGATAAATGTAACTGAAACAAGTACAGAAACTGTAAGCGTTTCTGTAACGGCTACAGAGCAGTGCCCTCGTTATCTTGGTCGTGTGATCACTAACCTTGATATGACTGCAAAAACACCATTATGGATGGTCGAGCGTCTTCGTCGTTGTGGTACTCGCTCAATCGATCCAATCGTTGACGTTACTAACTACGTATTGCTAGAACTTGGTCAACCAATGCATGCATTTGACCTTGCTACTTTAACGGGTGCTATTAATGTTCGTCTTGCAACCCAAGATGAAAAACTAACATTACTCGATGGTAATGAAGTTAAGTTGAATGACAATACACTGGTTATTGCTGATGACAGCGGCGCAATCGCAATGGCGGGTATTTTCGGCGGCGAAAAAACAGGTGTAACGGCTACCACAAACTCTATTTTACTTGAGTCTGCGTTCTTTAGCCCGTTAGCTATTACTGGTCGCGCTCGCGCATACGGCCTGCATACAGATTCTTCACACCGTTTCGAACGTGGTGTTGATTCAGAGCTTCAATATCAAGCGATGGAACGTGCCACACAGTTGATTGTTGAAATCTGTGGTGGTGACGTCGCGCCTGTTGTTGATGTGACTACCGAGTCTGCATTACCGATACATGCGCCAATTAAATTACGTCGTCATCAATTAGATAAAGTGATTGGTTACCATGTTGAAGATGCGAAAGTAACTGATATTTTAAACAGTTTAAGTTTATCTCCTACGTTTGAAAATGAGTCATGGACAGTCACTTCGCCATCTTTCCGCTTCGATATAGAAGTTGAAGTCGATTTAATTGAAGAAGTAGCCCGTGTATTCGGTTATGACAATATCCCAAATGTTGCACCTGTTGCGCCATTGAAGATGACAGATCATAATGAAGCAACATTACCTGTTCGTCGGATTCGTGATTTAATGGTTAACCGTGGTTTCCAAGAAGCAATCACATATAGCTTTGTAGATCCAAAACACCAATTATTACTACACCCTGAAGCAGATCATCTCGTATTGCCACATCCAATTTCAATTGAGATGTCAGTAATGCGTGTTAGCATGTTTACCGGTTTGATTGAAGCTGTTGTTTCCAACCAAAAGCGTCAGCAACAACGTATTCGTTTATTTGAAACTGGTCTTACTTTTATTAAAGATGAGTCAGTTGAAAATGGTGTGCTACAAGTTCCTATGCTTGGTGCCATTATTGCTGGTACAGCGAATGCTGAATCATGGAATCAAGAAAGTAAGTCTGTAGACTATTTCGACCTTAAAGGTGATTTAGACGCATTATTAGACCAAACATGTAATTCAGATGAGTTTGTATTTAAACGTGCAAGTCACCCGGGTTTACATCCTGGTCAAAGTGCTGAAATATTCCACGATGGTCGTTCTGTTGGTCATATCGGTGCTATACATCCTTCATTAGAAAAGAAGTTAGGCCTAAATGGTTCAACGATTATTCTAGAGATTGAACTTGCAACATTAACATCTCGCAAGTTACCGCAAGCTCTTGAAATTTCTAAGTTTCCTGCTAACCGTCGTGACATCGCTATGATTGTTAAAGACGACGTTAATGCTGGTGATGTTCTGAACTTTATCAAAAAAGTTGGCGGGAATCAGTTAGTTGGCATAAACTTGTTTGATGTATACCAAGGTACAGGTGTTGTAGAGGGTCATAAGAGCCTGGCAATCAGCTTAACCTTACAAGATATCTCACGCACCTTGGAAGAAAAAGAAATATCAGAAGCAGTTAATAATATTGTTGAAGGTATTTCATCTGAATTCAATGCATCCTTGAGGGATTAATTTATGGCACTAACCAAAGCTGATATTGCTGAAACATTATTTAACGATGTAGGTCTGAGTAAACGTGAATCTAAAGAAATGGTAGAAGCTTTTTTTGAAGAAATCCGTTTATCTTTAGAAGTTAATGAACAAGTTAAAATATCTGGTTTTGGTAATTTTGACCTTCGTGATAAAGGTGAGCGACCTGGTCGTAATCCTAAAACAGGTGAAGATATACCAATTACAGCTCGTCGCGTTGTGACTTTTAAACCGGGTCAGAAATTGAAAGCGAAAGTTGAGACTATCTCAAAAGATTAGAGTTTAATCAGATAATAAAAAACCGGCGAATGCCGGTTTTTTTATGCCTGTTATAAATGTTCATAACAGTGTCAGATATATTATTACCCTACAACATAATAAAAGGAAGTAGGGTAAGTGCTAAAGGAATTAACCGCCTAGCTTATCTGATGCAATATGGTACTCAGGATCTTCAATTAAATTCACTTCAATCATATCGCCTGCACGCTTCATTAATTTCTTACATTCTAATGAAAGGTGACGAAGGTGTAATACTTTACCCGCTGCAACATAACGTTCTGCTAATGTATCTATGGCTTCAATTGCAGAATGATCACATACACGTGAGTTAGCAAAATCAATGATTACATCTTTAGGATCTGCAGCTGTATCGAATAGCTCTAAGAAGTGACTAACAGAACCAAAGAACAGTGGACCATTCACTTTGTATACTTTATTACCAGATTCTTCGATAGATTTCTCTGCGTTGATATGTGCGGCATGTTCCCAAGCGAAACGTAATGCAGAAACAATAACACCAATGATCACTGCGACAGCTAAATCAGTGAATACCGTGACGATTGTGACTAAGAAAATAACAAAAGTATCTGCTTTTGGAATCTTGCGAATAACACGGAACGTTGCCCATTCGAATGTACCGATCACAACCATGAACATTACACCAACAAGCGCTGCTAATGGAATCACTTCAATAAGTGATGAGAAAAATAGGATAAACATCAATAATGAAATAGCCGCGGTAATACCAGATAAACGACCACGACCACCAGAGTTAATATTGATCATCGATTGACCGATCATTGCACAACCACCCATAGCACCAAAGAAGCCGCTTACGATGTTTGACGCACCTTGTGCAACACATTCACGGTTACCTTTACCACGCGTACCCGTCATCTCATCAATGACGGTTAATGTTAGTAGTGACTCAATCAGGCCAACTGCAGCAAGGATTAATGAGTAAGGTAAGATGATATAAAGTGTTTCTAGATTAAATGGCACACTTGGAATACTGAACGTTGGTAGTGAACCTGAGATAGTTGCATTATCATCACCAGTCATAGAACGCACAAAATCGACAACAGTACGTGTGTCTAGACCCATGTAATAAACAATTAGCGTTACGGTTACAATCGCAACGAGCGAAGAGGGAACTGATTTTGTTAATTTAGGTAAGAAATGAATGATAGCCATCGTTAAAGCAACTAAACCAAGCATAATGAATAATTGAGTATCTTGTAGCCAAGCTAGATTACCATTACTGTCGATAAACTTGAATTGACCTAGTTGCGCTAAGAAGATAACAATCGCAAGACCATTCACAAACCCCATCATTACTGGGTGAGGCACAATGCGAATGAATTTCCCGAGTTTAAAAATACCCGCGAGCACTTGCAATAGACCTGCAAGTACAACGGCGGCGAATAAATATTGCACGCCATTGTCAGCTACAAGCGATACCATTACAACAGCCATAGCACCGGTTGCACCAGAGATCATGCCAGGTCGACCACCAAAAACTGCAGTGATTAAACCGACCATAAATGCTGCATATAAGCCGACTAGCGGTTCAACACCTGCTACAAAAGCAAATGCAATTGCTTCAGGCACAAGTGCGAGTGCGACGGTTAAACCAGACAAAACATCATTTTTTATTGATGCTATCGAATATTTTGGAAATTCAAACATAAATTATAAGTTACCGAGTTGTCATTAATGAATAAAAATAAATAAATAAAATAAAATAAAATAAAAGGATCATGTAAATTTGACATGATCCTAGTTATTAAAAGTGTACTAAGTAAGTACTAAAAAAGCCGCATAACATGCGGCTTTTTTATTTAGCTAATAGTTATTGCGTATTAATCGTTATTATTTAGCTAATTTGGTTGGCGATTTGCTTTGTGACGATGCAAATTGACTACCACCAGGTCCAGCCGCTACATCAATAGATGGGCGTTGAACAACACCAACTTTAGCAACAAAGTTAGTTGTCGAAGGGGCTACCGGTTGAGGTGTTGCCATTTTAACGGTGAAGTTAGTTTTCTTTGATGTAGTGCCCTGTACTTGTAATGCAGGTACAGACGTTACTTCGATAGCTTGGTAAGAAACCGGAGCTTCAGCAACAACTGGCGTTTCAGCAACAACTGACGTTTCAGCAACAACTGGCGTTTCAGCAACAACTGGCGTTTCAGCAACAACTGGCGTTTCAGCAACAACTGGCGTTTCAGCAACAACTGACGTTTCAGCAACAACTGACGTTTCAGCAACAACTGGCGTTTCAGCAACAACTGGCGTTTCAGCAACAACTGACGTTTCAGTAACAACTGGCGCAGTGCCTGGACGAGTTGCTGGGGCTGTATGCATTTGGCGTGTTACGGATTTAGTTTCAATCTTTACACGCTCAGCCGATGCTTTAGCTGTTGGTGTTACTATCATTGATGTAGTTTCAGCTACTGGTGCTGGTTTTGCCGCTGCCGCTGTATGCATAACAGGTTTAGTCACTTCAGCAGTAACAGGTTTAGTTACTTCAGCAGTAACCGGTTTAGTCACTTCAGCAGTAACAGGTTTAGTCACTTCAGCAGTAACAGGTTTAGTCACTTCAGCAGTAACAGGTTTAGTCACTTCAGCAGTAACCGGTGTAGTCACTTCAGCAGTAACAGGTGTAGTCACTTCAGCAGTAACAGGTGTAGTCACTTCAGCAGTAACAGGTTTAGTCACTTCAGCAGTAACAGGTGTAGTTACTTCAGCAGTAACCGGTGTAGTTACTTGCTCTGTTTGTACTTGAGCATGTTCATTTTTTTGAACATCACTAGTCTTAGTATTTCGAAGGTTACGACGAGTACGCTTAGCGGGTTGAGTGTTTTCATCACGCTGAAGCATATCAGAAATAACAGATGTTTCAGAGTTTTGCTCTGATTCAATGGTTACTTCCGGTTCGTTGCTGGTCACTCGTATTTTTTTACGCAGGGTGCGGCGTTGACGACGTTCAGCTAAAACAGCTTGATTTTGAGCGCTACCTTCTTCTTTTGTTTCTTTTACGTCTTTCGACTGTACAGCAGGTTTGTCTTGAGTTGATGTTTTTTGCTTAGCTTCGAACTTATTATGTTGTTTTACTTCAACGTCTGCTTTTTTATTTGCGTCTTGTTGTTTGTTCTCAACATTTTCAGGATTGCGAGGCTTGCGATTGCGACGATTGCGTGGTTTACGCTGTTCATCACTTTCACGGTTACTCGAGATTTTATCAGCTACCGGTTTTTTAGGTGCTTGTTTAACCGTTTCTTTAACAACAACTTTTTCATCGCTTGAAAAGAAATCTGTAATTGCTTTACCAAGACGACTAAATACTGATTCTTTATGAACAGCTGGCTTAGTTGATGTCGCTTGAGCCGGTGCTTTAGATTTTGTAGTGGAGGTTGCTTTTGTAACCGTTTGACTTGGTCTAACCGATGCTGCTTCAGGTGAATTGATTTGCTGCACAAGCGGCTGTACTGTTTCGTTATTTACTTTAGGCTCGTAACGGGCGAATTCACGAGGTTTTGCTAAATCAGTACTCGATAACTCTGAGCTATCGTCATCAGCTTTAACACGAGAAACTTCAAAATGAGGCGTTTGTAAATTCTCATTTGGAATGATGAAGCTTTTAACTTTATAGCGTTTCTCTAAACGTAGGATTGAGTTACGTTTTTCATTTAATAGGTAAGCAGCAACTGGGACCGGTACTTGCGCTACGATGTGATTGGTATTTTCTTTTAGCGATTCTTCTTCGATTAAACGTAGAATAGACAGTGCTAAAGATTCATTATCACGGATCGTACCTTGACCATCACAGCGAGGGCAGACATGCGTACTTGATTCGCCAAGAGAAGGGCGGATACGTTGACGAGACATTTCCATTAAACCAAATCGTGAAATTCGGCCTAGTTGAATTCGAGCGCGATCTTGTCGCACTGCATCTCTTAGACAATTTTCAACTTCGCGTTGATTTTTAACCGGACCCATATCAATAAAATCGATAACAACAAGACCACCTAGATCACGTAGACGTAGTTGACGAGCAATCTCATCTGCAGCTTCTAAGTTAGTGGTTAACGCAGTCTCTTCAATATCACCACCGCGTGTGGCACGTGCAGAGTTAATATCGATTGAAGTGAGGGCCTCAGTTGGGTCTATAACAATTGAACCACCTGATGGAAGACGAACTTCGCGTTGGAATGCTGATTCGATTTGAGTTTCAATTTGGTAATGATTGAATAAAGGCACATCACCTTGATACAATTTTATACGGTCGATAAAGTCTGGACGTATTAATTTGATGCGGTTTTTAGCTTCTTCAAACGCTTTTGGATGGTCGATAAGGATCTCACCAATATCACGACGAAGATAATCGCGGATAGCACGAGCTATCACGTTACTTTCTTGATGGATTAAGAAAGTACCTTGTCGATCTTTTGCGCTGTCTTGAATGGCTTGCCAGTGATTTAACAGTACTTTAAGGTCCCAATCGAGCTCTTCTGCAGATTTACCCACACCAGCAGTACGAACAATGAGTCCCATGCCTTCTGGTAATTCTAATGTAGCAAGCGCAGTTTTTAGTTCTGTACGCTCATCACCTTCGATACGACGTGAAATACCGCCTGCACGAGGATTATTTGGCATTAAAACAAGATAACTGCCGGCTAAACTAATGAAAGTTGTTAATGCAGCACCTTTGTTACCACGTTCTTCTTTTTCAATCTGAACGATTACTTCTGTACCTTCTGCAACTACATCCTTAATGCTTGGACGCCCACGTTGCTTACCTGTACCTTGTTTGAAGTAGGCGCGAGAGATTTCTTTAAGAGGAAGGAAACCGTGGCGGTCTGCACCGTAATCAACAAAAGCAGCATCTAAGCTTGGTTCTACACGGGTGATTTTACCCTTATAGATATTCGCTTTTTTTTGTTCATGGCCAGGGCTTTCAATATCTAGATCATAAAGGCGTTGCCCATCTACTAGCGCAACGCGCAACTCTTCTTTTTGAGTTGCATTAATTAACATTCTTTTCATTTTATGTTGTTACTTATAAATTAATTTTCATGCTTGGATAAATTAGTTAGACGTACACCTGGCCTTGTGTCTGTAGATAATCAACCTCTCGGCTGTTTAAATTAAGGCGCTGTTAGATGCTCTAAATGTGATCAAGTGTCTTACGATCATTTCTGCACTTATTAGATTCCATCAATAACTAACGTGTATAATTGCATTCGAAAAGGTGTCATACATAGAAGTTGAATTGCGGGAGGTGGTATCCTGTTGGATAAATGAAACTCCCTATCAACGTACACCTTAATATACAAAATGTACGCTAAAAATCCGCAGCAAGAATAACGGTATCCTGGTTATTCTGAAATTATTAATATAAATAAATGATTATTTATATTAATAGCAGATATACTAAAGCCATGATCATTCTTGGCTGTATTTTTTTAGCAGTACAGAGAGCATTATCCCATTGCCTGCATTAATATAGCAAGTTAACTTTCCATTCAATTTAGAAATATGTTTCAAATTGATACTTATACGCATTTTGAGTTAGATAATAAAATAATTATGACCGATAAAATTTCACCTAAAGTAGAATTTGTAACCATTACTGAAGATTATCAAGGACAGCGCATTGATAATTTTTTACGCACCAAATTAAAAGGTGTGCCAAAAAGTATGATTTATCGCATCATACGTAAAGGTGAGGTGAGAGTTAACAAAGGAAGAATTAAACCTGAGTATAAATTACAACCTGAGGATATTGTTCGCGTACCACCAGTACGTGTTTCTGAAACGGAAGCTATTTCACCATCTGCGAACCTTGATTCTGTTCGTGCGCTTGAATCGAAAATTATTTATGAAGATGACTACTTAATTGTCATCAACAAACCATCTGGAATGGCTGTTCACGGTGGTAGTGGATTAAGTTTTGGTTTAATTGAAGGTTTACGTGCCATTCGACCTGATAGTCGATACCTTGAATTGGTACATCGTTTAGATCGCGATACTTCAGGTTGCTTACTGGTTGCTAAAAAACGGAGTACGCTAAAAGCACTGCATGAACAATTACGTTTGAAAACTATGCAGAAAGATTACCAAGCATTGGTTGCAGGCGCATGGCCACGCAGTACTAAAGTAGTCAATGCACCTTTATTAAAGAATACGGTTAGTTCTGGTGAGCGCATCGTACGCGTGGATGAAGAAGGTAAGCAATCTCAGACTCGTTTCAAAATCATTCAACGTTATGAACATGGTACCTTGATTCAAGCAAGTCCTATTACTGGTCGAACGCACCAAATTCGCGTACATGCATTACATGCAGGTCATCCAATTGCTTGTGATGATAAATATGGCGATAAAGATTTTACGAAACACATGAACGGCTTAGGCTTGAAACGTTTGTTCTTACATGCTGCGCGCTTAAAATTCTTTAACCCGGGTACAGAAGAAACACAAGAAGTTGAAGCGCCGTTAGACATGGCATTAGTTAAAGCGTTAGCAAAATTGAAAAAATGTTAAATAACTAAGTTATTAATTGTTACTCACTTGCAAACCGATTTAAAAGCCAGCATCACCTATGCTGGCTTTTTAGCCCTCCAAAACGTCGTATCCTTGTTTCTGTAAAATCTCAACTAAACTGATGAGCGGTAATCCGATTAAAGTATTTGGATCTTTGCCTTCTAACTTAGAAAATAATGCGATACCCAGTCCTTCACACATAAAACTACCTGCGCAATTATACGGTTTTTCTGTTTCTAAATAATATCGAATTTGCTTAGCTGTGAGCGTTCTAAAATGAACAATGAAGCGTTCAACTATTGTATCTGTACGACCTGTGTATTGATTTACCACAGAAAGCCCTGTGTAAAAAGTTATATTTTGTGCAGAAACGGCAGATAATTGTGCAAAAGCTGTTTCAAAATTACCAGGTTTACCTATTATTTTGTTATTAATGACACAAACCTGATCCGATCCGATAGATATTGAGTTACTATACTTTCGACTGGCAGCTTGGGCTTTTTCTAGTGCTAGGCGTGATACTAGCATTTCGGCCGTTTCGTTTGGCCGCTCGGTTTCATCGACTTTTGGGTTGAAGGTGTCGAAAGGGCAATTTAGTTTTTCTAAGATCCGTTTACGAAATGGCGATGTTGAAGCAAGGATCAGTTTAGGTTTCATGGTTTATCTATCATCAATTATTTAATTATTTGATGATTTTAACGACAAATGACCTATTTTTGTAGGGAAAATTGATTTTTTTTCATTTTCCTTTTGACTCTAACATGATGAATCTATATTATTCGCAACCTATGAAAAAGGTAAAACTACCAGTAACTGTTGATCCTTATCGTACCGCTCAACAAAAGTTGGACTTTAACACTCGTGTTGAAGCTCATCTGTTGAAACGTATTACGGATGCAACGGCAGGTGAACCAAGTGATGCAGATGTATCCATTTCGTTCAGTAAAGACAGTCAAGGTCTCGTAGTGATACAGGGTAGCGTATCACTAACTGTTAATCTTGAATGTCAGCGCTGTGGCGGGATATTTACGCAAGCTTGTGAAACTGAATTTAGATTTAGTCCTGTGAAAAATGATTCTCAGGCCGATGATCTGCCAGATGCTTATGAGCCCATTGAATTGGACGCAAATGGCGAAGTTAATCCGATTTCATTTATTGAAGATGAAGTGATTATCAATTTACCTCTGGTTGCTTTGCACTCCGAGGAAGATTGTTCAGTGAATCCCAATAACATGAGTTTTGGTGACATCGAGCCTGCTGATGAGCAGCCCAACCCATTTGCAGCTTTATCTAAATTAAAGCGCAAGTAATTAGGAGTATAGGTCAATGGCCGTACAAAAAAGTAAAGTAACTCGTTCACGCCGTGGTCAACGTCGTTCACATGACGCTCTAACTGCAGCAGCTACAACTGTTGACGTGACTTCAGGTGAAACTCACCTACGTCACAATGTAACAGCTGATGGTTACTACAAAGGCGTTAAAGTAATTAACAAATAAGTTATATTACTTTGCCTAATCTAACAATTGCGTTAGATGCCATGGGGGGCGATTTCGGCCCCCATGTCACTATCCCCGCCGCAATAAATATACTGAAAAAGTATAAAAATATTTCTATTTACCTCGTCGGTAACGAAGCTGAAATAACCTCTTTATTACAGCATACTTCTACGTCTATTAATTCCCGTTATACAATTATCCCTAGTATCGATGATATACCCATGGATCTTGCACCAGCATTAGCGCTGCGTAATTTTAAGCAATCCTCTATGCGTATGGCATTGAGCCTTGTCCGTGAGGGTAAAGCACAAGCTTGTGTGAGTGCTGGTAATACCGGTGCATTAATGGTGCTTTCAAGACATTTACTTAAAGTCCTGCCTTTTGTGGATAGACCGGCTTTAGTCTCTACACTGCCTTCTGTGACCAAACAGCCTGTATATATGCTTGATTTGGGTGTTAATGTAAGCTGTGATGCGGATGCTTTATTCCAATTTGCTTTAATGGGTTCTGCACTTGCTGAGCATGTCGGTAATATACCGAATCCAAAAGTTGCGTTACTTAATGTCGGGCAAGAGGATATTAAAGGTAATGATCTGGTCAAACGAGCAGCGCAATTACTTTCTGAGCATGAAAGCTTAAACTATATTGGTTTTATTGAAGGCAATGATATTTTTACTGGTAAAGCTGACGTCATTGTATGCGATGGTTTTACCGGTAATGTAGTGCTTAAAACCAGCGAGGGTGTCGTTGATTTGGTTATCTCTCAACTTACATCTGTATCAAATAAGAACATATTTACTAAATTATTATCATTATTGGTCAAACCACTAATAATGAACAGTCTGAAACGTTTGAAACCCGACCAGTATAACGGAGCAACTTTGTTAGGATTAACGGGTATTGTAATTAAGAGTCATGGTAATGCTGAACAGCTTGCCTTTGAGTTTGCAATTGAACAGGCTGTAAAAGAAGTTGAAAGCGGGTTAGTAAAAAAAATATCCGCAAATCTTGATCTTATTGATTAAGATTCAATTTAACTCATTTAATTTGCCTCTTCTCTTGAAAAATTCAACCGATATCCTCATATTACTTTTTAGTTAGATAAGTTCATTTTCAAATCGACACATGAATTTTTATTAATTTTTTATAGGTAATTTATGTCAAAGTATGCAGTAGTATTCCCAGGTCAAGGCTCACAAGCAATCGGTATGCTTGCTGATCTTGCTCCAGATCATCCGGTCGTAGAGCAGACGTTTTCACAAGCAAGTGAAATTCTTGGCTATGATCTATGGGATTTAGTGCAAAATGGAACAGTTGAAGATTTAAGCCAAACTCATATCACGCAACCCGCATTATTGGCTACCTCTGTTGCATTGTGGCGAATTGCTGCCGCGAAAGAAACGTTTAAACCATCGTTACTTGCTGGTCACAGTTTAGGTGAGTACTCAGCATTAGTATGTGCTGGTGTGATTAAATTCGAAGACGCAATTGCACTTGTGGAATTACGTGGGCAATTAATGCAACAAGCCGTACCACAAGGTATTGGTGCAATGGCCGCTGTTATTGGTTTAGATAATGATGCGACAATTGCAGCTTGTGTAAAAGCGGCTGAAGAAGAAGTGGTATCAGCGGTAAACTTTAATTCTCCTGGACAGGTGGTTATTGCCGGTAATAAAGCCGCGGTTGCGCGTGCGTCTGAATTATGTATTGAAGCGGGTGCCCGACGTGTTATGCCTTTACCAGTAAGCGTACCGTCTCATTGTTCGTTAATGAAACCTGCTGCTGATGAATTAAAAATCGCATTACAACAAGTTATTTTTAATACTCCTGTCATTAAGTTGATTAATAATGTTGATGTAGCGTCACCAACGGATTCGGATAGCATTAAAGATGCGCTTATACGTCAACTTTATATGCCAGTACGCTGGACTGAAGTGATAGAAGCGATGGCGAAAGAAGACATTACAGCGTTATATGAATTCGGTCCTGGTAAAGTACTTACAGGACTTGTTAAGCGTATTGATAAAACGATTAAAGGTAGTGCAGTAAATAATCAAGCAACATTTGCTGATTTTTGCATAACAGTAGGAATAAATAAATGAGTTTTTCAAGTAAAACCGTACTCGTTACAGGCGCAAGCCGTGGTATTGGTCGCGCCATTGCGGAACATTTTGCAAAGTTAGGTGCCAAAGTTATTGGTACAGCAACTTCTGCACAAGGTGCTGAGCGTATTGGCGCTTATTTAGGTGATGCAGGATTTGGTTTAGAACTTAATGTGACAAACCAAGATTCAGTTGATGCATTATATGCTGAAATCAAAACCCGAGTTGGGCACATTGATATTTTGGTGAATAATGCCGGTATTACAGCAGATAATATTTTCTTGCGTATGAAAGAAGATGAATGGTGTAATGTTATTGATACCAACTTGACCTCATTATATCGTTTATGTAAGCCTTGCTTACGAGGCATGATGAAACAGCGTTATGGTCGTATTATTAACATCGGTTCGGTTGTTGGCTCTACTGGTAATGGTGGTCAAGCCAACTATGCTGCTGCTAAATCAGGCTTATTAGGTTTTACTAAATCACTTGCAATTGAAATTGCGTCTCGTGGCATCACTGTGAATGCCGTCGCACCTGGTTTTATCGAAACTGATATGACGAGTAAATTAACGGAAGAACAAAAACAAACAATATTAGCTCAAGTACCAACCAATCGTCTTGGTAGTACTGCAGAGATAGCTGAAACTGTTGGATTTTTAGCATCTGATGGTGCAAGCTATATTACGGGTGAAACTATCCATGTAAATGGCGGCATGTATATGGCTTAGCCGTTTATATTTGATTTTGTTTGTAAATTTGCGATCTTTTTCACCAATCGTGGTTTGACCACCGAGTTAGGGGTTGCAAGTTTATGAGTAATCAATAAACTACTAATCAAAGCATTAAATATTTTTCAAAGGAAAGTAAACATGAGTAACTTCGAAGAACGCGTAAAAAAAATTATTATCGAACAACTAGGTGTTAAAGAAGAAGAAGTTAAAAACGAAGCTTCTTTCGTTGATGATCTAGGTGCTGATTCTCTAGATACAGTTGAACTTGTTATGGCTCTAGAAGAAGAATTCGATACTGATATCCCGGATGATGAAGCAGAGAAAATCACTACTGTTCAAGCTGCAATCGACTTCGTTGTTTCTAGCGCTAAATAATTCAGCTGATTAGTTTCTCACTGAGAAATAATCAAATTAAAATAATTATAATGATGACGTTATAATTATTTTTATAAATATTAAAAGCGGTCGCAAGACCGCTTTTTTTTTGTCTATTTGGAGAACGAGTGTGGCTAATAGAAGAGTTGTAATTACAGGATTAGGTATTGTTTCACCGGTTGGTAACACTGTTACGACTGCATGGGAAGCAATTAAATCTGGTACCAGCGGCATTGAAAATATTGAGCACTTTGATACCACTAATTTTTCAACAAAATTTGCTGGCTTAGTTAATAATTTTGATGCTGAAGCGGTTGGGCTCAATCGTAAAGACTGCCGTAAAATGGATTTATTTATTCAATACGGGATCGTAGCAGCAGAGCAAGCAATTAAAGATTCAGGGTTAGTCATTACTGAACAAAATGCAACCCGAGTTGGTACTGCAATTGGTTCTGGTATCGGTGGACTAGGTCTGATCGAGCAAAATGTGCATAGTTTTGTTAAAGGTGGGGCACGTAAAGTGAGTCCATTCTTTGTACCGTCAACGATTGTTAATATGGTTGCTGGTCATGTGTCTATCCGCAACAACCTGAAAGGTCCAAACATTGCCATTGCTACGGCTTGTACGTCTGGGACGCACTGTATTGGTCACTCTGCGCGTATGATTGCATATGGCGATGCTGATGTAATGGTCGCCGGTGGTGCAGAAAAGGCATCAACAGAAATGGGGATGGCGGGTTTTGGCTCAGCGAAAGCATTATCAACACGTAATGATGAGCCACAAAAAGCCAGTCGACCTTGGGATAAAGATCGAGATGGTTTTGTGCTTGGCGACGGTGCAGGCATTTTAGTACTGGAAGAATACGAGCATGCAGTAGCACGTGGTGCAACTATCTATGCTGAATTAGTTGGTTTTGGCATGAGTGGAGATGCATTCCACATGACGTCACCTCCTGAAGACGGAGCCGGTGCTGCGCTTGCAATGAGTAATGCAATTGCTGATGCGGGTATTAAAGCCAGTGATGTGGGTTATGTAAATGCGCATGGCACGTCAACACCAGCTGGCGATAAAGCTGAAACCGCCGCCATTAAATCTGTATTTGGCGAGCACGCTTATAAACTTGCTGTTAGTTCCACAAAATCAATGACAGGGCATCTTTTAGGTGCCGCTGGTGCAATCGAGGCTATTTTTACAATCTTAGCTTTAAGAGATCAGATCTTACCGCCAACGATCAACTTGGAAAACCCGAGTGAAGGTTGTGATCTGGATTTTGTCACTGATGGCGCTCGTGCAGTGAGTATGGAATATGCGTTATCCAACTCATTTGGTTTTGGTGGTACTAATGGTTCTCTGCTATTTAAAAAAGCGGACTAATATATCAAAGACCTAACGTGAGATGCTTAATTACTCATTTTGGTATAACAAACATAATAAATAAGTGTTTTCGTTATTTGTTATTCACATGTAAGGTGATTAAACACACCTTGCATGTATCAAACAATTTTTCATTGGTGTAAAATGTGTGCTGAATTTAATTTATGCATCGAGCTATGAAAAAGATAATTACTGCTATTTCCTTACTGTTTACCATTCTATTGATTGCTGGTGTATTTTTCTATTCACGCTTCCAATCATTTGTATCAGCCGAACGCGTACAAACAGATCATATCCTTACTGTTTCTTCGGGTGATACCGCACAATCAATTGCTAATCAAATGATTGTGGAGAGTAACTTTGAATCTAAAGTCTTTTTACGTGTCTTTTTTAAACAAAACCCCGATATTACCAATATTAAACTTGGTTCGTATCAAGTAACAGCAGGCTGGAATTTCCAAACGTTATTCGAGCACCTGGTGTCTGGAGACGAATTTCAGCATAAAATCACCTTTATCGAAGGCTCAACATTTAAAGAGTGGCGTAAGCAGTTATCTCAAGCAACGGGTATTATTGATGATACGGCTGACTTATCTGAAGTAGAATTAGCGAAATTATTAAACATAGAAAACTCAAAGCTGGAAGGCTTGATGCTGCCTGAGACTTATTTTTATCCGCAGGGGATGTTAGTTTCAGCGCTATATTTAAAATCACATCAAAAACTCCAAGCCTATTTAAATACAGCGTGGGAAACACGAGATAAAAAATTACCGCTAAAGACACCTTATGAAGCGCTGATTCTTGCTTCTATTATCGAAAAAGAGACGGGATTAGAAAGCGAAAGAACGACGGTATCGTCGGTGTTTATTAATCGATTGAATCGACGTATGCGTTTACAGACTGACCCTACCGTCATTTATGGCATGGGTGATGACTATAAAGGTAATATCCGTCGTAAACACCTACGTCAAAAAACAGATTACAACACCTATGTGATTAGAGGTTTACCGCCAACACCGATTGCAATGGTTGGAAAAACATCGATTGATGCGGCATTGCATCCAGCTAAAACAAGCTATTTATATTTTGTTGCCAGTGGTGACGGTGGTCATTATTTTTCAAAGAATTTAAAAGAACACAATCGTGCTGTTCGTAAATACATTTTAAAAAGATAAATTGAAGAGAGTTATTGTGCAAGCAAAATTTTTAGTAATCGAAGGCCTTGAAGGCGCAGGTAAAAGTACCGCAGTAAGCACTGTGATTAATTGGTTAGCGGAGCAGGGGATCACCGATGTGATCACCACACGTGAACCAGGCGGAACAAAATTAGCCGAAAAGATGCGTGCTATTGTTAAAGACGTTGATACCGAAGAGCCGTTGACTGAATCAGCCGAGTTAATGCTAATGTATGCAGCACGTGCACAATTAGTGGAACATGTTATTAAACCAGCCCTAGCGAAAGGTCAATGGGTTGTGGGTGATCGTCATGATCTTTCTTCTATAGCTTACCAGGGTGGCGGCCGTGGTTTTGATATTGGTGTGTTGAATACACTACGTCAAGTAGCTATTGGTGACTTCAAACCAGATATGACGTTATTGTTAGATATCGATCCCGCGGTGGGCTTAGAACGCGCTAAAGTACGCGGTGAATTAGACCGTATTGAATTAGAACAACTGTCTTTTTTCGAGCGTATTGGCGCAAAATATCAAGAACTTGCAGCCGCGGATGACAGTATTTATTGTGTTGACGCTGGTCAGAATATTGATAATGTTCAAGCACAGATCCGTGACGTATTAGCCAATCATGTTGATTGTCATAATAGAAATGTAGATTAATTAGATGCTATATCCTTGGTTACTACCTCATTGGGAAAAACAACAGACGCAAATGACAGCAGGTCGTTTACATCATGCGTTGTTTATTACCAGTGCTAGCGGTATGGGTAAACTGTCGTATGCGCAGACACTTGCCCAAACATTATTATGCAAAGACCCAATCGGTTGGGAACCTTGCCATCAATGCCATCCTTGTCAATTATTTGAAACCAGTGTACATCCTGATTATTATTTGATTTCCACCGAACCCGGTAAAGTGATTGGTGTTGACAGAATAAGACATATCAGTCAGAAGTTGAACGAACACTCACAACTTGGTGGTAATAAAGTGGTGATCATCGAGCATGCTGAAAGTTTTAATTTAGCCTCTGCTAATGCATTGCTTAAAACATTAGAAGAGCCGAGTAATGGTAGCTATCTCATTTTGCTTGCCGAGAATAAGTCTCAGGTACTGCCTACTATTTATAGCCGTTGTCAGAAATTGCATCTGCCAGCCCCTGCAGAGCAGGAGTCCATGGCATGGTTACAACAGCAGTTTCCGATAGAAAGTCCAACGCTGACCGCTATTCGCATTAATCATGGTGCACCGTTGCACACGCTAAGCTACTTAAATAACGGTGATGATGATTTACGTAAAGAGATATTCTCTAATATTATGTTG
This sequence comes from Moritella yayanosii, assembly GCF_900465055.1. Taxonomy (NCBI): domain Bacteria; kingdom Pseudomonadati; phylum Pseudomonadota; class Gammaproteobacteria; order Alteromonadales; family Moritellaceae; genus Moritella; species Moritella yayanosii. The sequence continues at coordinate 1,009,113 of NZ_LS483250.1, read as the reverse complement.
TTAACAACACAGCCAGCGGCGATCACCCGATTATGTGAAATAATCTCTGATCGTACTTTAGAAAAACTATCTTGGTTACAATTTATCTTACTTGATTTACAGAAAGTTAAGCGTGGGGTCGGCATTGATTATATTGTCAATACCGATCAGCTTGAATGGTTAACGCATTTCTCAACGCAATTATCACAAGATAAAATTACTCAACTACAATCAGAATTAACAGAGTTACGTCGGCTATTAATGCAAAATAATAATTTAACCGCTGAAACATTGGTTCTGTCATTCTTAATTAAACTAAAAAGATTTATAAATTAATATGTTAGTAGATTCTCATTGCCATTTAGATGGCCTAAATTATGATTCCATTCATACCGATCTTGCCGACGTGGTTAACAAAGCCGCGGAGCATGGCGTATCGCATTTATTAAGCGTATCAGTGACTTTACCACGCTTCAAAACCATGATTGAACAGATTGCTGAATTTGATAATATTCATGCTTCATGTGGTGTTCATCCACTTAATCTTGAAGATGAATACGAAAAGTCAGAATTATTGGCATTAGCACAAAACGAAAAAGTCGTCGCTATTGGTGAAACGGGTTTAGATTATTTCTATTCACCTAAAAACAAAGACATTCAGCAAGCGTCATTTCGTCATCATATCCAAGTTGCTATCGAGCTGAATAAACCACTGATTATCCATACGCGTGGCGCAGTTGATGATACGATCCGTATTTTAAAAGAAGAAGGCGCAGAAAAAATTGGTGGCGTGATCCATTGTTTCACTGAGTCAGATGCGATGGCTGCTGCGGTATTAGAAATGGGCTTCTATATCTCTATCTCTGGTATTGTGACGTTCAAATCAGCAAAAGATCTGCAAGCGGTGGTGAAGACAATCCCTGCGGATAGATTATTAGTTGAAACAGATTCACCGTACTTAGCACCTGTCCCTTACCGTGGTAAAGAAAACCAACCTGCTTATGTGCGTGCTGTCGCCGAGTTCGTTGCTGATTTACGTGGGGTAACCTTCGAAGAATTAGCAGAATCAACGACAGAGAACTACTTTAAGCTGTTTAACGCTAAAAAGTAATATCGATTTGATATAGCATCTTGACGTAACTTGGATATATACCGTACTATCTCGATATTCGTGTGACGATGTATCGAATTAAATCATTTTTTGGAGGCATTTTGGCCCACCTAATTACCTATACATATAAAAAACAAGATAAGAAAATTCCATTTTCATACAGACAGTTCCACCATATCTATGAAGCGGCAGCTGCAGAAGAAGGCATCGACTTAACGCAATATTTGATAATGGAAAAACAAGTTGAAGATGTATCGAAAGGTACTAAATCAGTAAGAGAATTCCGTAAAAACCATTTTACTAAATTAGGCTTTACTAATATGTGGTTTATTAAAGATGGTATTGAAGAATAACAAGTAAATGATAAATTGTTTTAACCATTCATGAGTAATCTATGAATATGTTAAAACTAAACAATAGGTGGTCAATGAAGACCACCTATTAAAATAGCGTTAACTAAACGCTATGACAGTAACGTTAAACCAGTTGGTAAACTGTCACCAAAGATACGCTTCATTACAGTGTCATCTGACGACTGCACATCACGTACTAATGCTAACCAAGCGTCCGATAATTTACTCTGTGTTAATTTATCTAGCACAGCGTCTCTGACTTTATCTTGAATATCCATTTCTCTATCACCGGTTTTTCTGGCAATCATGACGGCGGCAAAAGCAATGTGAGGTTCTTTTTGCCAATTAGCTGCAAGTAATGTATTTAGCCAGGTTTCAACAATATGACGTGGGATGACATTATGCTGGCTACCATAAAACGCAACACGAGATGCGACACGACCTAATGCCCACCAATGTAATTGCTGATTTTGTGGTTTCTTTAATTTAGCCAGTAAGTATTCACCAAACTCCACTTTTAGCGCCACGGGAATATGTTCGAGTGAGGCGGCCAGTCGAATAATATCATCATAGCTGCGTTGTTTAGCCTGATTGATGATTTTGGCATGTTTATTACTGTCTTCAACAAAGTAGATAGAAAGCGTATCGTATATTTCGATTTGCTGTTGTTCGTTAAGGCCACCAGCAATACGGCGCCATAAATTCCACCAATCACTCCATGACTGGGTTGATTTATTGTATTGAATCGCTGATTTGAATATTGGCCAAATTTGTTCAATACGCCAATCATCAGCAGGGTAGCCAAAGCCCGGACGAAGTAGGAAGCTGGTTAGTTTTAACCAATTACGTTCATGTTGTTCTGTGCGGCGGCGGTTTTTAGCAAATTGTAAACAAGGGGCTGCAAGTTCACGTAATAAATCGGTATCCCAAGTATCACGTTTACCCAGACGTTTATCCAGATCAGTACGTAATGATTTAACTAATTTAGGATCACTTTTTTTACTACTGGCACCATACACAGCTTCAATTAATTTAATTGCATCGGGCAGGTTAGGGTGAAGCTGCTTAATATCCTTGATATCTTTAGAGTCATTTGCGGATATTTTGTTGCTACGGCTTGGTCGAACAGAGAACTCTAATGCCCAACGTTGTTTACTGTTGGTTTCACTCACACATTCCAGTTGTAAGGTACCAATGCTGCTTAGCTTGCAAGACAAGTACACGGACTCAAAACGTTTGTGATCTTTGTGCTCAGGAATAGTAACGACAAAAGGCGGTAACGGCGTTTTACCTTTGAGTTCAGTTGTTATTATATCTCCAGGCTTGAAGTTATTTTCATGACTGGTGGTCGCAAGATTAAAGCGAATAGGTTCACCGATCGTTAATGAAAATAAACGGCTATCTAAATTGATGACTTGCTCATCTTCGGTACCCTTAGGTAACAGGCAAATGGACTGAGGCTGACCCGAACGGTCGGTTATTTCAATGAAATAGTTACGAGGACTACCACCGCCAATTTGTTTTTGCTTACCCATTTTAGCAAAACCAAATTCAACCGCGCCATAAGCAACGGACAAGTCTGGATTACCATTGTGCAGCATCTGAACTTTTTGTTTTTTCCAACCGGATAACACTTTTTCAATTTGCAATTTCACTTGCTGGCTATTAAAAATACCTCCATTAACAAGGATTGCCGCTGGTACGATTGTAGGATCATAATCTTCAGCTGCGTCTACGTCGTAATAAGTATGGATGAACTCGGCAATATGTTTTGAAATCGCAGGATCAGACGTATAAGGTAAACCAAATTCAACTACCGCATTTTTTCGGTGTGTTGGTAATTCGTTAAAGCTACTATTTGGTAAGAAACCATTAAACACCATATCGATAACTTCATTTTTTGTCAGTTCACATGTCTTCGATTGCGCAATCAGTTTCGAACCACGTCCAAGTAAAGTAATTGATGTCGTGCTAGGTGGTTGCTCAGACAAAAACAGTTCTTTTGCTTGGCGAGTCTGTTGTATTAGTTGCCCTAATGCAGCTGATTTTAACCGTTGGTCTGGTGATATTCTTGATTCAACAATATGGGCTAAGGCTAAATCTATGTTATCACCACCGAGCATTAAATGATCGCCCACGGCAACACGGTTTAAATTCAATTCACCATGTTCTAATGACATTTCGATTAAACTTAAATCTGTTGTACCACCACCGATGTCACAAACCAGCATGGTTTTATCATGTTCGATTAAATCAGTTTTGGCTTGTTTATTACGGTGATACCAGTCGTAACAAACGGCTTGAGGCTCTTCTAATAACGTTACCTTGGTTAAGCCGGCCAGATCTGCTGCTGCCAGCGTTAAGGCTCGGGCTGTATCATTGAATGACGCTGGCACTGTGATGGTGATGTTTTGATCGGCAAGTAAATGGTCTGGATTATGGTAATTCCAAGATGCTTGAAAATGGGCAAGGTAGCTTGCACTGGCAATAACAGGCGATACTTTTTCAATATTATCTTCAACAGCCCAAGGCAAAATCGCAGCTTGGGCATCGATACTTGGATGGGACAGCCAACTTTTGGCGCTTGAAACTAAGCGCCCTTTGGTTTTGGTGCCTAAATCGCGTGCCCATTGACCCACAATTACATTGCTAATTTCACCGTTAAAGTTAATTTTTTGCCACGGTAAAACACAATCGGTTGTGGCAATTTCGTTGTCATTAAAGTGATAGCGGAATGAAGGCAATAACGGTTTTCTTGCGACTTCGCCAGGACCAACCAATTGGTCTACGAGAAAAACGGACGCGCTGGCTTGATAATCATCGATGTTTTTATAAGAAAGAACACTGTGGGTAGTGCCAAGATCGATGCCAATTACATATTGCGCTGTTTTAGAAACAGGTGAGGGCATTAAAAACTCCATATAATAAAACTCAGGGTAAAGCGCCCTGAGTTAAGTACATATCTATCAATATAAAACGGTGTCGTGATGCTGCTAAATCATGTTTATTGGCGAACCGTTAGTTCAATTTCCCAAATTTCATCACTGTCGTTGGCGATAGCTTCAACTTTCAGTGTACCCACTTCAGTGACAGTCACTGACAGTGATACAGGGACTACATCACCGCTATTGCGGTTAGCAGAGTCAAGCGTCACTTCGATGTCGGGTAGTTGCTCAAGATCTTCTGGTTGCCAGAAATCAAGGTGGGTACCAACAACATCTTCACGACGGACTGTTGAACCGAAAAACTTAAACTTAACCGGTTGACCGACAACTAAACCAAATTGGTGTGTTGCCACATTAACATTAGTCCCTTCTTCAAGACCAAATGGGGCGATACAAACAGCTTCTAGTGGCGGTTCAAAACCTGGGATGGCTGGCATTGAGCTTTCAACACCCACGTAATATGAGCTTGCGAGGCCGCCTTTAATACGAACGCCTTTACCTTGTTTTGCATAACCGTGATAACAAGCGCCATTGGCAACGGCAAGATCGAGATCAATACCGGTCAATAGTTTTACTTCGTCTTCAACGCCCGCTGTAATCAACCAGTCGTTAATAATACCGATTAACTTAGAACTAATCGCATCAGATTTAAACACTCCGCCATTAAACAATACCGCCGTTGGCTTAATGAAATCACCAGCATCTGACTCGATAGCGTCATGTTGTTTATTCAAGAAGTGTGCAATGTGTTTGGTGATCGCCGCATCTTGTGCATACGGTAAACCAATCTGGGTTAATGCCGATCGGGTAGTTTGTTGTGGCATCTCGGTCACAGCAATCGCAGGGAAGAAACCATCGAGAATAGTTTGCTCAACTTCATCACGTGTTAGTTCTGTTTGCATGGTACCCGCAATCAGTTTAGACCCACGACTTGGAATAACAATTGGCATTACATCAAGGTCACCGTCGGATAACAACTTCTCTTTTGCATCACGACAAGCATGTGTGATTGCTTGAATTTGCCATGGTTGTAGTTGTTTACCTTCTTGCATTAATTTCATTTTTAGACGATACGCAAGTGCAAGATCCATATTATCACCGCCAAGTAGGATATGTTCACCTACGGCAACACGTGACAATGTTAAGTTACCTTCAGATTCGTTAACCGAGATTAATGATAGATCTGTTGTACCACCACCGATATCGATGACTAAAATGGTATCGCCTACCTTGACTTGATCACGCCATTCATCACCACATGCCTCTAACCAGCTGTATACAGCCGCTTGTGGTTCTTCAAGTAGATTTAAGTGTTTAAGGTTTAAATCTTGTGCCGCTTGAGCGGTTAAGTTACGCGCGGCGGGATCGAATGAGGCCGGAATGGTAATGGTAACATCTTGCTCTGCAATCGGTGAATCAGGGTGTGCATGATTCCAAGCTTCAGCTAAATGGTTTAAGTATTGAGATGTTGCAGTTACTGGTGATATCTTTTCAACTTCATCAGGGCTTGCGAAGGGTAATATAGCATCATGTGGGCTGACCGTTGCGTGACTTAACCAGCTTTTAGCACTCGACACTAGACGAATAGGTGTTTTAAGCCCAAGGTTGCGTGCTACATCACCCACCAGCGTGGTATTGTCCGCGTTCCAAGGTAATGGCGTTTGATCTTTGCTAATTTCATCTTCGTGCGCTTGATAGACAAAAGAAGGCAGTTGATATTGTTCAGTTACCGAACCAAGTGTAGATAGCTGAGGAATTGCAAACAGCTGTTTAACTGCTTTATCACCTTCGTGCTCTAAATTGATATACGATAATACACAGTGTGTGGTGCCTAAATCGATACCAATACTGTATTTTGGCACTTTTTCGCTCATCGTTATGTCGCTCATAGTTCCACCTCTGCTGCAGCAAGGATATTGGTGTTATGACCTTGTGCTAGTTTAGGTAAATTAACACTACTGATTTTCCAACCTGCGTGTACTAAGATGCCTCGGTAAGGGGCAGAGCCCAACACATTACCAATTAGCTTAACTTCAGATGGGTTAAAGCCTGCTGCTACGGTTACTTGGCTTTCTTCTTCTTCACTGCGGATTGGCGTGAGAGTAAAGTATTCATTGATTACTTTTTTACTACCAGTATGAATAATACGGGCTGCGGCACCGATTTGTTCGTCAGAGGCACTGGTTAAATCTTCTTGGATAAAATCGATGAAACGTGCTTCACTTTGTAATAATGACAACAACTGACAAGCGGCGGCAGGACTTGCTTCTTGTAGAGGGGCTTGGATTTCGACAATCTTTTCAACTTCAACGATTTTCTCAATTTCTACGTGTTTGATAACCTCTACAATTTTTTCAACTTCAACTTCCACTTCTTTTTCAACAATCTTTTCTATTTCAATTGTTTTTTTACCACCTCTAACGAGGGTAATTAATAGCAGGATGAGGGTAAGCGCGAACAAGGCAATATGCACTGCATCAGGGCCAGTCGGGAGTTCAGAGATATTTGTAAGGTCGAAGTTCATATATTTTACTCAAGTTTGTATAAATCAATATTATCTGCGATTTTATCATAGTTATTTATGTTACGGAGTATAATGTGATTTTTTGGCTTATTTACCTAGTACTTAGGAACAAAGAATAGCTATTTTAGCGGGATTAATTAGAAACGTATTTTAAAGTTTCGTTGTTTTTTAAAATAAATAAAAAAAAGCCCAGTACAAATCCATGTAATGAGCTTAGGGAAATTGGTATAGCTGTAATATTGAATATAGTAAATTATTTACGTATATCAAATTAGCATTAAGTTATTGTGCACCATATCGTAAAAAAACGTGACAGCATAACTGGCGAACTTATTCGTTAAACAAGTTATTATCACGTACCAGATCACGCGGGTAGTTATTTTTTAAACGTTGGTTTACGCGTTTACCTAAACCAAGCACACTGCCTTCAAGCAAGACGAGAAGTTCACCTTGGAGTTGCTCTAAATTATCAATCTCGATATCAGAGAAGTTAATATCACGTCCCATGATGTATTGTTTCGCTTGTTCAATATTCAGTGACACCGTATTTTTATCACAATGATGACCAAAGGTACGCGCCCATTCATGTTGAGCGCGGAAACCTTTTTTGAATTTATCAGCGATTTTAATACCGATACGATCAAATTTGAATTTGCCGATAAAAGCAGGGAACTCTTTCGGGAATAGCCAGATTTCATTATCACGATAATAGAAAACACCACTTTCAAATTCAAAGCTAAATGCATCACGGAAATAATCACGAATAGCGTCATTTTCGAGACGGCTAACTGGACTGAATGGGAAGACTAAGCGTTTTTTCTTTTTAATAGGGCGTAAACTCAGCGTTTCTTTTTTAGTGAACTTAGCCACAAAGAAACCTTCACTATCATAAATCTGTGGCCAAACGTGTAAGAAACCTTCGGCGGTCAAGCAGTTATTCGCGGTTGGGAATAAATCGTTAAGCGGAATAACTTCTGCATTGTCAGGGTATAAATCAAGTAGGTGTTGGCAAACAGCTTGGTTTTCAATTTCGTTCAATGTACAGGTTGAATAAATTAAAGTACCACCTGGTTTTAACGCTTTAAATGCACTGTCAATTAACTCTTTCTGAATATCGGCGATGTCATTGATACTTTTTAAAGACCAATTAAGCATGGCTTTGTCGTCTTTACGGATCGCGCCCTCACCAGAACAAGGCGCATCAAGCAATACGGCATCAAACATTTCTGGTAACCAAGTACCAAACACATTTGCATCATAGTGACTAAGCGCTACATTTTTGATACCACAGCGTTTAATGTTCGCACTAAGCACTTTTAAACGGCTTGATGATAATTCGTTAGCCACGATGAAATTGTTATTATTACAGAGTGCTGCTATTTGACTTGTTTTTGAACCCGGTGCGGATGCGCAATCGAGGATGGTATTATATTGTGCGGTGGGGCCTGAAACTTGTTCTTTAAATAGTGCCGTAACAGGCAGCATCGAGCTTGCTTCTTGAATATAGAAAAGGCCTGCAATATGCTCCCAACTATTACCGAGTTTGGTATCGGTATTTTCTTGTTCTAACCAAAAACCTTCTTCACACCATGGTACAGGGGTTAATAACCATTGTTTTGTTTTAGCTAGCTGCTTAAATGCTGCAACAGAGATCTTAAGTGTATTGACACGTACACTGGTTTTCAATGGTGTTTTGCAGCAAGTTATAAAGTCATCCATAGAGAGATGGTCGGGAATAATGTTACCTATTAACGTCAGGTAATCTTCAGGCAGTTTTATATTGGAATGCACTTTACAGGCTCAATTGAATAATTAAGGGGGTATTTTATCATATACCGCAGCTACTTCAAGGTTGGGATGGTTGAAGTAGCTGCGATCGCCAGTTTACATAGCTGGTTTTTCTATCTTGGTATTCCACTTAAGCCAATCTGGATTAACTTCTTGGGCTAAATAAAATTTTGAAAAAGGCGCTGCAATTTGACTGTTTTTATTTGTTTTAGGTGTCGCAAACGCAATACCACCAGATAAGATAGCTTTTAATGACTCGGCTTTTAAAGTTGCGCCGGTGAGACCGATATCAACATTAAATCCAGAAACAGCCCAAAATTGACTATCATTGCGCACTAAGTGTTGATACTTAGGTTCAATGTTCAAGGTGATGAGTACTTTATCACTTTGCGCTGACAATTCGGAGTGGGTTATGGAGCCGACTTCTATCTGGCGGAAGTAGACTGGTGTACCCGCAGTTAACCCCATTAATCGTTCACTGATGACAGTGACGGATAATCCGACATCTTCAGACGCAATTTCGGGTGCGCTGTTGAGGACTTTAAAGCGTTTGACGGTATTACCGTTACCTTTCGTCACGTTGATATAAGCACCAGATAGCAAGGTATTCGCATTTTTAATGCCATTTAAGCTTACTTCAATACGCTCTAACCAGTACTGGCTGCCTTGTCGTATGAAGTATTTTGCATAGTCTGTGTCTAATTTTGCGGTGGCTTCGATAAAACCTTGCTCAACTTTTAGCGTTATAGCGCTGATTTCACCGACACTGATACCCTTGTATTTAATTTCAGTGCCCACATTGATATCAGTACCTGATGTGAATGTTAATATCACTGTTGGTCGGTCGTCGGTTGCGGCTGCAAAACTACGAAACAGTTTGTAATGTGTTGCGTGTGATTTAGCAAGGCTGATTTTGTTGTCATTAACCGGTTTGATGTTATCAAAGTTAATGCCACCAGCGATAATAGTCAGTAACGATTCTGTTTGTACTTTTAAGTTACTTAAACTACCAGAAATATTAATCCCAGATACATCCCAAAACACGCTGTTGTTATTAATTAAGTGCGCATACTGGCTGAGGATATCCAAGGAGATGACAATATGCTCGTTGTCGGTAGCCAAACGGAAATCAGCTATCGAACCCACTTTTAATTTACGATAGTAAACGGGTGCACCATTAGTAATTACATGGCTAGGTTTACTTAATAGGGTAATGGTCTTATTGGCCTTAAACGCATTGCTACCTAATTTTGCAAGGGCAAGGGAAGGGTAAAGTTGATATTGTTGATTGCGGCGTTTCGATTTAAACACCGGATCATTAACAAGTTCGATACCACCACTGACTAAAGCGGCAATGGGTGATGACTTGATATTAAGACCTGAGATACTAGCATTGACTGTTACACCACTTATATTAATAAAGCGTGTCGAACGGCGCAGTAGATGTGCATAATCTTGATAGATGTTCACGTTTAAATCAATCAAATTGGTTTTGGTATTAAACATGACGTGGCTGATGTGGCCTACTGGGTAATTCTTGTAATAGATTTTATTGCCGACCGCTAAACCATTAGCATCATTAGCTGAAATCGAAATTTGTTTATGCGGAATAAGATCGTCAACGTTTGATACCAGATCAAATGTGGTTTGTAGTTCGCCTTTCCCGGGGGTGAATAATATAAAGTTACCAGTGACAAGGTTAGCTATATTCTTACTCTCAGAAAATGACAGGGTCGTTTTTTCCACCCAGAATCGGGTACCTGTACGCAATAACTCAACAACTTCGGGGTCTATATCTGCAAATGCTGTTGCCGTTGGTGTTGTTTGTTGGGTTTCAACGTCAATCAATTGGGTGATAACTTGGGTTATTTCGCCGACCTGTTGGCCATTTAAGTAGATATTGTTACCAATTTTAATGTCATTGGTATTCGCCAGATTAAACTCAATTTCAACCGCTCGCTCAGCATCACGGACATTATTATAGAGATGATAGGCGCGGTTATTTTCTGCTGGTTTACCATCAACGGGGGAATCAAACGCCAGTGCACCACTGATAATCGCGGTCAGACTTTCTGTTTGAATTGTCACCCCATTAAAACCAAACTCAGCATGAATACCACTGGCATTCCAAAAGCGCGAAGTGTCTTTTACCAGGTAGCTGTATTGTTCTTTAATGACGGCTTCAATTAATATTTTATCGGTGTCTTTATCTAGTGTGAAGTTGTGTACTTGGCCAACGGGGATCTTTTTATAAAAAATTTCTGAACCAGGACGAACTGAAGCTAGTTTATCTGCAGTTAAGCGTACAATTAAACCTTGATCGTCAGGTAAGGTATTAGGTGCTGTTTGTACCGCATCAAATTCAATACTGTATTCACCATCGCCGGGTAATAAATTGATATAATTACCCGTGACCAACGCATCCAGTCCTGAAATACCGGCAATTGAAGCTTTGGGCGCGACTAACCAAAATTGTGTATTACGGCGTAAAACGGGTTCCGCTTTACTGTCTATTTCGGCGGTCACATAAACACCTTTAAGGTCGTCATCTAATGCAATCTTATTCACTTTTCCGATATTCAAACCTTGATACTTGATCAGGGTTTTACCTTCCACAATGCCATTCGCATTGTCAAAATGAACACGTATTTCAATACCAGCTTGCGCAATGCTTTGGTACATGAGGTAAATTCCAAGTAAGACGGCGACAATTGGCAGTAACCAGATAGGCGACATCACATTCGGTTTGTGTAATACCGGTTTAGGTGCATTACAATTATTCGGCATTTGTGGTTCGTTATTTTCTTTCATTTTTATGGTTTAAATCCCAAATTAAACGTGTGTCAAAACTTTCAGTGGCTAAGATTGTTAATACGACAACCAAACCAAAGCAAGTTGCTCCATATCCGGGGTCGACTGAGAGTAAATTACCTCGGTTGATCACCGCGACCATAATCGATATAACAAACAAATCCATAAAGGACCATTTGCCAATCCAATGAATTGCATTAAATAATAATAATTTTCGTTTTGGTGCAATAAATATCTTATTTTGAACAGATAATAAAATAAGTATTAAACCAATAATTTTAAATAAGGGCACCAAAATCGACGCGATGAAAATAATAATCGCGATGCCTAAGTTATCACTTTTTGCCAATGCGATAGTACCTGACATAATGGTATCCGGTGTGGTCTTACCGGTACTGGTCAATGTGCTAATAGGTAAAATATTGGCAGGAATCATCATGAACGCTGCGGTGATTAATAAGGCCCATGTTTTTTGGATACTACGCGGTATTCGAAAGTGAACACGGGTAAAACAACGCGGACAACGCTGTTGTTTTACATCCTGCTCGACACTGATAAGTAGGCTACATTCTTGGCATTTTGCGATTTTATTGTCTTTAGCGTTTTGCATTTTTTTCCATCTTTTGCCAGAAAAGTTCCAGGTTAAGTCCATACATTATAAGGCTTGAAATAAACATAAGTGAGACGAAACTCAATAAACCGAGTTGCAATTTAATGTCTGCAATGTCTGAGAGTTTAAAGACGGCAATTAAAAAACTCACCAGATAAACTTCTAACATACTCCATTCTGTAAAAAAATTAACGAGTTTGAGTAATAAGATTAGCTGTGGCGTATTACGTTTGGTGAGTAATAGTAAACAAACTTGTACCAGACAGGATAAAAATAGAAAAGGCGCAATAAAACTACAAAAGATAACGAGTAGACCGACGAAGTAAAAATTTTTCTCGAATAAAGCCCATGCCCCTTGAATAAGTGTGGCTGATTCTTCAACGCCCAACATGGTGATGGTAAACATTGGAAATATGTTCGCAATTATAACGAGAAAAAGGCCTGTTAATGAAAGTGCGAGTATAGTGCTGATAGAAAAAATTATATTGGTATATAATAGTGTATTACAGCGAGGACAATGCGCATGTTTGTTTTTTTCTAAAATAACGTGTTCAACAATCAGATCACATTTATTACAGACATTAATATTGGTCATTTATACCCGCTAATAGCTAATTACTTATGCTTGTATTCATGCTCAATTTTATCATTAAATGTAGCACGTTAGATAATAAGTTCATTAATAGCATTGTTCTATTGCAAATATCAACACTATCACGAGTTATCATCATAGGTTTCTGCCAAATAAGGCTTATTTAGTATGTGGTAACAACAATCAAGCATATTTTATGCGTTGTTTATGTGATAGCTCTAAAGCGGTTTTTCCCAAAGTGTATATGGCACTTTAACTAACAAACTATATGTTCATATCCGTTTGTCATACCACCACTGCTCACGTGAAGACGATTTATAGTCTGTTTGGATAAAATCAATGAAGCAATCTGCCATCGAATGTTGGGTGATAATCCCCTCACCTTCCATCATGGTCAATGCTTCATAACCTTCTTTACCTTTCATGGTATAAGCGGAGGAGCTTCCGTAATAAATCATGTCATGATCGATATCCTTCCAACCATCTTCTTCCGTATAGATAGTCAGTTTAGCAATTCGTTTACCAAGGGGGCGCTGAGCATAATAGCTAAAATTCAGGTTATAGGTATAAGGGTAACTTCCCGAGCCAGAGCCAAGAACCCCATTATTGGTGGCGTTGTTGATTGCACCCTCTAGTGCCTGTGCTATGTATTTGCCTTTGATGCGATAAACACCGATGGGAACGGCAAAGGGCAGTAGCTTACCTGCAATATCACCAATTGAAATATTACCGCGGTGTAAAGACGTTCTCACACCGCCAGCATTATGAATTGCAAAGTCGACGCGATGACCATTTTTATTCATCATATGAGCAAAAGATTCAGCGACGAGCGGGGCAATATCACTGCCTCCCTTCAGATCGGGAACGCGGATGTGTCGCATATCCTCTGCTAACTTAGCGATCACGGTATTTTGCAGTTTATGTACTCTAGGGATATATTTATCCTGTAGCAAGCTTTGTAGTATCGGATCTTTTTTACATACAACCACGTTTTTATGCTGAGTTAGGTAGAGGCTAGCCTTTGCATGGATGCCATCATCATTGGCTGTTAACAAGCTTGCATCGATACAAAGTCGGCGACCAATAAGCAGTTCATTTTTGCCCTTGAAAGTGCTCACCGAACCATCGGCGGCGAAATCAATGTCACAGTGACCAAGTGCCTGTGAGTGAAATCCCGCTTGAACAATATAAGTGCCATTAACCTGATGTCCGTATTCAGATTCTTTTTTAAGTCCTAAATCACTGAAATCTCCGAGAAGGGTGTGGCTATGACCACCAATAATTAAGCCGATACCATCCACTTTTTTAGCTAATTCACAGTCACCATCAAAACCAAGATGGCTCACTAATATTATCTTATTAATGCCTAATTTTCGGATAGCTCGAACAGTATTTTTGGCGGTTTCAAAGGCATTAACAAATGGCGTATCCGGATCTACATTCGCTATATCGGCCATCTTATCCAATGACACTCCGAATATAGCCACGGGCTCGCCATCTACAACACGAGTCATCCAGCGTGCAGTCTGCTTATCAGCCTGATAAGAGAATAAGTTTGAACGACCGCTTAAATGATGAGACTTCGTTTTTATTTCGTTAGAAAGGTCCCAGTTACCCGCTAACAGTGGGAACTGAATACGATCTAAAAATGCCGCCACAGGTTCATTGCCCATATCGAGTTCATGGTTACCAATTGTCATTACATCAATGCCCAGTGCGTTGAGCATATCTGAGTTGGCCTTACCTTTAAACAGCGAGAAATAGAGCGTCCCTTGAAAACAATCTCCAGCATGAACAAATATAAAGTCGCGATCATGTTGCAGGGCTGTCGCTTTAAGTTGTTTAGCTCTGGTTGCTATACGAGAAAACCCGCCATTACTGACATAAGGCGATATACTCTGGCCATCAATGTTAAGCTGTAATTGCAGTGACTGAGGTTCAAAGTAAGAGTGCGTATCATTTATATGTGCGAGTGTTATCCTAACTGGCTTATTATTCTTTATCATCATGTTTCAATTTTCATCTGTATTTTAATCGTTCGTGTTAACTGAATGGAAAGCCCTTCCAGATAAGTTTAACATATTTGATAATATTGAATATAGGAAGCTTGTTGCACATAATCCTGTGTCAGATATAAAGTATTAAAATTTATTTTTACTAGCCTTGGTATAAACAACTATGACAAACCGACTGCCTCAGAAAACCTCCTCGACTATATCGACGCTCAACGATCTTGCGAAGTTGGCAAACTATTCTCTTATGGACACGCTCAACTGTGATCCTGATGCGACAGAAAACGGTGCCGACCACGCGCCGCGACAAGTCTTCACTGGCCATTATGTCCCCGTCAATCCTACTCCAATCAAAGACCCAGAGTATGTAGCGCACAGTAAAACCTTTTTTTTCGAGCTTGGCTTCGCCGACAGTATGGCCGAGTCCCCCGATTTCGTCCGCATGTTCTCCGGCGACATCTCGCAGGTTCCAGAGCCGATGCGCAAGGTTGGTTGGGCTACTGGCTACGCACTTTCCATCTACGGCACTGAATACATCCAGCAGTGCCCGTTCCAAACCGGCAACGGATATGGAGACGGTCGTGCAATTTCTGTGCTTGAGGCCGTGATCAATGGTCAACGCTGGGAAATGCAGCTCAAAGGTGGTGGCCGCACGCCATATTGCCGCGGTGCGGACGGTCGCGCGGTCTTGCGCTCGAGTATCCGCGAGTTCTTGGCTCAGGAGCACATGCACGCACTGGGCGTGCCCACATCACGGTCTTTGAGTTTGTACGTTTCAAAAACTGAGAAGGTGAAGCGACCGTGGTACTCACAGGGCTCACGCTCGGAGAATCCCGACATGCTTATATCTGAAGCCGTCGCTATCTCGACACGTGTCGCACCGTCGTTCATCCGCGTCGGCCAACTCGAACTTTTCGCTCGCCGTACCCGTAAAAACGAACACCCGAAAGCGATGGAAGAACTCGAGAAGATTGTGCTGCACTTGATTGATCGTGAGTACGCTGACGTTATCGATAGGCAACTCACCACCCCAGAAAAAGTGGTGTTGTTGGCGCGCGAGTTTCAACGCCGCCTCACGTCACTGGTGGCTAACTGGATCCGCGTCGGCTTCTGTCAGGGTAACTTCAACAGCGACAACTGCGCAGTCGGTGGCTTTACACTTGATTATGGTCCCTTCGGCTTTTGCGATGTGTTTAACCCGCATTATCAGCCTTGGACGGGTGGCGGTCATCACTTCTCATTCATGAACCAACCAAGCGCAGCGCAAAAAAACTTCGACATGTTTTGTTTAGCGTTACGGCCGTTGCTGGCATCGCATCAGGACTATTTG
The DNA here is from genome assembly GCF_900465055.1 of Moritella yayanosii. NCBI lineage: Bacteria > Pseudomonadati > Pseudomonadota > Gammaproteobacteria > Alteromonadales > Moritellaceae > Moritella > Moritella yayanosii. The sequence continues at coordinate 993,058 of NZ_LS483250.1, read as the reverse complement.
CTAGAGCTTGATGAGATTCAAAGTGGATTTTCGACAGTAATGCACACGCAAATGGACTCGATGTGGGCTGCCAAGCTGGGACTGGATCTTGATATAGGCACTTTGAACCCCGCGTCTCACAAGGCACTTTGCAACGACCTGATCAGCGAGCTAGAAACACTCATGATGCAAACGCCGGTCGATTACACTATTTTCTTCCGCGAGCTCTCGTCGATACCCAACGACATTGGGCCACTGAAGAAAAGCTTCTACGAAAACTTATACAATAATAGGGCGCATGACTCTGACCCCAAAAAGAGGGACGCCAAAGAGATGGACAAGCGCTGGACAGAGTGGCTCGAAAAATGGAAAACACTGCTCAACAGCGCCAGTGACGCGAACGCACCTTCGCCCCGATCCAGTGAGGAAATCTCTAGGCAGATGAAGCTCGTTAACCCAAAATACATTTTGCGAGAGTGGTTTGTTATGCCAGCTTATCAGCAAGCAGCTGCGGGAAATTACTCTCTAATTCGAGAACTGCAGGACGTGATGACACAGCCATATGCAGAGCAGTCGAAGGACGTGGAGGATAAATACTATAGGTTGAAACCGCCTGAATTTTTTGAGGTGGGTGGATTGTCCCATCTTAGTTGCTCGTCGTGATTCTTTGAATTTAAAAAAGTAATGCCAGAAACAACTTAATAGTGAATGCGGCGTTCTTCAATTTGTCATACTCAAGAACAAATTGCACTTAAAGTTGTATCTGGTGACTTATCTTACATCATCGATACAATAAGTAAGTCACGTAAGGTTCAGTTAATCATGGCTGGGCAGTAAACCTGATAAAGAGTTTATAATCTTTGACGTAAAACCCCGTCATTTATGTCGGGAATGTAAGTCGTTATTGCGAAGCAATAAGCGCCCTGGCCTTTATTCTGTTGAAGTTAATCGCGTACAAATACAGATTTCACCCGAATAACGAGCAAGCAGTCATGCTTTCTCAGACATTTGGTTGTGTGCGTGTCGCTTATAATTCAGCATTGGCGTTTTCTAAAGCGCAGTATGAACTAGGCAATAAAACCAATTATAACGATTGGAGTAAGAACCTCACTCAGCTTAAAAAGAACCCCGACCTTTTGTGGCTGAAAGACATATCAAGCGTGCCTTTGCAACAGGCGTTAAAACACCTTAACAAAGGTTTTCAGTCCTTTTTTAAGTCAGGGTTTGGTTACCCTAAATTTAAATCAAAGCATCATTATCAATCAGCCAGTTACATGAGTAACGGGTTCAAATGGGATGCAGATAAACAATCATTATTACTCGCTAAAATGAAGCAAGTATATTCGTCGGTTATCATGCTGATATTCGTGGATTACTTGCTTTCACAAGCAGCGCCTACCTTACTACTTTTCTTAAATCGAGAGGCGTCGTGACACCTGCCTTCAGTCTAGGTCGTGGGTCAGCTAACTTTCATCATGCAGGCACTCTCGATGCCGTAATTTTGGCTCTACGGGTGTCAGCACTATTTCACGCGATATCGCCCAGATATAGGCAATCATTTCCCGCGCTATGGCCGTGACAATTACATTATGATGTTTGCCACGGCGTAACATGGTTTGATATCGACGGCACAACCTAAGCTGTGCTTTACATGCGCTTTCCATTTAGGTCAGCAACAATGGTTTTACCTAGGTATTCCTGTCGAAGTTGCAGTTCTTTGGAGATGTTTGCTGCAAAGCGATAGGTGTGTGCCCCCTCAACAAGTAAGCGCCTTGCTCGACTATTACCACACTTAGTAATAGATCCGAGCTTACGGCTCCCACCACTACTATGTTCGCTAGGAACCAGCCCTAAGTAACTCATTAGTTTTCTTGGGTGATCAAACGGTAGATCCAATAACCACAAGGACCGGCTTCATAAACGAAGTGCAGAGTTGCATGTGGCGATTAATTGTAAATAGCGATTCGAACCGACGCACCAATTTTATAACTGATTGTTTCGTTGATGGATTCTTACCAAGATGAATATATTATGGCTCTGGTTTTAAAAACTAACCCACAATGTTGGAGGCTAGCACCTAGTGGGGAGTTATTATGTCTAGCCGTATAATCCCATACTTGCAATTTATGCCGAAAAGGTATAGTTTTAACTCTATGTATACTTTTGAATATGATCTAAATAAGAGTCAAATCAACCTCGATAAGCATGATATCGATTTTGAGGAGGCTAAATTACTGTGGAATGATCCTGATTTAATCGAGATCCCTGCGAATACAAGCGATGAATCTCGTTTTGTAATAATCGCATTCCATAATGGCAAGCATTGGTCTGCTGTTATTACGTATCGAGATATAAATATACGTATAATTTCAGTTAGACGCTCACGAAAAAATGAGGTGAAATTTTATGAAAGCTTCTGATTTTGATAAAGAATTTGATGAAGGCAATGATATATTTGCCAACCTTGATTTATCTAAAGCGAAACGCACTATGCAAACAACTAAAAGGGTTAACGTAGACTTCCCTGAGTGGATGGTTGACTCACTAGATCGCGAAGCAAGTCGCGTTGGTGTAACTAGGCAATCAATTATAAAAGTGTGGCTAGCCGAACGAATAGAAAACATTAATCACCATCATCTTAAACACGGTTAACAAGGCATTTAAACGGAACTAAAACAGTGGGTTACGTTCCGCTTCGCTACACAGTATAACCCACAATTTTAGTCCGCTTAATGCGGCGTTGGTATGACTCCCCACGTCAAGTAAAACGCAGAGATCCTTGCTAAAAAATATAGCTATAAATTCACTTTTATTAATAAAGTGAGTTAACGTAAGAATGAAGCAAGTATATTCGTCGGTCATCATGCTGATATTCGTGGATTACTTGCTTTCGCCCAGATATAGGCAATCATTTCCCGCGCTATGGCCGTGACAATTACATTATGATGTTTGCCACGGCGTAACATGGTTTGATATCGACGGCACAACCTAAGCTGTGCTTTACATGCGCTTTCCATTTAGGTCAGCAACAATGGTTTTACCTAGGTATTCCTGTCGAAGTTGCAGTTCTTTGGAGATGTTTGCTGCAAAGCGATAGGTGTGTGCCCCCTCAACAAGTAAGCGCCTTGCTCGACTATTACCACACTTAGTAATAGATCCGAGCTTACGGCTCCCACCACTACTATGTTCGCTAGGAACCAGCCCTAAGTAACTCATTAGTTTTCTTGGGTGATCAAACGGTAGATCCAATAACCACAAGGACCGGCTTCATAAACGAAGTGCAGAGTTGCATGTGGCGATTAATTGTAAATAGCGATTCGAACCGACGCACCAATTTTATAACTGATTGTTTCGTTGATGGATTCTTACCAAGATGAATTGGTTTGACGCCCCGCACATCTTCAATATAAGCGACCTCAATAAATGATTTGTGTGTGTCCATGCCAATAAAAACTATGTTATGTTTACTCATGCTAGTCTCCATTTTATATTTGTGATGAATATATTATGGCTCTGGTTTTAAAAACTAACCCACAATGTTGGAGGTAGCACCTAGTGGGGAGTCATTATGTCTAGTGCGTCAAGCAAAGCTTGATGCATCTTGCAGGGTGTAAGTCCCTGTCAGGTAAGGTTTAACCAACCACCTGTATCGAGTGTTGCGCCTTTGGCGGAGTTTGAGATTAGCCGATGCTTTTCAGTGAGCGATCACAATCAAGCGAACAATATAGGTGAAGCGTACACAGAGAATCATATAGGCCATAGGGATTGTCGTGGCATGTTTGAAGAGATGTATTGAGAACTTGAGAGATCCAAAGGTGTTCCACAGGATGTGGTAGGGAAGCTTAGCCAAAAGCAAAGCCAGCGATGACCCTTTGGAAGTCAGATCAGCCCATAGTAGTCTGAGCAGGGGAAAGCCTTGACCATGGCGAAGGAGCTGACAGTTATATTTGAATTGTAATAGAAACATGCACCAGACATGTAGGGCTGGATAATGCATGAAAACTGAATTGCAATTCGTTACATTCAGGTGAAGCTGTGTTGGCAATAAAATATCGCTGGACAGAGGAACGAGAGTAAGATGTTTTATTATCGAGTACGTGAAGGCAAAGTCTGCACGAGTGAATATATAACTGAAGAGCCGGATGCGGTAGTTCCGCACGTCTGGATCTGTGTGGGGTCGGCTCAGTAATGGATCGCTCTACCACGTTTTTGTCCAACAAGTTAGCTGATAATCCCAATTCATGTAACCGCTCTAAGCCGTGTGCATGCTAAGGCGAACTGACCCCTTAATAAGTTAACTTGGTGTAACTTGATTATTTGTTTTTCAACATATTCCATAGAATACATGACGGCACTATTTTCCAGAAATAGGTCATAGGAAACTTGGAATATAATCTTGCAAACTTGCAACATGGACCTGAGTTATTTATCATCAAGTTAACTGAATTAAGAGTGAACAATCCATGACACAGAAAGTATCAACAGAAGTGCAAACAGAATCGACACGCATTGCGAACGGTATTAAAAAACCAGGTCAAAGCAGAGAGCAGACTAAATTGATCGCGGCAGGTATTGAGAAGGGAATTGCTGAATACAAAAAACAGCATAAAGCTAAAGCTCGACAACTTGATAAGCAGAAAAAACAAAAAATAAGATCTAATACTGCGGCAGCAGCAAAAGAAAATGAAGCAGAGATTGAAATTGAACAAACACCAGCAAGTTCAAGCCGATTACCATGGGCATTATTAGCGCTAAGCTGGGCTGGTTTTGCAGGCTATCTTGTACAAAATGGTGTGATTAAACTCGGTTAATCGTTTTGCAACCTACCCGTGAACGTACGCGCAGGTTGCAGACAGCATCAAATCTATATTGAGCATATAAGAATAGGTGTTATGCAACGACACCTATTCTTATACAACGACACTTATTCTATACATAGTGGGTGTTGTTCGCTTGCTACCCGCATAAATCTTGCGTATCACAAAGTAATTCAGCATAGCGTAGCATCGGAATGTTCATTTCTTCTTGCAGCCATTTACCTTTAGTCAGTAGCTCAGATTTTTTTATTGAAGGGATGTTGTTTTTGAATGCGAGTACGATTGTGTTGCTACTGTCTACGGCGAAACTAAGCAATTGGTTATCAAATTCCAGCGCGAGTAATGCATCTAACTCTTTTTGTAATTCAAGTGTTGTATGGCAGATATTGAGTACGAGGACACCTTGTTCGTTGAGCGCGTTTTTACAATCACGCAAGTAAGATACTTGTACTTGTTTCGGTTCCATACCTTCCGAGTTGTATAGATCTGAAAAAATAATGTCGCTTTTCATGTTGGTGTTTTTAATGTGATTTACCGCATCGTCTATATGAATGAAGAGGCGGTCACTGTCGGGTAAGCTAAAATATTCTTTTGCGGTCTTCGCCACTGCTTCACGGTATTCAACCACGTGTACGTTTAACTCGGAGAAACTACTGAGTAGGTTCTTTGCCATTGAGCCAGCACCTAGTCCCATAATCGAGACTGTTTTGAGTGTGGGGATAAACAATAAACCCGCCATCATGGCTTGCGTGTAGCCGAGCGCTAATCCATTAATGTTATTCAGTTTCATGAAACTTTGGTAGATCTTCCCATCAAAGCTGAGGATCCGGCTAGTCCTTGTTTCGTAAACATAGATAGGACCGTGCTCATCGACCGTGTGTGAAATACAGGTACCATTAATATTCATCGTATTTTTAACTTCTAACATACAGCCTTGTGATCCTTAAAGTCTAAGCTTAGTTCCGTGATGAGTATATCGCATTTAGAGGGTATATCGTGAGGGAGTTAAGTATTTTGGACCTTTAGATGCTCAGGGCGTTTAAAGGTCACTTTTTGTTCTTTACTCCTCTTTACAGTGTTCTCTCTTTGCGTTTTCTTTAATTTGTCATATTATGTCACTCTATTTTTATTGGAGAACACAAATATATGAAACGCATTATGCTATTTCTTGCAACCAACCTGGCTGTAATGGTGGTTTTTAGTATTGTATTAAACATTATCTATGCGACTACTGGCATTCAATCAGGTAGCCTTTCTGGGTTGTTGGTGATGGCGGTATTGTTTGGTTTCGGTGGTTCATTGATTTCATTAATGATGTCGAAGAAAATGGCGCTACGTTCAATTGGCGGCGAGATCATCACCGAACCTCGTAATTCAAATGAACACTGGTTATTAGAAACTGTTGCTCGACAAGCCAAACAAGCCGGTATTGGTATGCCTGATGTTGCTATTTATGATGCTGCCGAGATGAATGCATTTGCAACCGGTGCTAAACGTGATGCTGCCTTAATTGCGGTATCAACGGGTTTATTAGCACAAATGACACGCGATGAAGCTGAAGCGGTTGTTGCTCACGAAATCAATCATGTTGCTAACGGTGACATGATCACGATGGCCTTGATGCAAGGTGTTGTGAATACCTTTGTTATCTTCTTATCTCGTATGGTTGCTAATGCAGTAAGTGGTTTCACATCGAATGATGAAGAAGGTGAGGGTGAAGGTGGCGGTAGCTTTATGACTTACTTCATCGTATCAATGGCGTTAGAAATGCTATTTGGTTTCTTAGCCAGTTTCTTAACTATGTGGTTCAGTCGTCAACGTGAGTTTAAAGCAGACTCTGGCGCTGCCGACCTCGTTGGTAAAGACAAGATGATTGCAGCTCTTGAGCGTCTTAAAACGAGTCAAGAAACACAACTTGAAGGTTCGATGTTGGCGTTTGGTATTACTGGTAAGAAGACCATGATGGAGTTATTAATGAGCCATCCACCACTGCAAAACCGTATTAACGCATTACGTAACCTTTAATATACGGATGTTTTAAATAATCATTTTAGATGATTAAGTTAGCCCCATTGGCACTCTTACTTACAATAAGATTAACCCTTTGGGGCTTTTTACGTTCTATAAGGCTATTTTAGAGATAAGTTGCGCGGTATAAATTAAGTACTATCTCTTTATGGTTAATAAAATGCGGTTATAACGTTAAAATGTGATAGACAAACGAATAATAAATGCTAAAAAAGTGTATTTTATATGTTGTGAATTAGTGGCTTGTGAGGTGACAGCTAATGACGAACATGACTATAGATAAAGGACCAGGTCGTAATAGTATTGAAAAAAATTTGTTGATGGCGAGGTTAGTTAAGTTAATCATTGCATTTGGGATCCCGCTATTTTTACTGTCCGTTCCTACTTCTCAATTCCCCTTTGATGACCTCACTATAATCCAGCATCGATTGTTAGCCATTTTTATTCTTGCTGCCCTGCTGTGGATCCTCGAACCTGTCCCTGTGTTTGCTACTTCAATTTTAATTATCATGCTTGAGTTGATGATGTTGTCTGATCAAGGCTTATACAGCTTTCGCTTTTTTAATGATGGTGTAGACCCTGCTACTAATATTGAAGGCTTGATGCATTATAACGATATTTTTGCTGCCTTTTCGTCACCGATTATTATGTTGTTTCTTGGTGGCTTCTCACTAGCCATTGCCGCGAACAAATATGCCCTTGATACCAATCTTGCCAACGTATTATTAAAACCTTTTGGCACGAAACCCGCGTCGATCATGCTGGGTTTGATGATGATCACTGCGATGTTTTCGATGTTTATGTCCAATACGGCAACGACTGTGATGATGCTTTCATTATTAGGTCCAATCCTAATGTCAGTACCGAAAGAAGACAAGGGCATTAAAGCCTTAGTCTTGTGCGTGCCAATTTCTGCCAATCTCGGTGGTATTGCAACCCCGATCGGCACGCCCCCCAATGCGATTGCATTACAGTATTTAAATGATCTTTATAGTGTCAGCTTTCTGGATTGGATGATGATGGGGCTACCCTTTGTGTTGGTATTATTAGCGTTTGCGTGGTGGCTATTACAAAAATTGTTCCCATTCAGTTGTGACAGTTTACATTTGCAATTCGGTGGTGATTTCCAGCGGAGCTGGCAAGCAATCGTGGTTTATATCACCTTTGCTCTCACGATTGTGTTATGGATGAGCACAGGCTTACATGGCATGAATACCTATGTTGTGGCAATTGTGCCTTTGGCGATTTTCACGTTAACAGGCATCATAGGCAAAGAAGAGCTTAAGTTGATTAATTGGGATGTATTATGGCTAGTTGCTGGTGGTATTGCGATTGGAATTGCGTTAGATAAAACTGGATTAGCGGCTGTCATGGCTAATTCGATTGATTATTCAGTGCTGCCGGCCTTGTTGGTGATCTTAGTCATGTCTTTCTTGTGTTGGTTAATGGCCAATTTTATTTCCAATACTGCAACGGCTAATTTATTAATGCCCATCGCAGCGGCAGTCGCGACTTCAATGGATGATTTGTCATTGTTGGTGATGTTGGTGGTGGTGGCGTGTTCTGCTTCACTCGGGATGATATTACCGGTTTCAACACCGCCTAATTCGTTGGCATATGCGACGGGATTAGTTGCCAGCAAAGATATGGCAAGAGTTGGACTTATCATGGGCCTTGCTGGTTTGTCTCTGGTTTATATGGTTATTCTGGTACTGATTTAGCCGCTTTAATCTACAGTTGTTGCTGATGTTGTTAAAGTAGGTTGCGTAGTATTAACGATGTTACGTTTATTATCTAATTCGTATACCCAATCACATTGGCTGGGTAACGTTGCTAAACACTGCTCGGTAATGCGTTGGAAATAAGCAGTGAAATTACGCACTTCTGCACTGGTCATAAATGTTTCTTGTTGTTTGTGGTCAGTATTCTGTTGTAACGTTTGACGTTTATTTTCTTGTTCTAATCGCCATGCTTGTACACTGTCGAAACTAGGTGCTTTGAGCATTAACCAATGATCGATACGTTGGTAAAATTCTTGGTAGTTTTGTTTTAATTGTTGATTGACATAACTGCGCCAAATACCGTATTTGTCTTTTGTCGCTTCTAATTTGTTGATCGGATAAATAAGGTCTTTCATTAGTTGCGGCTGTACGCCTAGGCACCAACCTTCTAAGATGATCACATCAATAGGACGATCGACAATTGGCCATTGTGATTTTGGGTAAGGGTTGTCAGAAAATTTGTTAAATCGTGGTAGCAGTACAGGCGAGTCCGCCGTTGCGCCTGCACAGAGCTTATCTAATGTTGCCTTGGCAAGGTCCATATCATGCGTTCCTGGAACACCACGGGTACGTAATAGAGGGTGAATTTGATTGGCTAGTTCGTTACGTTGTTTGTTGCTGTAATAGAAGTCGTCTAGAGATAATACTGCAACATTTAAGTCAAATTCGCTACTTAGGCGAGTGCCAAGATAATCGGCAAGGGTTGATTTCCCCGAGCCTTGACAGCCGTTGATACCGACGATAAAGGTTTTTTTTGCCTGTTTTTGGTGCGCAACAATACTTAGTAGTGCACTAGAAAAGTACTTTTCTGCATGAGTTAAATAATCTGCATCCAACTGGTGACGCTGAATGAACTGGTCTAGCATTGGCATTGTCTTCATAGATCACCACTTTTCTTTGAATTTATTTTTAGAATTTAAAATCATCATCAATAACGACAACATTTAAACAGCTTTTAATAAACATTTAAACAACTAATTCATAGCATTCACTACTATGTCAGTTTTAGAGGTTACTTTATATTTCGTGTTAATTGCCCTGGGTCTAATTATTTTGTTAGTTCTTGTCGTGTGAACCTTGAATTTTCTTCTGCTACAGTCAGTTATAAAATCAAGATATATCATTAAATAGTATAGCGAATAGCAGGTAAGATGAAGTAGGTCGATTAACGCTGCGGAATAAGGTAAGCTGAAGTCTGTTAAATATTTGCAGTTGATTATGCTAAGTTAAACAGGCGGTTAATGTGCAGAACCTCATATTGAGTAGGATAAAATAATGTCATCGTTGGAAATGGGTCGTTTGCTACAAGATAAAACACTAAACGACGAGCCCCATGCTGGTGCAGCTAAACAGCTAAACGACTTGGGTATTTCGGGTTTGATGACACTTGAAGCAATTGAATTCCAGACCCTTGAACTTGATGCCGTTTTAGCGAACTGTCAGCAATTGCAAGATAGCTACGCGCAGCGAAAAGCAGATCTACCATCAGAATTACAAATTTGCTTACATGGTTCTGCAACCAGTACTGAACAACTTGCTGTGTTGGTGCAACTTATCCAGAGTGCGCCGCAAGCATTATGGTCGTTAAGGGATGAGAGTTTTAATTGTTATGAAATGGATTTTCGTTTAGCGGCATTACAACAGCATTTAGCTATTTTAAAACCATTAAACAAGCAGCTTGCGCAGTTTGTGAATACCAATGCGCTGGGGTCTATAAGTTCACTGCAATCGATCCAATGCTGTTTGGATAATGCCGGGATGTTTCGTTGGTTCTCCTCCAAATGGCGTAAAGCCAAGCAACAAGCATTAACGCTTGCATCGAATGAACAGCTAAAGCTTGATGACATTCAAATGCTATTTCCAGCCATGATCAGTTATGTCAATACGCAAACACATTTTGATCAGCTGTTTGAACAAGCGCCGATCTTAGCTACTTGCCATCAGGGCTTGAATACCGATGTCGCGCCACTGTTAGCGGTGCGTGAATGGTATAAAGATGTTGAATTTGCACTGGCTGAGCACTTTGCTAGCGAAACAGGGATCTTACAAGGCTTGTCTGTTATTGATCAGCAAAGCGCGGATAAGTTGGTCAGTGAGTTTAACGCAAGTTTAGTAACGACGATTAAGCATATAGATAAGCAAATGAATAAGCTGAGATTAAGTTTTCCTGGTTATCAAGCGTTGCAACAGGGTGATGTTGATTACGTTGTTGCGGTGACTGAGTTAAAAATGATTATTATAAATGAGTTATGTGTTTTGAAGGACGGCGGGGTGGAGAGCCATACTTGCCTATCTGAGCTTTGAAACATCAGGATTTAAGTGCTTAATGCCTACGGTGTAAATTACACTGAAACCTTGCTAAGCCGGTTTCAGTGTATGAGTATTACGAAAACCTTTGCACTTCAAATATAATAAACGCTGAATTTAGACATAAAAAAACCTCGCTCATTGAGCAAGGCTTCATTATTTGGTGCGTCCTACAAGATTCGAACTTGTGACATCTAGCATGTCGAGCTAGCGCTCTACCAACTGAGCTAAGGACGCGGAATGTGGTGCTCGCTACAAGATTTGAACTTGTGACATCTAGCATGTCGAGCTAGCGCTCTACCAACTGAGCTAAGCGAGCGTAATTTGGTATGCCGTTAAGACGAAACAAATATTAGCCCGCATCCAAATTATCGGCAAGTCTTTTTTAAATAATATCAGTCCTTTGCTTCAAAACTAAGCAGTTGGGTCGATATTTAGATCTTCTGCCGGACCAAAGAATTCAAAATGCACATTTTCAGCTGGGATCCCTAATTTGGGTGCGAAACCATTCATTGCTTGCATGAAAGGTTTTGGTCCTAAGAAATAGAATTCGACATCACGATCATCACCGATTTTTTCTTCAAGCATGGCTAAATTGATGAAACCGGTTGCATCTGGCTTGCATTCTGCTGTTGCATCACTGTAAACGAAGTAGGGTTTGATGTTGTCGTTTTCAGCTGCAAGGTTGGTTACATGGTCACGGAATGCATGTACCTTAGTATTCATCGCAGCATGAATAAAGTGAATAGGGCGGTCTGTGTCTTTCAAGCTGTTTAGCATGCTGATTGCCGGTGTAATACCAATGCCGCCAGTGACGAGTACAACGGGTTTGTTGTTGTCTTTTAATACGAAGTCACCCGCTGGTGCTAATACGCGCAGTGTATCACCGGCTTGAATGCGGCTGTGTAGGTAGTTAGATACGGTGCCTCCTTCTTCACGTTTAACACTGATACGTAAGTATTCTGAGTTTGGAGCATCAGACAGGCTGTATTGACGACGCGTTTCTTCACCATCAATGGTTAATACTAAACCAATAAATTGACCTGGTGTGAATGATGTAACAGGTTTGCCATCAGTCGGAGTCAGGTAGAAAGACGTGATGATATCGCTTTCAGCTACTTTTGTTGTGACAGCGAATTCACGCTCACCACGCCAGCCGCCTTCTTTTTCAGCATTGGCTGTATAAGCGGCTTCTTCTGCTGCTATTAATAGATCAGCTAGCTGCCAATATGCGAGTCCCCAAGCTTCGATCACAGCATCTGTTGCTGCATCACCCAGTACGGCTTTGATTGATTTTAATAAACATTCACCAACAATCGCGTATTGTTCTGGCTGGATATTAAGTGACACGTGTTTGTTAACAATGCGGTTTACGGCTGCTTCTAATACCGCTAGGTTTTCGATGTTACTGGCATAAGCAACAAGGGCATTTGCCAGTGCTTTGGGCTGTGCGTTACCCGCCTGGTTGCTTTGGTTGAAGAAGCGTTTTACTTCTGGGTATTCTCTAAACATCAAAGGATAAAAATGCGCTGTAATATCATTAGCATGAATAGAAACAGCAGGGACAGTCGCTTTGATAATATCAATAGTGTGTTGCGTTAACATAATAGCTACCTTGTAGAGGTTAGTGAATCAGTTTTGAGAATAATTGATTTAGATCAATGTTTGTATTTGTTCTATAGCAGTAGCCGTGCCAAGTTTTTAAGTTGTTGTTTTCATGTGTTTATTATTTTAATGAATTAAGTTGTTGTATAAATGACAACACTTTTTTGTTGTCATTTATACAACAAGTTATCTAAATGACAACAAAAGTTAAATGTTCACAATCCTTGTACCTCGCAGTTTTAAATTGGTAAAGTATTGTTAATAAAGGATTTAGGACATTTCCGTACCGGTTGTTGAACTGATATGTTTATGAGGACGCGCTATATGAAATTGAGTATTACTGAAAATATCGAGTTACTTCCTCTAGAGGTGACTGATTCCTTAAATATATTAGATTTAGTTGAATCCAGCCGAGCCCAATTAGGAAAATATCTCTATTGGGTTGATGGCGTTCGAGATGAGATATCCGCGTATAAATACATAGTAGAACGTATCAATAGTGGGTTATCAGGCTCGCGATGGTTCAAAATACAATTCAACGAGCAAGTTTGTGGTGTCTTTGGTATCAAGTCTATTTCAGTTGGGAGTGGTATTGCTGAGGTTGGTTATTGGCTGTCGCATGTTGTGCGCATGGCAATGGCATTATAGTTAAAATCATTGCTCAGTTATCCTCTTATTTGTTAGCGAACACAGAAGCAAAAATTATTGAATTTAGGTGCCTTGAAAATAATACCGCGAGTATTAGTGTGGCAAAAAAGTCTGGAGCTGAATTCGTTGATTTAATACCTAATTATATGAACACAGACAATGAAAATCAGGATTTACATATATACCAACTGCAATTGTGAATATATTTAAGACGTTCAGTTCCATCAAGATGTGGGCTATACTTATAAGTGTAGTTAACCTTTTGAAGACTGGGTAGATATAAAAATTCGAGGTGTGGCAACGAAGTATTTACCACATTATCTTGCTTGGTTTAGAGAAAGCTATGCTAAGTTGAATTTTCAGCAAATGTTAGTGGCGGCTTACAGGTAACAACCATATTATGGAACTGAGCCATTTAAGAATAGGTGCTGGGCAACTGAACCTGAATAACAAACCTCCCTCAATAACAGAGGAAGGCTCGCAATAGTGTTATGACTTACAAAGCGCTGCTACAATTTTTAAACGACGTGCAGGTTCTGCGACAAAAGGATTGGTTTCATCCCACGCATAACCCGCTAAAATAGAACAGATCATCTGTTTTATCTTCGGATTAGGATTGTCGTGTAAAACTACGTCTTGGAACTCACCGGTATACCAACCTTCAACATAACAACGGAATGCGTTAACACCTGTCATTAGCGTATCAGCATAGTCAGTTTGCCAATCAACGGTTTCATTGTTGAACTGTTTTATTAATAAGTCAGTTGCAAGCTCAGCGGATTTCATCGCAATGGTGACACCAGACGAGAATACCGGATCTAAAAACTCACCGGCATTACCAAGCAAAGCAAAGTTACGATCAAACAGCTTAGTCACATTGGCAGAATAACCCATAATAGAACCACAAGGGTTAGGATAGTTTGCTTGTGCAAGTAATGCCGCGAGGTTGTGTTCTTCACGGGCTAATTGTTTTAGCGCTTCAAGATGGTCATCTGGATAGTTAGCAAAGAACTCTGGTTCAGCAACCACACCAAACGAACACGTGCCGTTACTAAATGGAATCAACCAGTACCAGACCTTACTGTCATCTGGATGCACGGAAACTAAGATCTTATTACGGTCATAGTGAGCCGCAGTAATGTTATCTTCAATGTGGGTAAAGATAGCGCGTCTTGGCGGCAGGGTTGATGGTTCTTCCAGTCCTAATAAGCGCGGTAACACACGACCAAAGCCACTGGCATCAAGGATAAAATCAGCTTCGATTTCATAGCTATGTTGGTTTTCATCCAGAACCATTAATAATGGTTTGTCTCTTTCAACATCAATGCTTTTAACTTCGTGTTCATAGTTAATCGTGACGCCTTGTTGCTCTGCACAGTCGGCGAGCAATTTGTCGAAGTGTCCACGTTGTACTTGGAATGTAGTGCCTTCTCCAGCCGTATATTTGTCGGTGAAATCAAACTCAGTATATTTACCATTGGCGTGGAAAGCCGCACCATTTTTAAATTGGAAACCTGCAGCGTTAACGGTATCAAACATATCTGCTTTTTTAAGCGATTCCATACACGCGGGTAATAAGCTTTCGCCGATTGAGAAACGTGGGAATGTTGATTTTTCGATGATCGTTGCATTGATACCTTGCTTGTTAAGCAGTGCAGCAGCAAGTGAACCTGAAGGGCCTGCGCCAATGATGACGACATGTGCTGGTTGTGTTGATGACACAAAGAATTCCTTATTATGTCGAGTCTTAACCCGGCAGATTTATCTATTAATATATTTAGTAGCGCGACTTTACCACATGTTAGATAATCGTCTCAAAAATTTTAGTAAATCAATAAAAACAGTTGATACAAATCAACAATAAGTCGCAGTTTATAAATCAACGGTGATGATTTAACCTGTTGTCACTTTGACCACTCAATGCTATAACTGGTCGCTATTGAATGACCTTCTTAAGGAATTGTTACATGGAAAACCTGCGCTTTATCGAGAGCATAGATACTATTATTTATGATCTATCTAGAGAGTTGCCTAAATATCAACGATATAACCGACTATTACAGGCATGGCGGGATATTTTTTCATGTGACGCATGCGTGTTGCTAAAGTTGGAAGGCGACAACTTGATCCCTAAAGCGGCGAATGGGTTACAAATCGAAGCAATGGGGCGACATTTCCCCATTGCAGAACATCCTAGATTTGAGCAGATCTTAGCCCACTATGAAAATGAAGTGCAAAAAAAGGTACACCGTTTTGATACTGATTGTGAGCTTCCCGATCCTTATGATGGTTTGATCCAAACCCCTGACGGTCAACTTAATGTGCATGATTGCATGGGCGCGGTGTTAGTGATTGATAATAAGCCGTGGGGGATCGTCACTATGGATGCACTTGATCCACAACGCTTCGACTCACTCGACCCAAAGATCTTAAATTCCATGATTGGCCTGACTGAAGTGGTGATCAAAACCGCCAACTTAATTTTTTCATTAGACCAAAAAGTGCAACGACAAGAGCAGGTAACCGCCAGCTTAATTAGTGAGAAATTCAGTGAGAAAATGATAGGCTCTAGCCCTGCGATGAACATGCTTAATTTAGAAATAGATTTGGTTGCTGATTCAGATTTGGCGGCATTGATATATGGTGAATCTGGCACAGGTAAAGAGTTAGTTGCGCGTCGAATTCATATGTCATCAAAACGAGCCAAGGAAGCGTTAATTACCGTGAACTGCGCAGCATTACCCGAAACCATGGTCGAAAGTGAGTTGTTTGGTCATGTCGCTGGGGCGTTTACTGGTGCAACGAAAAATCGTCTGGGTAAATTCGAACTTGCAGACAGTGGTACATTATTTCTGGATGAAATAGGTGAACTGCCTTTGTCCATTCAAGCTAAGTTATTACGAGTTATTCAGTTTGGTGAACTGCAACGCTTAGGCAGTGATAAACCCCATAAAGTGGACGTAAGGTTAATCACCGCAACCAATCGTGATCTCGCTAAAGAAGTCGCAGAGGGACGCTTTAGAGATGACTTGTACCACAGGTTAACTGTGTACCCAATAAAAGTGCCAAGTTTACGAGAACGCGGCAATGATATCTTGTTATTAGCAGGTAGCTTCCTTGCCAAGATCCAGCGTAAAGTTGGTCTTAACAACCTAACCTTAAGCAAAGACGCTGAACGTGCATTACTGGCGTATGAATGGCCGGGTAATGTCCGGGAGTTAGAGCATCTTTTAAGTCGAGCTTCATTAAGAGCCGCTGCGCGTAACCGTAAAGACGATCGGGTAGTTATATTAGAAAGCAGTGATTTAGATATTCAATCTGCAATTGGTGAATCAAATGCTAGTTTACATACTAATATGAACACGGATTCAGACGTTATTGTAAAAGACATGGCTAGCGTAGGTCATGTAGCAGGGCAAGATGACATCGTAATTAGTACTGTTGATAACGACAACAATTTAAAACAAATAACCGATGATTTTCAGACTCAGTTTATCAAAAAGATGTTAGCAGAAAATAACGGTAATTCAGCTGCGACGGCGCGTGCGATAGGCGTTGATAGAAGCAATTTACACCGATTGATGAAGCGACTAGACATTCAGTAATTCATTATATTTACTGAATTAAATATGAATAAAAAGGCGGTAGTGATGTGGTTCACTATCGCCTTTTTATTCACAACTGTGCTATGAAATGCTTAACAAAATAGGTTTTAATAAGCACTCATCGAGATTAAACGGCTGTTAGCTCAGGTGTATGACCTTGCGTTGTTTTCTTATACACACTCGCCAGTTTAATCGATAACAATATTGCCGCCATTGTTAGACCCGAAATAAAGCCAATCCAGAAACCAGCAGCGCCCATTGCAGGTACGATTAAATCTGTTAACGCCAGCGTATAACCAATTGTCATACCCACTGCCCAATAAGAGAATAGGGTGATGTAAAAGATCACACTTGTTTCTTTATAACCACGTAATGCACCCGCTGCAATAACTTGCACTGCATCCGAGATTTGATACACAGCTGCAATCAACATTAAGCCTGTTGCAATGTTAATGGTGGTCATGTCTTCGGTATAAATTGCTGCAATTTCATTACGCAGTAGGATAGTTAAGATTGCGGTAATAACAGATAGACCAACGCCCATCCACATCGCTGTGATACTGGCAGATTTCGCTTGTAGTGGTTTTTTCTCACCGAGATATTGGCCAACGATAATTGTCGCGGCAATACCCAAACTAAGCGGTAGCATGAATATCATTGATGAGAAGTTTAACGCAATCTGATGCGCAGCAACCGTTATCGCGCCAAGGGGTGCTAACAGAATAGACACAACAGCAAACAGGGTTACTTCGCAGAACATCGACGCGGCAATCGGGAAACCAACACCAATCATGTGCGACATTTCTTTCTTATCGATGCCATAAACCTGATCGAATAATTTGATCTCTTTAAAGTCTTTATGGAAATAACTATAAGCAATCATCGAAAAACACATCGCTACAAATACTAATACAGACGCTACAGCACAACCAACACCGCCCAGTGCAGGCATACCAAAGTGTCCGTTAATGAAGATGTAGTTTGCTGGTACGTTTACCATGATACCGATTAAGCCAATCACCATGGTTGGTTTGGTAATACCTAAACCTTCATGGTAACTACGGATCACTTGATAACCACATGCAAACGGTAATGCTAATGAAATAACGCGTAAATAATCTGTTGTTAGCTCGGCTAATCTATCTTCAACATGCATGAATTCTAGGATCATCGGGCTGTAATATAGCAACGCCATCATTGGCAGGAAGATGATTAGTACAAACCAGATACCTTGATATACGACTTGCGCAATTTCACTTTGTTTTTTTGCACCATAAAGCTGCGCAACGATCGGGGTGATCGCCATTAAAATGCCCACTAAGAACATTAATACTGGGAACCAAATACTGTTGGCAATCGCGACCGCCGCCATGTCTGTGGCACTTACTGCACCAGCCATTACGGTATCAACAAAGCCCATGACAGTGAACGCAAGTTGTGCGATCAGAATTGGAACCATTAATTTAAATAAGTTAGAAACCTCAGATCGATATTTCTGCACTGCTACTCCGGATATTTTAGGGTTGTTATGTTGTGTATTCTAAGATTTGATGTTGCTGAAAACGAAAGAAATGATTATGAATGTAGTGATATTCGCGTTCGTGAGGACGTACCTGATCCAGCTAGGAGCATATTAATCCTTTATAGCTAGTTTTTAAAGATGTATTTAAAAATATCTTATTGATATTAACATTTGGTTATTAACTAGATGAATTATGTAAACTAACACGATATAGTGAGATATATTTTATTGCGGTTAAGGTTATTTATGTTTACTGGCATTGTACAAAGAAAAGCAAAGGTTATTAGTATCGACAAAAAAGAGCAATTACATACATTAGAAGTAACGCTTGCTAAAGAGCATCAAGACGGGTTAGTTATTGGTGCTAGTATCGCCAACAATGGTACATGCTTAACGGTAGTGAAGATAAATGACCACAGTGTGTATTTCGATGTTATTGAAGAAACGCTCAACGTGACTAACCTTGTTGACCTAGAAGTGGGTGACGAAGTTAACTTAGAACGCGCTGCTAAATTTGGTGATGAGATTGGCGGACATTTATTATCGGGTCATGTCCATACCCAAGCTGAAATCGTGACGATTAATCGTACTGAAACTAACTGTGATATCTGCTTTAAAATCGCACCGGAATGGCAAAAATACGTGTTACCAAAAGGCTTTATTTCGATTGATGGCATTAGCTTAACCTTAGGTGATGTTGCCGATGGACAATTCTGGGTACATTTAATTCCAGAAACACTCGGCGTTACTAATTTAGGTGGTCGCAAAGTCGGTCAGTATGTCAATATCGAAATTGACAGTCAGACCCAAGCGATTGTTGATACGGTCGAACGTATGATGCTAAAAAAGTAACTAGCGCTTTCAATTACAAATATAAGAGCGATATTCACGCTTGAATGTTTATTCAAACATGGCGTATCGCTCTTAATTTAAAACGATGTATTTACTCTGTATCAAAACTAAGTATTTAAAAGATCTGCTCATCATCCGCATCAATGAATAATTCATACTTCTCATGAACCTGATCATGCAATAACTTAAAATGAATACTATTGCAGCAGGAACTGCACTCGTCATAATAATCTTGCGCGCCATTACTGGCATCAATATCAGCGGTAACAAATTGACCACAATGAGGACACACAATTGTCCTATGCGAAAATTGTTTCATGATAACCTCCATAGGCTATATATCGCATCTTCTAAGCTTATTTTAGCTGAAAATTATACTTTTGCCTGTTTGGAGCATATGTCGTGTTAATAGACAGTCGAGTGTTAACTGATAACGGTTATAACATCCAAATTAGTAGGTATGGATAAAGTACAGGGGCAATGACCGAGGTTAACACGGCACTGATCAACAGGGCCGTTGTACTGAAGGCACCGTGGGTACGACTTAGTTCCATCGCTTTAGATGTACCAATAACATGAGAGCCTGAACCGATAGCAAGACCTTGTGCTTCTGGTGTCCTAATGCGCAAATGCTTTAACAAGAAAGGTGCGCAGACGTTACCAAATATTCCTACCATAATAACCATGATTGCTGAAATTGCAGGAATACCGCCTATGGTGTGGCTGATTGCCATTGCGATAGGTGTTGTTACTGCTTTCGGTGCAAGTGAGGCGACGATCTCTGGCGAGGCAGAAAAGCTGATTGCAACAAACGTCGTCACCACTAAACCGACAATCACGCCCACACTACAAGCGATTAAAATAGGCACGATTTTAGCTTTCACATGCACAAACTGTTGAAATAACGGAAAGGCAAGGGCAATTACTGCTGGTTCGAGTAAACGAGTCAGAATATTGGTGCCTTGTTGGTATTCTTCAAGTTCAAATCCAAATGTCAGCATGATACTGATTAATGCGCCAATCGATAATAAAATCGGATTGAATATAGCTAGTGCGGTTTTTTTATAAAACCATTGGGCTAGGAAGTAGACTGCAAGGGTCAATGGAATCGCTAAATATAAGATCATTTATCATCACCTTGCTGTTTGTTTAACGCTGTTTTTTGTTTCGCTTCACTGGCACGATTCAAATAACAATAGGTATGACCAACAGTAAAGAAAATAACAACAGTACCGATAAACCCAGCCATAATAAGTGGGACTATATTCTGCAGGACTAATTCAAAGTAGCCCATGAGCGCAACACCAGCGGGTACAAATAAGATACCTATGTGGCGGTTAAGTTGTTCACAGGCTTTTTCGACATATTTTTGTTTCAACAAGCCACTACTGAGTGCCACAAAGAGTAATAACAGTCCGATGATACTAGAGGGAAATGCAACGGGTAATAGCATGCTGATGACACGCCCTAAAACCACAAAACAAAAAATGGTGAAAATATTGTACAGCCATATTTTCATAAATTGACCTACCTACTAATTATGCGATTGCTAAGCAATTACTGTGCGATCGAAAACGTCCTATATAAAATGTTAAAAATATATAGGGCAGATGATATAATAAACGTTACTTGAAGTTTATTAGGTTATAAAAATGCAGTATCCGGTTAATGAAATTTTTGAAACAGTGCAAGGTGAAGGCCATTTTACTGGTTTTCCCGTCATCTTTATTCGTCTACAAGGATGTGATGTAGGTTGTTCTTGGTGTGATACCAAACAAACTTGGTTGGTAGACCCTGAGATGCAAGTATCTCAACAAACGGTGAACAAAGCTTGCGATGATAAACCACACTGGGCTAACTTTACTGCACAAGAATTCATTACTATGATACAAAAAAATGGTTTTGTTGCAAAGCATATTGTGATCTCGGGCGGTGAGCCTTGCCAATATGATCTTGTTGAATTGACGTCAAAATTAGAACAAGCAGGGTATTTCTGCCAGATTGAAACCTCAGGTACATCGGAAGTACGTGCAACAGATTCGACTTGGGTGACGGTATCGCCAAAGATCCAAATGAAAGGTCAGTTGCCAGTCTTACAAAGTGCATTGCGCCGTGCTAATGAAATAAAGCATGTGATCGCAATGGAAAAGCACATTGAAGAACTTGATGCGCTAATCGTTGATATTGATACGTCCGATAAGATCATGTGTTTGCAACCGATTTCACAACAAAAACGTGCAACTGATTTAGCGATCAAACTGTGTATTGAACGTAATTGGAAGTTGTCTGTTCAAATGCACAAGTATATCTTTATCGATTAATTTTTATCCAAATTTGTTTATATTCGTATACCTTCCGCTCTATCTATCAATAGCTGAAGGTATGTCGAGATAATAGATTAGAAAATCTATAATTAACTTGGCTGCAAGACCGATTGGTATTAATAGATAATTGCTATAAATAGAGGAGTAGGGATGAACCATTTTGACAAAGCAGAAAGCGTACTGATTGAACAGTTTAAACAACGTGAAGAAACGTTATTACATACAGACTTTTCTAAACCCGGGATGCAGCTTGATGACTTCTTACATCCTGAGTTATTTGAGATATCACCAATAGGAAGCTATACCACTCGCAGCGAAATTGTGAGTTGGCTTTTGGCTAAGTCACCGTTGCAACGTTGGAGTTTGACCCAATTTAAAGTTGTAGCATTGGCAACCGATACCATGTTGGTTTGTTATCAGGCTAATTCGATTAATGACGGTAATGTAAAAAAAACAGGCAGTTTACGTAGTTCAATTTGGCGTTTTTACAACCGACAATGGCTACTTCAATTCCATCAAGCAACAAAAAACTAACAAACATATTTATTGAATAATGCATGTCTAACATACCTATCTAGTACTATTTCTCTGTTTACCCCCCTCTTTAGGGGGTAACTTCGCCGATATTAAGTTTCTTTGTTGATTGTAAATCTTTGACGCAGCTCGCATAAAATATCGAAATGGCTTCGATTGACAATAATTTGGCGCGTTTGGCCTGTATATGACACTGTGTAACAAAAGTATTATGTGAATATAATACCTACGACCTAATTGTTAATGGAATGAAAACAAATTAAAGGTATAGGATGGATACTAAAATGAAAAACACAACTCAGAAGAAATTTTTTAAGACAACACCAATTGCTTTAGCCCTTATAGTTTCGGGCTATAGCGCAGCGCCTCAAGCGATTGAGTTTAATTGGGGCGATGTTGAAGGCTCATTCAACTCGCAAATTACAGCTGGTTCAAGTTGGCGTGTAGAAGAAGCTGACGCAAAGAATCTAGGTGTGGGTAACGGTGGTTTACCTGGTAATACACCAACGGGTGATGATGGTAACTTAAACTACGATAAAGGTGATGCATTCACCCAAACCATTAAGGGACTCCATGATCTTGGATTAACGTATGAAACAGAAGAAGGTACAACTTTTGGTGCCTTTGTTCGTGGTAAATATTGGTATGACTACGCATTAGATCAAAATGATGTAATACACGGTAGTGGTACTAATGGTTATGTTGCTAACCAGCCAATCAATGATGATGACTTTAACGATTTAACTAAGTCAAAAGGTGCAGCGTTACTTGATGCTTATATTTTCACAGGTTTCTACCTTGGTGAAGTAGCCGTCGACTTACGTCTTGGTAAGCAAGTAGTTAACTGGGGTGAAAGTTCATTTATCCAAGGTGGTATCAATGCGGTAAACCCAATTGATGCTGCTGCGTTTCGCCGACCCGGTGCAGAAGTGAAAGAAGGTTTATTACCAGTAAACATGATGTTTGCCAATATCGGTTTAACAGATAATTTTAGTGTTGAAGCGTTTTATCAGTTAGAATTTGAACCAACAGTGATTGATAGCTGTGGTACTTATTTCTCTACCGCGGATTATTTAGCTGAAGGTTGTGATAAATTAGTTGTCCAACCAGCGGCACCGATACCGATCTTAGATGATAGTCAGCTACATGCTATGGGCATTTATGCTAGTCGTGGGACTGATGAAATGGCATCTGATGATGGCCAGTTTGGTGTGGCATTTAAATATTACGCTGAAAGTCTAAATGCTACAGAATTTGGTTTGTACTATATGAACTACCACTCTCGTCTACCTTATGCGAGTGCCGAAGCGGGTGATTATGTTAACGGTTCTCCTTTACCTCCATTTATTCCTATCGGGACAGACACCACTAGTTTTGGCGGAATGGACCCTGCGTCTTATAACCCTAACTATCATACGGTTTACCCTGAAGACATTCAGCTGTTTGGTTTGAGTTTTAATACCACCGTTTCTGAATGGGCGATTTCGGGTGAAGTGAGTCACCGTCTGGATATGCCGCTGCAAATTAATGGCGCAGATCTACTCGCTTCGGCACTCTCAGATGCCGACGGTTCACCGTTAACGCCTGAATACAGAACTGCGAGTGCTGGCGAAACCGTTGATGGTTTCGATCGTTTTGATTACACTCAGGCACAACTGACATTTATTAAGTTCTTTGATAAAGCGTTAGGTACAGATCGTATTACAACGGTCGCTGAACTGGGTTATGGTCACGTATGGGATTTAGATGAATCAGACGGCGCGCTTAAATATGGTCGTGCAACGACGTATGGCGTTAGTTTTGACGGTGTAGGTGATGATAACGATGGCTTCACAACAACAGACAGTGCGGGTTATCGTTTAGCGATTAAAGCCGATTATCGTAATGCTTTCGCGGGTGTTGATTTAGCACCATCAGTAGCTTGGTCACATGACGTATATGGTTACAGCCCTGAACCACAAGGCACGTTCCAAGAAGGCCGTACAGGTGTGAATCTAGCACTTAAAGCTAATTATTTAAATATGTATTCTATGTCGATTAGTTACACGCAGTTCGGCGGTGATTTTAATCCATTATCAGACCGTGACTATGTTTCTGCAGCAGTTGGTATATCGTTCTAATAAATAATAGAAATATAATTTATTTTTATATTATTTAAACGGATAGAACGAATAAAAGTTATAGAAAAGGATTTTAATTATGAAAGTATTCAATAAAGCATATAGCGTAGCAGCCATTTCAGTGGCAATGGCATTCTCGGCATCAACGCTTGCGAAAGTAAGTGAAGCGGATGCGGCCAAATTAGGTAAAGAATTAACACCGGTAGGCGCTGTCATGGCTGGAAATGCAGACGGAACCATACCGGCATGGACGGGCGGCATTACTAATGCCATTCTAGGTACTAACATCGGTAAAAATGAGCGTGTAACTAATCCATTTGCAGCGGATAAACCTCAGTTTGTTATTACTGCGGCGAATGTTGATCAATATAAAGACAATTTAACCCCTGGCCAGTTGGCGATGTTTAAGAAGTATCCTGAAACTTATAAAATGCCAATATACGAAACGCGCCGTAGTTTTGCTCAGCCAGATGATATCTATGCCACGATTAAAGAAAATGCGTTAAATGCGAGTCTTTCAGCGGGTGGTAATGGTTTAGACAATTTTAAAATATCAATTCCATTTCCAATCCCTGAAAATGGATTAGAAGTTATTTGGAATCACATTACCCGTTATCGTGGAGGCCATGCTGAACGTGTTATTACCACTATTCCGGTACAACGTAATGGTGCGTATACTGCGGTGAAAGTAGAAGATAAATTCTATATTCCTGAAGCGCTGAAAGGCGGCCGTGATGCCAAGAAAGATGACAATATTTTGTTCTATTACATGCAACGGATTATTGCCCCTGCACGTTTAACGGGTACGATTGCCCTTGTGCATGAAACCATCGACCAAGTGAAAGAACCACGTAAAGCATGGATCTATAATTCGGGCCAACGTCGTGTTCGTCGCGCACCAAACGTGTCGTATGATGGCGAAGGTATTGGCGTAGAGGGTTCTCGTACGTCAGATAACTATGATATGTACAATGGTGCTCCTGATCGTTATAACTGGACACTGATAGGTAAAAAAGAGCTGTATATTCCATATAACTCTTACAACCTTTCTTCTACTGACCTTGAATATAAAGATATTGTGAAACAGGGCCATATTAATCAAGATTATACGCGTTATGAAAAGCATCGTGTCTGGGAAGTACAAGCAAAAGTAAAAGATGGCCAACGTCATGTTTATGCTCAGCGTAACTTCTTTATTGATGAAGATAGCTGGCAAGCAGGTGTGATTGATCATTATGATGCAAGGGGTAACTTGTGGCGTGTTGCCGAAGCGCATTCTGTTCAATATTATAATGCGGATGTGAATTGGTTTGCTGCGGAGACGTTGTATGACATCATCGCGGGTCGTTACCTAGTGACAGGTCTGAATAATGAAGAGCGTAAAGGTATTCAGTTTGACGTTAAAGCTAAACGTAAAGACTTCTCTACATCAGCGCTAAAACGTATGGGCCGTTAATCTGCCCGGAATGTTTATGATTAAGCAACTGTGAGTAAGTGAGTTGCTTATTGAAACGAGATATGTAGTACTTAATTCAAGTATGAAATATCTCGTTTTTTTGTTTGGGATTAATTTAATCACTAAACTGTTTTTTTACAAACATCAAATGCAGCGTTAAATTTTGTAGTCATATTTTGGAATGCAATAATTGTCGTTAACTCAACAATTTCATCATCGTTATAATAACAACGTAATTGGTCAATATGCCTGTCGGTTACATGTAATGAGGTATTGGTGATCGCATCTGTATAGGCCAGTACCGCACATTCTTGTGACTTGAAGTCACTGCAATGCTGCCAATCTAATAATTTATCTTTATTTAATCTTTCTTTGAGACTTCGTAATACTTTAGAATCATGCTCGATGGTAAATTGACACTGGTTTAGCTGCGCAATGCGTACACTCATTAGTGCGTGAATATAAGGCTGGATAAGGGAACTTTTTCTATTAATTGTTTTATATAATAAGAATATGGCGATAAATAATTTAGGTCTACGCCCCAGCAGCTGTGCAGGTTTTAAGGTTTTATTTTGTTTTTTTTCTAATAACCATAAAAACGGACGTATAAACCACGAATATTGGCTTGATTGTAATTTAGGAATACGCATAATTAACCCCACAGCATTGCTGTGTTTATTTAGAATGACGAAGCATTGCAACACTAATTATGGTTTAAATTAAGTAATAGGCTAAATTTGTGGTAAATTATTCATTGCTAAGTAAAAAGCCTAGTTACATATGAGATCAGTAAGAGTTAAATAAGGGTTACACTAAATGACGACGTATTATACAGCGGCAGATCTTGCAGATGAATTCTCGATCACGCGACGCACTATCCGTTTTTATGAGACGAAGGGATTATTACAATCTGAACGTCGTGGACGGTTTATGTATTATGATTATCGTCAACGTGCCCGTTTAATTATTATTTTACGCAGTAAGCGTCTAGGTATTAGCTTGGAGTCTGCCAAGCATTATCTCGCTTTGTATGATGATAAGCCCGATAGTGCGCCACGTATGTTATATATGCTGCATCAGAGTCGCACGCGTTTGAATGAGTTACGCGAGCAGCAAGTCGCATTACAAGAGAATATCGCTGAACTGGTAAATCTTGAAAAAATAGCCATGAAAGATCTAACAGCATGCGATATCGATATTGAATCAAGCTATCAAGAATACCTTGATGAATTAACTGAATAGGACAAATTCAACGCTATAAAGTGACCATATAATTAGGTTGCCAACCAGTCAAACCTCATGCATTAGGTCGATTATAGTTGGCTGTAATGCACGATAAAGTCAGTGATGGCATTAATGTCGTTCAATTCTAAATAAGTTAACTCTCTAGTCAATAAATCCGTTTTATCAATCGCAGCATCTGTGGCGATGGCAATAATGTGCTTATCTTCATTTGCTAATATCGGTTTACCTAAACTAGGCCGATGCAGTTCTATTTTAGTAAATGCTTCATGACGAAAACCTTCGACTAGCACCAAATCCAATTCATCAGTGTTAAGCCAATTTAACTGGGTCATCAGTTTAGGCTCTTCAGGTTCGTCTTGTTCGGAAAATATAATTGTGCGATGTGGCGACGCAAGTACCATTTGGCAAGCACCTGCCTTTCTCAATTTATAACTGTCCTTTTTTGGGTTATCCATTTCGATATCATGATGGCTGTGTTTCACCATGCCGATACGTAGACCGCGTTTGGTTAATCTTGGTAATAGTTGGGTAATTAAGGTGGTTTTACCTGTGCCACTAAACGCAGCAAAGCCAAGTAACGGGATAGGGAAGTGCTCGAAAGAAGTCATAATGAATACTCAATAACAGGATGAAGAAGACGCAATTAACGAGGGGTGAGCTAATATACCTTGTAATTTAGGTTATGGGTAAAAAAAGAGGCCGCATAAGCGACCTCTTTACATCAATGCTACATAGAGATTGATTTAGAACTGATTTCGGCATGATTTAGCTGCCGATTATATGCGTAAACTAACTTGCTGGTTTTTCTTCACAAGCTGCTTTCGCACATGCGATTGCATGCTGTTTATCACTTTCTTCCAGTTCTTCATCTTCAACGAATACCGGTAATGGTTTATGTTCAGTCGCAAGGAATGAATAAATTACAGGTAAGATGAATAGGGTAAACAGCGTACCGATTGAAAGACCAGATACGATCACAATACCAATACTAAAGCGCTGCTCAGCACCAGCACCACTTGCATACATTAACGGGATAAGACCCGCAATCATTGCTGCTGTTGTCATTAGGATTGGACGTAAACGTACTTTAGCCGCTTGAATAACAGCATCAGTTCGGTTTTTACCATGATGTAGTTGTTCTTCTTTTGCTACTTCGCAGATCAAGATACCGTGTTTAGTAATCAGACCTACAAGGGTAATCAAACCAACCTGAGAATAGATATTCATGGTTGATAGTCCCCAAGCAAGCGAAACCAACGCGCCTGATATTGCTAACGGTACCGAAACCATGATAACTAGAGGATCACGTGCCGATTCAAACTGGATCGCAAGTACGAGATAAATGATTGCCAGCGCCAGTGCAAAGGTCATGTATAACGCACTACCTTCCGTTACAAACTGACGTGATTCACCCATAAAGTCATAGCGGTAACCTTTTGGTAGCTTAGCTGAAGCGGTGTTTTCGAACCATGCAATTGCATCACCCATAGCAACACCAGGACTCGGTACAGCACCAATTGTTGCTGAGTTTAGCTGGTTGAAGTGAGGAAGTGAGCGTGGTTCAGCAACAACATCAATGCTGATTAAGCTGCCTAGTGGAACGGCGCGGCCATCAGCAGCACGTACATAATAGCTGTTCATCGATTCTGGATTTAAACGATATTTACGTTCAACTTGAGGAATAACCTCGTATGAACGACCATTCAAATCGATACGGTTAACATAACCATCAGACATCATCGTGCTTAGCGTAACACCAATGTCTTGCATGGTAATACCGTAAGCGCCAGCTTTGTCTTTATCGATGTTGATCTTCATTGTGGCTGAATCGAAGTTAAGATCTAAATCAGAATAAACGAAGAGTGGATTAGCTTGCACCTCAGTTAATACATCAGACGCTACTTGGAATAGGCTTTCAAAGCTATTCGGTGTAGTAATAACAAACTGAATAGGCAGACCCGAACCGGCACCTGGTAATTCAGGCATTTGGAAAGCAATAACTGACATTCCGGGTATATCTTTAACTAAGCCCGTTACACGTTTTACTATTTCAGCTTGACTTGCTTCACGTTCACTCCAAGGCACCAGAGACGCAATACCAAGTGCTTGGTTTGAGTTAGGTATGCCAGAGAAGATCTGTGCGTAGGCAATTTCAGGTTGTTCGTTTAGTTTGGTATTGACTTCATCCATTGAGTTTTGAATGTAATCCAAGTTTGCATTGGATGGTGCAGTACCCAGCATCATCATTACACCTTTATCTTCAGACGGTGCAAGTTCACTTGGAATAAAATTAAACAATATAGGTAAAGCAGCAAATACGATAATTGCAAATGCGATTATAACTGGGCGCTTTTGCATTACTGCAGTGATCATTTTTTCATAGGTATTAGTCATACGCTCAAGGAAGCCATGAACTATTTGTTCAAACTTGCTTGGTTTCGCATTGGCTATTAAGATTTTAGAACACATCATCGGCGATAATGTGAGTGCTAAAATACCCGAAATGAATACTGCACCCGCTAGAGTAAGGGCAAATTCTTTAAATAGCGCACCCGTGATACCACCCATTAATGCAATCGGCGCATATACCGCACCCAGTGTTACTGTCATTGCAATAACAGGTACTGCGATTTCACGTGTACCAATAACGGCGGCACGGAAGGGCGATTCACCGAGTTTAATGTGCCGGTCAATATTCTCTAATACAACAATCGCGTCATCTACCACCAGACCAATAGCCAGTACCATTGCTAGTAGTGTCATTAAGTTCCACGAGAAACCAAATGACTGCATAATCATCGCTACACCAATCAGTGATAATGGGATAGTGACGAGAGGAATGATGACGGCACGGAATGAACCAAGGAATAAAGTAATGACTACGATCACGATAAGCGCTGCTTCGATAATCGTTTTAATGACTTCTTTAATTGATTCATTAATTGAAACTGTCGAGTCATACATCACGTTCATGTGGATGTTTGTCGGCAAGTTACGTTCAAGTTCGGGTAATATCGCTAATACATCAGCAGCAATGGTGATTGGGTTTGCTGTTGGCGCGGCATTAACGGCGGCAACAACGGCTTCTTTACCATTTGCGGATGCACGATATATGTCGTGACTTTTTTCTAGCGTGACTTTAGCAATATCACTCAAACGGATCACTTGGCCTTTGTCAGTAGAAACAACAAGACGCTCAAGATCCGCAGTACCTGATACTTGCGTATTGGCATTACCATTATAAAGAACGAATTCACCAATCGCTTGACCTGTTGCAGACTGATAGTTATTACTCTTCAGTACTCCCATAATATCGGTTGCTGTCAGATCATATGCAGCCATTTTTAATGGATCTAACCAAACACGTAGTGCGTATTTAATACCACCATACATGTCAACTTTAGATACACCACTAATGGTAAATAGCTGTGGATTGATCACCCGGTCAAGATAATCGGTTACCTGGCTTGAAGATAATTCATCACTGCTAAAGGCAATATACATTACCGCAGTGGTGGAGCCCGTAGACATAGTGACGGTTGGATCTTCAGATTCTTTTGGTAGTTGCGAACGTACAGAGTTCGTTTTAGCTAAGATATCAGATAAAGCCGCATTGGGATCGGTATTCAGTTTCATCGTGATGGTAATAGTTGATTTACCTAATACACTTGATGAGGTCATAAAGTCGATATTATCGGCTTGGGCAACGGCTTGTTCTAAGGGCTGAGTAATAAAGCCTTGGATCAACTCGGCACTGGCACCATAGTAGCCAGTAGATACGGTAACAACCGTGTTGGTCATGTCTGGGTATTCTCGAACCTGCATTTTGAAAATTGCTTGTACACCAAGCAATGCAATCAAAAAGCTGATAGATATCGCTAGAACAGGACGCTTAATAAAAATATCAGTAAAGTGCATTTATCCTCCGATTAAAGCATTGGTGTTTCAACAGGTACTTTCAAGGTATCGTTTTCAATAATACGTACTTTAGCGTGATTACTTAAACGAACCTGACCGGATGTAACAATTTTATCGCCCGCTTTAACACCTTCTAAGATGTGAGCGATGGCATCAATACGTTCTCCCACTTTAACAACAGATTGTGTTACACGTAGATCACCATTTTCATCTTCACGAACAAGGTAAACATTGTCACCGTAAAGCGTAAATGTAATGGCTGTTTGTGGAACAGTAATTTGATCTTTGATTGTTGGTAGGATCACATTAGCGCGTGCAAACATACCTGAACGTAGTTGTGATTTGTTATTTGGAATATCTGCTTGGATTTGAATCAAACCACTTTGGTAGTTGACAGCAGGCTCGATGGCACTAATTTTACCGTTGAATACTGTTTCAGGATAAGCATCAACAAAAATTTCAACTTCTTGACCTAAATAAACTTTAGAGATTTGTGTTTGTGGCACGGTGAAACGTAAACGCATTACACTGGTATCTTCTAAACGAACAATCGATGTACCAGCAGATAAATACTCACCTAAAAATACGTTACGTAAACCAATGTCACCATCAAATGGTGCAGTGATTTGACGACGAGCAATCGTTGCTTTTTGGCTTTCGATATCAGCAAGTAACGAAGAGTAAGATGCTTCTGATTCATCTAATGCTTCTTTTGATACGGCGTTCTTTTTATAAAGCGCTTCGTATCGTAAGAATTTAGACTTGGCGGCATTCAGTTTTGCTTGCGAACTTTTCAGATTTGCTTTTTCAACGTCAGAATCTAGGCTTACTAATAGTTGGCCTTTCGTTACTTTAGTACCAGAATCAAAAGTGATGCTATCAATTTTTCCCGCTACTTCATTGGCAATGTTGACACCTTGGTTAGGTTCAATGAAACCAATCGCTTGAATTGTTGGTATCCAATCTGATGTCTTAATATCGACAACGGTCACTGGAAATTCCGGCTCAGGTCTGTTGGCCATATATTCGGCAATACCTTTTTGTTTCATAATATTAAAAACAATAACACTGCCAAATAAGGCCAGCGCAATTAGTAACATGGCAAAGGTCCACTTTTTCATGAATTGATAAACTCCGGGGGTTTTATATAAAAGTTATATAAGTTCTGAGGTGAGACTAAGCTTGTCAATAAATACTTATTAAAACTCATTCAGATGATGTACTCATTCACCTAGTTTAGATGTTAACGAGTCTCAAGCAAGCCTTTTTTAGCTTAAAAGTGGTTATTTACATACATTTACTAAATAGGTAGTTTCACTCTAATTACCTGTTGACAATAGTGTTTAAAGAGTTAAAGCCAACGACTTTGTTTTTAACTTTATAGCCATGTTAATTATATGCGTTCTGAATAATAACTTCATTACTGTTGATTGGCCTTACGATAATGCCCTTTATAATCGAATATGCGATGTTCAATTTTCCAGAAGTATTTTTCTTTTTTGGCAATGACAAAATCCGGTGCGACAAGCTGTTGAATATTGGTAATAATTTGTTCGGCAGTTGTCGCGGTGATAGGTGAGCCTGTAATCGTTCGAGAAAAAATACTGAAAAATCGTTGGCGTTGCTTATTATTACTAAAGTAGAAGGTCTCTTTGATAATATCGCCGTCTTCATCGTGGTAACTTAGTTTTATTTTTTCGCCATCGGCTTGCGCTGAAATACCCGAACAGCGCAGCACTTTTCGATCTTTTAGTTGTAAGGCTTTTTTCAATTGATTATCGGGGTCAATTAAGTCGACGTGACATTGATGACATTCACGTGCGGCAATATCGTTTTCAGCATGACACTGCGGACATTGTTTGTATTTAAAACGGTAGTTGCATTGTTCTTCACTACCGTTACTGAGCTCAATTAACCCTTGGCAGCGGCGGCCATAATGCTCAATGATGTCACCATCGGCATCGGTTATCCCCCAAAACAGATTGGCAAACTCGCAGCTCGGGCAGGGTACTTGTACTAAATCACTATTACTGTTTGGTTTGGTTGAGCCGATTTCAGGTTGGTATAAATCAAATCCATTACCGGCGTAATCAATGATTAAGCAATCGGTTTTTCCTTCTGCGAGACGTAACCCTCGACCAGCGATCTGTTGATATAAACTCACTGAGTCTGTGCGACGTAAAATTGCAATAACATCGACATGTGGGGCATCAAATCCGGTTGTTAGTACAGATACATTGACGAGATATTTGACTGCTTTGGCTTTGAATTGGCGGATCAGTTCATCACGTTCTTTAACTATGGTTTTACCTGTGACGATAGCGGCTTGCCCGTCTGGCAATAGTTTAAATATTTCTTGCGCATGTTTAATACTGGCGGCAAAGATCATGATGCCTTTACGATTGGCGGCAAGTTCGATTAATTGTTTGCAGATAGCTTGTGTCACGCGCGGGCTTTTCGCTAAAAACTGATCGAGTTGTACTTCATTGTATTCCCGTGGTAAATCATCAAAT
The DNA here is from genome assembly GCF_900465055.1 of Moritella yayanosii. NCBI lineage: Bacteria > Pseudomonadati > Pseudomonadota > Gammaproteobacteria > Alteromonadales > Moritellaceae > Moritella > Moritella yayanosii. Next base: position 959,804 of record NZ_LS483250.1, on the reverse strand, counting down.
TGATAGCGTGCAACAGGTGCATCAATCACTACAGGTGTGGTTAAGAATCCTTTTTGCACCAGATAGCGTAGCGGCAGTTCGTAAATACAGCTTTCAAAAGGCGTATCATCTTCTGTTCTCACATAACCTTGATAGTGTTTTTTATATATCCAGCCTTTGTCTAAACGGTAAGGCGTCGCTGTGAGCCCCAGTACTTTCAGCTTTGGGTTGGTCTTTTGCAAATGAAGAATGATTTTTTGGTATTGGCTATCTTCACTCAAACTCACGCGGTGGCATTCATCAATAATCAGTAAGGAGTAAAAACCGTCAAATTTATCAAGATGTCGGCTTAATGATTGAACACTGGCGAAAGTTGTTTTGAAACCGTCTTGTTTCTTGCCTAACCCGGCGGCAAAGATACCAGCTTGGAAACCATCATGTTCAAATTTGCTGTGATTTTGTTCAACAAGTTCTTTTACATGGGCAAGGATAAGGACAGGGTGTCGTGCTAGACGAGCTAATTCAGCCAATACGTGACTTTTACCTGCACCCGTTGGTAGAGTGATGACTGCTGGTCGATCCGATTTTCTAAAGTGAGCTAAAGCAGCGTCAACAGCTGCTTGTTGGTAATCGCGAAGAGGCATATCAGATTTGTCATTGTTAGGTTATTACATCAAGTGAGCCCAGTATAGCATATATGTTTGTTCGAAAATTCATGGTGTTAATAGCTTGTTCGGAAAATGGTGACGTATTGTGCTATTTTTGAGGTGGGTCTTAACATATATATAATGTATACGCGTATAGTGAGACTTAAACAAGTATTTAGGAGTAATTGATGATCCCGCAAGCTTTCATTTATGACGCAATTCGAACACCGCGAGGTTTAGGCAAACCCAGTGGTGCTTTGCATGAAGTGAAACCTGTTAATCTATTAGCTGATTTACTTAACCATTTACAAGCTCGACATGGCTTTGATACTGACGCGGTGGATGACATCGTATTGGGTTGTGTTACGCCTATTGGTGAGCAAGGGGCTGATATTGCTAAAACCGCGGCGTTAGTTGCGGGTTGGAAAGACAATGTAGCAGGGGTGAGTTTAAATCGATTTTGTGCATCAGGGCTAGAGTCAGTCAATATAGCTGCGATGAAAATACGCTCTGGTTGGGAGCACCTTGTTATCGCGGGTGGTGTTGAATCGATGTCTCGGGTGAAAATGGGCAGTGATGGTGGTGCTTGGTCGATGGATCCTGAAACCAGTTTAACGACTGATTATATGCCGCAAGGTATTGGTGCAGATTTAATTGCCACCCTCGATGGTTATAGCCGCGAAGATGTAGATACTTTTGCAGTGCGTTCCCATCAACGTGCCGCGGCGGCTTGGCAACGTGGTGCATTCAATAAATCTGTGGTGTCTGTATGCGATCGCAACGGCATGTTATTACTTGATAAAGATCAGCTTGTTCGCCCTGATTGTTCTGTTATTTCATTAGCGAAACTTAATCCTGCTTTTGCGCGCCTTGGTCAAACTGCGTTTGATAGCGTCGCTAAACGTCGTTATCCACAAGTTGGACAAATTCAACATGTCCATACCCCGGGTAACGCGTCTGGGATTGTCGATGGTGCAGCATTAGTGTTAGTGGGGAGTGCTGCAGCTGGGGTTAAATGGGGTTTAAAACCCAGAGCAAGAATCGTTGCTACTGCTGTGGTTGGCGCAGATCCGACCATTATGTTGACTGGGCCTGTACCAGCCACCAAAAAAGCATTAGCAGTGGCTGGATTAACTATAGCCGATATTGATTTGTTTGAGGTTAATGAAGCGTTTGCTGCTGTTGTGATGCGTTTTATGCGCGAACTTAATGTCTCGCCTGATATTGTCAATGTTAACGGTGGCTCTATTGCCATGGGTCATCCACTCGGTGCCACGGGTGCAATGATCTTAGGGACATTGTTAGATGAATTAGAAGTGCGTAATTTAAAACGAGGTCTTGTTACCTTGTGTGTCGGTGGGGGCATGGGGATCGCAACAATTATTGAACGTGTAGAGGGGTAAAGTATGTCATCAATCCGTTTAGAGCAAGACGATGCAGCAATAGTGCATTTAATCTTCGATAAACCTGCTTCAAAGGTGAATTTACTTGATCGCAGTTTTATTGATGACTATGTCACGACCGTTAACAAGCTCAAGCAGATGACGTTTACCGGTGTGATCTTACGATCTGCGAAAACAAGTTTTTTTGCTGGTGGTGATATCACCGAACTGAGTCAAAGTGCTGAACAAGGTATTGAGGAAAGTTTCCAGTTATTGTCTTCGCTTAAAGATGCAATGCGTTGGTTAGAAACGTGTGGGAAACCCGTTGTTGCTTGTATTAATGGTGCCGCACTTGGCAGTGGCTGGGAATTAGCATTAGCCTGTCATTATCGCGTAGCGCTGGTGAAAAATGTGCGATTAGGTTTACCTGAAGTAACCTTAGGTTTAATACCTGGTGTCGGTGGCATTGTCAGAATGACGCGATTACTCGGCTTGAAAGCGGCAATGCCTTATCTAGTTAAAGGTAAACAATTTGATAGTGAAGAGGGCTTTAAACTAGGCTTGATAAATCAAACCGCAACATCAAATGTGCAAATGATGGCGCAAGCAACGAATTGGATCTTGTCACAGCAGCACCCGGTTAGCCAAGGTTTTGATATAAATGGCTATCAGCTACCGGGGGGCAATGTGAGTGACCCTAATGTCGTCAGCATGATTGTGCAAGCGCCTGCTACATTAAAGAAAAAAACACAAGGTAACTTACCCGCACCTGAAGCTATCTTATCAGTGATGATTGAATCGACTGAAGTGGATGTTGAAACAGCGTTAAGATTAGAAACACGTTATTTTCTTAGTATCATTCGTGGTCAAGTGGCTAAGAATATGATTAATACGTTTTGGCATCAGTATAATGAAATTAAAGCGGGGGCTTCTCGTCCTCTTGAGCAGCCAGTTAAAAAATTCAGTAAAGTCGGAGTATTAGGCGCCGGTATGATGGGTGCGGGTATTGCTTATGCACTAGCGAGTCATGGTATTACCGTGATCTTAAAAGATATTAGTTTGGAAAAGGCGGTCTTTGCTAAGTCATATACCGCGTCGATATTAGCTAACTGTAAATTGGAAGATGAACAAAAATGTGCAATTTTACAACGTATTACGCCAACTAAAGAATCAGCAGATTTAATCGGTTGTGATATGGTTATTGAGGCTGTTTTTGAAGACCGTAAAGTTAAGTATCAAGCTATCACAGAGATATTGACCGCTGTTGGAGATGAGCTGATCATGGCATCAAACACATCGACATTACCCATTTCAAGTTTAGCCACCGCGTCGACAAAACCTGAAAACTTTATTGGGTTACACTTCTTTTCTCCGGTAGACAAAATGCCGCTCGTCGAGATTATTAAAGGCGATAAAACATCATCCGCGACACTGGCAGCAGCTTATGACTTAGTGATCCAAATCGGTAAAGTGCCCATTGTGGTTAACGATAGTCGTGGCTTTTTTACCTCAAGGGTGTTTTTTACTTATGTTTCGGAAGGTATGCGACTGTTAAGTGAGGGCATTCCCGCTGAAGTTATTGAGAATGCCGCTATTCAAGCCGGATTACCAGTGGGGCCTTTGGCTATTACTGATGAGGTGAGCCTATCACTGATTGATAATGTGCGGAATCAAGCTCGATTAGATTTTAAAGCCGAAGGTAAAGCGCTGCTTGATAACCCAGCCGATGCTGTGTTAGATAAGCTTCTGGCATTAAAACGACTTGGAAAACTAGCGGGCGCAGGCTTCTATGATTACAACGGGCAAGGGCACAAGCAATTATGGGCTGGGTTAGTTGATGTATTTCCGACACAAGATAACTGGGATATAGATACAGTTAAAGACCGCTTGTTGTTTGTGCAATCACTCGAAGCACTTAGAGCCTATGAAGAAGGCGTAGTGACAAGTACGCGCGATGCTAATATCGGTTCTATTTTGGGGTTAGGATTTCCTGCTTGGACGGGAGGTGTTTTACAGTTTATAGATCACCATGGCGTGGATAATTTTAAGCAGCGCGCAGAGCAATTGTGTGAGCAGTTTGGCCCGCAATTCACGCCAGTAGCTATTTTATCTGAGTGGTAAAGCCACTAATCATTGAAAAACTCAATGATGACCGTTCATAAATTAGGCTATAGTCTTTTAAAACAAATTAACTTAATGTTATTATCCTAGGTTCATGTAACGGTTAACTAGGGAATAATAACTAGTGAAAGTGCCTCAAAGAATACAACCTCTTGTTGATGACGGGCTTGTTGACGAAGTATTACGTCAGTTAATGAGTGGTAAAGAAGCAACGGTATACGTTGTGCGTTGTGGTCAGGAGATCCGTTGTGCGAAGGTTTACAAAGATGTAGAGAACCGCAGTTTTAAACAAGCGGTGCAATATCGAGAAGGTCGTAAAGTTCGTAACAGTCGACGTGCTCGTGCAATGGAAAAAGGCTCTAACTTTGGGCGTAGCGAACAAGAAAAAATATGGCAAAATGCCGAAGTTGATGCGTTATATCGCTTAGATAATGCGGGTGTGCGCGTTCCTGAGCCTTATGGTTGCTTTGACGGTGTCTTACTCATGGAGCTAGTCACCGATGCTAATGGTTTTGCTGCGCCGCGTTTAGCGGATGTTGAATTAAGTCCTGAACAGGCTGTAATTGATCATGAGAAAGTGATCCATTATGTAAGGCTCATGCTTTGCGATGGACTTATTCATGGTGATTTATCCGAATTTAATGTGCTTGTTGATGAACATGGACCTGTTATTATTGATTTGCCTCAAGCCGTTGATGCGTCAGCAAACAATAATGCCAAGTGGATGCTGGAACGTGATGTTGACAATATGACCCAATATTACGGGCAATATGCACCAGAATTACTTAAGACAAAGTATGCTAAAGAAATGTGGGCTTTATACGAAGCTGCAGAACTTACTGTTGACGTTAAATTGACCGGTGAGTTTGTTGAAAGTACCGAATCTGCTGATGTAGAAGGTATTTTAGACGAAATTAATGCAGCACGAGAAGAAGAACTTGAGCGTTTAGCGCGCATTCAATTTGCGGAAGAGGTTGAATAACCAGCATTAGTGAATGTTAGATAAGTTATAATTTGAAGTTAAATGATGAACCCCTTAGCGATATTAATTTCTAAGGGGTTTTTTATAATGTTGAAATGCGGATTTTATTATTATCCATGTTTCTTAATAGCCTATAAATTTAGGGACTAACGTGATGTAACGATATCTTGCTCCATGTTTGTTGACGTTTCTTTAGAAACCAATCTATTTGGTCGTAAACCAATACAATGTTTAGGTATGTCTTGCTCACGCTCTAAGTATAATGCGCAGCTATATAGGTTCTGACGTAACTCGGTATCACTCTCTAACTTGTCTTCATCCCAATAATGTAATTCAAAAATGAGAAACCAAAAGATCTGCTCTTTTTCACTTGAGACCTTTTCGTCTACGACATTTAGAGATTGCCAATCCTGTAATACATCCCATACCAAGTTACTTAAAACGCTGTAACTGACTTTATGCATGAGAAATTTATTTACATTGTTCGTTAATAGTGCTGATTTCTCATTAATAAATGCGACTGCTTGCATTGGTTTATCTCCACTGGTTTAAAACTAATTTTAAGTCTAGCCTCAAACCCTAGTTTAGAGACGTTTAGACTTGATTAATAATGCCTAAAAAGTAATAGTTCGATCGTGGTCACATAATTTTCGATAAGTGATTAAAATGTTCCTTTAAGAAACTCAATAGCACACGGTGTTTTTTCGAACCTGCGCTTCCCGGAGGAAAAACGCAGTATAACTCAATGTTTGATAATTCATAATCAGACAACAGTTGTTCGAGTTTGTGTGCGGCAATCTTGGGTGCGGCATCGTAAAGCGGGATCCTTGCAATACCATGACCCCCCTCAACAAATGCTGTACGTGCTGCTGCATTGTTGGTACTTATACTCCCTTTTGGCTTAACGCTATAAGCACGAGTGCCTTTGGTCAGCGTTAAGGTACTTGAGCTTAATTTATATAACACCCAATTATGTTCGTTCAGTTCAGTTGGAGAAACGGGTCGACCATATTTGTTTAAGTAATCGGGTGATGCACATAAGCAGGTTTTCATTGATATTAATTTCAGTGCTTGCAAGCCTGAATCAACCAATGGTGCGCCTCTGATCGCCAGATCAATTCCTTCTTGCATGATGTTTACGATATCATCAGTAAGTATTATGTTTAATTCAATCTTCGGAAATTGGATCTTGAATATATTTAATGCCGGAACAATTATCTGCAATCCAACATTGACCGGACAGGTTATCTTTAATAAGCCTTCAGGTTCGTGTTTTAAATTTTCTATTTGTTGATTTGCTGCTTCAGCCTGTAGGGCAATTTCTTGACAGTGCTGGTAATACTGCTGTCCAGCTTCGGTGAGCGTAAAGCTGCGTGTGGTGCGATTAAGCAATTTTAGCCCTAACTGGGTTTCCAGCTTTTTAAGATGGTAGCTGACAACTGCACGAGAGAGGTTTAAATGCCGAGCTGCCGCGGAAAGCGTACCTTGTTCGACAATCTGTGCGTAAACAACCATACTTTTTAATTGTTCAAATGAAACATTCATAACTAATCCAGATAATTATATTAGTTACATTGTATCAAAAAATAGAACAGTGTAATTAATATACTCTGCATTGTTAGATTTAATGTTGAGGTATAGACTGTTTCTATTCGCTGTTAACAAACCAAGTAACTATGAATAAACAGTTGCATAACAGCTTTGACATAAATTGCTGACTAAATTTAAAATGAGAGAAACTATGATGAATAACAACAGTATGATCAAAAATATTTTAGTGGTATTAACATCACATGCTGATTTAGGTAATACAGGCGAAAAGACGGGTTTTTGGGTTGAAGAACTCGCTGCACCTTATTATGTGTTCCTTGATGCTGGTATGAATATTACGCTGGCTTCTCCCGCTGGTGGTAAGCCACCGATTGATCCTAAAAGTGCCGATGAAAGCATGCAAACAGATGCAACTCGTCGTTTTGATGCTGATGATGTCGCACAGCAAGCACTGGCGACAACAGTGAAACTCGTGGATGTAAACGAGCAAGACTTTGATGCCGTATTTTACCCAGGCGGCCACGGTCCACTTTGGGATTTAACGGATAACCAAACATCAATTGATTTACTTGCAGCTTTTATTGCTAATAATAAACCTGTGTCAGCGGTATGTCATGCAAGTGCGGCGCTACTAAATGTTAAAACACCTGAAGGTGAGTATGTAATTAAGGGTAAAGCCGTAACAGGTTTTTCAAATACAGAAGAAGAGGCTGTACAATTGACTGATATCGTACCATTTTTATTAGAAGATGAGCTTGTAAAGCGTGGCGGTGACTATCAGAAGGTTGCTGATTGGACCCCGTTTGCTGTACAAGATGGCTTGATCATTACAGGTCAAAACCCAGCGTCTTCTGCATTAGTAGCGGAAAAATTAATCGCGCACGCTTAATACTAGGAAACAAACATGTTGAATTTCACGTTTCAAAACTCAACTCGTATTCACTTTGGTGATGATCAAATTAAAGCGATAAGCAAAGAGATCCCATTAGATGCTAAAGTGTTAGTGACTTATGGTGGTGGTTCGATCAAATCAAATGGCGTTTATGATCAGGTTGTGGCGGCATTGTCAAAGCATAATTGGGTCGAATTCTCAGGTATCGAACCAAATCCAACATATGACCAATTAATTAAAGCATTAGACGTAATTAACGAACATGACGTTGATTATATTTTGGCTGTTGGTGGTGGTTCGGTTGTTGATGGCAGTAAATTTATTGCGGCAGCAGCGGTATTCGAAGGTGATGATCCTTGGGATATCTTGAGTAAAGGTGCATCGGTTACTAAAGCATTACCTCTGGGAGCGGTATTAACCTTACCTGCTACCGGGTCTGAGTCAAATGGTGGTGCGGTAATTATGCGTGACGGTAGTAAGTTATCATTTGGTAGTCCGCTTGTTCGACCTACTTTTGCGATCCTAGATCCGGCGGTAAGCTTAAGTTTATCTGATCGCCAGATCAGTAATGGTGTTGTAGATGCATTTGTTCATATTATGGAACAGTACATGACGTATAGCATCAACGCGAAAGTACAAGATCGTTTTTCTGAAGGATTATTGCTGACGCTTATCGAAGAAGGGCCAAAAGCATTAAAACCTGAGACTAAAGACGACTTAGACGTTCGCGGTAATATTATGTGGTCAGCAACGATGGCGCTAAACGGCCTTATTGGTGCTGGTGTTCCACATGATTGGGCCTCGCATATGATTGGCCATGAATTGACTGCTGCACATGGCATTGATCACGCGCGTAGTTTATCTATCGTATTGCCAGCCGTAATGAAAGTACTTCGTGAGGATAAACGCAGTAAACTATTGCAATATGCAGAACGAATTTGGAATATTACTGTTGCTGACGAAGATGAAAAAATCGATCAAGCGATAGCAAAAACAGAAGCTTTCTTTAAAGCCATGGAAGTCCCTACAACCCTTACTGATGTGGGTATTACAGCTGGTGACATTGATAATTTGATTGAAAAACTAGAGAAACACGGCATGGTAGTACTCGGTGAACGTAAAAATATCACCTTGGAAGTAAGCCGTAAAATCCTAGAGACCGCATTGTAAATTCAGCGCTTAACCACTTTATTTATATCGTTAACTAGTCGTAAATAACATGTTATTAGTAAAAGCTGGAATGATTATTCATTTCAGCTTTTTTTTTAGTTATAAAATGACGATTAGTCATATATTAGCCCCAGTGTCATACTTTTTTAATTCAATGATGTTATAACTCAATGATAATATTATTTAATATATTTTATTGAATTGTTGTGATGTATACTTAAGGAAGGGTAATGACTGAATTAGAGTGGATGTTGGGCGTAATTATGTTATCAGGTTTTTTGTTTGCGGCAATTGCTCGGTTTAATTTATATCGGTATTTTCAACACAAAAAGATCCTAGTGTTTGCTGATAGGCAGCCATCCGACGTAGAATTTGACAATAGCTCACCAGAAGCTATTTTAGATGATGGAATGCATCGTTTAGTTCGTTATTTTATTGCCGGTATGATCATTTTTGTTGTTGGTAGTGCGACATTAGTTGATCATGGTGCTTTAGAGGCGCTTGTAAGCTTGTTCATTGACTAGATGGCTAAATCTATTGTTAGATGATTAACTAACAAAGGCCAAGATTAGAGTAAATCAGCGCTGGTAGGTATGCGTCATCGATATTTTCTTCAGCTTTCCCTCTTTAATAGTTACTCGAGGTGGAAATGATATTTATACTCAAGTTATTTAAAGTATATTATGCTGCTTGTGAATTTTTCTTTAAAGTAGCTAAAACGTTTGATAAAGAATAGGTTACAGTATGACCTAATGTCAATATTTCTGCAGTTGGTTGGACAAGATCAGGTATTTGGAATGTTTGCATATTCGCGCTTACAGCAGCGCGTACACCGTTATTAGAATCTTCAAAGGCTAAACATTGTTCTGGTTGAATTTTTAAGCGGTCTGCAGCAAGTAAATAAATTTCAGGGTCTGGTTTACCATTTTTAACCTCGCACCCCGTGGTTAAGTTATCAAAATAGTGGTCTAAACCGGCAAGACTTAATTTTATTTTAGCCACATCTTGTTGTGTTGATGTTGCAACAGCCGTCGGAATGTTATTATTTTTTAACCACGTTAAGAGTTCAACAACACCGTCTTTGACTGGGACCGCGTGGTGTTTAACGACTGCGTTATAGCGAATGCGCCACGCTTCATGTAGTACGGGGTAATCTAAATCTCTGCCATAACCTGCGCGAATGACTTTTTCAATGCCTTGAGAGTTACGACCAATAATATCTAAGTAAACATCCTCTAAGAAAGGAATGGATAAGGATGCACATGCTTCCTTAAAGATCCCTTTACATACACGCTCTGTATCGAGAAGTAGTCCGTCCATATCAAAAATAGCTGCTTGGTAATTCACTTTTGTTTATCCTATATACACCACAATGTATTTAATGAGTTTAGTATACCCAAGCTGCTTAAAAATGCACAATCAGCATCTTGAAGTAACTTGGGTATATAACAAGTCTTATCGAGATAATGAATATTTTACTGAGTTTATGAAACTAAACTAAGCATACATAGGGACAAGTACCACAGTACCACCGATAACGGTTATTAAGCCTGCTAACACGGGGACTGAAGTCCGTTTAACCACTTCAAATGGACTGATTTTAGCCATGCCACTGGTCGCTACAATTACACCTGAGACCGGAGATATTGTGCGACCGAGATTCGATGCCTGTAGCATAGGAATAATTAAGAAAGCTGGGTTTAAACCCATTTTAGCGGCAAGGGTAGGGGCGAGTTCAACAAATGCGTAAAAAGGTGCGTTTCCTGAACCTGTCGCTATTGCTGCCGCAACAGTTAAACCTGTCAACATCAGCATTAATGCAAATCCACCAGCACCAGCGGCCTCAGCTAGACCGATTAAATTATCAATAGCACCAATAGACATTAAGCCCTGTGCAAATACACCAGCAGCGACTAATAGCATGACTACACCTTTAAATGCATCAGCCATACCTTCGTAACAAGATTCTAGGTCTTCTAAGGTTGCCTTACCGTTAAATCGCTTAGTGATGAAGTCGACAACTGCGCTAATAAAGATAGAAAAAACCACGATGGTATAGATATCCAGTTGCACCCCTTCAATTGTAGAGCCATTAAATATGAATACACCTAAGATAGGTAAAAACGGCAGAATTGAATAATATCCTGGTGCGGTTACCGTTATTTCTGAGATATCTGTTTTTACCATCGGCGTATTTTCTTTTTTGTCTAAATAACGATTCCAAAAAAATGCCGCAGCAGCCATCACAATAATGGCACTAATTGATACTGGTAGTACTGTTTCTACAGCGAATACATGCAGCGGCAATCCCGCTTTTTCGGCGGCGACAACAACATCACCGGACGTTGGTGACAAAATGATCGCTGCAGGTGATGCACAAACTGCAACGGCGGCTGGTCGGGATATCCCCATTGCCGTCATCATTGGGAATAAGGTCGCCATGAGTAATACACCAAGACCTGTCGCAGAGCTTACTGCCAGTGACATTAAACAAGCAACGATATAAGCAGCAACCAGTAAGATATAAGGAGACTTGATAAATGATAATGGCTTTGAGAATTGCTTAACGACAACATTGTTGGCATCAATTTTAGTCATGTAAGCTGCAAAACCACATAGCAACATAATTTGCATGCCTAAGCCGCCACCACGATGTTGCAACATGTACTTAACAAACTCTAATGAGTCTGTCAGGCTGTTACCTGTGCTTGCAATGCTAGATGGTAGAATTTGTTTACCGAGTAATCCGGTTATAATTAGTAGCGTAATACCAGCGGTGAGTAATACACCCGCGGCTTTGTATTCCTTCACGATGAAGTAACCAACACCAACCGTGACGACCAAACCAATGAGTAACTCTAACATTGAAACCTCTTTGTTGTATTAAATATGTAAAACATTATTTTAACGTTTTAAAAATGTTTTAGTACACAGCGGAATGTACCCACAAAGAGATGGTTTCGCGACAGCTAACCCCACTAATCATGATCTATATCAGGATTTAATAAACTCTCTCCTGATAGTTTGAGACAGATCAAGTCGTTGATTTTACACATCACAACAGTTCGGTTAAAATTGCTGCATTAATTAAATAGGCTATATGGAATAAACATGACTAAAGCTAAAATCGGGATTGTGACAGTAAGTGATAGAGCCAGTGCAGGCATTTATGAAGATCTTTCTGGTAAAGCCATTATCGACGTATTAAACGAGTACCTGACTTCTGAGTGGGAAGCTGTTTATGAAGTGATTCCTGATGAGCAAGATGTGATTGAAGCAACATTAATTAAAATGGCAGATGAGCAAAACTGTAGTTTGATTGTAACAACAGGTGGCACAGGCCCAGCTAAGCGAGATGTAACACCTGAAGCGACAGAGGCGGTTTGTGATCGTATGATGCCTGGATTTGGCGAGTTAATGCGTGCAGAGTCGTTAAAATTTGTTCCAACAGCAATTCTATCCCGCCAAACAGCTGGTTTACGTGCAGACACATTAATTGTGAATTTACCGGGTAAACCTAAATCAATCCGCGAATGTTTAGATGCGGTATTCCCAGCTATCCCTTATTGTATTGATTTAATGAATGGTCCTTTCCTTGAATGCGATGAGTCGGTGATTAAACCGTTCAGACCAAAAGTGAAATAATGGCTCGCTCATTTAATACCATGGCGTAGTTGCTGAGATGGGTATAGTTAATGCGGTTGGTATAATTATAGAAGCCATGTATGTTCACTGACATGATGAAACATGGCTTATTTATTGATTGCTCATATACGCCAGTTAATATTTGTTCGTTCCCAGATCCTCGGGGCCCCCATCGTTTTACCCCGTATATCACCGTGTGACATATCCTCAACTAAATCACTGTATTCCTGATTGCTGAGTTTGAGAAAGTTTTGGTGATCGCCTGATTCAATATAGACTGAATCGGCAGTGAGCAGACTATCATCAACAATCATACTCATATCATATGCAGAGCCCATTGCTGGGATCGCGCCTTTAACACAGTCAGGAAATAATGCCTGCAATCTCTGTTCGTTGGCTAAGTAATAATATTTCCCCATAATCTGACTCACACAGGTCAATGAAACACGGCTATTAGCGGGCAGCGAAGCCATAAGATAATCACCCGTTATACTTTCTAGAACAACGGCTTTCGCGACATTTCCTGCGGGAAGGTGAGCGCTGCGAGATGAATCTAGGGTGGTGAATGTTCGGCGATGTTTAATCGTGTCATAGTGAACATTTTCGTGTTCAAAATACTCTTTTAATGTGATTGCAATGGCCATCATGTATCTCCTAAAAACTATGATTAAATCTATAGATTACGCATTACCTTATGAATGACATTATCTACATTAATGTTGATATGTTGTGATGCGTCTTGGGCATAGACATCAACATTTTTGTATAGCTCACCAATCATAGAGATGCCACCGCATTGAATCGTGAGGATTATATTGGCGGTGATGATATCTATCACAGCTTGTTCATCAGAGTTTGGTTCAAGTGCATTGACCTCTTGCTGGCAGTTTGATTGACCTTTTATTTTAGCTAATGTACTTTTTGAACTGGTTAATAACGCGCCGCTAATCCTCATAATTTAGAGTTCCTCTGGTGGTGAATAGGAATATTTAACGTGTTATTAATGCCTTAATTTACCTTGTCTCGCATGTTCATGATGATAACCATTGCCTGCTTTGTTAAAGCCACAGCTGATTATTGTTGGTCGGACTAGGTCAACTAAATCTGACGTTTTCATCTTAATCGTTTCAGCGTGATCACCTGCATTAAAACTGATTTCATCTTGCTGTATTAACATGTCTGAAATATAAACTGGCATGTTAAACAAATGACCAAAAGGCGGCATAGCACCGGTTTCACAGTCGGGAAACATACTACTGAACTGATGTTCATATGCTAAATTGACGTAACTAGCACCAATAGAAAAAGCAATATTGTCAAAATCAATGGTGTAAGGGGCAGGCATAACAACCATCACGAGTCTTGTATCTGCGGTAATAATGACAGTTTTGGCAAAACACATACCACTGGTTTTACTTAATTCAGCAACATGCTGCGCAGTATAACCAGCTGGGTGATGATCACTTTGGTAGTTTATATATGCTTGATCTAAATAATGGGTGATTTTTCGCATGAGCATAATCAACCTCCCTAGCGGTTAATGCGCTAATACATTTATCAAGAATGTTTAGGAACTTTAATTATAGTTGTTAATTACTTTAATGATGGACTACGGACAAGCTCAGGAAAATAAATGATGAAGTATTGCTCGATGAGGGCGAATAAAAAAAGGGTAAAATGCATAAACATTTTACCCTTTAGTATTTACATATTTAACTATCTATTTAAGTTAGGCAATAAAGCGCGCTAATGCTTAACGTTTGTTACTGCGCTTAGCTTGCTGACCTTGATCACCCTTATTGGCGGACTTATTTGCACCACTTGGACGGCTGCCTGATGGTTTATTGAATCCTCCACCCTTGACACTGCCGTTCGCATTTTTACTGCCATTGGCACTGCTATTGTTATCTACAGCTGGTTTTTTACGGTTAGGTTTGTTACCAGCTTTATTACCATGTTCGTTAATGCCGACTCCTTCTTGTGGAGCAAGACCTGTGTGTTTAGTTAACGCATTAGTGAACTGCTTAGTACCTGGTTGAGCACGTTGTTGTTTAACGCCTTTATTACCGGTATTCGGCTTGTTCTTACTATTAGCGCCACCTTTACCAAGGTGCGGTTTCGCATTGCTGCGTTGTGCTTGTTTTTCGGCCAAACTCTCTGGTGGTACTAGCTGTTTGGGACCGCGACCAATCAGATGACGGTTACCTGTTTTAAGCAGGAATTCGCGAATGATTGGCCAGTTAGCTGGATCGTGGTAACGTAAAAGCGCTTTGTGCAGACGACGTTGACGCGCACCTTTTGGTACCACGACTTTTTCATCTGTTTCACGTACTTTATGTAATGAGTTAAGCTCTGTGTAATACACCGCCGTTGCATTCGCAAGTGGTGAAGGGTAGAAGTTTTGTACTTGATCAAGTTTGAACTTATACTGTTTTAACCATAAGGCTAACGTCAGCATGTCATTATCATTGGTACCGGGATGTGCAGAGATGAAATAAGGGATAAGATACTGTTTCTTACCTGCTTCAGCAGAGAAACGATCAAACATTTCTTTAAACTTATCATATGTGCCCATACCAGGCTTCATCATGATATCAAGCGGTGACTTTTCGGTATGCTCAGGGGCAATCTTCAAGTAACCACCGACATGATGCTGTACTAATTCTTTTACATAACGTGGATCTTCAATCGCTAAGTCATAACGTACACCCGATGCAATTAAGATCTTCTTAATGCCCGGAACTTTACGTGCGCGACGATACAAGTTAATTGTTGGTGTATGGTCTGTGTCCATGTGCTTACAAATGGTTGGGAAGATACAAGACAGGCGGCGACACGTCGCTTCTGCTTTTTCACTCATACAACCTAATTTGTACATGTTTGCTGTTGGGCCACCAAGATCGGAGATAACACCGGTAAAACCAGGTACTTTATCGCGAATGGCTTCCATTTCTTTTACGATAGAATCTTCTGAACGACTTTGAATTACGCGACCTTCATGTTCGGTAATCGAGCAGAAAGAGCAACCACCAAAACAACCGCGCATAATATTAATCGATGTTTTGATCATGTCATAGGCCGGGATCTTTTGGTCGCCATAGCTTGGATGTGGAACTCGCGCATATTCTAAATCAAATATGCCATCCATTTCACCTTCTGCCAGCGGTGCCGCAGGTGGATTTAACCATACTTCACGTGAGCCGTGTTTTTGGATCAAGGCACGTGATGAAATAGGGTTCGTTTCCAGATGGAATACACGCGATGTATGCGCATATAACATTTTATCTTTTTTGACTGTTTCTAGATCGGGTAGGCGAATATAGGTTTCAAACCAAGGCATTTGCTTAGGCGCTTGCATCACGATAGGTTTCGCTACATCCGCATCAGAATTATCGATGATCTCTTCTTTGTCTTGTTTCGAGCAGGTTTCATCAATTTCTGTGTACGGACTGATAATAGGTTCAATTTTACCCGGTGTATCTAATGTACGAGAATCAATACCTTTCCAAGTGGGTAGTGGTTCTTTTAGCATGACAGACGTACCACGAACATCTTTGATGTCTTTAATTGATTCGCCACTGGCAAGACGGTGTGCAACTTGGATCAATGGACGTTCTGCATTACCGTAAATCAGCATATCCGCTTTTGAATCAGGTAATACTGAACCACGAACTTTGTCTGACCAATAATCATAGTGCGCAATACGACGTAGACTGGCTTCGATACCACCAATCACAACGGGTACATCTTTATAGGCTTGTTTACAACGCTGGGTATAGACTAATACGGCACGATCGGGTCGTTTACCGCCGATATCACCTGCAGTATAAGCATCGTCATGACGTAACTTAAGATCTGAGGTATAGCGGTTGATCATAGAGTCCATGTTGCCCGATGTGACACCGAAGAACAGATTTGGACGGCCTAATTGTTTAAACGCTTCTGCATCTTCCCACTCTGGTTGTGAGATAATACCCACACGAAAACCTTGTGCTTCTAAGGTTCTGCCAATAATAGCCATACCAAAACTTGGGTGGTCGACATATGCGTCACCTGTAACAACAATAACGTCACAGCTGTCCCAGCCGAGTTGGTCCATTTCTGCACGTGTCATGGGCAAAAATGGTGCAGGTTTTGATACCCTATTTTTAAATTTTGGATATGAAAAAAGATCTTTGGCAGTTTGTTGCATAAAGTACTCTTGGGTATTAATTTTAGTGCGCAAAGTTAATTGCGAAGGCTATTGTCACGACTGGAAAAAATACTATAAAGAGAAGCCAGCCGTTACTGAGGGCGGATTATAGCCACTTATAACGTCTTTTGCGATTAAAAATGGCAATAAATATTTAGCTTGCTTGTAACAAATTGAAAAACTGAGTCAAATTATTTGCTTCATAATCGGCTTTGTAGTCCAGATTAGGAACAACTTGCTCTGAACCAGTTAACCAGACAGTAGTCATACCAAGGGTTTTAGCCGGTTTTAGGTTACGTAATTGGTCATCAAAGAAGACGGTGTTATGACTATCAATCGCGTGTTTATTACAGAGTGTTTGATAGCTTGAATTGTGTGGCTTTAGCTCATAATTAGCGTCTTCTAATGAAAAAATAGCATCGAAGCAATCGATAAGTGCTAATTCAGTCAGGATTTTTGTCGCGTAATGCTTTGGTGAATTTGTGTAGATCATTTTACGGCCAGCCAATTGGTCAATCTGTTGACCTAAATTTGGCTGTGCTTTAAGCGACGACATATTGATGTCGTGGCAATAATGAATGAAATCATCACGATTAACATTATGGTGTTTGACTAACCCTGTCACTGTCCCGCCGTAATCTCTGTAATACTGATTCGATAAAAGTGTCGCCTCTGGAAGAGGTAATGATAATGCATTTGAAATGAATTTATGCATGCGTGACTCCACTTGTTTTAAAATCCCCAGCTTAGGAGAATAAAGTGTGTCATCAAGATCGAACAAGTAAGTATTGGCTTGATTTATTTTCTGCATATTATTCTTCTCTATTTTTACTCGGTGTAACGCATTAATAGTGCATTTATTGCGTGATGATAAATCTGAATGAATAAGCAAACGGAAATTTGGGTGAATAGTAGTGTAAATGCACGTTAATGCCCAGCTCTCTTGCTTAGTAAATACATGGTATTGCTTAAATTGCGTCTATTTTTTGTGTCTAGAACTCCAACCAGATGAAAAACGTTAAAAAATAGGTGCTTAATTTTTCAGAAACTTTTATTCTATCCACTGTGTCTCAACATTGTGAAAATAATATGATAATTAAACCAAAAACTCGCGGTTTCATCTGTACCACATCTCATCCTATTGGTTGTGATTTTAATGTTAAAGAACAGATACAGTATAATAAAGAACAAGGTGTGATTGAAAATGCACCAAAACGTGTATTGGTAGTTGGCTCATCAAGTGGTTACGGGCTTTCGTCTCGTATTACCGCTGCATTCGGTGGTGGTGCTGCAACTATTGGTGTGTTTTTCGAAAAACCGGCAACAGAGAGGAAGACAGGTACAGCAGGTTGGTATAACAGTGCTGCATTTGAAAAATATGCAGCAGAAGAAGGCCTATATGCAAAGAGCATTAATGGTGATGCATTCTCTGACCAAGCAAAACAAACTGTAATTAACCTAATTAAAGAAGATCTAGGTCAAATTGACCTTGTTGTTTATTCATTAGCATCACCAGTACGAAAGTTGCCAAGCACAGGTGAAGTTGTACGTTCTTGCCTGAAACCTATTGGTGAAACGTATACTGCGAAAGCGGTTGATACCAATAAAAACAAAATATTTGAAGCAAGCGTTGAACCTGCAACAGAGCAAGAGATCCAAGATACCATTACCGTCATGGGTGGTGAAGATTGGGAACTGTGGATGTCGGCATTATCGGATGCTGGCGTATTAGCTGACGGATGTAAAACCGTGGCTTACAGCTATATTGGTACCGAAATCACATGGCCTATCTATTGGGATGGCGCATTAGGCAAGGCGAAGCAAGATCTTGATCGTGCTGCGCATGCGATTGATGCCGACTTGAAAGCAAAAGGTGGCAGTGCAAACGTAGCGGTACTTAAAAGTGTTGTGACACAAGCAAGTGCTGCAATTCCGGTTATGCCGCTTTATATTGCAATGGCATTCCGTGTAATGAAAGAACATGGTTTACATGAAGGTTGTTTAGAGCAAATTTCACGTCTATTCCGTGGTTCACTTTACCCTGAAGGTGTTAGCAGTGCGAAATTAGACGATGAAAATCGTCTACGCATGGATGACTGGGAACTTCGTGATGACATTCAAGCGACTTGCGTGAAGTTATGGGACGAAGTGACAGATGAGAACTTATTTGAAACGACTGATTATCAGTATTACAAAGATGAATTCTTAGCATTATTTGGCTTTGGTATCGAAGGCGTTGATTATGATGCTGACGTTAATCCAATTGTTGATTTTTCACCTATTACACTTGATTAGTTTAGCGCTAAAGTAAACGCTAGTATTAATCGATAAAGTAGCGGAAATTGAACTGTAATTGTATAAACCGCGCGTGTTATTAGATTTTCCATCTAATTAAAACCGCGCGGTTTTTTATATTTGCTTCATTGTTTAACTTCACGTATACCTATAGCCTTATCTTCTGCATTCACAAATATGAGGAGCAGGCATGGCCTCTCTGAACAATAAAAAACTTGAAAATATCTTAACTGAATTTATGCAACCTCATCGCGTACGTGACTTTACGGTCAACGGTATGCAGGTTCAGGGTAAAGACACGGTGACAAAAGTGATCACGGGTGTCACTGCTTCTCAAGCTTTAATCGATGCTGCTGTTGCGCAACAAGCTGATGCAATTTTAGTTCACCATGGTTACTTCTGGAAAAACGAATCACCAGCCATCACGGGTATTAAATACAATCGGATTAAAACACTGATTAAAAATGACATCAACTTATATGCTTATCATTTACCGTTGGATATACATCCGGAATTAGGCAATAACGTAGAGTTAGCTAAATTACTTGGTATTACTGTACGTCGTGGTTTAGAACCATGGGATAAAGCGAGTGTTGCTTTAGTGGGGAAATTCGAAGAATCGATCTCAACTGCAGAACTTACACAACGTATCGAAACTCAACTTAACCGTGCACCGTTGGTTGTTGATGCGGGTAAACCAATTAAATCGGTGGCTTGGTGTACCGGTGGAGGTCAAAGTTATATTGAATTAGCAATTGAACAGGGAATTGATGCATTCATCAGTGGTGAAGCATCCGAACAAACTATTCATTTAGCCCGTGAAGCCGGTATGAGTTTTTTTGCAGCGGGTCATCATGCAACAGAACGCTACGGTATTAAAGCATTAGGGGAATGGTTAGCGCAAGAGAAAGGGCTGGACGTTACCTTTATTGATATAGACAACCCAGTTTAACTAGCAAACTTGTTCATAAAAACATTACAGTTAAAAGTATGATGGTGTATGAGTAAACTACTGTTGTATTTATTAAACTCAGTATTCATACGTTATCGTATTCTGAATACTGAGTTTCAAATCGGTTAAAATATTTGCTCTGATGTCACAAGCTAATGCCTGCGCTGGACATGCTTTTTGGCGATAATATTTGGCGTAAGACTCAATTTCGCCCTACTTAACTATCAATTACAAATCCTTTGCATTAATAGTTAGCTTAGTCAATTTAATTAATAACGGCTGAGATGTTTCTAAATTTAATAATTCTTATTATAGGGGATTATTTGATTACATTTAACCCTTTGTTTTTATATGGTCTATTCTTGTTACACGGAAAACCGATTACAGAGGATGTAATGATATGGATATGCTTGGTACATTCAAGTTGTGGTTAAAACATGATGAAAGTAAGCTAGCTAAAACATGTCATCGCTGTGCTCGTGGGGTTATGCATTTTTCAATTCCTGTTATTCCTATTTTACATCCTTTAATATTAAGAGTTCACCTCTTTATCTCCCAAGTATTCACTAACACCGTTAGAATTTTTTATTGGACACCATTATTTAAAAGTCGACTACTGACGAGACCGCGTAATTTGTATTTGTATTCAGGGATGCCATTAGTATTAGGGCATTTAACCATTGAAATGGGTGATAACTGTCGTATTTCAGGGATATCAACATTAAGTGGCCGTAGTATGAATGGGAAAGCATCGCGGCTAGTCATTGGTAATAATGTGGACATCAATTGGCAAAATAATATTGCTGTCGGTGGCAATATTATTATTGAGGACAATGTAAGGTTAGCAGGACGGGTATTTCTTGCCGGCTACCCCGGCCATCCTATTGATGCGCAAGCGCGTGCAGATGGATTGCCAGATCTTGATTCGCAAGCCGGTGATATTAT
This sequence comes from Moritella yayanosii, assembly GCF_900465055.1. Lineage (NCBI taxonomy): Bacteria > Pseudomonadati > Pseudomonadota > Gammaproteobacteria > Alteromonadales > Moritellaceae > Moritella > Moritella yayanosii. The sequence goes on along the minus strand of NZ_LS483250.1, from coordinate 939,051 downwards.
TCTAAAGCGAGATGTTTGGCTTGCTACGGGTGTCAGTGTCATGGCTGGAGTGACTATCGGAGAAGGTACTATTGTTGCTGCTGGTAGTATCGTGACACGAGATTTACCTGCAGGTGTTCTTGCAGGAGGCACTCCAGCGAAGGTCATAAAATCACTATGAAAAATGCACAATGGATTGTATTTGGTGAAGATTGGGGGCGTCATCCGAGCAGTACGCAGCATTTAATGAAATGTATGACTAATCAACATTACGTGTATTGGGTTAACTCAATTGGTTTAAGACGACCCAAATGGACAGATGGTAAACGTATCATCGAGAAGTTCAAACAGTTAAAAAATGCCACAAATAATGATTTTAATCAGGGTAATACTCAGCAAGATACGGGAAAACAACCTTTGGGCATTCTTGCGCCTGTTGCCATTCCTTGGCCTGGTAGTTATATAGCTTATGTGATTAATCGCTTGCTACTAACTTACCAAACACGCGCGTTACTTGCTAAGCATAAAATTAAAGGCAAGGTACCAAGAATATTGTGGCTATCATTGCCGACGGGTCGCTGTGTTATTGGCACATTAGAAGAAGATATCGTTGTTTATTATGCGGGAGATGATTTTAGCGCATTAAACGGTGTTGATCATAAGCAAGTCAGTTTTGAAGAAACCGAGTTAGTTAAAAAAGCGGATATCATCTTTGTCGCGAGTGAAAATATAGCGCGACACCTGCCTCAGGAGAAAACATACTTATTACTACATGGTGTTGATTTAAAACATTTTTCGTCAGTGTGTAAACGTCCTTACAATTACCCTAAATCGGATCTGGTTGTTGGTTATTATGGCAGTATTACCAGTTGGTTAGATTTTGAATTAATTAGATTTCTTGCGCTATCACGGCCAGATGTAACGTTTTTATTTATTGGCAGAATTGAAATAACTGATTGTGAACTATTCGAGTATAACAACATTATTCATTTGCCTGATATGCCTCACGAGCAACTTATTCAATACGCGGCTAATTGGCAAGTATCACTTATTCCATTTGTAGATAATGAACAAATACGTGCATGTAACCCTTTAAAATTGAGAGAATACCTCGCTATTGGGCATCCTATTATTAGTACTAAATATCCTGCCGTGTTGCCGTTTAGGGACTGTATTTATGTAGCTGATGATAAATATCACATGTTAGAACAATTAAATATTGCGCTGTTATTGCCAAATAATAAATTGGAGAAATTAACAGCTCGGTCCCGAAAAATGGTTGAATCTGCAACTTGGCAAGCTCGTTGTGACCTTGTTACGAGGCTACTGACCGAAAAACTGGCCATTAAAAACAGACTGTAGCATCAAGAGTAGTGTGTCACATTAAGAGTAGTGTGTAGGGGGGGGAATATGAAAGGATTGATTCATTATAAATGTACTCGACTTCAATTGCTGATCATTCCGTTTGTATTGCTTCACGGATGTGCAACGCCACCAGCGGCTGTCTCTATCCAAGTGTCCGGAATTACACTCATATCGCCGCCTGATAAACCAGTCGTGCAACCTAGAAAATTAAACTTTGTGTTTGCATATAAGCAAGTGAGACTGACGAAAAGTCAACGTAACCGGTTGCTTTATCTCTACGATTGGCAGCACGGCGCTATTATTAGCTATGGGAAAGCGAAAGCAGAGAGTGATTACGCATCGTTATCTATCGGCCATCAACGTGTGCAGTCCGTAGTACAATCGCTCACAGAAAATCAAGAGGTTATTCAGATTACCTTTGATCCACTGTTACCCATTGATTCAGTGCTGATTGAAGAAAAGTTAATTAACAATAATAGACTAATAACAAATGAAGCAATCGACTTGTTCGACAATGCTAGGTTGTAAATATGGGTACCATTATTTGGGGAAATATTTATAGGTTTATCGAGATAATGTGGCGTCGGCGATATTACCTTGGGATCTCTATTATATTAGCGGTGTTTATTGCGTCATTAATTAGCATGATGACACCAAAACGATACGGTTCACATACATCTATTTTGGTTCAGGAAAGTTCATTGCTAAATCCATTTTTGGAAGACTTATCCGTGTCTTTTAACCTTGAAGACCGCATGGTTGCATTACGGGTTTTGGTACATAGTCGACATATATTATTTACCGTGGCAGAACAAAATGGCCTCATAGATAAAAACAGTGATTATCGCGAAAGAGATTTGATTGTTAAAAAGCTTTCAGGCGCGATTACATTAAAACTGTCTGGTGCAGACTTGGTTATAATAACGCTAACTTGGGATATTCCAGGACAAATGAAGTTGATTTTAAATTCTGTTAGTCAATTGTTCATTGATAGTTTAATGGCGCCGAGTCGTGCGTCAATCATTTCATCGGAGAAATTTTTACTTACACAGTTAGAGTTGAGGCGTGACAAATTAGTCGCAGCAGAAGAAAAAATGGCCGCCTTCCGTCGCCAACATCTCGGTGTTTTACCTGAGTTATTTATTCAAAACAACCAGACATTGTTTTCGATTCATAGTGCAATTAGAGGTAAAGATATTGAATTATCAGGAGCTTACGGACAGTTGAACAGTTTGAAGTTGAAGTTGGCTCAAACTAATCCCGTAATCGGTATTGTCGAAGAACAAATAGTATCAGCAGAAGCAAAATTATCATTATTAAAAGCGAGCTATACCCGTAAACATTCTAAAGTACAATCCGTTGAATTACTGTTAAAAAATCTTAAAAACGAACAAAAAAAATTACTCAGTAAAAATGTTAAATTTACTGACGAACAGCTAAACCAGTTATGGAATCTTGCTTCTGTACTTGACGGCGGTGATGGTGAGGGTAAAGCCCCATCATTATTACTGTCTCAGTTAGAAAACCTGCAAACGTCACAATCACGCGTCATTCAATTGGAAAATGAAATTGCAATGTTGCACCAACAATCTAAGCGTTTAACGAGTAACGTTGCAATGGAGGCCGATGTTGCTAAAGAGCTTAGTGCCCTAGAGCGTGATTTGATTGTGAATACAAAATTGTATCACGATCTGCTAAATCGTCATGAAATGGCTAAAGTCACTGGTGAGTTAGGTCGGCATGAAGAACCTGAAAAAATCAAAGTGATCGACATTCCTTTTACTCCCGGTTATCCCACAAATTTGTCTTTATCTCTGTATATCGTTATGGGCCTTATTGGTGGCATTGGGTGTGGTATTAGTCTGACTGTGGCAGCTGAATTATTAGACGATACTCTATGGCATATCAGAAATGTCAATGCATTTGATAATATAAATATCCTCGCGCGATTACCTTCGATTGATTATGAAAAGGATAGCGAAAATGAAAATAATGGTTGAAATAATCCAGCATCTAAAACCCGGTGGTATAGAAAAATTGGTTTTTGATATCATGCGCTTACAAGAATCTAATATCGAGGTGTATATCGTTGCTCTTGAAGGTGAAAAGTCAGTTTGTTTGGCTCACTGGCCGATATTGAAACGTTATCAAGAGCGGTTAATATTTTTGGACAAACAGCCTGGATTTAAACTGGTAACCGTAAGGCGCTTACGTAAAGTATTAATGTCATTGGATACCAATATTATACATACGCATCATATCGGACCGTTACTTTATGGTGTAATGGCAACCTTAAGATTAACAAATATACAGCACATACATACAGAGCATGATACGTGGCACTTGCTTGATAATAAACAGTTACAGATGACAAAATTAATGTTGCGATTGAATCATATTACCTTAGTCGCAGACGCTGAGACTGTTGGAATACAGTTATCACAAGTACTAGGTCGAAGTGTAGCCCCTGTGACGATTTTAAATGGCATAGATACCGAAAAATTTTCTCCGAGTTTAAACCACAAGCGTTATAAATACAGAGCAAGGGTGTTCAGAATTGGCTGTGCAGCAAGATTAGTAACGGAAAAATCATTAGATATTTTGATTAAAGCGGTTGCTGATATACCTAATGTTGAGTTGTATATTGCTGGAGATGGCCCTGAAAAGCAAAACCTGACCAATTTAGTGCAGGAATTAGACCTATCAACTAAAGTTAAATTTATTGGTTATACAGATGATATGGTTGGATTTTATCATCAATTGGATTTATTTGTATTAACCTCATCTAATGAGGGACTACCGCTGTCAATTTTAGAAGCGCAATCTTGTAATGTGCCGGTTGTCTGTAGTGATGTGGGAGCCGTGCATGAAGGTGTATGCAAACAAACGGGGCATTTAATTAAACTAAATACGGTTAATGAATTTCACGTTGCGATTAAAGCACAGATGAAACGTAGCTCTGAGCATTTACCACGTAATTTCATTACTAAGCACTTTGATATAAGAATGATGATTAAAGCCTATAATCAATTAATTAAGGAGTAGCTATGGATTGGCTTCTGTTTGGCTCTATCGTATCGATCAATTTATTTATCTATCATCATTGGGTTTATCCGAAGTTTTTGCAGTACTATGCAAAATCACGGCCTGCCGACGGCAGGGTAGATACATTTAAATCTCGGAATTACATATCCAACGATGTAGACCGTGTTCTTCCTATTATCACTATTGTGATGCCGGTTTTTAACGAAGCTAAACATTTAGGCGCAAAACTCAGCAACTTATTAATGCTGGATTACCCAGAAAATAAGCTCAATGTGGTGCTCGGTTTTGATGGTTGCACTGATGATTCAGTTGCTATTGCGAAGGGATATTTAAAACAATATCAATTACATAATGTAAATCTTGAATTAGATATTACTGAAGATAATTACGGTAAGGTGCATGTTATAAATAAGTTGTTGATGCGCTATAAGTTGACATCAGATATTTTAGTATTAAGTGATGTGAGTGCATTAATTTCGATTGATGCCATGCAAATATTTGCATATCGCATGGCCGAAAAAGGGGTGGCTGTTGTCACCGGGGATTACCAACTTTATGATCATGGATCTAAAGGCGAGGCACATTATTGGAACTATCAACGTAATATTCGTCGAGCAGAGAGTATTACAGGTTCTATTATTGGCCCCCCTGGTGCTTTATATGCGATTAAAGCATCATTGTTCGAAGAGATCCCAGTTGATACCATTAATGATGATTTTGTTTTTCCAATGTTGCTAGTTAGCCGTGGTTATCGCGCGGTATTGGATGAACGTATTTCGATTATTGAGATGGAAGCAACCAATGAAGCTAGTGATTTTTCTCGTCGCACACGTATTGGTGCTGGCAATCTGCAACAAGTATTAAGATTACGCGGTTTGTTTTCATTTCAACACGGTTTGACTGGTTTTAATTTTTTCAGTGGTAAATTTTTACGCACGTTAATGCCCTTTAACTTATTAGCTTTATTTGTATTTACTGCTTTGTTAACAAATAGCAATGCAACGATTATTGCCAATACCGCTTGGTTTTTGTGGCTAGGGCAATGCTGCCTTTATGGTGGCTCTGCGCTGGGATTATTGTTTGATGCAGCACCAGTGAAACAACCTTGGGCATCTTTATATTATATAGCTGTTGGGTACATGGCGAGTTTTTATGGTGGCATCCGCTACATTTTTGGTTTAGATCGTGGTACGTGGATCAAGATTAATACCGCACAAGCAACATCTGATTTTCAGAAGAAAAGTGTGGTTATACCTAAGCGTTTTTCAGATATTGTTATATCAATCGTTGCGCTGGCTATGTTCATTCCTATGGTGCCATTTATTGCGCTGGCGATTAAATTAAACTCAAAAGGACCGATTTTTTATCGTCAGCTTAGGGTGGGTGAAATTCGAAATGACTATGTGGAAGTGTTTATGCTGATAAAATTTAGGACCATGGGCGTGGAGTGTGAGTCCAAATCGGGTCCTGTATGGGCGCAGAAACAAGACTCAAGAGTGACATCGGTAGGGCGATTTTTACGTAAAACGCGCATTGACGAATTACCGCAATTGATTAATGTGTTGTTAGGAGATATGGCGATCGTAGGGCCAAGACCGGAACGGCCCGTATTTTGTGGTAAATTAGAAGAGAAAATCCCTTATTATTTAGAGCGTACAAACGGTGTTAGGCCTGGTATCACAGGCTTAGCTCAAATATATCAAGGTGCAGATACATGTTTAGAAGATGTTCAAAATAAACTGTATTGGGATCATACATATGCTCTAAGCCTCACGAGTTTTACGCGTTGGCTCAAAGCAGATGTGATGATCATATTAAGAACCTTTTTAACGATGGTGACGCTTAAAGGTAATTAATAGGACGTTATTACTGCGCTGTTTCCATTGCCGTATCTTCTTTCATTGGCTGCTCATATTTTCGTATTTGAATGAGCATGCCAAACATAGGGTGGTCAAGGTAATGTATTTCACCACTTCGAATCACACGAAGCTGCTGCATCGGATAACTATTCAAGAAAGGCACCGTTTTATCTTGAGGTTCGATAATTGTAGTTTCTTCAACCGTAAGTGCACTGCCATCGGCTAGTGAATTTTCGTCTTGAGCTTTGGCGGTATCGACGTTAACTTCCGCGTTACTTAATACCACTTCGGAAGGAACCGCGGCTTTCGGCTCTAAATGAATACCTAATAATTCTAATAGGTCAATATTTTCAACATTTGTAGCTTGGTTTGATTCTGGTGATTCCGCTGCAATGCTTTCCTTAGCGATAATGGTTTTAGTTCCTTCTTTACGCACAAATAGATTTGTTTTTGCATAAAGATAATGCTCTAGATAAATGGTCAACTCACCGTCAATTTTCCAAACGGGTGCGGTTGGCTCTGCAGATACATCAAATGCACCGATTGGTGTTACAACAGGTACTAATTTTTGGGTGATTACATCGCCATTTTGTTGATACTGTTGTTGATAATTGTGACCTGCAAACAATCTGATGGGTACCGCTTGGTTGCGGTCTTTTGGCTGCATACGCCATGCGGAATGCAAAACAACATTATAATTAGCGTGATCGTTTAATGCTTTAAATTGCGCTGCAAGTTGTAATTCACTTGCTGGCACTATTTCTAGGGCTGGATCCTTAACGTTATCTTTTAAATTAGCACCATCGATAACCACATTTGTTGTTTTGATGATGTCCGCATTTGTATTAGCACCCTGTACCAGAGACTCGTCTCGATCAACACCGAAAACAGGTAAAGTTTGGCTATCATCAATAATGGTTGGTTGTAGACCACCTGCAACGATATTGCTTTCATTGCCTAACGCTAGCGTATTGATGCCGTGACTACTATTGGGAGTGATTAAATTATCGTCATTGATAAATAATGCCATCGGGTTCTTATTCTTTTTAGAATAAGTTGGATATGCAGACTGGTCCCAGTGTTCAGTTATTTTGGTTGGGTTGATATTTCGCTCGAATAAAATGACTTCGACTTCAAACCAACGTTCTTGATCTGCCGCGCTCACTGCAAATGAACTACCAACTGATAGACCTACTAATAAACTGATTAACAAATTTTTCAACGTTTAACTCCTGCAATTTTATTTTTTGCAAATTCAACTAGCATTGCTTCAACTAGCTTAACTCGATCTTTTGCATCCGGTGATTTGATTGCAAACTTTAATTTTGATGGACCATCCATACTATAAACACGTGGCTGTTGTTGGATAAGACGGATAAGATAACCGACATCAACCTGATTATCATCGCCGAAGCTAATATAGCCACCTGCGGGACCTATTTCAAGTCGTTTAATACCTAAAGGTTCTGCTTGCAATTTTAACTCGGTTTGACGGATTAAGTTTTTAGCATTGTCGGGCAATAAACCAAAACGGTCAATGAGTTCAACTTGCACCTCACGTAACTGCTCTTCAGTTTGACAACTTGCGATACGTTTATACAGTGATAAACGTATATTAACGTCATGAATGTAATCATCTGGCAATAACGCGGGCACATGCAGTTCAATTTCGGTTTGATTTTTAAGGGCTTCTTCAAGTGAAACTGATTTTCCTTGTTTGATACTTTTCACTGCTTGATCGAGCATGTCCATATACAGCGCGAAACCAACTGAGGTTATTTGACCACTTTGTTCATCACCTAATAGTTCACCGGCACCACGGATCTCAAGATCGTGCGTTGCCAAGGTAAAACCTGCCCCGAGGTCTTCTAGTGAGACAATTGCTTCAAGACGTTTTTTAGCGTCGCTGGAGATACGCTTCGGATGCGGTGTTAGCAGGTATGCGTAGGCTTGGTGATGAGAACGACCAACACGACCACGTAATTGATGAAGTTGTGCTAAACCGAGATTATCTGCGCGATCCATAATGATGGTGTTCGCGCTTGGAATATCGATACCGGTTTCAATAATGGTCGTACAGACTAAAACATTGAAGCGCTGATGATAGAAATCTGCCATAACCGATTCTAATTGACGTTCTGCCATTTGTCCGTGGGCTGCAACAATGCGCGCCTCCGGTATCAGTTTTGCGAGTGTTTCTACGGTTTTGTCTATTGAGTCGACATTGTTATGCAAGAAGTAAACTTGGCCACCACGCATTATTTCACGCATGATCGCTTCTTTTACGATATTTTCGTCGTATTGGCGAACAAATGTTTTCACCGCTAAACGTTTCGCGGGTGGTGTGGCGATGATAGATAAATCACGCATGCCATTCATTGCCATGTTCAATGTTCTTGGAATTGGTGTTGCTGTTAAGGTTAAAATATCAATGTCCGCACGCAACGCTTTTACTTTTTCTTTTTGGCGTACCCCAAAGCGATGTTCTTCATCGATGACCAATAAACCGAGATCAGAATATTCAATCTTGTTACTGAGCAATTTATGTGTGCCGATGAGTAAATCAATTTTACCGTTTTTGACGTCAGCTAAAATCAACTTCTGCTCTTTCGCTGTTTTAAAGCGAGAGAGCACTTCAACACGTACCGGCCAGTTAGCAAAACGATCTTTGAAGTTTTCGAAATGTTGCTGAGCAAGTAAGGTGGTCGGTACCAACACGGCGACTTGTTTGTCGTTCATCATTGCCATGAAAGCGGCGCGCATTGCTACCTCCGTTTTACCAAAGCCTACATCACCACAAATCAGACGATCCATGGTTTTATTTTGACGCATATCGTCCATGACGTCTTGAATTGCAGTTTTCTGATCGTCAGTTTCTTCAAACGGGAAACCATCGGCAAAGGCTGCATACGATTCTTTATCGCATTTATATTGAAAACCGCTTTTAGCCGCTCGCTGTGCGTAGATATCTAATAATTCTGCAGCAACGTCTCGAACACGCTCCATTGCTTTGGTTTTGGATTTTACCCAGCTATCACTGCCGAGTTTATGCAGTGGTGCCGATGTTTCGCCTGCACCGCTATAACGACTGATAAGGTGCAGTGCTGAAACGGGAACATAGAGCTTTGCCGCATTGGCGTATTCTAACGTTAAAAACTCAGTTTCCATGCCGGCATTAGTAATGATCTGTAGACCAAGATAACGGCCGACACCGTGTTCGATATGTACAACCGGTTGACCGATACTTAATTCTGTTAGGTTTCTGACTAGCGCATCGTTATTTGCTTGTACTTTTTTATCGGAGCGGCGACGCTGGATGATCTTGTGTCCAAGCAATTCGTTCTCGCAAATAATCGCCACATTTAGATCGTCAATAATAAAGCTGTGTTCACACTGACTAACCCAAATACCGATCACTGGTTTAGCTTTCAAAAACTTGGCGATACTGGTCATTGCCTTAGGCTTTAACTTGGTTTTTGCAAGTAGCTCTAATAGTGTTTCACGGCGACCTTCAGATTCAACACTGAAGATTATTTTACCGTCAAACCCTTCGATAAATTCTAGCAAAGGTGCTAACGGTGCTTTTTTCTGATGGTTAATGGCTATTTCAGGTAACTTGCTAAAGCCTAGGTTGGTATTACCTGCTTTTTTATTCAGAAATTCACTGCTTAAACTTACTTTACTATACTGGCCAAGTGCTTGGAATAATTCTGAAACAGGTAAGTACAGTGAACTTGGTGTCAGTAATGGACGTTGAATATCATGGCGGCGATCTTCGTAACGTTGTTCAACGTCTTGGAAGAACACTTCGGATGCTTGATGTAATTCACCGACTTGCGCAATAGTCAGTTGTTTAGGTAAATAATCAAATAACGTGGCAGTTTCAGTTAAGAATAACGGGTGATAGTACTCAATACCTGCAGGTAAGAAGCCTTTGCTGACTTGCTGATAAATGGATTCAGCTTCACGCGATGGTGTGAACAATGCTCTAAACTGCTGACGGAATAACGCTATCGCTTTAGCATCTGTTGGGAATTCGTGAGCGGGTAATAAGTTTATCGCGTCAAGGATCTCTTCCGAGCGTTGTGTCTCGGTATTAAACCCACGAATTTCTTCTACTTCATCATCAAAAAAGTCGATTCGAAACGGCGATGAACTGCCCATCGGATACAGGTCAAGAATAGATCCGCGTGCAGAAAATTCACCATGTTCTAGTACTTGGTCAACGGCATTGTAACCACTGGTTTCTAACCGTTGGCGCATCGCGTGCATGTCAATTTTATCGCCTGTTTTGACGATTAAGCTATGCTGGGCTAAAAAACTGACTGGCGCGATACGTTGCATCAAGGTATTTACCGATACAATAATCAAGCCGCTGGTGGTTTGTTGGAAGCGGTGCAAAGCATGAATACGTTGCGAGATAATATCTTGATGTGGCGAGAAGTTATCATACGGCAGTGTTTCCCAATCAGGGAAGGTAATTAGCGGTTTGTCGTCGGCTAAAAAGTGCCGTACTTCTTGCTCAAGCTTTAATGCACTTGGAGTGTCTGCAACAACCGCAAGGATAGGCGATTTGGTTTGTGAACATAGCTCGGCAAGTGTGAATGCGAGGCTACTGCCTACAAGGTTACCATAGGCGATCTTGTCGCCTTGTTTTTTTGGTAACGGTAAAGAAAGAATAGCTGTTGATTTCATAGTGGTCAGTAATCTAATCGTAATTATTGAGGATTGTATTGTGGATCATCATTTTTCAGATCATGTTGTTGGCGTAGCTCGGCACGTTGTTTAAGCTGTAGCTGTTGAATGCGTAATGTTGCGCGGATCAATATTTCGCGGTCGATATCACGGATACGTGTATACGACGCTGTGTATTCAATGAGTGTCGGGTCTGTTTCTTGTACTTCACGTGCAGAGATGGTGCCGTAGCAATAAATAGCCGAAGAGTCGTTCGGTAAAAATATCTTAATGCGTACTGCTTGGTCTAAGGTTAAATCACCATGCGCTAAAAATTTTATCTCTCCGGCACCAAATACTGAGGTGTCAAAGCGAGACTCTGGGTGATCTTGTTGTGCTAATACGTAGCCCATGATCAAGTTTATTTTGTTGTTTTGCATCTGTAAGAAATCAGCAAGCGCGTCAGCTTGTTCACCGATATTGCGAATAGAGCGCAGGGCAGAGCTATCAATTTCAGCAACATCATTGGCCATTTTAAATGGGATTGGCATTTCGTTTTCGAGTGCCAATCTAGATGTTGGGACTTGATCAATAGAAACTGGTTCAATATTGACAGATAAACTGTGCTTAATAGAAAAATATTGTTGAGTCATTGCAGTCATCCTTTCTAGATTGCTAACCGGTTATTGTGCCATATTAATTTATATTTATCTTGTTTACTTTATGGTAATAGGTTTTTAAGACGCTGTTTTAAACCAGAATAACTAATCGGTCACAAGTTGAAGACAAGGCATGATTTTACTTGCTCATTAGTGGTCATGTCTCTAGAATGAATAGCAGTTTTTAGCAAGGACTTCTTACTCTATTTATGTATTACCCTCTAAGTTTATTTATCGGATTGCGCTACACTCGCTCGAAGCGCAACAATCGATTTGTTTCATTTATTACCTTATTCTCGACCGCTGGCATCACTATCGGGGTATTAGCCTTGATCACTGTTTTATCGGTAATGAACGGTTTTGAGCAAGATTTGAAAACGCGTATTCTCGGTGCTGTGCCGCATGTCATCGTGACACCTAAATCTGGTTCGGACAATATCGATGAAAGTTTATCTGCTTTAGCTGACGATCCTTTAGTTGCCGCGGTTACACCGTTTTTACAAGCAGATGCCATGGTACAAAGTAAAAGCCAGATCCAAGGCGCGCAGTTACAAGGAATAGACCCATCGTCCTATCCGCAATGGGACGTTATTCGTCAGAATATGCTTATCGGTGATATCTCATTACTGCAACCAGGTAAGTACAACATCATAATTGGCCGGAGCATGGCAAAGTCATTGAATGTTAAACTCGGCGATAAAATCAGACTTATTTCGACTAAAGGCAGCTTTTTCACCCCGATGGGTCGAGTGCCGAGCCAACGTAAATTTACGGTGGTGGGGATTTATTCTGTCGGTTCTGATGTCGAAGCCACCCAGGTATTAGTGAATATCACTGATGCGGGTAAATTGGTGCGCTTATCACCGTCAAGTCCGATGCAACATCGTGTTTTTGTATATGATCCGTTTTCGGTTAATGAACTAGCGAGTCGAGATTTCTTCAGTAACTTTGATTCGTTGGATTGGCAAACAACCCGTGGTGAATTATTCCAAGCCGTGAAAATGGAAAAGAACATGATAGGGTTATTGTTGTTCTTAATTATTACGGTGGCAGTATTTAACATCTTGTCATCGTTAGTCATGTTAGTGACGGAGAAAGAAACAGACGTCGCGATCATGAAAACCTTGGGCATGAATAGACCTACGATTGTGCAAATATTTGTTATCCAAGGCGCTTGGACTGGCGTATTGGGTGCCGTTTCTGGCGGGCTTATGGGCATTGCCTTGGCAGCCAATATCAATGAGCTTATGTCATTAATTGGACTCAACCTGCTAGCGCAAGCATCGGGTGGAGCCCGCTTATTACCTGTGTTATTTGATTGGTCGCAGATAGCATCAATTATTTTCGGTGCGATTGCATTAAGTCTACTCGCAACACTTTACCCTGCATTTAGAGCGGCAAATGTAAAACCTGCCGAGGCATTACGATATGAATAATTCTTTATTAGTTTGTAAAAATCTCGAAAAAGTTTACCAAGAAGGTAACCTTGATACCCACGTATTAAAACAAGTGTCGTTAACTGTCGAAAAAGGCGAGTTAATTGCGATTGTTGGCCGTTCTGGTTCGGGTAAAAGTACCTTGTTGCATTTGATGGGCGCGTTAGATATGCCGACTTCAGGTTCTGTTTATCTTAATGGTGTCGATATTCATAGCATGTCAGAGAAACAACAAGCTACGATGCGAAATCAGAATATGGGTTTTGTGTATCAATTTCATCACCTACTCAATGAGTTCACTGCGTTAGAAAACGTGTGCATGCCGTTATTAATAGCGGGTATGAAAGTCACACTGGCTAAGCAAAAAGCCTTGGCTATGTTAGCGCGAGTGGGGCTATCTCATCGTGTTGAACATAAACCAAGTGAGCTTTCTGGTGGCGAACGTCAACGTGTAGCGATTGCACGTGCGTTAATTAATGAGCCGAATATCGTCTTTGCAGATGAACCCACCGGTAACCTAGATCAAAGCAGTGCGGATACTATTTTTAATTTGATAAAAGAATTAAATGAAACTTGTGATACCGCCTTTATTATTGTTACTCATGATGAACAGTTAGCGAACCGATTAGGTCGTACTTTGCATATGGTTGATGGTGTATTGACCAATGATTGCGCAACAGTACAGGTAAATGCTGTGATGGAGGACGTATAATGTTTCGTCCGTTAGCCGCTTATATCGGATTGAGATATACCTCGTCGAAGCGCCGTAATGGTTTTATCGCATTTATCTCGGCGTCATCAACGATTGGTATTGCGTTAGGGGTGATGGTACTGATCATTGGTTTATCGGCCATGAACGGTTTTGAATATGAGCTTAAAAATCGGATCTTAGCGGTTGTACCGAATGGAGAGCTTGAAGGTGTGAGCCAACCTTTTGATGATTGGCAGCGCACACAGGCGCAATTACTTGCGCATCCAGAAGTTGTCGGTGCCGCGCCTTTTATTAAGCTTAATGGCTTATTGCAAAAAGGAAATGAACTAAAGGCGGTACAACTTCGTGCTGTAGACAGTGAGGCTGAAAAGCAAGTATCTGAAGTGTATCGTTATGTTGCAGAGGGGAGTTGGGATAGCTTAAGTGATCCTACTAATAACAGAACAGTTGTGATTGGACGGGGTATTGCGAAAGAGTTGAATTTAGAGCTTGGTGATCCGGTCACGGTATTATTATCGCAGCAATCAGGCCGATCATTTAAGGCGCCACGTCGGTTCAGATTTACTGTCTCTGGCATTATTCATCTTAGTGGTCAATTAGACAATAACCTTGCTTATATACCTTTAAGCGCAGCCCAAGAAATTCAAGATAAAGCGTTTAAAGCGGATGGTATGAGTATTAAGGTAACAGACATTTTTTCTGCTAACCGCATTGTTCGTGAAGCGGGTAATCAGTTAGATCATTACTTGTATATTCGCAGCTGGATGACCAGTCAAGGCTTTTTATACCAAGATATACAAATGGTTAAAAGCTTGATGTACGTGATATTGACATTAGTGATTGCTGTGGCCTGTTTTAACATTGTCACCACCTTGGTCATGGCTGTTAATGATAAGCGCGCTGACATTGCGATATTGAAAACCATGGGTGCATCAAATACACTATTACGTTTAATTTTCATTGTACACGGTGGGATTAACGGTATTCTTGGTGTGGTTTCCGGTACGGTGTTAGGTATTCTGATCTCAGAGAATCTCACGGTGATTATCCAATTTATCGAAGGTTTGATCGGTCAGGAATTCTTATCCGGTGATATTTACTTTATTGACTTCTTACCGTCACAGCTCGCATTAAATGATGTGCTGGCGGTGGGTAGTGCCGCTATGATTATGAGTGTGATAGCGACAATTTATCCTGCGAATAAAGCGTGTTCGGTACAGCCTGCGCATGAATTAGGCAATAAATAACGCGCTTCCTCGTCCATTTCTGCAGATATGAAAAAGGCCACCATCACTGATTAAGTGCTGTGGCCTTCTCATTTTTAACTATTATTTTGTGCGTGACTCTTTACGTTTGTTCCACGCATTAATAATTTTCCAACGCCATAGCCAGCGAATACTAAAATAACCTACGATAGAAAAAAATGCACCGGATACAAAACAGCCGAGTAAAAATGCTGGTCCATATAAAGATATTGCCTGCATTAACCATTCTAAAGTTAGCTCAAAAGAGAATGGGTGAACTGGTACTTGCAATAACCATGCACCTAACTCATAAGTAGCATAAAACATCGGTGGCATGGTCACAGGGTTTGATAACCACACTAGTGCTACTGATAAGGGTAAGTTAACACGAAATAAAATTGCAAAACCGGCTGCTAATAACATCTGAAAAGGCACGGGAACAAATGCTATAAAAAGACCAACAGCAAAAGCACCTGCTGCTGATCGGCGATTTAAGTGCCAAAGGTTTGCGTTGTGTAACAGGTCACCAAAGATCTTAAGGTGCTTGTGTTCTTTGATTACCTCGGGATCGGGGAGATATTTTTTAATTAAATTCTTAGGCATAATTCTAATCAAATGTCAGGGGTAATGAATGACCTTAAAGGCCATACTACTTTCCATTACCATATTAATAAGTATGTTCTTTGTAGATATTGAACGTATTGAATTTATCACGATAATAACAGTCGCTGCCTTCATCCTTGTTTACGTTAAAGTACCACCTATATTAGTACTCATGTTTGTCGTATTAAGCTGGTCTACGTTGTATAAAAATAACGTGATAAATGAATCAAATACATTATTATACAATGCGG
This sequence comes from Moritella yayanosii, assembly GCF_900465055.1. Classification (NCBI taxonomy): domain Bacteria; kingdom Pseudomonadati; phylum Pseudomonadota; class Gammaproteobacteria; order Alteromonadales; family Moritellaceae; genus Moritella; species Moritella yayanosii. The sequence goes on along the minus strand of NZ_LS483250.1, from coordinate 923,224 downwards.
TGTCCCAACACAAAAAACTGTCAACTACAGTAGCACAAGACAATATCATAACGGCTGAGGTAATAACATTAGTAAATAAAAAAAACCGACTTTTGTTTGATGTAAAGGTGATAAAAATTAATGATATGTTGCTTTCTTCTATGCAACCGAAACTAGCCTTAAAGTGGCCAAATCCAGACTATGATTATCCGGGTGAACTTGGGATTGGTCAAGTGTGGCGCTTTAAGGTACGACTAATTAACACTAAGCAACTGAAGTTGTTATCACGTCATATAAAGTTCGCTGGCATCATAACAAAAGGAGAGGTAATACGATCTAAGCTTAGTTTACGTGGCCATTTGTATCAAATATTCAAGTCAGTATTGCCAGCCAATCCCAACCCTATGTTGTATGCTTTAAGTTTTGGAGACCGACATTACATTACCAATGAACTTTGGACCCAACTACAACAACTGGGCATTGGTCATCTTGTTGCTATTTCTGGTTTGCACATTGGTCTTATATTTGGTTTTTGTTATATTTTTATACAAGGGCTGTTAAGGTTGGTTAACACGCCTCATTATCTCGTTATCAGTTTATCGATGAGTCTTATTGTTGCAATTTTTTATGCTTGGATTGCGGGTTTCTCATTACCTGCACTACGCGCCATTATTTTGCTATGCCTGCATTGCTTATATCGTGTGCAATATTACAAAGTTACTTTGTCTCAACTTTTTTCAATGATGTTGTTGATTACTTTACTACTTGATCCCTTAGCGGTATTTTCAATAAGTTTTTGGTTATCATTTTCAGCGATGGCGGCTGTTTTCATACTGGTGTGGTTGAATAAGCCAACTAAACCTGTCGCAATAGATCGTAACAGTGTTGTTACCAATAAGGATAGAGTAACAGGGATCATTAAGGGGGCTCTGCATAAAGTTACTCACCTTTGTTATAGCCAAGTGTTACTCACGGTACTTATATTACCTATTCAGGTGGCCGTATTCTCTGGATTCAGTCTGTTGTCTGCGTTGGTTAATTTAGTTTTTATCCCAGTCTTTAGTGTATTGATATTACCTGTATTGCTACTGGCGGTGCTGTTATTAGCGATCATGCCAGGGCTGAGCCGTATCTTGATTGCTAGCGTCAATGAGGTATTGAATTTTATCCAAGGTGTTTGGGGAGTATTAACGGTTAATGATGTAATTTGGCTGGAGTTTGATGGCACATTCGATAATACTTTTTCTAATTGTCTGTTACTTATGCTCGTACTATTGATTGTAAGTTTTATATTAAAACCGTTCCGGGGTACATTACATGCTTTATCTTTGTTATTATTACCTTTAATTTGTTATAGCTATTTCAATTGAATCAGGAATGTTTTATGAATAATACCGTTAAGGCAGTATTTTTATCTGCATTTGTATTTCCAGGGGCGGCTCATTGGTGGTTAAAAAAACAGCTGGCGGCAGGACTATATGCAATTGCTGCGGCATTACCACTTTATTACATAATAGATGTCACTATGACGCAAACGCAATTGATAATAGACAGAGTATTGCTGGCTGGTGGGCAACTAGACTTGCTGAGGATTAATGAATTAGTAATACAACAGATGGCGAGTCTCGATACTCAAGGCATTGAGCTTGCTACAGCCATGTTACTTTGTGTATGGCTGGTCAATATTATAGATGCAATTAGACTAGTACGAAAACGTGAGCATGAATAAACGTCTTTGTAATTTACGTGCTCATGAAGCATAGATGGCAGAAAAAGCTTGGTCTAAGGTATCAAAATGAAAAGTAAAACCAACATCGAGTAATCGAGTTGGTAATACCCGTTGGCCATAAATAATAAGGTCAGCACGTTCGCCCAATAACAGCCGTAAAAATAGTGTAGGGATAGTAAACCGGGCTTTCTTACCAAAGCAAGCGGCTAATTTATGCGAAAATTCTCGATTGGTTACAGGATTTGGTGATGTAAAGTTAAAAGTGCCTGATATGGATTTGTTCTGTATGACATAATTGATGGCCGCGACCATATCATCAATATGTATCCACGACATATATTGCTCACCTTGCCCGATCGGACCACCAAGGCCTAATTTAAAAAGCAACTCCATTTTTTGTAAGGCACCTTTGTGCTTACCTAATACAATACCTGTTCGTATGATTGCAGTACGCGTTAACGGGCAGGCTATTCGGGCTATTTCTTCCCAGTGTTCACAGAGATGGCTCGCATATTCTGGATGATGCTCGGTATGATTTTCGTCAATAACCTGCGCGCCTTGACGACCGTAGGCACCAATGGCTGAACCACTAATAAAAATCTCAGGGGTGATGGTCTTTGTTGAGATTAGGTCCACTAAATCTTGGGTTATTTCCCAGCGACTTGATTCTAAAATATGTTTGTGTTTGACACTCCACATTTTATCCATAATCGGTGAGCCGGCTAGATTGATCACTGCATCAATATGAATCGCACTCGGTAATTCAAGTAACTGCGAGATGAACCTGATGTTGTCAGTTGAAATATGCGAAAAAATATTTTTGGCATTACTGATATCGCGGGTTAATACCGTGAAATCATAATCAGCATGAAAGGTGTTAATAAATGCTTGGCCGATAAAGCCAGTTCCACCTGTTATGAGAATATGCATACTTGCCCCTTCGTAATTATCCTTCCTTTAGTGTAGGCTATTTATGTCTGTGTTATCACTATTTTGACATACAAAATACAAGCATACGTTTCTTCGCTCGTGCCACTATTTTACATTGAGGTAAACTGGTAATAAGTAATTCGGTTTCGTCTGACTTTGGTATTACAAAGTAAGTGTCTGTTGATATGTGTTGTACTGCAAATTCCAACTTCACTTTACGTTCAACTGCTACCCCACGTGAGTAAAATTGTGCGGAAAACGGGCGTTTGTCGATATACACCAATTCACTATTTTGTGCTTGGGCTAACCAAGCTTGCATTAACCCTTTTTCGGATTGCTTGCCTGTCACTTCAGTTCGTAACAACATAGCGACAATTAAAACAAGTATCGGTGTTATTAAGCCTGTTTTATATACCTTGGTTGATAGTGGATTGTTACGTTGATATACCACCATCAATAATGCGAAAGCGGGGAGGCAAGGCATAACATAACTTGATAATATATTACCGCTGAATGTGAACAGTAATAATGGCGCTAATAACCATGCCCATAAAAAACTTGTATAGTTAAGTTCGGTTGTATCCTCGGCTCGTTGTATCGTCGTTTCATTTGTTGTTTTATTTTTGATAGTGTTTGTTGCTTGTAAGCTTTTAACCCATTGATAAATAAAAATAGGTGTCCAGGGTAGCGCTGAAACAATAGCAAATAACCAAATTGTACCTTTTATCTCTTTATGTGCAGTGCCGTATAAATCACCTTGCCAGCCACTGACTAAGAATCGCTTAATGTGCTCACCTACAATAAAGTAATTAAGGAAACCCGGAGATGAGTACTCTGCAATGATGTACCAAGGCAGACTTGTCGCAAGGAAAAGGGGAATACCTGTTTTCCAAGGTAAGCTGCGCAACATACTCATCCAGGTTCTGTTAAATAAGGCCCAAATAAACAAGCTCATGCCAATGAGTACCAACGCTAAAGGACCTTTGGCTAACATACCCACAGTCAGGCCGATGAAGAACAAATGTCCCCACAATACTGACTTATTTTTATAGTTAAGCCAAAAAGCGGCCATGCTTAACGTGATGCCTAATGTTAACGCCGTGTCTGTCATTACCGCACCAGTAACAACAATAAATGTTGTTGTCGTAGCAAGGATCCCTGCTGCTAACCATGCCTCTTGTTTACGCTCTGAACGACTGCGTGATGGGATGAAGCGATAAGCAAGCTGGGCGACGATGAATAATATCACGCCCCCAGCAAGTAAGTGAGGCAATCTAACTGCGAATTCATTCAACCCAAATAGCGTAATACCCGTGGCGCTCATCCACGTAAATAACGGCGGTTTCCCCCAAAATGGGACATTGTAATCAAACATCGGCGTGATCCAGTTACCTGTTTCAGCCATGATCCTCGCCATTTCGCCATAGCGAGCTTCGGTTGTGTCCATAAGTGGAAACAAACCAAGGGTAAATAATCTTATTGCTATCGCTGAGACCACGAGTGTTATCGCAATTTTGGTTAGAGAGACATTGTTTACTGCTTTATACATGTTATTACTAACCCTGTTTGAAATTGGTGTTGTGTGCTTGATTGGTCTTTACGTGATTGTTGATTTGCTGTTTTAGGTTAAAGTCGGTATTTGGTTCTGCGGTTTGTTCGTTCATAAGAATAAAGTTGGGGCGTTGTTTTGATTCAATAAATAAGCGACCGACATACTCCCCCATCAAACCAATTGACAAGAGTTGTATGCCACCAAGTAATAATACAACGGTCATCAATGAAGGGTAACCTGCCACTGGATCGCCCCAGAATAGTGTTTTACTGACAAGTACAATCGCCATCATGACCGAAATTATTGATGTCACAACCCCAGCTGCAGTTGCGATGCGTAGCGGTGTAATACTGAATGAGGTAATGCCTTCAAAGGCGAGGTGGATCAGTTTGGCATAATTCCACTTGGTCGTACCAGCTTGCCGTGCGTCACGGTCAAATTGCAGCATGCAGGTATTGAAGCCTGGCCACGACAGCAAACCTTTCATAAATCGATTTCGTTCTGGTAAGGAATTAATCACGTCAACGACTTTTCGATCTAATAATCTAAAGTCGCCAACATTACGAGGTATGTTAATATCCGCGAGGCGATTAATTACGTTATAAAATAAGTGTGCCGTTGCGCGTTTTAACCAACTTTCACCATGACGTTGTTTGCGTTGCATGTTCACTACATCATAGCCTCTCTTCCATTCATCAACCATTTTCGGGATAAGTTCGGGTGGATCTTGTAAGTCGGCATCCAATAGAATAACCGCACGGCCTGCTGAATTCGCCATGCCTGCTGTCATCGCGGCTTCTTTGCCAAAGTTACGACTGAGTTGTATGCAACGTACTCGATGATTATTAGCGGTAAATCCAATGACTTGTGACCATGATCCATCATTGCTGCCATCATCAACATAAATGATTTCGCAAGGTTGGTGTAAGGTATCAAGGACGGCGACAACACGTGCGTGACAATCGATTAGGGCTTCATCCTCATTAAAGAATGGGATCACGATAGACAACAAAGGCGGTGTTGCGCTTTTAGTTGCCTCTCTGTGTTCGGTAATCGATGTGATACTGGCTGGCATATTAATATTCCGAAGTGGATAGCAATGCATACAGTGTAGATATACCCGTGTGGAATTAATGTTTTCGACATGTTTTTTACATTTTTACATTATTTCGACATCAGATTTGTCATAATAATGGGGTATTTATTTATTGGATTGAACGGTTATGAAAATTTTATTAGTGGAAGATCATCAAGATATCGCCGGTATTATCTTTGATTTCTTTGAAATAAAAGGTTACACCTTAGATTATGCGCAAGATGGTGTGCAAGGCTATGAACTCGCTAGTCATAATTTTTATGATTTAATTATCTTAGATATACAAATGCCCCGTATGGATGGTCTGACTGTTTGTCAAAAGCTACGCGAGCAAGGGGATGATACGCCTATACTGATGTTAACTGCCCGTGATACCCGTGAAGATACGTTAGCAGGGTTTGATTGTGGCGCGGATGATTACCTTATCAAGCCATTTGACCTTGATATTTTAGCGGCTCGAATTCAAGCTTTACACCGCCGTCGTAGCGGTAAAAATGCAGCTAAAGTATTAACCTTTCAAGAACTATCGTTAGATTTGAACACACATATTGCTGCTCGTAATGGCTGTAACTTTGAATTAAATCCTACTCAGTTTACGATTTTAAAACTGCTGATGATGCGCAGTCCAGAAATTGTGACTAAAAATGAAATCATCAATGCGATTTGGGGCGAAGACGAGCCTGAAGGTGATATTTTGCGCAGTCATATCTATCAGTTACGTAATCAAGTCGATAAACCTTTTCAGCACCATTACATTAAAACCTTATCAAAGATTGGTTATCAACTGGTCTCGGTAAATAATTAGTCGCAGGGAGTTATTATGGCGAAAGTTCGTTCGGCTAAACAGCTTACATTTATCTATTTTTCAATTGTGGCGTTTGCGATCATCATGATCCACGCTACGGTGCTTGATTCTACACTCGAAAGTATTGAACAATTAAGTATTCAGAACCGACTGTTACTGCAAAAAGAGTCGATAGTTGAAAAATCCAAATTAGCGGATCAAACTCGTTCGTTTAAAATCGATGAATTTACAATGGGCTATAGGGATCGTATTACGTTACCTGATCTCGTGGATGAAAACATATATTTTCCTATCGATGAAGCGATTGAAATTGAGCAGCGTAATGCTTTAGGTACAGAATTATTTTTGATGAAACTTGCCACGTCGAATCCACAAGCGCCATTCATTTACGTTGTTCATCGTGATCCGGCGTTTGAACTGGGTGAAGAACAGATCATGTGGACGCAATCATGGCAGTCGTTGACGTCATTGTTGTTATTGCTTGTCGCGCTACTGGTGGTGATGCGTATTTCAGATCGATTAACCGCGCCGATATCGATATTTGCCAAAGAGATTGCGCGTCGATCACCGGATGATACGAGTGATATCGAGCTACCAGCGGGAATCGCGACTAAAGAGTTGTTACAGCTTGTTGATAGCTATAACAAGAATCAGCAACAGAAAAATGCATTAATTGAACGGGAGCGGGCCTTTAATCGCATGGCTAGTCATGAATTGCGGACACCATTAATGGTCATTCAAGGGGCGACAAACTTATTGAGCTACAGCACTGAACCTGAGTTCATAAAAAAACAACAAGTGCGCTTACAGAGTGCCGTAAATGAGATGAATGATTTTATTGATGCATTGCTGTCTTTAACGAAATCGGAACAAGATTTAGCACTATCGCAAAGGCCGTTAGATAAAGATGAAATCATGGTGAGTGTGAATGCGCACAGTGCGCTACTTAATACAAAACCTGTTGTTGTTAATGTGATAATAAAGCAAACACCGTTGATTATTATTCCCGAAGTCGCGTTAAAATTATTACTCGGCAATTTATTAAAAAACGCCTTTGCATGTACTGAATCGGGTGAAGTGAAGGTCGTTGTCGATAGTAATTCAATTGCCGTTATTGATACCGGTGTTGGTCTTTATAAAAAACAACGAAATGAAGAAGGACATGGGCTAGGTCTATTAATTACCAGAGATATTTGTCGTAAATACAATTGGCAATTTGAGCTGAAAAATAATGAGGCTGGTGGCTGTAGCGCTATCATATACCTGTAGTTTTATTGACTACTTACTGAATACCCAACGGTCAGCTAAAAAATAATTAATTAGCATGCCCAATATAATACCGGGGACGATTGCTATGATTGCAGCGCTCCCAGTGAGTGATAAACCCGACACTAATAGCCAATAGCAACATAAGTTAGGAATTGCTCCAATACATGATGAGCAGAGAAACTTACTCCACTCTTGAAGTAAACCTGAGTTATGCTCAAATTGCTGCTGTTTAAACGTAATACGGCGGTTGAGTAGCCAATTACTGTTTACGGCAAACAAAAATGCAAGTGTTCGTGCGACGAATAAAGGCATTAATGTAGAGAATACTATCATTGTGCTTACATCGACGATAAAACCAATGCCACCGACACATGCAAACTTAATATATTTGATATTCATGTTGAATCTTAGCTAGCCCGTGTAGAAACCGTAAACCTAACATCGAACATGTGTAAAAAACGTGAATAACAACATCTGCAGTGCAAGCGCATGAGAGCGATATTTGGACGAAAGCGCCTGTGGCATTAGCAACTGTCTACGATCAACTTTCAACTAGCAAGAGTGGATAGTCTACAATAAGAAATCTTCATAAATAGGGTTGAATACCGTGGCACTATTTATTAATGCATTTGCTGTTAGGGCTGGCACACCGTAAACTTCAGCTCTGACCTGATGACGGGCTTTTATCGTATCAAGCAGGATCGCAAAGTCACCATCACCAGAGAGCAGGACGACAGTATCGACTGACTCTGCGACTTGTAGTACATCAATAGTAATGCCAACATCCCAATCACCTTTTGCGCTGCCATCACTGCGTTGGATAAAGGGTTTTAATTTCACATCGAAACCAATATGTTTGAGTGCATCTTGGAATTTACGTTGCTGATTATCACCTTTGTCAATCGCATAAGCATAAGCAGTGACAACGTCACCTTGTAATAATAAATGCTGCCAGAGCTTGCGGTAATTAAACTGACGCCCATAAGTCTGGCGAGTGGTGTAATAGATATTCTGTACGTCAACAAATACGGCTATTTTTTGCACGTGCAACTCCTGTTATTCCGCGGTGGATTTATTTAGTTCTATGATAATGGATTATGCTTTGTTTGCGTATTTCGCGAGGTACTGATCAAGCGCATTGCCAAATGCTTGTTTATCTTTTGACCCTAATGCTGGTGGACCACCAGTCATCTCGCCACTCGCTCGCATTGTGTCCATGAAATCACGCATGTTTAAACGTTGACGAATATTGCTTAATGTATATTTTTCGCCACGTGAGGTTATCACATGCGCCCCTTTTTCGATAACCTCAGCAGCTAATGGAATGTCAGAGGTAATAACAAGATCATCTTTAGCGACTTTTAATACGATGTGGTCATCTGCAACATCAAATCCAGAAGGTACTTGGGTCATTGATATATAAGGAGAAGCTGGTACGCGTATCCAGTGATTTGCGACGAATACGAGTGGTATTTTTACACGTACTGCAGCACGAAAGAGAATTTCTTTCATTGGAGTAGGGCATGCATCCGCATCAACCCATATTGTAATATTGTTTGGCATATAGCCTCATGCTTATTTAAAGAGGGATATTTTAACGTATAAAAAGATAAAAATGTTGGTGAGTTGATATTTATTAACCATACTTAATTCATGCTCATTGGGAGACTATTATGTATAAGAATTATCTTTTTAAGAGATTGAAAATTATACAAAAACTCACTGATAACAACAATATGAAATCTTCTTTATTGTTTATTATGATATCATCAATTAGTTATCATGCGTCAGCTTTACCGCATCATCAAGTGTCGATGCTTGGTAAAACAACGCATATGACAAATAGCATGGATACAGTCAGCGATGAACACTATGCATATGTGAATCATCGTAATATACAAGCAGATAATCTATTACCAAAAATTGATGCTGTTAGTGACGTACCAGTATCCAAACAAGTACTGCAATTTTCGAGTCGTACGCGTTATTTAAATTGGCTTTCAGTGCAATATAGCTGGGATGATATTGCGCTTTCACGTCTATTACATCCCGGTGATAGTAGTGCTGCGGTACATGAGATCCATTCAAGACTTATTTTACTCGGCGACAGTGAAGAGTCACTACGTCCATCTGATGTTTATACCGTCGAGATGGCGGTTGCGGTTCGCAATTTTCAACGCCGTCATGGCCTTAAAGCAGATGCGATTATTGGTCCTGATACTTTAAAATGGTTAAATATTAATCCTCAGCGTCGAGCCGCATTATTACAGAAAAATATGGAAGAAAAAATCCATTTTATGGCTAATCTTAGTGATCGATATTTACTTGTAAACATTCCCGCTTATGAATTACTACTCAGCGATAACGGTAAAATAGCGCTGCGTTCGCGTGTGATCGTTGGAAAACCTAAAAAGCCTACACCAATATTAACAAGTCAAATCAGTAGTATGGTCATTAATCCGAGTTGGCGAGTGCCTCGGAGTATTTTAGAAGACGACTTATTACCGAAAGTAAAAATGAATGGTGAATTTTTTAGCCAGCGTAATTTTAAGGTGTTTAACTATCAAAACCAAACAATAGAAAAATCCCCTCAAGAGTGGCAGAAACTTGCCTATGGCCAATTTCCGTATCGACTCGAGCAAATGCCCGGTACCAAAAATGCGCTTGGTCGTTATAAATTCTATTTTCCTAATGATTTTAGTGTTTACCTACATGATACAAATAATCCGCAATTATTTAGTAATGCAAACCGGGCATTGTCGTCTGGGTGTATCCGAATTGAGAAAGTTGATGAATTAGCCAATTGGATAGCAAACAGTCTAGTTGATAATAAGCCGCTATGGTCACGACTAAAAACTACCCGAGAAACAACCAAATGGTTCCCTTTAAATGATGTTTTGCCCGTTCACTTGGTTTATTGGACAGCATGGATTGATGACAGCGGATTAAGCCAATTTCGTGACGACATATATGCTTTGCAGAGATAAAACTTGATCAAGTCGTAATTTGCATATACATTCCCCTGCTTCTGTATAAAAAGCGTCCAAGGTGGTTGAGTGTCAATAGTATGTCCAACACGTAGAAAGGTGTTAATAGGTTTAGGCGGATTAGCTGCATATTCAGTTATGCCAGTTCAAGCAAGTCAAAGTGTACTCGGTATTAAAAAATTAGGTTTTTATAATATTCACACGAGAGAACGTAGCGAGGGGAATTTCTGGATTGATGGTTTGTATCAACAAAATACACTCGAAAATTTCAGCCACTTATTGCGTGACCACAGACAAAATTTATCTGCACCGATGGACAAGCGTCTATACGAGCTGCTATATCAGCTTAATAAAACATTGAATGTTGCTGATGAATTTCATGTTATTTCGGGCTATCGATCACCTAAAACTAACGAAATGTTAGCAAGAAAAAGTAGTGCTGTTGCCACCAAAAGCTATCATATGCGAGGTATGGCAATTGATATCGCAATACCTGATGTGAACATATCGCATTTACGTGATGCTGCTATATCGTTAAAACTAGGGGGCGTAGGTTACTACCCTAAATCAGGTTTTGTCCATGTAGATACCGGCCGTGTAAGAATTTGGTGATTTAAAAGAGTTATTTAAATGTGGTCACTGCTTTAGCGTTGTTGTTAGTCCCGCCAGTACATGCGTCAGAAAATGGTACTCCGGTACCAATTAATTGATTATTTTCTAATATAACGTGATTTAGTTTAGGATTTAAAAAAGTAGTGAATAGACAAATTGCGATGAAATTTTCATTCTCATCAATAATCAGATTGTCTTTAATGATGGCATCACCATGTCCAGCTGCAATACCTATTGGTCGATAGCCTGAACGATTAGTGATATTTGCGATCACATTATCTACAACTTGATATCCGCCAAGCGGTGCAAAGGATGATTCAGTCGCGATGGTGATTGCAGCGTTAAATTTTAAATTAATATGGTTAATGCTATTACGGATTATTTTTACATTGTAGGCATTTGATTTTACGTCAATCGCTTCATTTCCAGTGTGATGAATAATGTTATTTCGTATCATTACGTCACTCACTGTGTACTGTATTTTCAATCGACGTCTGTCTTGAGTGTAGGAACCATCCCCGATATATATGCCCTCTCCAAAGCGGGGATTGAGCAACCCAGTATTAAATATGATGTTATCTTCAATTATATAGTGCTTACCACCGTAATACCGTGGTTTTATCGATATGGCTTGATTACCCGTATTAAAGACCCGATTTGATAAAAGTGAAATATTTGATGAATCTTGTATCAGAATTGCGTTTAAGCCACCGGTTATAATTAAACCCTCGATAATAATGCCATTAGAGTGTTTTATCGTTATCCCTGTTCCTGTGTAATGCCTACTTTTAATGGTGGTGCCAAGGTAATGCAAAGGACGTATTATTAGCGGCTTACTGCCACTATCGAAGTCTTCAATCATAATGGCAGGCTGCCGTTTATCAGCAAGACAGATTATATCACCCTCAATATATTGTTCTAAAGCGAGACTAAGTTTCGCAAACGAGGGTATAGAATTCGATAACTTCTTGTTTCCCATTGTAATTATTTTTGTACACTCACGTTCGGTATTTATTGATTCAGAATTTGCCGGGATGGAAAAAATAGCTATACATAAAATTGATATAAACCAAGATACTTTGTTTTTATATCGATTAATAACGTTATACATCATACCTAACCTTGCCGCAGGGTAATGTAACTGTGTTAAGGATAGCGCATTAGACTCACCTTGACTGCTAATGTAATGCCAAATTCTTACCTAGCGTCTAATATCATATTTATGCTGAATTAATTGTTATGCGATTATCTAAAATAAAATAGTACCTACATATTCACGGTATTATAACTTCCTAGTTGGATTTTTTATGAATGTTTTTATGTGGCTTGAAAAATATGGATTATTACTCATGCTGTTGTTTTGTCTAGGTGTTTTCGCACCTGACTTTTCAAATAAAATGAGCGCTGTGGACCATGAATTGGATGTGCTTACTAATAGCCTAGCTCAGAGTAATACATTTAAACAAGTCTTTTGGATTTTTGTATTCATGTTTTTTTCGTTTAGATTTTTAATAAACACCGAAATAAATAAATTAAAACCAGTAATAATATATAAAACATTTTTCTTAATGGTCATTTGTGCTGTTGCTTTGATGAGTGCTAGTTGGTCAAATTATCCATTTATTTCAATGAAACGTGCAATATTTCAAGTTTTATTTTGTATATCACTATCGGTAGGACTGTGTTTTTCTTATTACCATAAAAGTATTGAGTTAAATCTTAAGCTTGCAGTGATTATATGTATTCTCATGGTGCTGTTAGCCGTTTTACAAGGCATAGGATTAAATGAAAGTCTCCAACTGGCTGGCTATTCAAAATCTAAAAACACGATGGGTGTCAACTTAGTTGTTCTGATCGTTATAAGTCACATGTGGACTAAATCATTTAATATAAACAGTAAATTTTTAAATGGAATGCTTGTGTTACTTTTTATGTTACTTTTATTAACACAAAGTAAAACAAGTATCGTACTTTGTGTCATCTATATTTTGATGACACAACTTAGCTTGTTTAAAATAAAACTAATAACCTCCTCGTTAGCTGTAATTTTTTTTAGTGTGTTCATTTTAATTCCGGGGATTAGTTATCATATTAATGATTACCAGCATATTGCATTATACGTGGATGATGATTTTCTTACTGGCCGAGGGGTTATATGGGATGCACTGTATTATGATCTTGGATTTTTTGACGCAATAACACTGGGTTATGGTTATGGTAGTTATTTTGGTGTGGGTGTAATACCGTTCGTATTCGATGATAAATATAGTTTTTTGCAGTATGTATCATCAGCACATAATGGTTATCTACAATTATTATTACAATTTGGCGTTGTTGGTTCGTTGTTTATATTTATATTTTTAATTGTATCAATGTTAAAGTCTGAGAATAAATATTTACATGCTGCACTTATTATCCCTATCCTCCACAATATAACAGAGTCAAGTATATTTAGAGATGTGAACATAGCATGGTTTTTAATGGTCGTAATAATAATTTCATCAGGAATTTATCAAGTTAGACATGAAGTTAACAATGAATGTGAATTAATCAACGGCACCTGATTAATTAATTATCTGCTTCGAAACAGGTACTATACTAATGAGTAAAATCAATCAAGAGTTGAATAAAGGGATCCGTCACAGTCTCATTGGAAAATATTCGCTTTATCTGCTTCAAATCACCTCTTTATCTATTTTATCTCGTTTATTCACACCAGAAGATTTTGGTACCTTAGCGGCATTACAAGTGTTAATTCTGTTTTTTCAATTATTAGCCACATCAGGCCTTGCTCCGGCAATTATTCACCAAGAAACTATCTCAGTTAATCAGCGTGATGGTATATTTACTGCCACGCTTATTATTGGTATATCACTGACGTTATTATTCATTTATCTTATGCCGGTATTGGCGAACTGGCTTCAATTAACTAACGTTAACTTGTTAACATATGTATTAGCGTTGAATGTATTTTTTTCAGCGCTAGCAATGTTGCCTTTGGCTTCATTACAAAAAGACACCAAATTTATTATTATTGGTAAAGCTGAGATGTTGGCTGAAATAATGGCATTAATGGTCTGTATTCTGCTTTATTTTCTCGGTTTTGGCGTCGTGGCGTTAGCGATTAAACTGTTGGTCACACCGGTAGGCCGATTTGTATTTTATTACCATTACTCCGTTCAGACAGAAATAGGCCAAGCAAAATTTGGCACTCAGATAGCCAGTATTCTGCCGTTATTAGCGATGGCTAAATTTCAACTCGGTTTTAATGTACTTAATTTTTTCTCTCGGAATTTAGACACGTTATTGGTGGCTAAATATTTTGGGATCTCGACCGTAGGCTTTTATGAAAAGACCTACCAAATTATGCGTTATCCACTGCAATTGTTTACTTTTGCAATAAACCCCGCATTACAACCTGTATTGACACGTTATAAACACCAGCCAAATATCATTTTTTCTGCTTATTATCAATTAATTTATAAACTTGCAGTATTGGGAATACTGACAGCAAATATCATATTTTGGTATGCCGATGATATCATTTTCATATTATTCGGTTCGCAGTGGTTAGCTGTAAGTGAGTTGTTAAAAATATTGGCGCTGTCTATTCCGGTGCAAATGGTTTTAAGTTCTACAGGGGGCGTGTATCAAGCGATGGGCGCGACAAAAGAAATGTTTTATTGCGGTATATTCTCATCAATTGTAAACGTATCCGCTATCATTCTCGGCGTTTATACGGGTGAAATGACAGTGTTGTGTATGAGTCTAGTTGTGGCTTTTATCATTAATTATTTCCAATGTTTTTATGTTTTACATTATTATGTGTTCAAAATTAAAAGGTTGAAGTATTTTGTTCTATTGTCTTTATTAGTATTGATTAGTTTAGTTAATCTTTTGTTTGAATCAACCAATAGCGACCCACATGATTCGTTTAGTTTTTTGAATAGCCTTTATAATATAGCGAATGTAGTTCTCCCGATTGTAGTTGTTGGGGGGTTAGCGTTTTTGTTAAACCGAAAAATTAAACTTCAAGTGTAGTAACGCCGCTTTTTACTCTGTAGTGTTATATTCATTTATAAAAATTAGCGTCTTTATCAAACGCGCTAGGTTACGGCCATAAAAAAAATCACTGCTATAGTTAATGGAATATTCTATGTGTATTTATATAACCTAATTATGTTGTAGTAATAGAGAACAATTAACGGATTATCAATGACATATTCAATGGATGGGCGGAAAGTTTTTGTAGCTCAGTAGTTCATTTTGTTTAAAAATGAGTCTACTTTAAATTTATTAAGGAATCGTGTTTTGAAACCTGTTAATACATTTAAGGTAAGTTCTGATAATTATTATTTTATTTATCGTTTTTTAGATTTAAGTTGTATTACATTTTCTTTAGTATTTGTAATTAATAGTAATAGCCTTGAAATGACACAAGACTATATTATTGTTGCGTTAACCGCATTGGTCGTCTTTTTATATATAGCGGAAGCGCTTGATTTATATCAATGTTGGCGTGTTGGCCGGTTTATAACAGTGCTAATGACGGTTATTGCTGTGTTTATATCTTCATTTATTATACTTTTTGGAATAGGAGTATGGCTTGAAAACTCATTTCACTTACCTAGTTATGTTTTAAATACTTGGTTTTTCGGGTCATTTTTGAGTTGTTTTACGTGGCGAATATTAAAACACCAATGGTCTGTTGTACGCAGTAAACTCGGCATAAATCTTCGCAAAATGGCGATATTAGGCGCGACGTCAACAGGGGCTAATTTATATCATGAAATCAGTCATTGTGACGAATTAGGTTTTGATTTTGTTGGCTTTTTTGATGATAGAGAAACAGACCGTTTACCTAAAGGGTTAACGGTAATTAGTGATATATCAACATGTATTAATGACGCAAAAAATGGCGAAATAGATATCCTGTTTATTACATTACCAATTTCAGCGGAAAAGCGCATCGCCGAAATTATCAATTTATTATCTGATACCACCGTCGATGTATATGTCGTTCCTGCGTTTATGTTATCAGACGTTATGCATGGTCGTCTGACTCATATAGGCCAAATTGACGCACTGAGTATTTTTGAATCTCCTTATTTAGGCTCCAAAATATTGCTTAAACGATTTGAAGATATCGCCGTAAGTCTAATTGCGATAATACTGCTCTCTCCTGTGTACATTCTCATCGCGATAACGTTAAAGCTGACATCTCCAGGCCCGATATTATTTAAACAAAGTCGGTATGGGTTACGAGGCGAAATAATTTCTGTTCTCAAGTTTAGAAGTATGACGGTAATGGAATCTGACGAAAAAGTTAAGCAGGCTACAAGAGATGATAAACGTGTCACCGCCTTTGGTGCCTTTCTTCGTCGTAACTCTCTCGACGAGCTGCCTCAGTTTTTTAATGTATTGATGGGTGACATGTCAGTTGTAGGTCCACGGCCTCATGCCGTATCGCATAACGAAGAGTATCGTAAACTTATTCAATTTTATATGTTACGTCATCACGTAAAACCCGGGATCACCGGTTGGGCCCAAGTCAGTGGCTGGCGAGGAGAAACGGATACATTAGATAAAATGCAAAAACGTGTTGAATTTGATCTTTATTATATTTTGCAGTGGTCAATTTGGTTTGACTTGAAAATTCTAATGTTAACGATACTGACCTGTTTAAAAAAGTCGAACACTTATTAGTAACTTGTAGCGGTAAATCATGATGCAGCAGGAATTAGTGTACAAATGGAGCGGTCTGAATGAGAGTCTTTAACGTCAAATTGTACTGGTTTAGTTTAGCTTTATTGAGTGATGGTGTATTTGCTTACATACCTGATACACATATCACTGACGGTGGTTTATTTGTTAAACCATCTTTAGAAATCGGTGTTGTCTATGATGACAATATTTATAACGAGCAAGGAAGTGGTATCAGTAGTGTAATTATGGCTGTTATGCCGTCAGTTAATTTCAAAATGGACGATGGTATTAATTATTATAGCTTTGATATGACAGCAGAAAAAGGTATTTACGAAACAAGTGGCCGTGATAATTATACCGATGTTGAACTGGGCATGAATGCTCATATAGAGCCAAATGATACCCATCGTATTGACTTTAGTGTAAAAGGTGAGTGGTTAACTGAATCACGTGGGACCGGAAAAACTGAAAAAGATTTCGAAATTACAGCTGAACCAATTCTGTATGGGATAAACACGCTTGCGGCAGCCTATGAGTATGGTGCTCAACAAACAAAAGGTCGACTTGTTTTTGACCTTCAATATTATGAAAAAGAATACCGTAACTTTTATGCAATAACGAGAAGGAGTAATTATGATTCGCTTTTTTTCGGTTCTACTTTTTATTATTCGACTAGGGCACACACAGATACAGTGATAGAAGTTAATGTTGAAAAAATTGGCTATGAATACAACGCACCGGATGAATTCAATCGGGATTCGGAAGTATACACGGCACTTTTTGGCATGCAGTGGGAAGCCTCTTCAATCTTACATGGTTTTATGAAAATAGGTGTTCAAGCAAAAGAATTTGTTGACGGCCGTCGTGATGATTTTACCGGTTTTAGCTGGAATATTGGTGGGGTGTGGCGACCACTTACTTATTCTCAGCTGACATTTTCGACATCTCAAGCAACTAAAGATCCAGATGTTGAGGGGGATTATGTCCTAGAAACAAAATACCAGGCTGATTGGAGACATTACTGGGCGACATATTATTATACTTCTGTCGGTATCTATAAATATAAAGATGACTACAGTGGCATATCACGAGTTGATGATACCTATGGGTATTCACTAAAATTTAATTATGATTTAACTCAGAATTTTGCAATTACAGTCTTTGGTGAATGGGATAAAAACCAATCGACGAACACCGTGTTTGAATATGATAAAAATGTTGTTGGTGTAAGTTTAACGTTTACGCTTTAGGTGGCAAGCATGATTAAAAAAATCATTATTGGTATGTTGTTTGTTTTAATACAATTTTCGGTTATAGCAAATAATTTCTATATTTTAGGACCTGGTGATAAAATCGAGATTAAAGTCTTTGGTCAAAAAGATCTCACGGTGGACACATTATTAAGTAATAGTGGTCAAATTAATTATCCCTTTTTTGGTGAAATAAAGGTTACCGGCTTAACGGTTAAACAAGTAGAGAAACTTATTTACAACGGTTTAAAAGGCGATTATTTAGTTAACCCTAATGTCTATGTCCACGTTGTTGAATATCGACCTTTTTATATTCATGGTGAAGTTCAGAAGCCTGGTGGTTACCCCTATCAGCCAGGGTTGACAGTAAACCAGGCGATTGCTTTAGCGGGCGGATTAACCGAGAGAGCATCTAAAGATAAGATATATTTATTTAAGGAAAGCAATAAAAGCAAGCAAATTAACGCAAGCTTAACCTATAAAGTTAATGCTGGTGATACCATTTTGATTAAGCAAAGGTTTTTCTAATGGATAAACTTGAACAGAGTCTCAATAAATCGTCTGTCAATAATGACATTGTGTTACCTTCGCCGCATTGGCATGTGATCCAACGATATAAATGGCGGATATTTATTCTAGCTGTCTGTGTCTCAATATTCACAGCATTATACCTATCAACTAAGTCACCGGTATACCGTGCTTCTGCAACTTTGTTGATCGAAGCAGATCAAGTGCAAGCGGTTGCATTTGATTCAGTTCAAGGACTCAATTCCAATAGGAAAGAGTATTACTTGACCCAGTTTGAAATTCTTAAGTCTTATTCCATCGCCGAAACTGTATTCGATCGCTTAAATCTCCAACTGCAGCCATCATTTCAAAAAAGTGAAAGTTGGAAAGGTATGTTGGTCGGTCACCTACTAGAGGTTTTACCATCAATCAATTTCTTTGTTATTGACAACAAAGTCGATAGTGAATTTACCGAAAATATCGGTGCTGGTTATATTAATGGCGTATTTAAACTTGGTAGTGATATTAGTCGCGAAGAATTAGAAAGCCAAAAAGAGAAGAGAGCACGTTTAAGACAGTTTTCAAAAAGTTTAATTGTAACACCGATTAGAAAAACACAGCTTGTTAAACTTTCGTTTGACAGTGAAGATCCCGCTTTGGCTGCCTTGATCGCGAATGCCGTTGGAGAGGCTTATATAGCGCAAGATCTTGAGGTGAAATCGTTAATCAATAAAAATGCAGCTCATTGGCTAAGAAAAAGACTTGAAGATTTACGCGAGAGCCTTGATGTGTCTGAATCACGATTACAAGTATATCGTAAAGAACAAAATATCATTGATTTACAAGATCGTGGAGGCAGAGGCTTAACGGGTTTAGTGGGTAATGAACTAGAGCAAACCTCTCATCAATTAATTGAAGCCAAAAATGAAGTGAATCAATTACGGAGTATTGTCCGTGCAGTAAGTGAATACGGTATAAAGAACATGGATAAATTAGAATCAATACCAGAGATAACTTCGCACCCAGTGATTCAAAATATTAAAAATTTAAAGATGAAAGCTAAATTAAAAGTATCTGAATTATCCCAAATCTATGGGCGTAAACATCCTGATCTTATCGCGGCTAAATCTGAGCTTGATACGGTCAATAAACATCTGACCATTCAGATCTCTAAATTGGTGACCGGATTAGGTAGAGATCTTAAAATGAAACAAAGTAATGTTACTGCCTTAAAAAGGGAATATAAGAAGATTAAACGTGAATTTCAGGATGTCATTGGCAAGGATAATGAATACCAGAAATTAGTTCGTGACGTAGAAAGTAACCGTAAACTGTTTAATACATTCTTAGAACGTTCTAAAGAAACGGCATTAACCAGTGACTTTAATGCCGCCGTCGCACGTTTTACCGACAGAGCGCATACGCCAAATAAACCTATTACGTTAAGTACCAAGATACTTGTAATCATTGCTTTTGTATTGACGATTATTTTACACATTAGTTATTTATTGGTTAAAGAATATTTCACTGATAATTTTAACTCGGTCGGCGATATAGAGACCAAACTTGGTCTTCCAGTATTAGGTGTACTGCCTAAGATAGGTAGAAAACGCAACCAAGATTTAGATCTGCATTATTTCTTTGATGAAAAAGGCCGTAAATTTTCTGAATCTATACGCACATTACGAACTGGTTTTTTATTAGCACAAGGTCAACGGATTAATCAGGTTATTGGGATCATCTCCTCGCAACCGAACGAAGGTAAGTCCACAACGGCTACAAATATGGCTTTCTCGTTGGCTCAGATTGAAAAAACAATCCTTATTGATGCAGATATGCGCAAACCGAGTATAGCAAATAATTTTAATATACCAAAAGACAAACCTGGACTAGCACAATTGCTCACTGGTGAAGCGAATATAACAGACTGCATTACCGTGGATAAAGTATCCGGTGCACATATTATGGCCTGTGGGCCTACACCAAAAAATGCGCAAGAATTGCTATCCTCGAAACGGTTTAAACAGTTGCTGGGCAGTTTAAGGCAGTCATATGATCGAATTGTTATTGATACACCGCCTATTCAGGCGGTGAGTGATGCATTGATAATATCACTGCATACAGACGCAATTATTTATGTCATTAAGAGTGAAGCAACACGGGTGCGGTTAGTTCAAAATGGTGTTCGCCGTCTTGCTACAGTGGATGCAAATCTTGTCGGTATTGTGATGAACCACGTTAATACTGATGGTGTGTCTGGGTCTGATTATTATTATGGTTATTACAGTGATGATGATTACGCCGAAAAACCAGCCAAGTAATAGTGCGCTATAACAGCAAATATTTATGGCGAGATAACTACTTGCTGTTTATTGAAATTTTTGGTTAAATTATGTCAGTGGTTAATCGCTTTAAGGATTCAAATGTTTACGTCTCGTATATATACCCGTTCTACATTCATACTCACTTGTAGCCTTGTGCTTACGGCATGTACTGGTGCGCGTCCCCATAATTTAGGTATTGTTAATGCAACGTTAGCACCTTGTCCTGAAACACCTAATTGTGTATCAAGTGACAGCTTAGACGAAAGTCACTATGTACCAGCATTCAAATTAGAAGCGAGCTCTGAACAGGTATGGACTGAAATAAAGCTATACCTAAACTCGCAAAGCAATATGGAAATAGTGAGAGAACGTAACGATTATTTATATGTTGAAAGTACAAGTACACTCATGCGTTTTGTTGATGATTTTGAACTTCATCTGCGTGAACAACACGGTATTATTGCCGTTCGGTCTGCATCTCGATATGGGCAATCTGATTTTGGCGTGAATAAAGATCGTGTGGATGCGTTATATTTATACCTAAGTGAGAAGGGCTTAGTGAGTGAAGCAATTAGATAATTGCTTCACTCGAACGGGCAATACATTTGTGTGTATTACCGGTTGATATTCTGCGTTACCAAAGTCTAAAAATAGTTGAGCAGTTTTCGGTAATAATCATTGGTTTCCATTAAGGTTTTATGATCCCCTTGGGCAACAATAGTCCCTTCGTCCATGACGATGATCTTATCCATCTTTTGTAACATTAATGGCTTGTGGGTGATCAACAGTAAACTTTGCTGTGATTGTTCCAGTTGCTGAAATAGGTTGGTAATGATTGTTCTTTCACTGTGGCGATCAAGTCCTTTGGTAGGTTCATCGAGAACGAGCACCTTTGCATTTCGCAATAACACTTGCGCTAAACATAATCGTTGTTTTTGACCACCAGATAAACCAGAACCTGTCTCTCCTAACCACGTCTTAAATCCATTCTCTAACTCATCAATAAAATCGATTAACCCCACAACCTGACATACATCACGCATTTGTGATTCTGTTACTTTCGGGTTGGCTAAACGCAGGTTGTCACCAATCGTGGCATGGAAAAGGTGGCTGTTTTGGCTCATCAATGCAATGTGTTCACGTAATGATTCTGTATTCAATTCATTTAAATCAACGTCATTAATGGTGATACCTGGTGTTAATTTATCGACTATATCGGACTGTGACGTATTGTTCGATGGCGGAATAGGCCAGAATCCCATTAATAGATTAGCTAAGGTTGATTTACCCGCACCACTGGCACCGATAATCGCAATTTTATCACCTTGTTGAATGATAAGATCAATATCTTTTAATACATAGGCATAACCATCAGGATAAGTGAAACTTAGATTATTAAACTTAATTGGACCTGTTGTTACTAAAGTATCACCACCAAGGTCGGGAATAGGCTTATCAATAATTTCGAACAAACGAGCGGCACTGGCATGCACTTTAGGTAATATTTGGCAGGCGAGGGGCATATTAATGACTGTTTCGAAACAAACTAAAATGAGCAGTGCACCACTAGCAACAAACTCCGGCTTTAAATCGCCTATTTGTACCAGAGGTACGAGTAGATATAAGCTTGCAAACACGGTAGCGTTAATGGCTAAAAATGTTAAAGCCGTGGCTAATGCTTGCAGACGGTGTAAATGTAATTCAGCGCGGTGATAACTTTCTGACACACGATTGATCGACTGTTGATATTGATGTGAAATTTGATAAACCAATAATTCACGCATTGCTGCCATGCCGTCGACTAATTCAACTTTTAGCTCACTTGAGAGTTTCGCTTGTTGTTGTGCGCGCTTTTTACTTAATAATAAAATGAATATTGGTAACACAAAACCGACGAGGGTTAATGCACCGACAATAACCAACGCGAGCTCGGATGAAATAAAACTCACCCCCCAGCCAACCAATGGAATACTACAAATAGCAACGAATGTAGGGAGCAACACTCGTAAGTAAAAATTATCCAGTTCATCGATGTCTTGTTGCAAACGAGCAAGAATATCGGCTGACTTAAAGTTAACACGGTAGTAGGGCAATAACGGCTCTAAGCGGGTATAAAAATAGTAACGTAATGCAGCCAAGGTATTAAATGTCGCCCGGTGTGTTAACAAACGTTCAGCATATCGGCCTGCTGTACGTACGATTGCTAAAAAACGGATAATTGCGGCAGGCGTGAAATAGTTAGCTGTTACACCAGACAGTCCCGCAATGGCCATGATGGTAATGAACCAACCGGAAACTGCGAGCAAGCCAATATTAGCCATTATGGTGATAATCGATAACAAGGTACCGAGTAACATTAAAGGGAGCTGTGGTTTAAGGAGTTTCATCAATCTAACTAATGGATTCATACGTTCATCTCCATATCGATGTTAACAGTATTTGCATAGCTGCCATTGAGCGCAAGTAATTCTGTGTGGGTACCTTGTTCGATTATTTGACCTTGTTCTAATACAATGATCTGTTTCGCGTCAACTACGGTATGTAGACGATGGGCAATAACAATAACCAAATGCTGTTTGGCATATTCAGCGATACTATCACTGACAATTTGCTCGGTATCTTTATCTAAATGGCTACTGGGCTCATCAAGAATAAGCACA
This sequence comes from Moritella yayanosii, assembly GCF_900465055.1. Classification (NCBI taxonomy): domain Bacteria; kingdom Pseudomonadati; phylum Pseudomonadota; class Gammaproteobacteria; order Alteromonadales; family Moritellaceae; genus Moritella; species Moritella yayanosii. The sequence continues at coordinate 899,818 of NZ_LS483250.1, read as the reverse complement.
TCCGGCTGGTGGTAAAATGCGCGTGCTAATGCTAATCGTTGAGATTGACCACCAGAAATACCCACACCACCTTCACCAACATGGGTATTTAACCCATCTTTTAATTGCGCTACAAAATCCGCAAGGCCGACACTGGTTAATACTTGTTGGATCTTAGCGTCGTCATAGTCTTCTGTTAACGCGATATTGAACCCAAGACTGCCGTAGAAAATGTGGCCTTGTTGTGCGATCCAACCACAATGATTTAACCAAGTATCACGCTCTGCAGCTGTGTGTTTAGTACCGTTGATCGTCATTGAGCCACTATCAGGGGTATTAAAACCTAAGATGGTATCAATTAGCGTTGACTTACCCGCGCCACTTTCACCAATAACAGCATATAGACCGTGATTAGATAGCGTTAAGTTAATATTTTTAAGTGTGTTTTTACGACCTGAATAGGTGAAGTTAACATCGGTTAAGGTGATATCGAAAGGTGCTTTAAACTGTGTTTCAGTTTGGTTTTCTTTAATCGGTGTCGTGAGAATTTGTATCATATCTTGGGCAGCGGTAACACCAGCCATCTTAGCGTGATACTGAGTACCTAGTTGTCTAAATGGTAGATAGAATTCCGGGGCAAGTAACAACACCCACAGCGCTAATAAATAATCAACATCACCATAATAAAGTCTAAAACCTAAGATCACCGCAACAAGTGCAATGGCAATAGAGGCCAAAAACTCTAACATGAATGAAGAAAGAAAGGCGATCTTTAAGATCCCCATGGTTTGGTTACCATAGTCTTCACTAATGGTTTTTACTGCAGCCATTTCTTGGCGCGATGCGTTGAATATTTTAAGCTGAGTCAGCCCTTGAATAATATCAAGGAAATGGCTGCTCATGCGCAGTAGTTTGGTCCAATGTTTTTGGTTTAGATCATGCGCTTTATGGCCAATAATGATCATAAACATCGGCACCATAGGCGCCGTTAGCATTAACACTAAACCAGAAAGCCAATCCATAGGGAATACGGCAAATAACACCGCGCTTGGGATCACCGAACAGTAAGCGACCACAGGTAAGTAACCTGAGAAGTAATCTTCGAGTGAATCAACACCTTGATGTAGCAGTTGGGCTATTTTGGCGCTGCCGATAGTTTGTGTTTTTGCGGGACCCATTGCGAATAAGTGCTGCAACAATTGTTGTCTAATTGACACTTTTATTAGCATGGCTGCATGACGACTGTAGCGCTCACTGATATAGCCGAATACAGTACGCGTAATAATGATGGCAACTAAGCCAAATAATAACGGGGTTATTTCTGCAAGAGTTTTGTTTGAGAATATAATTTCGTTGATGATGCCAGCTAAAATAGCCATTTGAACAATCATCAAAATGCCATTAAATGCGCCTAATGCAATTGCTTTACTTAAGCGGCCTTGGGCATGAGTACGTTGGCTCTTTAGCCAAGTTAAACGTTCTTTTTGCGTGTAATCGGTTTTAACTGATTCTGTCATTGGGTAGCCTGAAATTGGAGGAATATTGAAACAATAGACCCTGAAATTGGAGGTTTAGAAACAGACGCCCATCCTTGGGCGCAAAGCTTAATCCTAACTTTTCATAAGTTTAATTATGCTAAGTTACTTTTCATTATTTTCATTATTTTCATTATCCTGATCTTTTGCTACGTTATCCGTATGCTGTTCCATTTCGTACCACATTACATTGATGATACCGAGCGAAACAGCCAGTAAAACACCTAGGATCCAACTGAAATACCACATGGTTTACTCCTTAATAAGATGTATAGTTGTTATCTTCAATTTCTTCACGAGTTACCGTTCGCCACATTTTCTTATAACACCAAGCGGTATAACAGAGGATGATTGGTAAGAAGACCACAACGACAATAAGCATGATGTTTAATGTTTTTTCACTTGATACTGCATCCCATAACGTTAAGCTGTGATTAGGCATACTGCTTGAAGGCATAATAAATGGGAACATAGAGAAACCCATGGTTAGAATCACGCCCGCAATTGATAATGCACTTGCAGTAAACGCTAAACCACCTGGCTTGAAGCGTGCAAGTAAGCCAGCGATAACCGCCATCACAATACCAGTGGTTGGTAATAACCAAAGTATAGGGTGTGCATTAAAGTTATTTAACCAAGCACCCGTTGCAGTTACTACCACTTTTGTGGTTGTTGGTTGTGCAAGGGCAAGTGGGTCAATGGTGTTTTGAATGATAAAGCCATCAATTGAAGTGGCAATCATTAGGCCTGCAAGGCTAAAGCTAACAACCAGTACGGCTGAAAATATCTGCGCTGCTTTTGCTGAACGCGCTGCCACATGTTCATCTGTACGCATTGATAACCAAGTTGCACCGTGCATAAGCATCATAGATACACTCACTACACCACTAATAAGTGCAAACGGATTGAATAAAGCCAAGAATGAACCTGTATATGTAACACGCATAAATTCATCAAAGCTAAATGGAACACCTTGCAGTAAATTACCAAACGCAACACCGAACACTAATGACGGAACCATACTGCCAACGAATAATGCTTTATCCCAGTTGTAACGCCATGTTGGTGAATCAATTTTACTGCGATAGTCAAATCCTAATGGACGTAAAAATAGACAGAAAAGTGTCAGCATCATGGCAAAGTAGAAACCACTAAATGCCGTCGCATATACCATTGGCCAAGCCGCGAATAAAGACGCACCTACGGTGATAAACCATACTTGGTTACCGTCCCAGTGCGCGGCAATCGTATTAATCACAACACGGCGTTCAGTATCATCTTTTGCAACGAATGGCAGTAAGCCACCCACGCCCATATCCATCCCATCCGTGACTGCAAATCCGATAAGTAATATCCCGATGATTAACCACCAGATAAGTTTTAAGCTTTCATAATCAAACATAATCTAAGCCCTTAGTATTTGTCTTGACGTAATTGTGGTGATGCTTGTTGCGCTTCTTGCTCAAAATGGTAACGCCCAGTGTGTAGTGAACTTGGCCCGATCTTGACAAATTTAATCATTAGCCACATTTCAATCGCGAACAAAATGGCATAAACAAGGACAAAGGCAATCAAAGTAAAGAGTACCGAGCTTGCATCTAGGCTTGAAGTCGCCATGAAGGTCGGTAAAATCTCACTGATAGCCCAAGGTTGGCGACCAAACTCAGCAACAAACCAGCCTGTCTCTATCGCAACCCAAGGCAATGGTAAGGCAAATAAGATGGCTTTTAATAACCAGCGTTTTTGTTCAATAACACGGCGCGCGTTGTAGTAGAAGGCCAAGACGAATAAGACAAACATAATAACGCCACTGCCGACCATTATCCGGAATGCCCAGAATATAGGCGCTACTGTTGGAATTGAATCGTCAACCGCCATTTGAATTTGTTCTTCAGTCGCATCGACAACATTATCGGTATAACGCTTGAGTAATAACCCATAACCTAAATCTTGCTTAGTTTCATTGAAACGTGCAATGTTTTCAGGCGTTTCTTCACCATTACGGAGTTTTTGTAAATATTCATAAGCGATCATACCGTTACGAATACGTGGTTCATGTTCTTTTTTAAGATCACGTAAGCCAGTTACTTCGCCGTCAAGTGAACGGGTGGCAATAATACCTAACGCATATGGGATCTTGATCGCGTAATCCGTTTCCATGGTTTCATCATTTGGAAAACCAAAGAGGGTAAATGCGGCAGGTGCTGGTTCGGTATGATATTCGGCTTCAATCGCGGCCAGTTTAACGCGTTGAACCTCACCAACTTCATAACCAGATTCATCACCCAGTACTAAAACAGAACAGATCGAAGCAATACCGAATCCGGCAGCAATAGAAAATGAACGTTTAGCAAACGCTATATCACGGCCTTTTAATAAGTAATAGCTACTGATACTCATGACAAACATAGCGCCTGCCACATAACCAGCAGAAACAGTATGAATAAATTTAACCTGGGCAACGGGATTGAACACCAGTTCACTAAAGCTAACCATTTCCATGCGCATTGTTTGGTAGTTGAATTCACTGCCGACTGGATTTTGCATCCAACCGTTTGCAACTAAGATCCACATCGCTGACAGGTTGGCGCCGATTGCCATTAAAAAGGTGGCAGCCAGATGTTGTCTTTTACTTAGTCTTTCCCAACCTAACAAGAACATACCAACGAAAGTAGATTCGAGGAAGAATGCCACCAGACCTTCAATGGCGAGTGGGGCACCAAATACATCCCCCACATAATGTGAATAGTAAGACCAGTTAGTACCGAACTCAAATTCCATTGTTAAGCCTGTTGCGATACCAATGGCAAAGTTAATTGCAAAAAGCTTACCCCAGAACTTAGTCATATCACGGTAAATAACACGGCCCGTCATCACGTATACTGCTTCCATGATAAACAGGATCCAAGTCATACCGATTGTTAATGGTACAAAAAGGAAATGGAATAGAGCGGTGATGGCGAACTGCCAGCGGGATAACTCTACTAAGGTTTCATTAATCATTTTAAGGACACTCCACTAGATTAATTTGAATCAGAATTTTTTTTATTTGGGAATAATTGATCTTTAACAGATAACATTTTGGAAACACCCGCGCCCAACTTCATTAATCTACTGAGTTGCTCTGGATTAAGACGTTGTAATTCTGCAGCCCATTCAGTGATCATTTCGAGTAGATCATGAATTTCTTGCATTTTACCTTGAGCATACTCGTCACTTGCATCTGTTGGTGTTTCTAACAATGAAGCACGTAACAAAGATAGCGTTGGATCAATTTCACGTTTACGGCGTTCTTTAAATACCGTATTCGCCATATCCCAAATGCTGCCAATGGCACTGTAGTATTCTTTACGATCACCTGGAATGTGGCTAACTTGGATCAACTGCCATGATTGCAGTTCTTTAATGCCCATGCTGACATTGCCGCGAGAGATACTTAATCCACTGGCAAGGTCATTGGCGCTGAGTGGTTCTTCAGAAATGACAAGAAGCGCATACATTTGGCCAACAGTACGGTTAAAGCCCCAGCGGCTGCCCATTTCACCGAAGTGATAAACAAAAGATTGGTTTTGTGTGGATATATTCATATTCTGCCTAACGAACTTTCAGAAATTTCTGAAAGTTTAAATCACTAGCTGTAATTGATCAAGGTCAAATACAGTGTAAATAGCTTTGGAAGTGTAAAGTTTTGTTGATTTATATCAAAACGCTATAACGAGGGATTGATTTAGTAAAGACTTGTTATAAACAGGATTTAATGACACCCTGTAGCCATTCTTAGGCGATTGTGATTTAGATTAACTTAATTAAACCATAAAGCATTTTAAATTAAGTTAATTTACATAAGGTTAATATCTATATAGGTGATCAGATATTAACCTGATTTTATGTGTATCAATTGTCTGTTTATAAATAGTGCATAGTGGATAAAATTCTTGATTTAACCGGTTGGTATTGCGAACCGATCCCACATGCGTATAAAAAGAAAATGTGCCGATTATTTTGTACTGTTTAGATTATAAAAATAAAAGAGTAAGCATCGGTGATGTGATCAAGGTGACGGGTAATATTGAGAAAGATCTCGCGGCAATTGAAAATAACCTTGTCTGGTTCGCTTTTTATGGAAACCTTAAAACCACTTATTAAATATACAGTAAAAACTCAGAGTTCGGAAAAACCTGAGTTTCAACTGATTTATATTTAATAAGTAGCTGTTTAATACCTACTTAGTGTCGGTTTACCTCTATTTATGGCGGTTTTCTAAACATTGGACCACTTCTGTTAGTGGCACTTCTTCTTTTTGCAATAGCACGAGTAGGTGATACAGTAAATCAGCACTTTCATTCACTAATTCATCTCGGTCTTTTGCAACAGCAGCCAATGCAACTTCAACCCCTTCTTCACCGACTTTTTGTGCACAGCGTTTAGTGCCTTGTGCAAATAAACTTGCTGTGTAGCTTTTTTCTGGGTCCGCTGTTTTACGTTGTTCTAATATTTTATCTAGTTGTGCGATAAAAGTAAGGGCGGGTTTGTTTTCTGTTACGAAACAACTTTCGGTGCCGAGGTGGCATGTTGGACCACAAGGTTTAGCGGTGATAAGTAATGTGTCGTTATCACAATCTTTGGTGATCTCTTGCACTAACAGGTAGTTCTCTGAAGATTCACCTTTTGTCCATAGACGTTGTTTAGTACGGCTAAAAAATGTCACTTTACCTAATTCGCGTGTTGTCGTTAAAGCCTCTTCATTCATATAGCCCAACATCAATACTTCACCTGATAACGAGTCTTGAATGATGGCTGGCATTAAACCATCTACTTTTTTCCAATCAAGTTGGCTAATTTGTTCGTTTGTTATCATGTTCTGATCTCCACATCTTGATCTCGTAGATAGTCTTTTAGTTCACTAATATTGATGATTCGCTTATGAAATACACTTGCGGCTAATGCCCCATCAACGTCTGCATCTTTGAATACACTGTTAAAATGAGCCATTTCACCGGCACCGCCAGATGCGATCAATGGTATTTTACAGATTTTACGGGCTTTAGATAATTGCACTGTGTCATAACCGCCACGAACACCGTCTTGGTTCATCACATTAAGTACGATTTCACCCGCGCCACGTTTTTGAACTTCTTTGATCCATTCAAAGGTAGTCCACTTGGTCACTTGGGTGCGAGTTTCATCACCGGTGAACTGATAAACCTTATATTCTTGGGTATCTTCATCAAAATAACTGTCGATACCAATCACAATACATTGCACGCCAAACTTAGCCGCAAGACGGTTAATTAAACTTGGATCTGCCAGCGCTGGGGAGTTGATTGATATTTTGTCTGCGCCAAACTCTAGAATACGCGCTGCGTCTTCTTCACTTTTAATACCACCAGCAACACAGAAAGGAATATCAATTACTTCTGCAACGCGGCTTACCCAGCTTTTATCAACGACACGATCATCAGCACTGGCGGTAATATCATAAAATACTAATTCATCAGCGCCTTCTTCAGCGTAACGCTTAGCAAGTGGAACGATGTCACCAATTAATTCATGATTACGGAATTTAACCCCTTTGACGACCTTACCATCTTTAACATCTAAACACGGTATTATGCGTTTTGCTAACATATTACATCTCCAGGAAATTCTTGATTAATTGTGCACCCGCTTTACTTGAACGCTCTGGGTGGAATTGTACACCGTAGAAATTATCTCGATTCACAGCCGCAGTAAACGGTACGCCGTGGGTACAGGTTGCAATCGTGTGGCTGCCAACAGCCAGCGCATAACTGTGTACAAAATAGAAATAACTGCCACTCGGAATATCCTTGAATAATGGATGATCTTGCTGTGGATCGATCTGGTTCCAGCCCATATGAGGTAGTCGAACACCTTCACTTGGCATATGTTCAATACTGCCACTAATTAAACCAAGCGTTGCCACATCATCTTCAGCCGAGAATTCAGCCAGTAACTGCATACCTAGACAAATTCCCAACACTGGTTGAGTGAGACTTTTGATTAATTCAATCAGTTCACGCTCAGCTAAGTTTTTCATTGCTTCTTGCGCAGTACCAACACCGGGTAAGAATAATTTATCGGCGTTACGTAATACGTCGGCTTCGCGACTTATTGTTACCGTATAACCAAGGCGTTCAATAGCAAATCTTACCGATGACAGGTTGGCACAACCGGTATCAATAATAACAACCTTGCTCTTTAATTTATCATTACAATTTTTTTGATCCATTAAAGCACTCCTTTTGAGCTTGGTAGCACATCGCCTTCGACTTTAATGCATTGGCGCAGTGTCCGGCCAAATACCTTAAATAAACTCTCAACAAGGTGGTGGGTATTTTTACCTTCAACCTTAAGGTGCAGCGTCGCCGCCATGCCATCACTTAAGGAGTGGAAAAAGTGTGGCACCATCTCGGTTGCAAATTCACCAATATGATCGCGGGGGAAGTTTGCATTAAATTTCAAGTAAGCGCGGCCAGATAGATCCAGAGAACAAGATGCTTCACATTCGTCCATCGGCAAAACAAACCCGAAACGGCCAATACCACGTTTGTCGCCTAATGCTTGCTTGATCGCATTACCTAGCGCCAGTGCTGTATCTTCAACGGTATGGTGATCATCAATGTGTAGATCGCCAGTGACGCTAAGTTTTAGCTGAAAACCGCCATGTGTAGCAATTTGATCTAACATATGATCAAAGAATCCCATACCGGTATCGATAATGTTATCACCTTGGCTGTCGAGGTCGACATCAACTTGGATATTGGTTTCTTTCGTGGTGCGGGTTACACTCGCAACACGGTTACCTTTATTCAGTATTTGCTGCTCAATCATCGGCCAATTTAAGTTATCGCTATGATAGAAGATCCCTTCAATACCCATGTTTTCGGCAAGTTGGATATCAGTGATACGATCACCAATCACATACGAGTTAGCAAAATCGATTCGACCAGACTGCAAGTATTCTTTTACCATACCTAAATGCGGTTTACGGCAGTTGCAGTTGTCTTCGGTAAAGTGCGGGCAGAGTAATACGGACTCGAATTTAACACCTTGCGAAGCGAACAACGCAATCATGGCATTTTGGGGGATATCAAAATCACTTTGTGGGTAGCTATCAGTCCCAAGCCCATCTTGATTAGAAACAATGACCAGTGTGTAACCCGCATGTTGTAATTTGAGTAACGCTGGGATCACGAATGGTTCAAACTTTAGCTTTTCTAAACTGTCGACTTGCTTATCGCTAATTGGCTCAACAATTAATGTGCCATCACGATCAATAAATAAGAATTTTTCCTTGCTCACATCGGGCTCCTGCTCGTTTATTTTTATTTTTTAAGACTCTTTATTTAAGAGAGTACGGACTTTAAAGCGACTAATGTAGTGTTCATTTCAGCCGCGCTGCCTAAGGTGATTCGAATACAGTTTTCTAATCTTACTTTGGAATTAAAATCTCTTAATACAATACCTTGTTCGCCTAATAAGCTAAACACTTTTTGGCCAGCGTCAAATTGAATTAATACATAATTACCCGTTGCAGGGAATACTTTGTTGATGCCCTGTAATTGATTTAACTCGTCGATAAATGCCCTGCGCATACCATTAAGTTGTTGTACCCGCGTTTGCATCACTGTGATACCAGATTCTGTTAACGCTTGACTGGCTATTTGTGCGACCGGCTCTGGAACAGGATAAGGTGCAATTACTTTTGACAGTAAACCAATAACCGTTTCACTGGCTAATGCAAAACCACAACGCAATGATGCTAACGCAAATGCTTTTGATAGCGTTCTTAAAATGACCAGGTTATCAAAATCTTGTAATAGGTGTACTTGTGATGCTTCGGGGCAAAATTCGATATAAGCTTCATCACATACGATAAGGGCTTTATCTTTCGCTGCGATCAATAAATCCGTTAATTTATCAGTATTGAGTAGATTACCGGTTGGATTATTTGGCGCACATAAAAATACAATATTCACTGTGTCTAACTGCGCTTTGATCGCATCATAATCTGGGTCGAAGTTCACATCTAGATCTTGCTTTATGATACTAACACCACAGGTTTCAGCACTGATTTCATACATACCGTAAGTCGGTGGGTTAATGAGAATACTATCTTTACCCGGCTCACAGAAAGTCCGTATCAGCAGTTCAATCGCTTCATCAGCACCACGAGTGGTGATAACTTGTGCTGGTTTTACACCTGCATAATCGGCATACCCATTGATCACAGATGCAGGTTGAAACTCTGGATAGCGGTTTAAGCGACTGCAGTCTAATGAATAGTGGCCTGAATCAGGAGCTTCATTGGCATTTAACCAAATGTCACCTGTACCACCGATTCTACGCGCTGATTGATATGGCGTTAGTTCTTGTATGTTCTTCCTTGCGAGTGTTGTTAACTTGTGGCTCATTGCATTGCCCCCAAACGTTCGATTCTGATTGTGACGGCACGTTTGTGTGCGTCGAGTCCTTCTGCATCAGCCAGACAAGTGACCGTCTTCGCCAAGCTCTTGAGACCATCTTGGGTTAACTCCTGAACAGTGAAGCGTTTGGTAAAATCTGCAAGCCCTAAACTTGAATAGGTTTTAGTGTAACCATAGGTTGGTAATACATGGTTAGTGCCACTTGCATAATCACCGACAGATTCTGGAGACCAAGCCCCTAAGAAAATTGAACCTGCATGTTTTAGTTTCGGTAACAAACCACGTGCATTGTCAGTTTGAACAATTAAATGCTCTGGAGCATAGAGGTTACTAATTGCAATCGATGTGTCGATATCATTGGTCACAATGATTAAACTTGATGCAATGGACTGTACCGCTATGTCCTGTCGTGATAAACACGCTAATTGTAGTTCAACTTGTTGAGAAACTTCTGCCGCTAGTTTGGCCGATGATACAACCAGTATTGATTGCGAATCGGGACCGTGTTCAGCTTGCGAAAGTAAGTCGGCGGCAATAAAACCAGCGTCAGCGTCAGCATCGGCAATCACCAATACTTCGGATGGACCAGCGGGAATATCAATCGCAGCACCTTTAATATCCATACTTACTTGGCGTTTAGCTTCTGTTACAAAGGCATTACCAGGGCCGAATATTTTATCTACTTTGTTGACCGATTCAGAGCCATAAGCGAGGGCTGCGATTGCTTGTGCGCCACCCAGCGTATAAATTTCGGTTACACCACATAATTGAGCGGCAAACAAAATTACATCGGCGACCGGAGGTGGTGTTGTTAATACAATACGTTCACAATTTGCAATGTTAGCCGGTGTCGCAAGCATGAGTACAGTTGATGGTAGTGGGGCGGTGCCGCCAGGGATATATAAACCAACAGAATCAAGCGCAACCGTGTGCATTTCACACACCACACCAGGCATTGTTTCTACACGAATCGTATCTTGTACTTGCGCTTCATGAAAAAGATGAATGTGTTGTCGTGCTTGTTTGATCGCTTGTTTGGTTTCATTGTCTACGCGTTGGCTTGCGGCTTCAATTTCAGCCGCCGTCACACGTAAACAATCTATTTCAACTTTATCAAACTTTGCGGTGAGTGCTTTTAAAGCGTTATCACCTTCATTTCTCACTTGAGCAATAATATCGGTAACGATGTCACCTATTTTTGCTGAGTTTGATATGGCAGGGCGCATTAATAATGCGGATTGTTCTGCCTGACTAAGTTGATCCCATACTACTGTTTTCATGCTTGATCCTCCCTTAACATTGCTTGTGCATGTTTGCTACTAACCGAGCATTTTCTCAATTGGTAATACTAAAATTGAACTTGCGCCTAACTGTTTAAGTTCTTCCATTGTTTCCCAGAATAACTTCTCAGTACTAACCAAGTGTACCGCAACCATATCGTCAGTTGATGCAAGTGGTAATACCGTTGGGTGTTCTGCACCTGGAAGCAGCGCAATGACAGCATCTAGTTGTGATTTTGGTGCGTGTAGCATGATGTATTTACTTTCTTTCGCTTGCATTACACCTTGAACGCGAACCATTAGGCGATCAACTAACGCTTGTTTATCTTTAGATAATGGCGCTTTTGCTTGGATTAACACGGCTTTTGAGTGGAAAATATCTTGCACTTCTTTAAGACCATTTGCTTCAAGTGTTGCGCCCGTTGACACCAGATCACAGATTGCATCAGCAATACCAGCGCGAGGGGCAACTTCAACAGAACCATTAAGCATCACTGATTTAAAGTTTATACCTTGTTCGTCTAAATAACGTTTTAGCAGTTCAGGGTATGACGTTGCAATACGTAGACCTTCAAGTGATTGAGGGCCTTGGTAGTCAAATTCTTCAGTTGTTGCAATTGATAAACGGCAGCTACCAAAAGTCATACGCTTAAGCCTTTTATATTCAGCAGGTTGGCCAAGACGTTTACGCTCTAACTCTTTTTCTTCTAATTCGTTTTCACCAATGAAGCCTAGGTCAACAACGCCATCCATGATCAAACCGGGGATATCGTCATCACGTACACGAAGCAGATCAATCGGCATATTTTCACAGTGCGCGATCAGACGTTGTTCGCGCATGTTAATTTTAAGCCCCATTGCTTCAAGTAGGTTTTGAGATTCAGTGCTAAGACGGCCTGATTTTTGAATTGCGATTCTTAGTCTTGGTTGGTCATTTTTAATTTCTAACATTGTCGTCCTTTAACCTTGTCAAAATAATTGTTTATAAACGAAAAAACCCCCGAAAGATAAATCTTCCGAGGGTTTTTCTAAATGAGTTCCGGAAGCTTGCGTGCATACACCTCCAGTCAACAGCCTGAAAGCTAATCAAATATGATGATGGTGATGCACGTTTACTTTCAGAGTGTTATTCATAAGTTTTTTCCAGTTAGTATGTTGTTACTAATAAGTGTGGTTGAGTTCACAATAGCAATCTAGGATAAAATTGCAACGCTTTTTAACTATTTTTTATAACTATAATATATAAAATATTTATATCAAAAACTAAACGGAATCGAAACTAAAGATAATTACTCATCTGAATAAGCTAAATCGATATGCTTATTCAGATGAAGTTTAAGGTTTTCAAGGTTGATATTGGCTTTCACAAAATAACTCGGCGAGAGTTCTATTGCGCGTTCAAGAAAGTATACCGCTTCACGATAACGACCTTCTAATATTAGAAAGTAACCGATATCATTATACGCATGTTCTGTTGGCATAACCTGCTTCAAGGTTTGTAATGCTCTTGAGTACATGCCCTTACGGACATAAACTAAGCCTAAATCTACCCAAGCTCTAGAAAATAGGATATCGATGTCGATGGCTTTTTTAAAATTTATTTCAGCTTCAACGTAATTTCCAGACAGATAATGAGAATATCCAATATTAGTGAATAGAATTGGGTCTTGTGGTGTTATCGGTAATATTAAGTTTAACAATGCGCGTGCTTTTTTGTGAGCGCCTTTAAGATCATTAATGATAGCGAGCCCCATGTAAGCTTGTAATGGTGATTGTTCATCAAGCTTAACATAGCCCTTTACAGGTTTGACTTGATTAGTAAGGCGTTGTTGATCTGTGGTTATCGCTTTCGTTAATAGTACTAACGCGTCTTGTTTGTTTTTTTGAGCTAAATATATAATACCAAGCTGTGTTTGAGCTAAAACATGTGCCGGTTCATCTTTAAGTACTTGTCCAAATGCTTTTCTGGCCAGCTCTTTATTGTTCTTTTTAACTTCAAGTAAACCAATTTTATAAAATAACGCTGTATTGGTCATGCTTATTGTTGGCTTGTCTTCATCACTAGGCTGTAACTTCAATGCTTTGGCAAAGAGAACGATGGCTTTGTCATATTGACTATTTTGTTCAGCGGAAATAGCTTGTGATAGCGTGGTTTCTCTTGAATCTGGCGGAACGTCTGAAAAGTTGAGCCGACTGCCACCCGTTATGGTGGTAGTGCAACCCGTTAAAAGAGTAACCCCTATAATGGCACATAACCAATTTTTGATTCGATCTGATTTTATAATCAAAATGCATCTCCCCAAACACTCATCACTTTTAGTATTGCAGGTCCGATTGCGACAATAAAGAAAGACGGCCAAATACAACACATCATAGGGAAAATCATTTTTACGCCTAATTTAGCGGCGTTCTCTTCTGCCGCCTGCAATCTTTTCTCACGGTATTCATCAGAATATATGCGAATAGTTGCTGCTACACCAGTACCCAGTCTTAAACTTTGAACAATGACAGAATTCAGACCTCGAATATCTTCCAGACCCGTCCGGTCGCTAAATTCTTTTAGTGCTTGTTGTAATGTTAGGCCATATCGCACTTTACTACAGACGAGGTTAAGCTCATAAGAGAGATAAGGGTGTGCAAGTTTTAATTCTTTTGCAACACGTTGAAATGACTCAAGTAATCCTAGGCCTGATTCGCAGCACACGATAAGTAAGTCAAGCGCATCTGGGAAATACCGCTTTAAATCAGCCATTCTACGGTTGGCGATTTTTTTTAATATGATACCCGGTAAAAGATACGCGGTACCCAGTACAAATAAAATGATATAGACAGTCGTGGATGTCGAATAAGTTGAAATTTGATTGATTAATAGCGTGACTAGCACGCCACTGCTCAAGAGTAATAATAGTTTAATAGAATTGAATATTTTTAATGCGTCTTGAGAATGAAAACCTGCGTGAATCAGCAGTTTTTTTGTGGATGAGTCACCTTTGTAATGTTTGTTGATAAAAGGGATATGGTTTAATTTATCAATAGTATGTTCTAGTGATGACTCATATTCTTTAGCTAAGTCGTCGGGTTGTGTCGATTCTTTAGAGAGTTTATTTAATTGTTTTTTAACGGGAGAATAAAGTCCCGATACTAATGATGAAAGAGCTATTGCTAGGGTTATTCCCGCAATACCTGCGATAAGATAAATAGCCCACTTAACCATGACTGGGTCGGCAAACGTTGTTTCAAAAAGCTGTATAATTTGATTCATTATTATACCTCAATCTTAATTAATTTACTTATCCACCATATACCAAGCAACATGCCTATGCCGCCCCATTTAAGAAGGTTTAAACCCTCTGGAGTATTAATTAGAATACTGATGTAATCTGGGGATGAAAGATAAAGCACTGCAAATAAAACGAATGGTGTTAACACAAGTACCCAACCTGACAGTCGTCCTTCGGCTGATAATGTCTTTACACGGCGTTTGAAGGTAAACCTTTGTCGAATTATTCTTGATAAGTTGTCTATGTTTTCAGCTAGGTTACCCCCGGTCTCTTTATGGATAGAGACTGAACTGCAAAAGGCCATCGCAGAGGTACTTGGTACACGTTTAACAAAGCTTAACAAGGCAGTATGCACATCATTACCGTAATTAATGCGATTAAACATAAGCTTAAATTCATCAGACAGTTCACCTTCAAGTTCTTCATAAACAAGTTTAATGGAATCACTAAAAGCATAACCTGCTTGCAATCCGCGTTTAAGTATGTCTAATGCTTCGGGGAACTGTTGCTCAATCCTTTCCATGCGTTTGTTTATATTGCGGTTTAATATTAAGTGCATAATGGTAAAAGTAATAATGACACAAAATACTGTAAAAACCATATCCAGACTGATAAACCATGCTGTTATGGCTATGATAAGCGACAAGACAAGAGTCAGTATTAGATATTGATGACCTAACATTTTGGAACCAGAAAGTTCCATCTTGTAGGTGTAATTGTAAACTAGTGGTAATGATTCTATCTGCTGCAAGAAAGGGGGCAGAGATTCCACTTTTTTATTGATTAAAATCTCCGCTTGTGCATCATCATCATCCGCTAAAGATGCTAGATGCTTACGTATATGTTTAGAGTTAGCTCGCTGTGGGCTATATACTGAGATGAAAAAACCTTGAAATAACAATACTACAGCTGCAAATACCAAGAGTAAAAACATGACTTGAGAACTCATACATTTACCTCTTAAAATCCGTTGGACAGCATATCGACAGTGAATAGGCTGTGAGGAATGTCAATACCTTTATCTTTGAGTTTACGCGCAAAGGTGGGGACAACGCCTGTAGCGGCATATCTACCCTTAATGCTGCCATCCTCATTTTTACCTTCGCGTCGGAAAGTGAAAATTTCAGACATAGTGATCATGTCACCCTCCATTCCGGTGACCTCTTGGATGCTGGTAATACGACGCTTGCCATCTTCTTGTCGTTGTAACTGCACTACCAAATCAATGGCCGATGATATTTGAGTTCTGATGTTATGAATTGGCATATCAAACCCTGCCATGCATATCATATTTTCTAATCGTCCTAAGCCATCACGTGGTGTGTTAGCGTGCAGCGTTGTCATTGAGCCTTCGTGACCCGTATTCATCGCAGCTAACATGTCTATCGCTTCGCTGCCACGTACTTCACCGATAATAATTCGATCGGGACGCATCCGTAAACAGTTTTTTACCAACTCACGTTGGGTGACTTCACCTTTACCTTCGATATTCGCAGGTCTTGTTTCTAACCTAACCGTATGTGGTTGTTGTAGCTGTAATTCAGCTGAATCTTCAATGGTAATGATTCTCTCATTGTCGGGTATATATCCGGACAAAATATTCAATAGTGTGGTTTTACCACTACCCGTACCGCCAGAAATTAAAATGTTTAATTTACCTAATACAGCCGCTTGAATTAGATCTGCCATCGGTTGAGTCATCGAACCATAGTCAATAAGTTGCTGTGCCTGTAGCTTATCAACAGTAAAACGACGAATTGATAATGCAGGACCGTCAAGCGCAAGTGGGGGGATAATGGCATTGATACGGCTGCCATCTTTGAGCCGGGCGTCGACCATTGGCGATGACTCATCGATTCTTCTGCCTACGCTGGATACGATGCGGTCGATGATATTTAATAAATGTTTATCATCATAAAATTGAACTGATACTTGTTCTAATTTCCCATTTCGCTCGACAAATATTCGGTCATAACTGTTGACTAAAATATCCGCGATTGTCGGATCTTCGAGTAAGGTCTCAAGCGGACCGAGTCCTAATATTTCATCTGTGATTAATTTAATTAAAATTTGCCTAACATCGAGACTAATTGGTCTGGTTTGTTTATTCAGAAATTGATAACAAGAATTGGCAATTTTTTCTTTGGCAATCTCAGGGGGTAAGGTTTCTAGCACTGAGAGATCAAGTTGAGTTAACAATTGACCAAATATTTCTTGTTTGGTCTCCATATCGCTAGCTGTTAACATACTAAAAGGATCGTTTTTTTGGTTGTTTACAAATTCCATTATAGTCTCCGAAATATTTTAGTTAATAAGGTTGTTTTCACCGGAATCTCAATTGAGAATAACGCCCCGATAATATGTGATACCTCATTCTGTATTACTTTATGATCAGCTACTTTTAATAATGGTGATCCTGAATCGATGCCTGCATTGGCCAGTTGATAATTGTTGCTAACAACATATAAGCTTTCGATGCCCAGAACTTTTTGTATGTCGGTGAGTGATATATTACTATTTTTAGCCGAATATCGATTAACGATGACATGTAATTTATGTGTATCTATCCCTAGGTTCTGAGTTAATTGCTGAATCATTACTTTTGCTTCGCGAAGACTGAGTATGTTTTGCTGTATCACAATCAGAATTTTAGATGATAAATTCAATAATGGTATGGTGAAATGTTCAATACCACGTGATAAGTCAACCAATACAAGATCGTGATTCAATTTTATTTTCCAGACTAGTTGGTCTAAACCGCGCAAAATTTGTGGGTTGGTGTTGAGCTGAGTGTACGGTTTACTGGCTAATAGGCTCAGGTTATCCCTTTTTAGCATCATTGATTTAATGGCTGTATTATCTAATTTATCTAATTCATTTAGCGCATCAGTTAAATAATAATTAGCATCAAAATTAAACGTGTCAGCAAGCGAACCATAATTTAGATCTGCGTCTATAATAGCAATCTCTTGGTTCGATAAATTGGCGCTAATCTCACCTAAGCAACTGGTGATAAAGCTGGCTCCTGAGCCTGGTTTACCGTTGATGACTGTATATAGTGGGGCTATTTTACTGGCTTGCATTAACTCATTAGCGGATGTTAGTAATGAGTTGATCAATTCTTTTTTGATATCCTGTACAGAAATAATGTCTTTCACTTTGAATTGCACAGCGGTTCGAATAAGCTCATTCCTAATGTTGTCTGCAACTAGGATGAAATTAATATTATGTTTGGCTATTTCTTTAATGTCATTTATAGTCTTATGGTCATCACTATCTAGTACGAAGATAACCAAATTATGATTGTTTAAGTTACTCTCTAATGTGGTGCAATAATCTACTTTTAAATTTGTAACTGAAGCTAAATACGTGGACAAATTCTGGCGCAGTGCCGAGTTTGGGCAAACGACTAAACAATTTAGTGGAAAAGGCAATGCTTGTGCATCTCGATCTATTGGCACGGAGTGACTGTCACTAAATCCAATTATATTATTTGAATTTTGGTTGCTCATTTATGATTCCTTACCAATAAATAGTTACTAGTCTTAAATTATAATTATGTTGGCGTACATAACGTTGTCGTATTGGGTGTCACGCCTAAACTCTCACTTGGTAATGTCGTTGAAAATGTAGGTGAATCTAATGTTAGAAATAATCCTGGAATTAATAATTGGTGCTGATAATTGATGATATCTACTTTGACAAAATGAATGAAATTCGCGTCAACAGAGCTTAGTACTTGAGTCCCGTTATCCATCAGGTATTGAATTTGTAAATTTGCTGCTGAAAGGTTCGGAATGATGGGTTGGTCATTGAATAGTGAAATCGAGATCATGTCATCAAAAGCGACAATGTTGGTGGTATCAAAATAGCAAACTGCCGCCAATCTCGCGCCTCGTCGTGTGACTTCCGTTAGTACATTCCAAGTGAAAAATAGCCGACCAATTTCTAACACGGCAAATAAAAGTAAGAAAAATAAACTACCCGCTATAGCAAACTCCACAGCATATACACCTTGTTGTTTACTGTGATTGTCGTTAATCATTAGAACGCCCTCATTGTATAGGTTGATACTAGTGGGAAACTCATATCAATATCATTACCTAAGCCAAAGGTAGTGAACATGTCAGAAAATAAAGGTTGCCAAGGATAAGAAACACTAATAGTGACAAATTCACCAGATAAACTTAAGTCTATGGTACTCGACGTTAAGTTTGGTAGTAGGGGCGTTACTGAGCTTGGACCGCCATACTTTATATATGCTGTAACTTTAGTTGCTACGCCCGGTCTTATTTCATATACACCGGTGCCGAGTTTGGCGTTACCTGCTAAATAGCGGGATGCATTTCGTACTGTTTTATTAAGGGCATTATATTGATACAGTAACCGACCGAATTCGGCAGTCGCAAAAATTATGAGTAAAAGAAAAGGTAGGATCATCGTAAGTTCAATCGCGGCAAAACCTTGTTCGTTACGATTTTTTGAACCGCCTATTTTGATTGTTTTTCGCAACATAACGCCTCCTAAGAATCAGAGCTTCCTGGTACATGAAATAATACAATTTTATATGGACCATCATTGTCCACTGGAGTGATAGATGGAGTTCCACTATCAGTACAGTTTCCTCCACTATTAATGAACTCGCCCACGACATAGGAAGTTGGTCCTGAACTACCCACTTTTTGGGTCATAAAAAAACAACCCACATCAAGGAAATCAAGATCGTTCGCGCCATTAGTTGTACCGCTACAATCAGCGATAACAACCTGTAAAATACGACGATCAGAGCTGGCAACCTGTGACCCGTCGCTCATTTCTGCTATGATATTACCGCCCGATATCGGGTTAGTGGCATCGCATGACGTGTTAGCGTCACTGAGATATTGGGCTACATCGCTATCGTAGTCATTAAATGTATATGATTTAGCCGCAGCACCGGCTTCAAGCGCGTTACCATTCTCATCAAGCTCGATCGTAGCGCCTTCGCATATATTGGTATCTCTTAGGTGATCTGTCGAATTAACAGGTCCATGCCATTCTCCCATCCGTGTATTCAGTCCTTGTGCAACAGGTCCAACTGTATTACCTGGTTCTGTTGGTACTGATTGATTGCTTATTCCTGACGTGAAGCAGACAGTGCCCAGATCCGTATCACCAGCCATTGCGGCTCGGATGTCTGCTGCCCCGGTATTGGAACCAAGACGAAGTAATTGAAAATTTCCGGGACCGATTGGAGCATTTGAATTTGAACCAATTTTCATTAAATTTAAACTGTATTCTTTTAATCCATATTCATTAGCGCCATCTATACCTGCGTTTGCAGTGTCTGCACAAACGACCATAGGGACTAAGTCTTGATAACAATTACTTATATCAGAACTAGGACCTGATAGTGCTGTCGCTGAAACTTGTTTATTAAAACT
The DNA here is from genome assembly GCF_900465055.1 of Moritella yayanosii. Lineage (NCBI taxonomy): Bacteria > Pseudomonadati > Pseudomonadota > Gammaproteobacteria > Alteromonadales > Moritellaceae > Moritella > Moritella yayanosii. The sequence continues at coordinate 879,873 of NZ_LS483250.1, read as the reverse complement.
GAACACATCAGCGAGAAAGTTATTTAGCTCTAACTGATATAAAGATACTTTCACGTACTTTGCGCTTTCATTATTATCTTGAATAAACGGGTCTGGTAATTGCGAAAATTCTACATTCAACTGCGCCGTCATCTGATCGAGACCATTATTCACACTTGAAAAATCGATAGCACTGGCTAACTCATGGTGATCGTTATGCGTTATGTTTAACTCGATCAAAGTGACGACTGCAGCCCTGGCTTGCTCATGAGTTGCGCCTTCATCTAGCTCTGTGGCGGCATGCAAAGCCGCTGCATCGACTAAGTTTTGCAACTTTCCTTTGTTTAGTAATAAATGGCCGCCGTCTAGCGCTAGTGAAGCCATGCCTATAAGAGCAAACAAAGCTATTGTGAACACAATGAGAATGTTACCGTTTTGTTTACTTCTTAAGGTGCTGTTTGAGTTGAGACCCATAATGTAGCCTTTCAATTACTGTGACATATCACGCGCAGATTTCGCGTCGTAAGCACTATCATGATACGAAGAGATAACTTTCTGACCATACTTACCTTCAAGAGTATTGGTTATGCCATCATTTTTTGCAGGGGCATCGGGATCAAGAATTTGTATGTCTTTAAAATATTGCGTAGATGCTGATAATTCGTAATTTGGCTGTTGTACGCAACCGAATAATATTTGACTACAGAACAGAATTAAACTTATATATTTCATCATTATTCCTTAATTCAATTGTTCGCTATAAATGTATTATAAATACTTAGCTAATTGAGAGTATGGCCATACTGTTGCTCTGTGCCGCCTGAATTGGGGACGATATTTGTTGGTGTAACTGAAGTATCATTTGGGTTCTTGGTATCCGAGCGTTTCTCTTGCTGTGTCATTTTACCGAGTAAGTAAAATTCCATATCAGACACGGGCACGAAGCCATCGGTAGGTAATATCATGCCATCTTTATTAAAGGGTCTGACTAAGCGAGGTGTCACCATAATAACCAGTTCTGTTTGACCACTTAAATACTCTTGGCTTGTGAATAACTGGCCTAAAATAGGAATGTCACCTAGGCCTGGGAATTTAGTTACAGATTCACGAAGAGTATCACTTAGCAAGCCGCCAATAACGATAGTTTGGCCATCTCCGAGTTCAACCGTAGTTGCGGTTGATCTTTTGATTAAAGAGGGGGTGATAGTTGATGTGCTTGTTTCTGATGCTGAGATAGTCACACTATTGACGCTACTAAGTTCACTAACCATTACCTTAAGATTTAGGTTTATTTTACCAGAATCAAGTACTGTTGGTACAAAGCTAACACCCACACCAAAATCTCGATATTCGATGGTAATACCATCATCAGTTGAAACAGGCACTGGATACTCACCACCAGATAAAAACTCAGCAGACTGGCCACTAAGTGCAGTTAAGTTGGGTTCTGCAAGTATTTTTGTTAACCCTTTACTTTTGGCTACGTCAAAAGCAACGCTAAACAACATATCACCAGTGAGATAGCGAGCAAAAATATTAGTGTCTATCGAGCCTAAAATATTAGTCGGCACATTACCAGTCCCTGTCCCTATACCTGCAAATCCATCTGAACCGAATGCACCCAGAACGGTGTTACCGTCCAAATGACGACCTATATCGGTACTCACTTCCGCAATCGTGACTTCTAACATGACCTGTTGACCACCGCCGACAGACATCATATTAACGACAGTACTGTTTTTCCCCACGTTAGCTGCTGTTGCATAACCTTGGGCAATCTCTACGGCAGTATTCATTTTCACCAATGATGAAACCTGTCCACTGACCACCAGTTGACCTTGTGAGGTTTCTACGCCAATGTCTTCATTTGGTAAGTATTTGTATAGACGTTTTCTAAGACTATTTAAGTCATGGGTAACCTCTAGATCTTGTACGTGAACTAGGTTGTCGTCTTTATCCCATACCATCATGTTCGTGGTGCCTAATCTTTTACCGACTATATACAGCTCGCGACTGCGTAAAATTAGGATATCAGCAATATCTGGATTCCCGACGGATACGCGATGGATTGCTTTATCCATTTGTAAAGTTTTAGATTTGAAAATAGGAATTCTAATACTATCATCATCTAATGCAGTTGGTCCGCCAGCGAACGCAGTACTAACTAAAATTAAATTGGATATTAAAATCAAAATAACTAATGACCATTGCTTAGACTCATATTTATAAAAATGGGGGTTTATATTCATATGTATCACCTACTTATAGTCGAATAACTAAATTTTAAGTTGGACAGATTCTTGGGTTGTACCACGGATTATTTCGACTTTATGTTTTTTAATTGGACGCGGTTTAAATACAGGTGGCGCTATTTCAACAATATCATCGTTAGTTACTTTTTTATTGCTTACAAAATCGACGGCATAGGTGTCGGATGGATTGCGTAGTGCTAGCTGTAACCGTCCTTTATTACGGGCCGTCATTAATATTTCAGCTTGTTCTAGGTTAACTTCGACGGTGATAGCTCTTACCAGTTGAGGCTTGTTTTCATCTATCGCAGCGCGTTGATCAATAGCTAATATCTTAATGTTATGTAGAATTACTTCTGTATTTACTGAACCTCCACTGCCGGATACCGTATTTAAAATATCGATTCGGTTACCTGGTAATAAGAAACCAGCCACACCGACAACATCATCCACACGGATCGATACAGCGCGCATATTTTCGGAAATAAGGCTTGCTAGTGTACTGCCTTCACCTTTGATGAGCAGCCTTTCTAATCGGATGATGTCATCTATATAAATAGTATCTTTCGCTATCATGCCGTAGATTTCATCTGGATCAGCGACAGTATTATCAGCTGACATAGACTCGGGCAAAACTTTCAATTTAATATGTTTTGATTCAATAACCGTACCTACGGGAATAACCATAGTGGAAAAGGCGATATAAACTTGGTTTTCTGGTGCCGCAACTTTATTGGTTTCTAACCAGCTTTGTGCGATTAAAATAGCGCCAACCCCAAACATAATCGAGATTGCGACAGAAATTACAGTTTTTTTATTCATGTTATCTACCTCTAATATTATTAGCTCGGACTAACAAAGTAGTGCTTCCATGCGATATCTATTAAGTTGTTCTCTACTTGGTTTTGGAGTTCATTAAATTTAACTTGATCACTGATGATACTGAGTAGATCACGTGGATAGCAGGGCAGAAAAGGTTTGTTAGTGCGACTATGATATGTTTTTAGAAGATAATTAAACGTTTCATCGGAACATGTTAAGTTAAAATCTTCACAAACTCTAAACCAAAGCTTTTTATAGTTATCTACTTCTAATGGCTGAAATTCAATTTTGTAGCCTAAACGGCGTAAGAACGCTTCATCAACAAGTTCTGCCGGATTCAAGTTCGTTGAGAATAATAAAATAAGTTCGAAGGGTATTTCAAAGTGCACACCGTTGGGCAAGAATAAAAAATCACGTCGTTCTTCGAGTGGAATGATCCAGCGATTAAATAATGCGAGCGGACTCATTTTTTGACGACCTAGATCATCTAATAATAAGATACCGTTGTTTGCTTTTAGCTGTATGGGTGCTTTATAAGTACGGCTTGTTGAATCATAATTGACCTCTAACATGTCTTCGGTAAGTTCACCGCCGGTTACGATTAACGGGCGCTGACATAAACGCCAGCGTGGGTCATGGCCTTGATCAAGACTAATCAATGTGTCAGCAGGTGTTTCATCTTCTTTTGTACTGATAATGTGAATTTGAGGGTCATAAACTTGAATTATACTACCGCTTATTTCGATTGCAGAAGGGATTAACACATCATCGCTGAATAATAAATTCAAGTTACGACAGAGGTAACTTTTACCAACACCGGGCATGCCATAAATTAATATGGGTTTGTTGGAGTTTAATGCCGGACCAATGGCTGAGATTAACGCTTCGGAAAACATTAACTCAGAAAATCTAGCTTCCATACGTTGTTTAGTAATTTGCGTATTTCGACTGGTTTGCTTCAGTACAATATCAACGTATTGGGTTAATGGAACCGGAGCAACACTGCTATAGCCACTCGTTTTTAACGCTTTCTCTGCTTCATTAACACCAATGTGCGATAAGGCGTAACGCATTTGACCATTTGCGGAACTTTGTCTGTTTTCTATTAAAGCAGCTTCTTTAGCTAAGTCGACAAGGATTTGTATTATGCCTCCAGATAAGGCAAGCGCATCTGACAGCTCCCGTATCGTTGCTACGTGCATAACATGAATGTGCTTAATTAATAATTCTGTTAGTAACTGAGCGGATAAGCCAGTTTCCGCGATGGTTGATGGGCGTTTAGCAAGATGCTCATAAGTAAGATTAGTCTGTTCTTGTTCTAATATTATTCTAGGTAAGGGAGTATTGTCATAAGTGGATAGTTCTGGGTGATTTTCTTGCTGTCCATTAATTGATTGATCCATCATAATCATGCCCGTTCTTATTTATATGAGATTTATATGAGCGCTATATGAGACTAAAACTTGTACCTATTTCCTCTAGCACTATTTCTATCGTCCACATCAAAGCGTAAATGTCGTGATTCATATAAGTTGCTAACATCCAACCAAGCATCAATGCGGGTGCGTAGGGCACATTAACTCCTCCTGCATCCCCTTTTTCTGGTTTAAAATATGTACGTAAATATAAGCAATCGATATAACGAGAAATCATTGTTTTTAGACCTCGCCAACCTACCGCTTTGGTGGCAATTAACATACTGGTAAATGCGCCAAAGATAACGCCGTAAGCAATCGACCAAGTAAGGACTAAGGGACCTGCCAACGCGCCAATACCAATCATTAATTTTACGTCTCCGGCACCTAGCATTTTGAAATAATAAACCGGAATTAACAATAAGATGGCAAGGGCAGCTCCAGATAATGCTTCAAGTAGACCATCCCAACCATAAAAATAGCTGTTAATTGTTATACCGAATAGTAGAGTTAATAGGCATAACAGGTTAGGAATGCGTTGATAACGAAGATCAAAGTATAATGCTACAGTGAGCATAATAAATGATATTGTCACTGTGATTAACAACGCATATTGAGTCATATTAAATACCATTTTCTGGGGGCTATCCAGCAACCGCTGCATTAGCGCAAGTTGCTGTTGCATAAACCACCTATTTGACCAGTTTGGGCGTACCTAGGCGAGTCAACGTATGCCACCAGCAACGGCATTTTTAACCGCAGTTATGAAGTAGTACAAGTTGCAGTTGCATCGACAGCTGTACATAGAGAGCTTATTTGGTTAGTTGCTGCCGTACCAAGATTACCAAACGCTACCACCATTCCGCCAACAACTAATCCACCGGCAATGGCATACTCCACCGCAGTAAGGCCACTTTCATCTTCTATAAAATCTTGGATAAATATTGATAATTTATTCATTTTATTACTCCAACAATATTGCTTTTAATTCACAAATATAGATTAACGCATTGATATTATTATCTTTACTTCTTTACACCCTATGCTTGAGAAGCATATAGATAAAACTAGAGCACTAACTGATTATTGGCTAATATTTCTTGCGTATATTTATAAAACGTGCTTTCTTTCTATTGTTTATCTTTATTATATAAGTCGTTACGCCAATTGATTTCCCCTAAGTTATCAATCCAAGCTGTTTGATAAGTGATAAAAACGGGCAATGATTGTTGCAGTCTCAGGTGTTTTGTTCCTGAGTTATGTTTGCGCCGATTGATACCCAAGATGGTGAGTAAATCGGCAGACTTTTCTAGACGAATGCAACCGTGACTCAATGCTCTATTTCGATGTTTAAACAGATATTTAGTCGGCGTGTCATGTAAAAATATAGCCTTGTTATTTTTAATATTGAAACGGACGTTACCTAATGCATTGTTGCTCCCAGGTCGCTGGACTAAACGGTATTGCTTTAACATCTCTTGCAGATTGGGTGGTACCTCTCGGTATAACGTATTTGCACCGTAACCTTTGGCTAGATAAAAATTAAGACTGTTTAAAGCAGTTTGATTTTGGTTATGTAACGGCAGCAGATCATTGTTAATAATATTACGAGTAGGTGTCCACGTAGGATTGAGGGTAACTGAGTTAACTGCGGTGATCATGATGGGCGTTTGATTACTGGGCTTGCCGACAATGACTTTCATTTCTATCAGCGCCTCTCCCTTATCTATAAGCTTTAAATTAAACGCAGGAATATTTACCATGATATATGTTGTTGGCGGGATACGGGGTAAAGAAAGCCATCGCCACAAATTAATTTGAAGTTTGTTTATGCGAGAGTCTATATTTTGATTTAATGCATTTTTTGTCGTGGCGTTGAGCCTACCTGTCGATTTTAAACCATTGCGACGTTGAAAATGCTTTAAACCGTTAATGATACTTTGGTCGAATATGTGCAATCTGTGTTTGGATGTAGACGCCGTTTGCAAATCATTGAAGGTAATTAATTTTTTTCTAAGTACCTTAACTTCTGCATGACCTTGGCCTAGCTGTGGATTAAACGAGTCTGTAAGCTCTGGCCAGGCAATATTCTTCATGCCCTTATATTTGTTAATCGCCTGCCTTAAGCGAATAACAGCGTTAAATTGCGGCATTGCAGAGTCTATATAGGCAGGAAGGGTATCGTTAATAAGCGCAGTTCTAAAATCATTAGGGTTATTTGCAGCAGACTTTAATTGATTGCCATATGATTGCGAAGCTATGTGATAAAGCTGTAGGGTAAGCACTTTATCTGTTGCGTCAATGTTTGCCATTTCATCCTGAGTAAGTATCGGGTGTTCTCTAGTGCCTAGGTCAGCTAATAAACTCAATAACGTAAGACCTGAAAGATTGAGTCTGCTATGTTCAAAAAACAGCCGCTTATCTTTATTCGTGCTTTTTAGCTCGTCGTATAGCTGTACTTTATCTAGATGTAGGCTAGCGTTTGCATAGGTGTGAGTAGGGGAGATGATAATTAATAAGACAATCGACATTATCTTAATGATAACGCTCGTTATTGAAATTTTATCATTACACATCCGTCTATCCTTAGGTTACTTTTAAAGCAGAACTAAATAATAGTTAATTTTTTAAGTCTAGATGTGAATTTATTTAACGAGAGGGAGAGTCGAGGCTAACATATTCATAATTAAAGACGGTGAACTCGCAGGTTATTAAGTGGGCGTTCATTTGGGGGAATACTGAACTCTCCACTTTGGAGAATTGGTCATTAATACAAACGGTTTAATATGAGGATAGTGAGGACTAACGTTCTAATAAAGACAGTTTATTTTCTACACCATCCCAGTCGTCTGCATCTGCTGGTGGCTCGCATTTATCGGTAATAACAGGCCATAGTTCAGAGAGCTCTGTATTTATTTTAATAAATACTTGTTGATCTTCAGGCACTTCATCTTCTTGGTAAATGGCATCGACAGGACATTCTGGCACGCAAAGTCCACAATCAATACAGGCTATTGGATTTATGACGAGGAAGTTTGGTCCTTCATGAAAGGCATCGGCAGGGCATACAGGGACGCAATCACCATGTTTACATTTTATACAGTTTTCGGTTACGACAAAAGCCATGATGCTTGTTCCTCAATTTCCAAAGTGCAGGCATTATACGTAAGCACGACCTAAAAGCAATTAACATCCTATGTAGATTGAAAAAGAGGCATGAAAAACAACCTGGTTTCAAATAATAAAATGCATATCTCTTCATAATAACGTAAAATAGTCGCCCTAAGATTTTAGTTTTCTGGCTTGTGCTCTGACAGCGCGATGCTCTTTGATATTTGGATAATTTTATATGTTACGTTTAACCGATGTAAAACTTCCGCTAGATCATGATGATCAAGCTATTAATGAATATATTTTACAGAGATTGTCACTGCAGCCTAAGCAATTGAGTGAATATACTGTTTTTCGTCGTGGTTATGATGCACGTAAACGTGATGTTATTATCTTAATGTATACATTAGATATTACGTTGGCTGATAGCGTAGATGAGCAGACGCTTCTGGCTAAGTTTGAAAAAGATCAACATGTTCGAATGACGCCTGATATGGAATACAAATTTGTTGCTGAAAAAACAGAAGAACTAGAGCAGCGTCCTATTGTGATAGGTTTTGGTCCATGTGGTTTATTTACAGCACTTATTCTTGCGCAAATGGGATTAAAACCGATTGTACTCGAACGTGGTAAAGAAGTGCGTGAAAGAACAAAAGATACATTCGGATTTTGGCGTAAACGTATTTTAAATCCAGAATCAAATGTTCAATTCGGTGAAGGTGGCGCGGGTACTTTCTCTGACGGTAAATTGTATAGCCAAGTAAAAGATCCAAAATTTTATGCGCGTAAGATTTTAACTGAATTTGTTAAAGCGGGCGCACCTGAAGAGATCATGTTCTTAAGTAAGCCACATATTGGCACATTTAAGCTGGTCACTATGATTGAGCGTATGCGTAAAGATATCATTGCGCTTGGCGGTGAAATTCGTTTTAGTGCCCGTGTCGATGATATTTTAATTGAAAATGATCAAGTTACCGGTGTTGAGCTTGCTGGTGGCGAGATTATTGAAACAAATCATGTTTCTTTAGCTATCGGTCATAGCGCACGTGATACATTTGAGATGCTTCAAAAACGCGGTGTTTATTTAGAAGCAAAACCGTTCTCCATTGGTTTCCGTATTGAACACAAACAATCAGCCATTGATGACGCCCGTTTTGGTAAAAATGCCGGTAATCCACTGTTAGGCTCAGCAGATTATAAACTCGTTCATCATTGTAAGAATGGCCGTTCGGTCTATAGTTTCTGTATGTGTCCCGGTGGTACTGTTGTTGCTGCAACGTCAGAAGAAGGTTGTTTGGTCACAAATGGCATGAGCCAATACTCGCGTAAAGAAATGAATGCGAACAGCGCTATTGTTGTTGGTATTACGCCTGAAGATTTTCCCGGTAACCCATTAGCGGGTATTGATTTACAACGTAAATGGGAACAGAAGGCTTTTGTTCTTGGTGGCAGCAACTACGATGCACCTGGACAAACGGTAGGTGACTTCCTTACTGGTCGTGGCGAAGGTGAATTTGGTGATGTTGTTCCATCATACAAGCCTGGACTTAAGTTCACGGACTTAAGTAAAGCGCTTCCTCCTTTTGCGATTGCCGCTATCCGTGAAGCGATACCGGCTTTTGAAAAGAAAATTAAAGGTTTTTCTGCCAAAGATGCAACACTAACGGGTGTTGAAACGCGTACATCATCACCGGTATGCATTAAACGTGGTCGTGATTTCCAAAGTATCAGCACGAAAGGTTTATACCCTGCCGGTGAAGGTGCTGGTTATGCTGGTGGCATTTTATCGGCTGGTATTGATGGTATTAAAGTGGCGGAAGCAATGGCACTTTCTATGCTTGAAAAAGAGGCTTAGTTCTTTTAAATCAAGTGTTGTTAGTGTTGTTAATGTTTAGGTGATTAAACATCACATGCACTAGCAAAACATTAGAGTTATGATAGAGATAAGGGCGGTTAGTGTGAACTAACTGCCCTTTTTATAGATTAATAATTTTATTAGTTACTTCGAAAAAATTGCTTTAATCTTTTTAATTGGTTTATTGACCGCAACTCGCACCTTACGTTTTAGCGCGTGTTTAATAACCGTAGATTTCAGGTCTTTAAACTCTACCGCGTCTGCATCGTAGGTTCTGGTTAAGGTTATAGCATCAAATTTACACTTGGTCGTACAGGCACCACAACCAACACACGTGTATTCATCTGCAATGACCACACCACAGCCTAGGCAACGTGCCGACTCTTTCTTCACTTGCTCTTCAGTAAATGTTTCACGAAGATCCTTGAAAGTTTCTTTCGATTTTTTACCATCTACATGCGCAGTTTGTTGTCTTGGCGCAGTATCAAAACCAGCAAGATTAACATTAGCCTTATCAAATGCACGGTAATCACGTTTTAGGCGACCGAACACCAAACTTTGACCATGTTGAACAAAACGATGAATAGAGATAGACCCTTCTTTACCGTGTGCAATCGCGTCAATGGCAAAGCGAGGACCTGTTAATGCATCACCACCGGCGAAAATATCTGGTTCACCAGTTTGGAAGGTATCAACATCCGCTTGAATAGTCTGGTTCGGATTCAATACAACTTTACTGTCTGCAAGAATACTGCCCCAATCCATCGCTTGGCCCACAGAAAGAAGTACATGATCAGCAGGAACAATCTTAGTATCATTCTCGTCATAACTTGGATTAAATTTGCCATCAGCGTCAAATACAGAAATACATTTTCTGAATTCTACACCAACGACTTTGCCGTGTTCAGCAACGATACGTTTTGGACCCCAAGAATTGTTGACGTTAATGTCTTCATCTAACGCTTCTTGAACTTCCTCTGCGTGTGCAGGCATTTTTTCGCGGCTTTCAAGACAGAACATATCCACTTGTGCAGCGCCAACTCGGGTTGCGGTTCTTGCTACGTCAATCGCAACATTACCACCACCGATAACAATCACGTTACCTTCAAATTTCGAATGATCGCCTAAATTAACATGACGTAAGAACTCAACACCGGTGATAACGCCTTCAGCATCTTCACCTTCAAGTCCTAGCGAACGACCTGCCTGAGCACCAATCGCTATGTAGAACGCTTTGTAATCCTGTGTTCTAAGATCACTAAGGCTGATATCTTTACCAATTTCAACGCCCGTTTTAAATTCAATACCCAAGTCTTTCAACACATCGATTTCAGCATTGATCACATCTTTTTCAAGACGATAAGAAGGAATACCCAGTGTTAACATGCCGCCCAGTGCTTTTTGTTTTTCAAACACAGTAACTTTGTAACCTTGCACAGCCAAATAGTAAGCACAAGATAGACCAGCAGGACCAGCACCGATAACGGCTATTTTCTTATCGTAGTCATGTTTAATCGTTGGAACATAACGGGTGTCAGCGTTCATATCCTGCTGTGCAATGAATTTCTTAATATCATCAACAGCAACCGCACCATCTATATCACAACGGGTACAATCATCTTCACAGAATTTTGGACAAATACGTCCGCACACAGCAGGGAACGGATTTTCCAGCTTAATCAGTTGGAGTGCTTCAGCATATTTACCTTGCGATGCCAACTTGATATAACCTTGAACACCGATATGCGCAGGGCAGCCCGCTTTACAAGGTGCAGTACCCTCTGCCATAACAACTTCTCTGTTGATACGGTAATCTTCATTCCATCGGTCTGGCGTCCACTCTGTGTTATACGGAAGCTCACGTTCAACCTTAGGAATAGGCGTATTCTTGCACAGTTTTTGTCCTAGTTTCAATGCATTCGTCGGGCATACTTCAACACATTCGCCACAAGCAACACACTTATCTGCATCTACTTTTACGGTATAGTTAGAACGCACGAAATCGTGGTTCATCAACATGTTGGCGTTTCTTAAAGCAAGGCAACCACAACCGCAACAGTTACATATCGCGTGTGTGTGCCCTGGTCCGTCTACATTTGGCATGTTATGCATTAAACCGTTATCTTCGGCTTTATGAATGATTTCAAATGCTTCTTCACGGGTGATTTCACGACCACGGCCAGTACGAATATAATATTCAGCGGCGTTGCCTAATTGAATACACATGTCCTCTTTAAGGTGACCACAGCCTTCTCCCATTGCCTCTCTGGCAGTACGGCAAGAACAGTCTGATACCGAGAATCGATCGTTATCATTTAAGTATTTAGATATTTCATCATTCGATACACGTTTAGTTTCACCTGAAATCGCAGATTCGATTGGTATAACCCGCATCGGACCCGTACCTACCGGAAAGTTACCTATCGCAAGGGGGCCTCTTTTTTTGCCATAATCACTAAATGCTTTACCCATTTGCGGATATTTAATCGAGTTTTCTTTGTGATTGACCAGCATTTCCATGTGGCCGGGGACCCAGAGCTCGAGCCAGAATTTATCGACGCCGTCTTGCTCGCCCACAATAGTGGCTCCTGCCATGGCGAGTTCCCACAACAGTTCTTTGGTTTTTTCTGGTGATTTCCCGCATTCAGAAGCAACTTCTTCTACAGTCTTCCCGTCACGAAATTTAAGACATAACGCCGCTTCTGCCATTTCATCGGTGACTACGGGTTCTAATACTTTATATTCAGGGTGTTCTGGTTTGACTTCATCTTTAGCCCCTCGTTTAGTCCTACTGATCAAATTCGCCAAGTCTATTACTTTTTCTTTTACCATTACATTAACTCCAAAGTTTAAATACTAATTATTATTTTAAATTAGTTACTTAACTGCATATCCAGTCATTGCCTTCTGACACAGTTAAGGGAGGCGTATTCTGATACGCAAATATTTAATCCGTTTTTTAGGGGTGACGTTGATTTTTTGTGCGCAACTAATGCGCTAACGAGGGAGCCTGTTCCACCTATTTTTATAATAGGAACCAGGTCTTATCCCTCCCACCTAATCACCTACTAATTGTATGGTAATTATATTCAATCTTGGGTATTCATGCCTAGATGCAAATCACGATTAACCAAAAAAAACAATGTGTTGCGTATGAGGTAAATATGCACAAAAAAATTAATTGCTGCATTTTTTAGATGAGTGGTATTTAAGTTTGATGCAGAAGTGGATTTAAGTGTAAAAAGTCAATTAATCCTTAACAGCCAAACATTATTGTAAAATCGAAATGAAATTATTTTTAAGGTTATTATTTTCTTTTAAAATGGATATGTAGATAATTATCTATTTCATGCAGACTGTATGATGTGGCTTGTGGGAATTAAAATTAAAATTGCCGAGATCACCTTTGCCAGCACGTGACAACCAGCGACCCAGCTTTTAGGTAATGTGAAAAGCCAGCCATAAACAAATAGCTGCGCGTAACTATTAGCAAGCAATGACTTCTTTTACCGAGAACTCTTTGCCGCTTAACATACCCCATTCCAGACTTTCACATCTCGGACATTCAGATTTGTGTCGGAGAATATTAAAAACATACTGACACTCTTTACAGATGGCTTCTGCCGGTATGATTTCAATTTCCAATTTGGTATCTTCGAACTCCGTGCCATCGATGGCTGCAGGGAAGCATTCGTGAATGTATTTCGGGATCATTGATGATAGCTCACCAATTTGTAGCACAATTGTATCGACTTTTGTTAATCCATTTTTATCTACGAAATTCTTAACGGTTTTTATGACTTCAAAGACAACGCCTAATTCGTGCATAAGAACCTCCTTATTAGTTTGATTGAAAGGACGAAGAACTTATATTCCTCGCCCTTTTGATGCCTAGGCTTTAAAACATTATTTATCCAACTTTATGTCGTAGCCTTTTATTATTGCTTTTATTTTTTTGAACGGTTTGTTTACAGCTATCCGCACTTTACGTTTTAACACATGCTTGATGATGATCTTCTTCACTTCTTTCAGGTCTGAACCCTCAGCATTATGTGTTTTAACAAGCGTAATCGCACCAAATCTACATTTCGTTGTACATGAACCACAGCCAATGCACATAAATTCGTCGGCAACAGCGACACCACAACCGAGACAACGCTCAGTTTCTAACTGGACTTGCTCCTCGGTGAATGTTTCACGTAGATCACGGAATGTTTGTTTAGACTGTTTACCGTCAACATGAGCAATATTCTGTCTTGGTGCATTGTCAAATCCGTCAAGATCAATGTTCGTTTTATCAAATGCACGATAATCGCGTTTAACACGACCAAGTACCAAACTTTGTCCATTCTGTACATAACGGTGGATAGAAATAGCACCTTCTTTACCTGCAGCAATCGCATCAATGGCAAATCGAGGGCCTGTTACTACGTCACCACCAGCAAATATGTCTGGCTCATCAGTTTGATAAGTAGCAGCATCGGCAGGGATTGTTTGGTTAGGATTCAACTCGATATTACTGTTTTCAAGTATGTTACCCCAATCTATTGCTTGACCCACTGAAAGCAATACATGCTCGGCATCTACAATCTTAGTATTATTTTCGTCATAGCTCGGGTTAAATCTGCCGTTTGCATCGATAACAGAAAGACATTTTCTGAATTCTACACCAACAACTTTGCCATCTTCAGTAACGATACGTTTTGGACCCCAAGAATTGTTGATGTTAATGTCTTCATCCAACGCTTCATGTACTTCATCTGCGTGAGCAGGCATTTTTTCGCGGCTTTCAAGACAGAACATGTCCACTTGTGTAGCGCCAACTCGCGTTGCTGTTCTTGCTACGTCAATGGCAACATTACCACCACCGATAACAATCACTTTGCCTTCAAGTTCGCTATTTTCACCTAGGTTAACTTTACGTAAGAACTCAACACCCGTGACCGCACCTTGCGCATCTTCACCTTCAAGACCTAGCGAACGACCAGCCTGAGCACCAATTGCCATGTAGAATGCTTGGTAATCTTGTTTTCTCAGTTCAGCAAGAGTGATATCTTTACCTATTTCAACGCCAGTTTTAAACTTAATGCCCAATTCTTTCAAAACATCGATTTCTGCGTTTATCACATCTTTTTCAAGCCGATAAGACGGAATACCGAGGGTTAACATACCACCCAGTGCAGTTTGTTTTTCAAATACGGTTACTTTGTAGCCTTCAACAGCTAGGTAATAAGCACAAGAAAGACCGGCTGGACCAGCACCGATAACAGCAATTTTCTTATCATAATCGTATTTTATTTTCGGAATGTAGCGTGTATCCGCGTCCATTTCTTTCTGCGCAATGAATTTTTTAATATCATCAACAGCAACCGCACCATCAAGATCACAACGGGTACAATCGTCTTCACAGAATTTTGGACAGATGCGTCCACACACTGCTGGGAACGGGTTTTCCATCTTGATCAATTTAAGTGCTTCTTCATAATTGCCTTGCGAAGCGAGTTTGATATAACCTTGAACACCAATATGTGCAGGACAACCCGCTTTACAAGGTGCCGTACCACCTTCCGTAACAACTTGTTTGTTGGTACGGTAATCAGGGTTATATTTATCTTCGCCCCATTCGGTATTATGAGGGAGCTCACGTTCTTTTTCAGCTACTGGCACTTTACTACATAGTTTCTGACCTAGTTTCAATGCATTAGTCGGACATGTTTCAACACATTCGCCACAAGCAACACATTTATCTAGATCAATTTTAACCGTATAGTTAGAACGAACCATATCCGGGTTTTGCCACTGTTCCGCAAGTCTCATTGCGAAACAACCACAACCACAACAATTACAGATCGCGTGAGTTTTTCCGGAACCATCGAAGTTTGGAATGCTGTGCATCAAGCCGTTATCTTCAGCTTTCTTGATAACTACCATGGCTTCTTCACGGGTGATCTCGCGACCACGACCGGTACGGATATAGTATTCCGCAGCATGGCCCATCTGAATACAGATATCTTCTTTTAAGTGACCACAACCTTCATCCATGGCTTCGCGAGATGTACGGCAAGCACAATCAGAAAGAGAGAAAACTTCATTATCATTAAGGTATTTAGACACTTCTTCATAAGAAGCCGTTCGCGTATCTCCATCAATCGAAGTTTCGATCGGAATGACCCGCATAGGGCCTTTACCAACAGGGATATTACCTGCGCAAAGTGGGCCTTTTTTCTTACCAAATGCATCAAAAGCGGCACCTAGTTCAGGATACTTCTGAATAAGCTCTTTATTGTTAACAACCATTTCCATGTGACCAGGAACCCAGATATCAACCCAGTATTTGTCCACACCCTCAATCTTGTTCACAAAGGCTGCACCGCCCACTGCAGATTCCCATAGTAGTTTAGCTACTTCTTCTTCAGGTCTGCCGCAAACAGCAGAAACTTCTGCTGCACTCATTTTTTCACGAAGTTTCAAGCAAAGGGTAACTTCTGCCACATCTTCCGACATCCAAGGGCTATAAATTTTATATTCAGGATCGTCAAACGTAACGCCTGATTTTGAACCTCGCTTAACTCGACTGATCTTGTTCGCAAGATCTAAAACTTTGTCTTTTCCCATCACATTGTCTCCAAAGTTAAAATATTATTTTTATTTTTATTTTTATTTTTATTTTTTCCAATGTTTAACTTCTGTACGAAGCCAGTTAGTCCAATCTTCAATACCTTCGCCAGTTTTAGCTGAAATTGGAAATACTTTAATGTTTGGATTTAATTTTTTGACACGCTCTATAACGGCTTCTAAGTCAAAATCAAAGAAGTCCATTGCATCCATTTTATTAATTAGGAGTACATCACAGATAGAGAACATTAATGGGTATTTAAGCGGTTTGTCGTCACCTTCGGGAACACTCAGAATCATTACATTTTTGGCCGCGCCAGTATCAAATTCGGCCGGACAAACTAAATTACCGACATTTTCTAGAATCGTTAAATCAAGCCCTTCTGCATCAAGCCCTTGTAGCCCTTGCATCGTCATCTCTGCATCGAGATGGCACATTCCACCAGTGTGTAACTGGATCACTTTGACACCGGTTTTGGCAATAGTTTGGGCGTCAACATCGGAATCAATATCAGCTTCCATAACACCAATATTCATTTCATTTTTAAGTTTGTTAATCGTAGCAACTAGGGTTGTCGTCTTACCTGAACCCGGCGATGACATTAAGTTTATTAGTAAATTACCTTTTTGTTTTAAATCGAGTCGTAACGAATCTGCGTGTTTGTTATTGTTGGCAAATATGCCTTCTTTTATTTCTATAATCTTAAAGTTATCCATAAACTCACCTGTATGTAGCGTGGGGTAGGCTGATGCGTTCCCCAACAATAATTAAATTAGTTGATGCCATTCTACCCTTATTACCAAGTACCCACTAGTGAGTACTAAATAAACTTCGAGTATTTACTCTAATATTAGATGTTGATCATATTTAATCAATAATGAGGGCGGGGACGGAAGTTTAACGCTTGAAATTTAGATGTTAAATCTGACTGTGCTGGAATGGTAAAAGTA
Source organism: Moritella yayanosii (assembly GCF_900465055.1). Taxonomy (NCBI): domain Bacteria; kingdom Pseudomonadati; phylum Pseudomonadota; class Gammaproteobacteria; order Alteromonadales; family Moritellaceae; genus Moritella; species Moritella yayanosii. The sequence continues at coordinate 862,876 of NZ_LS483250.1, read as the reverse complement.
AAAAGCCGTGCACTTTAAGTGCACGGCTCTGGAGTTAGTTAGATTATTATTTTTTAGATTGATACTGATGTATTTTGTGCGGAGTAGTATTAGTCGATAAGATTATAATCGTTACGTAAGATCTCGATGATTTCAGCTTTCGGATTATCAGATAAAATAATTTTTTCGCCAGTGATCTTCTCTGCAATATTTAAGTAAGTTTCAGAAACAGACATCAAAACAGATGTTGGTAATACATTATGTTTGGCAAGCGCTAAACGTTCTTCCATTCTGTTTTTATTGAGTAAAATATCGGGTTCAGGGAAGTAGTTAAGCAATAACTGACGGAAACCTTCTTTTGAGTTTTCAACCACTTTACCATCGCGGAAAGCTGCTGCATCCCAAATACGTGATGAGTCAGGTGTACCCACCTCATCCATATAGATAAGCTTGTCTTGACCTTTACTGTCTGTGACATAGCCAAATTCGAATTTAGTATCGACAAATACCTGGTCAACATCCGCTAATGCATCACTGATCACGTTAAAGCCTTCTTTTAGTAACTTTTCGTAGTAAGCAATATCATCAATCGATTTGAAGTTAAACGCTTCGAAGTTATCTGAAATATTTTTACGAGAAATGTTAACATCATCGACAGCGGGTACACCTGGAATGCCTTCTAAAATACCTTTAGTCGACGGTGTAATGAGTAATTCTGGTAGCTTTTGGTCTTTAGTTAAACCTTCTGGTAGTTGGATACCACAGAAGTTACGCTCACCTTTGCTATAAGCACGCCACATAGAACCTGTGATGTATTGACGGCAAATTGCTTCAATCATTACTGGTCTGGCTTTTTGAACGATCCAAATGAATGGGTGAGGGATATCAAGAATATGGCTATCAGCTAAACCATTTTCACGGAAAGACTTAAACCAATGGTTTGAAATTGCGTTTAGCGCAGCACCTTTCCCAGGTACACCGCGCATGCCATCTTCACCATGCCAAATACATTCAAACGCAGAAATACGGTCACTAATAACCATAATTGCAAGTGGTGCATCAGCCGCTACATCGTAACCTTTTTCTTCGATTAGACGGCGACTGTCAGCTTCAGTTAACCAGTAAACAGAACGTACTTTACCGCTGTGAACCGGTTTATCTGTACGGATCGGTAAATCATTGTTTACAGCTAATACTTTATCAGCAAGACTCATTGTTAACTATCCTTATAGAGTTTAATCTTATACCTAAGTAACTTGGAAGAGTTTCTTTCAATTTCCCTGAAGGCTCTTCCAAGTTACTTTGGACTAATTTAGCTAGATTCGAGGTGTTGCTGTCGATTTGACGGCAATTTTAGCAGATGTGGAGAGTGATGCCACTATTACTGATTAGTTTTGTTAAAAAGAACAACCTATATAGCCAAACTACTTCAACGTGCAATCTCAGAAACTCGCTGGGATATCAAAACAAGACGCAATATGCAGATAATGTATTAGCGTGATAGTTTCTCAAATAGGGTCGAAAAACAACCATAAACTCAGTTTTATAAAACATCAATTTGATTATTGTGACTAGTGATGATATTAAATGCTGTCTTATAAAATTATATGGAAACTTGTTGGTGATAGAGCAATATTTTTTATCGGGTGGCGCTTTAGCCAAGGTCATCGATGGCTATACCGCTCGTCAACCACAAATAGATATGGCAAAAGCCATTAATTCAGTGATCACAAGCAAGGGAAATTTAATTGTTGAAGCTGAAACCGGGACAGGTAAAACGTTTGCTTATCTAATACCAGCATTGATTAATGATAAAACAACAATTATTAGTACGGGCAGTAAAAATCTTCAAGAGCAATTATTCAATCGCGATTTACCCTTCATTATTGCTGCATTAAACAGCAAAGCCAAAACTGCGTTGCTTAAAGGCCGAAGTAACTACCTGTGTACCGAACGCTTAACGCGGTTAGGACGAGAAACTCAATATCAAAACCAAGCGATATTAAGTGACTATGTCAAAGTAAAGGGTTGGTCCAATATCACCATTAGTGGTGACATGAGTTCAGTTCCAGGACTTAAAGACGACGCTGAGATCTTACCCTTAGTTACCTCCACGAACGATAATTGTTTAGGACGAGATTGTCCTGATTATGACGATTGTTTTTTAGTCAAAGCTCGCCGTAAGGCTCTTGACGCGGATATAGTGGTTGTTAACCACCATTTATATTTTGCTGATTTGAATGTTAAAGATTCAGGGTTTGGTCGATTATTACCAGACGCCGATGTGATTGTTTTTGATGAAGCTCACCAAATACCCGACATTGCTTCAGCGTATTTTGGTAAAAGTATCACCAGTAAACAGATCCAAGCGCTATGTAAAGATGTGCAGTATCTGGGGCGAACGGACCTTAAGGACTCAATACAAGTAACCAAAGCGGCGAATGGTTTAGCAAATGCGACGGAAGATTTAAGATTGAGTTTTTCGATGGAATCTGGCCGCGGAAATTGGCGGCATTTATTCACTCAACAAGCGGTAATGAAAACGATCATACGTTTTCAAGATCAACTCGATTTCATCTATGAAGTGCTCAAGCTTAATCTAGGCAGAACCGAACTTGTTGATCAATGTTTCGAGCGCGTTGTGGAAATTAAAGCAACATTTCAACAAATAATGGCGGTTAATAATACTGGTGAGAGCTATTGGTATGAATGCACTAAACGAAACTTTACTTTAAATATAACGCCACTTAATATTGCCGAACGCTTCAGCGCTGAACAAGCCAAAAGTAAATCAGCCTGGATCTTTACTTCTGCGACATTAGCTGTCGATAATTGTTTCTCACATTATCGCCAGCAAATGGGATTAGCAGATGCCAAAGAGTTAATTCTAGCAAGTCCATTTGATTATCAAAAGCAGGCAATATTGTGTGTGCCGCGTAATATACCTGAACCCAATGATCCCAATATTGCGCGCATACTAGTTGAAAAATTAGCGCCCATTATTATCGCTAATAAAGGTCGTTGTTTTTTCCTATGTACAAGTCATTACATGATAAGACAAGTAGCTAGTTTATTACAACAACAGCTGACTATGCCTATTTTTGTGCAAGGGCAAGATAATAAACAAGTGTTACTCGACCAATTTATTGAGCACGGTAATGCATTACTTATTGGCACATACTCGTTCTGGGAAGGCATCGATGTACGCGGACAAACCTTAAGCTGTGTTATTATTGATAAATTGCCTTTTGCATCACCCGATGATCCTCTTTTACAAGCGCGTATCGAAGATTGCCAGCGCAAAGGTGAAGACCCTTTTTCTGCTTTGCAAATACCAAAAGCAGTCATTAATTTAAAGCAAGGGGTAGGGCGTTTAATCCGTGATGTCAAAGATACCGGATGTGTTATTATTTGTGATACGCGTATCGTATCTCGTGGGTATGGCGCTACGTTTATCAATAGCTTACCTGACATGCCACGAACCAGAGATATAAATACCGTGTTATCTTTTATTAAGAAAACTAACAATTAGAAAGTGAATTTTATGAGTAATATTTTAGCACTAGACACATCAACCGAAAATTGTTCTGCCGCACTGAGTATTAACGGTGAGGTATTAGTAAGAGAGTTTGTAAGTCCACGTGAACACACTAAGCGGATCTTACCAATGGTTGATAGCTTATTGTCTGAAGCGGGCATTAAGTTGACAGATTTAGATGCACTTGCATTTGGTCGCGGACCGGGCAGTTTTACCGGTGTTCGTATTGGCACTGGTATTGCGCAAGGGCTCGCTTTTGGTGCTGATTTACCTATGTTACCAGTGTCTACATTGGCGATAATGGCGCAAGGTGCACATCGACTACATAATGCAACCGATGTATTACCGGCTATTGACGCGCGTATGGGCGAAATATACTTTGCTCAATACCAGCTTAATGATGCCGGTATAATGACGTTAGTTGGCAATGAAATGGTCATTACCGCGGCTGAATTAGTGGCTAATTACAATCAACCAGAACGCGAGTTTTATACGCTTGGAACAGGTTGGGAAACGTACGCAGAACAACTTGCTGGATTAAATGTATCGCAACTCACTGCATGTGAAGGTATTCAGTTTCCAATATCACACGATATGATCGCGATTGCGACCGCTGATTTTGCAAACGGTAAAGCCGTTGCAGTCGAAGATGCAATGCCTGTTTATGTTCGAGATACTGTTACTTGGAAGAAGCTACCAGGTAGAGAATAACAATAATGAATGATTTTAACATGGAGGTTAACGGCAATATTATTGCTGGTTTACAATATGGAGACAGCTCTAAACCCGTGTTGCTTGCTGTACACGGTTGGTTAGATAATGCGGCCAGTTTTATCCCGCTCGCAGAAGCGTTAAAAGACAGTTTGGACGATGGTTCTCTACCCTATCAATTAATTGCGATTGATTTACCTGGTCATGGACTTTCTACCCATAAAGTCGGGCATTATAACTTTATTGACTGGGTCGATGATTTATACCAGATTATTAAATCTCAACGTTGGGGTCCTGTTACTATTATAGGGCATTCAATGGGAGGAATGATCTGTTCTATTCTTGCCGCTACTTTTCCAGAGTTAGTAACACGTGTTGTATTAATTGAAGGCTTGGGTGCTATTTCAGCAGAAGCAGAGCAAACAGTGAACCAATTACGTAAAGGCATAGAAAGTCGGGCTATTTACAATAAAAACAGCAACCAAAGTACGAGTCGTAAAAATAATGCTTTAACGTTGGAAAAGATTGTGAAAGCCCGCTGTTTCGTTTCAGATTTAAATGAAGAACATGCAAAATTGATTTGTAACAGAAATTTAACCATTAATGAAAATGGCGTTAGTTTTTGTTCTGACCCTAAGTTGAAAGTTCGTTCATTAGTGCGTTTGACAGAACCTCAAGTAATTAATATTTTATCTTCTATATCAACGGTATGCTTGATTATAATTGGCGATAAAGGATATCCCTTAATTAATCAGAGCTTAAATTTAGCACTCTTTTGTAAAGCCAATTTTAATATTCTAAAACTCTCAGGTGGGCATCATGTTCACATGGATAATGCTGCTGAAACCGCAAGCGTTATCGTTAAATTTGTTAATAATTAACTATAATGGTTTATTTGACAGCTAAAAATAAGATTATTGTCATCTAATTCTAAATTAGGAAGCTTTAAATAAACGCCTAATGTCGATATTTCATTTGTTAATTGAGTGTTAATCAATTAAGATCCATTCACAATACATAATTTCATCAATGGCAATTTATTATTAAGGGATTAATAATAAAGCCATTGTGTTGTTAAATTAAAAAGTTAAATAAAAGGAGTGTTAAGGTGGAAAAGGTTTGGTTAAAGAGATACCCGGAAAATGTTCCCGCAGAAATTGACTTTGGTTCATTTCGTTCTTTAAACGATATATTCGATCAAACAGTTCAAAAATATGCAGATAAACCTGCATATGTAAATATGGGTTGTTCATTGACCTATGGTGAACTCGAAGATAAATCTCGTGCTTTCGCTGCTTACCTTCAAAACGAGCTTAAATTAAGTAAAGGCGACCGTGTCGCGTTAATGATGCCAAACTTACTGCAATATCCAATCGCGTTGTTTGGTGCATTACGTGCAGGCATGGTTATTGTTAATGTCAATCCTTTATATACACCGCGTGAGTTGAAGCATCAACTAGGTGACTCAGGCGCAAAAGTCATTGTGATCATTTCAAACTTCGCTAGTGTGTTAGAAAAAGTAATTAAAGATACAGCTGTTGAGCATGTGATCTTAACGCAATTAGGCGACCTTTTTTCTCCTGTAAAAGGCGCTATCACGAACTTAGTTGTTAAGTATGTGAAGAAAATGGTACCTAAGTTTAGCTTACCAAATTCGATTCCATTCAACCGTGTATTGAGAAAAGGTCGTTCATTACCGTTTACCAAAGTTGAAACTGGCTTTGATGATATTGCGTTCCTTCAGTATACAGGAGGTACGACGGGTGTATCAAAAGGTGCAATATTAACGCACAAAAATATGCTTGCTAACGTATTACAGGCAGAAGGTGCATACGGTAGTATTATTAACCCTGGTACTGAAACCGTTATAACGGCATTACCGCTGTACCATATATTTGCATTAACAGTGAATGGCTTATTGTTCTTCTTGAGCGGTGGTAAAAATGTTCTTATTACCAACCCTCGCGACCTCCCAGCGTTAATCAAAGAAATTGACGACCATAAACCAACTGCAATTACAGGTGTGAACACCTTGTTTAATGCGCTTGTAAATGATGAAACATTCGCAAAGATTGATTTTTCTGGATTGAAATTATCAGTTGGCGGCGGTATGGCTGTTCAACGTTCAGTCGCTGAAAAATGGAAGAAGATCACAGGCAATCACTTACTTGAAGGTTATGGTTTAACGGAATGTTCACCGCTTGTAACGGTAAACCCTTACGACTTATATGAATATAATGGTTCTATTGGTCTACCTGTGGCATCAACAGAAGTTCGTATTATTGATGACGAAGGTGGTGTATTAACAAAACCAGGTGCAGTAGGCGAAATGCAAGTGCGTGGTCCTCAGGTTATGCAAGGCTATTGGCAGCGCCCACAAGATACAGCAGACGTGATTACGGCTGATGGCTGGCTAAACACGGGTGATATCGCTCGTATGGATGAAATTGGTTTTTTCTACATCGTGGACCGTAAAAAAGATATGATCCTTGTTTCTGGCTTTAACGTATTCCCTAACGAAATCGAAGACGTACTAACATTAAACGACAACATTCTTGAAGCTGCGGCTATTGGTGTGCCTCACGAATCATCAGGCGAGACAGTTAAGATATTTGTTGTTAAAAAAGGTGAGATTTCGAAAGATGAAATCATTGCTCATTGTCGAGAACATCTTACTGCTTATAAGATCCCACGTATTATCGAATTCCGCGATGAATTACCAAAGAGTAATGTGGGTAAAATCTTACGTCGTGAATTGCGTGATTAATCATTAATCTAATTTAAAGACATAAAACACTTATAATTTGTCATATATTTCGCTAAAATTAAGCCACTTTCTAAATTGTAAGAAAGTGGCTTTTTTTTGAGGTTATAAGTGGAATATATTTTAGTTGAAGATCAAATGACATTGCAGAAGATGATAGCGCAATGTTCGAACGTTGAAGTGTTAGCAATCGACACTGAATTTATCAGACAGCGTACTTATTACCCCATTCTTGGATTGTTTCAGCTATATACGGGCACCGAAACTTATTTAGTCGATCCTATTGCCGTCGAAGACCTCAGTTCTTTATGGCGACTTCTTGATCGCCAACCTGTCGTACTTCACGCTTGTTCTGAAGATCTCGATGTATTCATGACTGTGGCAAATAAAATCCCAGATTTTTTCCATGATACCCAAATCGCTGCAGCATTTTGTGGCCTTGGTTCTTCTCTTGGTTTTGGCGGTTTAGTTGCTGAATTCCAAAAAATCACTTTGGATAAAGGTGAATCACGTTCTAATTGGTTAGCGCGTCCGTTAACAGAGAAGCAATTAAGTTATGCCGCAGCTGATGTTTATCATTTATTACCTTGCTGGAATGAATTACAAGCTAAACTTAACGAGTTAGGGTATTACGATTATTACTTACAAGAATTAGATAATTTACGCCGTCGTAAAATGCAAAATAAAAATCCTAAAACGGTGTATAAGCAATTCAAAAACGCATCTTTCTTGTCTCCTCGTCAACTTGCTACTTTACAAGCGTTAGGTGAATGGCGTGAAAATAATGCGGTAAATCGTGATATGGCAGTAAACTTTGTTGTCAAAGAAGCACACATTCTCGAAATCGCAAAGCAGCAGCCAAAATCATTACGAGATTTAAATAAGCTTGGATTATTACCAATAGAAATAAAACGCCATGGTAAACAAATAATTGAAATGGTAAAACAAGTTGAGTTACTCTCTGATGATCAGTTACCGCAACCATTGACACGTATTTCTGACTACCCTGGTTATAAAAAGATTGTCCAATCGATACGAAATAAAATTGCGATTGTCGCTGAAGCTAAAAATATTCCAGCCGAATTAATTGGCTCAAAGAAAATTATTAATGAGCTATTAAATTGGTGTTGGAAATTAACAACTGAAGAGCGCGAAGTAGGGGATAAACCTATTATGTTATGTAATTGGCGTGCAGAACTTATTGGCAACACTATCTTTGAAAGTTTAATGGCCAATAAATGAAAATTAAGCAAGTGCCGATCATTTTCAGCACTTGCTTAATTATTTTTATTTTTCAGAAAGAGTCACGTTCAATTCTAACACAGAAAGATTGTCTTTTTGGTCAAGTTTAACATGAACTTGGTCAGAGGTGATTGCAACATATTTTTTAATCACTTCAAGTATATCGTGTTTCAATTGTGGCAAATAATCTGGAGTATTGTCACGTAAACTACGTTCATGCGCAATGATAATCTGTAACCGATCCTTCGCTAGATTTGCTGAACTTGCATCTGGTTTAGACGAACGAAAATAATCAAGTAACGCCATTTTAACCTCCAAAAATTTTGCTTAAAAAGCCTTTTTTTTCTACTTCAAGAAAGCGAAATTTGCGCTCTTCACCAAGAATCCGAGCAACTGTATCAGTATATGCTTGTCCAGCATCACTTTCAGTATCTAGGATCACAGGTCGACCACAGTTTGACGCTTTAAGTACGGCACTTGATTCCGGGATGACCCCTGCAAGTGGTATCGCCAAAATTTCAGTAATATTCTCAACACTCAGCATATCACCACGTTCTACACGCTCAGGAACATAGCGTGTAATGAGCAGGTGCTCTTTAATCGGTTCAAGCGCGAGTTCAGCACGACGTGAACGGCTTTGCAGCATGCCGATGATACGGTCTGAATCACGCACTGACGATACTTCAGGATTTGTTGTGATAATTGCAGTATCAGCGAAGTATAACGCCATCATCGCACCTGCTTCGATACCTGCAGGTGAATCACAGATAATATAGTCGTGATTTTCTGCAAGTTGCTCTAAAACCTTACCCACACCTTCTTTTGTCAGTGCATCTTTGTCACGTGTTTGTGACGCGGGTAGGATATTAAGGTTATCTACATGCTTATCTTTGATTAATGCTTGAGATAGGTTTGCTTCACCATTGATCACATTAACGAAGTCATAAACCACGCGGCGTTCACAACCCATGATTAAGTCTAGATTACGTAGACCGATATCAAAATCGATAACAACAGTTCTTTTCCCTTGTAGTGCTAGCCCAGTAGCAATTGCAGCGCTGGTAGTTGTTTTACCTACACCACCTTTACCCGAGGTGACAACAATAATTTCAGCCATTTTAATTCCTTGAATTTAATCGAACTTTGTAATTTCTAATTTGTTATTAATACACTTAATTTGTGCTTGAGCATTTATGAATTCAGCCTGGACTGCATCACTTAAAATGTAAGTACCATTTATGGACAGTAACTCAGGGTCTAATTTATTACAAAATATTTGTGCACTTTCATCACCTTTTGCGCCCGCGATTGCTCTGCCACGTAATGCGCCATAGATATGAATTGAACCGTCTGCGATCACTTCTGCCCCGGCACTTATATTACCGAGTACTGTTAATGATGCATTCTGAGCGTAAACTTGTTGACCTGAACGTATCTGTCCTTTGTGAACTATGGTCTTTGTTATCGATTTTTCAACAATGACCGTCTGAATTTCTGGTTTTATATCTGCAGTAGGCACTAATTTAGTAGCTGTATTTTTGGCAGTATTTGAAATTACTGAAAGACCGGACTCTCGAACGGTTAGTTTTTGTTCCGCAGTCTGGCAACCTTCGATACCAACGAGGTTCATCCCATTTTGAGTGATAATTTGTTGAATTGTCTTAAAATCGATGTTTTCAACAAGGTTGGCAACATTAACCACAACGGGAGCAGATTTAAAAAATGCGGGTGCTTGGCCTACTTTGTCGGCAATAAAGGTGTGCAGATTAGCCATAGCGGCATCATTTTCGATATGAATCACCGAAAGTGTAAAACTTGTTCCTTTAAATATTATCGACTGTTCTGCCATCATTATTTCCTGGTTGCTTAGTTTTTATGCCTGTTTCAGCATTTATCGTTATAGCACTTAGATAAATCATTATGCCATGTTATATTTTACTCGTAAAATAGGCAAGTTCATTACTTAAGAGAAAAACAATGCTTTGTTCAATTTATAAGACAAATAAAAAAGAAGGGATGTATTTATTTATATCTCGTCGTGAAGATTTTAGCCAAATACCAGAAACTTTATTAGAAATGTTCGGTCAACCTAAGTTAGTTGTGACGATGAATTTGACAGAAAAACGAACGTTGGCTTTTGCTGATACAAAAAAAGTATTAGACAATTTAACATCGGAAGGGTTTTATCTGCAAATGCCGCCACCACCAATCGATCATTTAGTAGAATATAAAAAATGGCGTGATAGAAATAAATAGATGAAATGCTATTTGAACGTCGTTATAAGGAGATAAAATGAAATTAGCAGGATTGGTATTATTCGCTTTAAGTTCTTCAGTGGTATCAGCTAAACCGACATTTGATGAGTATTTATCTACCTTACGTACGGAGTCAGAAACACTTGGATTGAGTTCGGATACGCTTGATGACGCGTTTGCTTCTATCCGATACCGTAAAAAAACCATTGTGCATGATAACGCGCAACCAGAGCGTCAAAAGATTACGCTCGATGCATACATTCCCAGAGCTGTTCCTAAGTGGAAAATAGCGAAAGCACGTAGGTCATACGACCAGAATATCGAATTATTAGCGCGTATAGGTAAAGACTATGGTGTACAACCACGCTTTATTGTAGCTTTATGGGGTATTGAAACTAACTTTGGCAATTATACAGGCAACTTTTCGACACTTTCTGCGTTAGCTACCCTTGCTTATGATGGCCGACGCGAAACGTTTTTTAAGAAGGAATTTTTTGCGGCATTAAAAATTATTGATGAAGGACATATTACCGCCGAAAATATGAAAGGTTCTTGGGCCGGCGCGATGGGGCAGGTTCAATTCATGCCAACATCCTTTAATGCATATGCTGTTGATTATAATAACGACGGTAAAAAAGATATCTGGAATAGCAAAGCAGACGCATTAGCTTCTGCTGCAAATTACCTTAAACAAGCAAAGTGGGACGATACTTATACTTGGGGTCGACAAGTAACACTGCCAAAAGGCTATGATGCTAAGATTTCAGGATTAAAACTGACCAAGACGCTACCAGAATGGCAAGCGCTAGGGATAAGAACATTTGAAGGTAAATCATTACCAAACGTTGTTCTTGATGCGTCACTGATCATGCCCGATGGTGAAAATGGTCGTATCTATTTAGCTTACAACAATTATAAAAGCATAATGCGTTGGAACCGTTCAGATTATTTTGCAACTTCCGTCGCATACTTATCAGATGCGATCAAATTCAGGGACTGAAATGCTTGATTCTCTTTATGAACACCAAACCATAGATAATAAGCCACTCGCACTGCCAGTTGGTAAAGTTGTTTGTATCGGACGTAACTACCTTGATCATATCCGTGAACTTGGTAATGACGTACCCGAACAAGCATTGCTTTTTATTAAACCTTCCACCTCATTAGTTGCACTCGATAAACCGTTGCAACTTCCGATTGATTTAGGGGCCTGCCATAATGAGTTAGAAGTGGCATTATTAATTAAGTCTCCAATAACGAAAGGAACACCGATTGTACTTTCTGAGTTAATCTGGGGCGTTGGGTTAGGGCTTGATCTGACGCTACGTGATTTGCAATCATTGCTTAAAGCCCAAGGACATCCTTGGGAAAGAGCGAAAGCGTTTGATCATGCTTGTCCGGTTACTCCGTTTATCCCACTTGCAGAATTTGAAAATGTGCATAACCTTGATTTCACGTTGTCCGTCAATGATCAGTTAAGGCAGCTGGGATGTACTGCTAATATGATGCGTTCTATTGAGTCATTGCTGACCGAGATTACGGCATGTTTTACCTTGTTACCCGGTGATATTGTATTAACCGGCACGCCCGCAGGGGTAGGGGTACTTAATTCAGGCGATAAGCTTGCATTAACACTTACAAACCGTTATAAATTCGGCTGCGAGTTCATTTAGAGATTATTTACATGGTAGAAAAATTTTGGCAGACTAAAACACTCGCTAAAATGACAGGTTCAGAGTGGGAATCACTCTGTGATGGATGTGGTAAGTGTTGTTTACATAAGATCATTGATGATGAATCAGAAGAAATTCATTTTACCAACGTAGCTTGCGAATTATTAAACACTAAAACATGTCGCTGTAAAAAATATGAAAAGCGATTTAAGTACGTTTTTGATTGTTTTAAAGTCACACTAGATGATATTGATGCATTCCATTGGCTACCAGAAACATGTGCTTACAAGCGTATTTTAGAAGGGCGTGATATACCTGAATGGCATCCATTACTCACGGGGAGTCAATCAGAGATGCACAAGCTAGGTTATTCGATTCGTGGTAAAGCGGTTGCCGAATCACAAGCAGGTGATTTAGAAGACCATATCATCACGTTTAAATTATAATTTAGGAGATATTATGTCTAAATCTGTTCATGGTAGAGAAGTCGTTGCACTATTAGCAGCAAAAGTTGCGGGTATAGATCAAGCTGCGTTACTTGCGTTGATAGAGCAAGAATACCCACTGGATTTATTCCATACATGCAAAGTGAAAGGCATGGATAAAAACCAAATATTAGCCAACATGATGGCTAAAGGTCGTATTGTAGAGCTGAATGGTATTTTAACAGCTCAAACAAGTTGCGGTTGTAAGAACAAATAAAATTAAAGGGGCTTAATCGCTCCTTTAATTTACTCGTGTTTTAATGCTTATTCGTTAATATCACTATTGCAAACTTAGACCATCATGCATATTGTTATATGTTAATTCAAAACATCTTACTTTAATTAAACACTTAGACAGTCAATAATCTAAGCATTAAACTTCAATGATTTCTTAGCAAGTTAATTGAGTGCTTCTAACAAGTCACCAATCTTTTCGATCTGTATTATCTTAACACCACTACTTTCCATCGACTTATGATAGTTAGCTTTAGGGATATATATCACTTCAAAACCGTGTTTGATTGCTTCGTTGACGCGAGGAACACCACCATTAATTGGTCTAACCTCGCCACTCAATGATATTTCCCCCATAAAACAATGTTTACGAGACATTTTTTTATCATTCAGTGAGCTAATAAGTGAAGCGGCAATAGCCAAATCAGCACTAGTGTCAGTTTCTGGTAATTTTAAACCGCCAACTAGGTTAACATAAATATCATGGTAGAGTTTAATCCGCCCGTGTTTACGTAGAACGGCTGTTATCATCTTCAAACGGTTGAAACTAAGACCAATACTGACACGTTGTTGATTTTCAGCTTCACATTCTGAAACTAAGCACTGTACTTCAAGTAACAAATTACGATTACCATCACGTATGCAAGTAATCGCCGAGCCTGCTACTTTCTCGTCAGCACCAGACAGGAATAATTTACTGGGATTATCAACAGACAGCATGCCTTTACTGTGCATTTGAAAAATGCCAACTTGGTCTACATCACCAAAACGGTTTTTACTCGCGCGAATAGTACGAATAATACTGTCGTTAACTTCAATGTGGAGTAGGGTATCAACGATATGTTCGAGCGTTTTAGGACCAGCCAAGTCACTGCCTTTTGTCACATGGCCAACAATAATTAGCGTGATACCGTGTTGTTTAGCAAATCGACTGAGCTCTTGTGCGCAGCCTTTCACTTGGCTGACGGAACCGGCACTACCATTACAATGTTCACTTTCTAGCGCTTGAATGGAATCGATAATTAAAAATTTAACTTTTGATTCGAGTGCGCGTGCCATAATATTCGAAACGATATATTCAGACATAAGAAGTAAGTTGTCTTCAACAAAATCAATTTTTAAACGTTCTATCGCACGAGTTTTGAACTGTTCTAAACTTTCTTCTGCTGTGCAGTACATCGAAACCATCTGTTTGCTGATATTTGCAGCGAGCTGTGTCAATATTGTTGTTTTTCCGGAACCTGGATCACCAGAGATTAATACAATAGAGCCTACTGTAAGGCCATTACCAAGCACACGGTTTAATTCACCTATTTGGGTATTAATTTTGTTTAATTCAACATGCGATACTTCTGACATTTTTTTAACAGTATTGCCGATTGTACCAGCATAACCACCTTGAGATGCAATTGCTCGTTGTTGGCTAGGTAATGTTGCTTCTTTGAATTCAGCTAATGTATTCCATGCTTTACAAGCGTTACACTGGCCTTGCCAACGAGGGAAGTTAGCGCCACATTCGGAACAGAGGAAACTTATTTTTATTTTTGGAGTTTTGGCCATGACTTAACTATAAAAAGATACTCATGCGATAATGATAGCATGAGTATCTGGATGTATATACAGTTATTGATGCCGCTTGATTATATTACAAACTCTTTTTCGCAGGTAATACGGCATTCGCTAAGATCATGCCAGCGATGATTGCAATGAAGATCATAAATACGAAACTGCTGTCATTAGTATTATTTAATATTTGATGTCCTGAGATGTAAGTGTTCAAGTCCATGTAGGTACGACTGCCAGGTACTAACAATACAATACCTTGAATTAAGACAATCGATGCGGGTCTGTTTTTAATAATGGCATAGATATTACTGAAAAGACCTACAGTAAACGACCCCACAAAGGTACCCAGTGTAAATCCCAAATATTGTGCGGCAAAGGTACTGACAACATATGCAATCAGGCCCGCTATAATACCCCAAATCATATCTGATTTGTGTACATTAAAGGCAACAACAAGTCCTGTTGAGAGCGCAATAACCGCAATATAGTTTTTCCAATCAGGTAATGCGTAGCTCATATCTAGTACAAGCGGATCGGTTGTCCATATCAGATTCCCTAAAGTAATACCGAGTAATGCGCCGAAATACAGCTTGAACAACAGCATTGTTGCATCAACTAACTTTGATGTACCTGATACCAGATCTTTATTTACAATTTCACTTAGTGCTACTGTAAGTGCGAGTCCGGGAATAAAAATGATAACCGAAGACAAAATCACAAAAGGTACATTGATGTGAAAGCCAAGACTTGCGACGAAGCAGGCTAGAATAGCGGAAATAAACGGCGCGAAAAACTCCACAATTGACGCTAGACGGAGAGAATTAGCTGATAATTTATATAATACAAACACCAGGAACGAAAATAAGAACGAACTGATGATATCTAAACTCGACGATGACAATAGCATAGCAAACGCACCGCCGGTTACACACCAGCCTAGTGCTTCTGTTTTAACGCCATAAAAACCAGGTTGTTGTTTTGCTTCAATTAACAATTCGATAGCTTCATCGAGAGTCACCCGTGAATCAACAACTTTTTCGACGATTTCGTCAATAACAGCCAATTTCCCAAGATCATTTCCAGAGGGCTGAACACGAGCAATATGTGTGCGTTGATCATCTGGATCACTCGAAAAAATGAAGGTAAAAGCCGTGGGTGTGACAAGGAAACTTGCTTCAATATTCCAGAATTTTGACAAATTCAATAAATGGTTTTCAATTCTGTAACTCGTCGCACCACAACGATGTAATGCAAGGCCAAGTTTAATAATAAAGTTTATTTGCAGTTTATGGGTTTGACTGGGCATGGTTATATTACTGAAAAGTAAAAAATAATGCCTATTTTAGTTCTATTTAAGTTAATTTGTTAGCTAAATTGTGGGGTATTTTTAATTAAATTGAAATTTGTTAATATATGGTTAATCAAAAAGTTATTTAAACAGTGCGAGCTGGCTTATGGATCTAAAACTTTGGAATGTATCTTCTAATTTACCTCGATAATATATGAGTAACCACTTATATTGTATTAACGGCTTCAAAAGGGTTTTTTATGTCTAAAGTAATTACTGCAGCAAAACAAGTATGGTCTGCCAAAGATCAAATCACACGTAATATCTGGTTAGCAGGTTTAGGTGCCTACGATAAAGGTTATGAATCTGCATCTAACACTATGACTAAAAGCCATTCTATATTTGACGAACTCGTCGAACGTGGCCGCAAGTTAGAGGCGGATACGACACAGACTATCTCGTCTAAAAAAAACAAATTAGCATCGATTAGTCAAAATGCGACAAATGCTTTACAAGATAAAGTTCAAAGAGCAGTTTCAAATTTAACGCATATTGATGCTAATACTTTCGATAACATTATTGATAAAATTGAACAAATCGAAATTGCACTTGCTGATGCTAAAACTGAACAAAAAAATGTAATGGCTACAGAGATTGAAGCTGTACAAGAAGTAATTGAAAAAGTCGAGCTAGCTGCAACAGTAACTGCTGAAATCACGACCGCTGTTGACAAAGTGACGGAGGGAGTGACTGCAATCACTACCAAAGTTACTCCCGTTATCGTTAAACCAGTAGTAACAGAAGTTGTTGAGAAAGTGACCGTAGTTAAGCAACATACAAAAAAAATAACTAATCGCCGTGTTAAAAAAAATGTAGCTAAAAAGAAATCGTAATATAAAAACGGTTATTTTGGTAGTAATGGCGACAAGCCTTTACTACCGATTTAATGCTTAGAGTACACTTGTCGTCTTTTATTTTCAAGTGTCCCAAAGTCTAACATCCAGTCACATAATTCGTTATAATCATCTGAATTGTAAGTTTAAATCCGTATCACATTACACAAGTAAATCATCTTAAACGGTTATTTCATCGTGCCACAAAAGCACAATAATGGTATGGTTAATATAAGTTTTATAACAAAGAGAAGTCGAATGTTTGTCACCTATAACAACATAGTCATCCTCACCGGTTCCGGTATTTCAGCTGAATCGGGGATTGAAACATTCCGTGCAAGTGATGGGTTATGGGCTAAGCATCACATTGATGATATAGCAACTTTGGAGGGTTACCGTAGAGATCCAGAGTTAGTTTATAGTTTCTATAATCAAAGATTTAATCAATTGTCTTTACCCAGTATTCAACCGAATGACGCACATATAGCACTCGCAGAATTGCAAAAAAAATATTCAGGTAATGTCACTATTGTTACTCAGAATATTGATAATTTACATGAGCGAGGTGGAGCAAACGATATTATTCATATGCATGGCGAGTTAGTCAAAGCGCGCTGTGAAAAAACGCAAAAATTGTTCCCATACAAGCAGTTAAATAAATTATTGAAATGTCCGTGTTGTAAAGAACAAGGTAACCTTCGTCCACACGTCGTTTGGTTTAATGAAATACCGTTATTTATGAACGATATTTATAAATCACTCAGCGAAGCTGATTTGTTTATTGCTATTGGTACATCGGGATCAGTATATCCAGCGGCTGATTTCGTTAATGAAGCCAATAAAGTATGTGCACATACAATTGAAATAAACCTTGATGCAACCCATATCTCAGATAACTTTAGAGAGCATCGTGTGGGAAAAGCAACAGCTGAAGTGAGAGAATTAGTAGAAGAGTTAATGGCTCGCGATAAACAGTTCTTCTAAACGAACTATTGTAATCTAATATTATTGATAATAAGAAGGTGCATCTTCTATGCACCTTCTTAATATTCAACACTCACGCTTGTTAGCGACTAACCTTATAGGTTTTGTGCTTTTAATTTTTCGTAATAACGTTCGTATATAATATTCGCTTCGCCAACATCAGAATGGAACTCACCGTTTGCAATTGTTGCGGCATCTGGAAATACGATCTTATTTTCAGTAAACTCTTTTGGTAGCAACTTTTTAGCGGCCTTGTTAGGCGTTGGGTAACCAATCTCTAAAGCAACTTCCGCAGCTACCTCTGGACGTAATAAGAAGTCGATAAGCTTGTGTACAGCATCAACGTTCTTCGCATTCTTAGGGATGGCTAATCACAGCGCGTGCAATTGCTACATGTTGTGAGTTCTGATTTCTGTTAAGCATCAATAAACCTAAATGATAAGAGGTACATCTAATTTAATAAGATGTACAATTTGCGTGAATTCTAATGCTATAGTTCACAGAAATGAAGCATAAATTGGCACTTCAATAAAAATAATGGAGTTAAAACACGTTCAGGTCATTTTTAAAACTTTTAAAATAAATAAAGGCGGAATATGTACTCTAATTTATGACCGATATTAGGTATAATCAAAGTCATATAACTTTTCGTTTTAGTTAACCCTTTACTTATTTATTAAGGATCAGAACATGTTCAATAACCATTTCATTAAAGTGGTGCTTCTTTCAAGTCTCCTTGTCCCTTCTTTAAGCGCCCAAGAATTAGTCGTTGGTTATGATGGTTTTTATAATCGAATAAAAAATAGTAAAAAAGAACAATACGTTAATACCAAAATAGGCGTTTTTCTTAATAATAGTCAGACGGGTAAACATTGCCAGATTGAAAATGCATTTATTAATTTCGAAGGCGCTATTACGGATGTCGAAATTGGTGCTGACTTTGAGCTTATGCTCCCTTTCGATAAAGATTTACGTGACAATAAAGCAAAACTACACGTTAATGTAACCGATAAAGCGTCTTGTGACGTTACGTTTCAAATTATGACAACAGAAAATAACGCTGCTGAATATTCAACTTTATCTTTAGTGAAGCAAATTGAAGAATTCGATCTGTTTTTAGGCAATATGGCAGGTTACTTTGGCCGAATGAATTTACCAGCAACGGTGGGCGTACAGTTTATTTTTGATGAGGTTGTAGATGCCTACACTACCAGTGGTAATTTATTTAAAAGTGGCAAACAAATTTCATTATCGCAGGACGAAATTATTCGCGATAAGATTGCTGGAATAAAATTTAGTAAAAAGCCGTTACGTATCGTACCGTTAACTGAAATTTAAGCAAAAAAAGCACTGCATTAACGCAGTGCTTTTCTATTTCTAACTTTATTCTTAACTTCTGCCGTTTTTATAATTCAACGATAGTAACCATTTCATTTGGATCGAAATTCTCAACACCTGACTTAGATTGCGCAGTCGGTATCACATCAATTTCATTATCAAACGCAGTATCGAATTCTGTTAATTCATCAGCACGTTCTAGATCCATGTTTACAAAATCAAACGCTTTAAGATCGGCAAGGTGGCTTGGTACAATGTTTCGGATCGAGTTGAAACAATTATTTACTCGCCCAGGATTTGCTTCATCCCATTGTGCTAACATTTTTTTGACGGCTTGGCGTTGTAGATTTTCTTGTGAGCCACAAAGGTTACAAGGAATAATTGGGAATGCTTTAAATGCTGAGTAAGCTTTAATATCGGCTTCACGACAATATGCCAGTGGTCGAATAACAATGTTACGTTTATCATCAGAAATAAGTTTTGGTGGCATTGTTTTCATTTTTGCACCGTAAAACATATTCAAGAATAATGTTTCAACGATATCGTCAGCATGATGGCCAAGTGCCAGTTTGGTCGCGCGGAGTTCAACGGCTGCGTTATAAAGAATGCCACGACGTAAACGAGAACAAAGACTACAAGTCGTTTTTCCTTCTGGGATCTTGTCTTTAACGATGCTGTAAGTATCTTTCTGAACAATCTTGTATTCAATACCCAGATTTTCAAGGTAGCGGGGCAGAATATCTTCAGGGAAACCCGGTTGTTTTTGATCCAAGTTCACCGCAATAATATCAAAACTGATTGGGGCCGCTGCTTGTAATTGAATCAGAATGTCGAGCATTGTATAACTGTCAGCACCACCAGATAAACAAACCATGACTCTGTCACCATCTTCAATCATATTATAATCAATGATTGCTTTACCTGTTTCATGGCGCAATTTTTTATTCAGTTTAGCAAATTGTTTTTTTTCTAAAGCGGTAAGATTTTCAGGATTCATTGGGACACTCAGGATAAATATTGCTGTAAGCAGCGCAGTATACCCAAGCAAGCCGGAAAAGCAAGTTCCGGCGCCTATACGTACTGTTGGCTTAAGTATCTAGGTTATTATTATATAATCATTTTAAGGCTAAAAGATCACAGTTAATCGAATCAATAACCATCTCGGCAGTGTTACCGATTAAAAATGCAGAAAATCCATTACGCGTTGGAGCGCCAAGAATAACTAATTCGGCATCGACTTTTTGAACAATATCAGCGATAACATCTTCAGGAGCCCCTGATTGTATATGCACATTTTCTTTAGCGACGTTAAATTTTTCCGCATGTTTATACATGGCAGTTTTGTGGTGATCTTCGATTTCTTGATTATAGGCAGCAGCATCAAAATTGGGGATTTCTATTGAGATATGCTCGGGGGTACTTGGGTATGCGTTAGCTAAATGTATATTTGCATTCAACAATGCTTTTAACTGCATTGCTTCTTGTGTGATCCGCTCGTTAATTGAGTAATCATTTTCTGAACTTAAGCTCGTGCTTTCAAGCACCTGAATTGCCGCGACAATATTACCATCAATTGGCCACTCATGATCCTTTACTAATAACACGGGACAAAGACTTTTACGTAATAAATGCCAATCTGTTGGCGTAAACACTACAGCACTTAATTTATTATGAGCGTGGGTGCTTTTAACAATCAAATCATGATTATTCAGCTTCGCTTCTTCTAATATTGATTCGAATGGACGCTTATGCCAGATCAGCTTTAACTTTATATTTATACCTGGATAATCTTGTTCTAATTGTCTGGTAAATGATTTTTTCTCTTCGAAAACAATCGCGTCTTGCATAGACTGACGTTCATCACTCGAAAAAAGAGAGGTTAACTCATAAGATAGGTCGTAGATAACAAGGAGAAGAGAGATAGAAACATTATCTTGTTGAGAAGCAAGATACAAAGCGCGGGATAATGCGATTTGAGGGGTGTTTACGGGATCTGCAACCACTAGAATATTTTTATATTTATTCATAAGGCACCTTGATAACAAATTTAATATAGATTAAGTACATGTTTATTATATCGATTATACATAATCAAAAATTTCACTTACCTAACTATATCTCAATTTGTGATAGATGCCATAAATGCGCTACTTTTTTGTTAAGCCTGTGAGTAAATATTTTTACTCACAGGCACGAGCTTAAGCTTCTTTTTTACCTGCAAGCAATGCAAGGCTTGCGTGATCGATAATGCTGATGTACTTGCCCTTTACTTCAATCATTTCGCTTGTTTGAAAACGACCGAGTAAGCGACTAATAGTTTCAACAGTAAGGCCTAAATAATTGCCAATATCACCACGCGTCATGGTTAAACGGAATTCTTTAGCAGAGAAGCCACGTTCAGAGAAACGTATCGAAAGATTATTTAAGAAAGCAGCGAGACGCTGTTCAGCATTTTTCTTGCTTAACAATAAGATCATTTCTTGGTCTGCAGCGATTTCGCCACTCATTAAACGCATCACTTGACGACGTAACATTGGCATTTTGCCAATCAGTTCATCAAGGGTGTCATACGGGATTTCACACACCATCGATGTTTCAAGAGCTTGTGAAAAACTTGGGTGCACACCAGTGCTTAATGCATCAAAGCCGATTAAGTCACCGGCTAGGTGGAAGCCTGTGATTTGTTCATCACCTTGCTCAGTAATTGTATATGATTTAACAGAACCTGAACGGATAGCATAAAGTGCTTTAACTTTATCACCAGCTTTAAAAATTTCGTCATTTTTTTGAAAAGGCTTTTTGCGTTCGATAATTTGGTCGAGTGAATCTAGCTCTGAATCATTCAAAGAATATGGTATGCAAAGTTGGCTGATGCTGCAGTTCTGACAGTGGATTGCACTCTTCGGTGTTGGTATCTTCTTATCTAAGGCCATAATTCCAATAAACTCTTTTGATATATATCAATATTGTAGCAAATTTATATACCAGAAGCACTTAATTGTACTAAAGCTATGTAAATAACATGTAAACCGAATAAAACCAGTAGTAAACCACTAAACTTTTTAAACTTTGAATTCTGTATTAACTTGTTGAATTCACTTGATAATCTACCCACCAAGAACATGATAGGGAAGGTGCCTAAGCCGAATGCGAGCATAATTAATGCCGAGTTTAATGGTGACCCGCTAGATAAAGCCAGTGTTAATGCCGAATACACTAAACCACAGGGTAACCAACCCCATAAAAAGCCCAAAGGAAAGGCGTGATAAGGTGTTTTTAATGGTAAAAATCGGCGTGCAAGTGGCTGAATGTAGCGCCAGACTAAACGGCCTACTTTTTCGAGTTGGAGAATCGCTG
This sequence comes from Moritella yayanosii, assembly GCF_900465055.1. Taxonomy (NCBI): domain Bacteria; kingdom Pseudomonadati; phylum Pseudomonadota; class Gammaproteobacteria; order Alteromonadales; family Moritellaceae; genus Moritella; species Moritella yayanosii. Next base: position 840,568 of record NZ_LS483250.1, on the reverse strand, counting down.
AATTGAGTTGTGCAATGTATAAACCAATCAGTATTAATGTAATACCCGACACAAAGCGTAAGATCAGTAATAAATCATAACCGGCGCCAAAATTTAATCCAATTTGCGCAGTGAACCCGACGATAGCACCGATCAGTGTATAACTACTTATTCGTCCTAAATTATAAAAAAGCGGAGCGAGGGTATTAGCGTCTGTCGTTTGTTTACTAGCATGTGCAATAGCGCCTGAGATACCGCCACACATAGCAATACAATGACCAGCACCTAATATCCCGATCATAAACGCCGCAATTAGACTAGTTATCATGTTTGGTGACTGATGATTCGTCGTTACTATTGTCGTTAATATCATCGTCAAACAAGATATTACTGCCTTCACGTTCTAAATCTTCGAATTGATCTGACTTAACAGCCCAAAAAAAGATAGCAACGGCAATAGCAACGAAAATCATCGCTATCGGAATTAACATAAAAATAATTTCCATTACTTCAACAACCTTAATGAATTACCTATAACGAGCAGTGAGCTAAGTGACATACCAATCACTGCAATGTACGGAGGTACACTACCTGAGATTGCTAACGGTATAATTAATGAATTATACCCAAGCGCCCACATTAAGTTTTGTTTGATTATTTTATATGTTTTGGTCGCAGTTGCCAGCATATATTTAATTGCGATAAAATCTGTAGTTAATAACACCACGTCAGCACTATTTTTAGCTAAATCGGAACCTTCTCCCATGGCCACAGATACTGTTGCGGCACTCAAGACCGGCGCATCGTTAACACCATCGCCTACCATCAACATCATTTTTTTGTTAGCTTGCTGTTCATTAATATAAGCAAGTTTACTTTCTGGTGATTGGCTTGTTTTCTTATTGGTAATTGCTAATCCTTCGGTTACTTTATCGGTATTGTTTTCATTGTCGCCAGTGAGTAACGTAACCGCTAAACCTAATTCAGCGATATAATCTAAAGTAGTCGCCACATTATCACGCATCTCATCTTGAATATAAAAACGAGCGATCAGTTGACAGTTCTTTGTTAAATAAACAACGATGTCTTTTCCGTCGGATGCTGTGCTGGTTTGTTGTGTAAATTTAGCAGAACCAATTTTATAACTATCATCACCAATCCATCCTGAAATACCTAAACCAATGTGATTTTCTGTTTTATCAAATTGAATTTTATCTTGGTTTGATTTAAACGCAGACGCAATGGGATGCGTTGAATGGTGCTCTAATGACGTGGCAGTACGTAACAGTTCATCCTCTGACATTTCACTGTCAGATTTTATATTGGTAAGGGTGAATACACCTTTGGTTAACGTACCCGTTTTATCAAATGCGACTTCATCAATTTTGGTGAGCGATTCAAGTACGTGCTCTTTACGGATTAAGATCCCGCGTTGCGATAAGAAACTGGTTGCACAAGTTAGTGCTGTTGGCGTCGCCAGTGATAATGCGCAAGGGCAGGTTGCAACAAGGACCGACAAGGTGATCCAAAAGGCTTTGTCTGGATCATGACCTAACCAGAACAAGTAAGTACCGGCGGATATGATTAATAACGCGAGCACAAAATAACGTGATATTTGATCGGCCAAAACAGCAATCTGAGGCTTTGATGACTGCGCTGTATTTTGTAAACGAATAATTTCTGAAATTAAATTATGCTTGTGTGTTTTAGTCACGCATATCGTAATTGTTTGTTCGACATTGAGACTACCGGTGTAAACACCACTATCAACTGATTTAACGATAGGTAAAAACTCACCCGTAATCATTGATTCGTCCACACTTGTGTCACCATTCATAATAATGCCGTCACAGGGGATCACTTCGCCACTTTTAACAATAACGTAGTCATTAATATTAAGTTGTTTGGTTGGAATTAGTTGTTCGCTCTTATCTTCACTAACACGTAATGCCATGTTAGGTATAAGCTTTGCCATATTGGCACTGAGTTCTGATGTTTTCTTTCGTGCCCTTAACTCTAAATAGCGTCCTAATAATAAGAAAAAAGTGAACATCGAAATTGATTCAAAATAAACTTCACCTGTGCCCGTCATAGTTGCATAAGCAGAGGCTGTGTAAGCGCCGAGCAACGCGATCGACACAGGTACATCCATACCAAGCGTTCGGGTACGTAAATTACGCAGCGCGTTAGAATAGAAAGGTTGTGCGGAATAAAGTAGTACTGGTGTGGCAACAATTAAACTGACCCAACGGAAAAGTTGGCGGTACATCTCTTCCATATCTCCAAACCAAGTAGAGTAGAGCGCAACAGCAAACATCATCACCTGCATGGTCGCTAACCCTGCTAAACCCAAGCGTCTGAAATAAGATTTAAGTTGCTTGTTGTACATCAGTTCATGCTGGTCAGCTTGAAAAGGCGATGCACTGTAACCTAAGTTATTAATTTGTTTTAATATATCACTGAGTTTGATTTGTTCAGCAATCCATTTAATCGATATACGATTACTTGTCGCATTGACGTTAATGAAATGGATACCTTTGGTACTGCGAAAGCTTCTTTCAATTAACCAAGCACAGGCTGCACACGTAAGACCTTCCACGGTGAGGGTTATTTCTTTTATTTCACCGTTTTGATAAACAAACTCATCTTGAATTTCATTATCATCATATATTTCTAAGCGTAATAATTCATCCGGTACTAATTGCTTTGCTGTCGGTGATAAATCAGTTCTGTGTGCATAATACGAACTTAAACCAGAACCGACGATCATTTCAGCGACAGACATACAACCTGGACAACACATGTCACGTTCTTCAGGTGCGATATATACTTTATATTTATTTTTATCTGCAGCTAAAACACCTTCGCCACAGTGATAACAATTAGTACCGTTTGACATTAATCTTACTCGCCGTCTAACTTAATTACTGAAGTATTGGGATATTTAACATATTCTTGAATACGCCATTTTCCATCAAAAGATTCTACCCGCACACGCCATTTACCTTTTAGCATATCGCGGGGCATTTCTACGCTGTAACTGCCGTCACCCGACGCTGTTGCCAGCACTGAAATATCATGTTTTGCCAACGTAACATGGAAAAATGAAATATTAAGCGCTTCATTTTCGACCATGTCACCGGTTGCTGGTGTAAACACCGCAAATCCATCGTCAAACTTTAGGTTGAAAGTAATATTTCGAGCTAAAGCTTCATGGTATTTCGTTAAATCTTGGTTGATCTTTTTACCATCTTTATAGTAATCGTCAGAGACCATATCTGGTTGATTCAGTTGGAAGATAATAAATGTCGACGTACCAGCAACCACGGACAATACAGGAAAGAAAATGACAAACCAGAACCAAGGTTCTTTATACCAATAAGATTTCATCGTGAACTCCAAAAAGGGAAATTAACAAAGATACAGCAAAAAAAAGCTCCATTCAGTAAATGGAGCTTTAAATTACCACTATTACGTTACTTTACACTTAAACTGTAAACATAACCGCTTAATAGCATTACTTTATCTTCGCCTAGGATACCACCCCATGCTGGCATTACACCGTTACGACCATAACTAATAGTTTGTGCGATAGCTTTACGTGAGCCACCGTATAACCAAATTTTGTCCGTAAGGTTTGGTGCGCCAAGCATAATCATACCTTTAGCATCAGCGCCGTGACAAGCTGAACATGTTTGAAGGAATACCTCTTTACCTGCTGCTTCTTCACGTGCATTTACTTTACGGCCAGACAAACCAACCACATAGGTTGTTACTTGGTCTATTTTCTTATCACCTAATACAGGTAACCAAGCTGGCATCACACCAGTTCGACCATGCATGATAGTAGTTTTGATATTAGCAGTGGACCCACCGTATAACCAATCACCATCAGTTAGGTTAGGGAAGCCTTTCGCACCACGTGCAGAAGAACCATGACACTGAGAACAGTTTTGTAAGAATAGGCGTTGACCTACTTTTACTGCTTCAGTGTCTTTAGCGATGTCAGCAATTTCACGGTATTCAGTAAAGTTGCTTTCTTCTGTTTTAACCAGTTTGTTAAATACAGCCGCATATTTTTCGTTTGCAGATTCAATTTCACGCTCATACTCGTTAGCACTAGTCCAACCAAGTAAACCTTGGTAGTTGCCTAGACCAGGGTAAAGTGCGAAATAGACAAAACCACCAAGACAAGTGAAAATAAATAAGTATTTCCACCATTTTGGTAATGGGTTATTTAACTCTTCGATGCCATCGAAAGAGTGACCCATAGATTCACCTTCTTTAACGCCGGTGTCATCTTTATCACACATCCAAAGCAGAGCTAGGCAAGCAAAAATACTGCCGAGTGTGATCACTGTGATCCAAATACTCCAAAAAGTACTCATAATCATAAACTCCTAAATACGAGCAGATTTATTTTTCTGCTCTCCATTAAGTGAATCACTGTGGACTTGTTCATCAGCAAAAACTAAATTAGCAGCTTCATTAAACGCACTTTTTTGACGTTTGCTGTAAGCCCAAGCAATAATACTGATCATAATGGCCATTAGTATAAGGGTATAAACCCCTTGATATGTACCGTAATCCATAAGTTATCCCCTTATTTTAATGCATGACCTAATGATTGTAGATATGCAACCAAAGCGTCTAGTTCAGTGTGACCTTTTACTGCGGCTTCTGCACCAGCAATGTCGGCATCTGTGTAAGGAACATCAAAGTAGTTTTTGAAGATACTTAGTTTTGCCGCAGATTCTGAACCATCTAATACATTTTCAGCTAACCAAGGGAAAGCCGGCATGTTTGACTCAGGAACAACACTACGTGGATCAAGTAAATGCGCACGCTGCCAATCATCAGAATAACGACCACCAACACGCGCTAGATCTGGACCAGTACGTTTAGAACCCCATAGGAACGGATGTTCCCATACAGATTCACCAGCAACAGAATATGCACCATAGCGCTCTGTTTCTGCACGGAATGGACGGATCATTTGACTATGACAAACGGCACAGTTTTCACGGATATAAATATCACGACCTTCCATCTCTAACGCCGTATAAGGACGCAGAGTGTCAAGTGGTTCAGTGGTATCTTTTTGCCAGAACAATGGTGTAATCTCAACCATCGCACCAAAGCTGATAGCAATAACGATGAAGATCGCTAATAAACCAACGTTCTTTTCAATGAATTCATGTTTCATAACTATCTCCTAACTATGCAGGTTCAGCGTCAGCTTTGATTGAGTGATCTGCTGCAGACATTGTTTTAAAGACGTTAAACGCCATTAAAAACATACCTGTAACAAAGAACACACCACCAAGGAAGCGTACGAAGTAGAATGGATATGAAGCTTGTAGTGATTCAACAAAGCTGTACGTTAATGTACCGTCAGCATTTACCGCTCTCCACATCAGACCTTGCATTACACCCGAGATCCACATTGAAACAATATAAAGAACCGTACCAACCGTTGCTAACCAGAAGTGAACGTTGATCAGCTTGATGCTGTACATACGACCTTGGTTAAACAACACCGGGATTAAGTGATAGATAGCACCGATAGATACCATTGCAACCCAACCTAGTGCACCTGAGTGTACGTGACCAATAGTCCAGTCAGTGTAATGCGATAATGCGTTTACACTCTTAATTGCCATCATGGGTCCTTCGAACGTAGACATACCGTAGAAAGAAAGAGATACAATTAGGAAACGTAAAATAGGATCATAGCGCAGTTTATGCCATGCGCCTGAAAGCGTCATTATACCGTTGATCATACCACCCCAAGAAGGCGCGAATAGGATTAACGACATTACCATACCAACTGATTGAGTCCAATCAGGTAGTGCAGTGTAATGAAGGTGGTGAGGACCAGCCCAGATGTATAACGATATTAATGCCCAGAAGTGAACAATAGATAAACGGTATGAGTAAACAGGACGATTCGCTTGCTTAGGCACGAAGTAATACATCATACCAAGGAAACCAGCTGTTAGAAGGAAGCCAACGGCATTATGTCCATACCACCACTGAACCATTGCATCAATCGCACCACCGTAAATAGAATAAGATTTCATTCCATTCAGTGGGATAGCGGCACTGTTTACAATGTGTAAAACAGCAACGGTTAAGATGAATGCACCAAAGAACCAGTTCGCTACATAAATGTGCGACGTGCGGCGTTTAACAATGGTACCAAAGAATACAATGGCATAAATAATCCAAACAAAGGTGATTAAGATATCAATCGGCCATTCAAGTTCGGCGTATTCTTTAGATGTGTTATAACCAAGTGGTAATGATATAACGGCAGAAATAATAACAAGTTGCCACCCCCAAAACACAATAGCAGGCAAGATGCCACCAAATAGGCGCGCCTGACATGTACGTTGAACAACATAAAAAGATGTTGCCATTAGGGCAGAAGTACCAAATGCAAAGATTACTGCATTGGTATGTAGGGGACGAAGACGGCTATAAGTTAACCAAGGAGTATCGAAATTTAGTACAGGCCAAATTAGCTGTGCTGCAATTAGCACACCTACTGACATACCAACAATACCCCAGATAACAGCCATCACGGTAAACTGTCGTACAACTTTATAGTTATAGTCAATTTTTATAGGTGAATGAGAGCTCATATTTTGCTTCCGGTGCTACAAATAATTAAACATCTGTTGATGCGTGAATACCCAAAAAGAATATGTGTAAATTTAAGTAATCTAAATTGACAGTCATATTCAGATGGGGATATTACGCGATTTCTTGTAACATTAACAGCGGAATTTGTTTGTTATATTGTTAAAAATGTCTTAAAAATAGAGTCTTATAGTCAGCTTGATTTAGATCAATGAAATACGACCTTAAAATGTAATTTTCATATTTCAATTGATTATGATCAAGCAAAAATGCTTAATAAAACCCCCTAAATATAGGACACCGTGTGCCGATAATGATAAAAAATATAATAATGTACTAGTCTTGTTGGTGGCTTGTTAACAAAAAAGACTAAAACCTCTCTAACTATAAAATAAGTGATTAGTCTTTTCTATTCATAGTACTTATTTAAAAACGATACTTTTGGCTTGTTTGTTATCGAAACACCCTTAAGCTTTTAAAGCTGCAGACACGATTTCTTGTGCTTCACTTAAAATTAACGCTAAGTGTGTTTCGTCTTTGAAACTTTCAGCGTAAATCTTATAAATAGCCTCGGTGCCCGATGGACGAGCCGCAAACCAGCCATTTTCAGTCGTTACTTTTAAACCACCAATTTTACCATTATTGCCAGGTGCGTTGGTTAATTTAGCAGTGATTTTTTCACCAGCCAATGTTTCAGCCTGAACAGACTCTGGTGATAAATTAGCAAGAATCGCTTTTTCTGCAAATGAAGCAGGGGCATCAATGCGACTATAAACGGGTGAACCGAATTCTGTAGTTAACTCAGCGTATAACTGCGCTGGGTCTTTACCAGTCACCGCAAGAATTTCTGCAGAAAGTAATGCTAAAATTATGCCGTCTTTATCCGTTGTCCAAACGGTACCGTCTTTACGTAAAAATGAAGCTCCGGCACTTTCTTCACCACCAAAGGCAAATTCTGCAGTGTGCAGACCATCCACAAACCATTTAAAGCCAACCGGCACTTCACAAAGAGGGCGTTGAATTTTTTCGGCAACGCGATCGATCATAGAACTTGATACTAGCGTTTTACCCACTTTAGCATTGACAGGCCAGTTGGTACGGTTGGTAAATAAGTATTGAATTGCAACAGCAAGATAATGGTTTGGATTCATTAAACCACTTTTAGTGACAATACCGTGGCGGTCATAGTCGGGATCATTACCAATGGCAATATCAAAGTCATCTTTTAAGTTAATCAGGCTTGCCATCGCATAAGGTGATGAACAATCCATACGGATCTTGCCATCTTTATCTAGACACATAAATGAAAAAGTTGGATCAACGCGATCGTTTACTACTTCAATATCTAAATTATATTTCGCAGCGATCACTTTCCAATATGCAAAACCAGAGCCGCCTAACGTATCAACACCGATTTTAATGCCAGCATCTGAAATTGCTTTAAGGTTGAGCACGTTTTCTAAATCAGCAACATACCCTGCTACATAATCAATCTCTTGATAATGTGCAGACTCGATAGCAATAGCAAAACCAATTCGTTTAACCGCAGTTAAACCTTGGGCAATGATATCGTTAGCTCGATTTTCGATGATCTTTGTTACATCGTCGTCAGCGGGTCCACCGTGTGGCGGGTTGTATTTAATGCCGCCATCTTGTGGGGGGTTGTGTGATGGTGTGATAATAATACCGTCAGCTTGAATTTTGTTGTGGCTGTTATGCGTTAAAATAGCGTGTGAGATAACCGGTGTAGGTGTATAACCATCATCCGCTTGAACGCGTACATCAATCCCATTTGCCACTAAGACTTCGATAACCGAAATATTAGCCGGTTCAGACAATGCGTGAGTGTCTTTACCGATGAATAAAGGGCCCGTAATACCTTGTTCAAGACGATATTCAGCAATAGCCTGGCTAATCGCTAGGATATGGTCTTCATTAAAAGAAGATGCAAAAGCGTTACCACGGTGACCAGATGTCCCAAATGCGACACGTTGAGCAATTTTAGTTACGTCAGGTTTATTGATGTAATAGTTTGAGACGAGAGCAGGTATGTTGCAAAGATCGGAATTTAATGCCTTTTGACCGGCTCTTGGATGAACTGCCATGTGCGATTTTATCCTTTAATAAATGAAAGCTATGATGAATTAAATTGTTAATAGTATACCTCTTATAAGTTAATATTGGCACACTGTTTCATTTGAAATGACTATTTACTCACTAAAAATGGGTCTTAGTTGTTGCTTCTGCGCTTTGCTATAACCAGTCGCCAACGCTGGTAGATTAAGACTATAGGTATTGGTGGATTGATTGTGTTAAAATACTCGATTGTAAATTAATTATTAATTTAGAGTTGAGTTAGTTATGGCGAAAACAGCTGCGGCATTGCATATCTTAGTTAAGCACCAAGATAAAGCATACGAAATATTGAAAAAACTCGAGAAGGGTGAAAACTTTCAGAAGCTTGCCAAGTCGCATTCGATTTGCCCATCAGGCAAGAAGGATGGTGGTAACTTAGGTGAATTCAGAAAAGGTGCGATGGTTCCCGCCTTCGATAAGGTTTGTTTCAATGCTGAAATTCTTACTCCACATCTTGTGAAGACCAAGCATGGTTGGCACATCGTTAAGATATTGTATAGAACGTAATTAGTCGTGTTAAACTACAGCTAGCCTGCCGCCACGTTATCAAATTGAAGTTCACAAAGACGTTGGTACAGCGCTGATTTATGCATGAGCTCATTATGTGTGCCTTGTGCTATCACTTCGCCTTTATCCATCAACAAGATAAGGTCAGCGTTTATCACCGTTGATAACCGATGGGCAATGATCAGGGTTGTTCTATTTAGCATTAACTCTTCGAGCGCCGCTTGAACATGGTGCTCACTTTCGGCATCAAGCGCACTGGTTGCTTCATCTAATAGCAATACTTCTGGGTCTTTCAAAATAGCACGGGCGAGGGCAACACGTTGCTTTTGACCGCCGGATAAACGAACCCCTTGCTCACCTAAAAAGCTGCTATAACCTTCAGGAAGTTGTTCAATAAACTCATGTGCATGAGCGAGCTTGGCGGCTTTAATTACCGCTTCATCGGACGCAGTCGGATCACCATAACGGATATTGTGCCAAACATCGGAACTGAACAATACTGGGTGCTGCGGAACCATCCCCATTCGTTTACGTACTTCATTCAGTTCTAACTCATTTATATTAATATTATTAAACAGAACTTCACCACGTTGAGGGTCATAAAAGCGTTGTAGTAATTCAAATAAAGTGGTTTTACCTGCGCCAGATGGGCCAACTAAAGCAATCACTTTCCCTTTTGGTATTTTTAAATTAATGGCTTTCAAAGCAGCCGTATTGGGACGTGAAGGGTAATAAAAATCCACGTTTTTAAACTCGATAATATTAACGTGATCATTAATAATTTGTTTAGGTACTTCTGGACTTTGGATTTTACTTGTCACCTCAAGTAACTCTAACAATCGCGTTGCAGAACCCGCTGCACGTTGCAGTTCACCATAAACCTCAGAGATTGTGGCGACAGACATCGCGACCATAATTGCGTAGAAAACAAATGCACCTAACTCACCACCAGTCATCTTGCCATTTAGTACATCCATGCCGCCTATCCACAACATAATGCTGATCGCACCGAATGTCAGGAAGATAACAATTGCGATCAATAATGAACGCTGTTTAATTCTATTTTTTGCTACTGAAAATGCATTTTCAACTTCATTGGCAAAAGAAGCTTGCTCAGTTTCTTCGTGAGTATAACTTTGTACTACTTTGATGTTTTGAATTATTTCACCGGCGTAGGTACCAATATCTGCAATTGCATCTTGGCTGCTTGCTGCCAGCAGTCTCACTTTTTTACCATAAATTAAAATAGGCACAAGTATAAAAGGCACAGACGCCACGACCCAAAGTGTCAGGTTGATGTTGGTCACGAGTAACATGATTAAGCCACCAATGAGCATCAGCACACTGCGAAGCGCCAGCGATAATGACGAGCCAATAATAGATTGTAACAAGGTGGTGTCAGTCGTTAATCTTGACATGATTTCACCACTTCTATTTTCTTCAAAATAACTCGGGTGTAGTTTAATGACTTGGTTAAATACCGCTTTTCGTATGTCAGCGCTGACGCGTTCACCTAACCATGACATCAAATAGAAGCGACTAAATGTGCCAATAGCAAGAAGAGCAATAAGCATAACGAGTACAATAATAGCGGACTGTAGTTGTGATTCTGAACCGGCAATAAAGCCATTATCAATCACAAATTTAACGCCCTGGCCAAGCGATAGATTAACCGCCGCAGTTACTAACAATGCGAGTAGGGCATAACAAACCATTAATTTGTATGGCTTGATAAAAGCCAAAATAGGCAACAAACTAGTGAATGATTGTGTGGCGCTTGTCTTATCAGTAGGTGATGAACTCATTGTTTTACCTTAGCTTGTTATTAAGTAGTTTCAATAGCTTGATACACTTTATTTTTGTTCTATACGGTGCCTTATCGGCATCATAGATAATATTGCCTATACTCAAATTTAATTGGACTCATGGCGAATGAATAAGTTTAAAATAAATCATAGAGTAACCAAGGATAATAACAAAGAATCAACGAGATTGAATAATTAGATATAAAAATTAGTAGTAGACATTCGTTAATATAAGAGAAGGGTATTGATTACAACTTTTTGTCTATCTTGTTGTCTTAACGTGACTAACTGGACTAATTCCTTCAATTTATAAGAGTGATACATGTATGTTTAAAGCAATACAAAATTTGTTTAAGCAATTAGCAAATGATACGTCGTTGCCAGGTGCTGTAGATACACAGGAGTTTGAATTATCAATGGCGGCATTATTGTGTGAAGTTGCCAGCGCAGATAGCTCCATTAATGAAAAAGAAAGCGCGGCTAAAGTGCATCAACTTTCATTACTACTTGGTATCGACAAAGATAGAGCAAGCGAACTATTGGCAATTGCCATCAAAGACAGTGAAGAATCTATATCAATTTATGAGTTCACGTCAAAGCTTCGAAATGTTGAATACAAGCAAAGGAATGTGCTTATAGAATCAATGTGGAATATAGCTTATGCGGACGGTGTTATTGATCCACATGAAGAAGCATTAATCAGACAAGTCGCCGATCTTATTTACGTAAAACATTCGGATTATATAAAAGCTAAGTTAGCCGCGTTCCCAGAATAGTTATAATCTGTAGGTAAAACCAATCGTCAGTTCAGTGTTTGGTTTTTATATGTTTGAAGATATTTGATTACATCATATTTTGGATAAAATATGATGTAATCATTTAGATGCATATCATATACTTTATGGTAAATAAGCTAAGTGTTAAATTGACAACATCTCAATCTTGTATTGATCCATGAATATAGACATCCTTAATAGAATCGGCCTCTATTACAAGCTCTATCACACCCTATTTAACATAATATACATTATGCGCAGTGCTATTGTAGGTCCCCGTTAGAGATGTCAGGTTTGTCACCGTTAGAAATGTCATGTTGAACTATCTTCAGAGCATCAATTCGACGCTCTGGACCTACATGATGTTACTGACTATGACTGATATTGAAATATACAAAATTAATACCATCAAAAATGTTATTGATAAACGCATCTCTGGCGTCGATGCTGCCGCGCTTCTTAACCTAAGTCCACGGCAAGTATATCGACTGACGAAGCAATATTTAAAACATGGTGCCGAAGGTTTGATTTCACATAAACGTGGCCAGCCAAGTAATCACCACCATTCCTATAAATTCAAACAACACGTTCTTGACCTGGTTCAAATCCATTATCAAGATTTTGGTCCAACTCTCGCACACGAAAAACTCACCGAACTACATGCTATCTCAGTTGGTGTTGAAACCCTGCGTCAATGGATGATCACTGACGGTCTATGGTTGCCGCATGCCAAACGTAAGCCTCAAGTATATCAACCTCGCTATCGTCGTGATTGCGTTGGTGAGCTCATACAAATTGACGGTTCTCATCATGGATTGGCTAACTTTTAGTTGCTTCGCTATTTTATTTTGACCTAAACCTATTTTCTTTAGTGCATAAATATGGCATCGTTGTTCATAGGTCAGTTGTTTATATGTTTTCATTGTTGCATCTCTTGCCGGAGAAAAAGCGATCAGCATATATTCAACTGACCGTTTCTTCTACCTTTTCAAGTTATGCACTTACTTATTTGAATCCAAGGGAAGACAAATTGGTGACATGAATCAGTTTTATATCAATTTATTTGATTACGGTGATTTTCTAGGAATTCATAGTGATGGCGGTAATAATATAGGAATTGCGATAAACATCACCAAAAACTGGTTACCAACTTTTGGTGGAATAACTCACATTATCGATCAATATTTAAATATTGTGGACTCATTAACGCCAACCTTTGGCCAAATGTTTCTGTTCGACTCGAAAGAAAATAATATCCCTCATTTTGTGTCTACGGTTTCAACTGAAAGATCAGGAAAAAGAATGTCAATTATTGCTAGGTTTGACTGATGGGAAAATCAATGTTAATCGCGATAGCTATGGGGATTATTTGGGGGAGTAGCTTTCCTATATCGCAAATGGGAATACTACAGATAGGTGCATTCCCATTCCGGCTCTCTACTATTTTCGTTTCAACTTTAGTCATTACCGCTTTTGCGCTCCCATACTTAAAAAAACACATAAATAAAATAGATCGAAGTGATTATTTAAAGTTATTTATATTATGTATACCTAATATTTTTATAGTCCCGCTAATTAACAACATTGCCCTTGGACTAACAACGGTTTCAAGCGCGACGTTTATCATATATATGATGCCTTGCATTACGAGTTTATTTACCATGTACTTTACCAAAAAGGTGCATTTTCTAACTGTGTTTGCCATTATATTTTGTGGGCTAGGTGTATTACTTCTGTCCAAATCAAACGAATTTCAGTTAGGAGAATACTTGATGTTTGCTAATGCCGTTATATGGGCCTTGGGGGCAATCTTGTCGCAACGTATTTCTTTTGATGGTGTTCATATGTCGGTGACTGTCACCATTCAAATGATTTTTACTTTGATGTTAACAATGAGCCTAACATTAATATGGTATCTAAATAATAGTATTGATATAGGCTCAATAGCAAAAACGATCGTCTCTACCCCTTCAGTTCTATTGAGCATCTTTTACATAGGAAGCATTGGCTCTGCGCTTGTTTATTATCTTTGGTTTACATTAATTAGATTGGAAAGTGCTGAATTTACAACATACTCAACATTGTTATCGCCAGTTATATCGATTTTTATAGCGGTTATGTATTTAGGAGAAGAGTTAAACCAGATAACAATTATTGGTGGAGGATTAATTTTAGCAAGTAGCTTAATCGTTATCGTTATACAGCCACTTTATACTCAATACAAGAAAAATGGCATTAAAGCTACCGAGTAAGTCTCGTTTGTTCCAGTTCTTTCAATCACGCGAATATTTTTGCATAACCAATGAAGTTCTTTTCATCACGATTAACACAGTGCTCGTTATCACTTATTAGCTGAGTCTAGATTTACAGTTTTTAACCTGGTAATAATTTCAGCTTTAATCTAGCTAACTATTCGATATAATTTTGCTGAACTGTCATTATTAAAATTTTCAAATTTAACTAATCTAATACTGAATATACTAATTGGAATTCAAGATGCTATTTTGAATCGATCCTAGGTTAAATTTACTAACTAGGATGTTAGTTACTGATTAAGATTTCACGTAGCGTCACGTAAAATATCTATACTATTGATTTTATTATCAATAGCACTTAAAAAGTCTCGATTATACGGAGAACTAAATATCACTGTGTTTATATACAGTGATATTTGTAACTCCGTAAAATCATGACTTTTAATAGAAGATGATAAATTTTTGGTGCAAGCGCCCTATCCTTTTTTGGCTGCTACCCAGATGTTTAAGCTGACCATAATGTAATGCTAAAATTGAAATTGTGACCGGATAAGGATTGTATATAATGGTTTATATATGGAGCATTACTTGTATTTTAAGCCATTAATGAGTGATTTATGGGACATTAAAATAAGTTTAACTAATATACCATTTAGTGAGCATTAAGGTCATTTTTAACCTATAATGAGCATATAATAGAACATTAAAGGGTTGATATGAAATATTCAAGCATGACAGCACCTGCAATCGCCACGGTGATTGGTGAAAGACTAAAAACCTACCGCCTTAACGCGAACAAAACTCAAGCTTCAATCGCAAAAGATGTAGGGTTAACCCGTAAAAAGATAGCCAATGCTGAGAATGGGCAATGCTCACTCGAAACCATGGTCATTATTATGCAGGCGCTGGACGTTATTGATCAAATAGATATTTTTCTTCCTGCAACCCAGGTGTCGCCGGTTCAGCTTGCCCAACTCCATGGGAATGAACGAAAAAGAGCATCTAGTCCAAGAGAACAACAACAAGCACCCGTAAACGAGGATAACCTAGGATGGTAAAAGAAGTTATTGAGGTCAGTTATAACGACCTTGCTGTCGGCGCAGCCAGTTACGACCCAGTGACAAAACAAAGCGCGTTTGAATACGACCCTAGCTTCATTTCGAGTGGCATTGAACTATCTCCGCTAATGATGCCACTCTCCAAGAAGATTTATTCATTCCCATCAATCGATCACGCCACCTTTAAAGGTCTTTCTGGGCTTTTGGCCGACTCTTTACCAGATGATTTCGGTAATACAGTCCTTAATGCTTGGGTAGCCCGAAACGGACGATTACCCAGTGAGATAACCCCGCTTGAGCGCCTAAAGTATACTGGCGCGAGAGGTATGGGTGCATTGTCTTACTCCCCGGCAAAGAAATACGGTAACTCTTTCAATAAGTCGCAAGAGATAGAAATCAAGTCTCTGGTTTCTGTCGCTCAAAACATTCTTTCTGAGAGACAAGACTTTGGAGTCGAACTTGATCATGCTGGCCGTGAAGACAAAGACGCCATGTTAGAGCTTATGTCTGTTGGAATGAGCGCCGGTGGTGCTAGACCTAAAGCGGTTTTAGCATTTAACAAGGATTTTAGCGAAGTGCGATCTGGGCAAGTTGAAGTTCCTAAAGGATTTACCCATTACTTAATGAAATTTGATGGTGTCAGTGAGCACAACAAGAACAAAGAGACATTTGGTGATCCGTTAGGTTACGGCGCGATGGAATATACGTATTATCTCATGGCAAATAAGCTTTGCGGTATTGATATGATGCCAACTCAGCTCTTGAACGAAGGTGATCGCCGCCACTTTATCACCCAGCGTTTCGATAGAATCGGAAACAAACGCGTACATGTACAGACCCTGAATGCAATGGCACATGTTAGCTACAAGCAAGCAGGTTCATTCTCGTATGAGGAATTGTTTGGAGTCGTCCGTCAACTGAGGTTGAAAGCGCCAGAGGCTATGCAGCTATTGAGACGCTTAATCTTTAATATCATATCGCGCAACCATGACGATCACTCAAAGAACTTTGGATTCATGATGAACGATGCCGGAGTCTGGTCTCTTTCTCCCGCTTACGACATTGCATACTCTTACAAGCCAGATAGTCATTGGGTAAGTTGTCACTGGATGACACTCAACGGTAAGCGTGACCATTTTGAGCGTAGTGACTTCTATAGTCTGGGTACACTAAGCCCCCTATTTACTAAAAAACTCATAGATGAAACCATCAACGAGATCACACAACATGTATCGACGTGGCGTGTGCTAGCTACCGAACAAGCAGTCCCACTATCATTAATTGATGAAGTCGAATCAAATCTACGACTTAATATTTAGCCATTAATCACGAGGTCCTCACGGCGAATACCATTCCGTGGCGCCTTACATTAATAACTTCATTTGGCTTACTAAAAGGCTGGAAACTTCCAGCCTTTCGTCATATTTAGAATGCAGCTTTGAATATTTCAGCTATCTCTTTTACATTCCCTTTTCTAGGATTACTAAAGGCATTACCGTCTTTTAATGCATTTTCAGACATTAATTGTATATCTTCTTCTTTGATCCCTGCTTCTTTAAGGCTTGTCGGAATGCCAATTTCAGATGATAGTGCAAATAATGAATCAACGGCTTTTTCAGCAGCGGCCATTACTGAAAGTCCTTCGATATTTTCACCCATAAATTCTGCTATATCAGCAAATTTTTGAGGGTTTGCAATCATGTTATAACGGCAAACATGAGGTAGTAGCATTGCATTTGCAACACCATGAGGCATGTCGTATAGACCACCAAGCTGATGAGCCATGGCATGAACATAACCAAGGTTACCATTATTAAATGCCATTCCCGCTAAAACAGAAGCGTAAACCATGTTTTCTCTTGCTTTAAGGTTTTCACCATTGGCCACCGCCTGTCTAAGGTTTCCAGCTATCAATTTGATAGATTGTATTGCGGTGGCATCTGTTACTGGGTTGGCATCCTTTGATACATAGGCTTCTACCGCATGAGTAAGCGCATCCATTCCTGTCGCGGCAGTCAGCGCGGCCGGTTTTCCTATCATTAACAATGGATCGTTTATTGATACTTGAGGCAGATTTCTCCAACTAACCACTACAGATTTCATCTTTGTTTTTGTATTTGTAATAACAGCATGCCTAGTTATTTCAGAAGCCGTTCCGGCCGTAGTATTTACGGCAATAATTGGCGGTAGTGGGTTCGTTAACGTTTCGATCCCTGCATAGTCACAAACATATCCTTCGTGCGTATGAGCAATGCCGATCCCTTTACCACAATCATGAGGAGAGCCACCGCCTATAGAGATAATCATATCGCAATTATTGGCTTGAAATACTTCAAGACCATCATATACATTCGTGTCTTTTGGATTAGGCTCTACACGATCGAAAACAACGGCTTCAATGCCTTCTTCTTTAAGGTAAGCGATCGTTCTCTTTACAGGGCCATCTTCCAAAGAATATAAAAATTGATCAGTCACTATAAGCGCTTTTTTACCATGCAGTATTTTTGCTCTTTTCCCGACCACTTCCAAACAACCCGGACCAAAAAAATTCACACTTGGCATCAAATAATCATAATATCTCATAATACTTCCTTTATAATTTATATTTAAAATCTAAATAAATGTATAATCTCACCCTTCGATCACACATTTCATATCAAAACTTTCAAACACTTCTTTGAATTCATTCATAATATTATCAGTGGGTATTGCTATATCACTGTCCATCTCATATTTCATTTCAAGATTTTGATATTTAGAACTTCCCAAATTATGATAAGCGAGTAAATCTACCCTTATGACGTTTTCTAGTGTTTTCACAAACGAAGCAATTGCATTTATACTTTCATTATCACAATTGAAATGAGGTATAACGGGCACTCTTATAATAAGTTCCTTTGATATCATTGAAATGTGTTTTGCATTTTCAAGAATAATTTTATTACCCACGCCAATATGATTTATATGAATGTCATTATTGGTATGTTTTATATCTAAAAGGACCAAATCTGCTAAAGGAATAACTTTCTCAACCGCTTCTTTTTTGGCAAACGCAGTCGTTTCTAAAGTAGTGTGCCAGCCCATCGATTTACAGCCTTTTAGAATCTCGGCTACAAAATCTGCTTGTCCAAGTAATTCACCACCCGATAAAGTAACGCCACCGCCAGAACGCCTAAAGTGTACGCTGTCTTTTTTTAATTCTTGTAACAGCTCTTCTACCTTAATTTTACGTCCTATTTTCACAAGTGCATTGCTATAACAGTTATCTACACAAAGACCACAATTGTCACATTTATCTCTATCTATTTTATTGTTTCCATCTAAACTAATGGCACCTTGAGGGCAGACATCTATACATTTACCACAATTAATACAGCTACTTTTATTAAATGTAATTTGAATGTCTTTTGATTGAGACTCAGGGTTACTGCACCATTTGCATTTAAGAGGACAACCTTTTAAAAATACGATAGTTCTTATTCCAGGTCCGTCATTGATAGAGAAACGTTGTATATCAAAGATAGTACCCTCTTTGTTTTTATTGTATTTATCTTCTCGCAACATACGAATTCCTTTATTCATCATTCTAATGTTCGACACGAATTTAATTCCGCACCTGATTTATATAAACACTAAACTTAAATACATTTATTTTAAAATCCCTTCGATGTAAAATTAACGTTTTTAAATACATGGCTATACGTTGGTGCGGAATATTGTCCTTACCTATTAATATTAGAATTCTTGTTCTGTTCTTCTGATTATTTCATCTTGAATTCGTTTGTCCAAAATAATAAACTGAGCACTATAACCCGCTACACGGATGACCAAATCTTTATATTCGTTAGGATTTTCTTGTGCCGCAATTAGCGTTTCTTTATCGACTACATTAAACTGTATATGCAGTCCCTTTTGATCAAAATAACCTCTTAATAAAGAACCTAAATTTTGTAGCCCTTTAGTTCCTTTAATTGATCCTGGATAGAATTTTTGGTTAAGTAGAGTGCCGTTAGATGCAATATAATGATCTAATTTTGCAACTGAATTTACTGCTGCAGTAGGACCATTGGTATCAGCACCTGTACAAGGAGATACGCCATCAGCTAAGGGGTCGTGAGCTTTTCTTCCGTCTAAAGAAGGACCGATAAGATCGCCAAGTAATACATTGATCGCCGCAGGGTATAATCCCGCATGGAAATCACCCCCTCTAGGGTTTGTATATTTTTCGACTTCTTCACAATAAATCAAAGCACCAATTCTGGCTAATTCATCTACATCATCAATGTCGTTACCGAACTTCGGTGCTTTATTTTTTATCAGTAGTCTTATTTCTTCATGCTTTCTTTTATCTTCTGCATTTTCTGCATCGTCACCAAAGTTTGTTGCAAGTGCTTCTTTTAGGTCTTTTAAAGTAAGTTTTTTTGTATCAAAGACAAGATATTTGATCGCGGCAAAGGCATCGCCTACATTGGCAACACCGACGCCTTGTGGACCAGAGAAGTTATAGTGTGCGCCACCGTCTTGAAGAGATGTACCCGTAGAAATACAGTCGTCAACCATGCAAGATAAGAATGGTAAAGGTGCTCTTTCTGCATGCGCTATATCGATGACATTGTCAGTGCTTATAAGTTGGTATACAAAGAATTCCATTTGTTTTCTATAAGCGTCTATTATTTCTTCCATTGAAGAGAATTCTGTAAATTCGCCTGTTTCTGGCCCTATTTGCTTCCCGTTAGACATGCCATTATCAACTACAATTTGAAGAAGTCTGGCTAGGTTGAAGAATGCAGAGTCATGCCACCCTTCCGTTTTGCCTGGAACCTGAGGTTCAACACACCCGATTATTGCGTATTCTCTGGCGTCTTTTAGAGTGAGTCCATTATTGACAAGGGAAGGAATGATGACTTCATCATTGTAGTAGGAAGGCATACCAGTTCCGAGTCGACTAAGCTCACAACTTCTCATAAGAAGTTCATCAGGTGTTTTATTCCAGATTCTCACCGAAAAAGAAGGTGCAGATAATCGTACGTGAGCAGACGCATCAATACACATATAGGTAAGATCATTAGTCGCATCTTTACCATCTTTGGTCTGACCGCCTACAATGAGGTTTTGGAACAATGGGTAGCCACCAAAAGCTCTTGTAGAAATCGCATCTCTTACTTTATTAAGGTCATTAAATTTTACCCAGATACAATCAATTAATTCTTGTGCTTTATCAATATCAAAATCTGTTGATTTCGTATCCATTTCATAATAAGGATACATATATTGGTCAAATCTACCCGGAGATATTGAGTGACCATTTGATTCGATGCTGATAACCATATCGATAAACCAAAAAGATTGGCAGGCTTCATAGAAGTTTGACGCACCAAATTCAGGCACTTTTTTACAGTTTTTAGCAATAATTAAAAGCTCTTCTTTACGACGAGTATTGTTTTCCTGTGCTGCCATTTCATTTGCCAAATCTGCATATCGATTGGCGTACCTGATAACTGCATTACAAGATATAATTATTGATTCCCAAAATGGTCTCTGTTTTAAATAATTGGGAGCTGTTTTGTCAGCCGCTGCCATCGTGTTTTCTACTTCTTCAATGATACCTCGATAACCTTTTTTTAGGATTTTGGCATAATCTACCGAAACATGTCCAATGCCGTTAAGGTGGTAATTACCCACTGTAAATACATTTTCTTCCAATGCTTCTATATTTTCTTTTGTCATATATGAAATGGCTAATTCAGATGTCGTTTTACCTTCCCAGTAATTAAAAACATCTTTCAGCTGTTCTTTTACTTCGTCACTTATTTGGAAAGCATCTCCGCTTCTTTTATCCATCGTTTCAAATTCATCAACAATCCATTTATGCGAGAATTCAGGAAAAACTTGAGATGATTTAGGTTCAATAGTCTGACTTCCTACTATCAATTCTTCATCTCTTATTATGATTGGAATTTCATTTAGTATTTTCTCAAAGGCTTTTGCTCTTCGTAAAACGGTTGGTTTATCTTCAGTTTCTTTGTATGATGCTGTAAGTAATAATGCCCGGCTTGCTTCTACACGCGGGACAGCGTCACGCATTTGATTTTTCAATGTTATTATTCTGTCGCTAGGTTGACTAAAATTATCTTTTAAAATGTACATAGTTTTACCCTTTTATGATTATAATTAATTAATTTTATATTCTAAATTAGTTGTTAATCCTATAACCGACATTCCGTATTTAAACGAAAAAACAAAATTAAAAAATGCCTGAATGCTTTGCTTATACGACACTGATATCACGTTTAGATAAATAATCCTGTATTAATAACCAGTATTTTCTGGTTATTAAAAATAACTGTCACATTGAGTTGTTCTTTAAATCTACATGCTAATCTAAGTGATAAATAATTTAAACGTCACTTTATAGAATCATCTTTTATTTGTAATACCAAATTAACCAATCTATTTATTAAATAAAACTTTTTTATGATATTGCGTTCAATAAACTCGATCGTCCCCACAGTTAAAGATTGTTTGTTTATTTGTATTAGCGGTTAATTTAACTTAAGTCACAAAAATTCATAAAATAGCCCCTCCCGTTTCATATTGAAACAAAACACCACCGCCTACCTTTCAATATGGAACAACATAAAATAATTATCTAAAGGAGCGGGCATGACTGAGCCAAATCTCATACCGTAGATGCTCATCGGGTTTTAAGTAATTAACTTGGAGCGAACCGACGTAAAATAGATTTAGGATGTCGATTACAGATTCTGATTTCACGTAGCGTTACGTAAAAATGGTGAGTCAATTGCCGGTAAGTGAGTGCTACAACATGATAAGTAACACGACGACCGCAGATGCATTATTAGATCGTTTGTGGCACAACAGCATTTGTAGTTTGCCAATGGTGTCTATAATTAATAGAACAGTCTAAAGTCGGAGGTTTTATGGATCTGTCAAAATTACATACCGGAATGATGATTTCCAGTAAAAAAGGCGATGGTCACATCATCAGTATTGATCGCGAACAACATACAATGCAGGTTATTGATTTTATGGATAATCACGAATTTGAAGTCGGATTTGAATATATCAAAGACGATCCTCAGGTTCATAACCCGGAAGGTGGTTATTACTGACAGCCGGTATTCTAGGCAGTAAGTTAATAACAGCCTAGATAGGTATGTTGAGCATTTACCACGGAAAAAGTCCCTACTAAACAAAGGGACTTTTTTAATGCTAAACCTGCCACCATTAATTACCCAATTGAGATCATGGCTAAGCAAGCTATTCTGCTTTCTATTAAGCTCGCACTCGTTCAACGTTTATCGGTGAGTAAACACAATTTAGATTAGCCATAAACTTAGCTTAAATCACAGCGAATTTAACTCATAAAGAGATCTTAGGCTGGATAAAATCGATAAACGCCGAAATACGTTTTGCTACGGAAGAAGACTTATAGAACACCGCGTTGATCTGCTCTCTGCCCGTATTGATTAATTTTTCAGGCTCCAATAACGCGACCAATCGCCCTTCTTCAATATCTTTTTTTACCATAAAGCCCGATAAACAGGCAATACCATTCCCCGCTAACGTCAGTTGGCGAACGGTTTCACCATTGCTAGAGGTCAAAGTGGACGCTAATGTTTCAAAACCTTTTAGCGGCCAATGATTGAGTATTTTTGGCCCAGAAAAGCCAGATCGGTTTTCTTCTCTAACAGGTCTACAAAACCTTATTAAATGCTTGCACCAGTGGCACTAACTGATGAAACACAAACGGGCTGGCAGCATCGACGCGTAAGCGCCCTTTAGGTAATTCTCCGCGCGTAATAAGCTCTTCCTCCGCTTGTTGAATGCGCAGCAAGCCAATACGTATGGTTTCGACAAATTGCCGACCTTCATCAGTCAACTCAACACGCCGCGTAGTGCGATTAAGTATAGATACGCCAATCAACAGAGATAATCCTTATGCCTTTAGCACTACTTGCATTGACGCTCAGCGCCTTTGCTATCGGAACCACCGAGTTCGTCATCGTAGGACTTATTCCTACGATGGCGGCCGATTTAAATGTATCCCTACCATCAGCCGGTCTTTTAGTTAGCCTTTACGCCCTTGGTGTTGCGGTTGGCGCGCCAGTTTTAACGGCACTGACTGGCAAGTGGAATCGAAAGCACGTCTTACTTGCTGTGATGTCCTTGTTTGTGGTTGGTAATTTACTGGCGTGGCAAGCACCGGGTTATGATACGTTAATTATCGCCCGTATTATTACAGGCCTTGCTCATGGCGTATTCTACTGATGTATGTTCTGCTTTAGCGGGAGCCGATGATAACTGCTCTTTAATAAGCGCCAGTCTTTTTCGTTTACAAGCATTAGCCAAAAAACCAAAGTGACGAACTCGCATCACGCCCTTAGGAAGTACATGCAACATGCTTTACTGTATACATTCCAAGATTTTTTCATTAACGCATCGGTTTTCTCAATAACTAATTCTCGATGCCTTAACGCTTGCATCATCTTAGCTCGATACACATTAGCAAGGGCTTTTACCGGAAACAGATAATCAGATTTCACCCCACGTATGTAAAACTACTGTGCTGTCGAGTTGAACCTCTACAAAAGCTGATTACGTCAAATCTATTTTGCGCTTAACCATATGATCCACAGCAAAACGACCTCCACTAGATAACAACTTGCAACAATAAAGCTCCCCATAATACATGCTGGGCGTAAGCGGCCGCGGCAATATCTTCTAAGCTAATAACAGCCCTTGGTTACTTGTGGTTTAAATTCAGGTCGGTAAATCATGACTGTATGGTCCACCAGCACTGACGATAAGGCTTGCTTAGCTCGATGGTTTGCGTTAATTGCTTTAAACGCTTTAATACAAAAAGGGCTAGCACAATGCTAACCCGCTTAATTCTTATCGCTACCTACAAAATATTAGTACTCTGTCTTATACCAGACTCGTCAACATCTCATCTGAATATTCAACTAAATCCTTACCATCACGAACACGCTCGACATAATCAGGGTTAGCAATAAATGGTCGACCTATCGCCAGCAGATCAAATTTATCATCCGCAATCGCTTGACTACCGGCTTCAGCAGTAAAGCTACCCACGCCCACTAATGTCTTGTTATAAATGCTACGAACATAACTTGACGCTCGACCACCTAAATAATCAAATTCCATCGCATCATCAAAAATGCCAATATGTAAGAAAGCTAAATCACGCTGCTCAATCTCGGGGATAAGATAATCGAATACCGCACGATCACGACTGTCGCCAGCCATATTGAAGTATGCACCGGGTGATATACGTAGTGCCGTTCTGTCATTACCGATACGAGCAACGATTGCATCTAGTACTTCAAGAGCGAAACGTGACATGTTTTCAGGTGTCTGGCCATATTCATCACTGCGGCGGTTACTGTCGTGATGTAAGAATTGATCAATTAAGTAACCGTTAGCACCGTGAATTTCAACGCCATCAAAACCAGCGTCTATCGCGTTTGCCGCGGCTTGAGAATAATCACTCACTAACTGAGCTATCTCTTCAACCGTTATCGCCTTTGGTATTTGATAAGTAAGCTCGCGCATTCTCGGTACACTGCCTTCAATACCCACTGCAGAAGGTGCCATTACATCTTGGCTACCCGTTGCTTGATAAAAGTGTGGATGTGCGACACGGCCTGTATGCCAGAGCTGTGCAAATATTTTACCAGCGTTTGCATGTACCGCATCAGTTACGGTTCTCCAACCATCA
This sequence comes from Moritella yayanosii, assembly GCF_900465055.1. NCBI lineage: Bacteria > Pseudomonadati > Pseudomonadota > Gammaproteobacteria > Alteromonadales > Moritellaceae > Moritella > Moritella yayanosii. The sequence goes on along the minus strand of NZ_LS483250.1, from coordinate 815,644 downwards.
ATTTGTGCTGGCGTAAAGATACCCGGGGTATTTGGATAACCTTGACCGTCAGGACGTATGATCACCGCTTCAGAAATGATTAAACCGGCCTCGGCCCGACGACCATAGTAGTCAGCCATATCTTGAGTCGGTACTAATTCATCATCAGCCACACAACGGGTCAGCGGTGCCATTAGAATGCGATTTTTTAAAGATAAAGTCTTATTAAGTACATAAGTTTGAAATAAGTTAGCAGTCATAGCGCCTCTGATTATCAATGATTCTTTCTTGAATGTACGTTCAAGATAATCTTTTTTGAATGATCATTCAACAACTATTTTTGAATAAGCGTTCATTATTGATTATAATGAGGGTCATTGCATAATATGACTCAGATATAAAGAGTCCCAAAGAGAGCGACGAACTAGCCATGCGTATTGCAGAATTTGACAGAGAGAAAGTACTGAGATCTGCGATGACCTCCTTCATGGATAAAGGTTACGGTAAGACCAGTATGCAAGATCTGAAAAAGGCCACAGGTTTGCACCCTGGTTCTATCTATTGTGCGTTCGAGAATAAGCGCGGCCTTCTGTTAGCCGCATTAGAGCAGTATCGTCTAGATAGAAATGCGGAGTTCGCTGGGATTTTCACCGGTCAACGTCCCGTACTCACTGAGCTTAAAGCCTATCTGGATCATATTGTTCTAGAATGTCAGAGCTGCGATGCCTCTCGGGCTTGTTTACTGACTAAGGCGCTGAATGAAGTCGCTGAACAAGATGCAGAAGTACATGACATTATTACGCTACATCTTGCCAACTGGCAGGTGGCGATTACCCATGTATTGCAACAGGCTATTGATCAAAAGGAAATTACCAGCGACCGTAATGCGGATTTACGTGCTCACTACCTGATGATGGGTATATATGGATTACGAACCTTCGCCCATACGCACCCAGAAGGTAATACCATTAAGCATCTCGCTGATCAGCTATATCAGGATGTGTGTCGGTAGATTAAACTGCGTAGATCTATTTAACAGTCTATTACCGACTGCACTACTGCGGGGGGACATTATTTTCTAACCAGGTTAAAGGGTGTTCCCATAAATGACTCGCCTTGCGACTAAAAAACTTCATGTGACCTATTTCACTTAAATTACATGCTTCAGGCGATAAGGTCATTGTTTCAGCGTTCATATTTTTAAACACGGTCAACATATCAGTCACATTGACATCAATAGCGATGTCATCATCGCTGGCATTAACCCACAGCGACGGCATCGAGAGTGTATCGTACAGGTGATTATATATCGATTTACCAAAGGCCGTCTTCACATACCCCTGTCCATTACACCAGTGACGCCATTGCTGCGCTACGCGTTTAGGTAAAGGTTCTCCCATGCCAAGTAACTGTGACTTAGTATGACCAAAAAGTAGGTTACTCATTGGTATGAAAATATTCATAAAGAAATGTGCTTTAAAAGCATAAGGCATTTTCATGTTTTTTAATCGACCAGAAGAGCTAGCAAAAGTGAAAATGGAGCTGAGGTCTTTCGCATTATGCATTAAGCCGACTAATTGCCCTCCGGCGCTGTGGCCAATCAGGTGATAAGAGCTATCTGGATAGGTTGTTTTGAGAAACTCAAGGACTGCCGGCATATCTTGCTCTCCCCAACACTGTAGTGATGCGGTACTCGCACTGACTTTACCCGATAATGACTTTCCAATACCTCGGTTATCAAACGTGATCACAGCATATCCATGCTCAGCTAAAAAACAGGCGAAATTTTTGTAAAACTGTTGTGTTATCCCAGTCGCTGGTGCAAGCAAAATTGCTGCTTTTATCTCAGTTGTGGGTTTAAAGAGTGTGGCCGAAAGTTTGTAACCATCTTGGCAATAAACATCTACTTCATCTGTGAAAAAATTATCCATTTTAGCTTATCCATTCATGTAACATATTTACAACATTGTACGCGAGGTCATACCAGTTTCAACATATTATTTGAAACCATCAAACTTGCTTGCTCGATGCCTATAAAATGCCGCATATTGCGGCATTTCATTTATATTAATGAAAGCTAAGATACGCCCTCGATTGCCACTTCATCCAAGTCAAACGAAGCGTTGATCAGTTTTTTAGTGTAATCGTGCTGAGGGTTATTAAATATTTCCTCAGCAGTTCCCTGCTCCATCACTCTCCCTTTTTGCATCACTAATACTCGGTCAGATAGGGCTTTGACGGCTTCAAAATCAGTGCTCTCGCAATGGCAATACGTTGACGCTGACCACCAGAAAACTCGTGCGGATAACGATTGATTGAGTTCGGTTCTAAACGCACTTCTTCGAGCGCGAGACAGGCTTTTTGTAACCGTTCCTGTTTGGACATTTTAGGTTTGTGCATCCTTAAGCCTTCAGTAATGATTTCGCCAACCGTCATACGCGGTGACAGCGATCCGTACGGGTCCTGGAAAACCATCTGCACGTCTTTTTTCAGTGCAAATTTTTCCTTATCACTGAGTAAACTGAGATCTTGACCTTTATAGGAGAGATTACCGGTAAAGGGCAACAAGCCAATGATAGCTCGACCTAGAGTCGATTTACCAGAGCCAGATTCACCGACAATGCCCAACGTCTCACCTTGTTTCAGTGTGAGTGAAATGCCTTTAACCGCTTCAAAATATTCGGATTTGCTGGGAATGAAGTGAGATTTAACTAGGAACTTAACCTTAATGTTTTCAGCACAAAGTAGCTCTGGAGCAGTTGCTTTGACTGGCTGTTTTTGACCTTTCGGGATCGAGTTAATCAGCATTTTGGTATATGCGTGTTGTGGTTCCCGGAAAAGTAGTCCCGTTTCCCCTTCTTCCACTATTTCCCCCTTGCACATTACCATCACTCGGTCAGCAAGGTGTTTAACAACGCCGAGGTCGTGCGTAATAAACAAAATAGCCATACCCATTTTTCTCTGGAATTCTTTAATTAAATCCAGCACTTCGGCCTGCACCGTAACATCTAACGCAGTGGTCGGTTCGTCAGCAATTAGAATGTCAGGTTCATTGATAAGCGCCATTGCAATCATAATACGTTGTAGCTGACCGCCTGAAAATTCATGTGGATACTTGCTGTAAGCTTGTTCTGGACTAGGTAAATGAACGAGAGTAAAGAGTTCTAAAACACGTATTTTAGCCTGTTTTTTTGACACTTTACGATGGCATATCATGGCTTCGGCAACCTGAATACCCACTCGTAAATAGGGGTTCAGAGACGTCATTGGTTCTTGGAAAACCATACCAATACGATCACCCCGGATTGACTGCATTTGACGTTCAGTTTTGTCTAAGATCGATTCACCTTCAAAAACAATGCTTGATTGTGAAGACACGATAGCATTGGCTGGTAATAGGCACATTAGCGCATTAGAGGATACCGATTTACCCGATCCCGATTCACCGACAATAGCCAGTGTTTCACCGGATCTCAACTCAAAGTTGACATTTTTCACCGCATCAACTATTCCGTCATTGGTCGTAAAACTGACGGATAGGTTACGAACTCGAAGAATGGTTTGGTTTAGCATGATACGTCCTTATCCATTTAACAGATGCGTTGCATGGTGTGGTGTGGGTCTGCCGTCACTCTTAGCTTAGCAAAGTGATGATGCGCTTTCTGGATATGTTCATATTTAAGCATCCACTGAGCATCGCGTTGAGCGTGACAAAAAGCGCCCATATGACGGAGAATATCTTCACTTTTATTATCGATAAGCGTCATCGTTCGTTGAACAAGATAACTTGTTTCAAGAGAAATGAACTGCAACAGCGCATAACACTGGTTCAACGTGGTAAATGCGCGTTGTTGCTGCCCCATTTGATTGAGGATCTCAGACTGCGCGACAGTGGCATCTCTTAACCCTGATAACAAGCATGAAAACTGGCACGGTTTAATATGCTCATTTTCTAATGCCTGATGAATATGGTTTGGAAGATGGTCTAATACCTCCCCGTATAGCTGATGAGCTTCAGGCCAATAACCATGTTCCATTAACTTTTCTGCCTTTAGGTAACACATCCAGCATTGTTGCAATTCCATAATCCACCTCAAATTTATAAGATATACTAATGTTAATGAGATTTATTATCAATTGCAAATCTAAATCATTCGCACAGTGATATCTGTCACTAAAATAATGATGTCACACTAATTATCCGTTATTTAGACCGTTTAATAAGAGGATTAACCTATATAGACGAATTACTAAAACCGAAATAAGCAATGGCATGAATTATACATTGACTACAATTGATGCTTTTAAATCCCCCAATTTAAACACCTAAATAGACTAACTCCTTATAAGTACATGAAACCATATAGACTAACTAATTTAGAGTATTATGCTAAAAAAAGGTGACAAACTTAACAGATCGTAACCTATAAAACGTTAATCGCACATAAACTAACAAAGAATCATATTTAAGCTGTAGTAACTGCCTGAACTACTTTATGGGGATTATAAAACTAGTTATAAAGTTTTTGTAAGAATAAACATCTACTGCAAGTCATTATCAATTGTTGATGAAATGTTTATTTATTGCTAAATTATTTTGCCATGGAGCGGTAAATACAGTGTTGAATAGTGAATTATTCTATTGGTATCGCTTAAATAAGATAAAACATGGATGGAATTGAATATGATCTCTAAGGTTAGTTGCTATATTGCTGTAATATTAAGCATGTTTACCTCTTCGGCTTTCGCCGCCAGTGAACCAGTCGGGTTTGATAAGGCTGTTGATCAGTTCTTTAACGACAACCTAAGTTGGTTCGCTAACGCTATTTTCACCTCAGTCCCTGTTAATGGGACAAATTTTCCCATCATCGTAGGCTGGTTATTTATCGCGGCCATTATTTTCACATTTTATTTCGGTTTTGTTCAGTTCAAGCGTTTCGGTTTAGCGGTTAAGATCGTTAAAGGTGACTTCACTGATCCGAACAATAACGATCCTGGCCAGGTGTCTCACTTCCAAGCCTTAACAACCGCTCTTTCTGGTACGGTCGGACTTGGTAATATTGCCGGCGTTGGTGCTGCACTTGCCATTGGTGGTCCCGGTGCCACGTTCTGGATGATCCTGTGTGGCCTACTCGGTATGGCTTCAAAGTTCTGTGAATGTACACTTGGTGTTAAGTATCGTAATGAACTGCCAAACGGTGAAGTCTCGGGTGGTCCAATGTATTACCTTAGCCGAGGTTTAAAAGAACGTGGTTTTACTAATCTAGGCAAATTCCTGGCTGTCGGTTTTGCAATTATGACTATCTTAGGCGCACTTGGTGGTGGCAACATGTTCCAAGGCAACCAAGCGAACGCAATGATTGTACAAGCTCTGGGTATACCTGATGGTTATGGTTGGGTTACAGGGGTTATTTTAGCCATTATGGTTGGTTCGGTTATTATTGGTGGCATGCCATCAATTGCGAAAGTAACAAGTAAATTAGTCCCAGCAATGGCCCTGCTATATGTAGGCATGTCGGTTATTGTGTTGGTATCAAACGCATCTATGATTGGCGATGCATTTGCCCAAATCATTGAAGGTGCCTTCACGGGTGCTGGTGTTGCCGGTGGTTTTGTTGGTGCATTAATCCAAGGTATGAAACGTGCGACATTCTCGAATGAAGCTGGTGTGGGTTCAGCAGCGATTGCGCATGCAGCAGTAAAAACCAAAGAGCCTATAACTGAAGGTCTCGTTTCGGTACTCGAACCATTCATTGATACCGTGATCATTTGTACTATGACGGCACTGGTTATCACCATTTCAGGAATGAACAATGGCGACCTTAGCGGTGTAACACTGACCGCCGCGGCGTTTACTGAAACGGCTGATATCTTCGAGTATATTCTGGCAGTGGCTGTTGTTATGTTTGCTTTCTCAACAATGATCTCATGGTCTTATTATGGCCTTAAAGCTTGGACATATCTGTTCGGTGAAGGCAAAAAGACGGAACTTGTCTATAAAATTATGTTCTGCTGTTTTGTGGTTGTCGGGGCAAGTGTGAGCTTTGGTGCTGTGATTGATTTCTCTGATGCAGCTATCTTTGCAATGTCTATCTTCAATATCATCGGTTTGTATTTCTTAATGCCAGTGGTGAAAAAAGAGTTACATTCGTTTATTGCCCGAGTTAAATCTGGTGAAATAAAAGATTACAGTAAAGAAGGAGTACTGGTTTCTAAAGAGATAAACAACTAATTTTATAACCCTATCTTTTTAAAGAATAAATGGTCCAGTAAATTGTATTGACTGGACCATTTTTAGTTATATATAGCGACATCAAATTTAGAATTTGATTGTTAAAATACTAGTTTTGATTGTACAATAACATCTATAATTTTAACTGAAATATCAGGAATTCATTGGTTTGGAACTGAAAGAACTAAAAGTTTTATTTGATAATGGCGGTCTTAAAACGGTAACAATAAAACGAGCGCCATTAATGAACGGTTATATCTTAATAGTAAAAACAGTAAATAAGAATGTACATGTGATGACGTCACAACGTGAAGAATCAAATATCCCAAGGGCATTTAAGACGATCGATGCGGCCGCGGCAAATGCACAAAAGATTGGTTTTAAAAAGATAGGTATTGATTTTTCGTGATCAGAATTATACCTGTATATACATACAGGTATAATTCATCCCCCGTAAAAATGGCACTTTTGCGGTACTAGATTACATATTTTGATCTAAATAGGTTTGATTCATCGACATTAACCGGTTTTTTTCCTGATCTGAAATAAAACTTGCTTCAATTGCATTAAAGGTAAATTGTGCTATTTCAGTTTTAGACATAGAATGCGCCTCTCCAACAGCCATAAAATTGTCTGTCATATAACCACCAAAGTATGCCGGATCATCAGAATTGATCGTCACACACACGCCTTTACGCAATAACTCAACAATATTATGTTCAGCCATGTGTTCAAAAACTTTTAGTTTGATGTTAGAAAGCGGACAAACGGTCAACGGTGTTCTATGTTTGGCTAACTCTTTAACGAACGTTTCATCATCCGAACAGCGTACACCATGATCAATACGGGTTAATTTCAGCAGGTCTAACGCATCACGAATGCTACTGGCGGGCCCTTCTTCACCAGCATGTGCTACAGTTAAAAATCCTTCATCAAGTGCATATTTAAATACTCGCTCAAACTTACTGGCTGGGTTACCATTTTCTAACGAATCTAACCCGACGGCGACGATCTTGTCTTTGTGTTCAAGTGATTGATTTAATGCTATAAATGCGGATTTCTCATCGAGATGACGTAAAAAACACATGATCAATTGACTGGTAATACCGAGCTCATCAACTGCTTGAGATAACGCATTATGGATACCGTTAACAACAGTATCAAAACTGATACCACGCTCGGTGTGTGTTTGTGGATCGAAAAAAACCTCGGTATGAACAACATTGTCGTTTTTACAACGCAGCAGATAAGCCCAGGTAAGGTCGAAAAAATCCTGTTCTGTGATTAATACATTCGCACCTTGATAATAAATATCTAAAAACGATTGCAGGTTATGGAAGTTGTACGCGTCTTTAACTTCGGCACATGAGCTGAAAGGAATATCTATATTATTGCGTGCGGCAAGTTCGAACATAAGTTCGGGTTCAAGCGTGCCTTCGATGTGTAAATGAAGTTCTACTTTAGGTAAATTTTGAATAAATTGTTTCATGATTAAGTTCCTAATAAAATTTATTAAGTACTTCTCTTTAATAACAGACACTACAAAGAGAAAAGTATTAAAGTACTAAACTCCTCGTAATCAGGAATTATTGGTTCCTGGTAGAGACCCCTAATCCATATTATTAGGGTTATACGAAGGAAAACTAATTACAGAATTGAAATGCTGAATTAGCTTGAAACTGATTGTACAGAATGTAATTTAGCAAGTCTATGGTTTAAACATAGCAGCTTGACCACGAAAAGCCCCATTGTTATCAATAAGATTCCACACAGTTGCATTTTCTATCCAAAAAGTACGACCTGTAGAGGAAATACGTAAACCGCGATAATCATCAATGAAACCAAACGCCGTGACTCTCGCCAGTAAAACCTGTCTTTCATCACGATCCATGGGTTTCGCTGACTTCCTCGATGGCAAAGTAACAAAATCTGACCAGCTAAGTTCAAATGATTTTAATGCCGACTGGTTACCATAATTGAATATTGGATCACTTTCAGTACCATGCGATACCACCACAAAGTCAGCGTCAAATAAAGCTTTAGCAATATTGATATTTAAATCAGTATCATCAATTAGTTTCTTTCCAGTTAACCGATAATAACTGGATAGTAAAAGTTCGGCATGCTTACTTAGAAAATGATTTTCCGTACTTGGTTCATTCAAAATAATGTCCTTATTATCGTTAATATTAATGAGTTAAATTAGGATCGATACATACAAATTAAAAATTTAGGCGTGTCTGTGTTAAATCTACTAGCTAGGACTCACATCATGTGATCAGATTTCACGTAGCGCACCAAAAAACAAGGTGTTTATACTGTTTGCTTATACAGTTGTTAATGCTATAATTGCGCGGTTAATCATTAATAACATTTTATTTACCTGGAAAAATAATGCCTAAAGCATTGATAAATATAAGAAATAACTCAATAGTCTCGTCTGAACACTTAACCGAAGAACACATTGAAAATCTAATTCGGTTTAGTGATCGTAAAGAACAGTTAGAAGAAAACACGCTAAAGTCGTTACATTACCATGTGAGTAAATTTAATGATTATTGTCTCACTCATAATGTCATTCCCTTGCCTCTCCAAGACGCAACGATACTTGAGGCATTTCTTATACAAGAAAATGAGCGCGGTTGCAAAGCCCAAACACTGCGTATTTATGCCTGGGCGGTTTCAAAGATCCACAGTTTAGCCGGTTTAGAGATCCCTTATTTCAAAACGATAATTACCGCTCGGTTAAAAATAATCTCGAAACGAGAGGTAAAACTCGGTGTAAAACGTAAGCAAGCGGTTGCATTTTCTTATAGCCATTTAAAATTTGTAAACGAGCAACTCGATATAAACTCACTACTGTCGATACGTAATGCACTATTGCTCAACATTTGCTATGACGGTTTATTACGAGAAAGTGAAGCCTGTAATCTATTTGTCGATCAAATCCAAAAAGTGAATGGTCTGTATAATATCAACATTACCAACTCTAAAACTGATAAATCATTAGATGGCTCTATTGTTCATTTAAGTAAATTCACCTCTAAACTACTGCCTTTGTATTTACAAAAGGTATCAGCACATCATGGCCAGTTTTTGTTTAAACGTATTACCCCGCGCGGTGGTAAATTAGAAAAGTTAAAACCAAGTGATCATAGTCCAAACCCACATGACAAACCGATATCAACCAAAACTGTTGAGTTGGTATTTGCGAATACTTGGCATTCAATAACAGATTATAATCAATCTGTCAGTTTTGATCTCTATGTTGATTTACCCGAACGCCCATTCAGTGGGCACTCTGCCCGAGTTGGCGCCTCTTGCGATCTTGTTAGCGCAGGTTATGATGACTCGTTAGTCATGCGGGCGGGAAGATGGAAAACATTAAGAATGGTCGAGCTCTATACTCGAGGCGTGAATAATAAATTCGCGACAGTACGAGAATTTAGAGAACGATTGGATACAATGACCGACATATAAGTTTTTCACGATAGTGGAAAGGTACATGACCTTTCCACTAATTCAGGTCTAGCCATCTATCAGCAGAACCATTTCATTTAGCGTCGCATGAAACATACAACTGACATCATCATGACTAAACTGATTACCATTTAAGTTAACCGTAATTTCTGTGTCATCATTGTCTGTCTCTACATACAGTGTGTTTTTAATTTTTGGATAATTTTCCATTAACACATTTTCAGCATGCTTCCTGGTGATCTTATTACTTAAGTGTACGGTAATAATCCCCGTCCCTAGTAACAGATTATTCATACCATTTTCAAACACATCTGTAAGCATGCCTTCAACAAACTGACTTTTTGAAACGTTACATTGTTCGCTTATCGTTTCTAATTTTTCGAGTAAGTCTTCGTACATTCTTATCGTGCTATTTTTTCGTGTTGCATCAGGTTTAATCTTCATGTTTACCACTGAGTCCATGAGTTAACAAAAACCTATTTATTTTAAAATAGGAATTAAGTGAATACATTTTAGCACACTAATTAGTTCACTTACCATTCATTATATTCACCTTAATAAAGCATATATCTATTATATAGATTACAATCTATTGAACAATTAACGACTATTATTAATATATTTAAATAAAGTATTAAATTCATTGTATTGTATAACAATGCATCCTAAAAGTATTCACCATTAAAAAACAGTAATATCAAGGGCTTTATTTCGTTTAACGGTCATTATACGAAATAAAATAGATTAAGCTATTTCTCGTTGAACTTAATATTACAAGTTTATTGCATGATAAGTGATTACAATTAAGAGCACTTATTGCTTTATTAGTGCAGTTATATGTAAATTTATTTATGTTAAATAATAGAATTACTTACTTGATTAATTATTCTCATTATTAATGATTTTATTAAACAATAAATAAACTCTTTTAGCGCCATCAACGCGGACATGCATTTTAGGCCGTTATTTTTATTATTACTTGTAGTTACCCATGTAGCAAACTAGATTTTACACAGCGCACGTTAAAACAATCTAATTATTAAATATAAGCCTTTAATATCAGCATGATAGACATAAAAACGGTGACTTTAAATGACGTGTAATAGTGGAGAATTAGCCCGTATAAACTGAATTCGTTACCTTTGTTGAGCAATTAATTATACTGTATATATATACAGTATAATTAACATGCCCGTAAAAACAAGACCTCAGCATCTGCATGAAATAAATTATCCTTAAATTACAGCCACTTACGCGAAGGTGTTAAACCAAGTATTTTTAGCCAAACCGACTAATCCCTTGATTAATGAGTCATCAATCAACACTAGATAGCGTTACTATTACCTTATTGTAAAAATACAGATTAAAACACGGTCTTTAATGGGCAGGTACTAAGAATAGAGATAGAATACCGATAACTTAACAATACGTTTCAGGGATAAAATGACCAACAATCACAGAGCCGATTTTATACTAGTGATCACCACTGTCCTTGCTTCTGCAGGGTGGATATTTTCCAGAGAAGCAATTCAAGTTTTACCAAGCTCGGGATTTATCGGATTAAGGTTTATCCTTGCTTCATTATTATTATTGCCCTTTTGTTATCGTGGACTGTTATCGATAGATCGTAAAACATTATTTGAAGCCTCAAGTGTTGGCTGCTTTCTTGGGGCTGCAATATTACTGTGGATCTATGCAATTGCTCACAGTGACTCATTAGGCGAAGGTGCTTTCATCATGAGCCTTTCTATGCTTTTCGTTCCTATCATTGCTTGGTTATTTTTTAAAAACCGCCCTCCTCGCGTATTTTGGTTTTCGCTGCCCTTTGCAATTATCGGTTTGATGTTTTTATCGCAAGGCAGTTCGTGGTCCTTATCAGGTAGCCAAATTTGGTTTGTGCTATCAGCGCTGATGCTTGCCATCCAATTTAATTTGAATAGTCATTTTTCACAGAAAATCCCCACATTAGTACTTACTTGTATTCAGTTATTTGTTACAGGAATATTAGGCGTAATCGTTTCATTATTCACAGAAACTTGGCCTGAAATAATTGGGATGAAAACATGGGGATGGTTAGCGATGAGTGTATTGATTGCGACAAGTCTACGTTTCGCTTTGCAAACGGCAGGACAAAAAAATACAACCACAGCAAATGCAGCCATCATTATGATCTTAGAACCAGTGTGGACAGTTATCTTAAGCATGGTTTGGTATGACGAAGTATTAGGGTTCACACAAGTTATTGGCTGTGGCTTTATTATTTTTTCATTGTTGATATATCGCGGAAGTGAAAAAATACGTTCATTGATTAAGTTATAATAAACTGCTTTACACTAGTGATGATGATTATTCTTACACACCATCAACGGATGGCTCATCACTAAAACTTATTGGTGGTTACCAGTTTAATCGTATCGTTGCAATTGAAGCGCAATATACATCTTACGGTGAAATAGAAATGTCTTTTCTAAAACCTGAATATCCACCAGCCCACCTAGTTTATAGCTATCCATAAATCAATATCCGGTCGTCTATTCTACAAGAATTCGTATTCAATTATTATTTCTTCTCTTACCTTCTGCCACTAAATAACTGAAGCTTATAGCACAAGTTTCGTCACTCATTATCCCTAACGATCATAGATCAAGTAATAAAAAATAACAAAACCGCGTCCATTTATGCTCTATACGACATATGCTCCATACTAATTTTACCGCTAACATAAACCTGATATTGAGATAAAACCCTACCGATAGCACATAAATAGGATTTAACACTGTTATTTTCATTTATTTTTAAATTAATTCCTCTCCTTTATCTTCAAATACTTAGAAATCCAAACCAATGGCTTACGACTATAAAATATCATATTCACTGCTTTTACGCGCTTGTGCTGTACAAAAAATACCGATAGTATGCTTAAAAATTAGACAGCGACGAGTTAGGAGTTCATTTGAAAAAGTTATTACTTTGCGTATTTACTGGTACATTTTTAGTCGCTTGCGGTGGTTCTTCATCTACAGATGACAACATTCAAACGGGGCCACTTGATCCGAGCAAGATTCACGATGTAGTACCATATGTTAATTATAACAACGCGCCAGGTATTATCGATAATATAAACTTTGATGGCCAACAAAATGGTGGTTACACCTCGGCTATGTTCAACTCAGATTTTAATAATGAATGGGGAAATGTTTCTGGTGAAGCTAATATCATCGACAGAAATGGTTCAAAGCAGTTAGCGGTAACTCATCCCAAAGGCTATTACAAAAAAGGCATTTCCGGTGGTAAGCATTTAAACGAATTTAACGAGTTGTATTTTTCATATCAAATCACATTTGGTAAAGATTACGACTTTTCTATGGGCGGGAAAATGCCAGGCTTAGCTGGGTTAAACCCAAATGTAAGTGCTAAACCAGACGGTTGTAAAACAATCGGCGAAGACGAAGGTTTCAGCTTACGTTCGATGTTCCGTGAAAATGGTCGTGCCATTGGTTATTTCTATCACCAGGATAAGACTAAGTCATGTGGTGACGAAATTGATTATCAACATGAAGGCAAGAACTTCTCATTTAAACGTGAAAAAACCTATTTAATTGAGCAATACGTGAAAATTAACGATGCGAATCAAGCGAATGGCATTGTAACCATCTACGTAAATGGTTTTAAAGTACTTGAGCGTACCAATATGACATTTTCAGAAAACGGTATTTATGCAATCAATTATCAATATACCCAGTTATGGCATGGCGGTAACAGCAGTAGTTGGGCTGTAGATCGTGATTCTACCGCTTATTTAGATGATTTCACCTTAAGTACACAACCTCTTAGCTATACAAAATAACCCCTTAAATAATTAATTTAAGTTGGTCTTGTTTATTACAAGGCCAATTTTTTGTCTGTGAAAATTGCTTTCAGTGAATAGACAGTAACTAAAAAAATTTAACCAGGCTCATTATCAGAGAGAGAATTTGACTTGAAAAAAATATTACCTTGTATCTTTATTACTTTATTCTTAACCGCATGTGGTGGTAGTGGTAGCGATACCAATGATAATGATCAAACCGACCCGATAGTACCTGAAGTTCCAGAAGTACCCGACGTTCCAGAGAGCCCTGCTGAACCAGAAAATATTCATGATGTTGTACCTAACGTTGATTATAATAGTTCGGAAATTTTCGATTATGTTAACTTTGATAACAGATCAAACGGTGAATATACAGAAGACATGTTCGACACAGACTTTAACAATGAATGGGAAAGTATCACTGGTAGCGCAAATATTTTAGATAGAAATGGTTCAAAGGTGTTAGCGATAACGCACCCAAAAGATCATTATAAAAAAGGTATTTCAAGTGGTAAAAATTTGAATGAGTTTAATGAATTGTATTTTTCATATCAAATCACATTTGGTAAAGATTATGACTTCTCTATGGGTGGTAAAATGCCAGGCTTAGCCGGGTTAAATCCAAATGTAAGTGCTAAACCAGACGGTTGTAAAACAATCGGCGAAGACGAAGGTTTCAGTTTACGTTCGATGTTCCGTGAGAATGGCCGTGCTATTGGTTATTTCTATCACCAAGATAAAACTAAGAGTTGTGGTGACGAAATTGATTATCAACACGAAGGCCAGAACTTCTCATTCAAACGTGAAAAGACCTACTTGATTGAGCAATATGTCAAAATGAATGATGCGAATCAAGCGAATGGCATTGTAACAATCCATGTAAACGGCTTTAAAGTACTTGAGCGCACCAACATGACATTTTCAGAAAATGGCCAATATGCAATAAATTACCAATACTTCCAACTGTGGCACGGCGGTAATAGCAGTAGTTGGGCTGTAGATCGTGATTCAACCGCTTATTTTGATCATGTGGCAATTAGTACTAAACCATTAAGCTACAAAATTAATTAAAATCGAATAATCAAAATAAAAGCCACACTCTTGCAGTGTGGCTTATAGCCGACCTCCCAGTTTTAATCACTAATCTTCAAGACGGAAAACTACATCAACTTGATCACGAATAATAATTTTAGCATCTTGATAAGTTGATTCAATATTAGCTGAAGAATCCATCTCCATCGAACGCATTAGCGTTGGTCTTGGGCTTGTTCTGTATGTTATCTTCCATACACCACCCACATTCTCACCAAATCCTTTTGCCAACGATGCTGCTTTTTCTTTAGCATCTAATATTGCCGCTTGCCTTGCTTGTTCAATAAATTTGCTTTCATCACTTACTTTTAATTTAATATGGGTAATGCTATTAATGCCATCTCCCAACGCACCATCTAAATAGCTATTTAATTTAGCTAAATCACGAACAGTGACATTTACATTACGATTTGCTCGATAGCCTATAAGTTCTGGTTTACTGTCTTTCTTATACTGGTACTCTGGACGTAACGTGATATTCGTACTTTCAATATCTATTCGAGCGACACCTTCATCCTCTAATCGTTTATTGAACGCTGCAATTACCTTGTCTACTGCAGATTTGGCATCTTTAGCTGATTTTCGAATTTCAGATACTTGCACCGAAAATACAGCCATATCAGGTGAAGTAACAATTTCACCTATCCCTGTTGTTTCTATATGAGGGAAACTTACATCTGCGGCCATAAGGCTTGTAGAAATAAAAGAACTAGCAGTCAACACTGTCGCGAGTAAATATCTGTTCATAGAAATAACCTCTCATCATCATTGTTTATCTATCTGTGCTATTCAGACAGTAACAAATCGATAATTATCCTAACAATATGGAAAGTTTATAAATAACTAAAAAACATCAAGATGTATGAGTTGTGCGGCTATTCGTTGCGTTGTTTGATGATTATTTTTTCAGCAGCTTTCACAGTTAATGCTTTATAAAAATAATAACCTTGTGCATAATCACAACTCAATTCTTGTAATAAATCGCGCTGTGCTAACGTCTCAACACCTTCAGTAAATACTTTTACCTCCAATACTTCCAAGCCAATAACCTTACGCGCAAATTCACGATCAAGCGGTGAAGAACAAATATCAGCCACTAATGAAGGATCAATTTTTAATGTATCGAGGAATGAACGTAGTGTTCTCACTAAACTTAATGATGAATAACCGGAGCCAAAGTCATCAAAAGCAATGTTTATACCGAGTTTTTTACCGCTCTAATATTGTCGATTAAAGTAATCATATTACTGATCGATGCTGTTTCAATCACTTCAATTTCAAGTAAGTTGGTAGGACAACCTGAATTATGCATCCAACGAGACAACGCCTCAAAACCAACTATCGGTTGTTCTATACTTTACACCATGTCATTTTTCGCAACAATTTTTTAATCTAACACTACCTACTTTAAATCGGTCAAATATGCACATAATAAAAGATGACATTAGGCATAAAGCTAATTAAACAATAACTTACGATTTAATGGTTAGCGTTTTACTCGTAGTATTATTGTTAAAGATATTGGGTAAATGCGAAGTAAAATAAAATAGTGTGATAAACAACCACAATGATAGTTGAATAATGAGATATAACCACCAGCTAAATAACGCTTTTTAGCCTAATATACTAAGTTATATAGTTAAGTTATCAGGTGCAAATATGAACAATAAGCGTCAGTTTCAACGTGTGTTATTTAATCACGATGCTTCATTAACATGTAATGGGCATCAATGGTCAACAAATGTGATCGATTTATCTTTACGAGGACTGTCTTGTACTAAGCCCAAAAATGTCACTTTTGAAATTAACCAGCTCATGACATTATCAATACAATTAGCCCAAGATCAAGTGATTATAATGGAAGCAGTACTTATTCATAATGAAGAAGGTGTATTAGGTATGCGCTGTACGCGTATCGATATCAATAGCATTTCAGAATTAAGACGCTTAGTTCAGTTAAACTTAGCCGATGAAGCGCTTTTACAAAGAGACATAGAACATCTTGCGCTATCGCTACCTAAATTTTAACTTAGTTATAAATCTAAAGTCTCGAACGCTTGTTAACTCCACTGGTAATGTGCTATCCGAATACCTTTTCATGAAAGAGTTTACTCATCCCTGAACAAATGATTGATTGAAAGTATATTGCCACCACCTCATCATCATTAGCATCAATGAAGTGAGATACTTCTGCTGTAAGTGTATCTTCACTTATACTGTCAATGATTTGATCACTTTATAAATTATTTTTAATGGAGTGGCAAATTGATAAACCTCTGACATACTTAACTGTGACACGGGTCAAATTTATGTGAATGTTGAAGAACTAACAGAGAGAGTATTTCAATGATAAATCAATTACTAATTGCTGGTGCTATCATGACGTCAGTACTGCTTACTGGTTGTGCCAATAACAACTCAGACTTACAAAATAGCGTTGGTAGCTTAAATTCGGAGGTCAGTAAATTAATGGCCCAAGTACAACAATTAGAATCAGAGCATGGCACCATGAAAACAGCGATACAATCCGCGACTGATACTGCTCAGCAAGCACTCGAAGAAGCGCAACGGGCTAACTCACGTATTGATAATATTGCCGCATCCTATAGCAAATAAGAGCTAACATAACTTAAGATAGATTAGCAGATCTGCTAATCTATCTTAATTTCATACCTTAAGTATCGACCATAATCGTTTTACATTTAATGAAGTATCACAAATAAATTTTTATTATTCATTTGTTCAACGTATTAAATATTCACATTAATAGGTAAGCCATAGTGCATTAGTATGGCTTTGTTAACGGCACTTTTATCCACACTATTATCCTCTCGAAGCTGATTGATAACATCAGAACCACTATCTTTGTTATGCCATATTTCTGAAGATAAAGGAGAATGAACTTCCAAGAAACGTTGACCATTGGGCTCTAATGTAAACTTTATCGGGGTATTAATGATTCTTACGGTCTCATTAACCTTTATATTATTATACAGCCACTCAATATCGTCTGGGTTCATCCGAATACAACCCGCACTGATACGCATCCCGACACCAAAATCTGTGTTTGTGCCATGAATTAAATAATTACTTTGTCCATAAGCTAATTGCAAAGCAAAGCTGCCTAAAGGATTATGCTTTCCAGCTTGTACGATACGTGGTAGAACCATTTTGTATTTCTCTAAGTATTCGGCTCGAGTTGTTGGTGTAGGTGTCCACACAGGGTCTTTCAATTTAGTCTTAACAAAACTATTCATTTGTGGTGTTTCACGACCTTCTCGACCAATACCGACAGGGAATACATGTACTTTGTTGGTGTTGTTAGGGAAATAATACAATCTTAATTCGGGTAGATTGATGACAATACCTTTGTGTTCAACGTCTGGTAATAACATTAATGTCGGCAAGTTTAATCTAGTACCTGGCAATGGTAAAAATGGATCAACGGTCGGATTAGACGCCATTAATGCAATCAGACCAATATTATATTGTTGTGAAAGAGAATGAAAATAATCACCAACTTGTACTTTATGCTCAATCCGTTCGCCGATCAATCTCGAACCTGGACTGGGTAAAGTATATTGTTGTGCGTTAACGGAACCAGCGAATAACAAGCATAAGATAACGAAAGGTCTTGATAAGACCTTAAGCTTAGTCTTTAAGATGAGCATACTGACGCCCTTAAATAATGTCTTATAGAGTAAGTATAGGCTCAAGGATATAGTGAGAGGTTCTATTTCAATTTTTACGGCGGTACAGTAATAATCCCGTTAATAAAACCAGAAATGAATAACCTATTCCCCCGCCACTACTTTTTGAAGGTTGAGGGACATCTTCTATAAAGAAGATGTCTTGAGTAAATGAAGATTCCGGCGCTTGATAAATCCCCGGATCATCAATCTGATCAATCGTGGTTATTATCCAATCACGATAGTTACTCACTTCAGTGTATACGTCAGGATATAAATAATTTGCACATTTATCTACATGACCAAAACTGACCACGCCAGCCAATCGATAACCACGATCATCATCACTTTTGGCGCTTTTGTCTTGCCATATCAATGGACCTCCCGAATCACCGTTACAAGAACCTCGTTCAAATGCATTGGCACAAATGAAATTAGCGTCAAGTTGTGACCAGCCCCAAGATAATGCGCAACTGTAATCACCAACGCCATTAACAAGCGTTTTTTGGAGGATATTAGTACTCTGTTCGCGATCTGCAGATGTTCGGCCCCAACCAGAAACGACCAGGTTATCCCAAATTTCATTGTCAAACTCTATATCCGCATCACCTTGTAACGCTTTACTCATTAGTTTGATCGGTAGTGCCGGTAACGCCACAGGTGAGGATAATTTTAACAATGCAATATCACCGGTATTATTTGCTTGTTCATAATCGGGGTGAACAAATAAATTAGTCACCGTATTAGTAGACCTATTACCACTATTGGTTCTGTCAATGTCACCAGAGTAAACGGTGACTTGATCAATTTCATTTAGACAATGTGCCGCAGTGACAACCCAAGTATCCGTTATTAACGTGCCACCACACGCAAATATGGTACCATTTATGTCAATTTCTAAATACACCTGCCAAGGTAATTCTAATACTTTACTATCAACGCCACCAACGATGTAGGGGGTAATAGCATCATTGGCATAAGCACTTAATGAGAGTGATAATATTCCAGAAATTGTAATCACTTTAGTTAGTATCAAAATAAACCTCTCTCACGTTATTTTTGCACTACAGGTTAAGCATCATCTGTCATCATTTTCTATAAATTATAGTATAGTGCGCACCACAATAAAAATATGAGTAAAATAAATCCAATCTGCTGTATTTCTATTAATTCCAAATTGTAAGCTATAAATCATGTTTAGATCACTTTATTGATAATAAAAAATAAATCCTCTGACATTTTATGTCAACTAGTGTAAATAGTAACCAAAGACAATTGACGCACACTACACCATTGTTATGATGCTGATTACGTAAACACGTGTATGACATATGTATTAATTGAAGGGATATAATGAAAAATATTTTAACTGTTCTAATGATGGTATTCGCTTTCTCGTTAGCGGCACCTGAAGTTCACGCGAAAAAATTCGGTGGTAGCAAGTCTTTTGGTAAAAGCTATAAAACTGCACCACAAAAACAAACCCCTGCGGCAGCAACCCCTGCTAAACAAGGTATGAGTAAAAAAGGAATGCTTGGCGGTATGCTGGGTGGTTTACTTGTTGGTGGTTTAATCGCATCTATGTTTGGCGGCGCGTTTGAAGGTTTCCAATTCATGGACATGATCATCATGGCCGGCGTTGCCTTCTTATTATTCCGCTTATTTAAAGGCATGATGCAAGCTAAAGCGGCATCACAACAGGGTTCGCCACAACCGGCATCAGGACCAGCATTTAGACAAGAAGCACAACCTGACGCAACGTTTAACACAGCAAGTCAAGGTGGTTTTGCTGGTTCAAGCAATGATGTACCATTCAATCTTCCAGCTGATTTTGATTTAACTAGCTTCTTAAGTGGTGCACGTAGTCATTATAATACATTACAAAAAGCTTGGAATGAAAATGATTTAGAAACAATCCAAGAATACGTTTCTATCGAACTATACAACGAATTGCGTGTACAACGTAAAGAACTTGAAGGTGAGCAACACACTGAAGTTATGTTCCTTGACGTTGAATTAGTTCGTGCAGAATCCACAGCGTCATTATCACAAGTAAGTGTTAAATTTAATGGCCGCTACCGTGATGGCCATGAAGATGTAGAAGCCGACATCAATGAAGTGTGGCATTTAGAACGTGATTTAACGCAGGAAGATGCGCCGTGGTTAATTACCGGTATCGAGCAGTAATTACCTTTATTAGCTAATTTGATATGAAAAAGGCGGTTAATCACCGCCTTTTTTGATCTAGTTATAGGTCTCGTGACATAACTATATGAAGTAACTTGGATATAGAATAGCGACAAGTGTTTGGCTCTAGCGAATTAAAGTTAACACTGTTATGATCCGTATATAAATTAAATCGATAGGAATTATAAACATGGCTTCACTACAAGATCAGCTTTTAAAAGCCGGCTTAGGCGATGAGAAAAAAGCGAAAAAAATTCGCAAAGAAAGAAATAAAAAAAATAAAGCCGTTCGTAAACATCAGGAAAGTGCAGACACGAGCCTACAAGATGAAATTAAAGCTAAAAAAGACGCTCAAGCGCAATTAGATGCGGAACGTAATAAAGCGATTCAAGATAAGATTGAGCTTAAGTCTGAGCATGGCAAAGTGAAGCAAATGATTCAGCAACTTCACATCACTGATTTCGGTGGTGAACTGTCATTTAATTACGTCCTTGATAACAAAGTTAAAACCCTGTCTGTTGATCAACCAAGCTATAACGCATTAACGAAAGGACAAATTGGTTTATGTGTGCTTGAAGGCAAGTCTTATGTGATGCCCAGTATTGCTATCGACAAAATCAGAGCTGTTGATGAAGCGTACGTGCTGGTCCTAAACGAAAATACGGCAACAGAAATTGAAGAAGATGACCCGTATGCTGATTTCCAAATTCCTGACGACTTAATGTGGTAATCACAAACATTTAGTAGTCGCCGCTATCTCTCTTAAAGTAAACCCATGTTAATCTTCAAGAGGGATGGTAATAATTGGATTTTTATCTTCCACTATTTTTGTTAACCACACCAAGTCTGGTTATTAATCCCGCTCAAAACCAGACAATTTGATTCAGGCGATGAATAATCCTATCTGTTTATAAGACAATCTCATATAATTTGTCTATCTACCTTACAAAGAGTGATAGCCTTGTTAACTGAGAAAATTACTGCTGATAAACTTATTCCTATCTTTGATCTTGGCTCGCGCTGCAAACTAGAAGAGTTTGATACAGCAACGCGAGATAAATTATTCCCTCAAAATAATAAACTATTTGCCCTATTCCACGATACTTTAACTGCTAAGTTACTTGTGGCAACAGATTTTGACGGTTTTGATCATATAAAAACATTTTCTAACATGTTGCATAACATGCCAATTAAACGCGCCAAATCAATTTGTTATGTCGAAGATGTAACCAAGGTTGGTCGTGCACATGCATTTGAAATTTGGCGAGATAAAACAGGACTATTTAAGCAACTCATTGAACAAATTATTGCTACGGGTGAGTGTTCTGATGAACAACTTAGGGGATGCCTTATTAAGCAATACCCTAACCTTATGCCACTATTACTTAATCTTAATGAATTTAATGTTGAGCAAGCTTTCAAAATATTAGTTGATGAGCAAACCTCTGCCGTCAACCTAATTGATGCTGTAAACTTAGATTACACTACCCTATTTGGTAACTTAGATACCCTCTATAAAAACAGTAGTTATACCAGCAACGTTGCTCAACTAACACCAGGCCTGATACATCAAGCGCATGGCGGCTATATTGTTATCAAAATTGATGAGTTAATTAATAACGCTTCTTTGTGGTATCAATTAAAATCAGTGCTCAAGCATGGCGTGTTAAACTGGCGCCCGAGTAATCAAGCGATTCAAACAGAACTAAAACCCGATGCGGCACCCATTGACGTTAAAGTTATTCTAGTCGGCGATCGTTTCGCGATTAGTCAGCTTACCGAGGGTGACAGAGCGTTATCAAGTCTTGCTAGTTCTTTTATTGATTTCTCTTCCGAGTTTAATGTCAGCGAACAACCTATAGCGAACTATGTCGGTTATATTAAATCACTGATCACAGACGCCAATTTGCTGCCACTTTCGGCTTGCGGCCTTAAACGTCTATTACAGTTAAGCAGTCGTTGGTGTGAGCATAATAACTACCTCAGTCTTAACGAAGCTAAATTAACAACACTGTTAAGCTATTGCCATCAAATCGCATTGGGTAACAAGTTAGACAGTATTGATAGTAACACTTTAAATACAGTGTTAGAACTTCAGTATGAAGCGTTAAATGGTTATATCCGCCTGAGTAACGAAGGCATCATAGAAAAACAAATTATTTTAGAAACGCACGGCAGCAAAATTGGCCAAATAAATGGTTTATCTGTGCTTGAAATGGATGGCCACCCAGAGAGTTTTGGCGAGCCGATTCGAATTACCGCAACAGGTCATCTCAATGGTGACGGCGATATCTCTGATGTGGAGCGTAAAGCTGAATTAGCGGGTAACATTCACGCCAAATCGATGATGATCATTCAGGGGTTTTTCACCCATACGTTTGCAAAACCCTTACCTTTACCGATAAGCGCAAATTTAGTATTTGAACAATCATATGGTGAAATTGATGGAGATAGTGCGGCATTAGCTGGCACATGCGCATTATTATCCATGTTTGCGCAAAAGCCAATTGCACAAAATTTGGCTGTTACTGGTGCTATCGACCAGTTTGGTACTGTACTTGCCGTCGGAGGTATCAATGAAAAACTTGAAGGTTTCCTCCGGATCTGTGAGTTAAATGGTCAAACAGACATGGGGGTTTTAATTCCAGCAGCAAATATAATAAACTTGAATTTAAGTGACAAGCTTGTTGCTGCCGTTAACAATGAACAACTTGCTATTTATCCTATTACCCATATCGACCAAGCTATTGAGCTATTAATGGATATAAAAGCAGGAACAGTCGACGACGAAGGAAGTCTCTACAATATCATTCAGCTACTTGCTGAAGAAAACGACAAATTAGACGATAATGAAACTGGTTTTGTAAAAAAACTTAAACAATTGTACGCTAAAATCATTGGTAAACAGGGATGTAACAACTGATTGGACTTGTTAGGCGTACAGTTGTACGCTAGAATAACTTCAAGATAACAAGGATATTATTATGATAAACGAATTAGAGGTTGAAGTGGTACCTATGTCAGCAACAGAACGTAATAGCTTCGATAAAGAAGACTTAGTTAAATGTGGTAACGGCGAGTTATTTGAATCTGATATCCGTCTTCCAAAAGATAATATGTTGATGATGGATCGCATCCTACACATTGATAATACGAGTGGTGAATTTGGTAAAGGCGAAATTACTGCAGAGCTAGATATCACCCCTGATTTATGGTTTTTTGACTGTCACTTTGACAGTGATCCGGTTATGCCTGGCTGCTTGGGCCTAGATGCGATGTGGCAATTAGTTGGTTTCTTCCTAGGTTGGAATGGCGCTAAAGGTAAAGGACGCGCACTGGGTGTAGGCGAAGTTAAATTCACAGGCCAAGTATTACCAACCAATAAAAAAGTGACTTATAAAATCACCATGAAGCGTGTTGTACTGCGTCGTTTAGTGATGGGTATTGCAGACGCTGAAATGCTGGTGGATGGTAAAGTTATTTACACTGCAAAAGATCTTAAAGTAGGCTTATTCCAAGATACTTCAGTATTCTAATCGTTTACTGATACAGAGTGATGATCAAAGCCCCCTTTTTTGGGGGCTTTGCTGTTCTATTCACTTATTATTTCATGAAAAGCCCTGTACTTCGGATCTCTTGTGCTTCACGCCAACCACCTAACCACTGACCTCGCGAATCTGCGCTTTGAAATGGACAAACCTCATTCGAGCGACCAGCGGTGCCAGCTTGATAACCTTTCGAATATGCTCTTTCCAAACGATCACGTTTCTGTCTCTTCATTCTATATTCCTCAAAAATGATATCAATTAAACCTGAGACTTTCCATGCCTCTATTAAGTAATAGGTCAAGATATTCGACAAATCAAATAAAAAAGGCACAGTAATAAAATTACTGTGCCTTTGACAAAAATGATGTTTAGCGATTAATGACTAATGTTTGAAACGACGGAACAACAGCATCATGGTTGGTAATAGTATAAACCATCCCATGCCTGCCCCATTACGCTTGTAATCTTCATCCGCTTTAATTGGACATTGAGATGTCGTCGATAAACTTGTTAAATCAGTTTTAGAGACAGTCATTGTCAATACGACAGGACTAGAACCCGATCTATTTTTGTAGTTTTCAACATTTTCATAGTCAAAACCATTGGCAACAATAGTGTATGTTTCATCTGCACTATTGTAATCACTGATACTTATTGCATTAGCAAAACGATAGCGTACATCTCCAGATATTGTGCCGTCATTAACCTCTTTACAATATAAATCATCTAAATAAGCTGATTTTTGAGTTTTGTAGTCATAAATAAATGCACTTTGGAAACGCGCTGAGCCATCTTCCCTTGGTGATGTTTCACCACGGGCATCACGCCAACCTACAATTAAGCCATCATTGTTAATTTTACTAACTTGAGATGTCGCACCTTTAATAGGATTTTCTTTAAATGGATAGCGAACCGTACCACTTGCGACATCATAAGTGTAAAACTCAGTAACTCGGCTTCTGTTTTGAACAGCCTCGAAAGTACGGTTACCAACAACGATAAAAGCTTGAGAGCCGTTATCTGTGCCATCTGCAGGTTCAAATGATACATTCGACGAAACATAAACAGTATCTGTAATATCAATTGCTATAGTATCGCGAATTACATCATTATAATCACTACCTGCATCCGTTTTAGGCTTAGTGATCTCACTCATAGCATAAGAAAGCTTGTTTAATAGAACTACAGTCGGCTTAAATATAGTTGCTCTAGCACGGCCGCCACTCGTTGATGAATAGATTTGTTGCGTAGAAAAACCAACCGCGAAACCAGATGTGTTAATCGCATAAGCATTGGCAATGAATGTTGCATCACTTCCGGTACTTAGCCAGGTAGTCTTGCCAGTTAAATATTTAACGGGATCAACATCTGTACCATTTACAGACCAAAAGCTCGCTTGTAAGTCGAAACCAGGACAATTATAAAGGTCATCAAAATCATAACGATCATCGTCAATTGGATAATTGAAGCAATAAGTAAAACGGCTGTCGTCATCAGCGTTTGACCACTGGACACTCGCTTGACCGACAATCACTTTTTTATTAAAAGTTATATTCCCGCCTTCTTTAGTTAAGCTTACAACCGCCACATCATGAGCTGAACTAAATCCACCTTTTTCAACAAAAGCAGGAGATAAAATAGCATTACCATAAAAGCCACTTCTAACTATATTCCCAGCTGTAGTACCATAGCCCAATTCAATAGAACCGTCTAATGCGGTGATTTTTCGTGATTGAGCCAAATTACTTGGAACCGCGTCGTCACCATTAACTGACGTTTCAGATTCAGATTCGTAGGTACCATTATAACCATTATAGGTATTTAAAATATTACGACGCCATACATATAACCCGTCACTACCATCACCATTTTCGGTACCCTCCCAAAGCATTTTACAAACATCATCGTCATATTGACAGTATTCGTTATATGTCCAAGGTGCACCAATATCATAAGTAAATGGCTGTGCGAATGTATTCGTATAAATCGCAGTTCTTGTTGCTGCACTAGATGTATCCATAGCTGATACAAATGGGCCGAACCTGCCATCAGTTGGAAGTGCAATCGGCGGTTCGCTAATTTCAACTGCCATTGCATTCGAACACAAAAGGAGACTAATAATCCCTGCTAGCTTAGTCTTTTTTAATTGCATTATTTTAACGTTCCCTTAGCCTTTCATTTCTTCAAGCTCTTCCCAACGCGCGAAAGCAGTCTCTAGTTCTTGCTCTTTGTTAGCAAGATTTTCAAGCATTGTTTTCGTTTCATCCGCAGGTTTGCTGAAGAAATCAGGTTGATTAATTTCAGCTTGCAAGGTTTCAACTAATTCTTCAAGTTGTTCCATTTTTGCAGGCAGTTTATCGAGCTCAACTTGTATATTGTATGGCAGTTTTTTGGTCTTAACGGCCTTAGTTGGTTTCTCTTGTTTTACAGGCTTAGCAACTACAGCAACTTTTGCTTTTGGCTTTGCTAACATAGATTGTGCATTTGCTTGTTGGTTCTTAGCATCATGGTAACCACCCACAAAGTTAGTAATATTTCCATTACCGTCAAACATCCAGCAACTTGTTACTGTGTTATCAATAAAATCACGATCATGGCTTACTAATAATAAGGTGCCCTGATAATTGGCAAGTAATTCTTCTAAAAGTTCCAATGTTTCGATATCTAAATCATTAGTTGGTTCATCCATGATCAAAATATTAGATGGTTTTAGGAACAATTTAGCTAATAACAGACGGTTACGTTCACCACCAGAAAGCGCTTTTACAGGTGTACGAGCACGTTGAGGGTGGAATAAGAAGTCTTGTAAGTAACCAAGTATGTGACGTGGTTTACCATTAACCATCACTTCTTGTTTACCGTCACCCAAGTTATCAATTACTGTCTTTTCAAGATCAAGCTCTGTACGGTGCTGATCGAAATAAGAAACTTCTAACTTAGTACCACATTTAATAACACCTGATTGCGGTTGTAACTCTTCAAGTAACAATTTGATTAAGGTACTTTTGCCACAACCATTTGGACCAACAAATGCAATCTTATCACCACGCATAATGTTGAACGTAAAATCTTTTACGATCTGCTTGTTCCCGTAAGCATAGGTTACATTTTCGCCATCAAATACACGTTTACCTGAACGAGAAGTCTCATCCACTGTAATCTTAGCTTTGCCTTGTACACTGAGACGTTCACTACGTTCATTACGCATTTCTTTCAGTGCTTTAACACGACCTTCATTACGGGTACGACGGGCTTTAACCCCTTGACGGATCCATACTTCTTCTTGCGCTAGGCGCTTATCGAATAACGCATTTTGTTCGTCTTCAACACGTAGCGCTTCTTCTTTAGCGACTAAATATTGGTCATAGTCACCTGGGAAAGACGACAGGTTGCCACGGTCAATATCAATAATACGCGTTGCCATTGAACGAATAAAACTTCTATCATGGCTGACAAAAATGATCGTACCGGCGAAATCTTTTAAGAATTCTTCTAACCAAAGAATAGATTCAATATCCAAATGGTTGGTTGGTTCATCAAGTAATAAAATATCAGGCTTACAAGCTAATGAACGCGCAAGTGCAGCACGACGTAACCAACCACCGGATAAGTCATCTAGCATCATTTCTGGGTCTAAGTCTAAACGCGTCAATACTTGCTCAATGTTTTGCTCGAATTCCCAGCCATTGCGATTATCCAGTTCTTCTTGTAAGCGCATCAATTTATTCAGCGCTTTTTCACTGTAATCGTCCGCGACCAAAATAGATTGATGATGATAATCTTTTAATACCTGACCAATATCAGCTAAACCACTGGCCACAAAGTCAAAAATAGTAACACCGCTTACTTTCGGTGGATCTTGCTCTAAACGAGAAACTACGGCATCTTGTTCAATACGAAGTACACCGTCATCAAGTAAAATATCTCCAGCAATAACTTTCATCATTGTTGATTTACCTGCACCATTACGGCCAACAAGACAAACACGTTCTTTTCGTTCAAATACAGCATCGGCATGGTTTAATAACGGTAAGTCGCCGAAGGCTAAACATGCATTTTGTAACGTGATAACAGCCACGATAATTCCTCAATATAAAATTCAATTGTTTCAAAAATCAAACCTTTATAGGAATGTTGAAACAAGCAGTTAGATAGATTCTAACATAAAGTTGTAAAATAGAAAAAATCCGAGTGTTAACAATTAACCTGTAATTGAGAATCCATTCGGATTGAGTCACCTAAATCAGTCGTGTGCGATAAAATCAGCTAATTCTTCAGTATCAAATGGCCAACCAATTTCTTTATCAGTAACCTTGTTCTTAATAACGGGAATACGAATGCCATAACGGGCGATGTCAGTTTCATCATGAATGATCTCTATTTTAGTCATTTCACTGACCAAGTGTTGAGCTGTCACCAGTTCCCAAGCTTGTTCACATAAGTGACAACCTTCTGTGGTATAGAATGCGTATTTAGTCATTATGCTACTCGTTCAACAAGCCAACAGTTACTGATATTTTTATTACGCGCGAAATCTTTAGAGCGATTTTTTTCAGTAATATTGGTTGCTTTAAGACCTAGTTTTTCAAGTCCTTCGAAATCTAGCTTAAAGTTACGCTTATTGTTAGAGAAAATAATTTCACCACGTGCAGATAAAATATTCTCTAACCAAGTAAACAGTTGTATGTGATCACGTTCTACATCGAAGCTGTCTTCCATACGCTTTGAGTTTGAGAATGTTGGTGGATCAATAAAGATAAGGTCAAACTTGTCTTCACAACGCGCTAACCAGGCTAAGCAATCCGCTTGCACCACTTCATGTTTACGCATGCTGATGTTGTTTAACGCAAAGTTACGTCTTGCCCAATCAAGGTAAGTATTCGACATATCCACAGTAACAGATGATTCTGCACCGCCTAAAATTGCGTGAACACTTGCGCTGCCGGTATATGAAAATAGGTTTAAGAAACGTTTACCCGCACTCATTTGGCCGAGCATGCGACGTGTTAAGCGGTGATCGATAAACAGACCGGTGTCTAAGTAATCTTTCATGTTCACTTCAAACTGAGCACCATATTCACTCACTGTAAATACCGACTTAACTTGTTGTAATTTTTGATACTGATTTGCGCCTTTTTGCTTCTGACGCACTTTTAATACCAGTTTGTTCGGATCAATGCCGGTTACTTCTAGCGTAACAGCAACAATATCCATGATGCGTTGTTTGGCTTTTTGTTCTGGCACGTCTTTAGGGGCTTTGTATTCTTGAACGATAATCCAATCATCATATAAATCGATAGCAGCATTGTAATCCGGTAAATCCGCATCGTAGAGACGGTAACAGTTAACCTGTTCTTTTTTAGCCCACTTCGTTAACTGTTTAATGTTTTTCTTTAAACGGTTACGGAAATCGTCAGCAAAACCCGGTGTCATTTGTGTTTCAACGTGTGCTTTGGCTTGACGCGCAATCGATGAAATTTGGTAAATCTTAAGGAAACACTCTAATGCACCGTTAAACAATTTGTATTGCTTATTGGCACGCATACCTAAACGAGACAGCAAATCAGGGCTTGATGAGAAAAATGCCACATTCCAGCCCGCAAATTCACTCTTCAGACGTTCACCTAATACTTGGTGTAACACAATTAGTTCAGGTTGCTCACCCATACGCTCACCATAGGGCGGGTTACAAATTAATGTACCTTCGCTGGTATAATCGTTAACAAGGTTTTTAGCGTCACCTGTTTCTAATTCGATGATGTGTTCTAGGCCAGCCGCTCGGACATTGGCTTTGGCTTGGTCAAGTACACGCCAGCTCTTATCAAAACCGTATATTTTAAGATCGCTGTTAGCAATATTTTTACGTGCTTGATATTTAGCTTGTGCAACCAGTTCTTCCCAACCGGATTGATCGAAGTCATTCAGTTGTTGGAAGCAATAACGTGAACGTAAAATACCAGCCGGTACTTTTAATGCCATTAATGCCGCTTCGATAAGTAATGTTGCAGAACCACACATAGGATCAACAAGTAAACCATCCGTATAACCACTACGTTTAATAATAGCAGCCGCTAGATTTTCTTTTAATGGTGCTGCGCCCGTCCCTTGACGGTAACCACGTTGATGTAAACCATTACCGCATAGATCAAGAGAAAGCGTCGCTTCTTCACGACGAATGTGCAGGTGAATACGTACATCTGGATCATTTTTAGCCACATTAGGACGATCGTTCATGCTTTTGTTAAAGCGATCGACAATACCATCTTTAACTTTCAATGCACCAAACTGGGTATCACGGATACTGTCATTTGTACCTGAGCAAGAAACAGCAAATGTTTTATCGATACCGAATATTTTGTCCCAATGCATACCTGTTACCGCAAGATAAAGGTCTAATACATCAAAAATTTTAAATGTTTTTAATTGCAAGGTCACTCGAGAGGCTAAGCGGCTCCACAAACAAATTTTATACGCTGTTAATTGAGTTGATTTAAATGAGACACCAGCCATTGTTTCACGGCAGTCTTGTGCACCAAGTTCAATTAGCTCTTCTTTTAGTAGAAGCTCTAAACCCTTAGGTGAAGAAGCAAAATAAGTGTTGAGTGTAGTCAATTTTAAAGCCTATATTATTTCGAGATACTTTCTGGTAAAAGAAAGTAATTTATGTGATTATTTATGGGGGCGAACTATACCATGCAGCATTATAGTCGCATAGTCATGTTGAGGAAATTCTTAGATAAACGGAGGTTTATTGATAGATTACGTTATGCCATGATCTGAACGTAGGAAAATGAATCATCAGCTAATTTTTTTGCCACTGTATTGCGTAACTGAACGCGGTCGTTCATAACACGAATAACATCAAATCTAGCTAATTTTTTAATATCAGAAAGTTGCACAGTATCTTCTAGCAGCATACACGTAGAGACAAGCTCATCGGCTTCAAGAATCACAAACTGAATATTTTGTCCTTTTGAAGACAAGGTGATAATATCGCCAGTACTAAACGATACATCCGAATTGTTATAGTCAAAGAACCAGCTTTGCGGCATTTTCACTTTTTGGAAACGTAAATTAGTCACCGCATTTAATGCTATTTGAACTTTTTCAGGCACGTTAAAGTCTAAATCTGTGAGCGATTCTAAGAAATAGTAATAATAGCTAGAGTCTTCTGCGCAAAAGTTAATACGGCCTTTGCACAGATTATTCATATTGCGTTTATCTAAATGGCAAGTCATCGCAAGTCCATCAGATAATTGAATAACGATGAATTGACTTGCGCAGTCATAGTGCCAATACCATTTGTTGCTTGGTTCTAGTAACATCCTGATACCAATAGTGTAATTAACTACCCACTAGTGTAACGTCAGCTGATCCATAAGTAAATAGCCATATCAGAAAAACAGACTAAAACCAAGTTAAAAGTTACAGACTTTTGACGATATTTTTAACTAATTTAGGACCTTTATAAATAAATCCGCTGTACACTTGTACTAATTCGGCACCTGCAACAAACTTTTCTTTTGCCGCTACAACAGAATCAATACCGCCAACACCTATGATAGGTAGTTGACCATCAAGCAATACTGCTAACTTACGTACGATCTCAGTACTCGCGTGCTGTAGCGGACGACCACTTAAACCACCCGCCTCGCTAGCATGTGACATATCATGTACCAATGTTCTATCTAGTGTGGTATTAGTTGCAATTACACCATCCATTTTATATTTAACTAATGACTTAGCAACTTGAGCCAACTCTTCATCGGTTAAATCGGGTGCAATTTTAACCGCCAATGGTACGTATTTCTCGTGCGTTTTAGTTAATTCAGCCTGACGTTTTTTAAGGCAACTTAATAAACCATCAAGCGCTTCACCATACTGCAGTGTACGTAATCCAGGGGTATTTGGTGATGAGATATTAATGGTGATATAAGATGCATATTGGTAAACCTTATCCATGCAAATCAGGTAATCTTCATTGCCCTTTTCGATTGGTGTATCTTTATTTTTACCAATGTTAATACCTAAGATACCTTTATAGTTCGATTTTTTGACATTCTCAACAAGTGCGTCAACACCTGCATTGTTAAAGCCCATGCGATTAATAATCGCTTCCGCTTGTGTAATTCGAAATATACGCGGTTTTTCATTACCAGATTGTGGCAGTGGTGTTACTGTGCCGACTTCGATAAAACCAAATCCCATTGCAGCAAATGCATCAATACTTTCACCATTTTTATCCATACCTGCAGCTAAACCTACTGGATTATCAAACGTCAGACCCATTACGGTCACTGGTTTACTCGGTAATTTCTGCGTATATAAGCAACTTAAAGGAGTAGAGCCCGTTAATTTTAACCCTTTGATTGTCATTTCATGTACTACTTCTGGGTCTTGCATAAACAAAAATTCACGTAAAATACGATATAACATTTTATATTCCTCATAAAAAAGCACTGTATCCACAGTGCTTCATAATTAAATCATTTTAATTGAGTGCGTACGCAAACATCAATTTACCGTTTAGCTGGCATTTCGGCAGCTTAGGTGAAGTAAATTCAATTCTCGTAATACGACTGAAAATTTAGCAAACTCATGCGAAGAACTCATATTAAAATCAGCCAACATTTGCAGCCAGCGAATAACCAGCGCATCATGATCAGCTAACCATTCGCCTATGATTATATCGCATTTACCTGTTGATGAACAAGTAGATAACACCACTGATGTTAAGCTACGTTGTTGTAACGCCAGCTCTTCACGGAATGCGGATCTTGCAAGCGCCTGCCAATGGTTCGCAACAGGTTGCAAGTTAATTTGATGCATAAAATCATGTAACTGCAGTTTATTACCTAATGCAAAGAAAATATGCTGTACTAATGACATTGGTACTTGATGCTGTTTACAAACATCTGCAATATCAAACGTCGAAAAAAGCGTATTTTGATGTATAATTTCGTTTGCAATGTCACTCGGTACAGACTTCTCAACTAAGTCGTCAATACGTTTTTTTTGTTTTTCTTTGTCTGCATCAACTAACACCTGAGCTGTGTTTTCTTTCATACCATCGTAGATAGGTTTATAGAACGCGATTGTATCGGCAATGCTCATATTACGGTCACGGTAACGAACTAACCAACATGTGGCACGACGAATATAACGGCGGCTTTCAAATAACATGTCTAATTGTGTTTCAGAATCAAGTTTATTATCTAATCCTGTAACAACATCCCACATGTTTGCCATGCCAATAACATTTTTGCTAATAATAAAACATTTCGCGATTTCAACCACTGTAGAACCCGTTTCATCTTGCATACGACCAACAAAATTCAACCCCATGTCATTAATAATTTCATTCGCAAGTTGCGTTGCAATGATTTCATTTTTCAGTGGGTGAAGTTGCATTTGATCTTTGTATCTATCTTGTAACAACTCCGGGAACGCGGTAATTAGCAGTTTAGATAAGAATTCATCTTCATATACTTCAGGACAATTCAATTGTTCTTTCAATTGCATTTTAGCGTAAGCAAGCAGTACTGAAAGCTCTGGACGTGTTAAACCTTCATTCTTAGCTAAACGTTCCGCCAACTCATCTTCATTTGGTAAAAACTCAAGTTGACGGTTTAGTTTCCCACTGCGCTCAAGCAATTGCATAAAGCGAATCTGTTCTTTCAATTGTTCTGGAGCACGTGTTTGAGTGACTGATACTGACAATGTTTGCTTATAAGCATTATTGAGTACAATTTTAGATACTTCATCTGTCATCGAATAAAGTAGCTCATTACGCTGTTTACGTGTTAAATCGCCATTACTCACAATGCTATTAAGTAAGATCTTTATATTTACTTCATTATCAGAGCAATCTACGCCACCCACATTATCAATAAAATCACTGTTAATACGACCACCGTTTTTAGCATATTCAATACGGCCGAGTTGTGTACAACCTAAGTTACCACCCTCGCCGACAATCTTAACGTTAAGCTCATTACCGTTGATACGAACATGATCATTCGCTCGATCGCCAACATCGTTGTTTGTCTCAGTGATTGCTTTAACATAGGTTCCGATACCACCATTCCACAGTAAATCTGCTTGTGATGTTAAGATAGCTTTAATTAAATCTGTCGGCGTCATTAATGATACATTGGTACCCAGCATCTTTTTAATTTCAGATGTCAACGTAATTGCTTTTGCTGAACGTAAGAAGATACCACTACCCTTAGACATAATAGAACGATCATAATCAGACCAGCTTGAACGTGGCAGATTAAATAGACGTTTACGTTCTTCAAAACTTGTCGCACAGTCAGGAGTAGGGTCAATAAAGATATGCATGTGATTAAATGCTGCGATTAACTTAGTACTTTTTGATAACAACATACCGTTACCAAATACATCACCTGCCATGTCACCGATAGCAATACAAGTGAACTCTTCTTCTTGACAATTAATGCCCATTTCACGGAAGTGACGTTTAACCGATTCCCAAGCACCTTTAGCGGTAATCCCCATTTTTTTATGGTCATAACCCACTGAACCGCCCGATGCAAAAGCATCACCCAGCCAGAAGTTGTACTCAGCACTGATCTCATTGGCGATATCAGAGAACGTAGCGGTACCTTTATCTGCGGCAACAACCAAGTATGAATCATCTTCATCATAAAAGCGTACGTTTTGCGGATGAACAAGTTCACCGTCAACGATGTTATCTGTTATATCAAGTAAACCACGGATGAATGTGCGGTAGCATTGTTTACCAATATTGAATATTTCATCACGAGTATGGCTTGGTTGAATTTCTTTACAAACAAAACCGCCTTTTGCACCCACAGGTACGATGACAGTATTTTTAACTTGTTGTGCTTTTACAAGACCAAGAACTTCGGTTCTGAAATCTTCGCGACGATCTGACCAACGTAAACCACCACGGGCAACTTTACCACCACGTAAATGAACACCTTCAACTTGTGGTGAATATACAAACACCTCAAATTTTGGTAATGGTAATGGCATATCCGGAATCAATGATGATTCAAATTTAAACGATATATATGCTTTGCTTTGATCTGCTGTTTTTAGACTCGGATCAATTTGATAAAAGTTAGTACGCGATGTAGCCGTAATTAAATCGATGAAACGGCGAATAATACGGTCGTCATCTAAATTATGAACGTCCTCAAGTTTAGTTTCAAAGTTAGCGATGATGTCTAAGCTATCAATTTCACCTTGGTCCATTGCAAATTTTTGATGGAAATAGCAATACAAGCTATTCGCTAATTCAGGTAACGACGTCAGTGTATTTTCAATATACGTTTGACTAAAATTGTTACCGATTTGACGCATGTATTTTGCGTAAGCTCGTAATACTGAGATTTGACGGCCAGCAAGATTAGTCTTTAATACTAATTTATTAAAACCATCATTTTCTAAACGCTTTTCCCATACTTGATGGAACGTAGACATAAAGTCAGCACTACGTTTTGTCGTATCTAGTACGTTTTCACCCGTGTAAAGCATAGTGAAATCAAGTACCCAATATTCCGTACCGTCAGCCGTTTTCACTTTAAACGGAGTTTCACCCAGTACTTTCAGACCCATGTTTTCTAACATAGGTAAGACATCGGATAAATGAATTGGATGATCTTTATGAAATAGCTTTAAGCGTACGTGATTAGAGTCATACTGCTCTTCTTGCGCACGATAGAAAATCATTTCAAGTTTATGATCAGCCGATAATTTTTCTAGTTTAATAACATCTGCCACAGCAGAGTTTGGTAGCACATGCTCTTTGTATGACTGGGGGAAAGCATGCCCGTACCGCTCTGATAAATAACGCCCTTTTTCTTCGCCATAGTGGCTTACAATCGCTGTTTTAAATTTATCATTCCAAGACTTAGCGGCTTCAGTTATATTTTGTTCAATATCGGAAATATTCACTTTCATTTCTTTATCATTCTGATCAACATGCACAAGATAATGTGTTCTAGCCATATTACCTTCAGAGAAATAAGTATTAAACTCTACTTCTTTATCACTGCCTAAGTAGTCAGCCAATACTTGCTGCGTTTTTTCACGTAATAGTGTGTTGTATCGCTCTTTAGTAACATATACCATACAAGAATAATAACGACCAAATAAATCTTTACGTACAAAAAGTTTAACTTGGTCACGATCCTGCATATTTAAAACACCCAGCGCACAATGCAAAATATCAGCTTCGCTAGATTGAATAATTTCATCACGAGGGTATGTTTCTAAAATATTTAATAACGCTTTATATGAGTGCGTTGCAGCATTATAGCCAGACGCAATAAGTACACGTTTAATCTTGTCACTGATCAGTGGAATATCAATTGCGCTACTGTTATAAATAGATGATGCATACAAACCAATGAAACGCTCTTCACCGATAACCTTGTTATTTTCATCAAATAGTTTAATGCCGACATAATCGATGTTAGCCGGTCTGTGTACACGTGATTTAGCATCACTCTTCGTTAAGAGAAGCGTATTTTGTGACAGTACTTCACGTCTTGCATCGGTCGATAAATTAGATAAACCATAACCTTTATTATTTACCGAGTTCTTCATGATCCCCAAACTTGAATCACAATCCGGTGTAATCACGTAATCACCCTTCACCGGTTCAATGTCATAGTGACGGTAACCAAGTAAAGTGAAATTATGATCCCCCAACCATTTTAAAAATTTAATCGTATCAGAATAATCGATACCTTTTTGTTTAGGTCGCGAAGATAACATCTCAATGACAGAGGTTAATTTATCTTGCATTGGAGACCAATCACCTACAGCTAAAGCAACTTCATTTAAAACAGAGTTTAACTCTGCACTAATCGCATCTAATTTGCGGCTTTCTGTTTGACGATCGATTTCAATTAAAAATACTGTTTCAGTGGTGTAATTTTTAGCATTCTTAAGATTTGTTAGAATTTTGTTTACACGACCGTTATCATCTCGTTTCAACGCAATTGGCTGATGTAGCATCAAATGTGAAATTACGCCAAGTCGAGATAACGCCATCATTACAGATTCAGTCAAGAAAGGTGAATCAGGTACAATAATTTCAACAATCGTATGTGTTGATTGCCAACCATTAAGACTGATTTCTGGATTGTAAACACAAATATCAGGGCCGCTATTATTACTGCTGTTTAGTCTGTTCCACAAACTAATTGCAGCACAATACAGATCACTATCACTACGCGAAGAGAGATCTTCTTGCCTCATTCCAGCATATAATGCAGTAACAAACTGCTCGACTAAAGTATTGCTTTTCGCATCTACTTTGGTCTTTACAAGGCTGATTACGTTTTCCAGTAACACGGGAATAGGCGTTTTATTCAACATACTAGCAATCCTTTAAATCTTGGTTTATTAAGTCTAGCTAAAAAAGTAACTTATGAGGAGTTTCAAGCGGGCATTCTAACATTAATATTTGTAATAAAAATGCTACAGAGGCAACAAGATAGAAAGATATATACAGGTCTTTAAGAATAAAACATTGCATAATTACTCAAAGTAGGTACATGTCGCCAAAAAAGCTAAAAATACCCACTTTTTATAAAAACAAACGTTAACTTACTGTTAAATTAGTTGTTCAGTGGAAAAGGTTAAGCTAAAGCTCGATCTATTTTTTCAAATAAGTCGGCTGCTAAAGCATCAATTTTACTGAGTCTGATCAATTGTGCTTGCATTAATGCTTGGCGTGTTGAATCAAATTTCTTAAATTCAATAAGCGGCGTGATTAATCGCGATGCAACTTGTGGATTACTGCTGTTCAGTTTACACAGAATGTCCGTTAGAAAAACATAACCACTACCGTCAATGGCATGGAAGGCTTTGGTGTTAAGCGCAGAAAAACTACCTATTAATGAACGTGTTCGATTCGGATTAGCTAAAGAAAAGCTACCATGTTCTAGGGTTTCTTTGACAACCGTCAGACAGTTTTCACTCGGACTAACGCCAATTTGCACAAACCATTTATCCATGACTAAACCATCATGCGACCAAGTTATTTCAAATGCAGACATCATGGTTTTAAAGCAAGGCAGTTGAGCTTTATTGGCAGCACTGATCGCGCCCATGGTATCGGTCATATTGTCTGATTGTTCAAATTGACCTAACACCAATTCATTAACACCAGTAACATCCGCCAATGCCATATACTCAAGACATACATTTTTTAATGAACGTAATGCAATATGATCGTGCGCTATTTGATAAGTTCGTATTGGCATATTGGCATAAATAACACTACATAAAGGCGCAACATTTACGGCAATTTGAGACTTAATAAAACCAGTTACTGTTAACAAAGCATCAACATCGACCTCATCAAACAAACCCATCAAGCTATTTGTTGATGGGAACTGGAGCATCTCTGCTTTTAAAGCTGGGTCTAACTGTTCGTTATCAACTAAGTCACGAAAAGCTTGACCAAATGTGGCTGGCAATACCAGTTCCTGCTTATCACCAACACGTGCAACATTTTCAATCACATGTTTATTAATTAATAACTGTGAAGCATCCCAACGCGCAAAATCATTACTTGCATGCACCATTAGCATAGCCAGTTGTTCATTGGTATAAGCATAATTAAGCTTAATCGGCGCGGAGAACTCTCTAAATAGGCTGGGTACTGGTGGTGACATGACATTATCAAATACAAAGTCTTGCTGTTTTTCGATAAGGTTCAATACATGATGAACAGGTTTACCTTCACAGGTTAAAGCAATGTTGTTGCCCTGCTCGTCAAGTAATTCAATATCAACGGGGATATGTAGGACTTGCTTTACCTTTTGGTCAGCAGTACTTGGGGTATGCTGCTGCATTGATAAGGTATAAGTGTTATTTTGTGCATCGTAATGATCAGTAACCGTGACTTGCGGTGTACCCGACTGCGAATACCAATTCTTAAAGAGTGTCAGATCGATACCTGATGCATCTTGCATGGATGCGACAAAATCATCGCAAGTAACAGCTTGTCCGTCATGACGTTTAAAGTATAGATCCATACCCGCACGGAAGTTAGCTTCACCTAATAACGTGTGGATCATACGAATAACTTCAGCACCTTTATTATACACAGTCGCGGTATAGAAGTTATTCATTTCAATGACTGAGGCCGGACGAATTGGGTGTGCCATCGGGCCTGCATCTTCAGGGAATTGTGCTGAACGTAACACTTTAACGTTTTGAATACGATTAACGGCACGAGACCCAAGATCAGAACTGAATTCTTGGTCCCTGAATACAGTTAAGCCTTCTTTTAGGCTTAACTGGAACCAATCTCGACAAGTAATGCGATTACCCGTCCAGTTATGGAAATATTCATGACCAATTACCGCTTCAATACCTAAGTAATCAACATCAGTAGCACTTGCCGCATCCGCTAATACATACTTAGAATTGAATACGTTAAGGCCTTTATTTTCCATTGCGCCCATGTTGAAGAAATCAACAGCAACAATCATGTAGACATCCAGATCGTATTCTAAACCGAAACGATCTTCATCCCACTTCATTGACTTTTTCAATGATTCAATAGCATGATGACCACGCGATAAGTTGCCCTTATCTACAAATAATTCTAGCTTCACATCACGCCCAGACGTCGTCATGTAATTATCGCTTAATACATCAAAGTCGCCCGCCACCAAAGCAAACAGATACGCGGGTTTCGGATAAGGGTCACGCCATTGTACCCAATGACGGCCATTATCTAATTCACCACGATCAATACAATTACCATTAGATAATAAATATGGGAATGCTGCTTTATCAGCCGTGATCTTGGTGCTAAAAACAGCCAGCACATCTGGCCGGTCGAGATAATAGGTGATTTTGCGGAAACCTTCAGACTCACACTGTGTACAGAATGCGTCAGCTGATTTATAGAGGCCTTCTAAACTGGTGTTTTCCAGAGGGTTAATCTCGGTCTCAATGATTAATACACATTCAGAAGGTAAATCAGAAATGATCAGTTGGTTATCTTTAACTAAGTAATTATCAATTTGATGACCATCGATAGAAACTACCAGTAACGTTAGGTCTACACCATCTAATATAAGCGGATCATTATGGCTACCACTACGACGTACTTTATTAATAGCAACAACTTTAGTTTTACGATCATCGAGATTAAAGTCGAGATCGATATTATCAATAAAATAATTTGGTGCTGTATAGTCTTTTAAATACTTAGCATTAGGCGTAATTGTCATTTATAGTCCTAATCTATCGACGGATAGAGACGTAAAATAGAGAAAAAAAAGTGCAGCTGCCCGCTGCACTTGGAGTAAAAATAGAAGTGGTTTAGCTAGATTTGCTTAAATCAATGGCTATGTTGGCTGTTTCTAACAGGAATGCATCGTCAAATTCAAAATCTTCAGGTTTGTCATCTAACGATTTTACCGCAGGTAATGCCTTGCGTTCTAAGCGTTCATTTAAACGATTTAAACGAATTGCTTCGTTCTTTTCACGATCTTTCATACGCACAGATTCTTTTAAAGAAATGGTTTTGACATCAAGTTCTTGTTTATATTTAATAATATCTTCTTGGATATAACTAAATTCAGGGTTTACTGCAACACGTTTATTATGTTTTAGTGTCAAACTATTAAGTATTGATTGCAGAGCCAGCGATTGCTGGTAATTTGCCTTATGGATTTTATCCCAAGCCAATGCATTCTCTTCAATTGATTCACCCGTGTCTTCTGGCTTTACAGCCGATGGAAAGGTAATATCAGGCAGCACACCGCGTAGCTGAGTACTACCACCATTAATGCGGTAAAATTTAGAGATCGTATACTGCACACTACCAATAGGTTTGTCGTATAGATCATATAAACGCGCTAAGGTTCTATGCTGCTGAACAGTACCTTTACCAAATGTTTGTTCTCCCACAACTAATGCTCGACCATAATCTTGTAATGCCGCGGCAAAAATTTCAGATGCAGAAGCACTATAACGGTTAACTAATACGACAAGCGGGCCATCGTAGTAAGTTTTGCCATCACGGTCTTCTAATACATTAACTTTATCTCTGGCATCACGCACTTGTACAGTTGGACCTGAATCAAAGAATAATCCTGAAAGCAAGTTTGCTTCTTTTAAAGCGCCGCCACCATTATCACGTAAATCGATAATAATAGAGCTAACCTGGTCTTTTTTTAGCTTAGTTATTTCAGTAAGCACATTTTTAGTTAGACCATCGTAGAAGCTTGGAATTTCGATAACACCAACCTTCTCACCATTAACATCAATAATTTTGGATTTTGCAGCTCGGTCTTCTAGACGTACTTTGTCACGAATTATTTCCACAATTTTGTGCTTGGCACTTGCACCTTCACCACGCACAATCTCAAGACGTACTTTGGTACCTTTAGGGCCCTTAATCTTATCAACGACATCATCTAGACGCCAACCGACAATATCAACAATTGTTTGATCGTCTTGTGCGACACCAACAATTTTATCTTCAGCTTTTAATTGTTTTGTTGCGTCTGCCGGTCCACCAGCGACTAAAGAGCGGATCACGGTGTAATCATCAATAGTTTGCAGTACAGCACCAATACCTTCTAAAGAAAGGTTCATTTCTGTTTTGAAACGATCAGCACTACGTGGTGATAAGTAGGACGTGTGCGGCTCGATACTCCGTGCATACGAGTTCATCAATGTTTGGAAAACATCTTCACTTTGTGTCTGTTTTAACCGTTTGATTGCAGTATCATAACGCTTATGCAGTAATTTTTTTATCTCGGGCCAGTCTTTACCGGTTAACTTTAAATTAAGTGCTTCGTACTTAACCTTCTGACGCCATAGTTCATCAAGTTGTGCTGTCGTTCTAGCCCATTCTGATTCAGCTGTGTCGAAATAATATTCGTCATCTGTATCGAATTTAATTTCAGTGTCAAGTAAGGATAATGCAAAGGCAAATCGTTCATAACGACGTTGTAAGCCCACAGTATAAATATCATAAGCAGGTGCAAGACGACCCTGACGGAAATCTTTCTTGAACGACAGCGCATACTTTTTAAAGTTATCTATATCACTCTGCAAAAAAATTGTACGATAAGCATCAAGCTGTTTTAAATAACGGTCAAAAACTTCAACCGCAAAAGTATCATCAAAAACAACCGATTTATAATGAGAACGCGTGAAAAGATTAACGAGACGTTTACTGGCTTCAGAATGCTGAGCTTCTTGCTTTAATGTAGGGAGTTCTTTAATTGATATAGCAGGTTCAAATGCGTGCGCATATGTGGCTAATAGTACCGAAGCACTGATAAAAGTTCGTGTTAAAACTTTTTTCATTAAAAATCCTTTTGAGAATAAGTAACGCTAAATTAATAATAGTCAAGTACTAGCTCATTTTCATATATTTAGCTAACACTCAACTACTAAAAATTTAGAACACGCTTATTGCTTATACAAATAGGTGCTCTCTTTTTACTTTTAGAGAAAGTCCAGATAGTAGTTCAACTTGAACACTATCTTTAGATACTTCAACAATAGTTGCTTGTACCGGTGCTTTACCAACTACAACTTTGACAGATTGGCCTGATTTAAGTTCCGACTCATTTACTGGACGTTCAACTTTAATCGTAGGTTTTTGATCCGCT
This sequence comes from Moritella yayanosii, assembly GCF_900465055.1. Lineage (NCBI taxonomy): Bacteria > Pseudomonadati > Pseudomonadota > Gammaproteobacteria > Alteromonadales > Moritellaceae > Moritella > Moritella yayanosii. The sequence goes on along the minus strand of NZ_LS483250.1, from coordinate 772,934 downwards.
TTAGGCGCAGATTTTTTAACTACTTTTTTAGGCGCTTGTTTAACAGTAGGCTTTTTCTTTTCAGCGTTGGCCTTCTGTTCTGCATTTTTCTTATTACGTTCAGCGAAAAATTTGGTTTTACTTTCTTCAAGTGTTTTTTGTGCATGCTCGATGTGCTCAGCATCTAAAACACCTGCGTCGTTGCCATCTAAGTCAACTCGTACAGCATCTTTTTTCGCGCCGTGAAGGTAACGCCAGCTTGCAGTATACTGACGAAGAGCCGTACGTAATAATGTTTTACTAACTTTAGGGTCTTCTTTAAGACGCTCAGCCAGATCTTGAAAAATGCCAATTTTTAGCGGTTTAGCTTCGCCCTTTGCAGTGAAACATTTTGGGAATATTTCTACCAAATAAGCGATAACTTCTTTGCTATTTTTTAGCTTTTCAATGTTTTCCATGAATGACCTTAAATTACTTCTAATTGTTCAGATATAACAAAACCGTAATCTTGCTATATCGCATGTATAAAATTTATCGCTATTATAGAGCGATTGCAATTAAATGCTATCTTTAATCCGTTAACTTCACCCTAAAAGGTGTTGAAAAATAACCACACCGGTGGTTTTTCATGCTTTGACAAACAATATTTAATCGTATGAAAGATTAAGCCGCTTCTTTTTCTACCGTGCTTTTGGACACCTTTTTCGATTTTGGTGTCTTTTCTTTGCTCACTTCAGGCGTTTTTAATTTACCACCCTTCAATATTATCTGTAGTGATGCACTGTTTTGTGCCAAATATAATGATAACTCTTCAGTAAGACGATCATCCATATCAAGTGATGATGAACTGATCAAGTCAGTAAGACCATCGGCTACATCTAACATTTTATCGTATGTATCAGCTTCTTTTTTACTTGTAAACGTCATTTTTTCCACACCATTTCGTTCAACTACATACTTAACTATTACGGCCATGAGCCCACCCTCTAAATACACTGTATATTATGACAGTGTATTTAGTATTTCTGATTTATTCAAGTGATTGATAATTATTTAATCTAATTATATGCGGTCTGCATCTATACCATTATCCATAAAGATTTTGGATAAGATTTCGTGAGTTACCATTATTAAGGAAAATTCATATAAAAAGGTTACACACTATCGTCATTTTTGCATTTATGGTGTAAATTAATTACTTAAGGTTAACCAAAAATATTTTTGATCAACCTTAATCTATAACCTCTGATTTATGCACTTAATATTTGAATCAAAGTTTTAGTTCGCAGTCATTTTTAGGCCAATACTTCAAAGGATTAAATTATGGCAAGAAATTTAATACTGAATATGTTTGCTAAATCGCCTCTGAAACCACTCGAACAACATATTCGGCTGGTGGCCAACTGTAGCAATCATTTAAAACCGTTTTTCCAAGCTTGTATCGAGAACAACTGGGACAAAGCAGAAGAGATCCGCAAACAAATCTCTGAATTGGAAAAAGAAGCGGATAAGCTAAAGCGCGAAATTCGCCTCGGATTATCCAAAAATATCTTCATGCCAGTGCAACGTTCTGATGTGCTGGAACTCGTTACTCAACAAGACAAAATTGCCAACAAGGCCAAAGATATTGCTGGCCGGGTAATTGGCCGTAAATTACACATCCCTGATGAAATATCCAAACCCTTTATTGAATTCTTAAACGTCTGTCTCGATGCTACCGATAAAGCGGCGGATGCGATCAATGAACTTGATGAGTTATTAGAAACCGGCTTTAAAGGTCGTGAAGTTGATCTGGTCGAAAAGATGATCTATCAACTCGATAAAATTGAAGACGACACTGATTCTCTGCAAATTAAATTACGACGTTCTTTATTATCACTAGAAAAAAACTTAGATCCTGTTGATGTGATATTTTTATACCAAATCATCGAATGGGTAGGCGGACTTGCCGATTTGGCTGAACGTGTTGGTGCACGTTTGGAGATTATGCTAGCCCGATAAAAGATAATACAAGGTAACTGGAAATGGACATACTCACGAGTTACGGAACAATTCTTGTTTTATTTGCTGCTGGGGTCGGCTTTTTTATGACCTAGGGTATTGGCGCTAACGACATTGCCAACGCAATGGGAACGTCGTTTAGCGATTAAGCCAATAGCGGCAACCGTTTTCCCAAAAGCAGTTGGCGCGTGCAAAATACCCGTATCATGTGCAGCCATGACATCGACAGCATTCTGCTGCTCAGGTCTCAATATACCAAAGAATTCAATTTGATTTAGCGGTTGCCCCTTGGTGTTCACAGGCTTAGCGTTATTGCACTAAGCCACAGCTGGACAGGAACGGCTTAGTGCTTATACTTTAAAGGGTATGGTTCGCATTACTGAAAGTATGGCGAAGGATGATCCACTCGCCGCCACACGGTTTGATATTGAGTATGTGACCAATGTATTTTACGTCGATTTCTAACCAGTGTGCCCGATTAACGCCATTTTTGTAGAAGATAACGTATCGAACAGCTGAAGTTAATCAAATTGAACTCACACGTTGTTGGCCATCCATCACCAAGATCCGTGCGCCACTACCATGCCGATGAACAGGCGCATGCGGCGGAGGTATTTTGAAAATTCGTAATAGGCACAAAAATTGGGATTGGTTGTTTTTCTGGCGGAAGAGCTCCCCGTTATCTGCTCCACCGTTAATTAAAAATATCAGGAATTTAGCCATGCACACTACTGACCATAATCAACGCCAAACGCCAAACGCGTCACCCCAATCGGCCGTTAGCGCTGAAAGGATGCCCGGAATACGTCATATAATTGCTGTCGGCAGCGGCAAGGGCGGCGTCGGAAAGTCTACAGTGAGCGTCAATCTGGCGCTCGCGCTACAACAACTCGGGGCGCGTGTAGGAATCGTAGATGCAGACATCCTTGGACCAAGTATTCCCGGTATGCTCGGTATCGAAACAGATAAACCGCCGTTGATGACCCCGGATGGCAAGATGATCCCTGCACTGCGGCACGGTCTGAAAGTTGTATCGATGGCCATGCTCACCGGAGACGACGACCCGGCCGTCTTGCGTGGGCCGATGGTAGGAAAATATCTGAATATGTTCGTCGGCGGCGTGCAATGGGGATCGCTGGACTATTTGATTCTCGACCTCCCGCCCGGTACCGGCGACACCCAATTGACGCTGGCACAGAGTATGCCGCTGTCGGGCGTGGTTATCGTGACAACACCACAGGCCGTGAGCCTAAAGATCGCCCGCCGAGGCTTGCGGATGTTCGAGAAGGTTCAGGTCAATATCCTTGGCATCATCGAGAACATGCGCACATTTACCTGCCCTCACTGCGGCGAGAACACGGATATCTTCCGTCACGGCGGTGGCGAGCAGATGAGCAAAGAGCTCGACGTCCCCTTCTTGGGTGCCTTACCTCTCGATATCGATGTCGTTACCTCCGGTGATGAGGGTCGGCCGATCGTGGCGGACCAGCCAACGTCGGTCAGCGCCAAGGTGTATGCCTCCATCGCCACCGCGCTGGTGGAGCAGCTGCACGAGGCGGTTACCGTGCTGAAACCCTTTGTGTGGAAGTGGGACAGCGACGAGGGCGCGCCTGGCTGGATGGAAGACGCGGCGCGGCCTGCTGGATCACAGAAGACCCCGATCGGTTTCCTGCGGCGCGATCCGCGTACCTTATCTATCCTCTGGGAAGACGGTCATCGCGACGACTTCGACGTCCGAGACCTGCGCTTGGCATGTCATTGCGCCCTCTGCATCGAGGAGATGAGCGGACGCAAGCTGCTCGATCCAAAGACGATACGATCTGATGTGAGTCCACGACAGATCATGAGCGTCGGCAACTACGCGATCACGTTCGATTGGAGCGACGGCCATAACAGCGGGATATATTCGTTTAACGACCTACGTGCATTAGGCGCGGACGCTGCGGCGAGGAGCGTTGAAAATGTCTGATTTCCTGCTTGCGGATCAACCGATCAGCATTCGTGCGGAGACTTCGATCGCTGACCCCGACACGTGCAAGTTCATCGTGAGCCGTACTTTGCATCCTGGCGGCCCCTTCTTCTTCGCCAACAAGGAACGAGCTGCCGGTTCGCCGCTAGGCGAGCAATTGTTTGTACTCCCCGGCGTAGCCAACGTGCTCATTGCCGAGAGCATAGTGACCATCTGCAAGGAGCCGACCGCCTCGTGGTCAGGACTAAAAGCCGCCATCGGCACAGCCATCCGCGCACAGCTGTTGACTGGCGTGCCAGCTATCTTGGAGATGTATATTCACACTGACACACAAACCGGTATGCAAAGAAGGTCAGATGCAGAGCTTATTACTGTTATTCAGGCACTGCTGGACAAGGAGATAAACCGTTCAATTGCTAACCACGGCGGCAAAATATCGATAGTAGAAATCCGCCAAGGAAAACTTTACATCAGCATGAGCGGCGGCTGCCAGGGATGTGCATCCTCTCAGATAACACTGCGACAGGGATTTGAAGTCATGCTGAAAAGGGTCGCCCCGGAAATCGAGGAAATTGTCGATACGACCAACCACGCAGCGGGAAAACAGCCATTCTACCCACGCCATGAGGAGCCCCTATGATAAATCGACTGCCCCAACAAACTACTCCAACCGTCGCTACGCTCGACGATCTCGCAAAGCTGGCAAACTACTCCAACCGTCGCTACGCTCGACGATCTCGCAAAGCTGGCAAACTACTCGCTCATGGATACGCTCAACTGCGATCCTGATGCGACAGGAAACGGCGTCGACCATACAGCACGACAAGTATTTACAGGGCACTATGTCCCCGTCAATCCTACCCCTATCCAAGACCCCGAGTACGTTACGCACAGCAAAAACTTTTTCCGCGAACTTGGTTTTTCCGACAGCATGGCGCAGTCGGCCGATTTCGTTCGTATGTTCTCTGGCGACCTAACAGACGTTCCAGAGCCGTTGCGCAAGGTCGGTTGGGCGACGGTCGCGCAATGTCTGTGCTTGAGGCTGTCATTAACGGTCAACGCTGGGAAATGCAACTAAAAGGCGGAGGACGTACACCATACTGCCGTGGCGCCGATGGTCGCACCGTTCTGCGCTCAAGTGTTCGCGAGTTCTTAGCACAAGAACACATGCACGCACTTGATCGATCGTGAGTACAGTGACGTCATCGACAATACACTCACCACGGCTGAAAAAGTGGTGTTGCTCGCGCGCGAGTTCCGCAACCGCTTGACGTCATTGATAGCCAATTGGACCCGTGTCGGTTATTGTCAAGGCAACTTCAACAGTGACAACTGCGCGGCAGGAGGCTTTACACTCGACTACGGCCCCTTCGGGTTTTGCGATGTATTCAACCCGCAATACCAACCATGGACAGGGGGTGGGCATCACTTTCCGTTCCTGAATCAGCCCATGGCAGCGGAACGCAACTTTCACATGTTTTGCACGGCGTTGCTGCCTCTAGTGGCATCGCATCAGGATTCTATAAAAAATATCGACGAGATTTGCACTGACTTTACAACCGTGATGCAAGCAAAAATGGAGAACATGTGGGCTGAAAAACTTGGGCTTCATACGTTTAACACGGGATTGTTCCGCGAACTCGAAACGCTGATGACGCAAACCGCTGTTGATTACACAATTTTCTTCCGCGAATTATCAACGGTGCCTGGCGATATTGGCCCACTCAAAAAAAGCTTCTACAAAAACGCTACATATAACGCAGATCCCGAAGGGATGGACAAGCGCTGGTCAGAGTGGTTAACAACATGGAAATCCCTCAACGCCAGCACCACCGACGCAAATTCTGCTCGGCCTCGCTCTCAATATGAGCTTTCTAGGCAGATGAAACTCGTCAATCCAAAATATAGTTTGCGAGAATGGTTCGTTGTGCCTGCGTATCAGCAAGCGAGCATAGGGAATTACTCTCTAGTGCGAGAGTTGCAGGAAGTAATGACGCAGCCATATGCCGAGCAATCAATCGATGTGGAAGAAAAATACTATCGGCTGAAGCCGCTTGAGTTCTTTGAAACCGGTGGATTATCGCATTATAGCTGCTCGTCATGACTTATCGGTTAATAATCAATTTATCCATATCAGGTGCCCAATGACCACAAAGATAATCCCTATTATTGACCTGCTTTCCGCTGGCCAAGTACCGCTGATTCCAGCGTACGCGGCTGTTCGTTGCACACGGTGTTGAGAAAATTCATCGGTATTAAGCGCTAAGACATGGGGGTTTTATGGCGTTTCATTTAAGGGCCAAGCGTTTAAATTCCAGCGCCCGTATGCTTGCTATGTAATGGAAAATGTATTATTTAAAATTTCCTTTCCTGCAGAGTTTCATTCTCAGACGGCAGTGGAGGCGGCAATCACTTTACATAGTCAACTTCTAAAATCAGGGAAATCTGTCGCAGACATCAAAAATATTACCATTCGCACCCATGAAGCCTGCATTCGAATTATCGATAAAAAAGGCCCATTAGATAACCCAGCAGATCGGGATCATTGCATTCAATATATGGTTGCAGTGCCGCTTATTTTTGGCCGACTGACGGCTGCGGATTACGAAGATAAGGTGGCCTCAGATGAGCGGATTGATCTACTAAGAGCCATTCTGGCTATATCGCTGGATCAAGGACAGCTAGAGAAAATTCCTGTGCATGAATACGTGGATCTATACATGATTTAGTTTTCTGTTGTTAGGTATATTCGGCATTACCTTGAAATGTCTGGAGGTAAGGTCAGTGAAGATCTGTAGTCAGAGGGTTGGTTTACGCATAAACTTGATGTCGATAACTCGGTTATCGTAAGATTCAACGGTACAAGCACAGCTTTTACACTGGGTTTCAGGTGTGCAAGATATAACAACATCAGACGCTTTAAGTTCTGTTATTGGTCGCTTATGCCCCGTGAGGATGTGGCCAATCTGTCTTCATATTCTCTTAGTTGTTGCCATAATTCCTGAATTAATTTATTAGCCTCGTTAAGATTAACGACTTCAGGCGGCTCTGTTTGATATATTTTATTTTTCAAGTAGGGTCTGCTGAACACTTACCCCACCAAGATCAAACACGTTATTTACTATATAAAGAAGGGCTCGGGCTTGTTCAACACCCGAATAAGGTGTCCGCTACGCGACACCTTATTCTTATTATAGTTGCTTTTTATAAGTCATATACTTTGACCATAATTGCAGATGTAGCCATCAACGCTCCACTAGACATGAACCAACAAAAACTCCTCCAACGATACTACCCGCAGCTTTACCCGTTTACTACATTGTGCATCATCGCTAACGGTGCAGGCCTTTTGTATGCTGGATATCGCATTAACTCCTGTAAGCACGATCCCCAAATAACCAACACGTTTTAGATTACGTGACATTTCAGCTACAGCAGCATAGTTTTTATTAAAATTAGGGATGGTAGTGACATTGGACGGTTGTTTACTCCATTGGTGAACGATGCCATTCTTAATATGGGAATTAACTATTTTAAAGTGTTTGTAAGTATTTTTAGAGGGAGAGTTGTACATAATCATAATAAGTTGATCGACAGGCATCTGTTTTTCAACGATATGTATTGTTTTGTGTACTAGGTAGTACGTCCATGTTTTAATCCTTTAATTTCCATTATATTTTATTGCATCCACAATAAATCGATTGAGATTTTACCCAATAAGTAGCTTTTAATAAAGCAACGTTTTCTAACTTTCGATATACTCAAACGCTAGTTTTATCGCAAGCCACATCGTGGTAGAGCGACCCATTACTGAGCCGACCCCACACAGATCCGGACGTGCGGAACTACCGCACCCTGCTCAACAAATAGTTTTGCAGGAATACAAACAATAACTGAGCGTATGAATCGATTAAAACGGCTCGATAATGAACTCGAGCATCATGTTAAAAACTGGCGTAGTAGCAGAACTTGGTGACTTAACTCGATTTGATCACCCAAGAAAACTAATGAGTTACTTAGGGCTGGTTCCTAGCGAACATAGTAGTGGTGGGAGCCGTAATCTCGGATCTATTACTGAGTGTGGTAATAGTCGAGGCTAAAATTACAACGTGATTGTCACGGCAATAGCACGGGAAATGATTGCCTATATCTGGACGGTATCGCGTGAAATAGTGCTGACACCCGTAGAGCCAAAATTACGGCTATCGAGAGTGCCTGCATGATAAAAGTTGTTGAGTTAGCGTATAGAACAAGCATCTGGTGTGGCACAACCACCGACGGCGTTGCCTACATGGATGTAGGTAACAGGGCGAAAGCAGGACGCGGAAGCTTTAGGATGGCAGTTAATGAAAGTTAGCTGATTTCACGAGCATAGACTGAAGACAGGTGTCACGACGCCTCTCGATTTAAGAAAAGTGAATTTATGGCTATATTTTTTAGCAAGGATCTCTGCGTTTTACTTGACGTGGGGAGTCATACCAACGCCACACTAAGAGGAAAATGATAGTTGGTTAAAATAAGCGACGAAGGAACAAAAACCAACTGTTATTTGTCCTGCTTGAGTGACTTGTTAAGTTTCATCGTTTATACTAGCCTTAATTAGAGACCACTTTAGCGTACCGAGTAAAGCATGACAACTAGAATATTAACTGAAGCAGCTGCAAGTATTAGCGAGCTTAAAGCAAACCCTATGAAAGTCGCATTGAGTGCTCACGGAGAAGCTATTGCGGTATTAAATAGAAATGAACCTGCGTTTTATTGCATACCAGCAGATACTTATGAGTTTATGATGGATTACATTGAAGATTTAGAGCTACTTGCGATTGTTGAACAACGTAAAAATGAAGCAAGTGTAAAGGTTAGTTTAAATGACCTATGAGTTAGAATTTAAAAAGTCAGCACTTAAAGAATGGAAAAAGTTAGGTGCGACGATTCAATCACAGTTTAAGAAAAAGTTAACCGATATTTTAAGCAATCCACATATTGAAAGCGCCAAGCTATCTGGTGGTAACGAATTATATAAAATTAAGCTTAGGCAAGTAGGTTATCGGTTAGTTTACGAAGTCAATGATACAGTAGTTACGGTCACCGTGATCTCTGTTGGAAAACGTGACAAAGGAAAAATATATACTGCTGCAATGAATCGCATCAACTAGAAAAACTTAAAACGCCCCCATAAGCTATGAGCAATGCTGGCGCAATTTGTTGCGTCTTTTCTTTTGCAACGAATGTGAGTTACTTAATTGGCAAATAAATATCTGTAATTACTTCATTTTCTGAAGATTCAGGAAAGAAGCAAACCCTTTCTAAGAATATTGGAAAGTCTCTCAATTCATAATGCGACTCTTCAAGCCATTTAGAATAAAGGGAATTTATCAGCACACTAAGGTAATCATCACTACCAATATGACGAATAACAGCACACCTTCCTTTAGGAATAACTTTGTTTACAATACCTTCAGGGCTCTCTTCTACTTCGCACTCAATAGAACAACAAAGATCTAACCTATATTCATCTGGAGCGGTAACATTTGGATCATCATATAATAAATTGAATGTTTTACTCTTGCTAGGTGGAAAACGATTTTCTTTTCTCCATTCAATAAACTTCTTTATAGTATTACCAAGTAAATCTGGCGCCCCTCTGTGCTCCATTGTAGCTACTAGTGTTTCAGGAAATTCTACGATTTCTACGTTTAGATTAACTTTATCAGTCATGATCTTTGTCCTCAGTTTCAGAATTGGTTCATATTTAGAATGCCAAGGAGTCCAATCAGGAGCCAGACTAAAGCCAGATGGACTTTGATTGAATATTTTTTTGAAAGCCCTACAAAATCCTTCATGACTTTCATAACCGCATGCCAGTGCAACATCAACAACCTTTGTTTCACTTCGATAAGCTAGTTGATATGCAGCCCTTTTAAGTCGAAGTAGTTTAACAAGTGACATCACAGACATGCCAAAGAAGGCTGAGCACTGTCTGTGAAAGTGATACTTTGACAGATATGCTAATTGGCAAAGTTTTTCAACATCAAGATCTGTATCAAGGTTAGCTTCCACATAACTAAGTATTTCAATAAATCTGTTTTGATATTTTACCATTTCAATACTCCCATTCTCCTCAGCCACTAGATAATAATACCTATCAATTTAATTATCTTGACCAAAGTTGCTGAATACTGAAAACATACATCGTGGTAGAGCGACCCATTACTGAGCCGACCCCACACAGATCCAGACGTGCGGAACTACCGCATCCAGCTCTTCAGTTATATATTCACTCGTGCAGACTTTGCCTTCACGTGCTCGATAATAAACGTCTTACTTTCGTTCCTCTGTCCAGTGACATTAGATTGCCGACACAGCTTCGCCTGAATGTAACGAATTGCAATTCAGTTTTCATGCATTATCCAGCCCTACATGTCCGGGGCATGTTTCTATTACAATTCAAATATAACTGTCAGCTCCTTCGCCATGCTCAAGGCTTTCCCCTGCTCAGACTACTATGGGCTGATCTGACTTCCAAAGGGTCATCGCTGGCTTTGCTTTTGGCTAAGCTTCCCTACCACATCCTGTGGAACACCTTTGGATCTCTCAAGTTCTCAATACATCTCTTCAAACATGCCACGACAATCCCTATGGCCTATATGATTCTCTGTGTACGCTTCACCTATATTGTTCGCTTGATTGTGATCGCTCACTGAAAAGCATCGGCTAATCTCAAACTCCGCCAAAGGCGCAACACTCGATACAGGTGGTTGGTTAAACCTTACCTGACAGGGACTTACACCCTGCCAAATTCACCACTCCTATGCAGCAACTTGTTAAATCACTTTGTGAGTTCATGGTACAAGTTATCTAATTCTTTGCTGCCAAATAAATCAATACATTTTTTTGTATTAAATGAGCCAGAAATCGAGCCTTGATATTCTAAAGAAATAAACTGTTGCATTAGCGTTTCTGATGCCAAAAAATACTCTACAGGCAAGTTGGATACTTCTAAATATGCACTAGCTGTATTAAACGCATCTTTTTTTTGTTTTTTATCATCTACAATAGCTGCTAAACAGCGGCTTAAAACCCAGTTTTTATAAAGTGTTTTTTGATTTAGTGAATCTGCTTCCTTCATAGCGGCACTTGAACATGATGCAATTACACTAACCAAAATAAGTATCATGATTTTATTCATGCTAACAACCAAAGGTATGCTTTTTGAGGAATAAAAGTACCGTTTTCATCTGAACCCATGAAGTGGCAAGCATCTGAACAAATCATGCCATTCCATAGAGTGACATGACCTCTTGCATTTGACCAACCATTACCAGAAAATACAATTATGCCTTTTTGACCACTAAAATCTGACATTCTTGGGTGGTTAACTGTTATATCAGGCTTACCAAATATTTCTTCTAAATATGGAATCATATCGTTAACACGATACATATATTGTTTTTTATCTTGCCCGCTTACTACTGCGTACTTTCCTCCCTTAGGTATTAATATGCCGCACTTATTTAAAACATAACTCATACGTATTGGGCACGCATTTTGAAATATTTCAGAGTCAATATTTATTTGGACATGACCCCCAATTTTTTTACCTACATCTTTTACCGATATATTAACTTCTGAAAAGTGCATCCATGCCCTGGCAAAGTGTGGTCTAGGTCTAGCCATTGTATTCTCCTTGTGATTTAACGTCTTAGTATTTGTGCTTTGCGTTCTTTGCAAGGCTCAAATCGCTTGTTGGACTTGGCCGATGCCACGTCCAATCTATTCGGTATGCTTTATGCTATAGGAATTTGCTTTTATCGGGTAGGTATTTTTACGTAACTTGCTGTTAATCGCTTGATACTATTTACTCTTTGTTGCTTACACGTGCCTATTGTTATCATCTTCATGTACTTTTTTTGAGTGATAAATTCAACTTCCCACTTTTTAAAACAGCTCTGCCTCCCTCGTCGGTATTCATACCAACAAGGTATCTATTTTCTACTGTTTGCAATGACGTTACCGCCACCTTGACTTCATCAGCCTGACAATCGTAACGGTTCTCGATATCCTTGCATCATCATCTGCGACAGAGGTTTGATAATGCCGACAAACAGCAAATAGCCTTCCTTACATTGAGGACATAACCATTGACAACCTATTTCAACTGTTGTCTTTTCGGTTTTAGTGGGAGCCGATGATAACTGCTCTTTAATAAGCGCCAGTCTTTTTCGTTTGCAAGCGTTGGCTAAAAATCCAAAGTGGCGAACTCGCATCACGCCCTTAGGAAGTACATGCAATAAATAACGACGGATAAACTCATCCGCTGTGAGCTGCATCAGCTTGCTCAATAACTAATTCTCGATGCCTTAACGCTTGCATCATCTTAGCTCGATACACATTAGCAAGGGCTTTTACTGGAAACAAATAATCCGATGTTACCCCATGCCATTCTCCTTGCGAGGTTAACACCCCTCCGGGAATTAAGCAGTGCAAATGAATATGTTGCGTCAGGGTTTGTCCCCACGTATGCAAAACTACTGTACCGCCGAGTTGACCTTGCAAGTGTTTGCGTGTCATCCCAAATTGGCTCAGTGTCTGCCACACTGCTTCAAACAGTGCGCTATACAATTCCTTGGCTTTATAGTGCGCCAAAATATTCAGCTCGTGAGGCAAAGTAAACACCAGATGGAAATAGCGACAGTTTAGCACTTCAGTTTATTGCTTCTCTATCCACGCTTGCGTCTGCTGCCCTTGGCACCGAGCTGTGTGGACTACAAGGTTTTGTTATTCCTGCTTTGCGGGCAGCACAAGTTAACCCTTTACGAAATGTGGATTCATGAATCGGGTAAATAACACCATGCCAACAAGTACCAAACAACCAACCAAGTTTCAGGGTGATACTGTTGCCAGTATTACACGTAAACCACAGCCGTAACACAACGCCACCATGGCTCTGTGTTTATTCGTTTTACAATAGTAAATGACCGCAGAAATATCTTGCGGTGTTAATAGTTGTGGCAGTTTTTCTTTTCGTTTAGGTAAACAAACTGAGACTGTTTGGCAATATAAGTAATCCATGTTTAGCAAAAAATGATTAGATTTCATTATACTTGTATGCAAAACCAGTTTTGACTTAAGGAAAACGCCCGAACGTATGTGTCGAACAACTGACATTTTGTTTTAGCTCGCTAACACTGAGTTCTTTTTCACTACAGTAATAATACATCAACAAATGTATGGAAAGTCGATATGAGTATATTGCGAGAGAGCCAAAGCTCTAAGCTACTTTGGGGCAAGTTTGACTAGCACTAAGGCAACTCTTCGATAGGTATGACCCATTAGAAATGGAAAGCCTCTGGCCATCTTTACAGCTTTGTAAGCAATAGAGGTTGTGTCCATCCCGTTGCAGGGGTAGGTGTTTTTGCAATTTGTTTATTGTACTTCAGCATTTCTACGTCAATTTACTGTAATTAGTACTATATTATTACTAATCAATCCTTTGGAGGAAAATAGATGAAACTCAATACTATCGATACTTGGCACCAAATACTGCAAACTCGTAATACAGATGATCTGGATCTATTACTTTCTGACAAGGTTGTTTTCCACTCACCAGTAACTCATGCACCACAAGCAGGTAAAATAATAACCACTGTATATCTGACTGCCGCACTGGCCGTTTTCGTCAACGAATCATTTCACTATGTCCGCCAGATCATCAGTGATAACGATGCTGCACTGGAATTCGAAGTCGAGTTAGATGGCATCTTGGTGAATGGTGTGGATATGATCAAATGGGATGATGAAGGCAAGATCACCGAATTCAAAGTGATTATCCGCCCGCTCAAAGCCATTAACTTAATTCATCAGAAGATGGGAGAATTACTACAGGCAGCAGGATGACCGACTTAGTGGCCTGTCGCTTTAAAAATTAATGCTTTGCGCTTTGTTAACACATAAGTTTCAGTATTCAATAATGGATGGCATTGGAATGCCCGCTGCTGCCAAATGTCATCATCCATTAAAAATTCAACCTTAGGTTCCGTGTCATTGATCAAAGCCAGTAACGACACTGCCCTCGGTGTCACTCTCAAATATTTGTGTAGGCGTTCTGTCAATACATCCATTTTTTAATTATCTAATCCCTTAAAAAATTAGCCGTGAAAGAAAAATAAAGGCGAATATCAAGGGGTCAGAACACTTGATTACTGAACTGTTTTTGTGAGATATTTTGTGGGGATTGGTCACAAAAAGTTACCTTGAACATGACGCTTACGCAATCCCCTCGATTTATCGGGGGGTCAAGTAAGTTGTAACTATGTCTTTTTTTTACTTAAAGCGATTGATGTTTTTACGGCTCTATCGCTTGGCGGTGTGTTCTGATTAGCTATGTACTGCTTAACAATATCCAATGAAGCACCACCACAAGACACAACGCAATAGCTAGGCGACCAGAAGTGATTACCCCAAAGCATATTTTTAACATGCTCCCAGTATTCACGCCTAATCATGTATGATGACTTACCATTTACCACGAATAACAACAACTTATTGAGCTAAGGAGGACTAAAGTGTTATTAGGTATTAAATTAAAAGCAAACCCGACTAACGAACAAAAACAAGTTCTTTCTCAGTGGATGGGTTGTGCAAAGTTTATCTGGAACGCTAAATGTGGTGAAGAAAAGTATTACAGTGTATTTGCTCGTAAGTATTATTCAATCGGCACTTATGCACCTGTAGACCAAAAGGCTGCACAGTTTAAATCTAAAGAATTAAGCCCGTGGTTATACAATTGTCCTAGTCAGATCATTCGCAATAGCGCGGTGAACTGGTATCAAACTTACCAGAAGTTTATGAAAGGTGAGTGCGGAAAGCCTAAGGTCAAGTCAAAATCAGATCGTGGTTCCGTTCACCTGACAAAAGAAGTGTTCAAGTTCGTTAAGTGTGATGACGGTGTAACCCGTTTATTCATTGGCACTAAAACAAATAACATTGGTTTCCTATCATTTAAAGCACACAGTAAGTTTACAGAGCCAAAATCAATATACATCAAGAAAGAGCGCGGCCTATACAGTGTTTCATTTTGCTATGATGATGGCTTTGATGAAAAGACATTACCTAGCGATGAAGAACATTTATCATATCTAAAAAGTGCAACTAAGGAATTTTGACAAGAAAAGACTGTTGGTTTAGATCGTGGTGTGGCCGTCCCCGTTCATGCAGGTTACAAAGCGTTTGATTTTACTAAAGAGCAAAAGCTATCAAGTAGTAAGTCGCAGCGATATATCAAGCGGCTACAGCGCAGGTTATCAAAGCAAGCTAAGGATTCTAACCGCAGAAACAAGACCAAGGTTAGAATTGCAAAACATCACGCTAAATGCGCAAACATAAGAAAAGATTTTTGTCACAAGACTAGCCGTGAGCTTATAGAATCAGGTTTTCAGATATTCGTATTTGAGGATCTTAAAACAAAAAGCATGACTCGTAAGCCGAAGGCCAAGCAAGATCAAAACGGTAAGTTTGTTTCTAATAAAGCTAAACGTGAAGCAATGGCGGTATTTAACGTATCTGCCGCATACACAAGTCAGGAATGTGCTAATTGTGGTCACATTCACCCAGCTAACAGAACATCACAAAGTGAGTTCAATTGCGTTAGCTGTGGACATTCTGATAATGCAGATTCAAATGCAAGTAGTGTAATAGCAAAAAGAGCAATTAACTTAATCTTAGACTCTGGAACGGAGTTGTCTAAACAGGGTGTACTCAGTTTAGGTAATGGGCGTGGAAGTAAACGTAAGACCTGCAAGCGTAGCAAACAGGCATCTACTAAAGAAACGTCAAAAAAGAATGTAGGCGATTGTCTACAGGAAGCTCTGCCGCTTTAGCGGTGAGTAGTTCACTACGTCTTAAATATGTTAAAGCATTCTGTTAGAATAATCGGCTATTGATTAAAGAATACCGAGCCAGCATGTCAGAGTTTAAAGAATTTTCACTTTTAGAGTCAATTATTGACCGCGTTAGTCTTAAAGGCTATAAACAGCCCACACCGATCCAAAAAGAATGTATCCCAGCGCTTATTAATGGGAATGATCTTCTTGGTATCGCGCAAACGGGAACAGGAAAAACTGCGGCCTTTTCATTGCCTATTATCAATAATTTGGGACGCAATAAAATTGATATCAACGCTAAAAGCACGCGTTCGCTCATACTAACGCCCACGAGAGAGCTTGCCTCGCAAATAATGCAAAACATTGATGACTACGCAGATGGTTTAGGGCTTAAAACTAAGGTGGTTTATGGTGGCGTAGGAAGACAAAATCAAGTTGACTCTATCGCACTTGGACTTGATATTTTAGTGGCCACCCCTGGCAGGCTATTGGATTTAATTAAAACCGGCGATATAAACTTTAAGGCATTAGAAGTATTTGTGTTAGATGAAGCAGATACAATGCTTGATATGGGGTTCTTTAAGGATGTTCAACGCATCATATCTAAGCTGCCAAAGAACCGACAAACACTATTGTTTTCAGCGACTATGCCTGCTGAAATAGAAATACTTGCAGACGCCATATTAACGGACCCGACAAAAATTCAAATTACGGCGGAAACGGTTACTATCGATCTGATTAATCAAAGTGTATACCATCTTGAAAAATCGAATAAAGTGCCTTTGCTACTTAATATCCTGAAACAACCTGACTATGAAAAAGTGCTCATCTTTTGTAAAACAAAGCCTGGCGCTGACATCATTGTTCAAGCACTAGAAGCAGCATCAATCACTGCCGCTAGTCTTCACAGTGGTAAAACACAAGCAGTTAGGGAGGAAGCGTTACAAAACTTTAAAGATTCTAATTTAAGCGTATTAGTTGCAACTGATGTTGCTGCTCGTGGCATTGATGTTGATAATATTACGTTAGTCATTAACTATAACCTTCCTGAAGATCCAAGAAACTACATACACCGTATAGGACGAACTGCTCGTGCGGGGAAAAGTGGAATGGCCATTTCATTTGCTGTAGAAAATGATATAACGCTATTACATAGTATTGAAAAAAGCATCGGACAAGGCATTCCTGTTGTTACAGACCAGCCTTTTCATAAAACGTTTTCAGCAGCGCCTAAAAAAGCCAAGAAAAAGGTTAAAAAAAGAAATAGAAGGTGAGAATATAGATGTCGGTCAAATTGAATTATGGTTCACTTAAACAAGCTTGAATTGATGGCTAACGCGACGTTTTGATTTTAACGAGTTGCACGTATTGCAAAAATAGTTCGTTGCACCGCATGCCTGTAGTTTCTCTAACGCTGCGTTACAGTCTGGGCAAAAACTGATTTTTTTATAATCCAGTTTACAATGACTGCAATGGTATCCCCCAGACTGCCAGTCCAGTGGTTCATGGCATTGGTTACAGCTATTCTCATTACTATTATTGTCATTGCGATTCATGTTATTCATGTTTGTATTCCGTATAATGTCACTAACATAAGTAATTAATACCTCTGATTATACTCATAAAGGTATAAGCACGAAATGTTTTAACAAAAAGGGTTATAACCGAAGCTATAACCCTTTTCAATTAATTAACTAACATTCACTTTTTAATGGAATGGGAAGAAGTAGTTCATCCAAGACGCCATACGTAACAATATCTTACGCATAATTGCCACATGTTCAAAATGCGTTGAATAGATAGCAGTTTGACCATACGCACCGCCCATCATCACATCGCTATATTGGTCAAAACGAGGATCATCAATTTCAAACAATACTGCAATACGACCAGGAACACGTGCGCTTTGCACCGAAATCAACGTGCCTGATGCCTGTATTTGCCCTTCAGGGATCGCCGGAATCGCACCTATCACTATCGCGCTAAATACCTTGCCTGGTAAACCATCAAAGATAACTTCAGCTTTAGAGCCTTTTTCAAGACGTAGCATACTGTTTTGACGATACCAACCAACCAGCATTTTTTCACCTTTATGCTTAAATACCATCACAGGTCGTAATGGCAGACTCACAGCGCGCATGCCAGGGCGTAATGCTTGCTGCACCACATAACCATCGGTCGGTGCACGTACAACGGTACTATCAAGATCATACAGCGCAATCTCACGCTTAGCGGTTAAATCATCAACTTGGGCTCGGGTAAGGTCAACATCACGTTGTTTACCTATACCTTTACGATACAGTGCTTTAGCGCGTTTAAAGTCAGATTCTGCAACCGTTAAATTCGCTTCAATTGAAGCAATCTTGTTGCGAAATTTCTTAGGATCTAACTTAAATAGCACATCCCCTTTTTTCAATAACTGATTAGGTTTAACAGGTACTTCAATCACAGTGCCGTTAACCGCAGGCACGATTGGCGTAGTGACGTAATATTCACGACTAATTTCTGAAAATGGATGATTATAATTCATCGTGAAAATCAAGCCGCCAATCAGTATGATACCGCCAAGAATAGCAGTTGGCACACTCCATTTGTTTAATGGGATCTTAAATATTTTGAATATGGCAATACATAAAGCGGTATACGTTAATATGAGTAATAAATCCATTATTCACTCCCTCCTTCTAACGCATTAATACGTTGTTTTACTTCTGCTAATTCAAGTTCTAATCTTTCGATATGCTCTTTACTTGAATGTCCATCCGAAAAACCCCAACCGCGATCAGTTCGGTATAAGGTTGCCCAGATCCATAAAAATGGCCAAATTACATGAAGTGTAAATAAACTGATCCAGCCTGCGACATGAATCGCATCTTGATGCGGGTGATTTCGGTGAACAGCAATTTCATAAGGAATATCATGTATAACGATGACACCATAAAACAGCACAATAGCAACAAACACCAGTAAACCTAGTGCAACGTATTCCAGCATAATTAACTCCTTTAATCGCTCAGAATCTTTCTTACTTCTTGTAAGAGTGAATAAGCCTACCATTAAACTTAAGTAAAACAATAATATAATTAGTGCTTACAAGCTTCAATAATAGACTATTGCGAGCGTAAATAAGGCAATCGAATCACGCTATCCTTGCCAGCGTTAGTGATTAAAGGTTTAACCATTCATGCGCTGTACAATACGCTTGATAAAATCTTTCAGTTTTGGTTTGTTGTCTGCAGAAAAGCCAATCGGTCGACAAGCCGTCACGGCCGCTAAACCAATACGTGCCGTATACACACTAGCGCCAATACCTTGACTGACACGTGCGCCAGTGATGCTCGCTAAGCTAGTAGTACCAAATTCTTGTAACATTTCATCAAGCGCCAACTCAGTGACACCAATAAATGCTAAGTAACGGATCACGCTTTTCAATAATTTGTAACGGTTGGCCAACGAAGGACGCATCCCATATATCTGCCCTACTTCATCAATCATTTTCATGCTGCGCCATAATGCCAGCAACATATCCACCGCCGCCCACGGACTTGCCGCAACCACAACACCGGTTTGTAAACTGTACTTAGATACGCGGCGTAATGCTTCTTTATCTAGAGGTACTAAAAACACTTGTTCCAAATGCACCATGGCTTCTTTATCATTACTGTAATCAGGCAATGATTTTATGCATTTAGCCAACAAGGGCGCTTGTGGTTTGCCTTTATAAAACGCCGTTAACTTAACAATGAAACCTTGTGCTTGGCCTACATCATTGGTCGCTTTTAGCTGTTCAGCTTTATCTTGTATGCCTTGTAACGCCGCCATGTTTTCTTTGTCAGACATAAAGCTAAATACGCTCCGTAATGCCAACATAGCAACGATGACAATCAATCCCGCAAAACCTGCCGCCGCAATCCAATGCAGGGCTAACACACTTTGAAAAATAGTATAAATTTGCCACAACGACATCACCCCAAAGAGACTCGCAATACCGATAACAAACGATTTAAGACCTTTGATTGGCAGCGCTTCTAGCGTCAACCCACTGTATGTTTCATCAACCGTGTCATCTGCAGTAATTGATACTGGCACTTTACTCAAATCATTGTCGAGATCGGGCATAAATACTTTGGCTTCTCGACTTGGCGTCAGCACCACATCTTCTGCGTGCATGTTAATTGTTTTACCTTGATTGCGTGTTGTTGCGCGGTCGACTACGTGGCTATCTACTTGCTTGGTCATAGGCATTTATCCCCGATTAATTCGTTTAAAATAGTATCAATGCGAATATGTGGTAATACATCCTGATTACTGTACGACAACCCTTGTGGTGGATTTAACAAGGGTATTTGCCAATCTAAAAATGGCTGCCACTGCTCACCTTCGGGGATACGTGTGGGTATAGTGGGATGAATATAACCAATCGGTTCGCCATTCTCACCACAGCCCGCTATACCACGGTCACCTTGATATTCAATCTCTCTAGAAGAGCGCACCGCTGCCGTAGCTTCACAAATTGGTTGCACGCCTTCATGTTGTGCACTCTTATAAGCTTGTTTGACAATCACACCTAACAGCTGGCGAACAGCATCATGATCCTCACTTAATACCTGATCGATCTTGGTTGCTGCAAATATTACTTTATCAATCTTAGGCTTAAATAACTGTACCAGGCGATTTTGTCTACCATACGAAAAACTCTCGGTAATATTGGTTAATGCTTGGCGCATGTCATCAAGATAATCAGGCCCTGCATTTAAGGTATTCACCACATCCACCAGCACTAATTGACGATCAATACGACTAAAGAAATTCTTGTAAAAAGGATCCACTAATTGCTTCACATAACCTTGATAATTACGCTGACAAAGCTTGTAATAGCTGTTATCAGCCGCTTCATTTAGCATATCGTCACTGTATTTCTGACAGCCCAGTAACGGCACAAAGTTTAATAGCTCAGCATTCTCAACTGTACCTGGTAATAAAAATCGCCCGGGTTGGATCAAACTTAAACTGCTGTGTTTGTATTTACAGTCGTGAAGGAACTGCACAAACTTCACGTTTAATGATTTTAATACCGTTTCATCAGCAACTGACAATGGGTCTAGCTGTGTTAATTCGTCGAATAAGTCCCCTATCAATTCACGCCGTGGTGATGCTTGATATTGTGCTTGGCATTGTTCGCTCCAACGTGAAAAACTCATTTCACGTAACGGCAAATCGAGTAACCATTCACCCGGATAATCTCGAATTTCAAGGAATAAAGAGAACTGATCTGCTTTTAACGGGTTTAAACGGCGTCCTGCACGCGATAATCGTAATTCAAGTAAACAGCCGCTAATATTTGTGGTTGATGCAGGCCATTTTGCTTGCGTTAAGCTTTGGTAGTTCTTTTCATAAGGAAATACTGGAATATCAGCATCCGCTAGCGGGTGCATTTTTACACCAAGAAGACGTTCACTTAATACCGGTGAAAAACCAGCGAGGCTTGCTTTTTCATGGTTCATCAATTGATTAATTAAACTGGTGATAAAAGTCGATTTGCCACTTTTACTCAAGCCTGTTATACCAATACAAAAGTAACGGTTCTGCAGCTTAGCAATACTCGCCAGCCCTTCTTCTTTAAGAGAAGTCGCTTTGCGGGATGCTTTATTCATAAACTTGGAAAACGTTTTGTCTGAGTCTCGCATATACCTACTTCAAGGTTAAAGGAAGGAGCACAATGATTACTAATAATACAAAGTTACTGTAAATAGAAAGTCTACTATAAATAAAGAGTTTACTATAAATAGGGAGTATACCCAAATAAGCTGAATGGGAGATGAATATAGAGCTTAATGTAAATAGCTACAATCGTAATGGCGATATTTCTTTCCAACCTTCGGTATCTTTCTCTGCCAGCGCAAACTTGAAAGCATAACCTATATGTCCTGTTTTCATTCTAAGATCAGTCGCAACTAATCGCCCTTCAACGTCTTCTAAACGAATAAACCCATTAGTGAACCAATCCAGCGATGTTAACGCAGGTGTAGAGACATCAATCACGCCATAACCTAAGTCTTGCTGTGCCGATATGTCCAACGAGTTGGTTAGTACATTGAGTTTTACATCATAATAAACACCATCATCGACTACGATAGCACCCCACCAGTTAAGGCTAGGATAAAGCGGTGAGATGAATATTTTGTCCGTTGGTATCCCGCTTGCTTGTAAGGCTGTCTCTACTTTGTTTTGCATCTGCGTTTGCAGCAATACGCTCAATAGTAAATAGCCAGAACTCAGCATTAAACCAATATGGTTAATGCGTCTGGCTTTGCGCTTATCTTTGCTCTCCTTACTACGCCACAGATAAACACAACCGACTAATAACGGGATTGTATATAAGGGGTCGATAACAAAAATAGAGGCAATAGAAACAGGATGCCCCGCTAACGGCCAAAACAATTGTGTACCATAACTGGTAAACGCATCAAGGAGCGGATGAGTAACTAAGGTTAAACAACACAGCCAAAACAGCCGTTGATTGGAAATGACATCCGTTTTGAATTTCAATTTAAGCGCAGTAAAACAAACGAATGCAAAGGGAAATAATACCAACAAGGAATGAGAGAAACTGCGATGTTCCGTAAAGCTTGCGACAGCATCCGCGGCTGGTATAAAAACATCTAAATCGGGCAGCGTACCGAGAACACCACCGATAACAATAGCACTACGGCCAAGTTGTTTATGACCGATAGCAGCGCCAATAGCACCACCTAATACAATTTGAGTAACTGAATCCATAGACAGCCTTAGTGTCAAATAATCTTGAGTTCTGTTATTAAGTTAATGGTATTTTATCCGCTAGGCAAGTTTTAGCTGATTCGATAAACAAAAATGGCTAAGGTCTCTCAACCTTAGCCATTCATATGAACTTATTTACTTAACCGAACTAAGCCAAATTAACGACTTGGTTTTGACTCTTTTTTCGCGCGGTTATTGGTTTTCTTGCCGTAAGAACGATTCTTGGCACGGCGTTTGTCATCTGTACGACCATTACTTTTACCGCCGCCTTTACCACGACCATCATCAACAGGTTTGCTTAGATCAGGTTCATAACCCGGTAACCATTGCGCCACTAAACGGGTATCAAGCAGTGTTTCGATTTCTTCTAATAACCAGTTTTCACCAATGCTTACTAATGATGTAGCAGTACCAGATAAACCAGCACGACCGGTACGACCAATACGGTGAATGTAGTCTTCTGCTTTAAACGGTAGTTCAAAGTTGATTACATGCTTAAGCTGTTCGATATCTAGACCACGTGCTGCAACATCTGTCGCCACTAATGCGCGAACTTTACCATTTTTGAAGTCTTCAAGACCACGTTCACGTGCGCCCTGCGATTTATCACCGTGTACTGCGATTGTCTTAATACCATCTTTACACATTTCTTTTGCTAGGCTATCTGCGCCCTGCTTGGTACGCGTAAAGATAAGAACTTGATGCCAGTTGCGAGAACCGATTAGGTAAGACGTTAATTCACGTTTACGATCGTTATCAACAGCATAAATAATCTGTTCAACTTGGTCAGCCGCAGCATTACGGGTATCTACTTCTACTAATAATGGATCGTTTAACAAGCTCTTGCTTAGTTTAAAAATCGCATCATCGAATGTTGCCGAGAACAACATAGTTTGACGTTTTTTCGGTAAGTGTTTTAAGATACGACGAATTTCTTCCATAAAGCCCATATCGAGCATACGGTCAGCTTCATCGAATACAATCTTTTCAACAAACTCAAGTGTTAGCGTTTCACGATCTAATAGATCCAATAAACGACCCGGTGTTGCGACTAAAATGTCAGCACCTTGTGCAAGTGCTTTTACTTGTGGGTTAATGCTAACACCACCGTAAACAAGTTCAGCCGTTAGTTCGCTGTCTTCGCTATACTTAACAAAACTTTTATGTACTTGCTGTGATAATTCACGCGTTGGCGTTAATATTAAAGCACGGATTTGTTTTTTAGCTGTTGGTTCTGTTGCGTTAGCGGTTAACTCTTGGGCCATTAACTTGTGGGCTGTTAATAGGTGAATAATGGGCAATGCAAACGCGGCAGTTTTACCTGTACCAGTCTGTGCACCACCCATGATGTCACGCCCTTCCAGAATTGCTGGAATAGCCTGAGCTTGAATTGGTGTCGGCGTTTCATAGCCTAACTTGGTAACAGTGTTAATTAATTTTTGATTCAGATTTAAAGCAGAAAAACCCATAATGACCTTACTAAACACAACAAAAACGATATGCCGCGCAGTTTAGCAGAAGTCTTACAAGTTTGCAGATAAAGTCAGTAAAGCAATGATTTTAGGGGCGAGGAAGGCATGTTACGTATAAAAAGCCAACCGTACATGCAGTTGGCTATAATTTAATGCGCTAGTTAAATTTAAAATTATAAGCACAGATGATAAAATGAACCTAGTATAAAACAATTATACTTTAGTTGTGTTACCTGCGGGTGCAGTCGTTTTTTCAGTTTCTTGATTTAGTGCTGGAGCCGTTTTTGCGTGTGTTAAATACAGAGGAACACACGTGAATAGCAGACCACCAACTAGGTTACCTAGAATTGTTGGAATAAGATTCCAGTTTAACCAAGTTGCAATGCTAACGTCAGCGCCTAACAGCATACCGAGTGGGAATAAGAACATATTAACAACAGCATGCTCAAATACTAATGCGAAAAAGATAAAAATTGGCAACCACATTGCCGCAATTTTGCCAGCAACTGTGCGAGATGTCATATTACCAATAACACCTAAACAAACCATCAGATTACAAAGAATACCTTTAACGAATACAGTAATCCAACCATCAAAACCATGTTCAGCATAACCCACTGTACGTGCAAGTGTAGCACCAATGAATTTTTGCCCTACCGCGCCCGCTTCAACGCTGAAATTCATAGTGAATATAAGTGCAACAAGGAAAGCAACAATTAGCGAACCGATCAAGTTACCCAGGCCGACATAACCCCAGCAACGCAGAATTCGCCCCCAAGTAATACCTTTACGGTTTTCAAATTTAGCCAGTGGTGCAAGACCAAAAACACCCGTTAACAGATCATATCCCATTAAACTCAGAATACAAAAACCAACAGGGAAGACTAAAGCACCGACAATACCAACCCCTGTTTGTACGATAGCGGTTATCGCAACAACAACGGCTAGAGAAAGAATAATACCAGCCATAGTACCACGTAAAATAAGGTCTCGAGTGCCCGTACGTACTTTAGCTTCACCAACATCAATCATAGTTTGAACAAGTTCGGCAGGTTTTAAATCAGACATATAGGTTTCCAAATTATTTAAAGTTAAAATTGTATAGGAAAGGGCTCTAGCCTTTGGGTGGCTAGAACCCTTGAACTATCTAATTTTGCTTTTATTATAGCTAAGTGGCTTAAGCATTAATCTCAACAGCATCTTTGTTCACCCGTACTTTATATGTCGCGAGTGATACCAGATCATTTTCTAAACACTGACCCGTTACTAAGTTGAAGCGTTGTTTTTTCAGCGGGCTTGCTACCCACAGTTGCTCATCATGTTCACAAATAATACCGCGTGAAAGCACATTTGATTTCGCAAACGGGTCCATATTGTCGATAGCAAACAACTCATTGTTGTCACGTGGGCGGAAGATCGCAACTTGCTTACCATTAACCAGTGCACATACACCAGTCTTTGGGTTGATATCGTTTAGTTGGCAAACGTTAATCCATTTACTCATGCGTGTTCCTCCACTGTGATGATATAGGTATCGGTATTGGTATCAGCTTTTTCTTCGATTGATGCAGGACGATGTTGCTCACGCGCACTGACAAAACGCACATTGCTGTCTTGCTCATCGCTATTAATAAAGTGAGCGAAACGTTTTTGCTGTTCTTCACTTTCGACTACTTCAGACCATTCACATTGGAACTCATTAATCAGTTTATTAATGTCTGTTTCGAGTTGTTCGTTAATACCTAGCTTGTCGTTTACAATAACTTCACGTAGGTAATCTACACCGCCGTCTAAATTTTCCATCCATACCGACGTACGTTGTAACTTGTCTGCTGTGCGCACATAGAACATTAAGAAACGGTCGATATATTTAAGCAATGTTGCTTCATCTAAATCTGATGCGAGTAAGTCAGCGTGACGCGGCTTCATACCGCCGTTACCACACACATACATATTCCAACCAGCGTCTGTTGCGATAATACCTAAATCTTTACCCTGTGCTTCGGCACATTCACGGGTACAACCGGATACACCAAACTTCATTTTGTGCGGCGTACGAATACCTTTATATCGGTTTTCAAGTAACACACCTAGAGCAACACTGTCTTGCACACCAAAGCGACACCAAGTATTGCCTACACACGTTTTTGCCATACGCAGTGCTTTTGCATACGCTTGCCCCGTTTCATAACCACCGGCAATCAGTTTTTTCCAAATTGTTGGTAAATCACCTTTATGGGCACCGAATAAACCGATACGCTGTGCGCCAGTGATCTTGGTATACAGGTTATACTCAGCAGCAACTTCAGCTAATACCGCTAATGCTTGTGGTGTGACCTCACCACCCGCCATACGTGGGATCACTGAATAAGTACCGTCTTTTTGCATGTTACCAAGGAAGTTATCATGGGTATCTTGCAGGCCAACATTGTCACGACTTAATACATGGTCACCCCAGCAAGACGATAAGATTGAAGCAACGATTGGTTTACAGAATTCACAGCCGTAACCTTTACCGTATTTGCTTAATAGCGCTTCAAAAGTTTTAATGCCTTCGATACGAATAAGGTGGAATAGCTCTTGGCGGGAATATTCAAAATGACTACATAAGTGATTTTTCACTTCGATGCCAGATTTAGCCAATTCTGAATTCAGTACTTGAGTAATAAGTGGAACACAACCACCACAACCAGTACCCGCTTTCGTTACCGCTTTGATTTCCGCCATGGTTGTATGACCATCAGCAACTGCAGCAGCAATTTTGCCTTTGGTTACATCAAAACAAGAACACAGAACTGCAGACTCTGGTAATGAATCCACACCCATCGCTGGTTTATCGCCACCCGCATGTGCAGGTAAGATCAAGCTATCTGGATGTTCAGGTAAATCCATGTTGTTTAATTTAAATTGTAATAGACTACCGTAATCCGATGTATCGCCGATTAATACTGCACCCAGTAATTTCTTGCCGTCTTCTGAAACAATAATACGTTTGTATACTTCTTCTGTTTCATTCAGGTATACATAGCTCTTACAGCCCGGCGTACGGCCGTTAGCATCACCGATACTACCGACTTTTACACCAAGCAGTTTCAGCTTAGCGCTCATGTCTGCGCCTTCAAATGCGTTGTCGTTACCTAACAAATGGTCAACCGCAACTTGGGCCATTTTATAACCTGGTGCAACGAGACCAAAGAATTGTTCATTCCAAGACGCACACTCACCGATTGCATAAATATCATTGTCGCTGGTAATACAATGGTCATTAATGGTGATACCACCACGACGACCCGTTGCTAGACCCGATTGATGTGCCAGTTTGTCTTGAGGGCGAATACCCGTTGAGAAAACGATGAAATCAACTTCAAGTTCAGTACCATCGGCAAACTTCATGGTGTTACGTGCAGTTTTACCTTCAGCTACAATTTCTAAGGTGTTTTTACTGGTATGCACTTGCACACCCAGCTTTTCGATTTTCTTACGTAGTTGCTCGCCGCCTTCACGGTCTAGCTGTTCTGCCATTAACACTGGCGAGAACTCAATTACATGTGTTTGCACACCTAACGCTTTTAATGCGCCAGCAGCTTCAAGTCCTAATAAACCGCCGCCGATAACAACGCCGCTTTTACTGCGTTTAGCTGTTGCTTCAATGGCTTTTAAATCTTCAATGGTACGGTAAACAAAACAGTCTTTACTTTCGTTACCTTTAATTGATGGCACCCAAGGTTTTGAACCTGTCGCCATAATCAACTTGTCGTATTTAATTTCACGACCAGTGTTTGAATAAATTATTTTTTGTGAACGGTTAATATTAATAGCACGTTCACCAATCAATACATTAATATTGTTCTTTTCGTAGAAACCTTCTTTTACTAATGATAATTCATCAGCAGTATGGTGAGAGAAATAAGAAGAGAGGTGGACACGATCGTAGGCAACACGGGGTTCTTCACAAAAAACGGTTACATCAAAATCTTCAATTGCAGATTTTTCTACTAAGTCTTCAATGTAACGGTGGCCAACCATACCGTTACCAATAATAACCAGTCTGACTTTGCTCATAATTATTCCTATATATTTATTATGTAGGTATTTTGAGGTATTACTTAGGAGATAATGATGATGTAGATCAATGTTGTTGGCGAGGTAATGTGACGGAGATCAAAAGTGTGAAGCTGAACGTCATTTAATAACGACATGTGGACTTTAAAAGCAAGTAACTGGCTAAATATGGCCATTTATGTAATTTTAAAACAACAAAATACACAATTATATACCCTCAATAAGGTGGTTAATGTGTTTTGTTATTTTGTTACACTTTAAGGTAAATGGCCCTCAACTCATCTGTCCAGATAATTAATACTACTAATTGGTTAATTTTAAATTAGTATAAATAAAAATGGTTGCCCATACATCAGAAACGAACATCCGTTATGAATGAAAGATACCAAGTGTGAAGCCGATCGCAAAGCATCTTTTAACAACTTTAAACCAGCTCAAATACCGATGACAATACCTACATGTAAATACCCATTTAGATAGCAATTCTAAATTTTGGTACGTAAACGAAACTTGGCTTAAGTTATTAGAGCTACGACATATAACAAGGATGATACAATGTTAAAAAAGCGTTTTTTTAAAACTAAAGCCGAAGCCGATATCACGTTTGAATTCGCCTGCGACACGAATAACGCGTTAATGAGTGACGATACCGTTGAGTTGTTTGCTGATTTTAATGATTGGCAGGCCTTACCAATGAAATACATCAAAAAAGATAAAGTCTTTCGCACTAAGGTTCGTTTACCAGAAAATAAACAATTTCATTTCCGCTACTTAATTAACAGTAACGAGTGGCATAACGATCATAAAGCAGACTTATACTTACCCAATTCTTTCGGTACTGATAACAGCGTTGTATCTACATTACGTACTGCATAAATAGCTAACAATACATTTAATCCAGGATGGATAATGAGTGACATTTCAACTACACCAGCAATAGCGACTCGTTTTGAAGATCGCTTTAACCAAGAAATAGAAGCCCTTAACCAAGGTAAACTCTATGACCCGTTTGCTTTTTTAGGTCCACACCAAGTGAGTGAAGATGAATACCAACTCAAAGTATTCATCCCCGGTGCACAGCAAGTTTTTTATCAAGACAAAAACCAGCAGTTGCGTTATCAACGTATCGGTACCAGTGATCTGTTTGTCCTTAGCCTAACAACCAAGCAATACAATGCAGATTATCAATTAACGATCGCCTATCCATTTGCAACTGTTGTCGAGCAAGACCCTTATAAATTCTCATCGACACTTGATGCCAACGCCATTTACTTATTTAGCGAAGGTACGTTAGAGCAAGCACAACGTCATCTAGGTGCACATTGGACAATCACAGACAATGTTGAAGGCGTACGATTTACAGTTTGGGCTCCTAACGCCACGTCAGTAAGCTTAATTGGTGACTGTAACCATTGGAATACAACACGTCATCCGATGCGTAAGCACCCAGCTGCCGGTATTTGGGAAATATTTATTGCTGATATCGCAGACTCTGAACACGATAACAATTATAAATTTAGCATTATTACCGCAGATGGTGAGCGTTTAGAAAAAGCGGATCCGTTCGCATCATCAATGCAGCTACCACCGCAGACTGCGTCATGTGTACCAACCAAAGCACAATCTGCAGTATGGCAACAATCTCCTGCACAAGCGTGGTCGCAGCGTGCAGAACGCAATGCGATTAATGCACCAATTAGTATCTATGAAGTGCATGCAGGTTCGTGGAAACGTGATGAGAACAACCAGTTCTTAAGCTATAAAGCCATGTCTGAACAGCTGGTGCCTTATGTCAAAGAACTTGGTTTTACCCATATTCAGTTAATGCCAATCAGTGAATTTCCATTTGATGGTTCGTGGGGTTATCAGCCCGTTGGTTTATTCGCACCAACCAGTCGTTTTGGTAGCTTGGCTGATTTCCAATTCTTTGTAGACGCCTGCCACGAAGCCAACATCGGCTTATTAATTGATTGGGTGCCTGGACACTTTCCTGCAGATGCCCATGGTTTAGCGCAGTTTGATGGTTCACACCTGTTTGAACACGCAGATAAGCGCCAAGGTTTCCACCCAGATTGGAAAACCCACATCTTTAATTATGATCGCGCTGAAGTACAAAGCTTTTTAATTTCAAATGCGCTGGCTTGGTTTGATAACTTTGCCATTGATGGTCTGCGTGTTGATGCTGTGGCGTCTATGTTGTATCTCGATTACAGCCGCAAAGAAGGTGAATGGATCCCGAACAAATATGGTGGCAGAGAAAACCTAGGGGCGATTGAATTACTCAAACAAGTGAATCAACGCTGCTACAAAAACCACCCTGGCATCATGATGGTTGCAGAAGAATCAACCGCTTGGCCAGGTGTTACCAAATTTACTGACCAAGGCGGTCTGGGTTTTGGTTACAAATGGAATATGGGCTGGATGAACGACAGCCTAAAATACATGCGTTGTGACCCACTCTATCGCCAACATCATCATCACGAGATGACTTTCTCATTAGCATACGCATTTAGTGAAAACTTTATCTTACCGCTAAGTCACGACGAAGTGGTACACGGCAAAGGTTCACTGCTCGAGAAGATGCCCGGTGATGACTGGCAAAAATTTGCTAATTTACGTGCTTATTACGGTTTCATGTGGGCACACCCAGGTAAAAAACTGTTATTTATGGGTTGTGAATTTGCTCAACGTGCAGAGTGGAATCATGACCAATCGCTAGACTGGCATTTACTTGAGCAATCTGAGCATCAAGGTGTGCAAGCGCTCATCAAGGCATTAAATAACAGCTACTGTCATCAAACTGCCTTATTTGAGTTAGACACTGATCACCATGGTTTCGATTGGATTGACGCCAGTAACGCCGAACAGTCTGTGTTTAGTTTCTTGCGTTATAACCAAGCCAAAGATGAACATGTGGTCGTGGTATCGAATATGACGCCAGCATGCCAGTCACATTACCGCATTGGTGTCCCGAGTATGAGTGACTATGACGTGCTCGTTAATACCGATGAGTCGCAATTTGGTGGCAGTGGTTTTGCAACCCAGACAAGTTACATCGCAGAGTATGTTGAATGGCAAGGTTTTACCCAAAGTATTTGTATCGCCCTAGCGCCGTTATCAACTGTGTACTTAGTACCCAAAACAAATAGTAATAAATAGGCAACCTAGTTGCGGCTTGGTTGCTCATAAATACTTGTTGTTCAATAAATAGTTAGCCAAAATGTCATAATAAAGGACGTTATATGTCATTAAAGAAACAAAAGTCTAAAGCAAATAAAGTTTGCACATTAGCGACAAACAATGGGCCCGTGGTTAATGCCAGCACCTTGCCTGATGATTTACAGCGTCATTTCCATTATACCCTTGGCCGCGATGAAGTCGGTGAATCGCCACAGTATTTATATCACGCACTAGCATTAACAATCCGTGACCGCTTGATGGAAAAATTACGTGCGACGAAGAAACAACAACAGAAGCAACCGACTCGTCGTGCCGCTTATCTATCATTAGAATTCTTGATGGGCCGCGCTTTGGGTAATGCAGTACTAAACCTTGATTTAGAAGACAGTGTTCGTAAAGGCCTGAATCATTACAGCTGTGAATTAGAATCAATCGCCGAGTCAGAACACGATGCCGGTTTAGGTAATGGTGGTCTCGGTCGACTCGCGGCTTGCTTCCTTGATAGTTGTGCTAGCTTAGCATTGCCCGTCACTGGTTATGGTATTCGTTATGAATACGGTATGTTTAATCAAAGCATTGAAAATGGTCATCAAGTAGAACATCCCGATAACTGGTTACGTGATGGTCACCCGTGGGAAGTTGCTGCACCTGAGTATAACCGCAGAGTTAAATTTTTTGGTCATGTTGATACTTATCAAGATAAAGAAGGTCGCACCCATTACCAATGGGTAGGTACCGAAGATGTACTTGCGGTGCCATATGATGTGCCCATTCCAGGTTATCAAAACGATATCGTTAATACCTTGCGGCTGTGGAAATCAACGGCGACAGACGAATTTGATCTCGGAGAATTCAACGCCGGTAGTTATACCGAAGCCGTTGCTCGTAAAAACTTAGCTGAACAAATTACCATGGTGCTTTACCCAAATGACGCCAGTGAAAATGGTAAAGAGCTACGTTTACGTCAGCAATACTTTCTGACGTCAGCAAGCTTACAAGACATTATTGCTGAATGGGTAAAAATACACGGCAGTGATTTTACTGATTTTGCTAAGTACCATGTATTCCAGCTTAACGATACCCACCCAAGTGTGGCGATTGCTGAGTTAATGCGTTTATTACTCGATGAACATGATCTGGATTGGGACTTTGCCTGGCAGATCACCACATCTACAATGGCTTACACCAACCATACCTTATTGCCAGAAGCATTAGAAAAATGGTCGGTACGTTTATTCGCACATCTATTACCTCGCCTACTTGAGATCATTTATGAAATCAACGCGCGATTCTTAACGGAAGTTGCATGTCATTGGCCAGGTGATGTGGATAAGCAACGCGCTTTATCCATTATCGAAGAAGGCGACGACCCACAAGTACGCATGGCTTACCTCGCCATTGTGGGTAGCTTCTCGGTTAATGGTGTGGCGGCATTGCATACCCAGTTATTAAGCGCTGGTTTATTCAATGACTTCTATCAGTTGACGCCAAACAAATTTAACAACAAAACCAATGGTGTAACGCCTCGTCGTTGGTTAGCACATTGTAATCCCAAACTGAGTGAACTCATTAGCGATAAAATCGGTCATAATTGGACGCGTGATCTAAGTGAAATAAGCAAGCTGCGTCGCTATTACGACAACACCAAATTCCATGTTAAATGGCAACATGTTAAGCAGCACAACAAACAGCAACTTGCCGACTTAGTAAAACAAGCATGTGGTGTTGAATTCGATACTAATATGATGTTTGACGTACAAGTTAAACGTATGCACGAATACAAACGTCAATTACTTAATATTCTGCATGTTATCCATCTTTATGATCGTATTCGTCGCGGTGATACCGAAGGCATGACACCACGCTGTGTATTAATTGGCGGTAAAGCGGCGCCGGGTTACTTCATTGCTAAGTTAACCATTAAATTAATCAATAACGTTGCAGCAACAATTAATGCAGATCCGCTAGCACAGCCTTGGTTACGCGTTGCCTTCTTGCCAAATTACAACGTCACTGCAATGGAAACAATCTGCGCAGCAACGGATTTATCAGAACAGATATCAACGGCAGGTAAAGAAGCATCGGGTACCGGCAACATGAAATTCATGATGAATGGCGCTGCCACTATTGGGACGTTAGACGGTGCAAATGTCGAGATCAGAGATGCCGTAGGTGCGGATAATTTCTTCTTATTTGGCGCTCGTAGCGAGCAAGTAGCTGATATCCGTGCACACTATGATCCTGCACACATTATTGCTAATGACAACAACCTAAACAGCGTAATGGCATTACTTCGCAGCGGACATTTCAATTTGTTTGAGGGTGGTTTATTCCAACCGTTAATCGACGCTATTTTGAATCCAGATGATCAATGGTTAGTTGCATACGATTTCGCGAGCTACTGCGAAGCACAACAAATCGCAGCCCTCGCCTATCAAGATAAAGAAACGTGGACACAATTAAGTATTTTGAATACCGCAGCAAGTGGCTCGTTCTCAAGTGACCGAACAATTAATGAATACAATCAAGATAT
The DNA here is from genome assembly GCF_900465055.1 of Moritella yayanosii. Lineage (NCBI taxonomy): Bacteria > Pseudomonadati > Pseudomonadota > Gammaproteobacteria > Alteromonadales > Moritellaceae > Moritella > Moritella yayanosii. The sequence goes on along the minus strand of NZ_LS483250.1, from coordinate 739,076 downwards.
TTGGAAGCTAACGCCACTTAATGCTTGATGCTGTTATTTATAACAGCGTATTTGTAAGACAGATGTTTTATAAAAACAATGTTACCCATTTATTTAGGCCCTTGATTGCGCTTACTTGCTGATAAAGCATTAATTATTTCAAGGGTAAATAATTTAACCGAATTCCGACAAACGCTTATGGAGAAGTAATATGTCAAAAAATACACATCGTTATATTAGTAACTTAACTAAAGATACTTATGCCCTTATTCTTGCAGGCGGCAGAGGTAGTCGTTTACATGAGTTAACTGATTGGCGCGCAAAACCAGCTGTATTTTTCGGTGGTAAATTCCGCATTATCGATTTCCCATTATCTAATTGCATTAACTCTGGGATCCGTCGTGTTGGTATTGCAACACAGTACAAATCACACTCACTCATTCGTCACGTAAACCGTGGTTGGGGACATTTCAAAAAAGAACTGTCTGAGTCTGTCGAGATCTTACCGGCATCACAGCGCTACGGTAACGATTGGTATTCCGGTACAGCAGATGCGGTATTCCAAAACATCGATATTATCCGCGACGAAAAAACTAAATACGTGATGATCTTATCTGGTGATCACGTATATCGTATGGATTACGGTGATCTGCTTGCTAAACACGTAGAAAACGGTGCTGACATGACGGTATGCTGTATCGAAGTACCGACAGAAGAAGCGGCTGGTCAGTTTGGGGTAATGACCGTAGACCAAGATAACCGCGTTAAGCGTTTCGACGAAAAACCGGCACAACCAAATGAGATCCCTGGTAAACCAGGACAGTGTTTAGCATCAATGGGCAACTATGTATTTAATACCGAATTCCTTTTCGACCAATTAGAAAAAGATGCGATGCGTTCAACATCTGACCGTGATTTTGGTAATGACATCATTCCTGCAATCATTGAAGATCATCAAGTATTTGCATTCCCATTCAGCGATCCTGATAGTGATCAACAACCGTACTGGCGCGATGTCGGTACGCTGGATTCATTCTGGGAAGCGAATATGGAATTAGTGACACCAGAACCACAGCTTAACCTTTATGATTCAAACTGGCCTATTTGGACTTACCAAGAACAACTACCACCTGCTAAATTTGTATTTGATAATGATGAACGTCGCGGCATGGCTGTAGATTCGACCGTGTCTGGTGGTTGTATTATTTCTGGTGCTACAATCCGTAAATCGCTGCTATTTTCGAGCGTACATGTTCATTCATACTCAACCATTGAAGAGTCGGTAATATTACCGGGTGCCGATATCGGTGAACATTGTCAATTACGTCGTACTATCGTTGACAGCAAATGTGTCATACCAGCTGGTTTAATCGTCGGTCACGATAAAGAACAAGATATCACCAATGGTTTCCGAGTTTCGCCAAAAGGTATCACCTTGGTAACATCGGATATGCTGAAGAGAATGGTAGAAAAAGACGCAAAAACAGCACTCGAAAAAACGGCTAAACAAACTACAGAACTTGTTTAAGCGATAACTGATAAACTGTGATCTATCCATAATAGTCTAAAGCAATAAGTCGCTTAACTAAGTGACTTATTGCTGTTTTTGTTTTATAACTTTAATTTCACAACGATTTCTAATAACACCACTTTAATATTCTGCTTTAAGGACAATTTATTCATGCACGTTTTAATGATAGCCGCCGAAAATGATGCGATACCAGGTGCTAAAGTTGGTGGCGTTGCTGACGTCGTTCGGGATTTACCAAAAGCCTTACCTCACCATGATGTAAGTGTTGATGTTGTGATCCCTGATTATGGTCAATACGCGACAAAATTTGAGTCTCGTCAACTGGCCAGTGTCAATGTTGAGTTTGCCGGCCAAACAGAAACAGTTACCTTGTTCGAACTGTTCTTTCCTCAAACGCCAAATAAAGTCCGTCAATTTGTAGTGCAACATCCACTATTTGGTCAAGGCGGCAGTGTTTATAGTCATGATGAAGGTAATCGCCCTTTTGCCACTGATGCAACCAAATACGCTTTATTCAGCCTTGCCGTATGCCAACTTCTAATCGAGTCAGAATTAACCCGACCTGATGTATTACATTTACACGACTGGCACAGTGCCACAATCGCGGTACTAAACCAATACGCACCGCAATATAAAGAACTTGCAAACATTCACTCAGTCTACACTGTGCATAACATTGCCCTGCAAGGTATCCGCCCAATTGCAGACGATGAGTCAAGTTTACGCCACTGGTTCCCTACCCTTAACTTTGATCAGAGTGTTATTGCTGACCCGCGTTATAGCCATTGTTATAACCCGATGCGTGCTGGTATTAATCTTTGTAACAAAGTCCATGTGGTATCACCAACATATGCAGAAGAAGTATTACACGCCAGTGATGCGAACAATGGCTTCTTCGGTGGTGAAGGTCTAGAAAAAGACTTAGCAGCAGCAAAACAGCAAGGTCGCTTAGTCGGTATTTTAAATGGCTGCGAATATGCAGACTCAGTAAGTAAGAAACGCACTAAAAAACCTGCACTCAGTACTCTTTTAGTCCCAGCACAACAACAGGTTAAACGTTGGTCAGCACAGTCTGCGCAATTAAAAACGGTACATTACCTGGCTAATGAACAGATCAACAACTGGAATAGCCAAGCACCATTTACTGACTTCTTAGTGACTAGCATTGGCCGTTTAACCGATCAAAAAGCCCTGCTGTTACGTCAACCTTATCAGGGTAAAACGGTACTGTCGGTATTACTTAATGATCTTGCGCGAGTGAATGGTCGACTGATCATTCTTGGTTCTGGTGATACGCAAATCGAATTTGAATTCATGCAGCTAATGGCAAGTCATGACAATTTCTTATTCTTGAACGGTTATAGCCAAGCGTTATCTGATCAAATATATCGTCATGGCGATCTGTTCTTAATGCCAAGTTCATTTGAACCTTGCGGTATTAGCCAAATGCTAGCAATGCGTGACGGGCAACCCTGTCTTGTGCATGCGGTCGGCGGTTTAAAAGACACCGTTCAGCATTTGGAGAATGGCTTTAGCTTTAACGGTTCATCACTGCAGGAACAAAGTGATAATTTGATTACCGCCTTTAACGATGCAATTAAACTGCATGCGAACAAGCCTAAAACATGGGCCAAAATTGCCGACAATGCAAAATCAGCCCGCTTTAGCTGGCAAGAAAGCACCAAACAGTACCTAGAGTTGTTATATACACCTGCTTAGACAGTGATATAAACACGACTAAACTGATTATATAAAAAGTGGGGTCTAACTTCTCAACACCCACTTTTTATAAGCATAGATTTGTCTTTCATTGAGGTTTTAATTCAGAAAGAGTGATCATCTATTTATGCTGATTGCTATCAAGATTTATTCAACCAGATATCAGCATTCACAGGCGCTTTATTTTTACGTTTTTTCTTACCGCTGCCTTCAGGTGGCGCCATCGGTATATATGCTTCGACAGCTTCATCAACTTCAAAACCTACTTCTTGCTCACGCTCAAGTCGGATCTTGTTTTTCTTTTCGATGGTGCTGAAATGATGATAATCTTCATGATCGATAAGCGATAACGCCAAGCCAACTTCACCAGCACGGCCACTTCGACCAATACGGTGCATGTAGTCTGATGGGCTTCTTGGTAAGTCAAAATTGATCACGACAGGTAGTTTTTCAATATCGATACCACGTGCAGCAATATCGGTTGCGATTAGTACGTGAACCTGGCCAGCTTTAAAGCCGTCAAGCGTACGAATACGAGCGCTCTGCCCTTTATCGCCATGAAACACTTGCGAGGTAATGCCACGTTTAGCAAGTTTGTCCGCTAAGTGATTACAGCTGTGTTTAGAATTAACAAAAATAAGCACTTGTCGCCATTCATGTCGTTTGATCAAATGCGCTAACAAGGCTGTTTTCTCGCCTTTAGTAACCACAAATACGCGCTGTACTAAGGTACTGGCATCCGCACTTTGCAATTGAATTTCAACAGGGTCATTTAGCAATTCTTGAGTTAAAGTTTGAACTTGCTCAGGAAAAGTGGCTGAAAATAATAAAATTTGTTTTTGCTTTGGCGTTAATGCCAATAGCGCAGATAGCTCGTCAGTAAAGCCTAGGCTTAACATGCGATCGGCTTCATCTAGCACTAAGGTTTTAACTCTATCAAGCTTAATAGCATTACTTGAAATCAAATCGAGTAATCGACCAGGCGTTGCCACCAAAATATCTGTGCCACCGCGTAATGCGAGCATTTGCGTATTCGCAGATACACCACCAAAAACAGCAACCGTTTTAACTGCACCGTTTAAATGTGCTGCATAAGATTTAATGCTGTCAGCAACTTGTATAGCGAGTTCACGGGTAGGCACCAAAATTAGTCCAGTAACATAGTTACCTTTACTGCTGGTATCACTCAATTGTTTTTCAGTATGTAGTTGCTGCAATAGTGGCAGTGCAAATGCAGCTGTTTTACCCGAGCCGGTATTAGCCCCTGCAATTAAGTCTCGTCCCGCTAATACACTTGGGATAGCTTGTGCTTGAATTGGCGTGGGCTGCAGATATTCCATCTCAGTCAATCGAGTTAATAAAGGTGAAATAAGGCCAAGTTCAGTAAAGTTTGCAGGTGCTGTTACAGTGGTCATTAATATATAGAGCTCAAAATAAGATAATAGCCGGCTATTTTAGCGTATTTATGCCCTGTTAAGTTAGTTAAATCGTGCTACACCTGCTGTAATGTCATTCAATCCCTGCATAGACCGAGTTTTTTTTGACGTAACGTTCCAAGGGTTAAGTAACACAACTGTTTTTTCATTCTCATCAATAGCATGAATGTGAAACACGTTTTTTGCCAAATCCACACCAACTCTAATTATATTTTTCATAATATGTCACCTATGATAAATAAAATGCACCTGCTTACAGCCTACGCCATAATCAACGGGCTACCCCCTGCACTGCTAGGTGCAGGTGCAGATGCCGCTGCCGCATTCGCCATACTCCGACTTGCAACATAAAGATAAATCCATTTAATCAAACCAGCGATACGTCGCGGTACCGACATACGGCAATGACGCAGTATCAATCTGCAGGCTAGTACCCTGCCAGATATGCTGTTTATAATGATGATAAGTCACTAAAAAATGTAACAGGCTATAACAAGCGCCAATATCACCTTGGGTTATTTGTGGCGTAAAAAACTGGGTATTAGCATCGAAAAGTCCTGATATAGCAGCGAGGGTATTGTGGCTAACCTGATCTAAACCTTCATCGCCACTATGGCACAAAGATAAATACGGCATCGGCGCAGCTTGCTTTGCAACACTATCCGCAATCAGTGTAATTAAACCATTTGGACTATGCCTGTCTATCACTGCATCCATACCACAAGACAATACCTCAATGCCTTGTGCCTGTCGTGATAGCATCACAAAAACAGCGCCTTCCGAAGCGGGTAATACAACTGAGGAATAATCACTGAACTGGCTGACAAACTTCAACAAGCCCTGCTCCGTTGCCCAGCTGTCTACAGCGCCGATGACCACCTGTTCCATGCCATCACTGAGTAACACATCAGCCTGGCGTAGCGCTTGGTAAAAACCAGCGCTACCCAGCAAGTAATATTGATTATTGGGATGCGTTGTCCACGCAGGCAAAATATCAACTACAGAGTCAATGAGTTGCGTCTGCATTTCGCTAAACTTAGCGTCAACAAAAGGCAGTACCATTAATAACGGCGCATGCTGACTAGATTCAATTAGGTTGGAATTTTCCAGCGCCGTATTAATCAATATTTGCCAACGGTCAATCCGGTTATCTGCTAATGCCGATTGGGTAAACGCCACTTGTTTGGCTGATTTAAACTGTGCGTATGGTGCAAGTTCGGTTAAATCGATACGCGGCGCTTGGCCAGACAACACAGCATCAAATGATTGCGGCGCACAACCGAATTCGCCAGCATAAGCGGTTACAGTAAATTTCATAACAAACCTCGCGTATTAAACCCCAGAGCATCCGTTAAACGATGCTCAACCTTCAAGCACCAATAACGATAAGCGGCAACGTCGCATTGAAAAATATTGCCCTGTTGCCAGACCGATATAATATTCGACTCATTAATCGCTTTACCCGCTAATATCTGGTCAGGAAAATCATCGCGATGCGCTTCCCACCAAGCCGTTAATGTTTGTTTTAACGCCGCCAGCAACTCCACTTTAGATTCAGGTTCGAACTCGCCAACTAATCCATCAGGTAATTGCCGCTCAAATTCAGTCCCTAACAAGGTATGCAGAGCTGCAAAAGCAGCATGACTTAAAAAACCGGCTGTTAACATTTGGATCAACCAAGGAATAAACTGCTTATAACCACTAAACGCCATCATCGATAATACAAATTTGGCATTATCATTATGTTTCGATAATTCATTTATCAGAGTATTGACTAATTTGCTATCGGCCTGAACCACGTACTGCTTAAGTAAGCACTTGTCTGCCAACAGAGTGCTGTTTAGTGCCGGCAGTTTAGCCGCACTATTACCTCTACATAAGGTTAGTTCGAGCAATTTTTTATTATCATCATCGATGTTTTCATCGTTCATAAAATGGCTAAACCAGATTTGAGACGCTCTACCTAAATGCTGATTAATAAAATTGATACAAGGTTTAATATCACTAACGTGAAGGAAATTGAATTGATCGTTAATTGTCGACGTAGCGCTGGCAATTACACATAACAACTGCTTTGTCAGTTCTGGCGGTGTTGTTTCAAGACTAATAAGCGCCGCGATCAGGGCTGCACCGTTATTCTGCTGTGCCCACCACTGTATACAGATAAGGTCTGAATGAGTGGTTTTACTTTGGTTTTCTAATAACTGAATAATTTCGGCCACAGTTTCTGACAATAATAAACTTAGCCAAAATGGGATGTCATTTTGCTTGACTTTTAAAGTGGTTCGTTGCTGCGTAAGCAAATAAAACAAATTTGCAGCTTGCTGATCCAGCTGCCTAAGTTGCAATTGAGTGGACCAACAATTATCAAAGCAACGGTGACGTTGTTCGAAATAAACTTCAATTTGTGCAATCAATGTTTGTGAAGTCATATTCATTATATTAGCCAATGAGCACTGTAGGGATTCCGACAACAATTTTACCACCATGCGCAGAAGGATCGCCCATACGAGCAGCCGGTTTACCGTTTATAAATACCGTTGCAGACCCCATAATAATAGTATCTGGTGGACCACAACATATCATTTTATCCCCTAACCTTGCCGCAGGTTTTCCACCGATAAGCACAGTAGGTGAGCCGACTATCACAGGCCCCCCAACATGAGGAACAGGGCCGCTACTTGCAGGGCAAGAATGATAACTAGTCAGTGTTGCAGCGGGTTTTCCCATATTGGATATCCTTATGATAATAATTAACGAGCAATATATTTAATTGATTTTAACGACAGAGCCTTTAACGACGACCATAGAACCTTCAATGTTAGTCGCGGTTCCTTTTACTTTGACATTCGTGCCTGATATTTCGATATTAACGCCCGATAATTTAATCGTACCGTCACTTTTCATCGACAATTTAGCCGAACCAACGGTCAGATTTATTTCGGTTGCCGCTTTTAGATTAAAAATATTGCCAACATCTAACGTATCGTCATTACCAATATTGGTCTTACGATCATTACTGATGGTTTCGATTTGATCATTACTCACTGTCAGCGTGTCATTGTTGGTGACCGTTGTCGTTCTATCATTACCAACAGTATCGACTTGATCATTGACTACAACTAATTGGTGGTCTTTCTCGGCGCGTAATCCTAACAATTCATTACCGACTTTATCTTCGAATATCAATTCATTACAGTTAGCATTGCCGTCTGTTGTGGTAGAATGAGTGCGTATACCACTTTGCGTTTTGTTAGCTGGCAGTGCATTAGCGGGCATCTGCTCGCCATTATAAATAGAACCGATCACGATAGGTTGTGACGCATCACCGTCTAAAAATGAAACCAATACCTCTTGGCCAACGCGGGGATAAAAGAATGCGCCCCAGTTTTTACCAGCCCAATTTTGTGAAACCCGGATCCAACAAGAACTCTTCTCGTCAGATGTGCCGAGTCTGTCCCAATAGAATTTAACTTTGATCCGACCATAAGAATCTACGTATATCTCGTCGGACGCACCACCAGTTACAATTGCGGTTTGTACGCCTCGTATAATTGGCTTTTTGATATTGACAATTGGTTGATAGTTTTGGCTATTCGCAACACAATAAAAATTAGAATGGATTTCCATACCATTTTTCGAATTAACATCAAGCTGTGAGCCTTGACTCGCCATAAAATGGTTTCGTGTCACAAGGAATTCAGGTCCGACTAGACTTTGTGTCGCATGCTCAGAAAAAGCAATCATCTTGCCACTTTCAATGGTCACGTAATTCGAACTGGCTTTAAAAATCGCTTTGTTTGACTGTAATTGTTCTAACTGTGTTGTAGCAAATGCATTTGATGCCGCTAAATTTTTATTGCCCGAAACATACTCAAAATGTTCTAACTTATCTTGCCCTGTAAAATCTGCATTACTGGAACTGCCATCAATGTTCGTTAAGGGCTGTTCAAAATTAATTGCTCTTAAGCTCACCTTGCCGGGTTTTACAGCGGCCAGTGAAGACCACGCGGAAATATAAGCATGAGAAATAATCTCATCCGATTGCAATAAAGGGCTTTCAGCGCAACTCATGTGAGACGTGGTTGAATTAGCTAAAATAAGGGAGTTGGCTCCAGCGTCTTGCTTAAAGTAAAAATAAATACCTTCCTGAGCAAACAATCGAGTCAAAAATTGATAGTCAGTTTCATGATACTGAACGCAATATTCATAAGGCTTAAACGCGGTGCCAGCTTTGTTAGTAAACTGAATATTATGTTCAGGCAATATCTGAGAAGCAATATCAATAACAGATAAGTCTTGAAAGATACGGCAGTTACTGCGCATCGTCGCTAACCAAAATTGCGGTGAGATAATTAATGTATAACAGTAGTATTTATTGGCATTATCAGTTTTGTGATAAGCCTGGCCCTGCGAACTAATACTCGTTACAAGCCCATTAAAATTTCGCGTGTAATTACCAGAAGAATCTTTAACAGCAAGTTCAATGGTAGTCGATTGACCTAATAGCAGTTGATAATCCAGCTCACTATTTGTGGTATACACAGAAGCGTGAATTTCATACAAAGAAGATATGCTTTCTTGCATTGATACGGCCGTAATATGTAAGGCGTCACCTCCCAATGGTGTGGTGATTTTCATCATTGAATGTTGTTGAGTAGCCGATGCCATTTTATTTCCTAACTGAACAAAAAAAAACAGTTGGGCAACTGTTTAAGTTGCCCAACTGTGAAACCAGCAAACTTACATTTGTTGGCCAGTCACACCGCTGTAACCATAGACAAGTGGAGCTTGTACATTGTTTAAGTCATCAGTAGGCGTTACTGTCATCATCATTTCTGTATAACTAATGGTGATAGTTTCTAGTGGGCGATCGCCTTGAACTGAAACTTGGTAACTGCTGATCATGGCATTTGTAAGTTCAATTTTCATGATCTCTTCAATTCCTTCGCCTTGCTTAGTGATGTGGAAAACAGCACTTTTACCTTTACCGATCGTAGATTCTTTGAAAAGATCAGGTGAAGCTTTATCTTGTAGCTTAGTAATTGTTACATCATTAAGCTTTGCAGAGCTTGCTTCACGGTCTTGCGCTGTACCAGTATAAGAACTTAATACACGGCTTGTACCAAAGTCTAATGATAATACTGTGATTAGATCTGGGAATTCTTTAGCCGTAGATTCACCAACAATACCTTCATAATCTAAATACGTATTTGCTTGCATTTTATAATCCTTTAAAATTGCTTAAATAAGCTTGCTATGGTGATGGTTTTGTCAATAAAACCATCTGTGAAATTTATTTTTGGTTACCAACCTGTTCATTTAACACCTTAATAAATAAACAAATACCCGCTGTAGAAGCTGATTAAATTATCTTAATAATCTCCCTTTAACACAAGCTTTTGAAGTATGTATTACCAGCGAATTTAGAATGGTTTTTATCTCATACTTTTCTGTCTAATTCAGCGTAATAATGAAGTTATCTTCATTCGTAGTAACGTTAATTTGACTAAATTCAGTCTGCTGCGTCATCGCTTGTAACACTTGCACTGATATTTCCGGTAATAGCGTGTTTTGCAAATAATTGTGAATGGTACGCGCACCTGATGCCACGTCATGACATCGACTGACTATTTGAGTAATCACTTCATTATCAACGATAAACTCGGCATTGTGATTACGACGAATACGCGCAGCCAAACGGTTTATTTGTAACTGGGCAATGGTGCTTAACATGTCATCTGTTAGCGGCACAAACGGAATTATGTTGGCACGACCCAAAAATGCGGGTTTAAAGGCCGCCATGAGATCGCCTTTAATACAATCAGCCAAACTGTCTAACGCTGGAGCAGTATCGGGATCGGCAAATAATGCAGTGATCGTGTCGCTACCGACGTTAGATGTCATGATGATAATGGTATTTTTGAAATCAATATCGCGCCCTTCGCCGTCTTTAACACAGCCTTTATCAAAGATTTGATAAAAAATATCTTGCACACCAGGTGCCGCTTTATCAATTTCATCGAGTAATACGACACTGTAAGGGTTACGACGAACCGCTTCAGTCAATACGCCGCCTTCACCAAAACCAACATAACCAGGAGGAGAACCGAGCAACAGAGAAACCTTATGCTCTTCTTTGTATTCAGACATATTAATGGTGATGATATTTTCTTCACTGCCATAAACCTGCTCGGCAAGTGTTAACGCCGTTTCAGTTTTACCGACACCACTTGGACCCGTTAGCATGAAAATACCATTGGGTTTACTTTCGTCACTTAACTGGGCACGAGAGATCTGTACCGTCCGAGCGATCAAATCAATGGCATGGTCTTGACCGATAACACGAGTCTTCATCTCAGCACTTAAATTAAGCACAGTTTCGAGTTCGTCTTGCGCCATTTTACCGAGGGGAATACCCGTCCAGTCCGAGATCACTTCACAAATAACTTGCTCATCAACTTGCCAGTACACCATGGTATTTTTAGCTTCGTGTAATTCTGCTTTTAACGCAGTAAGTCGAGTATATTTATCTTGCTCTGCACCATGCTCATGAATGTCGGCAATTTGCTGTTGAATAGCTTGTACTAATTCCAATTGTTTTTTCCACGCTTGCAGCTCAACAACCAAGTTATCTTCAACACCAACAAGATCGCTTTGTAATGCGGTAATGACATCACCATGATCTTCGCCAGACAGTTGTTCACGCTCAAGCAATTTGATCTCAGCTTCAAGCTGCGTTTTTTTACGTTGTAAATCTTCAACTAAGCCCGGTGTTGCGGCTTGACTGATAGCAACACGAGCGCAAGCGGTATCCAATAGTGCCACTGCTTTGTCTGGTAATTGACGACCGTTTATATAACGTTTAGATAAGGCAACGGCGGCTTGCAGGGCATCAGCGGTAATCACAACATCGTGGTGTTGTTCCATCACAGGTAAAATACCACGCAACATAATCACCGCAGTGGCCACAGAAGGTTCTTCAATTTTAACCACTTGGAAACGGCGGGTTAATGCCGGATCTTTTTCAAAATACTTTTTATATTCAGCCCATGTTGTTGCGGCAATAGTACGTAACTCTCCGCGAGCAAGCGCAGGTTTGAGGATGTTAGCTGCATCGTTTTGCCCTGCCGCGCCACCAGCACCAATCATGGTATGAGCTTCGTCAATGAATAAAATAATAGGGGTTGCTGATTGTTTTACTTCATTTAATACTGCTTTTAGGCGGTTTTCAAATTCACCTTTCATACCCGCGCCAGCTTGCAGCAACGCTAAATCAAGTTCACGTAATTGCACGTGCTGTAGACTTTCTGGTACATCTTTGGCAACGATACGTTGGGCAAGTCCTTCGACAACGGCAGTTTTACCCACACCAGCTTCACCGGTTAAAATAGGGTTGTTTTGACGACGTCGAGTGAGAATATCGACCATTTGTCTAATTTCTGGATCACGGCCTAAAATCGGGTCCATTTTACCACTGCGGGCTTTTTCGGTTAAATCTACAGTGAATTGGTCTAACGATGGCGTTTTACTGTTGGTTGCGACACCAGCATTAGACACTGCAACAATACCGTTTTGTTCTGCCGATTTTTCGGTAATAATAGACCAGTTATCGCGAATTAAATTAGCTGATAGTCGCTCAAACTGGCGAATATGGCGAGACAACATCGCGTTGATGCTGTCATCACTTAGGAGTGTATAAAGAATAATACCGGAGCGGATCTGTTGTTCGTCAAACTCAATGGTGGTATTTAACCAGCTTTGTCTTAATAAGTTGATGATATGCGGAGACAGACTCGGCGCTGCACTATTGCCGGTTTTTTGTCGCTCTAATGATAAATTAAGTTCATTGATTAGTACTTGTACATCGATGCCCTGCAGCTGACAGATTATCGCTATATCATCTTGTTTGTTTTCTACTAGCTGTAATAACCAGTGTTCTATTTCAACCGTAAACTGACTGCGTGAGTGACAAAGCCCCGCAGCACCCTCTAGTGCCTTTTTACCATTTTGGTTCAGTTTGTCCACTAGGTGTTTTAACGACATCGTTGACATGTAAAATCCTTTTAATTCATCCCATTAACACTTCAATGGTATGAACTTTAGACTTAATCAACAATCGGTTATAGGTATGAAAAAAGGTTGGTTTTGTTTGAAGTAGTACTGCCCATTCTGCCCATTCTGATCATTCACAATCGAGCATGATTAACTCTTAATAGCTAATCATAATATCCTAGTGCACGGTGCCCTTTAACTTTTATTACTTGCTCGATATTTATATGTCGTGACAACGCTTCTAACAATTCAGCTTCTTGACTCGGCTTATAATGAATTTTACAACTATATGAAAAGTCTATGGGCTGACTACACAATGACATAATTCCAGCTTTACTCCATATTTTCACCTTATAATCTTGAACAAAGTTAACAGTCAACGCTTTAGTTACAGCTTTAAACCCTGTAAATTTAACGGCTAATAACGCCATTCCACCGGCACCAACAAAAGCAAGTGGTCCAACATATACAACAGTCGCCAAGCAGACAACCACTGAGAACCATGCAAAACCACGCATGATTGTATAAGCAACATCAGGGATGGTATCTTTTTCAGTATAAATGATACCTAAAGGAGTGAGCTTGTAGTGTGTGTCCTTATCTGGAAAAAATAAATAATGAGATATGCTTATAAGAATTAAACCAAAGATAAAACCAAAAATGATCGAACCTAATGATCCTTCATTCATTCCTCTATAAACAAATAAACCACCAATAAATACCCCCATCAAATAACAACAAAGCTTAGGTGCGATTGGAAACTTAACCATAAGTCGCCACTCGTAACTAACAGGAGCTTTTAATAATTCAGCATCTAAGGTATCACGTAACTTACGCTCTTCTTGCCAACGAATTTCATTCATTTCTTGCTGATCTGTTTCGTTTTCTTTATTCATGATGTCCTACTCTGCTCGTAAATAAGTTAGAACTATTTTCAATAGTTACTTGATCTTGTACATGTACAGTCAAAGAGCCTTCACTACCTGTCGCTTTATACTCTATGTCTGAATCGCCCGCAGGGACTACAATATTGACATTGAAGCTATCACGTTCTGTTTCAACAATAACGTCTACACTGTACTGCCATAGGCCTTCTAGCTCAGCCCATATTCCTTGATTAAGATCATCCAATGTAAGTGCTGCTACCGCAGATATATCACTTACGTCTCTAATACGCGTTGATGTAGATACATAGCTGTGTTTCGTTATACCAATATCAACTTCATCATTAGGTTTAATCCCAGGTACAGATATAACCAAACGTTTCTTAGTAGGTTTACGTCCATAGCCCATTTTCTGTGCTGCAGTCTCATTTTCCACTATGGTTGTAATTTCAATCATGGGTTGACGTACTATTTTGTCATATTCAAGAAGTTCTTGTTCAGCCGTCCAATCTTTGTTTTGCCTTTTTCCCCACGTACTTTTATTCACCCAAGTTTCTAGAGGTGTTTTTTGTATGATGCCAAGCACTACAGAAGTGATAAGATACACAACCCCCGATATAGCAAGTACAGCGGTCATCCACGGAAGAAATATAGTCCCTAGCGCGAGGTTTCCAAACTTTGAGAATAACCAAAGCACTGATTGAGCACCAAAGATAAAGGTTTGCGCAGTTAAGGCTGCAAATTTCATTTGTACTAATGTATCTTCAAATTCACTACCTGAATCATCTATATCATCCCATGTCATCCATGCTTCAACACCTGCTGCAACTAGCCCAAAACCAGCCATGGTTCCCATGCTAACACTGAATCTTTTCACTAAAACAGTTATTTTTTTATCAGCAGCTGCATCCCGTAAAGACGTTCTCAATAGTGTGTCACCTTGATTCTGAACCTGAGCCCAATGCACACCTCTAAACACATCACTAATAGAGGATGCAGTCCAAAAGAAAGTGGAAGCAAGATCTTTATTCATTCTAGATTTCTGTTTGTCATCCAAATAATCATAGCTATTTGCATAATCTTCAGCTTTATACAGCAGGTTAACAAAATTCAACATAGCTAACCCAGGTGAAGTAGCACCATATTTTTCATATATTCCTTGCGCTTTTTGTGTACGTTTTGCTACCGCAACGCCAGCAAGTTCTGTAGTACTTTGATTAGAAATTGCATCTATTACTTTAAGCTTTTCATTTTCAAAAACGAATAAATCAGGTTTATTTTCAATATGAAGTTGTTTTTGATTAACTAGTTTTTCAATTTCTATATCTATTGCTTCTTTCTTGAATTTTTTCGCATAGAACGAGTTACCTTTACCACTGGTATTTTTATTTGAATTTAAACTAGCCTTGCTTCTAAAAAGTGGTTTTAGACGATTGTCGATAGCATCGAGATCAGCATTAAATTGCTTCATCTTATTATCAAACTGTTTATTTATGATGATAGAATACTCATCAATTGCATTACTTAATAATCCCAATCGTAGATGGTGAATGATCGAATCATTCACATTATTTGATACTATAGATGGCAGAGCATTAGTGAATAATGAGGTTTGTAGCGTTCCCCATGCCGAACTTGCAGCTCCTTTTGCAGCTTCTTTAAAAGCATTGAAAGTTCGCTGAATAGCGGATTGGACTAGGGGATACCATGTTGAACCCTGAGCGCCTGCCACATTGAAACCCATAAGGGTATCCATTTCACTGAAGCGTCCCACCCACAAGGAACCATTTGCTGTACTATCTGCAAAGCTATAATTACCATTATCTGTTTCGGTTTTTAACTCAGCGAACAATAACATTCGTTCTTCAAACTCTTTTTGATACGCAGTTGAAAAGCAGAAAGTAGTCAGTGATAACAGGTTGTCAGGGGATTGCTGAGTTAAAAATGATTTGAGACTCGCACCACCGTCCTCATCGAGTGTGGTAAGCATAAGCATTGACGTTAGCGCATTGGAAAAATTCAACAGATAGGTCACGCTCTCAACATCTTCAACATCAAGGCCTACTTTCATGGCTTCATTACCAAGAATTCTCAAACTGGCTAATAAGTCTTTATGTGCCTGTTTAATTAACGGTAAATTGGCTTTTAACTTAGGTTCAATATCATCACAGAATGCATCTAATTCATCCCACCTCACTTCATCTTGATACTTACTTTTTTGTTGTGCAATCAAATCAAGTTCTTGTTTGTACGTAGGTACAAAATTGTACTTTTCTAATAATGTCTTTTTAGATACCGTAATTTTATTTTCGTATTTTTGGGCTACAGTTCCGAGTATATCTTGTGTCGCAGCATATGTTTGCGAGTAAGCGTTTCTAGCTTCAACCTGATTTAAGTATTCATTAAAATCAATATTGAATTTACTTTTTAGTAAGGGATTATCTTTAATTTTCGATGGTAATTCATCTCCACTTAACTGCACTCTCGCTAAACTCTTGGTAAACTGAGCCATCTCCCATTTACGGGTATTGTCTGCTACTTCTTTGTCCGTTAACCCCATAACTAGCGAGTGTCTGGCATACGGTTGGGCTAATGCCACATACAGGTCCTTCACATCTGCGAGTGAATCATCCAGCGCTACAATAATCGCTTCGGTTGCTTCTGGCAGATCAGCTGTATGATCTGTCTCGACGCTCGCAGCCTTGTGGAGTACCAGTCCGTCTTTATTACCCGCCAATTTTGGATCTGATAGCGGTGTACAGGTATTATTAAACGTTGCATCCCCTTCAGCATCTACATCTACGACTAATTCACTTAGTTTGATAATGTTGGCAGTATGCGGTGCATTTTTGTAGTCGCTCATATCCAACTGACGCATCCATGCATCACGGCTAGCAGCATCATTACTCATGTGTTCACAAACTCGGTCTGTCCATCGTAATGGTGCGAACGAAATCGCAAGTTTGTCACCTTCGTTGTATAACAAAATACTTTTTGCATCACCCGCCTGACTGTCGGCGTGTTGATCTATCGTATCCCAGTCATATTTGGTATACGTTGAGCCTGATATTTCATATTCGTCTAATTCACTCTTGGTGTCGTTATACACATATAGCCAACCATCACGTAATTGACGCAAGGTATAGTCGCGCATACCACTCGACATCAAGCCTGACTCTAAATTAGTACCGGTGCTATCGAGTTGCTGACGTTCTTCATCAAGAGATTCAGCGATCTTGTCAGAAAACGCATATCGAACAGGTAAAATACCGATTTGTTTAAGAGGAGTGATTTCTTTTTCTTTTACCACTCGAAAAACCTGTATTCCACCTTCTTTCGCAGGTATTGTTTTCATGACTTTATGGGGTATAACGATTTCATCACCCGGATAGATTGAGCTAGGATCTGGACGAAGTTTTTTAAACTCCGCGTTAAGCTCATGGTCATATATCGCTTGATAATTACGGAAACCAAATCGGCGTGCAATTAATGTAAAGTTATCACCACTTGCAACTGTATATACACTCGCTTTATCTGACATAATCAATCCTTAACGTTGTCATTATGACCAATCTTCGCCATCAAATTCTGGAAAGCAAATTTTTGCATTTTTGTATTCGGCACCACATAGTTTCACATAACCATCTGCGTCCAGTTTCCCATTAACTTCGTCGCCAGAAGCCAGCGTGACTAAATACGCTTCATTTGCCATAGGAGTGTCATCATGATCGAGCAATTTAAACTCTATCAATACAGCCTGCTCAGCTGCCGCATCTTGCATTTTCCTTACAGATGCAACGGCAGGCGTTTTAACTGGTGCGATAATTGGTTTTGATAGCGGTTTACTTTCAGCAGCAGGAGAATGACTTTCACCCGCGACAATAGATTCTTGAAGTGTTTTAACTTTACTCGCAAGTAATTCATTGCCAATACCCATTGTCATAGACAGGTATACATTTCCGCTACGGTCAATAACACCGTCAAACTGAGCTTGTGGCCACTGCAATAAGACGATATGCCCTAATAAGAGTTTCTCAATTACGCGTGCATATTTATCTGTTGGTGAGGACATGAAATCAGCATGATCGTTATGCCATTCAAGATCCCAAATCTGCGTATGGTGAAGATGCAACTCTCGGATAATATCAACAGCGACGTGAGGCCTTAATACCATGTTGAGATCTGTGGGTTTTAAATCACTTAATAATATTAATTTATAAGACATTGCCAAATCCATTTAGCGACAAGTTAAATTGAGGTTCTGCCATTATCAATCCTTAATACAGCAATTTATTGGTAACAGCCGTAACGCTATCCCGTAATAAAATTAGCTTATCAGAAATATCCATAGCTTAAAGTTGGAAAAAGTATGAATTTGTTGCTCATTAGCATACAAAATGAAGAGTGTGTATCGCAGTTAAAATATTCACCACGATACACAGTCGTGTTACTCGTTAATCAAACAACCGTTCACACTGTCTGAATTGGTATAAACCACCTGATTTGAGGGTGTAAATTCACTCGCAACAATATTGCCTTTTTCCTTGAAAAATGAATACAACACTTCAGCATCCACATAACCAGTCATGACCGGGTCAATAACTGGATAGCCATCACCACCCGCCGCATTAAAACTTGGCACAGTAAAACTATAACTCGCCGTATCACTAAAGCCTTTATTGTTTATATCGCTGATCGACACACTTTGATTTTGGCAATCAACCGACATGGTTACACCGATTAATTGCGCATAAGCACCCGAACCAACTTGCTTAGTGGCTACGTCACTCAAATAAGTGCTGATTTGGGCACCCGTCATCGTGCTTTTAGTTAATGTATTACCAAAAGGTTGCACGGTTAATACGTCTTTATAGGTAATATCTCCGGCTTCGATTGATGCACGCACCCCGCCCGAATTCATAATACCAATATCCGCGTTAACCTTGAGCGAATGCGCAGTCGCAATGAGATGACCCAAGTTAGTTTGTTGAGAACGAACATTAGCCCGTGCGCCATCTAATAGTTCATCGGTTGTGGCAATAACCTCGCTAAGTTCTTCTTGTCCCTTAGCTTGGTACTGGGATAAGATCTCTTTAACCGTTGCGTCGGGGATAATCGGATCTGCAACAAGCACACGCTCGCCATTTTCATTTTTAACTTTAATGTTAACAGGGATTAATCGATAATTAACCAAGTGTAGTTGTTGGTTATAAAATTCAAAATCAGCTCGACCTACATACTTCCCCCATTCAAAGGCTTGCATTATATAGGTGCCATTTTGTTGATCAGGAATACATTCACCTGTCGGTTGAAAGTCTGCATAGCTGTTGCTATCTACTTCCATACACACAGGGTTTTGCGAATGGCCGCCAATAATAACGTCCAGCGCGCCTTCGTTTAACGCACGAGCAAGTGCCACATCACCCGGTGCATTACTGCCATGCTGGCCGTCGGCATAATGCCCCATATGAGTTGTGGCAAATATCACGTCCGCGCTATTTGCAGCGTTAATTTCATCAATAACCAGTTGCACTTCAATTTTCGGATCGGTAAATCTAAGTCCACTGATAAATTCGGGATTGCCAATTTTCACCGTGTCTTCTGTTGTTAGGCCAATGACTGCAATACGTACGCCATTAATCTCAAATATTTTATAAGGGTCAAAGTAACGTTCGCCCGTTTCATTATCATATATGTTGGCGGCTAACATTGGAAAATCAGCTAATTCTCGCTGCATTTCTAACACCGATAATGGGTTATCAAACTCATGGTTACCGACAGCCATCGCATCATAACCAAGCAGATTCATCCCGATAAAATCAGGTCTCGCATCTTGTAAATCAGATTCCGGTACGCCGGTATTAATATCACCACCCGATAACAATAATATTTCGCCGCCTGAAGACTCGACTTCTGCAGTAATGGTATCAATCAATGTTTTACGGGCTGCCATGCCATATTCACCATAGCTATTTTCCCAGAAGCGGCCATGATTATCATTGGTGTGTAATAAGGTAAACTGCTGACATTCATCTCCCGCGTCTACGCATGTGCTGTAATTGGACTCATTATCATCACATGCTGTTAATGTGACTGATAAACTCGCTGCAATCATCGTCTTCAAAAATACATTATTCATTACATCAACTCCTTGACGTTATTTCATTCCATTACGATCTGCTATCGATCACCTTATTAAAGAGTAAGTTATGAATGTGGTAGTTTTATGAAAACGTTGATTAGTGTACGTTATTTTATTAAATGATCATGAAAGTCGATGCTCATAAACACACCTTACGTGCCTGTTCCCCCTGTGATTCGTCATGTAACAACATAGCGCCAGAACCCAGTTTCATTTCGACAGCGCCTAAGCGTGGTTTAACAATCGCCGCATAATCAGCCTCTACTTTTAAACTACTTTTGACTGCTGGGCCAAGGTAACTGGCAACTAGGTTTTCAATTATCTTACGTTTGGCTGAATTAGGTTTTAGCTGATCAAAGTCCGACGCATCACTTGGCTTTAACACTATATCTATCTTGCTACTCAGGTCCCACATCTTGCCACCAACCATGCTATTAACCCCTAAGCAGGCGAATGCACCTTCAGGTTGTTGCCGTGAACATAACCGGGTGACTTCATCATCCGCCATGTTGATCCACTGACCTTGCAGTGTCTTAATGACAACGTCGCCTGCCACAATCTCTTGCAACATATTGCGTAAATTAGCTTCGTTACGAATGGCATGTTTGAAATAACTGGCAAAATAGAGTTCTAAATCATCATCCGCGCCAGTTAAATTACTCAGCGCTACGCTGATGGGATCGGTGGGGTTACAGCCGTTTTGTTCATAACCAATGGCAAAACGATATTTTTCCCAACTGCGATAATACAAGGCAATGATGCGGTTATTAAACATATCGAAGAAATCACGTAATGCATGATCTTTATGTCGCATTCGCTGCAGAATGGCTTCGGTATAATGAAATGGCAGAGCCCCATTCACACCCGTCAAGCCTAAAAATGTCACCGCCAAATCTAACTGATGGCTATCTGCGACCTTGGTCACTTGGCTAATTGGAGCACCTGCATAACCAACTTGCTGCGCAACTGAAAAACGTACCGCTTCAAGGCTGGGGAAATTATCACGACCAATGGCACCATTCTCAAGTCCGGCCCGTTTTGCTTGGTTTTGCACGGCATAAACGGCTTGATAAAAATCATAATCATGCGGAAATTGCATTAAATCTTTTTCTAACATACATCGTCCCTATTCTTACAGCAAAGCTCGTTCGCCAATACGCGCAGGCCATTGATGATATAGCTGCGTACTGCCATGGCAAGTGACCTTAAGACGGGTAAAACTATTGATCGCAGCAAACAAAGCAAAGAAACGATCGAGCACCGAGGCAAAGAAAAATAAGTCATTGTCCGGGAAACCCGCAGGGTTTAAGGTTAAATTAATATCACTGCCATAACACACCCCCATTCGACCTTGTACTTGTAACTTAGCTGTCGCAGGCGTAATGGTTAACGCGTCAATATGTTGGATTTGGGTATTACTGGCAGCATTATTAGCAAAGTTAAACAGGTGTAATAAATCACACAGTTTATCGCGGCCCTCGTTGCCGGAGAAATGCTCAAGACTCACCAAACGTAATAACTGCCAACGCGTGGCTTTACCTAATTCAGGGCGTACTGCCGCGGTAAATGGCGTCATACAGGTCGCACTTTGTACCATATGACCACCCGTTGGGGTATGTAAAACAGGGTTACCACCGCCATAAGGTAACTGCACCGGTAAATTCCGATTAGAACAACGGCCATGTAAACTTAACCGTTGGCTGCTCCCATTTGCGGCTACATCCGTAAAACTATTGAATTCGCGATCAACAACCGAGATGAATAACTCCGTACCTTTTTGGGCAACACCGCCCGACCAATCTGAATGTTCACGCCTTGCCACCCAAAAATGCTGCACATCTTGATAGCTGGGATGACTTTGGCTGTAAAATGGCCCGAGTATGGTTTTATCCATCTCGCTGTCATACAAAGCGACATCCGTAATCGCGACAACTTCAGAACATGACTCGTCACGATTATCTGCCACTATGCGGTATTCATAGACACTTGGGCTCAGTATAACGGGCTCTAACTGCTGCTCGAAACAATTGATTATCGGCGTGCAGTTTAACTTCAGGCTGTCGTGATTAATGTTTGATTCGAGTTCTGATGAAGGCGCTGAAAAATAGAAATGAAACTGCACCTCATCATGGTATTCCGGGGTCAATTTAGATAATAAATCGACTAATTCCACAAACAAAAACTTCTGCGGAAACACAAATTGCTCGACTAACAAGCGATAACCATCAAATGATTTTTTGCCATAAGGTAATACAGACTCGTCATGGTCAAAACCGACAGTCGAAAGGTGCCTCGTTTCGAGCGTTTTACTGTGACTAAAATCATCTTTGGCACTGATGCTAATACCAATAAGATGTTGGAATAAATGGGTATAGAGTAAAAATGCGTGCTGCAGCTGCCCGCCAAGGTAAAAGCGTAATTTATCTGGATTAACCATGGATAAATTATCACCCGCCACAAAATGCTTTAAGCTAAATTGTAATACCGAATGCGGTTTAGTGATCCAAGGCGAATCAGGCGCATTGAAAGGGGCATTTTTAAAGCGTATATCTTCAATAGTCAGTGGTTTAACGTCGGTATCATAACAGGTGGTAAACTCACAAGCCTTGTACCCCGCCACATGAGTAACCACACGACTGCCTTTTGCAAATAAGCTACCATTGCTGACAATCTCGTTGACATTAAGTTGGCAAATACCCAGTGACGGAATAGTTACTTGATAATCAGGCGCCAGCTGCCCTAACAAGGCATCGGTTAATTCCGGAAAACTATCATCGAGTTTTTGTCTAATTTGTGCGGTTAATAACGATACCCCTTCGAGCAACCGTGATACATGTGGATCTTCGACTGAGTCATCATCAAGCTTTAATCGACCTGCTATTTTTGGATATTTTTTAGCATAGTCAGCGCCCATACGTCTTAGGTAACTTAACTCACGATTATAATAACTTAATAAATCATCACTCATATATACAGCCTATGGATATGGCAATCACAATAAATACACACGTATATACTGCCATTGCGATTACAAATTGGAAAATTAATACAAATTATCAGAGACCGATATGCCCAGATAAACTGGTTCAATTTCAGATTCTAAACTGATCAGTTCAGGATGTGGGTCCGCGTGCATCAGCGCTTCAATGCGCAACTTTAAAGACCGGTCAATATCATCATCTACATCAATCGGTTCGACATTCACCTCGATAATACGCGGTTCGAAACGCAGAATGGTGTCTTTGACTTTGGCGCATAATGCCAGTCTGCCATCTAATGTCCCTACCGGAACCCCCGAAAAATCAGGTAAACCATAGTTAAACAATGAATTATCCAGCTCACGATAATAATGTGACCAATTCATCCACCTTATCTTTGAATTTAATAAGTTTTCTAAGTCTCGTTTCATTGCTCGGCGTAATGCCCGCACCGTTATACCGGTACGCTTTTCCTGAGCATTACTAATATTGGGTTCTAAATCAATCAGCTTATCTAATAATGATGCTTCGATAAGCTGTTTATTGTTGACTGCCATTAAACTAACGCTGCTTGTGGCGATGTATCAACTTCCGTTTCCTGAACATCAAGATCACGCGTAAAATAAGTAAGTTGCTGCGCGGACTCACCGATTAATAACATTTTATGCCCCACACCTTGGTACATGCTCTGCTCGTTATTTGCAGCTTGGCTCATTGCTTGCCAATCGGTTTCGCGACCTAGTTTTTCGGCATCAGATTGGCTATTAAGATAAGTTAACGGAATGAATGCATCGCCACTGGGGCCGTTGATAATGTCAATATGCACACGACGCCATACTTGTTCCAATATTGACGTTGGCGCTTGCCATTCTAATACACTGATTTGTGAAAATTTAACTAAGTAAAATTTACCATTGGTGCCCAGCACTTCCAGATAACCAGCGAGGCTATCATCAAGATCACGTGGTTGGGTCGGACTCGACTGATAACGGGCACTTTCTAACGCGGCACACAGACTGACAACATCGGCATTATTCTGGTCTTTAATCGCAACCTGCAATGCCACAATCGCCTTAAGCTCGGCATCAACGTCACTGAACACTTCGGCAGTAGCACCACCTTGTGAAAAATCAACACGGGACTGTTGTGCACGAATTAATTGTTGTACATTTTTACCACCAATCGCCGTATCAGGCGCTTGACTCAGCAACAAGTTAATTTGTTTATCGGCTTTATCTAACTCGCCATTAACACATAACAGCTCGATATAGGCACTGCGGATATCGGTTTCTAGCGGTTGTTTTTTTAATATTGCCTGACAATAACTAATTGCGTCTTGTAGCTTGCCAGCTTCAATTAATTGTTTTATCTCTTGCATCTTCATATCCTTATGCATGCGAATGTAATTTGCTTTTAACTTTAAAGTCTAACTTCTAATATTTGTTGAATAGGCCAATGCATAGGTTGCTAACCAACCCTGCAGAGAGTGCCTTTCCTGCTACACGGCAACATCACTGCTCGCCAACTCCGTAATTAAGCGGATCGACGACACCATTTGATCTAATTGAAAATGGGGTTTTAAGTGTATGACTGAATAAAAATGACCTATTTTTCCTTTCACTTCGTGTACTTCGACTCGCGCTTCACTCAGAGGTCGCTTTGACCTTACTTCGTCAGAAGCACTGCCTGCGGCAGCCGTATATCCCTGCAGCCATTTTTGAATATCACCTTGGATCTGCTGCGCGGTTAAATAACTACCCACTTTTTCGCGGCCGATAACTTTAATCGCATGAGCAAACCGTGATACACAAAGAATGTATTGCAGCATAGTCGCGAGTCGTGCGTTAACCTGTGCGATTTTTGCATCCGTTGTCACTTGCACACCACTATGTATATAATTCACTGCTTTTTGCACTGAAGAATTACTAAAAAAGGCCAATTTGTCGGTGTGTTGTAACACCGATAACGGGATAAAACCCGCTTCCGAAAACTGTTTTTCTAACCGTTCACTTACATACATATTTAAGGGTATTTGGTTGCGACGTTTATACACGTCACAATTCATACTCAGTGACGATCCGGCCCCCAAATAGTGATGCGGGAATTGGTCAACTAACCCACGACTGATTTCACCCTGATTAACCCCGCGGATCTGCGCAAACCATTTTGAACTAGCAAAAGATCGCATCAATATCACTGCAAACGAATAGCCAATATTGCCCCATAAGTTATCTTGTTCGGAATTTTCAATACGTTCACGAAAACGAAATTGATGATGAAAACGGCCATCGTCTAAATAAGGACTGCGCATTAACATATACGGCACGGTAAGGCCAAGATAACGTGCATCTTCAGTTTCACGCAAACGACGCCATTGCATATATTCTAGCTGTTCGAAATGTTTATCAATATCCGCACCTAAACCTAATTCAGCAAAGCTGTTAACCCCGAAAAACTGCGGACTAGCAGAGACGATAAAGGGCGCGAAAGCCGCTGCAGAGACTTGCGTCATATTACGTAGAATATCAATGTCGGACAATGAATTACCCGGTTGTATGCGATTAGTGATCTGATAATCACCGAGTAATAACCCAAACGGCTGACCACCAGCTTGACCGAATTCATTACTGTAAATAAGGCGGTATAGATTACTCTGATCAAATTCGATGGCGCGACTAAAGTCTCGCGAAATTTCTTGCCACGAAATACTTAGCATCCTAACTTGAATCAACTCTTCCCGATCAATGGCTTGCTCTTGCTGCACCAGATAATGCACACCACGCCAACTTGCTTCAAGCCGTTGAAACTTATTATGATGAATAATGTTGTTCATCGTGGTATTCAATATTTTATCTAGGTCTGTTAACAACCGAGTCAAGGTAGCATTCAGTGCTTGCCTGAAATGTCCCTGCGTTTGCATGCCGTTATCTACGAGCCAAACCAATAATTCTTCAATACTGAGGTCATCTTCAACATCCATATGTTGCAAGAAATCCTGCTGTAAAAGATCCACAGCATTCAATACAAAAGCATTATTAGTTTGATTCTTACTGTCGGTACTCTTTTTGGTAATATTATCAGTACTGCTATCGCTACTTTTATCAGAATTGCTGTCGCTATTATTGTCCACAGAAGACATCGAGGCTTTAGCGTCTATTGTTTCGGACTGGTTAATAATGGTTTGCTGCATCATGCTACTCCCTTAACAATATGCATTGAATTAAAGTAGCAGATTCAACACCTGCTACTTTAAGTAAAAAACTAAGAATAGATCTTAATTACCTTCTGGAATTTTAGCCACAAGACGTAACGACGTGCTTAATTCTTCCATTTGTAACCACGGACGCATCCAGGCGATAGCGTTATAACTACCTGGTTTACCCGGAATTTCTGCAACAGTTACTTTCGCATCGGCTAATGGATATTTCGCGCGAATTTCTTGACCACCACCTTCAGACGCATTAACAAAACCAAGGATCCAACGGTTTAACCAATTTTCAAGGTCTTTCGCTTCAGCAAAGCTACCGACTTTATCTCGGCCCATCACCTTAAGGTAATGCGCAAAGCGTGACGTGGCCATAATATAAGGTAAACGTGTTGATATTGCGGCGTTTGCTCGGGCATCTGGATCGTTATATTGACCCGCTTTCTGGCAAGATTGCGCGCCAAAGAATACCGCGTAATCTTTATCTTTATAATGACAAATAGGCAAGAAACCGAGTTTGCTTAACTCCGCTTCACGACGGTCGGTAATGCCAATTTCGGTTGGACATTTGAGCGTTGGATCGCCATCATTACTAATGAAAGTATGGGTTGGCAGGCCGGTTACTTTACCTCCACCTTCAGCACCACGAATTGCAGTACAGAACCCATATTTTGAAAATGCTTCAGTAAGGCGAGATGCCAATGCATACGCTGCATTTGACCAGCAATAGTCATCATGATCGGCTTCTGTTGACGATTGCCCGTTTTCTGCTAATTCAAACTCTTCGTAACGGAACTCTTCAACTGGTGATGTCGCTTCACCATAAGGTAAACGCGCCAAAACACGTGGCATAGTCAGTGTCACGAAGCGTGAATCCGCACTTTCTCGGAATGAATTCCATTTAGTGTATTCCAGTGACTCAAATACTTTACTCAGATCACGGGGTTTATCCATTTCATTCCAAGAATCAAAACCAAATAATTCAGGTGCCGATGCGGATAAGAACGGGCAGAAACCAGAGGCTGATACGTTCGACATCAATGACAGCGTTTCGATATCTTCGGGGTGATTATTAAACTCATAGTCACCAACAATTGCACCAAACGGTTCACCACCCGCAATACCAAATTCACCTTCATAAACCTTTTTAAATATCTGGCTTTGATCAAACTCAACCGCTTTACTTAAATCTTTATGTAGTTCTTTTTTAGTTATCGAGATCAAGCGTAACTTTAACGAACCGCCCGTATCTGAACTGCTCACCAAGGTATGCACACCACGCCACGAACCTTCCAATTTTTGGAATTTGTCATGATGCATGATTTTAGCTAACTGCTTGGAAATTTTAGCATCAAGAGCTGCAATCGATTCATTGAAGGTAACGGTTAGATTCTTATTCCAACTAACCGTGCCATTTAACGCTTCTTCGGTTAACGTTTTAATCAGTTCTTGTGAGCGCGATATTTCAGTTTGCTTAGTGGCGCCAATGACTTGGTCAAGTATCGATACTTGACCTTCGGTCGACTCGAGTTCTTGTGCTGCTGCAATATCAGACATTATGCTTTCTCCCCAAGGTCTAGTTCACTCGCTAACTGCTCTAAATCAGCACTGTTGCTTAATACTTTTTCGAGAATATCTTCAAGTTCTTCAGAGCGATCTACTTTGGTCATTAAGTCTCTTAACTTGTTACGTGTTTCCATTAATTTACGCAATGGTTCAACTTGGTTAACAACAGCAGCAGGTTCAAAGTCAGCCAACGAATTAAATTCAAGGTTAATACTCATTTCCAGGCCTTCTTCATCGGTCAGCGTGTTATCAACTTTAAATTCTAACTTCGGATTCATACGTTTTAATACATCATCAAAGTTGTCTCGATCAACTTGCACAAAACGACGGTCTTTCAACGGTTTCAATGACGTTTTATTTTCACCGGCAAAGTCACCCATGATACCAACAACAAAAGGTAATTCCTTTTTGGCAATTGCACCACCCGTTTCAACATCATACGTAATATGTACCCGTGGGGTACGTACTCGTGATAATTTTGATTGTACGCTTTCCATAGCTATTCCTTAAATTAAGCTCTAATGATAATCATTATTTGGTTATTGGTATTTACTGTTCGTTGTTTACTTCTAATTGGCCGTATTTATTGCTAATTTATTCTATTTACGACTAATAGCCCGTTAGTGTTATGTCTCTTCATCTTGGATTATGCCGGTGAGTTTGAAATAATCGGTTCTCGCGCTAGGGTCGCTCACTAATTCTGCCAGTAACTCCGGTAAGCTAAGTTCACTCCAGCGTATCGCTTGCGCAATCGCATATGAAATTGGCGAGTGCGGCTCAGTGGTCCGAAAATACTGTTCAATTTTATGTAATGCTTTAATGGCTTCGTGGCGATTATTTAACGATTGATCCATTTGCATGAAATCATAGCCATTAACAGATTTAAGCGGTACTGATGCGCCTGAACTATGA
The DNA here is from genome assembly GCF_900465055.1 of Moritella yayanosii. NCBI lineage: Bacteria > Pseudomonadati > Pseudomonadota > Gammaproteobacteria > Alteromonadales > Moritellaceae > Moritella > Moritella yayanosii. The sequence goes on along the minus strand of NZ_LS483250.1, from coordinate 710,669 downwards.
TTTGAACTATGACTTGCGCCGTTTAGTTCGACGGCGTCTTCAGCTACTTGTTCAACAACAGACGCCTCTACAGCGGCTTCTGCATTAATGACGTTAAAACGTTCTAAGGTAATGAAGGTAAAGATGCTTTCGCAATGTTGTAACTTCTCCGTTATTTTAGATGTCGGTTGCGCATCACCCGACATGACTTCATCCATTTTGTCGGCCAGCAGACGGAAGGCCATAATTGCCTCAGCAATATCGTTTTTTAAACTAACCAACTCATCATCGCTGACTTCGTTTAACGCTTCTTTAATCTGTTTTAATGAGATAGCACCGTTGGCAATTTTGGCTTTTTGTTTATCCGCACTGAGACTATTTAATTGACTTGCTTGCTCAATCTGCCAGGTTGCAAACCGTTCACCAGATCCGGTTTCAACCAAAGGAATGGATAGAATAGGCATTAACAACACCCCTTCCCCTTCAAAACCATTAAGGCCAAGTAACGGTGCAATGCGAGTTTCTAAACCATCTTCATCAGGGCTCGGATATAAACCGTCCCAAAACTGACTGATCAGTTGATGCGCCAATGTAAAGCCAATGGTTAATCCGGCAAAACCATCGGTACGGCATAACGCTTCAATGAGCCAGGCACAATACTCAAGATCTTTGGTTTCCTGTGCGAGTATCTGCGGGATCTCGTCTTTAATTGGACTCCATTCACGGACAAAGTTATTCATCGTTTCGTCGCTATCAATACCAATTAACGCACTGCGTTCATCCGCTCTGGTACGGGTTCGCACTTCCTTCAACCGATAATATTGCGACAGCGGCGAGGTGTCTGAACGCGGATCGAGTCCACACGGTAATTCACCGTTAATTGGCAGCGCTATATCTTCAATAATTTGTGAGTTTAATACTGACATTTACTACATCCATATACACATGTTAAAGCTACAGGTTAAAAACAAACGTTTAACTAAATAACGGTACGGTAAGATCATCATCTTTAAAGCTTTCGATCTGGTTCTGCTTCGATACCGACACTAATATTAAGGTCACATTATCCTTTGCACCTTTGCCTAACGCGGCGTGCATTAGCGATGAACCTGCATTTATAACGTTTTGCTGCTGTAACTGCTCCGCGATACTGGCATCCGATAGTTCACCCGTTAAGCCATCGCTGCACAGCAATAGCATTTCGCCTTCGACAATAGGATGGGAAATATGGTCGACATCGATATCTTCAACCACCCCTATCGCACGTGTTATCACATTGCCCATAGGGTGCTTTTCGGCTTCTTCAGCACTCAGCACACCCTGGTCAACCAGTTCATTGACATGGGAATGATCACGCGTAACTTGTTTTAAATCCTGATGGTAAAAACGATAACCACGGCTATCACCAGCCCATAACCAATGTGCCGTGTATCCATCAATCCATAACAATACTATCGTTGAACCGGCGGTTTTCCCTGCCAGTTGGCTATGACTATAAGCAATTATTTTTTCGTTTGCAGTCAGTATCGCTTGCTTCAACACGTTAATCGTAATGCCGTGATAAGCATGCTCATTAATATAGGTATTAATAGTGTCAATCAGCATTTGACTGGCCACATCGCCCGCTTCATGCCCACCCATACCATCAGCGACAACCCAGATATTTTGCTCTGGGTACTCCAATAAACTGTCTTCGTTTATTTTCCGTACTGCGCCAACATGACTCTGACCAAAAGATTTTAACGCTATATCAGTTAACATCTTATTACCTCCAGTTAAGACCGAGTCCAATTGCCATCAAGCATGCCAGCATACGTCGCCGCACTTGGCATACCAGAAAAGATCAATGTACAAGGGTCGATCTTGTCAGAGCCCGCTGTCCACCAAATACTATAACGGTTAAATTGCTGATTTAAGGTTTGCTGTAACAACCCTAATTGATCACTGCCGAACCCACCAATTTGCTCGCCAGCGGCTGACAGCAACCAGTTTGGCTGGTGGCTATTTGGCGATAATAATGTTTGTTTGTAGGGGGTGATCGGCGTGACATCTAAACTCAACGGCGTCAATTTTTTATACCAATTTAACAACACACACTCATCGTCTAATATTGACAATAACGGTTGCTCATTTTGCTGAAAAAACGCTTGTTCCTGCCAAAATTGTAGCGGGTCAATATCAGCTTGGTAGAACAAGGTAAATGGATAATAACGTCCGACATTATCCACACTCGGGATCAAGGTGCCTGCAAAACTACGGTCTGAACACACCCCTCCACTCACTGCAAAGTGCCATATTGGCGAGGTTAGATAATTATCCAACCATTCTCCTTGTAGCTTTTCACGACTTACCGCCAGCGCAGCCTGCACCCATTCATTCCACGATTGTTCTAAATTGGGATCCAAGCCTAGACTGACAAAGTCCCCCAAGCTGGGAATTTTGCCACAGTAACCCGTGATGATATCGATAGTTTTAGTGTTCATATTGGCACTATTCATTGATTGTTCGTCTATTACAGCTTGGCTGGACATGAGAACGCCTCCAATTCACGCGTTTTAAATGGGCTCGAAGCACTGCCAGCGATCAATTGGATCCTAGCAGTATGACCCTGAACTTTAATTTCAAGCATATTATCTGTTAATGTTTTTGGTCGCGCAGCAACAATGTCATCGAGGAAGCGGAACCACGCCCAATCACCTTCATATGACTTCTCTACCGTGCGCATGTAATTGGCCGGTGTAAATATCACCCGCATTTGGGAAAAATTTGCCGAACCTGGCCAGCGATACTCAGTCACTCGAATTGGATCATGACGATAGACAAAATTTTGATCATCAATTTGCACTTTAATTTGCTGCATATCACGGTCTAGATAATTGGCTTTCAACGCAAACTCGACTTCAGGTGTACTACTACCGGATTCAAAAAAGTCATTCTTGATCTTCTGCCAACTACGGAACACTTTTAACGACTCATTACTTAACCCTATGTTGTTTTTAAAGGTCCAGCGATTGGCTCCCATACGTACATGCGGTTTAATATAGGTTTCAAAGTACTTAGACATCGTGCCTTGTGGGCTAAAGAAACGGGAGAAATCTCGGATCCTGACTTCATTTTTCGCACTACGTTTAAACGGGTAACGACCACGTATACGTTTTTTGTATTCGTTATATACAGTGCCCTGCCACACATCATTGAGATGATAACGTGCACTTTGCAATGAGATTTTCGTGGTGCTGTCAATGACACCTTGGATCATAGCGGCAAAGGGACTTGGTAAATCCTCAACTAATTTATCCAGCTCGGCAATTGGCTCACCTGCTTGTGTTAAATTAACATGCTGGTTAACGATCTTGTCACCGCTGGTTTGGCCGCGATTAAGCTGCGCCAATAATGCATGAACCTTTTTCATTTGCGTCTGAATTTGTAATACATCAGTATCTTCAAGTGCCAAAATTTCCGGGAATACGTTTTCAACCGATTCGCCAGGTAATGCCACATTTATACTGACATTTCTTGGCATATATTGTTTAAAACGGTTAGTCGCACTTGGCATTTTTTGTGCCGCAATTGCGCCTGCTAACTTGCCGACTTTACCAGCAACTTCAGAAGCCGGTAACTTAGTTAACTCGATATTGTCTTGGATCGCCGTTAACAATTTTTGTATTGGCTGTTCAGGACTGGTCAATACCTTAGTTATATATGCCCCCTGCGATGCGGTAGCAAATGTTTTCAGGGCGATATCATCAATCAAATCACGCCAGTAATAACTGTACTCTTTAAAGTAGCGTTCTTTAACCTGCTTAATCACCTGATCTTCAACATCATCACCCATGCCTTTAACTTCATCACCATAGACCCAGCTATCTTTAGTTAAAACTTGGATGATCTGTTTATGCTCAGTTAAGAACACCTTATAAAAGCCTTCATAGGTGAATAACGCTGGAATTGGTTTATTCATCGGCTCACCACTGTGGCGATAAAATAAACCAATACTTTCATTTGGTAAAATATTCGTCAATTTAAAATCAGCTAATTGATTTTGTTTGGCTTTTTTCTCAATACGGGCGAACGCGCGGTCAGCTAAAGGCACGGCGAGGAGAATGTCTCGGGCATCATTAACGGCTAGTGCGTTGTACTCAGCTTGTATAGAGTTGTTGTTTAACAATACGGCTAAATGTTCATTAAGCGCTAAGCGCATATCTTTATTCACCTCACCAGGAATATTATTTTCTAGGTGGAATGAAAACCAGGATTTGATCTGCTCAGCATTATAATAATCACGCTCAAATAACATTAAGTATGTCTTCAAAGTTTCATATAGATAATCAATATGGGTTTTATTGTTGGCCATATCACTTACCAGTGACCGAGATACATACGACAATAAGTAACGCTGTAAAGCACGCTGATATACTTCGTTCGTCGCCTGCGCCAATCGATCACCTTGGTATAAACCAAGATGATTCGGCCAACCTTCGGGTAAATTACCGACATAACCAGTAGGTAAATTACGCAAGATAGTTAAGCCATTGCCAAGGGTAATTAAATCACTGGTTATTGTTAATCCACCATTGGCATTCTGTTTGAATGCTTCCACATCCTCACTGATCTGTGCCGAAAGCGTTTGGTTCCAGTTTGCACTCGCCCACCAGCTAGCACCGAGCACCACAGAAAAAACACAAATAGAGGTAATTGCAGTACGGCGTAACCAACGATGTTGACGGGCGTGTTCGGTATTAATACTGGCAATGTTCTGCTCTGCAAAAATAATATCGTTTAATACTGATTTAAGGAAAAAGCCTTTTGGTTCATTACTATTTGTGGTTAGAGGGGTACTTGGTTTTAACCCAAAGCCACTCGCCATCTGACTGCTGACGCGATCAATAGGATTACCAGCTTGATGACCACTGGCGATAAACACACCACGCAGCAGGGGGAGTTTTTCAAATGCATTGGGCGCAAATATCTCTTTTAAGAAATCATCGGCTGCGCTTTGCAACAAACGTAACTGTTTCGGGAATTCATAAATAAGCGCACGTACTTTCGGATCTCGCTCCCCATTTAAACGCTGCAACATGCCTTCGTTGATCTTGACAATAAGCTGATAAAACTCTTTGTTAAACAGAGACACCACCCCTTGGGTATCTTCGCTATTTTCCATCGGCAGGGTAAAACCCCAAGCCTGTTCGCGCTCTTCTTCAGTCAATTCAGCAAAATATTCATTAAACCCAGCCACAAGATCGGCTTTGGTAAAGATGACATAAATTGGAAATGTCATGTTAAGTTGATTCTGTAATTCTTGGATACGTTGTTTAATGGCCCGCGCATGTAAGTTACGCTCTGTTTGTGTGCAGGTTAATAAATCTGCTAAGCTCATTGAAATTAACACACCGTTAATCGGTTGCTTGGCGCGGTAACGTCTTAATAATCCTAAAAATCCAAACCACGCCCTTGAATCCGTCGTACTTCTGCTGTCTTGCGTAGTATAACGCCCAGCAGTATCAATCAGCACAGCTTTGTCAGTAAACCACCAATCACAATGGCGTGTACCCGCAATACCAGCTAACGCATTAACCCCCATTTCTTTCTGCAGCGGAAACTGTAAACCCGACTGTTGCAGTGCGGTGGTTTTACCTGAACCAGGCGGCCCAATAAGCACGTACCAAGGCAACTGATAGATACTTTTGCCCTTGCTCAATTTTGCGGTACGCAAGATGCTAATTGCTTGTTTAAGCTTGTCTTCAATAGCTGAAATGTCTTGGTCTGCCGCTATGTCATCATTCTCATTGCCTTGACCTTTGATCATCTCGCGCGCTAACGTGTCATTTTGACGTTTAACGATGATCTTTTTCACCACTAAGCTCATGATCCAGAACAGTAATAATATCGCTAAAAAAGCGAACCTATTTGGGGCACTGGCGAGTGGTGTGACACCGTCAATCGCAATTAACGGACCCGCTAACCAAACGCAAACGACAATGGCAACAATACCAATAATAATAAACAGTGTTTTTAACGTAAAGAACGCTAATAACTTGGACATACTTTGTTTAAAAGACATCTTTACTACCTCAAAATATCGATTTCAACACGGCGATTTAACGCATGCTGATCTTGACTAAACGTGGGATCTACAGCTAATGGTTCGGATGAACCTCGACCTTCCGGTAATAACCTGCCACCTAAACGGGTATCTTTGGCTAACACATCAGCAATACTTGTGGCACGAGCCAGTGATAAGTGCCAATTAGAAGGATAGCGACTCGATATAATTTGTTGTTTGTCGGTATGGCCAGTAATTAAGATCTGCCCTTGGGTGGATTCTAGCGTGCGCGCTATTTTACGTATGATAGGTTGATATGCCGGATTAATTTGGTCGCTGCCACTGGCAAATAGGTCTGAGCTGGTTATCCGGATCCGGATCCGATCTGACAATTCTCGAACAACGACAATATTACGCATAATTTCAGTTTGTAATAGCTGTTCTAATTTTAACGTTAATGAACTAGCACTCACGGCTGCAGACACTTCTGGCTGACGATCAACAAGATCCAGTACTTGCTGATAGACTAGATCTGCTTGTTCATTTACTTCTAAACGTAAACCAATAAAACTGGCCACCAGTAATGCACCCGCGATAGCAGCTGTCACCCAAATCGGCAGTTCCAATTTAGCTTTTTCACCACCCACTTCGATCACTTGTAAATTATCAGATAAACGTTTTTCTTTACGTCCGTGATGATTTTTCAATGCTAGTCCGAGCTTGTCCCGTAATGATTCGATTAACTGCTCGGCATGTTTCGTTACCCGATACTTACCTTGATAACCTAATGATAAACAGAGATATTGTAACTCAACAATATCAGCCATTTCGACCATGTTGGCAACAGACTCATCCAACAGCGTATAGAAATGTTCACCACCAAATGTTTGGTGATAAAAATGACTTTGCAGTGAGTTTTGTGCCCATGCACTATTGCGTCCCCAAGGCATTGTCATCACGGTTTCATCAATAAATGCGCAAATACAAAACTTAGCCGCATCAATCAGTTTGTTGTCCGTCGTTTCTGTTTTACCACTCAGTTTATTGTCGTATTTTAGTGCGTGTAGTTGCCGTTCATATTTATCCACCATGCTCACACATTGTCCGTGTAACACATCCACTTTTTCATACTCAATATTCACTTTAATCTGATTGATCAAGGATAATATCAAACCGGCATGCTCAATCAGTGGATTAGCACCTATGGTTAGGATCGTCTGATTAAGCGCTTTATTTTGTGGCTGCACAAATAAAGTATTTTCCTCTGCCGCGGCAATGCCAGGTTTAGGCACTGCATTGCCATTCGCCGCATTACTGTTCGCCGTAGAATTAGGCGCAGGTTGACTGCGTCCTCCAGGTCTGGGTTTAAATATTGTTTTTTCGCTCATACTAATCTATCCCTGCTTACTACTAAACGGTCCATGTTAATCATCACTGTCAAAATAATTCCTAATAAATATTCTATTTATCAATAAATTCTTATGGTTATTAATAAATTTTAATCGTTATTGTTTTATCGACCACAATTCCATTGCGAGTCCTGGAAATTGGCCGGATAAATGAATAGCGATACCACCACTATTTTTTAATTTATGCCAATATTCACTGCTACTATCGAGTTGAAAATAAAAACTACCAGCGTGATAAGGGATCTGCCTTGGGGCAACAGGTAACGCGGTTACGCTGATCCCTGGAAGCTGAACATTGACCAGATCTCGGATCATTTCAACCGGTCCAATTTTTATCTGTCCTGGTAAGTTTTTAGTTATATCCTGTACCGCCATATTGGCTTTTACGGCCAATACTAAAATACTGTTTTCTAATACTGATTTGTCGGCAAGTTGTGCCACATAAATGCCAAATTTCTTCTGCGTTAATACTAAGGCAACGGCTGTATGATCGACCACCACACTCAGTGTTTGCGTCAACAGCGACATGCTACTACCAAACGTTGCAGCCAAGTGCTCGTGTTGATACACAGGCATTTTGGCAGCCCTTTTGGTTTCGCCGTAGAAGGTTGACAGTTCACCTGAAATCGAGATAAACAACTCAAAAAGGCGTTCGGGATGCAGAGTGCGTTGTTGTATGTGATGCATCAACAACGGCTCTATGCGATTTAACAATTGCAGCATCATGTAATCTGCAACTGTCGATGCCTGCCCCTGCCCTGGTCCTTTGGTTAAACGTGCGGCAATGGCTTCAGCGCGTTGCCCGACCATACCCGTCACTTCATTTAAGTAATCAACTAGGTGACTCGCCGACCCAATACTCAAGCAAGGGGCAATAAACTTTTTATCCAGTTTGATATCACCAGCATCGCTGACATTAATCACCCGTGCGATTGGTACCGTGACATAACCGGTTAAATCTTGATTAGCCAGTTTCAATTCTGCACTTAACTTAGCCATGGCAATGGATTCAACTGGCAGGCTCTCTAGTGATGTATCAATAACATCCTTATAGACGTTTAAATAGCGGGCAATCACACCGTCGTCGTCACTGTTGATGATGTTAAGTCCAGTGCTTTTATCAATGGCCAGCGCTAACACAATATTACAATCTATCGTGCCCGGCGGGATCAATAACGGCGATGGCAATGTGGCCTGTGATGGCATTTTAATGTGGGTACCATCATTAAAGATGCCTTCAAAGTCAGTCAGTGCGAATCGCCCTAGCCCTAATAAATCATCATCAATACAAAGGTCTACTACGCCCCATTGGTGCGAACCCGATGCTTGTAACAAACGTCGTTGCACATAACTATGATAACGGTCTTGCTGTTGAAAATGCTGTGGACGAAGGAACATGCCTTCACTCCATGCAACTTTGCTGTAATCACTCATAACGGTTATCACTCATCAACGGGCGGATCTTCGCAACTAAAACAAAAGGATGATTAATCACGAATAAATACGCTTAGTTTTTCTAGGTATACGCTAAAGTCGTCATAAGATTTAGGGTCTACCGCAATGACATCACGCCAGCGTGAGTTTTCAATATCTTGATAAGCAACTAATACCGCAATAAAGCGGGTATTTTTGTTAAGCTCACGTGTGTAACTCAAGCGTTGACCAGGATTAAATACCAACTCTTCTTTGTTCAGTAACTCAGGTCCTAAGATCTGTTCATAATCAGAATACAAACTAAAAAAATCAGCCGTTTCTATTGGCCCACGACTTGCCAGCTCAAACACTCTCACGACTACAGGTGACGGACGTGTTTCCATGTCCGGGTTTAAATTTTCAGACGCCACAAAATTCAATGTTGTAGATGGCGTAACAAAAAAGTTCATCATCGAACAGCCAGAGATACTGCTCAGGGTTAACAATGCCAAACACATAAGTATAATGCGGTTAAAACGATTGAAGTTAAGGTTGAAATTACGATTCCGGTTTCGATAAAATAGTTTCATGTATTTACCTGTATTAATAGTTGGATTTTAAATAACGAAGGTTGATTACTCAGCATCTGTTATCCCTGTTTCTGCTTATTTTCATACGCCCGAACAAACGCATCAGAAAGAATACTTTCGCGGTTAACAGTGATCTCGTTACGAATATCTTCATGCATTTCAATAAAGTGACGCCACAATTTCTGCTCTTTGTTGCTGCGGTTGAATTTTGCAAAAAAACCTTGTTCACCCTGCTCTTCCTGCATATTTTCTGGCGCTAATTGATCTAAGATACCAACCACTGCACCTTCTAGACCCGCGCGCATGCTTTGTTCATGCTGGCGTAAATCCCCAAAGGCTTCGGTAATGGCTTTGTTCGTCGACATGAAACTGCCGTTACTACGTAAGTATAAATTACGGAATAAATCATCCACAGAAGCAGAAAATTTAAACGGGTTATTTTCTTTAATTTGAAACATGGTGTGATTTACACGAAATTTATTCTTGAATGCAGCGCGCTCGCGCAGTGATGACATCAGTTCTTCATTAATGGTTCGCATTGATGCACCTAGGTCAAACCACCATTCTTCATCGCCATCAACTGGTGACTTTTCGATACCTAGACCTTTCAGCAATGCCATCATGTTGTCAGTATTTGCAACTGTTGGTTTGTTCGATTTAGCGGCCACCTGAGGTGATTCAATCACCTTGTCTGTATTGCGGCGGCGGTTGCTACTATTATTGGCGTCAACAGCAACTGTTTGTTTCGGTGTTATTTTTGCCGAGACTGCTTTTGTCGATACTATTTTCTCTGCGTCTATTTGCGGATTATTTGGCGTTTTTTGAACGTCAGGGGTCTGACCTTCTTGATCCCAATTCCAATCATCAGGGATAAAATTACTCTCTAGCACTAAACTATCGTCCATCTCACTGCCCTCTAGATATGGGTCACTGAGACTGTGATTAGGCACTGATGGCATATTTATCTCACGATCAGTCTGAGCCATCGACGACGAAGTAAAAGAAGAAAAGCTAGACACTTGTTGGTTAGGTTCTAAATGAGCGGAAGTTTGGTTATCGTCAGATAATGCAGATTCGATAACCACTTCAATAACGTACTCACCCAATATAATCTGCTCACCTGTGGTCAACGCGTGTCGATTGCCTTTACCAAGCGGTTTTGTAGACTGGTTGATGAACACACCATTGGTCGATACATCGGTAATATAATATTTATCCATCACTAACGTGAGTTCAGCGTGGCGGCTAGATAATATTTTATCGCCATCTGGTAGCACCCAATCACTGGCATCCGAACGGCCGATCACGGCTGAAGCACCTTCAAGGGTAAAGTTAGCTTGTAAATTTGGTGATAATTGTTGATAGCTAATTACAGATAAAAACAGTCCCATTTGTCATTCCTTGACTTATCTATTGTTAACACTAAATAAATATCCCGCTGAACCTATTTATGAAATAATATTACAACTTCATAGCAATACTATTTACATCCAAATTTAAATACATATTAATATCCAAATACATACTGTTACAACTATAAAACCAAATATGCGCAATCAAGTCAAACAAGTGAATCCGCTACATTTACAAAATAAACAGATATCTAATACTACATTTAATACTATTTACGACAAATAAATGTGTATGCTGATTGACGTTACCAAAATTAAACTAATTAATATCCAATAACAACAAAGTGTTTATATAAGTCGCGAAATGTTATTTATATAAAATCTCTTCAGTGGTGCCAATACCTATATGAACGGCTAACATAACAGATAAATAACAATGACTTAAACGCGTAATATGTTGTTGTTGAAATTTAAAAAATATTAATGTAACAACAGCATAACCGTTGCGTCACTATTGATAAGTAGCATAGTAAACAACGATGATAAACAATAAACTTTAACTATTAATATGAAAGTTAACTAAAGTATTAAATTCAATAAAAAACAAAATTCAATACTAAAGTGCTAGACGGAACTAGTACTTTATATAAATTACGTTATTCAAACAGAACAAGGAGTGTAGTTGTGGTACAAGATAAAACGCTATTAGATAGCACTAGTTCAAAAGACGAAGTTGATACAGCTACGCTTACAGGACGAATATTAAAAGACCGTTATGAGTTAGAAACACATATCGGCTCTGGTGGTATGAGTGATATATATAAAGCCAAAGACTTACTATTAAGTAAAGCGGGCGTTGATGATCCTTACGTAGCGATAAAAGTCCTGCAACCACAATATACTAAAAACAAAGAAGCACAGCAGTTACTGTTTAGAGAAGCACACAAAACAATGGCGCTCTCCCACCCTAATATCATTCGTGTTTATGATGTCGATAAAGAAGATAAACTGTGTTTTATCATTATGGAGTGGCTGGATGGTGAAACCCTTGATCAAGTTATATCACGGTCAAAACCCAAAGGTCTGACGTATAAAGGTGCTGAAAAAATCATTTCGCAAGTCGCTAATGCACTTAAGTTTGCGCACAAAAATGGCATCGTGCACACAGATTTAAAACCGGCCAATATCATGCATACCCGTAATGGTGATATCAAGGTTTTTGATTTTGGTGTCGCACGCGTACTTCAGGATCATGCCGATGAATTTGCCAGTGATAATGTTGAACATAATAACGTATTAAGCGGTTATACACCTGCTTATGCCAGTGCCGAGTTACTGCAGGGTCAGCAACCATCAGAAAGTGATGATTTGTTTTCACTCGGCTGTATATTTTATGAATTACTGTCGAGTAAACATCCGTATTTACGTAAGCCAGCAGATCAGGCCATTACTGATAAGATCACCGCTAAAAAGTTAACTAAACTCAGTAGTAAGAATTGGGCCATGTTGCGTTCAGCACTGGCACTAAAAAATGCAGAACGTCCAGTCAGCATCCAACAGTGGCAAGCTAAACTAGCCCGCAAGCCGTTTCCGGTGTTTTCAACTGTCTTGCCGTTACTTACCGTACTAGGTTCAGTGGGTTATTTTTATTATATGGACAATGTAATTACTAAACAGCAGATCACGCAGCAAGCGCATATATCGAGTGTGGATGGTTTAGTTAATTCAAGTGTTGAAGTATTTATGAATTCATTAGCGGATTTAAATACTGAAACCTTGACCATTAAAGCCGGTGTTTTGCGCCAAAAACGTGATGAGGTGATCGATTATCATATTGCAAAAGTAAACCGCATTATGCAGGATCCAAACTCACGTTATCCGGACTTCTACCAAATGTCAGCGTTAATCGCAGAAACAATGGCTCTATACCCTGACTCAGTGAAGCTCACCGATATAGAACAGTATGTGGAAGGTCAAAGAGTATCAGCTCGATCAATCCTGGTCGCTAATATTGAGCAGCGGTTATTACGGGCCAATTATAAACTTGACAGCGAGGGCATGGATCTATTTACCCTAGAGCAGGATATAAAACAAGTTGATGCCGATTACAAAATCATCCCGTCCGAGCAAGCTATCAGCTTATATGCTAAACAGCTGAAAACAGCTTTAATAGATTATAATTATCGTCAAATTAACACCCTGCTTGCCCCTGGAGAGTTACTGTTTAAAGATTCGGTACCTGAGCTTCAAACCTTGTTAACACAGCCCGAGTTAATATCTGCCATTAACACGCTCACTGACTATCAAGCATCAGAACAAAGCGGAGAATTTCCATTCAATGCGGCTGAAACCTTTTACCAAGATCAGTTTGATTATTGGATAGCGGCAATCAAAAACGCTAAAAACCAAAAATCACTGGATCGTATTTATACACAACAGAATAAATATAACCAATATCTACCGGTAAACTTTAAACCGTTAATTAAACTGCGTCGAGACTTAGCCAATCGTTACTTAAAACTGATCGTGACAGGTAAAATAAAATCAGACTCAAGAGTGATTAAAAAAGCGGAGAGTTTGTTTACCAAAGCAGATAAAGGGCAAGAAATGTCTGTTTAATTCTGAAAAATGGAAGACCTCAATGATGGGGTCTTTAATACCGTGTGATCTAGTTCATTAAGACACAACACCCTTATAGTTGTTTCTGATAAACACCCTCTGTTCCATCAACAAGCTGAAAACCCACTTTGAGCAAATACTCTCTGTGTTCCTGCGTCGTCGGTGTCGCCATGAGTGTATTGATCCCTCTGTGTTTGAGTACATCAGGGTGCGACTCATAGTAATATTTCGCCAACTTAAAATCACGGTATTCCGGTGTGACATAGTCCAATAGCACAGACAACACACCTTGTTCACTATTATTGCCAACTAATACACCCGCGATGCTGTTATTCCTGAGCATATAAAACACCGTATTGGCTTCTTTAAGTTCGTCTACAGATGTCTGCAGTTCAACTTCGCCCTGATTTGTTGAAATAAAATGCTCAAAATACTCAGAATTAGCCGATGCAACAATTAGCTTGAACTGTTCCTTTGCCGAATGAATGTTCCATAAAAAGTAAACATTGATTCCAGCTATACCCAGATTCATTAACATCGTCGGTAAAGAATCAATTAAATAGGCAAACGCAGCAAACAACAGACAACCAATGAAGTTAATTACCCTTAGCTTTATGATTGACGTCATTGTCAGGGAAATAAGAACGACTAACGATGCCAGATAACCGAACCACTCTATCCAATCAAAATCCATTTTAATGTCCTTATGTGTTTGTTTACCATAAAGGTAGCATTGAATTAAATAGATGTAACAATGGTGTCTTATTTGTTTTAGCTAGGTTTACGTGCCAACATGGTCGCAAACTGTAATTTCGCGCCATTGTGCATAGTACCTACATCTTCATTGTACTTAATTAGATCCCAGCCCGTATAAGCCTCACGTAACTGCCCTGCTTTTAAGGTAAAAGGAAACGGAACCGGACACGGGTGTTCTTCAGTGCTCATGGCGCAAACAATTAGGTTATAACCGCCAGGCTGAGTACGCTTTTGCATATCGGCAAGAACAGCATCAACATTAGCTGGGCTGATAAACATTAAGGTTACGGTACAGGAGATAAAGCCATAGCCCTTATCATAGCCCTCACCAAGACTCGCACTGTTAATGTCGTGCACTTGAGCCTTAATATTATCCAGTTTCTCTTCAGTAATAATGCTTTGCAGCATATCAATGGCACCAGGATTAATATCTATGGCGGTAACGTTAAATCCGAGCTGGCCGAGATACAACGCATTACGCCCATTCGAACAACCCATATCTAACGTATCGCACGGCTCAATAAATTTGCACGCCTCGACTACTTCACTGTGTGCAGGATTTAAGCCGTAACGGCTATTTAGATCAACTTTCATGGTAACCACTTTAATTTTGTAATGAGGGTTATTATCTTACGACTGATATTGCCCAATGAAATTGATAATAGTCATTTCCATCGTTTTTTTCTGACTAGTCATCCCGATCATAGGTCATGTGATTGTGATTGTGATTGATAAATTTTATTTTGCTCTACCCGCCAATTTTTCAAATGTGCGGAGTGTTCCAAGCCCAAGTAGTGCCACGACTAACGCCATAAGTTGATCCATTGGAATTTGAGGACCAGTACCACCAGCCCACTCTATTAACGGATTCAGGATAAAAGGAAAGGCAAGACCGATTGCGCATACCCAACCAATTGCAGGCCGGCTTATTGCAGCTTGTTATGGCTAAACTTTACCATGTTGAATAGTCGCTGAATATGAAACCAATTTCAGCGGGCTTATTACTTTCTAATAGCTTGTCACCACAGTAAGGACAATGATCAATTTCAATAATAACCTCATTGATCATTTCTCCAACTTCTTCTAAGTGATGGTTTTCTTCTAAATCATGTTCAGTTGCCTCAGTATATAACTGCAATACCCAGTGGCCATCTTCTTCTTGAGATATATTCGCTTTTTCTTTTGTAATTCTAGAACAGTCATGGATTAACAATATAAAATACCCGATCTAGTTTCTGATGTGTTTTAAGGGTAAGTTTACCCTCGGAATGCTCTTTTGATTCAACAAGAGCTGAACTTAATTCTGAAAATAAATCACGATTGCTCATTGCGCAATACCTCCATAAAAGCTTTTAACTGTTTCTTTTGATCTGCGGATAAATCCGACATTTCATAATCTAAGCGTACGCAATTAACGTGTAGATAACAATATATGATTTGAGCTATAACGCCATAAGCAATGCCCGATTTAACCGTCTGATTGACTCTAGCACTTCAAAGATGCTCAACGTAGAAACCCTCGTTAAGAGGGTTTTGTTATACTTAGCAACACAAAATATATTTTTACTTACACAGCTTTAAGCCACTGATGATCTTTCTCTTCAAGAATGATTTCAGACATTAGTGTTTTAGCTTCTCTGTCTGCTAACTTTTCAAGTAGATAACTTAAATTACTATCTTCATTTAATAATTCTAAAAATAACTGACGCATAGTGGCATCAACTGTTTTAGGAATTGCTGTTTCTTCTTTTTCCCAACGGCCTACAGTTTGTTGGTCTATACCCAATAGCTCGCCAAGTACTCTGCGAGAATGGTTAAACTGTAATCGTAAGAACTTAAATTCATCACCAGTTAAGCCCTGGTTTTTATCCACAACTTGAGAACCAATGGCATTATGTAAACCGTTCATATCGTCGATACTTAGGTATTCTTCGCCATCAATAATTTCAAGAGTGTAGCCATTTTTTAGATGCACATTTGGTAGACCACACTCTGTATAGTGGTATGACTTACTCATGTTAACTCCGATTTGAAATAAATACTTTGCTAAGTAATCAAAGCTAGGATCAATAATTCCTGACGTTAATAACTAAATACTAATAACAGTAATCACTAATACAGAAGGGTCATCTTCATGCTTTCTTAATACTAACGGGATCCTAATTGAATCACCCGAAGCAATGCCTTCAATGTTCATTTGCCAATCACCGCCAGCAGTTTGGTGTGGTTGTTCATGAAATCGATTAGAATTACTTTTAAAAATACAAAGTACTTGCTGGATAGTAATATCTCGCTGAGAAAGTCTATCTCTAGCATGTTTTGAAAATTTAATTCTATTTGTGTGATTCTCAGCTAAATCACGAAGAATTAATTTTGCTGACCGAGCAGTTAAAGGAAACTCTACAATTTTCAAAGGTTCTGATTTACTCATAGTTTTCTCTCTACTATGCAATCATTGCCCATAAGTGTAGTGCCCTCGCCTAACACCACTCAATGGATATTATAATAATATAATCATTACTTATTGCGCTGATTGTTTATATCAATTTGATATAATTATGGTGTACGGCTTCTTTTCGGTCAAGCATTTATATCAAAATGATACAAATATATTCGAAGATGCTGTAATGCACGCTAGACAGTAACAGCATACTGCCTACATTAAAGAACGGCTCTATAATCATGGTTAATTGTGATGTGGATAATTTATCTGATGGGGTTTATGTCATGCGCCATGACAATAACTTATTGGTGAAGCGATTGCAGATGTTACCAGGCGGCATTATTCGTGTTAAGTCTGATAATTCTATGTATGACCCTTGGGAGATCACAAAATCGCAATTGGACGGTGAAGAACTGGCACTTATCGGGCGTGTGGTTTGGACTGGGCAGAAGATGTGATGAAAAATTAATTACAAGTTCATTTTTCATAGCGCATAAGGGATTATGCTTGGCCGCACATAGCAAGAAAGTAAACTTCGCAAAAGAGCAGTTATACGAAAGGGATTGCTCTGGAGTTAAACCTGATAAATTTGAACAATGGTTGGAAAAAAACCCTCTCGAAATAGATGATTGGGACGCCAAAAACTTAGCTAAGCATTATCCAACTATTTTTGAGCATTGCTTTGATGGTGACCACGATTCAGGCTACGCAGAGCTGGAAAGAGCCATTGAACAGAGCAAACCAAGCTTAGGATACGCGGTTTTAGCCTGGATACTTTCGTCTGGCCAACATAATATGGTCATCACGACTAATTTCGACAATCTTGTTGCCGATGCTTTGTCGATTTATGGTGAACACTACCCTCATGTAATTGGTCATGAATCGCTCGCCTCCTACTTGAAGCCTATGTCCCGCCGTTCTATTGTGGCTAAGATTCATCGTGATTTATTTACCTCTCCAATAAATACTGAAGATGGTGTAGCGAAGTTAGCAAGTCAGTGGACTGGAGCTTTGAAAAATATTTTTAAATTCTATACTCCGATCTTCATTGGCTATGGTGGTAATGATGGGAGTTTGATGGACTTTCTAAAAGGTTTAGATAAGAGAGACATCTCTGGACGCCCTTTCTGGTGTTATTACGAAAAAGGTGAAGAACCAAATCAAGATATTCAAGGGCTGATGGAGATGCACAATGGAGTATTAGTGGCAACGCCTGGATTTGACGAGTTGATGCTCAGAATTGGTGACGTTTTAGGTTATGACCGAGAGAAGCAAAAAGAGAAAGTCGAAGCTCGTACGAAAAAATTACTAAATACACTTGATAAGCAAGTTATTGATATGAGTGAGCATGGTTCTTCAGAGCTAAAAGAACAGCTCACTACACATGTTTCTGTTGAACAACGCGACTGGGTTGATTGGATTCTCTATATTAATACACTTGATGATATTAATGAAAAAGAAAAACAATATCAGGCGGCACTTAAGCAGTTGCCTGAGTCTTATCAATTGATAAATAACTATGCTGAACTATTAAGAAGTGAACAACGATACCCAGAGGCTAAAGAGCATTACCTGAAAGCGTTAGCCATTGAGCCCAACCATGCACGTATTTGGGGTAACTACGCAAACCTGTTGAGTCAAATGGAGCGATATCTAGAGGCGGAAGAGCATTACCAGAAAGCGTTGGCCATTGAGCCGGAAAACACCGATATTCTGGGTAACTACGCTGTTTTCCTGTTAAATCAGAAACGCCCCGATGAAGCTATAACCTGGTGTGAGAAATCGCTTTCTATCGAACCTGGACACTTTCATGTGACAACTTATGCTGAAGTTTTACGCGATTTAGGTCGCTTTGAAGAAGCTTTGTTGTTTGCCAAAAAAGCAGCTAAGTTATTTCCTGATAATCCTGCTACGCAAAATTTGAGTCAAGAAATTGAAAATAAAATTTCTTCCGAGCAATAACTTAATTCTTAATGAAGCCAAGTGTTGTGGTTCACTACCATGGTCAACAGCTTAAAACTGGTGCTGCAGAACATCGACACTTAATTATGATTGATTCAGACTTAGGCCACGCTAGAGCAGACCAAATAACACGGCAATACTTCATTCCATATCGAGAAAACAAGATGCGAAAAGGTATGGGAAAGTTAAAATAGGGTGTGTCGGAAATGGGGTTTTTAAGTAAAGCCAATATATACGCAATTAATAATTAGTACTTGTGAGTGCCATTACTGCTATTCATTACACATAAAAAAACCCCGTTAACAGGGAATAAGCCTGTGATAACGGGGTAATATTCGCACCCTCAGGCGCTTTTATTAATCATTGTCACTAATCAACATTAATCACTTGTACGATAGCTCGCCAATTCAGTACTTAAGCTAACACCTTGCAATTTCAACTGATTTACACGTTCTAAATACGCGGCACCTTTAAGCATGTGCAAGGCAACATCAACAGCGCCACGGCGAGTATAGTCTTCAAGGTAAGAACCTTTCACCCAGCTGTTAAATGCACCTAATTGGACCTGCCCAAATCTGGTAATCCATTTCACGTCCCTTCTCGCCGGTATTTGACCAACATGAAGAAAGACCAAGATACCAACGGAAGATCAGTGCCATTTTACGCTTAGGACTACTTTTCGCACGTGCTAGCATTTCTGGATCACGCTCAGCAAAGAACGCTATCGTACCATCCCAGATCTCGTCAAGGTTTGAACGGAAGATCTGCTGCCGGAATGTCTTTAATTGAGTCCAGGTCATAAAGTTTCTTCACGCGTATGGTGAACCAAATTAAGTTGAATTGTTTGGTATGTGCTTTAAACTCATATTACGAATCCCAAATATGTCACCCATTTATGACTAAATATGAAATCGACTCTTCTGAAACTCAATATCAGCCAGGGTCTAACGACACCGTAATGGCAAACATTCTCGATATTATTGACGTAATAGAAATGAATGATATTGAAGCGATACTGTTAACAAAACTATACGAAAAATATTTTACCACTAACACTCCCGAAGCAGACAATTTTTCTTTTGAAAACATTTCAACCTGGCATCGACAATGGCTTGGTAATGTCTATAAATGGGCTGGGAAAATTAGAAATGTTGATATGGGGAAAGGCGGATTTCAGTTCGCTTCACCGCTTCAAATTGGTCGTTGTATAGATCTATTTGAAACCGAATACTTATCCCAATTTAAACATTTACCGAATATGAATCAGGAAGAGTTAATATCATACTTAGCTCGCAGCCATATTGAATTTATCTTAATACACCCTTTTCGTGAAGGGAATGGTCGTATGAGTCGACTACTGATGGACAGTATCTGCAACAAAGCTGGATTTGGCTTGTTAGATTATAGCCTTTGGGATAAAAATAAAGATTTTTATATAGCCTCCATTCAAGCTGGTGTATCACACGACTACCAGCATATGGAGCGATTAGTTAGAGATATACTAGCAGGCTAGTGATAGTGAACTGTATTTATGCTTGTTAGCTTTGAGCTTTTTTTCTATCGAACTTACAGAAGCTCTTGTTTCAATAGCTGTAGAGCTAGCAACTGCCCTGTATATCATTTTTTGAGTTACTTTTTTGTTTTGACTTTTCATGACTCGCGATCCTGAGAGAAACTAACTATTACTGTTGATGCTACATGACAAATTATCACTTTTCAATCTAAAGTATATTCCATTTCAGCACATAATGCCTACAGAAATAAATTTACGATTAACGTAAAGCGCGAAATATGTTTATCCACCAATACGCGTTGCAGTGAATCCAGTGATAGCGGAAGGGATTCCCCCTCCGGCAGAAGCTTTAATATATAAATGAAACTAATCAACATTAATCACTTGTGCGATAACTTGCCAATTCTGTACTCAAGCTAACGCCTTGCAATTTCAACTGGTTTACACGTTGTAAATACGCAGCACCTTTAAGCATGTGCAAGGCAACATCTACAGCGCCACGGCGAGTATAGTCTTCAAGGTAAGAACCTTTCACCCAGCTGTTAAATGCACCTAAACTTGGGCCAGCCCAGATCTGATAATCCATTTCGCGTCCCTTCTCACCGGTATTAGACCAGCGTGAAGAAAGACCAAGATACCAACGAAAGATAAGTGCCATTTTACGCTTAGGACTGCTTTTCGCACGTTCTAGCATTTCTGGATCACGCTCAGCAAAGAACGCGATCGTACCATCCCAGATCTCGTCAAGGTTGGCACGGAAGATCTGCTTTTCAATCTTCTCACGTTCTGCTGCAGGAATGTCTTCAATCGAGTCATAAGTCACATACAGGTCATAGAGTTTCTTCGCACGCATAGCGAACATAGAACCACGTTTTAATACCTGTAGCTTAACGCCCATTTCAAACATATCTGCCGCTGGCGCCATCGTTACATCGGCCATTTCAACGGTAGCTAACAGTTTACGCGTATATTCAGATGCACCAGCTTCGACACAAGCCTGATTAACCGAGCCCAGTACGATGTAAGCTGCGCCCATGTTAAATGCGGCGAGCGCCGCTTCCGGTGTTCCGATACCACCACCAGCACCCACGCGTAATGCAGGAGAGAAGTTATACTTAGCTTGCACTTCATCACGCAAACCAATAATAGTCGGTAATAAGGTTAAAAATGGTCGATTGTCAGTATGACCACCAGAATCCGCTTCCGCAGTAATATCGTCAGCCATTGGCACTAACAATGCTAATGCCGCTTGTTCTGGTGTGATCTTGCCTTGTGCTAATAACTTATCCAGTAACTTTTGCGGTGCAGGCTCCATAAAGCGGCGACCAACTTCGGTACGTGATACTTTAGCAATAACCTTGTTACCAATATTTACTGACCCATCGCTGTTTTTTGATAAACCCGCCGCACGATACCAAACAATATGCTCAGTTAAACCCAGGTAAGCCGAGGCCTCTACCGTTTTAACACCCAGTTTAAGAAAACGTTCAACCGCGCCACGCTCTAGTGCTTCTTCTGCTGGTGCGTGGATCAGGTTAACCGCATAAGGGCCATTTGGCAGTTCTGCTTGAATACGACGAATTGCATCTTCAACCGCATCTGGTACTAAACCTGCTGCGCCGAAAGAACATAACAGCCCCGCTTTACCTAACGCGACAACAAGTTCAACCGACGCAATACCGTTCGCCATTGCGCCGCCATGGTAGGCATATTTAACCCCATGTTGTTTTTTATAAGCATCATCGCCCAGATCTTCTGGTGTTAGTTTTTGTGCAAATGCCAATACATCAACATCAATATTGTTGCTGATAGCACCAGATACTGAAGTATGGTTAGTGATGCCCATAACACCCGAGTGATTAGCAACGTAAAGTGGCTTAGACAAATCCATTAAAGTTGCTTTAATTTCGACATCTTGCGTATGCACTGACGCCGGATCAACTTTCCAAGCCCAGTTAATTGCGTTGTTATTGTTAAAACCTAAACTCGACATACTTAATTCCTATTTTTGCAGCTGCTGAGTTCTTAACTTTACGCCTGAACTCAACAACTGAACTATTCCGTTTATTATCTTGTATCTTAAAAGTAACCTAGCCTGTGCTACATCGGCCGTATTGATTAAAGAATATCTATAAGCGTCTTTAACCAATTCGGCACTTATGCCTGCTACGCCTCAACAATACTTAATACAATATTCTTCACTTCATAAATGCGCAGACCATCTTTAGACAGGTTAGCATCACCGACAATACGTATTTCACCAGCTTCAGTAATGATCTCGGTAATATGTACATCCAGAGACATTGTCTTATTCAGCGGCGTAATTTGACCACGGTATTTCCAATCAACTTTCGTCATTGGTGCAATGAAACGAGGATTACTGAACTGTGCGCCTAAATCATTTTTCAACGCATAAGTTTGCATTAACTCGATGATAGCTTCAACACCTAATGAACCAGGCATAACCGGATCTTGGTGGAAGTGATAACGGAAGAACCAATCATCAGCATCAATAGTACGTTCACCATAAACATAAGCAACACCAGCTTTACCACCGCCTTCAACCACTGACACGGTATCGATGAAGTTCATCTGACCGCCAGCCAATTTATAATGCGGTTTATCCGCAGGTGCTTTAAACAGAGCCAATGACTGATTAGTTAAATCAAACACATCAATTTTATCTGTCGGGGTATTGTTATCAACAAACCAAGCATGGGTAATTTTACCATTATCAATACCCAGTTGGTTAGTCAGCGACTCGCCACTGAAGTAACCAAATACCGCTTTACCAGTATAAAATAACTCGCCATCCACTGACATATCAAAGGTGAAACTTTGAATGATCGCGCCACCAGCAATAGCCGTGCTCACTAACACTGATTTATTAACAATCGTCTTGCCGCGTAAATCGATCTGTTTCAATAACGTGCCGCTACCATCAAGGTTACGGAAGAACAGGTCTTTTTCAGGGTATTTAAGCGTCGTGCCCATGTAACCAGAAATAAAGCCATTTGGTTGCAGTGCAATTTCCATGATCAGTGAATATGGCATCCAGTTTTCATGGCTATTTTTAGTGAAATACCAAGCGTCTTCCGGTACATAGTATTCAGCGACACAGCTTGACGGATTCTTCAGATCAAGACGTTCGCCCTGCACTTCAACAACCTGAGTAACCACTTGTAGATCACCACAAGGGGTACGCGGTGGAATGCGGCCTTCATAGACATCAAAATCAGGTCCAAAACAATTAGAAATGTTACCCGTTGCGAATTCAAACATATGCCAAGGCGTGAACGGTGCTTGATTCGGCACCCTATTCTGCCCTGCAACCATAGGCGCTTCGAAATGCTGGATAGGTGTTACACCTTTGCTTTTCGGTGACGACAAATCTGATTGCACGCGCATTAACGGACGTTCTGGGAACTTAAATGGTTCAATACCACGTTCGTCTATATCCGCTGCGTTAACATTTATAGCCACTGGCGCTGCCGTTGTTACAACAGGCGCTGAAGCAGGAGCCACTAGCGCTTTAACTACCACAGTCTCAGGTAATGTTACCGGATAAGGTGAATTATCATCTTGTTCGGTGATCATCACGCAAAGATTTTTAAAATCTACCACTACTTTACCGTCAAGCAGGATATCAATATTCGCCTTCATGAACGGGTACGGTTCCATCCCCATCGCAGTCACTTCCATACGATAAGTCAACGTGTTGCGCTGCGGTAATACCTGACCACGACAACGTACAGTTTGCGATTCGCCTGGCAGGGGTTGGAATCGTGCATTATTAACGTTGGTATGCATGCCCAATGACAACATAAAGAACATTGCCATCTGGCCACAGCCTTCCGACATCAAAGAACCTGCCATCACTTCATCACCTTTAAAGTGACAAGGAAAATACCAATGCTCAGGATCTAAGTCTTTTTCGCCTTCTAACAGCCCTAAGCCCCAATGACCACCGGTTGGATCTATTTTGGTAATACGCTCAATCATCAAGAATTTTTCTGATGAGAATTTCAATGACGGATTACGGCCACCGAGATCATATTGCGGACCGAAACAACCTGCCACGTCACCGTTAACCAGCTTCATCATGTCGTTATGATCGTATTGGCTGCGGTTATTTTGCAATAGCGGGGTAAATGATGATTTCACGGCATCAGCAAATTCAGCTTTATCTTTGTCGTTATGGATCACGCCTTTACCATCGACAAGCTCTTCATCAGTAAAGAAACCAGCACAACCATTACGCATGATAAGTACTTTCTTATCACCCACATAACAATCATAGTGGAAGAAGAATAATAACTGTTCACCATTACGTGCATAAGAATCGATATGGATCTCATAACGCAGTGTTTCACCACCGAAAGCCATTTCTTCAAGGAAAGTGAGTTCACAATCAAGTAAGCGGTATACACGCTCACCTTTAGCTTGGAAATCGATACCTATATATGAGATCAACATCAAGTCACACTGACCTGATTCCACGGCTACTGACCAAGGGATCTGACCATCAATAAGGAACGGTGCATCGACTGGGATATCATATTCCGTACACATGTAGGATTTTTTGTATTCGTGAATCTTAGCATCAAGCTCGGTAACGCGCGTGACTAACAAATAATCCGAGGTTGGTAAACGCACACGACGTGAGTAACCATCAATAATGTTGTACTCAGCACCAAATACTTTACCAATATCACCTTCCGCGAATTCGACCAGATCGGCTTGATCATAAATGACATTTGCTGGTTTGTTATAACGCTCAGTTAACTGCAATGGTGGATAGTTGTAACCGACTGGCCCTTTGATCTGGAAACCGGCCTGAGTCGCAACAGCTTGAGCCTGTGCTTCGACACTGGTGAGGTTAGCAGCAACGACTGGCTTCTCTGAAACAACTCTCGACACAACTGTCAGTGGAGTAACAGTTTCCGAGGCTGAAGCTTCAACTCGACCTTGCACTGGCAAACTATCCGATACTGGCGTTTTAGCTGATAGCTTCGCTTGTAGTTCGATAAGTTGTGACAGGTTTTTCTGTGCAGCTAAGCGGTTTTGTAAGAATGCCTGATGCGTAGACGCTTGCTGATAAATTTCTGTACTGGCTTTACTTTTCACTGTCACTCCAACAACGCTCTGAGCCATTACTGGCTGCGCTGTATGTTGATGTTGGGAAAGGATTGAGGATCCTGAGATCTCAGCTTCATTGCTCGAATTAGGACGAATACCTTGTGGTATCAGATTATCCATAATTATCGGCTGGTTAACCTTAGTTAAGGTTTTACCCGCAAACTGCGCTTTAATCACATTCAACGATGAACTGGCACTATTCACAATGGCTTCAGCAATTAACTGACCACCAAGCTTGATCGTTTTAACCAGTTGCGGACGGCGTTTACCGATTGGCGCTGGCGCAGCTTGATGACCTTGTTCCGAAGTCGACAAAATAAGATGTGCACAACTGTTATCACGACCAAGACCGTTAATCGCAATATGTTGTACCGCTTTTTGTTGATCTTGACTACTTGGTTGATCTAACAGTAAGGCAGTTTTAATAATACTAGCAATACCAGATGCATTAAACGTATGACCAATATTGGATTTTACCGAGCTAATATTAACGTTTGGATAAAGTGTTGAAAATGCGATTTTTTCAGCACTATTTTCGGCACTAAAACCACTGGCGTGCGCTTCTACACTCGTCACATCTGCAGCACTGATACCTGCTAACGTTAAGGCTTTATCCGCCGCACTCGCAATAGCTTTGGCATCGCTGCCTGATGCAAAACTAACCGCATCAATGCTGGCGTAAACTTGTTGAGATGCAACTTGGGATACAGGTTTCACTACAATCGCAGCAGCACCCTCACCCACCAGCCATTGCTGTTCATCGAATAGGTTGTTGCTGGTTACGTCTTTGCTATTACGTCCATTTTCACTTACCGGACCAAAATGCTGACGTAAGGTAATGTTTTCAATAGACCCGGCCAAATCAACCGCAGCAATAATAACCGCGTCAACATCACTGGTTTGGAATAGGTTTTCAGCTAATTCAACGCAACGATAAACCGAGTTTTCTTCAGCCGACACCGTGATCGCAGGACCAGAGAAATCCCATAACGCCGAAATACGTGACGCCATGATATTACCAATGAAACTGGTGTACTGATTTAACTGCGCGGCAGAGGCGAGACCATCTTTGGCAATATTAGTCAGTTCTTCACGTTGCTCAACCGTTAAGTTAATCCCTTGCTGTAATAAACTGTCTTCGATCTGCGTGGTTAAATTAACGCGACCACGATACTGGTGTAATTCCAGCTCCATGCCCATAGCAACTAACACGGCAACATTACTGCCTTCAACGAGTCCTGCATCTTTCGCCGCATTGTCGGCAACTTGCATCATCATTAATTGTTGTGGGATCAAGCAGTCTTTTTCATTTGGCGGCACTTTGAAACGTAAGAAATCGATATCTAGCTGTTCAACATAGCCACCTTTAGGCGCTTTTGTTAACTGCAACGACTGCATAACGTTAGCGTTACTTTCCATGCCTTTCCAGCGTTGCTCTGGTAACTCACGGAAGGTGTTTTGGTTATTATCTAATAAGGTTTTGAACTGCGCTAAGTTACTCGCACTACCAAAATGGCTGTCCATACCAATAATAGCCAATGGCTCACGCGGTTTAGCAGCACTAAAGTTAGTTTCAAGCACTTGCGTTGGTTGTTGTAATACCAAATGCGCATTACTGCCACCAAAACCAAAGACACTGACACCAGCTGTACGTGGGCCAGTCGTTTCAGGCCAAGGCACAGTACTCGTCGGCATCTGTTCGCCAGTAAAGTAACCATTTTTAGACTGCAATGGTTCTTTCAAATTAATCGTGGCAGGAATAAGACCTTTACCTAGCGCTAATATAGCTTTGGTCATGCCCGGCATACCGGCAGCCGTTAACAAATGACCAAGGTTAGATTTAACCGAGCCCAACAAAGGTTTGTTGTTGACTCGACTAAAGAAGGTTTCCATCGAGCGTAATTCAACATTATCACCTTTCGGGGTACCGGTAGCGTGGCACTCGATATAATCAACGTCTCTTGGATCCACTCCAGCATCTGCATAAGCGCGTTCATAAGCGAGTACCTGACCCTTGGTATTTGGGCTTAATACAAACTCACCTTTACCATCATTCGATAATGCGCCGCCTTTAATAATGGCGTAAATATTGTCACCATCGCGGACTGCATCACTGTGGCGTTTTAATACCATCATGCCCGCGCCTTCACCGGCAAATAAACCTTGTGAATTTTTGTCAAACGGGGCATGCACGTTATTACCTGGATAAGCTTGGAAAATCGAGAAGCCCATATTCACAAACATCGGATCTGCTGCTGATACCGCGCCGGCTAACATCATGTCAGCTTTGCCGGTATGCAGATAATCACAGGCTAATTTAACGCTATAACAAGATGACGCACAAGCCGCATCCAACGCAAAGTGTGACCCACCTAGACCCGCAGCTTTGGCGATCAAAGCCGCTGGATAACCCGAGACTAAGGCATTATCGGCATGTGTTTTTTTAGCAGCCGTGTAATGGGTTAATTGAAAATCTGGATGTAATAGTGACTTTAACGCATTATCAACAACTTGATGATATAACGGCATGAACAGCTGATTTGATGACTTGGTTGGGAATGACAGATTGCCTAAAATAACCCCGCAATTTGCCAGCGCATCACTGCCCCAGTAACCTGCATCTGCAAGCGCTTGTTTAGTAACATAAAGCCCCCACTGATTTAGATCGTCTAACCCCGTTAAATAGCTACTATCGACTTGATAACCAGAAGCATCAAAATTGAAATCACTGATGTAACCACCGTGGATACAGTAAAACTTATCCGTATCACCCTTATTAGCGGTATATTTAGCAGGGTCAACGCCCATTTGAACGGCTGTCGCTTGACTGCGGCAATCTTGTTGTTCAAGCAATTGCTGCCAAAACTGATCCGGAGCTTGTGAGCCCGGAAACAAATTAGCAATACCTACTACTGCAATATTTTCCATAATTACTCTCTTTAAATCCATATTTCGACTGACGGAGAACGCCCCGTCTGGACTGTTTATCTTGTTTTGTTGATCTTATTTAATTATCGGCCTGCTCTAGCGAAGCGTCATGTATTAACAATTAAGGCGGCCCGCTTTAACCAGGATTGACCCGTTAAACAAGCTATCTAAATTCAAATTCACGCCATGGCTAACTAATTTAGCAATCGCGCGAATATAAGTAAGTTCGTCACTGGTGCCTTTGGCATTCACCGGCACGGATACATGGCGGCTATCTTGTTGCTCATCATGTTTATTCTTGTCAGACAGTAGGATCTTATCTACCCAGCTGCATAACGAACGTCCCGGACCCATTTCAATAAATACCCGCGCGCCTTTATCATGTAAGGTATTCACTAAACGCGGAAAATCCACCACATCACACAAGCATTTAGCAATACTGTGCGAAATCGCTTTGCTGCGTTGTGGGATCGGTAAATAACATGAACTTGAATACATTTTGGTGTTAATACGTGCAGTAACATCCATATGATATAGCTCAACCATATGGTCATATTCGGCATAAGCTGGGGCGCTATGAATTGCGTTGGCCATATTTAATGCCATTGCCCGCTTGCCTAATTTTTTAATCACTCGCTGGCAAGCTTCTGGATAACCCGCCAGTAATAAACTATCTGGCGTATTGATAATGGTGCAGTACACACGATCTTCATCTGCAGCCGCGATCTCTACCTGTTCGATAGTCGCCTTGATGGTATAGGTTTCCCAGATCTGCTCAAAAGTACCGTTAGCCACATCAGGTAACCCCCAATGCTGGCGTAGGGTTCTTAATTCACCACAAAGCTGATGATTAAAGGTATTTGATTGCGCCAGACGCGCACTCATCAGTCCCGGTTGTTGCCAGCAGCCGAGTGCTGCATACATACTGACTTCACCCATGCTATAACCCGCGGCAAAGTCTGCTTTAACCGCAAAGACTTCTTCAAAAACCTTGGTAAATACACAAGCAAAACCCACACCCGCTTCTGCAATATTGGCTAGGTTGCCACGTAGATCCAGATCCAGCTGTTTTAGCTGTTTGAAACTATGGCGAGTAATGCTGCGCGGATTAAGTAAAGTATCTTTCAGGCTGGCACCAATGTCATCTGCTAAGGCAGCGACTGGCTGGAAAATCTGTGGGAATAAATGAAACAGCTCACGCCCTAAACCAACATAAGTAGCGCCAATACCCGGGTATAAAAATGCCACACCACCTTGCACGTTGTTATTCGCACCGCGGTTAGCTGGCTGCCCAGTAAAATAACTACCCTTAGGGGTTTTCCACTCACTGACATTTGCATCATTAAACACGCTGCTGATACCAACGAACGCAAGCGTGATCTCTTTGCTTAGCTCTTCAGTTGTCTCAGCAATGAGCACTGCGCTATAAACTTTGTTAGTATCAGTACGGGCAAAACAATCCGCCGCGATCTGTTTAATATCGGACTTATTTAATTGTCCGGCAATAGTCTCTAATTCACTGCGTAATTGTGCTTCGTCATTACCTTGAACAATAACCAGAGCTAAATCGCTCGATGCAAAAAAACCATTACTGCGCACATCACTAACCGGATGGACTTGGCCAGCAATCTTAACCTTGTTTTCTTGTAAGATGACGTGACAATAGCCATACTCTAATGCCGATTCTGATAAAGCATTATTTGATAATAAAGGTCGCGTAACGCAACTATAAGCCGCAACATGCGCGCTACCATCTGCATTCGGAAACCAAGGTCTGGCATCAACAGGCATATAGAATGGCGAACGCTGCCACTCTGACATTTGTGTTTGGATAGGTTGTTGCCAGTCTTTAATAGCGGGTATATAACGCTGATGTAAGCTAATAACTGCTTTTAATAAACCCGCAACCTGCGAGAAATATCTATCTTCACCAGTCACACTACGCGCACAACTTAATGCGGTATGTAAAGTTTGCGTATGACTGTAAGCAGACATTAAACCCTGGCTTTCAGATAACGCCACTCCCGCTTTAGAATCTGCCGTTACTTCTAATAAACCCACCTGCTGAGTTGTGATTTGAGCTTGCTGTAATGCGAGGCTGACGGTATTAGCAATGTTTTCAACATTGAGTTCAGTGTTTTCACTACTAAGCTGAGAGTTTACAGCCAACTGAGCGAAACCCTTGATACAGGCATAAATATAACATTGATTAACACCAGCAAAATCGGTTGAGGAGATAAGTAAACTGGCGAACCCTGCAACGCTGGCATAACCACTAAATGTTTCATCAAAGCTGATGGTTGCCACGGGTGCTTCTGCAGTATCACTATTGACGCTATCACTATTGGCACTATCAACTTTTACACAGTCATGACCAACAGCACTCGCACTATTAATACCGATCACAGCGACTGCACAGTCTTGGTTATTGACTAAATCAGTTGCTTGCTTCAGTGCTTGGCCTAGATCCGTAATAACAACACAGCTCGCACACTGCTGCGCGACTTGTTGTACCAGCTGGTCATCAGCACAGTTGTTCACATCAGCAATAATCAATACCGCTATATTAGCCATGTTCAACTGATTAGTTTCTGCTAATAACGCCACAGACGTTAACACTGTTGCTGAAATGCTTTGTGGCTCTTCAGCAGTATTCATACCGCTGGTGCCGATGCTATTTCCAACATTAGCACCTAAATAGAAAGCACGTTCAACACGGTCAATATTGTCTTGTCCGCTAAATTTAGCATCCATACCAATAACAGCTAATTCCGTCATATTCTCTTTAATATCCTATTTCGAATAGTAATAGCTAAAAACGCTGGAAACTGGAATTTAAGCCAACCGCTTTTAGCTATTAATATTGTTAAAAACAATGAATAAAATAGACGCCATGTTGACCATGACGCCTACAGTTATTACTTATTTATTTACAGGCTCAAGACATATCATTCAAAATGTCACTCACACTGACTTGCGCAGATTTAACTTCTGCAAGTAATTGCATATCAGCACTGATCAATTGAATATCACAACAGGCTTTACTGCCTCGTGATGTCAACAGATCATGCTCAACAACCTTGAGTTGCAAATAAAACAACTCATCAACCGCCACTTCACGATACACAGTCCAAGTGGCTGTTACAGAAGGTAAGCTACCTAAATTAAATTGCTTACGCACCCATACCAACATAGCCTGATAAACCAAGTCATTAGCAAAGATGTTGTTCGCTGCTAAGGGGAATGCACCCTGCTTAGCTGCTGCAACGTTCGTTACCTGACACGCCAGTAATAGTCCTTGCTCATCACAACGTAATATCTGCTTAATACCCTGCAGACTGTCGCCATGGAACAAGGTGCCATTGCTATATAATGCTTGTGCTTCATCCGCCGATTTAAATTCCGGAACCTGAAGCTGAACCTTAACCGTATCAAGTGGTTGAGAGGCTAACAATATCGTCGCTGCATAATGAAACACAGGTTTACCATTACTTTTCAGGCTAAATATTTTTGCCGCAATACGGACTACGTCTTCCTGCTCGGAACCAGTAGTCACAGGCGACAATTGGATTTGGTAATCCGCCGCCTCATTGCCATCAAAAACCACCCCTTTAAACAATTTATAGTCTTCGAAACCGACATATTTCAATGCACAGTCGCGTTTACTATAAGTCGCTTGTGCCGCATCACTCATCCAGGCAATCGCGCATACCGTAGGTAATACCTGATTGCCTTTAATCATGTGATCAGCTAAAAAATGGTTTTCGCTAACTTGAAAAATACTGTTGTTAACCTTAGCGTTATCACTATTAGGTAAAGAGCTACTGTTAGTCGCTTTGATGCTTTTAATCACTAAAGCATCGGATAAACGACTAACTTGTGGCTTTTTTACAGCTGTACCTTTTTCATCGACTTTTTCATCACTACTGGTATCTTTTGATAAATCATTACCCACTAGGATTTGTGGACAACGATTATCATTCGCTGCTAATTCATTCAGTAACAACTGCGCGCCCGCATCAAGCGGAATAATATATACACCACGTTGATCAAACATACGTTTCAGCTCAGGCGTTACCATACCGCCATCCCAAGGACCCCAGTTAAAGCTCAGAACCTGTGCTTGTGGGTGCAATGATTTAAAACGATAGGCAGTTTTATTTAAGATCTCATTGGCAATCGAGTAATCAGACTGACCCGGGTTACCGTAAAAACCAGCGGCTGACGAGAACAATACCAATTGCTTGATGTTGCTTGCCTCAGTCACAGATAGCAGTGATAACAAACCGTCAATTTTGGTGCTGTAAACAGACTCAAAATCGCTCAGTGTTTTTTGCTCAATGAATTGGTCAGCTAAAACGCCAGCGCCATGAATGATACCTGTGATATCACCAAATTTAGCGATAACGGGTGTCACAGCAGCCTTTACGTTTGCAGCCTTGGTTACATCAGCAGAAACATACTCAGCTTGACCACCAGCAGCGGTAATTGCTGTTAATGTTTGTGCAATTTCACGATTAGCTTGAATAGGTTTGATTAACTGTACGATCTTCATCGGTGTTGGTTTATCACCAGCAGCAATCAAAGACTGCATCGCTGCTTTCTTTAACGCTGCTTCATCGCTAATACCCTGTGCCCAACTCGGCTCATCGGTTGAGAACTTTGAACGTCCCAATAAGATAAACTTAGCTTGATACTCTTTCGCAATACGAACAACACAGTGTGCAGTCACACCTTTAGCACCACCGCTAACCAA
Organism: Moritella yayanosii; assembly: GCF_900465055.1. Lineage (NCBI taxonomy): Bacteria > Pseudomonadati > Pseudomonadota > Gammaproteobacteria > Alteromonadales > Moritellaceae > Moritella > Moritella yayanosii. The sequence goes on along the minus strand of NZ_LS483250.1, from coordinate 677,764 downwards.
GAATACCGAGTTAGCATCAATGTTATTACCAGCGGTTAATGCGTAACTATCAGTAACAACAGCGGTTAACGTGACACGTTCAACGCCATTTTTCTCTGCTGGTTGATAACCAACTTCAATTAAAGTGGTGTCAGCATCAAGCAGTTCATCACTAACAATGGTTGCCACTTGCTCGGCTGTTAATGACGATGGCATATCTACTGCACGACAGAATACGTTATCCCATTCGTGTGATAGTGTTTTAACTAAACCGTTTAAGCCACTTTGTACTAAGTCACTTTTGACTAGATCATCGTTCTTAGCTGAATTAGCGTCGCTAAAACCTAATGAACCACCCTGTTTAGTCACTACCATAAAAGTACCACGCACTTTAGCTGCTTGCGTTACTTTGCTCAATTTAGCCAATAAGAACGCTAACATTAAGCCTTGCTTAGAGGCTTGCGGGTATTCGATATGGTTTATCTCAGTGCTTGCATGCAGATAGATAACCGCATCAAGTTGCGCATTAGCAGTAATGATATTGTTAATTTCAGCTTCATCAACCGCGTTTAACGTCACTACATTCACAGACTTAGCAAACGTTTGAGTGCTGTTAGTTGTGATCCAACTCGGTTGTAATGCCGTTACATTCCAGCCAGATTTAATTAATTTATCCGCTAATTGCACTGCACTATCACTACCGTCAGCAACGATTAAGGCGTTAGCACCTTTAGCATCTTGACTGATTTTAGTGACTGAGCTTAATCGCGTAATCGCAACCGTCGCACTCGGTGCTGGTTGAAATTCCACTTTGTCTTCTGCAGCTGCTGTGATGGTTGCAACACTGTCATGCATAAATGCATCTGAAACAGCGCTTTTAGCATCGGCACTGCCAGTCGCCTTGCTTTGCATGGCTTTACTCTGCATATAAAGTACAATTTCTTCTAGGGTACGCAGCTCAGCTAAATCTTCTGGGTTTAGCTCAGGTAAATCAGTAATGATCTCCTGCACCGCACCTAAAATTTCAACTCGTTTGATTGAATCAATACCGAGGTCCGCTTCCATGTCCATTGCTAGTTCTAGCATATTGGCAGGGTAACCCGTCTTATCCGCAACAACGTCCATCATCACGTTTTGAATACGGTCTAAATCAATAGCCGGTGCCACAACTGTATTCGCCGTTGTATTAACAACTTCAGCTACACTGTCAGTAACAATCGGTGATTCAACTTTACTCTGCATATAGGTAACGATTTCACCTAAAGTGCGCAATTCAGCAAGGTCTTCTGGGTTTAGCTCAGGTAAATCAGTAATGATCTCCTGTACTGCCCCTAAAATTTCAACGCGTTTGATTGAGTCAATGCCAAGGTCAGCTTCCATATCCATGCCTAATTCAAGCATGTCTACCGGATAACCCGTCTTGTCTGCAACCACTTCCATCATTACCGTTTGGATGTGATTTAAGTCGATAGTAGGTGTAGCGCTTGCTGTTACAGCGGCAGGTGCACTTTCTGCTACAGGTGCCTTGCTCTGCATGTAACTAACGATTTCACCTAAGGTGCGTAATTCTGCTAAGTCTTCTGGGTTTAGCTCAGGTAAATCTGTAATGATCTCCTGTACTGCCCCTAAAATTTCTACACGTTTGATTGAATCAATACCTAAGTCAGCTTCCATATCCATGCCCAGTTCAAGCATGTCTGTTGGATAGCCAGTTTTATCAGCCACAACATCCATCATTACTGTTTGGATATGGTTTAAATCGATAGCAGGTGCTGAACTTGCTGCTACAGCGTCTGTCGTTGCCGCAGGTACACTTTCTGCTACAGGCGCCTTGCTCTGCATATAACTAACGATTTCACCTAAGGTACGTAATTCTGCTAAGTCTTCTGGATTTAGTTCAGGCAAATCTGTAATGATCTCCTGTACTGCCCCTAGAATCTCAACACGTTTGATTGAATCAATACCTAAGTCCGCTTCCATATCCATGCTCAGTTCAAGCATGTCTGTTGGATAGCCAGTCTTATCGGCCACCACATCCATCATTACGGTTTGGATGTGGTTTAAATTGATATCAGGTGCTGAACTTGCCGCGACAGGCGCCTTGCTCTGCATATAACTAACGATTTCACCTAAGGTACGTAATTCCGCTAAGTCTTCTGGATTTAGCTCAGGCAAATCTGTAATGATCTCCTGTACTGCCCCTAGAATCTCAACACGTTTGATTGAATCAATACCTAAGTCAGCTTCCATATCCATGCTCAGTTCAAGCATGTCTGTTGGATAACCGGTTTTATCCGCAACCACTTCCAGCATTACAGTTTGGATGTGGGCTAAATCAATGCCGGCAACTGCAGGTGTCGTAACAGATGCACTTGTTGCAGGCGCTACAGCCTGGGCTTTAGCATTCATATAATCAACGATTTCACCAAGCGTGCGTAGCTCAGCAAGATCTTCAGGGTTAAGCTCAGGAAGATCTGGGATCAGTTCCTGTACTGCACCTAAAATTTCAACACGTTTGATAGAGTCGATACCTAAGTCCGCTTCCATATCCATGCTCAGTTCAAGCATGTCGGTCGGATAACCGGTTTTATCAGCAACAACGTCTAACATCACCTTGTTAATCGTTGCGACATCGATGCTCGCTTGAACGGCAACCGCTGGTACAACAACTGCTTCAGTCACAGTTGCAGGGCTAACTTGTTGTTCAGCCACGACAGCAACCAATGCAGGTGTAGGCGCTAATACCACAGTTTGTACTGCAACGGCTGCACTATTTGCAACATTAGGTACCGCATTAGTCACGGTACTTACAACTACAGAACTTACCACTTTGTCATTAACAACCGGAGTTGTTGGCGATGCCGTTTGTACAGGCTGTTGTGGCGTATTCAATGCCACTTTAACAGGTACAGCTGTTGCTATAACGTTAGCTTCAGCACCCGTGAGCATGGTATTCATATGGCTGGTCTGATTATTCAGATAAGTTGCATGTACACGCAGAGTTTCAGATTGGAACTCGTTATACATAGATAAAGTACGATCTAAACTTTCTGGTAATTCGTTGTTGGTTTGCGCTGCAAGTACCGCTTGAACTGTTTTAGCATAGTCTTGTGGACCCTGCATAAACTGCTCATGCACGCTTAATAATTGCTGCTGGTGCTGAACAAACTGACCAACACTGCGCTCGATAGAAGCAACCAGGTCGGCATCACTATTATTAATGACATTGTTAACAACAGCGCTGTTAACGTGAGTGTTAACACCATTGTTATTATTTTTCGATGCAAGTGAACCATCCGCATTAACGTAGACAATCTTCTCGACTTCAACGATTCTTTCTACTATCTTCTCGACTTCAACGATCTTTTCAATCACTTGAGGCTGTGGCACAGCAACAGGTGCAGCTTTCGCTTGTTTCACCGTCCAGCCATCGGTTAACGCATCTTCAAATGCTTTTTTAGTTTTCGGACTCACATACGACGCAGCAGACAGTTTCATCACCATAGGTGACGCTTTCGGCGCCGTTAATGGACGCTTAACCGCATCAAACGGGTCAATATTTTCTAACGCGACACCAAGCACTGCCATCTGCAGAGCAGCTTGACGCATTTGCACATCAGCAGGTTGTTTTGGATTGGCATTAACAGCGATTGCTACAACATCAGCTTTGTCGTTAAGAATATTTTCAACCAGTTTAGTTAACACATTCTTCGGACCAAACTCGATAAAGATGCGACCACCATCCGCATAGATATTGTCAATTTCTTGATTGAAATGGACAGATTCCAACATATGCTTTTTCAGGCTTTTCTTAATTTCGCTCGGTTTACTTGAATGGGCTAAACCGGTGCCGTTTGCAAAGACTGGGATTGTCGGTGCTTTAAACTTAGCGCTATCAATCGCTTTGGCAAATGGCTTTTGAGCGTGACCCACTAATGGGGTATGGAACGCAGCGGATACAGGTAAAGGTACAACTTTGAAACCAGCCTTACCCAGCGCTGTAATAGCAACCGCAATTTGTTCGCTCGACCCAGCAATAACCACTTGGTTATTAGAGTTGTAGTTAGCAATAGAAACATCATCAATCGTATCGATGATAACCGCAACTTGCTGTGGGTCACCCACAACAGCCGCCATCTTGCCAGCATCAAAGTCTTGTTGCTCTGGCGCCGCCATTGCTTGACCACGGCTACGCGCCAACATCATGTAATCACTGTCGCTTAATACGTCAGCTGCCCATAATGCCGTTAACTCACCGAAACTGTGACCGGCGGTAAAATCAGCTTTGAAACCTGCTTGTTGGAAAGTTTTAAACAGACCAACACTCAGGCAACCAATCGCCGGTTGTGCATGTTGAGTTAAACGCAATTGCTCTTCTTGCAACTTACGATCAGTATCGGTATACACAGGGATCGGATAAGTGATCGCAGACAACTGGCCTAAACCAGCAGTACTGAATTCTTTATCCATCGCCGTCGCACTATCCATCATGCTTGGGAAGTTACACGTTAACTCACGGCCCATGTTCACATATTGCGAACCTTGTCCGGAGAATAACGCGACAACTTTACCATTGGCATCAATACCCGCTTGGCGATAATAAATCCCCGTTGGTACCGACCATGTTGCTTTATCTGCATTGACGCTGAATTGTTTCAACGCCGCATCAATCATAACAATCGCTTCGTTGGCATTACGTGCAACAAAACCTAAACGCGCTTGGTCTGCTGATGGCGTTTTTAACGGCCAGGTAGTCACCAAATCATTAAACGCAAACGTCTGCAGATCAGCCTCTACTGCTAGCTTAGTACGCCAGTTATTTAATTCTGCAATAATACCCTGTTGGTTAGTCGCAGAGATAAGGACGGTTTGCGAGACTGAGTTTAATCGATAAGCGCTATTATGGCTCGGGCGATACTCTTCTAATACAATGTGGAAATTAGTACCACCAAAACCGAATGAGCTAATACCCGCACGGCGTGGCATACCATCTTCACGTGGCATCCAAGGACGCGTTTCACTGTTTAAATACATCGGGCTGTTTTTGATATCCAAGGCTTCACTTGGTTTATCGATATGAATAGTCGCGGGTAAGATTTTATGATGCAGTGCTAATGCTGCTTTGATCATGCCCGCAGAACCTGCCGCAGCTTTGGTATGGCCAATTTGCGATTTAACCGAGCCTAACGCAATATGCTGTTTCTTATCACTCGCCGCACCAAAGTGTTGGGTTAAACCACCAAATTCGGCTGCATCTCCGGCTTTCGTACCCGTACCGTGACCTTCAATTAAGCCACATGTTTCCGGTGCAAAACCAGCATCTTCATAAGCACGTTTAAGCGCTTTAGCTTGACCATCTGGACGTGGAGCGTAAATTGATTTGAAACGACCATCAGAAGACGTGCCGATACCTTTAAGGACAGAATAGATTCTATCGCCATCGCGTTCAGCATCTTCAAGGCGTTTAAACGCCAACATGCCAATACCTTCACCAACCAGCATACCTTTTGAATCGTCATCAAACGGACGGATATCATCATTGGTGGTAAACGCAGGTGTTTTTGAGAATGACATATACATGAATGGTGAGTTATCACAACATACACCACCCGAGATCATCACTTCTGAACGGTATTCCAGTAAGTCTGTAATCGCCATCTTAATTGCTGCAAGGGAGCCAGCACACGCTGCATCAACCACACAGTTAGTACCACCAAAGTCGAAGCGATTAGCAATGCGACCAGCAATAACGTTACCTAACATACCAGGGAATGAATTCTCTTCCCAACCTATGTAGGCTTTTTTGAATTTTTCGATGATCATTGCGCGATCATCTTCATCAATACCTGACGCTTTTAATACTTTTTCTAACACTGGGCCTTGCAGGCGAGCAGTTAACGGTGAAATTTGTTTCTGACCACCACCAACACCTAGCGTGATACCAATTTTATCATGGTCATAATCACTGCCAATACCAGCATCACTTAATACATCGCGTGCAACGATTAACGACAGCAACTGAGCGATATCAGTTAACTCTAAGATATTTGGCGGCAAGCCAAACTCCATCGGATCAAAATCTAGTTCAGGAATGAAACCACCGCGTTTGCAGTATGTCTTATCTGCAGCTTTTTTATCTGCCGAATAATGGTCATCAATATTCCAGCGGTCGCTAGGCACATCGATAATCGCATCAACAGAGTCCACGATATTATCCCAGAATTGATCCAGATTTTTCGCGTCTGCAAAAACCGATGCCATACCAATGATTGCTATTGGACATTCTTGTAAACGTGAATTTAACCGTTGTTCATCATTACTTAACACTTCCTTGCCGTGCTTAACCGATGTGGTGTTCTTTTTAGCCATTGTGTTATTGCTCCTGTAAGGATCTTCCTGCACTAAAAACAATGCTCATTAAACGTTCATTTGAACACTAAGCTAATTGCTTGAGCGTACAAGTGTACTCTTAAAGTGCGAAAAAAATCTACCGTCATTTCATTTCACATAAAATAAATTCGGTAGAGTTAATTGTTTTAAATCTTATCTCAATAGTCAGCATTGAACTTTACCGTCCAACGCCAGCATTGTTATTATTTACATCTGCAATAATATACACAGGATTAAAAACCAACTCAAATACACTAAATTTATAGTGCGGCAGACTCATCAGATCAGGAGATAACTGAAAACAGCTGATCCGGCATTATAAAAACAGCATATTTATGCATTTAATCGCCGTTTAACTGTATATTAAGTCATAAACATCATTTTTTAACTAAATCGCCCTTCGCAAAAACAACCTAGAGGCAAATAATTAATCTTAAATCTGCGTGACATCTCATTTTTAACACGTCTTTGTTAGCTTAAACGACGTAATAAATGAGCCGGTGCTTACACTAAATTACATAACAACAGTGGCAATGTCAGAATTCAATCAGAATTCATGAGTTTTAGACTAAATACTCAGCATTTCAAATGTAATTATAACCGTATTTAATACTGATAACACTAGAAAAAGCATGTGAAAACGTCGCTATTAGCGATGGTCAAATCGTGACGGGAAGTCATATAAACGTAAGGAGAGGCAGCAAATGCCTCGTTATTAATTGTGATTTTTTCGTACTCAAATTGGCTAACGCCAGATATTATCCATTTACCATTGCGGTTAACACATCGTCAGGAATCGGCTGTAAGCGTTTTTCTTTATCTAAGCACACCATTTCAATGTCTCCGATAACGGCAGCCTTAGCCGCATTAGGACGCCACACCTCTTGACGCCAGACAGTTTTATATTTGCCGTCGAGTACAAAAGAAGTACGGATATCACAAACTTCAGCAAATTCCACCCCATCTAGGAAAGTTAGATTGGCTTTATAAACCGCAAAACCTAAGCCGCGTTCATTCCACAATGTCGCTAATAAATCACTATTGATCACATGCTCACGAGCGCGTTCAAAATACTTTAAAAAATTAGGGTGGTAAACAACGCCAGAGTGATCGGTGTCTTCATAATAAATTTGAACAGGGTGATGGTATATTTTCGTCATTACTGGAATTAACCTATTTGGTCATGTATTTAAAAATATATAGCATATAGATAAATTGGAGAAATAAAAGTGCAGTATTGAACAAGGTGTCAGGTATTGACACAGTCTATTAAATTAACCGGCAATTGTTTATCTCCATAATGAACAAGGACCGGTCAACAGCAACCGAAATCTAATCTTCAGTGACCATTTTCACATATAACGCTTCAACTTTTTCACGTGCCCAAGGCGTTTTTCGTAAAAATTTAAGGCTAGACTTCACACTTGGATCATGCGTAAAACAGCGAATATTAACGTAGTAGCCAAGACCATCCCAACCATATTTATCAACCAGACTGTTAATTACTTTTTCGAGTGTCATGCCGTGAAGCGGGTTATTTATTTGAGTCATGTTTACCGTAATAAATGATTAATAGTTAATTGCCGAGAAGTATAACACAAGACTAAAAAAATCAGTCTAGCTATACCCAAGTTACTTCAATTCAACAATACTATTATGTTGTTCTTTAGCAGCGTCATAGCCAATAGCAAAGATTTCTCGTAATGATTTTTCGTCAGTTGCAAATGTATTGTAATTAACTAATGCTTCGGGATAAATTTGTACATCACATTGTGCCAATTTGGCTAATTCAGCGGCACTTCCTTGTAGTGTAAATGCCCGTAATACCACGTCTTTGATACTCGACAATTCTTCAGGCTCCACTTGACGTATTGGTGAAACATACACGCCAATGATTTTATCACAATCATTTTCGATAACACTAACGGGGAAATGATTCACAATGCTGCCATCAGAATAAACTTGTTCCGCAATGATCATCGGTGAAAATACCAAGGGATAACTAGCTGATGCGAGCACTGCATTGATCACTGAGCCATCATTAAAGATATGCTCCTTACCAGATAACATATTCGTTGCAACAATACGTAACTCAGGAACAAGATGTTCAAAGTTGTCTAACGGAATATACTTTAAAAATTCAGGGTATAATTTAGCCGGATCAATAAAACCGGCTGAAGCCCGAGTAAACTTCCAAGAGAATGGCTTAACATCAATAAAAAAACGCAATATTTCGTCGATCTCTAATCCAGAACAATAAAGTGCACCGACCATAGATCCGGCACTGGTACCTGCAATTACATTTGGTCTTACTCCCTGCTCTAACAGATACTTTAATACCCCAAGGTGAGCAATGCCTTTCGCCCCGCCACCCGAAAGAACTAAGCCAATTTTATGTTTAACTCTACCCATCCTTTTGATTAATCCCAATTAACTTTTATTCACTGTATATTAACTTTATCTTAAATTTAGGTATAAAAAAAGAGAGCATACGCTCTCTTACTCTATAATATCAATTTAACAACTTAAAGTTGATGAACTGATGCCGTGTTTGTTGTACCCGATGGCACAAGTGCACCTGAAACCATAACAATAATATCACCTTTTTTTGCTAGGCCAGTTGCTAACGCAAGTTCTTTACCTTTACGATAGAATTCATCAGTACTATCAATTTGCTCAACGATACAAGTGCTTACACCTTTAGTTAGGCATAATTGTTGGGCTGTTTTTTCATTCGTTGTGATTGCAAGAATGTTCGCTTTCGGGAAATACTTACGTACCGACTTAGCTGATTTACCGCCGCGAGTAGCAACAACAATAAGTGGTGCGCATAACTTTTCAGTTGTTTCTACCGCACCTTTACAAACAGCTTCTGTAATACGTAAGCTTTTGGCAACGATATTAGCACCCAATTCAGAAGACATTGACTTATCAGTACGTTCACAGATATTAGCCATAATAGTTACAGCTTCAACTGGGTATTTACCTTTCGCCGTTTCACCAGAAAGCATTACCGCATCAGTCCCATCGAGTACAGCATTGGCAACATCGCCCGCTTCGGCACGTGTTGGACGAGGATTGTTGATCATTGAATCAAGCATTTGCGTTGCCGTGATCACAACTTTACCTGCTTTATTACATTTCTTGATCATCATCTTCTGTGCCATGATCACTTCTTCAACAGGGATCTCAACACCGAGATCACCACGAGCAACCATGATACCGTCTGATTCTGCAAGGATCTCATCGAAATTATCAACACCTTCTTGGTTTTCAATTTTTGAGATAATCTGAATGTTTTCGCCACCATTATTAAATAATATTTTGCGAATTTCTCTTACATCGTCAGCTTTACGGATGAATGATGCAGCAACAAAATCAACTTCTTGCTCACAACCAAACGCTAAATCTGCTTTATCTTTGTCTGACAATGCAGGTAATCCTACGCTGATGTTAGGTAAGTTAACACCTTTGTTTTCACCAAGTGCGCCAGTATTTAATACTGTACATTTTACTTCTGTATCAGTTGTTTCAATAACTTTCATTTCAATCAGACCATCATCGACAAGGATGATCGCACCTGCGCTTAGATCTTTAGCAAATCCAGGGTAAGTTACAGCTACACTATCTTTATTACCTACCACATTAATATCAGTTGTAAATGTGAATAACTGACCAGCTGTCAGTATTACGTCTTCACCATTTTCTAACTTAATTGTACGAATTTCTGGGCCTTTAGTATCCAGTAACACAGCAATTTTTTTATTTAGATTTTCACTTACTACACGGATATTTTGAATTCGTACCGAGTGCTCAGCAAAGTTACCGTGAGAGAAGTTTAAACGCATAACGTTCATGCCTGCATTAACAAGCTCTGTTAGTTTCTCTACTGATTCAGTTTTTGGACCAATTGTACAAACAATTTTAGTCTTTTTCATTCTTATAGCTCCGTATGGATGTTTTATATTCTTATTAATTTCGTGTTCTATTTATAGTCTAGATGAGAAAATGGTTCTATTTATGTGAGAATGACTATATACAATATTCTTTTATTGAAGTGATATCGCTTTCATATGAAACCAATTGTAGCAAGGATATATTGAAAAACATAGAGTGATATACACAAAGAAAGACAGAATAGATACCTAGATCAAATTTGTTTCGCTTTTTCGACTAAAAACACAGCAAGTAAAGGCGATATAGTGTTTAAACCACTGGGTTGTTAATAGATTTTTTTACCATCCGGGCGTGTTCTTAATAATCTTAACGTCCACATGTATTGATCCACACCACATTCAATCAACGCTTCAATCTCTTTATTCATCATGACCGCATCTTGCTCTGGGCTTTCTGATGGAAAATTTTGCATTGCCGGTCGAATAAAGGTTTCAAATTTACCTAATTTTTCATTATATGCGGCATACATAGGCACCACTGTCGCATTTGTTTTTTGCGCTAATTTACCCAACACAGGTAGCGTTGCTTTCTGAGTCGCAAATAACGGCGCGAATACACTACGTTTAGGGCCATGATCTTCATCGGGTAAATAATAACAACTCTCACCATTTTTTAAGGAATGTACAAGTGCGCCTAACCCTGCTTTTCGATGGTAAAGGCTACCACCGAATTTAGTGCGTTGGCGTGTCATTAACCAATCAAATAATTCGTTTTCAGAATTATTAAACATGGAACAAAAAGGCGCGCCATAAGACACGATATGCAAACCTGCAAAATCAATTGCAAAAGTATGGGGTACTAATAAAATGCAAGGCTTGCCTTGTTCTAATAACGGGAACAAATTTTCGCCACCATGAACAATCATTCGATTGCGATTATAAGCAAGACTGCGTGCACTCGGTTCTGCATAGCTTAAGATGGTTTGGCAAAATGTCACTAAGTTAACCATGATAATACGATCTTGTTCAACATCATCCATTTCAGGAAAACACATAGATAAGTTGATTTTTGCAATTTTCTTACGCTTAGCCATTAATTTTAAATTGAATAACTTAGTAGCAATAAATCGTGCAAACTTATCACGTGGTTTCACTGGCATAAAGGCGAATAAGTATAATACAAAAACGCCGAACCACACTGGCCAAAACTTAGGGAGTAAAAATGTTTTTTTGAAAGAAAGGTCGTACGGTTTATATTTATCAGACATACAATTTTATCAAACCTGTTTAAATTACAAAAATATTACAAGACAACAAGTAAATTAGTTTATGCAGTTCTGTCTTCAAATCCAACTATTTTTTATGTTTACTCGGTTATTTGAACCCTTTTAATAAATTATTAATCAATATGGGTAATTTTCATTACCTGGCTTACCCTAATTGACTGTTGATATTATCTATTAACCCATTAATTTAAAATATATTTAACCTTTATGCTAAATTACCATTGAGCTATGGTTAATTATCATGATAAATTTAACTTCCGAGGATTATTATTGTATTTAAATTATTTACTTAATGCCACATTTAGTATCATATTGCGTTAAATGGATTCAATCGTGCTTACGTCTAGTTAAGATGTATATTGATTCTCATCTCCCAGTAATTATGGAAATGTTATTTTTTAATGTGTTTAATTGACGATTCCACATTTAATTGCAACTTTTATAAAAGTTATGTCATTTTTTATTGCAATAAAATCAGAATATGGCAAATTAAACACACTATTTATAAAGTTAGCTGCAAACGCAGCACCAGAAGGAATTAGCTATGTGCTCAATATTCGGAATTCTAGACATCAAGTCAGACATTAAACCTCTTCGTGAACAAGCCCTAAAGCTATCAAAATTATTGCGTCATCGTGGCCCAGATTGGTCAGGTATCTATACGAATGATAATGCAATTCTAGTTCATGAACGCCTTGCAATTGTAGATGTTAATAATGGTGCACAGCCTTTATATAATGAAGAAAAGACTCACGTACTCGCTGTAAATGGTGAAATTTATAATCATAAAGATTTAAAGAAAACATTAAACGTTGATTTTGAATTCCAAACAGAATCAGATTGTGAAATTATTCTTGCGCTATATAAAGAAAAAGGCACACAGTTTTTAGATGACCTCAATGGTATCTTTGCTTTCGTTTTATATGACGAAGAAGAAGATGCTTATCTGATTGGTCGTGATCATATTGGTATTATCCCGCTTTATACTGGTTATGATGAACATGGTAACTTCTACGTGGCATCAGAAATGAAAGCATTAGTACCTGTTTGTACCCAAATTGAAGAATTCCCTGCAGGTCATTACCTGTGGAGTAAAGACGGCAAAGTGACACCGTATTACCAACGTGATTGGACCGAGTTTGATGCTGTTGCACAAAACGGCGGTAATAAAGAAGTTGTTAAGCAAGGCTTAGAAGAAGCGATTAAACGTCAACTAATGTGTGATGTTCCTTACGGTGTATTATTATCTGGTGGCTTAGATTCATCTGTCATTTCAGCGGTTACTCAACTGTATGCAAAACGTCGTATCGAAGACGGCGGCAAAACAGAAGCATGGTGGCCACAACTACACTCTTTCTCTGTGGGTCTAAACGGTTCGCCAGATTTAGCTGCTGCGCAGAAAGTAGCTGATCACTTAGGCACTATTCATCACTCGATTGAATTTACCGTACAAGAAGGTATCGATGCATTACGCGATGTGATTTACCACATTGAAACATATGATATAACGACTATCCGTGCGTCAACGCCGATGTATTTAATGGCGCGTAAGATTAAAGCCATGGGCATTAAGATGGTACTTTCTGGTGAGGGTGCTGATGAGTTGTTTGGTGGGTATTTGTATTTCCACAAAGCGCCAAATGCAAGAGAATTCCATGAAGAAACTGTACGTAAAGTATCTAAACTGCATATGTTCGATTGCTTACGCGCGAATAAATCAATGGCAGCTTGGGGGATCGAAGCACGTGTACCTTTCTTAGATAAAGAATTTATAGATATTGCAATGCGTTTAAACCCTGAATTGAAAATGATCACGGGCGACCGTATTGAGAAAAACATCATCCGTGAAGCATTTGAAGATTTATTACCTGAAGAGATTGTATGGCGTCAAAAAGAACAATTCTCTGATGGCGTTGGCTATTCGTGGATTGACCAACTTAAAGTACACGTGGCTGAAGCGGTAACAGATCAAATGCTAGCAAGCGCAGCATATAAGTTTCCAATTAATACGCCAGATACTAAAGAAGGTTATTACTATCGTGCCATCTTTGAAGGTCACTTCCCAGGTGACTCGGCAGCTAAATGTGTACCATTTGGTAAGTCTGTAGCCTGTTCAACGGTAGAAGCATTGGCATGGGATGAAAGTTTCCAAAACAATGCTGATCCGTCTGGTCGTGCTGCGGGCGTACATAACGAAGCATACTAAGACTAATCTCGTTTAACCTTTCGTTAACAGTACTTTGGTACTAATGCCGTTCATTTAAGGTGTACGGCATTTTTATTTTTGGCATATTGAGGTCTTGGTTTCACCATTCGAGGAAATGTCCGTTCCCTTCTGGGGGTAATATTAAATTTTCTACCATAGCATAAAAACTTTTTAACTGGCGCGGAAATCACATAACGATCACTCAATCTCGTTTCCTGTTGCATGATGGTCTATTCGTTACTATGCTAGTTATCAATACCACGTTTTCATTGATACTAGGATTAAAAATGACTGACATTAAAAGTTTATTTGAGCAACTCACGACAAAATTGCAACAATTAGAAAAATTATTAGCGACCACACAACCAGTGCAAGCATTGGTCAGTCGGATCCCCGCGGTACTAAAAGGCCAGGAACAGGCAATCATAAACCAAATCATGCCCGAGTTAGTCACCGACATGCTGGCAATGAAGTTAGCTGCTGAAGCCTTTAAAGACATTCATATTAAACACCCCTTCTCGCAAAAATCAGCCCGACGCTACGTGGGTATGATTCACTTACACCCAGAGCACCAGAATAGCGCTAAGATCATCTCGACCATTGAGCAAATTAATACTATCAAAGGCGCAATCGAACATGCGGTAGTCAGCGAAAATGAGTCTCGCCAGGCACGTTTTAGTGCGATCCATGATAATTGTCCCGGAGTAATGACAGTGCACTTGTATCGCAAGATCCATTGCTTAGAAAATGAATATGTTAAATCGGTACGTTTCAGTTGGCAGCGTAAAGATTCATTACACCAACCTGACAAGATAAAATTATTAGGGGAAATTACCGCAGAACAAGAGAGAGCCACGCCTGATAATCAGCTGGCATTAATACAGCTTCATCAACAAATAGCGACGACCGCAGAGCATCAGTTACGTGTGCGCAGGCCAGTTAAGGTTCAACCTGCGGCAAATATTGTGAAGGTAACAGGATTAAAAACAGTCACAGCCCCATTACCGATAATCGTAGTACAAAAAGAACCTCTCGAAACGCATGCAGTCGCTGACTTTATTGCATCTCACATGCGTAAGCAGCGCTCAGATAAACGTAAGAATGTTATTTTAGGGACTTTTTCTGGTAAAACAATTGAGAAAACAATGGCTTAAATAAGTAAAACTAGAACCAAGGACGGTTTTCTAACACATAATCTTGTTCAAATTCGACGTCTGATTTACACAAATAAATCACAAATTCCACCAAGGCAATAATGGCAATAACCATCGAGGGTAAACCGAGAAAAACATAACCGAATACAAACAATACCAACATGCATAGGCCCTGTTTGTGATAGCCTAAATAAAATTTATGAGCGCCGACTGCACCAAAGAAAAACGACAACAATACCGCCCCGGTTTTCTTGGATTTACCCACAGTAGCCATTGTTGCAGAGGCTAGTGTTCCTGACTTTATAGTGAAATTAACTGTACTACCAACCCGAGGCGCACTCTTATGCCTCCACTGATTCATATTAAATGTATAATGACATCCATCCTCATCAGAAATAACCCCTTCTGTACTTCCAATATTGAATTCAAGGATCGATCCCTTCATAACAAACTCCATCCATAATATATAACTAGCTAAATTATCACACAATTATAAACAATCACACTAAAATTACAGCAGGTTACGCCACGATACAAAAATAAATAAACAATTCAATATCCAACTGTATTATTTTGTTAAGCTTCAACATCGCATTCTATATATATTGGGGTATACTGGAAAATAAATATTATACAACACGGAGTTAGTGTATGAAAGTAAGAGATATAATGGCAGACAATGTTATTTGTATAAGCCATAAAGCCACTTTAAAAGACGCACATGAATTAATGCAAACGCGTGGGGTACGTCACTTACCTGTTATCTCCGAAAATGATGGTACCTTGATTGGTGTTCTGACGCATAAAAAAATGATCAGTGCGGTCATGACAATGATCAACAAATACGGTACTGATGCACTCGCGAGAAAAGAACGCGGTCAGTTAATCGAAGATTTGATGGCGACAGATTTTCAAAAGCTAACCGAAGATGAGCCTCTGAACATTGTTGTTGAATACTTCATTGATAATAAACTGGGTTGCCTACCTGTTATTGATGGTGAAAATAAGGTGATTGGTATCGTTACTTCATCTGACTTTGTTAAATTATGCGCGCACTTACTGAATAAATAACACCTGCAGTGTTTATTGACGTGAATGGCGAGCAGCAATCGTTGCTCCCATCAACGCAATGACAGATGAAATTAGCATGATAATAACTACAGGTTGCACTGCTCCCATACTGATGAACGCTGATAACGCACTCACAGTGCCACCGACTGTATATTGTGTTGCCCCTAATACCGCAGAAGCAGAACCGGAATTTCGACCAAATCGTTTCATAAAACAGGCACTGGCATTCGCAATAACCGCGCCATTGGCTGAAATCGCAATAACAAACCCTGCGACAGTCACATACAAAGCGTCAGGAACCATCACAGATGCTGTCACTAATATTATGCCACCAAGTACTTGTAAGCTTAAGAAGCCTTGTAACAATGTCTCGGGTTCAAATTTCGCCAATAAAAATGTGTTAGTACGATTAACAACAACCAAACCGCAAATATTTGCAAAAAATAATATTGAAAACTGCTGCGCCGTTTGACCAAATACTTCCATATACATCATCGACGCATTGGTTAAAAAGATCATCATTACCGAATAAGCAAATGCTTGTGCAACCATGAAACCTAACGCTTTTTTCTCACTGAACACCGACAATAAACCAAGCTTTGGTTTAATCTTATCGAACTTATCTTCAGCTATCGTCTTCTTAACTGGTTTCGGCATATAGCGCATCACCAGAATCGCCACCAACGCAGCCATTATGGCCAATGTATAAAAGATCCAACGCCAATCAGCTACCAACATGATAATCGTACCCAGCGTCGGCGCAATTGAGGGGGCTATCATCATAATAAGTGCAATCAGTGAGAACAGCTTAGCCGCTTCTTTACCACTCGTGGTATCACGAATAGTTGCTGGTACTCCAACAACGGCCATACCGCCACCGATAGCTTGCACCACGCGCCATAACCATAACACTTCAATGTCTGTTGCTATCGTCAGCAATATACTGGCAATTGCAAACACAACTAAACCCGCAATCATGGCATAACCACGGCCTTTTTTATCGGATAAAGGCCCCCCGATAAGTTGCCCTATCGCAAGACCAAAAATATATAAACTCACGGTCACTGACATCAAGGATATATCAACCCCCATTGCTTTTGCCATCGTTGGCATCGCAGGTAGGTAACTATCTATCGTAAATGGGGTTAAAGCAAATACTGCAGCCAGTGTCAGTATTAACGTTTTATTCATTTTTCCGGCAGTAGCTGTATTATCTATGTTTGCCTCATTCATTATGATTGAGGATGTATTATTCGGTGTCATTTACGCCTCCAACTATCTTTCTGGCAAGATAATAACTGGACTTTAGCTTTCTGGCAAGATATATTATTGATGTGTTCAGACAGCCATGCATATTAAGGGACAGATAGTGACGAATAACATTAACGAAATACTACAAGCAATGGATGATAATTGGCCTGAGTGTGCAGCAAGCGTATCACCTGCATTATTACGCTTGCTGCAGGTCAGTAATTTATTTCACCATCAGATGGAAGCACTGGTCGCTAGCTTTGATTTACAACGTGCAGAGTTCAGCGTATTAAGCTCGTTACGACGCAGTCCTGTTCCCTATTGCCTATCCCCCACAGCGCTATACCAATCGATGATATTTAGTTCTGGCGGACTGACTAAGGTGTTGAATCGTTTAAGCCAAGCGACGTTGATTGAAAGAATTGCTAACCCTAAAGATAAACGCAGTAAACTGGTACTGCTCACAAGTAAGGGTAAGCAATTAATTGAGACTGTGATGCCTGAATTACACCAACAAGAAAGAAATGGATTAAGTGTATTATCGGCAGATGAGCTGCAACAACTCGATGCTATGATGCAACGGGTGTTAGCGAAAAATAAGCCCACAAACTAATGCCCTGCCCTATTATCATCACCGGTGATGCTTGCTATCAGACTAATCGCTCTAATAGTGGCTTAAAAGCGACTGATGCTCATCTCAACATTTACCTGGTGAAATACCTGCAAAGCTGGCAGTGATGGCATTGATGGCATTGTCACTGTGCTCGCATTGGTTTTGAGAAACAACGAAACCGGAAATTGTTTTGAGGATGCAAAATAAATCGACAGTAGTTGTAATCCATCTTCCTGGTGTAACGGCTGCGCTTCTACCGATAAGGCTTCGAGTTTGTCTGCGTTTTCTAACCACGTCAAAAACCCTTTAAAATCGTCTTCAAGCACTTCATCACTGGCAAAACTAATTCTTAAAAAATCCAACTCAAGAAATGACCATAGTGGCTCAATCTCTGATTCTTCACACAGATCAATCTCGATGTTAATGCCATTAATACAATGACCATAATGAGTTAGGTGTTTGATCTGACTAATATCAAAAGCTTGCTTAGTATTAGCAATATTAATTTTAGCATCTGGTGTGTAACGTCACGGGCATTTCATCAAACACAGAAAACTGATCGCCGAGCAAATCGGTCATTATATTTCTTTGCTGCGCTGCATAGTCTATCCATAAAAATATTGAATGTAATCAGTATGAAAAATAATATATGCTATTGAGATATCAGTCCAGCGTCCGCTTCAACTCGGTGACATATTGCGGGTACTGCGAAATATCGTTATGACTGGCTCCGGTGATCAAAATAGTCACCACCAATTGCTCAGCAAACTGCGCAATTAACGATTCAGCCCTTGCTCGGGGGATCACCTGGTCATGCTCAGCAATGAAGATATAGGTTGGCGCGGTAATGTTTTCCACGCGATTTATTGACAAGTATTTATCTTTAAGCAACAAGTTTACCGGAAACATCCAATAGACCGACTTAGCGACATTGACGATACTATCAAAGGGAGTGATCAATACCAGCTTGGTTACTTGTCGGTTCGCTGCAACATAGGTTGCAACGCCGGTACCAAGACTTCTGCCCATCAGGATTATCTGTTCGTGATTCACGGTTACCCGGTCGAAAACAGACAAGGCATCATGATAGAGATGCTCCTCAGTGGGCGATCCCGTACTGTTACCATAGCCCCGGTAGGGAATTAGATAGACGCTATACTCCGGTAACACATCCTTAAAAAAATCGATGTTGTTTTCGATATTTTCGGCATTACCGCCATAATACATTAACGCTTTAGCGCGCCCTTCGTTAACTACCCAGCCACGTAACTGTTCTCCATCGGAATCAAAGCTGATTGCTGCTACACCATTTACTGGCGTTGCCGGTTGCGGAAAATACAAGAATTTGCGTTGTAATACGAATAACACAACACAAATACCGATATAGGACACGAGCATGGTGATCAACATACTTTTCATCACGACTCCCTATCTTGTTTAACGACATGCTTATACCAAACAAAAGCATAAATACTGATGTTCAAAAATACAACCAATATGTCCCCCTCAGAATCAACGCAGCGCTTAGAACGGCAATAACAAACCCAAGGTCGGTACACAATCAGGGTTCTATTGTTAAGTCTAGGTACTGTGAAATTAAACCGTTAGTGTCTGTAAACGTTTAAGTGCAGCATCGACACCGACATTAAGTTGCTTAGTGCCAGCAAGATAACGTTCGCGGAAAACATCAAACCAACAGCCAAGAATATCCGCATTCAGAGCTTCACCATGATGACCCAACACCAATGATGCAACTTCTGCCGTTGCGAGCTGATTGTCTTTTGCCGCCTTGCGGATCTGATACTGTGAAACTACGTCAGGATCAAATGAGATCACCGGTATATCTTCTAACCACGGGCTTTTTTTGAACATCTTCTTCGCTTCACGCCAGCTACCATCAAGTAGGATGTATAACGGTCGTTTGCCCGATTCAATGATTAATGGCCCTGTTTGTACCCGCTCACGCTCAACCACATACTCTTCAGGGAAGATAATGAATGGCTGCCAGCAATCTTGGTTAATGATATCGATCATCTCTTGATTGGGCTCGGTACGTGACCATTGGTAAGCAAATGTGTCTTCGATGACATCAGCAATCAAACGGCCTGTATTACTCGGTTTTATCATTTCATAATCAAACATCACCAGCATAAAACCAGCTGTCGATTTTACTAACGGTTGGTGTTCACAAATACAAAATTGCTTGCCTAACATGCAGTAATCACAACGAATTAATCGACCGCCACGAGCTTTAAAAGGTTTGGTACTGTCAGCTAAACGCTGTATTGCTAATCGATGAACATTATGAATGCGCATAAAGTAATACCACTTAGAAATAAATTGCCAAAATGCAGATAAAAAAATGACCCAGTACCAAGTTCTATCACCACCGTCGTGGGACAACACTTGCTACGAGTCATTCACATAGTTAAGGTACGCGTCAAGCGTTACTTAATTATGGTGCTTACGATCTTCCAATTCAGATTTAGTCGCACGAACCTGACGCATAAAGAAATTAGCCATAGATGCAGCAGCAGGTTTCTTTTCTGGTGCTGGCATTTTAGACGTTATTACGCGTGGCTTTGGTGGCGCAACAGGTGCAGCAGCAACAACAGGTCTTGCAACTTCTGGCTTCACAGCAGCAGGTGTCGCAGTCGTATGTACAGGACGAGCCTGATTCGTCGCAAATTGTGACGATGCAACGTGTTGTACTTGTTGTGGCACTGGTTGCCCAACCACTTGCGGACGAGTTCGAATCACTTCTATCGAGTAAAGTTTACTTGAGACAGAATTTGTAGACTGCGAGACTTGCTCTCGACGTAAACGTTCACCTGTTGATTTGAATTCTTGGTATTGTGCAGCTAACCAATTCTTCAAATGCATCAACATACCTGCTTCAATTAATTCGAGGCAAGTTCTGCTGTTGTACTCAACCAGTTTCGTTTCTGAAAAATACGTCTTGGCTTCTGCTTCTGAGCCGATGCGTTCGACTAATTCGAACCATGTTGATAAACCTAAAACTGTGTAATGACTCATTGTCTACCTTGCAGATAACCAGCTACATTTTAGTAGCTTTCTAGAAAAATTAGGAGGCGGATTCTATACCTTTGTCGCTGTGATTAAAAGCATATTTACGAAAAAAACCTAAAAATAATGTGATAACTCATAAATATGCACTTCCAACTTCATTTAGACTAGACTAAATTAATTTTTTAGTGTTCGAAAAGGTTAAAACAATAACACAATTTTTAACCTAATTAGCCACGATTCAATTTCGAAAATAGATATTATCAGATTTGTTATTTTCCTTGCGGTTTCGAATTGCTTAAATGAAAATACAGCGACTAAATTTTATTCATAAGGAAATGCGAGAATGCCTGACGCTTCATCACAAGTCACCTCTCAAACACAGCATTTTCCCTTCGCAGTGACGAACAAGCTCAATTTGAAGTTCCAGGTATGGGCGACGACTGTGAAACAAGTGTATGAGTTATTCTTTAGCAAGCCATTAAACAAAACCAACTTAATCCGATTGATAGAAATACCTGTTCTTTCACCTATCTGGGCTGAAGTGGCCAAAACACGCTAAGAAACGAATACCGTTGAAAATTGTAATTTTAGATTGTCGGATCATGCTTGATC
Organism: Moritella yayanosii; assembly: GCF_900465055.1. Lineage (NCBI taxonomy): Bacteria > Pseudomonadati > Pseudomonadota > Gammaproteobacteria > Alteromonadales > Moritellaceae > Moritella > Moritella yayanosii. Next base: position 656,276 of record NZ_LS483250.1, on the reverse strand, counting down.
TAAGGCTTTATAACTTGCCATCTATTCGAGCTTAGCTTACCCTCTCACTATCGTTTAACAGCAGATATTCATGAGTTTTCAAACCATTAAGTATCCGCTGTATTTAATTAGATAAAAATGAATAAGAACAAGGCGTAGTATGGATAACAATTCGAATAAATCAGCAGCTGAACAACCCACTTTTTACTGGCATGACTACGAGACTTTCGGCTTAAGCCCGTCCCTCGATCGCCCTTCTCAATTTGCTGGCATTCGCACCGACATGGACTTTAACGTGATCGGCGAACCGGATATGTTTTATTGCCGTCAATCAGATGATTACCTTCCTTCGCCAGAAGCCGCTTTAATTACCGGGATCACACCGCAAAAGACCCAAGCTGAAGGTGTGAATGAAGCAGAATTCAGTAAACGTATTGAAGCGCAGTTCAGCCACAAAAACACCTGTATCATTGGTTATAACAATATCCGTTTTGATGATGAAGTAACGCGTAATATCTTCTACCGTAACTTCTACGACCCATACGCACATACCTGGAAAGATGGTAACTCACGCTGGGATATTATTGATTTGATGCGCGCTTGTTATGCACTGCGTCCAGAAGGCATTGTCTGGCCAGAAAATGATGATGGCCTGCCAAGCATGCGTCTTGAGCTATTAACGAAAGCCAATGGTATTGAGCACGCCAATGCGCATGATGCAACATCAGATGTATACGCAACCATTGCTTTGGCTAAATTGGTTAAAGAAAAACAACCTAAATTATTTGACTTCTTATTTAACTTACGTAGCAAGCGTAAAGTCGAATCGCTTATTGATATCATCAACATGACACCATTAGTGCATGTGAGTGGTATGTTTGGTGCCGACCGTGGTTTCACAAGTTGGGTAGTGCCACTGGCTTGGCATCCTACCAACGACAATGCCGTGATCGTGGCGGACTTAGCCCAAGACATTACCCCACTATTAGAATTAAGCGCGGATCAACTGCGTGAGCGTTTATATACACCCAAGAAAGACCTAGGCGATCTAACCCCTATCCCGCTGAAACTTATTCATATTAATAAGTGCCCAGTGCTAGCACCCGCGAAAACGTTATTGCCTGAAAATGCCGAACGTTTAGGCATTGATCGTAACGCCTGCTTAGCAAACCTTAAACGTTTAAAAGAAAGCGCAACGCTACGCGAGAGTGTGGTGGGTGTTTATCAAGTAGATCGTGAATATCCAAAATCAAACAATGTTGATGCCATGATCTACGATGGTTTCTTTAGCGCTGGGGATAAAGCTAACTTTGAAATATTACGCGAAACAGCACCCGAGCAATTAGCAGGGTTGCAACTAAAAATCAGTGATGAACGTTTTAACGAGTTGTTCTTCCGTTATCGTGCGCGTAACTTCCCGCATTTACTCTCAATGCCAGAGCAACAAAAGTGGCTTAATCACTGTCGCTCTGTGTTAGAAGACAGTGCACCAGCCTATTTTTCCCGTTTAGATGCATTGGCGATTGAAAATAGTCATGACGAACGCAAAATGAAACTACTGCAGCAACTATACCTCTATGGTCAGAAGATCATTGGTGCATAGCGGCTAACCAATAAGATTCAAATGAGCACATTAAAAAAGCCTGTCAGTGATATCACTAACAGGCTTATATTAACTCCAAATTAGAATAGTTTTTTCAAACCTCTAAATATTTCATTCTTAATTTTATTCTTGTCTTCGTCTGACCCAAAATACTTATCAATCAGTTTATCTTTTTCAAGCTCAATGACTTGTTTAGTAATATCACCGAAATCAAATGTGATACTTGGCGCTGCAAAGCTGCCTTTCACTTCGACAGGAAGACGCAAGTCACGAATAACCTTCATTGTTGAACTCGATTGACCACCAATATTTTCGGCCAATGAGGCGCCAAAAGTAAAATCAAGCTGTTCACGCATCAGATCGACATAACCCTTGCCATCCACCTTGATCGCCGGTGAAGCCAAATCGATCTTCGTCGAGGTTAACTTACCGCCACCGAGTTTAAAGTTTGCCTCCATCGCGCTGAAATCTGTCTGTTCACGTTGATCCGCATTACCGGCAGGTTTGTTGCTAAACATAGCAATCGCTTTACGCACTTCTTGTGCCACATTAATCCCTAACACAGCGCCATCAGAAAACCTTGTATTAATCGTCCCCTTAGTCATCGACTTCAACTTGGTCATGGTTAAGCCTTTACCGCTTAAACGCACGTCTACATCAACCAAACCGGTCAGCATTTTTTTACCTGCCGCGATTGTGACTAATTGCTCTGACTGCACTTTTTCTAACGTACTATTCATATTGAATACCGCTGGCTTCTTATTACTGTCTAACAGGGCCTGAACCATTAACTTGCCCTCATAAAGATCAGCCGACAGTTTGGTTAACTGGAATACACCATCTTTTAACTCACTTTGTAGCTTAATATTATCCAAGACATACTCGCCTTGCTTAATTTGAGTGATCGTCAATGATCCTTTTTGATTAACACTTGATAGCGCACTAAGATCCGGTTCAACTTCTACCTGTTGATTTCTACTAGTCAGACCTGCTGTGCCTTTAGCCGCTGATCCGTTATTTGTACTTACAGGTTCAGCCTTAGGCAGCCAATCATCAACGACAAGGGTATTCATTGCGAGGTTGTATTCAATGCTAGGCTTTGAAAATACATCAACAGACAAATCACCAGTGATGGTAAGTTCATCGACATTTAATTTAAGCCCTACAAATTTTACTGTTTTATAAACATTGTCATAGGTCAGATCACCTTGCAGTGAAATAGTCATTTCTGGGCGAGGTAGTAACTTGCCAGTTAACGCGAGTTTATTATCCAGCAGTGCTAATTTAATTTGGTTAAATTGCTCATCAACGGTGAGTACCATGCTGGTATTTAATTTAACGGTTAACTCATTGGTACGATAGTTTGCAGCGAATGTGATCGGCACAGGCTTACCAAAGGCAAATTCACCTATATTTAAGCTGCTGTCAGACAATTTATGATAGGTGCCGTCTTGGCGATTATTCAAAGATAACTGGGCGTTGGTTATATTCACCCCTTTGACCACAAATTGATATTCACTTTTGGCAATCTCGCCTTCTGGTGTTACTTTAATCGCTTGAATATCTTCGTTTGATAATGGCTTTTCTGGCGGCGCTAACCTAGCAAGTAACTCATCCATGTTATTACGACCATTAGTTAACGTTTCTACATTAACGGTTAAGCCATCAATTTGCACATTCGTTACCACAATTGTTTTAGTCAATAGCGACATAAGCTCAACGGCGGCATGCACACTCTTCACTTCAATTTGTATCGCGTCTGAATATTCATGTTTATTAAATAAGGTAATTTTGCCTAATTCAAAACCAATCTGTGGATAGAAAGTTAAACGTAAGTCCCCTTCAATCGTGACGTCTTGTTTAGTCAATTGCTTTGCTTGCTCAATCAAATTATCTTTAATTAATTCTTCATTAACTAGGAATTTCATTGCAATAACACCGACGATAAAAATTATCGCAATGAGCCCGCCAATACCAAGCAGTACTTTTTTCATCCTAAAACCACCTTATAAAAATACATCTAAATCAATTAAAATAACGTACCAAGCATTATGTTAACGCCACCTAGCCTAATAATATCATGTAATTACCAGAAAACAGACGGATTAACAACAATACAGCTTATCGATACCAATAATTAACAAGTTTTAATTATATTGCATAAATTTATCATTATATTCTGTAAAACGAAACAGTCAGCTCAAAAAACAATCATAAAAACAATTTCATTATTTTTATATTATTCACAAATATAGCTTAAATACGAAAACATAATCACAATTACTGCATATCTATTATTCATTGAAATATAAAACTAGAAAAAACACACTAATCAATACAATAATTTAGCTTTAAAACCTATTTATGTGACATGGCGCACTTAAATCTCCATAAAACATCTTATTTTCATGACCCCTGACACATGGTGTTAATAATATGTTTCTCACATGTATGTTCGCAGTTACTATCTCCAGTAATTAAGTTAAAGGCAGTTTAAAACTCCAAACGTTAGAGTAAAATAGATATACAAATAGAAATGGAATATTTAGTGGCAACACTGTTATATCAATTTGATCCTCAGTGTTAGTCCTATAAAAGGGAACTATTTAATGAAAGATAATATTTACGCTGAATCACCGCGTGACATAAATAAAACAAACTTAGGTAATAAATCACTACTCCGATTTTTGTTACCCTCTTTAATCGGCTTATTTTTATTCATGACACCGGTTACCTATGAAGGTGACATGACAATTCCAGTCGCCTTATTAGCCAAATTGTTAATGTCTGTATTGGACGGTTATTTACGTAATATCATTACCGTCATCATTTCATTCATGGCTGTGGCATCCACACTAGCAGTGCTGCTTAAACCAAAATTTATTACTGAACGTGCATTCTGCAAAGAGTTATTCATGCCAACACCACTTTGGCTAATCGTCAGAATCCTCAGCTGTGCTTTTACTATCGCAACGGTTTACCAAGTGGGTCCAGAATATATTTGGAATGAAAATACCGGTGGTTTGGTACTCAACGATTTATTACCAACCTTATTCGCAGTATTTATCTTTGCGGGCTTGCTGTTACCGTTACTGCTTAATTTTGGTTTACTGGAGTTATGTGGCGCGTTATGTACTAAAATCATGCGTCCTATCTTCAATCTACCTGGCCGCTCTGCGGTAGACTGTATTGCCTCTTGGTTAGGTGACGGCAGCGTAGGTATATTATTAACGGATAAGCAGTACCAAGAGAAATTTTATACTCAACGTGAAGCCGCTGTTATTGGTACTACGTTCTCGGCGGTATCAATTACCTTTAGTCTCGTTGTAATTGCACAGGTTAACTTAGAGCAATACTTTTTACCTTACTACATGGCCATCACATTATCAGGTATCGTAGCGGCGATCATTGTGCCTAAACTGCCACCTCTATGTTGGAAAAAAGATATCTATATTGATGGTACACCAAAAAATCACGATTTAGAGTCGATCCCAACTGGACACACTGTGTTCTCATGGGGTATTGCGCAAGCCGTTGATAGAGCATCAAAAGTAACGTCATACAAAACAGTGTTTATCGAAGGGTTAAAAAATGCAACGCATATGGTGTTTGGTATCTTACCTGTCGTAATGGCAATCGGTACTATTGGTCTACTTATTGCGGAATACACCTCGGTATTTGCAGTACTTGGTAAACCGTTCATGTATTACCTTGAGTTTATGAACGTGCCAGAAGCTGCACTTGCATCTGAATCGTTAGTGGTTGGTTTTGCAGATATGTTTGTACCCAGTATTCTTGCTACATCAATGGAAAGTGATATGACTCGATTCATTATTGCTGGTGTATCAGTATCGCAACTTATCTATATGTCAGAAGTGGGCGCATTACTGTTAAGCAGTAAAATACCCGTTAATATCGTTGACCTATTTGTTATCTTCGTACTCCGTACCATCATAACACTGCCGATCATCACCGGTATTGCACATCTAATCTTCTAAATTACGGTTAGCTAAAAAAACGTAGACAAAAAAATGCCCATCACTCTAACAGTGATGGGCATTTTTATATTCTATTTAAGTTATTAACTGCTAGTCCAGTTAGCTACTCATTATATGACTGAGTAATCATTATGCACTTTGATTGCTATTATCGTCTTGGTTAATACGGCTGGTATCGGCACCATGTTGGTTTTTATACTTCGCATCTTTACGTTTATTGTAAGGACGAGCAGCCGGTGCAGACAGTGTTTCAAAGTTTAACGCAGCAATGGTCATTCTCGGACGTAAGGCTAACGGCAACTTACCACTGTTATAAAACTCAAGCACGATACGACCAGACCAACCAGGATCAATACGATGTGCTGTTACATGTACCATAAGACCAAGACGCGCTAATGATGAACGTCCATCTAACCAACCGACGATATCTGCTGGCAGCGTGACTTTCTCAAACGTTACCGATAAAGCGAATTCACCTGGGTGTAAGATAAATACTTCACCGTCAGGTATAACGATTTCGTCGCTCATGACTTTATCAAGCTGAATAGCCACTTCTTCTTTAGGGCCACTCAAATCAATATAAGGTGCGTTATGTGCTTGGAATACTCGGAATTCATGACCTAAAGTAACATCAACGCTTACGCCACTGATTTTACTTTGGTCAGGTCTTGGTTCAATCGAAATTCGACCATCGTCTAAGTATTTTTCAATATCTGTATCGCACAGGCGCATATTTTCTCTCTTTAATAAGTGCAGTGTTAGTTATAATGCTTTTCGCGTTGATGCAACAAACCACTTAAATTAGTCGTTAAGTAACTGACAAATCTTCGCTTTCAATGTATCAATCGCAAAACGGTTTTTACCACCACGCGGGACAATAAGATCCGCATATTGTTTTGATGGTTCAATAAACTGTAAAAACATTGGACGAACCGTCTCATTGTATTGCTCAATTACCGATTCCATCGTTCTGCCACGTTCGGCAACATCACGCTGTAAACGGCGGATAAAACAAATGTCTAACGGGGTTTCCATAAATACACTTGCGTGAATTATTTCACGGATATTTGGATCTGTCAGTAATAAAATACCTTCTAAAATGATCACTTTCTTGGGTGTCAATTTAATCGTCTCAGCCAAACGCGTATGTTCGGTATAGCTGTACGTTGGAATTTCTACTGCCTTGCCGTCACGTAAATCCTGTAAATGACTGCACAATAATTTATGATCCATCGCTTGTGGATGGTCATAATTTGTTTTAACTCGCTCTTCCATCTCGAGGTGACTTTGATCACGGTAATAACAATCTTCGGTAATTACTGCAATTTGTGATTCGCCAAACTCTGCAACAAGTTCATTGTAGATTGTTGAAGAAAGTAAGCTTTTGCCAGATGCAGAAGCACCTGCGATTGCGATGATCACACAAGAGTTAGATGTATTATTCATTAATAAAATGATCCGTTGAGAGCCTAAGACTCCGCTATTATAGAAATTTATAGTCTGTCATTCTAGAGCAAACCGGAAAATACCTATATTAAGTTAGTAAATACCTATAATAGCTTATCAAAGCATCTACATTAGGTTAGCTTAATCGGTATTTCTGTTGATATTGTGTGCGTTTGAAAAAACATTTTACTCACAATATCATTTGCTAATTGCGCGTAGATAGCTGCAAACTCTGAATCAGGTCGTGCCACAACCGTTGGGGTACCAGCATCAATATCCGCACGCAGGTCAATATGTAACGGTAGTTGAGCAACACATTCAGTGTCAAAACGAGCCGCCATTTTCACTACACCACCGCTACCAAAAATGGCTTCTTCATGACCGCAGTTACTACAGATATGGGTACTCATGTTTTCGACAACGCCCAATACCGGTACTTTCACTTGCCTAAACATGCTAATACCTTTAGCGGCGTCAGCAAGTGCAACATCTTGCGGGGTTGATACGATCAATGCGCCCGTCACTGGAATATTTTGGCTCAAGGTTAATTGAATATCACCCGTGCCCGGCGGCATATCGATAAATAGATAATCGAGTTCACCCCAATGCGTTTCATTTAACAACTGCATTAATGCTTTACTCGCCATTGGACCACGCCAGATCATCGCTTGATCATGTAACGCAATAAAGCCAATACTGTTAACCGCTAATCCATGTGCGTTAATGGCTTTCATGCTATTACCATCGTACTGCTCTGGGCGAGAATCACTGACACCAAGCATGAGTGGTATTGATGGCCCGTAAATATCTGCGTCCATAATACCGACTTTTGCACCCATTTTAGCCAATGCCAATGCCGTATTCACAGTTGTCGTGGACTTGCCTACGCCACCTTTACCAGACGCAACCGCAATGACATTCTTCACGCCATGAATCGCAGGTGCGTCGTTACAACGGGCTAAGGTCGCAATGTCTAACGTTATCACCCATTCAACGCTTTCCACGCCTTTCATTAGCGCTACTTTGGGTGCTAACTTGGTTTTAACTTCATTTTCAAAATCCAACGATGGAAACGGTAACCGTATCAGGATCTCAACACAACCGTCCTTGTTGTTAATTGTTTCTAATACATTACTGTCGCCAATATTTTTTAACCATTTTTTAGGTTGAAAAATACCAACGAGCCGAGTGATCTTTGCAATATCCATAACCGCCTCTTTATTTGAGCTTGTAAGTGTTTAGCTTTTAAGCATTTATACTTTATTAATCTACTATATCAATGATAAAGCAAAGAATCACAAATAAATACGCTAAAAATAGCAGGGTTTTTAGCCTAACATCTATGCTTTATAGGTCGTATCAGGTAACATCGGATAACTTTATTTTTAACCACAAGATGAATCAGATTTTTATGACATCAGAACGCAAAATATTAGTAACAAGCGCATTACCCTATGCCAATGGCCCCATTCATTTAGGTCATATGCTTGAGTATATTCAGACTGACATCTGGGTTCGCTTCCAAAAGCAACGTGGTCACACATGTACATATGTATGTGCAGATGACGCCCACGGCACGCCAATCATGCTTAAAGCGCAAGAGCGCGGCATTACGCCGGAAGCAATGATCGCGCAGACTAAAATTGAGCACATGGCAGATTTTGCTGATTTCAATGTTGGTTTTGATAATTACCATTCAACGCACAGTGATGAAAACCGTGAACTTGCAACTATGATTTATACGCGCCTGCGCGATAATGGTCATATCAAAACACGGGTAATTTCACAGCTATTCGATCCTGAAAAAGAAATGTTCCTACCGGACCGTTTTGTTAAAGGTATCTGCCCAGAATGTAAGAGCGAAGATCAAAATGGCGACAACTGCGACAACTGTGGCGCAACGTATTCGCCAACGGATTTAATCTCGCCAAGATCAGTTGTGTCTGGTGCCGAGCCAGTACTTAAAGATTCAGAGCACTATTTCTTCGACTTACCTGCATTTTCTGACATGTTACAAACATGGACACGTTCAGGTGCCCTGCAAGATGAAATCGCCAATAAACTCGCAGAATGGTTTAAAGCGGGCCTGAAACAGTGGGATATCAGTCGTGATGCACCTTACTTTGGTTTCGAGATCCCTGATGCACCCGGTAAATTCTTCTACGTTTGGCTAGATGCACCAATCGGTTACATGGGTAGCTTCAAAAACCTTTGCGATCGTCGTGACGACCTTGATTTTGACGAGTACTTCAAAAAAGATTCAACGACTGAACTTTATCACTTCATTGGTAAAGACATCGTCAATTTCCATAGCCTATTCTGGCCAGCAATGCTTGAAGGCTCGGGTTTCCGTAAGCCAACAGGTGTATTTGCACACGGTTTTGTTACTGTAAACGGTAAGAAAATGTCTAAATCACGCGGTACATTTATTATGGCGCGTACTTACCTAGACAACCTAAACCCAGAATACCTACGTTATTACTACGCAGCAAAATTAAGCAGCAAGATTGTTGATTTAGATTTGAATCTAGAAGATTTTGCACAGCGTGTCAACTCTGATGTTGTGGGTAAAGTAGTGAATCTTGCCAGCCGTACGGCTGGTTTCATCTACAAGCGTTTTGATGCAAAACTAGCAAGCGAAATTTCAGAACCTGCATTATTAGCTGAATTCGTTGCTGCTGGCGATACTATTGCTCAATACTACGAAACGCGTGAATTTAGCAAAGCGATTAAAGAGATTATGGCACTTGCTGATAAAGCAAATGCATACATTGCAGACAAAGCACCGTGGCAATTAGTAAAACAAGAAGGCTGTGAAGCGCAGGCGCATCTTGTTTGTACTATGGGCATCAACTTATTCCGTATCCTATCGGTATATTTGAAACCGGTACTACCAGATATGATTGCTGAAGTTGAAAAATTCTTAAATGATGAATTCAACTGGGATAGCCACAAAACAGTATTAACAGACCACCAAATCAACAAGTTCAAACCGTTAATGCAACGTGTTGACATGGACAAAGTTGAAGCCATGGTTGAAGCATCTAAGCAACACTTAGTTGTTGTTGCTGAAGAAGAGAAAGAAGAAGAAGTAGTTGTTGACGAAACACCTATCGACCTAGCTTCTGACAAACACCTTAAAGATGAGCCAATTGGTGAAATGATCACATTTGATGATTTTGCAAAAATTGACTTACGTATTGCTAAAATTGTAAAAGCTGAACATGTTGAAGGCGCGAAGAAATTACTTAAGCTAACCTTAGATGTAGGCGGCGAAACGCGTCAAGTATTTGCTGGTATCAAATCAGCTTACGAGCCAGAGCAACTTGAAGGTCGCTTAACGGTGATGGTTGCTAACTTAGCACCACGTAAGATGAAGTTCGGACTGTCAGAAGGTATGGTACTTGCAGCAGGTCCTGGCGGCAGTGATATCTTTGTACTAAATCCGGATGAAGGTTCTGAACCTGGCATGCGCGTAATGTAAGACGATTTAGTCATAAAAATAGTGTCTCATCGCTATTATTATCGCTAATTTTAAAGGGACTCGCACTGAGTCCCTTTTTATCTATCTACTATAGAAGAATAAGAGATTTAAATGACAGGTCAAATTATCCTTGCTAAAGGCAAAGAAAAAGCACTTAAACGTAAACACCCGTGGATCTTCTCTGGCGCAGTTGCAAAAGTGAAAGGCGAACCAGCAATGGGTGAAACAGTTGATATTATTAGTGCGGGCGGCGAATGGCTAGCATCAGGCAGCTACTCTCCTGAATCTCAGATTCGTGTACGTGTATGGCACTATGATCGCGGTCTTGAAATTGATCAAGCGTTCTTTGAAAAACGTATTAAACGTGCACAATCGTTACGTGACGATTTAATCGCAGAAAAAGGCCTAACTGGCTACCGTTTGATTGCAGCAGAATCTGATAGTCTACCGGGTATCACTATCGACCGTTATAACGACTTCTTAGTATGCCAGTTATTATCTGCCGGTGCTGAATTCCACCGTGACACACTGGTTGCAGCACTCAGCGTACTTTACCCAGAATGCAGCATTTACGAACGTTCTGATGTGGCGGTACGTAAAAAAGAAGGCCTAGAACCAGTAAAAGGCGTGCTTAAAGGTGAAGAGCCACCTGAAGCTGTTATTATCGAAGAAAACGGCATCAAAATTGAAGTTGATATCAAAGGTGGTCATAAAACAGGTTTCTACCTTGATCAACGTGATAACCGTCAAGCCGCGGCAAAATATGCCAAAGGCAAAGATGTACTAAACTGCTTCTCTTACACTGGTGGTTTTGGTATTTACGCACTACAAGCTGGCGCAAAATCAATTACGAACGTAGACCTATCTCAGTCGGCACTTGATATTGCCAAACGTAATATGGAACACAACGAATTAGATCTTTCAAAAGCAGAATTCGAACGTGCTGACGTATTCAAACTACTACGTAAATACCGTGAAGAAGGCCGTAAGTTTGATACCATCATTCTTGATCCACCTAAATTTGCAGAAAACAAAGCGCAAATGAAAGGTGCTTGTCGTGGTTATAAAGACATCAATTTTGTGGCCATGCAAGTACTTAAGCCAGGCGGCACACTGTTAACATTCTCATGTTCAGGCCTAATGGAAGTCAGTTTATTCCAGAAAATCGTTGCTGATGCCGCACTGGATGCGGGTCGTGATGCTTATATCGTTGAACGTTTATCACAAGCGGCTGATCATCCAACGGCTAGTTTTTATCCAGAAGGTTACTACCTTAACGGTTTAGTACTAAAAGTGTTGTAATTTAGACCTCTAACCTTGTAATTAATCGGGTTTAGTTGCAAAGTGGCACTCAGATAGAATTTTATTCTCTATTCAGTGCCACTTTTAACAAGGCCAATTTTATGAAAGAAAAGCTCCTTACCGCACTTTCGTGCTTACCTGAATCACTTCAAAGCCATGTTCACCCTATAATCTCTGAACCTAATTTTAAAGGTGTGATTAATGCTGAAAATGTCGACCTATTACAATTGCATTCTGCGCTCGAAACACCTGAGTTATTACTGAGTTTATTACCCCTCGCTGCGGCCTATTCTGTTGCACCTATCTCAGACTTCAATGTTGGCGCAATTGCACGAGCAGGATCGGGAAATCTATACTTTGGTGCCAATTATGAATTTACTCATCAAGCACTATTCAACAGTGTTCATGCTGAACAAGCTGCCATTAATAATGCCTTTAGTCATCATGAATCTGCTATTTTAGACATTACGGTCACCGATAGTCCTTGTGGTCACTGTCGTCAATTCATGAATGAATTAAACTGTGCACCCGAGTTAAGTGTCAACTTAAAGGCGACAGGGATTAAAACCTTAGCGACTTTGCTGCCCGATTCTTTTGGTCCAATTGACTTAGGTATTCGCGAATCACTATTAGCCGCTAAACCAGTTAATTTAACCTTACAACAACCAAGCGAGTCAACACTGGTACAAGCGGCACTGCAAGCAGCAAACGACAGTTATGCGCCTTATAGTCATTGCCATGCTGGTATTGCGTTAAAAACAACCACGGGGACTGTGATTACCGGCCGTTATATTGAAAATGCCGCTTTTAATCCGTCATTATCACCACTGCAATCCGCGTTAATTAATTTAAATTTAGCTGGGTTTGGATTAGCTGATATTACCGCGATGATCTTAGTTGAAAAAGCAGAGACTAAGATGAGTCACGCGCAAGCTACGCAAATACTTGTGTCTGAAATCGGTATTGAAAATTATCAGCATGTATTTGCACATTAAATGACAATTAAAAGCATCTGTGCGTTATAACATAATTAACAGATGCTTTTTTAGCATTTAATCTTCATTTAACTTCTTATATTAAAATTAGCTTAATTTAAACAATTCGTGTTCATGCTCAACGACACATTCAATATTATGTTGACCTTCGATTTGTTTAAAGTTTGTTACCTTGTTTCTCCCAGCACGTTTTGAGTCATACAAGGCTATATCAGCTTGCTGAACGAGTATTGATAATCTCCTGTCACTCTCTAATTCTGTAAACCCAATACTGATGGTAATAGTCCCAACTTGTGGGAATATATACTGCGCAATCATCTCCCTTAATCGCTCCAATATAAGTACTGCTGTATCTTCTGCTGCGCATTTAAACAATACTGAAAATTCTTCACCGCCATAGCGAAAGATATAATCTTGACTACGAAAATTGGTTTTAATTAAGCGTGCAATTAAGATTAACACCTCATCGCCAATGACATGTCCAAACTGGTCATTCACCTGTTTAAAGTTATCAATATCTAACATACCCAGATACCAAGCACAGTGTTCATCAATCTGCTCGCGGCGTTCATTGTGATCATGACCAGCGATCACCTCCATCAGTTTACTCTCAAAGGTTTGTCGGTTAAGTAATTCAGTCAGTGGGTCAAGTCGATTTTTAAATAATATATGACGTTGGTTAGCATAAATGTGTAATACATTAACAGCCGTGCCAAATTGATTGGTATCTAAAATATCTTCCTTTGTATGCACGGCAACAACAAAACCAATAACCGATTCACAATGACAGATGGGGATATAGCTTATTCTGAGTTGTGAGCACAGACAGGTATGGATCTTATTATCTTGTATTTTAAGATACAACGAATCAATACTTTCAGGCGTAAATTCTTGACCGGTTAAATTATCAGTAATTAAGGCGATGTTCTGCTCTGTAAGTACGTTTTCCCTCGCAAACACTGCAATTTTCTGCGTTTGTAAAATAGCTTGTAATGAATCAATTAGTCTAACTTCAAGTTGTGCTTCATCTTCCGATTCGGTTAATGAGATAAACCATTCATGTGCACAACCATTAACCGCGTGTAACATTTACTCATACCCTTTGAACATCACTAATACTGAGAGTTTAGTAAACAAAACATAAAATTGAGAACAAAAAAAACGCATAAATGCGCTTTGATTAATCACGGTATTTAGAATATACGTTAAAGCACGCCTAACTAGAGGTGGTTGTAAACCTTACCTGACAGAGACTTACATTAATACGCCAAAACCTGTGTCACGAAGCGATGTTACAAACGATACGATCAACTTTTGAATGAAAGTTGATATAGAAAAGGAACGGTACACACTCATCACTGTAAATAAACAAGTATCGCTCCATTTAGGATTGACAAATAAGATGTATTAGCGCTTATTTATCTAAACTGTTCAGATAAGTAATCGTTGCGGCTAAGTCTTCTAATGTTTTATGTGCGCTAGAGTTAACCAGGTATTTACCTTGTACGAGGAAAGCAGGTACAGATGCAATATTAGCGTTCGTTACAATCATTTCTGCTTTAACCATGGCTTGATAAACCGCTTCGTGCTCTGCTTCACTTAAATCAATTGGGCTTTTCATGTTGTATTTTGCGAATATGTCAACCATCTCTGCTTTTTTCTGAGCAGGTGTCATCGCTTCAGCAGCGTCTTCAGTCTCTTGACCTTCACCATGACCATGCTTGTCTGCACCAGCACCACTTTGGGTATAAATAAACAAGTCAGTCATCATCTCATGGCTAGGTTTACCGCTATTTTGATTCGCGGCAGCATAATAAACATAAGCAGAACGCTGCGCACTTTCATTAAAGGTTACGTGGGTTTTAGCAATCTCTATTTTAGTCATATCTTCGATTGCAGGGATCATTGATTCCATATTTCGGCAGTTACCACATGCAAGAGAAAATATTTCAACAACAGCAGGCATATCCGCCATCGGCGTTGAAATAACCGTATATTCAGTTCCTTCTGTTGGATTGCTAATGTCACTGCAACCAACAAGTGAAAAAAACGAGACAAAAAGTAATATCAGTGGTTTAAAGAAATATTTCATAAATAGAGGACCATAGATTGAAAATCCAGAGAGCGTATAATGCATCACCAATAGTGTCTAATAAGATTACCTAGCTTTACTTTCATCATGGTATAGATCAATCATGCAGAATAAGTATATCCTCTCTAAATCGAACAAGACTGCACCAATCCTGCTCAATAACAGTAATACTTAATGAATATATGCATTGTATTTTTGTGACCAATATCACTCATTAGCCATTTAAAATACGATATCAATATTTACAGCCGATAAGCTAATAACAATGTAATTGCGATAGTGTTATCGCTGTGTAATGCGAGTATCCACTCTCGAATTAATTTATAAAAAGGATGTACCCACGTGAATTTCTTATCAAGTTTTAAAGGCC
This sequence comes from Moritella yayanosii, assembly GCF_900465055.1. Classification (NCBI taxonomy): domain Bacteria; kingdom Pseudomonadati; phylum Pseudomonadota; class Gammaproteobacteria; order Alteromonadales; family Moritellaceae; genus Moritella; species Moritella yayanosii. The sequence goes on along the minus strand of NZ_LS483250.1, from coordinate 641,007 downwards.
GGATAATTACAGTAATTATGTTACTGCTTATCACGACGCTTGCAATATCAAACTTTCTTTCTTATCGCCAAATGTCCGCGTTAATGAAAGATGATATAGATAAGTACTCAACTCTGAAAGTCAGTAGTACATCCGAAACTGTTAACGCTTGGTTTCAAACTATCAAGGACGGTTTGATCGGCACGGCTCCCGATTTTTCTGTACCACGTAACGATGACCAGCTGATTTTAATGGTGCAGCAAATCAATGCAGCAACGAAAGCAACAGACATACTCGTCGGTTTTGAAGATGGGCGTTCTTATAGTGCGACGAGCGGAAAACATGACGCATCGGAATACGACCCGCGTGCACGAGGTTGGTATGAAGAAGCAAAACGTCAAAGAAAAACAATTATTACGCCTATGTATAAAGATGCATTTACCAACAATCTATTGGTGAGTATCGCCGAACCATTTTACCGTAATGGGCAATTACAAGGTGTATTACTCGCTGATATCGAATTGAACGTGCTTGAAGATATTGTTAAGGCTTCTGCATTTTCTCATGCAACCACAAGTTTGTTTGATGACGTAGGTACAATAATTGCTTCTACCGATGCTATCGACAACCCTGGGAAATCAAAACTTGCCGATAACACCGCATTTACCCAGTTACAGCAAAAAATGCTAGCGGAAGAAAAAGGTAAACTCGCTCTTTCAGTCAATGGTAAAGAAAAGATCAGCTATTTTGAATCTGTTAAGCTTGATAGCCAATTAAGCTGGCATATAGTGGTCACACTGGATAAAGACGCGCACCACGCCGTCATTACAGACAGCTTTAATGATTCATTGATCACAGCTGCTATTTTAATTCTTATCGTGTCGATATTAATATATATTTGTCTTAATAAACTCTATCAACCAATCATTGCATTAAAATCAACAATTCAAGATCTCGCGCAAGGCAACGGCGATTTAACTCAGCGATTGGAAGTAACAAGTAAAGATGATTTAGGCCAAATAGCCGAAGGCGTAAATACCTTTATTAGCAACCTACAGTCAATCATGTTAGAAATATCACAATCAACAACGCAGATTGCTACCGGGATTGAACAATTACGCTCTCAAACAGAGCACAATAATGCCGTATTAATTGATCATGCAAATGAAACCGATCAGGTTGTTGTTGCAGTAACTGAAATGAGTTCGACTGCAGACAGTGTGGCTCAAAGCGCAGCACAAAGTGCGACCTTCACGCAGAAGTCTAGCGATGAGGCGCACCAATCTAAAGCTGTGGTTCAAGGCGCGGTTAACGGGGTTGCTGACTTAGTTAATGAAGTTGAAGCGATGGCACTAAACATTCAAACGATGAATGAAGACACCGATAGAATCAGCAAGGTATTAAGTGTAATTGGTGAGATTGCAGATCAAACCAACCTACTGGCATTAAACGCGGCTATCGAGGCTGCACGTGCTGGCGAACAAGGTCGAGGCTTTGCGGTGGTTGCCGATGAAGTTCGCACACTCGCAGCAAGAACTCAGCAGAGTACCTCTGAAATTAATGAGATGTTAACCCGCCTACGTAATGGTGCAGATACTGTCGTTAAAGCAATGGATGCAACCAAATTGAGTTGCCAACAAACGGCTGAAACGACAGCAAGTGTCAATGTTAGCCTTGATTCAATGACAGATTCAGTCATGCAAATAAACGATCTTGGCATTCAAATAGCGACTGCGGCAGAAGAACAAAGTTCAGTAACTGAAGAAATAAACCGTAACATGACAATGATTCAAGGTATGGTATCTCAGTTAACTGAGAATGGTAAAAAAACCATGGACAGTACACATACACTCGCAAGTTCGAATGAACAATTGGTCGCGATTGTTGGACAATTTAAACTAAAATAATCACAATATAACATATCAAGATTTACAGCCCATGCAGCTGTAAATCTTGATCTAAAATAGTAATAAAGCATTTAATGTCAATATTAACTTTATAAACACCAATAAAACCCTACCCGAACTTTCCTATGAATGATAGCATGTTAAAAAATTTCCTTAAACAAATATACATTGGCAAATTAGCTAAACAGCAATATTTCTAACCATTAAAGGGTGTAAATACACGTGGATTTTCTATCAAGTTTTAAAGGGAGGATAATATCTGTCATTATTCTACTCTTAATAACAACCTTAACTATTTCTAACTTCTTTTCTTACCGCCAGTTATCTTCTTCGATGTCGAGTAATATCAACGATTACTCTATATTAAAAGTTGATACCACATCGGCAAAAATTAATACTTGGTTCCAAACCATTAAAGACGGTTTAATTGCAACGGCACCCGATTTTGCCCAAGCACGTAGTGACGAGCAGATACTCTTAATGGTACGACAAATCACCGCAGCCACTAAAGCGAGTGACATCGTGGTTGGTTTTGCTGATGGCCGCTCTTATGGCGCTGCAAGTGGTAAACGAGATTTAGCTAGTTATGACCCCCGCACACGTGATTGGTATACTCTTGCTCAACAAAAACGCAGTACGATTGTGACGGCAATGTATAAAGATGCATTAACAAAGCAATTACTTATCAGTATTGCAGCCCCTTTTTATAAAAATGGTCAACTTGAAGGAGTACTGCTTGCCGATATCGAGTTAGGAGTGTTAAATGAGATGGTTCGTGCATCTGCATTTGCCAACGCGGTAACAAGCTTACACGATAACCAAGGTACCACTATCGCCTCAACAGTGCAGATCCGTAATCCTGGCCAAAGTAAGTTAGCTGACAAAATGGGCTATGCACAACTGCAACAAGAAATGCTCAATAAAGATGAAGGCGTAACCAACTTCACTGTTAATGGTGCAGATAAAGTGAGTTACTTTGAAAGCATTAAACTTGATGACTCAATGCGTTGGCATTTACTGATCACAATTGACAAATCTGCACACCACGCAACAATACAAGAATTATTAGAAGAAAAAATATTAAGCGCCCTACTGCTTATCCTTATTGCATCCGCTATTGTATATGCCGCACTTAATCGATTATACCGTCCAATTCTGGCGTTAAAAGCGACAATTGTCGACCTTGCCCAAGGTAACGCTGATTTAACCCAGCGTCTCACTGTAAACAGTAACGATGACTTAGGCCAAATTGCAGAAGCAGTGAATCAATTCGTGAGTAACTTACAAGCGATGATGTTAGAGATATCACAATCAACAGACCATATCTCAGCAGGCATTGAGCAACTAAGAACGCAGACTGAGCACAATAATACAGTATTAATCGACCATGCTAGTGAAACAGACCAGGTTGTTGTAGCGATAACAGAAATGAGTTCAACCGCAGAAAGTGTTGCTCAAAATGCAGCGCAATCTGCAACCTTTACTCAGCAATCTGCAGACGAGGCACGCAAATCAAAAATTATTGTCGAAGGCGCTGTGCACGGGGTGGCAGACTTAGTTAATGAAGTTGAAGCGATGGCAATCAACATTCAAACAATGAATGAAGACACCGATAGGATCAGCACTGTATTGAGTGTGATTGGTGAAATTGCAGACCAGACTAACTTACTGGCATTAAATGCTGCGATTGAAGCAGCACGCGCTGGTGAACAAGGCCGTGGTTTTGCGGTTGTCGCAGATGAAGTTCGTACGCTAGCAGCACGCACACAGCAAAGTACCTCTGAAATTAACGAGATGCTGACACGTTTACGTAATGGTGCCGATATGGTTGTTCGTGCGATGGACATCACCAAAGCCAGTTGTCAGCAGACAGCAACGACCACGGCAAGTGTTAATGATAACCTCGATTCAATGACTGACTCTGTCATGCAGATTAATGATCTGGGTATTCAAATAGCCACTGCAGCAGAAGAACAGAGCTCAGTAACGGAAGAGATCAACCGTAACATGACCATGATCCAAGGGATGGTAAATCAACTAACCCAAAACGGTCAGAAGACCATGGACAGTACCCGTGATCTAGCCAGTTCAAATGAACAGTTAGTGGCGATTGTTGGTCAGTTTAAACTGAAATAATACCGTATAAATATAAGATTATTTGTGTAACTTGCTCGGCCCTTGCTTATCTTAAGGGCCGATGTATTAAAGGCCGAAACGCGGTGCAGATACAAATTGTGGTTTAAATAGAAAGCCTTGAACGTAATCAATATTTAATGCTTTTGCAAACGCCAGATCCTCATCCGTTTCAACCCCCTCCAAAATGGTTTTCTTTCCGGCCTCTTCAGCGTAGGTAATTAGCGCTTTAATTAGCAGCAGAAAACTTGAATTGTGTTTATTCAATACCACAAAACGATCGAACTTGATAAAATCAACTTGCTCTAATACTGCGGTCGAAATCATAGACTGTTCATTACAGATATCGTCAAGCGCAGTCCTTATATTATATGACGCCATAAGCTTGATCATATTCAGGCTCATTTTTGCATCGTTTATTTCTGAATTTTCAATTAACTCTACCACTATTTCATTATCGCCATGCTCTAAAAACAATCGAATGAAAGGGTTTAATTCCGTCGCTGTTACCGACTGCTCAGCGACATCGTCGCCATAAGCAAAATAGGAGTCTTGATCTAAATTAACGAATAATTTGAAATTTTTAGGGGCATGTTTAAGCTGTAATTTTTTCTGTGCTAATTCCACCTGAAATAGTGATAGCGGATTATGATGCAAAGCTTTATATACGTGATCAGGGGGAATTGGATTGTTTGCTTCGTCATAAAAGCGAGACAAGGCTTCATAAGCAAAAACCTCAAGTGTTTCAACCGCAATAATAGGCTGATACTCAACACCATAATTCTTTGCTTTTAATATATATAATAGTAATTTAGGTGGTAAAATTGGCGCTATATTAGTCAAATCTGTTAACTCTGGCATAAAAACGATTTAGTATACTAACACCAACTACTAATAATCCTCAATATCACTACTAATAGTTAGCTCAAAAATGACAATTAAATGAATAAAAAGGCCTTTAGTGCAGAACTAAAGGCCTTTTTATTCATGGTTGAACGCTTTATCAATTAAGCAACTGAGTTTATCGCATCTGTTAAAATAGCAACAACCACATCAATTTCTTCTGATTGGATGATGAGTGGCGGTAACATACGGATAGTCGAACCAAAACGGCCGCCTAATTCGATAATCAAACCACGACGTAATGCCGCTTGTTGAATTTCTTTCGCACGTTGCCCATCTTGTGGCAAGTTACCCAATACATCACGTTCACCATTCGGATCAACAATCTCAATGCCTAACATCAAACCCCGGCCACGCACATCACCGATAACGTTACTGTCAATCGCTTCTAGATCATGTTTTAACTTAGCGCCCATTGCACCCGCATGTAAATGCAGTTGCTCTTGCGCAAGGTGGCGCATAACCACCAACCCCGACGCCATTGCCAACTGGTTACCACGGAATGTGCCCGCGTGAGCACCTGGATTCCATTTATCAAAGTCATTATGATAAATAATCGCGGCTAATGGTTGGCCACCACCTAACGCTTTAGAAACGACGATCACATCGGGTTCAATATCGGCATGTTCAAATGCAAATATTTTACCTGTACGGCCCATACCCGCTTGAATTTCATCAATGATGAGTAAAATGCCGTGACGTTTAGTGATATCACGTAAGCCTTTAAGCCAAGTAGGATCTGCGGGCAGTGCTCCGGCTTCGCCCTGCACTGCTTCTACGATAATCGCGGCAGGTTTAGCTACTCCCGATTCAGGATCCGTAAGCATCGTTTCTAGCTGATAAAGACTGGCTTTAATCCCTGCTTCACCTAGGCCATAAGGACAGCGAGGTGCATACGGGAATGGCATAATTTGCACATCAGCCCCCGTCATACTCAGTGCCGATTTAGGCCCTAAATTGCCCATCATCGCTAACGCGCCATGCGTCATGCCATGGTAAGCACCAGAGAATGCGAGAATTGAACGACGACCAGTGGCAATTTTAGCTAATTTCAATGCTGCTTCAACCGCATCTGAACCGCAAGGGCTACACATTTGAATACGTGCATTGTCAGCCATATTACCCGGCAGCAGATCCAACAACTGCGTCATGAACTCATCTTTAATTGGCGTCATCAGATCTAATGTTTGCATTGGTACGTCTGATTGCACAGTTTCAATCAAAGCTGCTGTCACATCTGGGTGGCTATGGCCAAGCGCTAACGTGCCAGCAGCAGCTAAACAATCAATAAAGATCTGTTGTTCAGTATCTTCAACAAAGATACCTTGACCGCGTTTAAGCGCAAGTGGCAAACGACGCGGATAACTGCGTGCATTTGATTCACGCTGTTCTTGGCGTTGTAAATAGCTATTAGTCGCCAGCACGCGTGCAGGCTGACTAAGAAACGAAGTCAGATTTAACGCAACAGGCGCTTGGGCGCGCGTCTCTGGTTTATCGTTATTCATTTCTGTCACATTATTTAAAACTTCGCTCACGGCATTTCCAACCTTCTTTGATCTTTTATTCATAGTACCACCTTGTGAAAGGTATTATTCATATTGTTGCTTACACTCGGCAAGATTAGTCTTGCCCTAATGTCGCTTTGAAATCCTGATAATTAAATTGATTCAGGCTTTCTATTTTACCTTCTACACGTTCGCCATCAACGCCACCACTACCAACACGCTTATAGTAGATACTTGGCATTTTCAGGCCGTTAAACCAGTTCAGTTTCACCATGGTATAACCTGCTGAATCTTTGATGGTTAAACGATCGCCAACTTGTAATGGTTGTGGAAAATTGGCTTCACCAAATATATCCCCCGCCAAACATGAACAGCTGCCAATAATATAAGGGTGCTGACCATTTTCAGTTGCTTCAGCAAAACTCGCCGGTTCGTTATAAATAAGCGTATCTAAACGATGCGCTTCGGTTGCACTGTCTACAATCACCGTTTTTTTATCATTTTCAACAATATCGAGTACCGATACCACTAAGTCAGTGGTATCGGTGATCACCGCTTCACCCGGTTCAAGATATAATTGTACTTGGTGTTTTTCTGCGAAGGCTTTAAGTGCTAATGCTAATTCTGCCACTGGATAGCCAGGATAAGTGAAAAACAAACCGCCACCCAAACTCACCCATGAAACTTGATCTAAGTGTGCTGAAAACTGTTCTGAAATAGTAGCCAAGATCTTGTTATAAGCAACAAAGTCTTTATTTTCACAGTTCATATGGAACATCAAACCATCAAGTTTAGCCACTGTTTCCGCAGTTAATCCAGATTTTTTCACCCCTAAACGAGAGTAAGCACGCGCTGGATCAGCAAGATCTTGCCCTGCGTAGCTCACTTCTGGATTAATGCGTAAACCAACACTGCTTGCTGCATTTAACAACGGCTGCATACGCTCAAGTTGTGATACCGAATTAAAAATAATTTTATCGGCGATATCACGCACGGCAATCACGTCATCTTCGCTGTAACCCACGCTATAAGCATGTGTTTCACCGGGGAATGTTTCGTGACCAAGCTGCACTTCGTACGGGCCACTGCTGGTGGTACCGTCTAGGTATTTACTGATAGTGTTGAATGTTCCCCAAGTAGAGAAACATTTCAATGCTAATACCAGTTTCACACCAGAAAGATCTTTTAACTGCTTGCAGATCTCAAGATTACGCAGCAGTTTGTCTTCATGGATCATGAAATACGGGGTTTTCAGAGGCGTGCTAGACGCCTCTGTTTGCATAGCTTTAGCAGCCGGCATTATTAGCATTCCAACTCTTGAACTTCCCACTTTAGACCAATACGAGGCATCAAGTCTAAGAAGTCATCAGGGTTAAGCTGTTCTACATTGAACAAACCAACGTCGCTCCACTTACCTTGGAAGTAAAGTAATGCAGCAGTGATTGCTGGCACGCCCGTAGTGTAAGAAATCGCTTGATGCTCAACTTCTTTGTATGCTTCTTCATGGTCGCAAATGTTGTATACGAATACGCTACGTGGCTTGCCACCTTTGGTACCACGAACCCAAGTACCGATACAGGTTTTACCTGTGTAACCAGCAGCAAGTGACGTTGGATCCGGTAAGATAGCTTTTAATACTTTAAGCGGCTCAACCGTAATACCGTCAGTTGTTGTTACTGGTACTTGGCTTAATAAACCAATATCACGCATTACGTTGAAGTAATTTAGGTAGCTATCAGAGAAACCCATCCAGAATTCAATACGTTTAGCAGGAATGAACTCGGCTAATGAACGCACTTCATCATGCGCCATTGAATAAACTTTTTGCGGACCAACAACCGGGAAATCAAATTCCATGACACGGCTGTGACAAGGTACTTGATGCCATTCTTTGTTCTCGTAATAGAATGAATCGCCTAAGATCTCTAACATGTTTGTTTCTGGATCAAAGTTAGTCGCAAAGCGTTGACCGTGATCACCCGCGTTTACGTCCATTACGTCGATACTATCAATTTCATCAAACAAGTGCTTGTAAGCATACGTTGCGAACACGCTTACTACGCCTGGATCAAAACCAGCACCAAGAATACCTGTGATACCGGCTTTTTCGAAGTCTTCACGGAATGCCCATTGTGGATCGTAAGCTTCTGGCACTTGTTGGCCTTCACTACATAGATCCGTTGCTACAGATGTATCTAGGTAAGCCGTTTTCGTTGCGACACAAGCTGCCATGATTGCTACGTTAACCCACGGAGGACCGGCATTGATTACTAAATCTGGATTTACTTCTTCGATAAGCGCAATAAGTGCTTCTTTGTTATCAACGTTAATCTGACGTGATACTAAGCTACGGCTCTTATCTTTTAAGTTGTCACGGTTGTGCACACTGGTGATGATCTTGTCACATTTAGCGATTGTGCGTGATGCGATAGTGATATCACCAAACACGTCATTGTTTTGTGCACATTTATGCGCAATAACCCAACCAACACCACCAGCACCAATTTGTAATACAGACATATCTATTCCTTAAACTTATTCTTTTTTGTTATTTATTAAATGGCTGGTTTATTCGAGAAACACCAACCACTGTTCTATTTGTTTTTCGTTATTCAGCACTGCTTATTTGCTATCAATTATTAATATAATCTTGCTCTGCTGCAAAATCAGCAATCTTGGTAAACAAGCTTTCAAAATCATTTAACTGCAAGCATGGATTCAAAATGGTCAGTTTTAGACAGGTATAACCATTGATTTTGGTTTCGCCTAATACGGCTTGCCCTGCTGTCAACAGATCTAAACGTAAACGTTGGTTGATCACGCTGATTTCTTCTTCATGCTCAATCGTTACGTCGTTGCCGCTGCAAAGGTGGTTATATCTAAATAACACAGTGCTTAGTTGCGGTTGTGCTAACAGATCAAACTTGTCCGTTGCTGTTACTAACGCTGCTACATCTTGAGTTAAGCTAATGAGGTGATCGTACATCGCACCAAATTTATCTGTCCCCAAAGCTTGCATAGACATCAGTAGCTTTAACGCATCAAAACGCTTGGTCGTGGCAATGGATTTATCCACCAAGTTTGGCAGTTCATCTGTTTCACGATTTAAATAATCGGCATGATGCAGTAAGTATTTGAAATTGTGTTTATCGCGGATCAACAATGCGCCACAGCTAATCGGTTGAAAAAACAACTTGTGAAAGTCAGTGCTAATCGAATCAGCTAGCTCAATACCCGCTAAACGGTCTTTGTGCGAGCTCAGGATCAATGCCCCGCCATATGCACCATCAACGTGGAACCACATGCTGTGCTGTTCGCTGATAGCCGCAATGGCTTGTAGATCATCAATCGCGCCAAGGTCAGTGGTACCCGCAGTACCAACCACGCAGAACGGGATCAAGTCTTGAGACTGTAAATCAGCTATCGTTGCAGTTAACGCGTTAATGTCTAAACGACCAAAGTCATCAGTCGCTACAGTAACGACGGCGCGCTCACCCAGCCCCATTAACGATGCTGATTTTTGCACTGTAAAATGACTGGTTTTCGAACATAGGATGCGTAATTTTTTGGCGTAACTTGGTAAACCGTCTTTTTGAACGCTTTCACCCGAGATCTGTTCTACCGCACGATCACGTGCTAATAATAGTCCCATTAAATTACTTTGCGTACCACCACTGGTAAATACACCATCAGCGCCATTACTTGTCGCTGACTGTTCCAGGTTATAACCAAATAGTTCACATAACCAATCTGTCATTTTCTGTTCTACGTAAGTAGCAGAAGACGCTTGGTCCCATGAATCCATCGACTGGTTTAATGCCGAGATAATCGTTTCAGCAGCAAGCGCTGGAATTAACGGTGGCGTATGCAAATGCGCAATACAGTGCGGGTGTTGCACAATAATTGAGTTTTTACCAATGAGGTCAACGTTATTCGAAATGATGTCTGCCAAGGGGGCAATCGGAGCTTTGCCAATTGGCATTGCCTTGATCCGCTCATTCAATTGCGCTGGTTCCAACCCTGAATACGGCGCATCAATCGCCGTAATCATTGTCGAAAGTTGTTGCACAGTATGCGAGATCGCATTCAAATAATGTGGTTCTGCAGTCGGATCTATATTTACAAATACATCAGACCAATCATTGTGTTGTTTTGAGTTTGTCATCATTCTTCAGCTTGAAATAAAATACATATTTAATTGTTTATCTCTAAAGTGTGTAATTACAAATATAACAATTGCGATTCACAATTTAATAAATAACGAGAGATGTTAAATTCTAGGCGGCAAAGCAAATAGCTCGCGCTAATCAGAGATCAGAAGTACGGTAGGGAAATTTGAAATGTGTGATTAATGGTTTGTATCACTGTATTTTAAAGTCCATATAAAAGAAAATAATCGATCGGGTCGATTTAATGACCGCAATGTAATTTAAATGTAATCGAGATGCAAGTTTTTTATCGCACGATTAATATAAATTAATCTGTTAATACAAGCTGGTTTAGTTATATCAACTATACAGATAACAACATATAGGTATATTTAATATGTTTTAAACGGTTTCAATTCTTCTGTCGGATAAAGCATTTGATCTAATGTGGCTTGTTGCTGAAAGCGAAAATACAGATTATCGACTTCTTGATAGAACTGCTTACTGCTGGCCTCACTCAATAACCGACTCGCGGAGTAAAATGGATAATTAGTCCCTGTATGTGAAGAGATCGCTTCTTTGATAACTCGCTGATTAACCCTGACTAATGTCTGATGCATAGGCCCATCAGAACGCCTCTTAATCAGTCGGTTTACAACAAAGTAAAAATGGTTGCCTTGTCCTAGTCTAATCAACGACAATTTTTCTAACTCTCGTAAATATAAATATATATCCGTTTGCTGTAAGTTATTTTGTGACGCCATCTCTCGACGGTGTCATTGTGACCGCGGATATAGGTGCAAACAAACAATATCTATTCACACTTATGATGATGGATAATAAAGTTAACGCATGGAAACTAAGTAATTTTTAATCATTCGCCTCCATCAGTTAATTCAAAACTAACTAGCGCCTCTTTTTTGGTACTGATCCTACTTTCCTGGCTAATAATAACGGCCAATTTATGGCTGCCCAAATGAAACACACGGGTGTTAATCACTTTGAAACTTTGGTGACGAATTATCTGTCTGCACATTATGACCTAACCACTGCGACAAAAAATATCTCATTAAAATCGCTCAACTTTAGTCCCCAACTAAAAGCATTACGCATATCAGGTAAATTGGTGTTATGAAACGCTTGTTTATTAGCCATGATGTTCTTCCTTGAGTTTTATTCGTGTTGGCCTTGCAGACCCGATAACGCTACTTTGCCACAATCCAAACATATCGTCCAATTGATGATTTATATAGTATTCATTGGTTATATCAATAATTAATTGAAGCGTATGGTTATCCTGTGTATCTTGTTTTCATTATAAAATTAAGACAGTTTTTATCGTCAATCGCGGTAATAAACTGGGGCAGTAAAAACGCCATGGTACCAATAAATGGTGATGATATTGCAGAGCTTGAATCAAAGTTAAATGGTTTTTTACCTGAGTCATATAAATATTTAATATCTACCTATGGCTTGGTTCACACGCCAAACGTGTTAACTAAGATTTGTGATTTGAATTCCGATATTTCTGAAGTGCAAGATTTCCTAAGCCTCGAAGATATCTCTTCGCTGTCTCAGTTATATGAAATGAGCGGTATGCCAAAGGGGCATATTTTGTTTGCATCTGATTGTAAGGGCAACATGTTTTGTTTCAAACTGAGCAATTGTATAAGTCAGCAAACCGATGCACCCGTCTGGTTTTTTGACCATGGTGCTTGTACCGTGACGCAAGTATCTGATTCTTTTACTCAATGGCTAGCCCAGTTCAATGAACTTTAACTGTGAATCGGATCTGTTGTTGTGATCTTATCACACACTTAATTGCGCGCAATTTGATTTTACACAACATTCATAACGTTGAACAAGGTTATCGTGAGTTTTAATTTGTAGACTTAAAAGGAAATATTTTATGTTGAGTTTAATCACAGGCTTATTCCTATTTCTCGGAATTCATTCAATATCAATCATTGCTGACGATTTCAGAAACAGAATGGCCGCCAAAAGCGAGAACGGATGGAAAATTATCTATGCACTCATATCCGTTGTAGGTATCGTACTTATCGCCAAGGGCTATGCTGCACTTCGACTCGAGCCTGTACTTGTGTATGTACCACCTTACTGGTTGAAGCATCTGACTTACTTGTTGATGCTGCCAGCTATGGTACTTTTTGTCGCTCCTTACCTCCCGGGAAAAATAAAACAAGTAACCAAGCATCCCCAGCTAATCGCGGTGAAACTATGGGCATTCAGCCATCTGCTAGTAAATGGCATGCTGGCCGATGTCATACTTTTCGGGGCGTTTATAATCTGGGCTGGTGTTGCTAGGATCTCGATGAACAAGAGAACGCCACGCGTCATTCCAGGACTTAAATCGAACGGAATAAACGACATTATTGCTATCATTATTGGCGTGCTTTTAACCGGTGTATTTATATTTTATCTACATCCATTATTGATCGGCATGCCATTGTCTATTTGAGCTTTTAACATTAAAAATCATCTAGTATAGCAGCTAGTATGATCCTAACTTCCCCCCATTCTATGTGTTTCGCTGGCGTTACCTAAACGCATTATCAATGAGGCAATTGGATGGGGGAAAGGGGATGATGCGGCAGTTAAAGTTTTACCTTATTAGCCATAAACGAATTGAGTTAATTCACTGTGCCACTGCAAAATCATCGATAAATGAGTAAGCAAGTGGCCAGCAATTTGTTTTTTAGTGAGAGTTCAACCAATTAGAGATCTTTTTATTAACGAGATCAGGTGAAGACTGCATAAACCAATGGCCTCCAGGTACAACTTCAACTTGCCCCTTATTCTGTTCTTGTAGCTCTTTTTCCCAGCTTTTAGCATGGAACCAGACCTTTTTGTCCTTCCCGTACATGAAAAGGAAAGGCGTGCCATAATCTTTTATCGCTGTCGCTTTTGTTGTGTTTTTCGTCAATACAGAGTTCCACAAATGCCAGTATGGATAAGTCATACGGGGATCTGAACGCAAATCGGCGATTGTTTTATTAGGGTCAACATCTTCAATTTTTAAAATTTTGTCCGCAGTATATAGTGCTAATTTATCGCCTAAAAATTCCGGTAACGTCCAAGCAACGGCAAGTGCAAAGGTATATTTAACATTGATGGTTGGTCGTTTCTCATCGCCAAAACTACCGATGTCAAATAGTACTAGTCTATCTACTAAGTCATTTTTCTTAAGATACTGAGAAGCATAAGCAGCACCCCAGTCGTGAGCCAGAACTGTTACATGTTCCTTATTTAAACCTTTGATAAAGGCGTTAATAATCATTCGGATCTGTTTTATATTGTAATGAGGTCTTTCTCCATTATCTTCTAATTCAAACCCAGGTAACGTGAATCTAGCAATCGAATAATCATCTTTAAAATATTCAACCTGCTTGTCCCAAAGCTCCAAACTGTCAGGGTAACCATGGATAAACACTAAGGTCTCTTCACCGTCACCATCGAATTTAACTTCAAGGTTTTTTACTATTTCAGGAAGTTTTTTCTGAAATTCCGCATCTGGCATAGGACCTGTAAAGGCAAATGTGTAAATGAGGTAGAGAACGGGAGAAAGTACAACGAGTACAATCAACAATATTCTAAGCATAATTTTTTTCATGTATATCCTTTTATTTCTACTTTTGTTTTCAAATCTGGTTTAAAAAGACCAAGCAGGTGTTTATCTTTGTATAAGCTAATTAAATTGAAACCTATTTATATTTAGCTAAATGAGCTAACAAGTGGCCTGTTAGTTCGTCATATTTTTCCTGGATAATCCAGTGGCCGGCATCCATTTCAATAAATTGATATTCACCTTCGACGTAATTTCTGGTGTCATCAACGCCAGAACGCTTAAGCGCATGGTCTTGATTTCCCCAAATAAACGTAACGGGTACGTTCACTTTACCAACATCTAAACCGTTGGTGAATACAGAGAAATTGGCACGATACCAGTTGATGGCACTTGTCAGGGCTTTCTCCTGACCAAGAATACCAACGTAGTGTTCAATTTCAGCTGCGTCATGCTGTGACCAAATAGATCTTAAACGCTCATAATCATTTTTTGCCATCATGAATTCAGGTAAGATCGGTTTCTGAAAGAAACGGATATAAGCACTCGATTCATATTGTGCTGTATCTTCACGATATGCTTTACCGAAAGCATCAATATGTGGAACAGAAATAGCCGCATAGCTGATCACACGATCAGGGTTTTCTGCAGCAACCTGCCAACCTACCGCTGCGCCCCAGTCATGACCAATTAAATGAAATTGTTTTAATTCAAGCTGATCGGCAATCGCAATGACATCTGAAGCCAGGTATTTCAATTGATATTGTTCAACGTCATCAGGTCGAGCACCGGCGCTGTAACCACGCTGATTTGGTGCAATAGCGTAATAGCCCTTTGTAGTGAGCTCATCCATGAATTTGTCCCACATCACTGCTGACTCTGGGAATCCGTGGAGCAATATAACCGGTGTCCCCGTTTTATCTCCACGTATATCAACCGCAAAACTAAGACCATTCGCTTCAATGGTTGTATAGCCTTGCGGGTCTGCTGCTGGTAGGCTACCTTTTCCGATTACATTGGCATATAACACGGCGCCAACCAATACACATGCAGAGGCGGCCGCTAAGCTTAAGAGTATTTTTGTTATTTTATTCACTTGTAGTTCCTTGTATAACAAATATAAAATAGAGTAATAACTCTATTTTATATTTGTTATACACTTTGCAATAATAGATGTAAAGCTACGTTAGATTAAAGAAGCTTTAATTATTGATTTTGTTACAGTTGTCACAAGCATAATCGGCAGAAGTCACAGAACGAGTTCAGATAGCGCGACTGACTTTATAACGGATGATTATCTAACTAACGCATGGATGCCGCACACTCACCCGATTCTTGCGGCGGTTAAATCTATCGCCATTTAGTTTCGAGCAAGTGACAGGCCAGCCAGCATTAGCATATGCGGTTATAGCTATCGTACAATAACTCTGAGCTTAATTTTCCCAGTAACAATTTAGCTGATACAGAAACGAACAACCAAAACGTTTTTATGTTTTTGGTTGTTGAGCTAGACCCGAGAACTAAAGAAGCTAAGACGATATTGATACAAGCGATCTGCTTTATAAACTTGCCAATCTTCATCATTCATTGTTTTCTTTGACGTTGCACGTTCATTAGCAAGTGTGGCCTCAAGTTGATTTAATCTCTGCTGATAATCCGTTATTTCTTGCTTTTGCTTATCAACTTGCTGATCTCGGTTAACAATGGATTGTTGTTCGTTAGCGGTTAGATATTGCGAAGCCAATTCGGCCTTAATTCTGACCGTTTCATCCTCGGGCATAGATGAAGGGATTAATTGCAACGCTTGTTCATACTTGGCTGTATCAGAGCTTAACGCAAAGCTATCTAAGTCCTCACCCCGGTCTGCCAACATCGCATTGTATTCATTGATAAAGTCATCCGAATTCTGAGTTTGGTTTAAACGATTATCAAGATCAGATAGCGACAAGCGGTAATCATAATAAGCATCTTGCTGCTGAAATAACAGCGCTGCATCATCACCCCATATTTGCTCTCTAATCGCTTTAACATTGGCGATTTTATCCGTCAAACTTGCATCCAGACTGATTAACGACGCCCCCATCAACCGCTGTTCGTTCTGTAGGTTTACAGGGAAGTTGACTAATAACTGATAACGATCATCATCAAGTAACAACTGCTGTTGGGTTAACAATTCATCGCAATTACTTTCCCTTCTACATTGCTGCCAAAATGACGTTATCGCTGTCATTAACGCTTGCCCTGATTGTAATAAAGTATCTTGCTCAGGCATATCCTCATTAATTTGTATCTGTGCTGTAGTTTGACTCGATGCAGAGGCTGTCGGCTGCACTTTTTCATCAGCCGTTTCAAATAATACTGGGCTCGCTGTTTCAAACTTAATAGCGTTGAGTTCATTTTCATTGGTGATGAATAAATAAACGCTGCCAATAAAGGCAACGCTTATTAATAGTAATGGCCATCGCATTAACGGATCACTGCTTTAACAGGGAAATGATCGGACAAATTCCAATGTTTCCATAAACT
Organism: Moritella yayanosii; assembly: GCF_900465055.1. NCBI lineage: Bacteria > Pseudomonadati > Pseudomonadota > Gammaproteobacteria > Alteromonadales > Moritellaceae > Moritella > Moritella yayanosii. Next base: position 624,323 of record NZ_LS483250.1, on the reverse strand, counting down.
AGCAACCGTTGTACGCGGTATTTTCACTGTGTTTATGTTCTCGTTTCGCTTGGCAAACTCATTACTGACAACAATATAATCAAGATATTCGATATTTTCACCACCCGATAGTGCATTACCTGCGTAGGCATTAATACGCGGGTCGAACGTTGATTCTGTATAACCAGCATATTGCGGTTCATCAGCGCTCAAGTTGGCAAACATTTGTTGATAGTCAGTTGGGAATTTAAGTTTGTTCACATTAAAATCACCACCATAGACAACAGTATCAGTGATTGGGATATTCTGTGCATGAGCAAATTCGCGGATCTGGCGAAATTGACGCTGGCGGTAATCGCGTGCGGTATCAGTATCGAACGACGCGGTATGGGTTGCGAATACATGATATGCCTTACCATTTTTGATCACTTCAGCATAATTTACGCCTTTGTCAGCAAAGCAGTCTGTTCCAGAGCAATCGGGATAGACGTATTGCCCTTCATTAACAATTGGATAGCGACTCACAATAGTCACACCACCATCGTAAACATTAATCCCAGGGTAATCTAACATCTTCGTTTGATACGGGTATTCTTTAGCCAGATCACGCAAAAATGCATCACGACCAGAAGCAAATACTTCCTGTAGCATGAGTACATCATAGCCTTTTAAATGCTTCGGTATTTCCTGAAAACGGTCACCGATGTGCTTTGCAATCACAGGCAGAGCCCAGACGTTATATGACATGACTTTGAGTGTATCTGCGTCGGCTACAGGCTGTTCATCAATTTTTTGCGGGGTGATACTGTAATATATATCATCATAACGACCAGTCGCACTCGCTTTAAACGCAATTTCAGTACTGCTGCTGTTACTGTTATATTTTGACTGATAACGATGAGTATCACGATCATCCGCCCAATTCAACGCAACATCATTGGCACTGGCACCATGATCAAGTGTTGATTTATACCAATAGCCTTTCACTTGTTGTAACAACGACAGCGACTCGCCATTTTCATTGGTCACCAGTGTTTCGAACTGATAAGTATCACCCGACTTAACCCCTTCCCAGCGATTAAAACTTAATACCATTTTAGTTTCCCATGGTTTAAGTGTCTGTACATGTTGTTGCCATTCTGTGCCTTCTTCAAGTAAATCTGAACCGGTATGGTTAACTTGAATAGACATGGTCTGGTTGGAGTTATTCGTAAGGTAGATATCACTGTCGGCAAGTGCAGGCACACTCATAACACAAGTGAGGCAAGTTGTTGTTATTACATTTTTTAGTATATTCACATCAAATCCTTTGATTGTTGTTATAGCGAATATGAGGTTAAGTTAAGAATATGACATTTAAAATACAATAATATTAAATATTTAGTTGGGATCACAATTAAACATAAACATAGATAAAAAGCGTGATCGCTGATAATAAACACCAAAGTAACAACAAAAATAATCCGCTTTATCACTCCACCTTAAACCGACCACGGATCACACTTATATCGCTTTCTATATAAGTTTCGATCAAACCGTTTATAATGCTGTTAAATTTGACCTTTAATCAATAAATTATACGGAGAATCATGAGTAAAGTTTCTATCTTTCTAAAAGGCGTGGCGATGGGCGCAGCAGACGTTGTTCCTGGCGTGTCCGGCGGTACAATTGCCTTCATTACCGGCATTTACGATACTTTGTTAGGGAGTATTAGTCGCATTACCCCACGCCTTATCGGTATGATCAGAAAAGATGGTCTGAAAGCGGCTTTTGATTACATCAATGGGTCATTCTTGATCGTGTTACTGGCAGGTATCCTAACGAGTATCTTTACGCTAGCGCGTGTCATCACATGGATGCTGCACACCCACCCTATTCCGCTTTGGTCGTTCTTCTTTGGTTTAATCATCATCTCAGTAAACCACATGTTTAAGCAGGTCGAATTCTGGAAAGTCAACCGCTTTGTAGCTGTCATCGCCGGTATTGGTTTTGCTTATAGCATTACCGTGCTGCAACCGCTTAATCTTGAGCCAACGTCGCTCAATATCTTACTTGCAGGATCTATTGCGATCTGTGCCATGATCTTACCGGGTATTTCAGGTAGTTTTATCCTGTTGATGTTAGGTATGTATGCACCCATTCTTGCGGCGGCTAAATCTATCGACATCGTCACATTAGCGATTTTTGCATCTGGTTGTGCTATTGGCCTGCTGACATTCTCGCATGTGCTGACATGGGTACTAAAACACTACCGCGATATCACATTGACGTTTTTAACCGGACTTATGATTGGTACACTTGGTAAAGTATGGCCATGGAAAGAAACGTTAACGTGGCGAACTAATTCAAGTGGCCTTGAAGTGCCATTGTTAGAACGTAATCTTTCACCATTTAGCTTCGAGCAAGTGACAGGCCAGCCAGCATTATTAGCGTATGCTATCGTGGCTATGCTTGCTGCTATTATTCTTATCTTGGTGTTAGAAAAGACCGCAGAAAAAGCATCTTAAAAATATCAGTTCAATATCGAGTGAAAAATGAATGCGGCAGTTGATGTTGTCGCATTCACAACAGTTACTATCAACACCCTTTATATCAATGACTATGAATCCGTATTAGCATCATGAATGCGTTCCAACGCTTTAATACGGCGTTGTTGTTGAGATGGAAAATTCGTCTCACGTAATTCTGTTATCGCTGATGATAGCTCTCCCATCGTTAAGCGATCATCAGTCATTAACGCTTGTCGTTCATTTAAATAGTTATCAACGTCAGCGTTAAACACCTCGTTCTTTGCATCTAACTCAGCTAAACGTTGTGCTCCTTCGGCCCCTACCAGATCTTGACGTATTAAGTACTTTTCTTGCGTATCCAACCCTTTGGTATCTGCTAACGACCCCATTAAGGCCGCATTTTTATACGTTAGCTGCTCTTTCTCTGGAAGCAACTGTAATTCTTGTTGCCACATAGCATTGAACTCTTCTTTCGACGCAGCAACTTGCTGGAGCTCTAGTTTTTTCAATGCCATGGTTCTAAGTTGGTTTTCTTCTGCGAACAATAATTTTTGTTGTTCTGGTGTAAAAAACTTAAGCTGAGCAGCAAGTAATTGATCATTTAACGCCATAAGATCAACTAAACCAAAGTCAGCAGAGTTCGCATCTGACTCTAATGTCTGTAAATAGGTTTTATAATGAATATATTGCTGGAATAATGCTTTATCTATTTGTGAGTCAACAGGACGCTGCGAATTAAACTGCATAAATTTCGCTTGTAAAGCGTTTAATTCTTTCTCTCCTAATCCAGATAAAAAATACTCAAACGTATCGCGTGCAGATGCTGAATCAATAGCAGTGTCCAGCTGCGATTTTGACTGTAACGATTGCGTTTGTATTTGCTTGTCCGTGTTATTCGTATCGATAAAAATCGCAGTAACGACTGCAATTAAAATTATCGACGTTAATGCGATTTTTTTCATTTCTATAAGCCTTGTAATTGTAAACGGTTAGCGTGTTGACGATATAAGGTTTTTGGATCAGCCTCAAACAGGTGATGAATACCAAATGTATGGTTAATTTCATCAACATGATTCATTTTATAATCATCGCGAATTACTTTACCTAAGTGCGAACTACACGCAGATACCACACCATCATTAGGCTCACTAAAACCAATGCCAATTAAAACAAGTGCCGCATCGAGTGGGTCTAACAAATTAGTGAAATTAGCGGAACCACTCCATGAATAATAATAAACACCATTATCAGCAAGATACTCACCTTCACCACACGCTGTTGTCGGAATACCTTCTGGGTATGATTGATTAAATTCTAACGATCTTTTAGTTGTTAACGATTCTAATGCCGCAATTGGATCTTGTGGTAAGTCACCACCACCAGAAAGGAAGTTAATTAGGTTACTAAAACCAGCCGTGATCGTAACGGCTAACGCTTCTGATATTGAACCTTCTGGTACTTCTTTACGTATGATATCGATAATAATTGAACCTTTATTAACCCCACCAATACTGGTGACGGATGCCACATATTGAGGCGCAACAGATGCTACATAACGTGCTGTAGGCCCGCCATGACTATGCCCAATTAAGTTAACTTTATCTGCTCCTGTAGCAGCTAAAATCTGTTCAATCTGTGTTAATAGCTGCTCACCACGTTCTTCTGTTCGATTCGTTGCAGAAACCTGAGCGACGTACACCACAGCACCACTTCTGGTTAATGTACGAGGAATACCATAAAAATATTGAACACCAACAATTGAATCAAAACCAAAAAGTCCATGAACTAAAACTATTGGATACTTCGTTTCGGTATAACCTTTTTGTTCAGTTCTATCGCTCGATTCAGCAGCCAGACTGCTAAAAGCAACCAAACACATAGTTAAAAATGTAAAACATTGTTTCATTTATTCATCCCTAATTATTAAATTTAAATTAACAAGTCAGTTCAACCCCCAGAACAGAGCTGTACCTAAATAAATACAAAGGCATAGTATAGAGAGACGTTATTAATAAATGTGATGAAGTTCAATGAGTTGCTAAAGATAAATAGACATAAAATATAATGGGAGCCAGCCAATAGATGTTATGCTTAATAATAATTAAACATTGGGCTATTTATTGGGAATATTCAATTTGTCGATATAATAGTCCATAACTGTTATCGCCATCAGTTTATTGTACTAAATTGATCTTAAACAATAAATCAAAATAAAAGCACTAATCCAACACAAATAATCAGCTCACTATCGACGCCGTTACTTTACGATAACCCAACCAACCAAATAACATAATAAAAAACAAAGGTCCAAGCCACAACACGTAAGTTCTGGGTTCAAATTTAGGGTTATACAAAACCACATCACCAAAACGACTAGTCAGAAATTCAATCACTTGTCGATCGGTTTGCCCCTCATTTACCATCAAATACACTTCCAATCGCAAATCTTTGGCGATCGGCGAATTTGATTCCATCAGGTTCTGGTTTCGGCATTGAGGGCAACGTAATTGACGTGCTAAGTTAATCGCCCTATTTTGTTTATCTAAGGTATTAAATTCAAATATTTCTACCGACTGCTTAGGTTCACCACGAGACAAGCTAGACTGCTGTGCAGAGAGTGGCGTTATAATTAACATCGCCATCATGCCAAAACACGCTGATAATCGTTTCATTTATATTCTCACTTGATTAATTCATTTGTTCGTTAGCCGTATTCATTTATCTGTTAACAGCTGCATAAATGGCTTGAAGTAATGCTGCCAAACCGTTTCATCCAGAGCCCCTGAATAACGAAAGAGTACAATGCCCTGATTATCTAACAAGTAGGTTTCTGGCGTCGCAATCACCCCCATATCCAAGGCAATCTTGCCGTCAGGATCAAAGATGGTTGCTACGTAGGGATTGCCCAGCGATCTTAATACACGATTTGCATCAGCGCGATCATCACGGTAGTTTAAGCCAACGATGCGCACGCCATCTTTACCCGCAAGCTTCATTAAAAAACCATGCTCACTTTGGCAAACAGCGCACCAAGAAGCCCATACATTTAGCAAGGTGTAGTTTTTATCCGTCTGAAATATGCGGTTATCTAATCGTGCGCTATTACCTAATAACTGATTATTATCGACTAGCTCATTGTTATCGATTCGCTCATTATTACCAACTAGTTCAGTAGCACTTAAACTGCTGGCGGTAAACGCAGGGATCGGTTTCCCAACCAAGGCTGAAGGCGTCACTTGCCCCTCTTGAGAGGTTAATGCAAACATCATCGCTGCCACAAACAACAACCCTAACAAACTCGGTAGTATTAATTTAAAGTTATTATTTAACATATCGTTGCCCTATTGCCAACAGACCACCAACCATCATTATTATGCTGCCCGCCCATAACCAGTTGATAAATGCTCTATTCTGGATTCGGATTGCATAAGAGTTACTATCAATCTTTTCACCCATAGTAATGTAGATATCACGCAGCCAAGTTGAATGAATAGCGGGCTCACTCATATTCATCACTCGGACTGGATAATGGCGTTTTTGTGGTTTCAATTGCACAATATGGCCGTCCTTATCAACGACCTCAAGTACCGCCTGCTCTGCGGTATAATTAGACGCGACCAACCACTCAGTCTCTATATAGTTAACGGTTAAATCACCTAATTCGACCGAAACACCTGGGCTCATTTTAGTACTTATCTCGGAAGAATTATAACTGACGAGTAATATCCCAACCGCAGTAATCGCAACACCAACATGCGCAACGGTCATGGCTAAATGGCGAATACGCACGCCGCCAAATAAACTCGACATAACCACAGCCGCACACAATATCAGTACCAGAAGTACAAATACCGACAAGCTATCATTAACTAAGTAGCTAGCCACCGAACCGATAATCACAGCAAAAATCCAAATTAATATTAACTTGCTCTTCATGGCATCAAGGTTAGTTTTACTCCAGTGTATAAAAGGAGCAATACTCATTAATACAAAACACAATAACGCCAAAGGTACAAATACTGCATTAAAGAAAGGTGCGCCAACAGAGATACTGCCAAAATTGAAGACTTGAAAGATCATCGGATAAAAAGTGCCAAGCAATACCGATAATGTTGCAACCACCAGCACACTATTTAGCATCAAAAATAACACTTCTCGGCTAACAATACTGCGCAGTTTTAATGGTTTGATCTTACCGCTTTGTAACATAAACAACGTTAGCGGCACCACAACACAAACAGCTAAGATCACGAGCAATACCAGTCCGCGTGTCGGGTCTACCGCAAATGCATGCACAGAAGTTAAGATCCCAGAACGCACCACAAAAGTACCGAGTAAACTTAAGCTAAATGTAAATATGGACAGTAGTAAACTCCAGTTAATCAACGCCTGACGCTTTTCACTGGCTATCAATGAATGCAATAATGCAGTACCCGTTAACCAAGGCAGCAATGACGCATTTTCAACCGGGTCCCAAAACCACCAGCCGCCCCAACCCAGTTCATAATAAGCCCACCAAGCACCCAGTGCGATACCGCCCGTTAGCATGACCCAAGCAGCAAGCGTCCAAGCACGGCTCCACTGTGGCCAAGGAATGTCGATATCTGGCATCGTTAACGCCGCCACCGCAAAGGCAAAGGATCCCGAAAATCCCACATAGCCTAAATACAATAATGGCGGGTGAAAAATAAGACCAACATCTTGTAACATCGGGTGTAAATCTCGTCCTTGCATCGGTACCGGCAATAACCGCGAGAAAGGATTAGAGCCCAGCAGGGTAAATAAACCAAACGCGGCAGTTAATAAACTTAATACAATCAATACCCGGCTAATAAAAGCTTGATTGTGATGACGGTTAACGAACGCAATTGCCGCCGACCATAACGACAACGAAAACACCCAAAATAATAGTGAGCCTTCATGTCCGCCCCACACAGCGGCTATCTTAAACAATACTGGTAACTGAGAATTAGAATGTTGGGCAATATAGGTGACAGAGAAGTCATCGACAGTGAAACTATAAGCAAGTAGACAAATTGAGGTGGTCACCGCGACAAACGCGCCATAACTCAATGGCCACGAATAACGGCTTAAATGTGGTTGTTTAGTCGCGATGCCAAACAAGGGAATCGCGGCACCGAGAATAGCGCACAACGTACCAAGAATAAGTGAAAATAATGCAATTTCTGGGATCATAAATGGATCCATTGATAATAAAAAACAAAGAGAGTCCTAATCAACCCTCTTACTTTATATAAGTCATTAGCTGGTACTTAAGACATTAACTTATGCCCAAGATATTAACTTTGATTTAAGACAACCGTTAATAACACAATAAGATAATCCTTAAGTGATAGTCAGTTGTCAGTAACTAACAGTTAAACAACTGTCATCTGTCCCGCATACAAAATAAATGTACGCAGCATTAACACACCAGCAAGGCTGAGTGATGTAACTAACAATACAAACGCTTTGTTATGACGTGACTGTGCTGGCACAAAAAAGTTTAACGCTAATGGCATTAACATACCCGCACCGACGACACCGTACCAGAACCAAGATGCCCAAAAACCGCCGCCAATCGCGGCCATCGCGGCCACTTCCTTCTGGCCACCACCAAAGATAAGGCCAGTAAAAAATGTGAGCAATACAAACAATTCGAATACGACAACAGGACGTTCAATACCATGGATCCATTGCACACTTTTACTGTGGAATGATTCTTTAAACCCAACAATACCAAGCATGAGACAGGCAGCGGCACCCGATGACACGCTAGAGAAAATAAATAGCACAGGTAATACTGGATTATTTAACATCGGATAGGTTTTTAATGCCGATAATAAAAAACCAGTATAAGCCGCTAACATCATAGCGAGCAGTGCTAAAAGTAGCTCTAGTGCATTTTCAAATTTTGCCAGTTTATCTACTATCGAATTGACAAAATCAAAGCGACCTTTAAATAACTTCTGCAGTAATACCGCTAATTCATCTTTAAACATGATGGCAATCCAAGTAAATAAGATCATCATGTAAACTTGGAATAAGATCACGCCCATCGACATCACCGAAGTGGGATTAAAGTAAACCAAGATCTTCCAGAACGCTAAGGGCTTAGTTAAGTGGAAAATCAAAATGGTTAAACCAGTGATAATTCCGAGCGGTGCTAAAATAGCCGTTGCCTTAATGATGCCATTAGCTGACGCTTTACCATCAATAACCTTGCGCTTCAAATGAATCGAAATTAATACCATACCAGCCGACATCCCGGTTAAAAACAGGTATATCGCAATAAGCCAGTCCCACACCAAAGAATCAAACGTAAACGCACTTACAATTGTATTCATCGTTTTATCTCCCCTTTTGTATCCGCTACTTTATACAGTTTTGGCTCGGTACCTAATTCTACTTTCGAGCGATAAACGGCATTACTGGCAATCACTTTGTTTATCTCACTCGTCGGATCGTTCAGATCACCAAAGGTCAATGCTTTAGTCGGACATGATTCAACGCAAGCAGGCAATTTACCGGCTTTTAAATTAGTATCACGACAGAAATTACACTTATCTGCCACTTTAGTTTCTGGATGGAAGAATCGCACTTGATACGGACAAGCCGCTAAGCAATAACCACAACCAACACACTTATCGCTATGAACATCGACAATGCCTGTTTTTAAATCAACATACGAAGCACCCGTCGGACAAACAGTGACACAAGGTGCATTATCACAGTGCTGACAAGACACACGATTGAATGTGTAATCGACATCGGGATACTCCCCCATCGGTGCACTGCGTTCAATTTTTAAACGTGATACGCCTTCCGGTACATTGTTAACTTCACGGCAGGCATCTGTACAAGCTGTACAACCAATGCAAGCCGTTTCGTCAAAAACCATACCGTAGCGTTTATCACCGTCTTCTTGCGTAGCAACTAATGATTTTTTGGCTAGCGCAATTTTAGAGACGCCAGTCGTAAAAATTATCGCACCAGCACCAATTAATAAATTTCGTCTAGAACAGACCATGTCATTCTCCCTTATCTTCTTTTATCAAGTTAAAGTCTTTATGACAATCGACGCATTGCGCAATTTGCTCCTTACGTTCTAGCGCTTGCATACCTTCTTTCTCGCCATCGGCATGGATCATATGGCAAGACGAACACGTGGCTTTTTTCGCATGTACATCATGTACCCAGGTTTTTTCTTGTAATTTTTCTGGAGTGTGACAATCAGTACAATTACCCGTCGCTTTTAAGATAGCGCCAAAATCCAGCAGGTTTTTATGTGTGCCAATTTTAGATTGAGCGGCGAAAAATTTAGTGACTTGCGGGGCATCTTCGCGGTGGTTTGGACCAATAGTGTTATGGCATTCAACGCATTTCAGGTCTCTGCCTATTTCTGCTACGACTTTTTCACCATGTGTACCCTGGCGTGTTTCTTTCGAATCCTTATGACATTGTATACAAGCATAATCACTGTCGCGATTAAACGTCACTTCGTGTCGACTATCAGTGTTTGCATTAATGACCGCGTGATCTGGCGACTCTGCTGCAGCACTGACATTAAAACCATAGATACATATGAAGAGCAGAAAGCTAATCGTTGTACGTATGGCTAATTTTACATTACCCATTTTGCATCCTTCTATGAGAATTATAAAAATGTATATTAATTAAAAATACATTTTAATTTTCGTTAGTTTAATTATTCAGACAAAACATATTTTAAAATTAAAAGTAATTTCAATTTGTCAATTATTTGCTTTACTGAATAACACTAATTCTTATTAAGAATAATTCTTATTAACAATGCCAGCCACAACGCTTAACGATTCCATTATATTTTAAAACTGGAAAATTAAAAACAAATAACGCTTACCTATAACAAGTTAATTTTATATTTGAGATATACATCAACAAACGCATAAGCCAATGTTTTAAAAAGATTAATGTAACATGTTGAAATGTAAATAAATGTCAGTGTGTGTCATTTACTGTATAGCCGTCTCTTTGACCATCTTTTTTTCGTACTTATTTTGGGATTATTAAAACACATTGTTTATTATTTTAATAATCTTGATCGAGAACAACAAACAAGAGAGTAAGCGGCGATTTTTATTTATATACAGGTATATTTGAGATATTTTAAATAATGTGGTTATATGTTTTAAAAAATAATTATGACATTAAAGATTAAATTAAAATATATAGATACGTTTCCAACTCTTATTTATTGCCACTCTCACAACGCTTGGTCAACCTAAATAATTAATAATTGGAGACAACATGGCTAGTGTATATAAAACTCTAAAACCAGCCTCTGGCGTGGCAGTTCTGCTCGCGACATTATTACTTGGTGTTAGCAGTAGTACTGTATTTGCTGCTGATCAAGTATCAGCAAAATTAGAACCACGAAATGAAAAGTTCCAACAAGCACATCCTGATCAATACAAAACCTGGAAAGCGACCAGTGAAAGTAAAGAAATAGAAGATGCATTACAAGGTGATCCAAATATGGTCATCATGTGGGCCGGTTATGGTTTTTCTAAAGACTATAATAAAACCCGTGGTCATTTCTATGCCATTGATGATATTCGTAATACCCTACGTACAGGTGGACCAACTAATGCTAAAAATGGCCCTATGGTTATGTCTTGCTGGAGTTGTAAAAGCCCGGACGTAGCGCGCTTTATTGAAGAAAATGGTGAAGATGCTTACTTCTCAGGTAAATGGGCGAAAGGAGGGGCTGAGATTGTTAATGCCATTGGTTGTGCCGATTGTCATGATACCCGTAGCGACGCATTCAAAAATGGAGAACCCGCACTTAAATTGACTCGTCCATACGTTGAACGAGCAATGGAAGTAATTGGTAAGCCATTTAAAGAGCAAGGTCGCCTTGATCAACAAGCACAAGTTTGTGCGCAATGCCACGTTGAGTACTATTTCACGGGTCCAACTAAAGCCGTAAAATTCCCATGGGATAAAGGCACAACAGTTGACCAAATGGAAGAATACTATGACGAAATTGGTTTCAAAGATTGGACGCATGCAGTGTCTAAAACGCCCATGTTAAAAGCACAGCATCCCGGTTATGAAACATGGCGTGAAGGTATCCATGGTAAAAACAACGTAACGTGTGTTGATTGCCATATGCCAAAAATAAAAAATGCGGATGGTACCGTATTTACCGATCATAAAGTAGGTAATCCATTTGATCGTTTCCAAGATACTTGTGCAAACTGTCATACCCAAAGTAAAGAAATGCTACAAGACGTGGTTAAAACACGTAAAGATCAAGTGACTGAATTGAAACTGTTGGCTGAAAAGCAAATCATCGCAGCACACTTTGAAGCGAAGGCTGCATGGGAAGCCGGTGCCACACAGGCAGAGATGGATGAGATCCAACTCAACATCCGTCATGCGCAATGGCGTTGGGATTATGCGATTGCATCTCATGGTATACATATGCATGCACCAGAAGTTGCCTTACGTGTATTAGGTACAGCGTTAGACCGTGCGACAGATGCACGAACTCAGTTAATTCGCCTACTGGCCAAGAAAGGGATTACCGATCCAATCGAGATCCCTGATATCTCAACCAAAGAACTTGCACAACAAGCACTTGGTATGGACATGGACAAGATGCGTAAAGAAAAAGCAGAGTTCTTGAAAACACTTGTACCAAAATGGGAAGCGGAAGCAGAACAACGTGAAGCAACTTATTAATTACTGAACATTGGCAATGATAACAATGCCGACTTGATGTCGGCATTGTTTTCTGATTAAATAATAAGATGACTGAATGACGACAAGCCAAAGTGGTTCATCGTTATTTAATAAATTGCTTCGCTTGATTAATGGAATTAATAATTGAAATCCGGTCTAACCCCTGCTGATCTGAATCGAGTAATTGCACCCAAAGGTCGATTGCATGTTGATACCGCACATTCATAAATTCATTTGCCGCTAACATCATCAATGCCGTTTGGTTGTTAGGTTGAAGCGATAATGCTTGCTCAAGTAGCGCTTTAACCTCTGCGGTTAAATGCTGGCCGCGCGCGTAATACAACGCGGATGCTTTTGCAGCATAATGTATTGCAGTTGGTTCCGTCGTTAATCGAATTGAATAATCAAACACTAACAAAGCATCATCATATTCACCGTTATACAGGTAAGCATTGCCAAGTTGAAACCAAAGCTTGGCATTCTGCTTATCATCGTAAAGCTTGTCTTGCAGCGTTAAAATGCGCTTATCACTTATTTCAGACGCAGAAAGTTGTTCGAAAGAAACAGCCGCCATTAGCGCTTGTTGCGTCTCTAGCCGCTGATAATCGCTCAATAAATAGTAACTAGCCGCACTGCCGACAATCAGAACCGAAGAGATAAACGGTGTCCATAGACATTTACTCATAGTCAATTTCATCTGTTGATAATGATTGCGAACAGTTTAACAGACCTACCTATTAATAATTAGTTATTAAGCTCATTTATGAATATGCACTATTTGTCCTGCAATTCTTTACTCAATAAGCGTTGAGCCATACGTTCTGCAAAATTAACCGGATCAGTGAGGTCCATACGACTTAACAATCGCTGAATTTCTTCAGTTGGTTTTGTTGCCGTAAGTCCTTGCAACATCAGCTTGAACTTACCCCTTCTCGACTGTCCTTTATTTTTCAAAGACTTTAATGCCTTCATCAGTTTCAACTCAGCATGAGTAAAACTACTTCCGTGTGGGAATTGAGGAAATACGCCATGTTGCTTATGCTTGTTACAAAGATCGGTGATCGCCTCAGGTAAATTATGACAAAATGCGATGGGGATTTGGTAATTAGCAGCGACTTTGCCAGCGTCTTTTGCTTGTTGAAGTAATTGAGGTTGAAATCGTGAATCTGCAATCTTGATTAATTCGGTATAAACAATGTGATCGGGTTTACTACGTAGATCTGCAATACCATATTCAGTAATCACAATATCACGTAACTGACGCGGTATAGTGTTATGCCCATAGTTGAACAATACGTTGGATTGCAGTTTACCATTTCGTACACAGGTACTGCGTAATTTAATAATCGATCGGGCATCTTTCATTTGATGAGATTGAGCCACAAAATTATACTGGCCACCTACACCACTGACCACTTGGCCATTTTCTAATCCATCGGAGATCACGGAACCATCAAGTGTCACCATCATGGCAGAATTAAAAAAGCGAGCTTCTTTACGTTGCATCGCTTTAATTTTTTGATCACCCAAGAAATGATCGTATAGATCATTCACATACATCACACTTGTCATACAGAACTTAGCATGATCTTCTTCAGTCATTGCATTCAGTGCTTTATAAAATGCCTTAGGACCAATAAAAAAGGCGCCATGCATTACAATGCCACCTTTAAGCTTGTCTCCGAGGCAATGCTGCTCAATCCACAAAAGTGCATCTATTTGACTCAAATCTGCAATACAACTTTCGTCATTACTGTATAACGTGTTTTGATACAAAGTCACTGCCGATTTAAATATCCCTAATTCTTGTAGGTAAACTAGATCCTTCGTGGTTAGTTCGGTTGAAATTGCTTTATGCTTAAGTAATATGGTGAGTGTATTGATGTTTACATCAGTGATTATCACGTTATCATTCAGCAAAGATTGTAATAACACATCAGAGAATACTTGGCGTGTTAAGATCCCGGCTTGATACAAATGCATGAAACCATCGACCATTAATTCACTGCATCCGTATAAACCTTGGCTGAAAATACTTCTATCGCCGACTTTAGCCACGATAGGAAATTTTTCTTCAATTTTTAAATCATTGAAAATTTCATTATAACATCCATTATTTTGGTGGCGGAGTAACAAGCTATAGCTTAGTGCACTACAAAGTGAACCGATGCCAAGCTGCAGTGTTCCACCATCTTTAATCAAACTACTCGCATAAAATCCAATCATATGATCTGCGTTTGAAATAGCATCTTCAGGGGTAGCAAATAATGCGTAGTCTTTTTCTTGGCTTTCTAAAATAAAATGAAATGTATTAGCACTGACTTCAGCATGATTACGCATAAATGGCATATTCGAATTAACTTCACCCACACTGACAAATTTTCTGCCTTCTGCAACCTTTAACGCTTCTAACGCAGGAATTATATCTAATGCTAAATCTGAGTTACTGCAAAGACTATATGTCGTGATGTCATCAACTTGTCGCTCCGCAACAATTTGGGCAACAACGTTAACCCCTTTATCTATTAAATCTCGAACAGCATGGGTATAATTGGTACTTGTGTAATTGAGCTGCTGTGCGTGATTTATAAAACTACCCGCTTTAAAGAAGAATTCAAAAACCGTAATATTATCTGGTAACGTGTTGTTTCTAACATCTTTCATATAATCAAGTTCTTGCACACCAGCAAAATGGCGACTAACAAATGGGGCAAGAAATTTATTTTCAAGATCTGTTTTAGCGCGGGGGATTTCTAGCGATATAGCAGTTTCAATTTGCAACGTGATACTTGGATCAGCCTTTGCACGTTGATATAACGCGTTGCTAAACGTAATAGCTTTGCCAATTGCTATCGGCAGTCCCAAGACAATATGGTTTCCGACTTCAGCAAGTACGGCATCAACTAATTTCTCGACATCGTTTAACCTAACGGCTTCAGGTTTACTGATAGATTTATTTGAATTTAAAAATTGCTGAGCTGAGCGTGTTTTTGCTTCGACATCTAATACAGGCATTATCATATCCTTTTAATAATCGGTAACATCAGGCTTTTACAAATATACTCAATTAGTGATATGTTAGATTTGATTAAACGTAACAGCAAGTCATTTTTAGAGGACATACTCTATTCTAATTTTTAAAACGGTGCTAACAGCATGTTAATCTTAAGTTAATGATTACTTAGTATTAAAGAGGGCTTATTTTCGATGCTATTGAGAGTAATACATTGAAATACAGTAAAAAATAAAACATTTATATCAATATATTCAATAGTTAATTTAAATCAACTAATAGTAGACCTCAATACTGTAACATATTATAGATATATGATTAACAAGTTAAAGCGGGTTAATCCACTCGGTTCACATTACAGGCCTTCATTAATCCACTTCGATTCGTTAGCTGCTTTTCTAAGCCTTATTGCCAGAAACTCTGCTGTTGCTGCAACCGTCCAGAATATTTAGCTTTTATTACGACGCTATCAAGAATAATCGTATTGCGACACAGATAACAAACAACTAAAAACTACCTATAAATAGGTGTTTACTCTATGCTAAATTGATACTTCCTGCGTTTTAACGAGAGTTTAAATGAAAGCAAACATACAACAACAGAAAGTCGATACGACCATAGTCCGAACTCACGCGTTACTGCATATGGCTAAATCAATTCACAGTGTTCGAGGGGCAAGTTCACAAGGAATTGGCTATTTAGCACCCAGCATCGACCTTAGTGCTGTTCGTCATAAACTCGATCAACTTGAAAGTCAGTACTACGTGATGCGAAAAGGTGACTTA
The DNA here is from genome assembly GCF_900465055.1 of Moritella yayanosii. Lineage (NCBI taxonomy): Bacteria > Pseudomonadati > Pseudomonadota > Gammaproteobacteria > Alteromonadales > Moritellaceae > Moritella > Moritella yayanosii. The sequence goes on along the minus strand of NZ_LS483250.1, from coordinate 608,307 downwards.
AATAGTCAAGGTTACGTGACCAACCAAGACAGCTTAGTTAAAACAGATGAAAAGAAACACCATAACGATTTGCTGTCACCAGCGACAAACAAGTACATTTGGCATTATAACGAAGCCATCGCCCTGCCCTTTATGCCCAATAAACTCGCTATTATTGGTGCTGGTATTAATGCCATCGAAATAGCGACTATCTATCAAGCCTTAGGCGCGGCTGTTGATATCTTTATTACTGGCGATGACGTTTTTCCTGAGCTAGACAAAGACATCAACAAAACCTTTCAACGTTATGTAAAACGACTTTTCAAAATAAAACCACAAGCAGAAATAACCGCCTTTAATTTTAGTGATGATCACGTTCAGTTATCTGTCACCAGTAAAGGTAAAGCATTGCCTGATGCAGACTATGACGCGGTATTTATTGCCAGTGATGATGAAGACTCACAAGACGATTTATTAATCCAGCCCTTCATCGCCACCAGCTTTCCGACTGTTACCTGGTTAGGCTGGACAGAAAAGCAATTAGCTAGCAGTGCGTTAAATTATAAGGTGATAAACATACCGTGGCGTTCACTGGGTCGAGCAAACACAGATGTAAACACCAATGGCTTAACGAAGCTGATCTTTAATACCGACAACCACGTCTTAATCGGTGGCGGCATGATAGGTAACAATGCCGATGAGATATTTGGTGAAGTGTGTTTAGCGATTCATAATAACTTTACGGCAGACAATATCGCCCATACCGTACATGCGCATCCAACCTTGCATGAATCCATACTCTTGGCTGCTGAAGTATATCTTGGCACAGCGACTGATGTGCTGAATAAAGAATAGGTGTACAAAAGAGTAGAGAGACTTACTTAACTGCAACATTGGCGTTAATCAGTTCACACAAGATAACAAGCTTAGCGCTTAACGCCAGTGCCTCTGCTTGTTTGTTAGCCGTGTCTTTTGCATTTGCCACGATCGGCCAGCCAATATTTAATCGGTAAAGGTGTGGTATTGGTAGCATTAAAGCGGTTTAAAAAGTCATAACCTCAACGATCAATCAGCGTTAATGGTGATAAATGTTGATTGATCACTGGTAACCGTACTATTTTTGATCGCAGTTTTAGCACCTTCGCAATACCCACTATTACATTGTTGAGTACATGATTTAGTGCAATGGACGCGTTTGTTACAGCTCCACAAACATAGCTGCCAAACTTGTTGTTTCGATTCTGGATCTAAACAGTTGAAATCCGCGGCACAAAGGTGACCCGCCTGGATCAACTCTGCTAACTTCCGAGTCGATATACTTAAATTAACCTTAGAAGACATAATTAAGTCCTTTATAAACGTGCTGACACTCCATGTATTCATCATACCTGCTATTGAGAATGATTATCAATAGCAGGTATGGGTTTTATTGACACTAAATTACAAAGTGTTCAGATAACGGACTAAAGTACGACTGAATCCAAGAGCACATGTACCAAGGTCGTAGACTTTGAAGTGCAACTATAAAGATCATCGATTATAAAGATCAGGGTATAAAAATGGTGCCATGGCTAATGTCAGCGCTTGGGTATAATTGCTTTCGCGTGTTGCATGACCATTGGTTAACAGGCCAATCGCCCCGCCCTTATGCTTAATATTGACGGTTTTAAATAGCTTATCCATCACCGGTCCTAACTCTTTACCATCGAGTAACGACTGATAAATAGGTGCAGGTAATGGTAACGCAGCACTTCGGCCGACAGACTGCTGATCTTTATTGGCAATGACAACGTATGCAAATGTAGCAGGACCATCGTCCAGCAGATCCACACCGCCTTCAATAGCAATATAAAAGTCTGCCTCAGCATTTTGTTGGCAATACTTAACACGATTAATCGCGCCTGCACGGGTTTCCGCTGCGTTCATTGGTTGGTCAGGTACATTAGAAGGAGCAGCAACGCCTTCGCATTCCACATCATGATCAGGATACAAGGCGGCGATAACGCTACGTGAGGCATTTATTTTTACTGGATTTTTAGACCCCACCACAACTTTAATTAACTTCTGTTCCATCATTTTAAATTAACTCTTCTTGATTGCCAGTAGTGGCTATTCCAATAGGGATTATCTAAACGCGATAAGATCACGCCACGACTGCTCGACGCATGAAAAAACTGTAATTCATCAACCATAATACCAACGTGACGAACATTCACCCCAGTTTTAAAAAACACTAAATCACCAGTGCGTAATTGCTGACGTTTAATCGAATGTCCGACTTTAACTTGACCGGCAGTCGTCCGAGGTAGAGATAATGAAAATTGTTGCTCAAAAGTCAGTTTAACCAACCCTGAACAGTCAACACCTTTCTTGCTCATGCCACCCCATTTATGTGGAGTGCCGCGCCAATCGTTATATTGTGATAATAACAGACCTTGAGCATAAGCAAGTTCGGCAGTTGGCGCATTAATTTTAGGGTTGTTCTCAGACTGTTTTATTGAACTATGCTGACTACAACCCGACATTATCAGCAATAGTACAGCACAGCAGAAAGATTTAACTACCATAGTATTTATCCGTTAGTTTTTATTCCTTGATATTCTACCTTTTCGTCATAGTGCAAAACAATCCGCTTATCACTGCCAAATCAAAATTATAACTAAAATGATTAAAATCTTAGCTTAATCAACACGACTTAAATAAAAAACCAACACCTTTTAGTTACCGATAACATGACAGCATGTAATTAACACCAGCAAGTAAAATCATTTTACCTACAGGGTTTACAACCCTATGTGGCTAGTTATAAAAATTAACAAATAACGACGTAAAAGTGTTAAGTAACACACGATTTATTGAATTTAATACTATTTTCATACCCTTAAAAGTACATTTAACACCCTGTCACTATTTACAAATAATAAACAACACAGTAACATATACCCATATAGATATAGATATAGATATAGATATAGATAAAAATAAAGCTTAGTGTCTAAACACTTTATTTTATGGATTTACTACATAGGGATTAGATTACATGCAAGCACTCACACTAGTTGATATGGGTTTCTTATATACAGAAACAGTTGCCAGTCCTAAACATGTAGCCGGATTACAGATTTTTTCTGTGCCAGAAGATTATCAAGGTAACTTTACCCGCGATCTTTTCGATTGCTTAATGTCACAAGACGAGGTCAAGGCACCTTTTAATTTAAAACTTAAAAAACAGCTGACAGGCCAATTTCACTGGCAAGAAGATAACAATATTGATCTGTCTTATCACGTAAGATTTGCCATGCTACCGCAACCAGGCAACGAAAGTCAGCTGCTTAATTTTGTTGAACACCAACATGAAAGTCTGCTTGATAGAAACAGACCGCTGTGGGAAATGATACTCATTGATGGCTTAGAAGATAACAAATTCGCTATTTATCTTAAAGCACACCATGCATTCACTGACGGTGCAAAAGCCAACCAACTATTAATGTCATATTTAAGCAGTAATGCAGATGGGGCAATGACCGCTTTCTGGAATGTTGAGCACGAGCAGAAAGAAAAAGAGCTTGATAGTATGCTCACTTCAATAACAAAAACATCGAAGAAACTATCAGATCAAATAAAATCAATTCCATCGCTGACTAAGCTTACCACGAAATTGCTTTTCCAAGCCGCTAATGTGTATAAAGCGGATATACCGACACCGTTTATGGCGCCGAAAACACCATTTTCAGTCAGTCCCAAACGTGCTCGTCGCGCCGCTATTTCGGCACTACCGTTAATACGCGTTAAACGTATTGGCAAAATGACAGGTGCAACGATCAATGATGTTGTCGTCACCATTTGTGATATGGCGATTCATAACTACCTTGAAAGTAAGAATTTTAAACTTAAAAAGCCGCTTGTTGCCCAAATGCCAATGAGCTTAAGAAAAGCTGGCGACACTGTGACAAACAACCAAGTCGCAATCAGCTTAGTCGAATTAGCTTATAGTGGCGAATCACCGCTTGAACGTTTAATGACAATTAAAGATTCGTGTATCAAGTTAAAAAATGAAACTCGTTTACTGACCAAAGAAGCACTGACAAGCTATACCATGGTGAGCCAAGGTCTTGCTGTTGTTAGCGAATTCTTAAATTTAGATACCATATTACCCCCTATGGGTAACGTGCTTATTTCGAATGTGCCAGGACCACAGCATCCTCTGTATATGATGGGTGCGAAAATGGAACAATGCTTCCCTATTTCGGTATTACCACCAGGGATGTCATTAAACATAACGTTATATAGCTACAACGGCACAATCAATGTTGGTCTCGTATCATGCCGCTCTGCACTGCCTGATTTAACTGACCTTGCTGATTATGTGACTAATGCGTTTGTTGAATTAGAAAGTGAGGTACTTACAAGTGCTGTGTCCTCAGTATCAGAACAAATTGCACTATTAACAAAGCCTAGTGAAAACTCTGATATTAAACAAGAAACATTAGCTATTATCGAGCAAATATTAGCTGAAAGTGACACCGATATCAAAGCTGAGAATACCGCTGCAATAGAAGCAACAATTTAACATTGTGGTAAATTCAACAGTATCAGATCCAGCTTAGGGAAAAATGATGAAAACACGTGATAGGATATTACAGTGTAGTTTAGAAATGTTCAGCCAGTACGGACACGTAAAAGTATCAACGGTTGAAATTGCGAATGCCTTAGAAATAAGTCCAGGTAATTTGTATTATCATTTTAATGGTAAAGATCAGTTATTAACTGAGCTGTTTTATGAGTACGAAGCTGCCATTAATAAGCTAATGTCATTCTATGAAGAAGATGTGCAAGCGTTTGAAGATTACTGGGCATACCTAAATATATACGTCGGTTTAATTCAGCAATATTCATTCTTCTATCGCGACATGAAAGTTATCTTTGATGAAAATAAACTATTGAAACGTCGTTTTATGCGTTTGGTCAATAACCATCATAGTTTTTTCTTGAAGATGCTTGCATCGTTAAACGAGAGCAGTGAAATAAAAATGCCAGAGGCACAGCAAAGTTCGATGGCTGATACTATATGCTTGATTGCCACAAGTTCACTGGATACACAATTAGCTGAAGAAGATTACGATCTAAAAGAAATAACTCAGCGTATCGTATTGCGTATTATCATGTTAGTAAAACCTTATTTTTCTAACGAATCAAAAGAAAAATACTTGCATGAAGTAGAGCTAAATCCCGTTGAAACAACGAGTCTGTTTAGTTAGTTAAAAATATTGATTTAGCGTTTATGATCAAATATTAAAGAACCTAGTGACGATCAAGTTACTAGGTTTTTTTATCGATCTTATTCCATCTTTGATATTTTATCTACGACTACTAATGCAATCATAACGACAACAAACATCAAGCCAACATCGAACCAACGCCCATTAGCTATATCGTTGACAAGAATAAAACTAAAAACAATACCAACGCCTTGTAAACAGGTATAAACAGATCGCTTCTCTTCCATAGTGATATCCTACAAATTCACCACACACGATGTTCATTGATGATAAAAGTAATACAGTTATTATAGTTGATAAGCGATGCTAAAGCTGCTTATATCTATCGCGTTATTGTTAAGGTTTTACCCAAACGGCTACTGTCCATTGCGAGTTCGATAAGCTTAATACTCCACAGTGCATCTTCAGCATTAACGGGGGCATCGCTGTTAGAGCGAATTGCGTCCGCTATAGCCAGGAAATAATGTTGATAGCCACCACGTTGTGTGACCACAGTCTCGACTGAGTCAGCACGGTATAAACGACCGTATTGCTCAACAGTTTCATCAGCCCAATTTGGTTCGGTCGGTAACACCCCGGCTTTTAAACGATCTTCTTGCGGATCTAAACCCTGTTTTTCATAACTGCCTTTATTGCCTTTCACACTAAACCGTTTATTTGGTCCCGCGCTGTATAAATCACTATGTAATGTCGCGATTTTATCAGGGTAGTGCAACACAAGATTAAAGTAATCAATATTTGTTGAGCCTTCTCTCATGATTAAACACTGTGCCGTGATCGCATCAGGCACACCAAATAGCTGTAATGTTTGATCAATGAGATGCGGACCTAAATCAAATAATATCCCGCCACCAGAGGCTGACTGTTCACGCCACCGTTGACGTACTTCGGGTCTAAAACGATCGAAGTGAGATTCAAAACACTTAACTTCGCCTAAACTACCCTCTTGTATTAGCTTTTTGACCGTGAGAAAATCACCATCCCAGCGACGGTTATTGTAAACACTTAAAATGAGCCCTTTTTCTGCGGCTAACGCAATAAGTTCTTCACCATCTGCAACATTGGTTACAAACGGTTTCTCAATAATAACGTGTTTATTTTGCTCTAATGCTGTTTTGGCTAAAGAGAAATGAACATCGTTAGGCGCAGTAATAATCACTAATTCAACATCAGAATTTTTTAGTAGCCCATCCGCTGACAGATAATGTTTAGTCATTGGCCAGTCAGCGGTAACGGCAGCAACTTGACTACTGCTTATAGCAGTCAGTTCAAATTCAGCCAAACTACTGATAAATGGGATATGAAACGTTGTTGCCGAAAATCCATAACCTATTACGGCAGTTTTAATTGGTGTTCCATTCATACTACTTAACTCTCTTTATCATAACTCGGTGACGATATGCTGCGGATAGCGTAACATGATTAACGTTTTTCCATACGAATAGCGACGACCAACATGGCTGGAATGACAAAGATAGTAAACACAGTTGAAACCGCCAAGAATGACACTACCCAGGCCACGATAAAGCTCTGAACCCGGCCCGGGGATCAGCACTAACGGCAACATTCCACAAATACTGGTGGTAGCACTCATGTATATCGGACGCAGTCGGCTACGGGTTGATTCAAGCACTGCTTGCTGATAACCCATCCCCCCAGAGTGGAAATTGTTCAGCGCTTGGTACACGATCAAGATCGCGTTGTTCACCACCACCCCAACAAGGATAACAAAACCCAGCATGGTTAATACGTCCATTGGCTGCGGTACAATAAATATGTTCAGTAGCTTGAGGCCAATAAAACCACCAGCACCAGCCAGCGGCACTGTTAACATAATAATTAATGGGTAAATAAAATTACCAAACAATGATGCCATCAATAGATACGCAATCAGGGTAGCAAGTAAAAAATGCCACTGTAGAGCTTCACGGGTCTGCTCTAGCTTATCGGCAGCACCCGTCATATTAACTTGCAAACCATCAAGCAAGTTCATATCTCTCACTTGCGGGATGATCTGTTGTTCAATAACTTCCATTGCTCTTTGTAATGGCATTGATTTGGGCGGCGTTATTTGCAGCGTCACGGTTCTGTTTGTTTCAAGATGGCGGATCAAAGCCATCCCTGTGGTTTGTTGTAATTGCGCTAATGACGAAACCGGCACGACCTTACCACCGGGGGTGGCTAGATTCGCCTGATAAAGATCTTGCGGGGTGGGAAAATCACTGTCTGCCGCTTTTAGGATCAAGTCTATTTTCTTTTTTCCCTCTTGTTTAAAATCACCAATAACACGACCATCCATTAATACGTCCAGTGCTATGCCTAAATCACGGGTCGACATATTATTAGCCCGTAAGCGGTCATGGTCCGGCAAAATTTGCACTTCTGGGTAGGTGAGTTCAATAGACGGTATCGGTCGTATCTGACTGCCAGTTAACTCAATATGAATCATTTTGAACAGCGCCGCAGCAGCAGTGGCAATTTTATTCAGATCATTACCGCTAATATTAAGTTTTATCGCTCGTCCTTCACCCAATCCTGATTCAAATACGCCAGGCTGTAAACTCACGCCGTACATACCTGGAATACTGTAAATCAGCTCGGTAAAAAAAGGCAGTAACTCGCGGGCACGATCCCATTCTTCACTGATCGCCCCTGAAATCATAAACCCCTCGGCACCGACGTAAAACATATTTTTGATCGCAGGGACACCATCTACTTCAGCCCCGATATGTGGCAGTGCCATATCAAACAAACGCTCGCCTATTTCCACCCGCTCCGCTGTCGATAATCCTGGTGGTGGTATCAAAATATTAAGTACCAGGTTACGATTTCCTTGTGGCAGATATTCCATTTTTGGCGTTAACAGCCATACCGAAGTGATTGCCAACGAAATAAGCAAACCGATAGTCGAGATCCGTGTTAGCCAATTACGGATCACCAGAGTCACCAGTGCCATCAATCCGTTTGACAAGCATTGACCGAGTCTATCGAGAAACGTAGGTTTGTTGTCTGTTTTTTGTTTTTGACCCTTGAACAGCCAATAGGCAAACATAGGGATCACTGATACCGATACAAACAGGCTTAACGAGACAGCGGCAACAACAGCGATTGCGATGTCACGGAACAACTGCCCTGCTTCTTCTTCAATAAACACCACAGGTAAAAATACCGCAACTGTGGTAATCGTTGAGGCCAGCACAGCCCCCCATACTTCTTTAGTCCCTTGCAGAGCAGCATCGAACGCTGATTTCCCCATCTGCCGATGTCGCACAATATTTTCGATAACCACAATGGCATTGTCCACCAGCATGCCGACAGCAAAGGCGATCCCCGCGAGACTAACAACATTCAGGTTACGACCCAGCAAATCAAGAAAAATAAAGGTGCCGATAACACTGATTGGAATAGCCGTAGCAACAACGATAGTAGCGCGGACACTGCGTAAAAATAGCAATAATACACCCACTGCAAGTAAGCCACCAAACAAGATGTTTTGTTGGATCTGATCAATCGCACCGTTAATGTAGAACCGTTGATCATAAACCCAGTCTAGATAGAGTCCTTCATCTTCGAGCGTGTTTGCGTTTAGCCATTGATAGCGCGCTTCCACCAGATTCGTCATATCAAGAATGTTAGTGCCTGTTTCCGGGCGAACGCCAATCGCAATACCTGGGATCCCATTGTGTAAAACAACAGCGTTTTTCTTGGCATAATCTTGCCGGACCTCCGCTACGTCACCCAGTAATACCCGTTGCTGTCCGATAGAACGTAAAACTACAGCAGCGATGTCTTCCGCCGATTTAAATTCTCCAATGGTACGAACGCGAACATCATGCCGACCCATCGCCAACGTACCTGCCGATATGTTGGTATTTTCATTTTGGATCACCTCGATCACATTATTAATAGTCAACCCGTATGCAGCCAGTTTATCGGCACTGATGATCACATGCATCTGCTCTTCGGTTCCGCTACCAACAAACAGATCAGACACGCCTTTCACCCGTTCGATATACTGACGAACTTCATTTTCAAAAAAGGTTTTGTAAGTTTGGATCGGACGTTGATTACCGTCTTTCGTTTTCAGGATCATCCAGATCACCGGGGACACAGTCGCACCCGAGGCATTCACGACAGGGTTATCAACATCAGCAGGGTAAGAAGCCACTTCGTTGATCTTGTTAGTAACTCGCAGCAACGCTTGTTCAACACTGGTGCCTACCTTAAAACGTAAGGTAACACTGCCCTGGCCATTGCGCGCTTCACTTTCCATTTCGATGAGATCAGGCAAGCCTTTAAGAATGCTTTCCTGCTCCTCAATGATCTCACGTTCAATTTCGTAAGGTGTCGCACCGCGCCAGCTGGTTTTAACTTGGATCTCTGGTTCGATCACCGTCGGGCTGAGCTGATAAGGTAACCGCGCCAAACTGATCATACCGAACAGCAACAGCATGATAATACCAGCCAAAATGGTGACAGGTTTTAAAATTGAGAAGCGGATAATGTCCATAAGCAATCTCGGTGTTGTCTAATGGTCTACGATTTAAAAGCGAATAGCCTGACCGTCGTGTAATCGCTCGTTACCTTTGGTGATAACTTGCAGGAAGTCATCGATTTCAGGCGCTTCTATCGCAACAAGCAACCCTTTATACCCCAAGATCTGCACAGTAACCATCTTAGCTCTGCCATCAACGGCAAGAAAAACAATCGGTTTACCAAACTGTCTGATAACTGCATCTCTCGGTACTAACAGGCTGTTAAGTTTGGAACCACTCGGTAAACTAACCAGTGCTTGCATGCCTGCAATTAAATTTTTACCTTGCTCAAGTTTTAACTTAACGGTGAAAGTCCGTGTCGCTATGTCTCCTTGGGGAATAAAGTGAACAAACAAACTGGTGTAGTCTTTGTCGCCACTGCGAACCGAAATTTGGCGACCCGGATATAAAAAGTTTAACAAGTGCCCGGGAACATCGACTTCAACCTCGATATCTTTATCATCAGCAACCACGGCAACCTGACCACCGATATCAACCCACTCCCCTTGTTCTGTCAACTTTGCTTGAATCAAACCACTGAAAGGGGCATTTATCTGGGTCTTTTGTATTTGTAATTTCTGATAGTCGAGAATTGCCTTAAGAGATATAACGCGTTTTTTCTGCGCGAGTACACGATAATAGTTTTCATCGTACAGAGATTCGGAAATTGATTTATCGGCGTATAACGCTTTTATACGCTGTAAATCTTTATCTGCGCGCTCCAGTTCAAGCAGAGACTGCCGGTAATTAGCACGAACACCCGCAAGTCTTGCTTCAAGTAAATCAGAGCGCAGAGTGACTAAAGGTTGACCGACTTTGACTCGGGAACCAGCCGTGAAGTGGATAGTTTTAACAATGCCAGCAACCTCTGCAGCAACACGTGATACTCGTGTATAGCTAATACTACCAACGAGTTTGACCATAGGCTCTACTATTCCACGGGTAATTTGGCTGACTTCCACCAACATAGGAGGCGGCCCTGAGTTTTTCGGGGGTGGATCTTTATCTGGTGCTGCGTAAAGAATCATTGGACAGAGAACGACCAATAGCAGGATGTATAATGGAACCTTCAGTAAATACAATCGCATTAGCACTCCAAATGACTCTACTACCTCATTGTATTTTAGCTGAAAATGAAGGATTATCTAAAATACCCGATATATTTTTGTATCAGATAATGTGAGATAATGACGGTATACAATACACTCATTAGTATTAATTACGGTCGCTAACCCAAGTGGTTCTTCTTATAATTCGTTATTACGTCAAGTATCTGAAGTAAGCAGTCCAACTAAAGCGCTTGTTCGTGGTGTGTACCGCATCTCATTCACTTCATTTCGCTCAGCTATTGAAGGTTCTTTTGAAGCGACTATTGATACAAACGTCCCAGGTGTTAACATCGCAGCTTCTTTAGAATAATTACATGAGCTAGTTAACAAAGAAGGTTAATTCTTTTTAAATTAACTCGGTAATCTTCATGATAACCTGAAATAATGTAATTAAACGGCGCATCTTGCGCCGTTTATATTTTTACCTGTATGTAATTATTCGCAACGATTAAGCACAATGTACGCATCCACACAAACTAAGAACCTAAATGCTGGTTAAAAGAAAACCACTTTAACTTTATGTCCTTAATAGCCTGTATTCCTAAACAATTCGCACCTTTAATTTTTCGTATTAATTTACCCCCAAAGGCTTATTATGAATCTTTCAGCTAAAACCGTTGGTTATGGCATTGTTGGCTACATTCTACTGACTGCGTATGCGAAACGTAAGAAACAACGCCGCAACTTGACCGAAGGTGAATCAACAATGACCATCTAATTTTTTGACTTCTCTTTTAAATATGCTTCGCAGGATAAAGCGACACTAAAAGGCATAAATCTAAGGATAGAGAAAGGAGAAAAATTTATCATTATATTACCTTAGTGGTAACGTTAGACTTTTAGCTATCTCCTCCCTGTCTTCCTTTTCCCTTTATTCATGCCGTAATTTGATGAAGCCGACGACTGCCAATACGATAAACATTGCCAGCATTGGGAACAACACCAAATCAAGGTATTTGATCGCAGCGGCTAAACCCACAGCACTGAATATGATCACTAGGATTGGCGTAAAACAACAAATCGCGGTGACGATTCCGCCTAACACGCCAGTCTTAAACATCTTTCTACTCATATAACCGCTCCCCCTGACTTAAGCCTAGGATAATAAATAACATTAGCCCCTAAAAATCTATATCTGTTCGACATATAGTTCATGCTAAGATAGCTAAATTAGCTTACCCCTCGTCATGCAATGGAATAAATAGTGCTTTCAACGTCAACAGACAAACTAACCTTAGCCACAAATGAAATTCATTTGTGGTCGGTAGATCCGAAACAAATCCAACAGCCTGAATTATTACACGCTTATAGCCAGTTGTTATCAGCAGAAGAAACAACAAAACAACAACGCTTTCATTTTGAAAAAGATCGCCATAGTGCATTAATCACCCGCGCCTTTGTCCGTGATTTATTATCTCGTTATGCTGATGTGTCACCAACTGATTGGACGTTTATCAAAGGCGCCAAGGATAAACCCGAAATTGTTGATCCACCCATTCCACTACGCTTTAACATTAGCCATACCAATAACTTGATCATTTGTGCGGTCATGCTTAATGACGATATTGGTTGCGATGTAGAAAATATCAAGCGTAGCAGTGATGTGCTGAGTATCGCTAAATACTCTTTCTCAGCAAGTGAAATAAATGATTTAGTCATGCAGCCTACAATGCAGAAAACGAGTCGTTTTTTTGATTACTGGACGTTAAAAGAATCTTATATCAAAGCATGGGGATTAGGTTTGTCGATCCCGTTGAAAGACTTTAGTTTCAAGCTGCCAGATAGCCAGCAGGACAACGTTAGCTGTATTGACGACATTAAATTAAGCTTTGCAACTCACCGCATTGATAATACCAATATCTGGCGTAGCTGGCTGTTTTATCCAAATAACATTCACCGCGTCGCACTGTCAATACGCGCAAAAAGTAATAATCAAAATACCAATTATAAAATGCGATTTTTTAATTCAGTCCCCCTCATTAAAATCACTGAAACGACTACTTTTAGTCCTGACGTAATCTCTGACCCAAATTAGAATTCAGTTTAACGATTAACATTCACTAATTCAGATTCTACCAGCGCTTTTATCCTCACCGTTTACTCAAAAATGATCGAGCTTATGCGTCATGAACCACCATTGCACAGCTGCCATTAATCATGCGAGAACTTCATTCTTATTCGCGAAAAGTGCATAAAATGATAGACCCACATCAGTCTCTTCCTGGCCTAGTCTATTTTACTTTCGCAAACAGTGATTATTTTTTGTCTTAGTATTTCTTTCATTATATTTATTCCAATTTACACCGTCGCTAACTGCTCCGTTATTTATTCTAAGCCTCGACATTTAAAGCAATAACCTGACAACATTAAAAACTAACAAGCCCAGAAGGTACCGATAATAATGTGCCTGTTAATAAATAGTTACAGTTTAATATTCCCCTTTAGGCCAAAAAATCATGATAACCCAATGCTAGACATTAAACCAACCACTAAATAAAACAGTTAAAACATTTAAATTCATGACGTTGAAAAGATGTCAACGAGTCACGTAAATATGTCATTTAGGTAATCCAATGTCAAAATGATGTATTCCTTTGTGAGCATTCATGTAATATACACATAACTTTAACATTAGTGACAGTAAGTCATAACATCAGATGTGATGATATATGCGGTATAACGCAATCGGACGCAAACTATCAATCACATTAATAAAATAGGATATGGCTATGGAAGCACTCACATTAGTTGATATGGGTTTTTTATACACAGAAACAGTAACAAGCCCAAAACACATTGCAGGATTACAAATTTTCTCAATACCAGAAAATTATCCTGGTAACTTCAGTCGAGACCTATTTGATAATTTAATGTCACAACAAGAGGTTAAAAATCCATTTAACCAAAAATTAAAAAAACAAATCACCGGCCAATACTTTTGGCAAGACGATAACAATATTGACCTGTCATATCACGTACGTTTTGCAATGCTGCCACAACCAGGTAATCAAAATCAGTTACTTAGCTTTGTTGAACACCAGCATGAAACATTACTTGATCGTAATCGACCATTATGGGAAATGACTCTCATCGACGGTTTAGAAGACAACAAATTTGCTATCTACGTTAAAGTTCACCACGCATTTACGGATGGGGCAAAAGCCAACCAGCTGTTGATGGCTTATTTAAGTGAAAATGCTGAATCAGCCATGACCGCATTCTGGGCTGTTGAGCGACCACAAAAACAGCACACCGCAAAAAGCACCTTATCGATACTGGCTGATACATCAAAAATCTTAACTGGTCATATTAAATCAATACCATCACTGACTAAGTTGACAACTAAATTACTGCTCCAAGCAGCAAACATGTACAAGGCCGATATGCCAACCCCATTCATGGCGCCTAAAACACCGTTTTCAGTTAGTCCAAAGCGTGCACGCCGTGCGGCAATGTCATCGTTGCCACTGGCACGGGTTAAAACACTTGGTCGTCTCACGGGTGCAACGATTAACGACGTGATTGTGACTGTTTGTGATATGGCGATCCACAACTACCTAGAAGCACATGATGTAATACTTAAGAAGCCACTTGTAGCACAAATGCCAATGAGTTTGCGGGATGCCTCAGACCAGTTATCAAACAACCAAGTTGCGATCAGTTTAGTTGAACTTGCTTATGCTGGAGAACGACCACTAGAACGTTTAATGACCGTCAAAGAATCGTGTCAAAAACTGAAAACTGAAGCAAAGTTATTAACAAAAGAAGCGTTAACGAATTATACATTAGTAAGCCAAGGACTCGCAGCGGCCAGCGAACTATTAAATTTGGATACAATATTACCACCAATGGGGAACGTACTGATATCTAACGTACCGGGTCCAAGTAAAGCCTTATACATGATGGGTGCAAAAATGAAGAAATGCTTCCCCATTTCAGTATTACCTCCAGGCATGTCGCTAAACATAACGTTATATAGCTACAACGGCTCCATTCATGTTGGCCTGATCGCTTGTCGCTCTGCATTACCTGACTTGACCGAGTTAGCGGATTACATTGAAGATGCTTTTACTGAACTTGAAAATGAAGTATTAAATAGCGCAATCGAGAGTGTTACCGACCATATAAATCTATTGTCGTCTTCACCGCGTAATGATGATATTAGACAAGAAAGCATTAATATCATCACCCATAATATTAACCATGCGGAGCAAGTTAATTCGCAACCTAAAGTTAACCATGAAGACTCACCATTATGTGAAACAGCTTAGATCAGTAGATAAGTAAATCAATAGAGGAATTGCAGTTAGTAGCCATATCACAGCGGCTAACTGCTTTAGATAATAGCATTATTTATTTAGCTCAATGGTGCTAAAACGCTGTGTAGGTTATTTGCTGTTTCAATACCGCTATCGGTTAAATACCCACCGTCTTCTTGTGAAATAAGGCCTTTATCAAAAAGTGATTTCGCCGCACTAATAACAGAGGGGCTAGCTTCATTATGAATCTTAATACCTTCTAATTGAGATTGTGTTGGGAATTTAGCCAGTAATTTCATTTCTTCAAACAGTGTATCAGAATACTTTTTAGTCATAATTGCTCGCTTTTTTTAATAGGGATAGTTTCATAATAGGGGCTTCAAAGAAGATTGTAAATTAAAAACAGAGGAAATAGGGCTAGATCAACAAAGCCCCCAATAAAATGAAAGATTGAGGGCCTATAGGTCATAATTAATGCAATCATCCTTATTGCACAAACACTTACAGTCTATTTAATGCTTACATATTAAGGTTACGATAACAAAGACGAGCTTATTACTTGATATAGCAACTCATGCCCGGCACTGTTTGGGTGTAATCCATCTGCCGTTAAATAGGCTTCTTTATTGTCATTAAACGGCGTGTAAACATCAATCAAATTCACACTGTACTTCACAGACAATGTTAACAAAGCTTGGTTGTAACGACGAATGGTTTCATCATTGCGAATGCGGTTATTGACATTAGGAATGCCATCAAGCTGGGCTGCAATTGGCGTGACATTAATCAGCACAACATTAGCGTCCTTCTCAAGTGAGAACTCCATACAGCGACTTATGTTGTCAATATACGTTTCAATATCAACAAGGTAGTTACCGTCTTGCTTAGCAAGATCATTTGCGCCATAGCCAAACAATACTGTATTTTGCTTATCGTCTGCTAAACGGGTAACAAACTCATGTTGAAAACGTTGGATTAAACCATTTGTTGTTTCACCACTAATGCCCATATTAAAGACACTAATCCTATCTGATCCGCTTCCAGAAACTGTTGCACTTATTATGCGACTCAAGCAGCGCGTTTTAATGCGATCAGCCCAACCACCATATATCGCGTCACTTTCGCCACGAGTAATACTATCACCAAAACAAATTATGCTCGCCATATGGCCTAGCTCCGAAAATATTCATGAATAAACTATTGAAAATAAACTACTACAATTGACTAAAACTAGCTATATTATCTTGATATTCAACAAAGCAGACATCCAGTTTCAGAGAATGGTTAATTAAAATAATGAGATGCAATTGCGAATGATTTTCACTTGCAATATACTGTACCACTCATTATTTTCATCATTACTAGCACTTACGAGTGCTCGTATACATTTATTCACTAACATGGCCACTATGCAAAATACATCACTAAACCGAGTAAAAAGTGCCTTTACCCAAGGTATCTGGGTCACATTAATCAGCATTGCTATCGGTTTTAGCTTTAAGATTTGGTTAGCACACTGGGTCCCAAAAGATGACCTTGCTCTGTTCCACAGCGTCGTCGATCTAATCTCTTTGTCGTTAATATTAATGACCGGATTTCGTTCATCAATGGTGGTGAGTTATTCACAAACACAGAATGACCGCGATATCATTAACGTGTTTCGCTATAGTTTAATGACCATGGTACTTATTACTTGGGGAGTTGTGATCCCCTACATTAAGCATCAGTTAGATATTGACGTCAGTTATTACCAGTTGGTGGGCATTATCTTGGGGATGGGACTAAAAGTATATTTCACTAATCTTATTGCCATGTATCGATTATACAGTATTTCGAATAAAGTCGTTTGGTTAGAACCTCTCGCGAATGTACTCATGTTTTTTGTTTGTTATTACATATTTAACTTAGATGCCTTGGTATCACTGTTTATGGGTTTAACCCTATCATCACTTGCCATTGCCGCTTACATGTTTAAAAAACGTCGCAGAGATATTTCAACGCGCCCTTTAACTGGTGTACATTTCGATCCCAACTTAGTTAATTTTGTAAAAAAAAGCTTCACCGCATCACTTGAAGCTGGCGCGAGTATTTTAATGATATACATTACCGTACTGCTGACCATTCGACATTTTAGTGTGGACGAGTTAGGTGATTTCCAAGTTGTGGTACGTCCGGTATTTACTTATTTAACCCTGCTATTCGTGTTTCCTATCTATCGGTTTGTATTACCCGAGCTGGCGGTGTGTGTCCGAAATGGCGACCATCAACAAATCAAACTTATCCGCCAATGGGTATTTAAAGTATCTTTCGCTGTTAGCAGTCTGTTTTTCTTGGTCATGCTGTTGTTTGGTGAATCATTAGTGCTTACACTTTTCCCTCATGAATACGCTGGCGCAATTCCTGTTCTGCTGCATTTTTCATTCTTCTTTATTTTTATGATGCTGAATGCTTATCAGCTTGCTTATATTAAAGCGCATGGGCATTTTATGTATAGTTTATGTATTCGGATCAGCGGTATTATCACACTCATACTTTCATTCGAATTATTAAGCCGATTTACCGACAATGTCGTCGCCATTATTATCGCTTTATGCAGCGGTTACTTGATGATGTTTATCTTATCCAGCATCGTAGAACGACAAATTTTAAAGAGCCACAATATTAAGCTGATTCATCAGCCTGTTTAACCCAATCAGCAAGGATTGAAATGCATAAAGCCAGTCACTGACAACAGCGACTGGCTTTAACGCTAAACAAACAACCAATTTACAGACGCACACCTTCAATATTAAACGTCATATCTACATACACAGATGCAGGTCCAAGATCAGTCGTAATGCCATAATCAGTTAGTTTCAAACTTGCTTCACCCGTGAATCCAACGCGGTGGCCACCCCAAGGATCGGCACCTTCACCCACTTTTGTAATAGGGAAAGTGATTGTCTTAGTAATGCCTTTTAAGGTGAATAGCCCCGTAACCATGCCATTTGTATCATCACTAAATTTGATACTTTGACTTCTGAACTTTGCTTTCGGGAATTTCTTCACGTCCAAAAAATCATCACTTTTTAAATGCTTATCACGCTCGGCATGATTAGAATCTAAACTTGCAGTATCAATAATTAGATTGATTTGCGACGCGTTTGGCGATTTAGCATCATACGAAAAATCTCCATCAAACGTATTAAAACGACCCAGTAACCAACTGTAACCTAAATGCTTAATTTTAAACTGTACAGAAGCATGTGCACCGGCAACATCAATATTGTAATCTGCAGCCTGAGCTACATTGGGTGCCACAGCAGTGAACAGTGAACTTGCTGTTATAGCAACAGCTAAAATTTGTTTTTTCATCATATTCCCCATTTTAATCTAGCTTTAATTATGAATTTTTCATTGCGTCTTCATACTCGATAAAGTCGTTATTTATTTTCTGTTGTTTGTACTTTCAACATACGCACAAGTGTCTTATTCTTATTGATAACATGATGTTTAACCGCAGCTAATGCGTGCACTCCAGCTAACAGCACTAATACCCATGCCAAAATTTCATGTATTTCACCCGCGATGTCCTCTTGATTAGCAACAGACAATGGGAACGCAGGTACGTTAAATATCTCAAACACCATGATGCCACGTCCATCCGCAGTCGAAATTAAGTATCCCGATATCATTAATGTAAACATCAGCAGATAGAGACCGAGATGAACCAAATGCGCGCTTGTTACTTCAAACTTACTCGCATACTTGTCTGCGCTATCAGGATTAATATTGATCCCACGCCATAACGTACGAAACAATAATAAACCAAACAATAAAATACCTATGCTCTTGTGTAAATAGAGAGAGCCTTTATACCAAGCATCATAATAAGTTAATTCAACCATATATAAGCCTAAGCCAAACATGCCCAAAATGGCTAATGCCATAATCCAGTGCAATAAAATGGCTACCCAGCCATACGCTGTTTTAGTATTATTTAGCATTCAAGTATGTCCCCACCTCAGTTAATTCATAATACGGTAATTTTGACTATTACAAAACAGTCATTAATGCGAAACTATTGTGCATAAATGCACAGAACTTTTACATTAAAGTAAATAACGTCATTCACAGTAACTGGCATAAGCGCTTGTTTATTTGAATGTTCAGTAATTGAACTCAACACTAAAAGAATTTTAATATGACAAACATTTCTTGGGATGATTACAAAATAGCGTATCAAGTTGCCATCGATGGCAGTTTAAGCCAAGCAGGTAAATCGCTAAATATCAATCATACGACTGTACTACGACGTATTAACCAGTTGGAAACAGCCTTAGAAATTAAATTGTTTTTTCGGCACCAACGCGGTTATAAGGTGACTGATGCAGGCAAGATCCTCCTCGCAGAGTTACCAGAACTCATTGCTCGCTTCAGCAAACTTGAATATCAATTACAGAATGTGGAAAGTAATATTAGCGGTGAATTACGTATTTCCACCATCAGTTCGTATTCTTCACAGTTAGCGCCTGCACTTAAAGCATTTAGAGATATCTACCCTGCTATTCGTATCAAGGTATTATCTACAGATGATATCGTGTCATTGGAGTCTGGAGCCGCTCACGTATCACTACGTGCAGGGCCAAAACCCAACGGCGCAGATCTGATCGTTAAAGAGTTAACGCGGTTTAAAACCCATTATTATGCGTCAAAAGAATATGTAAAAGAGTTCGGAAAACCGAGTACTAACAGTAGCTTTAACGAGCATTATTGGGTGTTACCTACGGCAGAGAAATACCGGATCCCTTTTGTCCGCCATGTCGTTGATAACATAGACCAGAATAGAATTGTATTTCAGAGCAATCACTTTCCTGATGTTAACCAGGCTGTCATCGAAGGGATGGGAATCGGACCCATGGGAGAGCATCAAGCGAAGCTTTATCCGTCACTAGTAAAGATACCGTTGAACTCACCTAAATCAGAAGAAGCAATGTGGTTTGTTTATCATAAAGATGCAAAACACAGTGCCAGGGTGAAGTGTTTTTATGAATTTTTACATGCTCGATTAAAACGACTGCAGAATAATAATTAACTGACTTACATAAAAAGATAAGAAGCTGAATGACTTGAGTATTATTTTAACGTCGCAGGTGCTTCTTCTAATTGCGTTTGTATTTCTGCTTTGACCTCAACACCAAAAGGAACATTGAGAATAAGTTGACCTACAAGATCCTGCTGAGAGAATTAGTACACACCGAAGCAACCACTAAGTATATTTCGCATATTAAATACAGATAAACCATAAATTAACACTAAAGTAATAGTCTAGTTAACATATGTCAAGGTAACATCATGATGTTACTGTGATAATAAAAAAGGAGCACAACAAATTTACGACCATAATTGAGAACATAATGAAATCAACAAAATTGAACACTGCAAAAACGTTGCATGAAAATGAAATAGATTATTCAGCCACGTTAAATCTAATATCAACAACAAATCCACAAAGTAATATAACTTACACCAATCAACACTTTTGTGATGTTGCCGGATATACAGCAGATGAAATGTATGAACAGCCGCATAATTTAATCCGGCACCCAGATATGCCCAAACAAGCTTTTTCACAGCTCTGGCAATATATCAGTTCCGGTAAAAGTTGGATGGGATTGGTAAAAAACAGCTGTAAAAATGGTAGCCATTACTGGGTTTCAGCTTTTGTTACGCCAATTACCAATGAGCAGGGGCAAATCATTGAATATCAATCAGTGCGGAGCAAACCTGATCGAGAGACGGTAACTCGGGCCTCAGCACTGTATCAAAAAATGCACACAGGTAAGTCTTCCAAAGCTTCTCAACTGCGCTTTAAACAAAACACCATATTACTCATTTTAACCGGGATCACCCTGCTGCTTTTAGCTGCACAACTGTTCATCGCGGGTATATCACCATTAACCGTCGCGATGGCCGTCACGATGTTATGTTGTTTTATCATAATTAAGTATACACAAACTCGAATTAATCAATTAGCGGCATTGGCTAAGGAAGCATATGATAACCCGTTAATGGAGCATGTCTATACGGGTAAAAAAGACGATTTCTCAGCAATCGAACTGGCACTAAAAATGCGCCAAGCAGAACTACGAGCCATTGTCGGCCGTGTTAGTGAAACGTCAGCAGATCTCTTGCTCTCAGCGGAAGAAGAATTTTCCCAAGCCCTACAGATAAAAACCAATCTAGAACAGCAGAATGATGCCACAGAACAGGTCAGTGTCGCCATGGAACAAATGTCACTCTCTGTTCGTGATATTGCAGAAAGTGCCGTGCAAGCATCTTTACTGACCTCCGAAGCACAAAAAATGTCAACTGAAGGACAACAAAGTGTCGAAACCACCATCAATTCAGTGCATTCGTTACACCAAGAATTAGATAATTCGAAACGTGTGATAAACATATTATCTGAAGATTGTGTACAAATTGAAACGATTCTGGACGTGATTGGTGCGATCGCAGATCAAACTAATTTATTGGCATTAAACGCCGCGATTGAAGCGGCACGCGCTGGTGAACAAGGTCGTGGTTTTGCTGTTGTTGCTGATGAAGTGCGATCTTTAGCCCAAAAAACGCAGGCATCAACGGGGGAGATCCAGCAGATGATCACAAAATTACAGCAAACCGCAGGTCAGGCTGTTGAATCGGTAGATCGGGGAGTAACATTATCCCAACAATGTAATGATCAAGCCGCAGAAACAGGTACACGTTTAGAGGAAATTAACCATAAGTTAAACCGAGTTACAGACAGCAGCCATCAGATCGCTTCTGCCGTTGAGGAGCAAGCAGGCGTGAGTGATGATATTTTACGTAACGTTGAGCATATTGGTCAACTCAGTGCCGCGACTTCAAAAACCAGTGATGACTCTGTTGAAAGCACTCGTCTGTTAGTTAATAGATTAGAAGCAATGCAACGCTTAATTAGTCAATTTCAAAAAAACTAATTAAAAGGAGCCAACGGTGTTTTTCAAAACAGTTGGCTCCTTACTCTAGCACTAATGTCGATGACTTAACTAGCTACTGCTTTTTACTTCAAGTCCGTGAAGCATGCGATAAAGTACAGGCACCACAAGTAAGGTCAATACCGTCGCGAAGCCTAAACCAAACATAATAGTTACCGCCATTGGCTTAAAGAAAACATCAGGAAGTAACGGGATCATCCCCAGTACGGTTGTGATCGCGGCCATACATACAGGACGAACACGACTCACAGACGCATCAACAACAGCTTGATAACGATCTTTACCACTTTGTATTTCAATATCAATCTGATCCATTAATACAATGCCGTTTTTAACCAACATACCAGACAGACTCAAGAAACCGAGCAAGGCCATAAAACCAAATGGCGTATTAAGCACCAAGAGTCCAGTTGTCACACCGATAATCGACAATGGTACAGTTGCCCATACAATCACTGCATTTTTCACGTTATTAAACAAGAATATCGTGATTAAGAACATGAACAGATATCCCATAGGCATCGTTTGGAACAATGATGCTTGTGCGTCTGCAGACGATTCATACTCACCACCCCACTCTAATGAGTAACCCGGTGGAAAATCGATTGCTTCGATTAACGGTTGAATACGTTTTTGTAGCGTTGCAGCAGTCTCTTCACCTAATGGATCTGGGTCAGCAAATATAGTTAACATGCGTTTACGGTTTTTGCGGACGACAATCGGATCTTCCCAACGAATATTTACAGCTAAAATCACTTGCTGTAACGGCACATAACCTTTTAACACAGGACTCCAGATCTTCATACCTTCAATAGTACTGATATCCACCCGTTCTTTTTCAGGTAATCGCGCGATAATGGGGAGTAAGTTGGTCCCATCACGATAAAGACCCACAGCCAAGCCCGAGAATGCCATTTGCAATAAATCATCAACGTCAGACTTAGTGATACCGTAGCGACGAGCCTGACTTTCGTTAAACACAGGTTCAATCACCTTAGTCCGTTCACGCCAGTCATGGCGCACGTTAAATGCCCCTGGATCGGCTCGCATAATATCAATTGCTTGTTGTGCTAAGCCACGTAATACCGTTGGATCAGAACCCACTAAACGCGCTTCAATCTTAGAACCGGAAGAAGGTCCTAATTCGATACGTTTTAGTTTATATTCAATATCAGGATGAAGTGAATCAAGTTCCGCGCTCACTTTACGTAACATTGGCATTACATCGTCATAACTAGCAACACGCACAATTAATTCACCATACGATGCATAGCTTTTCTCTGGCGCGTAGGTCAACATAAAGCGCTGAGAACCTTTGCCCGTGCTAGAAGATACATGTGTAACATCCTCATGAGCTCTTACCATCGCGTCTAGTTCACGTAGTTTTTCACTGGTAGCTCGAATATCTGTACCTTCCGGTAGCCAAACATCAACCATAAACATCGGTGTGGTTGACGAAGGGAAAAACGATTGTTTTAACTGTGTGAAGCCATACAAACTAGCCACCAGCATCAAGATTAATGTGAATACCGTTGTCCACGCATTTTTCATACATTTTTCTAATACGCGTTTATAAACAACAAAGACAACCCCTTTGTACGGGTCATTGTCTTCACTAGCTGCATCGACTTTAAGACCTTTAAAGAACATATCCGCAAAAAATGGTGTCAATGATATCGCCGTAAACCAACTCAACATCAACGAAATAAGTAAAACACTAAATAGCGTTTGCGTATATTCACCTGTCGAATCTTGAGATAAACCAATTGGAGCGAATGCGGTAACAGCAATAACCGTTGCACCTAATAGAGGCCATTTAGTCTGGGTGACAATATCGGTTGCAGCCTGCAGGCGAGTTCGACCTTTTTGAATCCCAATTAAAATACCTTCGACCACGACGATGGCGTTGTCCACCAGCATACCTAATGCGATCACTAATCCACCAAGCGAAATACGCTGTAGATCAATTGCCATTAGATTCATGAACAAAAACGTCCCCAACACGGTAAGCAACAGAATTAGCCCAATTAGAACACCAGCACGAACCCCCATGAATAAAAGTAAAACTACGATAACAATAGCAATAGCTTGACCTAAACTAGAAATGAAACCTTTAACAGACTTATCGACTTCGTCAGGTTGGCTATAAACAACATCAATATCGATACCTATCGGTTGCTGCTCTTTGAGTTCACTTAAACGTTGATAAACGCCCTTCCCTTTTTCTACAACATTAACACCCGCAATAAATGAGACACCGACATTCAATGCGACCTTGCCATTAAAAGTAACTAAATTATCAGGTACTTCTTTAAAACCACGACTAATCGTTGCCACATCGCGTAAATAAATTAATCCTTGTGCGCCCGTTTCAGTAATAATCAAATCACCTAAGGCATCAACATCCGTAAACTCCCCCGTTGGATGAATACGGATATATTCCGTCCCAATCCTTACTGCACCAGCACTGGATACCAGATTTTGGGTGGCCAACGTATTGTAAATAGTCGTCGGCGAAATGCCCAAACTGCTTAAACGTTGCATCGACATTTCAATAAAGACCTGCTCTTGCTGCACGCCAGTGACTGAGACTTTACCAACACCATCAACGAGTTCTATTTCTCGACGTAAATAGTCAACATAATCATTTAGCTCTTTATAGGAGTAATCATCGCCAGTGATCGCTAACAAAATACCGTAAACATCACCAAAATCATCAATAACTGACGGTTCTGCGACACCCGGTGGTAAATGGGATTTAATATCATTGACTTTACGGCGCAATTCATCCCAAATTTGTGGTAAATCATCCGGCCCATACTTGTTCTTCATCGTCACCGTGATTTGTGACAAACCACGGCTCGAAATAGAGTTGACTTCATCTACATATGTCAGCTGCTGTATGGCTTTTTCTAATGGATAAGTAACTTCTTCTTCCACTTGTAATGGTGTGGCTCCAGGATAAGAAGTCACAACCATTGCGTCTTTAATTGTAAATGCCGGATCTTCTAATCGACCTAAGCCGAAAAAAGCCATGGTTCCGCCAATTAAGAAGATCAGTGTGATCATCCAGCTAATTACTTTATTTTTAATAAAATAGGCAGCGATATCTTGTTTCATTATTGTCCAGCCTCTTTATCGCTGTTTGACTTGTCTTGTAAATTATTCATTGATTGATCGAAAATTTTAACTGATTGACCTTCACGTAAGCGGTTACCACCAGCAACCACTACCTTTTCGCCTACCGCTAAACCAGAGCTTAAACGCACGCCCTCATTAATCACTTTATCAGTGACCACTTGACGTTTACTCACCGTATTATCACTGTTGACTACCCACACGAATTTCTGCGTTGCATTCAAATCGTCACCGTCTTCGTTTAAGATCGCTTCAAGTGGAATAAATGGTTCGTTTATCTTATAAATATTAAGCTTTTGCGCATCAACACGCACTTCGACTGCCATGCCATCGAGAATAAGTCTATCTTTAGGCATCGGCATCGTCAGTGTGATAACAAATGATCCCACCTTAGGGTCTGGCTCTGTCGTAAATTCTTTTAAATGAGCTTCGTATTCCATACCATCAGCAGTAATGACTTTCGCGCCGGGCCTTGATGTTTCAATTTTAACAGCAGAACTTTGCGAATAAATAATATCCGGTGCTTGTAATTGAATATCTACAGTCGTCGTACTATAAATATTCATCACTTGCTGCCCGACTTGCACATTTTCAAATTGTTGTATTGGCACATACGAAATAACACCTGAAAAGGGCGCTTTCAATTCAGTAAAACTTAAATTCAGTTTGGCAATATCCAGCCTTGCTTTAGCAATACGACGTTGCGCTTTGAGCTCATCAAATTGAGAGGGGGCGATATAACCTTGATCAACCAATTTTGCCGAGCGACGATATTGACTATCAGCAATGGCATATTCAGCTTTTGCGTCATCCACTTCTAAGCGGTAATAAGTCGGATCAATTTGAGCGAGTATTTGCCCCTTAGTCACGCGATCACCTGGGCCAACCGTCACCGATGTGATCTCACCTTGTAACCGGAAAGACAAGCTTGATTTATCTGCTGCAACAGCCACTGCTGGAAACGATAACCTCGCAGTTTCTGCGGCTAGTAGCACGGTCTCAACCTTAACTAACTGTATTTTTTGTCTTGGCTCTATGATCGGGTTTTCACAACCTTGCAATATTGTTATCGCACTAAGTGCAATAACAATCGAAGATAATTTGTTCATATTACAGTCCCCGCTCCTTGACCCAAGATCGTACTTTCTGACCTTCTCGCAACTCGCTCACGCCAGAAATAGCAATATTATCACCATCATTTAAGCCTTTCGTTACACGTCCTTTTTCATCTAACTCGATTTCTCGCTTGTGTACAATACCTTGATCATCAACCTGCCATACAAAAATGGAGTCACCCTTTCGCATTAATGCTTGCGAGGAAATCGCACCAGCACTACCTTTAGGAAGCGCAATACGGACTGCACCCGCCATCCCCGGTAGAATATTTTTACCTTCAGGTCGGTCCATAAACAGGGTGACTTTATAGCTGGAATTTGTCGGGTTGGCTTCGATATCAATTTCTTTAAATTGAGCAGGAAATTCTTCGCCAGGGAGAGTATCGAAAATAACGGTCGGGCGACGACTATATTCATTATTAAAACGTGCAAGCAGCTGTTCAGGCAGCTGGAAGGTGACATTGATAATACCCGCCCGCTGAATATGCACTACAGGTTCTTTTGCCATGACATATTCATAATTTTCTTTTAACGATAATGATAATGTACCGTCATAGGGCGCGACCAAGGTCGCATAACCGAGGTTGGATTCTTGTTTACTCAACGTCGCTTGCGCTTGGTTGCGCTTAGCCTTAGAAATATCGTATGCTAATTCAGAAACAACATTGGTTTTACGTAATTTAGCATCACGCTTAAACTGGACTGAGGCCAGCTCATAATTTGCTTGTGCTTGTTCGACTTGTAGCAAAAACTCATCTTGGTTCAAACTCGCAAGCGTTTGCCCTTTTACAACATTCTCGCCAGGTCTAACATCCATCGATGATAGAACACCCGAAACACGAAATCCAAGTACCGCTTTATCATCAGCTTCGACAATACCTGGAAAGGTTCGAAATGTATCTTTAATACCAACATCGACGGTTTGCAATTTAACAGGCCGTGAGTCCGGTTCAGGTATTACAACCTGTTTTTCACTGCAGCCAGAAAGTAACAGGCCAGCAACAACTGTGGTCGCTATAATTCCCTTCATATAATCACCCTAATAATGTGCTGTTTACTTAACAATTAATATTTCTTTTAAACCCGTCAAGTTGTCATCATAAACTATAGCCTTTAAAATAGTATTTACAATGACTTATATACAAGTCATTTATGACAACGATAAGAACACATCATTCAATAAAATAATTAATATTAAAAGTGATAATCATTATATACATCAATAAACTGATAACATCTAAAATTAGAGTGTGAAATTCAGTTAATTCATGAGCACAAGACAAAATTCTAGCTCATCCCACACGACGATCACCCAAATTGTACTCGGTAATTGCATCGCGACTTTTAAACTACCGTCAATTCCATCGGCATATATTTAATGACAAATGGTGTGATTAACTGGCTGATCCCATCAATATCATTATGTTTGGCTTTTCTTATTATCATGACATCCCCTTAGTCACGCTAGCTGCTCGTTTATATCAAAATTACACGCTAAGGGATTGTTATTCAATATATAATCATCAACAAATCAGATTAATATAAGTTGAAGATAATACCTGTTCATTTAACCCCAGATATTTAATCGGCCTTTAATCAATAAGAAAATAAATGCGAGGTATAACGGTTGCCATATCAACATAGTCCAACCCCGTGTTAACCAATACGAAGCACTCGCCTCTGGATGTTGCATTTACCAATAATTATACAGTTACTTAATCGCAACCTGACTATCGTGCAGCGGTTTGAAAAAATTGCGCATAATGCTTAGCCTGCATATTCGCATCCTTATCTAGAGGCATAAATTGTCCAGGTATGACACCTGGTCCTATTGAAATTAAATTAAATTAACGATTAAAAGTTAAATTTAACATTAGCAGTGATACTACGTTCGGCACCAAACCAACAGTTATTGGTGTCATAACAAGAATAATATTCCGTACCAAACAAGTTACTCGCAACCACAGAAATACTTGAACCATCTAAACTGTCGCTTAAATAAGACAGATCATACGCAACTGACATATCAACGAGCGTGTAATCAGGTACTTGATCGCTATTCATCGCATCGATCTGAGTTTCACCGACATAACGGATACCCGTACCTATGGTCGTGCCTGCTGGCATACCGTTATAAATATAATAATTCAACCACGCATTCGCAGCATGCTTGGGAACCCAAATCGGCGTTTTACCTTCCAACCCGGTATTATCCTCGGTCACTTTCATGTCCATATAGGTATAACTTGTCGCCAGATCTAGATTGTCGGTTAGCATTAGATTCGCTTCGACTTCGACGCCTTTAGATTGCGTTTCACCCGTTTGAACTTTGTCATATGGTGTGCCGGTCGGATCGCGTGTTAAATCATTCTTCTTGGTAATGTTAAACAGTGAAATAACAAACGTTTTACTCATATCTGCAGATTCATACTTCAGACCAGCTTCCCACTGTTCACCCGTCGATGGTACAAACGCATTCCCATGACGATCATTCCCCACTACAGGCTCAAAGCTCTGTGCATAGCTAACATAAGGTGCTAAGCCATTATCAAAGTTATATAAACCGCCTAAACGGAAAGCAAAGTTATCTTGTTTAATGGCTGCAGCAGTATCAGCCCCTGAAGCATGGTCTGTTGATGTTTGTTCATATTCATCATAACGGCCACCAGCGATCACAATCCAATTACCCAATAATAACTGGTCTTGCACATAAATGCCGACTTGACGACTTTCTAGATCAAAATCGGTGGTGTAGGTGAAATTAAGCGAGCTACCGTCAATTTGTTGATGATTAGGGTTAAACACATCAATCGATGGCGCACTAGCATCTTTGTAAATAATACGTGAATCGAGTTGCTGATAATCAAACCCTAACAGTACGTTATGTTCGAGTACGCCTGTATTGAAACGACCTGAAATTTGATTATCTATAACAAAGCTTTGTGATTTCTCATCGGTAAGATACGCATTACGGCCAACGGTACGCATATCGCTCTGCAGCGCAGTGTTATAGGTATTTTCTTGGTAAGCATCCGCATTCATGTAACGCGCATTCATCAAGAAGCGCCAGTCAGCATTAAATTCGTGGTTAATTTTATAACCGAGCATCAATACTTCACGCTCGTAGGTATTCCAATTTTCATCACCAGTAAAGATACTTGAATCAAGCTTCCCGTTAGGATTTGATAAAACACTCCCTGCCCCAGGTACTGACGTGTAAATACCTGCTGATGGATCATTTTGGTAATAAACATTAAAATTAACGAGCGTCTTATCAGACAACTGCCAATCTAAAGATGGCGCCAATACATAACGCTCTTCTTCAGAGGTATCTGCTTGTCCCTCTTTCTTACGCACTAAAGCAACTACACGATAAGACAGATTTGAATCAGCTATCTGCCCGGTTGAATCAATAGATAATTCTTTACGATCAAAGTTCCCAGCCGTCACCGTCACATCCGTACTCTGTTCTTGTTGTGGCGATTTAGCAATAAGATTAACCATGCCGCCCGGTGGGATGTTTCCGTATAATACCGACGTTGGTCCCTTAAACACTTCGACTTGTTCAAGTGCAATTGAATCAATTTGTGGCTGTAGATTCCAGCCATTAAACATCAGCGGCAAACCATCGTAAAAATTCTGATAGTTAATAAAACCGCGAATATTAAATAAATCTAATCGAGAAACCGCGCCACCCCTTAGTTCAGTATTCACTGCGGGTACATAACGTAGTGCTTCGGCTACCGACTTCACCCCTCGTAAATCAAGCGTTTCTCGATCAACATTCGAGATAGCTTGAGGTGTATCCATAGGCGCTAACGTCGTTTTGGTCGCGGTATTTCGATAAGCTTTACCAAAGACAGTCATTTGTTCTTCAGTACTATCTATAATAGGCTGCTCAGCAAAAGCTGAACTCGATAAAGCGCAAATAATGGCAAAGGCCACTGGGGATAATATACGAATAGGTTGGTATAACATTCGGACTCCAAATCTCAATTCATGCAAATGATAATTATTATCGTTCGCATTGTATAGGGAGATTTAGAGAAAAAATTAACAATTTGGTGCAATAATCAAAAAGTTCAAATTATTTTAGCTTCGAGGTTCGATTGGTAACCAATATTCCATGTAAGAAGATGAGTCCTCTGGGTCATAATTTATCGGATAGATCTCCAATTCATAACCGTCAACACTGTTATAATTTGAATCCGGTATCCAATGTGAAAACAACCAAACAAGTACTTGTTCTAATTGTTTAATCGGTCCTTTAAATGGAATAACAGCGTACTCTTGTGCAGGTACGTCTATAGTATCTAATGACGTGGTGCCGAGTAAAGTACTCGCAGTACTGCCCGCCCAATAAGGGATCGCATCTATATCATCATTAGCTTTAATCACTCCGACAACACCAATCAACTCTATATCCGCAGCCAGTGATGAGCTTTCACTCAACACGGACAGCATTTCAGCTTCAGGCAAGTTTTTGACAAATTCAGACCAAATGAGCGGGACTTGCTGCTGATAGTTAGGTCTTAATGAAAACAACCCTGAAATAATGCCAGATGTGCAGTAAAGCGTAAATTCTGGACGGGTTTCAATACGGATTTGTAATAATCTGGCCTCTAGATCAAAGCTATCTAACACCCGAGAACAGAGCTTAATTGGTGTGCGTAGACCAAGGCGCTTACCGCGTCGTCGGTATGCCATCGGCGAATGTGAAAACATATTTTTAAACGTACGACTAAAGCTAGCTTCAGAGCTAAAACCTAATGCCAACGCAATATCAACAACCCGACTTTTACTGCCTAATAATTGCTCTGCCGCTAAACTCAATTTTAACTCTCGCACATACTGCGCAAGATTCAGCCCCGTTTCATGATGAAATACGCGCTGTAATTGCCAACGTGACCAACAACTTTTATCCGCCAGTTGTTCAACGGATAACGGTTGATCTATATTTTCATTGATAAAATCCAACAACTTTCCGATGCGGGTAAAACGGTTAACTTGTTTTTTATTTTCTTTCTGCATCGTACACACAATACCTTTGGTAAATAACCGAGAGAGTAAGAGAATTTAAATCGTCCATTATAAGAATAATTCTCATTTGTGCAATAAAGCAGAAGGATAAATAGTGATTAATGTATGCATAAAAGATAAGTATCATCCCAAGTATTGCATGTAAAAACATGTAAAACCTTAAACAGTAATATATTCTAATGGTGATTTACCCATTATTTTACGAAAGGCGGCGATAAAAGC
This sequence comes from Moritella yayanosii, assembly GCF_900465055.1. Lineage (NCBI taxonomy): Bacteria > Pseudomonadati > Pseudomonadota > Gammaproteobacteria > Alteromonadales > Moritellaceae > Moritella > Moritella yayanosii. Next base: position 576,633 of record NZ_LS483250.1, on the reverse strand, counting down.
ACTCGGTGTGCTATATCCTAATTCGAGTGCGATATATGTTACCGATTTTCCAGCATGTAATTGCTCAATGGCATAAAATAGTCTTATTCGCATTCGCCATTCAGTGAATGTCATCCCCAGCTCTTTTTGAAACATTCTGGCCAATGTTCTTGGACTAACATGTATCGATTCGGCCCACTGGTCAATCGTGTCAATATTACAGGGTTCTTTAACCAACAGACATAGAATAGCATTCAGCTTATCTCTGTTTGACCATGGTAATGCCAATAACGATTTGTCTAGTACTGAGATTTCATCAAGAAGAACAAGCATCAAACGATACTCTTTTCCATTAGGCTTATAATCACAACCCATTTGCATTGATCGCTTAACAAGATAATTAACTAAAGCGGAAACATTAAAAATCTGTGGATGCAGTGGTAAGGAATAAACCCATGCAGGGTCAATAAATAAATTAGCAATGTCCACTGCACCTGAAAACACCAATTCATGAGTCACATTCGGTGGACACCAAAATGCTTGTGAGGGCGGGATCAAAAAGATGCCGTCATCAGTAACAACACGTGTAATTCCCCTGACCGAAAAAATAAACTGCCCGCGAGGATGGCAATGTGGCGTTGAACACATGGCATTCGTCACTTGTTTCCAATACGGCAGTACAGGCTTATCAGAATCAATAATGTAACCTAAATCAATCGGTTCTATCTTTGTCAGTAAATCACTATATGTTGTCATAATATCGAAAGTAAGTCAGTTTCATCCGATTATAATAACAGTTCATTATTTATTCAAGGCGTTATAGAAATGGAACAAAGTACGAAACACAATAACGAGGTCATATCACAATTTACCCAACAAGCTGTCCCCTTCACTAAATTATCAGGTCATTTAGATTCAGTAGATTTACTGATTAAAATGTCAGCCGTAAATGAAAAAGATACGGTGCTTGATGTCGCGTCGGGACCAGGTCTTGTCGCTACTGCTTTTGCCAAAGTGGCTAATCATGTTGAATGTTTAGATTTGACACCCGCAATGCTTGATCAAGCCAAACAACAAGCCCTAGCCCATAACGTAGCTAATATGTCGTTTCGTGAAGGGGACGCAATGACGTTACCCTACGAGGATGATAGTTTTGATACAGTGATCACCCGTTATAGCTTTCATCATTTCCTGAAACCAGAGCAAGTTTTGTCAGAGATGATCCGAGTGTGTAAACCCAAAGGATGTGTGTTGGTTGCCGATGTAGCTATTCAATCAAAATACTCAGTAACATTTAATCATATTGAACGATTAAGAGACTCTTCCCACGTTCACGCACTATCAATAGATGAGTTCAATCGATTATTTACACAAAGTAACCTTAAGGATTGTCGTAAATCAGAATACACAGTTAATGTCGAACTTGAGCAACAATTACAAGCGTCATTCCCTACCCCTGATGGCAAAATTAGCATCAGGAAACTGATTACCGATGATGTGGATATTAATAACACAGGCTTTAACCCCGAACTGATTAAAGGCAATGTCCATTACAACTACCCCATTTCAATTTACGTCGGCATCAAATAGAGAATAAATTTGCAACTAGCATCAAAACAGGCCTAAGTAATGTTAATTCTGCGTATTAAAGGCTTACACCCCCGACATGAATGACGGGGTTTTACGTCAAAGATGATAAAAAATAGCGCCTAATCACCTTTGGGCATATCAAAATTAATGCCCTGTGCTAAAGGTAATTCACTGCCGTAGTTAATCGTATTAGTCATACGACGCATATAACTTTTCCATGCATCGGAGCCACTTTCGCGGCCACCACCAGTGTCTTTTTCGCCGCCAAACGCACCACCTATTTCCGCACCCGACGTACCCATATTGACATTGACTAACCCACAGTCAGAGCCTTTGGCACTGACAAATATCTCGGCTTCGGCCATATCTTTAGTAAAGATAGCGGAAGACAATCCCTGACAGACACTATTTTGGATGGCGATAGCTTGATCAAGTGAATCGTAACTGTGTACATACAGTAACGGCGCAAACGTTTCTTGCTGGACGATATCAGCTTGAGGGTCAATATCCACAATGGCTGGCGTAATATAGAATCCGTGCTCTTCTTTGCCTTTATTGCTTAAGTTCGAGACTCGTTCACCACCCGTGATCAACTTGCCCCCCTGAGAAATAGCCGTATTGATACTCACTTTCATGCTATCAATGGCCTGCTGATTAATAAGTGGTCCCATTAAATTCAGGCCATCAAAGGGATCACCAATACTCACAGTGTTATAAATTGCTTCTAGTTTGGTGAGCACTTGATATTTTAAGCTACTATGCACAATCAATCTACGCAGCGTCGTACAGCGTTGTCCGCTTGTCCCCAATGCTGAGAAGGTAATAGCACGAATTGCTAATTCAAGATCGGCACTCGGGCAAACAATCATGGCATTGTTACCACCAAGCTCTAGCAGTGTACGCCCCAATCTCGCTGCGACACGGCAATTCACCGCTCGGCCCATGGCACATGAGCCCGTCGCTGATACCAATGCAATATCCTTATGATCGACCAATTGTTCAACCTGCGTTTTCTCACCAAACACGATACTACTGAGTTCCGCATTACCCCCAAATTTTTTAATCGCTGACAATAATAATCGATGGCAAGCCAATGCGCTGAGTGGCGTTTGACTTGATGGTTTCCAAATGATGCTGTTACCGCAAATCAAACTCAGTGTGGCATTCCAAGCCCATACCGCCATGGGAAAATTAAATGCTGTAATGATCACAACAGGGCCAATAGGATGCCACTGCTCCATCATTCTGTGATTTGGTCTTTCGGTGGCAATAGTTAACCCGTAAAGTTGTCGCGATAAGCCAACTGCAAAATCACATACGTCAATTAGTTCTTGCACTTCACCTAAGCTTTCTTGAAATGGCTTACCCGACTCAAGGCTAATAATGGTCGCTAATTGATGTTTCGCTGCACGGGCTTTTTCGGCAAACAGTCTGACTAACTCACCACGTTGCGGCGCAGGCACACTACGCCAATGATAAAACTCAGTTTTTGCACTGTTGATCACGTTTTCAATCACATCGGGTTGTGCATGACTGATGGAAACAAATTTTTGACCTGTGTTCGGGCTTATCACATCTACTTTAGTCTCACTATCAAAGCACTGGTCCCCCAGATACGCACTACCATAGTGTTTATCTTGAGCATAAAAATCGCCAAGAACGGTTTTCAAAATTGCTTCATGCATGTGATTATCCTCGTCATTACCGTTAAATACTTAATTCCGCGTCTCGATAAGATTTCGCAAACTCATTTGCCAAAAAATCTTCAATGTCTAACGTCTCTTGCTCAACAAAACCCTGCCTTTGCTCAGTACTATTTAAAATTAAATCAACCGTAGTTACTACCGCACTCGCAGTAGAGATTTGGATCGCACTTTGCTCTGCAGTATGCCGCAGTAAAAAAGTACGACTACATTGTCTTAACTTTTCGTCGACATAACCCGTTGCCACCACAGAGATCAACACCAGATCCTGCATTGTGGTCGCCACTGAACTTTCAAATATTTCCATCAACATGTCGCGACGTTTACCCTCTTCCCCTAGTCGTAAGTCATGAAACAAGAACTTCATTAGTTTGCAATGGCCTGGATAACGGATAGTTTTATAAGTCAGCTCTCGTAGTTTCCCGTCCAAGGAATAACACAGATTCGCCAGACCACCCGAGGTATTAAACGCCTCGTATTCAACGCCAGAAATAGAAAACACTTCACAACCTTCTAGTGGTTCCGTTAAGGTCTGGATATGATTTTTGATGGACTCACAAGGATTGGCATATTCATTAATTAACCCTTCGGTTGACCATGTCAGGTTGTACATCATTTGATTAGATGGATATTCTGGTAAGGCACCAACACGTAATTTAAGACTATCAAGACGGTCGAAATAAGACCGAAAGCTGTAACCTAAAATCCCGATAAAGCCAGGGGCTAAACCGCACTGCGGCATAAATACCTGCCCTGGCGCTGCAGCGAGTGCGATTTCTTTAATCGCTTGGGTACAACGTACATCTTCGGTTAAATCAAAATAACTGCAGCCATTAGCTAAGGCTGCCTGTGCAACGTAAGGATTATCATTGAATGTTAACGCCGAAATGACCGCATCCTGCCCTGCGAGTAAATCATTATAATCTCGTATATCAGGTGACGAATTAGCTAATAACTTAGTTGTAAATTGGTCACTAAAATGAGCGACTGCATTGGGGTCGATATCAGCACCCGTAACATCATAATCAGGATGACTATTGAGGATTTTGGCAATTGCGCCACCAATTCGACCAAGCCCTAAAACAACAATTCGTTTTGCCATTCATAACTCCCTAAGACTAAACTCTTATTAATGCATGAGTACAGTCTATCCCTTTCCATTGTTACGGTTGAAGTTCCCCTAGCTGAAGTAAGGGGATTCTTGTCGTCTACGGTTTAGGCATTGCAATATTAAATTGCGTTAGTCTTCTAAAACCTCTTACAAGCATTTAACGTGTCGGTACTACCTACCGCCACAAATTATTTAAGCTGCTAGTCTTAATCCCTCTTTATGGATATTGATAGCAGCATTATGATCTCTATCGTGAACAGCGCCGCATGCGCAAGTCCACGTCCTGATCGCTAATGACCACTGCCCAGCGTATAACGCTCCACACTCGCTGCACATTTTAGACGAAGGAAACCACTGGCTAATAGCTGATAATTTACGCCCGTACCAATCAGCCTTATATTCTAACTGCCTTGCTATTTCACCGAAATTAGCATCATGGAGATGCTTTGCCAACTTGCGATTTTTCACCATATTTTTGACTTTCAATGACTCGATCCCTATCACTTGGTTTTCGTTTATAAGTGTCGACGTCATTTTATGCGTAAAGTCTCTACGGGAATTCGCTAATTTTCGTGAAGCCTTAGCGAGTTTTTTAGCATATCGATTTGTTAAGCGCGGGTTGTTAAATTTAACGCCATCCGAGCAGATCGCTAAATCTTTAATGCCAACATCGACACCGACCGTTTTATTAACAATCGGCAGCTGTTTTATCGCTTCTTTCACTAATATTGAAACAAAATACTTACCTGATTTAGTCTTGGATACGGTAAGTGAACTTGGTTTTCCAGTGAAGTAGCGCGACCACTTTATTTTAAGCGGTTGCTTCATTTTAGCGAGTAATAATGATTGTTTATCTGCATCCCATTTGAACCCGTTACTCATGTAACTGGCTGGCTGATTGATAATGATGCTTTGATTTAAATTTAGGGTAACCAAACCCTGACTTAAAAAAGGACTGAAAACCTTTGTTAAGGTGTTTTAACGCCTGTTGTAAAGGCACGCTTGATACGTCTTTCAGCCACAAAAGGTCGGGGTTTTACGTCAACGATGATAAAAAGCGACTAACACCTAATTTTCGTTATCGGAGGTAGTACTCCCAAGTATGGATTTCATATTAGTCGATTCAAATATTTTATCTGCACTCATCGGTACAAAACCTTGGTATAACGCGCCATTTTCTTGGTTAAACCGCTGTGCAAATTCGTAATAACAACTGCTAATGGCTTGTTCGCCGGCATCGTTAAAATTGACAATGCAAGTATCTGCCATGGTTGATGCTTGAATTAATAAATCCGAGGGTGCGCCTTTGATCACTCCACCGGCTTCATTCAGTGGATAACCTTGTTGCTGTAATAACGCCACGACGTCTGTCAATTCAGGGGTGCTTTTTAAGTGATTTACAAAGATGGTGAAATGGTTAGCACGTAATCCCCAGACAGATAACCAAGCGGCGTATTCGGACTCTGACGCTAAGGTTTGATAGTCTGCATAGCTGGGTAATTGCCATAACCGACCGGCACTTAATAAGGGCATAAGTTCTCTGCTTGATTGCTCAAATAAGGGCGACTTTAATGTCGCTTTTGCCTGTTCGATAATATCTTGAATAATGGCCTGAGAAGCATCGGATAAAGACTGCCAGCGCAGTTCACTAATGAATATTTTGGTCGGAGAGTTGGCATGAACATAACAACGCGCATCTAACTTTTTAACATCAAACTGGTAAGAGTCAAGATGCCGATAACCGAGCGCTAATACCTCATCTTCTAATATATCAATACCGATATGTGAGTCGGCGAAGGTACGAAAAGCCACGTGATCATTGACTAACTCTTCACCACGACGTTCAAACAGCTGATGTATATCGACTGCTTGTGGGCTAATGACACTGTACTGCTGCCAAAGTTTGGTAAAAAATGCATCTAAAACAGACATAGGTTATCTCCTTAATTGCATTGCCGTTTTCAGAGATGATTAATACTAAGATAGATGATGAAGTCAGGTTTTGCTAGCAGGCGAGATCAAGTGTGAGACGTCAGAGGGTTAAGAACGGATAACTAAGTCATACTCCGGCTTAAATCGTTGATGCGGATGACTCGAATAATAAACAGGCTACAACGGAAAGTAGCCTGTTTTAACTATCAATATTTTCGGCTATCGCAACAGGTCAAGAAACTCAACTGGTGCTGGTGCCTCAAAAGTGAGTCGTTTGCCAGTATTTGGTCGCGTAATACTTAAGCTCAATGCATGCAGTCCCATGCGGGGGCCGTCAGTGCCATAACGAGGATCGCCAATCACCGAATGTCCTAACCAGGCCATATGAGCACGGATTTGATGTTGTCGACCCGTCTCGAGGTTAACTTCAAGCAATGTCCGATCCTTTACAGTGCGCAGCGTTTTAAAATGGGTGATGGCATTTTTGGCTTCCGAATGTGGACCGACAATCATCTGATACTTCTCTGGGTCCATTCTCAAGGGCTGGTCAATACGCCCTTTACTTGGTTTAGGGCTGCCTTCCACTACCGCAAGGTAGGTTTTTTCGGCCCCTGACCATCCCTCATTAACAGCGTCACGCATTTCACGAGACGTTGCAAACATCAACACACCGGATGTATCACGATCGAGGCGATGAACAGGCCATAAAGCAACAGCGTTTTTTGCATGTGAGAGTTGCTTGCGAAGAATAGCCAGCGCATGCTGCTTGTTTTCATTGGCTGATGCCACTGACAACAAGCCTGCAGGTTTGTTAATGACAACAAGATCATTGTCCGAATACAAAATTTCGAGGTGGCGAACACCCAGTTGCGTGTTCTTTCCCGCTGCTCTAACCTCTACATTGTCGCCAACGTTGAGCTCATGGTCATGCTTCATGATCTGCTGATCGTTGACCAGTACGCATCCTGTTTTCAGTCGTTGTTTTATGTTTTTTCGACTCCAGCCTTTTAGCTGAGTATTAAGGAAAATCAGTAGACCAGAGGCCTCTTTCACTCGTAATCTATCAGACATAGTAAGTTATTCTCCAACCTGCTTGTTCCAGCAATGCTTTAAACATAATGATCATCACTTAACATTTATATAGTAGACGTCTCTATTTGATAAAACGAACCGTCCTGTACATTATTTTTAATCTTGTAGTTATATATCCAAACTACTTCAAAATGCCCAATCAGCAAACCGAAAGGAGAGGATATGCAAGACTAATTATGAGCCTGAGTATATTGATATTAATTTTCAGCACAAGATAAACCTGACCGTTTGACCAGAATACTAATAACACTGTATAAAACCGACCCATTTAAATTATCGCCATCACTATAACCCAAGGAGACCTATGTTAGAGCCAGTGTTTTATCAATTATCAACAAGTACTACCCTTAACTCTTAATCGGTTTTTATGGGCTTACCTTTCTGTTCTCAACCTTAGCTTAAAAAAATAGAGCAGTGTCGATGGCTATATGGTTGCCAATGGCGCAGTAGGATTTGGCATAGCCGCCTCATGAAAGTAACCTGAACCCACAAGTTGCTTCAGCCTACCTACCACCATTTGCTATAGGTATACTGTTTATCTTAGTGATTGACTCTTTGTCATCAACAACCGATTCAGATCTATCTGCACTTTCTGCTATTGTCATGGTTGATATCTACGCTAAGAACTTAGCTAAAGATAAAATCGACAATGAAAAGCTGCTACTGGGTCGTATAACCATGATTGTCGCGACAGTCCGTGACTTAATTAGATGCTTAACTCACCCAATTTGACCATAGAGCCAACCACAATTAATCATTGTCACCGCCCCTTTATTCTATTTTTTCTGCGCACTGACTCCCATCAGATGCTCGACCTTTACTATGTTCTTAAAGCCCGCTGCTTTTAGCCGGCGGATGACGCCGTCAACAAAGCTGCTGCCCTTCTTTATTACGTGTGGATTGCCGGTGTAATGAAACAGCCGTCCGTCCCGACGCAATACACGAAAGATCTGTCGGTAGAACTCTTCGCTATAGAGCTCCCCTGCAAGGGAAAAACGCGGTGGATCGTGAATGACCGAATCGAAAGAAGCCGCATCCATGGTGCGGATCAGCTCATAGCTACTGCCCTGACGTTGCACTATCCCCTCTTTCCCCAAATCGTTTGACCAAGGGTTTTGCGCACGCAGCCCCATGACCTCTGGGCTCAACTCGATAGTGAGTACCTCGCTTGCGCCTAGTCGGTGGGCAGCAATAGCCGCATAACCTAGTCCGCTACAGCAATCCAGTACCTTATCACCCTTACGTACCGCCTGCTTAGCCATCTCGGAAGCACTAACAAAAGGGTCGGTTCCCTTGGATATGTGCATCTTGACGCCACTAATTTCTAGCAGAGGTGATCCTGCCGTGGGTGCAAGTTTATAGTAGCCACGGCTGCGGTCTTCAAGCGGAACCATATCGCCATCGCTACAGAGGTAGATCCTTTGCGTCTTCTTGACGATTTTTTTGAGCTCGTCAATGGAAAGGCGATTATCTTCGTCGAGCACAAGGCTCTGGTCACTTAAGGAGAAGTCCTGCTCAGAAATATTCAGATCAACAGAGATCCGCACGCAAGACTGTCCTTTGGCGATAGCCTCCAGCGCCTGTTTGGCATTTGTTGTATGAAGGTAGTAATTGGGCATATAGTTCGTCTATCTAGTTAAAAATACTGGCCCTACTATACACCGTCAACGTTAGAGGGCTTACTTAAATAATGATATTCCTCCGAAAAAATCAACATCATCGACTATTAATTAACTGATGATTGCTCACAGCCGAGAATAGCGAGGCTGAGATGCCTTTGGCTTATCTTGCAGCATGTGTTGACGACAGGATTACAACGATCCGCACTGATGCGCGGCAAGGCTAGGATCAACTTGTCATCCATTAATTTCACTAAACTCAGCTCGCTTTATTATTGAAGGAACTATCAATTTATGTATTGGCTCTACAACCAGCATATATGTCTTTCCAAGCGCGTTATGAACATGGACAACTGTAGATATTGTAATAAACTCACTATCATTAATATCTTTAAAAACCGATACTTTCACATCCAAGTGTTTATCTGAATCACCTAAAACAATTTCATTATCGCTCAGTGATAATATAGTAAATATCCCTACTCGATCACCAACTCGGTAATTATTAATTGGCTTTCCTTCATCCACAGCACCTAGATGCCCAAGGTTTTTTAGACCCAGTGCTGATACTAATTTGTTTCGCGCTGCCATTAAAAAGTTTACCCAAGCAGGCACAGTTGAAACATGCGCTAACCAAATTTGAAGTGATGTTCTTTCCCTATATCTTGTAGGAAAACAATAAGCATCAAAATAGTAAGCGCCACTCAAACTTTTCGATATTTGGCTACTGTTTGGAACATTACATTTCTCGATTTTAGCTTTCATAGTTGCACATTCGTCCCTTGATACCAACGCACAGCACACTGACAGTTTTCGGAGTCTGGTGCTGCTGATTGTTAGGCTGATAATACAAAGATACTTACCCAACTACTAATACCAATAAACCAAACAATAGACCTAAGTGTTGCCTTATCTGTGATATAAAAAATACCATGCAAAAGCCTACATGTAACAAAAAGTAACGCTAATGCATCCAATGTATTTTGTTCGACATTTGAAACTACACTACCAATAATTATTGCCGCTGCAAATGCAGGAAAGGCTTCAAAACTATTAGCCTGAGCCCAATTTGCTCTTTGACCCCACCCTTCTAGGTCATTAAGAAAAATCCTAGGTTTATTATTATTAAAACCTGGCTTAGAAGCTTTAGCTGTAATTGCCCAAATATATGGGATTATTGCAGCAGCTAATACACACCAATATGCAATTGTCATTAACCCTATCCTTTCAATGAAACTTATGAGGCCTAGATCGGAAAAATGCAGTTAAGCTAAACAGCACCAGCCAACTGCAACGATTTAATTTTCTTTATGAACAACACCTTATCAATTTAAGGCTGCAAGGTAAACGTTCCGAGACCATTGATGACTATTCTCGTGCGGTTCGACGCATTTCGACTTACTTTGATCGTAATAGCTCATTATGACATTTTATTGTTTCTTCAGTAGTCGTATATTGTTTGTTGACGATATAAGCTGGATATTCACTTGATGTCATTAATCAAAGTTTAATCATGATTAATCCTTTAAAAAATGAATTACAAAAAACACAATGTTTGTCGTAAAACCACATGTTGAAAATAATTTAAATCCTTGTTATACATACTAAAAACAAACCATCACACGATTTTATTTTTGAAAATTCAAGCCGCTCACCAACGGTGTCGCAAAAAGATAAGTGAATAGGCATAAAAAGCTATTCCGCCATAGCTCCTCGCTCATTAAGATAAAATATAAGCAGCCCCCCCTCAATACACCACTAGGAGTGTTAATATGAACTTATTGTCTAGCGCCCGTATTATGAAGCATATTTTTCAATACCGATTACACTGGAATGAAAGAGACACCCACTACCAGTATAAGATTCCAGGTTCACCAAAATTTATGGGCCCACGGGATGCCGTTAAATTAATTAAAGACAAAGATACCGTGATTGTTTGTGGGATCGGCGGTAATCAACGTATCTCTATTCTTTCTTGGGCGCTAAGAGAAGTTTTTGAAGAAACACAACACCCACAAAATCTGACGCTAATTACGGCAGCAGGACTTGGCGGTCGAGGTAAAGTGCCAGGCACACTTGAAGAGTGGGCTGTCGAAGGTTTAGTCAGTGAGATTATATGTTCTCATTTTGAAACCTATCGAGCGATAATGGAGATGGCTGAAGAAGGCAAGCTTGCAGTGCATTGTCTCCCGTTGGGCATTATGGCCGCGTTGGTAAAAGCAGCCGTAAACGGCAAACAAAGTGTGACCTCAACAACAGGAGTCGGCACCTTTTGCGATCCGCGTGTTGACTGCGGTTCTGAAGTATTTATTCCTAAGCGTTATTCTCCCGACATCAATAACAGATTCTCGAAAGGGCTGATCACTGTTGCAGGCGACAAATTGCGTTATCAAATGCCAAAAATTGATGTAGCCATGATTAACGCACCCGCGGCGGATGCCGAAGGCAATATCTACATTGAAAACTGTTCAACAATTTGTGAGTCGAGAGAGGCCGCGTTAGCGGCTAAGAAAAACGGCGGAATAGTGATTGTTAATATAGGTAAACTCATCGAGAAAAAACCTGATCAGATATTTCTAACTGCCGACCAAGTAGATGCCATCGTTTACTACCCTGAAACAGAGCAAACTTGCTCAAGACGTCATGACGATCCGATGTTGTGTTTGACTGATCATTATGAAGGGGACGTAGAAAGTGGTTTGGAAACGGTCCGGTTGATGAACAAGTTAGGTGGTATTACTCCTAAGCGTAGTAAAGCACAAATGTGTATTGCAGAGGAATGCGCGGACTTAATGCAGCAATATGTAGCCCCAAAAAGTTATGTCAATATTGGTATTGGCTTACCTGAGCTGATTTGCGATACCCTTCAGAAAAAAGGTCTATTATCTAACTATACATTGTTTACCGAAGGCGGCGTGATCGGGGGAGTACCCGCTCCAGGTATGTTCTTTGGTGCTGCGGTTAAACCTGATAAGATCATATCTTCACCTGAAGTATTTGAATTAGCAAATGAACGTTTGGAAGCCACTGTGTTAGGATTTTTACAAATCGATAGCGAAGGTAATGTTAACGCGTCCAAGCGTGGAGAAGGCGCCCTCAATTACATAGGACCGGGAGGATTTATTGATCTTAGCTGCGCAGCCAAAACAGTGTTCTTTGTCGGCGCGTGGATGGCAAAAGGTGAAGTGCATACCAGCCATGGCGTAACTAAAATTAAAAAACACGGGATACCAAAGTTTGTCGATAAGGTAGAGCAAATCACGTTTAGTGGTCAACAGGCATTAAAAGCAGGCCAGAATGTGTTCTACATTACAGATGTGGGTACGTTCAAACTAACCAGCGAGGGTATGACTCTAATCAAAATACGTGAAGGTATTGATTTGCAGAAAGATATTCTGGACTATTCACCGATGAAAATTATAGTGCCACATTAACCGAGTAGCGCGTCATAAATCGAGTAACACTGCATAAACCCTTTCCACTGCATAAGTAGAGTGAAAGGGTTAGCTTGATTGATTTCGATAATGTAGCGGACAACATCCAAACCAGTGCTTAAATGCGCGTGTAAAATTAGGTGGATCACTATAGCCCAGCTCTAGGGCAATCTCCACTATGGTCATCTTCGTTTGCAATAAAAGATGCTGTGATCTTTCCTTTCTAATATCTTCGATCAACTGCCGAAAACTGTAACCTTCAACTTTTAGCGCCCGCTGAAGGCTTCGAGTTGATTGATGGTAAGATGCAGCGACATCTTCCAAGCTTGGCATTTGACCCGATGCTTGCCGTAATGAATCTTTAATTCTTTCGACGGTATTAATCAACCGTTCTGCCCGAACCAGGTTTTTATTACAAATATCGATTAAGGATTCATCACAGTCGATTTCATATTCTGTAACTACGGGTCGATCTAACCAAGCCTTCGGAAAGTGTACTTCATGGTGTTCGGCGTTAAATTTGACACTGTTAGTTAGTTGGGTGAAGTAATCTTCAAAGTAGTCCGGCTTTGGTTTTGCGAGAAACAATTTCAACATTGAAGTTGGAAAGTTAAACTTAGTCAATTCAGCAATGAATCCACTAATAACCAGATCAATGATGAAACTCTCGGCTTCACCTAGATATACCAAAGGCTTAATTCGAAATACAGCAAAACCATCCTGCTCTATCAGTAAGACCTCGGTTAAATAAGCGGTCGTTTTGTAATAAAGAATAATCAGTCGTAAGCTATCGCGCAAATTAGCCTGAGAGATAGCCGCATGCCCCATGCTTTGAAATGAATTAGGTCCAAGACTTTGACCAAGTAATATACCTAAGCCATTATTTTGGGTAATGCGCAATGCATATTTAATGAGTTTAATAAACTTACTCGCAGGTATGCGTGTTGATGTGTCCATGACTTCTTGCGCGGTAAGACCGCTTTCGCAGAGAAGAATAGACAGCGGTATGGTATGTTCCTCCGTAAGGTACTCAATAAGTAATGCGGGACCGAGGACCGGAATTAATCGTACATTAAGCACTTCATCCACTTTTAACATCTTCTTATTGAGTCCTATGGTAGGTGTTCAGATCATTCGACCAAAAAAGTACAATTAAAATGAGCTAGCTTTCAATAAATTAGAGTATTTATTCAGTAGTGTCGATGATGCCGGTATAGAACTTATAGCTGAGTAACAAAAATATATTATTCATCTCATTTATCACCACCTCCCCCTTTACATTTTGGACGTTTTTCCGTTACACACTATTTTATAAATCATAGTATCTATTCTTATCTCATTAAGTGAGTACTTCAGCTATCGAGTTGAAACATCATGGGTAGAGTGTCGTAAAAAGATAAGTTTATAGGCATATAAAGCTATTCCTTCATCCCCCTCTGCTCGTTAAAGTAAAGTCATGCGTTATGGTCTTAACTCGACGTAACGTTAACATTTATAACACGGAAAATACTTTTAAAATGCTATCAGGGAGAACTCAGAATGAAATTACCAAATCTACCCAAAGACATTGTTTTCAAGAAAAAAGTCACTCCAACTCCGTCCGCAATACGACGGAATATTTTAGTAAATCCAAAGCTAGATAGCTACGATCATCTCGATGAGAAATCGAGGGAACTAGTTTTAAAAACCATCGATTTTTTTGAATCGCGCGGCAAAGCAAAAATGAAAGCAGATGAACGCGAATACAAGTGGTACGCTGATTATTTGGACTTTGTAAAAAAAGAAAAACTGTTTTCGACGTTTTTAACACCAGCCGGTTATGGCGATAAAGATTGCCGTTGGGATACTTATAGAAACTGCGCACTTAACGAAATTTTTAGTTTTTATGGACTATCGCACTGGTACTCTTGGCAGGTAACTATATTAGGTTTATTACCAATCTGGATCAGTAAAAACGAAGTCGCGAAAAAACGCGCAGCCAAGCTGCTCAAAGAAGGCGGTATCTTCGCATTTGGTCTTTCTGAAAAAGAACATGGCGCCGATATCTACTCGAGTGACATGCACTTAACCCGTCAAAAAGACGGTACTTACCTCGCCAATGGCAGTAAATACTATATTGGTAACGCCAACAAGGCAGCATTAGTATCGACCTTTGGCAAGTTAACCGACACGGATGAATACGTCTTCTTCGTCGTTGAGTCGCAGCACAAAAACTATGAACTCGTCAAAAATGTCATTAACTCGCAAAATTATGTAGCGGAATACAAACTAAACGATTATCCAATTCGTGAAGAAGATATTCTAGCTAAAGGCCGTGACGCGTGGGATATGGCGCTTAACACAATTAACGTCGGCAAGTTTAATTTAGGCTGGGGTTCAATCGGCACCAGTACACATGCCTTTTACGAAGCTATTAACCACGCGTCACATCGTCGCCTGTTTGATCACTATGTCACTGACTTTGTACATATAAAACAGCTTTTTAATGAATCGTATGCACGTTTAACTGCGATGAAATTATTTACCCAACGTGGTGTTGACTACGTACGCTGCGCGAGCGCCGATGATCGTCGTTACTTGCTGTTTACACCAATGGTTAAAATGAAAGTGACAACTCAAGGCGAAGAGGTCGTGGACTTGCTATGGAATGTGATCGCAGCCAAAGGGGTTGAGAAAGACATGTTCTTCGAAACCGCGCTGAAAGAAATTCGAACGCTGCCTAAGCTTGAAGGAACCGTGCATATCAACATGGCTCTGATTCTCAAGTTTATGGGTAATTATTTCTTCAAACCGGCGAAGTACCCTACAATACCGACGATGAGCGCGCAATCTAATGATAGCTTCTTGTTTAATCAAGGTGTGACGAAAGGGTTAGGTAAAACACGCTTCCATGATTATCGCGAGGTATATAACAAGGTAGACCTCCCGAACGTCAACATCTTTAAGAGACAGATCCGTCTATTGAAGATACTGCTCCTCGTCGCGAAACCAAACAAAGAGCAAGCCAAAGATTTTGACTTCCTATTGAGTCTCGGTGAACTGTTTACTTTGGTCGTATACGGACATCTGATCTTGGAAAATGCCGAAATCAAAGGTATCGAGAATGATCTTATTGAGCAGATATTCGATTTCATGGTCCGTGATTTTTCCAAGTTCGCACTACAGCTAAGCCATAAAAGTTGTACAACGTTGGTTCAACAAACGATTTGTGGTCGCATGATCAAACGTCCAACTGTTGACGAAGAACGCTATAATCGCGTCTGGGAAAATTATACTTATAAGATGAAAGATCAGTACGAAATGAATCCATAACACCGGGTTTATAATCCCCTGCGAATAGGCTCATGACTGAGTCTATTCGCCATCTCGCTACATAATATCAATGACATGTAGTGCTTGTTCCAATGTGTCTATGGGTTCGCTGGTCTGTAATATCCAGCGTAATGCGTCACTCTTTTCAGTGGCATTGGTTTCTTCGGCGTAAACGACAAAGCGTTCATTATGCAGTTGTTTATCTTGAAGATAACTCAGGATATCGGCTTCACGATGTTGTATCTTCGAGAGCCAGAATTTCAGGGATATCCTTAACTAAGGAAGCCGTATGTTCGAATCCTGCGACCCTAATCATCTCTGGAGAAACATTTTCATTACGTATCCATCTATAGGAACCTTCTAGTTTAGCTTCATTTCCAAGACATGATATTGATACCTGTTATTGACGTTAACAGATCATGGTTTTCCAAAAAAGTTCAATATTTGTGACTAAGAGACAGCGTCATGACCATCGTCTTTATCTATGTGGTTACACAATGAATAATTAGGCAAGAAATTGTCATCTACGAGTGAGAAACGTTATCATTAAATCAATAAACTATTGGAATATATATACTAAATAATAAAACTGCATTTACACTTCTTAGTATATAATTACCCGTGTTCCACGACACTAACGTTTTTGTTTCCTCATAACTTTAACTATCCAAATGTTGAATTTTAGTCATTAATAATTAATAGCTAAAGTACTCACCGCTTATTTATAAACACAATGACGGCAATCATTACCACAACAGCGAGCTCGTTTTAAGTGATACCACTCACTAAACACATAACGGCCATCTTCAATGGTAAAATCGATGTTTTCAACTAATTCTGTTTGATGACGATATGGTTCTGCCAGTGCAAGACGCGCTTTGGGTGAACCAGCCGCATCAAGCTGTTTATTGATTTCGACACCGATGACCTTGGCTAAACATGCTTTACACAAACAATCACTCAACGTACCTAATGGCATAATGGCGGGTAAATCTTGACACCAACAACCACCCTGCTCTATTGCCGAGGCAACGCCACAACCAAATTCCGCTTGGCATTCTGAACATTGCTTAGCCACAGGAACTAGCTCTCTAACTAAAATTGGCTCTACATTCTCTTCAATTTTCACACTTGTTTCATCAACAATTGATTTCGTCATACTTTCAATTTTCAAGTTATACATTCTCACTTTTGTTTGCGTACTGCTGTTGCCATGCTTCGATAATAGCAACTAGTTGATCTAAACCGAGCGCTGATTAAAAATATACACAGCAATATCAGCTTGAATATCAGAAAATCCCAATACTAAATCAGGTTTTAAATCGAGGAGCTTATCTATCTTTGCCGAAGTAAATGCTGATACTTTCAGATGCGCTTGTCGCGCGTGCGGAGGACGAACAGTATAGCCTGAAATACCGGCATCCGTTTCAGGTAATAGTCCTTCATTTTATTTAATCCGCAATTTGATTCTATTTGCGAAAGTATATCTTGTTTAGTCGAAACTGAATACCCAGCAATTATAAGGTTATAGCACCTTTAAAGGCCCATCACATAACCAAATGCAATAAAGCCAGCTACCACAGCCATAATCGGTAATTTCAGTGTGCGCAGTGCAAAGAAACCAACGATAACCGCGGCCATATCAACCGGACCAACAATCGCAGAGATAAATACCGGTTGGTATAACGCTGACATCAGTAGACCAACGACCGCCGCATTAATACCCCATACCGCACCCGCTACTTTCGGTTTAGCCGCGAGCGACTCCCACGCACTATGGAAACCCAGTACTAATAAGAAACCCGGTAAGAAGATAGCAACCGTGGCAATTAACGCGCCCATCAATGGTGAATTAACCAACAAATCAGCACCTAAGAATGCAGATAACGAGAACATAGGACCCGGTACAGCTTGCGCTGCGGCATAACCTAATAGGAAACGGTCCGTATCAATCGCATCACCTAACGCTTGTTGCAGCATAGGTAATACTACATGACCGCCACCAAATACTAAGCTACCCGATTGGTAGAAATCAGCAAACAGTGTTAACCATGTAGGTGAATTGGTTAATAACGGTAAACCCGCAAACAATACGGCGAAAATCACTAATGGTAAGTAATTAACCCCGCCTTTCACTGTAGACATAAGTGTGACTTCGCTTGGTTTTTTCAGCTGCATGCCAATCACTGCTGCAGCGATAAGCACCAGCATTTGCGTTAACAAACTTGGCACCATCAACAATACCGCAGCCGTTGCCACACAGATAGTGATCGTACTGCGCTCTTTACAGAAACCTTTGTACATATTTAGCGTCGCATCAGCAACAACCACAACCGCTAATAATTTTAATCCGTGGGTAATATTCACTAACCATGCCGCATCTTGTATCGCGTTGGTTGTTGCCAGGATATAAAGCAATAACACCGAAGGGAATGTAAATGCGATAAACGCGGTAAAACCACCGACAACACCGGCGCGACGTAAACCGATGGCAAAACCAATCTGGCTCGAACCCGGACCTGGTAAAAACTGACTTAATGAGATTAATCTTGCATAGCTTTCGGTATCTATCCACTTTAGTTTTTGAACGAATGTTTTCTCGAAATAACCGATATGTGCAGCGGGGCCACCAAAGCTGATCCACCCCAATGTAAAAAACTGCCAAAATACCTCTAAAACTAGCTTCATTACTTTGCCTTCTCTAGTTGTTATGCGCTGTAAATTTACGCCCTGTTATTATATTTCAGTTTTATTGCAGTTATATGACAAAAACGAAGGTTTGTAGCAGGTCTCATCAGGATGCGCTTCATAACTCAGCGCCATTCTGGCGACGATATCAGCAGGCACATTATGCATACTGGTGAACTGACCACGACAATGAATGATGTGCGGCGTTATATCATAGCTTGCAGCAATGTCTAACAATGCAGTTAACTCCCATAGACGAATACTGGTATTACTGACAATCACAGATTTGCCTTGGCTTAGTGCGTTACGCATGTTTTGCTGGCAAAACTCATGAGCACGTTTTATTTTACGTCCGTCATAGCAATACTGACCTTGCTTGTTGATGAAATAATGGTCGGCTTCACAGTGCACGGCATCCGGAATCGATTGCATATAATGCTGGGCGAGTGTCGATTTACCCGAACCCGGGATCCCGCGGATAATAAGCAAACAAGGAAAATCGGATTGTAATGAGAGTATTGGCAGAGATACTGGCATAAAGGCGGTGATAACAACGTGTAAAGTATGAAGCGTGTAAGTATAAGGCTTCATTTTCTGCATGCAATATTAATTTTCACTAGCCTATGCGGCTATTTGACGAACAACAGTGACGCTCATAACCCGTTACCTGATTAAGTCTTTAATCGAACAATAGAATTAGTATTTATGTAAAAAAACCAGAGCTTAGTGATAACCTTGGTTTTTTTGTTTAATTTTTGTTTAACTTTTTATTTAAATTGCTCGGAACTATTCCAATTATTTAATAACCAATACATAATCTATTCAGTAATGTGTATTTTTCATTACCTCTAATAAAATCAATCCAACCAATAAGTGACATCATGAATATTAAATTAATATCAGGCGTGGTAATCGCCGGACTAGCAGTAAGCTATGTTGGCGGTAAGCTTTACATGACCGACAAAGTAGAAAAACAACTTGATGCCAAGATCATCGAAATGCAGCCAATGCTTGATGTTAAATATGGCGATCTCAGTGTTGAACCTATCACCCAAAGAATCCAACTGCATAACGTAGTACTGACCCCGGCTGATGGCAGTGGTCACCCGATCACCATCAATGAAATTACAGTGAATGAACTAGATACGTCATCGGAATTCCCAACTGCATTAGATTTTGTACTAAGCGGGATCTCACTGAATATTGATGATATTGAACCACAAACAGCAGATAAGCTTAAAGCACTCGGCTACAACGATGATCTGCTTATCAGCTTATCAACAAAATATACTTACGTTGATAACGTGATGGATTGGCAGTTTGGTTTAAGCGCACAAGATATGGGTAAAATGGAATACTCGCTTAATATCGCTAACTTCGAATTTGATCCTAAACAGCCCTTAACGCTATTATTTTCTTACCCGAACTATCAACTTAATTCGGCTGAATTTACTTATACTGATCAATCACTTGTTAAGCGTATGATGAAACAAGAAGCGGAAAATTCGGCGATAAGTGTTGAAGAATTAAAACAGCGTTTATCAGATAAAATAAACGCAATGTTAGCGGCTGATCTTGAAACAAGTCATGAATTGAGTGATGCAGAAGTGAACGTTGCAAAAAATGCAGCTGCAGCGTTTATTAAATTTATTAACGATCCGCAAAGTATCACTATTTCGATTAATCCAGAACAAGCAGTGACATTAGGTGAGATCACCCAAGCTCAACATGATCCAGCTAAGTTAATCGCCTTACTTAACATGGCATTTAAAGCCTAATATTTAAAATATTAGATTGGTATATACCCAAGTTACTTCAAGATGCTATATCAGAGACGAGCAGGGATATCAGAATAAGGCGCAATATGTAGATAATGGTTATTCCATTTTCAAATATTGCAACGCAGTGCTGTTATTTCTGCTCGCCTCCCGTGGGGCAAGCCGAACGAAGGCATCTTGAAGTAGCTTGGGTATAATAATACAACTTATGTCAGCTAGTTTACATCATGCTAATCACATAGTTGTGGTAAAATAGCATCAGCTTCAAAATCAAAATCTTCTTTTACCAAGTCATTCGCACATAATTGTTCTCGAACTTGACTCAAACCATTACGAATAATTTGTCGGACTCGTTCGCGGGAAATATCCATCAATTCTGCAATTGCTTGTAAACTCATCGGATCTTGGCCTTTAAAACCAAAGCGTAAACGAATGATATTCTGGCTGCGCACCGGTAAATATTCTAATAAAGCATCCATATACTCGTAATAATCGCATTTTTCATAACGAATATCCGGCTGGCAATCAACCGCTGCAGCAACCAAGTCTTTTAACGTCGCTAATAAATTATCACCACTGCGTATCTCTTTATCCAGCGACCCTTCATTGAAATAGTGACCCAATATATTCAAAACTTTACGGGGCGAAATCTTTAACTCTTGTGCGATCTTAGTAATACCTTCGTTGGTATCAACATCGAGACCGAGCTCAGAAGACGCTTTCAGTATCTGTTTATAAACACGGGTAACATGAATGGGGATCCGGATCGTGCGAGAGTGATTCATAATATACTGTTCGATGTTATTCCTTATCCACCAAACTGCATAGGTTGAAAATCGACAGCCACGTGCGGGGTCGAATTTATCGACGGCATGCATTAAACCCGTATTACCTTCTTGAATGATCTCGTCCCAACCAAGTGAGTAATTTTGGTATTTCTTTGCCACCATCAGCACCAACCTAAGATTAGATTGGATCATCGTATCTCGTGCAGCTTTATCTCCATTGGCTGCAGCAACCGCTGTATCGTATTCTTCCTGTTTAGACAATAACTTGCTAAACCGCTGTAATTCATCGAAATACACATCAAGTGCGCTGCTATTAATATTATTCATTAATCATCCCTGTTTATGAGCTATTGCTATACTAGCACAGTAATATGACAGGTAGTCCGGTTTATTATGGTTACTATCATTAAATAAAAAATCAAAACAGAAAGTTAGCCTAGCAGGGGTACACTTAAAGAAATAATCTAAAATAAAAGCATCAAGGCGTTCTATTTAACGACATTAATTACATGAGATGGCGCGAGGGGGACGACATGGCATTTCCATCAAACGTTGCAGCTCCTCTTGAATGCACTGAAGGTTATTAGCTAACGTGAGTGACAATATTTTTTGCACCCAATCAGGGATGTCAGGATTAATGTGATAATACACCCACTGCCCCTGTCGTTGATCAATAACAAGTTTTTTTTGACGTAACAGAGCGAGATGGCGCGATATCTTTGGTTGGCTTTGTGCTAATGCGTGTGTTAACTCACACACGCATAATTCCGTTTCATGCAGGATCAACAATAGGCTTTTCAATCTAGTGTCATCCGCTAAGCACTTGTAAAATTGGAGTAAATCCATAATTAACTTCATTTAGAGGTATATTAAGCCACTCTATATAAACCTCGTTTAACTGTCAAACAGTTCTAACCTGGGCGGCCATCCACTCGTGCTTTAAACAACATTGGCGCATAATGATATGCAAACAATCCAAACGCAATTAACCAGAATACGATGCTCAAATTGATGAAAGTAATATAATACTGCATCCAAAATATCGGGCCTATCACGCGTATAATTGCCGCGATAAAAATACTCAAGAAGCCCCAAAACATCGCTTTCGGTTGTTGCAGCTTACGACCTGTATGACCCAGTGAAACTCGAGATATCATCGCTAAAATTAATCCACCCATGCCACCAACAGTAATTAAATGCCACAAATGACTAACAAATGGGACCTCAATAAAGTAACTCATGCCCACAGTGAATAGTCCCACCCAGATGAAAAATATAGCACCATGAATAGACCATAATAGGGGTACACCCAAGGTAATCCAAGGTTTCCAGCGGAACCAACGTATTGCTTGGCAACCACCAGAGAGCAGAAATAAAGACCCAAATACAAATGCTGGCACAGTAAATAAGGGCTGAAGCAATAACAATGCGGTAATGAGGGCAAGACTACCTGTCGCCAATTTTTCTAACCAAGGCAAGGGTAATACTTTTGCAGTTTTAGTGCCGTTGGCGGTAAACATAGGAACCACACGACCGGCCATCACCGACATTAAAACGGCCATCAAGGTTACCGAAGCATAAGCCGCTTGGCTAACTGTAATATTCACTAATCCTAATTTAGCCAAATGCATTTCGATGTTGGCAACCGTAAATAAAACTAATAACGGGACAAAAAATAAATTTCGATACTGTTTAATTTTAAACAAAGGTTTGCCTAAAATATAAGCAACAGCAGGAAGAAAACTTAAATCAATCAATATGATAACGTAATCATTGAGTAGTGTTGGCAACAGTAAGACAACACGTCCTGCCAGCCAAAGTAGAAATAAACCAAGTAAAGACGCCCCAGAAACACCCCGTATCCCGGTCCAATTTTGAATCGCCGTTAACAAGAAACCGGCAACGATAGCGCAACCAAAACCAAATAACATTTCATGAATATGCCACCATAGTCCACCGCCATAAGGTTGGAATGTGATATAACCCGATAACATCGCCCCCCACAATACTAACGCGACCATGCTAAACAAAGCACCAGCTAAGAAGAATGGGCGGAAGCCAAGACGTAACACAGGGAGGATTTGTTGTTCCTCAGCTAAGTCTGTAATTTGCATTGATTTAACCTTTTGAATAATGATTAGTATTCAGTATATAAGGTAAAAGATGGTCTGTAATTGACAAAAGGCAAATGGACGACCAAATTCACGTACATAAGCGCCCATAGCAGCACAAGGTGCCAATCACCGCTTCTTTGGCAAAAATACCAGTGATAATACCGACTGTTGCCTGCCAGTTATCGGCCTAGATATGAAGATACATCTTGAAGTAACTTGGATATATATATACAGCTCAGTATATTGAATAATATGCGAGCTGCATCTATTTATTGTGATGGGTATAATGACTGCTGACTAAGCATTCTCACCAATGAAACCACCGGTTTGATGGGCCCAAAGTTGGGCATAGATGCCGTTTTTCGCAAGCAGCTCTTGGTGTGAACCCTGCTCTACTACACGACCTTCATCGAGAATAATTAAACGATCCATTGCCGCTATCGTTGATAGTCGATGCGCAATCGCAATCACGGTTTTACCATCCATTAGTTCATTTAAATTCTCTTGAATGGCCGATTCAACTTCAGAATCTAACGCTGAAGTCGCTTCATCTAATACCAGAATTGGTGCATCTTTTAATAATACCCGCGAAATGGCAATACGTTGACGTTGACCACCCGACAATTTAACCCCACGTTCACCCACTTGCGCATCATAACCCTTGTTACCAAAGGTGTCCGTCAAGGTACTAATGAACTCATGGGCACAGGCTTGCTTAGTCGCTTGCAGTAACTGTGCTTCGCTAGCATCAGGATTGCCATACATAATATTTTCGCGAATGGTACGATGTAATAATGAGGTATCTTGTGTCACCATCCCAATTTGACCGCGTAAACTGTCTTGCTGGACATCACTGATATTTTGACCATCAATTTTAATTGATCCCGATTCCACATCATGAAAGCGCATCAACAAGTTAACCAAGGTCGATTTACCCGCCCCAGAGCGACCAACTAGACCGACTTTTTCACCCGGTTTAATCTTCAGATTTAACTTCTCTATCACCCCAGATGATTCGCCATAATGGAAACTGATGTTATCAAATTCGATTTCACCTGCTGATACAATCAGCCGTTTAGCATTAGGTTTATCTTCAATTTCGATCGGTTTGGCTAAGGTATTCATACCATCGATCACTGTGCCCATATTTTCAAACAGACCACCAATTTCCCACATGATCCACTTCGACATACTGTTTAGACGTAACGCCAAGCTGATCGCAACCGCAATAATACCGACACTTAAACTTGCGTCTAACCACAGCATGATCGACATCGCTGCAACACCAAATAATAATAAGTAATTTAATAACTCGACACAGAAAGTGAACCCCGTAACCAAACGCATCTGTTTATGTACCGTCACCAGGAATTCATCCATGCCTTCTTCGGCATACACCATTTCGCGAGCGTTATGCGAGAACAACTTAACCGTAGTGATGTTGGTATAACTATCCACTAACCGGCCTGTCATCATTGAACGGGCATTGGCTTGTTCTGTCGAGATCTTCTTAAGCTTCGGCACAAAGTATAACTGGATAGCAATAAAACCAATTAACCACGCTAGCATCGGCAGCATCAAGCGCATGTCTGCTTGCCCGATCATGACTAACATCGCCATAAAATACACTGCGATATAGACCAATACATCCAGTAACTTCATCACTGTTTCACGTACCGACAAGGCAGTTTGCATTACTTTGGTGGCAATACGTCCGGCAAAGTCACTTTGGAAAAAAGACACACTTTGGCGTAATAAATAGCGGTGTGCTAACCACCGAATAGACATAGGGTAATTACCCAACAATGTCTGATGCATGATCAGCGAATGCAATAGTACCAGTAATGGCATAAACACTAATACCAGTATACTAAGCCCAATCAAGTTAGTACGTTCTTCTGCCATGAAGTTTGCTGGCTCATGCGTTGATAACCAATCCACCAATTGACCCATAAAGCCAAATAACGATACTTCTAAAATGGCGATCATCGCGCTTAATATTGCCATCGCTAATAAAGGTGATTCAAAACCTCGGGTATAATAACGACAGAAAGCGACGAGATCTTGCGGCGGCTGTTCTGGCTGATGCTTGGGGAACGCCAAAGACCATTTTTCAAAAAACTTAAACATAAATAATAATTATCTGAGCAAATTAAAGACCCCGCTATGGTACTACGTAATTGATAAAGTTCGTAGTCTGCACAAGCAGATCAACCAAATTACATCGGAATTTAAATTGGTCACAACGAAAAAACACAGGTGTAAATATTTGTTTACATTATTTATCTAATATTTTACGCCAAGTCTATTGCGCGAGACCATATAAAATAAGTAAACTCGCCACATCTTAAAGATTTATGCATATTTAAGGTGAATATTGTAAACATAAGTTTACACATTTTCAATCGTGATCCGTAATGGAATGTTTTATGACTGTGAATAAAATAGTAGGTAGTACCCTTATTATTGCTGGCACCGCTCTTGGTGGTGGTATGTTAGCTTTACCCCTTGCATCCGCAGGTTTAGGTTTCTATCCCTCCGCATTTTTGATCATCACTAACTGGGCGTTAATGACGTATACCGCGTTACTTATGTTAGAGATACACCAACATGCAGAGCATGATGCAACGCTTAACTCACTGGCTAAAAATTTATTGGGTAAACCCGGTCAATATCTCGCAACGTTTGCTTCTTTTTTCTTATTCTATGCGCTTTGTGCTGCATATATCGCTGGTGGTGGTTCGCAATTAACTAACAAGATTAATGATTTCATGAGTTTAGAATTAACGCCTCAGGTCGGTGCGATATTACTGACAATCATAGTGGCGACAGTTGTATCTATTGGTACGCACTCTGTGGATATCGTAAATCGGGTATTGTTTAGCGTGAAAATTGTGGTCTTAGCACTGACACTAAGCCTGTTATTTCCACACGTTAAATCGATTAATTTATTAGAAATGCCAGTACAGCAAGGTTTACTACTCTCTGCGTTACCGGTTATTTTTACATCATTTGGTTTTCACGGCAGTATCCCCTCAATCGTCCGCTATGTGGGTATTGATATTAAAACACTGAAAAAAGTGATGGTCTGCGGTGCATCTGCGCCACTGGTTATCTACTTGTTATGGCAAGTCGCTACGCAAGGTGTATTAAGCCAGGCGGAGTTAATGGCAAATAACTCGCTCACTAGCTTTATTGCATCACTCAGCGATGTATTACAACAGCCGCACGTGAGCCAGTCTGTCTCTGTGTTTGCCGATCTTGCTTTAGCAACGTCATTCTTAGGTGTGAGCTTAGGTTTGTTTGATTTGTTATCAGGCATGATGAAACGCACTAACACTGGTCTTAATAACAGCAATGCCAGCGTCGCTAATGATAGCTCTCGCACAGACGGTAAAGCACACCGTTTAAAAACAGCGCTTGTCACATTTTTACCTCCACTGGCTTTTGCGCTGTTTTATCCGCAAGGATTTATTACGGCGTTGGGTTATGCCGCTATTGCACTGGTTATTTTAGCAATATTCTTGCCTGTTGCTATGGTTTCTAAGCAACGTAAAGCACAAGCCAGTGGTTATATAGTTAGCGGTGGTAATGTGAGTTTAGTACTTGCCAGCTTAATGGGTTGCGTGATCATCGCATCGCAGTTTTTACAAATGGCGAACGTGATCCCTGCAGTTGGTTAAAACCATTCTGAATAAGTAATATCAAACCGCCCAGCAAGATGTTTTTGTTGTGCGGTTTACGTTTAAAACTTGAAATGTAACCGTAGGCCGGTGTTATCCATGCCACTATTACGGTCGCTACAAAAGTCCCCATGTGATACGTGATCCCAAAACAGGGCAATTGCAATCTGTTTTTCCACTTTATAACCGAGCTCAAGAGACTCTCTGAATAACCACCAGCACCCTAATGTTGTCAGTCCATCACCGTCCTCTACCACGCCACTATTACCATTATGCACTGTCATGCCAAGACCCAAACTAGCAAAGATAGATGCTGTAATATCAAAGTCCCACATAAAACCAGCATAAATAAAACTGGTATCGCCAATCGTATTAATGGTGGTACCTATAAAAGGTTTAGGTTCACCGAGTGCACTCAGCAATTTTGGAGGTTGAAAATGTATTTCCATATTTACATCAGTGCCGTTTTCTTCTCTAGACGCGATTGGGCCAATATTATGCGCTAATATACCGACACGAAATTCAGCGATAAACGGTAAACGTGTTTCAGGATCATCCATTTCTGATGCCGCATTCACCGAATTAACAGTGATCAATAATATTAAACACAGTAAGCCGAACCGACAAGTCATCATCGATATATTCACCACATTGTTTAAAACAAACCATTATCACAATATTAATCATAGCTCGTTGCGTAAATTTTACTTATTTATGCCCCAGTGATATCAATGGTCACTTTATTCACACTCACCTCGAGAAAAATTTAAATTAAGGATATCTACAGACACATAAAAGCCCCACGGTCATGTCATTAATACATCACCGCAGGGCTTATGCTTTTTAAAAGTTATTGTTTTTATACACGTAATAGTATAGCTATTTCTGCTTCCACCGTCCTGGTGAAGATTCAATAAACTGACCTTTTACTGTCATCGACATGGCTTTTTTAGCCGCGCGTGCAGCAACAGATTTAACCGTAATATTATGCTTTGTAGCAAGTCCTTGATATTTAGCTTTACGCTTATTATTAACCGTTTTAACTAACGTATTCACTTCGTTACTTGGCTTTACAGCGCCAAGATAACCGTTAACTTGCTCACCGACTAATCCTGCTTGTTTCGCGTCTTGTAGGTTCATCGCCTGTACCGAAAATGACATCGCGATTAAAATAATCAAGGCTGAAAAAATTCTTCTCATTGTAATCTCCATTTCACTAGAATAACTCATCATCGCTAAATACATCATCTAGCTCTTTATCTATTTTCACTTTAATCTCGTGATCAATCTTTACATTTAAATTAATCACAATCGGTTTATCGGGAACAGCAAGCTGTATTGTTGGCGTACAACCTGCGATAAGTACAAGTAAACTTGCACTAAATAACAGTGCTTTCATCTTTATATCCTTATGGGTGATTCATTTTATCAAGCGCATCATACAGCGCATCATTAATTCTTAAACTACGAAATAGCTGCAATACATTTTCTTCATGGGAATAATTAAATTCAATTGGCCGCGCCACACTCGGGTTATGCCCTTTGATATTAATTGTTAATTTGGTGTCTCCGCTGGGCTTATAATCAATATCACTGTGTAACGAATCATAATGTAAGTTTTCTAACAGTTCCAAAGCATAGCGTAATTGTGGCTGAGTTAATTTTAACTGATCTATCGTGACATTGTTCTTTATTTGGATCACCCCACCTGCACCTTGCTGCTCTATTGACCCATCGGTTATTGATATCGCAGCACCCTGCACAATAAAAGGTAAATCAGCTTTTAATAAGCCAGTCACTTTCACACCCGGAACGTTATATAATTCAAGTACCTCAGGTAAAGATAGATTGCGAACCTGTAACTGACCAACAATATGATCAAAATCAGTAATTAACAACGGCGATACCGAAATAGTGCCAGAGAAAGCCTTTGCAGATGCATTATCAACCATCACTTGTAGCTTTTCATCCGCAAATGATACCAAACCAGAGAAATTAATGTCAGTGGCGACAGGTCCCATGTCAACGGATGAAATGTCACTATTAATATTACATTTCGCATTTAACGACGTGGCTAAATCAGGTTTATTCGCAACAATGCTACACGTCCATGCAGCAGTTATATCTGTGGCCGTGATCTTATTAAAAGTACTGTACTCGGCAGTGAGTCCACCCGACATACTTGCCGATAGATACCTTTGTGGCTCATTTAACATTACTTGGTAATCAAGTCTGTTTGTCACTCGTGCAGGCAAATTTAGTCCGACTGGTAAAGGGTATTTATCCATGATTAAAGACGGGATGCTTTGTTCTGGAAAGAGTACATAACCAAACAGCTTATTTACAGTCACTTTATTTGACGTCTTTTGATTTGACGACATTTTATGTGAAGACAAGTCGCTCGAATTTAGGTTGGCTAGCGCCATGGTATTTTCAGTTTTTAATACCACATCATCTAACTGCCAATCAGAACTTATATTTATAGCTTTAGCGCTAAAACGCCCCTGATGCTGCGCCGTTAATCTTTCTATCTTATAGTCACGTTGATAGCGGTTGTTGAACAACGCTGTTGAGAAAGTAAAGTCAAACGGTTGTACCTCGCCCTTGTCGATATTCACGGTCATCGGTGCGAGTAAAGCCATCTGAATATTCTCGCTGGATATATCCATGTAATTAAATTTCTGCGCCGTGAATGCGGCTTCATTAATAGTGACTGTAATATTCATTGCTGACTCGGTCGGATTGACGTCGATATGCCCTTGCGAGTTTAGTTGTACTGGTACATAAATATCACTGACATAATGACTGTTGGTGATCACCGCGAACGACCAATCACCCTGCCAAGATTGCGGGGTTAACTGTAATGTATGCACCTTTACAACCACACTATTTTTAGCTGTTTCATCCAGCATTTGCACTTTCATACCGAGCTGCTTTGCTTGTACTTGCCAGCGTTGAATATCACGTTCCTGTATTGAAAGCTGTAAAGATAAAGGTAACTCAGGTGTAATAACGATAGGTGCTAATGTTGGTGACGCTTCTTTGTTAAACGATTGACAAGCCGTGTTGTCTATATTGAATAGCTGAGTATAAGATGCACATGTATCTGCGGTAAGATTGATTGGGTCTATATGCGCGATGTTTAAATTAACATGCTCAGGTAACCAATCGATACCCTCAAGCACGAGTACGGTATCGACAGTAACATCTGCATTGGCAATCATGACTTGCTGGTTATGACTCATTCCAAGGTTACTGAATGACAATTTGACGGCCACATTATCTATCAACTGTGGATTGAACCTTGTTTCAAGCGTTGCAGAACCTACTATAGCGGTGCTCAGATCGGGCAACAGCTTATTCACAATGGTGCTGATGTTGGTTAAATCTGTGGTTAATTGCACTTTAATGAACGCTTGGTTATCCGCACTATCAACATTAATATCGACATTGTTGCTATCAACATTCTGATTCTCGACAATATAGTTTAACTTAGCTTCTAACAGGTTTCGTCCGGCCAGCCACACTGAAAACCCAAACTCAGGAACACCCGCCATATATTTAAAGTCGATGTCTTTGATGGCAATCGACTTCAAGTCCAAAGCCTTGAAGTCTATTACTTGAAAAACGTGGGTCTTGAAGTGAAGTTGCTCTAAATTAAACTTAGGTAAACTACTGCCCTGCACTGTTATGTTGGCAATATGAAGATCGGGTATCCAATTCGGTAATTCTGGCAAGGTAAGCGGCGTGAGGTCAGATTGCGTTGCCGCTTGATCGGTTTGGCCTTGCGTAGTTTTTTCAAACTGTAAGTAATCGACATGCAACACAAGCTGTTCAAGAGTGACATTCTTGATAAACAAAGGTTGCTGTAAGTCAAATTGAACCGCGAGTCCATTTAACGTCGCGACTTTTACACCGTAAGGGGCTGCGAAATGGTTAGTGACGCTAACGATAATACGTTCACGATATACCAAGGTGACAGCGACACTTAATAGCATCAGAATTAGCAGGCTTAAGCTCCAGGTTCTGAATTTATTCGATGATATTGTTGTTGTTTTATTGGTGTTGTTCGACGCCGACATTGAAGTGCTGACCTTTACGAGTGTAATTTCCTATCCTGAACTACAAACATTGTGAAATCAAGGGATAGAAGCGTGTAAACTGTAACACTATTTTTGATACTACTTATTATAAGAAAAGTTAATGGCAAAACCGAATAAAAAAGGTCCCACTCAAACAGTTGAGATCTCATGCAGTAAATGTAAAACACAGCTGTTTAAGTACCGTAAGGGCGGTAAAGGCAGTCTGGTTAAATGTTTTAAAGAGCGTATCGTCACAGACTACTGTGAAACGCCTTGCACTTGCCCTAAATGTGGACAAATCTTTGCAAGAGACATGCTAATCAGAGGCACGCCAGCTTACAAAATGATCGGTGGTAAAGTGACAATGAAGTAATGTGTTTATACCTGTGTTCAATGAAAATACAGGGTTATTCTATATCCATGGTTTAGTCAGTTTTCATCATGACATTCAATTTATCCAATCTGTTTTAGTCATGCCATTATCCTTATTGCGATCGTCTTTCGGCAAAACTTTGGTGAGTAAAATCGTCAAAGGAACCGTGTATATTTGTGTGCACAGTCACCCGATAAATTTGCTGGTGTGGTATCATACTATATTTGAAGCTACTGATATCTGTGGTTAATTTAGCGCTTAAAACTATTTAATAACAAATTGCTGAACCGAGTCACAGAAAAGTGAAATGGATAATCTTTCCCATCGACAGCAACTCAATACGAGTTAGCCGCAGAACCAAAAATCAAGGATTGAACAGTGAAAAAGCTTAAAAAACAGACTGTACATATTGTATCGGAAAATACTGCATGGGCAGAATTGGTCGTAGCCAGTCTTGCCACCACCTTTGAATGCTACTCATTTATTATAGAAACGTCAGTTGAAAGCCTATGGGGATTTAATCCGGACACCATTATTGTGTTCGATAAATCGACGCTTGGAAACCCGTCATCATTGTGTATTTCTCCCATTGAGCGAGGCGGAAAGTGGCTGCTCGTCAATGGAGGTCCAATTGATGAACAAAGTATTACAGGCACTATTGCGCTTGGTTTTTCTGGCTTAATCACCACCTATTACACCTTAGAAATGCTGCCAAGAGCGCTACGAGCAATTGCATCTGGGCAGTTATGGTTCAGCCGAGAAGCCATGTCAAAAACGCTACAACATTTACTAAGTTCGGCGGAGTCATCGCACCATTCTATCGATGTATTAGGGGCAAAGTACACCCTTTCTAACCGAGAACAACAAGTTTTTTTACATCTTTTGCATGGTAAAAGTAATAAAGATATTGCGATACAACTGCACCTCAGCCCCAGCACAGTCAAGTGCCATGTTTCTAGCATTTTATTAAAAACAGGTAAGCATAGCCGATGTCAAATAGGTATGCTCCTTATCGATAATGATGTTGACGAGCCCCTTACCACACCATGCATCAACTGAGGCTCACTGCGCAAGTCGCTTAACTAGGCCGAAATTAGTTATATATTAGCCGGATAATTGGCCAAGTGGGCGATACTAAACTACGCGATTAAACGTTATATTTAGCTCAGTTGTTAATAACAAGGAGCATAATATGAAACTTTTAATAAGTAGTATCGCGATCGCATTACTTTTTTCTGCAGGCGCAAGTGCAGGCAATGTATCAACCGAACCACGATTTGATGGTGAAACTCAGTTTAATATAAACCTTACCGGCGAAGTTCCCCAACGTTGCCGTATGATTACCAAACAAGATCTCTCCATTGTTCTAGATGTAAACGACGAGAAAGCAAAAGCGAGTAAATTTAAATTCAAAGCCTGGTGTAACGGTGATAACTCAACCGCAAAATTGGTTGTTGGTGCTAATTCATTTAAAAACGAAAATGGTAGCGTAATTCCACTTAAAATCTCGTTTAATGGCACAAGTAGTATCATTAATGAAATAAATAATGCATCAAGTTCATCAAACTATCATGCAATCGAAATGGACATGAAAGTTAGCAATGACACTAACGGTGACATGGGGGGCAACAACATACTGAAAATAAAACCCGTTGTGAACGGCTATGAACAAGCCGGCGATTATAGCACCAATATGTATGTGGCACTTTATCCTAGATAAGCGTAAATACGCAGTAAATACGCAGTAAATACGCAGTAAATATAGTTATATAAGCAGGGGTGTTGCGCCCCTTATGAGGGATATATGCGATTATTTGCAATCTTGTTAACAGCGCTTTTGCTGCACTCTCCCGCTAGCTATGCTTTTGAACTTTTCCCCATGGTGACGTTTTTTTCAGACCAAGGCAGCAAAAGTGAGCGTTTCTACCAAGTCAGCAATACCTCGGGTCAACCTTTACCCTTAGAAATTTTCGTTAAACAACGCTATATATCGGGCCAAGAATCAGAACAACTGATTGACTCTGATGATTTTTTTGTGTTTCCGCCTCAGGCGCTGATCCAGCCGGGAAAAACGCAAATGGTAAAAGTGAAATATATTGGTGAACCTGCCAAGATTTCAAAATCTTACCGTATCATTTTTAGCCAGTTGCCAATCAAAGATAATGCCACCAAAAACAGCATAAAAATGTTATTCCAGATTGGCGCTTTGGTGTTTGTATCACCTAATCATGTGCAAAATAGCGTCACCGCCAAAATAACCTACCAAGACGGTATACCTTCTCAAATGCAGGTAACAAATCAAGGCACAGGGGTGATCGTTATTCCTAAGCTCTCTTTTTCCGTGACAAGCGACCACGCAAGCCACACATGGAAATGGCAAGACATTAAACACTTATTCAATCGACAATTTCTTGTGCCTGGGGAAATTGCCAGTATTGCCGTGGATAGCTTATTATCTTCACAAGATAACTCAGCCTCGGTGACTATAACGGCGGAATAGATGATAACCGGTGCTTCGCGGCAGTTTACCCTTAAATTTTTATGGGTATTGAGATTGTTACTGGCGTCCTATTATGCGAGTGCCACGACCTTTTCACTGCCCCTCGATATTGACGGATTAGAAGTCGGCACCGTTCCCGTCTCCCTTGATGGATCAGACGTCAATGCAGTTTCACTGCCCGCTCTTAAAGCGCTACTCGGAACCCGGGTAGCTGATTCGGTTTGGCAAGCCTTGTTAGTGACGAATGTAGAGAATAATGTCACCGATGCCATGGTGCCACTTACGACGCTTGCCGAACAAGGGGTCAACCTAATTTTTAGCCCTGCGACGCTGACAATGACAGCAGATATATCAAGCGAGGCATTTGGACAATCTGACGTCGATTTTGGAGAAGGATTTGACCCATTTATACCCTCTGAAAGTGGCACCTTTAGCTGGTTAAACAGTATTAACGTCACTCATAGCCAGAGTTGGCAATCCAACAGCAAAGATAGTTTCTCTTCAGCCGATTGGCTTGCGCAAATGAACTTCGGCGGCGCCAGCGGGATAAACATCACGACAGCCAATTATCTCGAAGTTCCCGACAATGATGCAAATGTGTTGCGTGGTGAGTGGACCGCTTTTTACGATAACCCCAAAGCACCATTTAGATTGTCGATGGGTGATGTTGAATCCGGTTTGGGTTCTGGCTTAGCAGGCCATCTATCAAGTGTGAGCTTAGGTGGTTTGTCAATTAAAAGTGATTATGCCGAGCTACAACCCGAGCGCATAATTGGCCCTAATAACAACCAAGAACTGATCCTTAATGAAAGTGCAGAGATCGAGATCAGTGTCAATGGCCAGGTCATTTTCAGCGGCCACCAAGAGGCGGGACGCTTTAACCTAACCAATTTACCCATGACAAATGGAGCAAATGACATCATAGTGAACGTCTCTTACCTTTCCGGAAAAACAGAGCGGCTTGTTTTTAGCCAATTCTACAACAGTAACTTACTAAACGAAGATATGCTCAATTATGGCCTTACCGTCGGTGTGCCCTCTATTTTTTCCGACCAGGGTATCGAATATCTAGACACTTGGACAGTAGCAGGGTTTGCTGAGTATGGCATGTCATCCTGGTTAACGTTGGGCTGCAACAGCGCAGTAGCCAAATATGGACAGGTACTGGGTACCACAGCAACAATTGGTACGGATTGGGGTAATCTCTCCGGTCGGTTCTCTTTAAGCAACCTTGAAAATACTGACGTAGGTAATATTTTGTCCTTCACCTTTGAAAGTAGCGTATTGGGTGCTGCTGACAATCAAATGCCCAACCTCAGATTAAGCGCTGATTTCTCAAATTCATTTACTTCAACACCCTGGGATGCAGAGGCGTTAGCGACATCATACGATCGCTACTTAGCCAACTATGTCTGGATATTCAATGATCAGTGGGATGCCACGTTATCAGGATCCTATTATAAAGACAGGCAATACGCCGAACAGACTAACGCCACATTGATGTTGAACTGGAAAACGGGCAATTGGAACTTAGGTTCCGGAGTTACCTACCAAGACACCGAGGCCCATAGCGATGCGGAGATCGCATATTTTCTCACCTTTGACTGGCGCAGGACCAATATCGATAATGGGATAAACCTTAGTGCCAATTACAACAGTAATAATAACTACTCCCGCCTTGAGCTCAATCGGACCGGCAACGACAGTGTCGGCAGTGTCGGCTACCGCGCCCAAGCAGAGTATGAAGATGATCGAGAAGGCCAAAATGTCCAGCTCAACTATACCGCCAACAGAATGCGATTACAGGCGGAAGTAGAGCGTAACCAAATGCGAAATAATGACAGTGATGCTTCCTATTCCGCATCAATTCGAGGTCATACTGCCATCGGTCTTGTTGATGGCAAGTTAGGTTGGGGCCGCGCGATAGAAGGCCCTTTTATAGTAACGCATCTTCATCCATCACTGTCCGAACAGGAAGCGCAGTTAGGGACGGGTCAACAAGGTGACTACAAAGCCGCAGCCAACGCGATGATTGGGGGCCTATTGTCGCTCGAAGTGGCTTACGCCAGCAATACCATCGACCTGAACGTGCCCAATGCACCCGTTGGATATGATTGGGGAGAAAGCCGAATAACGATTTCCCCCGGCGCAGCCACAGGTCATTTCATTATGATTGGTTCAGACCGTTCATATACCGCAAAAGGGGTCTTAAAGGATGCGCTTGGTAAGCCGATCGCCTACCTGCAAGGTAAATTTATCGATGACACGTCGAAATTGTCGTTCTTCACTAATAAATCCGGGCGTTTCTACGTGCAAGGCGTAGGACCAGGGAAATACACAGTAACGGTAGCAGATGACAGATACAAGCCGCTATCCGTCGTGATTAAGCAAGTCGATGGCCATTTAATTGAACTTGGCACACTTAACATGAAATGTATCAAGGAGAATTGTGATGAAAACCTTTAACCCAATGCAAGCAAGCTTCGCATTTGTACTGCTAACCGTCGCGTTCTCAAGCGCTGCCTATACACAAGACGAAGAGAACAAGGCCACTTGCAATGGTAATTGGCATATTGAACTTAAAACTAGCTCATCCACCGAAGAACAGAAAGGACGACGAGGCGTCTGGATCCCTGGCACAATTTACCTGGACAGAGCGCTGGCGAAATGTGCCCAAAAAATCGTACTTAAACAACCTCAAGGAGGTACACCGATGCTGCATGGCGTTAGCTCACAACATAGTTACGAATTAAAAAATGGCTCTCGTCAAACACTGCTTATTATAGACAGAAGCGACTATGTGCTGCCGGTGTTCGGTAAACAACAACTGGATTTATGGCTGTATATCCCAGGCGGCAGAGACTTATCCGCAGGAACGTATCAAGGCATACTCAATGCCGAGCTAAGCAGTAATACGGCTAGCAAGGTGCTGCATAAAACTTACACCTTTGACTACCAAGTTAATCCCTATGTTCGGGCCAAGATCATAAACGTAAGCGACAGCTGGATCCAGTCCACAGGTACCTCAGTGCGACTTCACTTAGGGGATTTAACCAAAAAAAATCGCCGCGACTTACCTGTTTATATCGAGAGCAATGGTTTTGTCAGCATGACCGTGGCGTCCTTGAATCATGGAAACCTCGTTAATGTGACAAATAAGCAAAATAAGGTACCTTACCAGCTCCGCTTTCGCGGCCAGCAAGTCGACTTAGCCGATGAAGCAGTATTTGATATAAATAATCGTTCATTTAGAGGACAAAAAATGACCATGTCATTTCAAAACACGGCCAAGCCTTTTGCCCGAGCAGGCCATTATGAGGATGTAGTGACCATAACGTTGTACGCAAAGTAGCACCCTAAATCGGATAGTAGTGTGACATTTGATCGCGACCTTGATTATATTTTTCAATTTATGACTAGTAGATCTCACCGCGAAATTCGACTTGGGTTAAATACAAACGCATATCAAATTCTAGCTGATGGTAATCTGGCAACATATGCTCGCAAAGCTTATAGAAGGCTTTGTCATGGTTTTTCTCTTTTACATGTGTTAACTCGTGTACCGTTATCATTTGTAAAAATGCTTCTGGGCAACGTCTAAACATCTCGCTGATGCGGATCTCGTTTTTACTCTTTAATTTATTGCCCTGCACTCGTGATACAAAGGTATGTAAACCCAGTGCGTTATTCACCACATGAATTTTAGGATCATAAATAATCTTGCTGATCGGCGATGATTTCTTTAGATAATTGTTCTTTAAATCCATCACAAATTCACGCAATTTCTTATCATTGGTAATTGCATGCGTTGTCGGGTATTTAGTTAATAAGAATTGACTAAGCTTATCCTGCTCTAACATCAATTTGACCTGGCTTTTAACTTGATCTGAATAGGCTGACAGGTATTTAAGGGCGGTTGAATCTATTTTTGAGACTGACATAGGTAGCGAGAATACTGATAAATTGAATAGCGCGTATTTTACCTCATCCACTTTTGTTCTGATACCCATAACTGGCTTAAATAAGCTATTGATCAGTATTCGATATACTTTTACAATACCCTTTTTATTATTATGGATGAACCATCATGTCATCAGATACTTTAGGTTCCAGCGTAACGTATAAGCGTATGGAGCAAGGTTATCGCGAGAAAGCGCTTAAGTTATTCCCATGGATATGTGGCCGTTGCACACGCGAATTTGTTTATTCTAACTTAAGAGAGTTAACGGTTCACCACATGGACCATGATCACAGTAACAACCCGAATGACGGTAGTAACTGGGAATTACTCTGCTTGTATTGTCATGACAACGAGCATTCAAAATACACTGAGCACGATCAGTACGCGACAGAAATTGAAGCGGGTGATAACAATCAAGACTCGGCGACTTACAATCCTTTCGCTGATTTAAAATCAATGTTCAAGAAGTAACAATTGATTTTCACCGTAGTTCAACTTTAATTTCAAATACCAAAAAGCCGTAATTGCAACCCTTTAAAGGGATCACAATTACGGCTTGTCTGTTTCTTATCGATGTCTTTTCTATCGTTTCTTTGCCGCTAGAATGGCTGATTAATCATAAACCACATTTGTGCATCATGTTCACTTTTCGCATAATCGATACGCACCAGCACACCTTCAACATTAAAACGTAAGCCTAACCCCGCAGTCCATTTCAAGTCATCATGCAGAGCCGATAAATCAAAACTATCAGCAACCTGTCCAGTTTCTACAAAGGCTGACCATTGCCACCACGGGACATCGTAAAACGGTAAATTATGTAATGGTTGCCAATGTGGCTTCACGCGGTATTCGGCACTATAAGCGACTGCACTTCGGCTGTAAAACTGCCCTGATGAATAACCTCGTAAACGATTAAAACCACCTAATTTAATACCAGCAAAAGAGGGCGGACGATGTTTATCAGCAACGCCTGTACCACTATCCCATGTTGGCGTATCAGCAAGGTAATAGTTAAATGCTAAGACTTGTTCTTTAAACAAGCTATTTGCATCCAAAGGCACAAACGCACTTTGCTCAAGTTCCCAAGTCGTCCAGCTATTACGTTCATCGTTACCAAAATCGCGACGCACCGTAAATCGAGTTTGACTGCCCGCTTCTGTATCACCAATACTGTCTCGATTATCCCAATTCAGTTGTAGTTCTAACCCCTGTGCAACATCGGGTAAATTAACATAACCAGTCACATCACGCTTTTGCTGAAACGGGGTAACACTCACACTGGTAACGCCAGATTCGAGTGGATTAAACGCTATCTCACCACGTTGTTGCATTAGACTACGAGCAGCGCCATTGGCACCTAAGCCCCAGGGTAATACATATTTCGCCTTAATACGTAGCGACGAGTCAGTACCCTCAGCAATGATTTCGTTGGTAGACCGAGGTTCTCTTGGCGCGGGTACATAATAGGTACCATTACTAAAATAACCACGATAATATTCAGTCGAAAATAACCATTGTGTTACGCCAGGCAGCATATAATTATTGAATGAGATAAAGCCAATGTTACTGTCATTATCACTATATAGGCCAAGTCCGAATATCGATGCTTGTGGTTGTCCTGCATGCTTTATAATACCAGATACACCCACCGCAGCACCCAGTGTTTCTGTTGAAATAATAAACGGCACACCTGTAACTTCGGTATCAAATGTAGGCCTGTTAGTCGCACTATCTTTTGTAATTTCTGTTGCCATCTCTTCGGCAACCTCTTCAGCACTAAGCGGACTTGTCATCAGCAATGCAGAACATAACAGCGATACACAAACATTCTTATAAGACACTCATACTCCAAACAGTAATAAAATCGATATGAATAAAAATCCGAGCTCAGAAAGATATCCTATAACTCTTAATATGTATACGATAATACAGAAATGAGCAGGTCTGACAGCTATTTATACTAGATTACTCGACTTAAGCAGCCAAACCACTAAGTATCTTATAAACCATAATAAGTGTTCTCCATGAGCTATGATTAATACTATAAACGATGGCCAATGTTGTATAATAAGTTCAACAACTTAGTACAAGGCAGATAGACGTGAACGACAATCAAAAATCATTAATAAGTAACTCAACGATTACTCTATGGTTATTACTCATCGGATTGTTTAGTGGGCTTTATTCAAATAGTGCGATTGCCGCAACAACGTCATATTGGAACAAGAGCAATGAGTCAATGGTTGCAGATATCGACCACAGCCAGTGGCAATATATTTTAAATCGTTATTTAATAAAGGGAGAAAATAATGTTGCCATCAACTTGTTTAATTACAGCGGTGTCACCAATGCCGATAAAGCAATCCTCAAACAATACCTAACCAAAATTCAACAGATTAATCCATTACAGCATACTAAATCACAACAGCAAGCTTATTGGATTAATTTGTATAACGCGCTGACAATACAGCTGATATTGGACAACTACCCGGTAAAATCTATTACCAAATTAGGTAAGCGCTTCTTTTCATTCGGTCCTTGGGATGATGATGCTGCCACGGTCAACGACAAAACGCTGAGCTTAAACGACATTGAACATGAAATACTGCGCCCTATTTGGCTAGACCCACGTATCCATTATGCAGTGAACTGCGCTAGTTATGGTTGTCCGAATTTAGCTGCAACGGCATTTACCGGGAATAACATGGAACAGCTATTAACGGCGGGTGCTTATGCCTATATAAATCATCCACGTGGTGTTACAGTTAAAGGCGATAACTTGGAAGTATCGAGTATCTACAAATGGTATTCAGAGGATTTTGGTGATAATGATCAAGCATTAATTGAACATTTAAAGCGTTATGCAAAGCCTCAACTAAAGCAGGCTCTACAGTCATTTCAACAAAACCCTGGCGATATCGATTTTGAATATGATTGGCGATTAAATCAGTCAGAATAATCAGTTAAAAAATGCCAGAATAACGATACCCTGTCGCAGGGAATCGTTATTATTCTTTAAAATGTGTCGTCACGCTACCGTTATTACTATCATAACGAATATACAAATCTAAATTACTTGTTCTTTTGTACAAGCAAACCCCATCAGGTTCAGCTGGGTCATTAAAGTAGCCATAAACAACTGTAAAATCATCATTGTAACCGATTTCTTTATCAATTTTATTGCTACCTGTATTCAGAATCGTATTCCAGAGAGAAATACAATCGTCCCTGTTATCGGTGGTAATTATTTTATCATTACCAGCAAAACTCTGTGCTGGCCAGCCAGCGGAATTAAAGTCGATTAACCCTTCAGACCCAGAACCATATAGTTGAACATCATTATTTAAATCTAAGTCGGTGCTCGAACCCATGATCACCCATTTACTGTGCGCTAAATTAACCGCACTTTGCAAAGCGCCTCCAGTACCTTCGACAACTGCAATATCAGCATCACCCGCTAAGTTCAAAAAACGTGGTAATGCTGTAGCGGATAATACCCCGAGTACAATGATCACAATAACCAACTCGATAAGCGTAAAACCACGCTGTAATGTATTCAAAATAATAAACCTTTGATATTAAGTAAGTACCAATTATAGAGTAAACAGTCTAATTGTATATATCATAATTGACCATTGCTCTTTGTTCTTTCAAAATAATAACTAATTCGGCTTCTCGGGTTTAGATATTCTTGAAGTTCCCCTAGCTGAAGCAAGGGGATTCTTGTCGTCTACGGTTTAGGCATTGCAATATTAAATTGCGTTAGTCTTCTAAAACCTCTTACAAGCATTTAACGTGTCGGTACTACCTACCGCCACAAATTATTTAAGCTGCTAGTCCTGATCGCTAATGACCACTGCCCAGCGTATAACGCACCACATTCGCTGCACATTTTAGACGAAGGAAACCACTGGCTAATAGCTGATAATTTACGCCCGTACCAATCAGCCTTATATTCTAACTGCCTTGCTATTTCACCGAAATTAGCATCATGGAGATGCTTTGCCAACTTGCGATTTTTCACCATATTTTTGACTTTCAATGACTCGATCCCTATCACTTGGTTTTCGTTTATAAGTGTCGACGTCATTTTATGCGTAAAGTCTCTACGGGAATTCGCTAATTTTCGTGAAGCCTTAGCGAGTTTTTTAGCATATCGATTTGTTAAGCGCGACCACTTTATTTTAAGCGGTTGCTTCATTTTAGCGAGTAATAATGATTGTTTATCTGCATCCCATTTGAATCCGTTACTCATGTAACTGGCTGGCTGATTGATAATGATGCTTTGATTTAAATTTAGGGTAACCAAACCCTGACTTAAAAAAGGACTGAAAACCTTTGTTAAGGTGTTTTAACGCCTGTTGTAAAGGCACGCTTGATACGTCTTTCAGCCACAAAGTGGCATAGTGCCCGTTAGATTAATAAGTATTAATGTTGCTGATTCCAATCAATGCATTGCTGTAACGTTATACCGGAGCCACCAAATATATCCAGCGCACTGCCAATCGTTAAATCAACGTTACCATTAGATAAGCGCTCTACTAAAGCCAAATCCTCGATGCTACGAGCACCACCAGCATAAGTGACAGGAATGTTGGTATGTTGGCCCAATAGGCTAACAAGTTCTTGATCAATCCCATTTTGTAAACCTTCTACATCCGCAGCATGAATCAGAAATTCGGCACAATGTTCAGACAGTTGTTGTAATGTCTCAGCATTAATCACCGTACTTGTTACTGTTTGCCAACGATTTGTCGCAATGTTCCAACCTTGTGCTGTTTTCCTGCAACTCAGATCCAAAATTAAATGTTCTTTACCAACAGATGCTTTCAATTGCGCTAATTTATCCC
This sequence comes from Moritella yayanosii, assembly GCF_900465055.1. Taxonomy (NCBI): domain Bacteria; kingdom Pseudomonadati; phylum Pseudomonadota; class Gammaproteobacteria; order Alteromonadales; family Moritellaceae; genus Moritella; species Moritella yayanosii. The sequence goes on along the minus strand of NZ_LS483250.1, from coordinate 534,041 downwards.
AACTAAATTCATTACCATCAAACAAATATGACGTCACAATGACATGCGATGCACCTGCTTTTATATACTTAGCGGCATTGGTTAAATTTACACCACCACCAAACTGCAAACCATGCGGCCATGCTTGTAAAGCTTTTAATACTTCGGCTTCGTTATCTGGGCCTAATGCAATCACATGACCACCACGTAGATCGTGTTGACGATAAATATTGGCATAGTATGCAGCATCATATTGGCTAATAAAATTCGTCGCGGCGCCTTGGTCATTCAAACTACCGCCAACAATTTGCTTTACTTTACCCTGGTGTAAATCAATACAAGGACGAAACTGAGTCAAAACCACACTCCTCTGTTTGAAGACTAAACGATCAATTCCTGATCTTTACCCATTTTTAGATTTCCTAGTATACTCAAACTGCATGAAGATGCTATATCAGAGGCTTGTAGATTCTGGATTGTAGGCTGTTTTCTATATGCCAGAAACTAAAATGCCATCTATAAATAGATGGCATTTAATTCTGAATTCCTAGAAATTAGTAATCTAGTAACCTAAATGTCTTGGGTAAGTGAATTTTGTATTATATAAATCACCAAAAACAGGTGTTGCAGGTACTGAATTTTTCATAGAGGTCACCTTCTAAATCATTAATCAAAAATTGAACCACGTGGCTCAGTTGATCTCGGTTCCTTGGAGGCGGTTTAACGGACTCATCCTTTGAGCATTTTTCTATCTTCTTGTTCAGAAGATGTGACCAATGTAACATAAAAAATTCATTACGCAAGCTTTCATTTGAAACCGATCACATAATCAATCAAATTAACTAGACAATATATTAACCGTAAAACCATGCTAGGTTCAATTAATCAACGTAACCTACATATTACGGCGATATTTACCACCAACTACATACAACACATCCGTCAATTGGGATAGACTTGCAAATGGCGCTGCAGACATAAGCGCAGCAAAGCTATTACTTTCAACATCATGATTAGATAATAATGCCACTTTCATTGCGACTAATGCCAACTCACCCTGTTGTTTATGTTGCTGTCTAAATTGTAAAACACCGTCTATCTGCTGCTGCTTTTTATTATCACAGCAGCGTACCAACTGTTTATTGCTCAATGGTATCGAATCATTGACGCCCTCGTCCCTAGACATACAATTAACCCCGACCATATCGAGTTTTGCGCTGCCTTTTAATTTCTCGTAATACATGCTTTGCAGCTGGATCTGCGTACGTTGATAGCCGCTTTCAATCGCACCAAGTACCCCACCACGACGGGCTAAACGATTAAACTCGCCATATACGGCTTCTTCAACCCGGTCGGTCAATAGTCCAATCACATAACTCCCTTGCAACGGGTTTTGATTTTTATTCAGCCCAAACTCACGATTAATAATGGATTGAATCGAGAGTGCACGGTAGACCGAGTTTTCCGTTGGCGTAGTAATGGTTTCATCATACGCATTGGTATGCAAACTGTTACAGTTATCGCAAAGCGCATAGAAGGCCTGTAAACTGGTTCTAATATCGTTTAAATCAATCTCTTGTGATTGCAGGCTACGTCCTGATGTTTGGATGTGATATTTTAATTTTTGGCTACGCTCATTAGCGTTATATACCGACTTTAAGGTTCGCGCCCATATTCGTCGTGCAACCCGCCCAATCACGGCATACTCGGGGTCCATCCCATTGCTAAAAAAGAAACTCAGCCGTGGTGCCACATCGTTTATATCCAGACCCTGCGCCAAATAATATTCTAATAAGGTAAAACCATTAGCGAGTGTAAAGGCTAATTGAGTGACCGGATTCGCCCCTGCCTCCCCAATGTGATAACCACTCACTGATACAGGATAAAATTTCGCTATCCCGTTGCGACTAAAATAGCCTTGCATGTCGGCCATTAATTTAAGGGCAAAACCTAACGAGAAGATACATTCATTCTGAGCAATTTCTTCTTTTAAAATATCAGCCTGTAACGTCCCTCTGACCTTGTTGTAAGTCGCGGTTTTCAACGCAATGTATTCATCCTCTAACCCCAGTAAATCAATCATTAGCATCTGCCCTGAGATACCGAGTAACTTAAGCCCTAAACCATTATGGCCTTGCGGTAAATCGCCACGATAAACTGGCCGTTCGTTAGCTCTTTTACTATTGCTACTGCTACTGCCACAAGACGACAAATACACCTTAATGAGTTTGTTGGCTTTTCGCCATAGATTCGCTTGCGTTAAATACAACTCAACTTGCTGGTCAATAGCGGTATGTAAAAACCATGCCATGAGGATTGGTGCAGGTCCGTTAATCGTCATCGAAACCGACGTGCCTGAATCACACAGGTCAATGCCGGAATACAACACTTTCATATTATCCAATGTGGCGATCGATACGCCTGACATACCAATGCAGGCAAATACATCTGGACTGATCGCGGGATCGTGTCCATACAAGGTATTTGGGTCAAATGCCGTAGACAATCGAATCGATTTTTGGCCTTTAATTAAATAATGAAAGCGTTTATTGGTGTCTTCTGGCAAACCTTCTCCGGCAAACATCCGTGTCGGGTCTTCATCATTGTGTCTGGTTGGAAAAACGCCCGCGGTATAAGGATATTGCCCAGGGCAATTTTCATTCAGTAGAAAAGCGGTAATGTTATCCCAATGCCTCTCGTTTGGTTTTGCCACGTGGGGGATCACGGTACCACTTAAACTGACAAAATGATCGCGATGCTCACCATATGATTGATGGCAAGCAATGGTATCAACGCCCTCTTCAATTCGTTTAAGTGCTAATTCTTCATCGTCTCTAAACCAAGCCAGTAAGGCATGCCTAAGTGGGACAGAGATCTGAGCCAAAAGCTTGTTATAACGTGATCTTAACGGGGGGAATAACACTTTCAGTGAGGCATTTGTGACTAAGAAACTATCCGTATCTGACTCATTATCGACATCCGCTTGAGGGTAACGAGCGAGTTTAACAGGTAAACAGGGATCACCTAAGTCGCTTAACATTTGATAGCAAGTATGTAGCGTTCTAACTTGCTCTATTTGCTGGCTGTTCTGCGCTGTTATATCGACATAATGATTGTAAATTGCGGTTAAATAGTCAGCGTTTTGTAACTGCAACTGACTCGTCGTTAGGGTCCAATCATAACGAGGGTATGTCGTTAATGTTTGTTGGTAAGCATTTTTTACATCGGCCTGTGCCGTAAAAGGTAACTTGGTTATCAAAAATGCAATGAAACGACCAAAACCATGATCGTTATAATGGCTCGCTACCATAGCAAAGATGGGAAGTTCATCACTCGCAATATTGCTTTCGTGCTGATTAAAACGCCATTGCTGCTGCACATCATTAAAGGCATCTTCACTACCTTGCTGATCCGCTTTATTGAGCACCACAGCATCGGCATATTGTAACATCTCTATTTTTTCTAATTGGCTACTGGCACCATAATCCTTGGTCATTAAATAAAGGCTGAAATCAACCATATCAACAATGGCACTATCACTTTGACCGATACCCGCGGTTTCAATTAATACCAGGTCAAAGCCGTGGTTAATTAACATAGGCACACAGGTTTGTAATGATTGGCTGACTGACACATTGGCCTGTCGTGTGGCAATAGAGCGCATGAATAATCGTTCGTGCGGCAAGGTATTAATACGAATACGATCACCGAGCAAGGCGCCGCCAGTTTTTTGCCCACTGGGATCGACGGCTAAATACGCAACCTTGATATCCGGATAAAGCTGTAATAACGCCCGTAATAATTCATCACTAAATGTACTTTTACCCGCGCCTCCCGTCCCTGTTATACCCATCACCAACGATTTTTTGGCTGGCGAGCCAGAAGACAATACCGATGACACTTTATCTTTACTGGTACTAGTACTGCTATTAGGTAATCGGTTTTGCTCAATCGCCGTGATTAATTGTCCAAAATACAAATCAGTTACAGGGATTAATCCCGGTTTTGTAACCTTAAACTTCGCTTTACCTTTTGGCTTAATCGCCATTAGACGCCCGAGTAAATCACTGATCATCTCATCTAAACTCAGTACATCGGCACTGGTATATACACGGGAAACCCCTTGCTCTTCCAGCGACCTAGCTTCGTCAGATGTGATGGTTGCACCACCACCAACAAACACAGCAGGTTTAGCGCCAACATCCGCGAGACTAGATAATAAATAACCAAAATAGGCATTATGCCCGCCCTGATAAGAGCTCATCGCAATCGCGTCAACGTCTTCTTGCAATGCAGCCGTCACCACATCATGAACTGAACGATTAATACCTAAATGGATGACTTCAACTCCCCGCGCTTGTAATAACCGCCGTACAATATTAATTGCAGCATCGTGACCATCAAACAGACAGGTCGCTGTTAATATTCGCAAAGGATACTTAGTTGAAGTCGTTTTCATCACTCTTCACTCCATACTTGTTATAAAATCTTGTTGTAAAAAATTGTTATAAAAGCTCGCAATCACGAGGTGCTGGTATTAACTATCCAGCGCTAGGTCGGCCATTAACACAGCTAAGAATCGAGCGGCTTCACCACCGGTGATAGACCGATGATCAAAGGTTAATGACAAGGGTAACAAGGTGTGTTCGACAATAGTCCCTTTACCATCATCCGACGCAGTCTTGTTTAAATTAGTGTAGGCAAGTTGCTGAAATAAGCGACCGGCACCAAGGATTGCAACCGTAGGAGGCATGACTATTGGATTCGTATATTTACCCACTATACTGCCAAAGTTAGACAGGGTGATGGTATTACCGCGTAAATCGTCCGCCGCTATTTTCCGCTGTGAGACTAATTCTTTTATGGTATTAATTTTGTCACGCATCGCGCGTGCACTGTAACGTTGCGCATCGCGGATCACAGGCACAAATAAGCCATCTTGGGTATCTACCGCTAAACCTAAATGCATGGGTTTAATGATACGACGACCAATTGCATGACTGTCATACCAAGCATTCAATGTAGGTTCGGCTTCACACGCGAGTGCCATCGCTCTGATTAAGCGTACAGTGATATCACCCAGAGCAAACCACGCTGTAATATCAGCATCATCATGGAGCGTCACAGGAACAACTTCAGCATGCGCTTGGGCCATCGCTTTGGCCATACTGCGGCGAACACCTTTAAATGGTACAAGTTCACCCACATCGGCAAATATTTTAACCACACGCTCTACGTCTGCAGTTGTAATGGTACTGTGTGGACCAGAAGGGGTGACAATACTTAAATCAATATTATATCTATGTGCTAATGCCCGTACTGCTGGTGTTGCTTTTACGCCAATGCTGTTACCCGATACCGATTGCGGCGTTTCTTTTAACTTAGTTTCGGATGTATGCAACTCTCCGACAACAGATGTCGAGGTTTTTACTGGTTCGGGGGTTGCTGCGCCATTCGTTGTAGCCGCACCATTTTTGCTCGATATTGCGGCGCCCTCGTCCACGAACTCAACAAGCGGATCACCGGTATGAATAATGTCACCGCTTTCGCCATACAGTTTCACCACAATAGCGTTTTCAGGACACGGGATCTCGACAATTGCTTTTGCCGTTTCCATCGACACCATTAACTGGTCTGCCGTCACTACATCTCCAGGTTTAATAAACCATTCAACAATTTCAGCTTCGGGCAAACCTTCCCCTAAATCAGGTAATTTGAAAATATGCATCAGAACTCCATGACTTTGTTAACGGCGGTAATAATTTGCGCAACGCTTGGCATATAATATTTTTCCATTTTAGCTAAAGGCATGATGGTGTCATAACCGCTCACGCGTATTATCGGTGCCAACAACGTCATCAAGCCTTCTTCAGCAATAATGGCTGCAATTTCGGAGGCGACCCCACCACTTCTAACCGCTTCGGAGACGATCACACAGCGACCCGTTTTTGCTATCGAGCTTAATATCGTGGTTTTATCGATGGGTTTAATCGAAGCAAGATCGATAACTTCCGCCGATATATTACGTTCCGCCAACTGATCTGCTGCTTGTAAGGTTTCATATAACATTGCTCCCCAACTAATTAAGGTCACATCAGACCCTTCTCGCAGGATAAAACACACATCTAACGGTAATGCTTGGCCGTTATTATCAACAGATTCAGTTTGTAACCGGTAAATACGCTTTGGTTCTAAAAACACCACAGGATCAGGATCTCGAATAGCCGCTAGCAACAAACCGTAAGCACGTCCAGGAGAAGACGGAATAACCACACGAATACCGGGAAGATGCGCAAAAATAGCTTCGGTACTTTCACTGTGATGTTCAGGTGCATGAATACCACCACCATACGGCGCACGTAAGACCATAGGACAGGTTAAACGGCCTCGCGTACGATTACGCATGCGTCCGGCATGACATAAGAATTGATCGAATGCAGCATAGATGAACCCCATAAATTGAATTTCGACGACGGGTTTCATCCCCTGCGCTGCAAGACCAATTGCCATACCGCAAATAAGTGATTCGGCTAATGGGGTATCAATGACGCGTTCACGACCAAACTCTGCCTGTAATCCTTCTGTCGCACGGAACACACCACCATTAACACCAATGTCCTCACCCAGTAAGACGACATTTTTATCTTCTGCCATTGCATCAAACAAGGCATTATTAACTGCATCAATGAGTGTCATGTCCTTCATGTTTCACCTTCCTGTGAGACCGCGTTTCGAACTTGCTCTAACTGGTCTAAATACAGATCGGGCAAGGTTTCATACAGATATTCAAACATGGTGGTTGGTGACGCTGGTGGAATAGCAAGATAGCGCGCTACCGCGGCATCAATTTCATCACTGCACTCTTTTTCTAGCCGCGCTATAGTGGCATTATCAATGATCAATTCATCCATGAGTAAATTTCGCAGTCGAGTAATGGGCTCTTTCTGCCAAGCTTCTCCGACATCATCCTCATCACGATAACGAGAAGCATCATCGGCAGTGGTATGATCGGATAACCGATAAGAAATGGTTTCAATTAGATGCGGTCCCTGCCCTTCTCTGGCTCTGTCGATAGCCGCTTTAATTTTGATATAACAAGCAATCACATCATTGCCATCAATTTGTTCGCAACTAACCCCGCCAGCAATGGCTTTTTGCGCTAACGTTTCACAACTCGATTGCTCATCGCGCGGTAAAGAAATAGCCCATTGATTATTATTGATAATAAATACCAGTGGTAATTGCCATACCCCTGCGGCATTGACCGATTCATAAAAATCACCCTTGGATGTCGCGCCATCGCCGCAAACAACAACGGCAACACGAGGCTCTTTACGTAACTTAATGGCATAACTGATACCAACGGCATGGCAACACTGGCTAGCAATAGGGATGGTACAAGGCATATCTTCTCGCGGCCCCTTAAAATCCATCCCCCGTTCATCCCCACCCCAGTACATTAAGATCTCTTCGGGTGTTACCCCACGAATCAGTACCGCAGCGGTTTCTCGGTAAGCTTGAATAAAAACATCTTCCGCGCGCATCGCTTTACCTATCGCCGCCCCTACCGCTTCTTGACCTAGGCAAGAGGCATAAGTACCAAGACGACCGGTACGTTGCAACGCAATGGCTTTACAATCAAAAGTGCGAGTAAATAACATCCATCGATAAAACTCGACCAGTAATTCGTTACTCACACCTGCGGCAGATAAATATTTAAAAGGTTCTGACAGTCTGCCTTTTTCATCAAGATATTGGGTATAACCAACGCGGAATGTACTCTCAGTATTTTTCTTCATAATCAGCTCCGGAAAATGGTTCCGTCAATATTTTTTCAGCTAAGCTATTAGCGACATCAACTGTCGAACTGTTCTGCTGCTCTGCTTGGATAAATATAGCCAATAGCGTGTCATATAAGGCCGCCAATTTATGCTGCACAACATCCGGTTTATTTAGATAGGCGATCTGTAATACCCCCCCAGAATTAATGACATAGTCAGGCGCATATAAAATGTCTTTAGCTGCCAACGCATCCGCCATATTCGGATGTTGTAATTGATTATTAGCAGAACCAGCAATGATGGCAGTGTTTAATTGGGCAATAGTATGTGCATTAATCACTTGGCCTAATGCACACGGTGCAAAGACATCACAATGAACAGCATAAAGGTCATCACCAGTGACAATATCAGCGCCTAATTCATCAACCAGTCGTTGTGTTGCTTGCTGATTGGGGTCGGCAATCGTTAATTTGGCGCCGTCATTATGCAGTAACTTCGCCAAAGCATAACCTACATTTCCAACACCTTGAATTGCCACATGAAGCCCGGCAAGAGACTCCTGCTGCAACTTAAATTTAACCGCCGCTTTTATCCCATAATAAACGCCTTTTGCTGTATGTGGAGACGGGTCTCCCGACGCTAGCCCTGCCGTTGTCGTGCACATAACATGGTTTGTTTGACTGGCGATTACATCCATATCAGCAATCGTGGTACCGCTGTCCATCGCAGTAATGTAACGGCCACCTAAACTTTCAACAAACCGCCCAAACGAGGCAAATAGCGCCTTGCGATCCGTTAAGTTTTTGGGTTTTAAGATAACCGCTTTACCGCCACCAAAAGGGAGCCTGTTAATTGCTGTTTTATAACTCATGCCAGCCGCTAAACAGCAAGCGTCTTTAACAGCAGCATGGGCTGAAGGGTAATTAATCATTCGGCAGCCACCAATAGCAGGGCCTAACTTGGTACTGTGAATAGCGATAATGGCTTGTAACTGCGTTTCTGGATCACGCCAGAAGTGCACATCGCTGAATGGATATTGTTCAGCCATGTCAAATAGATCTGTCGATGCTCTCGATGTGCCCGGCCTTTTCGACTCTCTCGAGTCTATGAAGCTTGCCATAAACGGTTCTCCAACCTTGGGTTGTGAATACCCTGAAGACGCACAGTTAATTACATTTTAAGTCATTGGGTATAAAGGAGGTTACTCTATAGATAACTATAGACACGATACGTAACAGTGCCCATTACCAAACACGTTATCGTGAGCCACAAAGCATTCGGTTGTGAGCACCTAGAACATGATCAAACAACAGAGCCGCGAGCGTGAGTAATGAAAGTGGTCGATGATTAGTGCCAAAAGGCAACTGCGAGGTAAAAACAAAGCATAAACAGCGGCAAATGAATGCCAGAGTGTAGTGTTATGCATTAGAAGAATAGATTTAAAGTGATCAAGTAAACTGCACACCACCAGATAGCTCAAATTATACACTACTAACGTGGTGTTAATCGAAACATATGCCATCCGGCTTTTAATAATACGATAAAACTGTTCTACTTGTCACCAATCTAATTAAATCTAATTTTAACTAGGTGTACAGGTAAGTTTACAGCAGTTATAACGCTTCCATAAACTAAACAAAATCACTCACTAACTCGACCAGAAATACGTTGGAATAAATAATGGCAACAGGTTCAAGAGCACAATTTTCATCTCGATTCGGCTTCCTCATGGCCGCAGCAGGTTCTGCTGTCGGTGTCGGTAATATTTGGGGGTTCCCTACACAAGCAGCGAGTAATGGCGGCGCAGTCTTTTTACTTGTTTACTTATTCATGGTGTTTATTCTTGCCTACCCTTTATTAGTGGCTGAGCTAACCATTGGTCGTTACGGTCAAGCTAATCCAATCAAGTCAATTCAATCAATTTGGCCAAAACAAAAAATGGCGGCGGCGGGTTTAGGTATTGCAGGTATGGTTGCGGTATCAATGATCTTAAGCTTTTACGCGATTGTTGCCGGTTGGTTATTAGGTTCATTACTGTCATCATTGTTTGCACTTATCGGTCTTGATGCTGCAGCCGAATGGGTTAATACCTTTGGCACTGAGCGTAACTTAGTGATGATGGTTATCTTCATGATAATGACAGTTCGCGTTGTAAAAAGTGGCGTTACAGACGGTATCGAACGTTGGTCGTCGCGTTTAATGCCAGTGCTGTTCATCTTATTTGCTTTGCTGACCGTCTATATCCTGACCTTAGACGGTGCCAGTGAAGGGCTTGAGATGTACCTAGTACCAGACTTTTCCCATCTAAGTTCAGACTTAGTGATCAGTGCGATGGGTCAAGCATTCTTCTCACTATCATTAGGCGTATGTGCAATGATGGTATACGGTTCATACTTAAGCAAAGACACCAATATTCCTAAAACTGCCGCACAAGTAGCACTACTTGACACAGGTGTTGCATTTGGCGCTGGACTACTGATTTTACCCGCGATGTTCGTGGCACAGAAAAACGGTGTTGAAATTTACGACGCAGCTGGTGCACTACTGAGTTCAGATACGTTAGTGTTCACGGTACTACCTGCGATGTTTGATACGATGGGCACCATGGGTATTGTTATCAGCATCTTGTTCTTTGTGTTAATGCTTATTGCTGCACTTACCTCATCAATCTCGATGTTAGAAGTACCTGTATCTTGTGCCACGGAAGAATTGAATAAAGACCGTAGTACAGTGGTATGGTGGATTGGCGGTATTATTACACTAGTATCCGCCGTGATCATCTTCAACTACGCTGATTTATTCGGCTTGGTGATCACAGCAACGACGGTGTATGCACAACCAATTCTTGCACTGATATTTGCATTATTAGTGGGTTGGGTATGGCGTCGTGACCAACTTCTTACAGAGATCAAACAAGGTAACCCAGAGATTGAAGATAGTTTATTCTGGAAGATTTGGCCTTGGTATGTACGTGTTGTATGCCCTGCGTTGATCATCCTAGTTCTGATCTCTTAAGAGGTCGTAGAATAAGTACAGATAGCATAGTATCGTATCGGTATATATAATGTAGAACGGTTTTAAGATAACAACATGGCGGCTATGTCACTATTATTACAATAGAACATAACCGCCATTTCTGTATCTGTCACAAATATTAAAATAGCTTCTCTATTTATCTAACTCGTGTAAAACCAGCTCGCTATAACCAATCAAACCTAAAATATCTTCATTTTCGATCACTGGCGCATAGGACAAACCAAAGCGCTCAAATAAACGTGCACAGTAACGAATATCCATTTCTGGTGGTACCGATACGATTGGTTTTGCCATGACTTCATAGATGTTAACACGGTCAGGTGAACGATCTTTGGCTAATACTTGCTTAGCGATGTCTGATAATACCAAAATACCGTAAGCATCATGTTGGTCACGCTTATTCACAATGATCACTTTCGAAGCACTCTGTTTCATAGCATCAATCGCTTCACGAATGGTCTGCATACCGTCCATACAAATATAATTTTGCGTCATAACAGCATTAGCTTTAATTAGATTTTTGGTCACAGTTCATTCTCCACAGTTTTCGTTAATTGACTAATTTGGTGATTCACACCGACCGCATCTTCCACGTCAATTTGAACCGCAATACCAGACCCCGGCTTTTCATCAAATTGACCGACTTTATTGATTTCTTCTAAAATATGTCGGCTTAAATGTTCTTCAACAATAAATAATAAAACATCACGCTGCGTTTCTAGGGTTAAACCAAAAAAGGTTTTCGATTGCTTAAGGCCTTCACCTCTCGCATTATTAATAATAGTGGCACCAGTAGCACCCGCACTGCGAGCAGCATCCATGATACTGTCTGTAATACCAGCATCGACAAAGGCGACGATTAATTTAAAATGCATTTTATTCTCCAACAATTCATAATTTTAACTGTACTTTTTCTTGAAATAGAGACGGTTCTTGTAATAGAAACGGTAATGACTCGTGACCATTCGCTAATTAGTTTGAAGCGACATTTTTGTCACGAGCACTGATCCACTGCGATATTTGTGCATAAGCCATTACCGACATGATCGGAAACAAACTCGCAAACGCAATCAGACCAAAACCATCAATTATCGGGTTACGCCCCGGCACTGTTTCTGCTAATCCGAGTCCGAGTGCAGCAACTAACGGTACGGTTACCGTCGACGTCGTTACGCCACCTGAATCATAAGCCAATGGGATAATCAGTTTTGGTGCTACCAGTGTTTGTAACACCACAACCACATAACCCGTCATGATGTACCAATGAATCGGGTCGCCGACAACAATGCGATAGCAACCGAGCGAGATACCAATCGCCACACCCAATGCAACAGATAAACGTAAACCCCAAACACCAATGGCACCGCCGGAAACTTCATTCGCTTTGAGCGCAACCGCAATCAATGATGGTTCCGCAATCGTAGTAGCAAAACCGATTAAGAATGCAAATAGATATACCCAGTAATAATCAGTCCAAACCAGCTCACGTACGCTGCCAGTAACGGTTTCGACATTGTTGACACTCGCAAGAAAAGCCGGGTCGGTAAGTTGTTGTGCCATTAAGCGCCCAAGCGGAAATAACGCCCACTCCAATCCAATCAAAAACAGTGACAAGCCAAGTAATACCCACAAGAAACCCATTAATACTCGGCCTAAATTAGGTAACGGTTTGCGAATCACAGCAAACTGGAAACCAAATAAAATCGCGGCAATCGGCAATACATCACGAAACGTCGTCACGATTGTCGCGCCAATTTGATTTAACATATCGACAACGGTCATAGCATCACCATTCCATAAGCCATTACAAAGATAATCGGGTTAAGCGATGCTAACGCGATAAGACCAAAACCATCAATCATCGGATTTCGACCTTTAATCGAAGATGCAAGTCCCACACCTAGCGCGGTGACAAGTGGCACTGTGATTGTTGATGTCGTGACACCGCCCGAATCATAAGCAATACCAATAATCTCAGCGGGTGCAAACATCGTCATGATCACCACCAATATATAACCACCAATAATGAACCACTGCAGTGGCCAGCCTTTGATAATACGTAGCACACCAATGGCAATCGCAATCCCAACACTCAATGCCACACTCATTCTTAAGCCTTGGGCATATTCATCAATTGCCGTTTGTGTCGAGCCGATAAGATCACCACTGGCTGCAACCCTCGCAGCCTCTGCTGCAACGGCAATTAATGCCGGTTCCGCCACCGTGGTACCAAAACCAAGACAAAATGCAAAAGTTAACAGCCAACCAACACTGCCCTTACGCGCAAACGCATGAGCCATAGATTCGCCAATGGGAAATAAGCCTTGTTCAAGGCCATGAATAAAGAAGGTGAGTCCTAATAATACAAACAGTACGCCAATAAGAAGTTGGCCGACATTCGGTAGCGGTTGCTGAATAACCACTAACTGAAAGAATAAAATCACCAGAATGATAGGAGCAAGATCCCTGATACTTCCCAGCATAGATTTAAGTAGGGTTTTAAACGTGTTAACCAACATAGCCTCCTTGATTAGATTAATCACTCGGATACTAGCGCAGTGTAAATCTAAACAATTGATCTAAATCAATGGGAGCAGATATAACCCCATAGGGGTGCATTTAACGAGAGTTAAACCTTACCTTAACCTTAGATCAACCTTTCGGCAACAATAATGATGGCTAGAAGGGAATGAATATCTATGTAAGTAAGCGTAAACTTTCTATTTATGTAACCTAACCAGTCTATCCATTAAACCGTATGCTTGCATAAATTTGGTCTAATTCTGCAACACTGCATTGCTGCCAATGCTTGGGCAATTCGTTTCTTAAGCAGTGCTCTAGTTCTACTGATAAATAAACAAAAGACAATGAATCAGCATTTAAACTGTGGAAATTTTCATCGGGGGATAACTCGGCTAAATCTAACGCATCAATGAATAGGTGGCTAATACTCTCCCACTCTTTCTCATCTAATTCTAAAATACTTGAAATAGAGCATAACGTACGCTTAAAAAATCCAACCGACGGTTTTTTATAGGCATGATTTATAATCGCCTTAAAGTCATATTTTCCATTAGATAGTAAGGGTATAGCATTAACTATGTTGATGATAAATTTATCACGCGGTAATGAATAGTTGTCGCTTAATAGTGTCAATAAGTGCGTTGTATCCACATCATCATGGCTTAATTCCAAGGCGATAATAATAGCATTATCATTACCTGCTACTGCACTTTGTGGATAATGACTTTTAACAAAACTTTGCACATCATCAAGATTTATCCGCAATCCAAATAATTTAACAAACCGTTTGGTTCGGCCGACTAAGTAAAAAAGATCATGATGTGTACGACAAGCAATATCACCCGTAAGTAACATCTCAGGGGTTTCATCGTTAGCCAAACCAGTCACTGACTTGGCATAACCCATCATCACATTGTCACCGCGATAAACCAGTTCACCAGACTTATCTAACGTTTTAATCTCGTTTCCTTCGTCATCAACAATATATAATTCCCCCTGCGGAATAGCACGGCCGATGGTATTAGGGAAGTCGACAGTCAGGTGCGGCGGCAGGTAAGAGATCCTCGGCGAGGCTTCGGTCTGGCCATACATGACAAAAAAATCGACCCCGTTCGCTTGCGCTTGCAACGCATATTTTTTGACTAAAAAACCTTCGAGCTTTCCACCTGCTTGCGTGACATAACGTAAACTCGGGTATGTTTTAAAATCAAAATTGGTCTTTAACAAAGCCTCAAAAGTATACGGGACACCGGCAAAACTGGTCGCAGAATACGTCTCTAAGTCATGCCAAAATCCACTATCTAATACGCTATAAGCGGTAAATACGGTACATGCACCCGCCTGTAAGTGGGAGTGTAAAATAGATAAACCATACGCATAATGTAATTTTAGATGTGCTAAAGCAATATCATGTTCAGTCAAATTCAGGTATTCAACAATCGACTCCGTGTTTGACTGGATATTACTGGCACTGAGCTTGACAAATTTGGGGGTACCCGTAGTGCCTGATGTCGACAGCAACAAGGTTAAGTTTGGATGTAACGGGTAATTGCATTGTGCATACTGGGACACCTGACCAAGACCATCAATAAGCAAATTGGGTTGGTAATTTTTAATCAGCTGGATTGATTTATCACTGTGAAAATCATCCGCAAGATAAATGACTTTATTACTGTTTAGACAAGCTAAGTAACAGACCACCGACATAATGGTATTTTTTGATTCAATAAATACCAATTCTTTATTATTACCAAGTTGCAGGGATAATATCTCTACTTGATGATTAAGATTAGTATAAGTGATCGTATCTCCACTAATTGCGTCAATTACCGCAATGTTATCTTTAAACCGGCTTAAATCATCAAAAAACATACACGCCCTCGACTTCTAAACAATATTATAAAATACTGGACTGGTAAAAATAATGAGCTCATAGTCCGATAAATATTTTTGATTTCTCCTTTAAAATTAATTTAATTATCACAAACGACGATAACGATAGGATCAGCGTTAGCGCAAAGCTTGCACAGGCTGCAAATAATCCTGTCACTTCAACACTCAGGTATTGGTTATACACTATTCGGATCGTTGAAATAAAATAGCCATGCACAAAATATAAATAAAAACTTAAACGGGCGAACATATTTAAACATTTGTTTTTCTTTGCTAAATAACGTTTTGTAACCGCAATTAAGATCACCGCCAACACCATTTTCCACAATAGATCTACCGATGAACTAAATGCTGAATCCCATGATAACCAAAGATAAACAACGATATAACCCACTAACAGTACGCCACTATACTTTGTCAGCGCTTCATAAATACGTGGCTGTTGCCAAAGTAACATCCCTAATACATAAGTAGGTAAAAAATACACAGTCCAAATTACGTTATTTATACTAAATTCAGGACGTCCAAACCACAATGCGGGTATTAAAGACAGTATAAAAAAAACACCTAACAACTGCTTATTTTTAATATAAAGAAAACTCGGACTGAAAAGATAAATTGGAATGATCATGGGAATAAACCACAGTGTCAAAAGATGTGCCCCTGATAGCATGAAATACACATATTGATAAACCAGACCTAAACTATTAAACCAATTCATATCAATCCAGAAATGGGTAGTTTTAAGCCCCGACAGATAAATAAAGATAGCCGGAAGTGACACGAAAAAATAAGGGATAATAATAATTTTAAATTTATGTTTTAAATACTTAAGATAATTAAAATTAGTCGATAATGATGAAAATAAATAACCTGCCACAACGACAAATAAAATAGTTGTATTATCAAGTAGCAAGCCAATACCATACAAGATCATCGAGTCATCATTATTAATCGTGCCGATTGCATGGATCAACATGATTAATAAAATTGCAATGCCTCTAAAATTATTTATAAATTGCATTGTATTCTTACCTTTAACCAACCAGTTATTAACCAGTTGTACCTCATCAATATCAGTCTAAAATCTATGTAACCTACACAAAATTAAATAGGTTTATCAAGGTTAATGACGAAATAATACTCAGTTGCTCCCTAGGGTATAATTATATGCCAATATCGAGTAAACGCCCAAAAGAGGCGATATTAATCCAATATAGATGCTCATTTTAGATTAATATCGCAGACACAAAATCTCTACAGATACTGTGTCACCCAACAACTAAAATTGATACGCCACATTAGCGCGGATCTCACGCCCAGCCGCGGCGACCCCGTTTGATAGGTAGGGTTTATAATAACGGTCAGTCAGATTCTTAACTGTTAATCTCATGGTCAGTTGTTCTTTATCAGCCAACGGTTGCCATTTCACATAGATATCTTGCAATGTATACGACTCGCTTGCATTGTTAACCACATAACTAGTCGTTGGTACATCATCTTGTTTATCATACCAACGTAAGTCCCAGCCTGTTGTTAATCCTCTAACCCATTCATAACCAAGTCCAAAGTTAATATTTAGCGGCGGAATTCCGGGTATATAATCATTTTCTCCAGTTGAATCCTTCCATGAACCATTATGCTTACCTTCCATTTTAACCAATGAGCTATTGGCATAGAAACCATTAATGCGATATTGCCCCATAAGTTCAATACCATAGGTTTTAAACCCATCAAGATTGACACGCCAACCTTGCTGGGTACCATCAATCCTTTTGGCCTTCATGCGCTGACCAATGTCGTTTTCGACTTCATTGTAAAAACCGGTAATTTGTCCTGCAAATTGATCGTTATGCGTAAAAACACCCACAGTATGATTGGTTAAACTGGTGCTAAAGGCGTGTACACGCTCAGCATCAATGTCTCGGCTTGTCGCTTTCGCACCACCTGCTTTTGCATATTGAACAGAATAAATATCATCAATCGTTGGCGCTTGAAACGCATAGGCATAAGCCATATTTAGACTGGTGTTATCGGTAATATAATAATCTAATTCAAGACGAGGGCTCCAGCCATCATGCGATACTGCGCTATAGTCATGTCCTACTGTTGGATCAGTATAATCGCTTGCTAAGTTACCTTTACCTTCGCTACGCACATAGTCATAACGAATTGATGGAGTGATTAATAAATAATCCGTGATTTGATAAGCATCGGCAATATAAGCTGAATAGGTTGATTGTGTACCCGATGGCTCATAATAAGGGGTATAAATCCCAAAATTTTTCGATGCCTTAGTCGCATAAGTGCGGTTATTGACCAATGAATCACGATCTTGGTACTGATATTGTAAGCCTGTCGTGATCGTATGATCGCCCAATTGCGCGGTATTATTCAAATCCGCAAAGTGACGCTTATAGTTTAAGTCCGAGGCATGCCCGTATGCACCAACACTCACATACATGTAACTTTTATTCTTGCTACCATCAGGATTGTACTTGTTCCAAGTAAAATCGGGGCGTTCCCAATGGCGTTTATTTTCCGA
Organism: Moritella yayanosii; assembly: GCF_900465055.1. Lineage (NCBI taxonomy): Bacteria > Pseudomonadati > Pseudomonadota > Gammaproteobacteria > Alteromonadales > Moritellaceae > Moritella > Moritella yayanosii. The sequence goes on along the minus strand of NZ_LS483250.1, from coordinate 516,284 downwards.
AACTGACAATGTTAAATCCACATCAACCAGCGCATTGATTGGGTTATAACGATAATTTGCCGTGGTGACATTATTGGAATATTTGTTATAAACAGTATAAGCCAGCTGCGCTCTTTCTACCGAGCCGTATTTATCGATATGACGATCCGTTATTTCTGGCATAGTACCGCGACGTGTCGCCCAGGGTTTACGCCCTTCATCAGAAAATTCACTGTGACTGAGTGCAAAACGATGTGCACCAACATCATAGCTCATTTTCGCTAACCAGTTTTTTTACTCTGAACCCGAAAATTTAACCGTATTCCCATTACCGTCGGCCATATCTCCGGTATTACGGGTGATGCCATTAACCAAGTATTGCAAACCACCTGTTTTACCATAAGCAGTGACACTGTAACGTTGATTATGATCACCACTGTTAAAACCAGCTTGTACGCGAACGCCAAAGCTTTCACCTTCCCGAAGTAGATCTTCAGCATCTTTAGTTTTAACGCGGATCGAACCGCCAGCACCACCGTTTCCGGTTTTATAATCATGTGCTCCTTTAGTCACTTCAACTTCCCCAATCATACTCGGGTCAAAGAAGAAACTGCCATAACGGTATTGCTGGAACCCAATTGGCGCACCATCAACATAAAAAGCAAGATCTTCAGTCGCAGAGAAACCACGAATATTGATACGTTCCCCACCTTGACGTGCACCGCCATCGATAGTGATCCCTGGAATAGTATCCAAGATTTCAGCAACGTTATTGGCTTGTTGCTCTTCAATCTCTTCCCTTGTAATTAACGATTTACCCGGCTGATCAACCGTAATTGCGCGTTCAGTGTTATTGGCAACTACCGTTGTGATATTTTGCTCTGATGCAGAAACGCTTAAGCTGGAAAAAATTGCCAAAACTAAAGTATTAAGTTTGAATATAGTGTTAATTCGCATTTTCATTTATCTGTAAGGTTGTAAATGCGCATTTTAAACAAATTCAAATGCAATTGATAATCATTATCAATTGATTTTTGTAAGCGTTTGTAAGTTTTTAGTCGGTTACAATGAGAGTGGCAATATTAATAGTGTTTAAATTCGGGGAAATCGTGGTTATTAGCGTTTAAAATGGAGGGCTGAAACACCCCCCATAATTGATGATGAGTCTAACTTTGTTTACTTAACGCTAATTTGATACCAAAAAATAGGAATAAAGCACCCGTGAACTTGGTCAGATAAGTAGTCAAACGTTGATTATGTTTAAGCTTGCCGCCAATGGATGAAGATAAATGACATCGCTTTATGTGGGTAATCCATCGCAATGAATTGTGGTACAACAGATAGATACAACCAATCACCTTAACCACTGTAAACGCCATAGCGGATAAACCAAACGCGGCGGCAAATACATGCACTAAAGTGCCTGCACCAATACCAAAGGCGCCTACAGAGCCCGCACAAATAACCACAGTTCTGTTACTCCAAACATATTACAACTCCATATTGATGACTTAACTTTAACTTTACCACAACAAAAGTGAAACATTACTGTCATCATCCGGCCCTATTATAAGCAGCACATTTACTGTGAATAACAACCAAATCATTAAGGATTGAGATGAAAAAGCAATTGATAACAGGTGTTCTTGCTTCACTACTATCAAGTACAACGATGGCTGCAACAGACATTACTTGGTGGCACGCGATGAGTGGCCAACTGGGTGAAACAGTCAATACTATTGCTCGTGATTTTAATGCTTCACAAGATGAATACAAAATTACACCGGTATTTAAAGGTTCATACGTTGAAACGCTGACAGCAGGTATTGCTGCCTACCGAGCCGATCAAGCACCAAACATACTACAAGTTGCCGACGTCGGTGCAGCAACGATAATTAATGCTCCCGGTGTCGCTAAACCGGTGCAAGATATCCTCGTTGAATCAGGTTATGCATTTAACAATCAAGACTATATTGCTGGCGTACGTGATTTTTATGCTGACAGTAACGGGAAAATGATTGGCATGCCTTTCAACAGTTCCACACCGGTTCTGTATTACAACAAAAACATTCTCGATAAAGTTGGTGTTGACGCACCTAAGACTTATGAAGACATGGAACAAGTCGCGAAGAAGCTAAAAGCACAAGGCTATGCAACTTTCTCACAATCGCTGACACCTTGGATCATGTTCGAAAACTTCAAGTCACGTCATAACTTACCGGTTGCCGATAAGAATAATGGCTTTGATGCACCAGCCACCAAGATCATGATCAATACGCCCGATATGAAGATGCACTTTAACAAGCTAAAAGACTGGTCTGACAAAGGTTATTACAAGTATTACGGTTCGGATTGGAACGCCAACCAAACACCATTTGAAAAAGAACAAGTAGCCATGTGGATGGGTTCATCAGGCTCATTTGGTGGTTTACGAAATCGCGTTGATTTTAATTTAGGCACAACCTACCTGCCGTACTGGAAATCAATAAATGAGAAAGCCGGTCGTACCTTTATTGGTGGTGCCGCCTTATTCGCCATTGATGGTAAACCGAAAAAAGAGCAGCAGGCTGTTGCCGCATTCTTTAGTTTCTTAACCAGTCCTGAAACACAAATGTTCTGGCATAAATCAACGGGTTACGTAACAGTAACCAAAGCCGCTTACCAGCTAACTAAGCAATCTGGTTACTACAAAGAACAACCTGATGCAGAAGTAGGTATCAAACAATTAAGCTTACCGGGTGGCGAATGGACGCGAGGTTATCGTTTAGGTTTCTACTCACAAATCCAAGAAGTCATGCATCGTGAGTTTGATAACATTTTTGCTAACCGCACGTCGGTAGAGGATGCGCTTAACAACATCGATAAGGAAAGTCAGGTTATCTTAAATCGTTACGCTCGAACTGTGCGATAGCCTATTACTGACTGTGGTTCACATGACGTGCGCCACAGCTAATTTATTACTTCAATTCATTAGGTTTTTTATTGTGGAACAACGCCAACAATTTACCCATTCAGCATTGCCTTATATTCTTTTAGTACCACAAATTGCAATTATCGCGGTGTTTTTTTTCTATCCAGCAGCGGAAGCCGTTTACCTCTCGTTTATGTTAGAAGACCCTTGGGGGCTGTCATCTACGTTTGTCGGATTAGAAAACTACAGCATCATTTTTAATTCCGCTGAATACTTAAAATCAGTGTTTTTCACTCTCGGTTTTGCAATAGTAGTATCGTTTTTATCTTTAGCCCTTGCCCTGCTGCTCGCCGTTAAAGCCAACAATATCTTACATGGTAAAAGTGCATATAAAATCACCTTAACTTGGGTTTATGCAATAGCACCCGCCGTGGCAGGCATTATGGGTGGTTTTATCTTTAATCCACATATCGGCGTATTCACCGAAATTTTCGCCAGCCTCGGTTGGGATTTTAGCTTATATACCAATCCTTTTGACGCGACGTTAGTGTTAGTTTTAGTCTCGGTATGGAAACAAATTTCAGTCAACTTCATCTACTTCTTAGCGGGTTTACAGTCAATTTCATTTGCGGTGAATGAAGCTGCAATGTTGGATTGCGAAAGTGATCACCGCCGATTCTGGACGATCACCTTCCCACTGCTTGCGCCAACGGGCTTTTTCTTATTAGTCATCAACTTGACCTATGCCTTTTTTGATACCTTCGGGGTTATCGATACCTTGACGTCTGGTGGACCTGGCGGCGGAACAACATCACTGGTGTATAAAATTTACCGTGATGGTTTTATTGGTACAGACTTGGGTGGCAGTGCGGCGCAATCAGTGGTGTTACTGGTTTTAGTATTGGCATTAACTTGGATGCAATTTAAGTTTATCGAAAAACGGGTGCACTATTAATCGCAGTCTGTGGTTACAACGTTAATCGCAGCCAATCATTACAACTTTGAGAATTTTATGATGAAAAAAAATCAATGGTTAGATCATGCGGTCCTGATTATCGGCGCACTCTTTATGATCATACCTATCTGGCTAATATTTGCCAGTTCGACACACAATCCAAATACCATCATCAGTGATGGATTACAGTGGTTACCGGGTGGTAACTTCACCACTGTTTACAGTGAAGTATGGAACAAGAGTCTCGGCTTTAGCAGCGATGTTAACGCAAAATCTATGATCATCAACTCGATGATCATGGGCCTTGGTTTTGCTATCGGCAAGATCATCATTTCAATGATGGCCGCTTACGCACTCGTTTACTTCCGCATGCCGTTTGCATCATTTTGGTTCTGGCTTATTTTTGTCACCCTACTACTGCCGCTTGAGGTTCGGATCATCCCCTCTTATGAAGTTGTCGCTAAATTGGGCATGTTAAACAGCTTTTCTGGATTAATCTTGCCATTAATTGCATCGGCAACGGCAACCTTCTTCTTCCGTCAGTTTTTCCGCACCATTCCGAATGAACTATTGGAAGCGGCACAACTCGATAATGCTGGCCCGGTCCGCTTCTTTATTGATATTTTATTACCGTTATCAAAAACCATGATCGCCGCTATTTTCATCATTATGTTTGTGGTCGGTTGGAATCAATATTTATGGCCAATGATGATGACCACAGATGAAAGCTATAACACCATCGTCATGGGTATTAAGCAACTACTGAGCGACATTAGCCAAAGCAGTCAACCACGTTATGATCAAGCGTTTGCGTTAGTTATCTTCGCCATGCTGCCACCTATTTTAGTCATCATCATTTTCCAACGTTGGTTTGTTCAAGGCCTTGTTGAAACAGAAAAGTAGTCATAGTTGTATATTGTGCTCATAAAAAATGCACAGTCAACAGTATCGCCACAGCAAATTTGTAAAGAGATAGAATATGTTAGTACTTAAAAATTTAGTTAAAACTTATGACAACGGCCACCAAGCAATAAAAGGGATTTCAGTCGATATTAAACAAGGTGAATTCATTGTATTAGTGGGCCCATCAGGGTGTGGTAAATCATCTATATTACGCTCTATCGCCGGTTTAGAATCAATCACAAGTGGCAAGATAGAGCTGAATAATCGTCGTATTGATACTGAAACACCAGCAAGCCGCGATATTGCCATGGTATTTCAAAACTACGCGCTATATCCGCACATGACGGTATATGAAAACTTAGCCTATGGTTTGAAGAACCGCGGTGTTGATAGAAATACCATCGAGTCAAAAATTGAAAAAGTCGCAGAAACACTGAAAATAACCGATTATTTAGATCGTAAACCCGCTCAATTATCTGGTGGTCAACGCCAGCGTGTGGCGATGGGTCGAGCGATTGTCCGCGAACCACAATTGTTCTTATTTGATGAGCCACTGTCGAACCTCGATGCGTCATTGCGTGCGCACATGCGTTTAGAAATCAAGAAACTACAACGTGAATTAGCGGTGACGAGTGTTTATGTTACCCACGACCAAGTTGAGGCCATGACATTAGCAGACCGTATTATTGTATTGAATCAAGGCGAAATTGAACAAGTAGGTACACCTGCAGAAGTCTATCACCAGCCTGCAAGTACCTTTGTCGCCAGTTTTATTGGCAGTCCCGCGATGAATTTTCATCCAGCTGAAATTGCTGATGGCGTGATAAATTTTGAACATCAACGCTTATTCCTCGCTGAGTATGCGCATTTACCTGCGCAGAAGATCCAGTTAGGTATTAGACCTGAACATGCGCTACTCGAGGTTTCAAATTCAGGCTTAAGTTTTTCATTAACGGTACAAGCGGTTGAGCCTTTAGGGCCTAATCAACTGGTGCATGGCTTAGTGAATGAAAAAATATTTACTGCGTTAACACCCGAGCGGCACTTCCCAACTAAGGAAGTCTTAACGCTAAATGTCGCAAAACAACATTTACACCTGTTTGATAAAGACGGTAAACGCCTGCTTACCAATAACAACGCTACCGACTCGCTAGCACAAGCAAGTTAAGCACTCACTTTATAAACCTGTAATGCTAAAACAGCAATCATAAAAAAGGCTCACTCCAACCAAAATGTTAAAGTGTGCCTTTTTGTGTTCAAATCCGATGTGCGCTGTTATTGCAACAACACAATCCATAACCAAAAATTATGTTTTCAATAACGCTAACTGATTTGCTACTGCGTTCATTTCAACTTGCAGTTTATCGCTTAACTCCGCACTGTTTTCAGCCATTGTTGCCAGTGCTGAAGACTCATCACCAATCGAAGTCAAATTGCGATTAATATCTTCATTGACCACTTTCTGTTCCCTCGCGGCGGTCGCGACATGGGTAATGCCGTCACTGATCAGATCAACATCCAGTAACGCGGTATGTAATGAATCATAAGACGATTGCGTTTTTAGCATGGTTTGTTTGGCTTTATCCGCGCCTTGCTCAATAATCGTCACCGATGAGTTAACCCCAAGCTGCAAGGCATTAATCATATTATTGATTTCTTCCGTTGATGCATAAGTTTTAGACGCCAAGCTACGTACTTCATCCGCGACAACCGCAAATCCACGGCCTTGCTCACCGGCGCGAGCCGCTTCAATTGCAGCATTCAGTGCCAATAGATTAGTTTGCTGTGCAATCGCGCGGATCACATCAATGATCTTATTGATATCGTCACTGCGAGAAGCCACCTCTGAAATAGAAACCTTCGCGGCTTGCATGTCTTCGGTCAATGATTTAACCATAGTAACCGAGTCAGCTAATAACAGGCTTGAGCCTCTAATTTCATCACGTACTTTAGCGGTATTATCCGCAGCGTCAGAGGCAAATCGAGATACCTCGTGCGCAGCCGTCGACATTTCATTAGTCGCGGTAACAACACTGATTATCTCTGCCTGCTGCGATACCGTTGCTTGACGAGTATTATCGCTGATAACCATCGCGTCTTTCGACAAACTCTGCGCCTTGCTGTTGACCGACTTTAACGAATCAATCATTACCCGCAATTTATACATAAATTGATTAACGCTATCGCTTAACTCAATCAGCTCTTGGTGCGTATCGATGTTGATTTCCTGAGTTAAATCACCATCAGCACTGGCCAAACGTTTAATCGCAGTATTTAACATATAGATAGGTTTAACAATTGATGCAACTAGCGCATACATAACCAATAACGCGAACACAGATGAGACTAAGGCAATTACGATCTGCTGAGTAACGATAGATGCCACAATGGTATCAATTAACTCTGTCAACTCATCACGAGCTGACAAGGCCACACTTTTAGGCACTTCAATTAATATTGACCAAGTGGTGTTAACTGCTGCAATCGAGATCGGTAAACTGACGTAATAAATGCCATTTTTTTCTAAAAAACCACCCGATTTATACAGGGTTAATAATCGACCATCAAAATCACTGTGGGCTTCTTTTAAGGGGCGGCCTAATTTGTTTTGATAATGACTCGAACTCACTATCAGTCCTAACGAACTCAATAGCGTGACTTTGCTTTTACCATCATACAATTTTCGGCTCAGATCTGTCGTCATCTTACTAAAGACAGGTAAATTCAGATCGACCCCAACAAGGCCTTTAAACTGACCATTATTGATCACAGGCACCGTCAAACTGGTCATCATTTCTGAATTTCCCTTGGTGATTTCAGCAAGGTAAGGTTCCATCACACAAGGTTGTAAAGACTCCTTCGAGCAAAGAAACCACTCTGCTTCACGAATACCAAATTCATTTTTAGTATCGATATATTTCTCGTTCGGATCTTCAACTTGTTCTTGGCTTAAGGTATTTGCAGACTCCCTGAACCAATAGATTTCTAGGCTACCCGTTTTCGGTACACTGTGTAAGGCCTCAGAGTTCAAGTATAAGTGGTCATTTTGATCGTAACCATTTTTTTCAAACTGCACATACATCGAACTTAAATTATTATTTTCAGCCAGGCCAGAACCAACTAATTGACTCATTAGTTGGCGATTAAAGGCTTGATTGCCATCCAGCATACTCTGTTGAATTATGTTGCTGACGATGAGTGGTGTTTTGTAAGATTCATTCATAAAACCACTGACTTCTTGCGCAAAGCTATCTGCTTCCGATTTAAGTCTGGCAATCACTTGCTCATCCATCGCCATCGAAGTTCTATCAACAATATCCTTATTCATTCTTGCTAACGAATTACCCAGATTAATAGTCATAAATAGCACCATTAACACAATAATTGCAAAGCTAGTGATAAGTAGCTTACTTCTTAAGGAGATTTGTTTATAAACGCTCAACGGATTACCTTTCTATTACATTAAAATAAATTTGATTAAATCAATTTTTGTTAGGTTTAATTAAAGGCGGGAGGATACAGGAAATAGCATAAAATAAACACAATCTAGAACATTAAAACAGTAATACGCGGATCGCAAAAATAAATCCTCCCGTCGCTAAATCACCAAATAAGAATTGGATCCCTACATCAGCAAACCGAAAGGAAAGGATATTCAAATTGGCAACCCAGTCGTTAACTACCATACTCAAATGAATGAAAGCCAAGATTAATTTACCGAATCACTTAACAAAAACTAGCTGACATGACGGTTCACTTAACAACCAGAATAGGAACGCCAATGCCAAACGCCTACTCGTCATTAAACTTCGCCCTTGGTGAAACCATCGATCTACTACGCGACAGTGTTACCGCCTTTGCCTGTGACGAAATAGCACCACGCGCGGCGCAAATAGACCGTGACAATTTGTTTCCTGCGGATATGTGGAAAAAATTCGGTGACATGGGATTATTAGGCATCACCATCAGCGAAGAATATGGCGGAGTTAATATGAGTTACCTCGCTCATGTCATTGCGATGCAAGAAATAAGTCGTGCTTCGGCCTCGGTTGGACTCAGTTATGGCGCACATTCAAATCTGTGTGTTAATCAAATTTATCGACATGGTAACGCACAACAAAAACAGCAATACCTGCCCAAGCTCATTAGTGGCGAACACGTAGGAGCACTCGCCATGACTGAACCCAACGCTGGTTCTGACGTGGTTTCAATGAAATTAAGTGCGGTATTAGACGGTGACGACTATGTACTCAACGGCAATAAAATGTGGATCACCAATGGTCCCGAAGCCAGCACCTATATTGTTTATGCCAAAACCGCACCGGAATTAAACAGCCACGGTATTACCGCTTTTATCGTTGAACGTGGTTTTTCTGGATTTAGCCAAGCGCAAAAGCTCGATAAGCTAGGTATGCGCGGTTCCAATACTTGCGAGTTAGTATTTCAACACTGCCGAGTACCAAAAACCAACATCCTTGGCACGCTCAATCACGGCGTGCAAGTACTCATGAGCGGGCTTGATTACGAACGCCTTGTGCTAACCGGCGGACCACTGGGGATCATGGATGCCTGCATGGATCTGGTCGTCCCTTATATCCACCAGCGTAAGCAGTTCGGTAAAGCCATTGGTGAATTTCAACTTGTGCAAGCCAAAATCGCCGATATGTATAGTCAGATGAACGCTGCTAAATGTTATACCTATACGGTTGCGCGCGCTTGTGACAACAGTGACGCCAGCCGTAAGGATTGTGCCGGAGTGATCTTATACAGCGCCGAACTGGCGACAAAAATGGCACTGGATACGATCCAATTATTGGGCGGCAATGGGTACAGTAACGAATACCCAGCAGGTCGCTTGCTCCGAGATGCCAAACTCTATGAGATTGGCGCCGGCACATCAGAAATGCGCCGTATATTGATAGGACGAGAACTGTTTAATGAGTCCGGAGCGTAGCAAGCATGGCGCAAATAGGCACGACACTCAACATCACCCACCCTACTTTTGTGGCAAAACAACAAGCGATGCAGGATCTTGTTCAGCAACTAGAACGTAATATTGAACAAGTAAAACAAGGGGGTGGCGAAATAGCACAACAACGCCATTTAGCCCGTGGCAAAATGCTGGCCCGTGACCGTATTGATGCCTTATTAGATCCCGGTTCGCCCTTCTTAGAGCTCGGACAATTTGCGGCTTGGCAATACTATCCCGATTCCGTGCCCGCTGCAGGTATCGTTGCGGGTATCGGTCGTGTTAATGGCATCGAATGTATGATCATAGCCAATGATGCGACTGTAAAAGGCGGTACTTATTACCCGTTAACGGTGAAGAAACACCTACGCGCGCAAGAGATCGCAGAGCGTTGTTGCCTACCCTGTATTTATTTAGTCGACTCTGGTGGGGCATTTTTACCGCGACAAGATGAAGTCTTTCCCGACCGTGAACACTTTGGTCGCATCTTCTTTAATCAAGCCAATATGTCTGCCAAAGGCATTCCACAAATCGCCTCAGTCATGGGCTTATGTACCGCAGGTGGTGCCTATGTTCCGGCCATGGCAGATGAATCAATTATTGTAAAACAACAAGGTACCATCTTCTTAGCGGGCCCACCATTGGTCAAAGCAGCGACCGGTGAAGAAGTCAGTGCAGAAGAACTCGGTGGCGCAGATGTACATTGTAAAATATCTGGGGTTGCCGACCATTACGCCCAAGATGACGCCCATGCATTGCAGCTTGTACGCCAAGCCATTGCTAATATTAATCACCTTAAACGACCTAATCTAACTGTGGTTCCCAGTGTCCCACCATTATTCGACAGCCTAGAGTTATACGGGATTGTCGGCACTGATTTGAAAAAACAGTTCGATGTGAAAGAAGTCATCGCCCGTATTGTTGATAACTCTGAATTGGATGAGTTTAAACAGTACTACGGCGCAACTCTAGTTTGCGGTTTTGCCCGTATTCACGGTTACCCTGTCGGCATCATCGCCAATAATGGGATCTTATTCTCGGAATCGGCGCAAAAAGGCGCGCATTTTATTCAGCTGTGCTGCAAACGTAAGATCCCCCTGGTATTTCTGCAAAATATTACCGGCTTTATGGTGGGTAAAAAATACGAAGCAGAAGGGATCGCGAAACACGGCGCTAAAATGGTTGCAGCTGTCGCTTGCGCCCAAGTGCCTAAGTTTACCGTCATTATTGGCGGCAGTTACGGGGCGGGTAATTATGGCATGTGTGGCCGCGCGTACGATCCCACCTTGTTATGGATATGGCCAAATTCCAGAATTTCAGTGATGGGCGGCGAACAAGCAGCCAGTGTACTTAGCCAAGTCAAAAAAGACGGTTTAGCCCGTAATAATAAAACCATGACCGCAGCAGAAGAAGCAGAATTCAAAGCGCCTATTATTAAGCAATATGAAACCCAAAGTGATCCTTACTATGCCAGTGCGCGATTATGGGATGACGGTATTATCGACCCATTACAAACAAGGCAAGTACTTGGGTTAGCCATTTCAGCCGCCCTTAATGCGCCGATTGCAGATACCCAATTTGGTATTTTTAGAATGTAGCTATTTTTTAGAATGTAGCTATAAGTACTGACAATTGCGTGCAGCTGCTTTTGTACAATGCTAACCCTAATTACACATCAAAAACCACCGTTAGGATCGTTGAATGACAATGAATTCAGACCAACTAAATATCATCAATGCAGAGCACTTACATACGGCGGTTGATAATCAGGGTGTGGCCACTATTACCCTCACTCGGACCAAAGTACGCAATGCATTTAGTGCCGAAACAATCAGTCACTTGCTGACGAGCTTAGCAGTATTAAAGCATGATCCTGCGGTACGAATATTGCTCCTCCGCGCCGAAGGTGAGCACTTTTCAGCGGGCGCTGACATTAACTGGATGAAAGATATTGCCAAACTTGGCTATCAAGAAAATCTGACCGATGCCGCACAATTAGCCAAATTGATGGACAATCTCAATCAATTTCCCAAACCAACCATAGCACTCGTCCAAGGGGCCTGCTTTGGCGGGGCGATCGGACTTGTCGCCTGTTGCGATATAGCCCTGGCGACAACCACGGCTAAATTTTGTTTAAGTGAAGTGAAAATTGGCCTTATTCCTGCGGTAATAAGCCCTTATGTGATAACGGCCATCGGACCACGGCAAGCACGGCGTTACTGTTTAACCGGCGAAATGTTTACCGCAGAACAAGCGCTAGACTATGGCTTGATCCACCAGCTGGGTGATAACTTAGATACGCTAGCCGCCCCCTTTACTGACGCATTACTGGCGAATAGTCCTGCTGCTATGCAGGCCACTAAATCATTAATTCATGGCGTCACTAATCACGTCATCAATGACTCATTAATCGCAGATACAAGCCAACGGATAGCAGCAATTCGGGTATCAAACGAAGCTCAAGAAGGGCTAGATGCATTCCTGAATAAGCGCAAGCCCAGCTGGACTAAGGAATAACATCTATGTCGCATCAGGTCTTCATTAATCAGCCAACACTGTTTAGTAAACTACTTATCGCTAATCGCGGCGAAATAGCTTGCCGCATAATCGCAACAGCGCAACGACTTGGTATAAAGTGTGTCGCGGTTTATTCTGCAGCAGACACTAACGCCCGTCATGTAAAGATGGCTGATGAAGCATTTTATTTAGGACCTGCACCCGCGCCAGAATCTTACCTTAATAGCCAACGAATACTCACCATTGCCCAGCAAGCCAATGTACAAGCCATTCATCCCGGTTATGGGTTTCTATCCGAAAACGCACCATTTGCCCTAGCCTGTGCTCAGCAAGGGCTAATCTTCATCGGCCCAAGTGCTGACGTTATCACCACAATGGGCAGTAAAAGTGCGGCAAAAACGATGATGGCGACCGCCGATGTACCCCTTATTCCTGGTTATCATGGTAACGCCCAAGATGAACAAACACTAAAGCATCACTCACAACAAGTTGGCTATCCTCAACTACTCAAAGCTGTCTACGGCGGCGGTGGTAAAGGCATGCGAGTGATCTATCACGCCGATGAATTTTGCCAAGCACTCGCCGCAACTAAGCGTGAAGCAATGGCTAGCTTTGGCAATGACGACATGCTTATTGAACGTTACTTAACCAATACTCGTCACGTCGAAATTCAAATATTTAGCGACAATCATGGCAACTGTATTTACTTATCTCAGCGAGATTGTTCGATTCAACGTCGCCATCAAAAAATATTGGAAGAAGCCCCAGCGCCGGCATTACCTCGGGCAACACAAATCGCGATGGGTGAAGCCGCAGTGGCTGCAGCCAAAACCATCAATTATCAGGGCGCTGGGACGGTGGAGTTTTTGTATGATGAACAAGGTCAGTTCTATTTCATGGAGATGAATACCCGTTTACAAGTCGAACACCCCGTCACCGAGATGATCACAGGATTAGACTTAGTCGAATGGCAACTGCATATTGCCAACGGCGCGCCATTACCACTGACTCAAACGCAAGTTAAAATCAACGGCCATGCGATTGAAGTACGTATTTATGCCGAAGACACAGAGAATGACTTTATGCCTGCCAGTGGTCATATTGCGTACTTAAGTCAACCACCCGCATCTCGACATGTACGTATTGATACAGGCGTGGTTCAAGGGGATGAGATTAGCCCCTATTACGACCCTATGATTGCCAAGTTAATTGTCTGGGATCATACCCGCGACCTAGCAATCGCTCGTCTACAAAGCGCCTTAGCAAAGTATAAGATAGCGGGCATTAAAACTAACATTGGTTTTTTAACGCTACTGTTACAAGTGCCCGCATTACAACGTGCAAACTTGAACACTGATTTTTTACTGACTCACGCTGCAGTACTAGCACCAACACACGTCAACCTTGACTACGAGTTGCTCTTAGCAGGACTGGCATTACAGCTGAAAAATGAGCAATCACGACCGCTTAACGTCGCCAATAATAGCGAAAATCATGATCCATACTCCCCTTGGTCGCAAACAACAGGCTGGCGTTTAAATCAGCCTTCAACCAACACCGTAAAACTAGCAACAACGAATAATGACCATCACGACAGCCAGCACTACACGCTTACGTTGACCACACTTATCCAAGGTTACCAAGTACACATTGATGGCCAGCATTTACAGCAAGCAGCTCTCAGTACAGGTTATCTAATTAGTGGTGAACTTAATGGTGATGAACTCACGGCATTTATCGATGATCATAGAGTCAAGGCCACCGTCGTTATATCGCCATTACACATCACGGTATTTTATGCCGGTAACAGTACCGTATTATTTCGCCAATCAATCATGCAATCAACAGTACAATCCACAGTGCAAAACCAGGCCTTACCATCTAATATTGATAATGAATTCGAAACAAGAATAACCGCACCAATGAATGGCGTGATCGTCAGCATACTTTGCCAAGTAGACCAGATAGTCGACGCTGGCGAACCGTTAGTCGTGATGGAAGCGATGAAGATGGAATGCAATATAAATGCGCCTATCGCGGGCACAATTACCACCGTGCTTTATCAAGCAGGTGACATGGTCGAAGATGGTGCTGAATTAATACAGTTAACCCCGTCCCTGATTCTTGATAACAAGGAACAAGCCTAATGGCGTCTCTACTCTCTGACAAAATTAACCAGGTATTAGCCAAACTTAACCAATTACCCGAAAAGGTTAAAATTATCGAAGTCGGTCCGCGCGACGGCCTGCAAAATGAAGTAGAAATAAGCCTAAGTGATAAAATATCCTTGGTGAATATACTGAGTCATACTGGATTAACCCTCATCGAATCCGGCAGTTTTGTCTCGCCTAAATGGGTACCACAGATGGCAAATAGCGGTGAGTTATTTAACCGCATCAAGCGCACCACGGGCGTCACCTACTCTGCTTTGACACCTAATTTAATTGGTTTAAATGCCGCCATTGCTGCAAATGTCGATGAAGTGGCCATATTTGGTTCTGCATCCGAAAGCTTTAGTCGTAACAATATCAACTGTTCTATCGCCGACTCGCTACGTCAATTTGAACCTGTGATCAAACAAGCTCGCACAGCAGGCCTCGCTGTCCGTGGTTATGTCTCTTGTACGCTTGGCTGCCCGTACGAAGGTTATATCAGTATTAACAAAGTCGCCAAAGTCGCTCAGCAATTACACGACATGGGCTGCTATCAAATAAGCCTCGGCGATACCGTCGGAGTCGGCACACCGGAAGCGGCCAAAGCCATGATTAACGCGGTCAGCCAGCATGTACCTATCGACAATTTAGCCGTGCATTTTCATGATACTTATGGTCAAGCACTGGCGAATATCTATGCCGCATTACAATTGGGGATTAGCGTTATAGACAGTGCAGTAGCTGGTTTGGGGGGCTGTCCTTATGCGCAAGGTGCGTCAGGTAATGTGGCTACAGAAGACGTAGTGTATATGCTAAATGGCTTAGGTATTGAATCCGGTGTTGATTTAAGTGAATTAATTGCCGCGGGTAATTTCATTTGCCAACGTTTAAAGCGGCCGAATGGCTCTAAGGTTGCGTTAGCCTACCCTGCCGCACAAGCGCGGTTTCAATCATTAATATGAGGTGGTAATGGCAGCACAGTCCACAGGTCCAATTTGGACGCCAAGCCAAGCGCGCATTAATGGTAGTAACATCGCGCGTTATTTACAGTTTTTACGCGATGAATACAGCCTTAAATTTGCCCATTATCAGCAATTACATCAATGGAGTATCAATCACACGGCTATTTTCTGGGGCTCGTTAGTGCGTTTTTTCAAACTCAAAGGCAGCTTCAACCTTAATCGTATTTTTGTCGAAAATGACTGTTTTTATCATTGCCAATGGTTTCCAGATTCAACATTAAATTTTGCCGAGAATCTGCTCTATCCCGACAATATTTCGGCTGATGAAAACCATATCTCGACTAATAACAACAATAATGCCCATCCAGACAAGCTTGCCATCATCAGCTGTGGCGAAGATGGTCGGCGCACGCAGCTTAGCTATTTACAACTACGTGAGGAAGTCACCCGTATTGCTGCGGCTATGCGTGAATTAGGCATTGTAAAAGGCGATCGTGTGGCGGGTTTATTACCCAACTGCAACGAGGCAATAGTGGCCATGTTAGCGACCACCAGCATTGGCGCAATCTGGTCATCCTGCTCGCCCGACTTTGGTCATCAAGGCGTGCTCGACAGGTTTATCCAGATCCAGCCTAAATTATTATTCGCCTGTAACGGTTACCACTACGCCGGTAAGCAAATTGATATTAACGAAAAAGTAAATTCGATTGCGAATGCCCTGCCAGACTTATCAACGCTCGTCATCATCCCCTATTTAAAATTAGACACAGAATTAGACACAAGATTAAATACACAACTACCAGCAAACACGACACCCTCTTCATTAAACAAAGCCACAGTCTGTCACTGGCGACATTTTTGTGCGGCGATCCCGCGCTCTTTAACCTTCGAGCCTGTGGCCTTTTCGGATCCGCTGTATATTCTTTATTCCTCTGGCACAACAGGCATGCCTAAATGTATTGTGCACAGTGTTGGCGGTACCTTATTACAGCACGTAAAAGAATTGGCATTACATACCGATGTGCAAGTTGATGATCGTATTTTTTATTACACGACTTGCGGCTGGATGATGTGGAATTGGTTAATAAGCAGTTTATCTCAGGGCGCGACCTTAGTACTATTCGACGGTTCTCCTTTTTATCCTCACAAGCAAATACTTTTTGAACTGGCTGACACAGAAAAAGTGTCTATTTTTGGCGCCAGTGCCAAGTATTATTCAGCCTGTGATAAAGCTCAATTACGCCCAGCGCAGGCCTATGAACTCAGTAATTTAAAAACCATGTTATCCACCGGGTCTGTCTTATCCCATGAAAGCTATGATTATATTTATCAATATATTAAACAAGATATTTGTCTATCTAGCATCTGTGGCGGTACCGACATTATTTCCTGTTTCATGCTGGGCATGCCAACCTTACCTGTGTACCGTGGTGAACTGCAATGCATCGGTTTAGGCATGGACGTTGCGTTTATGAATAGCGAGGATGTAGCATCAACAAGCACACAATCGCTAACCCCACTTGTCCATGGCAAAGGCGACCTTGTATGCCGACAACCCTTCCCCTCTATGCCAACGGGTTTTTGGCAAGACCCAGGAGATCGGAAATACCACAATGCGTACTTTACGCGCTTCCACAATATCTGGGCGCACGGTGATTATGGCGAACTGACTTACCATTATATTAATACGCCAGATACCCAGCCCAACGCTGTCGATACCCAAAGTAAACCAACAGCAGATATCGCGATTAATAACATAACAAACATCTGTATCAATCAAGTAGGGGTGATTATCCACGGTCGCTCTGATGCGGTATTAAACCCCGGCGGAGTACGCATTGGTACCGCCGAAATATACCGACAAGTAGAAAAAATAACCGCTATTCAAGAGTCTATCGCCATTGGTCAAAAGTGGCATGATGATGTACGGGTGATCTTGTTTGTCCGTTTATCAGAGGGTGTAGAGTTAGATACCCAGTTGATCCGCCAAATAAAACAGGTCATTCGCAGCAACACCACACCCAGACACGTGCCAGCTAAAATCATCGCTGTGACAGATATCCCCAAAACCATCAGCGGTAAGATTGTCGAATTAGCCGTGCGTAACGTGGTGCATGGCATTCCTGTCACCAATCAAGATGCACTCGCCAATCCTGAAGCATTAACCTTGTTTGCTAACTTAGCTGAACTACAATGGAAATAATTAGAGTCCAACACACACCAACTGAATCGGGTGCAAATACATGCACCCGATATTTACTCAGCTCTATACCCAAAAGTTTGGTGATCCCAATCGGAACTCCAAGGTGTAATGAAAAATATAATTTGCACGTTCTTAATTTTGATCTACATTAAAGTACATGGTGATTTGATGTAATGCTTCTGGTCATGGGTCCAAAATCCTAGTTGTTTTTCGCACGGCGCATGTTAGTTCTAGGATCACTTCTCGATCAAAGTGGGCGAGCTGTTCCAAAAACCACACGTTTTGAAGAAGTTGAGGACCTTTTTACCTGCTGTTTGGACATTTTTATTATGTGCGACAGGGTAGCCTGCCGCTGTCATTAGTTTTTTACTCATCACAAATTCCTTCTCTAATATTATTTATTATTTTAGAAATGAACTTCTATACTTTTATTACATCTATTACTTCAGTGTGTTGTCTTAGTAGTAAAGCAATAAGTCCCGATAAACAAACATCGGTATCAATTTGGTGTAACTTAAATTAACAGTGCATTAATCTGGTGAAATACTATTCTACCCCTTTGTAAATAATTTTATAAATCAAATATTTAACTTTTGGCTTGTTTTGATATAAAGACAACATACCTATCTCGTAACTATTTGAATAAAAACAATTAGGGAATGATTGACATATGCAAGATACAATAACGGTAATCCTCGCAGGTGGCATGGGCGCCCGCCTTGCCCCGCTCACTGATAACAGAGCCAAACCTGCGGTGCCTTTCGGTGGCAAATATCGAATCATCGACTTTACCTTAACCAATTGCCTTCACTCCGGTCTAAGACGTATTCTGGTACTTACCCAGTATAAATCGCATTCATTGCAAAAACATTTACGCGATGGTTGGTCTATCTTCAACCCTGAACTCGGTGAATACATTACCGTTGTTCCACCACAAATGCGTAAAGGAGATAAATGGTATAGTGGTACTGCAGATGCTATTTATCAAAACCTGTGGCTATTATCCCGTAGTGATGCCAAATATGTCGTGGTACTCTCAGGCGATCATATCTATCGAATGGATTACGCGCCCATGCTACAACGCCATAAGGAAACAGGCGCAGACTTAAGCATAGCTTGTATGGAAGTACCTGTTGCAGAAGCGCCAAATTTCGGGGTCATGGCCATCGACGAAAACCAACGCATTGTCGAATTTACTGAAAAACCGACACAGCCCTCGCCATTACCCAATGATCCAGAAAAGAGTTTAGCGTCAATGGGCATCTATATTTTCACCACTGATGCGCTAGTCGATGCGTTAGAACAAGACGCTGACAACCCAGATTCTAACCATGATTTCGGTCAAGATATTATACCAAAACTGATTGATAAACAGAAAGTCTACGCGCATCAATTTGGCGGTTCGACAGGACGGGTGTCGGTGGATGATTACTGGCGTGATGTGAGTACTATCGACTCGTTATATCAAGCCAATATGGACTTGCTACAACCGGTTTCACCTATCGATTTATATCAACGCGACTGGGGCATTAGAACCTACGAGCCACAACTACCACCAGCAAGAACAACGTCATCAGATACCGGTAATGAAGGGATATTTATCAATTCACTTATTTCTAACGGGGTACTTATTGCAGGTGGTTCTGTGCAGAACTCGGTCTTATCTTCGAATGTAAAAATCAACGACGGCGCAACGGTTTCGGCCAGTATCCTGTTTGATGATGTTGAAGTCGGTGAGTACTGCCAGCTGCTGAATTGCATTATCGATAAACATGTGAAGATCCCACCAAGAACCAAAATAGGGGTGAACAGAGCAGAAGACGCAGCGCGATTCACCATTTCAGAACGCGGTATTGTTGTCGTACCAGAATCTTATAAATTCGAGTGATCATATGACATAAGTAACAAGTGTTATTCCTGTTGACCACAACACTTGTTCATATGTAACCACCATTATTGTTCATCAAAATATTAGCTATCGTTTATAAAAATGATAGCTATTTTTTCACCTCCAAGGCAGCAGTTAACTCTGGCAGCACATCAAATAAGTCAGCAACTAAACCATAGTCAGCAACATCAAAAATGGGCGCATCGGCATCATTATTGATGGCGACAATTACCTTGCTACCTGTGATACCCGCGATATGTTGGATCGCACCCGATATACCCACGGCAATATACAGATCGGGGGCAATTATTTTACCTGTTTGCCCTATTTGTAAATCATTCGCCACAAACCCGGCATCGACCGCCGCACGACTCGCGCCTACTGCCGCATTTAGCTGATCTGCGAGTGTGTAAAGCAACTCAAAGTTATCGGCATTTTGCATCCCTCGTCCACCCGAAATAACAACCTTAGCCGTGGTTAATTCTGGCCGAGTTGATTGCGTCAGTTCCGCTTTAATAAACGCTGATTTGCCACTGTCCGCTTGCGCAGCTAACTCAACAACAGGCACTTGCCATTCTATTGCTAACGCCTCTGTTGTTAACGACTCTTTTTTAAACGAATCGGCAGTTAATGACACTGCGGTAAACGCACTACTGCGCACAGTTAAAACCTTGATCACATCACTCGATTGTACCGTGGCAATGGCATTGCCCGCATAGATAGGCCGTTTAAAGGTATCTGCAGATTCAACACTGATGATACCCGAGATCTGCGCCACATCTAACAAGGCCGCTACTCTAGGCTGATAGTCTTTACCTGTAGTACCTGCTGAGGTAATTATATGGCTATATTGCTTCTTATCATACGTTTGGTTTTCGTCTTGGCTTTGATCTTGGACTAACGAAACAATTAACGCGGCCATGTTCTCAGCTAAGGGAAATTGGTAAATTTGATGATCGGCTACCAATATTTTACTCAAACCCGCTATGCCCTGTGTGATTGCAACCACAGACTCACATTCATGGCCAATAATAAGCAAGTGCAACTCCCCATCGCGAGTATGCGCCGCTATCTCTGATGCCGCAGTCAATACACTTAACGTCGCAGGTTGAATGGCATGATTATCATGCTCTGCTACTATCAGTATCGCCATTTAGATCACCTTTGCTTGCAACTGTAATTTATCTACTAGGTCAGCGACATCAGCCACTTTAACCCCAGCTTGCCGTACTGGTGGCGATTCGACTTTAAGCGTGGTCAGCCGCGGGGATAAACTAACCCCCAAAGAGTCAGGGGATATCATGGTGATAATTTTGCGTTTTGCTTTCATAATATTAGGCAGTGAGGCATATCGTGGGGTGTTTAAGCGTAAATCTACAGTAATTACGGCAGGTAAATGCAAGGCTAACGTGACTAAACCACCGTCCACTTCACGGGTCACTTTGACTTTATTCGGGACAGTAAAGACGATATCAGAAGCAAACGTACCTTGTGGCATATCGGTGAGTGCAGCTAACATTTGTCCGGTTTGGTTGTTGTCGGTATCAATGGCTTGCTTACCCAGTAGCACGAGATCGGGTAGTTGTTGTTGCACGACTTTGTGCAGTAATTTAGCGACATCAAGGGATTGAACTTCTTCCTCGGTTCTAATCAGAATGGCGCGATCTGCACCGAGGGCTAATCCCGCCCGTAATTGCGCTTCCGCCTCTTTGGGACCTATACAAACCAAGACAACTTCGTCAGCCGAGCCCTGCTCTTTAAAACGCACAGCTTGTTCAATCGCGATCTCACAAAATGGATTAATCACCATTTTCACATTCGCGGTTTCAATGCCCGTTTCATCCGGTTTAACCCTGATGTTGACCTTATGATCGACAACCCGCTTCACTGCGACCAATATCTTCATAACTTCCCCACGACGTACTTATGTTTATTGCATCAACCCGTTATGCAATAAGAATAGTGGTGTTATGAAGTATGGCAAATTAGGACGCATGATAATTAAACACCTAAGATTAAACCACGGCAAGGGTTTAAATCATCGGTTATAATCTGTAAAATATGCAGCATATTATAACGAGTGACTTTGCTCCCTGTGAGCAGCTAGAAATAAGAGTATTAAATCATGCATAACGAACTTGATATCATTGATAATTTAGCAGAACTAAAACGCTTTTTATTAAGCGTTGAACTTGGTAGTTTAGGCCTGCAAGATGTTGCTGGCATAGGCATGGCAACAAGTAACAAAGATGGTCGCCACTTTATCGCCGTATTTGATGATAACCAAAAACTACTGTTATCGCGTTATGTGACTGACGACGTTTATGAAAACGGTAAAGACATGGTTCGTCACGGTGTGCAAACGAAACACTAAGATGTTGCCATTCAAAGCATAGCTATTTATTACCGTACAGATCCAGCGAGGTCGAAGTAACGTTACCTCTCCCCCATTAACGCCTGATTGAATACCTTGGTTATTTGATCTGTGCAATATAGCCAGCTAAGCGCTCTTTATTCATCATAATTTTTGTTGATAGCTGAGCTACTGCAGTATTCGTTTGTTCGATATTCACAGCTGAACCAACTTGAATAACCCCAACCATCCCAAGCGCCAAATGAGGAGTACAATTATAAATATAGATACCTTCATTTTTAAAACTAACGGTTTCTGTTTTACCCATTGGCGTATTAAATTTTGCAGCACCTGTTGGTATTGAATAAGCACTCGCATTATGGCTTGCATCCGAAGGCACAAATTTAACGCTGTCACCTGAAGCTATTTTAAGATAGCCAGGTTCCATTACCATCATGCCATTAGCAGATGACGTTAGCAGTTTGACAGTATGCTCAGCGGCTTGCAATGCGGTACTACATGTCATTAATGCTACTACAGCAATAATTTTTCGGTTAATCATATTAAATAAACTCCGGTAACTTAGTGTGGTAAAAGGCTAGATTCTAAATATAAGACGCTCAAACATAATAAAGGCGAATACAAATAATATATTACGAATAATAATCATTATCAACAAGTGATTTACAAGTGTCACATCGAATTTATACTTGGCTCGTATGAAGGGCCACTTTGTTTGTGTGATTTTCGCTATCGGAAAATGAGAGAATCAGTTGATAACCGTATTAAACGGGGCCTTAATGCTACCTTTGTCGAACAAAATGACGACGTTTTGGAGCAAACAAAAAACCAACTAGAGGAGTATTTCCTTGGTGAACGCAGTGTGTTTGATATTCCGCTGATATTGGTCGGCACAGATTTCCAGAAGTCGATATGGCATACACTCGAGGGTATAAAGTACGGTAAAACGGCGACGTATTTAGATTTAGCATTATCCATTGGCAATGAAAATGCTGTCAGAGCGGTTGGCAATGCCAATGGCGCGAATGGATTGGTGATAATCATTCCTTGCCATCGTATTATAGGTAGCCAAGGAGAGCTAGTCGGTTACGGCGGAGGCTTGTCATTAAAGAAACGTCTATTAGAGTTAGAGCAAAACCTATTTATCTAATACGTTTGCTATTCACTAATTAATTGCGCCACTCGTGCTTGTAAATGCGGGATCACCTCTTGTTCAAACCAAGAGTTTTTCTTTAGCCAAATATTGTTACGTGGGCTAGGATGCGAAGGTCAGGTTCACACAAGGTACATTTTCGTACATCAGAAACGATTGTATCGAGAATATCATTTTTCACACTGTCCTTTCCTCATACATTTAATTTAGTATGGCTATTTAAAATTATCCGTTTGTAATTAATAGTAAATTTGGTACTGTGCATGATAATAAAATTGAACTGGGATTCGCTATACAGGGAATTCCGTATAATAAGCTATAAATATCATGTTTGAATTAAAAACTATCGCACTTTTTTTCGTCACAGCTATTGCTGAAATCATTGGTTGTTATTTACCTTATCTTTGGCTTAAACAAGATAAGAGTATATTACTGCTGATCCCTGCGGCAGCAAGTCTTGCGCTATTTGCATGGTTGCTATCACTACACCCTGATGCGGCCGGTCGTGTGTATGCTGCATATGGTGGTGTCTACATTTTCGTGGCCATACTATGGCTCTGGGGAGTTGATGGTATTAAACCAACGATGTGGGATATGATTGGCGCTTCAATAGCGCTTGTGGGTATGGCCATTATTATGTTCGCACCAAGGGCCTCGTAACCAGAGTTTGCCTTAAAAATGCCAGGATCCACTTGGTGATGAGCTTATCATCGGCTTGATAGTTGAGAGAGTCCATCGCTGAGTTGATGGTATCGGCAGGAATAATATCGCGACGCTGTTCCATCAGTACTGCAGAATATTGCGCGGTAAACTCTGGGTGTCCTTGCAAGCCAAGAAAATGAGAGTCCACTTGGAACATACTATACGGGCAGAAATCATTGCTCATCAATACTGTTGCACTACGGGGTAACTTGCAGACTTGGTCTTGATGACAAACCACCAACGCGATATTATCTTGCTGCGGCTGCATCCAACTTGGCTCTGTTAACACATTAGCATGAGCAATACCGACTCCCCAACCAAGTGGGCTTGTTTCGACTTCCCCGCCCAGTGCTTTCGCGATGAGTTGATGACCAAAGCAAATACCGACCAGGCCTTTACTCGCAGCATAAAGCGCACGAATAAAATCTTCCAGTTCGCGGATCCAAGGCTCGTCATCATTAACCCCCCATTGACTACCACTGCAAATGTAAGTATCACATTCATCAATATGTAATGGAAACTGACCATCTATCACCAGATAAAAACGAAGTTCTAATGAATCACCGCTTTGCTGAAATAGCGTTTCAAACATAGACGCATAATTACCAAAATCAGGCTGCAAACTACTTCGTACATCATCACATTGCAGAATACCGAGCTTCATCAACTTGCCTCCACATTACCGTTAATAGTACGGTTAATAGTTTCGGTTAATGCTGCGGTTATTGGGACGCACATTAATACTATTACAGCCGTCATTTACAGATCGCCATGTATCGCAGACAAGCAAATATCGGCGTATTGCTGCGCATCAAATGCAATGGGATTACCGCCTGCTGATGGATCTTGCTCTGCCATCATTCCGATTTCAGTTACACGCTCAGCATCAATACCAATCTCACCCAGAGAATGGGGAATTCCGAGTTGCAACCGCAGGGTTAAAACCCAATCGAGAAAGCTGTCAAAGTTAGGTTCTTCCAACTCTAAGTAACGGCTTAAACGCGTTAGCTTGGCCTCAATGGCACTGCGATTGGCCTTTAATACATATGGCATTAAGATGGCGTTCAATAAACCATGATGACTATCGTAAAGCGCGCCGATAGGATGAGCCAGCGCGTGCATGCCGCCAAGGCCGCGTTGGAAAGCAGTTGAGCCCATCGTCGACGCAGTCATCATTTGCGCTCTCGCTTCAAGATCGCGTCCATCTTCTACTGCACGCGGTAGATAGTCTTTAATCAGACGAATAGCCTCTAGTGCAATGCCCTCCGCCATTGGATGATAACCATTCGTACAATACGCTTCTAAGGCGTGGGATAATGCGTCCATACCCGTTGCCGCTGTTAAATTAGCAGGTAAGCCAACGCTCAATTGAGGGTCTAATATCACGATAGCAGGCAACATATTCGGATGAAAAATAATGCGTTTAATGTGATGTTCACTATCCGTGATCACCGACGCTCGGCCTACTTCAGAACCTGTGCCTGATGTGGTTGGTACTGCGACAACAGGAGCCATACTTTGAGTACGCACGTTTAACCAATTATCACCCACATCTTCAAAATCCCAGAGAGGACGATCCTGCCCGACCATCAAGGCCACGGCTTTACCTGCATCCAATGCAGATCCTCCACCAAATGCGATGACACCATCATGCTCGCCACGACAGTATGCACTCACCCCATCGGTGACATTTTCGCCTGTTGGATTGCCTTTAATTTGTGAAAAAACACCACATTTTAAGCCTGCTTGCTGGCAGTTGGCTAACGCGTCTTGCACCATTGCTAAGTCAGCGAGACCTGGATCGGTAATGAATAATGGCGATGCCATGCCTAACTCTTGGCAAGTCGTGGGGAGCTCTTGAATGCGACCAATACCAACCCGAATAGCAGTGGGATAATGCCAATTAGCCGTAAATTGATTAAGTTTCATGACTTCTCCTTTACAGTGAAACCTTGCCAAAAGCTATTTTTAAAGCGAGTGTGAACACTATTGTAAAATTTTAATGTGGAATGATTTGGGACGCGTTAACGACTCATAACCTAACGCAGATAGCGTACAGCCTCGTCCCGAATTTTTAACCCCCGTCCACGCCAATGCGGGATCGAGGTAGTCACAACGATTAACAAAGAAAGTTCCTGTTTCTAATTGCTCACCAATCGCGACAGCGATGTCGATATCTTGGGTAAATACCGATGCAGTGAGGCCAAACTCAGAATCATTCATGAGCGCGATTGCTTCTTCATCACTGTCGACTTTCATGATGCCAACAACAGGACCAAAACTTTCTTCGGTCATCACCCGCATTTGGTGATTCACATTGGTTAATAGTTGCGGGGCCAGATAAGGCGTTCCGACTTTATCCAGCGGAAAATCATTCGCATCTATATGCGCAATAGCCCCTTTAGAAATGGCATCTTGTATTTGTGAACGCACAAACCCAGCCGCTGACGCTTTTACCATCGGACCTAATGTGGTGTAGATATCATCAGGTCTCCCAAGCTGATAACCTTTAACGAGATCGACAGACTTGCAGACAAATTCGTCAAACACGCGGCTATCTACGTAGATACGCTCGATACCACAGCAAGACTGTCCGGAATTGAAAAATGCTCCATCAATACAAGTTGCGACCGCATGTTCGATATCGGCATCTGCACGGACATAAGCCGGATCTTTACCGCCGAGCTCTAAACCAACACCAATAAAACGCCCGCAACTGGCGCTTTCAACCATAACGCCACCCGCCACCGAACCAGTGAAAGCCACATAATCAATGCGACGATCCTTGATCACTGCTTCGGTATCCGCATGACTGAGATGCAAATATTGGAATACGCCAGCCGGTAAACCGGCTTTTTGAAAGGCATTGAATAATTGTTCCGCACATAATGGCGTCTGTGCGGAATGCTTTAATACCACGCAGTTTCCCGCCATGATTGCAGGTATAATGACATTGATCGCGGTGAGATAAGGATAATTCCACGGGGCAATAACAAAGGCAGTTCCTAACGCTTCACGTTTAATATATCGTAGGAAACCTGTATTCTCAGGCAATCGGATAGTCGCTAAGGCTTCATCTGCTACATCAATCATGTAACGAGCGCGTTCTGCTAAACCTGCGACTTCACCGCGTGCATACTGAATCGGACGCCCCATCATCCAACATAATTGATTGGCAATTTCATCTTCATTAGCAATGAAAGCATCGACCATTTTATAGCAGATCGCAGCGCGTTCTTGCAGCGTAACATGGAGCCAATTAGCTTGAGCCTCAACCGCCTTTTGCAAGGTATCATTAACGTCTTCACTACTGGCGAGAGCACGCTCAACGTAAACAGAATTATCGATGGGTGAATAGGTTTGCTGTAGTTGCCTTTTGCTCGTCATTATCGATGTGTCCCTAGATGATCTCAAAATAACGTTCTAATTCCCAATCAGTCACCTGTTTTCTAAATTGACGTTCTTCCCACTCACGAGTAGCGGCATAATGCGCAACAAACGCTTGGCCGAATAACTCTTTAGCGGCTTCAGAGCGTTTTAGTTTACGCGCGGCATCGAATAATGTTCGAGGTAGAGATAATGCGTCAGGATGGTCTTGCTCATAGGCATTACCTTTCACTTGCGCGTGTGGTTCTAATTTCTGCTCTATGCCCATAAGGCCAGACGCTAATGCGGCTGCGAGTGCAAGATAAGGGTTGGCATCGGCAGAACCTAGACGATACTCAATACGCTGAGATTTTGCCGAACCCGGAATAACCCGCAGTGCAGTGGTCCGATTTTCGACCCCCCAAGTAGCATCAAGCGGTGCCCATAATCCAGGCACCATACGGCTATAGCTGTTCACCGTCGGAGCGATCATCGCTAAAAATTCCGGCATGTATTTTTGTTGACCAGCCAGAAAATGACGTTGAGTATCACTCATGTTGTAATCATTATTCGGATCGTGAAACACCGCTTTGCCATTTTTATCTTTTAACGATATATGCATATGACCACTTTGTCCCGGCCAATCACTTGACCATTTCGCCATGAAGGTAGCCATTAGATTATTACGTTGTGCCCAAACTTTAATGAAGGTTTTGAATAATGCTGCTTTATCTGCAGCATCTTGCGCCCCATCATAAGCAATAGCCGCTTCTAATACCCCTGGGCCAGTTTCGGTATGCAGACTCTCTAATGGAAAGTCCATCTCTTCACCTAGCGCCATGATTTGATGATGTAGATCTGCATGCACTGAATTACGGATCATGGAGTAGCCAAAATAATCTGGGGTCAGTGGCGTTAGATTTTTATAGCCTTTTTCTCGTACTGATTCTGGTGTCTCTTTAAACATGAAAAATTCATATTCAAAAGCAGCGGTGACATCAAAGCCCATACGGTCGGCACGCTCTAATACACGGCGTAGCGTACCACGAGGACAAATCGCTTCGGCTTGGTCGCTGAATTCGGCAATGAATAACAACATATCGCCTTCGGCAGGCACATTGCGACAAGTCTCAGGTAAAATACGCACGGGAGCATCAGGATAGCCAGTATGCCATCCTGTGTATTCAACATTATCGTAGAGCTGATCTTTTGCATCCCAGCCTAAAACCACATCACAGAATGAAAAACCACTATCAAGAGAAGAGAAAAATTTCTTTTTACTCATATACTTACCACGCATAATACCGTCAGTATCAAACAAACCTACTTTGATATGGCTTAAACCACGTTGTTCAATAATATGTTTGGCATCGACAACTGTCTTCACTTCTCTTGGATTGAACATAATACATCCTTATATTACAGCGCCGATTCCAGCTACGCTTAATAATGTGTAAAAGCATCATTCTTAGTATAGGGAGTGTAAGTGTGTTGTGATGAATAAAGTCTACTGCAGCGATAAAATAAAACAAAAAAAGTGAGTATAATCAGATTAGGATAGGTTGATGACCGTATTCAACGCGGTTTAAATACCATATTTGTTGAACATAATTTGTTTATTTAACAAGCATTAAACAAATGGTGATTAAGTACTTTAAAACCGGCAAAAAAAATGGTGAACCGACAAAGGTTCACCATTCTTTAATATTTTTTCAGCTCATATCAGAACTGAATACACAGCAAACTAGATAGCTACGATGTTTTCTGCATTCGGGCCTTTTTGACCTTCGCCTACAGTGAATTCTACTTTTTGGCCTTCAACTAAAGTTTTGAAACCTTCGCTAGCGATAGCGCTGAAGTGAGCGAATACATCTGGGCCATTTTCTTGCTCGATGAAACCAAAACCTTTAGCTTCGTTAAACCACTTAACCGTACCTTGAACTTTAGACATAATAATACCTGTATTTTAATTTGATTTGCCTTAATAGGCTTGAATAGCGTACAAAAAACTGGAACTTAAAAACTACAGAGCGAGGTATTATGAATAAAACAACGAAATGAAGAATGTAAACAAAAGGCTTTCTTGCTGAGGACATTCTATAGCATCTAAAATAAAAGTCAAAGATATTTATGAAAAAAAATTCTAACAACTGTAAAGATACGCTTGCAGTTAAGCGTTTTATTTTAAATTTTAAATTGGCCAAGCCATTACTTGGTGTCTATTTAAGACAAGTAATGGCAATATTAATGAGTGCTGCCTTTTGGCGTCATATTAAAATGACGCTTAAATTCACGACTGAACTGTGAAGAACTGGAATACCCCACTAATCTTGCGGCATCATTCACTCTTAAACCATCTCGTTGGATCAGCTCTTTGGCTTTATTTAAACGTACTTTCTTTAAATATTGTAGTGGTGATTCTAAAGTCACTTTGCGAAATGCTAAATGGAATGCAGAAACACTCATGTTGGCTTCTTCTGCCAGATGTTGAACCGTGAGTCCTTCTGAATAATCTTGGTGCATTTTAGTCAGGACTTTCGCCACCCTTGCGTATTGCCCATCGTGATGGGCTAAATCAAAAAGTACATGCCCTTCTGATCCTACAAGTGCTCGATACACGATTTCCATTACCAATGACTCACCCAATATTTTGCTATCTAGGTCAGAATGTAATGCCATCATTAAACGTGTATGGACACAACCTCTATTGCAAGTAAAATTTCAATGAAAATGAAGGTATGACTGCTCACGTGTATTCGGTTTCTTAAATAATGCTTTTATTTAGCATCGAACCTCAATGGCTTCATTCGCACACTAGATCCCAATCGCTTACACGAGTTATTAACTCTTCGCTCAGTTAGGGTTTTTCTAGTGATGGTTTAACCTATTTTCCATCTCTCTTTTACTTTTGCAATTTTTAAATAATGTGCTTACTATTTGTAACCTAAGTATTACCTACAACTTCGAATATGAAAATTATTTTAATACAATCAACCAGCGGCCAATGTTTCTGTGTATTCGGTGTCGTTAGCAACTAACGCCCATGAAATTCGTGCTAATTTGTTAGCAAGTGCAACGATAACAACATTAGGGTGTTTTTTTTCACTCAAGTGTTTTATCCATAAACTTAAAGGGTCTGTCTTATCTTTGACATGACGAAAAGCTGCTCTAGCGCCATGAACTAATAATTTTCTTAAATAACCATCACCTCGCTTACTAATGCCGAGTAAATTAGCACGCCCACCTGTGCTGTATTGCCTAGGAACCAAGCCTAAAGATGCTGCAAAATCTCTGCCTTTCTTAAAGTGCTTACCATCACCAAGTGCCATTAACAATGCACTACAGACCAAAGGACCAATCCCGATAATTTTCATCAACTTTTTTCCTATGGGATTAGTTGCAACATTATTTTTAATTTGTGCTGTCAGTAAATCAATTCTTTCATCTACAAGAATTAAATCTTCCTGGAGCGTGAGCAACAAAGCCCTAAAATCAAATGTTAAACCGTTGTCGGATTCTTCTAACCACATTGGTATCGCTTTTCGTAAATAAGCGATACCAATAGGCGCTACAATGCCGTATTCACTGACGAGCCCTCTGATTTGGTTTGATTTTGCAGTTCTGTGGCAAATTAATTCTTCACGAACACGATGCTTAGATTGAATATCTTGTTGCTCAACTGTTTTTATATTAACAAAGCGCATATTAGGTCGGCTGATTGCTTCACAAATGGCTTCAGCGTCAACTTTGTCATTTTTGTTTGTTTTAACATAAGGTTTAACAAATTGAGCGGCTATTAATTTAACACTGTAACCAAGTGCTGTGAGCTCTCTTGCCCAATAATTAGCTGAACCACAAGCTTCCATGCCGATTACCGCGGTTGTTGGTACTCGTTTCACAATCGCCTTCAACCAAGTGGTGCGATTGTATTTTCCTTGCCAAACTATTGTTTCATTCTCATCAATAGCATGAATATGAAACACGTTTTTTGCCAAATCAACACCAACTCTAATTATATTTTTCATAATATGTCACCTATGATAAATAAAATTCACCTGCTTACAGCCTACACCATAATCAACAGCGCGAAAGGGTGAGGCGGTGTCCATTCCATTGCTTACAACTGGCTAGCATAGGAGTGCCCATTTTGACTGAGCTTAATCCGCATGTTTCTTGCTTACTTCTCGGTGCGTGCTCAAAAGATGCAACTTCCAATTCATTCACCAAACGGTGTAACAACGTTGGATCCACATTAATGGTTAAGCCTAACAATGGCTCGCCATTCTCAGGTAACGCTTCGCACTCCAATGGCATTGGCACACCAACCACCAAGTAGTCTTCTGGTCCATAATGCACCGGCTGATTACCTATATGTATATGCTTGCGACCTTGTCCCATAACGATTATTCCCGATTGGTACACAAAAGGCTGACGCTGATTGCCTTGGCTACTGCGATAAAACCACACCCCAGGAATAGCGGTTTCTTTAATGCCTTCCAAATCATTAAGATCATACTTATCCGCATATATTTGCATCAAATCGCCAAGAGAATTCATAGTAGCCCTTAAAATATCAAGTCATCACCTATTTATTAAAATACGCAACATTAGAGTAATAGGCAATAAAAATGGAGGAAACTGCCTTTTTTAATACACTTTTAAATAGTAATATGCACTTATTGAACAAATCAAAATAAAAGGACATACAATGAAATTCTCTTATGTTAACCCAACTCAAATCCATTTTGGCCAAGGTCAAATTGAGACTATTGCAACGTCTATCCCAAAAGATAAAAAAGTACTGGTGATTTACGGTGGTGGGTCTATTAAGAAAAATGGTGTTTATGACCAAGTTTGTGACGCACTGAAAGAGCACACATGGACAGAATTTTCCGGTGTTGAAGCAAACCCGACAGTAGAAACCTTAGACAAGGCAGTTGTTATCGCCAAGGAACAAGCAATTGATTATATTCTTGCTGTGGGTGGTGGTTCTGTCATTGATGGTGCAAAATACGTAGCCGCAGCAGCTAAGTACGACGGTGATGGTTGGGATATCTTGATTGGCAAACACCAAGTAACGGATGCGATCCCACTTGGCGCAATTCTAACATTGCCAGCAACCGGTTCTGAATCCAATTCAGGTTCTGTTATTACCCAAAAATCAACGCAAACTAAACTGCCATTTATGTCTCCGGCTGTACAACCTAAGTTTGCTGTACTTGATCCAGATTCAATGAAAACATTGCCAGAGCGTCAATTAGTGAATGGTATTGTCGATGCATGGGTACACGTTTGTGAACAATATCTAACCCTACCAACGGGTGCGATGGTTCAAGACGGTTATGCTGAAGCATTACTTAAAAATTTACTAAAATTAGCAGAGCAATACGGTGAACGTGATAACAACGAATGGCGTTCGAACCTGATGTGGACAGCAAACCAAGCACTCAATGGCTTAATTGGTTCTGGCGTAACGCATGACTGGGCAACGCACATGATTGGTCATGAATTAACAGCCTTATACAATGTTGATCATGCGCGTTCATTATCTATCATCCAACCCTCTTTACTGCGTAACCAAATTGCAACAAAACGCGCTAAACTAGAACAATTAGGGTCCAATGTATTTGGCTTAGCAGCGTCTTCGGATCTCGCTGAGCGTACCATTGTAGAAATAGAAAATTTCTACCGCAGCGTACAACTACCTACCGAATTAACTGAACACGGCGATGATAAAGCTGCCGCGATTGATACCATCATCAAACAGCTTGAAACTCACGGCATGGTTGCGCTAGGTGAAAACCAAGCGATTACCCTAGAAGTTTCTCGTCAAATATTAGAAGACGCAGTGAAGTAATAACACCCTCGATAAAAACGCGTTCTAATAGCAAAAACCAATACTGTTAATCTGGTATTGGCTTTTGGGGTTGTAGATTGCTAACGCGCCATTGAAGGCCTTAGCCCAGTAAGTGCTATAGGTACTACTGGCATCTACATATTCAACCAGCCCTTCTGTTCCAGTACTGGCTCCGTTTCTTCGCTATTGAACATAACGTTAGGCGCTATATTGGTGTATACACCTTGTTAGCTAACGTTAATACTCGTCTTAATATCTTGTTTAATAAGCCACGCTGTCATTTCCACTCGCGTACAAGTGCCTATACTTGGGCTAACATTGGTTATTCGACCAACTATACATCGCATTCATTAACCGTGTGCGTTGATATTAAACAGTGTGCAAATTTTATTGAATTGGTAAACGTAAACCATTAAAATTACGACTTTTTATAACTCAACCAGCAAGGGAATACTCAAAATGGAAAAGAGCATTTTTCAGTTTATCTGGAAATATTCTAAAAAAAATCAGTTGCTTCTCACCGCTATCACGCTCCTGACCTTCCCCATTCTGTACGTTTCGCTAGAGTTACCTAAACGCATTATCAACGATGCTATTGGGGGAACGGGTGAAGATGTGTCTTTGCTGGGCATGACATTAAGTCAGATCGAGTTTTTGATGGTGCTTTGTATTGCTTTTCTATTAGCAGTATTAGCCAATGGGTTATTGAAGATGCGCCTAAACACCATGAAAGGTGTGTTGTCCGAACGATTATTACGTCGATTTCGTTTTCAACTGGTCACTCGAATATTAAGATTTCCGCGTTCCTATTTCCACACCACAAGCCAAGGAGAATTGGTTTCGATGGTGACATCAGAAGCGGAACCTATGGGCTCATTTATGGGCGATATGCTGTCACAGCCAGTGTTTCAGGCTGGGCAGATGCTGACAATTCTGACGTTTCTATTTGCCCAAAGCTTCTGGTTTGGGCTTGCGTCCATCGCGCTTATTCCGTTGCAGGCATGGATCATCCCCAAATTACAGCGCCAGATCAATGTGTTGAATAAATCCAGAATACAAGAAATTCGCAAATTGGCCGCTGATATTGGCGAAACAGCGGCAGGTGTCAGCGATATTCGTCTGAACGGCGGGATGCGTCACAGACTGTCATTGTTTTCTAATCGTTTGGGTAACCTGTTCGGCATTCGTTTTCAGATTTATCAAAAGAAATTTTTTATGAAGTTCCTGAACAACTTCATCAATCAATTAACACCGTTCTTTTTCTATTCTGTTGGTGGCTATTTAGCGATCAAAGGAGAGATCACAGTTGGTGCCTTGGTTGCCGCGCTCGCAGCCTACAAAGACCTGTCTTCGCCTTGGAAAGAGCTGTTGACTTATTACAACCAAACCCAAGATATGGCGCTTCGCTGGGAGGTGGTGACCGAACGTTTCGCGCCAAATACACTGGTAAGAGACGAGTTGTTTGATGGTGAGCCTGATACGGTGACAAGCCTTAATGGTGATATCGAACTGAAACGTGTGACGGTATTCGATGAAGACGGACATTCGGTACTAGAAGATATTAGCTTAACCATTCCAAAAGGCGCACGCGTTGCAATCAAGACAAATAGTGAGGCTGCGGCACTTGCGTTTGCTGATTTATTAACACGTGAGGTGATTCCACAAAGAGGAACCGTGAAGATAGCAGGATATGAGATGAATGACTTACATCAAACAGTCATCGCCAACCGCATAGGATATGCTAGTTCCAAACCGCATATTTTTCAAGGGACACTCGGTGAAAACCTGTTAATGCCATTTAATTATGCGCCTATCTTAGGCGATGATATTTCGGCTGATGTGGCCGATTGGCAACAAGAGTCTGCGCGCGCAGGTAACAGTGTTGATCCGTTTGAGTCTGACTGGCTTGCCCCTCAAATAGCTGGATTTAAATCCTATGATGAAATCAAAGACTGGTGGTTCCAGTTGGTTGAAGCCATGGGTACCGACGATATGATGGTGCGTAGGGGGTTACGATCACGCCTTGATCCAGACACTCAGCAAGAACTGATAAAAGCCATTGTACAATTGCGACCCGAAATAGCTAAGCGCTTAACGAAGGCGGGGGTGGATGATATTGTGCATGCCTTTCACCCAGAAAAATTCAACCCTGTATCCCCCTTGGGTAGCAACCTGCTTTATGCTGTACCCACAAAAATGCTGACACAAGTAACCCTATCACAAGAAAATAATTTCGTACAGATGTTGGAAGATGAAGGGATTGCCGATTACCTTGCACACATGTCTGCCAATCTAATCGAAGGGCTGACCGAAACATTTGGCACCGATGGTACTGATCATCCGTTGTTTCGTCGTTTGAATATGAACGAAGATCTTTATCATCAGCTTAGAGTGATCGTAGCAAAAAGACGCTTAGTTGGTCAAAGTGGTTTGTCACACGAAGATTTTGCATTGATGTTGACGGTACCCTTTGCGTTTTCTGCCGAACAGATTGGACCCTCTTTCACTGATGAGTTTAAAGCGCGGATTGTGCAAATTAGGATAAAGAGTGCCGCAGAAATGGTTGTAAAGTTAGATGGCTTGTTTAAGCCAATTGACCCACAGCAATATTTCCCGGTTATGTCGGTGCTTGGCAATGCTATTTTCGGCCGTATTTCAAGTTTGGCTGGTGCCCGTGAGAAGTTGATTGAAGATACGATTGTTGACGTCCTGACGGAGCATGGTCTAAGGCGACTGGTCGCGCAATCCCTATATGATGTTGCGACTACCCAAGGGGGAGAAAATCTTCCCGCAGTGTTCAGGGAACGCCTGGCGTTCAGCCGGGCCGGGATTAAGAAGCCTGATATTCTGATCCTTCGAAATGCATTGGCTAGCCACGACGGTGAAGCTCGTGCCTTGACGCGCGAACGTATTAGTGAATTGATGCCTGACACCACCCAGATTTTCATAGAAAACCACTTCCCCAATCCAGACAGTTACGATTTGTTTGTCGACATTGTGGATGGGCGCATTGATGGTATTGCACGTCAAGATGAACTTCAAGATGAAGATGCGCGTCAGGATCTAAACCGTAAATTACGCATCGTAGCGCAGACAGAATTATTTGCAGGGCTTGATCGCAAACAACAACGTCTGCTCGCATTTAGTGCGCAATGGTACAAAGTAAAATCGGGACACGTTATTTTTAGTGCTGGTGAAGAAGCAGATGCCTCCTATCTGTGTGTTAAGGGTTCATCTGGATTATATTGGCCAAAAAGTGAAGGTGAAAAACACTTAGTATCAGAAATTTTACCTGGACGATTGATCGGCGATTTGGCCCTCATCAATAACGAAGCACGTCTATTAGACTTAATTGCGATAGAAGACAGTGTATTTCTACGAATTGGTGCCAGTGAGTTACTGGCTGTGATCGAAAATGACGCGATGGTGGCGGCAAGCTTGTTACGCTCAGTTGCTGGACACTTGTCAGAGACGGCGACAAGTCTACGGGCAATGCGGGCATTTGCTGCTGAACGAGGGATCGATTTCACTGAATTCGACGAAAGGGATAAGGGTTAAGTGTTGGGTGTTGAATGTTGAATGTTGAGTAAAATAGTAGTCGGCGTTACAACCGACTAACTTAAAAAGCCGGCTTTAGAATCTAAAGAAGCTAAGGCAGGCTCTAACTCGCTATCACCGCTTTAGTTGCATCGAGCCCAAGACTTACCTATGCGCCAATCGGTGGTGCTGTTTGGGCAAAAAGATCAAAGCTTCGAGCCGCTTTTAACAGCGCTTGAAGGTTATCTAAACCGTCGATATTGATGCGATTACGGTACAACCCCCAGTCTAAGAAACAGGCTAAGCGTAATTCACCATCGGTGAACGGTGCTTGGCTGCTATAAGTACTATCATTCAAGTGAAGCAAGGCACTTTCAACTCGATCTTTATGACGGGTCAAATAGCTGCTTTGCTCAGGTGTGATCTGATCAAACTTTTCAAGAAAAAATAAGTTTACCGCAGCATCCAATACCGTATTTACATTACAAAATAAATTAAAGTCTTGAGCATCAGTTAAAAACTCTTTTCCTGACTGCTCACGTAAATACATTAAAATACTAGCAGAATCTGTTAAACCAATATCTTTACCAGCTTGCTGGTCTTGTAGAAAAGGCACTTTTTTCATCGGCGAAAGTTTTGCGCTACTATCAGCATCCGTTTCGATAAATTCACATTCTAAACCGCCGTTTAGTTGACCTTCCAATAATGCAATGCGGCAATGACGAACAAATGGCGACGTGTAGCTTCCGTATAATTTCATATTAATTCCTTGAATCACCTTTGGCCAAAACCGTTATTGGCTATTTGGCCGTTGCTTAAATCCTTTATCGTATTGGTAATGAGTGTGCCATTAAAGGTCTTTAAAGCACAAGGATGATTTCTTCTAATCGATGTGAATACTATGTCGATATAGAACACGATGGATTCTAGGGTGTTGAACTAATGGCAACAGGTTATCACCCGCCAGTCATGTTGAGCCGTGAGTTCAAGGTTAATTCACGGCTAATTTACGGCTAATTTACGGCTAATTTACGGCTAATTTTAGTGGGTACACTTGCAGCTTAGAGGAATAATGTTAAGTCATTTCTGCCCCTTTTCAGCTTAGAGTTTTTACTCACTCATTGTGAACACCAAGGGACTCTGTCGTACCATAACTACCAAGCGACTCTGTCGTTTTTATAATTACCAAGGGAAATTGACGGATCGAATTTTTAAGTAATCCTTTGAGTAGCACTGTGTACTTTTCAGAGGTTACTAAGGATGATCGTGATGAATTCCCGAATCCTCGCCTTGCTTGAGATACCCAAAAAACTAACTAAACTGAATGTGTACGCCCCACATGTAAGGAAAAGTTAATGGGTCATTGCTACAACACGATAAATATCAACGCACCTATCGACAAAGTTTGGGACACCATCAGTAACTTCCACGATTTATCATGGGCTGCAGGTGTGATCACTTCTTTGCGTATCGTCGGTGCGCAACATAGTTTTTCATACAGCATTGATGATGGTCCTGGCCCAATCGCTAAAGATGCGGTAGACAACTATATTGGCAGCGTTCAATTATCGCAGACACATAACGGCACGTTCGTTGAATGGCGTTCAAGTTTCGAGTCAACAAATAGCAAAGAAGTCGCTGAGTTCTGTGATCCTATTTACCAAGCGCTATTATCTGCATTGCAAGAAACATTCTCTTAGCGACATAAAATGTAACCTTTAACAAAAATAATCGTTAAAAAGGAAGCATTTCAGCTTCCTTTGGAAGCTCATGTCTCAACCATTACTACCCAGTGCATTACTAACCAATTCTATATTAAAAAACAAGTAGTTCCACATGGTAAGGCGTGTTAGCGATTATAAATCAGCTAACGCAATCTCAACCTTTTTAACCACGTTCTTCGGCACCCACTGACTCCACATCGCTTTGTTGTTCAATAAAAAGTTTTCTGCGGCATAATCACCAGCCACAACAATACGACCTTCTTCGCCACCTTTCGCTAATGTCGCTCGGATCTGGTTTGTCCAAAATTCGGGGGCCATATCCGGGGTGTTTTTTTCAATCATTGACGTCGCTGTAATTGTCGAATTACCCGGCACTTATTCAAACATACACAATACTTAATAAAAGTGAGTGGATAAGGATGCCAAGCGTGAAACGTGAATCAATGGAATTTGATGTTGTCATTGTCGGTGCTGGTCCAGCGGGGTTGTCTGCGGCCTGTCGCTTACATCAACTTGCACTTGAATCAGACACCGAACTGAGCGTTTGCGTACTCGAAAAAGCGGCCGATATCGGTGGCCATATCCTGGCGGGTACTATCTTTGAAACCCACGCATTAGACGAACTATTCCCCGACTGGAAAAATTTAAACACACCAGTGACTAACACAGTCAAACAAGATGATACCTGGTTACTCAAAAATGCAACCACAGCCCGCCGTGTCCCTAACATGTTAGTGCCATCAAGCTTAGACAACAAACATAACTATATCATCAGTCTTGGCGATTTATGTATTTGGTTAGCCAAGCAAGCTGAAGATTTGGGTGTCGAAATATTCACTGGTTTTGCCGCTAATGAATTAACATTTGATGACGATGGCAGCGTCAAAGGGGTGATCACGGGGGACATGGGTCGAGACAAACACGGTAATGAAAAAAACAATTTTATGCCGGGCATGGAACTCATTGGCAAATATACTTTAGTCACCGAAGGATCACGCGGTCATTTAGGCAAACAATTAATCGAAAAATACCAGTTAGATAAAGACGCCGATCCACAGCATTACGGACTGGGCATTAAAGAACTGTGGCAAATAGACCCAGCCCTGCATCATCCGGGATTAGTCATGCACAGCATCGGCTGGCCACTAGCTGAACACGGAGCCACAGGTGGTGGGTTTCTCTATCACGTTGGCAAAGATCAGGTTTACGTCGGTCTCATCACCGATTTAAACTACCAGAACCCCTACCTCAGTCCTTTCGAAGAATTTCAACGCCTTAAATTACACCCCACGTTCAGCCGCTATCTAAAAGGTGGAAAACGCCTTGCTTACGGCGCCAGAACCATCACCAAGGGTGGTTATAACAGCCTCCCTAAGATGGTGTTCCCCGGCGGCCTATTACTGGGTTGTGATGCGGGTACTTTGAATGTAGCTAAATTAAAGGGCACGCATACCGCAATGAAAACGGGCATGATAGGTGCTGAAGCTGTATTTGCAGCAATGGCGTTAGATCGCTATAAAGCCAACGAAAAACGAGAGCAAGGGCAAGAACAATACTTAAATAAAGCGTTAAACAAGGATGTAAAATTGAATAACGAGATCGATACAGGTAACAGCCTCGAACATTTCACCTTATTGTATAAAGCGTCATGGGTGTATCAAGAGTTATATCAATCCCGTAATTTTGCCCCCATCACCCACAGATGTAATGCCATGTTAGGCGTGGCTTGGTTTGAACAGAACATACTGCATAAAAGCTTACCCTTTACCCTGCACGATTCAAAACCAGACCATAGCCAATTACAAAAAGTCACTCAGTCGTTAGCAATCACTTACCCTAAACCAGATAACCTCTTAACCTTTGACCGCCTAAGTTCGGTGTTTTTAGCTCATATACAACATGATGCCAATCAGCCATGCCACCTTAAACTTACCGACCCCAGTATACCTATGAGTACTAACCTACCCCGCTTTGCAGAGCCTGCGCAACGTTATTGCCCAGCGGCAGTTTATGAAATAATAATCATCGACGAAGAAGTGAAATTCCAGATTAATGCTGAAAACTGTATTCACTGCAAGGCTTGCGATATTAAAGATCCATCACAAAACATCGTCTGGACACCAGCGGAAGGCGGTAGCGGGCCCAATTATTCCGGCATGTAATAAGCCCCTCCCTTATGATCTTACCCTACTATTCATAAACGTCAGGTATAAAAAAACGCCACCAATCAATGATTAGTAGCGCTTAATTAAGCTGTTTAATTAGCGCAGTGTGTTACGCAATTAACCAACTTTATCTAGCTTTACTGGGTTTTGCTTTACCACTTTTGCATTGATGTAGTCAGCAACCGCCGCTTGTTGTTCTTTGCTTAAGTACAAACCAAGCTTGGTACGACGCCATAATACGTCTTCTGCTTTCTTGGCAAATTCAGTTTCAATTAAGTAATCAATTTCACGACTGTAAACACCCTGGCCAAAGTGAATACCGAAATCAGCTTCAGATGTGCACCCCGCAAATAAGTCCCAAGAATCAGTGCCAAACTGATTAACATAACGCTTCGCTGTTTCAGGGTTTAACCATAAATGCTGTGAACAGATATTTTCAACTAATTGCGTACGTGGGTAATTAAAATCACCACCAGGAAGCGCTGTATCAGCTGTCCATGAATCACCCATTTTATCAAAGTACGGTGACATTAGTTTCATTGCCGACTCCGCTAGTTTACGGTAAGTCGTTAACTTGCCACCGAAGATAGATAGCAATGGCGCTTGTGTGCCTTCTTG
Source organism: Moritella yayanosii (assembly GCF_900465055.1). NCBI lineage: Bacteria > Pseudomonadati > Pseudomonadota > Gammaproteobacteria > Alteromonadales > Moritellaceae > Moritella > Moritella yayanosii. The sequence continues at coordinate 475,348 of NZ_LS483250.1, read as the reverse complement.
CTCAATTTCCAGTGTGTAATCACGGGTGATTGCTTGTGGTGATGAAGATTCGTCATCACACAGTGGACGCACGCCGCTATAAGTCCAAACTACATCACTTGGTGCAAGTTGCTTAACAAAATGCTCGTTTACCACGTCAATCAGGTAATCAATCTCGTCATCAGAGATCGCGACTTTACGTGGGTCGCCAACATATTCAACATCTGTCGTACCGATAATAGAAAAGTCTTCCATGTAAGGAATAACAAAAACAATACGGTTATCTTTGTTTTGTAGAATGTAAGCTTGCTCTTCGTCATGAATACGCGGGACAACGATGTGTGAACCTTTCACCAAACGGATGTTACGTGGCGACTCTTCTTCCATGCTGTCATCGAAAAATTGTTTAACCCAAGGACCCGCTGCGTTCACTAATGCACGCGCAGTACGCTCAAAACGGACATTGGTTTGTTCGTTTAATATAGTGACTTGCCATAAACCATCTTTACGAACGGCTTTTTCTACACGGCAATAGTTTTCAACTTCGGCGCCGTTACGTTGTGCAGCCATGGCATTTAGGATCACTAAACGCGCATCATCAACCCAGCAATCTGAATATTCAAAACCTTTGGTAATTTCTTTTTTAAGTAAGCCTGATTTCGCTAAATTTATTTGTTTACTGCCTTCTAACGTTGTACGTTTACCCAAGTTGTCATACAAAAACAAGCCAGCACGAATGAGTAATGCAGGACGTAAAAAAGGACGATGTGGTAAACGGAAACGCATTGGTTTAACAATATGTGGCGCTTTCTTAAGTAATACTTCGCGTTCTGCTAATGCTTCAGATACCAGGCGAAACTCGTAATGTTCAAGGTAACGTAAACCACCATGAATTAATTTAGAGCTTGCTGATGACGTTGCTGAAGCAAAATCAGCTGCTTCATATAAACCAACAGTTAGGCCTCTGCCAGCAGCATCTGCTGCAATACCAGCACCATTAATACCGCCGCCTACCACGATCAGGTCTAACACTTTATTATTCATGTCATTGGTCATTACTTTCTGATTTCCATTATTCATACTAAACTCACTTTAATACATTCTTGTTTGAGCGAACGACCGCTATCGAACATCTGCAACTAATATAGAACACTTTGGTATTAAAATCACCACTTACTTTCGAGGTCGAGCATTTATTTTTACATTTCGAACATTATACGTTAACTTACCGATCATGAATGCTCGAATGGCTATTAAATATTAAAACCATGTCCACATGATGACAAAAATAGACCAAATAATGCGAAAACACATAAAAAATCCAAAAAAAAGAGCGCCACTCTATAAACACTTTCTATTTATATAACCGGCACTCTTTCTATCTAGACTCGGATGATGGCCTATTGGCAATCAAACTCAAACACGATTACAGTAAATCATCTTCTTCGTCATGACCTTCAGCCCATGACTGCGCCGCTTTAACCGCTCGTTTCCAACCACGGTAACGACGTTGACGCTTCACTTCATCATCGTGTGGTACAAATGATTTTTCGATAACTGCTTTATCAGAAAGTTCATCTAGACCATCCCAGAAACCAACAGCCAGACCAGCAAGGTATGCAGCACCTAGTGCAGTTACTTCTGTTACAGCCGGACGTAATACTGTTGTATTTAGTACATCCGCTTGGAATTGCATTAGGAAGTTATTTGCTACTGCACCGCCATCTACACGAAGTTCAGCCAATTTAATGCCTGAATCCGCTTGCATCGCATCCAGTACGTCGCGTGTTTGATAGGCAATACTTTCAAGTGTTGCACGGATAATATGGTTTGCACCCACACCACGTGTTAGACCAACAATCGTACCACGTGCATAAGCATCCCAGTACGGAGCGCCTAAACCAGTAAATGCAGGAACAACATAAACACCGTTTGATGAGTCTACTTTGGTGGCAAAATATTCTGAATCTTTTGCATCTGAAAGTAACTTCATTTCGTCACGTAACCATTGGATAGAAGCACCAGCCATAAATACAGCGCCTTCAAGTGCATAAGCAACTTCACCACGAGGACCACATGCTAAGGTAGTTAGTAGGCCATTTTTCGATGTTACTTTTTCTTTACCCGTGTTCATTAATAAGAAACAACCCGTACCATAAGTGTTTTTCGCTTGACCTTGCTCTACACACATTTGACCATAAAGTGCAGCTTGCTGATCACCGGCAATACCAGCGATAGGGATACGCGTACCGCCTTTACCACCAATATTCATTTGGCCGTACACTTCTGAAGAAGATTTTACTTCAGCCATCATAGATAGCGGTATATCTAGGATCTTAAGTAGTTTCTCATCCCACTGTAGTGTATTGATGTTAAACAACATAGTACGAGATGCGTTAGTGTGGTCTGTGACGTGAACTTTGCCTTGTGTCATTTTCCAAACTAGCCAAGTATCAACGGTACCGAACAGCAATTTACCAGCTTCAGCGTCGTCACGGGCCCCCTCTACATTATCAAGGATCCATTTTATTTTTGTACCAGAGAAGTACGGGTCAACAACCAGACCAGTATTTTCACGAACATACTCTTCAAAACCAGCGTCTTGTGCTTTTAATTTATCGCACATTTCTGCGGTACGACGACACTGCCATACGATTGCGTTATAAACTGGCTTGCCTGTTTCTTTATTCCAAACAATAGTCGTTTCACGTTGGTTGGTAATACCGATAGCGGCGATTTCATCGCTGGTGATACCTGTTTTCGCTAACACTTCAACTAACACTGAACTCTGAGTTGCATAAATTTCAAGTGGATCATGTTCAACCCAACCGGCTTGCGGATAGATTTGCGTAAATTCACGTTGAGAAACGCTGACAATATTTGCATCGTGGTCAAGAATAACGGCACGAGAACTAGTTGTACCTTGGTCTAAAGCAATAATGTATTTTTTATCAGTCATTATGAAGTCCTTTTAATTTCGTTTGGTAGAGTACTTTATACTTAATGTTTAAAGTAATAGGTCTTATTTAATTATATACCCAAGCATTTTTATGATGTTACGTATTGATTTACATGTTTATTTTATTTATTCGTTGTAAATAATATCGTATTCAAAGTTGGTTAGGTATTATTCAACATTTATTAAACAATGATTCATCGTTGTCAGATTATACTTTAGCAGCTTCACCTTCAGCGGATTCGTCATCACACTGGTTTGGGATAGTACAACCGTGACCTGCTGATGGTAGATATTGACCAATCACTTTTGGATATAACCAGCCACCGAAACATGCACCTACAATTGGGCCTAAGATTGGCACGATGAAGTAAGGAATATCTTTAGCACCTGTTAATGCATAGTCCCAACCTGCGAAGTAAGCGAATAGTTTAGGACCAAAGTCACGTGCAGGGTTCATTGCGAAACCAGTTAGTGGACCTAAAGACCCACCGATAACTGCAATTACTACACCGATAAGAATCGGGTTCATTGCACCGCGTCGATCGCCATTTTTTTCGTCACCTAACGCTAAGATAACGAACATTAATACGGCAGTAATTACAAATTCAACCGCAAATGCACCAATGAATGAGAGTGATGGGTGTGGGTAAGTTGAGAAGATACCCGCTGTCGATAATGCCGCTTCACTGCTACGTAGGAAACCGTTTGCGATTTCGTAGTCAGTAAATAAATTGCTATATAAGCCGTATACTAAAGCTGCTGAGCAGAAAGCACCGGATAGTTGCGCGAAAATATAAGGTAATACTTTGCTTTTATCAAATCCGTGGAAAGCTGCTAAAGCAATCGTCACGGCTGGGTTAATGTGAGCACCAGAAACACCAGCGGTACAGTAAATAGCAATGGCTACACCCATACCCCAGATAATACTGATTTCCCATTGACCAAAACTAGCGCCTGTTAATACTAATGCAGCTACACAGCCGACACCAAAAAAGATTAACAGTCCAGTACCAATAAACTCAGCTAGGCATTCGCCCATCAGAGTACGTTGTTTATTGTTAGCCATGATTCATTCCTTTGTTTTATTTTATTTTATTTTATGTAGGGTGTACACAATGTTCGTGTGGATTTGAATTTACACTTTAAATACATAATTAAAACAAATAAAGAATGAAAATGAGCGTTCGAGCACAAAAATACGCTAAAACGAGACATCCTGAATCAAATTACTTACAAAATACTCAGTATCGAGCTGGTTTGACCAGGTTATAGACTCTCACTAGTTAGACATAATACATTTTCTTAACATATCTATTACTTTAGTGATATTTATTGTTCGAGATGGAAGGCATTCTATTGAACCGAACCAACTTTTATGGGGGTATTACAGACGTTTTTTTAACGCTATTGAATTAGGGTTTCTGTGAGTTACTGCCATTAAAGTCGCCATACAACACCCGATTTTTACCCGCTACCTTAGCTTCATACAAGAGTGCATCAGCTTGCTTCATGATACTTTTGATTGATTTAATCTGATCAATTGATGACGTTGTCACGGCCCCACCAGACATGGTCACGTGAAACTCAATATCTTCACTGTAATGTGGTAAGTGCGCTACCGCTTCACAGATACGTTCAAATATATTAATTTGTTTATTATCTTTGTTATAAGCGATCAGCAAACCAAATTCTTCACCACCGAGACGTAATAATATGTCCTTTTCACGGATTTGTTGCTGAATAACGGTTGCAACTCGGAGCAATACGTCATCACCCACCGGGTGACCATACGTATCGTTAACGTGCTTAAAGTTATCTAGATCTATGATCATGAAAGAATAAAACTGATGACGTTCAATATTTTTCAGTTCAGCCATAAAACCACGGCGATTTAGCAGACCAGTCAAAGGGTCATGATGTGATTCAGTGGTTAATTTCTGCGATACCATACGTAAGTTCAAGGTATATAGCACCCACCCAGCCAGTACAATAGCAATAAAATAGAAAGCGATATCAACAATACTGTTTTTAATTAAATAGGTAAGTTGATCACTCATCGAGTTAGGCATAACTAAACGTAAATCGCTGGCCAAACCATCAAAACTGAGCGGTTCACTGAGTAGTGAATCACCAGGTATCGGTTTCGGATCATTAATAATGTGAAAGTCTGAGTCTATTCCGGCAACCAAATCTTCCCATAAAATATCCATATTAAGCACACCATAAAACTCTTTATTCATAAAAATAGCAATGGAAAAAGTAATCACGTCTTTATTTAAACTAAAATCTGCATACGGACCCGAAATGAAAATATGATTGCCCAGATTTTCAATACCCACACTGAATATTTTTTGCATATAAGGTCGTGTAAATAGTTTACTTTCAAATTCACTGGGCTTGATTACCAACGCATTATACTTTGGTGAGGTGATCACAAATTTATCCATAGAGATAAAATAAAGACTAATCACATCTTCTGCACGCCCGGCCAAAAATGTCATCATTGGTGCGATCTTTATGGTCTCAATGATCTTATCGTGTAATATCGAATTTGGCTCACAACCGGAACCATCACTCACCACTAAAAAATTGGTTTCAAAGTCGTACATTTGTTCCCGACTCCGATTTTTTGATATTTGACAGGTATTATCTTCGGTACGTTTGAAATTTAAGCTTGCCTCATTCGCTAATGGACTACTTAAGCTGTTCAGTTGTGACATGCCATATTGGATAGCTTGAAGTTGATAGAAAAGCTCACCTAAACGCCCCTCTACCACCTGAAATGATTGTTGAAATTTATCTAACTGTTTGCTCTCAGAACGGTTGATCTGATAAATAATAATGACACTGATAATAACAACTAAGTAAATAACAACTCTATTTTTCAAAACACACCCGTTCTTCGCATAATTTGGGCTAAAGATGATATACCGATTACATCGCAATGACTATATACAATATAGTATTAATAAGTAATTTAAACATTATGTTACGATAATACATAAATTTAAAGCGTAATCTAACGTCTGTTATCACATTACCAACACAAATGGAGAATAAAAACTAATCATAAAAGAATGATTTATTAGACAAAAAAGGCCACATCAAGCGACCTTCTCATTTATTGATGAGAATTGTATTCGTTCAGAGCTTGTCGACCTATGACCAGAACAACCACGCCACTATCGACAATACAAAGATACAAATTAAGTTGAGGTAGATACCTACACGCATCATTTCAGATTGGTTAACCTTGCAGGGGATCACAGTTGAGCAACGGCACATTTTATTTTTAGATGGTGCCAAACTTACTAATCTTAAGTATCGACAATAACCATTAATTGGTAGGTAATTTACTCCTATAATCAACGACTTTCAATAATCAAAACTAATAATTGGTGCAATTACTCTAAAAAATATATAAGAATGGTGCAGCGTGACAGCTATAGCCATATTTCTGATCTATTTTGAAATGATTTACACTGTAACGAACCATGCTACAGCTAACTTATCGTCAGTGACTCACCATAATAGAAATTGTAAATCACCAAAAGACACTTCCAGAAGTACATTCAAGAAGTCTTGCTGGATTCAAGTAATAAGTGCAGCACAATTGTGACTGACATAAAAAAACCCGTTATCTGCTTTAGATAACGGGTTTTTCGCTAATAGACTAAGCTATTATTTATCTGCACGACTCATGAACTTGTGGTCAGTCGTATTGATCTTGATTTTTTCGCCGCTAGCGATGTATTCAGGTACTTGTACCGTAAGGCCAGTAGAAAGGATCGCTGGTTTAGTACGCGCACTTGCCGACGCACCTTTAATTGACGGGTCAGTTTCTACAATCACCATTTCAACCGCAGAAGGTAGCTCGATAGAGACCGGCTTGCCGTCAACAATAAGTACTTGAAGGCCTTGCGTGTCTTCTGTGATGAATAGTAACTCATCAGCAATTGTTGCTTTATCTAGGCTGTAAGGTGTGTAGTCTTCTGTATCCATGAATACATATTCGTCACCGTCAGAGTAAGAGAATATAACTTGGCTACGTGTAAGATCAGCAAGGTTAAGGTTGTCGCTGTCTTTAAATACTACATCAATTTTTGACCCTGTAACGACATCGTACAAGCGCATGCGGTAGATGCTGCCACCGGCACGGCCTTGTGGTACTGAGCGCTCGATATCACGGATGATGTATACGCCGTTATTATATTCAACAGCGGTATTCTTTTTAACGTCACTTGCCTTTGGCATTTTAGGTATTCCCTATAATAAGTTGTGTATAGAAAATAGCATAAAGGCTAAATCAGACCAAGCACTGCAACAAGGAAGCGCCGACTTCTTCACCATTTTTAACGACTTTATTGTATTACTAAACAAATATCTATTTAAGCATACCTTGGCTCACCGCCTTCTCAATGTTTTCTAAACCAGCTCTTTGGTTAATTATGCACTTACCGATTCATCTTATAATTTAAACTGTGTTTCACCATCGGCCATTCGTGATCAATAATTGAAAACACCACCGTATCGCGGTAGTGGCCATCTTTGTCTTTTTTATGATTACGTAGTACCCCATCTTGTTTCGCGCCTAAACGCGCGATTGCAGCACGGGAAACATGGTTGTGCCAATGCGTTCTGAACTCAGTCGCAATCACATTTAACTGTTCAAAAGCATGCTGTAATAACAAATACTTACATTCTGTATTTACACCTGTTTGTTGATGACGTTTTGCATACCAAGTATAACCGATTTCAACACGGTCATTTTCAGGGCTTATTTCGCATAAACGTGTCGAACCGATAATATCGCCCGTTGCATTATCAACAACCACAAAAGGTAATGCGAGACCCAATGAATGATCGTTTAATGCTTTTTCAATATACATATCGATTGTTTCAGCCGTTGGTATACTGGTAAACCATAACTCCCACAAGTTGCCATCAGATGCCGCTTCGATCAATGCATCCGCATGCTTTCGCTGCAATGGCATTAACGTCACGATAGTACCAACAAGTTTGGTTTCTTCTAACCAAGTATGATTATCCATGTTTAACAGTTCCTCAGATTGACACAATGACAATCCACCCTATAAATGAGACAAAGTAATTTATAAAAATAGAAATAACAACCAAGTACCTATAAATGAGTATTTTATATACTTTAACATCACTCATATAATTAATATACTTACTATTTTCGACAGCATTAGAATATTTAAAGTTACGGTCACTTTATTTATATAGTTAATGTAACAACTTAAAGTGCGATGACCAGCTCGAATAATAGATAAAATCAACTCGATCTTCTAGGTTATACAATGAAAAGAAATGTAAAAAATAACAAATGGATAGAAGAGAAAGCTTGATTGAGCAACGTACCCTAGCGATTGACTTGTTACGTCGTCTTACGAATATGCTGGCAGCTTGTAATTCGATTGATGACGCGCAAATGATGACACCGAGTGATTCACCTCCGCTAGCAACACTCAAATCACCTTAGACAACGAGCTCAGCCAAAGGGATCAATTGAAAACCAGAACCAGCCCCTAAATCAACAGCAATACCAGAGGATGAGGGAGTAATATTCCTGCTTTTAAAGAACTCAACATTATTGCTTTTAGCTTCATCAAATCCACCCATTAGCCATGTATATACATCAGATAATAAGCTCTCGTAATGTTCTTCGACAGTAACCATAATACTACTCCTGTAAGTATTTTACCTTTAAGCACGCTACGACAAGCTGTTATTGTTCACGGGTATATATCCAATTCAAGTTAAAAAAAAGCCATCGCCGGAAAAACGTTCCGACGATGGTCTATGCAGCAGCGCTCTGCTTCCTAAACTCTAACTTTTGTCTTGATTGCGGCTAAAAAATCCGCGTATCATTCTGCCAATATCGCCGCCAAATTTGCCACTTTTCTGATTTTCTTTCAGCGACTGGGTGGTTTGATGACGGGTATTTAACGCCACGTTGCCCATTTCAGAACTGATATCGCTGCTGGTCAACTGGGTATCTCCAGCAACATTCAGGGTAACCCCCTGCTCACTGGATATTGAACTTGCTTCTGTCACCGTATCACTGTCAGCATATTCATACTCCCCCTTGAGTTGGATATCATTCGCAATGTTCTGAATTACACTGTTTTTATTCGGTGCTGCATCGGCCTTTTTCTCAATACCGGTTTGCAGACCGACTTTGTAACTGCTGTCATGTGTTAGCTGGCTATCAACCTGCAATCCACCAGCAACATTAGCGGTCACCTGCTGGCCGCTTACATTCGCACCGGTAAGTGTAAAATCTTTCGCACTGTCGAGGTTCACATCAGTCCCGCTGATGCGGCTATTATCATAATGGTGACTGTCCTGTTTTTCATAGCCCCCTTTAAGACCTATTGCACCGCCCAGTTTCGAACCTGAATCAGTAGCTTCCGTTTTGGCCGTTGTTGATGCCATGTCACCGCCGAGGTTTAACCCAAAGTTCCACCCGCTGCCGTGGTTTTCATCATCCGCACTGACGATAACGACACCGCCGTTTTCGGCATTAATATCAACATGCAGCCCGTCCATCTGGGTGCCTTTCAGTGATAATGCCTGATCATTCCCAGCCCCTGCAGTCACTGATACATCACCCTGACTCGCGATCACTGCGCCTGTTTCTTTCATTTGCGTATTCGCCGAGTGGTCTAAAACCACACCCATGCCTAAATTGCCTTTATTCACCGATGATTCATCCCCCTGATTCTGGCCACCACCGATATTAAGGTTACCGGCATAGCGTCCCTTCTCATGGCTTTCAGTTGCCGTTGCCGCACTGATATTCACCTGTCCGTTAGCCGCAATAGTGACCGAACCGGCTTGCTGATCTGTACTGCCAATCTGACTGCCCTGCAGAGTGAGATCACGACCGGCCTTTAATTCAACACCGCCCTGACCATTAAGCTCACTAACAACGCCCTCGGTAGTGCTGTCAACATTATTGGCATAACCGCCTTTGATGCTGCCACCCAGATCTTTCGCATTTGGAGTAACACCGACTTTGGCAGTGATCGCCAGATCAAAGTCACGGCCGGTATCTGATGATGAGTTTGTAGCCTGCTCAATAGTCAGATCATTGCCTGCACTGATCTGTGCTTTGCCCTGGCCGCCGTCAACATGCGTTCCCTGGTAACTGGCATCTTCTTCAACCTTAATGTTTACTCCGTTTTTAGCAGTAATATGACCAACCTGCGCCGTTTTACTCTGCTGCTGGTGTTGTTTATTACTGCCGTTACCCTGCACCCCGACCTTAATATCGTGGCCTGTTGAGGTCGCAACCTGCACAGATCCGCCGCCGCTGATCTCACTGCTGTTCATCTCAGTAGTATTAAAGGCCGATTCACTTTGATGTTCACGAGCACGGATCTCAATACTGCCGTCACTGGCTTGGTAATCGGTGCCTTGATCATGAAGTTTATTGGCCACATTGATCTCGATAATGCCGGCCTTGATCTGGGTTGCCTTAGCCTGAGTGCTGTGACTGTCAGACTGGTTATTGGTCACTTTCGTCGCGACATCAACGCCCGCCTGTGGCATGGCAAAGTCAGCCTTAGCGAGATCCTTGATAGCACCACCGATCTCTTTGATCGCATCGGTGGCTATCTCAATCTTCCCCGGAATATCCTGATCGAGTACGGTATTGACCGCATTACCGACTTTTGTTGCCTGTGACCAGCTTGGTTTACCTTTATTATCAATCAACTCTTTTCCGACACTCACGACATCCGTCACAGCACCTTTAATGGCCTCAGCACTGCCTTTGACATCCAACTGAATTAAGGTTTCGATCGCCCCTTCAATTGGTTTGGTCACACCGGCATAGTTGACTTCAACACCGACTTCAACGCCGACCTTAAGCGTCTTGTTATGTTCGGTCAGCGAATCTTCTGCCGCCAGATTTTCAAGTTCATTAGCACTGACCCGATAAGTACCCGCCACATCATGTTGAGTACCCTGTTGGGTCACTTTTTCTGTTGCGTGCACGTTCAAGTCACCGGCAATATCAGTATGGCTGACTTTAGCTGTGCTCTGGCTTGAATTTTCCTGCTCCTTTGTATAATCCACTTTAGCCGCCACACGTCCTTTCTCTATACCGCCCGAGAAATATAAACCGCCACCGACGGCGGTATGTTCATGATCGATCACAGTAGTATCTTCATCGGCCAGGAACGCGACGTTTTTTGCACTGATATTGGCATCGCCAACGGTTGTGTTCAGATCAGATCCTGTCACTGTTACCGTATCTGCCGCGTGCAGATTAACGTCACCGCCGGTAACGGTTGAACCAACCAACTGAGTACTGGTTTGATCAGTTTTATCTCTGTTATGGGTAATATCAAAGCCAACTTTGTACTGTTTGTTGCCGTCTTTTTCGGCATAGCCCTTAGCGGTGAGTGCGGTCTTTTCCTCAACAACATGCGTCCGATCTGCAGCGCCGTCAATATTGATATCACCGGCTGATGTGATATTCAGACTACCATGAGTGTTAACAGTGCTGGCCCGGACAGTGACATCCTTACCACTGACGATATCAAGAGAGGTTTCAGCTACGACTTCACTGCCGAAAACCTTATCAATCTGCTGATCACTTTTACCTGATCGGTTGGTAATATTAAAGATAGTGCCATTACGGGAGCTATTGCTGTCTGTGCTGGTATTGACGGTATTGTTAATCACGATCTCACCCTCATTGGCATGGATAATTCCACCCTGCTCAGATTTTATCTGGCTTCCAGTGATCTTAACCCCTGCATCCGCAGCGATTATGATCTCGCCACCAGCCTGAAAGACAGAAGCATGGCCGTTTTGTTCTCTGTGTTTATCACTGCTGTTTGATCCGCCGCCAATGCCGCCCCAGTATTTTTTATCATCCGAATGCAGCTGTTCGGAGACGGTTTGCTGCACACCGACAGTTAATGTCTGCTCGGTCAGAACGGTTAAATCGTCACCCGCATTGATCTGCGTCGCCTGCGCCGTGATATTGCCACCAGCGATAATTTGAACGGACCCCGCAGTTGATAGCTTACTCGCTGTAAGTGTCTGCTTACTTTCTTTGCTTTCCTGCGTACCTGTCAGCAGTTTTGCCGTATGATTTTTGTGGTAAATTTTCTCTTGATGACTATCATCCGCCACCAGTGCGTCTAACATAATATCTTTTTTCGCTGTTAAGCGAATACCGTCTTGCGCTATGAGCTGCGCACCACTGACACTCAGATCACCCTGCTCCGATGTCATTGTAATGCTCTTCGTCGCGTTTAAATGAGTACCATGCTGCTGTTCCTGAACATCTTTCTGAGATTTATTCTGTACCCAGGAATAAAACCAACGGTCATCCGTATGCTCTACCGTTTGCGTTGTTTTTTGACCGTCTAACACTAAGCTGCCACCCGTTAGATTGATGGTGTCACCGCTGATATTTGTTGCTGAAATACGATTTTCCTGCGCTGCAATCAGGGTGATATTTTTACCCTCGATCTCAGTTTGGATCAGCTTTTCATGGGTTTCTTTCTGGTTTACATCGATAGCACCACGGTAGTTTTTATAGTTTTCATCACCGTCTTTATCGATCTGCTCACTGACGATCTTACCTTTGGTGCGCAGAGTATCTGCGGTAAGATTGATGTCGTCACCACGCAGTTTCGCCGCTTCAATGCTCAGTTCACCTGCGGCATCAACATCAATGCTAGCACTGGCTGTCAGGCTCCCGCCAAGATTGACACCACTACCTGCAGCGGTATTAACAATCTTGATCTTACCGGCCTGCATGCTGCCAAGGTAATAGCTGTCGAGTGCAGAGTCCGTAAATGTATCCGCTTTTACTAACTGCGCATCCTGATCCACAATATTTTGACCTGTGATTGCAGTGATGCTTTGCTGCGCAGTGATGACACCACGACTATTTATAGTGGGTGCTATCAGTTGCAGGACCTGATTAGCATGCAAACCTGCATTGCCGATATTCAGTGAGTTTGAATTATTGGTTGTGCTGTAACCGTCAATGGCACCCAGCTTTAATAATGGCGTGGCAACAGCCAGTGTGGCCGAATTAGTATTAATAAAACCACAGCCATCACAGGTGATCCCGTTAGGATTAGCGAGTACATAGTCAGCCGCCATGCCAAAGATTTCCTGTGCTCCCAGCAATAACGAGGGGTTTCGGCTAATAACTTCATTCAAAATAATGGAGGCTGCCTGACCATGTAAAAACCCATTAGCCTGCAGTTGCCCGGCTAACACGGACTGCCCGGCTGACGTTGAATTATTTAAAACTGCACCCGGTGTGTTCACATTAAAGCTTTTATACTGGTTATGGGATAAACCAGAAGCATTGGGCGCGACAATGTTAACAACTAATGCACCGTTCCTTGCTGTTGTTACGTCTGGCAAGTGCAGTGCGTCCCCTGCGGCCACAATGCCAGGTGCCGCGAATACTGTCGAAGACGTTAATGCAATCATTAGCGTGACGGTCATTTTACCTGAAGCGGAAAGTTTAAAATTCATAAATACTCCATGTTCACATTAAAATACCACTGAAATACGGCCCAAGAGCTGTACGTTTTCTTCCGGAAAATCATCTGCGGACAATACCAGCCCGCGACTGGCATCGAGTCCTATACTGAGCCATTGATAGCTATAATTAAGGCCCGTAGATAGACCTATAGCTGTTTGTTGTGCATATAAATGCCCAACATCTGCACTGATATGTGCAGTAAATATGCCTCCTAGTCCTAGAAATCGATGAGATATAGTGTTACGAAGATACCAACCGCCGTCACTTGACAACGATGTGTTGCTAAAACCACGCACTGCTGCAGAGTCAGATATACTTAACCACTCCACCCCAGGTAGATAATCTGGACTGTACTGGGTATACCAGAGCGCGTTATATAAATAGTTCCGGTCAAACAGGCTGAAATATTGATTGAAATTCACCCATAATTTGCCCTTAACAAACTCTGGCTCGGTATCAGAGGCACTGAACTTATCACGGCTATTGTCCGCGCCAAACCAGGGGAGCCCCTGTTCAACACTTACATTCAAATTCAGCTGACCTGCCGGTAAAATCTGCATATGGCTAACACCTACTTCGGCAACAGTTAACGTCGGGCTGCTGATATCGAGGCGTACCGTCTCAAAATAGTTATCTACCTGTTTATACGACAACTGAGTAAAGATGCTGTCTAGCTGATCTTGATCGCGATAAAACACATAATCAGCTTTTATCCCTGTTTGTTGGGTTTTACCGTGTAAAGCAACACGGTGAATTTTTAACTGCTGATTATTTAAATATTCCGAAAAACTGACAAATCCATTAACCGTAAAATAGCCAAATGGCACTGAATACAATAATGAATAACTTCGGTTATACCTTTCGCCATACTCTGTCAGTGATGAACTGACACTCACATTAACAAAGTCAGAGAGATTGAATGGATTATCCAGTGTTGCGCCAACCCGGGTTATCCATTTGCCGGTACTTTCTTGGCCGTAATTATCCATCGATGCTGACAGCTGCCACGGCTTGGCGCTGTCATTATGTAATTTGATCCATGACCCCCCAAGTTTACTGCCGGGAGTAATATCGAGTTGAACCTGATTTGACTGCAGTCTATTTGCCTGATCCAGGCCTTGTTCCAAATCCCGCAAGTTTAATGGCTGCTCGATTACACCGGGAAATAATTGGGTTAAGTTAAGTCGTTGGCTTGGATCGTCGATACCTTCGACAAATCCTTCTATTATTTGCAACCCTAATCTGGCCTGCTGATCCGGTGGTATAAATTTAACCCGGGTCGTGATGTATCCTCGGCTTACGTATAACAGGGTTATTTCTCTCACCAACACATTTAATTGTGTACTGGTAATACAGTGTTTAGGTAGCGCGGTTAGCCCACCCAGATCCTGACTCGTAAATAGCGTTATGCCCTGTAAATACACATTATTAATGGGTAAACATTGAGTTGTATCCGGCAATAGGGGTTTAGTTTCATCCCGAGCCTGTAGTTTTCTGCTATTTAATTGCTGATAACGACCCTGTTCAATTAATTGTTCAATGTTGCGCTGATTTGTTTGTAGCGCCTGACGCGCTTCATTGACGGGAGAAAGAGTGTTTAGCACATTTGTTTGAGCACTATAAGCCTGGACACTTATAATGATAGAAAAAACAAATAATAACGGCATGTATATTCTGCTCAATAATCACCTTCTTTAATTCTTACAATCATCCCGATTAAGAAAATCGAGCTTATTTAATAAAGAGCGACTATTTTCATTTAAAAATTAAATTTTATGAGTCCAAACGTTTATAAATCGCATAACGCACGTTATAAAAACGGCGTGGTAGTTAAAACGTTCATCGAAAACGGTGAACCAGGCTACCGATTTAGGGCTTATCGTCGGCGCGACGGGGTGCAATCATAGGCTCATTCGTCGGGACTAAATTACGTGGCCTAGCTGACAACAATCGATTACTGTTTACCATCAAATTACTACTGAGCCTATTAGCGATAAAGCCCTGATTGCAGGGCCTTTCACTGTCAACCAAAGTACCGTTACAATCAAACAGTAAACATTTTTTTCATGATAATCCTTCAGTCACTACTTTCAAAATACGATGTTCTCAATTTATTTAATATTAACCCTAAACCAACAATCACGCATGCTCCGATCAGCACAGGATTAAATAAGAATGCCCAGCTTTGACCTGCTAGCATAATAACCATGGGGTTTGCCCCAGCTGGCGGGTGCGTTGTGTTTGTCAGTAGCATAATAGTAACCGCTAATCCCGTTGCAATAGCCAGCGACCAAGGTGCCACGCCAACATATTCAACAAATAACACACCGATAAACGCTGTTAATAAGTGCCCAAAAATAACATTCTTAGGCTGAGCACGTGGACTTTTAGGTACGCCAAAAACTAAGACAACCGTAGCGCCAAAGGGGGCCATTAACCACAGTACAGAATTTGTAATACTACCTAAATAAGCCAAAACACCGATAGTTAGCGTTGCAAAAGTGCCCGCAATAATCGGAAAAACAAATTTTTTCATATAATCTCCTTTTGTGTAGACCACTCTGTCTACCCGTCATAGTAGACAGAGTGGTCTACATGTGTCAACATATTTCATAACAAGGGGTTATTCATGAATGAAAAGAAATTAGTATTAATTCAAACAGCCTTACAACTTTTTTATAGCAAAGGCGTTAATTCTGTTGGTATTAATGAAATATTGAAGCAGTCCGGTATTGCGAAGAAAACGCTATATAGTCACTTTTCTAGTAAGGATGATCTGGTATTAGCGACTCTTGAATATCGAGATAGTATTTTTAATCAGTGGTTTAAGGATATTATTGATAGTGAAGAGTTAGGCGAAAACGCCATACTTGCACTATTTTACGGTTTAGACGATTGGTTTAATAACAAGGTGCCAGAACTTAGCCCATTTAGAGGTTGTTTTTTTATCAATACAGCCGCCGAATACAGCGTAACCGACTCTCTGATACGTCAGTACTGTCGTTCGCATAAACAAGCCATCAGATCATTAATAAAGAACAAAATTAGTTTATTTATAGAAAATCCAGAAGACGTAAGCTCGCTTACAGACATGATTTTCATGCTTAAAGAAGGGGCTATTGTTTCAGCTTTAGTCGAAGGAAATAAAAACGCAGGCAAGGCATGCATCCCCGCTGTGACTAAGATCCTTGCTCTAAAAATAAATTAGAATTAGATACGCCATGTCTGGTTATCGATAAGCGCAAACTGATGCATAACATTGAAACAATGCAACTATTCTGACACTGGGGGGAATAATAAATATAACAATTTTTAATCATCCACGTTGATTAAAAAAGTATGATTAAACGAACGCTTTATTCACCGACATGACATTAGTCAATTACTTGGGTCATACATTTAGTTATAGTGACAGGGTATTTTACTTAACACTAAATTTATCGAACAAAGAGGATATTATTATGAGTTGTTGTGGTGGCTGTGGTGGACAAGATCAAGAAGAAACAAAAAAAGTTGAAGAAACGGAACAAGATTCAGAGTAGTTAGTAATTCTAACGCTTTAAATTAAGACCTTACTTATCATGAGTAGGGTCTTTTGCTATAACGGCGTCGCTAATACCTGTGTCCAATAAATCCCATAATAGGAATTTTTATTAGTATAAGGCGCCATGCCCATTTGCGAATACTCCGCATCCATAATATTCAAGCAATGCCCTTTACTGCCTAACCAGCCCTGGATGACAACGCTAGCCTCGAGCTGACCGGCTGCAATATTCTCACCCGCAGCACGCCAATTATACCCAGCGGCATAAGTCCGCTCTCCAACTCGATGGCCTTGTTTATCTCGATGATTGAAATAATCACCAGCGGCCATATTTTGCGAATGGGCATAAGCTGATTGCTGTAATTGCTCATCCCATACCACAGGGGCAACCGCTGACACGAGCAGCATTCACCGCGGCTAGCATCTGACGCTTAAAACCTGGGGTTGGCTCTGGACCAAGCCTTCTCGTCGGTTTTGAGGAAGGCGGAGTAACTTGCTCAACCGCTTTATCTGGTGATACAGCCTCACTATCGGTATTATCATATCGGCCATCACTTACACATGCGGTTAGCAATACAGCCATCACACAAGTCGAGATCCATTTCGACATCACTTTCGATTTAGCTCTTAATGTCGTCTGTAATCTAGCTTTAACTCGCTCAGGTTTGATCATTCGCTCTCTCGTTTCTATCTACTTACGGTGTAGTTATACTACTTTAACGCCAATAACTGCTGTAAGCGCACTGGCTCTCGCTCAATTTGCTTTAATGCCTGTTTAAAATCACGTCTTAAATAACCTTTCAAATTACGGGTCGCGTCGCTGGTTGAAATGCCTTTTAATCGGCAAAACAGGGCTAATGCAAAGACGACATTGTCTTCTGACAAACTGGCTTGTCGATTGGCTTGCGCATTATAACAACTGCCACAACCGCCCCTGAAAGTATAAGCAGAGTTCGCCATCATGATCCCAAAACCCATAAAAATAGCCACTATCTCGGTGCTCGCATTAAAATATTCAGCTCCACCTGGCGGTAATTGTTGGGATTGAGCCACAATATGTTGGGCTAAATGATGGGCATAACTCGAGGCTAGATCACCCGGCTTTGATGCCTGCTGTGGATTGTAGGTAATGGCTAAAGGCTGAGATACGATCAATGCAGGCAAAGTGTTAGGCGCAGATGAATTTCGTTTAATAACAGATAAATGGAGCAATGCAGGCGGTTGGCTACTGAAACTCTGCGGTGCTTGTAACTGTAGCGGCCAATGGCTTAATCCTGCATATTTAACTACGTGATCAAAAATGGTTTCTGCCATGCCGTGACGGCTGTCGATATTACCGGGAAAAAAATTATTCGTTGGTTGGATCAACTGACTGCGCTGAAAAAATTCTTGTGGGTCGAAATGTGTTAACGCCCACTCAAAAGTATCAAACATCCATTCACAACTGGCGTCGTCAATGAGCGGCTTAGAACGAAAAATTTTCAGCATAGATAGTCTTCAAACATAATAATAAGTTAACAAGTATCATATCCTAACTATCAATACCTTCCTAAAATCCAATGCCCATTTTTGGCTTTCACCACGATTTTTATCGATTATAACGGCGAGATCTTATACCCAGCAGCTTCGAGTCGCTGTAACAAACCATCTTTACCAACCAAATGTAGCGTTCCAACCAGGATTAATTCCGTTTGTTGATTATTAAACATCGCTTCAATTTGGGGTAGCCAGTTGTTATTACGCTGTACTAATAGTGATTGATAGATGTCGGGAAAATCTTTAATCAAAGGCGTGATGGCAAGATCAACCAATGCTTGCGGATCACCATTACGCCATGCCACTTTCATTTCTTGCATAAATATTGGCAGTGTTTTTAAATCTTCTAAACTGTAGCGGATCAAAGCATCCTCTTTGTCTTTACCCATACTGGCAATAAACGTCAGTTGCTCCTCAACAGTTTCTAACTTACCTAAGGGTTTAGCATCTGCGATGGCCTTATCATTATAGTACTGATCAACACCCATACCAGTGAAATTGAGACGCTGTAATTCAATCATGGTTAACATTAACGAGATCATGCTCGGTTTAAAGTTATTAATGACCTGCATACCTATACCGCGAGACTCGCAATATGCAGTTAACAGTTCATATGTTTCAGGCGTTAAGTGTTGCGTTAAATTTTGACCTTCAGAATAACTAAGCTGGCGTAGCATCGCTTGCTGGAATTGAGGGCTTGCTAATTTAGCCATATCAGTTTCTAATACCAAGGTATCAGCCAATGCATAGGCTTGGTCAAACTCGGCTGGTAACGGGTAATCATCGGCCCTTAAAACATGCACCGTCCCACCCAGATATAAACTTGATTTGCCGTTACTCACCTTCCATACCGATGATGTCGCATGCACGCTATTAGCCACACCGAAAATAAGCATAGAAAATATATACCATAATTTAACTATTTTCATTGAAGCCTCTACTTTATTTTACAACGTGGTTATAGTCATGATGATAAGTATCAGTATTGTACAACTTAATTTTTATTCAGCATAACAGGTTTAGTCGACATCAAAGGTTTTATCAACGATAAGAAAAATGCAGCGGAGATCACCGATGAACCGAACATCATGCACATGATCATTATCTGATAACGCACAGCAATAAACGGCGAAACGCCAGAAAGGATCTGCCCCGTCATCATGCCAGGCAAAGACACTAACCCGACAGCAAACAGTGCATTTATGATCGGAATTAACGATGCTTTTAGCGCAATACGACGTGCGATAAGATAATCTTCTCCTCGCCGCATTTCGGCATGTAAACGCTCTGCGGATAAGCTGACACTGTTCATTGCATTCGCAAATGCCATTCCCGCGAGTGGCACCATATATTGGGGGTTATACCAAGGGTCTAGGCCAAGTACACCCACACTCATAATAAATAAGGTAAAACCGCCGCCTAAGATCACCGCGGCTAACGCATATTTATACATTTTCCAGCGTTGGTCTGGCACCGCGCCTAAAGCAATCCAACTGGAGGCTATCACCATAATTAGCAGTACACCAACGACAATTCCGGCACTATGTGACTCAAAGATATAAGATAAAAAATAACCAATTAATAACAGCTGGATCAACATACGAGATAAAGCATACAAACCATTTTTAATCGGTAATCGCCATTGCAATAAGATCGCCAACGCCACTAAGACGGGAATAAATGCAAACGCTAAATGGCTAAACGAGATCACCTGCACAGCATTATTCACAACTTACTCACCCGGTACGAATTTCGTAGGAATATTACCCGTCACCGATTGTAGTGGAATACCCGACGCCGCATATAACGCGTCAATATCAACAATGCGAATAAGCCCTTTTCGCTCTTCGATTAAACCTTCTTTGGTCATTTTTTTAAGCAAGCGAGAGAACGTTTCGGGTTGAATGGACAATAACGATGCGAGCGTACGTTTTGGTATATCCAGTTCAATAATACCTTCATTACCGTTGTTATCTTGTAGGTTTTTTAATAGGAATAAGAGTAAGCGGTTTTTAGCATTTTCAACCGACAACATCTCAATTTCATTCAAATCATGGTGTAAACGAATACTCATATTCGCCATAATTGCGATACCAGCTTCAGGATTAATCTTGAGTATCTTTAAATATGTTTCATTATCAATCGCAATCAGGTCACTTTCCGATACGGCCTGTGCGGCAACCGGATAAAATGGCTTATTGTTAAACATTAATGCTTCAGCAAAGGTATTACCTTGGCGCATTACTTCAACCACTTTCTCTTGGCCACTTGGGCTAGTACGATAAAGTTTAAGGTGTCCGCGTAACACGAGGTAAAATCGATTGGCTTCATCACCTTGGTGAAATACGTTCTCTAATGGTTCCACTTTAAATCTTTTTGCTGTAGCAAATAACTGCTTAAATTCAGCGTCAGTGAGTGCCGAAAACAAATGATGTGTTGATACTATATCAATGATATGACTGTCGGTGATCATGGGGTTAGACCTTTAAATACGAATGTTATCGGCATATATGGAAGATAGCGTTAAACAAATGATACGAGTCA
Organism: Moritella yayanosii; assembly: GCF_900465055.1. NCBI lineage: Bacteria > Pseudomonadati > Pseudomonadota > Gammaproteobacteria > Alteromonadales > Moritellaceae > Moritella > Moritella yayanosii. Next base: position 454,234 of record NZ_LS483250.1, on the reverse strand, counting down.
ATATAATGCCACGATTTTGGTTTTAAACAAGCGCACTTATAACGATAACCAATCACGTAACAATGTCTAATTTGACTTACCACCTAAAAAGTAGCGGTTTATCTATTTTTAATATGAATTAAAATCCTTTTGTGCTACCTTCCAGCGGTTTGTTCACAAATGGAGAAAAAAAATGCAAGTTTTGCTCGGTCTACAAATGCTTTTTGTCGCATTTGGTGCCCTCGTACTAGTTCCACTGCTTACTGGCTTGGATCCAAATGTCGCTCTTTTCGGTGCTGGTCTCGGTACCTTGGTTTTTCAAATTATTACTAAACGTTCTGTCCCTGTCTTTCTTGCTTCCTCTTTTGCTTTTATTGCCCCGATCATGTTCGGCGTGCAAACTTGGGGTATTGCCAGCACGATGGGTGGTTTAATGGCGGCCGGTTTTACTTATGTATTATTGTCAGTCGTGATTAAATTTCGCGGTGTTAGTATCATTCATAAGTTACTGCCTCCAGTCGTTGTGGGTCCTGTGATCATGGTAATTGGTCTAGGCTTATCTCCTGTTGCAGTGAATATGGCAATGGGCAAAACGGGTGACGGAGCAATACAGTTAATTGATAATGAAGTTGCCATTATCATTGCGGCTATCTCATTATTCACCACGATTGCGGTAAGTGTTTTTGGTAAAGGTTTGCTTAAACTTATGCCAATTATGGCCGGTATTGTGGCTGGTTACATAGCAAGTTTGGCTTATGGCATTATTGATTTTACGCCTGTTGCTCAAGCAAGCTGGTTATCACTGCCAAACTTTACTTACCCAGAATTTAACATCAATGCGATATTGTTTATGATCCCTGTGGCATTAGCCCCTGCGATTGAACATGTTGGTGACATTCTCGCTATCTCTAATGCGACAGGTAAAGACTACCTTAAAAAACCAGGTTTGCATCGTACCCTTGCTGGTGACGGACTGGCGACAATGGCTGCGTCTATGTTTGGCGCGCCACCAAATACCACCTACAGTGAAGTAACAGGTGCTGTGATACTAACCAAAGCATTCAACCCTGCCATCATGACATGGGCAGCGGTGATCGCAATCGTGTTGGCTTTTGTGGGTAAACTCGGGGCGTTGCTGCAAACCTTCCCGGTACCAGTAATGGGTGGCATCATGATCTTACTGTTCGGTACAATCGCAACCGTAGGTCTTAATATCCTTATTACTAACCGTGTCGATCTACACAAATCTCGCAACTTAATCATTGTGGCGGTGACATTAGTATTCGGTATTGGTGGGATGGCATTTGGTATTGGCGATTTCAGCCTTCAAGGTGTGAGTCTATGCGGTATCGTAGCGATTATTCTTAACTTAATATTGCCTGATGAATTAGGTGATAACCATGTTGTTGATAATGTTGAAGTGAACACCGATATTAACACTAAGTAATATCGCTTCTGATTAGGTAAATAACAAGTTATAACGGATAATGTATCGGTTATAACTTGTTAATTCTTACTTTGGAAATCCTGCAAACGTCGGCGCAGCTAAAGCCGCGTCATACCAAACCGCCCGTTCATGCCAAAATATATTGTCTTGCGGTGCAACGTTAAGCACAGTCTCTTCGTCTAGATCCAATGAACCCGCAGGTACGATTAAGGTTTTACCTTTATTGACTAAATACGGTAATCCAGTGCCACATTCAGTGCAAAATACCCGTGCGAAATGACGGTCAGGATAATCGAAACGCTTGGTTTTATCCGTGCCTGCCAACCACGTAATGTGGCTGGATTTGCAGAATAAATTCGATGCATGCGCAGAGCCAGTGATCTTTTGGCACTGCTGACAATGACACAAATGAAATTGGCTAAAATCATTGCTCACTTCAAATTTAACCGCGCCACATAAGCAGCCCCCTGTTATCTTACCCATCTGTTATTTCCTTATAATTTAATTGCAAAGTTAACTTTCTCCGATACGGAAACCTATTTTCAGTGTCACTTGAAAGTGTCCAACCGCACCATCAACAATGTGTCCGCGAGTTTCAATCACTTCAAACCAATCCATATTTTTTACCGTTTTATTACACTCTGCAAGCGCATTCTGAATCGCGTCTTCAATACTTGTTTTCGATGAACCAACCATTTCAATTTTTTTATACGTATGATGATACGACATAATCAACTCCAATTAAATATAGAACAACCTAAGTGTAAATATAGCTCGATATTGCTACTATGATAAAAACAAGGAGGTTATATGTTCAAGTCATTAAATAAATTATTTACTAAAGCGGTGTATGCACCGATCATTATTGCACAAGGGCATTATGTAAAAAAAGTGACGCTGAAACTGCCGGAAGCGGCAGGTGAACGTTCTGGAACAGCAGGTAAAGGGCAAAAATTAAGACTGCTGATTGTCGGAGATTCAGCCGCTGCGGGGGTTGGTGTAGATGACCAATCACAAGCGTTAACCGGAAATTTAGTGTCTGCGTTATCCGACTGTTATCAAATTGATTGGCTGTTATTAGCCAGGTCAGGTCATACCACATTAGACAGTCTGAAAATGATATCGGAACAACCACAACAAACTTTCGATATTATCGTCACGTCATTAGGCGTGAATGATGTCACCGGTACATTACCCGTATCAACTTGGCTAAGCCAACAACAAGATTTAATCACGTTATTACGCAAACAATTTAGCTGCCAGCAAATTCTTATCACACAAGTCCCACCCATGGGACAATTCTCAGCACTACCACAACCATTACGACGTTATTTAGGTGCAAGGTCCGCCCTATTTAACCGTAAGTTAACGACCCTGATTGAAAGCCAAGATGATTGTCAGTTAATTGATATCAATAGTGAATTAAATAGAGATGATATGGCTGAAGATGGTTTTCATCCAGGACCAAACATTTACCAACACTGGGCTGAAATTGTTGCAGAGAAAATTAAATCACAATACAATTATAAATAACGAAAACAATGAAGCCCTGTATCGACAGGGCTTCTTAACTCATTATCATGACTCGATAACAACGTCTAAAGAGAACATAGTTACTTTCGTTATACAAAATCACAAGCCTCCATCGGTCTCTCCCTCACAGAACAAAACCTTAACACCATGATAATTAATTAAAAATAATTAATTAATTATATCATTCCATTTTTAAAGTAATAAATACTTGCAAACATCGCCTCAAAACACTACTGTATGCATAACCACTGGATATAAAAACAGGTAAATTACCATGCAAACTAAATCTCTTATGTATAGCGCGAACACAACTACACACGACTCTGATGTTATGGGTGTAAATAAAAAAATAATAGAAGACAGCCATGGTCAATGGACCGCCATTATTGCACCACCAATGACAATCACAGCGGCACTGTTATCACAGCATGGCATTAGTGCCGAGAGTGCATTAATCATCCACAAAGCTAAGATCAATAATAAATTCCATACATTGCTAAAAGCAGCCCAGAGCCCTACGATTTCAACAATCGTAACTTGGGATGACGAGTTAACCACGGATGAAATATTCCAAGTTAAAGCAACCATGAAAGCCTATAACACTAAGTGTGTGATACAGAGCAACAAGAAATTACACTAATTAAACAAATACTTGCTATATTTAGTTATTAGATCCGTATATTGGATAACAACTAAAAGAGCAAGGACTGCCGATGAAGATCCTCATAATTGATGACTCTAAAATTGAACGTGTAATTATTCGCTCTTATCTACAACATCTCAATCATGAAGTCTTCGACGCTGGTAACGGTGAAACCGGTATTACTTTATTCGCAGAATGCAACCCTGACATTGTGTTATTAGGTGTTGTCATGAGTGGCATTAACGGCTACGAAGTTGCAAGGAAAATCAGACAAGAGTTCACCGATTGGGTACCTATTATTTTTCTTAGTGGCAAAACCGCCCCTGAAGATATCATGATTGGTATTGAAGCCGGTGGCGATGATTACTTACCAAAACCAATCCAAAAAACAATTCTGATTGCTAAAATGACAGCGATGGAACGTATTGCTGCAATGCGAACACAACTATTAAAAACCAAAAACGATTTAGAGTTAGCCAATGAAGAGTTAGGGCGTCTGGCAACGCTTGATGGCTTAACCGGTATTGCCAACCGCCGACATTTAGACATCACCATAGCGGAAGAACTCGCACGTGCACAACGCCATGCACAACCACTTACCTTCATCATTGCAGATATAGATTTCTTTAAAAAGTACAACGATCACTACGGCCATATCCAAGGCGATGAATGCTTGAAAGCTGTTGCATCCATACTTGATAACTCTTTACGTCGCCCTGCAGAGCTGGCTGCACGCTATGGCGGCGAAGAATTTTGTATGGTATTACCCAATACTGACACAAAAGGTGCTAAGTTAGTTGCTGATAAACTTGTTAATGCAGTGCGCTCATTAGAGATTCTCCATGCAGGACTGCATGAACATGCCATTGTCACCATGAGTTTTGGTGTGGTTAGTATGATTCCAGACAGAAAGGTCACCGTCAAAAGCTTGATGCTCGAAGCAGACGCGAAACTATACCAAGCCAAACATAACGGTCGAGATCAGTGGGTTATATAACAACACAGGGTAGCCGATATGGCTTCCCTGTGTTGCTATAACTGATCATTAAGTCAAATTACAAACTCGCTTTAAACTCTGCAAATGCGATTTTAACGCGTTTAATCGACACCGGATAACTAGTCCCTAATTGTTGCGCAAATAACGATACTCGCAACTCTTCCAACATCCAACGCAATTTTAATAACTCACTTTGCTGCGCAAGTGTTAATCGTGGCATCTTTGTTAACTGCACATACTTTTCCAATAACGGTTGCACTTCAACTAAATGACCACGATCACGGATAGGATCAACCTTTAGCTTATTCAATCTATGTTCTATCGCAGCAATGTAACGTTGTACATCTGCTAATTTCTTAACACCGGTATTGGTCACAAAACCACTGTAAATAAGCTTTCCTAGTTGCGCTTTGATATCACCATTCGCCACGATCATATCAAGAGAAACTTTACCTTTAATCTGCTTATGCACTTGATGCGCAGCAGTGAGTATCTTCTCAACCTGCTTGGCTATTTCAACCGTTTCATCAGCAATATTGGCACGAACCAATTCTTTTAATACTTCAAAGCTGTCAGCATCACTCGGTGCAGGCTGTTTTTCGATTATGTTATCAACAGCACAAGAAATACAATCGTGGATCAAGTCAGTTATTTTACCAAACGGGTTAAAATACAGTCCGAGTTTCGCTTTGTTTGGTAGTTTCTGTTCAAGGTATTTAATCGGTGACGGTACATTAAGTAAAATCAAACGACGCAAACCAGCTTTTGCAGCGACAGCAGCATCTTCTTGATGATCGAACAACTTAATTTCAACCGAATTTTTGTTATCAACTAATGCCGGATAAGCTTTAATTTCATAACCACCATGTTTTTGCTTGAATTCAGTGGGTAAGTTACCGAAATCCCAAGTAATAAGGTCCTTTTTCTCAATGCCTTTATCGGCTACTTTGACTAACGTTTCTTGGATATTACCTTGTAGCTTTTGCTTTAACGCACCGAGATCATCACCAACACAAATTTGTTTTAGATTTTCATCTACAATCTTGAAATGCATTTTAAGGTGCGTTGGTAGCGTTAAGAGCTCCCATACATCTTGATCTAAACGGACACCCGTCATGCGCAATAACTGTTTATTCAGACTTGCGGCTAATTCACCTTGGCTAGGCTCCATATTCTCCAGTGCTGCTCCAGCATAATTTGGTGCTGGTACAAAATTACGACGTAGTGTTTTTGGCAACGCCTTAATCATGGTAATGATTAATTCTTCACGTAAAGCAGGGATCAGCCAATCAAAGCCTTGTTCATTCACTTGATTGAGGATCGCTAATGGAATAATCACCGTGATACCATCTTCAACGGTACCCGGTTCAAAATTGTATTCCAATTTAAATTTAAAGCTGTTTTGACTCCAAAATTCTGGATAGCTATGTGCAGTAATCGCTTCGGCATTATGCTTCATCAAACGAGCTTGGGTGAGCGTTAATAAATCCGGTGTTTGCTTGCTCTCTTTCTTCCACCAGCTATCAAAGTGACGACCAGAGCAAACGTGTTCAGGAATAAGATCAGCGTAAAAACCAAATAAATCATCGTCACTAACCAAAATATCACGACGACGAGATTTATGTTCTAATGCATGAATACGTTCTACTTCCGCCATATTGTGCTTAAAGAACGCATGTTTAGTATTAAACTCACCTTCAACTAACCCACTACGAATAAATATTTCACGGCATAATGCAGGGTCAATTTGACTGTAGTTCACCATGCGTTTAGCAACAATGACTAAACCATACAAGGTTACTTTTTCTGCAGCCACAACCGCAGCTCGGCGTTTTTCCCAATGCGGTTCACTGTAACTTGATTTGTTTAAATGTGTCGCAAGCGGTTCAATCCATTCCGGTTGGATCTTCGCCGCAATACGGCCAAATAAACGTGATGTTTCTACCAGTTCTGCAACCATCACCCATTTAGGCTGTTTCTTAAATAAGCCAGAACCTGGGAAGATATTAAATTTACTGTTACGCGCACCTAAATAATCTTGGTCTTTATCTTTAAAACCAATGTGGCTTAACATGCCTGATAATAAGGCTTTATGAATATTATCGCTGTTACTTACTTCACCCGCTTCATTCACTGCAACAGGGTTTACGGTAAAGCCTAACTCTTTCACTACTTGTGATAATTGACTGTAAATATCCTGCCATTCACGTACCCGCATATACGCAAGGTAATCTTTCTTACATAAACGACGGAACTGCGATGACGATAACTCATCTTGTTGTTGCTTGACGTAATTCCATAAATTAACAAAGGTAATAAAGTCTGATTCTTTATCATAAAAACGACGATGCTGTTCATCCGCCGCTTGCTGTTTTTCTATTGGTCGTTCACGCGGGTCTTGAATCGACAGCGCCGCAGTAATCACCATTACTTCATTCAAACAACCATTGGTATTTGCTTCCATGACCATACGCGCCAGACGTGGATCAATCGGCAACTTCGCCAATGCTACACCCACAGATGTGAGGCGTTTATTATGGTCAGCGTTACTGGTATCAATCGCACCTAGTTCTTCGAGCAGTTTTAGACCGTCGGTAATGTTACGGCTATCTGGCGGCTGTACAAAGGGGAAGTTAGCCACATCGCCTAACCCCAACGCATGCATTTTTAAAATAACCGAGGCGAGGTTAGTACGGGTAATTTCAGGATCCGTGAATTCGGGACGATTATTAAAATCTTCTTCACTATAGAGTCGAATACAAATACCAGCACTAACACGTCCACAGCGGCCCATACGCTGATTCGCGCTGGCTTGTGATATCGCTTCAATCGGCAGACGTTGCACTTTAGTTCGGAAACTATAACGGCTTATACGTGCAGTGCCCGGATCAATGACATATTTGATACCTGGTACCGTTAATGACGTTTCCGCTACGTTAGTCGATAACACAATACGACGCCCAACATGACTTTGGAAAATACGGTTTTGCTCCGCATTGGTCAACCGTGCATACAAAGGCAGCACTTCGGTATCTCGAAGTTTTAACTTGTTTAACGCATCCGCAGTATCACGGATCTCACGTTCACCGTTAAGGAATACCAGAATATCCCCGAGGCCTTCGCTCTGCAGCTCATCGACCGCATCAACAATGCCTTGGATTTGATCACGCTCATGCCCGTCTTCTTGTTCTGCTAACGCGTTATAACGCACTTCAACAGGATAAGTACGGCCAGATACTTCGATCATTGGCGCGTTATTAAAGTGTTTAGAAAAACGTTCTGGATCGATCGTCGCAGAGGTAATAATCACTTTTAAATCAGGGCGACGGTTAAGTAATTGTTTTAAATAACCGAGGATAAAGTCAATATTTAAACTACGTTCATGGGCTTCATCAATAATGATCACATCATATTTACTTAAAAAGCGATCTTGTTGGATCTCCGCCAGTAAAATACCGTCCGTCATCAATTTAATGTAACTGTTTTTACTGACATTATCGTTAAAACGGATCTTATAACCAACATGCTCACCAAGCTCTGAATCGAGCTCTTCAGCAATACGGTTCGCCACCGTACGTGCGGCAAGTCGTCTTGGCTGCGTATGACCGATCATGCCATCAATGCCTAAGCCAAGCTCAAGGCATATTTTAGGGATCTGAGTGGTTTTACCTGAGCCCGTTTCACCCGCAATAATAACCACTTGGTTATTTAAAATAGCGTTAGCGATATCGTCACGTTTTTGACTAATAGGCAGAGATTCAGGATATGAAACAACCGGTAAATTATCAATACGCGACTGACGCAGATTCGAAGATACAACAATATCTAGCTGTATCTTTTCAACTGTTTTTTGTTGTTTTTCAGAAGGTAATTTTTGTGCAGCTTGCAAACGACGTTTAAAACGAAAACGATCGAAATGCATACAATTAGATAATTCAGCGGTCAGGGATTTGAAGATACTCTGCATAATAGTTAGAAAGCGCCCATTAACTCTAGTTTAAAAGCGAAATACTATGCCAGTCCCTCTATAATTTCAAATGATTATTGAATTTCAAATGAAAAGCACTTTAGTCACATCACTATAACCCCAATTGGTAATCGTTATGGCACATTTTTTAGGCTATTAGTTCGACACTAAGCAAATATAAATTTAATTACATGTGGAACAAATTATTTACACTATTTGACATTACAATACCTTTCAACCATTAAAGCACCACTAAGTAAGTAGTATCTATATGACTTTACAAGCTGTCACGGTTTATTTACAGACACAATGCCGATTAACTAATTTACATATGCTTATTCACATGTCTTAGCTGCTTGATTTTAAACAAATTTATATTCGATCTCAGTCACATCAAAAGTAGTCGAAAGAAAATAGAATCACCTTGATTTCGTTCGAACGAACATCACACCCTATTAAATGGTTATTTAAACCCATCAACACATTGAAACTCGAGGTTATAAATGTTTGGAATTTTCAAACCCAAAGAGCACATTGCTCGTTTACCCGCAGATCAAATTGACGCCACCTATAAGCAATTAAGATGGCAGTTATTCTTTGGTATTTTCTTTGGCTATGCAGGTTATTATCTAGTTCGTAAAAATTTCAGTTTGGCAATGCCATACTTGATTGAACAAGGTTTTAGCCGTGGCGAACTTGGTGTTGCTCTCTCTGCAGTATCTATCTCTTACGGACTCTCTAAATTTTTAATGGGCAGTGTCTCTGATCGCTCTAACCCACGCTATTTCTTAACCGCTGGGTTATTAATGTCTGCCGTGATCATGTTTACTTTTGGCTATATGCCTTGGGCAACCAGCAGTATTACTGCAATGTTCGTTTTACTGTTTTTAAATGGTTGGTTCCAAGGTATGGGCTGGCCTGCCTGTGGCAGAACCATGGTTCACTGGTGGTCTAAAAAAGAACGAGGTGAATTAGTTTCCGTTTGGAATGTTGCGCATAACGTCGGGGGCGGTTTAATCGGCCCTATGTTCTTACTTGGCTTATGGGCATTTAATGACGATTGGCATGCCGCATTTTATGTGCCCGCTTTCTTTGCTGTCATTGTTGCCTTCTTTGTCTGGGTCACAGTGCGTGATACCCCTCAATCTTGTGGGTTACCATCCATCGAAGAATATAAAGATGATTACCCGGATGACTATAATGAAGAACATGAGCAAGAAATGACGGCAAAAGAAATTTTCTTCAAGTATGTCCTTAATAATAAATTGTTATGGTCTATCGCGGTTGCTAACGCCTTTGTTTATTTGATCCGTTATGGTGTTTTAGATTGGGCTCCAGTCTATCTAAAAGAGGCAAAAGGTTTCACCGTAGACAGCTCTTCTTGGGCTTATTTCTTGTATGAATGGGCGGGTATTCCTGGCACCTTACTTTGTGGTTGGATCTCAGATAAATTATTTAAAGGACGTCGTGCGCCAGCGGGAATACTGTTTATGGCACTCGTGACTATTGCGGTACTGGTGTACTGGTTTAACCCACCAGGAAACCCGGCCATTGATATGGCCGCACTCATTGCGATTGGATTCCTGATTTATGGTCCGGTTATGTTAATTGGTCTATACGCGCTTGAGCTTGTACCTAAAAAAGCAGCCGGTACAGCGGCAGGCCTAACCGGTTTATTCGGTTACCTCGGCGGTGCGGTAGCAGCAAACGCATTACTGGGTTATACCGTGGATCATTTCGGTTGGGATGGCGGTTTCATGCTCCTAGTCGCCTCTTGCTTCATGGCGATGATTTGTTTAACTTACGCGTATGTCGGTGAAAAACGATTCCACGAGAACAAAGCAAACGATGCAGCTATTGTATAGTTAGTACATATTGTTGGTAAATAGTTTAAAGGCTACAAATTTTGTAGCCTTTTTTGACATTGAAATTAACTAAATATTAGCGGCATTTTTATAACAAGCTTGTTGTTGTTTATCCATTGCTTTGAGTACATCTCGACGAGAAATGATCCCCACTAATAAACCCTCTTCGTCAATCACTGGATATACCTTAGGTTTAACACCTAACATTTGCTGTGCTAATTCAATAATACCGTCTTCAGCCCGAACCGTGAGTACATCCGCTCTCATCAGATCTTCAACAATCGCGACCTCTTCACAGTAATAACTCGATTCCAGTAACGATGCTAAGCAATCCTGCTCAGATATCCAGCCAATAAGCGTATCACTATCATCCACCACAGGAGCACCGATATGACCTGATTTTAGTAATCGGTCTACAGCGGTGGCCACAGGCATATCTGCGGTTAACTTAATTGGCCGTAACTGCATATAATCCGATACCTTTAAAGAATTCATTCCCTCACCCCTTTAATACGCTGATCTATTTAAAATAATACATAGCTATTACTTCTTTTAAGGATAGGTTATATGGTTATTTCTACAATCAAGACCTTAAAATGGCTAAAATTACTTTGTGTCCAGCATTGACAAGCTGAAAAGTAAAAAAACAAAACATAATTAAAAAACAAATAACCCCATAAAAACCAAAATTATCAGCATATAAAGCCAGTTTATTTAAATTAAATAGCATTAAAATCCTACGCAATTGCATATAACAGGATTACACCGCCCTCGACACTTATAATTACAACGGTTAATGAAATTATGTTCTTGAAGACGATCGCATAATTGTCATAGTATCGAAGGATAAGAAAGTATAAATATCTCGCTTGATGGGAAGGGAAGCAATGAAAAAGACAATGTATGAAAAAATTTGGGATTCACACTTAGTACACGAACCTAAGAATGGCACCCCGCTACTCTACATCGATCGTCACTTGATGCATGAAGTAACAAGTCCACAAGCATTTGAAGGCTTAAGAGTTCAACACCGTCCGATCCGTAATCGTCATAGTATTTTGGCAACAATGGATCACTGTGTACCGACTGTTGACCGTCATTTACCAATTAAAGATCCAATTGCCGCGAAGCAGATTGATACGATGGCAAATAACTGTAGTGAACACGATCTGCTTATTTACGATATGCAGAGCGTTAATAACGGCGTTATTCATATTGTAGTACCTGAACATGGTTTCATTCATCCAGGTATGACAGCAGTGTGTGGTGATTCACATACAGCAACACACGGTGCATTCGGTGCGTTAGCATTCGGTATCGGAACTTCTGAAGTTGAACATGTCATGGCAACTCAGACCCTACAACAACAAAAATCAAAAACCATGCTAATAAGCGTAGAAGGTACATTATCAAAATATTCAACAGCAAAAGACATTGCCCTTGCTGTTATCGGTAAAATTGGTACTGCTGGCGGTACTGGTCATGTCATCGAATTTGCAGGTTCTGCCATCCGTGACCTGACCATGGAAGGTCGTATGACCTTATGTAATATGGCGATTGAAGGTGGCGCTCGTGCCGGCCTTATTGCACCCGATGAAACGACATATGCTTACCTTAAAGGTAAAGAATTCGCACCCAAAGGTGAGCACTGGGCTGCTGCACTCGCATACTGGAAATCACTACCAACTGATGACGGTGCTATATTTGATACTATCGTCGAGCTTAAAGCGGAAGAAATTGCACCACAAGTTACTTGGGGTACATCACCAGAGCAAGTTGTAGCAGTTAACGAAACGGTACCTTCACCAAGTGATTTTAGTGATGAAATTAAAGCGTCGGCATGTAAAGGTGCCCTTGCTTACATGGACATTGAAGCTGGTGCCGCAATCACTGATATTAATATTGATCTTGTGTTCGTTGGTTCTTGTACTAACGGTCGTATTGAAGATTTCCGTGCCATTGCTGAATTAACAGCGGGTAAAAAGGTAAATGCTTCAGTACAAGCTATCGCAGTTCCTGGTTCATACCTTGTTAAAGAACAAGCGGAAAAAGAAGGTCTCGATAAGATCTTAGTTGCTGCGGGTTGGGAATGGCGTGATCCAGGTTGCTCTATGTGTTTAGCAATGAATGGTGATCAACTAGGTGAAGGTCAACGTAGTGCATCTACGTCAAACCGTAACTTCGAAGGTCGTCAAGGTAAAGGTGGACGTACTCATCTAGTATCTCCAGCAATGGCTGCAGCGGCAGCGATTGAAGGCCATTTTGTTGACATCCGTAACTGGGCATAAAATTTAGCACATTAGTGATCAAGGAATTACAATGAAAGCATATAAAAATCATACTAGTGTTGCTGCATTAATGAATCGTAGTAACGTAGATACCGACCAAATCATTCCAAAACAGTTCTTGAAAAAAGTAGAACGTACCGGCTTTGGCATTCACTTATTTCATGACTGGCGTTTTCTTGATGATGGTTCAGAAAATCCTAAATTTGAATTAAACAAGCCGGCATTCAAAGGGGCTAAAATTTTAGTTGCAGGCGATAACTTTGGTTGTGGTTCATCACGTGAACATGCGCCGTGGGCAATTGAAGATTTTGGTTTCAATACCATTATTTCAACTAGCTATGCTGATATTTTTTACTCAAACTGCTTTAAAAACGGTATTTTACCAATCCGTGTAAGCAAAGCAGAACTCGCCGCGTTAATGGCTGAAATTGAGGCAAATGAAGGTATCAAGTTTACTGTTGACCTACCTGCACAAACGGTAACAACACCGGGTGGTATTGTTATCAATATTGAGGTTGACCCATTCCGTAAGCAAAGCCTTATTGAAGGCGCTGATGATATCTCATGGACATTAAAGCATGAAGCTAAAATCACTGAATTCGAAGCTAAAAATAAGCAGCAGTTTCCATGGTTATGGACGGAAGCAAGCTAACTTTCGGTAAATCACAGAATACACTAATATTCGGTTTAAAAGCGGATAGTCATCTTCTATCCGCTCTTTCCCTACAATGTGAATGTTAAATAAATTGCTACATGAAAAGATCACAGCATAAAACCTCATCTATACCGAATATCGCAATGCCATGATAAATACAGAGCAATACCACCATTAACAAATATCAATCCTAAATAATGTTTATTCACATTTGGATTAGGCTATACTTTATCTATATATCGATAAATCAATATTTGACAATACAAAGACCCACAAAACAACTCTAATCAATCCGCATTCACTGACGCACGCACACTTATTATTAAAATATAATATTGCCACCACCATTATAAAATAATAAAACGCTTATAAAACCGCAATTTAATTGCGCAATTTTAAAATCAAAGTCTAAATTTAAACTAGCAATGAGAAATAGTTCAGACTTGTAGATGCTAATGTTTGCGGATGCAAGTAATTACATTTGGGGGTTACTAATGGGTATTTTTGAACATTATCAGCAAAGATACGACGAAAGTCGTGAAGAAGAATATACAATTCAAGAATTCTTGAATTTATGTCGTGACGACAAAAGCGTATATGCATCTGCCGCTGAACGATTATTAAACGCCATCGGTGAACCTGAAATGGTTGATACCGCGACCGATTCTCGCCTAAGCCGATTATTTTCCAACCGAGTTGTAGCACGCTACCCCGCTTTTGAAGACTTCTACGGTATGGAAGACGCTATCGAGCAGATTGTTGCGTATCTAAAACACTCAGCGCAAGGTTTAGAAGAAAAGAAACAAATTTTATATTTACTCGGTCCTGTCGGTGGTGGTAAATCATCGCTAGCCGAAAAATTAAAAGACTTAATGCAGAATATCCCCATTTACCGCATCAAAGGCTCTCCCGTAAACGACCATCCATTTAGCTTGTTTGATGTCAATGAAGATGCCAATATCTTACGTAATGAATACGGTATCCCAACCCGCTGTCTTGGTCATGTGATGTCTCCCTGGGCGGCTAAACGTTTAAAAGAATTTAATGGTGATATCAGCAAGTTTAAAGTAGAAAAAGTACACCCATCTATACTTCACCAGATTGCCATTGCTAAAACAGAACCTGGGGATGAAAATAACCAAGATATTTCATCGTTAGTCGGTAAAGTTGATATTCGTCAGTTAGAACATTTCTCACAAGATGATCCGGATGCTTACAGCTATTCAGGGGCATTATGTAAATCAAATCAAGGTATTATGGAGTTCGTAGAGATGTTTAAAGCACCGATTAAAGTGCTTCACCCCCTACTTACAGCAACGCAAGAAGGTAATTATAACAGTACTGAAGGTCTATCCGCGCTGCCTTTCGAAGGTATTATTCTTGCTCACTCTAATGAATCAGAGTGGCTAACATTCCGTAATAACAAAAATAACGAAGCCTTTTTAGATCGGGTATACATAGTTAAAGTACCTTACTGTTTACGTATTAGTGAAGAGCAGTCTATTTATCGTAAATTACTCGAAAACAGTGCATTACATAACGCAAAATGTGCACCAGGGACTCTCGATGTGCTCGCTCAATTCACCGTGTTATCTCGACTTAAAGACCCTGAAAACTCATCAATCTACTCGAAAATGCGCGTTTACGATGGCGAGACCTTAAAAGATACCGATCCGAAAGCCAAGTCATATCAAGAATACCGGGATTACGCAGGTGTAGACGAAGGTATGTCAGGTCTTTCAACCCGTTTTGCTTATAAGATTTTATCCAAAGTATTCAACTTTGATCACGTGGAAGTCGCCGCTAACCCTGTACACCTTTTCTATGTACTCGAACAGCAAATTGAACGTGAACAATTCCCGCAAGATATTGCAGATCGATATTTAGAGTTCTTAAAAGGTTATTTAATCCCGAAATATGTAGAGTTTATCGGCAAAGAAATTCAAACAGCTTACTTAGAATCTTATTCTGAATATGGCCAAAACATTTTCGACCGCTATGTGATATATGCAGACTTTTGGATCCAAGACCAGGAATATCGAGACCCTGAAACAGGCCAATTATTTGATCGAGTAGCATTAAATAATGATCTAGAAAAAATAGAAAAACCCGCAGGTATTAGCAACCCTAAAGACTTCCGTAACGAAATAGTTAACTTTGTACTCCGTGCCAGAGCCAATAACAATGGTAAAAACCCGTCTTGGGTTAGCTATGAAAAACTCCGTGTGGTGATCGAAAAGAAAATGTTTTCCAATACCGAAGAGTTGCTACCTGTTATTTCATTTAACGGCAAAACATCCACAGACGAACAGCAAAAACATGACAACTTTGTTGACCGCATGATGGAGAAGGGCTATACCAAAAAACAAGTGAGATTGTTGTCAGAATGGTATTTACGTGTACGTAAATCATCATAACGGTTTTCGTTTGAGGGGATGAAATGGCACACTTTATTGATCGCAGATTAAACGGAAAAAATAAAAGTACCGTTAATCGGCAACGCTTTATGCGTCGCCATAACTCACAAATAAAAAAGGCTGTATCTGATGCTGTCAATAATCGCAGTATCCAGGATATTACATCTGGAGAAAGTGTCAGCATTCCAACTCGCGACATCTCCGAGCCTATATTTCATCAAGGTAAAGGTGGTGAACGTACCATAGTACATCCAGGTAACGACCAATTTATAACTGGTGACAAAATCAATCGTCCACCACCCGGAAGCGGTTCTGGCGCTGGTGATGGAGAGGCCAGTGATAGCGGTGAAGGTAATGATGATTTTAATTTTCAGATTTCAAAAGACGAATATCTTGATTTGTTATTTGAAGACTTAGAATTGCCTAACTTACAAGAAAATCAACTGAACAGTATTGTTGAAATGAAAACCCATCGCGCTGGTTATACATCAAGTGGTAACCCAGGTAACATCGCGCTTGTGAAATCATTGAAAAATTCGTTAGCAAGGCGTACCGCTTTAACGGGTAGTAAAAAAAGAAAAATAAAAGCATTGCAACAGCAAATTGATGCGTTAACTAATCAGGGGGACATTGAAGGCCAGTTTGTTGACGAATTAAAAAATGAAATTGCAGCGCTTAAAGAACGGATCAGTAAAGTTCCGTTCATCGATACATTTGATTTACGCTATAACAATTTTGAGCAATATGCGGTACCGAATAGCCAAGCCGTCATGTTCTGTCTCATGGACGTATCAGGTTCGATGGACCAGCCAACCAAAGACATGGCTAAGCGTTTCTATATCTTACTGTATTTGTTTTTAACACGTACTTATAAAACGATTGAGGTGGTTTATATACGCCACCATACACAAGCAAAAGAAGTTGATGAACATGAATTCTTTTACTCGCAAGAGACAGGCGGCACGATTGTATCATCGGCATTAAAGTTGATGGATAAAATTGTCACCGATAAGTTTCCGGCTAACGAATGGAATATTTACGCTGCACAAGCTTCTGATGGCGATAATTGGGCTGATGATTCTCCTTTATGTCGTAAGATTTTACTTGATAAAATCATGCCGAAAGTGCGTTATTTCAGTTATATAGAAATAACGAGTCGTGCACATCAAACATTATGGCGAGAATATGAAAAAGTAGCGGAAGTATACTCACAATTTGCCTTACAACACATCCGCCAACTCGACGATATTTATCCTGTATTCCGTGAATTATTTAAGAAACAGGTCGCTTAGGGAGTCTATATGTTAAGAGATAAAGTGAAGCAGCTCGACGATGGTCCTGATTGGAACTTTCCATTACTTGAAGAATACCATGTCGAAATCAAACGTATTGCTGAATACTATCGACTTGATACTTACCCCAATCAAATTGAAGTCATCACCACCGAACAAATGATGGATGCTTATTCTTCTGTAGGGATGCCAATTGGTTATAACCATTGGAGCTTTGGTAAGAAATTTATTCAAACAGAGCAGAGCTATAAACATGGTCAAATGGGGTTAGCCTATGAAATTGTGATCAACTCAAATCCTTGTATCGCCTACCTCATGGAAGAAAATACCATCCCAATGCAGGCCTTAGTTATCGCGCATGCCTGCTATGGCCATAATTCTTTTTTTAAGAATAATTACCTCTTTAAAACATGGACTGATGCTGATTCCATTATTGATTATCTGGTATTTTCAAAAAACTATATTGCTGATTGTGAACAAAAATATGGCATTGATGCCGTTGAAAATATCGTCGACGCTTGTCATGCATTAATGAATTATGGTGTTGATCGATATAAGCGTCCTAGTGAGCCGTCGTTAAGTGAAGAAAAGCGCCGTCAGCAAGAGCGTACTGATTATTTACAAACTCAGGTGAATGAATTGTGGCGTACCCTGCCCCAATTCAATCAAAAAGAAGAACCTGTTGAGCCTAACTATCCCGCCGAACCACAAGAGAACATTCTTTATTTTGTTGAGAAAAACGCACCGCTGTTAGAATCCTGGCAACGAGAAATCATTCGTATTGTCCGTAAAATAAGCCAGTATTTTTATCCACAAAAACAAACGCAAATAATGAATGAAGGCTGGGCAACATTTTGGCATTATACGATGACTAACCATATGTATGATGAAGGATTAGTGTCCGATAAGTTTATGTTAGAGATTTTACATAATCATACTAACGTTATCGCACAACCAGCCTATAACAGTCCTAATTATTCAGGTATTAACCCCTATGCTCTTGGTTTTTCGATGTTTATCGATATACGGCGTATATGTGAGCACCCAACCGAAGAAGACCAGGCTTGGTTCCCCGATATCGCGGGTAGTGATTGGTTAGAAACATTACATTTTGCAATGCAAAATTTTAAAGACGAGAGCTTTATCAGCCAATACTTATCACCAAAAGTAATGCGTGATATGCATTTATTTTCAATCGAAGATAACGAAAATAGTAAGTATCTAGAAGTGTCGGCAATTCATAATGAAGAGGGCTATCAACGTCTGCGGAATAAGTTATCTGCTCAGTATAATTTAAGTAATAACGAACCCAATATTCAGGTATTCAATGTCGATAAGAAAGGTGATCGCTCTTTAACGTTACGCTACGTACCTCATAAAGACATACCACTAGACAATAAATCAGCGCAAGAGGTGATGAAACACCTCCATCGATTATGGAGCTTTGACGTTCGCTTAGAACAAGTTTTAGCCAATGGTGACATAGAGATTATCAGCCAAAGTTCTAGCCAAAAATCATAAATTCGGTATAAAAAACCAGTCAATGACTGATTTTTTATACCTCTATATTAGACAACAATTATTTAATGCGTTGTTCGAAAGCCACGCAAATATCATCCCATGTTTCGTCACGATACTGCTGCCAAAGCAGACCTGAATTCATACCGTAATTACGCACAATATTCAAACAGTCATCCGCTCGATTTTCTACTGCAACCTTTTTTAGTTGTTTATAAAAATCTTGTGCCAATAAACGCGCTTCTGGGTAATCGAAATAAATTTTCCCAAGAATACGATACATATTATCAAAGCCGTTTAGAATTAACGCATACACCAAGTTACCCGATAAAAAGGCTAATTTGTGTAACATGTGATAATCATATTCAGTGTAAGCATCTTTGTCATCCGCTAATGTTTCAGCTTCAGTTAAAATTTCAGCCACTCTTTCAGGATCACGTTTGATCGCAGCACGGATGAAAATCACACTAATATTGGTTCGCGCTGACAATAAGTCACGCACCAATTCTGGTAAACGCTCTGGATCTAATCGCACTAAATCTTCTAAAATTGAAAGACTTGATGTTTCCCAAAAGTTATTTACTTGTGTTGGTTTTCCATGTCGAATAGTGAGCCAACCATCACGTGCTAAACGTTGTAGTACTTCACGTAGCGTCGTTCTGGTAACGCCAATAAGCTCAGAAAGTTCTCTTTCGGCGGGAAGGATTGACCCCGGAGGAAAGCGATTTTTCCAAATCGATTCAATCAGATATTCTTCGGCAAAGCCAGCTGGACTTTTAGCCTTAATAATACCGTCATTCCGACGCTTTCTATTTGTTGTTTTACTATCAGTAATATCCATTTAACTTCTCATTTGGAAATATAACAGGTTGTGTCCTTTAGGATCTTAGCACCTACAAGCAACTCCGACCAGATTTAAATTAGATACTATCACCAGAATAATTATTCTCCGATTTAAAAATTAACATAAATTTATTTGCAATAACAATAATCTATATCAATAAAAAGGATGGCGCACGTCACAAAATATGCTTAGAATATCCCAGTTTTATAATTCTTATACACAAATATTGGACAACCTCATGGATATAAGCCTTAGTACGGCGGCAAAAATGAACTTCTTAGGCAACTCACCTCAGTGGTATAAAATTGCAATCATTGCCTTCCTTATTATTAACCCTTTCATTTTTGCAATCGACCCATTTATAGCAGGTTGGTTATTAGTCGTTGAATTTATTTTCACCTTAGCAATGGCGCTTAAATGCTATCCGCTTCAACCCGGTGGCCTGCTTGCTATTGAAGCGGTCGTAATAGGGATGACATCTGCAGATCAAGTCCAGCATGAAATTGTGAATAACATTGAGGTATTATTGTTATTAATCTTCATGGTTGCAGGTATTTATTTCATGAAGTCGTTATTACTTTATGTATTTACCAAAATGCTTATTAATATCAAATCCAAAGTATTACTTGCACTTTCTTTTTCTCTTGTTTCAGCTTTTTTATCTGCATTTTTAGATGCATTAACCGTTATCGCGGTTGTAATTAGTGTCGCTATTGGTTTCTACAGCATTTATCACAAAGTTGCTTCAGGCCGTGATTTTAAACAAGATCATGACCATACTGATGATGGTTCTGTCCATGAACTTAAACGTCAAGACCTTGATGATTATCGCGCATTCCTACGTACTCTTATGATGCATGCTGGTGTAGGTACTGCACTCGGTGGGGTATGTACTATGGTTGGTGAGCCACAAAATCTAATTATTGCTGAACAAACAGGTTGGCATTTTCTAGAATTTGCACTACGTATGGCACCTGTAACGGTTCCTGTGTTCTTTTTTGGTCTGTTGACATGCGTCCTGGTCGAGAAATTCAAAGTATTTGGTTACGGTGCTGAATTACCCACTTCTGTACGCACTATTCTTGTCGATTTTGACAAGTATGAAGATGCAAACCGCAGCCAACGTGAACGTGTAAAACTTTATACGCAAGCAGCGATTGGTGTTTGGTTAATTATTGGCCTTGCATTCCATTTAGCGTCGGTTGGTTTAATTGGTTTATCTGTCATCATTCTAGCCACTGCATTTAATGGTATTACTGAAGAACACGCACTCGGTAAAGCATTCGAAGAGGCGCTACCTTTCACTGCATTACTTGCCGTATTCTTCACTATTGTCGCGGTTATTATTGAGCAGCAGTTATTCATACCGTTAATTAATGCCGTATTAGCAGCGTCACCCCATGATCAACTGCCGTTATTCTATTTGGCCAATGGTATTCTTTCTATGGTGAGTGATAACGTATTCGTTGGTACCGTTTATATTACTGAAGTTAAAGCGGCATTAGATAATGGTTCCATTACGCGTGACCAATTTGATTTACTTGCTGTGGCAATTAATACTGGTACTAACTTACCATCTGTGGCAACACCAAATGGTCAAGCGGCGTTCTTATTCTTATTAACGTCGGCTGTTGCACCGCTATTACGTTTATCTTATGGCCGTATGGTTATCATGGCACTACCATATACTATCGTAATGACACTTGTTGGTCTTGGCGCTATCATGTTCTTCTTAGAGCCAATGACAAATAGCATGCTTGATATGGGCTGGATCACTTCCCATGCTGATGCTGCTATTGACGCGATAAAATCGACAGGTCACTAAGTCATATATTCACGAATAAAACGCCGCTATTAGCGGCGTTTTCTATATGGCGGACCCAACATAAGCTTTTATTCTTACACACTTTTACACGTTGCAGCGCATATCTAGTCCGGCAATATGTTATAACAGCAGATAATCATTAAATTCATTTGAGATAATATATGTACCAGTTTATTTCTAATCTACCCAAACAACGCCTCCCTTGGGTGTTACTCGCCCTAACAGGCATGGGATTAGAAGCATCAGCCCTGTTCTTTCAATATGTTATGGAGCTGAGCCCTTGCGTATTATGCGTTTATGAACGTGTTGCTATGATGGGGATAATCATTGCAGGTTTAGTTGGTGCGATTACGCCTGCCAACCCAATCATGCGTTTTAGTGGTTTTGCATTATGGTTCATCAGTGCAGGTTACAGCTTAAGCCTGGCTATTGAGCATGTCGATATTCAACTAAATCCGTCACCATTTTCGACGTGTGACTTCTTCCCTAATTTCCCGACTTGGGCGCCACTGCATGAATGGGCACCTTGGTTGTTTAATCCAACCGGTTTTTGTGATGAAATTAGCTGGCAGTTTTTATCGTATACAATGCCACAGTGGTTGATTGTAACTTCTTCAATTTACTTAGCTGTTGCAGTTATCGTATGTAGTTGCCATATTACGGGCCTGATTAAGTCAGCGAAATAACAAGGAATAGATAATGAACAAACCAGAATTAACACAAATTCAACAAGATCAATTGGATGCAAAAGTATTACAACGTTTATTAGCGCATTTAGATGAGAACAAACAAGTTCAAAATATTGATTTAATGATCTTGGCTGATTTTTGCCGAAATTGCTTAGGTAAATGGTACAAATCAGCGGCCGATGAACTTGAACTAGACGTGACAGACGAGCAAGCAAGAGAACGCATCTACGGTATGACTTATGCCGAGTGGAAAGCCAACCACCAACTACCAGCAACTGAAGAACAACTTGCAGCATTCAATGCTAAGCCGAAAAAATAACGCTTAGCGATTAATTGAATACTAAAAGGGGAGAGTAAACTTAACGTTTACTCTCCCCTTTTCACAGATCCACTAACCATATTGGCAAAGGTATGCTGTTTCTTGCGCGACTTTAACTTGAAACTTACTGTCGCTAGGCACATTGAACTGCTCACCCGCATTAAATGTTTGCCACTCAGATTGTCCTGGCAGTAACACAGTTAACGCACCTGTAATCACAATCATCACCTCGGCTAAGGCTGTACCAAATTCATATTCACCGACAGCCATAACACCAACACTTGCTGCTTTATCCGCTTCTTGAAATCCAATTGAAGCAACTTGACCATCAAAATACTGATTTACCTTAAACATCTTAAATCCTTTTATATGGTTAATTTAATCTACAACTCAGATATCAGAATAACCGAAAATAAATTGGATTAACAGTACCCTAACTGACGAACCGATAATTCATGTAGATTAAAAGTAATAATAACCAGTCAACTGGATCATATTATCATCATTGAAGGTTTTATTTGCGTAATCGTCATCACTCACATTAAACCACCAGCCTTCTAGGCCAACAGAAAATTAACATGCCAAACAGGGTCTCCGACGTCTGGAATAATTAATTCAGGTGTACGTGAATGTCCGCCAAAATAGCTCACGCCAACATCAATATTCTTGACGATCTTGCTATAACGTAGTGCCATAGCGGCTTCACGATAACCAATCAATATCATCGCTTCCAGCAGTGCGTCTTTAATATTAATACCTAACCTAAACATAGGTTGACCGAGCTTATCTTCTCCGTTCGGTGATTCGTTATAATCAGTTTGATTAACAATATCGACCAAATAGTGGTTCTCCATCACCCCCAATGTACTTGATCAAAGCCAAAAGAAGCTTGCCATTTTTTAGTGACAACAGCTGCTTTAAACTCTCTAAAATCAAAATTTGTACGTTCATCATCTCGTTCATCAAAACGAATAAAAAAAACCATGCCTAGCAAGTATCGATACCTAGCACTCCATAACCAAACAGCATGACGGCAAGCCTAAACCAAACATTAAATAACAACACTATACATAATATTGGTATAATTAATGCCTAAGGTTATTTGTTAACATATTTGACAGGTAACGACGTAAAAATGACACAAAGGAATACACATGCGTTTTAAATTATGCAGCATTATATTGCTCGTTTTAAGTCCAATGAGCAGTTTTGCAAGCGGTTGGCTATTTGGCATGCATAATGACGTTATCTCAGATGAAGATGGTAACTATACCAATGCAGTGTTCATTAACTACACTGCTGAAGCACCAGCTTTAAATAATCAGTTTTGGCAAGCATTCACGGCCTTTGATCCTAACGCCCTTAAATATGCAGTGAATTATCAATTCGGTCAGCAAATGTGGACGCCCAGTGATATATCAGCCATTACCCCCCAAACCAATGAGCGCCCATACGCTGGTCTGTTGTTTGGTGAAGCAAGTGTATTAGGTTACAGCGCCGTGAGTTCTTATCGGCTGTCATTGTTAGTGGGCGGTGTCGGTGAGCAATCCAGAGCAGGTGACACCCAAAAATTCATTCATGATGCGATTGATGCCACCACGCCACAAGGTTGGGACTATCAAATTGAAGATGAGATTGTTTACCAAGTCACAGCAGAAGCAGATCAACTCATTGGTCGTCCTCTGATGCTTATTGGAGAGTCGGATCTATCCGTTTATCAACGTCTCGCGGTGGGTAATTATCAAAGTGAAGCGGCATTCGGGGCAACGGTGCGTTGGGGAGTGGATTTAGGCGCAAATTATAATAATCTCAGCCTACACCCGCACCGATTACAGGGCATGTTACTGGCACCAAATAGCTCAGGTATCATGCTTTATGCGACAGCAGAAATTCGTTATCGTTTTAATGATATAACCATTGAAGGTGAGACCCCCGTTGAAGTGCCTGACATTACCTTAAAAAATATACAAGCGACGGCTGCAGCGGGCTTACTTGCTTATTATCAAAATATTGGCATAAAATTTAGTGTCGTGGCAATGAGTCCTGACTATGAAGAAGACCCACACAAGGAATATATAGTAGGCAGTCTGGGGTTATTTTGGCAGTTTTAATAGATCCCATCACAAAATGGTTGAAATATGCCCGTTTGTTAAAATAGCTAAAAGTAGTTATCCGTTACTAATTAGCCGTGTTAGTATGCCCGCAAATTAGTCACCTTTCTGCTTTAAGATACATTTAAACATGCATGATTCTTCATTAACATATACTCGCCGTCCTAAAGGCATCCTTGCAATGTGCAGCTTGTATGCCTTTACTGGCGCAGCGATTACTGCATCAGTAATATTCTCACTGCTACTCTTTTTATCTATTCACGATAAATTTCTCATGCAAATTTTGTTCGGAAGTTTAGCCGTCATTTTTGAACTGGGTAAATTCTTTGCTTGGTACGAATTTGGTGAGCGAGTTGCACGCAAAGCGTTCCATGCCGCACTTGTAGCGCTAGGTTTCTATTGTATCCTGGCTATCATTTCGATAGGCGGCAGTATCGGTGGTATTAATAGCGCAACCAATGTCGCACAGCAATATGTCGATCAACGTGATAACAAGGTCAATGCAATCAACTTTCAAATTTCAGCGATCGACGATGAAATCGCGCTTAATAACAAAGCCGCAGATAAATACCTCGAATTACAAATGATTTCACTGGGTGTGACTCGGATCCAAAAAGAAAATCAAATTCTCCGTGCAAAACAAACACAACTTAGAATTAAGCGTGATAGCGTTCCGGTCTCTGAAAAAGGGTCGGTTATCAGTTTGATCGCAAGCCTAGCGAAAATTCTTAATACCACAACAGAAAATGCACAATCATGGTTAGTGATCTTCTTATCGGTATTACTTGATATTTTTGCTGCTTTCTTTGTCGGTTTGATTGGCGAAGAACTGCGTTTCCGCCATTCAATTAACCGTAAAAAACAGCAAGAAAAAGAACAAGAAAAAGCCGATAAGGCTGAACATTTA
This sequence comes from Moritella yayanosii, assembly GCF_900465055.1. Classification (NCBI taxonomy): domain Bacteria; kingdom Pseudomonadati; phylum Pseudomonadota; class Gammaproteobacteria; order Alteromonadales; family Moritellaceae; genus Moritella; species Moritella yayanosii. The sequence goes on along the minus strand of NZ_LS483250.1, from coordinate 428,938 downwards.
CGCCTGTTAGCGACACAAAACCATATCGAAATTGACGCACCTGCTCAATTAGAAAATCAATCGTTATTAATTAAAAAACAAATGTCCGTAAAGTCTTCCACTATCTTACAAGCGGCGCAAGAACAAGATCTAAAATGCTCTAAAAAATACATTGCTGAAATACTGCAGTTGAGCATAGATGAAATAGACCGTGCTTTTGAAGAGTTTCTATTTTTCGATATTGTTGAAAGAAAGCGTAACAACCATTTACGCTGGATAACACCAGCAGATGTAGCTTAACACTGTATTAATATTTTTATCCTTGATAACATAGCACGGTAGAAAAATGCACCTCCCCATTATCGATTTATGAGTTAATCCGAATGATTGAACAACAATTACATATTGCCCTCGTTGAAGATGAAATCAATATCGCAAAGAATTATCGTGATGCATTACAACGAATTGGCTACCGGGTTTCACTCTTTCATAATCGTCAGGACGCACTAGCTGCCTTTGCCCTTGCATTGCCTGATATGGCGATTATTGATGTCGGTTTACAGGGTGAATACGAAGGTGGCTTTGATCTATGCCGTACATTACGTCAACTTTCAGAAACCCTACCGATTATATTTTTAACGGCGCGAAACAGTGAACTAGACGAGATTTCAGCGTTACGTCTTGGCGCTGATGATTACTTAACAAAAGACGTCAGTATTCATCAAGTTTTAGCACGTGTTGCGGCGCTTTTTCGCCGGATCCAAGCGTTAAAAAAACCACCGTCATTAGACGAACAAGTCATCACTCATGGTTCATTGCGGATCAATATCGAACGTATTGAGACTTACTGGCAAGATCAGCCCGTTATGCTCACGTTAACTGAATTTTGGATTGTACATACCCTTGCGAAATACCCAGGTCAGGTTAAAAATCGAGACCAACTTATGGATGCCGCACATGTGGTACTCGATAACAATACCATCACCACACACATCAAACGCATACGCAAAAAATTCAGTTACATAGATGCAGATTTCAACGCCATTAAAACAGCTTACGGGATGGGTTATCGCTGGGTTATTGAGTGACAATTCGCTTCAACTTAAAGATGCAACTCCTACTGGTTGCCAGCCTAATGTTATTACTGCCTTGGGCTGGTTGTCAGAGTGTCCGTATTTTAGAAACCAGTCTACGCCAAAGCAACAGCCAGTTACTAGATGTGCAAATGACAGCGGCAATACAACAATTTCAACACACACTAAACCAGTCACAACATTCCGTCTTTAATACTCACCAAGGTAACTATTACGCCCCGCTCACTGACAGTAAAATGTTATTGGACGGATTTGATGGTGAAGAAAGTGATTGGAAAAATATCACCACACCTTGGTTTCAACTTAACAACTATGATCACGTGGCCGATTTATCGGCAGAAGCAAAGCCAGACACAACAGTCAAATTTAAGTTGGCGATTAATGATAGATTACTCTATATCTTTATACAGACATCAGCGCTGACACCGCATTATTATAATCCAATGCAACCGCAGCGAGCAGCAGATCAGCTTAATATCCGCAGTATCAATAATACTGGTCTGGTTTCGCATTGGCAGATTAACCCACAAGGTTCTGGTCGCGTAGAAATAAAAAACACGAGTCAGGCCATGACCACTGGCCGAGATGCTGGCAGCTGGTTATGGCGCGATGGTCACTACAATATTGAAATTGCAATACCAATTGACTTAGCAAGTAATGCGATTGGCTTTGAGCTCATACTTAATGACGGCCAAATAAATCAACATTTTAAATCTAAGCCAACAACAACTTACGAGCGCAGTCTCGTGCGTGAAGAATTAGATTTAAACCACCAACTCGCTAACTATTCACAACCCGGACTAAGTTTGTATTTACTCAATAGTCAATATTGGTTAATTGGGCAACAAAATGCAGATCAGTGGATAGATGACGCAGATGATGATAGTGACCAAGCAGAGCCATCCTGGTTCACCAATGCAATTTACAACAAGTTATTTACCTCCAACGCATTACCTTATTGGCGAGAGCCTACCAGCCAAGGTCGCTGGATATCCCCACAACAATTAGAACAAACAACTTGGTACCAAGACTCACCAATTAATAAGCAACTACACAGTAAAGTTATTATCGCTAACGGCCAACAATTCTATCTAGTTGCGGTACAAGATTCACGACAAAGTTTACTGTCTGCCAGCGAAGCGTTAAACCAATTATTAATATTACTGTTTACTATCATCGCCGTGATTGTCACTGGCTTATTTACATTTGCATCGTCCTTGTCTTGGCGTATTGTTCAAATGAAGAAAAACTACCGTGCAGCAATCGATAACGACGGGAAAATAATGGCAGTGCCAGCTGCCAGCAGACTGCCTGATGAATTAGGTGATTTATCCCGAGTGATGCAACAACTGACGATTAATCAAGGTAAGTACACCGACTATCTGGCTACCTTGGCTGATAAGCTTTCTCACGAATTGAAAACACCGGTTGCCGTTATTCGCACATCGCTCGAAAACCTTGAACTATCGAACTTAGACCCGGAAGCAACAAAATACCTCACACGGGCAATGCAAGGTACCAATCGCCTAAGCCAAACATTAAACGCACTCAGTGAAGCCAATAAATTAGAACAAAGCTTTGAATATGCACAGTGGCAAGTGGTCCCCTTTGACGACATGTTAGAAGAGTTAACTGAGGCTTATCGACAAATTTATAGCAATCATCAATTTCAATTAGAATACGAACATGGTGATGATTACACGATAAATTTAGCGCCAGAACTTATCGTCCAATTACTCGATAAACTCATCAGTAATGCCGTTGATTATGCGCCCGTAGATCAACCGATTCGCTTTAAGCTAAATAAGATCAACACGCAACTACAACTCTCAGTCGAAAACCAAGGACCGCACTTTAGCAGTGATAATATCCCCCAACTGTTTGACTCTATGGTCTCCAATCGTCAGTTATCAGATACTCCACATCTTGGCTTAGGTTTACATATCGTCAAGTTAATCAGTGATTTCCATCATGGCAACATAAATGCGAGAAACTTGCCGGGTGATAAAGGCGTTATATTTGAGCTATTATTACCTATAGAACACAAATAACCGCATTTAGCGAGGAGGAACCTCATGTTAATACGGCCTATCGCAAAACGTAATGGCGTCACAGTGACGATTATTGCTGCCCTGTTCATTTTCAGCAGTATCATATCGTTGTTAACAACATCCGCAGACTCAGACAATTCCCTTTATTTCCCTCTGTCCGCAGGGGCGCTTATGATTGGTATATGCTTGTTAATTGTTGGGATCGTAAAAATTAATGACGTATATTACCGTTTCTCACTGACCAAAGAAGGACTGCATTATTTCACCTCACGAGGTGGTTTCACTATCCTCTGGCAAGATATACAACGCATCGATATACCTAAGATAAATGACGGATTAGAGTTAAAAGAATTACCTTACATCGGCATCCGCCTCAAGCAACGAGAGCACCTTATCAATAGCGCTTCCCTGCCTACTTTATCTCATATGTTATTAGAACAAAGAGCCCTTACCATGCTCACAGAACCAAGTTCAAATCTGTACGGCAATGCCGATAACATGCTTTTCCCAGATATAAAAATAACCCACAATTATCACGGACTACAGGCCATGTTTATTAACCGTATGCAGTATCTCCACAATACACTTGGTTATGATATTTACTTCCCCAACGACGATCTCGATCGGACCCCATCAGAATTTGTTCAATTATTACGCGAGTTTAAAACAGACTGCTCTAGATCATTATAAACAGTAATAATTATCAATTAGAGTTGCATTAAGTATATTTATATGGATAATACGAATTATTCTCATTAAGACATAGTCTATTATAAAAAATAAAAAGGATTTGTTGTGAAAAAATCTGCCCTTTGCTTTGCCATCTCTTCGGCGCTACTTACTGCTTCATTTGCATCACATGCTGCAAATGTAAAAGTACTTGATAAAACCCTTTATCCTGCTGCAAACTTTCTTGCATATACAGAATTCGAATTATCCGGTGAACCACTTGCTGAAGCGCTCGGTTTAGACCTTGATGTTTTAGATCCTAACCAAGTTGATCAACCTACTGCTTTTGATTACGCCGCGGGTATTGAAAGCTACGAGTATTCTGAAGAAGCGATGTACGCGTTAAACTACCAGTCTTCTATGGGTCCTCACCTAGTAAATGGTCCAGTTAACCAAGCGCGTGGCGGTTCTCTTGCTGACTTAGGTAAACGCTTCATCTCACTTGCAGGCGCAGTTGGTTTCCCAAGTGAAGAAATCCCACTAAACATGTACCCTATTTCAGTACCGTACGTTTCAGGTAGCCCTGAATTTGTAGGTAAAGTAGATACAACGAAAGTTAATGGTGAAGAGTTAGAAGTATTATCTGCAACAGGTAAAGCAGCGGTACACAACACAGTGATCCCAGCTTACTTCCGTGACTACAAAACGCTGGCATGGGACAGCGCAAGTTTTGATAAAGCCTTAAACCCAGGCGCAATCGGTAGCATCTTCCTTAAAGAAGTAATGTGGTCACAAGATTTCCTCGGTGGCATGCACGTTACAACAACAGATGAAGAAGTTGAAGCAACATCAAGCACAATGGATCAAGACGGTAAACACAGCCTTGGTGTATCTGCTGCCGATGGTTTCAACGGTATGATCTTAACTGAAATGTCAATAGACAAACTGCTTATCCTGCAACAGCAACTTGGCTTTGACGGGAAGAACCTCGGTGTTAAATTCGGTCCTGACTACGATGCATCTAAAAACCCAATCTGGTTTGCACACAAAGTAGCAGTTAAAGAAACACAAAAGAACAACGTAAATAACATCGGTAAATTAACAGTTACAGATGGTTCATCATCACTACGTGATACGTGGATGTTATTATGGCCTGTAAGTGAATTCTATGCATTTACTGACCAACGCACAGCCAATACTGCACAAAACCCAGCGTTTAAAGCTGTATTTGATGGCAAACCATTTGCTGCCGCACCAAAACAAAATATCGATGGAAAAACAAACAACAATGTAGCTGCTGACGATGCATTCTCTCTTGCAAGCAACATTGCTAACCTATCGTTCCAAAATTTAGCAAATCTACATTTCAACAAAAAAGCGGGTACGTTTGTAACGAAATACGACGGCAAGCAAAATGCGCAAGTTGAAACATTTGACGCTGCATATAGCATCGTCGCACTATCTATTTACCAACGTTCACAAGATGCACTACCTGTTGGTTATGCAGCGGCAGCCGGCGGTGATGTAGACCTAGAAACACCTCAAGGTAAACAAGCACTTGGTCTAATCAAAGCGCAAGCAGATTTCATCGTTAACACCTTAGTGGCAAAAAACGGTCTAGTATATGACGGCGCGACGCTTAGTTCATCAGTGAATAATACGGTTAAATCAGTAGATAAAAATCAGTCACTTGACGCACAGTTTGCTGCAATCCGTGGTTTAGTTTCTGCATACCTTGCAACACAAGATGATACTTACAAGCAAGCTGCACGTTCTATCTTCCTCGCGGTAGAGAAAAACATGTTTGACGCTGAGTTAGGTACGTGGGCACAAACGCCGGGTAAAGCAACAATTCACACACCGTTAACGGCTGCGGCAATCTCGGGTGGTTTACGTGAAACGATGCTTCACCTTACTAACGAAGAAGGCGAACACGTACCAGCACTAGAACTACAACACTTAACTGAGCGTTACACTGCTTGGTTCAAGAAAGTAGTTAACGGTGGTCAACAATTAGCAGAATGGGTTGGTGATTCAGGTGAAAACTTACTGAAAAACAGTTCAACTACCGATTCAGACAATGATGGCGTACAACAAGTAACAGGTGCTGGCGGTAAATACGGTACAGCACAAACAATGGCAGCAAAAGTGTCGGTTAGTGCAAACTAGCCTCACCCTTTTGGCAATGAACAGCCATCTCGCAGCACACTTGTTAATTAACGTGTATTGATTAATGCAAATGTTGCGACACTAAAATAACAGTTGCAAAAAGGGATGAGTATTTACTCAGCCCTTTTCGCGTTTTCATTCCGTCGATATGAATAAGGTTTTATCATGTCAGTTCAAGTAGCAACCCCAACCGGTGATAATATCTGGTCACGTTTACAGTGTCATTTTAAACGTCTCGCTTTTCAGCATAAGAAAGCCGAAGCAATATTATATTTGATGTTCCTGTCAGGACTTTTACTGTGGCCATTTATTACTATTCCATGGCAAGTCGAGCGCACTGTGTTACTAATGCATATGCTTGCAGGTATTAGCATCTTCCCTACTTTTGTTGGTAGTTTCTGGCTGTCTCACCGAAATCTTATTCAAAACAGTAATAAAAAATTCTTACGTCAAACCGGTACCATTATCGAATACTTGCTCATTGCTTGTACCCTTACCGGTATCTACCTTACTTTTTGGGGTAACACGGGTAATAACTTCAGTATCCTCATGCAAGATATTCATTTTTACAGCTCATGGCTGCTTGCCCCGCTTGTTCTTCGCCACGCATGGCGCTGGACTGTGATCAAATTATTTAGGAAGTCTTAATATGTTTGCCAGTTTTTTAATCACTTTTCGTGAAGGACTTGAAGCCTTCCTACTCGTTGGCATTATACTTTCTTACTTAGCAAAGCTTGGTCAATCAAAACACAACAAACTTATCTATCTGGGTGTTGCGCTCGGTTTGATTGCCTCATTAATTGTCGCTTTCATTTTTCAATTCGTTGTCGATCAGTTCGATGCGCATGAATACCGTAATTTATTAATGGCAGGTATTTTAGGCTTTGCGACCTTGGTACTCACCTACATGGCAATTTGGATGCAACGCCAAGCCAAAACCCAAGTCTCTAACATGCAGCAGAACATTCGCGAAATATTAACGACAGGCAATGTCTTTGGTTTAATCTTTTTGGCTTTTCTGGCGGTCATGCGCGAAGGCTTTGAAACCGTGCTATTTTTCTCGGCGTTGATGTATTCAGGTCAAGGCGATTTCTCACTACAAGATGGGTTAATCGGTGCAGGCGCAGGTTTAATCGCATCACTGATATTAGTTATCGTACTGATGCGTGGTACCCGTAAAGTACCACTACAAGCATTTTTTAAATGGACTAGCTTGCTGATTATCATTATTGCCGCTGGCCTATTGTCTTCGGCAAGTAACATGCTACAAAGCGCAGACGTGTTACCGGTATTCCAGACTGCCGTGTTTGATATTAGTCATATCCTTGATGATCAAGGCGTATTCGGTACTTTCTTACGGGCTTTATTTGGTTATAATTCATCACCAAATTTATTACCGCTTGTTATTTGGTTCGTTTATTTAGCGATATTCACCGTGTTTTGGCACCGTGGATACCAAGTACCAGCTAAAACAGCTGCAACTTAAGTATTAAAGCCAACGCTAGATAATATATACATAGTCGGTGGTATAAACAAAAACAGCTGTTGCAAGCATGAATGCCTGCGCAAGCCCACGATAAGTTTATTCTACCTACTAAAAACTAAAAATATGAATCATTGAGTAAATAATGTCGAAACAAATTGTAATTTTAGGCGCAGGTCCTGCTGGACTCATGGCCGCATGGGAATTTAATCAAGCCGGTTACCAAGTAACTATTCTAGAACGTGAAGAGTTTGTTGGTGGCATGTGCGCAACGCAAACTTTCCAAGGTGAAAAAGGGGAATACCGCTTTGACTACGGTGGCCATCGCTTTATTACTAAAAACCCGAAACTATTACAGTTTATCGATGACTTAATGACTGATGATCTGCTGTATGCAGAGCGTACCAGTGTGATCCGTTTTAAAGGGCGTACCTACAACTACCCGCTGGCGATTGGTAACTTATTACGTAATGCGCCGATAAGTTTATTAGCCGGAGCGGCCATTGATCTGGTTTTCAAATTGCCTTTCCAAAAACGCCCAAATGAACAAAGCACCAGTAACTTTGCCGAATGGATTGAAACCCGTTTTGGCACCACCTTATACAAAAATTTCTTTGAAGGTTACACCAGTAAACTATGGGGTATCGACCCGCGTCAATTATCAGCCGACTGGGCATCGCAACGAATTAGCTTGTTAGATTTAAAAGATGTGGTACGTCGCCTGATCCCTAAGCGAGGCGCAACACCACGCACTTACGCAAAAAAATACCGCTATCCAAAACTCGGCTTTGGCCAGATGTACACCAAGCTTGCTGACAAACTGCAAGCACAAGGTGTCACCATTGTTCGAGGCGCTAATATCACCGCATTAGAGCAAGGTCGTGATGCGCTTAAAAATAATGATCTTAATAAGATAAATAGCATTGATGCTGTCACTTATGAGCTTAACGGTGAAACACATTCCATTAATTGTGATCACGTGGTCGGCACTATTCCTTTACCTGTGGTCTGTAAATTAACCGGGTTTGACTCTGGCCTAACTTACCGCTCTCTGCGCTTTTTCAATATGCCGATGGATATAGAAAACGTGTCACAAAATACCTGGCAGTACCTGTCTGATCCAGAGTTAATCGGTACGCGTTTGCAAGAACCACGTCGTCGTTCGCCATTCATGGCACCCAAAGGGCAAACGTCAGTGATGATCGAGATCCCGTGTAATAAAGGTGATGATGTTTGGCATATGGACAACGACAAACTATTAAAACGCGTAAAACAAGATCTTGATCATCTAGGTATCCCAGATGTAAGTACCGGTGAATTTTTTACTACTTACACCGAATACGCTTATCCTATGATGGATGTGAGTTATAACGCTAAACGTGAACGTGCCATCACTCATCTTAACCAATTTGGCAACTTGGTTATGACAGGTCGCCAAGGTACTTTCCGTTACATCTTTACTGATACTGCGATGGAAATGGGCTTAATGGCAGCAGAAGGTATTATTAAGGGTGAAGATAATCGCCGCCAGATCTTTGACCACCGTAACGAAAAAACCGTGATTGAAGTACAAAGCATTATGGATGATAAAAAAACGCCAGAGGGAAAACATGTCACTTAAACCGACTATACTATTGACCAAAATAAACACTAAACATACAGCTAATAAAACGACTATAAACAGAAACTTAGCATCACTGTTATTCAGTTTTTTGGTATTGTTATTTAGTGCGCAAAGCTTTGCGTATTCTTATGCTGCAGCGGGTAAAGAGCCGTTAATTGAGGGTCGTGAGGCCTTGTTAAAAGCGTTATCGGCAAATGATTATAGTGCCGTACAGACTGCCTATGATTCGATGCAAAAAGAGTTTGTTTATTTTAACGAACACCATGGACTCGCTGTCGATGAACAAATGCAAACCGCAATCACCAACAAAGATCAACAAGGTGTCGCAACAGCATTAATCACCACGATAAAAGCCGAAGTCATGCGCCGTCTCGACGGTGCAGAGCAAAACATCAATGAATATCAAGTGGCTAAAGTGCTGGTTGTCAAAAGTAAGTTATTCATTGATTTACTTGCTGCCGATTTAACTGCCGACAATCGCCAACAGGCCGATAAAGCTATTCGCGGCGCCCTTGCATCGATTGGTAATCCGGGGGTATTTGGTGTGGGCCAAAAACCTGCAGACTTAACGCGCTACATTGAATACCGCACTAGTTTACAAGCGGCATTACAATTTACATTACCCGATGCACCAACCAAATAATACGCTTTGGCGCGCTGATTTAATCGTCGGTATTAGCTTAATAGCCTGCATTGCAGGCTATTTTGGTTTACTCAATTATTACAGCTTTGATATTAGCAGTGATGATGCGCTTTATTTTCAGCGGGCCTTGAGCCACTTTTCAGTATTAGAGTTTAGCCCTCACTTTCCCGGTTACCCTGGTTTTGTTTGGCTAGAACGACTTATCAGCGCAATAAGTTCACATCCCAACAGCAATGTATTACTCAGTTTCCTTTCTGCAATAGCGTTAACCTTCAGTGTTTTTGTGTATTGCTATCAACGTATGCGCATAAAATCATTTGCATTATTTTCAGTGCTACTTTTTTTACTACAAGGCAACATTGCCGAATTGGCCTTTAACGGTTTATCAGACGCTTCCGCCCTGTGGTTCTTTAGCTTATATTTATTATTAACCCGTTTTCATCTACCGCTCGGCTCAAGCCCTTTATTAAAGACTCGATTACATTGGGTATTACAGTCTATTTTACCAAGACAAACATTTAGAGCTGTTGTTAGTGGGTTATTATTAGCGGCATGTTTAGCAACCAGGCCTTCTTATTTACCGCTAGTAGCCAGTGCTATGTTGCTAGGACTGTGTTATCACCGTCAACGTAGACAAGGTTATCAACAACTAGGCTGGCAGATATTCAGTATTACCCTGGTAGGCATCCTTTGCGCGCTCTATGTGTTCATGCAAGACGGTTGGGCCTATATTGAGGAAGGTCGGCGATTCACCCAAGGTCACTTTACGATTTGGGGTAATACCACCAGTGCCACAGACTCGCGATTAAGCCAATGGCTAACTACATTAACCAATACTTATTCCGCTCTCGGAGTAATATTATTGACCTCAATGCTAAGCGTTGGTTTATATTTACCAAAAACCCGTGGATTAAGTATTCTGGTGTGTTGCTGGTTTGCCTGGATCATCCGCGGGCAGAATCCAGAAAATATTCGTCACTTAGCCGTTTTCAGTTTATTGTTACCGATTATCTGCGCGCAACTCATTGAACACGTTTACCAAACTCAGCGTATGCGCCCTGCTCTATACATATTGAGTTTTATCTTACTTGTCACACTGGGTTATCACAGCCTCAAACAATTCACCCAACAAAGAAATGCCCCTGTATTACAAGCGACTCAGTTCTTTAACACAATCAACAAGCAGCAAATCATCATCAGTAATTATAATATTGATAATTTACGGCATAACCTGCCCCAACATGTGATTTTAGACCGTCATTATCAAAGCAGCAGTAATTACCAAGCACAGCAGCAAGGCTACTGGCGACTGAGCAGCAATAAACTAAGCACTGATAAACTGGATATTGATAAACTAAATACAGATAAACCCGTTAACGGCAATTTAGTGGCATTGTTTAAAGGCCGTTTTCTTGGCGAACGAAATTTATACCTATATTACTTTGATCTTAATCATTTAATCACGCGAACATAGCTACACATATTGCACTATGATTTCAACACGATATAATGATAACCATTCTTAATCGTAATACCTCGTTTCCCCACCAAGATACCGTAGATCTATGCATATAAATATTTTTTCTAAATTAATGTTCGCTTTGTTACTCTTAACAAGCCAATCGCTTTATGCCAGTACTGTTTATACAAATAACAGTGATACCAATATTCGTTATTCGAATACGAAAAGTAACAGTTTATTATTATCTGTAGATGGGTCGCAGTTTATTAGTGCAAACATGGATGCGGGTAGCGTCAGTATTATCGATGCTGAAAGTGGTGAGCTATTAACAGAACAAGCGCTGGGCAAAGATCTACGTCGACTTGCATTAGATCCAATCCATAATCAATTATTGGTCAGTGACTATCTTGCCGATCAACTTTACCTCATTGATGCTAAAAGCCTTAAACTAATTAAAACCATCAAAACAGGCTATCGCCCGTTTGGTATTGTTTATGATGAATATAACAAACAATATTACGTGACATTGTTTGAAGCTAAACAGCTAATAACCGTTTCAACTGATGGTGACATAACCGCAACAACACAAACCGCAGATACGCCACGTGGTCTTGCGTTAGCAAATGATGGTCGTTTGTTTGTTACTCACAGCATGACAGGTCAAGTGTCTATCTATAATACTCGCACACCAACGCTCGAATTAAACAAAATAATTCAACTTAGCGATACGCCTGTACATAACTCTCGTGCCACACCACAAGGTAAGCCACGGGTATTAGATAACATTGCGATATCTCCAGATGGCACACAAGCTTGGATACCGCATGTATTGTGGTCGTTTACACAAGACTTCCAGTTTCAATCAACCGTCTTCCCAACGATTTCGTTACTTGATTTAACACCAGGAAAAGAAAAAGAATTAGTTGATAAACGTAAGCAACTATTCAAACAAATAAACATTATTGAGAACAACAATACCACGCGTATAGTTTCTAATCCGCATGATGTTGCGTTCCGTGAAGACGGCAAAAAAGTATTTATTACCCTGTCAGGATCAGAAGACCTGCTGGTGTTTGATTTATCTCGCCAAGGTAAAATAGGTAAAAAATCTAAACGCCATCGCCGTACTAAATTACAAGGCGGTGTGAAAGCGACACAAATTTACCGTCATATTCCAGGGTCTAATCCGCGCAGTTTGATTGCCAAAGGCGGCACCTTGTATGTACAAAATGCCATGTCGCATGATCTGGTTAGTTTTGACATAAGTGGTCAAGGTCCTTTCGCCAAAGTAAAATTAGCGGAAGCTCAATTTGCCCAGTTAATTAGTAAAGATCCCATCGCACCAGAACTACGCTTGGGTAAAACACTGTTTAATCTTGCGAATAGCGATAAGTTTGAAAACGCTGCCATGGCTGGTGATTTTTGGATGAGCTGTAACTCTTGTCACCTAGACGGGTTTAACTTCACCAACAAATACTTATTAGCCGATGGCACCAAAGACGTCAAGAAAAACGCGATGACGGGTCACATTGGGCTAGCTAGCATGATTGCGGGTGATCCTATCGAAGCCTATATCGATATGATCCAAAAAACTCAAGGTGGTATGGGAGCAGATCCGAAGAAGCCGGAGTTACCGAAAATTGATCCCAAATCCCCACCTGCAGATATTGTGCGCTTAATGTCGGCATTAAACCTGTACGTGACAACCAAAGAGAATTTACCTTACCTATCAACTTGGTTACGTTTTGATGACGAACGTAAGTTCACCCACAAGTCTGATTGGTTAAATTCGGCCAGTTGTGAATCATGTCATAGCACGCTTTATAAACAGTGGGCAGACTCCAATCATGGCATGCATATGGATAGCCCTTACTATCGTTTCCAGGAAAACCTTGCAGCAGAATCAGAAGGGGAACCGTTTAGAAACTTATGCCGTGGTTGTCATGCCCCGCAAACGATTTTAAATAATAATACCGCGCCGCTGACTCATCTTAATAGCATGTATGAAAAAGAAGGGCAGAGCCTACGCGATGCACTAAGAGAAGGTCTACCCGTAGACGAAACCGGTACCAGCTGTGTTTTCTGCCACCGTATTACTAAAGCCGAAGATGCAGGCGGTAATACCGATCTTACCGTTAACCTAAAAGATCGTGCGGAATATTTGTTTGAGTTTTCCAGCAACCCAGCATTAAAATTCATTGCGGAAGCGCAAATCAATGCGTCACCACAACAGCACAAAGACAGCTATTCAAATCCAGAATTGTACAAAAGCTCATTATATTGTGCAACCTGTCATAATGAATTCACTCCCGGCCAAGGTGCTAATGTAAATAACAACTATGGCGAATGGCAAGCATCTAAATTTAACGCACCAAACAACCCTGAACAGAACAAAACCTGTATCGATTGCCACATGCGTTTAGACATGACTGATTTCGATAACAAAGTACCGGGTCAAGCCACCGATAACGGACCTATTAAGCCAAACTTAATCGCGCATAACTTTATTGGTGGTAACTACTACTTCTCGGATATGCGCTCGAAAGAGCACGGTAAACTCAGTCGTGATATTTTACGCAACGCCCTACTACTTGACGTTGAAACCAGTGCCGATGGACGTAATATCAACGTTAAAGTAACAAACCATAATACCGGCCATAAAATGCCGGGTGGCGCACGTCGTCAAGTATGGGTTGATCTCGTCGTAACGGATAGCAAAGGCATAGCGCGTTTAGTGAGTGGTCAGTTAAACGATGGTTACTTACCAAAAGACAGCCGGGTATTTGCTAAAAAATCCGGTTACATGCATGGCGAACCGGTTGGTCTTAAGTTCTGGCGCGTAGAAAAGATTCTATCAGATACCCGTATCTCTCCTGATGAAACTCGTGTTGAATCATTTGAACTACCCGAAGGTATCAGCTATCCAATCACAGTAGTCGCTAAAATAAACTACCGTTCATTCTCTAAGCCACTGACAAGTAAGGTTCAAGCAGCCTTCCCTGAGCAAAACATACCTTTTGCTGATGTGATTGAGATAAATAAAATAACTAAGGTTTTCCAACAACCATAGTCAATACACCTTCATTCAGCCGTAGTAGATACTAAGTCTATTGCGGCATAAATTTATTCACCTAGTCAAAATACAATACGTTTCGTTAATAAAATAATAGTACTGCACAACACAGTACCAATCACTTTCTCACACATAGTAATGAACAGTTACCTATATTGACTAAATAATTAGCCTTTTTGACAATTACGCATAAGCTTATAGGTACCTTTATTAATAAAGTATTCTTTATGCTCTCATATATCGCTAAACAACCAATCCTAAATAGCACCCGTCACGTTGTCGCTTATGAACTGTTATATCGTGATAGTTTAGAGAATACCTTCCCGATCATAAATGCCGAAATAGCAACACAGCGCTTAGTTCACGAGCACTTATTGAGTTCTAATATTAATAAACTTGTTGATAACAAGCCCTACTTTATCAACTTTACAGAGCAAAGTATTCTCGATGGTTTGCCTCATAAACTCATCAACAAGCCAATTGTGGTTGAAGTTCTCGAGGACGTACCACCAACAAAGGCTATATTAAAGGCGCTAAAACAATTAAAAACTATGGGGTTTACCATTGCATTGGATGATTTTATATATTCAGAAGATTGGCTGCCATTTTTCGGCGTTGTTGATATTATCAAATTTGACATTACCCTGACCTCATTTAAAGAAATTAAAGCACTAAAACCATTATTAGCGAAACATGAGATAAGTATATTAATAGAAAAGATAGAAACAGAGCGCCAATTTAAACAAGCCCAGAATCTGCAAAGCACATATTTTCAAGGTTATTTATTCTCTGAACCAGAGATAGTATTAAATGAAATTAATAGTCGAGATACACCAACAACACAGATGACAAGCGCAATATTATACGCTCATCACCGGGGCACTTAATCATGCCAGAATAATAACGAGTGAATATGACTAAGCGCTCGCGTTGCCATTCATAAAATGCTTACGGCACAAGGATACGTAGAGCTCATTACCACCAATTTCAACTTGTTCGCCTTCTCTTAATACCACGCCAATATCACTCACTCGAGCATTCATGTGCGCTTTATTACCACACCAGCAAATGGTTTTAAGTTCTTCAACTTTATCAGCCAGACACATCAAATGGTACGAACCTTCAAACATCTCTAATTTAAAATCTGTTTTTAAGCCATAAACAAGCACAGGGATGTGCAGTTGGTCAACAACATTGGCTAATTGATAAACCTGTTCTCGCGTTAGGAATTGACCTTCATCAATGATAAATACATCGATTTTTTTATTTTCTAATCGGGTAGAAACAGTAGTAAATAAATTGGTATCTTTCTCAAACACTTCAACTTCTAATTTTAAGCCAACACGCGCACCAATAACACCCTTGCCATAACGACTATCACACTCAGGTGTCATTGCTAATGGGTACATACCACGTTCAATATAATTAAAGTGTGCTTGGATTAATTGTGTTGATTTACCCGAATTCATAGCTGCAAATTTGAAATGCAAAGATGCCATTTTATACCCTCAAAAAAAACGCCTGTATCAACAGGCGTATATAATTATATCTCATTAGCACTGTTCATTATAAACAGCGTGTTTTTAATGTTTTATTAAACTTTACGACTTATTCGAGACATAATAGCAACCACCACTGTAAATGCAATTGTTGACGCGATAAAGCCCGATAGTACAGAACTTGTTACACCTAGCACTAAATAACCAATCGCACTAACTAACGCAACAGATAATGCATATGGAAGTTGAGTCATTACATGGTCCATATGGTGACAGTTAGCACCCGTTGACGATAAAATCGTAGTATCAGAGATAGGTGAACAATGATCGCCAAATACAGAACCCGCAAGCACAGATGCTAACATAGGTAACATCAACGATATTTCAGTACCCGCAGCCATATCGCCCGCGATTGGTAACATGATACCGAATGTGCCCCAACTTGTACCCGTTGCAAAGGCCATAAAGCCAGCTAATACAAACATAATAATTGGTAATAGACTCATTGGGATTGAATCACCCACTAATGCAGCCAGGTATTTACCGGTTTCCATAGAACCAATAGTCGAACCAATTGCCCACGCGAAGAATAAGATATAAACCGCGGGTAGCATTGATTTAGCACCGTGGAAACTTGCTTGTGCTAGTAATGAAATAGACACACCAGAAATAAGGCTTAGCACGAGTGCCACAACAAGACCTGATAATGCACCAAACACTAAAGAACTACCGACATCTGTATTTTCAAATGCACCTAGAATATCAAATGCTTTACCACCCGCAGCTAGTGTCGATGCACCCGAGTTGATCATAAAGAAGATAGTCGCAAAAATAAGCACTAAAATAGGTAGAATTAGACCTGAAATATGACCACCTTCCGCTTCTTTTAGCTCTACAGTTGAACCTGCTGGATTGCCTTTTTTAGCATCAAACAACTCACCATTTTTTGCCGCTTCTTCTTCTTTTGCCATCAAGCCAAAATCAAGGTTGAAGCAAGCAACCGCAAACACCATTGCGATAGCAAAGATAGCGTAGAAGTTCATTGGTATCATTTGTACGAATGCCGCCAGAGGGCTGATATCCGTAATAGCGTGAGTGGCTAAAATACCACCTATAACGGCAATGATATAAGCACCCCAACTTGATATTGGCGTTAATACACACATAGGTGCTGCGGTTGAATCAAGTAAGTAAGCTAATTTAGCACGAGAAACTTTATAACGGTCTGTCAGCGGACGACTGACGCTACCCACAGCAAGGCTGTTAAAGTAATCATCCACAAAAATGAAAACACCTAAAAATGCAGTTAATAGTATACTACCACGACGTGTCGTGATTTTTTGTTTCGCCCAATCAGCAAATGCACTGGTTGCGCCACTTACCATCATAATACTCGTTAACATACCCAGTATTAATAAGAATACGATGATTGATAGATTCCAAGTATTGAACGAACCTATTTCCCAGAACGAGCCCTTGCTCGCATCACCCGATTCCCAAACCAAACTTAATGATAAGTCTGCAAGGTGTTTAGCTGCATTAACAATATTAAAGTCTGTTAAAAATAGAGCGCCAAGTAAAACACCACAACCAAGTGATAACAATACTTTACGAGTAAGAATGGCTAATGTAAGTGCAACTAGAGGTACGACTAGCGATAACGCTGAGTCTGAATAATTAATGAGTTCCATGATCCCTTTGACCTAATAATTTTTACAGGGAACGACTAAACAAGACAGATGAGATGTGCAATAAGGATATTTACAAATATGATAAGTGTAAAAATTACCCATATACTCTTCTATTCCAGTAGCGCCCCATAGTTAATTTAAAATTGACTATGACAGTGATGTCTCTATTCGGACACATCCCCAGAATGAATACTTTTAGCTTAGAAATTCATTCTTCGGCGCAATTCCCTTTTGTGTCGTTATTATCGGAGCTACCTAAATAACACTACTGATGAGTTGCGCACCTCTACTTAGGAGGAAGCCAGATAATAGCAGATAACGCCACCACTTCAAGCGATAATCAGCGTTAACGTCCGCATATAAATCCATATATGACACAAAAACCTGACACGATACCCAATTTTTCCACCTAAAGTATATCAACTTCAAATAATAGACCATTAAATAGTTTAAAAACAATATCTGCACTAATGTCCGCACTATAGTTTAAAGTTACATTTATGGTTTACATAATTAATCCATACCCGTTAATTTTATAAATAAATATAAAGACGTTTCTAATATTTATTTGGCTATAATATATTAATTGTATTAGAGTATATTAATTGTATTAGAGTATATTTATTATATTAGAGTATATTTATTATATTAAAGTATTAACATTTACTCATCCCTGTCTACTTTTAGGTATTAATTATGAATGATTTTATTAAAATATTTTTAAATGCACGTAGCCTGCGCGCTACGACAAGAGAATTAAGCGTTGAACAACTAGAAGAAGTTTTAATTAAATTCACTACGATTGTAGATGAAAGAAAAGAAGCTGATGCCGTTGAATTAGAAAATCAGCAAGCAAAACAAGCTAAAATGACCGAGATCTTATTACAACTTAAAGAAAATGGCATTAGCCCTGAAGAATTAGTAGGCTTAACTGATTCAACAGCTGAAAAAGCAAAAAATAAAACTAAACGAGGCCCTCGTCCTGCAAAATACGCATATAATTTCAATGGCGAACCTAAAACATGGACAGGCCAAGGCCGCATGCCTTTACCACTCCAAGAAGTAATGAATGAAAAAGGCTCGATTGAAGAATTCTTAATATAGCGGGATATTTGTGACACAATTTGTATTACATCCACAACTTGCTGCTGATACCAGCCTTGTTGGTGAATTTCCATTATGTCAGGTCCTACTGGCTAATGATGGTAATTTTCCATGGTTAATTTTAGTACCTAAAATTAATAATATCAGCGAATTTCATGAATTAACTGATGAACAACAAGTTCAGTTTTTATCTGAATCTAACGCTGTCAGTAAACTATTAAAAGACGGATTAAGCGCCGACAAGATCAATATTGCAGCGTTAGGTAATATGGTGCCACAGTTACATATCCATCATGTTGCACGCTTTAAACACGATGCTTGCTGGCCGAAACCAATTTGGGGTCAAATACCAGCAATCAGTAGAACAGCGCAACAGACCCTACAATTAGTCACCATGATTTCAAGTAAGCTTCAAGCTGGCTTTGTCACTCATAAAGGTTAATAACGCTAGACATTATCAGCGTCAAGCATCTATTCCAATCTGATGCTTGACGTCATTGCGATTTATTTCCCTTCATTATTCAAATACACCGATGGTCGTTTCAATAATGGCGCGAGCATTGACTCCAGTCCATTCAGCTTTACCTCATACATGAGTGCAAGTTGTTGCCCTAGTTTAGAATCTGGAAAGCCATTACTGTGAAACCAAACTAAATAAGGTTCAGGCAATTCAAGTAATAAACGTCCTCGGTATTTACCAAATGGCATCATGGTATTAATTGCTTCAATCAATGCTTGTTGTGACATATTAAATCCAATATTAATTAATAACTTAGTAAAAATTTGATATACTTTTCGATAAGGTAAGCTAATCATTAGATAATTAACCTATGTAGGTTATTACTACTATATATTTATTTTATCATGAGATGATTACGTCACTATTTGTAATTTTTGTTAAACAATCCGGCTGGCATTTTCGCTATTTGAAAATTAATCATATATTCAAATGCAGTCAGCAAAGGCTGATATTTCTCTTTATCTTTGTCTAAGGTTGAAAGCAATAAAAAACCCGCTTCAACAGTCGATAAACCGCCTTCAACAGACGTTTGTCTTATTGTATATTGGCTTTGTTGTTCTGCATTTAATCGCACAGCTGGCAGTTTTTGTAAATTTATTGATGATTGATACATTTTAAACGCTTTACGCCACGTACCATCAAGCAAAATAAAGGTACGTTTAATATTCGCGTCTCGATTGCTACTTTCATTACCCGCTAAATACTCCGCTGCAATACTTTCTTCGCTCGGATAAAGCAAAAAACATTGTCTTGCCCGATCATTTAATATGTCATTAATCTGAGTATTATCAGTAAAATCCTCACCAATTATAATTTGACATTGTGGTAATGAAAGGTTGAGAATACGAGCAGTACCGATCGCATTTTTAACTTCACTTGGGTGTTGTAATATTATTAGTTCAATATCAGAATCGATCACTGTTATGTGCTGACATATACACGCGGCTAATGCTTTATCACATACAGTACACTTTTTTCTTTTGCTCACAACAAACCTAAATATTATGGATTAATAAGATATGCAAATTCAACATCGGTGGTTAAACTGGTTTTTTCTCGGGCTATTATGCCTAATTATATATGCCATTTCAGCCGAAAATATAACCGCGTTAGATTATAACAGGGAATCAATTATTAATGGTGAATACTGGCGCTTGATCAGTGGTAATTTTAACCATACCAATATCTATCACCTGCTCTTAAACTTAGGAGCTTTAGCTGTGATAGGCGGCTTACATTACCGTTATTATAATAGTGCCGCATACACAGGGTTGATTTTACTATTATCAATAGGCGTCGGTGTAGGCATACTGTGGTTATCCCCAAGTACGCATTTATACGTCGGCTTATCCGGTATTTTACATGGCATTATAATTGTTGGTGCAGTAATTGACGTGACGAAGAAATATTATTCAGGTTATGTTTTGATGATTGGTACGATTATCAAAGTAATCAATGAACAACTTTTTAATAGCCCAGTAGAAATAAGTCAATTAATTGAAGCTAGAGTGCTCACAGAGGCGCACCTATATGGCCTTGTGACGGGATTAATCATTGCCCCACTTTATGTTTATCTAAACAAAAAAAAGAGCGCCTGAGCGCCCTTATCGATACCGACTAGAATCTAAGCAGTGGTTAACTTGCTAAGCTGTCGTTGATTTCAGTTAATACTTGCATTGGTGACTCAGCTTGCGTGATAGGACGACCAATCACTAAATAGTCTGCACCAGCAGCTACCGCTTCAACTGGCGTCATGATACGGCGTTGATCACCCGCGGCACTGCCTGCAGGGCGAATGCCTGGCGTAATTAACTGGAATGACTTACCCAATGCTTCTTTAAGCATTGCTGCTTCTTGTGAAGAACAAACAACACCGTCTAAACCACTTTTTTGTGTTAGCGTCGCTAAACGAATAACTTGTTCCGCAGGGGTAATATTAACGCCCATTTGTGCTAAATCTTCTTGTTCCATACTGGTTAGCACAGTCACGGCGATCAAGATTGGTGCTTTATCACCATAAGGTACTAATGCCGCTTTTGCCGCTTCCATCATCCGCTGGCCACCGCACGCATGTACATTCACCATCCATACACCAAGCTCTGCAGCTGCGGCGACGGCTTTCGCCACCGTGTTAGGAATATCATGGAACTTAAGATCTAAGAACACATCAAAGTCACGCGCAACTAATTTACGCACAAATTCAGGTCCAAATAATGTGAACATTTCTTTGCCTACTTTCAGACGACATTGGCTAGGATTAATCTTATCAACAAAATTTAATGCACTTGCTTCATCAGCATAATCAAGTGCGACAACTACTTTACTATCTTGCAACATATTTCTTCCTAAGTCCCGTTACTCATTATCGTATTCTTGTTATTACGTATAGCTATTAGGTTGGCTTATTAGGTAAAGTTACTCGCCATCTAATCCACGAATTGGTTTAATACTTCCCCAGCGCTTACACGATGGACAATGCCAGTAAATACTTTTAGTACTAAACCCACATTTACGACACCGGTAAATGGGTTTTAATTTAAGCTGCTCACCGACTAGATTCCGTAACATGGTTAAACTTTCTTTTGCTTTACCTTCTTCAGCAGCCTGTTCTTGGTATTTCATCAGGTGGTAAAAACCTTTCATCGTCGGTGTTCGAACGATTTGATTTAAAATCAATTTTTCTGCTGGCTCTAATCCAACACTGTTTACGGTAAAATCGGCTAATGCAATAGCGACACTGATACCCGCTTTATTATTTTGGGCATCGTTAAGAAAGTGGATAAAACCATCTTCATTATTAATTTTAACGTAGCATTCTTTTAACTTTTGGAGTATTTCGGTGACAAAATCAACATCTTGAATCAACACATGCTCAAGCCAAACAATCGCTTTTTTATGTTCATCTTGCTCAATATGCAAATCGGCAAGCATGATACTTGCTCTCACGCAGTGCTTGTCATACTGTAGGGCTTTCTTAAGACTCGTTAGACGTTTCTTAGGTTCATCAAGCATTGCTGGTGATGCTGCTAACGAACAATAAAAATGTGCAATTTTACGTTCAATTTTTGCATCACCCATTTTCTTCAGCTTATTGCCGATCGCAATCGCTTGTTCCCATTCTTTGGTTTGTTCATAAATAATGATGAGTTGCGATAACGCGACTTGACGATGCTCAGGTTCATCAATCAATTTCAAAAATAATTCTTCCGCGCGATCCACTAAGCCCGCAGCAAGATAATCTCGCGCTAATTGTAATAAAGCAAGATTCCGCTGTTCATGAGTCAATGAAGGTCGAGCAATGAGATTCTGATGGATCTTAATTGCACGTTGAACTTCGCCACGTTGACGAAACAGATTGCCTAGCGCTAAATGCGTATCAATCGTTTCACTATCAACATCAAGCAAATCGATAAATAAATCAACCGCTTTATCAGGTTGGTCTGATAATAAAAAGTTAAGCCCGGTTACATACTCTCTAGAGATCGTATGCTGCTTATCTTGTTGTAAATAGCGACCATTTCTTCTACCCATATACCAGCCATATGCAGCGGCAACAGGAAGTAAAAGAAATAAAAGTTCGAACATACGGTAAATTAACCTTTAATTTCAGCAGCACGTAATCGCTCAAGCTCTACAACTTGACGCTTTGATTTACGTTTAAATTTCGAAAGCGATAATCTTAATTTCATCATGAATAAGCTCATGCATACACCAGCAACCACTAAACCTGATGCAAATGCACCAATAAGCAAAGACGATAACTTAAATGAATCTAGGGCAATTAGATAATTAAAATCCACTAACTGATCGTTACTCGCAGAAAATGCAGCTGCCAGCGCCAGTGTACAAGCGATAATAATAAAAAAGATAAATGATTTCATCGACGTCCTCTCTGAGATAAATGGGTAATACAAGGGATTATCGCCAATAAATGGGTCAAGTGCTAGTAATATATGGTGTAATCCAAAACTACTATTCCCTGCTAGTATATAAACAACACAACAACTATACCCAAGCTACTTCAAGATGCACAATCGGCAACTTGGGTATGGGTATCATGACGCAAAAAAAAACGACATACCTAAGTATGTCGTTTTTACAAGTATCAACTGCTATAAAGAAGCGTTAACACGATCTCGAAGTTCCTTACCTGGCTTAAAATGAGGAACATATTTGCCCTCTAATTCAACCTTTTCACCTGACTTAGGATTACGCCCAACTCGAGGTTCACGGTAATGTAGAGAAAAACTTCCAAAACCCCGAATTTCAATTCGATCACCAGTAGCTAAAGTATCTACCATCTGATCAAGTATAGCTTTCACAGATAATTCAACATCTTTAGTCGCCAGCTGCGAATTTGCAGTGCAAAGACGTTCGATTAGTTCTGATTTTGTCATATAATCTCCATTAAGAATATTGTCGACATCGTACTAATGAGGGATGAATAAACATCCCTCAGGCTAATTATTTGCCTTTAGCAGCTTTAAATGCTTCTTCCATAGCAGAAAGACCAGACTCTTGTGGTTGGCTGTTTACACTAGCCATTGCTTCTTTCTCGTCAGCTTCATCTTTAGCTTTGATTGAAAGACTAATTACGCGGTTTTTACGATCAACACCAACATATTTAGCTTCAAGTGATTCGCCTACAGATAATACTAAGCTTGCATCTTCGATACGGTCGCGAGAGATATCGCCAACACGGATGTAACCTTCAACACCTTTAGCAAGTTCAATTGTCGCGCCTTTAGCGTCAACAGAAGAAACTGTACCATTAACAATAGCATTCTTCTTGTTATTCGCTAGGTATTCGTTGAACGGGTCTTCATCAATTTGCTTGATACCTAAAGAAATACGTTCACGCTCTGGGTCTACTTGTAGAACTACAGCTGTGATTTCATCGCCTTTCTTGTATTCGCGAACTGCGTCTTCACCAGTAGAATCCCAAGAGATGTCAGATAGGTGAACTAGACCGTCGATGCCACCGTCAAGACCGATGAAGATACCGAAATCTGTGATAGATTTGATCTTACCAGTAACTTGCTCGCCTTTCATGCGTGAAGTTGAGAAGTTTTCCCAAGGATTAGCAATACATTGCTTAAGACCTAGAGAAATACGACGACGTTCTTCGTCGATATCAAGAACCATAACTTCAACAGAGTCGCCAACGCTAACAACTTTAGAAGGGTGGATGTTTTTGTTAGTCCAATCCATTTCTGAAACGTGGACTAAACCTTCAACGCCTTCTTCGATTTCAACGAAACAACCGTAGTCAGTTAGGTTCGTAACTTTACCCGTAAGCTTAGTGTTTTCAGGATAACGTTTCGCGATAGCTACCCATGGATCTTCGCCAAGCTGTTTAAGGCCTAGTGATACACGTGTACGTTCACGATCGAATTTAAGAACTTTAACGCTGATTTCGTCACCAACATTAACGATTTCACTTGGGTGCTTAACGCGTTTCCAAGCCATATCAGTAATGTGTAGAAGACCATCAACACCACCCAGATCAACGAATGCGCCATAGTCCGTCAGGTTCTTAACGATACCTTTAACTTCTTGACCTTCTTGAAGGTTAGCAAGAAGTTCTTCACGTTCTGCACTGTTTTCAGTTTCGATAACTGCGCGACGAGAAACAACTACGTTGTTACGTTTTTGGTCAAGTTTGATTACTTTGAACTCTAACTCTTTGCCTTCAAGGTGAGTAGTGTCACGTACAGGACGAACGTCTACTAAAGAACCTGGTAAGAATGCGCGAATTGTGTTCACTTCAACCGTGAAACCACCTTTAACTTTACCGTTGATAACACCGATAACAGTTTCTTGATCTTCGTATGCTTTTTCAAGCTGGATCCAAGACTCATGACGTTTAGCTTTTTCACGAGAAAGTTGAGTTTCACCGAAACCGTCTTCAATTGATTCTAGGGCTACATCAACTTCTTGACCAACTTCAACTTCAAGTTCGCCAGCAGCGTTCTTGAATTCTTCAGCAGGAATAGAAGATTCTGATTTAAGACCAGCGTCAACTAAAACGTAACCATTTTCGATTGCAACAACAGTT
Organism: Moritella yayanosii; assembly: GCF_900465055.1. Taxonomy (NCBI): domain Bacteria; kingdom Pseudomonadati; phylum Pseudomonadota; class Gammaproteobacteria; order Alteromonadales; family Moritellaceae; genus Moritella; species Moritella yayanosii. The sequence goes on along the minus strand of NZ_LS483250.1, from coordinate 403,819 downwards.
GCTTTGATGATGCTACCAGGAGTAGCAAGTTCTTGTAGTGACTCTTCAAAGAGTAAAGCGAAAGATTCATTCATAATGAGTTATTTGTACTTATAAAACGTTCACATAAGCAATCCGGCTAATGTGGGTTGTTAATCAAAAGTCATCATCATCCTTGATGCTTGACCGCTAAATAATCGATAAAATACCGACTACTTTAAATTTTACCTTCTGCAAACGCCAACACACTAGCAACTACGTCCTCAATCGACATAGATGTCGAATCGATAACAAGTGCATCATCTGCAGGCTTTAATGGTGCGACCAAGCGGTTGCGATCTTGATGATCACGTTTCTCGATCTCTCCCAGAAGGGTTGACATGCTAACATCGAAGCCTTTGTCTTGCAACTGATTAAAGCGACGAATGGCTCTTTCTTCAGTCGATGCATCTAAAAATATTTTTACGTTGGCATCAGTAAATACAACCGTACCCATATCACGGCCGTCTGCAATTAAACCCGGTGCAACACGGAAATCTCGTTGACGTTGTAACAATGCCTCTCGTACCGCAGGATAAACGGCTGTTCGAGAAGCTGCAAAGCCCGCTTCTTCTGTCCGAATTTCACGTGATACGTTCTCGCCTTCAAGGATCACTTGTAAGCCATTATCAGTGACCTCAAAACGTACATCCAAGTTTGCAGCAAGTATAGTTAAAGCCAGTTCGTTATCTAACTCGACATTATGGTGCAGCGCAGCTAATGCTAATACACGATAAATGGCGCCACTATCAAGTATATGCCAACCTAGCTTAGCCGCAAGTAATTGGCATAATGTGCCTTTACCTGAACCACTAGGTCCGTCAACCGTAATAATCGGTGCTATTGCTGTCATAAATTCTCCAAACTCAATATCTAACATACAACTTTAAATGGTGCTGTATGGATCTGGTCGCGATTATAACGGATCTTCATAAAGATAGTATGGAATAATAACCGTAAACAAAAAAACGAGGTTTCACCTCATCAGTAATACCTCGCTATTCAAGATTGATACTGTCGTCACTACATCAAATATAATGTATTTCGACTTATGCTTGAACTAAACCGATAAAGCGTTCGAAATAATCGGGGAAGGTTTTTGAGGTACAACCCGGATCATTAATCGTTACCGGTGTATCACTTAATGCAACTAATGAGAAACACATTGCCATACGGTGATCGTTATAAGTATCAATGGTAGCGTGAACTAACTGTGCAGGAGGGGTGATTTTAATGTAATCATGACCCTCTTCTACTTCAGCGCCGACTTTACGTAATTCAGTCGCCATCGCCGTTAAACGGTCAGTTTCTTTCACGCGCCAGTTATAAACATTACGAATAACCGTTGTACCTTTTGCAAACAATGCAGTTGTCGCGATTGTCATCGCCGCATCCGGAATATGGTTCATATCCATATCAACGGCAGTTAATTCACCCACTTCAGCTTCGATATAACTATCGCCCCAAGTGATTTTACCGCCCATTGCTTCAATTACATCTGCAAACTGGATATCACCTTGGATTGATTTTTTACCAATACCCGTTACCCGGATCTTACCCCCTTTAATGGCCGCTGCAGCAAGGAAATAGGACGCAGAAGAAGCATCACCTTCAACTAAAAAGTCACCGGCAGCTTGATAGGTTTGCTTACCTTTAATGGTAAAGGTCTGATAATTATCATGCGTTACCGTCACACCAAACTGCTGCATAATGTGAAGCGTGATCTCAATATACGGTTTAGATACAAGCTCACCAACAATCTCAATCGTCGTATCATTGTCAGCCAGTGGTGCAGCCATTAAGAATGCCGTCAAGAACTGGCTAGATACACTGCCGTCAATTTTAATATTACCGCCTTTCAAGCCCGTACCTTTAATTAGTACAGGTGGGTAATCTTCATTCTTCAAATAAGTAACATCAGCACCAGCTTGGCGTAGGCTATCAACCAAGCTACCAATTGGACGCTCTTCCATGCGCGGTTCGCCGGTCAGTTCAAACTCACCTTCGCTTAGGCATAATGCCGCGCATAAAGGACGCATTGCCGTACCAGCATTACCTAAAAATAATTCCAGTTTTTCATTTACCGAAAATGCACGACCTAAACCAGTGACGGTACAAATGGTTTTACATGCAGACAGATCATACTGTACACCTAATTTTGTCAGTGCGTTTAACATATGACGAATATCATCACTGTCTAATAAATTCGTTAAACGTGTCGTGCCTTTAGCAAGTGCAGCAAGTAATAATGCACGATTTGAAACACTTTTAGAGCCTGGTAAGTTAATAGTGCCTGATACTTTACCAATTGGTTGTAAGGTTAATTTTTCCATAAATTTATTCACTTAATTTTTAATATGTGATTCTCTATACTCTGCCGTAACAAATATAAAACAATGTCAGAACTATATTGCAGTCTATATTACTGTGCGGCTAACTCAGCCAACACGGTAAGTAAGGCCTGCATAAACGTTGAATTTTCCAGCTCAGTTCCGATGCTCACACGTAGGTGTTTGGTTAAACCATAACCAGCAACAGGACGTACAATCACGCCCTTATGCAATAAAGCTTGATACACAACGGCCGGATCTTGAGCTAGTTCCATGGTAATGAAATTACCTTTAGATGGAATATAACCTATACCTTGGTCACTGAAAAATGTTTCTAATACTGTGCGCTGCTGATTATTTAACGCCACACTAGCGGTTAAGAAATCATGGTCAGACAATGCGGCTTGAGCCGCTACTAACGCAAAGCTGTTACAGTTAAACGGCTGACGAACACGGTTTAATATATCGGCGATATCTGGACCTGATATGCTATAGCCAACACGTAAACCAGCTAGGCCATAGGCTTTAGAGAACGTCCGGGTAATAATTAAGTTTGAAAACTCAGTTAACCACGTAATCGACGGCGCTTGTAACTCTTTATCTACATATTCAAAATACGCTTCATCTAATACCACGATCACGTTTTCTGGCACTTTAGTTAAAAATTCATATAACGCTTCTGCGGTTAAAAACGTACCGGTCGGATTATTTGGATTGGCAATAAAGATAAGACGCGTACGTTCTGTAATTGCGGCCAGCATTGCAGCTAAATCATGTCCCCAGTCTTTGGCTGGAACCGCGATACCTGTCGCGCCAATCGCTTGTGTCACTAATGGATAAACCACAAACGCGTGCTCAGCAAAAATAACGTCATGTTCTGGCGTCACAAAACTGCGAGCGATGAGTTCCAGTACGTCATTTGAACCATTACCTAAGGTAAATTGTGCTGGTGCAAGATCGTATTTATCTGCTAGCGCTTGCTTTAGGTAGAAGCCATTCGCATCTGGATAACGGGTGATACTCGATAGTTCTTTTTCTAGTGCTGCTTTAACTAATTCACCAACACCCAATGGATTTTCATTCGATGCTAATTTAACAATATTTGTTAATCCTAGTTCACGCTCTAATTCATCAGTCGGTTTTCCCGCTTGATAAGGGTGTAAACCTTGTACCCCTGTATTTGCTAAAGCAAAAAAATCACAACTCATATTAAATCCTTATAGTCCGCGCTGTTGACGTTCAAATTTTTCCATAAAACCAATCAGTGCTTTAACACCTTCGATTGGCATCGCATTATAAATACTTGCACGCATACCACCAACAATACGGTGACCTTTTAATGCCATTAAATTCGCATCTTGAGCTTGCTGTAAGAACGCCGCATCCAGATCACTGGATGCTAATGTAAACGGTACATTCATTTTTGAACGATTAACCGTCGCGACATTATTGCCATAGAAATCACTGCTATCAATATAACCATAAAGTAGCTTGGCTTTTTCTGCGTTAATTTCTTCGATAGCAGATAGGCCACCTTGTGCTTTTAACCACTTGAACACAAGCCCTGCTAAATACCAAGAATAGGTCGGCGGAGTATTAAACATTGAGCCATTTTCAGCCATCAACTTATAGTTAAAGATTGATGGGGTTTCTTGTTTAGCTTTATCGAGCAGATCATCTCGTACAATCACCACAGCCAAACCTGATGGGCCGATGTTCTTTTGCGCCCCGGCATAAATGATACCGAATTTACTAATATCTAATGGTTTAGAAAGGATGTTTGATGACATATCAGCCACAAGCGGGATATCACCGGTATCAGGGATATCATTAATCTCAATGCCTTCGATAGTTTCATTCGGGCAGTAGTGTACGTAAGCCGTGTTTTTGCTTGATATTTGCCATTGTGATGCAGGTTTAACGGCAACAATACCATCGGTACTTGGCATTAGAATGTTTGATTCATTAACCTGACAGTATTTCTTACCTTCAACTACCGCTAATTTTGACCATTGACCTGTTAATAGGTAATCGGCTTGGGTTTTATCACCCAGAATATTCAGTGGTACTGCAGCAAACTGACCACGACCGCCGCCTTGAGAAAAAATAACTTTGTAATTATCTGGAATCGCTAATAGATCACGTAAGTCTTGTTCTGCAGCAGTTGCAACCGCTATGTAGTCTTTACTACGATGGCTTAGTTCCATCACCGAAACACCGGTATTATTCCAATTAATAAATTCTTTTTGGGCTTGTTCCATCACTGCATGTGGCAACATTGCGGGACCAGCGCAAAAATTATAAGTCTGACTCATATCCATAATCCTTGTTAACAAAGCAGCTTAAACGCTTTAAACCCTTTTTGAGTGACTATCTAATGTAAGCGATTAATGTTGTTTTTTAAAGTTTTTATTTTAATGCAAATAAATCGCTGTTGATGCAAGGCTTGCTTGGTATGCAAGCCAAGCAGATTGACTAAGTAGCTAGTGTCTAGGGGGGGTGTTGAGTTACGTCAATACTTAACGAAACTCAATATTTTAGGAAGCGTTAGTAGATATAATATGATGTGGTTACTTTACCGTCTTCTTAGGTAACGCTGAATTTTCGAAAAAAAGGATGATAGTGCCAATGGCCATTGATAACATCGCCAATCCAAACTTAGCGTCATTTCCCATACCGGTGATGAGTAAAAACACACCGATGACAATAAGTGATGAACCAGTGAACATTGCAGCTCGCGGATGGGTACTGACAAAACCAATCTGTTTAGCCGATTTTTTTGAACCTTGATGTTTATGTGTATGCTTTACGGCTTTACGATTTTTCTTTCTTACTGACATGACCTGCTCCAAACGCTGATAAATTTCGATGCTATCCATTACTTAAATTAATGATTAGTTAAGATAGCGATTATTTAAAATAGTAATGGTCTTTACAGTACTTTGACCCCCTCGATAACATCCATCGGTGTTAAAGAGTAATTGTTTTTTGGATAGTTTGTTGCTGACATACAGTGCGCTAAACTTGCTGTAATCGTCGCATTAACAGCACTGTACCCTTGTGCTAACAGTGCTGCAATCAATCCCGTTAACACATCTCCAGTTCCACCTTTACTTAAAGCATTGCTTCCCAAGGGATTGATGTAGATAATATTATTATAGGTGATAAGTGAGTTCGCGCCTTTTAACAACAGCACAGTTTGGGGATAATTTACGGCAAAGAGTCTTACATACTTGAATCTATTATTTTGCAGTTCTACTACGGTTATTTCTGCTAGTTTGGTGCGTTTCAACAGAGAACAAAACTCTTTAGGGTGTGGCGTTAACACCACATTCTCACTATTTAGGACAGTAAGAATAACATCGTTATGAAACAAATCTGCATCAACAACTTTTGCTATATCCCTGTTTAAGATCTGTTTAACTTGCGCTTTTCTATCATGACCAAGCCCCATACCGATGGCGACCGCAGTACAGTTTTCTGGCAGGATAGACGTTTGCATAATATGATACGGTACATTGACCTCTTGCTCCGTAATCACAGTGACCAAACCAGCACCAAAGGCAAAGGCGGCCTCCGCGGCAATGATACCCGCTCCTGTTTTATTACCGACAATAACGCTTAAATGACCAAATGACCCTTTGTGCGAGTTTTGTTTTATTCGTAATGGTAGTTTTATATCAGCGGAGTCTAAAAGAAAGGTATTGGTTGCCGTTTCATAAATACTGCGATGCACGCCTAAGTCACTGACGATAATATTTCCCGTATAATCTTTCGCGACATCACTGTAAAGTTGCGTTTTTAACGCGCCCATAGTGATGGTTATGTCAGCACAAAAACCGACGGTCGTTACTTGGCCCTGCTTGTTTATTCCCGACGGAATATCACAAGCAATTTTATGTCCACACCGAGAATTTAGTCGAGTGAGCAGACGTTGTGACTCGTCATCCAGATCTCTGTTTAATCCAGAGCCAAAAAGGCAATCAACAATGACATCGGGCCCGTGTTCAAGTGATAACACAGATAAGGTATCGATAATATTGACGCCTAGAAGGTTAGCTCTTTTATATTGCAGTTTGGCCATCGCCGATTTCACGTGATACGGCACAAGTATGCTGACATCGTATTGTGAATATAAAAGTCTGGCAAGCGCGATGCCATCGGCGCCATTATTACCTGCGCCACAGACGATTAGTATCTTTTCATTATTGGAAAACTTACCACGTATATATTGCATCATCGACGCAGCGGCATGCTCCATCAGCAACTCTTCACTTAACCCAAACTTATCAACACATCGCTTATCTAAAGCATGCACGTCATCAAATACCTTTTGCATTCTGTTACTCCTTAATAGCTCCATCTATTTTAAGCGACCAGTTGATGTGTCGTCATAATATGACGGTATCCCGATTATCTAGTTAATACACATTGACCGAAAGTATCTGGGTTATGGAAGTTAGGTTTTGCCGTTTTCGGATCGACCCAAGTCATCCAACCCATATCAATGTTACCAGCTTCAAGTGGTGTAAACTCTGCACGCATCAAGGCACACAATAATTGAGATTGATCTTTGTCTTGCCATAGGCCTAACTCAGCGATTTTGGCACGCGGCAGTTTCACTTCTACAGTATAACCTTGCTGATCATAGCTTGCTGCATATTCTAAACTTCCCCATGAAAAACTATCATCTAATGAGGTCCGTTTTTTAAGTGCCATATCATAAGTAGCTTCGGCACTGTATATCTGTGCTGCTGGATCAATCTCCATCGTATAATAAGTCGATAATTGCGCATCTTTAGCTAAGAATACTTCAACACGATCAGAATCTAATGCTCCGCGCACAGGATCAGAGCCAATAGCTAATGCAGAATCGGCAACCTGATATCGGAAATAAACAGCTTCAGCATCCCACAAGGCTTTGAATTCCGTTTTTGGTGTAGGATCAGCTCGCCAAGGGAAAGTGAAATTGGTTAAAGCATGTGCCGATTCCCAGACTACATCACTGCCATTCCCATCAATGACAGGTGCCGTATCTGTATGTTTGATGTTATAAACATGCTCTGTTGCATTGACCTGCGTTACCGTTAAACAAGTAAAGATAAACGGTACTAATTTTAGTATTTTTTTCATACGTTGCTCATTCCATTAATGTTGATTCAATTTCTTCCAAATCATACTTCTTCATAACCTTTCGAATTATTACGATTACAGCTGTAATATCAATATGCTCTGTAAATATACCAAACTACTTACTTGGATCTTAATGGCCTAAAATTAAGGCTACCAAATACATTAATTAACGCACCAAAAATAATTAAACTACCGCCTATCCAGGTCCACAGTGATGGCACTTCGTTAAACAATAACCAACCGAATATAATTGAGAACACCACTTGCACATAAGAATAAGCAGTCGCTTTACTCGCCACTTCCGTTTGCATCGCTTTGGTTAATCCCACCTGCCCTATTTGAGTGAAAATACCAATAAAGATCAACAATACAAACGCTTCTACATTAGGCACAACAAAATCATCGCCGAGTAAGATTAATGATAGCGGTAATGCCACAAGTGGAAAATAAAATATAATCACAGAACTATCTTCGGTACCACTAAGACGCTTAACAATCACATAAGCAATCGCACTCCCCAACGCGCCCAACAGTGCAACTACAACACTAAATAAAGGTAACTCTGTCGACCCAGAAAATGTCAAGCTTGGGCTAACAATAAATAATAGTCCAATGATGCAAAACAGAATGCAGATAATCGTCGAGCGTTGAATACGTTCTTTAAGAAAAATTAAGGCCAGTATTGCCGTAAATACCGGATGTAAATATTGTAAAATAGTGGCTTCGGCTAAAGGCAGAGTCGTCACCGCAAAATACACACAGATGAGAGCTAATGAACCAACAGCACCGCGCGCCATCAGTAATTTTCTATTATTTCCCCAAACGGATATACGTTTACGACGCACGTCAACGTAGCTAATAATTAATGACACCATCGCTCTTGCAGCGACAATTTCAAACACTGGAATACCATAAGTACTGACTAATTTAACCAAGCTCGTCATGATCGCAAAAGCCAATGCTGACATCAGCATAAACCTTACACTGACAGGGATATTATTTATAAATTGAATAGGCATAGAGAGTGATTAACTTCAGATGATTAGAGCCGTAATTCTATAAAAATAATCATCTAAATGAAAGTAGTTTTAAATATTCACTACTACAGTTTAGCGTTATGTTTGCGTATACTGCAGCAATTAAATTAATACCAACACTAATACAAAGATGGTGCAACACAATGATTATTTTTACCACGAACTTAGGTGACATCGAAATTGAACTGAATATGGAGAAAGCGCCTGTCACGTCAAAGAACTTTCTACGCTATTGCAAAGACGGTTTTTATGAAGGTACTATTTTTCATCGTGTGATTAAAGACTTCATGATCCAAGGTGGTGGTTTTACTGAAAATATGCAAGAAAAGAATACTCGCCCAGCCATTGCTAATGAAGCTAACCGAGGCCTTAAAAATGTGATTGGCTCAATCGCGATGGCACGTACAGATTCGCCACACTCTGCAACAGCGCAATTCTTTATTAACTTAGATGACAATGAGTTTCTTGATCATACAGCGACGACAAACGCTGGCTGGGGCTACACGGCCTTTGGTACTGTTACCGCGGGCATAGATGTAGTTAACATGATTGCATGTTCTAGAACCGCCACAGTAAAAGGCCATGAAGATGTACCAAGTGAAACCATTATAATTAAAAAAGTAGTCATCAAATAATGTATGCGGATGCCATAACTTAGCTATGACATCCTTTCGTTATTACTTAGAGCGACTACAGCCCTTTTGTTTTAATACGCGCGTTGTCGATGCTGGATTAGTTTTTAACGCCTCTGCCGGACGTATCGGTCGTTGCACTAAGTTCCCACTGCAATTCGGACATACATAATTCAATGTGTTTTCAGCACACAGTAAACAAAACGTACACTCAAATGTACAAATAAACGCATCTTGTGCAGACGCAGGTAAATCTTTATCACAGCATTCGCAATTCGGTCTCAGAGCTAACATATCAACATCCCTATCTAAATTAAATATTAATCAAACTCTTGCACTTTATTATACAAACAATTTCCTTTGTTGATCATCATTCTTCCTTAACTCATAAATCACACAATTCACTGAGATGCTGGATTTGTTGATAATCTCCACTCACCTCTGCCAGTGAGGCATCGGGGGTATACCAAATCGCATTCAATCCGGCCTCAACAGCAGGCTCTATATCGCGATATAATATATCACCGACCATGGTAACTTCGCTTGCGTCAACACCAAGCGCTTCGACCACCGCTTGATAATAAGCTGCAGTTCCCTTGCCAATGCCTAAGTTTGATTGGCAAAAGAATTCCAATATGTACCCTGCAAGTCCAACTCGTTCAAATGCAGCTTTAATATCGTCTTCACTTGAGTCTGCAGCGCCAGTCGCCACATAAAGTTTACAACCCTGTTGTACCAATAAAGCCAAGGTATCATGCGCCCCGTTTATCACTTCAACATGTTTCCAATCACACATTTTACCTTTCATGTCTGGTGGATTAACCATTAAGGTTCCACCCCAATCAAACAGATAAATCTTAGCCATTAGGCACTCCTTGACACGACAATTAACGATACGGCCGTTAAACTAAGATTAGCCACATTTGCGGCTGTTCAGGCAGTAATAAAAACATTATTTTTTAGATATCTAGCGGCTATTTTTGGGTAAGCACAAGCGTGCTGAAATATATCATCGCAGTACCTGATAATCTTTGAACCCAATTACCCATTTTGGTGTTTTTAGCCGATGATTTGATTTTATCTATTGCCAAGGTTACGCCGACAAACCACATAAATATGATGCTGGCATGAATTGATACTAACGAAAATGCATTGAAATACGAGAAGTTGTCAGGCGATATGAATTGAGGAAAAGCCGCTAAATAGAACATCGACACTTTAGGATTTAGGATTTGCGTGATGAACCCTTCATTAAAATAGCCAATTCCGTTCTTTTTCGCGTTAATTTTTTTATTCGTGTCAGTATCACTACTGGTTGTTTTATAAGAGCTAATAATTGCTTTTACACCAATATAAAACAAGTACCCTGCACCGAGTATTTTAATGATGAAAAACAACTCTGCAGATTGCATCAATAATGCAGAAAAACCAAAAATGGAAAGCGCACCATGAAAAAAAGTGGCAGTGGTTAATCCAAAAATATTCAACACAGAAGCACGCGTCCCCTGCGATGAGGCTGTTTTGAGAATTAACACACCATTAGGTCCAGGTGATATCACTAAAAGTAACGCAATTAAGCTAAATGCTAATATGTCATTCACTATCATTCACTCCTTTTTAATTCAGATAAAACACACTTTAAAGTTCGGAGTCAATTCACGTGATGATATTAAATCGCGCCATGTGATAAACATTCACATATTGGCCATTTCTAAACGCAAACGCTTTCGACTCACCTTCAATGACAAAACCAAATTTTTCATACAGCGCAATTGCAGAGTGATTATCGATATAAACGGTTAGTTCAATACGCATAATATTAAGCCAGTTATCAGCCAATTCGATAATATTCGTGAGTAAGGCACTGCCAACGCCGTTGCCTTGGTAGTGATCTTTAACGCCCATACCGAATGAACCAACGTGACGCCTGCGCATATTACTGCAGACTTCAAACCCTAGATTACCGACAATCTCGCCATTAATTTCGGCGACAAATGAATAGACGTTAGCAGGTACGTTAGCCATGCGTTCTACCCATCCATGAGCAGATGGGCTTGGTAACTGTAGCGTGCCGCTATACGCATTTTTACAGGCATAAATGTCTCGAATAGCCAAGGCATCCTCTGGCTCTGAGTGTCTTACTTTAATGTCTCCCATATCACACGACTCCGCTACAACTTAATTCAGACTGACATCATTAATCTTCTATATACTGACTTACTAAATCAGCTATTTCCAGCGATTCAAAACCGCCTTGTTCCACCAGCCCAGAAACAACCCCTAATTGATTTTCATGAGGTTGATTTTGACTGACTTTCCATTGACCCGTTATTGATACAATTTCAAGTTCTAAACCAACAATGGCAGGTAACATTCTTTGAATATATTCAGGAGGTGCATCGTTGACCGACCAAGGATTTGACTGACCCGCTTCATGTTGATCGCTGAGTTGAGTGATGTGGTTTAAAATCCAACTATCATCATGAATACACGTCATCGAGCCTTTCACATGTACGGCAACATAATTCCATGTTGGTACTGCTCTGCCCGTTTTTTGCTTCGTTGGATAATGGTTTGGAGAGATATAGCCATTGGGGCCATGAAAAATGAGTAACACGTCCGCGTTATCGTTTAACATTTTCCATACAGGATTGGCTTTTGCAACATGCCCATGCAGTACATCCGCACCCTGAGAGGTGGTGAATATAAATGGGATATGATTAGCTTCTAAACCAGCTTCCGAATAACTGATTAACGTCGCCAATGGATATTTAACAATAAGGTCTTTTAATGTATCACTATCTGTTTGTTTAAACTTCCTTGGGATATGCATTATCTCTCCTTGAAATAAGTTCTATACAAACATAACGAGTCAGGGTCTTGCTTACATTCTCAACACCTTACCACGAACTATTCCATCAAATACAGAGCAAAGAACAAGTACCTAGATTCACTCCGAGGTAACAGCTTGACTTGGGAACGATATTTCCAAAACCAAACATTCTTGTTCGCAAATAAACGGCCCATGAACTTCTCCAGGAGGACGACTTGCATAATCCCCTGCTTCTAGCCAAATACCAAAAGCCACATCAAAAAGCCGACCAGATACTATGAATATTTCTTCCGGATAATCATGAGACTTACCACCAAACATTGAAGTATCAGCACCCGCTTTGAATCGAGTTAAACGTGTGTAATCACCCGTGACGTCATCCATCGATAACGTTAATTGTTCAAGCTCACCGTTTGTATCCGCAATGACACTCCACTGGCTTTTATTCGCTGCAGCTAACGTATTCCAATACTGAATTGTATTTTTAGTCATGACTATCCTTGTGCGATTCGTAACTCGGGTCTGAAAACTCATTCAAACATACAGAACAAAACCTCAATAAACCATTGTTACAGATAAATTTTATCGAACCATAAAACTAATAAGACACTTACAAAGAGAAGAATAATTAAAGAAGGACGTAAGCGGTTGGTTAAGGCTCTATATTTAATATCCATATTGTCCTCTATTAACTGATTTTTCTAGCAAGTAATAAACCATGATTACTTGACCCTAACAGAGACGGTTCATCACATGTTTTTAGATGGTAGCTTAACCACGTTTTATATTATTCTGGCGTAAAGTGATTAACCCCTGACGAGATATATCGATTAAAACCATCAGTCGCTACATGGCGTAATTTAGTAAAACCATGTGCACTTACCAGCTCTTCCACTTCAACTGGGGTAGCAAAGTAGCCCACGTTAAAAAAACTATCAGCAAACGGACTTGGAACCAAACCTGATTCTAATAGTGTGGAGAGAACCTCTGGAGTAACCAGCTGAGGGAATTGCTGAGCAAACATACCAGCCACAAAATAACGTGAGATATAGGCAACCGCTAACACCCCATTGGGTTTTAGTATTCGGGAGGCCTCTGCGATTGCTTGGTCACGCTGTTCTTGGCTCTGCAAATGGTAGAGAGGCCCAAGAATAACGCAAAGATCATGTGAATTACTTTCAATAAACGGAACTGAACAAGCATTACCTTCGTGAATTGAAAGTGTTAAACCTTGCTCTTTGACTTTGTTCTTGAGAATACTAACTTGATCAGGTACTAGCTCGACCGCCGTTGTATCACAACCCATTTTCGCAAAGTTGAGAGAATAACGTCCGGTTGCAGCGCCGAGTTCAATGACTTTTACTGTGGGAACAAGATACGCTTTTAAGGCATCCATTGTGGTATCAAATTCCATTTGAGCAATGTACTGTCGAGTAAGACGGCTATCTTCATCGACACCTGTATATTGATCGATTAATTCTTGCATGATACTTCCTTTTACAAGATTCGTTGACAATCATCCCAATTGAAATTGGGCTATAATTTCTCACCATTTATCACAGACCAATGGTGAGGCATTAACTCTCGAAGTGACTTAAAGATTAACATGTTGTCTGATATGCTAATTGCAGCCTGAACATCCCCCCCAATGAACTAAACATTCTTGGCAAATACCATAAGGAGATAAAATAAGGAATTCGTCCAATTCGTTTTCACGACATATACATAGCGAGTTAGTCACTGCTTCATTTAATTTATGTGCTTCTAAATAAGCGCCGACTTCCATGCAGAGAGACAAACCGTCATTTTTCACACCATCTGCCAGTTATGCCTTTAGTACGCGACACCTATGTTATCTGTGATGTTCGTTTTCCAAGCCTTAAACGTTTAAATAATTGATCCCGCTTAATCGCTAAACTTAGTACGCCTTTACTTCGACTTACTTCTTTAAAACCAATCGAGAAATACTGCTCTTTCGCCGCATTATTTTCGAAGACACTGCATAACACTTGTGTGTCTTTGCCAGAGAAGTTCTGTTCTGTTGTAAGCATTGCTTTCAGCAAGCGAAAACCACACAGACCATTTTGATATTCTCTAGATATTTGGAGTGAATGGATAACGTGATTGTGTACTGACATGTCATAAGCAATAAACCCAATAACATAACCTCCCAACTTACCAACTAATACCGACTTAGACATGTAATGTTGAATGATCGACTCTCTATTCCAATCGAGTCCCAACTCTTGTTGCATTAAGAACATGTTATCTTCTATTAATTGGTAGATATGGTCCCAATCTGCACTAACGGCTTGTCTTATCCTCATAAGCTAAACCGCTTGTTCTTTAGTAATGGGAGATAAAAAACGCGTAAATACCAAACCTCCGACCAACTCACCGTCTTTTAATGCAATGATTGGATTTGGGATTGCTTTCCCATTTTTAATTGGTGCTAAAGGTTCAACATCATCCCATTCACTTTCAATCCATTGATATAACATAATTAAGTGAGGAGAATTTGTTTCAACCTCTTGAATTAAAAACATCATTACTCCATTAACAGTGATTTCAGTGAAAACATATAACATCCACTTAAGCAGAACTAGCAACTTGGGTAGCGTTATTGACTACACCGAATTCCGTATAACCTGAATGCCATCTTAATTTAATTAAGATCAACAGTACCAAATATACTATTAATTACAAATAGATAATGATGAAAATAAAATTTAACTCGAATAGTATTTGGATACACATAAGAATGTTCGGTATAGATATGTTGATAAGAAGCAAGACGGTATTAAAGCTATGCTTAACCTGTAAAAGTTTCAAGTCAGGCAAAAATAAGGGTATCCAATATAATTGGATACCCTTATTTTAGTTTGCCGCGATAAATTGGGAACACTGACGTTATTTACCTTTCCCCTTATTACTTTTATGTTTATACCAGTCTTTTTTACTCTTACCACGACTGGAAGCCCAATCTAAGATTTCAGGATAATCCTGAGATAAATCCACATTCTCTTTTGGGTGTTCCCATAGTTGCGGAATGATCATCGCCCAAGGTAAATTATCCTTGGTCTGGTAATATTTATCCGTGCTTTTATCGGTATCATCATGACCAGTTCCAAATTGTCTTTTCGATGCAAACTTTGTTGGTCGATAGCCGGGAAAATGAACCTCAATAACTTCACCATTCCCCAGTTTTCGTGAAATAAACGTATTATAAGGTGCTGAACCAAATATATTTTCATCCACTGGACTTTTAAAATTGATGGTAACAATAAACATTGCACCTGTGACTTTAGGGCTATTCAATTCGGTATTAGCAAATTTAAAACCTTTGGGGGCCGGTAAAGCATCTTCAATATCATCGATAATAACAAACATCGTCTGGTTACCATCTGCAATCGGCGTTAATGGTACCGCATTCGAAAGGGGGCCCATGGTTGCGGATGCAATATTGGTAATGGGGGTATTAATACTTATCTGCAGTGAATTTTTATATGACGCGCCCCTCGCAACAGGTTGTAGTTTAAGGATGATTTTACTTATCTGCCCGTCAACTTTGGTCTCTACCGCATTATAATTAATCACCACATCATTAAAATCATAATCACCTTTACTAGGCCAATAATCTTCAAAAGCCATTGTACCCATCTGATTCTCCGCAGGTGAGTAAGCAGTACTATTGACTAACGGTACAGGTACATCTGCAGCTTCTAACGGCGATGTATCATAAAGATTAACCTCAAGACCATCACTAAAGTTATCGTTATCACTATCAGCATCTAATGGGTCGGTAAGATGAAGATTAATTTCCTCATTATCAGTCAAACCATCACCATCGGTATCCGCCAGTGTTGGGTCTGTTCCTAACTCATTCACTTCAACTGCATCAAGTAATCCATCACCATCGGTATCCATTAAACCCGGATCTGTCTTAAGGACATTCACTTCATATTCATCTGAAAACCCATCCCCATCCGTATCTATTAAAGTAGGGTCTGAATTGTAAAATATAATTTCGTCTAAATCACTCAGCGTATCTCCGTCTGTATCACTTGATCGCGGATCGGTCCCGTAAATAGTCACCTCTTCGAAATCAGTTAACCCATCATTATCAGTATCTGGATCTGTCGGTGATGTATTTAAAATATAAATTTCATCGCTATTAGATAACCCATCACCATCAAGATCATCTGGATTTACAGTCGCTTCTGCAGTGGGATTATTCAAGGTTGCTAAGGTATTTTCTAAATCTATTTCAGCTTGCGTTTGCTGTGTTTGTACATTCAATGCGTAAACATAAACATCACCAGATAAACTTTTTTTAATCTTTTTATTATGTGCTCCAACGGTAACATAGCTTTCAGAAACACCCACAGCATGCCCAAAATTATCCTGTGACGCACCGTCTGCGGCTATAAATGAAAATTGTTCCTGCCAAACATCATCAACAAGCTTGAACAGAACAACTGTTCCTGATGATGAATTCATATTTTCAGCGCCAATCACTATATTTTCGCCAATAATCGCTACCGAATTACCAAATTGATCGCCAGAAAGTCCAGCATTAGCGGTCAACTTGGCTTGGTTCATCCATACATTATCTTTCCGTTTATATACGTAAACAGCCCCCTTTTTAGTATCATTATTTCCATGTGGATCATTCTCCATCCTCGCCCCAATAACCGCATAATCTTTAGATATAGCGACTGAAAATGCATAATTGGCCGCACGAGTAACTAAACCTCCTTTTAGTGTTGCTTGTTTAGTCCAAGTATCATCATAATCATCATATTTATAAATATAAGCAGAACCTTCTTTCGTCTTACCAGACTCACCATCGCCAATAATCAAGTACCCTTCAGAGATACTGACCGCGGCGCCAAATTGTTTACTCTTGAACTCTGAATCAGGAGTGATAGTGGTATTTAATATCCAATGAGAGCCCGTTCGTTTGTAAACATAAACAGCACCATCATCATTCGCGCTTCCTGGCGAAGCAATGACCGCAAGATCGCCTGAAATACTTAACGACTGGCCGAAGAAATCATTACTCGTTGTTCCCGGTTTCGTCATTTCGCTCTGCTGAATCCAGTTACCATTTTCGTATTTAAAAATATAAACAGCACCCGTTAGTCCGCCTTGAAGCTTGGCACTGATAATGACACTCTGCTCTGAAATTGCCACAACACGACCAAACTGTTTAATTGCTGTTATCGTATCTGAAATAGGGTCTAGACAACTCATCATTGTCCAAGTGGATTGATTGCGTAAAAAAATACACGCTTCCCCCTGGTCACTTTGTTTTCCCGGCGTGCCCACAACGATAAAAGACTCGGTGACCGCCACTGAAGTGCCAAAATTAGCAAATGATTTAGTATCATCATTTGCTAGCTGATTCAGCAATATAGGCTCAGCATTAACAGCAACAGACGATAAGCTAGTCATTAACAATAGTATTGATAAAACCACATCTGAATATTTTTTTATATTAAGCATAGCGATTACTCAACTAGATAATGAATATGGTTAGTTTCATCTATAGGTAAATCAAGCTCGGCATAACTATCGCCATTAATAACGACTACCATAGATTCGGTATAACTGGGGACAGGTAACGAAGTCGAAAATTTTATCGCATTGTAGATCTGAGCTTTTTCTAACAAATTGATTGGCATATTTGTATTCGGATCGAACGCTGTAAAAATTGAAATCTCCGTGAATTCTTGCTTCTGACTAAAATAAATGTCAATTTTCACCGTTCTTTGCATAGCAAACGTAAAACCATCTTCGATTATAAGTTCGTCAAAAGATTCCGCTAATTTAAGCGCTGGAACAACAGTCGGATTTGGCTCTATATCTGGGGAAGGTTCACTCACTGAGCCTGATGGTGGTGAACCGCCTTGCTCTGAACACCCCATCGAAATTATCATCAACGAGGCAGCACAACCCTGTATTATCAATCGACTTAGATTACCCATTGTTCTATATCCTTTTGCCCAAATTAAATGGACGCAAGGTAAGTACCACATTTATAGCGTCACGAAAACCAACCTTTCAGTCCAACCATTAATCTTTAATCTTTAATCTTTAATCTTTAATCTCAATGTTCACTTACGTGTCTTACACAGTTGCAATGTTAACGCCAATTAAAAAATATAAATAAATTAGATGTTAAAACGGAGCCAACGAAGATGTTAAACCACTGTTTAATAATAGGAAGAAACGAGATTGGTGAATAATACATACTAATGAATTCGCTTAGACATACTGTCAAT
Organism: Moritella yayanosii; assembly: GCF_900465055.1. NCBI lineage: Bacteria > Pseudomonadati > Pseudomonadota > Gammaproteobacteria > Alteromonadales > Moritellaceae > Moritella > Moritella yayanosii. The sequence goes on along the minus strand of NZ_LS483250.1, from coordinate 385,549 downwards.
AAACGATAAAGCAGTGTGATTTGAAATGTCTGATTTGCAATTTGCAATGCATATAGCGAAACACACATTCCAATATGCATAATGCTAATACGATTATTTCAACAAAATTTAGGATTTGGATTAGAAGTAGGATTAGAAACAGAAATAAATACAGGGCTATCGAAGAGATATTTGATAGCCCTGTTTAACAGCATAAAAGCTAGCTTAAATCTGAAACGGTCGGTTCGGGCAGTACCGGTGCAGAGCTGTCCATGTACGTTAAGTACTGTGACCAAAGTTCATGAGTACGCTGCTGAGTAAGCTTCGTTCGACAGCTTAACGTCATCACAACGCGCAACGAACCATCTCTGAACATAGTAAATACCGAATCACACTGTGATTTACTATACGATTGCCACGCCGATTGTGCGATATTGATTGACTCTACAACATTGGTGTCTGCTGTATATTGCGCAATGCTTTTGCTAAGATATCGCTGCATTTCAGCTTCAGCTTTGTCTAATTCAACTTTAGCGCAGTAATTTATTTCTAATGTGTTAAACGCTTTATCGCAGTCTACCGATGCCGCCATCGTCCCAAAACTGCAAATACTCATAAGTAAGAATGTAATTACCTTTACCATTATAAAATCAGCCTATAAAATGAACAGGCTGACAATATAACGGTATCTGACTATTAATCCAATTATTCTAGCAACTGGTTTGCTTAATTTGATGTTATTAGCTAAACGTTACTAATACTGTACTAATTAACCATTATCCGCAGGAATACGTACCCAGCCTTCCATTAAAATACGTGCACTGCGGCTCATACTTGCTTTGGTGACAGTCCACTCACCATTAACTTCGCTTGCTTGCGCACCAACCCGTAATGTCCCCGACGGATGGCCGAAGTTCACCGAGTCACGCGTACCGCCACCCGCAGCCAAATTAACGAGTGTGCCTGGTACCGCAGCGGCAGCACCGATGGCAACAGCGGCAGTACCCATCATCGCATGATGAAGCTTACCCATAGACAATGCCCGCACTAATAAATCAATGTCACCTGCTGCAACGTGCTTATTACTGGAAGACACATAATCGGCCGACTTAGCAACAAATGCGACCTTAGGGGTATGCTGACGTAGCGCGGCTTCTGAGATGTCTGATATCAACCCCATCTGTACAGCGCCGTAAGCTCGGATCGTTTCAAACATAGCGAGCGCTTCAACATCACCATTAATGGCATCTTGTAGCTCGGTGCCGGTATAACCAATATCGTCAGCATTAACAAAAATAGTCGGGATACCCGCATTAATCATCGTTACCTTTAACTGTCCACCCGCCACAACAGACTCAGGAACCAGTAAATCATCAATCAGATTACCAGTAGGAAACATCGAACCATTTCCATCGGCAGGATCCATAAATTCAACGGGTATTTCTGCCGCAGGAAAAGTAACACCATCAAGTTCAAAATCACCCGTTTCTTGCACTAGGCCGTTGCTAATTGGCACATGAGCGATAATCGTTTTAGCAATATTAGCCTGCCAAATACGTACCACTGCGATGCCATTTTCTGGAATTCGGCTAGCATCAACCAAACCACTGGTTATGGCAAAAGAGCCGACTGCTGCAGATAAATTGCCACAGTTACCACTCCAATCTACAAACGGTTTATCGATAGATACCTGACCAAACAGGTAATCAACATCATGGTCGGGTTTATCCGTTGCCGACACAATCACCGTTTTACTGGTACTCGATGTTGCTCCGCCCATACCATCTGTTTGCTTTCCGTAGGGATCAGGACTACCACTTACCCGCAGCAACAACGCATCACGCGCAGCTCCCGGTATTTGCGCCGCTTCCGGCAAGTCTTGAAGACTAAAAAAAACGCCCTTGCTGGTGCCGCCACGCATGTAAGTAGCAGGGATCCTAAGCTGTGGTAAAGAGTGAGGTGAATACGCCATACTATTAAGCCTCACTTGATTCCAGAAAGTCCTGCGCGAAACGTTGTAACACGCCACCGGCACCGTAGATAGACACTTCTTCCGCGGTATCTAAACGACAAGTCACAGGCACTTCAACCGTGTCACCATTTTTACGGTTAATAATGAGGGTTAACGCTGAACCAGGTGTCGGTTCACCGATAACATCAAAGGTTTCACTGCCATCAATCGCATAAGTTTTACGGTTTTCACCGGCTTTAAATTCAAGTGGTAACACGCCCATACCGACTAAGTTGGTACGGTGAATACGTTCGAACCCTTCTGCAACAATCGCTTCGACACCCGCCAGACGAACCCCTTTCGCCGCCCAATCACGTGACGAGCCTTGGCCATAATCGGCACCTGCAACAATAATCAGTGGTTGCTTACGCTCCATGTAGGTTTCAATCGCTTCCCACATGCGCATTACGTTCCCTTCTGGCTCAACACGCGCTAATGATCCCTGCTTAACTTGGCCGTTTTCTAACACCATTTCATTATTTAGTTTCGGGTTAGCAAAGGTCGCACGTTGTGCTGTAAGGTGATCACCACGGTGCGTCGCATATGAGTTAAAATCAACTTCAGGTAAACCCATCTTATCTAAATAAGCCCCTGCTGCACTATCCAGCATAATTGCGTTAGAAGGTGATAAATGATCGGTCGTAATATTGTCACCCAATACGGCTAATGGACGCATGCCTTTCAAACTGCGCTTGCCTGCTAATACACCGTCCCAATAAGGTGGACGGCGAATATAAGTACTCTTCTCACGCCAGTCATATAACGGATCAATTTGCTCGCCATAATCGACACTGCACTCTATATCACGGCTAAACATCGCGTTGTAAACTTGTCGGAATTGCTCTGGTTTTACACTGGCTTTTACCACTGCATCGATTTCTTCATCGGTTGGCCAAATGTCTTTCAATGTGATTGCATTACCGGCCTGATCAAAACCAAGGGCATCACGTTCAATATCAAAACGGATAGTACCTGCAATCGCATACGCAACTACTAATGGTGGCGAGGCAATAAAGGCTTCATTAGCATGTGGATGAATTCGGCCATCGAAATTACGGTTGCCGGATAATACCGCGGTAGTATACAGATCACGATCCAACACTTCTTTCTGAATAACCGGATCTAAAGCACCACTCATGCCGTTACACGAGGTACAAGCAAACGCGACTATACCAAAACCGAGTTGCTCTAATTCAGGTAATAACTCGGCGTCTTGTAGATACAGTTGCACCGTTTTAGAACCTGGTGCCAATGAGGTTTTAACCCAAGGTTTACGGGTTAATCCAAGTTTATTAGCGTTACGGGCAATCAAACCTGCAGCAATCATATTGCGGGGATTACTGGTATTGGTACAACTGGTGATCGCGGCAATGATCACTGCACCGTCAGGCATTTTCCCCGGTACATTTTCAACTTTACCGCTGATACCACGCTTAGCTAATTCAGACGTAGGTACACGGTTATGTGGATTTGATGGTCCGGCAATATTACGGCACACAGTCGACAAGTCGAACTTAAGCACCCGATCATATTCAACGTTGGCTAAATCATCGGCCCACAAACCGGTTTGTTTGGCATAGGTTTCCACCAGCTTAACTTGCTCGTCTTCACGACCGGTTAATTTAAGGTAATCAATGGTCTGTTCATCAATTGAGAACAATGCAGCGGTCGCACCATATTCCGGTGTCATGTTAGAAATAGTAGCGCGATCAGCTAAGGTCAGATGCGGCACACCGTCACCATAAAATTCCAGATAACTTGATACCACTTTCTGTGCACGTAAGAACTCAGTCAATGCTAAAACTGTATCGGTTGCTGTCATACCTGCTGGTGGTTTACCGGTCAGTTCAACACCAATGATCTCTGGTAGACGCATGTATGACGCACGGCCTAACATCACGCTTTCGGCTTCGAGCCCACCGACACCAATGGCAATCACCCCCAAGGCATCAACCATCGGCGTATGGCTGTCTGTACCCACTAAGGTATCAGGAAACGCCACACCGTGCAGGGATTGGATCACCGGTGACATACGCTCTAAATTAATCTGATGCAGAATACCGTTACCTGGCGGGATCACATCGATATTCTTAAAGGCTGTTTTCGTCCAGTTAATAAAATGGAAACGGTCATCGTTACGGCGATCTTCAATGACACGGTTTTTTTCAAACGCATCGGGGTCGAAACCTGCATATTCAACCGCCAATGAATGGTCCACAATCAATTGGGTTGGTACCACAGGATTAACCTTGGATGGATCGCCACCTTTCGCCGCAATCGCATCGCGTAAACCGGCTAAATCAACTAATGCGGTTTGGCCTAAAATATCATGACAAACAACCCGCGCAGGAAACCAAGGAAAATCAAGATCGCGCTTACGTTCAATAAGCTGTTTTAAAGACGCTTCTAATACATTAGGGTCGCAGCGACGGACTAAGTTTTCCGCAAATACGCGTGATGTATACGGCAAAGTTGCATACGCACCCGCTTTAATGTCATCAACCGCTGCACGGGTATCAAAATAATCCAGTTCACTGCCAGGTAAAGGTTTACGATAGTTAGTATTCATAGTCTATTATCTCTCTGAAATTGGTGTTACAACTCTTGGCTCTGCACCAATATAATCGGCACTTGGGCGAATAATACGGTTGTTACTCCGCTGTTCCATCACGTGCGCAGCCCAACCGGTTAAACGTGAGCAAACAAAAATAGGGGTAAATAATTTAGTTGGAATACCCATAAAATGATAAGCAGAGGCGTGGAAAAAATCCGCGTTACAAAACAGTTTCTTGCTATCCCACATAAACTCTTCACACGCCACCGAGATATCGTATAACGCGGTATCACCGTGTTCGTGAGCCAGTTTTTCTGACCATTTTTTAATGATCACATTACGCGGATCGGAAGTACGGTAGATAGCATGACCAAAGCCCATGATTTTTTCTTTACGTTCAAGCATACCTGCCATCTGCGTTTTCGCGTCTGCAGGTGAAGTAAACGTCAGGATCATATCCATCGCTGCTTCGTTTGCACCACCGTGCAGAGGCCCACGTAAGGTACCAATAGCCGCAGTTACACATGAGAACATATCTGATAAGGTTGACGCACACACACGCGCAGTAAAGGTTGAAGCATTAAATTCATGTTCGGAATAAAGGATCAGGGATACATCCATCACCCGACGATGTTGTTTTGACGGTGTTTGACCACGCAATAATTTAAGGAAGTGACCAGCTAGCGATGCTTCATCAGTCGTACAGTCAATTTCCACACCATCATGAGCATAACGATACCAGTAACACATGATTGCAGGGAACGCAGCCAGTAGACGATTCGCCGCTTTGTTTTGCGCTGAAAAATCCGTTTCAGGTTCAATGTTACCTAAAAAAGAACAGCCGGTACGCATGACATCCATTGGATGCGTGTCTGCTGGGATATGCTGTAACACTTCTTTTAACGATTGCGGTAAATCACGCAGGGTATGCAATTCAGCTTTGTATGTTTCAAGCTGGTCAAGTGTCGGTAATTCACCGTTAAACAATAAATAAGCGACTTCTTCAAACGTTGAATTTTCGGCAAGATCAGCAATATCATAACCGCAATACGTTAAGCCGCTGCCTGATTTACCCACCGTACATAATTTTGTTTCACCTGCACTTTGACCACGTAAACCGGCACCTGATAGTTTTTTATCTGTCATAATTATTCCCTTAATTAATTTCAATCTGTTAATAGCAAATCGATACCCAAGTTACTTCCATATGCATCCTAAAACCTATAATCCTGAACATCCTGCTTGCTATTATTCATCCAATTTATTGAATCTTTGTTTCACATTACTTTAATCATAGCGGTTATTTATTCTTGCCTTCCGAGAACAATACATCCAGTTTTTGCTCGTAATCGTGATAACCGAGATAATCGTATAAATCCATACGCGTTTGCATATTATCAACCACGGCTTTTTGGTCGCCATCGCTCAATAAGGTTTTATAAACTAATTCAGCGGCTTTATTCATCGCGCGGAATGCAGATAATGGGTACAGCACCATGGCACAACCCCACTCTCCAAGTTGCTGTTTATTCCATAGTTCGGTTTGCCCAAACTCCGTAATATTTGCCAAAATAGGCACATCTAACGCTGCCGAGAATGCACGGTAATGGGCTTCTGTTTTCACCGCTTCAGCAAAAATACCGTCAGCACCCGCGTCAACATAGGCTTGTGCTCTGGCTATCGCAGCTTCCAAACCCTCTTGTGCGAATGAATCGGTACGCGCCATAATGAAAAAGTCAGCATCAGTACGCGCATCAACAGCAGCGCGAATACGATCAACCATCTCTGCTGTCGACACAATTTCTTTATTGGGACGATGACCACAACGCTTTTGTGCGACTTGGTCTTCTAAATGCACCGCTGCGGCGCCGGCTTTTTCCATATCGCGAATGGTTTTAGCGATGTTAAAAGCCCCGCCCCAACCGGTATCGATATCAACCAGTAAAGGTAAGCTCGATGCGGCGGTAATACGCTGCACATCAGCGATCACATCATTCAATGACGTCATGCCTAAATCCGGTAAACCGTAAGACGCATTCGCCACACCGCCACCAGATAAATAGATCGCCTGATGGCCTAATTGTTCAGCCATCATCGCGCAATAGGCATTAATCGTACCGACAACTTGTAAGGGTTTATTATTAGCCAGGGCTAAACGGAATTTAGCGCCGGGGGATAAACGTTGAGACGATGATTCTGTAGACATATTATTGCTCTCCTTGAACGGGTGTAGTGCCCGTCTTTAATTCTGCGGCTAGTTGACGTGCAATTTTAGTTTCAATGTTTTTACGTGACGCGGCGATATGACGACGCATCAGCATTTCGGCTAATTCTCCATCTCGATCACTGATGGCTTCGATAATCTGGGCGTGTTCTGAAAAAGCGCGGCTGGCTCTGGGGCTATGCATACCAAACTGACAGCGGTACATACGCACTAAATGATAGAGCTGACCACATATTAATTGAATGAGTTGGGCATTATGACTGCCCAAGATGACTTTATAATGAAAATCTAAATCACCTTCTTCTTGATAATAAGCAACGCCATCTTTTAGTGCTTGTGACGTCGCGTGTTGATTAAGCATGGCCTTCATGTCGACAATTTCAGCATCACTCATGTTCTCTGCCGCTTGCCTGCATGCCATGCCTTCTAACGCTTCGCGCACAAAATACAGGTCGAGTAATCCTTGCGTTGTGCATTGCACCACCCGTGAGCCAACATTGGCTTTACGTTCAATTAAATGACATTTCTCTAATCGGTTTAATGCTTCGCGAAGGGTAGAACGGCTGACTTGATATTGCTTTGCGAGTTCTGGCTCACTGATCTTACTGCCAGCAAGGATCTCACCTTCAACAATGGCACGCTGCATTTGTTCAAAGACTTTATCGGCTGTAGTCACAGCGACTATTTTTGTTGGATCATCTAAAGGCATAAGATTGTCGACAATGTTTAAGTTTCACTTAATACTATTTAATTTTTACAACTTGTCAACATTTACGCAACCAAACTCTCTATTTAGAATGGTAATTAAAGCTAGTCTATACTGAACATTGAGACGCGCTTTTCACACCTCAGCTACCTGCTATACGGATACATTTTACGATAACAAACAGATACACGATATCGGACAGGACTGTTCTAACTGAGGACTAATAAGGATTAATACAGTACTGACAACACTGATTATACGGTCGGACAAGATAACGTCCAAAATGGGGTTTTGATGTACACAAACCAGTGTTTGGTATCAGTACATCGTTAATTGGCCTTTTCTTTATATACGATAAATCAATCGCCTAACGTTATTCTAATATAAGTAACTGGCTATTGCGCTTTTAGCAAAACTTGTTACTATTGCCACTTATATAGTCGGGGGGCCTAATAAGCTGAGATCGCACATTAATTGCGAGACCCGTTGAACCTGATTCAGTTAACACTGACGTAGGGAACTATCCATCTCGCTTCTCAAGATTTGACCTCCTACGTCTCTCAATCTTTGGCTTGATAAAGTTCCTATACGTCTGTACTAGGGATATTTATGCTAAAGGTTACACCCACTGACGTTTTATCAAAACACAGTATCTCAAAAAATGACACATCAACACCAGCTTCATTAAAACAAAAACCATCAATACCTATCGTATTAACGATCGCAGGTTCTGATAGTGGTGGAGGTGCAGGTATTCAAGCTGATATCAAAGCCATATCGGCAACCGGTAGCTACGCTTGTTCTGTCATAACAGCTATTACCGCGCAGAATACCCTTGGCGTATCCGCTATTTTCCCCATTCCACTGGAACATGTCGAAAAGCAACTTGATGCCGTCTTTAGCGATTTAAACATCGTTGCCGTTAAAGTTGGGATGCTGGCAGACTGCGATATTATCAAAGTCGTTGCCGCTAAAATAAAACAATACAAGCCCGCCTTTTTAGTCGTTGATCCGGTTATGGTCGCCACCAGCGGCGATTTATTGCTAAAAGAATCTGCGATCAGCACGCTTAAATCAGAACTGCTACCATTAGCCGACTTGATCACCCCGAACCTGCCTGAAGGCGCGGCTTTAATTGGTTCAGACGTTCCGACCAATGAAGATGCGATGGGTGACATGATCTGCGAATTACGTCAGCTTAATGTCAATGCGGTATTATTAAAAGGCGGTCATTTAGAACAAGATGAAAACAGTAATGACCTGCTCATCTTCCAAGACCATTTTCAGCAGTTAACCGCAAAACGTATTCATACCCACAATACTCATGGCACTGGCTGCACCCTGTCTTCTGCCATCGCATCCTATTTAGCTCAAGGCCATGATCTACTACAAGCCGTTAAATTGGGTAAGCAATACATCTCCAATGCCATTGCCCATGCGGATGAATTAGATATTGGTAGCGGCCATGGTCCAGTAAATCACTTCTTTGCTGGCCATGCCGATGTCTAGCTCATCACAGGTAATGTTAGTACCTGAAAATAGCAAAAATAGCCTTGCCGTAAACATGACCATTACCAACGGTTATTTACGTTATAACGACAGTATTGACCCCGTATTAAGCAACCTTAATATGGTTATGCCGGCTCGGCAGTGGACCTGTATTTTAGGTCGTAGCGGCTGTGGTAAAACCTCGATGCTACGTTATCTTGCGGGCTTATTAGATCAGCAAGTGACGTGGTCAGGTGCACTGTCAATTAGCGCTAATAATCGAGAACTACCTGATTTAAGTAATCAAATTGCTTACATGGCCCAGCAAGACTTGCTACTGCCTTGGTTATCCGTGCTCGATAATGTCACGTTAAGCAGTAAATTCGGTGCCAAGACATCTAAGGCAGGCAAAGATAAAGCGCTGACCCTGCTCGCTAAAGTTGGTCTTGCTGATAACGCCCATCATTTTCCGCAACAACTGTCTGGCGGTATGCGTCAACGAGCGGCATTGGCGAGAACATTAATGCAAGACAAACCTGTGGTATTAATGGATGAACCCTTTTCTGCTTTGGACGCCGTCACCCGTTATCGATTACAAGATCTCGCCTGTGAATTGCTAAAGAATAAAACCGTGGTGTTAATTACCCACGAACCGCAAGAAGCGATCCGCCTCGCCGATCAAATTTATATTATGCAAGGCAATCCTGCTGCCGCAGAACGTTTGCAAGTACCATCAACAGCGACACCCCGCCCATTCGATGCTGAATGTGCACAGTTACAGCAACAAATCATGACTTGTTTAGCACAGGAATATGGCACTGAACATGAATAACATCGTTAATTCAAACCTTAACCATCAGCAAAATAGCCACGGCAAGCAGCAACAAGTCCCGATTAGCCCGGTACTGCGCATGATCATTAGTGCACTGGTTATCATCGGATTATGGCAAAGTATTGTGGTAATTTTTGACATGCCTTCTTTCATTCTTCCCGCGCCACTCGCTGTTTTTGAACGTTTAATCGAGCGTCATGACGTCTTGTTAAAACACACATTCGTCACCGCGCAAGAAATTGTATTTGGCTTGTTACTCGGTTTATTTATGGGGCTATTTTTTGCGCTGCAGATGCTGTTGTTTAAACCCATTAAGCATTGGTTATTACCTATATTAATTGCCAGTCAAGCGATCCCAGTATTCGCCATTGCACCAGTATTGATGCTGTGGCTGGGTTATGGCATGGCATCCAAGATTGTCATGGCCGCCTTAATTATCTTCTTCCCCGTCACGACCTGTTGTTATGACGGTTTACGTAATACCCCAACCGGTTATTTAGATCTGGCTAAAACCATGGGCGCGACTAAATGGCAGCTGTTACGCCATATTCAACTGCCTGCGTCACTGCCGACATTAGCATCGGGTATCCGTGTTGCTGTCGTTATTGCACCGATTGGCGCCGTAGCAGGTGAATGGGTCGGTTCGAGTGCTGGCTTGGGTTATCTCATGCTCCAGGCTAATGCACGCATGATGATTGATGAAATGTTTGCCGCATTGCTGATCCTATCCGCCCTGTCAGTCTTGCTTTATTTTGTCACTGACAAAGCATTGAAAAAACTCATTCCTTGGGAAAAATAATCAAGCAGCTGTGACTAACACAGTGTTTATTAAAAATAACGAATGCACTCATATTAAATACAACAATATAAATATAAAAAGGACATTTAATGAAAAACAACACTTTACTCAAGGCTGCGGCATTTACCGCGGCTATATTGTCGGCAAATGTACAGGCAGAAACAAAGACCCTAACCCTGATGTTAGATTGGTTTGTTAATCCGAACCACGGCCCTATTATTATTGCTAAAGAGCGCGGCTACTTTGCAGAGCAAGGCATCAATGTCGTGATCCAAGAACCCTCAGATCCAAGCATGCCACCAAAACTTGTCGCCGCGAACAAAATTGATCTGGCGATCACCTATCAACCTAATTTAACCATTGATGTCGCGGCTGGCTTACCGCTTATCCGTTCTGCAACCTTGATCGCAACACCCCTTAATACCTTAATGGTGCTCGACAACAACAAAATTAACGACATGTCTGATTTTAAAGGTAAAAAAATTGGTATCGCCATTGCGGGTAATGAAGAAGCAACAATCGGCACTATGTTAAAGACTGGCGGCGTTAATTATGATGACGTACAAATAATTAATGTTGGTTGGGCGCTATCATCATCACTTGCATCAGGTAAAGTGGATGCAATCTGGGGTGGCTTACGTAACTTTGAAATCCATCAACTGGAACTTGAAGGCTTTAAAGCCAAAGCATTCTTCCCAGAAGAACACGGTGTACCAGCTTATGACGAATTAATATTTGTCGCTAACGCCAATACCTATGACAAAACCGCTATCCAAGCCTTTAATAAAGCCTTGGAGAAGGCAACAATCTACATAGTTAATCACCCACAAGCATCGTGGAAAGAGTTTGTTGCTTATGCACCTGACACATTAAATAACGAGTTAAATAAACGCGCTTGGAACGATACCCTTACTCGTTTCGCGCTGCGTCCTTCAGCGGTTGATTTAAAACGTTATGACGATTATGCCGCATTCATGTATTCGCAAAAGATCATCAAAACATTACCCAAAGCACAAGATTATGTGCCGACGCTGTAATTCGCCATTGTTGTAGACAATCATCGAGAAAATTATGAATCATCAAGATCTAATCAATGCCTGTCGTGAAGATTGGCAGGCGTATACTCAACATACGTTTGTACAACAATTAGCACAAGGAACATTAGCACAGCCGAGTTACTTACATTACCTTAAGCAAGATTTCTTATTTCTAAAACAATATGCCCGTGCTTACGCGTTAGCCATTTACAAAGCCCGTACCCTCGCGGATATGCGTAAAGCACTGCCGAGTGTCCATGCATTACTGGATTCTGAAATTGGTCACCACATTACTTACTGTGGCAAGTGGGGATTAACAGAATCAGATTTAGAAGCAGAACCAGAAGACTTTGGCACCGTTGCTTACACCCGTTATGTGCTCGATGCCGGTATGGCGGGGGATATTGTCGATCTCTACGCTGCGCTAGCGCCCTGTTCTATTGGTTACGCCGAAATTGGCCGTAATCTCGCTGCAGATGCAAACACCAAGCTAATTGATAACCCGTTTGCCAGTTGGATTGAACTCTATAGTGGAGATGAATTCCAACAAGGGGTCGCACAAGGCACTGCACATCTTGATGAGTTACTCGCTGAGATTGACGTCAACAGTCAACGTGGCCGCAATCTAATTCATGTGTTTAGAACGGCGACGCGTATGGAAATTGCATTTTGGCAGCAAGGACTTGATGTATCTTAAGGAAAGCCAAATAACTAACACCAAATAACCAGATCCATAAAAATAGCCCGTTATATCATAAAATATTAACGGGCTATTTTGTTCAAACCAAACTTACTTCAATCTTTAGCTATAACCACAGTTGTTTAATCGGCGTATCAGGTGAAAAGTGATAATGGATCTGCGCTTGTAATAACTCGGCTGTCGCAATGGCATCCGTTAATGCATCATGTGGCGGATAGGCGGGTAAATTATAACGTGCACGGCTATTAGCAAGACGAATCGACTCTTGGCGTTTCTTGGGTTTAAACAGGCTAAAAAAACCCTTATTTTGCGATTCCTGAACATCTGCTTCAATCTGCATAGTATCGATAACCGGAAACACAATGCCTTCATTAATAAAACTGCGGAGATGATTATCAAAAAAATCACGTTCAATACGGCGGTAATGAACCACTACAACCTTGCCAGCTAACGCATCTAATACGGGTTCTAGAATACGCAATAAGTCAGGTGCACCTTTCAAGTCAGTATGAGTAATACCATGAATAATAATGGAATTTTCTTTCAGCTTATCTTCAGGCTCAATATACCAGTGCTGCGCTTGACGACAAAAAATACGTTTTAAATTAAACGGTACCAGACCAATGCTAATAATACTGTTTTGTTCAGAGTCTAGCCCCGTCGTTTCAAAATCTAATGCAACAAAATCAATATCACCTAATTTCGTTTCATCGTGATACGTACCCGCGCGATAAAAAGACTTTAAACGTTTATCCTTGCTCTGCTCTATTTTCAGTTTATAGAACGCGCCCCAGTTTAAAATCTCTTTATTAATAAAATTGTGCATTCATAATCCCTGCATTTTATTCGCAGTATAACGATACTTTAAAAAGTTCTGGGCGTTACTTAACACCAAAAATGCATCTTTAAGATTACGGCGCTCAAATTCCGACATATTCTCTGGTTCGATATTATTATCCGGTTCAATTTCCGATTCTACGTCTAACGCTTGGTGGCGTAAACGTACTAAGGAAATCAATTCCATCGCATGGTGTAGATCCTGCGCTTTTGACGGCGGTAAGATCCCCGCTTCAATAATATCTTCCAAGCGTTCAAATGAATTTTGCGATTGCGAGCCAATCGCCAATCCGTGCACCCGGATCAAATCGGCCAGCGGCGCTGTACCACGACGTTTTAAGTTAATGGAATTGTTATGACGACCATCTTTCTCCATCACAAAGTTTTTGAAAAAACCCAATGGCGGGGTACGGTTTAAAGCATTACGTGCTAAACAGGCTAAGAATCGGTTGTTTTTCTTGGCACGACGTAAGATAAAGGCATTTAATTGCTCAGCCCATTTTACCCGTCCATAAACGCCGTTTAAATCAAAGAAGATAGAGCAGTTTAATAACGCTTGTGGACTCGGGTTGTCTATCCAGTCTGCAAAGCATTCCTCCCACTGCGCTTGGGTTTTACGGAACTCTGGATTGGTTGCCATAATATCGCCTGTACAATAGGTATAGCCGCAAGCCGCTAATCCATCACACACAAATTTGGATAAATTTTCAAAATATGCGCCATGCTGCTCATGATCATAACTATTGTCTAAAATAATGCCATTATCTTGGTCGGTCACAATTAATTGCTCATCACGCGCCATAGATCCCAACGCTAAGAAACAATAAGGTACAGGCGGCTGACCAAACGCCTCTTCAGCAAGTTCGAGTAAACGCTGCTTAAAGCTGCGACCGATCTCGGACATCGCACTACCTATCATATGAGAGTTGGCGTCTTCATTCACCATTCGTACAAAACAATCTTTAAGTTGCTTAGACAGCAACACCAGATCATCAATATTCTGTTGTTGAAAAATACTACTCGAAAATAACAAGCTATTTTGTGATTCATAACGAATAATATCAGCCACTTCAATCAGGCCGATAGGCTGCTTGTTCTTCAGGATGGGTAAATGATGGACATTGTAACGTAACATCATCAGCATCGCTTCCGAGACATAGGCATTATGATCGAGTGACATCAATTCTGTCGACATGACATCTGAAACAGGGTTATCAACACTCAGACCCGTCGCAATAACTTTTGCACACAGATCATGCTGAGTAATAATACCGACAAAATTGCTGCCATCTTCATTGGTAATAGTCGGATCATTAATCAACGCGGCAGAGACACTCTCTTCTACCATCACCTTAGCAACATCTTGAATTGACGTAGTATTTTTCACCATCACTAAGTCTCGGCTTAATAATGTTTTCACTTTCGAAGTGGTTAATGAGTTGGCATCATCACTATTATCTTCAACCGCTTGTTTTAAACGGATAGTACCTTCAACTTCAGAGAAATCAGAAAAGGTTTCATAGCGTTCACAAAAATCATGGAAGATTGCTTCTGGAATACAATAAAGCAGCGTATCTTTTATCGCTTTAGCAGGAAGTCGAACTTTATTATTGGCCAATAGGCCCATTTGGCCAAATATTTCGCCTTGATCCAAGCGATTGTATAATTCACCTTTACGGCGGTATATTTCCACTACACCACTGCGAATAAAATACAGATCATGGATCTTGTGACCATATTCAATAATCATCGAATCTGCACGGAAGTATGTGATCTCAATGCTCTTAACCACCTCTAACAATGCTTCTTCTGGTAGTTGGTCAAAAGGTTGGTACTGGCTTATAAAATTTTTAATTTCTAATAGTTCGATTTCCATTCTTTACTCGATTGATAATTTATTGATATGCTGAGGCGCGTTCAATTAAAGACTCCGCTTGTCGACGTAACAGCCAATCAGCACCCAATGTTATCGCCTTTTCGGCCAATGAACGAGCTTGTTTATAATTACCTTGATAAAAATAGCGTTCGCCAAGACGGTAATAAGTTTCTGGATAACGTGGCGCAATGCGTATAGCACGCTCTAACGAGGCAATCGCACCGTTATTATCGCCATTACTCAACTGTTTATTAGCGCGTTTCATTAACGATAATACCACAGCAGGTGCTTGAGCCGTATCATCGACAGGCGCAGGTTTACTTTGTTTACCCAACACAGGGACAGTATTATTAGTCTCTTGAACCTGAGTCCCATTCGCGTTATACGTAGGTATTGTGCCACAAGCGGTCAACAACCAGGGTAAAGACAATAAACACACGCGTTTTAATATTTTCATTTTATTTCCACTATTAATTTGCAATGACAAATAGCATTATTCAACAAGTTCTCGAAACCATTCAATAACACGCTTAACACCTTGATTGCAGCGTAATTCAATTTCGGGTTCATAACCACTCACAAAGGGGAGTGGAATAGAGTTAAGACAACTACCTTGACTACCTTGCCCGGTATCTTTATCCACCCACACCACGGTAATATCTTGTGGTGGCAGATTCTGAATCGGTAACTCAGAACGTTGACGGAAAATTTCAGCCCACACACGTAACGCACCACTTGAGCCTGTTAAACCAATCGAGGCATTATCATCACGTCCCATCCACACGACGGCCATCATGTCACCAGAAAACCCAGCAAACCAACTGTCTCTTAGATTATTGGTCGTGCCCGTTTTACCAGCAACTTCAAAATCAGGTAACAGCCATTGTAATGCTCTTGCCGAACCTTCATGGGTAACAGCCTGCATGGCATGACGCAGCATATAAATCGAGCTTGAATCAAAACGTTTATCCACCACTAACGGATAACTTTTCAACACAGTGCCACCGGGATCGACGACGGCACTGATCGCTAATAAAGGGGTATAGAATCCATCTGCAGATAATGTCTGATACATCTGCGCCACAGCAATCGGTGACATATCCACAGCACCTAAAGTAATAGCAGGTAACTCAGGAATCGTTTGCTCAACACCCAAACGACGCAGTGTATCTGCGATCTTATCTAACCCCAATTCATTACCTAAACGGGCTGTTGATTGATTATAAGACTTAGCTAACGCGGTATATAACAACACCTGACCGTGATCTTTCTTATCATAATTTTTAGGGGACCAAATATCGCCATTGGGCAGATTAAGGTTATATTCATCATCACTAATTAAAGTCGCCAGGTTATACTGTTGTGGTTGTTCTAAGGCGGTTAAATACACCGCTGGCTTTATTAACGAACCAACTTGACGTCTTGCATCAATAGCACGGTTAAAACCCGCAAAACGCGTATTAACACCACCGACAATAGCAATCACCGCGCCTGTATTTGGCCGGGTTATCACAACAGCACCTTCAAGCTTAGCACTCAACCCATCACGCTTATGTCGAGCAATGGCTTTTGTTAAACTCGATTCCGCACTGCTTTGCACCAGCGGATCAAAATGGGTAAAAATAGATAGCCCATTTTCACTTAAATCTTCGACTTTATAATCGCGCTGTAATTGCCGGCGCACCAAATCAAGGTAAGCCGGGAATCGTTTCGTGCTACTTGCGGTTTGTTCTCCCATGCCGAGTGGCAAGGCTTTTGCTGCAGCCGCTAAATCAGCATCCAAACGACCTTCACGTACTGCGATATTCAGCACTAAGTCTCGGCGTTTAAGCGCTCGTTCAGGATTCCGCCATGGGTTGTAATAACTTGCGCCTCGCACGAGTGCGACCAATAACGCTTGTTTATCAAGTGACAGCTCTGCAAGTGGTGTTTTGAAATAATACTGGCTGGCTAAACCGAAACCATGAATGGCTCGAGGCCCGTCTTGACCAAGGTAAATTTCGTTAATATAGCCTTCTAAGATATCAACCTTGGAAAAATGAAATTCGAGTAGGATCGCCATCAACGCTTCTTGCACTTTACGGCTTAAAGTACGTTCAGAACTAAGATAATAGTTCTTAACGAGTTGCTGAGTCAGTGTAGACGCGCCTTGCGCAATACCACCTTGCTTAATATTCGCCACTAACGCACGGGCGATACCACGCAACGAAATACCAAAATGATCATAAAAACCATCATCTTCAACCGCCACTAACATTGCTTGTAACGATTCCGGCACTTCGGATAGCTGAACTAACAAACGGTCTTCATTATGCGCTGGATAGATACCACCAATAACGACTGGCTCTAAACGTAACAGGCCAACCCCATCGTCAGTATCAAGTTTAGTCACTAAACCATCTTGCAATGTCAGTAAAATATTGCGCGGCGGTTCTAAATCATCACTAAATTGGAAGCCTGGCGTATAAATACCAACCTGATCACCTCGTATATTTGCTTGACCAGGCTTTGTCGGTCGTGAGACGAATTTGTAACCTAATAAGCCAAGCTCGGTTTTTAAATCAGCAACGGTTAATGCTGCACCTTCATATAATTCAAGTGGCCGCGCATAAACCGTCGATGGTACCGCCCATTTATTTTCATCAAAGGTTGAGCGAATAATAATATCTAAATAAACCATTACTGCGAACCCAATAAACACAGGGATCAGTAACAATTTCCACCATAAACCGCTGCGTTGTTTGTTCTTGTTGTCTTTTGTATTCTTACTCACAAGCACCTCTCGTTGCCATTCCGCCGTAAAACGACAACGGATTTAATCTATAATTCAATGCGGATCATACCACAGTAAATAAATGCCAAACGATATTAGCGTGCAGCCCATTATAATATCTGTACATAGAAAATTAGACTTAAAAACAGTATTTAAAAGATGTATTTATAAAATCATTCAGCCTCAATAAATCATTCGATAAATACGATTAACCCCCACTTCCACCACTTTAAAATGAAAACATAAGAGGTTATGTTGTAAAACAAACATTCTTCATTACGAGATCTGCTTATATGCGCTGAAATCAGCAAATTAATATAACCAAAATAGCCTCATTACTTAGATAGTAGACTGAGAATTAGTTCATATTATAGCCAAATTAGCTGTTAAGACTATGATTAAAAACACACGTCTTAATTCACATAAACAAGGATCCACGATGAAAATATTAATCCCTCTGGTTTTATCACTCGGTTCAATTGTCACAACCCCCGCCCTAGCTACCGACAAAACATCCGGTGATGTCGACTTTTACCTTGGTGCTAAAACGGGTTATCTATATACC
Organism: Moritella yayanosii; assembly: GCF_900465055.1. Taxonomy (NCBI): domain Bacteria; kingdom Pseudomonadati; phylum Pseudomonadota; class Gammaproteobacteria; order Alteromonadales; family Moritellaceae; genus Moritella; species Moritella yayanosii. The sequence continues at coordinate 367,168 of NZ_LS483250.1, read as the reverse complement.
GCATTTGACGAGCTTGACCCAAAAGTTCCTGCTACTTTTATGATTGGCATTCAACAAAGTGGCTTCGGCTTAGAATTTGAAGGTACCTTTGTTGATATGGATGAAAACAATATTGATTTTGAATACGAATCTTACGCTATTTACGGCACCTATCGTACGTCTGGTGAATTTTACGCCAAAATAAGAGCTGGTTATTTAGAAGAGACGCTGAAATCAGACACAAAAAAATGGGAAGAGGATGGTTTTTCTGGTGGTATTGCGTTTGGTCTTGAGGTCAGCGATGCTTTCACTATCGAAGCGGGCTATACCGTTATTCAAGCCGATTTGAAATATTTTAGTATCGGCGGTAATGTGCATTTCTGACAAAAAGGGATAGTCAATTGCTTGAGCTATCCCTTTGACACAAATTGTTAAGCGCTAGTGATTAAGCTTTAGCGGCTTTTAATTTGCCTTCTTCTTTCGCTAAGACAGCTGCTTTATCAACAGGCTTAGTAAAGAATGCAATCACAGTAACAGCCAGTAATAATGCCGCGAAAGCAAAATAAGTATTGTTAGTTGAACCTGCAACAGTCGCTAAGAAACCACCGAAGAAACCTGATACACCCCATGAAGAATAAAGGATACCGAAGTTAGTGCCGTAATTTTTTAGACCATAGTTATCAGCAGTAATCGTTGGGAATACACTTAATAGTGCACCGTATGACATCGCGCCAATTGCAATCGCAACCATAAGCGGCATTTGCGTGGTAATGGTTGTGAAGAACGCCATGTTACCCGCTTGCATTAAGAATACTAAAGCAAGTGTATTAACACGGCCAATCCTATCAGAAATTAAACCACCTACAACACGACCACCAGTATTAAAAATAGCAAGTAAAACAACACTGAATGCAATTTGCTCTGATGTCAGACCAATTGATTTACTGATGTTACCAATACTACCAATAAGCATGATGCCTGCAGCAGCTGAAACTAGGAACATTACCCATAACTGGTAAAATTGACGAGTTTTCAGCATTTGCTGCCAAGTCAGGTTAATATCATCACTTGACGCTGCCGCTTTTGCTTCAGATGCGTCAGCAACATAACCAGCAGGAGGCGCAACTAACAAAGATGCTAATGGGATTGCGATAGCTAATAGACCCACACCTAAGATTTTGAATGTGTCGTAGATACCGTAGTTTTCAATCAGGCTTGTAGACAATGGCGCTAGGTATACAGAAGCAAGTCCGAAACCACCAGCAGTTAGTCCACTGACTAAACCTTTCTTACCTTTAGGCCACCATTTCATCGCGCTTGGGCTAATACATGCGTATGAGAAACCGATACCGGCACCAACGATACCACCAAAGGTAAATTCAAGTTCGGTTAAAGTAGTAGTGTAACCTGAAGCAATAAGACCTAGACCAACGAGCGTTACACCAAGCATGGCCACTTTTTTAGGACCAATCTTGTCTTGTAAGATACCAGCAATAAGTAAACAAGTAGCGAATGTGAAAACAGCAATTTTATACGGTGATTTTACATCTGCAGCATCAACGTTTAACGCTTCTGCTAGAGGTACAGTAAAAACACCCCATGCGTATAGGATACCGATTGTTAAATTTATGCCTATACCAGCTAATAGGATCTGAAGTGGTTTATTACTCATTGTTGCCTCAAAATTACAAAGATTGCGGCAATTTACACGTTTTGTGATCTAGGTACAACTTTTAATTTAAAATATCGTATTTTTGTTGATATAAAACACAAACAGAACGGAGCGTCACATATTGATGACTTACTCATTCTAATTCAAGACTAAATCCCAGAAACAAAAATGAGTGCCGAAGCACCCATTTCATTATTTTCTATATAATCGGTTAGTCTTTAATCATTGAGTAACGATTAAAGTACCGCAGCAATCGCTTTACATAGCGGTTGCATATTGTTTTTAGTCATACCAGCAACGCTGATACGGCCCGAACCAACGATATAAACAGCGTGTTCATCTTTCAATGTAGCCACTTGTTCTTTAGTAAGACCTGAGAATGAGAACATACCATTTTGGCGAGTAATAAAGCTATAGTCGCCAGTCACCCCCATTTCAGCGAGTGTTACTACAAATAACTCACGCATTTCGTGAATACGTACACGCATTTCAGCTACTTCTGCAATCCATTGTTTACGTAATACTTCATCATCAAGAATAATTGCAACAATTGCCGCGCCATGTGCAGGTGGGTTTGAATAGTTGGCACGAATACCTGATTTAATTTGGCTAAATGCCGCAGCAGCAACATCTTTATTTTTCGCTACTAGCGTTAGACCGCCAACACGTTCGTTGTATAAACCAAAGTTTTTAGAGAATGAGTTAGCAACTAATAATTCTTCACAATGCTCTGTGAATACACGTAGACCAGCCGCATCTTCTTCAACACCTATTGCAAAACCTTGGTATGCAAAATCAAACAGTGGTAATAACTTTTTGTTCGCACATAGCTGCGCAAGTGTAGTCCACTGTTCAAGCGTTGGATCAATACCGGTTGGATTATGGCAGCAGCCATGGAAAAGAACAACATCACCCGCTTCAGCTTCAGCTAAAGAAGCTAACATCGCATTAAAATCTAAATCGCGTGTTTCTGCGTTATAATAAGCATACTGCTTAACTTCTAGGCCCGCCGTATTAAACACATTACCGTGATTTGCCCATGTTGGGTTACTTACCCAAATACGATCACTGGTTAAATGACTTTTAATAAAATCTGCAGCTGTACGTAGTGCACCAGTACCACCCGGTGCTTGTGCTGTAATTGCACGTTGGCTCGTTACAACCTCGCTATCGGCACCAAATAATAGTTTTTGTACTGCCGACGCATAGGCTTTATGGCCTTCAATACTCAAATAACTTTTACTTTTTTCTTCATCAATTAGCTTTTGCTCTGCTAATTTAACTGATTTTAGGATAGGAGTTTGGCCAGTTTCATCTTTATAAATACCCACACCTAAATTGATTTTTTCGGCACGTGGATCTTTAACAAATGCTTCTGTTAAACCTAAGATTGGATCTGCTGCTGCTGTAACGATTTTCTCAAACATGGTATTCCCTATCTGTTTGTAATTAAACTACGTATTAAACCTAAGATTTGACTTATTTATACCATCACAACCCCTAAATTCATAGCGATGTAACGAAAAAATAACAGAGATATAAGAAATAAATATAGAGATGAATTATCCCTTATTTGAAAATAAAAAAAGGAGCCTTGCGGCTCCTTCAGGCTTCAAAAAATCTTGTATAATTTTACCAATACTGACAAAACAATTACATTGCTTTGAAGATTTCTTCTACGCTTTCTTTAGCATCGCCAAATAGCATAGTTGTGTTCTCTTTGAAGAATAATGGGTTTTGAACACCAGCATAACCAGTCGCCATACTACGTTTGAACACAACAACATTTTTTGCATTCCATACTTCGAGTACCGGCATACCAGAGATTGGCGAGTTTTCTTCTTTCGCTGCTGGGTTAACCGTATCATTCGCACCGATTACAAGTACGGTATCAGTGTCGTTGAAATCTTTATTGATCTCATCCATTTCTAATACGATATCGTAAGGTACTTTTGCTTCAGCAAGTAATACGTTCATGTGACCAGGTAAACGACCCGCTACAGGGTGAATACCAAAGCGTACATCAATACCCGCATCACGCAACTTCTTGGTGATAGCGAATACCGGATACTGTGCTTGCGCAACAGCCATACCATAACCAGGAGTAATGATTACACGCTTAGAGCTCATTAGCATTTCAGCTACTTCAGCTGCAGATGTTTCAACGTGAACACCTTGCTCTTCATCACCTGTTGGTACAACAACCTTGTTACCGAAGCCGCCTGCAATAACAGAGATAAACGAACGGTTCATCGCTTTACACATTACATAACTTAAGATAGCACCCGAAGAACCGACTAACGCACCAGTTACAATTAACAGATCATTACCTAAGATAAGACCTGTAGCTGCACCAGCCCAACCTGAATAAGAGTTAAGCATAGAGACAACAACTGGCATATCTGCGCCACCAATTGATAATACTAAATGCGCACCAAATGCAATTGCAATGATACTCATGATGACTAACGCCGCAGTGTCGCCTTCAAAACCAGCACCAACGAATGAGAACATTAGATAAACAGTAACAAGTAATGCTGCTAAGTTCATTTTATGGCGGTGTGGTAACATTAACGCGCTCGATTTAACACGACCGTTTAACTTACCCCAAGCGATTAATGAACCAACAAATGTCACGATACCGATAAACACACCTAAAAAGATCAGAGTTAAGTGGATGCTTAACATAACTGGATCTGTAATGCCGTGTTCGATATAACTGTTGTAACCGATAAGTACCGCGGCTAAACCACCGAAGCTGTTTAGGATCGCAACCATTTCTGGCATTTCAGTCATGCCGATTTTGTTCGCCCAGCGTACACCAAATGCACCACCAGCAAGCATAGCGGCTATGATATAACCGATATTTGTTACGTCACTACTAAATAATGTTGCAACAACCGCTACAACCATACCCAGAATACCGACATAAATACCTCTCTGTGCCGTTTCTTGCTTTGACAACGCAGCAAGAGCAAGTACAAACAGTACCGCGGCAACGATATAGGCCGCTTCTAAAATACTGTTACCACTCGTTGCGACTGCAACTTCCTGTACCACATCAACAGCAACAGATGCTTGTTCTGCAACTGCAATCTGTGCCAATTGTGCGGCTTGTGTTGCTGCATCTACCGCTGCTTGCGCTGCATTGATAGCATTTTGTGCAGCTTCAATTGATTCTTGAGACATTATAAAAAATCCTTATTTACGGAACATTTTCAACATACGCTCAGTAACGGCAAAACCACCGGCGATGTTGATAGTGGCAATAAATGTGCCGAGGAATGCGAGTAAGGTTACAAGACCACTCTCAGCGCCCATTTGGAAGAAAGCACCAAGAATAACAATACCTGAAATAGCATTCGTTACACTCATCAGCGGCGTATGTAATGACGCTGCCACATCCCAAATCAGGTAATAACCAATCACACAAGCTAGTGCGAATACCATTAAGTGATTTAAGAATTCAGCAGGAACATAACTTGCTAACGCTGAATATGCCCAGATACCGCCACCGGCTAATAATGCCTTGTAGATACCCGTTTTTTTCTTTTCAGGTTTCGCAGGCGCTTCTTTCACTTCTTCTTTTTTTGCAGCTTGAGGCGCAGCTGAAACTTGAATCGGTGGCGCAGGCCAAGTAATTTTACCGTCTTTAATTACCGTCACACCACGTTGAACAACATCATCAAAGTTGATGATCATTTCACCATCTTTTTCTGGTGTGAGTAATTTAAGCAAGTTAACTAAGTTGGTACCGTAAAGCTGTGATGCTTGTGCTGGTAGACGACGTGCCATTTCGTTATAACCGATAACTTTAACGCCACCGTCTGTGGTAATAACTTTATCAACGACACTTGGTTCAACGTTACCGCCGTTCACTGCCGCTAAATCGACAATCACACTACCCGCCTTCATGCCATCAACCATTTCTTGACTAATGAGGCGAGGTGCAGGACGACCAGGAATTAATGCCGTGGTAATGATGATATCGGCATCAGCAACTTGCTCAGCAAGCATCTTCTGCTCTTGAGCTTTATAGTCTTCACTCATTACTTTCGCGTAACCATCACCAGATCCCGAAGACTCGTCAAAGTCTACTGTTAAAAATTCAGCACCCAAACTGGTGATCTGTTCTTTAACTTCAGGACGCGTATCGTACGCACGAACAATCGCACCTAAGCTACCCGCCGCGCCTATGGCAGAAAGGCCAGCAACACCAGCACCAATAATCAGTACTTTTGCAGGTGGTACTTTACCCGCAGCGGTAATTTGACCGGTAAAGAAACGGCCAAATTCATTGGCGGCTTCGATTACCGCACGGTAACCCGCGATATTAGCCATTGAGCTTAATGCATCAAGTGACTGTGAACGTGAAATACGAGGCACTGAATCCATTGCCAAAACGTTAATTTCACGTTTGGCAAGCTTCTCTAGAAGTTCTTCATTTTGAGCTGGCCAAATGAAGCTGATTAATGAAGTGCCTTTTTGTAATAACTTAATTTCTTTGTCATTTGCTGGCGCATTAACTTTTAGTACAATATCAGAAGCCCAAACTTGTTTGGTATCTCCCGAAATTGTTGCTCCAGCCGCTTCAAAAGTAGCGTCATTAAAATTAGCTAGTTGACCTGCGTTGCTTTCAACCAACACAGAAAAGCCTAATTTCTGTAACTGCTCAACAGTTGCTGGTGTGGCAGCAACTCGAGTTTCACCTTTGAGGCTCTCTCTTGGTATACCTATTTGCATCATCTGTTCCTGTCTGTTTCAACATCAAAGATAAAATACTACGTTCCATGTGTATCCCATATAGCATGAGGTACGGAGAAGCATAAGTACAAAGTATCGGATTAAACCATTCATAATAAAAATGAAATGGGTTATTTGTCACTAACGATTGTTCACAAAAATGTGACTTAACGCAACAACAATTTATTTGACCTTACCGCATTTCAAATGGAATTTGGAATCTAAAATGTGGATTAAAAGTAAAATAGATATTATCTACCTCGAATTAAAGCATCTTTGAAGTGTGGTTGACAAGATTAAATTGGTTTAATCTTCAATGATTTACATGGCAAAGAAAAGAAGGTTTCGTTTGAAATGGTAAACGATGTCGAAAGACTATAAAATGAAATAGTGAAACCGTGAAATAAAAAAACATATGTTGTTACTTTTTATTATAAAGTGTCATTTTTTACATTTTATCGTTTTGGTTGGTAATGGATGGCTAATTTTACAGCTGCATAGGTTAATTTTTAGTTCCAAAAAAATGGGGATTCCACAATAAAACGGTCGTTTAAATGATGATTAATCAGCTATGGCTATCAAATCAAATGGTTTTACATATCAAACCGTAAAAACGGACTCTGTAATCCGCCACTATTCCTACACCATTAACGTTATATTTGCCGATCCTGCTAACTGTTTATCCTTAAACAGCAATAATGAATGAATATTACTGTCATAACTGGCCACCGAGAATAATTCGATATGATGATGTGGTGACTCTATATTCATCCGTAAAAAACCATTATGGATATGCCACTCGCCATGGAATTGCTCACTCATAAACAAAGGGCATAAGACCGCATCACGAGTTTGTAAACAGTCTAATTTAGCCGCTTGACCACAGTACGTTGTTTCTAGCCAATGAGAGTTCGCAACTTCAGAGTAGTCAAAATCACGCTTACCCGCCTCCCACAAAATATACTCGCCAGAAGTACGTATAAAACGCGCTTCTTCGTCAGAAATATCAAGCACGGATTCAGACACTAGTTCGCCTTGAGTTTCAAATTGATACAACAAGATTAATTTATCAATTTCAGTTATCTGACCAAGCATGCTGTTACACTCTATTTGCGGGGGTTATAATGTAACGGTAGCCAATATAAATAAAAATGCATGAATAAACTCACAGATGTATAATATCAATACAAGCAGTTGCCAAAAAACCAACATAGATCGCAGTTAATAAGGCTAATACGCCCTGTTTTTTGCAGTTGCAACTATCTATACACATAGTTACCAAGATGACGTAATAGATACAAGGACACATATGGATACACATGTATTGGTGGTCGAAGACCAGCAAGATATCGCTAATTTAATTCGCATTAATCTAGAAATGATTGGCAAAAAAGTGACTTGTTGCCATAACGCTAAAGATGCATTTCAGCAACTGCGCGACAATGTGTTTCAACTTATCTTGTTAGACTTAAATCTACCTGATATGGATGGACTCGATATATGTAAAAAAATAAGAATCAATGATGCCATCGTGCCCATCATGATATTAACCGCCCGCACAGAAGAGCTCGATCGTGTTCAAGGCTTAGAAGCCGGTGCTGATGATTACCTTGCTAAACCATTTAGTGTATTAGAGTTACAGGCTCGGGTTAAAGCCCTGCTGCGTCGTAGTAATGTGCAAGCAACAAATAATATCGAACCTGAACAAATTAGGATTGCAGATTTAATCATAGATCAAGCAACGCATAGTGTGTATCGAAATAAAAAGTTAATCACACTAACCAGTACTGAGTTTTCATTATTAGCCTTTTTAGCTAAATCGCCAGGCCGAGTATATAGCAGAGAGCAATTACTTGCCGAAGTATGGGATTATCATAACGACTGTTATGAGCATACCGTCAACTCACACATGAATAGATTAAGAAACAAAATTGAGCCAAATCCAGCAAAACCCACTTACATCAAAACTGTGTGGGGCGTTGGTTATAAACTGGAGGTCAACGATGTCACATAGATCCTTATTAGGGCAGATCACATTCCCGTTGATTATTTTGTTTGTCACTATGACTGCAGGTTTGTTTTTTATTTATTGTGCAATTACCGATACCAACTCTGCCCGCGTAGAACAAACCCTACACAAAAATTTAGCTCAACAAATCATCCACTATTCTGAGGGTTTACAACAAGGTGATATTAGTCGAACAGCACTAAAACCCGCCTTTCATAGCTTAATGCTGCTTGGTCCTAGTTATGAAATATACATCACCGATAACCAAGGTAAATTATTAGTATATGCCGCCGAATCAAGTAAGATCAAACGGGATACGATTAATATAAAACCATTAGATAGCTTTATTAAAGGGGTTAACTATCCTATTTATGCTGATAACCCAAGAAGTCTCGATCAGCAAAAGCTCTTTTCAACAGCCCCTATATTTAAAGACCATCAACAAATTGGTTATGTTTTTGTTATTCTCGGCGGAGATAAATACGACAGTATTGTGAATAACTTAGCATTCGACAGTGATATGTATAAGCTCCTTGCAGCCCTAGTCATCTTCTTCGCCTTAGCCTTCGCGTTGTTAGTCTTCATATTTGCACGACTCGTCAGGCCAATTATTCAACTAGATCAAGATATTACTAATTTTGTCAAAAATGACTTCACCACGGTTTCAACATCAACACCGCATCAATACGCCGCTAATGAGATAATTAATTTACATAATAATTTTTCATCATTAGAAAATAAGATACACAAGCAGTTAACGCAAATTAAATCCACAGAACAACTGCGTCGAGAAATGCTTTCACATATCTCTCACGATCTCAAAACCCCACTAGCCTCATTAAAAGGGTATCTTGAAACTTGGCTAATACAACATCCAGAGGCTGCTGGCAGTGACTTTATTCAAGTCGCGCAAAAGAATGCGAACCAATTACAGCGTCTTGTCGAGCAGATCATCGAACTCGCTCAGCTAGACAGTAATACCGTGAGCCTATATCAAGAACCTGTGGCCGTTGCCGAACTTGCGCAGGACGTCTTGAATAAGTTCCAACTACAAGCACAACAAAAAGACATCACTTTGTCAGTTGAACCTAAAGATCCGAGCCTACAAGCAATTGCCGATATTGCTAAATTAGAGCGGGTATTAACCAATCTGGTGGATAACGCCTTAAGGCACTGCCGACCCGGTGATAGTATTAAGATCCAGTTACAACCGAAAGATAATCAGTTGATCATCAGTATTGCCGATTCCGGTATGGGTATACCAAAAGAAGATGTAGCACATATTTTTGATGCCCATTTCAGAGCCAAAAATACCGTCAATGGTCCACAAGGAAACTCTGGATTAGGACTCGCTATCGTAGCGAAATTACTGTCATTACATCATACCAAGATCTCAGTATCGAGTGTATTGAGCCAAGGTACAACGTTCAGTTTTAGCTTACCGACAAGTGGAGCATATAATGGGAGCATGTAAATAGTACGGCAGCTTAGTCTTTATTGGCTAAGCTGCCGGTTTTATTCTAAACAATTCTGTCAAAAAAAAGCACCACATTCAATCTCTCTCTTATTTTATTCGTCCTAGCGCATAGATTAAAATAATTATCACGAGTTAACCTCATTCAGCCTGCAAATACCTTAATTCATGCTAATTTTATATAAAAAACTAAGTTACGACGACTTTCAATACACTCGTTTAGGATGGATCTATATGCGAATATTTAAACTCACTCATACTGTTTTATTCGTCACGCTTGTCACAGGTTGTGCTAGCTTTGACAAGCAATCATCAACAAGACTTAGTGAGTACACGCAAACTAGTGAATAGATTTGATCCAAACAACCAGGGCTTCTTTGGTGGCCCATCAGAGAATGCAGTATTGGCGAGTATTGCAGAAGTGAGTATACAATTAATCCAAGCGCAAAAAATCAAGCACCAAGTCACGACAATTTTAGCTCAGCCGTTAGCTGATATTGAATACCTGACCCCAAAAGTCGGTAAGGAATGGCAAAGGGAGCTCAACAATATTAACCAAAACATCATTCAATTCATTAATAATATTGAAAAAAATAGAGCCGTATCAAGACAAAAAATTGATCGTGATAGAATACAGAAAAAAGTTCATGATCTCGAAATCAACATAGTGATCGCAGAATATTATTCCCCATTAGAAAAGCAATTCCATCAGTTAAATAAGCGATTAATTCCTCAGAGTTACAATACGGTTTTACAGGGTTTACAGCAGCTTGATAACGTTATCACGACTGCACCACGTGACACAACGGCGCTCACAGACGCGGCAAACCAGATTAAAAAAGAGATACAAAGTGCTGAACATATCGCAACCGATGTTAACTGGATCAATAACCTAGATAAAAACCAGCGTGAAGAAATTGTTTTACACTATCGTGCTACATTAGAAGGTCTAGGGCTTAAATTTTTAAACCAAGATCTGTCTAACCTGTCATACAAAGCACAAGTAAGTACCTTTGAGCGTGAGTTGTCAGCTCAGTTAGCTGAGTTTGTAACAGAAGAGAGTGATGTCGCCATTACTGACGATGCCGAAACTAAGATCGAAAACAACCTCATCGAAACCTCAACTGAAGATGTAACGGTTGAAACGACACAAGTAACGACAAACTCAATAGTGAACAACGAGTACTGAACAATTAATAATGCCGGGACACAGTATTTTCAAGTTGTGTCCCCCTTAACCTTAACCTTAACCTTAACCTTAACTACATCAAGGTCTAGTTAATATCGAGTGATTTACGACAACTCACTAATAGCCATACTGACAATACAAAGAAGATCCTGGTCATTTTATTTTATCCCCACGATTATGCTAATAATCTAATAGAAATAACTTAAACTATTTTAAAAATCAATGCATTGACAACTATCAAATGCCAGCCATTACAAATGAGTAATCAAGGTCACGCTGCATCGCGGTAGAGCGACACTAGCTTAGTCGGTCTCGATAATTTATAGTGTCTATAAAGTCATATTTGCCATGATGTTGGCTACTTAGTCGTAATATAAACTTATATAAAAAGGGATCATATGAGTCTTGAAATTCGTGACCTGTCTATTTTATTAATTGAGCCTTCCACTACACAAAGCAGGTTTATCACTACACAATTGCAGGATGCCGGTGTTGATAACATCGAATGTGTATCCTCAATCGCACAAGCAAAGCAAAGTTTGACTGGATTCATTCCTGATTTGATCATTAGTGCCATGTATTTTGAAGATGGTTCAGGGGCTGAACTTGCTGAATTCGTTAAATCAAATATTCTCACTGAAGATATTGCCTTTATGCTCATTTCGAGTGAACAACGATTTTCTGTGTTAGATAAAGTGAAACAAGCTGGCGCTATCGCAATTTTACCCAAGCCGTTTAAATTTATTGATTTACAACGCGCCCTCAATGCCACGCTTAGCTTCATTGAACCAGAAGAAATGGAACTGGATTTATACGATGTAACCACATTAAAAATACTTGTTGTCGATGATAGTTTAACGGCAAGAAAGCATATCTGTCGTGTATTCTACAGTATGGGTATTGTGGGGGTGACAACCGCTGAAAATGGCGTTGAAGCATTAGAATATTTGGCACAAAACACCTTCGATTTGATTGTGACCGATTACAACATGCCAGAAATGGATGGCAAAGAGTTAGTTGAGAAGATCAGAACAAACCCAGAATTATCCTACCTACCAATCTTGATGGTCACATCTGAAGAAGGCAGTGCGCAGTTAAGCGCGGTAAAACAAGCTGGTGTCTCTGCACTTTGTGATAAACCTTTTGATATTGATACGGTTAGAATGCTTGTGAAACAATTGTTGAATGAACAATAACTTACGCTTCTTTCGGCTTTAATTAATATCCCAAGTAATAACACGGGGGCGCTCATATTAACGAGCGCCCTCTGAATCTCAAGGCTAACAACTTGTTAATTCACTATTTTTATCCCTTTCAACTGCTGAAATGAACTGGCTTTAGCATCTTTTAAAAACTCAACCATGTAAGGCATTTCTAATTGTTCAATTCGAATAGCCGCGTATAGCGTTGTCCAACAACTGTCTTCACCAAGCGGTTTAGCTAAAATATAATCTTTCTCTAAATACTCTGTTAACGCCCAATTTGGCAATGCCGCAACACCGCGTCCACTCGCCACCAGTTGCAACATCATGATGGTTAATTCCGCATGTCGAATGGCATGAGGGGAAACCCCTGCAGGATCTAAAAATAAATTAAAGATATCTAACCGTTCCTGCTCTACAGGATACGTGATCAACGTTTCATCACTCAGATCCTCTGGCTCGATATACGCTTTATCCGCTAAAGCATGATGGTGACTGACCGCAAGCATCGGCTGATAGCTAAACAGCGGTTCGTAATGAATACCGGATAATACTTGGGGATCGGACGTCACTACTAAATCTACGTCACCCCGCTTTAATGCTGGCAAAGGGGCAAAGCTAAAGCCCGAGGTCAAATCAAGCTCGATTTCTGGCCAGTGGTCACGGAACACATCAATTGCCGGCATTAACCACTGAAAGCAACTGTGGCATTCGATAGCCATATGTAGACGCCCAGCATTACCGGATAACAAACGGCTGATATCACGTTCAGTGTTGGTGAACATAGGTAACACTGATTTGGCCAGTTTAAGTACCCGCTCCCCTGCAACGGTAAAGCGTAATGGCCTGGTTTTACGGATAAATAACGCGGTATTTAAACGGTCTTCAAGATCTTTTATCTGATGTGATAACGCTGATTGCGTCATATAAAGACTTTCAGATGCTTCGACTAATGAGCCAGTATTTTCTAATGCAATAATCGTTTTCAAATGCTTAACTTCGAGCATCGTTAATTCCCTTTTAAACGAATGACTAAATTTAGCATAATGCCAACATCAATTAATTTCAACTTAATCAGTAAAAATATGAATTTGATTCATGTGAAATAATATTCAATACTTTAGCCATCTAAACGGCTTTTAATTATGCATAAGACATAAGACAGAGCATACAAATACATCTAATAAAAGGGAGTTACAGATGGCTAAATCACACATATTAGGTTTCCCACGTATCGGTGCTGACCGCGAATTAAAAAAAGCAATTGAATCATATTGGAAAAATGACATCACCAAAGTTGAGTTAGAAACTGTTGGTAAACAACTACGCGCTAAACATTGGCAGCAGCAAATTGATGCTGGGCTAGACTTCATCACTGTGGGTGACTTTGCTTGGTACGACCAAGTATTGGCATTGTCAGCGACCTTAGGTGTGATCCCAGAGCGCCATCAAGAAGAAACAATCACCCTTGATACGCTGTTTAATATGGCGCGTGGTTCTAGCCCTTGTTGCGGTCAACAAGTGGCGGCATGTGAAATGACAAAATGGTTTGATACTAATTATCACTATCTTGTTCCAGAATTAAACGCAGACCAAAAGTTCGCGTTAAGCTACAACCAACTTATTGAAGAGCTACAAGAAGCAAAAGCACTTGGTTTCCCAATTAAAGCCAATCTGCTAGGTCCGGTAAGCTACCTGTGGTTAAGTAAAACCAACAGTGATTTTGATAAACTTACATTACTACCTCAACTTGTAGCAACCTATAAGCAACTACTTGCTAACATCGCCGCTGAAGGTGTTGAATGGCTACAAATTGAAGAACCTATTCTCGTTCAAGATCTAACCAGTGAATGGCAACAGGCATTGACAACCAGTTATGCTGAATTAGCTAAAGGTAGCAACAAACTGTTACTCACCAGTTACTTTGGTGCGTTAGGCGATAATGCAAAATTAGCATTCTCATTGCCTGTTGCGGGCTTCCATATTGATTTATCACGTGCGCCGGAGCAGTTAGACACCGCATTAGCGTTACTGCCTGCTCACGCTATTTTATCCGCAGGTATCGTCAATGGCCGCAATATTTGGCGTAACGATTTAGCAACATCAGTAAGTTCATTACAACAAGCGAAAGCAACGTTAGGTGAACGTTTATGGGTGGCTTCATCATGTTCATTACAACATAGCCCAGTTGATCTGGATAACGAAACCAAACTCGATACCGAGCTTAAATCTTGGTTAGCTTATGCGACACAGAAATTAACCGAGGTTAGCACCATCAATGCGTTGCTAAACGGTGATAATTCGGAGCAATTAACCACAAGAGTAACGGAATCAACAGCTGTTGTTGCATCTCGAGCAACGTCTTCGCGAATTCACAACGCAGCGGTTAAAGAACGTGTGGCTGCAATTACCGATAAAGATGCACAACGGCATAGTCCATTTACCCAGCGTATTGCAAGCCAGCAGCAAGAATTGAATTTACCACTATTCCCAACAACAACCATTGGCTCATTCCCACAGACCAGTGATATTCGTCAAACGCGTAATCAATTTAAACAAAATATCATCAGCCAAGATCAATACATCACCAAGATGCAAGCAGAGATCAAAGATGTCGTCAAACGCCAAGAAGCACTCGGGCTAGATGTACTGGTACACGGTGAACCTGAGCGTAATGACATGGTTGAATACTTTGGGGAACTACTCGATGGTTTCGCATTTTCTAACTATGGTTGGGTACAAAGTTATGGTACGCGTTGCGTTAAGCCGCCCATCATCTTTGGTGATATTTCTCGCCCGGCCCCGATGACAGTAGCTTGGAGTAAATATGCTCAAGCGCAAACCAACAAGCTAATGAAAGGTATGCTAACAGGCCCCGTCACAATCTTATGTTGGTCATTTGCCCGCGATGATATCAGCCGTGAAGAACAAACCAATCAAATCGCACTGGCCATTCGTGATGAAGTGGTTGATTTAGAACATGCAGGGATTAAAGTGATTCAAATTGACGAACCAGCGCTGCGTGAAGGACTACCACTACGTAAAAGCGAGCAACAAGCATACTTAGATTGGTCAACCAAAGCCTTCCGTATCAGTGCGTCAGGTGTAAGGGATAATACCCAGATCCATACTCACATGTGTTACTGCGAATTTAATGACATTATGCCGTCAATTGCCGCATTAGATGCAGATGTGATCACGATCGAAACCTCACGATCTAACATGGAACTGTTATCTGCCTTTACCGATTTTAGTTACCCAAATGATATTGGTCCGGGTGTTTATGATATTCACTCGCCAAATGTACCAAGTGTAGAGTGGATGACGCAGTTAATCACCAATGCCAGTGAATACATCGATGTGGCACGTTTATGGGTTAACCCTGATTGCGGTCTAAAAACACGAGACTGGAAAGAAACAGAAGCAGCATTGAAGAACATGGTGACGGCTGCACATCACTTACGCGATACATTTTCTAACTAAGCGTTATCAATCCAATATCCCGGACTATAAAGGAGAGCGCGCGCTCTCCTTTATCAATCTATATTTTTATAAATAGGTATTAATAATCTACAGCTGCACGCTGGCTAGTAATACTTTTCATCATTGGCAACACAGCTTGATGCGCAGGGTGATCTTGATATAGAGCTAACGTTTCACGAGAATCTAAATCAGCAATTAATACTAAATCGTAAGAACCCGCACCTTGCAGACAATCAATACCCACTTCCAAACGTTGTAACCCGGGAATCTGACCATTAAGCGCTTCAAGTGCCTCTTTAGCTAATTTAGCATTGGTGCTTTTATCATTACCATTAGCAGTGTCGAGTAAAGTCCACATCACAATATGTTTGAACGCCATGATTGTTCCATCCTTAATTAACAAACGAATAATTCACCCAAGCAACAATTTACCTAAGCAACCTGGGCATTTGAAGAATGCGAAAGTATAACTTTAAATCCCCTATTTAGCTGGATGAATATCAATATTTCACAAAATTGTCATATAAGAATCACAAATGTGCATTATAGTTTAGGAATACACATTCATCACCATTATCATTATATAAGTGCATAAAATGAAAAAGACGCCCATATGCCTTTATTGGTCTAGAGCGTACATCCGATTTTATGATATTACCGAAGTAAACTTTAATACCCCTAAGGTAATGCATTTTTTATTTACAATTTGTCATCTTTTATTCGCTCTGGAATGTGATTTCTAAATAAAACCAATATGATTAACTCAGTTGAAAAAAACCTTAACCTAAATACTTTCACTAGGAGTGATCATCATGGCTAACTTACTAAACCAAGTAGAAACTATCTACAATGTCGCAAAAGAAACAGCAAAAACATCTATCACTGCAGGTTTTGGTGTTTATGGCACAATCATTGATGAAGCAGCAAAGTCATCAGATAAAGCAACTCAATTTTTTGAATCTCTAGTTGAGCGCGGTACGCAAGTTGAGCCTAAAGTAAAAGAACAGGTTTCTGCATTTTTAGGTAAAAGAATCTCTTTAGAATCAATTGAAACTAAAGCGCAAAGCATTACTAGCCGTTTTACTGGTGTTCAAGGTCAAAAATTGAATGAAGTAGAAAACAAAATTGACTTACTTGCTATTATGATCAGTGAACTAAAAACTGAACCAGCAAAAGTACAAAAAGTGATTAAAGCACCCGCAAAAGCAACCGCTGAAGCATAATAATACTTTGACTGCATAATTGATTAAAGGGGGCTAGTCCCCCTATTCCCTATCCATTTCCCGTTCATTCCCCTTAGTGCATATCTATCAAATCTGCATTATAATCACCTGAAAACTGTTTTTTATTTGCGTTTGCACTTTACAATGTAAAAACTACTATTAAGTAATATCAAAAAACGTATACCATCCAGTAAGGACTAAGAATGAGCCAAGTAAGCTTAACTTATAACCCTGTTGAAGATCGCATGTTACTCATCGTGTCTAATAATATAAATCATCCTCAATGGTGGCTCACTCGGCACATGTGCAAAAAACTATTAGAAATGCTCAACGCAGAGTTAACCCTGCAATTTGAGTTAGATAAAATTCAATCGTTATACAAAGAAAATAAAACTAACCAAGAAGCGTCATTTGCGGATAAACACCAGCAAGCATTGCATGATGCAGCAGGTAGAACTGAAATACAGAAAAAATCAACACCAGCCAAACCTGATGCGCTGCTAACGACACGGATATCTTTAGATAAAAAACCTGAGAATCTGGTCGCCTTATATATTTATTCTCGGGAAAATCACGGTATCTGCCTTGATCTCGATAATAATGGTTTACATATTTTTTTAGATATGATGCTAAAAGTAGCAATCAAGGGGGAATGGGGACTAAAACAAGTAAGGTCTATTGATAATAAATTGATCGAGTAGGTTCGAATAACATGGTGATAGCTATCGCTACCACCCTGTTAAAATATCGAATTATATCTTATTCATGCTCTTCGCCAGAGATACTTCGGCGGATAAGTTGTTCACGTAAGTTTGGCGGAATACCAACTATTGTTAGCGTATCCGTTTGTGCATCATAGCTAATACGTTCACTCATCAATTTCTGATCAAAGCTAATACTGAGACCACCGCCCTGTCCTACATATTTAGTCAATTTACGTACCGCACCACGATCGGCTGGGAAGCTATCTTCAAGTTCATAAGCTTCAGAAGCATATTGATAGAAATCACGTGATGATACATCCGCTAAATGATCGGATAAATCTTTGATTTCAATTTCATTACCTTCTTTAATTTGCTCGTTGCAGTACTGTGCAACTTGCTCACGTGCTTGTATTGATTCTTCGGCGTCAAGTTCTGCAACGTGGCAGAACTCATCCACAGCGCGCATTAAACCCGCATTTTGTAATTTGGCATCCATACCTTCTGTACAACCAAGAAAATCCAAGAAGAAATCAGATACTTTACGTCCCACACGGCCTTTAATAAATGATACATAACGTTTTGAGTCGCTATTTTGTCGCCACTCCGTCAAATCAATTTTAGCGGCAAGCTGCACTTTAGACAGTTCAAGATAATGCGTATTACTGAGGTCAAGTTGTTCAGTCACCATTACACTGTCTTTATTTTCCAATAACGCAACGATAAGGTAATCAGATGCCATCCAGTTATAATGCACAAAAGACAGAATACCTTGTGTCCCGAAGTCATATTTTAGTAACTCAGCCACCAACAAATTTGATGCTACGCTTGAAAAATCAACGAAATTACTTTCATCATCGATGAATTTACGCAGTTCAACTTCAAAAGGTAGACGGCTACTGTCTTCTTCAGTACATTTAAAATAACCAAAACCTTTTGCTGGTTTGGCGTTATAAATACGATGCAATTCACTTGCAAGTTCTTCAACAGGTTGTGAATTAGCCAGTTCTTCACTGCGTGGGTAACATTTCAGCTCACCTTCTGTATTAAAGGCCAATGAATGTAGAATAATGTTATTTAATTTTAGCTGCATATATTTAAAGTATTAGAGTTAATGAATTCTGTGAGGTATTATAAGCATCTTTGCCCATTCATACATTAAAAGATTACATTATGCCTATAGTTTCTAAATACAAAAGTGATAAAGTTGAAAAAGTTATTGATGAAGTTATTGATGTACTAGAAAAACACGAAGCACCCTTAGACCTTGGCTTAATGGTTCTTGGTAATGCAGCTGCGAACATCATCAACGCATCTTTATCACCAAAACAGCGCCAAGCGGTTGCTGAAAAATTTGCTAAAGCGCTTGTTGCGTCAGTAAAGTCTAACGATACATCACATTAATTAAAATGATAGGCAAGGATGCCTTGTCATTTATTTTTACTCATTACACAATATAAGCACTATGAGACTGCAGTTTAACTTATGCTAGAAACAGGACATCATTATCGCGATCAAGTCTCCAAGATTATTAGTTGGGGTCATTGGTTTAGCTTAGCCAACATTTTATTGGCTATCTTACTTGCATCACGTTACCTTTTCATCGCCGAATGGCCTGAAACTATGCTTGGTCAAGTCTATTCTCTTATTAGTCTGCTTGGTCATTTCAGTTTTATTATCTTTATACTGTATCTGGTGGTAATCTTCCCGATCAGTTTTCTGATACCTTTCCCACGCACATTACGCTTTCTAACGGTCATATTTGCCACCGTGGGACTATCTCTGTTAATTATTGACACTGAGATTTTTAAACTTTACAATTTACACATTAACCCCATTATCTTTGAGATACTGCTGGGCGAAAGTGAACAAACGCTCAATTCAGATTGGCAATCCCTCTTTGTTTTCGTGCCTTTCTTATTCTTACTTGAGTTACTTATTTCAAGCTTTCTATGGCATAAATTAAGGCCGTTAAGCCGTTTTAAACTTGGCCCTATTATTGCCATCTTCTTTTTCTGCTGCTTCTTAACTGGACACCTACTGCATATGTGGGCTGATGCCGCAGTTTACCGACCTATTACGGCACAGAAAGCCAACTTCCCACTCGCTTACCCAATGACAGCAAGAACCTTCCTGGCTAAATACGGTTGGTTAGACAAAGAAGCGTTTGATAAACGTATCAGTGATACCAGAAAGAAATCTGATTCTCGCCTTGATTACCCTAAGAATCCACTGCTGATTAATAACGACAATAAAAAACTGAATGTGTTATTAATCAACATCAGCGCACTTAGAGCAGATATGCTTAATGACAGTGTGATGCCTGAAATGTCTAAATTGGCGCGTAAAGGCCAACAATTTAATAATCATTTTAGTACCAGCAATAATGATTTATTAGGTAACTTCGGGATCATGTATGGTCTCGCCCCACAATATTGGGATGATATCGAGACATCAGCAAAACCACCGTTCATGCTCGATTACTTCGTTCAGGCGGGCTATAACCTCGGTATCTTTAACACTGAAGCGTTAACTAAACACAAACAAAAACAAACCACATTCATTAATTTGGCAGGCCCCAAAACGACAATAGTAGCGGGTACAAAAAGAGATAATGAAACAGTGCGGGAAACACGTCGCTGGATAAAACAGCAGGATAAGTCAACGCCTTGGTTTGCCTACGTTAGTTTACAATCAGTACAAAATATGGAAACGCCTAATGGTTTCCCTGCGTTGTTCTACCCTAATATTCAAGACTTAAATAGCCAAGCAATTAACCGTCAAATCGCATTGTTTAACAGTTATCGAAATAGTGTGAGTTATATTGATAAAGCCGTCGCTAAAATCGTTTATGAATTAAAACAATCGAAACAATATGATAATACGGTCATTATTTTCACCGCTAATCACGGTAATGAATTTAATGATTCAGAAGATCACTCGTGGGGATATGGCAGTAATTATTCCACGTATCAAACTCAAGTACCCCTCTTTATTGTGTGGCCAGGTAAAACACCAAGCGTGATAGAACAGGATACTAATCATACCGATTTAGTCCCGACTATTTTGAGTAACCTTGCAGCAGTCAAGAACCCAATCTCAGATTACAGCAATGGTATTGACCTTTTTTCTGGTCACTTTAAAACATGGCAACTGCTCGGCGATAAAAATAACTTTGTAATACTGCAAAAAGACACGATCACATTATTCTCTTATCAAGGTCTATTCAGCCGTCAAGGTAATCATGATGTTCGAAATCGTACTGATTACAAATCTATTCCGCGAACAGCTATCCATGAAACTCAATTTAAACAGATTCTTGCTGAGCTAAACTACTTTTACAAAGCAGCGCCAGCGCAAATACAGAATGACGAGTTAAAATAAATAAATAAATAACTAAGCTATCACCATATAGGCTTGTTGTGCGGACAGGATCGTTAATCGTCTTGTCCGCATTAACGTATCAATCCACAATTGGTTTAAATTCGTTGTGACTCTTGCGCAGTTTACATGCCCATGAATCACAAATGTGATCTCGTTAATATGAAATACTTCCCCTTTTTTCACCTGTTGATATTGTTTTGTCGACCAAGCACAATCTTTTAATAGCTCAATATTATCTACATGCGCATTTTGTAGCGCAGACCAATATAGCGGCGAACTTGCATGACAAACACCAATATCCCCAAACTTAGATTCAATCGTAAAAGCAAAGGGACAATACTGTTCAACCAAGGCCTTTAATCGAGATTGTTCTTGTGATGAACACTGAAAAAACCATTCACCACCCGCATTACGATGTATACGAGCCAATTCACTGCCTTCATCCGCTAACAACATCTCTTCATGATTACCACGAACGGCGTAAAACCAAGGTTTATGCAATAATTCAAGGCAGGCAATGGAGTCAACGCCACGATCAACAATATCACCAACAGAAAACAAGCGATCACATTCAAAATTAAACTGACACTGAGCTAATGTTGTTAATAACAAATCATATTCACCATGGATATCCCCCACAAAAAAATCCTGCCCTTTATGATTAGCTGGTATATTTTTATGTATTTGCATTTGCTACCTCATTAGACATATCCAACAATATTTTATTTTTGAGATAACCCTCACATTAATACCCTGATTAGTTAGCGCTAACACGATTTAATAAAGGAAAGCGTCTCCAAACATCACCGCCTCGTAATTTTACTAGTATTATTTAACTACGTACCTACAGTATGGTACATACCATGATAACTACATCTTGATAACATATTTCAGTCATTAGTCTTAATTAATCTAATGAGCGCACCAAAGATATTCTAAAATAAATATAGTGCTTGAGGCACAGTCTTGGTGTGAAACTAACTGATTAGCAGTAGGGGTAATACATGTCGAGTACTAACTTTGATTTTGACCAGATAATTATCGGTTCTGGTTTTGGTGGTTCAGCCAGCGCATTGCGTTTAACCGAAAAAGGATTTAGAGTATTAATATTAGAGCGCGGTAAGCGTATTAGAACCAAAGAGTTTTCACGCTCAAGTTGGAACCTAAAACGTTTTATGTGGCTACCACAATTAGGATTAACAGGCCCATTTACATTCACGGTTACTCGTAAAATCAACCTCGTTCACGGTAGTGCTGTGGGCGGTGGTTCACTCGTTTACGGCAATACCCATCTTATTCCAGATGCAGAGATATTTGCAGACCCATCTTGGACAGGGATGCATGACGACTGGCACTCACGCCTATCCCCTTATTACGCATTAGCACAACGCATGATTGGCGTACAAAAAAACCGCTACTTTGGTCCTGCCGATCTTATCTTAAAAGACGTTGCAACCGATATGGGACGTGAAGATACCTTTAAAACAGTATATAGCGGCCTGCTCTATCCAAAAGGTGAAGATAAAGTTTCACAAAATATCGATGTAGAACGCTTAGGTGAAGATCGTGGCGACCCCTATTTTAATGGTGATGGGCCACAACGTAATAGTTGCACTTATTGTGGTAACTGTATGTCAGGCTGCCGTCATAATGCTAAAAATACTCTTGATAAAAACTACCTTTACTTTGCTGAACGTAATGGCGCAGAGATCCGCCCAGAATCAAATGTAACTAAGATTGAACCTATTGCTGATGAGAACGGCATCAAAGATGGTAGCGCCGGTTATACCATCCACATTACTGAAGGTCTGGGACTGTTTAATAAGAAAAAGTACACCCTAACGACACGAGGAGTGGTTGTGTCAGGTGGTGTATTCGGCACCATGCCGTTATTGCTTAAAATGCGAGATGTAGACAAAACATTACCCAACTTAAGCCCGAACCTTGGTCAAAATGTACTGACAAACTCAGAAACATTATTAACCGTCTCACATAATCGCTTAACCTTGCAAGAGCAAAAAGAAGAAGTTTGGAATGGTACAGCTATTACTTCAATCTTTTCACCTGATGATGAAACTAAAGTTGAAATAGTGCGTTATGCCAAAGGCAGCGATGCAGCATTCACTGGGGGTATGTCTGTCCCCCTCACATCAAAACAATCAGGCATTCCACGCTCTGTGAGTATGCTGCTTAACATTGTCAAGCAACCAATAAAAACCCTAAAAATGATGAACCCAGTTGGTAAAGCCAAAGACACCATCATTTTATTAGTCATGCAAACTGCAAAAAACAATATCCACCTCGAGAGTAAACGTGCTTGGTACTCACCGTTCAAACCGACTTGGATACCAGTGCAACATAAAGGTGATGAAAAACTCAGAAACTACTTCCCGATTGCGCATAAAGTGGCTGAACATTACATTAAATACTCTGGTGGTGATGCAGGTAATCTCGCCTTAGAGGTTATCGCTGGCACCCCTATCACAGCGCATATGATGGGCGGTGCCAGAATGGGCAAAGATCCTGAGACTGCTGTGATTGATGATACTGGTCAGACTTATGGTTATAAAAACCTACGTATACTTGACGGTTCCATTATTGCCGGT
Source organism: Moritella yayanosii (assembly GCF_900465055.1). Classification (NCBI taxonomy): domain Bacteria; kingdom Pseudomonadati; phylum Pseudomonadota; class Gammaproteobacteria; order Alteromonadales; family Moritellaceae; genus Moritella; species Moritella yayanosii. The sequence continues at coordinate 343,504 of NZ_LS483250.1, read as the reverse complement.
AACTTAGGGGTCAATCCGTCACTGACGATCCTAGCCTTAACTGAACATGCGATGGCACAGATCCCAGTATTTGATGCCGAGAGAGCGGCTAAGATTAAACCGATCCATTTCTCAGCAGCACTCAATGGTAATCCTTCAGCACTGAAAACGGCTGGTGTGCCAGACATTATAACAAAAGCCGTTTAATAGGTTGTGAATAAATACTCGCTGAATTAACCAACGCGAGTTTTTGTTTACGCGGTAGTTGTTTAATAGCGTACTCTCGTTTACTGGCTCGACTTCGGTCGGGGTGAATTTCAGTGTAAGCAATACGTATCGGTTTCGCACGACGGAAAAATTTTGCGCCGGTTCCTTTACAATGTTGCTGATAACGCCTCTCCATGTCAGTCGTAATGCCACAATACAAACCCGCATCCGTTTCAATAAGATAAACAATCCATAAACTCGCTTTCACCACAACTTAACCTTGAACTTATAGCTAAAAATGATAACTAATCTAATATCTGCTTATCATAGCAGTTCATATTAAAAATTTTTAGTGTCAATTAATTATACTCATTCTATTACTTTACAATCTCAGATAGAATAATCATCCATATAACGATAAATATGCAAAAATAATATGTTACGAACTTACCTATATTGTATCACTCTCTACTTCATCAGCATGAGCGCCAGTGCGAATAGCGATAAAATAGCGTCTTTAGAAAAGCTGCTTCCTTCAGGTACAAATGTGGCCTATATTGTTGGGCAACCTTTCAGTTCGACAGCAACAGTCAGTAATAATACTGCTAGCCAGCATAATGCCAAGCTGTTATTTACACCCGCCTCAATACAAAAGCTACTAACAGCATTAACCGCAAAACTTTATCTTACCGACGAGTATATCTTTAATACCAGTTTGCACGGCAAAATAAGTAAACAAAGTGTAAGTGAGATGGAGTTCAACTTTACCGGCGATCCAACCTTTAGCAGAGACGATCTACGAAACATGCTTAAGCGCTTGAAAGCAAGAGGCATCACAAAGATTAGTGGCGATATCACGCTCAATCAAAGTCGCTTTAATGGTTATAATTGGGGCAACGGTCAAGTTTGGAATGATCAAGCCATCTGTTATGCCACCCAAGCATCCGCTTTAGTCATAAACAATAATTGTGTATTAGGCAATTTAAAACGCTCAGCCGATCTTAAACAAGCCACCATCTATATTCCAGAATATGAACCCATCATTTTAACTAGCCAAGTCGATATCATTAGCAAAGCGCAGCAACAAGCGCAGTTTTGTGATTTAGAGGTCATACGTCACCCAAACAATAATTACACCTTATTTGGTTGTATTACGCCCTCTAAACGCAACCTACCCTTATCATTTGCGATATCCGATCCAGTCACTTATTTTACCGCATTACTTAATGCTGAATTAGCACAGGCCAACATTGAATTTACCGGTAACGTGGTTGAAAGTTTTCAAACGGTGAATACCGCTGTCATTGTTAACCACCAATCACCACCGCTGGCAGACATTATCACCAAGATGATGAAAGAATCAGATAACTTAATTGCAGACATATTATTTAAAACCATAGGAGCAGAATACTTTCAGCAACCAGGTAACTACCGCAATGGTGCTAAAGCCATGCGTGAAATCTTGGCGGGTGAAGGCTTATCATTAGCATCGAATGTGATTGCCGATGGTTCAGGACTATCACGTCACAATTTGGTCTCAACACAAACGATGTTCAACGTGCTTGTGTATGTTATTCGCCATGATGATGAACTGCAATTATTAGATACAATGCCAATATCTGGTCTGGATGGCACATTACAATATCGTCGCGGCTTACTGACTAAAAAGCTGATCGGTAAGATTGTTGCAAAAACAGGCTCATTAAAAGGCTTATCCAATTTAGTTGGTTTTGTAAAAACTGAAAAAAACCACAGGGTACCTTTTGTACTGATGGTAAGTGGTTACAACCCTAACGCTATCGAACAAGACAACAGTAATCAACCTAAGAAAAAATCACCGCTAACACAGTATTTAGCGGCGTTCTTTAACACTATCTTCTCTAACTATTAATGGTTAATTACTAATGATTTACGACTACTCCAAACGCACATAATGCAGTTACAAAAATGGCGAACAGCTTAACTTATTATTCGTTTAGCGGTTCGCCATTTTTCGAATTAATGATTGCTTAGTAATTAGCTAGACCAGTAGCCTTCATCTAATGAATCTTCACGTTCAGGCAAGCCTTTTAATAAACGCGGAGAGTGTTGTGCTAATACTTCATAACTGACACGGTTTGCATATTTACATAACTGTGAAAGCGATGAATAAGCCAGAAAGTTCGCCGTGTGCTTATCAGAATTAGGCACAATGTCTCGGTGATAAGAGTTAGCTAACATATCATGTAAGATTGCCGATAATGCACCATCGCCCGCGCCATTGGTATTTTTGATTTCGACAGGACCGCCTAGGTACGGCGCAATATGTGAATACATCTTAACGGGTTCAGTCGTATCAATTAAGCGCATTGGACGGCTATATTCATAGCGGTTAAATTCAGCAATGGCACCAGGCAATAATTGACCACTGGTTTCGCGTTTAAATTTCTCATCCGTGTAACCAGCCATATACAGACCTTCTGCACCTGCAGTACAAAGCACAAGATCACACCATTCCAGTGCCGCATCAGCCGCTAATAAAGGATCACTAAAGCCTGTTAACGCTTCACCTTCATCTTCGTTCATTGCAATAACGGTCACATATTCGTTAATGAAATTCTGCCACCACTTTTCATTACCTTCAATAATGAAACGCGTACCCAGTGTAAGGATGATTGGAATATTAAGGTATTTGGCTTGCTCAACCATATACATTGCAGCGTCTTTGATTGGATCGTCATCTGCACAACGTAATAAATAAGCAGAAATAAGTAAACCAGAGCTTTTTTGCAGTTGATCTACAGGCAAATGCTCTTTGGTTAATTTATTCATTAAGCCAGCATTGATACCGAAACTACGATTACCGTCTGAAGAAATAAATGTAAAGCAACGACCGATTGGGCCATTTACAGGTTGCAGGTAATTAAGATTTACCTTGCTACTGGTATTGCATAAATATTGGTACGCATAACTGCCGATTTTAATTTGGTCACACATAGTACCAAACAGTAGCGACTGCGATTCAGATAGAATTGCGTAGTTATGCAGTGTATTGGCTACAGTACCACCTGCAAATTCGCTTACGATAAGATCACTCTGCTTTAGCTCAGTATAAATTTGCTCGGCGATTTCATCACTGATCATCAGTGACTCACCTTTTCGTAAACCAAAACGAGTTAAAAAAGCATCTTCGACATGTGCTTCAATATCAACGAGTGTCTGATCAATACCACATAATACAGGTTGATCTACATTTGCAATGTTTGCTGGTTTGACAAATCGATTACCTGCATTAACAGGAAAGTAATGCTTAGACTTACGTTGACCGGGAAATTTCATATTTGAACCAGCATGAGAGAATAAAAGGGGCTGATTTTACCAGTCTAATTCTGAAATACCAGAAAAACCAATTTAATAATCCAATTATTAACCACATTCTGGTCGATCGCGTAGATTTAATCGAAATAAATGGTAAAAGACACTTACGTAATGGGCTAACATATTAAACAAAGGCGAAAAACGAGGCGTTACCGAAGTCATTGGTTGGTAAATCATGTGCAAGTAAATACTTACGCATATCTTTATGCTTGATAAAAATATCTTCCTTGACAAATATGCCATCCTTGGCAATCCGTCAGGTTGTATTAAGATTACAACCTAACTGTTATTACATACATCTGTTATCTAGTGAGAAAAACTAAACTGCATGTTATTCCAAACTTCACGCTGTTCATAGAAGGCGTTTTTAAGTTGAATTAGTTGCAATTTAGTATCACGAATTTGTTGCTCAAATTGAATTTTATCAAATTTCTCATTCAGTGATTTTTTCTTAGATTCAAATAATACGATTTTTGCTTTATAAAAAGCGTTAAGTCTCTCACATAATACATCGTATTCTTGATTAAGACGTACCATAACTTCGTCAGCATTCGGCAGGTGACGCACTTTATCGTGACGGCGTTTAAGTTCCATCTTCAATTTAGCCTGCTCGATACGCGCTTCGGGTACAGTACGTAAATCACTGGCTAAATTACACCAGGCTAATATGTTGATTAACCATTTGGTTGGATCATATTGGTACCACTTAATACCATTACGGTAATCAGTTTCAAAGATATGGTGGTAATTATGATAACCCTCACCATGAGTGAAGATAGCCAATAAGGCATTATCACGGGCCGTGTTACGGTCTGTATAAGGCTGAGAGCCCCAAATGTGCGCCCATGAATTGATGAAGAAAGTAAAATGATGACTCAATACTAAACGCGCTACACCTAATAATAATATGCTCGCCCAAACATCGCCGTACAATAGACCTACTAAAATAGGCACGCCAACATTCATCACCAGTGCAAGTACGTTATAATATTTATGCTGCCATACTGCGATAGCATCTTTTTGTAAGTCGCGCACATTTGTATAATCACTATACAACATGGCATCATACTCACGTAACATCCAACCAATATGAGAATACCAGAAGCCATGACTTGCTGAATACGGGTCTTTCTCATCGTGATCAACATGTTTGTGGTGACGACGGTGATCAGAGCTCCAATGGATTGCACTGTTTTGTAATGCAAACGCACCACCTAATGCAAAAATCAATCGTACTGACCAATGCGCCTTGTAAGTACGATGAGACCAAAGCCTGTGGTAGCCACCTGTAATAGACAAGCCACACACGAAAATACCCACGATCATAGCAACAACTTCGAATGTCTCAAAGCCATACGTATAACCATACCAAGGCACTGCAGTGATAGCGACAAGGAAGGTTGAAGCAAAAACGAATACGTTTAACCAAATTAACGGTGGTTTTTTCATAATACTATCTCTAAAGTCTGATGAAGTAGTTTCATTAATAACAGCGTACAAGTGTAAGCTGAGTTGTTAATTAAAGCAATCCAATGTTACGTAAATAGCTATATAATCGACTATTTACTTTTCTTAAATTAAATATACTACACAAATCACGTTTTTAGCTAATACCGTCGAGGGCTTGAGTAGACATTAAGCCAAGTACCTCTGGGTAGATCTTATGTTTTTATCATTCCCAATCAAGGATCACTTTACCTGACATGCCTGAACGCATAATATCAAAACCTTCTTGGAATTGATCAATTGGGAAGTGGTGTGTAATGATTGGTGTTAGGTCTAAACCTGACTGAATTAATGCTGCCATTTTATACCAAGTTTCAAACATTTCACGACCGTAAATACCTTTAATCACTAAACCTTTAAAGATAACATTGCCCCATTCGATGCTCATATCATTTGGTGGAATGCCCAACATAGCAATTTTACCGCCATGGTTCATCTTGTCTAGCATATCGCGAAATGCAGATGGCACACCTGACATTTCAAGGCCAACATCGAAGCCTTCAGTCATTTTAAGCTCGTCCATCACGTCTTTCAGTGACTCTTTGGTGACGTTCACCGCACGAGTAACTCCCATTTTACGCGCAAGATCAAGACGGTATTCATTCACATCAGTGATCACAACATTACGTGCACCAACGTGCTTACATACTGCCGCAGCCATGATGCCGATTGGACCAGCACCGGTGATTAATACATCTTCACCAACCACATCAAATGATAACGCAGTGTGTACTGCGTTACCAAACGGATCAAAAATAGCCGCCATGTCATCAGAAATATCATCGGGTAGTTTGAATGCATTAAATGCCGGAATAACTAAGTATTCAGCAAATGCGCCTTCACGGTTAACACCAACACCAATCGTATTACGACATAAATGGGTACGGCCGGCACGACAGTTACGACAGTGACCACAGGTAATGTGACCTTCACCAGAAACGCGATCACCTAATGTGAAACCACGAACTTCCTGGCCAATACCAACAACTTCACCCACATACTCGTGACCAACAACCATAGGTACTGGAATGGTTTTTTGTGACCATTCATCCCAGTTATAAATATGGATATCGGTACCACAGATCGCGGTTTTACGGATCTTAATTAACAGGTCATTGTGGCCAAGCGTTGGCTTTTCCACGTCTGTCATCCAAATACCTGGTTCAGGTTTTAATTTTGCTAGTGCTTTCATTTTCTTAAATCCACTTGTCTCGATGATATTAAGCTTCAATACTTAGACTCTCGATAGTAGGTACTAGGTACTTCGAAGCTTAATTAATTGTCTATTTAGATGATGCCAAGATCTTTACCGATACGGGTAAATGCGGCAATGGCAATATCAATTTGTTCTACGCTGTGCGCTGCTGACATTTGCGTACGGATACGTGCTTTACCATGTGGAACCACTGGAAAAGAGAAACCGATAACATAAATTCCTTCCGCTAATAAACGCTCTGACATTTCAGCAGCCAGTGCCGCATCACCAATCATTACCGGTACAATTGCATGGTCAGCACCTGCCAGTGTAAAACCAGCTGCGCTCATGCCACGGCGGAAATGTTCAGCGTTAGATTTAACTTTGGCACGTAATTCATGGCTTTCTGCCATCATGTCGATAACACGAATTGATGCAGCCACAATCGCAGGGGCAACCGAGTTGGAGAATAAGTATGGACGTGAACGCTGACGTAACCAATCAACTACTTCTTTTTTAGCTGATGTGTAACCGCCTGACGCGCCGCCTAATGCTTTACCTAATGTACCGGTGATAATATCCACACGATCCATAACGCCGCAATGTTCAGGGGTACCACGACCGCCTTCACCAACAAAACCAACCGCATGTGAATCATCAACCATCACCAGTGCGTTATATTTGTCTGCAAGATCACAAACGCCTTTTAGGTTAGCGATCACGCCGTCCATTGAAAATACACCATCCGTTGCGATCAACTTGTGGCGAACACCTGCAGCATCGGCCGCAATCAGCTGTTCTTCTAGTGATGCCATGTTGTTATTTTTGTAACGGAAGCGTTTTGCTTTACATAGACGTACACCATCAATGATTGACGCATGGTTTAGTTCGTCTGAGATAATGGCATCTTCTGCACTTAATAACGTCTCAAATAAACCCGTATTTGCATCAAAGCAAGACGTATACAAGATAGTATCTTCCATACCGAGGAAAGTACTGATCTTACTTTCTAATTCTTTATGTTTGTCCTGGGTACCACAGATAAAGCGTACTGACGCCATACCAAAACCGTGGCTTTCTAAACCTGATTGTGCCGCCGCAATTAAATCAGCATGATTAGCCAAACCTAAATAGTTGTTCGCACAGAAGTTAACAACTTCATTACCTGCCACTTGAATGTTGGCATTTTGGGCTGAAGTGATCACTCGTTCGTGTTTATAAAGGCCATCAGCTTTAGTTTGTTCTAACTGCTTACGGATCTGATTGTAGAATGTAGAAGTCATGTAAATATTCCTTTTTAACTTTATTTGAAACAACTTGTTATTAAGAACAGCCGAACAAGCCATGAAATAATTTATACTGTGACGCTATTCTAATTGATCCCATATAAGACTATTATCCCTGTAGATGGAACAACATTAGTGAAACACAGGCACAAATAGAATGATGATATTTCACAAACTGATCGCCTTATTACCCGACTTGGCTAGTTTTACTCTCGTTGTTCAGGAGGGCAGTTTTACTGCAGCAGCAAAGAAAATAAATGTCACCCCTTCTGCACTGAGTAAAACCATTACCCGGCTTGAGCAAGCCTTATCCGTTAAACTGTTTGAACGCACGACCAGAAAACTGATCATTACCGAAGCGGGAAAGAAGATTTACGATCAATGTGTCCCTATGGTTAATGCTGCAAAGCAAGTTGTTGAAATATCAAGTATCGAACATACTAAACCCGCAGGTTCAATCACCGTTGCGGCACCTGAGGCATTTTTAAATGTGGTGCTACAGCCTTTTGTCGTTCCATTTTTACAGCTGTATCCGCAGATTCAACTGAAGCTGCGTGCTATTGATGGGCCAATCGATATCTTTGAACACGGTATCGATATCGCCTTTATGCTTACGGATAAGCCGGATGAAAATTTGGTGCTAAAAGAGATTGCTAAAACCTACTTAGTGTTATGTGCAAGCCCTGATTACCTAAAAGATAAGGGTATTCCTTTCCACCCTGAACAATTAAAACAACACGATTGCTTATATTTAGCAGAAAATGAAACCGACCACATCTGGAATTTTGTGAAAGGCGACGAATCCCATACCGTTACAGTCTCTGGCCGTTACGCAGTCAACCATTCTCAGATGCGCCTAAACGGTGTCATTAACGGCTTGGGTATCGGCATTTTCCCCGACTTCGTCGTGCAGGAAGCAATAAGCAAAGGAGATGTAACAGAGGTTCTCTGTGACTGGACGATTAAGGGTAATTATCAGGGGATCATTGCACTGCAATATGCTCAAACCAAATATATGCCAACAAAACTCAGAGTCTTTATCGATTACGCGATTCAACACTTGTGTTAATGCTATAGACACTTGTTTTCAGTCTCTGAAGTACTTGTTGGGCAACCTGTCAGCACTTCACTGGCCAAGTGACAAACTTAGCAGGGGCTGATATTGGGGCGCTGTTAACACTATTTTTGGCTAAGGGGTAATAGAGTCAGATACACCTATTCTATTTGAATAAACTATTAAGATTATGATTATAAAATAAATTGTAACTTACCCGATTGTTCAACCACTACAATAGGTGCCGATTAGTATACTTCGTCGGTTATATCCATACGCTTTAGAATACTTTTAGCAACAGCTATCTCATCCCTAGCCCCTGTAGCTACGCAAGACTTGACCACGCCCTCTATGCGATGCAACCTTAGCCCTGAATGGCTTAACGGCTCGCCCAAGTAACCTAATGGCTTCCCTTGCTTGTTTACGACTAAATATAGGTCACCTCTTACGTGGGTAAACCGATGCGGTAACATAACCCGATTAAAGCAAAGATCATGATAATCTCTATGTATCCCTCGCCTAACCTCCCATAGGCATTTAGACGCTATAGACTTACCATCCATCAAGCTATAAACACTATCTAGCCGCGCCTTAATCTCTCCATGTTGCTCCTCATCGTACTTTTCAAGATTTAGCTGCTTATCCTCGATGATGACCTGTATAGCTTCCCACGGTTCCGCCGTTTTCATCATTAAGAATATTTCTATTAGAAACTGCCTTAAGTCGCTGCCAATATAAAGCCAGTGCCTTTGAACTTCACCTGCCCGTAATTTATTGAAACGATCTTTCGGTGTCCCTAGTGAGTTAATATATTGCTGCTTGGTTGCGAATGCTGTTACAAATTCGCCGCCGTGCTCATAGCTATAGGTTTTCATTGCTTAGTGTCCTTTTAGGCTCTATGTTAGTCAGCCGCTTTATTACACTCTACGGCAGCAAAGGTGGGATTACGTACGTTATCAAAGTGATGTGGTATAGCTAATTTTTCCTCAAATCAAAAGACTGAATCATTGCGCATATTATGCGTAATTGGGTGGGGTGCGAGATGGATCCCTTCACTACCCCTACAAAATATAATGATATCACTATCGACTAGAGTAATAACACCAAGCCATTTTCGTCCAACTTTTACGTATCTAAACTGTAAGACTATCTCTTTCTATCGCGGTTATTTCTTTATTCGGATATTCCTTATAAACGCGCGATTTTAAAAATTCCATTTGAGTCTTTATTTCACTTTTTAGCTCACCAGTGTAGACAAAAGACGTTTCCATGTTGGCATATACACCACTTCTCACGGCACTAAACCAATTGAATGAACCTACACTTATATGGCAGCCATCGGCCATTATAAGCTTGCTATGAACACCTTTGATTATCGATACACAAACTCCAAGTGACGCTAAATACTCACAACAACTAACAAATACTCTTTCTTTCTCACCATCAAATTTGTTATTAGTAGTTGTATTAAAATGACGGTCAGTATAAAAATTAATAACTACGTTTCGGCCTAATGTTGCTTTAATGGAATTTAGAATACCAGTAGATTCGAGCTTTGCTAACTGCACCCAAGGAGACACAATAGTAATCTGTGTATTTACTTCACTTAACAACTCAATGATATATTCATCATGTTCTTTAGCATTGTTAATTAATCTTGGCTCACGACATAAATTCAATAAATCACTTCTTTTTTTAGCGACAAAAAATAATTCATTTTCATCTTTATCAAACAAGTATTTAGCTAATACACCACGGGGTTCTGAGGACGCGCAGCTGGCCATAACATCCATATCGCCAAACACTAAAAAGCTATCTTTTGCCCTAGAAACAGCGACATTTAGCATACTTTGAGAGCTATCAATAAAGCCACCATTATTGTGCCTTGTATACACAGGCGAAAATATGATTACTTTTCGTTCGGCGCCTTGGAGTGCATGCACCGTACCCACCGTTAATTCATCAGAGTTCTTACCGACCTTGATACCAAGTTTTGTACATTGATTTTCAATCTCATTAACCTGAGCTTTAAATGGCGTAACTATCCCTACTATGTTTTCAACTTTATCGTTATATTCAGCTTCAAGTTTTTCTCGGTTTTGCTCTAACCAACTTGCAATTGTCTCAGCCTCAAGCGAATTAAAACGGCTACCTCCTGTTCGTTGTTCAGCTTTACCATCAATATGTAAATAACCAAAGGCAGGATAAGCAACATCTTTACTCACGCCACCGCGCATCGGAAGCAGTACGCCTTTATAACAAAGATCATTACAAAACATGATTATCTCATCAAAACAGCGTCGATGTTCACGCAAATACATACCAGATTCCATCTTGTCCTGATATTGAAAACGACTTGCTGATTGGGCAATATGCATCACACTACCACTCACCACACTTCTGCCATTATTTAAGACAGTGTCATAATCATCTCGTGTTGTTAGTATGTTCTGAGCAAACAAATTACCGACATCAATAGCACCAGTAATAGAACGTACTGGCTCTATCTGGTGTATATCTCCAATCACCAATGATTTTTTAGCTAAAGCAAAGGCTGCCCCAGCGACTTCAGGTGATACCTGTCCAGCCTCATCAACGATTAATAAATCGATAAAGTTAAATATATGTTCCTGTTCGAAATTACCTTCATTAAATGCAGTGCCGGTGATAAGAGACGGTAAAGAGTGGAAAGTCGAAACAATGCAAGGTGTTAACATCATACGCCTTTGCCAGCGAGGTATAACCGTGGACATTCCTGTTTTTTTCTTTAATCCGTTAAAACCATTACCAAGTTTTTTACTTTCAATTAACCAACTCGCTTCCCAATAATGAACAGCTAATCTGAACATGACGAAGCGTATTTGAGTATCAGCTTGCTTATCTACTACATCAAAACTAGGTACCGTAGTTACTGGTACATCTAACGACTGAGCGAGAGTAACCCAATTATGTTCAATTTCTATTTGATTAACTAATAGTGATTGTTTGTTATTATAATCATTAGCCAAATTTTTAGAGTGCGCGTCTATTATACTTTGTTGATTAATTAAAAATTGCTCAACGTCATCTGTATCTAGTTTAATAACCAAATCTAAAATATCTTTGCTCAAATGTTCTGAAAGATATAATTCACGCTTTAAATTTCTCTTTTTTCTAATTGATTTCATCCAGCTAAACGTCGTTAACCAAAATGACTCAGAAGCTAAGAATTGTTTCCATTTTATGCCATCGCGACTCATGTTCTGAGATAGCTGTTCGCTGTCTAATAATGATTGCTTTAAATCCCCAAGCGTCAATTCAGGGTTTTCACCTATCTCAGCTAATACTTGCTCACGCACTTGGCACAGTTCTGACCAGAAGGTTCCCATTTCTTTCAATTGAGATTGCTTGAATGTTAATTGTGAGTGCAAGAAGTGGCGAATGTCTTCAACAGAACCAGCATCAGAAACTTGCTTGGCTTTTTCCAAAAAGAAGTGCTCTGCTTGTTCGAGATAATCTGAATCTTCGACGCTCTCAAAAAATGTCTTGGTTTGAAACTTTTTCTGAGCTTCATCCTGACGAGATCGAGAAGGAAAATATGCACCGTAGCTGTTAATATCAGGCAACCAACGACCACTTAAAGGCCCTTCCCCTTCAGAGAAATCTTTACCGAAAGCATCGATAATATTAGTCACGGCTTGATTATTCGTCGATGCGGCAAAAATAACCGGAGCATTCGTCTGTTTAAGCGCAGCGTCGACCCACATGGACGCGACAACCGATAATACATACGTTGTTTTTCCCGTTCCAGGGGGGCCATTAACCGCTAGAATATCCCCATCTTGCATGCAAAGAGCATGAGTTAATGCATCGCGTTGGGCATCAGCCAATGCGTATAAGTTACTTGAATGGCCGTTACGAAGATATGTAGATTTTTCAGGTTTAATGCAATCGTCAAAATCGCATATTTGACGGCTAGCATAGCTTTTGAATAAAGCTAACTCAGGTTTTTTCGCGATAATTGAATCATAAAGTTCCAATATTTTAGTAGACATACCTGTTGATTGTTCTGATTTAACGACAAAAGAATATTCTGGTTGGATGTAACATGAAGCTAACGCTGAATCACTATTCGTTTTATTACAAACGTATTGATATAAATCGCCACAATGCTTCACATATAACTGCCAATTGCTTTCCTGTTGCAATAATTTCTCGTCATCAATCTTGTCTGCCACCTCTTCGTCAGTCAATGTGGTTAATTTTGACTTAGTTAAAAATTCATCTAGAGAATCAACCGTACCAAGTGTAAATTGCGAAACTTCCAGTGGCGTAAGTAGATCTCTTGGGACTGTCACAGGACCAGCAGGAAATAACAGTCCTTCTCGATTAACCCATAAAGTGCGTATTAACATGAAGGAGATCGCTCAATAACATTCATGGAGATCACTTTTTTCTCCGTCTGTAGAGCTAGGTTTAATTTATACTGAGTGATCTCCATCAGTCAAGTTATTGGTCATTTTTCGCATTGATTCGCCCTCTAATTCTATCTTTATCGAGCCATGTACCAGTCGGTCCAGAATTGCATCAGCATGCGTCGATTCTCCGATCATTTTGTACCAATGTTCTTGCGGTAATTGACTGGCAATTAAAGTCGATTTACTGTCATATCGGGCATCAATCAGTTCAAGTAAATCGCTTCGTTGCTGTGCATTTAATGGCTCCAGTCCCCAATCATCCAAGATCAGTAAATCTGCATTGGTTAACTTTCCTATCAGTTTTCGATAGGTTCCGTCAGCCTGTGCAAAAAACATTTTTTCGAGTAGTTCTTTCAGCCTAAAATAAAATACGCTTTGCCCTTGTTGGCAATGCTGATGCCCGAAGGCACAGGCAAGGTATGTTTTGCCACACCCTGTTGCCCCGGTGATCAATATATTTTGATGTAATCGCAACCACTCGCCCTGCGCCAAGGTTCGGATCTGTGACTTATTCAGGTTGCGCTTGGCACGATAATCTAACTGCTCTATGCCAGCATGAACTCTGAATTTAGCTTGCCGTGTTAAGCGCGCTATTTTACGTTGTGAACGTGCGTTAAGCTCATTATCAAGCAGTAAGCTTAGCCTTTCTTCGAACGCGAGTTCTCGGTAATGCGTCGGCTGTTCCGTCTGTAATGTGAGGGCGTCTTTGATGCCGGACAAACCAAGCGTAGTCAGTTGATTATAAATTGTTTTCATTCCATTTCCCTTAATGATAATACGTATTGCCACGCACATTGTTGTGCTCTATTTCTGCTAATAGATCTAACTGTTGTTCAGGTAGTGGTTGGTTATCTAGGCCTTTTTTAAGAATAGATTTGATACCCGCTAATCTTCTTATTCCTGTATGTAAAGCGCGTCCACATGCAGCCTCTAAGCGCGGTGTTGTGTATTGTTTACCTAGCGCAAGCAATCCTAAGCAAACGCGGTAAGCTTGCTCAGGATGTGGCCTTTCTTGCATTAACAGAGTGACGAGCTCTTCTGTTTTTGGGCCAATATCTTGCGCCCATTTCTCAAATCGTTGCGGTGACCATTCCCCTTGTTTTCGATGTGAAACAGGCATATGAGCATCAAGCGTGCTGTGTCCACCAATCTTGTGAGAACGAGGATGCACCGCTACACACTCTCCCTGATGGTATACTGTGACGAGTTCACCGGTAATATGCGCTTCGAGTTTTTTCTTTATCAGTGAATGCGGTACAGAGTAATAATGCTTTTCTATATCAATGTGATAGTCGATATGTACAGTCACCATTTTCACTTGGGTATAGATATACGGTTCAAGGGGTAAGGGTTTCAATTCTGGCTTATCAATGGCAATAAATTGTGAATGACGCGTACCAGGATGCACTTTCATGGCCCGTTGATTGAGTTCAAGTAGCAATTCTTCGATCCGGATATTTAATTGTCGCAAAGAAAAAAAGTCTTCATGCCTCAATGCGGCCATGATCCAGCGCTCTACGATCTGTACAGCCACTTCAGCTTTGGCTTTATCCTTGGGTTTATAAGGGCGAGCCGGCACGATGACCGTATTATAATGCGCAGCCATCTGTGAATACGTCGGGTTAATATCGGGATCATAGCGACACGATCTGGTTGTACCGCTTTTTAAGTTGTCTGGGATCAAGAGCTCAGGAACACCGCCTAAAAAGGTGAAACAGCGAGCGTGGCTCATCACCCAATTTTCTAGACCTTGGGTCCACGTGGCTTCTGCATAGGTGTAATTAGAGGCACCCATCACGGCAACAAAAATTTGTGCCGTTTTAATTTCACCGGTTGTAGGATCAATAATGTTCATCGTCGGCCCACAGTAATCAATAAATAGTTTTTCACCCGCCTTATGCTGTTGTCGCATCGATGGTTTTTGACAACCAAGCCATTTCTTATATAGCCGGCAGAAGTGATTGTAACTATAGAATTTATTGTTATTTCGTTCTCTGTATTCTTCCCATAGTAATTGCAGAGTCATTGTTTTTGGCTTGAGTTCTTGATGGATCACCGACCAATCTGGGGTGGTGATTTGGGGATTGGTTTTGACGGTAGTGTGCAGAAATTTTTGATGAAGAGTCACATCATCCCATTCCTCAGATAACGGCCATGAGGTGATCCCCATTTGGGCTGCTCGATTGGCATAACGAGATACCACTGAGGGGGAGATAGATAAACTTTTAGCGACTTGACGATGGCTCAGTGAACAACCGTATTTGAGTCTAAGGATCTCTTTTAATTTACGCATAGATATAGGTGCCGTTGGCATAGTCATTCCCTTCATCAAAATGAACAGAATAACGGTTAAATACACCTACAGGGCAGTGAAAAAAGCAAGTTTGTCCAATAACATTCATGGAGATCACTCAATAACATTTCAGGGTAAAAGTGATCTTCATGAATGTTATTAGCTGATCTTGATTGAGGTTATTGGGTGATCTCCATCGATGTTATTAGGTGATCTCCATGGTGGTTAATATGCACATAAAGGACAGATCAATGCGGTATAAATTTCTGGTAAGTTACCTCTCAATACCTTACCGTGACTAAGTTTCAGTTCTTTTATGTTAGGACGGTAAACCACTTTTACGACATGGACGCTACTCTTTTCGTCACGAAAAAGTTGTTCGACTTTATCAAGATCTAGCTTGCCAGTTCTTCTAATATCACGGCTAACTCTAATAAAAGAAGCTGTATCTTTTTTAGTGAAAGTACCCTTGCTTGAATCTGAATCGGCAAGTGAATTGCGCCAATATGTGGCCCATTTAAACTCTATCATTAGTACTCCATGCTTCTTTTCAACGCTACAAATAATGTAGTCAGCTTTTAAACTGTATTTTGATTTCCAATAGGCAACTTAATTTTCATTTTCTAGCCAACAGACTTTTTAACCTTTTAATTTCATAGGTTTATTATTACCACAAATCACATATCTAGGCGAGTTATGTCGGTGAACTTTGGGATGGTATAAAAGAAGTAATGTCTCATTAGAGCGTAGGATTAAATTTTTCATTTTATTCATTTGAAAATACAGTCTTAATTCAACACTGTTTTCTATCCAGACAACCGCTATCTATGTTACGAGAAATCGAAGTTCTGATAGTCACATGAGAATGTAATTAAACGAAGCTACTGGTTAGAAGGAGTGATTTTAGGCTACATTGGTGTAACCTATGCTGATATTGGTAAAGATTCTGTGAATCTTAGAAACTTAATTACGCTGTTTATTACTATCCACCAGCATAAATAAACCAACTACCCATAATGGTAATTTGGGTAGTTGTATATTAACAGCTAATATGGCTTTAAAACGCATGAGCTTAGCGGTGCACCAAAGCCAATATTACTCGCGAGTGATAAGGCGAATACTAGAGCCCACCTTTATCTCATTGATCTGAAATGCGATTTTGGCTAATGAATGAAAGTGTTTTGTAGAGTCCATGATCGTCAAATTATCTACGGACAAACTTCCACCTAATGCTAGCTCTACCTTAAATGCAAAATGCTCATGAAAACTGGGTTTTCCAAGATGCTCAACCGCAGATATATATAAGTCATAATTAATAGTAGTGTAAGGGTCTTCTAAAATCATGCCTAGAAATTCTTCTAAATTGGCATCTATAGGTTCCAACTCGCCTGTCTCACTCCAGAAAATAGCAACATTTTCATCAGAGAGGAGTCCATAAGCTGTTCCAAATGCGTCTATAGCAAACAATTTAAATGTCGGTTTCATTGACCCATATAATTTCCCCCACTCATACTCCCAATCTGAGCATGAATCGTCATAAAATCGAAGAGCCCCAGAATACGCAGACTCACCATCGAACTCAGGTAAAATAGATTTATCCACCATTATTTTCCTCCAACTTTACTTTATCGTAAACAGTCCCTAGGGGATCTTCTTTTACTTTGTTATAAATTTTTGGCCCAGAAGATCGATTTGGACCACTTTCCAACCACTGACCATTTGACGAGGTACAATCAGCACCACCTACACAAAGCTCAACTTTATGGTCAGCATCAAATCCATCACTTGGTGGCGGACCTTGCTCTTTCGTCAGTTTTTTTCTAAAACCAGAACCTCTCACAGTTTTAGGGTCTGTTCTTATCAAAGTTCCATCTTCAGCTGCTTTTTTCCAGTCATCAAATACATCTGCTTTTTATTTAGGTACAATGATAACTCTATCACTAACCTCCGAGCCTTTAATCCCAATATTATCACTACCATTTCCATTCTGACTAGCGCTTCCACTATCAGTTTGCTGTTTTGATTGTCCTTTCTTCCAAGTATTCTTACCATAGTCCCTCGTCGACTTAGTTGCTGGCTTTCCAGATTTAGAACCCGCAACCGCAGGTAACACAATAACAGCCAACTGAGTTACATCTTTTACTATCTTAACCGCACCTTCCGGTAGTCCAGATTTATCAATTATCTCACTGACAATTTTCTTGAGGTTTTCCTCTCTATATCCATATCCTCGAGTTAAGATATCCTTTCCTTTGTCACTATCACTGTAAGTAAATTTATTTTCAGTCACTACTTTTTTTGCTACCGGATATGTTGTACCTTGTACCAACCCACTATCACTATAATTCACGAGTACTTGCTGCGCGTCTTTCTCTACCGCGCCTTCAACTTCTAACGCTTTGTAATAGTTGTAATTATCAGACCCTTCGGTGTATTGGTTACTACAGCGAGTTAAAGCACAACCAGCAGCGGTTAATTGCCTTTCTTTGGTCGCATCGCCATCGGCCAATGTTGCAATCACTGAACGTTCAGTATCTGTTAGCGTACGGTAATCAACAGTATCCGGATTTTCCTGCCTTAACGTCACAAACTCTTGCGTGTTTTTAGCAATGTTAGCATTGCCTTTGGAGCCCACTTGCAGGTTGAAACCACCAAAGCTGCCTTTGTCATTATTGCTGTAGTTAAACTGCAAATAATCCACGGCATCGTCCGCTATCATGTCCGCGTATTCATCACGGTTACCGTCGTAATTCACTCCTTCTACGACAGGGGCATTAGCCGCATCGACATGATGCTGATTTTCATGCAGTACCGTATTAGCTGACGACTCAAGTGTAGAATTGGTTTTATCATTGATAAACCCTTTACCTTCAACGTAAGCGCCTTGCCTTCCTTTGCTCTCCAAATCTGTTACTACCGCCAGTTTAGCTTCCATTGGCGGATACCCAACGCTTTAGTCACCTGCAGAGACAGTGCATTGTAAGCCACAGCATCAACACTAAGTTCAGTACATTGGACGCAAAGATGTTTTTGGGATTAGATAAAAATGGATAAAATTTAGAGGAGGTACCAGTTTGATGGAATACCAAACTAGTTTGTTTTAGCTACACATCGGATTCGAGGGCAATTACACAGATTTCGGGACAGGGCCTATAGCAATTAATTTAATTTGGAAATAACAATTACACAGCATTATTTAGAGGTCAGATAAGAGGGGTGGGCGAAAACCACCGCTAACTCTCTATTTACATTGATATATACTTTTCCTTCGATTTCATACTTTTCTGTATAAACAAAATAGCCGTTGATTGATGAATAACTTACTTTTACATATTTTCTTTTCAAATTATATTTATCAATAGTGCTACACAACTGCTTTTTGGAGGTAAGATAAATGAGTTGAGTTAACTTTATTTTCATCATTTTTCACCTCGATTCGAAGACCAGTATTAGATTTTCCAAATTATTCACAAAAAGCATCAACGATAACCCCCTTAAATACGCCGTCTTTACTTATTATTTCTCTTAAAAAGCAGATTGATATGAGTAATAACACGAAAAACAAGTAACAACTCATTTTACTCACTATCATTTTCCTCTTGATCTAAAATACGATCCTATATTCGAGAAATTCAGAACGTTTTACACCTGAATCGGCTTCATGATAGTAATCATTTCAATACAAGAATTCGATGTATCAAATGTATAATGAATAGTATAATCCGAATAGTCATATCGAAGCCAAGTATTATCTATTTTACCCATCAACCCTTTTTCACCACCGCCTCTTCGGCTTGGTTCCCCCATTAATGTTTCAAGGCCGAGTGGATCAATTTTACTAGTTAGTAAATGGTCTCCAAGCCAGCCAGTATAAGGCTCATACACATCATTATCATCATTCATAAATAGATGAATCGCAGTCATAACTTCATCTTCAAACAACAAAGAGAAACCATCATCATAAGCGTAAAAATATCGTTCATCACTAAATGGAGCGTCTTCTTCCACCAAAAATCCTGAAAGAGTAGCTTCAAAGGGTTTAATAGCACTTGAATTAATTCTAGCGCCTAAGATTGAACATAAACTATCTTTGTTGATTATGTTTTACCTTCTTTAGCAGCATTTAATTGCTCTTGTGTATTTTTTCCTGCATAAGTTAGCCCTTTTATATGACTTTTTTTGTCCTTATCAGGCTATAACATTACTTGAGCTATGAATCAGTTAGATCTATAACAATCTAAAAAATAATCAAATTTATCAAATTCAAAATTAATATCCACATACTTACTGAAAAAAACTTCATGAGTTTTATCAATAGCATACACGTAATACATCAGAGGGTCGTCAGCATCACGGCCACCAAACATGTCCTGTAAAGCATTCAAAGGCACATCAGCAAGAATAACCTTATCAACATACTCGTCATTTTCTTTATTAAAATATTCTACTACTCTTGTCACTTTTATCATTGTATCTAAGGCCTCACTGTTCTCTTTTTATCGGCGCGTTTCGTTTGCTTTCCTGTTATAGGGTTGAATTCACCTTGATGCTTACCAAGCTTATTATATTTCTCAAGCATGCCGTGCTGATAATCCCATTCATAAATGTTTCCCTTTTTATCTTTCCAACGCTTTCTTAATTTACCCCCACCTTGCACAGGTGTTTTAGCTTTGGCTTTATTGAGTCCCGCTATTCCATCTATTTCAGTAGGGGGTGGTATGTAATCATTAACAACCAATAGTGGAGTAACACCACTATCAGCCGGAAACTCGGTCGATGCATTTTGTTGTTCAACCACTTCTGTTGTGGTGATTGAATCTATCTGCTCAACGCCTTCCGTCGTGGTTGATGACGGCAGGGCACCTGCCACAACGGTGCGAGTAGACGCGTCTATTGTATCAACTTGTTGCATATTAGATGCTATGCTAGCTGCCAATATTACCGCCGGACTTAATTCAACGCCACTGGGAATTTCAGCGAGGTCTTCTGAGTCGGTTGCTGTATATAGACCTGTTGCAGCACCAAGGAATGCTAACCCTTCAAGAGCATACGGCACACCGAATACCGCAGGCCATAAGTCATCCCCTTTACTTTTATCGACCTTGTCATAAGTGGCATTATTTTCGGTCACCGTACTACCTGCATTACCTGCATGGTTATTACCATCTGCCATGTTGCCATGGCCATTAACGCCTAAGGCAACATCGGTATAATCGGAGAAGTCACTACCTATATTATTGTTATAGTTTTCGTTATCAGCCTTAGAATAATTCTTAGCAATGTCATCTTTTCTGTCCATGGCATGACCCATTTCATGCCCTGCGGTCTCAACTAACTCACTGGTATTGTTATTCTGCGTGTCATTAATAAAAGTCTCACCTGTGGAGCCTTCTTCGCCCGTGTTGTGGCCTCGACGTTTATCATCTTCTTTTGCTACAATTTTATTTTCATAGCCCTCCGTGTCATAACCCAATTTAACCATCGCCGCATAAGTCAGCTGGTCAAGCATCTGCTCCTTGGCTTTAGGCGCTAAGTCAGAGTCTTGTAGCTTTTCGGCCAACTCAGGATCGCTAGCTATCGCCTTTTTAACACTTTCATAAGTATCGAACTGCTTGCCCGTTTCAGTAAAGAAGTCGGTCATTTCAACTCGGTCAGTGGTGACAACACGCTCTAAAGTTTCACGCACCATGTCTGCAACCAACACATCTTCAACTATCTCATTACGGCCATCTTCACTCAACAAGCGGTGGTCGAGTGTCACATCCACCTTGCCTTTACTGGTGTCTACATTAAACAGGTCTTTGACGATAGCCTGGCTGTCGCGATTGATACCGGCTAAATCACTGATTTCACCGCCCACAGTTACACTACCTAACCCTATGGTAGCCAATGTTTTACCACTGCTCATGCCACTTTCATTACTGGCATTGAGTTGACTGCTGTTTAGATTAAGCTGCGTTGTCGTGTCACTGCTCGGTATTGACTCGCTAATATCACTTTTACCCTCACCAACACCCACGTTCGCGCTCAATGAGACATTGGTTTGGCTATTCATGTGCGTTTCTTTTAAATTACCGACACTTAAGCTGCCCGTATTCAACGCGAGCTGGTTATTACCTGCAAATGCACCTGTTACTGCGTTTTTATCCCCCGCACTGACGAGCGCACCCAGTACATCCGTATTACCGCTTACATTGATGTTAACCTTGCTACCCGTTACCGAGGTTAATACGGTTTCTTTTATATAAGCATTACCACTACCAGTACTCACACCGCCATTAGCGCCACTGACACTGCCGCTATTGCTACCACTCAAGCCTGCGCTCATGCCTAAACTTTTGTTACTGCTACGGGTTTTATTCTGCACCGAGGCAATACTTAAATCGCCACCCACATTCAGGTTGGTTTCACTTACCCCGTGAATAACAGCGCCTTTAATCGTCGTGTCCCTACGGCTGTGGATGTTCACCGTATTGCCACCTAGCGTACTGTTATTCTGGGTCGTGCTATTGCGGCTGTTACTGCTCATGTCACCGCTAAGGTTAACACTCGCGCCGCCACCCGAACTCAGTGATACACTGCCCGATACGGATTTCATTTCCTCTGTTGTGCGAGTTTGGTCTTGCGTCGCCGTGATATTGACGTCATGCGCATTAATGGAAAGGTCATTATTGGCCACGACGATCGAGCCTTTAATGTTCACGTTACTTTTTTCGCCTCGGCCATGAATATTAAGGCTGTTACCCGCTTGCAATACCGAGCCAGTATTAACCGTACTGTTACTGACGTTACTGGTTCTACTGCCGTCAATATTGGCGTTAACCGACGCTTGGAAGCCATACGTGCTAGTCGTAGCCGCTATCGCTGCGGCAGCTTGCACGGCATTGGTGGTTTTAGACGTCAAGTTAACCGCTTGCAAGGCAATCGCGGCGATGTAATAACCTTCATCTGATTTAACGTCATCTAATAACCCGCGTAATTCCTCAATATCAGCGCGAGTAACACCAAATTCGCCATTCTCAAATTCTTGCTCTAATCCCGCCAGCATATCTTCGACTTTATCCGCATTCTTCGTATAAGCACGGTAGTCTTTTTCTGATTGCTTAAGCTTGTCTTTCGCTTCGTCGACCGCTTTAAGGGCCAGTGCGGCGTCGGTAACACTGTTACTGACTGCGACGGTTAATTCTGCCGATGCTTTAGTTTCTTCACTTTGTGTTTTAACAGCATCAACCGCAGACACGATATTAATGTCGCCATCGGCGCTAAGGTTGATGTCTGTTCCTGCCGTAGCATCAGAGCCCTGCACTCTGATGTCTTCAACAGAATCAAGCGTGATACTGCCGCCAGCGGTGAGGCGAGTTCCCTGGCTTTGAGTGCCACTTTCACTGCGCTTGGTTTGTTCATATTTGGCACTGCCAATCGTCGCTTCGAGCTTGCCACCATTGAGAGATACACCCGCCTTTCCAAAGCCAATATCAATTTGTTCATGCACACTGTCACTGCGGTGCGCCGTTTTAGCTTCCGCGATCAAGATACTACCCACATCACTGGTAATATGAATATTGTTTGCCGCATCAATATTCGAACCAATAACGGCGACATCACCCGCGTCTAGCGTGATATTACCGCTGTTTCCATTGGATGCGCGATTGGCTGTGCCCGCCTTAATATTGGCTGACCTGGCTGTTTCATCATAATTGTTGGTCGTGGTACTTTCCATGCCGTAAAGGTTGCCACCTTGGCCAATACCACCTTCTTGGTTCACATGACGCGTTGTTTTAGATTCAATGCCAGCCACAATATTAAGCGACTCTTGAGCCACTAAATCAATGCCACCCAGTTTCGTTTCTAAATCAGATCCAATAATATTAACGTTATTACCCGACACGCGAATGTTGTTCTGCGCTGTGGTTGATGAGCCAGACAGTAACGCCGCCGTTACACTGCTCTGACGGCTTGAGGATATAAGGCCACCAAACGACGACTTAGTTGATTCACTCATCGTCGCATTGGTGTATTCCTTGGCGGTGTAGTTCACATCGCCATCTATTGAACTGATGTTCACGGAATCTGTTGCATTGACCTGGACTGATTCAAGCGTGACATCGCGCCCCCCTTGGATCACCACAGATCCCACATCCATGTTAGTGCTCACCACCTGTTGCTCAAGACTGGCTTCAAGTTGAGTGCTGTTACTAAAGGTACTTGAGGATTGACTGAAATCTTCGTTGTATTCACTGTCGACAACCGCGGTGATATCGACTTTACCACCGGCTTCAATCAAGGCTTGTTCAGCTTTTACGTTCACCCCTTCAAGGCTGACATCGCCTTTGCCGTTAACAACGAGTTTATCGCCAGCACTGATATTACTTTGCTTATGGATTAGTTTGTTTTGCTTTGTGTAACCATTATTAAAGCTAACATTGTGACTGCTGCTGTCGGCAACGGTGGCAATGTGAATATCACCACCCGCTTCTAACGCCAAACTGCCCGCTGCACTTAAATCCGCCCCTTTGTTAATCACATCCTTCTGGGCTGTTAATACTAGATTGCCGGTGTTACTACTGATGCTGGCTGTATTACTTAAATTGGTGTAGTTAAATTCAGCGCCATCTTGCGTGTTATTCCTCATTCTAGCCAGGGTTGCATTAATGATACTGCCCTTATGACTCGTGATATTCACCAAGCCGCCTTTTATCTGGCCAGAAAGGTTCTTAATATCATGTTCTGCCGTTAGCAATACCTCGTTACCAGCAGTAAGGCTGCCTTTATTATTGGTGATACTGTCAGCTTTTAAACGCATGTCTTTACGCGCCGTGATAGCACCCTGATTACCAAGGTCTCCTTCCACGTTTAAATCGACCACATCAGCGTAGATTTGGCCACCATCTTTACTATAATCATGAGCCAAATAAATAGTCGGGACGAGCACCAACTGACCTTCAACTAAGCGCTCTTCCATCCACACGATATCGCTATCTAATTTAGCGAGCTGTTCAGCGGTGGGCTTCTCTCCGAGCTTTAACCTCACCATTTGTGAAAATGTAACCCCGCCATCCATCAGTTCGATGTACTGATCCCTGTCATTAGAGGCAGATCCAATGTAACGCTGTCCGGTCATTGCAATAATCGCGTTACGCACGAGCTCAGTTTCATACATTGCGTCGCCTAAACGACGTACCCTAGAGGTG
This sequence comes from Moritella yayanosii, assembly GCF_900465055.1. Lineage (NCBI taxonomy): Bacteria > Pseudomonadati > Pseudomonadota > Gammaproteobacteria > Alteromonadales > Moritellaceae > Moritella > Moritella yayanosii. Next base: position 318,979 of record NZ_LS483250.1, on the reverse strand, counting down.
CTACCATAACCTAAGCGGTCGAGCATATACTGCGAACTGATGAACGTTTGCTTACTGGTGTACGCAGGGTTTGATTCAATGAGCGGTTTATTGGGGTCGAGATTAACCACATAAATACCATACTCGCCATTTGGCAGCGGTGATATCGGCGGCTGAACCGGTTTACTCGGTATCGCAGGCGTGGTCGGGTCTGCGATCGTAACCTGGCCGGAGATATTCTTCACCGCGGTATTTATGGTTGGGCGAACGGTATCGGCGTCGTTGGCTGTGTTTTCTAACATACCATTTTGCAACGCACCAAAATTACCGCTAATATGACCACCCGCCGTGATCGTCGAGTCAGCAGAGACTGCTACCCGGCTTTTTTTGATAATATACGAAGCCCTTGCCGTGTATTTATCTTTTTTCTTCCCAATACCATAACGCGAGCTTTTGTGACCTGGTGAGATAAGGTAATCCGCGTTGTTTACCTCGATATTTTTTGTGTCTCCGCGATTATTTAACGTGCCGACTTCTAACGTCATATCATGACTCGCCGAAACAGATGAATTTTTATTCGTTAACGAACCAATATTCAAATGCATGTCGCCATTACTATTTAAGCTAGCAACATTAGTCGTTGACTTATTGACTACTTGAGCTTTAATTGCCGCAAATTTCATACTGGTGTTATAAGAAATATTATTTTTGTTAGCTGCATATAAAGCGGGAGCCTGCTCCTTCAATTTTTTATTAATTAGCTCAATATACTTTCTTCTGGCAGTACCCAAACTTTTCTCGTAACTGATACCTTGACCATTGAGAGTCAAATTCTGCGCGGCCGCTAAGCTATTATACGACTTCCCATTAGCGAGACTTTGATATTTAAGTTCATAATCAAGCACCGCAGTACCTAGGTTATGCAACGTATCGGCGTTTATTTCAAGGTGACTTTCAGCACTGATATCGGCGAGGTAATTCTCTATATTCTTGGTTTTGTTTTTATCTTTATCCGCGGCTATCAACAGGTTATTTCCCGCATAAACAGCACTGTCTTCGTTGTTGCGAAACAGACTGTGAATAAATAACCTCATATCTAGCCCCGCAAACAAAGTCACATAGTTTTGCAGGTTATTAGCGTTAAGCGTCAACGTATTTCCTGCGGCGACCCCCCCATGATTGTTAATGTTTTGTGCCGTTATATCCAGATCACCATCTGAGGTTAAAAAACCGTGATTATTCAAGGTACCGCTCAAGTTAATATTTCCGAGTGTGCCCGCTTTAATCACCGCGTTATTATCGCTTTGATTATTCGTTAAATTATGGGCGTTTAGCGTTAATGTTTGACCCGCTTCTATTTCACCCTGATTATCTAGATCGCCGTTGCCGCCTTTGCCATTACTAATATCAATATAAGCGTCTGTCGCCGCGATTATTTCACCTTCATTTTTAAATAACGCAGAAATAAAATTAAGGGTTATTTGACCTATCGATAAGAAAGAAGTGCCTTTATCAATAGCATCTAATTTGGCGCTGACATTAAGTCCACTAGAAGCAAAAAAACGAGAATCGTCAATCGCTAACGTATCCTTGTTAATACTAAGTGTACCGCCCGATTCAATATTGCCATTACGGTTATCAACGTGCGTGGCCGTAATGGTCAAGTCACCTTGTGCCGCAAGTGTATCGACGTTAGTTAAGGTTTCGGCTGTGATTGACTGAGTGCCTGCGCTGCTAATCGAACCTTGGTTGTTAATCGATTCAGATACGCTAATGTTTTGTGCATTCGCGCTGCTGATAATCCCTACATTATTGAGACTCAGGCTGCGAATATCACTGCTGTTACTCAATATCGCCCCCTCGTTATCAATTAACTCTTCGATATTCAGGCTCAATTCACCGCTACTGAGTTTGCCGTCCAAGCGGTTATTCAATTGCAGCGCATTAACCTCACCTTTTTGAGTTGCCGTAATATGGCCTTGATTTTCAAGCGACTGAGTCAGTGTTAGGGTGAGATTATTGGCATCGATGTGGCCAGTGAGATTATTGCTTACGCTTTGGGCGTTAATCTCAGCATCACCAACACTACTAACAGTGCCGTCGTTACTAAACGCATTATTAAGGGTTACGTTAAGAGTATCACTTTGAATTTCGGCCCCTTGTTGGTTTGTTAAATTATGGGCGGTTATCTTGGTATTTTGATCTGCATAAATAGTTCCACTGTTGTTAACATCCGTCCCACTAGTAAGTTCAATATCCGATTGAGCCAGCAACAACCCGCTGTTATCAATTTTATGGCTTGATGTAACCCTGATTTTTCCGGCTAATGTTGTATCAATGCCAGTAATAACGTCGAAATTATTGTCCACGCCTGCTGCCACAACCCCTTGGTTGTTCAGGTTTTCACTTTTAATGCTGATGTTATTGCCTGCGCCAACATGTCCTTTCACGTCTACATTTCGCTTGGCTCTTAGCGTGATATCACCGGCATAAATGCCTTTTTCAACGTCAATACCGTCACTGTAACTGTTGATATCAGCGCCGTTTTTAACGAAGATTTTACCCAGTACAATTTTTCCATCGGCACTGATAGTTAATCTATCTTGAGCTAAAATATCGATAGGTAGATTGACTCCGACCCCTTTAGTGGTGCTCTGAAATGAGATCGCGCCAGCGTAAATACCTCCGAGAGCTGTGGAGTCGATACTAATCAACAGAGGTTGCCCCCCTGCTTGAGCCGTGACATGACCATTGACATCAATTTTATTGCTGCCCGTCACGACATCAAGGTTTTTGGCGTGCAACTTAGCATTTAGTTTCAATGCATTGGTGTATATTTCCAATTTTTCACTGTCGGTAGTATTGAGACCTTTACCTTCAATGCGCACATCCCCTTTTCTGATATCGTAGGTCGCTTGACCATTTTTTAACGTCACTTTACCCGTCGTTAGAGTCGCGGTTGGAGTATTAAGAAATCCGCCGCCATTCACTGTGATGCCGTTGGGATTGGCGATGATAACGTCAGCTTTCTTTCCCGCGACTTCAACATACCCATTGAGTGTGGTTCGATTACCCCCTGACACTTCATTGAGAATAAGTTTAGCGCCACCATTTTTGACATTTTTATTCCCATAAATCTGACCGGCTAACTGGGTATTAATTTGTTGTTTTGCGTTATTCAAAATGGTGCCTTGAGTTGGCACATTAAAATCGGTAAAGGTATTGTGCGATACCCCGTTTTTATTCGGAGTACTGATATTAATAATGGGAACGCCACTGGGAGAGGTATCTAATGAAGTGTTTTGTGACTTTGGCGCCTTGTTATCTATGTTAATGTTTGCCATCGCGGGCTGAGCAACAAAAATACTAATAAGTAAATAGGTAAGACATCGCGTTTTTATCGTGACGTTTTCATCATTCATTGGTGATATCCATCCATGATTTATTAAAAGTTGTAATTAAGTGTCGCACCGAAAAAACCGTTATTATTCATATCTTGTTCGTTTGAATCTAAAACGGGCAGTGATTTATAGAGGTCAAGCGCCGCATCGGCGTAATGGAGCCTGATGCCAATTGCAGCTCCGAGCATATAGCCACCATAACTCCGTTCATTTTCACTCACTCGGCCGTAATCAAGAGCTAAATACGGACTCATAACAGCTTGCTTAATTTGTTGGAATAAAGACAGTTCGTTACGAATATACCCCCCTTTGTTGCCAGAAAGGGCATATTCGCCTTTAAAGCCTCTCACACTGTAAGGACCACCGACCCCAATTTGTTCTGAGCCGATAATATCTTTGTTAGCGTACTGCCCATGGAGAGATAAGTCGTATAATAAAGTACGCTGCGGTGACAACTTAAACCGTTTGCTGTAACTTAAATCGAGCGTGTATTTATTAAATTCTGGAGAGGTATGCTCAGCACTATCGGCGTTAAACCAGGGTAAACCGTGATGGTATTTAAAAATGAAATGCCCGTTTGAATCATCCGAGGAATAATTGTGAGTGTAACCTAGCTGTATAATACTCAGGCTACTGCTTGACGTTTTTAAAAGCAGGTCTTGCAAATAGTTTTCATTTTTTTTCCGTTGCAGTGATAGACCGAGTTTGCCGTTAGTCGATTTTCGGTGAAATAGTTTATAATCAAGGGACAAATCGAACGTCTTTGTATCACCTTTCGAATCATATATGTCATTTAAACCAGCGATTGTCTGATCATAACTGAATTCAGAATAACCTACTTTAAGGTAGCTTCGGCTAATAGGAAAAGCATAAGATATACCACTGCCAATGGAGTTGTTTTTACTGCTTTGTTGATCTGTCGTGTTGGCATTAATGGAAATAACATCGTTAATATCGAATATGTTTTCATAACTTAGACTTCCGCTTATTTGGTATTTACCTGACTTACTGGTGCCAAAGTTATTGACGCTGACACTGCCATACCAACTCGGAGATATTCTCTGACCGGTGATAATAATATTGGAATAAGTTTCTTCTTTACCCGGTTTTATCGCCATAGTAGCTTGCATGGACCGCAGCCGGTTGAGTTGCTCAATGCCGACTTCTAAATCGCGTAAATTCAGGTATTGACCTTGTATAAAAGGAAACACTAAATCTGTATTAATGCCCTCGCTAATCAGGTCATCAATTTTACTTTCCATACTCGAAATAACTAATACGCCGTCAGCCATGTTCTGGGGTTTCATGAAAGCTCTTGAAGTAACATAAGAGTTGGCTATATATAAATTACTTATACTATTAATAAGGTTATTTATAGAAACCATGCTATTACATCGGTTCAAAAATGGTTTAATCACCTTTTCAACATCGGATGAGTCTAATATTGTGATGCTGCTGACATCAATGACTTTCGTTTCAATACAACCAGCCCCTGTTTTATCCGATTGCAACATTGGGATAGATATGACCTCAGAGTAAGGTGTTAAAGGTTCTTTTTTTTGAGATTGTAGTTCATTAAATCTTTTTTTCTGCTCTTCATAACGCGTCTGGCTGTGGAGCTTTTGTTTGATTTTATTTATTTGATCACCTGTTTTCGCCTCAGCGCTTAGGTTGACCATGACACTACAAAATATAAAAAGGTTTATTAATCGCACTTTAAGCCCTATTGATACATACTCATTACCTCTCGGTAAGATGAACACCATTTTTACGCTGCCATTATTTAACAACTCATCAAACGACTTACAACAACCATTCACAATCAATTACTTAAAAAGACAAATCAACTAACTGATACTTAAAATCACCACATATAACTTACCGTAAATTGGATTATTAAAAACAATTTAAGACTGTTAAAATGATCTTTGTCACGATAAATCACCAAGTTAATAATTTATTGAGTTGTTTAGCGCTGTAATAATTGTGACTCTAGTTTTTAACATGGAAGATCGGTATCAACATGCGACCGTTTTTTGATACCAATTTTGTAGGGCATAAATTTACTGATTAAGCATTTTATCGTGCTTTTCTGAATCAACGCTTCCATTTCGAGCGTAACTTCAGGTCGAGGTTTATCCAAGATATTTAATGACTCTGGCATCTACATGATTCCAAATATTTTCAAACATATATTACCACTATGAATCCAATCACAGAGGTAAAAACTATGGCTGAAGTACATGCAGTAAAAGACCTAGATAAGGTCAAATTGATTAGTCACTTATTAGAACGACGTTATAGCAAACAGATGGCGGATGTGTGGAATATTGGTTTAAATCCTATCGTAATCAGCAAGCTACCAACAAAGCCCCTAAACCACTTACTCGACGCGCCGTATCTGAAGCCTTTGCGATGATAGGTAAAGAAGTTAATATTGCGTTATATCGGTATCAGCCAAGATGATATTGATAAAGATTTTGTGGACTTAGAAATTTAGTCGCGCTGTTTATTAGTAAGCGTCTGGCTAACCACACCTTCATCTAATTTCTGATCTCAGTTATGTTATTTCCAAGTCAAACAAAAGGAAATAACAATGAAAATAGCGCGTAACGAAACACAATGGCAGACCCTAATACAAAATCAACAAACCAGTGGTTTAACAATATCCGATTACTGCCAACAACATCAATTGCCAAGCTCCAGCTTCTACGCTTTCAAGAAAAAACTAGGCTTAACATCCAACAGCTTTGTTCGCGCTAAAGTGACCCAGCAGATAGAATTTATTGAAGAGCAGCAGCCATCAATCACACTCACGGTTGGTAAGGCAAACGTCAGTTTTCCTGCAGCAACACCCGCGACATACTTGGCTCAAATACTGCGTGAGTTAAGCTAATGAAACTCTTTATTAAACCATCCGCCGTTTTTTTACATCGTGATTTCGTCGATTTTCGTAAATCAATAAATGGGTTAGCAGCCATTGTTGAAGATGAGCTTAATCGTAACGCTTACACGGGAGAACTGTTTGTATTTTGCAATAAAGCCAAAGACAAACTAAAAATATTGTATTGGGATAAGACTGGTTTTGCGCTTTGGTATAAACGCCTCGAAAAGCAAAAGTTCAAATGGCCGAGTAACATCGATTGCAATGAATTTGAATTAACGGATGAACAATTTAAGTGGCTGCTATCAGGATTTGATGTGCTTGGTCATCAAGAATTACAGTATCAATCGATGATCTAACGCGATCGAAATTTGTCATATCTGAGTAGTCAACGATCGTTGACGCTCTCCCCTTCTACTCATTACAATCAAATGCGGTATCATTTTGATAAATTTGCTAAAATGAGCAGATGAAACTTGATGCGAACTTATTACCAGACGACCCTGAACAACTCAAGAAAATGCTGCTTGAGTTGCAGGCTGTCATCATCAAAAAAGATGCCTGGTGCCGATGAAATTTTCAATGAAGCCGAAGTAACGCTTGATGAACAAGACAACCAAATATTAACAAGCGCCATACCCGAGAACGAAACAGAAAAAAAAGTAAAACCAAAGCGTAAACCACTACCGCCAGAACTCCCACGAAAAGACGTGATCATTGATATTGATGACACGGATAAAATATGTGATTGTTGCAGAAATCCTTTACATAAAATGGGCGAAAGTAGCAGCGAAAGCCTTGAATTTGTCCCCGCTCATATTAAAGTCATCAAAACCATCCGCCCGAAGTATACCTGCCGACATTGTGAAAAAAATGGGATTGAAAGTGATGTAAAAACGGCCCCGATGCCAGCGACACCAATCCCTAAAAGTATTGCTACCGCGAGCTTGTTGAGCCAAATCATCACCTGTAAATATCAATTTGGTTTACCGCTTTATCGACAAGAAACAATGTTGAGTGACATCGGCATCACGTTGAGTCGGCAAACAATGTCGAGCTGGATATTACGTTCCGCAACATTACTTGAACCTTTATACATGCGCTTGAAAAAAACATTGCTCGCAGAGCCAAGTATACATGCGGACGAGACGCCACTAAAAGTAATCAAAGCAGAAAAATCGACAAGCTATATGTGGGTATATTGCTGTGGAACAGATGCATTAGGCAGTAACACCAATATAGTGTTATTCGATTATCACAATAGTCGTAGAGCCCAATGTACGATCGATTTTCTTGATGGTTACCAAGGTTACATGCACGTTGATGGATATAAAGCTTATGAATCAACGCAAGCAACATTGGTTGCCTGTCTTGCGCATATCCGCCGTAAATTCATCGATGTTAAAAAGGTACAAAGCAAAAAGAAAACAGGGAAAGTGGATGTCGCATTAAATTTAATTGGTAAGTTATATGGAATAGAAAAACGCATTAAAGGAAAATCAGTCGAAGACAAATTTACCATTCGGCAATCACAAGCCAAGCCGATTGTAAAAATATTATATGACTGGCTCATCGAGCACAAAGAAAAAATCCCACCCAAAAGCAAACTTGGCGAAGCGATTAGCTACAGCTTAAACCAATTTGAAAAATTCCAGCGCTATCTTGAAGATGGTCGATTGAGCATTGACAATAATCGCGCAGAACGTGCAGTGAAGCCCTTTGTGATAGGGCGTAAGGCCTGGTTATTCTCGTACACCAATACAGGTGCTAACGCGAGTGCCATTTTATATAGTTTGGTTGAAACAGCGAAAGCGAATAATCTCATCGTGCATGATTATATCGCAAGCTGCTTACAGCAGATTGCTGAAAACCCGAATGATATTGACGCGTTACTGCCATGGAATATTAAGCGTAGCTAGGTGGTGTTGCCCAGACGCTTACGTTTATTACTATCCACCAGCATAAATAAACCAACTACCCAATTTATGATAATGGGTAGTTACAAATCCTTATGCCGCCTAGCATTCTCTAGCTAATAGCCTCTGAAGTACTCAAATCCTCGTTTACATCAAAAAGGGAAGTTGGCTATGCCTGATAGTTTTAGGGATTAAAATAGATAATTACTTGGGTAGAAGCATTAACCACTGGTGATAAAGATCACTATTTGAGTTAAACTAGCGCCAGTTTATAAGACTATGGCAAGATAAATTATTATCTGCGGTAGCGACCAGCTTTCAGACCTACACATTGAGTACCCCACAATGTACCCCATGTGACAGAAATAAAAATAAAAGGCTTATATTTCAAATGAGTAAACAAACGATTCAGTGGTACCCAGGGCATATGCACAAAGCCCGTAAAGAGATCGCGGAAGTTATGCCGCAGATGGACCTGATTATCGAAGTACTCGATGCACGGATCCCTTATAGCAGCTCGAATCCAATGATCTCCGATTTACGTGGTGATACCCCTTGTATTAAAATTCTCAATAAAAGCGACCTTGCAGATCCCATCGTTACTGCGCAATGGTTAGAATATTTAGAATTAGAAGAAGGTGTAAAAGCATATGCCTTAACGACACAAGATCCGGCTGAGATCAGAAAGATCCCACAACTAATACGTGCGCTAGTGCCAAATAAAGAAGGCGCTCATAAAGTCATTAAAGCGATGATCATGGGTATTCCAAACGTGGGTAAATCAACCACGATTAATATCCTCGCCAATCGTATTATTGCTAAAACGGGTAACGAGCCAGCGGTGACTAAACAACAGCAACGTATCAAGTTAGACGACGGTATCGTGTTGTCTGATACTCCTGGGATGTTATGGCCAAAAGTACAAAATCCCCTTTCTGGCTACCGTTTAGCATCAACAGGCGCAATTAAAGATACTGCGATTGAATATGATGACATTGGTATGTATGCCGCAGAATACTTATGTAAAACTTACCCAGACGCAATGCGTAAACGTTATAAACTAGATAACCTAGACAAGACTGACATAGAATTGTTAGAAGACATTGGCCGTGGTCGTGGCTGTTTAGGCCCTGGTGGTTTGGTTGATTTAAACAAAGCAGCAGCTATTTTAATCAATGAATTACGCACCGCTAAAATCTGCCGCATCAGTTTAGAAACACCGGCAATGGCTGAAGCAGAGAAAAAAGCTGTGATTGAACGTTTAGCCCTGGAAGGTGTGAAGATTAAAAAACGTAAGCCAAAGAAAAAACGTCGTTAATCGAAACAGATTAAATAACAGTTGTCGCATTGAGCCTATTTTAGGGCCAAACAACACACAAAAAGCCCCTGGTTACAGTAACCAGAGGCTCTTTACTATCGATTCAACATAAGTATTCATCTAACTTTAGCTTGATGAAAAACCAATTTTTTCGCTTTCTATTTAATAATTAGACGTACATCGTCATCATCACCAAGTTCAATAATGAACTGTTTCTTACCTGCTTTCACAGAACGACTAATCCAGTCCAGTGGGATCGTGATTGAGCCCATTTCACCATCAAACACTTCATCTTGATTGAGTTGAAAATCAGCATCATTCTCAGGGTGGCAACCATGAGCATACGCTAACGTACCGCGCTCGATTGGCGAGATATCACTTGAAACATTGTTCATAATAAAAACACCATGCTCAGCCATCAAGGTTAATTGTGCTGTTAGCTTTTTAGGGTTCAGTTGCTTAACATCTGGCCAGAAGTTAAGACCTTTGCTTAATGCTTCAACTTCATTGTTACCATGTTCATCAATCACTTTAGAACCTTTAAACTTAGTCGGATCCCAAAGATCATCATAAGTAGGGGTAAAAGTCTTTGCTGCTAACGCTTCAGCTTCAATCGGCAAAACTTCATCAAGAGAAAATATAATTCGTTTCATTTTGGTCCGCTCTTTAATGACAAAAGCACAAACAAATGTTTGTGCTTTATACCCAAACTGCAGCTCGGGTAATAATATGCTAGGACTATATACCTAAACCGCATTGTAATGCAAGTCAGGTTATCGCGGGCTTATTTCACTGCGCGGCGTGTAGCAACTGCAGCAGATAGCTGTGCCATCATCGTTTCGGTGTCAGCCCAGCCAATGCAAGCATCTGTGATACTTTGACCGTACGTTTCTACTTTACCATTAATAAGATCTTGACGACCTTCGATTAAGTGACTTTCAACCATCACCCCAAAGATACCTTTATTACCAGCACTAATTTGACCTGCAACATCAGTTGAAACATCCATTTGTTTTTGGAATTTCTTTTCGCTATTGGCATGGCTAAAATCAATCATAATATTAACGTCTTGTTTCGCTGCTTCTAATTGAGCTGTAATTGACGCTACATCATCAGCAGAATAATTTGTCGACTTATTACCACCACGTAGGATGATATGGCAATCAGGGTTACCTGCTGTTGAGATAATCGCAGAGTGACCAAATTTAGTTACTGATAAGAAATGGTGTGGTGCGTTTGCACTGCCAATCGCATCAATCGCAACTTTAATGGTACCGTCAGTACCATTTTTGAAACCAACTGGGCAAGACATACCAGAAGCCAGTTCACGGTGAACTTGAGACTCTGTAGTACGTGCGCCAATTGCGCCCCAACTCATTAGATCACCAACATATTGTGGCGTGATCATATCCAGGAATTCGCCAGCGGTTGGCAAACCCATTGCATTCACATCAAGTAACAGTTTACGTGCGATACGTACACCATCATTTAATTGAAAGCTGTCATCCAGATACGGGTCGTTGATTAGACCTTTCCAACCAACAGTTGTACGTGGTTTTTCAAAATAAACACGCATCACAATTTCGAGTGTATCTTTATACTTTGCACGCAATGCCACTAGTCGCTCTGCATATTCTAATGCAGCGTCAGTGTCATGAATTGAACAAGGACCAACGATCACTAAAAGGCGATCATCTGCTTGTTTTAGAATTTGGCTAATGCTATTACGTGATTCAAATACTGTTTTAGTCACATCATCAGAAGCAGGATATTTTTCTAACACTGCAATTGGCGGTAATAATTCTTTTACTTCACGTATTCTAACGTCATCTGTTTGATAATGCATACTACTAATATTCCTTTATTCGCCCTTGGGCATTCACACTCTAATGTTATATTGTCCGCATTCAATGTAACGTCTATTTCACTCGGAAGCAATTACAAATCACATAAAAATGCAGTGGATATTGTAAGAAATATTCGTATCTTAGCGAGATTAAGGTAAAATCCACCACAAATAAGTTAAATTTGGAAACCCTATGCGATTAAAAACTGAAGACGAGCTAATTGACTTTGCCTATGACGCCTTCCTAGAGGATGCACAAAAGCAATTATCACCTGCAGATCAAATTTTATTTGCCATGCAATTCGAAGATCGCGGTGCCGTTGATATCGTCGACCTTGGCAGCGATTGGCCTGCAAACGTGGCAATGGGTATTAATGAAAATGAATATTGCGAATTACACATTGGCTTAGTTGATGACAACGACTTACTAAATGATGTATTCGGACGGGTACTGGTCAAGAAAAAAACCAACGATAAGTTTATCCATATTCTTTGGAAAACTGAATAATCAATCTATGATGACTTGATTTCATCTTCAATTTAGGGAATATTAGCTGCTAAACTAAGAAGTTAAATCCAAGGAGATGGAATTGAGTCAACAAGATAATCAGTTAGTACGTTGGTTTCGGCAATCCGCGCCTTACCTTAATGCGCATCGTGATAAAACAATTGTGCTGACATTGAGTGGTGAAGCCATTGCACATGCAAATTTCATCAATATCGTCAATGACATTGCCTTATTAAATATTCTCGGTATTCGCATTGTATTAGTCTTTGGCGCACGTCCCCAAATCAACCGCATACTCGCGAATAATAACTGCGAGAGTCAGTTTCATAAACGTCGACGCGTCACTGATGAGCAAGCCTTCCCGTTAATTAAACAAGTTATTGGTCAACTCCAATATGAAATCACCGCTGCTTTCTCTATGGGACTGGTCAATACCCAAATGCACGGTGTCAAAATCAATGTCGTCAGTGGTAACTTCATTACCGCACAACCAATTGGGGTTGATGAAGGTGTTGATTATTGCCATACCGGTCGAGTCCGCCGGGTTGATACTGATGCTCTAGAATATCAACTTGCGCAAAATGCAATCACCGTGATCCCCCCACTCGGCTATTCTGTCACCGGTGAAAGTTTTAATCTGAGCGCAGAAGAAGTGGCGACAACAATAGCCATCAAACTCAATGCCCATAAGTTAATCAACTTTTGCTCTGCACAGGGCGTACTCGATTATAACGGCAATTTAATTTCAGAAATGTTCCCAGAACAAGCGCAAGAGCGTTTAGCCGAACTTGAAACGGAAGGTGGCATAAACACAGGCACAGCCTCTTACTTACGTGCGGCAATCAATGCTTCTGTAGCAGGGGTCCCCCGTTGTCATTTGGTGAGTTACAAAACCGATGGTTCGTTATTACAAGAGCTGTTTTCGCGCGATGGTGTCGGTACTCAAATCGTACGCCAAAGCGCAGAGCAAACACGACCAGCACAGATTGAAGATGTGCCCGGGATCATGCTACTCACTCAGCCCTTAGTTGACCAGGGGATGCTAGTACAACGCAGCAGAGAGCAGTTATTACGTGATATCGAGCACTTCACCGTGGTCGAACGTGATGGCACCATTATTGGCTGCGCTTCACTTTATTGTTTCTCTGGTAATATTGCTGAAATGGCCAGTGTCGCAACCCACCCTGAATATCGACGCTTGAGTCGTGGTGACTTATTGGTCAAAGAAATCGAGAAACAAGCCAAACAACAAGGCATAGATCGTCTGTTTGTGTTGACCACACACAGCATCCATTGGTTTAGAGAACGCGGTTTTGAACCTGTCGAACTGGAACAATTACCCGTTGAAAAGCAAGCGTTGTATAATTTACAACGTCGTTCGAAAATATTAATGAAAAAACTGTAAACATTAAGCGTAGGTTAACGTCCTACGCTACCTTTAATCTAAATACTGCATGTCTAGTAAATCTGTATGTCTAACGTAAATACTCGCTCGCAACGGCGTGCAATGCACGAATATGTGCTTCATCGTCATTTAAACAAGCAATAAAACGATAATCGTCACCACCGGCATTCACAAATACTGCTTTGTTCTCAACCGCCATTTCTTCTAATGTTTCTAAGCAATCAACGGCAAATGCAGGGGCAATGACATCTAACGATTTAGTGCCACTTGCAGCCAGTTTCACTAACGTCTCATTGGTATACGGCTGTAACCATTCAGCTTTACCAAAACGTGATTGATAACTATGTACCACCTCATCTTCGGTAATACCTAAACGCGCACACAGCAGCGTGGTTGTTTCAACGCAATGGTCAGCATAGATATCGCCTTTTTCTACCAGGAACTTAGGGATGCCATGATAAGACAATAACAACTTCTCTGCTCTGCCATTCTCTTGCCAATGACGTTCGATACTTAAGGCTAATGCGTCAATATAAGTATCATTATTATGATAATGCTTCACTAAGCTCACACTCGGTGCATCGATAGTTGCTTGCAGATAATGAGCTACCTGATCAAATACCGGCGCAGTTGTCGTTGATGAATACTGCGGAAATAATGGAAGCACCACAATATGTTCAGAACCCGATTGCTGTAACTTAGCTATCGCCGCTTTAATACTGCGTTCACCATAGGTCATGGCCAGTTCAACATTGACGTTCTGACCCGCTTCTTCGAATAAGGAAGACAAGGCTTTTTGCTGTAATAGACTGTAATGTAATAAAGGTGAACCATCGTCAAACCAAATAGACTGATAGGCTTTAGCAACACGTTTACAACGCAAAGGCAAAATGACACCGTTTAATAGTGGTAACCAAAATAATCGTGGAATGCTAACAACGCGAGGATCAGAAAGAAACGGTTTTAAAAATGCTTTAACGCCCGCAGGTGTTGCCGATTCAGGCGTACCAAGGTTAACCAATAAAATACTTTGCTTAATCATATTACACATAATCACTATTCGTTAAACGAGTATGCACATTCTATGTGATTAAGCGTATTGGATCCAATAACTCACTGAGATTTAGTTATAAAAAAACCCCGAGCAGGCTCGAGGTTTCATAACCTTATACAGATTAGTCTACGGTTATCGACTAGCCAAGTAATTCAGCTAATTGCTTGCTTACCGCATCAACAGTTTGTGTACCGTCGAATGTAACATATTTGCTGTTACCTGCTTCCGCTTCTTTGCCATAATAAGCAATAAGTGGTGCAGTTTGGTCATGGTAGATAGCTAAACGTTTACGCACAGTTTCTTCAACATCATCCACACGGATTGTTAATTCATCACCAGTTTCGTTATCTTTACCTGCCACTTTTGGCGGATTATAAACAGTGTGGTAAACACGGCCAGAAGGCGCGTGAACACGACGACCACTCATACGTTTAACGATTTCTTCATCAGGCACGTCAAATTCAAGTACGAAATCAACGTCAATGCCGTTTTCTTTCATAGCGTCAGCTTGTGGGATAGTACGTGGGAAACCGTCTAGTAGGAAACCTTTTGCACAATCTTCTTTCTTAACGCGATCTTTAACTAATTCAATAATTAGTTCGTCAGATACTAGTTGGCCACTATCCATAACAGCTTTAACTTTTTGACCTAACTCAGAACCTTCTTTAATAGCAGCTCGTAGCATATCACCAGTAGAGATTTGCGGAACACCATAATTTTCCATGATGAACTGTGCTTGAGTTCCCTTTCCTGCACCTGGTGCACCTAATAAAATAATACGCATAAATTGCCCTTAAATTGATTTTAACTTGTTTAAATTACTTAAACTGCTTAAATTTTAGAAACGCTAGACTACACGTGAAATTCGATGTGTTCAAGTCCAACCCAACTTTGTTGTTTTTTTGTATACAACTTTGTGAGTAATACGCTAAAAAAACATATCCGCACTGTTAAACCCTATAAAGTGTACTTAACCGATAAGGCGATTCATACGTGCAATAAATGCGGCAGGATCATCTAAGCTACCACGCTCAGTCAATTGTGCTTGCTCTAACAATAGCTGAACCCTGTCTGCAAATACGGTTTCATCTGCTTCATCAGCAACACGTTTAATCATTTCGTGCTCTGGATTTAGCTCAAAAATGTACTTCTGTGGTGGTACTGCTTGACCCGCAGATTCCATTAACTTGATCATTTGACTGCTCATGCCATCTTCATTTGTAACAACACAAGACGGTGTTTCTGTTAGACGATGAGTTAAACGAACATCGGCTACTTTTTCACCTAGCGTTGTTTTAATACGCTCAATGAGGCTGGAAAATTCTTCCGTTGCTTCTTCTTTCGCTTTTTTAGCATCGTCATCATCTAGTGCACCAAGGTCAAGATCACCCTTAGTAACCGATACCAGTTGCTTGCCATCAAAATCTGTTAGATGTGATAATAACCACTCATCAATGCGATCTGTTAATAGTAATACTTCAATGCCCTTTTTCTTGAAGATCTCAAGATAAGCACTCTTCACAGCACTTGTGTAGTTATCTGCAGTGATGTAATAAATCTTTTCTTGGCCTTCTTGCATGTTTTCGATATATTTACCAAAACCAACTTCTTGTGCAGCACCATCAACAGACGTTGAAGAAAAACGTAATAAAGAAGCAATTTTCTCTTTATTCGCCATATCTTCAGCGGGACCTTCTTTAAGCACTTGACCGAATTCATTCCAGAATTTCAAGTATTTCTCGTCATCATTTTTCGCCATGCGTTCTAGCATAGTTAATACACGCTTAGTACAAGCAGTACGTAATGAAGTCGTGATTTTATTATCTTGTAAGATTTCACGAGATACGTTTAGTGGTAAATCGTTTGAATCTAACACACCCTTCACGAAACGCAGGTAAGTTGGCATGAACTGCTCAGCGTCATCCATGATGAACACACGTTGCACATAGAGTTTTAGACCGTGTTCTTTTTCACGGTTCCACATATCAAATGGTGCACGCGCTGGGATATAAAGTAGGCTAGTGTATTCTTGCTTACCTTCTACGCGATTATGGCTCCATATCAGAGGATCTTCAAAGTCGTGTGCGATATGCTTGTAGAATTCTTGATATTCTTCATCTTTCAGCTCACTTTTCGATAAAGTCCACAATGCACTTGCACGTGTCACTGAATCCCACTCACCTGGTACAGCGGGTGTTTTTTCACCGTCTGGACCGTCTGGACCTTCTGATTCAGGTTGTCCTTCTTTCCACATTTCAACTGGGATGCTGATGTGATCAGAGTATTTATTGACGATTTGACGCAGTTTCCATGCTTCTAATAAATCATCTTCGCCTTCACGCAAGTGTAAGATAATTTCAGTACCGCGGCTTTCTTTGGTGATATTAGTTAGACGGTAGTCGCCTTCACCTTCTGATTCCCACTGTATCGCTTGGTCCGCTGCTGCGCCCGCTGCACGTGTATTCACGGTTATCATTTCTGAAACAATGAAACCTGAATAGAAACCAACACCGAATTGACCGATTAATTGTGAATCTTTCGCTTGATCGCCAGATAGGTTGTCAAAGAATTCAGAGGTACCAGAACGTGCTATTGTGCCTAGGTGTGAGATAACGTCTTCACGTGACATGCCGATACCATTATCATCAATCGTGATTGTACGGGCAGTTTTGTCTATCGAAATGCGTACGCGTAATTCACCATCATCGCCATATAAGCTATTATCAGATAATGCTTTAAAACGCAGTTTATCGGCTGCATCGGCCGCATTAGAGACGAGTTCACGTAAAAATATTTCTTTATTTGAGTATAAAGAATGGATCATTAATTTAAGCAGTTGCTTAACTTCAGCCTGAAAACCGTGAGTTTCAGTATTAACTGTATCAGTCATTACTTGTTCCTTTGTTCTAATGGGGTGATTCATATTCAGATAACAAATTATCTGAATATATTAGTTAATAGATAGATGGGTTTGTTATCAGTGTTTTCAAGGGCAATGTAGAATTTTTATCTGTGATCTCTAACGCAACAACTATAAAATACCCTAAAAAATAACATTAAATATATTAAAACCCTTGCACATTAGTATACTAACCACCAACATATTGCGCGCAACTTAAATTAAGTATCACATATTAGCACTCGTGCTCATTCTATTATTAAGGAACTTAAAATGACTAAGCTTTATGATTTCGAAGTAACTACGATCACAGGTAAACAAAAAAAACTCAGTGATTATAAAGGTCAAGCAGTGTTGATTGTAAATACAGCGAGTAAATGTGGATTTACTAATCAATATGCAGAATTAGAAGAGTTACAGCAAACCTATGCCAGTAAAGGATTGGCTATTTTAGGCTTCCCTTGCAATCAGTTTAAGCAACAAGAAAAAGGTTCAGATGCTGATATCAACGCATTCTGTCAGCTTAATTTTGGTGTCACTTTTGATATGTTTAGCAAAATAGATGTGAATGGCGATAATGCAGCCCCACTTTATAAGTGGCTTAAGTCAGAAGCCACAGGCCTATTAGGTAGTAAAGGCATCAAGTGGAATTTCACTAAATTTTTGGTTAACCGTGACGGTGATGTTGTCGATCGTTTTGCTCCAACACTCTCGCCAAAAGGCATGGTAAAAGATATTGAGAAACTGCTGTAAGCCCTCCGCAGGGCTAGCACTTAGCCCTGCGCTGTCGTATAGTATGCGCAATTCATTATAGGAAGGCTTTACATGTTTCGCGACAATCCACTACTATCTCAACTAAAACAAAATATGCGCCAAAACACGCCGAGTGTAGAAGGCACAGTTAAAGGCACTGAACGTGGTTTTGGCTTCCTTGAAGCGGATGATGGCGAAAGCTATTTCATTGCCCCGCCTCACATGAAAAAAATCATGCATGGCGATAGAATTAAAGCATATATCGAAACTAACGGCGATAAAACATCTGCAGAACCAGATACCTTAGTTGAAGCTAAGCTAACGCGTTTTATTGCCCGTATTAGTATGACTAAAAACAAGCTCACTGTGCTTGCAGACAGTCCTGTAATCAACATGCCAATTAGAGCTAAGTTAGTTGGTTTGGGCAAGCAAAAAGTTAACGACGGTGACTGGGTTGTAGCACAACTAAAATCTCACGCATTAAAAGATGGTAGCTTTGCCGCTGAAGTAACGGGGTTCGTTGCAACAGCAACAGATCCAAATGCACCATGGTGGGTAACACTAGCACGCCAAAATCTAGCTAAAGATGTTCCAGCAATGCCTGATTCTGTTGAATTTAAAGATGATACAACCCGTATTGATCTAACAGATAAGCCATTCTTTACTATCGATTCAGCGTCAACACAAGATATGGACGATGCACTGTTTGTTGAGAAAACAGCAGAAGGCAATCTTAAAGTAACGGTAGCGATCGCCGATCCAACATCATATATCCCTGCCGATTCAGAATTAAATAAAATTGCAGCAGAGCGCGCATTTACCGTATATCTACCGGGTCGTAACATCCCGATGATGCCACGTGAATTAAGTGATAGCGTTTGTTCATTAGTTGCTGGCGAAAAACGCCCGACGTTATGCTGTACTTATACCATCAATGAAGATGGTGCATTAGCAGAAGAATTTAAATTCTTCACCGCATGGATCACGTCACAGCACAAACTGTCTTACACCCAAGTATCTAATTGGATTGAAGAAGAATCAACTGAATGGCAACCTGAAGCACAACTGGCAGAACAGCTACAGTCATTGGCTACGTTTGCTCGTCATCGTCAACAATGGCGTAAAAACAATGCCATCGTGTTCCCTGACCAACCAGATTACAGCTTTGAGCTAGACGACAGCGGTAATGTACTGGCTATTCACGTAGAGCACCGTCGTATTGCCAATCAAATGATCGAAGAAACGATGGTTGCAGCGAACATTACAGCGGCACGTTTATTCCGTCAAAATGGTGATGTTGGTGTATTTAATACCCACGCAGGTTTCGATCCAGAGAAAATTGATTTGGTTGTCGAATTATTGACTGAGCATGGCATTGAATGTACCAAAGAGCACATCCAATCATTACCAGGTTATGTTGAATTACAACGTACGTTAGCTGAAAAAGCCAATCCAGCTTTAGACAGTCGTTTACGTCGCATGCAAAGCTATAGCATCATCAGTGCCAGTGCAGAACGCCACTTCGCGATGGGCTTAGACGGTTATGCAACATGGACGTCACCTATTCGTAAATATGGTGACATCATTAACCACCGTCTAATCAAAGCAACATTGACCAATGGTTCTGCACCTTCTGCAACTGAAGATGAAGTGATCTTAATGTCAGAACGTCGTCGTCAACACAGAATGGCTGAACGTGATATCTCATCGTGGTTATACGTTGACTACCTAACACCTGCAGTAGAGAGCAAACAAGTATTCGAAGCAAGTATTATGGATGTGAACCGTGGTGGTTTACGTGTGCGTTTACTTGAAAATGGCGCGGTTGCATTTATCCCTGCTAGCTTATTACATGATAATAAGAAAGAAGTTAAATGCTTAGTTGAAACTGGCCAAATCAGTATTAAAGATCAAGTTGAATACAGCCTAGGTGACGTGATTTACGTTAACATTGCTGAAATCAACAAAGAAAAACGTAACATTGTTGCTAAACCAGTTGAAAAAATAGCGAGTTAATCGCTACAACGCAGTTAACGAGGGCAAGGTCATTTGCCCTCGTTAAATAATAAACCCTATCTCACCCCAATGTCGTTGTCGTTCGGTGTTCAATTGCACAATTAATTTAAGCGCATTATTTGGATCTATCTGCCAGTTGGCACTAATATCCGGATTTAACGCCGTAAACTCCGCCAACATGTTTGTTAAATGCGTCAGCATTACCGTCGTGACTTGCTCACGCTTCGGCAGTTCAATCACAAACTTAAAGGCTTGTAACTCCATCATTTGGTATTGCTGTAACACAAAGCCTAAATCAGCTAACGTTTGTTCGTACTTTACCTGTTCCTTCACCAGCGTGAGATCTACACCCGCTTGCTGGTCAAACCTTATCGCATCCGCATAAATACTATCAACATTCACCAAGCCTTGCGTTGCGCTATCATCATACATTGTCAGAATAGCCATTTCTTTCGCATAAGAACTATTGGCATTAGTACAGATCAAACTGATTGTGGCCGTCAAACAAACAACAAAGCATAAAAATAATAGCTGCTGGGCGAATATCGGTTGGTCGTAACGACATTTCCATAACGTGTTTAGTTTTAATATCGAGTTCATTTCCGCTGCTCATTAATCATCAATGAGGCTATTAAAACAAACAAGTGTGGCGATTACATTTCACTAAAATGACAAAGTAAGATGAAGTATGACGAAATATGGCAATAACATTATCAAGCGGTTTAGGAAGTAATCTAACGATTAAAACAAAGAGTGGCACATCAAATAAGGCGTGGTAATTTAGTATTATGAAAAGTACCCAAACTACAGAGTGGTCGCACTCGACAATTGTAGTTCAGGTTAACTTAATAGGTGACTCAACAGCGAATCGTCAATTAGCGACAATGCAAGAATTCAGCTCTTGTTTCAGGACGTGATTTAAAAATACCACCCAGAGATGTGGTTGTTGTTTCGCTTGTTGCATCCATTACACCCCGTGCTTTCACACAATAATGCGTCGCGGTAATGCTTACGGCAACATCTTGCGAATCAAGCAAGGTTTGCAACGCAACTAAGATTTGTTGCGTTAAACGTTCTTGCACTTGTGGACGGCGTGAGAAAAACTGCACGATACGGTTAATCTTGGATAAGCCAATTATTTTACTGCGAGGAATATACGCAATAGTAGCTTTACCATCGATAGTAATAAAGTGATGTTCACAAGTACTTGTTAAAGTAATATTACTTACTTTAACCATTTCATCTACTTGCATTTTATTATCGATCAAAGTGATTTTAGGAAATGTCGCATAATCCAAACCTGAGAATATTTCATTCACGTACATTTTTGCAATACGATGCGGCGTTTCAGCCAAACTATCATCACTTAAATCGAGCTCTAATAGTGTCAGGATCTCGGTAAAATGCGATTCAATGCGTTCTTTCTTTTCGGTGCTTGATAGCCCAGTTCCGATCATCGGAGTTTCTAACCCTCGCTCTTCCAAAACTGAACGAACTAATAAAGCTTCTTTACTTAGGCAGGTCATTAATTACTCCACAAACGGATCGACTTAAGAAATATGGCCGAATAATAACACCTAACAATTAATAAGATAAACAAATTAGCTGAAATAGCGTTAATTAAGCTTTTTATTGTTATAGGTCCTATCGTCAACCTGCCGAGTTTGTCATAATTAACGACATAACTAAAAAATAACCAACAAGGGTATGTAATGGGATGTTGTGATGTACAAGGGCTAAAACCACTGGATTTAGCGATGCAAGAGATGTTAGCCAGTATTGATGCAGTAACAGAAACACTGACATTAGATTTAGCGGATGCGCTCGATTATATTCTCGCTGAAGACATTTCCTCTCCAATGAATGTCCCGCCTTTTGATAATTCAGCAATGGATGGTTATGCAGTTCGGATCTCAGACCTTACTCAATCAATGACCCTACCACTTGCAGGTAAAGCATTTGCTGGTCAACCCTTTAATGGCGATTGGCCACTCGGTACTTGTATCCGCATTATGACTGGCGCGCCAGTACCGAAAGGTTGCGAAGCCGTTATCATGCAAGAAAGAACACAAGTGAACGGTGAGCAAATCACCTTCGAAAACATACCACCCATGCATGACAATATTCGTAATGCCGCTGAAGATATTGCTATCGGCCAAGCCGTACTAACCAAAGGTCGTCGCCTTACCCCACGTGATATTCCCATGCTAGCAACTATCGGTATTGATAAAGTGACTGTGTATCGTCGTTTAAAAGTCGCTATATTCTCAACCGGTGATGAGCTAAAAAACTTAGGCCAACCGCTTGCAGATGGGGAAATTTATGACAGTAACCGTTATAGCATCAACGCCATGTTATCGCGTTTAAATTTAGACATCATCGATTTTGGTATTATCCCTGATAACGAAGTCCTACTACGCGAAACCTTTATCAAAGCCGATGCGGTAGCAGACGCCGTGATCACCTCCGGTGGTGTATCCGTTGGTGAAGCTGACTACACTAAAGTTTTACTCGAAGAATTAGGTGAAATTGGCTTTTGGAAACTGGCCATTAAACCAGGTAAACCGTTCGCATTCGGGTCGCTGCCAAACAGTAAATTCTTTGGTTTACCCGGCAACCCAGTATCTGCGACGGTGACGTTTCACCAACTTGTGGTACCCGCATTAGCTAAGATGACCAACCAAGTTTATACACCAACACCGCGTTTCAATGCGATTGCGGCAACGAAAATGAAAAAAACACCTGGTCGTATGGATTTCCAGCGCGCGATTTATAGTGTCAATGCACAAGGTCAACTTGAAGTCGTATCAACAGGTAGCCAAGGGTCTGGCGTTTTCAGTAGTTTGAGTCATTCAAACTGCTATGCAATTATCGAGCAAGATCGCGGTAATGTTGAAATTGGTGAAACGGTCACTATCGAACCCTTTAACGAGATCCTAAATTAATGACCAACCCAGCTATTGGTGGCGACTTGCCTTCCGAAGACATTTTATCTTCGGAAGAAGAGTTACGCTATAACCGTCAAATTGTCTTACGCCACTTTGATTTTGACGGTCAAGAAGCCTTAAAACAAGCAAAAGTCTTGATTATTGGCGCTGGCGGGCTTGGTTGTGCGAGTAGTCAATACTTAGCATCTGCCGGTATGGGGCAGATGACATTAGTCGATTTTGATCATATTGAATTATCCAATTTACAGCGTCAATTACTGCATCGTGACAGTCGGATCGGTGAATTTAAAGCAATTTCAGCGAAATATGAACTTGAGCAAATAAACCCGCATTGTAAAGTCCAGGCTATCACCAATAAACCGTCTGAAGATGAATTAGCTCATTTAATCAGACAGCATGATATCGTGCTTGATTGTACTGATAATGTTGAAACACGCGAACAAATTAACCGCGCTTGTTTTGCATTAAAAACACCCTTGGTGTCCGGTGCTGCGATCCGTATGGAAGGACAAATAAGCGTCTTTACCTATGCGGATGATGAACCTTGCTATCAATGTTTAAGTCAATTATTTGGAAATGGTACGCTTAGTTGTGTTGAATCTGGCATCATGGCACCTATGGTAGGTATTATTGGTGCCATGCAAGCGCTGGAAGCCATTAAGGTCGTCGCTAATTTTGGGTCGCCAATGATAGGAAAAATCTTACTTGTCGATGGTCTTACACTATCATTTCAACAGATGAAATTACCAAAACTACCAACTTGTTCTGTATGTCATGCCCCGCGCACAAAATAAGTGTGATCAATTAGCGCGATTATTTAGCTTAATCGCGCTACACACAGATTAAAAGTTGCCAACTAAAAAGTTCATTTATAAGAAAATATGGGCGAGATAAGAAACCAATAAGCAATACACAAGGTTGGCAACTAAGCTCGCTTCCAATCCCACAAACCAATATAACAAGCCTAACGTTGAGGACGTTATGATGGTGACGATAACGATAAAGATGATCAGATTTATCGATAAAGTAGCCGTGATGACTGCCACCAATAAAGCCATAAACAATGCCAGGATTATTGATGAAATAACAATGCTACCTGTGGTTAATTTAAACTGTGACGGTGTTGTTTCAAAGACCATTAACCTTGAGAGTACAATTGATAGCGGTAACATTAATACTGACAAATACAAGGTACTCGAAAATATAGCCGTCAGTACAATTAACACAAAGTCTAACGAGCCAAATATTTGATGATACTTAAGGAACCCCAGCGGTAAATGGGGCTCTGCGATCACAAAAATCAAACTACATAAAATAGCGGTCAACAAGCCAAAACAAGCACCAAATACAAGGGCTACTCGCAATTCAGATAAGAACCCATTATCGTTTGTCTGTTGCGATAACAGAGAAACCTTAGGCACGCACATAATGCCAAAATAGGCAGAACAAGAGAACGCTAAAAAACCTACAACCACTAACGGCGCAATAAAATTACTTGTTAACCCAATGCCTATTGGTAAACCAGAAAACAAAAATGATGCTATGTTCGCTCTTTCAGCAAACACAAACCCACTTATCACTAAAAAAGCGCAAGTAAACATCAAGCAGCGTTGTAATGTCGAGTAGTTATTCAATACGGCCTCGAATAATGTTATCTGTCTCTTCAATTGTTGTTCAATCATATCTTACTTACAAAAAATTAATTCAGTATTACCTATTTCAGGCGTTAATTTTACTAACCGACCCAAAGGGCGTAACCATAAATAGGTAATGATATATACAAATCCATATATTACAAGTCCAATGACTAATTTTATCTGGTTAACCTCGGCATTTATGTGTTACATCAATACAACACAGTGTAATGTTTGGCTAAGATGAAATCTATATACTGGATGTAGGCATTCGAAATATCAACCTTATTTTCCCGTTATTATATTGAATAATAAGGATTTTTATTAAAAATAATATAATAACTAAAATCAAAATAAATGATGTATTAATTCAAAAATAATGTAATATTCGAGTTGTAACTTAACTATTCATTAGTAGGTGCATTACAAGGTTTCAAATTGTAATGATATTTAAGTACTTATTGATTCAATCATTAGATAAAGGAATATAACATGACAGACCTACGCGCTAAATTTGACGCTACAGTAGACCAAGTTCAAAATGGCTCTGCAAGGAACAAGCCTTCACAAGAATTAAAGCTAGAGTTTTACTCATTATTTAAGCAAGCAACAAAAGGGGATGTCGCGGCTAAGAAGCCATCTATCTTTGATATGGTTGCTTTTGCTAAATGGACTGCATGGAATAAATTACGGGGTTTATCTTCTGATCAAGCAATGGAAAAATATATTGCACGAGTAGAAGAAGAAAACGCGGCTTAATGATTCGCGGGAAATAACTTTTTGTTTGTTACTTGTTGTCAGTAAATAGTACCATTTACTGACAACAAGTAGAGCAGTATATCTACTCATTATTCAATACACTTGAAACCTCACTCACACTATTTTTTAATAGAAGAGCTTACTACTTTCTGTTGGTGAAAAAACCACTGTCTTCGAACACGCTTACTCATCATCACTCCTTAATTTTATCGCTAACATACACATCATCACTGTCATCCAGTGCTAGCCTACATTTATAATAATTACCACTTATATATTTATATCAGATACTTAAATATATTATACAGTGATCTACACACAACTAAAGTAGCAATAACTAATAACTTATCAACTATTTCACTCGACCTTAATTCGAAAATTAGATCGTGATATAGATTGGATGTTATATGAACTGATATTGAATGAAATAACAGTTTCAGCGGCTGGAAATACATCAAACCCGCCCTGTAAATAATAATTTTTCTAATAAAAACAACAATTTCATAAAAATAACGAACGAGTGTATTGCTATGAGACTTTAACCATGTATAATTCGTCTTAAGAAATTAGGCTAGTTTATATCGGTAGAATGAGCTTTAGTTGATACTTGTATCTATTATTGTTTTGTATTGTTTATATAAGTTACACCCTGGTTTTTTATCAAATTTTTTAATAACGTATATACAGGGTTTTTTAATATGTCTAATACAGTAATCGGTAAAGTAAAATTCTTCAACGAAGCTAAAGGTTTCGGTTTCATCGAGCAAGAAAATGGCCCAGATGTATTCGTACATTTCAGCTCTATCTTAGTTGATGGCTTTAAAGTCCTTACTGACGGTCAAAAAGTTGAGTTCACTGTAGGCCAAGGCCAAAAAGGTCCTCAAGCTGAGAACGTTAAACCTCTTTAATAGTTTACTATTAATCGGTTAAACAGATATCAAAAAAGGTGAACTTAGTTCACCTTTTTTATTACCTAAAATTCATAACATGTAATGTGGCATTAGGTTTAGGTATAAAAAAGCCAATGAGACATCTCATTGGCTTTTTTATACGTATGACTTCGCGCTTAAATACTTGAACTAGTTGTTAGTTAGCAATGACTTCCAGTTGTTTCTCTCTCGAATTAATACTCTCAGTTAAGCTTTTCAATACACCATTACTGATATTAAAAATCCAACCATGAATCGTTAATTCTTCACCCTTGCGCCAAGCTCGCTTCACAATAGTGGTATTACAGACATTTCTAACCTGCTCGACAACATTCAATTCACACATACGATCAATTTTATCTTCTCCACTAACATCTTTTAACTCGTCCATGTGGAAGCGCTCTACATCTTTAATATGACGTAACCAATTATCAATCAAGCCATGTTGCTCATCGCCCATGGCCGCTTTAATACCCCCACAACCATAATGACCACACACAATAATATGTTTTACTTTAAGCACCTCTACGGCGTACTGGATCACTGATAAACAATTTAAGTCAGTGTGCACAACAACATTGGCAATATTACGGTGAACAAAAACTTCCCCCGGAGGCAGAGCCATAATCTGGTTTGCAGGTACGCGACTATCGGAACAACCGATCCATAAATAATCAGGTGATTGTTGTTTAGAAAGTTGCTCAAAAAAGTCAGGGAACTGTTCATTAATCTGCTCTGACCATGCGCGATTGCGTTCAAATATCGATTTAATAGTACTCAAGACTACGCTCTCTGATTATGATAACTACATTTTGAATCCTTAAACTAGCTTGTTTAATCAATATATTCAACTGATAAATAAGTAATCTTCGGATATAGGCTGATATAAGAAAGCACCCAATCAAGGGTGCTTTAAGTTAAATAATAAGGTAGCGCTAAGTTATTTAGCGACGTCCGCTTGCTTGGATAAACATGATTTCAGCATGAAGAAACCTATGATACCCGACAGTAACGAACCTAAGATAATACCAAGACGCTCATCAAATAATAAGTTGGTACCCGTTTCTTCGAAGGCTAATGAACCAATAAATAAACTCATGGTGAAACCAACACCACATAAGATGGCGGTACCATATAAAGAACACCAATCCATACCTTTTGGCATTTTTGCAATCTTACATTTAATCGCTAACCAACATAAACCAAAGATACCAACTTGCTTACCAATAAATAAGCCTAACGCAATACCCATAGGCACAGGGTGTAAGATTTGTTCTAGACCAACACCCGATAAATTAATCCCGGCATTTGCAAATGCAAAGACAGGTAAGATAACAAAGGCAACAACGAAGTGTAAGCCATGTTCCATCGACTTCAATGGTGAATGTGATTTATCTTTTGACTGCATAGGAATAAACAGTGCAAGGGTAACACCAGCTAATGTAGCATGAACGCCAGATTTCAACATTGCCACCCACATTACAATACCAACGAAAATATACAATGCTTTCGAATCAACATTACGTTTATTGAAATAGGCCAACACTAGGATACAGCAGGCTGCCACAATAAGTGCTGGAATAGACAGGTTCGCTGTATAGAAGAAGGCAATAATCAGGATCGCGCCAATATCATCAAAAATAGCTAACGATGTTAAGAATATTTTCAAGCTAACAGGCACACGAGAACCTAATAGGCTCAAGATACCTAACGCAAATGCAATATCTGTTGCAGCAGGGATAGCCCAACCACTTAATGCTGCGGGATCATCCATATTAAAGTAAACATAAATAAGCGCTGGGATTAACATACCACCAATAGCACCAACACCCGGTAGAATAATATTACGAGGATCAGATAACTCCCCTTCGACTAATTCTCTTTTTAGCTCAAGTCCAACTAAAAAGAAGAACACTGCCATTAAACCATCATTAATCCAAAGCAATAATGGTTTCGCGATCTCTAAACCGCCAAGTTTGATCTCTACTGGAATTTCCAGAAATAATGCATATAAACCTTGTGCAGGGCTATTCGCTATAATCATAGCTAATACAGCTGAGAACATTAAAATAATGCCACCCGCTGATTCTAGTTTAAAAAAACTAGTTAAAAATGAATCTTGTGTGTTGTTCATGCTTGTCCTTATACCTACATATTCATCTATAAATGGTCGCTCAATACAATACAGCGCTAGTTCATTACACCAGTATAGAATGACGATATTTCAGTATTATCAAATACTATTTATTAAAGAGTAATTATACTTAATGCTATTTAAGGTGCTTTGCTACCATTTTCATTAACTCGACATAATATGACACATAAAATGTCGTAATTACACATAAAAATATCAGATAGCCGACTTAAAAATAACCATGCGTGGCTAACCAACAGGGCTAAAATCATGATAAACCCCACCAAAACCAAAAATAAACACAGAATAGGAATTAAAACACAACAACAAGGTGTCTAATCTCTATCCTAAGTAACGATCTTAGCTCAATCCAAATAATATCAGCTGTATTTTTAATACTGCTTTAAAAAGGATTACAGGGTAATTTAATGGCTAATTAAATATTAGAGCTAAGTATGAAAAACAAACAAACGCACAAAAAAAGGCCGGTTAGCATAACTAACAGGCCTTTAACGCTAAGCTCATTAAGCTATCGTCATTACTTATGTGGATTAACCGTTGATTAACTTAGCTGCGTCCGCATCTAAAAACCACTCAGTTTTACCCTGACTTGCTTTTACTTGTGCTGCAGGGTAAGCAAGTGCGGCATCATCATTATCATGAATTTGCTTGATCACTTGTGCTTTACCTTCACCCATCACTAAATAACTAATACGTTTTGCATTTGCTAACAGACGTGCCGTTTTAGAAATACGATACTGTCCTGATTCTGGGTGCTGTACAATAATGGCCATATTTTGATCATTATAATCAGTTTGACCTGGGAATAATGATGCAGTATGCCCATCGCCGCCCATGCCAAGCAAGATCCAATCAAAGCACGGCAGACCATTATCAGCCGGAATACAATCTTGCATCTCTTGTGCAAAACGAATAACTTCTTGCTCTGGCGCATCTTCACCTAAAATGCGGTGAATATTTTCGGTAGGTAATGCTACTTGTGAAAATAATAACGCTTGAGCTTCACCAAAATTACTTTCAGCATCATCAGGGGCTACACAACGTTCGTCACCCCACCAGAAGTGCAAGTTGCCCCATTCAATGCTTGTCGAAAATGGTGCCTTTGCTAATACTTTAAATAAAAGCTTTGGGGTACTGCCGCCTGATAACGATATATGCACAGGCTTATCTTGCTTACTGTATTCTACAAGCGAGTTAGCTAATGATTCAACAACTTGTTGAGGTGTTTCAAAAGTACGATAATCCATCATGTTCCACGCCTACTATTTAATTAGGTAATTACTTCTTCGCTAGAAAAGCGCCATTCACGGCCATCTTTCTCTAACATCTCATCGGCTCGGTTCGGCCCCCAAGTACCACACTTATAACCAAATAAAGATTTCACTTCTTGTTTATAGTCTAAGATTGGTTGCACGTATTCCCAGCACGCTTTGACTGCATCGGAACGCGCAAATAAAGTCGCATCGCCTTTCATACAATCCAGTAGTAAGCGCTCATAAGCCGTTAATAAATTATTTTCTTCCAAGCTGTTATAATTAAAGCTCATCGATACCTGTTGCGCAGTAAAACCTGCACCTGGTTTTTTCAAACCAAAATCCATCTGAATCGATTCATTTGGTTGAATACGTAAGATCAATTTATTTTCTGGGGCATTTTGACCAAACACTGGATGTGGTGTTTTCTTAAAATGAACCACAATTTCTGTTAAACGTTCTGGCATACGTTTACCGGTACGTATATAGAAAGGTACGCCATTCCAACGCCAGTTATCAATCATCATTTTCATGCCAACATAGGTTGGTGTACGAGAATCATCCGCAACGTCTTTTTCTTCGCGATAACCCGGCAATACCTTGCCATTAACAATATTCTTCGTATATTGACCAAGCACTAGGTTATCTTTTAAATCTTGTTCTTCAAGTGGCCGTAAACTTTGAATAACTTTAACCACTTCGTTACGCATAGCATCCGCGTTAATAATCGCAGGCGGTTCCATCGCGACTAAGGCAAGTACCTGTAACAAATGATTTTGCAACATGTCTCGAACCGCGCCAGAATGATCATAATAACCGCCTCGCTCTTCAATACCTAAACTCTCTGCAGCAGTAATTTCCACGTAGTCAATAAAACTGCGGTTCCAAAGAGGCTCGAATATACCATTTGAAAAACGAAATACTAATAGATTCTGTACTGTTTCTTTACCTAGGTAATGATCAATACGGTAAACTTGACGTTCACGGAAACAAGTATGTAGATGTTCATCTAACTCGTTGGCTGACTCAAGATCATAACCAAACGGCTTCTCAACGATTAATCGTTTCCAACCATCACTGTCTTTATTCAATTTATGTTTAGCTAAATTAGCGGCAATTGATGCGTATAAGCTCGGTGGCGTTGCCATGTAATAAATAGCATTACCAACCGTATTATGCTTCTCAGATAATATTTCTAAGCGTTCTTTAAAGGCAACATAACTATCTGCATCTGTCATATTCATCGATATATAATACAAATGTTGACAGAATTCTTCAGCTTGTTGCTGAGAGACGCCTTCACTTTTAATTAAATCATTAGTTACTTTCTCACGAAATGAATCATCCGTGAATGCTGTTTTACTCGCACCCAAAATAGAAAAATCTTCAGGTAACAGTTCATTGACATAAAGGTGATAAAGCGCGGGGAGTAACTTTCGTTTTGTTAAATCACCCGAAGCACCAAAAATGACGATACTGTTATTCTCAGGTTTTACCATGGTTTAATTTCCTAAAGATTTTATCGAAAAGATTAGAATATATGGCGATAGTCTGTTTGTGTGATGCATAGATAACGGACTAGGCGCGGCATTATCACTCAAAATGACCAAAAACTAAAATGGTTTCAGCGATATATCCATCAAATACCTATAAATAGGTGCTAAATGGAAGGATTATCTCTAATCAAATGAAAAACCACTTTCGAATGAAATTAAAAATCAAAAGTTTATAAAGTTTAAGGGGTTAAATTAATGTTAAAGGTGTGTGGTTTTTCAACGCAACATAAAGCATTTTATTGCTCTAGGCAATCGCCTACCAGATTAATATCAACCGCGGTAATGATGCTATTACTATAACTGGCAGCATAAGATAATGCGCAGTCTGTGGACTCAAGCTTATTCATCTTAATCCAACTAGTATTTAAGTTTTCGTATTTACAAGTATACATCCCGTCAATCGAGGTTACAGCTACACCTTTGGCAAGTTGTGCTATGGTAAGCCCTAAAATATGACATATTTCACTCGGATGAAGCAATTTACCAGCAACCTGGTAGTACTGTCCAGCATCGTATTGAACATAGCTCTGATCATCAATCGTCTGTTTCCGCGATTCAATATTGGATGCTGTTTTCAAGGTGTCAACGGCGTTAGTCAACTTACCGCGTAGATCATTAAGTACTGCTATTTTAGCTTCGCGATGTGTTTTTGTATATTCTGGAATAGCAAACATAGCTAAAATAGAAAGCACAACAATAACAAATGTTAGTTCCAGTAATGAAAAACCCATTTTTTCATTCATTAAAATCTAATACCTTACAATTTCCAATTAATTCGGCCAAATATTAACACAGCCAAAAGATATAAAAGACTAATAATACAATCATTTTAATGTATAAATAGTGTTGATTTGATACAGTGAAATAATGTTAGATAATTTCACTGTATCTCTATACCCAAGCTATTTCAAGATCCACAATCAGCAAGCCGAACGAAGGCATCCTGAAGTAACTTGGGTATAACACATTTTCTGTTGGAGTTTATAAATGCGACCTATACGCCCTGCTATTGTTTATTCGTTTCGACGCTGCCCCTATGCAATGAGAGCACGACTTGCTATTTGTTATAGCCAAGTTGAAGTTGAATTGAGAGAAGTGGTATTAAAAGATAAACCAACAAGCTTATTAGCTTATTCGCCTAAGGGCACAGTGCCCGTGTTGGTTACCCAGGATAAAAAGATCATTGATCAGAGCCGCGATATTATGCAGTGGGCGCTGTCACAAAATGATAGTAATGATTGGCTCCGTAAAAATCAGCCTCATTTACAAACACAAATCAGCTCACTGATCGATGAAAATGATAACGAATTTAAAACCATCTTAGATAAATATAAATACGCCGATCGCCACCCTGAATATACTGAAACAGAATACCGTGAACAAGGTAGCCATTTCCTGAGTCAATTAGAACTTTTGCTCACCTTACACAGCAACCTCATAGGCGAAGAAATTAGCTTGGCTGATATTGCAATCTTCCCATTTATCCGCCAATTTGTGAGGGTTGATAAGGCCTGGTTTGAGCAATCACCCTACCCTAAATTACGCTTGTGGTTAACACGACACACAAGCTCAGCATTATTTACTGATATTATGTATAAATACCCGCAATGGTTAGCCGGTGACAAAGCCGTTTATTTTGCATCAAAATAAACACAAAAAAGCCAGACCTATACTTTAATCTGGCTTTTTTTCATCAACTAGAGATTGTAATAAATGTCACTATTATGCAATTAGCATGCGGCGCGCACTATCAACAACGACCTTGATTGATGACATTTCTACCGCTTTCATTGCTGCTTGATCGGGGATCTCTTTTTGCGTACGGTTAATGATCACACCGGCTACACAACCTGCTTTAAGTCCTTGGCTTGCACACATAGTAAATAATGTAGCCGATTCCATTTCAAAGTTTAATACACCCATTTCTTGCCATTCTTGCATTGAACCTTGGAAGCGACGAGTAACACGACCCGAGAATGTATCGTAACGTTCTTGACCAGGATAGAAAGTATCACTTGATGCGGTTACACCCATGTGAACTTTAATGCCTGCAGCGTCAACAGCGGCTTTCATTTCTGTTGCTATAGTAAAATCAGCTACAGCTGGAAATTCCATTGGCGCAAAATGCAAACTGGCACCATCAAGACGCACTGATGCGGTAGTTACAATCATGTCACCAACATTAATGTTTTCTTGAATCGCACCAGTGGTGCCAACACGTAAGAAAGTATTCACGCCAAGCTGAGCAAGCTCTTCAACTGCAATCGACGTTGATGGACCACCAATACCCGTTGAGCATACCACAACTTTCTTGCCTTCTAGCTCGGCTAAATAAACTGTGTATTCACGATGACTTGCTAAAAATTGAGGGTTTTCCATCTGCTGTGCGATCTTTTCGACACGAGCAGGATCACCAGGAATAATAGCCAATTCGGCACCTTTTAAATCAGATTTATTAATACCAAGGTGAAAAACATTTGCAGTCGTCATAGTGTATTCCTTAAATTCGGAGAGTTCAGTTATAATAAGCATTATATAATAATATCAAAATAACTAGAAATATTAAGAAATAATCATAATGCAGCACGTACCTCTATAAAGTGATAGTAATCACATATCTCATACATGATACCTTATATATAACGACATCGCTTCATTTATGAACAATACACAAGTGTGTTTCAAGTGAAACAGATTTAAATGCGTCACTCAAGCAGTTTGACTCCTTCAAACCGCTTCAGGTATTTAACTTACTTGCCCCATCCTGCTAAGCTTGTTATAACCATAACTGTTGTTTTCTCTATATCTGGTATTTCTTACCTATGCTAAAAATCGCCACCTTTAATCTTTTCAATTACATTGAACCACCGTTTGCTTGTTATGACTTTGAGCGTATCTATGACGAGCAACAATGGCAGAAAAAGCAGAAGTGGATCCGTGATTATCTTGCCGAACATCAGCCTGATGTCATTGGTTTTCAAGAAGTGTTTAGCCCTGACTCTTTAAAAGCATTAGTCGCTGAATGTGATTATCCGTATTTTGAAGTCGTTGATAGCGCAGATGTTATCGACGACTACATTTTCCGCAGTCCAGTAGTGGCAATAGCATCACGTTACCCGATAACAGCTATCGCAGCAGTCATGCCCGATAGCGATCTTGCCGTGAGCATGGGTTTATCATCGGAATACCAATTCAGTCGCAAGCCCCTGCGCGCCAGTATAGAATTACCACATCTTGGTACCACCGATTGTTATGTGGTGCACTTTAAATCTAAGCGACCAATGTTAGAAAGTGAAGATGATGAATTAGCGACAACCAAAGCGGTACTTGATGCTTTTAGCAAACAAATGTGCGGTAGTTGGGGATCATCAATACAGCGGGGCTCAGAAGCGGCTTTATTATTTCAACAAATGATCCAACGTCGGCTAGCGACCAATAATCCGATGATGTTAATGGGTGACTTTAACGATGTATTAGATCATGACCGAGATGGGGTATTATCGCACCTGACAATGAATACTTTACGCTTCAATTCAGACCCGCAAGCACAAGACATTGTAAAACAATTCAGTCTGCAAGATAGCTGGCATTTATACCAACACGCAGCAAACGGTGTAGTGGCAAGTAGTACACCTGCCCCTCGCCCGGCGACGCATTACTTTTATAACAAAGGTTCGGTATTAGATTACATCTTATTATCGTGTGAGTTTAATGCAGAGTATCAGCGTAGCCTTTATGAGGTCAGTGATTACCATACTTATGATCGCCACTTGATTAATCCTATCTATGAGCGTGATAGCGAAAGCACCGATCATGCTGTTGTGCAAATCAATTTACAGTTGAGACGTTAGCGCTTAACGCTTATATCGACGTAACTGGGTATACATAAAGCGATTTAATTCATTGTGTAATTAAATTACACAATCTACTTGCGTTAGTGCGGTTCTGTCTTATAATGCGTAACTCTATTCGAGGGAGTAGTCGCTTCACGCATGTGAAGGAGTACATCAACATAACTGACCCGCAGGTCGTGGTGTATTCAATCTAGTTCGAGGTTAACAAGCCGAGACTAAGTTTGATGAGACTTGAACAAGTAACCACCTACTTTCGAGGGCAGGGTGTCGCTTGTTTATGTCAAAATGCCCTCGTACGAGAATCCTATGTCTTTATTATTACCCATCATTGCAGTGCTAGTTGGCTTTATCTTACTCACCGTCAGTGCCGACCGTCTTATCTTAGTATCATCAACATTAGCCAAAAAATTTGGTGTTTCAGTCATGTTTATTGGTATGACCGTCATTGCCTTTGGTACTTCATTCCCAGAATTAGTCGTCAGCGCAATTGCGTCATTTAATGGTGCAGAAGGTCTTGCCGTCGGTAATGCTATCGGCTCTAACATCATCAACTGTGGCTTAGTATTAGCGCTTTGTGCTCTGTTTATGCCGTTAGTAATTCAAGTACGTTTCATTACACGTGAATTGCCTATTTTAGTACTCGCGCTTATTGCAACTATCGCGTTAATGTCAAACGGCTCAATTACGATGTGGGACAGTCTTATCCTGCTCTTATTGCTTGCACTGTACTGTGTCTATCTTGCTAAATCATCGTCCCCAGATGATGTTAAAAACGAGCTAGAGTTTTTAGATGTTAGCCAAAATAGAGCATTAGTTGAAACTATCGCCATGCTGTTCATGCTATTAATCAGCTCACAAATCATGGTTTGGGGCAGTGTGCAACTTGCAAAAGCGATGGGCGTTAGCGACTTGTTGATTGGTCTAACGATTGTTGCATTTGGTACCAGTTTACCAGAATTAGCCGCTGCTATCGCTGGTGTTCGCCGTGGTATGCCTGAAATTGCATTCGCGACTGTGATTGGTTCTAACACCTTTAACCTATTAGGTGTACTAGTATTCCCAGGGTTAATTGGTGATGGTTTACAACTGCCAGCAGAAATATTAACGCGTGATTTACCCATGTTATCTATCATGACGGCATTCCTGGTTATTTCATTCACAATGACTTATTTTGCTGTGACTAAACGTCGTGCCGCTTTAACACCAGAACAACAAACAGATGAATTAATTGCGGCTGACAGTAAACTAAACTATCGTTTTGGTCGTCTTTCTGGCGCAATACTGTTAACTATGTTTATTGGCTATAGCTGGGTATTATTTACATCATAATTTTTACAGTTTAAAACTATTTAACTATCTAACGCATCAGGTATTCGCTTGATGCGTTACGTACTTTATTAGTTATGGTAATAGTAGCGCCTCATCAATCGCCTTAGCTCGGTCACGATAACGACCACTCACACTGATCATCAAAAACA
The DNA here is from genome assembly GCF_900465055.1 of Moritella yayanosii. Taxonomy (NCBI): domain Bacteria; kingdom Pseudomonadati; phylum Pseudomonadota; class Gammaproteobacteria; order Alteromonadales; family Moritellaceae; genus Moritella; species Moritella yayanosii. The sequence continues at coordinate 282,434 of NZ_LS483250.1, read as the reverse complement.
ATAAATATCCAAACTGTCCCATTATCGCTAACGATAATAACCAGTAATTCGCGGGATTATATAACGTGAGACTCAACGAAAATAAACTAAAAACATGGCTATATAATAAGTACTGCATCCGCGATTTACTTAATAGTTCGTGCATATTAGGTAACAGTGAAAACGCTTGCATATGAAATCCACATTGACGTTGCAAGTGCAGATATGCCAAAAAAGGAATGATCTTGATAATCATCGCCATGATCACACTGACTATCCAACCATAGATAAATACCGAAGCCAATGTCAGCGGTGACCAGCCTAAACTTAATAACAAGCTCTCTGCTCCCGTCATAGTATTCATCATTACGTTCATCACTAAACTAATCGCACAGCAAAGAAATAAGCAGCATAATGCCATAAACCAACAGGTTACACTCACATCGTTAATCTTTCGCTTACGTCTGCTTAAGCAATGAATTGCCGTTATTGCATATACCATCAAGCCTAACTTTAATAACATCGTACAAATGGATTGAGTCATTTGCCATGCGGGAATATTAATCAACGCAAGTTGAGTCATCCCCAACGTCACTAACGTATGGGTCAACAAGACGATAAATAAAAAACCAGGCAGAAAACGAGAGCACCACAGTGGAAATGCAGGTGCAACATGAAACATAGGTAACACTTGAAAACTAACACCCATAATCACTAAACTGATCCAGCCAATCAGTCCCCAACTAGCATGGTTATCAGTCAGCTTTTTAGTGATATTAAATTGGCTCGCGAATAAATAATCAGCCAAGAGTAAACTGGCAATAATGCCAACCACCAGCATCGCAATAAAGCCTAAGCGCATAGTATTAATGGATACACTAGCCTGACTTCGTTGCCTAATCAGCCATAATATTGCGCCGATAAAACCGCCTAAGCCAAGGGTAAACGACACGCCTGCAACCACGAAAAAAAGATCCTGATTGAACCCAAACATACTCGCTAAAAACGCCGTGATTAACGACAGAGTGCCTAATGACATCATCACTAATGTTAACGTTGAAATAAGTTTAACATGAGGCAGTGACTTGCCAGCCAGTACCGGTAATAACTGTAAAATTGCGCCACACATGATCATGGAAATAATGCCCAGCACCATCGCATGAGTCAGCGCGAGCGTGGCAGGATGCCAGCGTGTTAACCACAGAGACTCCCCTGCAAAAGCAATAATCAATGCGCTGATCAATGCAAATACCGGCGCAGCCAGAAAGAACCGCATCGGCACTGAAAATTCCGGTATATTGTCAAAATCCAATCCTGCAAGATTCATTGTAACTCCATCTCAGAAAATGATGCTAATGCCGATTCATCGGTTTTAAAAGCAACCTTGATGACAACTGCTAGATCTTCACAACGGCCTTTACTACGCGCATGTTTATTGCTTTGGCTATCACGTAATGCCGTCGAATCACTCAAGCTATGCTCAACATCGACTCTATAGACAAAGCCTAATTCGGTTAATTTAGGGTATAACGGCACGGGATTTTTACGGTGATAAATAACCAGACACTGGCCAAGGGATAGTGCCGCTAACGCCAGGAAAATTTGACGCATCGGCTCCGGAGCGGATAATTCGCTTACATCAAGATAGATTGCTTGCAAGTAATTCGTCCCCATCAACTAGTATGCTTTAACTTGCTCTAACACTGCAGCTGCATCCGGAAGATGAGTTTGCGTCATTGGGTATAACATCTGCTCTTCTTTCATATTGTGTTGCTGCATTAAGATCATTAACGTTTCAGATAACCCTAAGAATTGATCTTTATTCTGCGCAGACAATGCCTGCGTCATCTCTGCGATCAATTGACGCATTTGAGCGTGTTCAGTACGCATAACTTGCGTGGGTCCCATCGTCATACCCGTCGCCTGTTCAAATGCTGGAAACAAAATCGTTTCTTCTTGCTGTAAATGACTGTCAAGATCAGTGGTAAATATAGACCATTGGCTATCTGCTTGTATCCAATTGCTTGCCGATACAGCCGACTCAGTGGCAATAAAAGAATCATCACAATGGCGATGCTGTGCGGTCATAAAACTGGGAATAGTATCCATAAGTGCCTCAAAATAACAAACTGTAATAATATGGTCATGTGCCCAAGCTACTTGGGTATACCACCATATTACGGAACCACTACTTGCTTGTAATTGATATATGTCTATTCCAAGCATAAAGACTGGCTGTACTTTATTTTGCAACAAAGCCTCATCGCGAGACTTGGCAATATCATTTATATCCAGCACAATAATGGCTTAACGAAATACAGCAGGTAAAAGAGATGAACGACTGGTTTATCGTTAACAGTAATGCACTACGACTTAGTGCGTTTATTGGTTTGTTTATATTATTAGCCATATGGGAACACTATCAACCCAAACGACCGTTAACCGTTGCAAAAATCCAGCGGTGGAGCAATAACATCGCAATGGTGATGCTTAATAATCTCACGCTAAAATTGCTAATGCCGTTTGTTGCTATCGATGCTGCCCTGTATGTGCAGCAACAACAATGGGGGTTCGTAGCCCTAATGGCTGAAACGGAACTAATGCTAGAATCGGACCTAATAAGAAGTACGCTAATCGTGGTCTTGTCTATCATGTTGCTTGATGCGGCGATTTATTTTCAGCACCGAATATTCCATAAAATTCCTGTTCTATGGCGTTTACACCGGATGCACCACAGTGATCTTGATATTGATGTGACGACAGCAATCCGCTTCCACCCCATTGAGATTGTATTATCTATGCTGATCAAAATTGCGGTCATTATCGCACTTGGGGTGCCAGTGATTGCTGTGGTGTTATTTGAAATGTTATTAAATCTAACCGCGATGTTTAATCACAGTAATATCAGGCTGCCAAGTAAAGTTGACCGTTACATACGCTATATCTTAGTCACGCCAGATATGCACCGTATTCACCACTCTACGAATGGGCGTGAAACCAATCATAATTTTGGTTTCTGTTTACCTTGGTGGGATCACTTGTTTGGCAGCTATCAAGCACAACCAGCATTAGGTCATCAAAAGATGCAGATTGGTTTACCTTATTTTCGTGACGCCAAAGAATATCAGGTGCAGCGAATGCTTACCCAACCATTCAGAGATAAGTAACTCGCCATAAAAATAACGTTAAAACGTCACTACTCATGCATTTCTGAAGGCTGGATGTAGAGATAATGTTATTGCTTATTTTAAGCCTGTTCGAGCAATTGTTCCTCGGCGATTAATGCAACCACCCCTTGATATAAATCTTGTACACATTCGACTTCCGTAACCCCTAAACGACGGCGGTTACTGATGTCATAAATATGCCCTTCACTTTCAGAGTGTTCACCGTGGATGCCGCGGATCTGCACATGATGCGCTTCGGTAATGGCTTTAAATTTAGCCATATTGTTACCTAAGCAGGGCAGTTTAATATGCACACTGGCTCGCATTGCCGTGCCCAGATTTGTCGGACAACTGCTGATATAACCGAGATGTGGCGTGAACGCAAAGCTTAAGTATTGCTCAAGTTCTGCTAGTGCGGTGGTCAAACGTGCAAACACCTGCTGAATATTACCGCCAGCTTGCATCGAAATAATACGTAATTGATCTTCTTCATTCACCCAGACTAAAAAGGTTTTATCAATGTTATGATAGATGCCACGTCCAGCAGGCCAATCACGATTTAAACCCGCAGCTTCAAAAAAACGATCGCCAGCTTTAAACAAGAAGTGATCATTAACCAATTGGGTTTTAACCTCGTCACTCATGCCTGCTAATGCATAATAATGACCCGATAGCGAACCAGACATTTTAGCCAATGCCGCAACCGTTCGCGCTTCAACGTCATGCCGTTGTGATTTAGTTATCGCAGGCCCGAGTGGCATGTCAGCAAGGTTTCGCCCTACCCGAATACGTGTAGAGACTATGTACTTATTCGTCGGGTCAGGATCATTCGCATCGATGTCAGCAGGGTTTAAATTAGTTGTGTGTAAGGTATTTTCGTCAAAGCCATGATATTGACTAATAATCGGATTGAACAAGGGCGCGAAACATTGGTATGACTCAGTGTCACCAGCATAGACGCCAATATTGCTATCAGGATTTATTAACCCTGAATTAATCACATCGTGTAATGTAAAACCATTTTTAGTCACTACATCCTGCAATTGAGTGAACAAATCTGGAGTTAGATTTTTTTCCATAAGTGATTCATGTTTATCGGTAAAGTCTGGGTGTTTCATAGCGTCCTGCTCGTTAACGGTGTAATAAGTAAATATTGGCATAGTTTGGGGATGACTATAAAATACAACTAAATACGGCTGAATACCATGGTCAATAAAAGTGCATTCCGATAATGAGAGGTAGAAAATAAGAACCTAAAATCGATTATTTTCTAGGTTATGTTATTCTGGTTAATAATACATATTAAGCACTAACAAGGTATCATTTCAGTGACTCAAGCTAACATTATTTCTACAACACCAATCATGTCTAACGATGATGCCCGTAAACTCAGCCGTAAAGTCACTGCTGATATTGCCACCAAACAACTCGATGAAATATTTAGCGACAATAACGTGTCTCTAGATATACAGATCGCTGTAACAGAATACCAAGGCATGGAGCCTGGCGCGTACTTGGAAATATTAACAGCCCATCTACGCCCGAGTTATTTACGCGTGATTACTGAATCACTGCAAACACAAAATTTAACAGCGCTAGATGCTAATAGCCATTACTTGAAACTCAACAAAACCCACAAGAACATGCTTGAAGCACTTAAACGGCAAGACAAATATAAGCAACTTAATGATAGCCCACTGATTGAAATGGCATTACTCGCTTTACTAAAAAGTTAAGACGTTAACGTCTTAACACCAAACAGCCCTGCTCAGTTAAAAACACCTTAATAATAATTCGTATTAGCATTTTAATGAAGTACAACAAACATTCTGCATCACTTGATTAAGATTAATAACGAAAACCAAAAAAACTTATTTTTACAATCTGTTAATTAGGATAATGTATGCGTTTAAGCTATATTGGATAAATCTAGAACACTCAATTTGCGCTTTTGCAAATATATACGGATATTCATGTTCAGCGTAACCAAAGATCTATCATTCAAGCTAAATCGTGACCACACTCGCTATAATTATTGGGACCCGTATCCAGTATTATATGTAGATAAACTCGGTTTTTTTGATTTTTTCAAAATTCCTGTTCAAGTAATAAACATCTCAAAATCAGGGATGTTAGCGAAAGTTAAAACCGACAATAAATTTAGCGTTGGTGAACACATCATCATTAAGTTTGACAATTATTTTACCGATGTAATACCGACAACAGTCATGCGTTGGGACGCTGATACACAATTACTTGCAGTGAAATTTAGTCGTGACATAAAGTTAATCGAGCGCATAGCGCTTAATATAGCCTAGCAAGCTTACAGATAGGTCCCTATGCGCTAAATTAATTAGTCCCAGTCCTCAGCGACAAACTGGATCAACAATTCATCATTTTGATACATATTCAAAAATGGCCACTCTACTTGCAAGGCATTCACCATACCAAGTGTTTGATGTAGTTTTTGCTCTACCGCATTGGCCTTTGGATCTGCACAGGCCATTAGCGTGGAACCAATAGGACCTAATTTGAGTAATGAATTATTCAAGTCTGTTGCTTCAAACAAATATTGGATCTGGCCAAACATATTATTACAGCCCGCAAAGCCCGAGAAACCACCACCAGCAATGGTAATATTGGCAGGTTGTGGTAACGCTTGCGGATTAATACCTTTCAGATTAGCAAGTTGCTTTAAATTCCACTTGCGGCTCTCGGTTAACATGGTGTTATCTAAATAATGTCGCGGTGCTTTGTCTATTTCGTCAACCAACTTGTACGATATACTTGAGCCATCAGCCGCTGGGTTCTTAACTTCAGCAGTCTCTACCGATAATTTATAAAATGAACCCGGCACATATTCAAAACCGGCAATATGATTATAAAAAAACTGCCACTCACTGGTTTTGCCATCCACCACTTTATTCACCACTAAGCACTGCATCGGCGCGATACCCTGACAAGCAACACGTTCAGGCGCAACCCAATACATTTCCATTTTAACGGCCACAGTATTGGCACTTTCATCATGATGAGTAGCATCATTCGTTTCAGCTTCACTCTGGCTTGTGCTTGTACAACCGATGAGTAACCCGCTTAACAACCCTATTAGCAATAAAGATGCTGGCAATTTAAACTTCATATTAATAAACCTTTTTCCGTTTTCCACTAAACTTATACCAATTGCAAGATACACAGAGTCTTTGGCTCCGCGCTTTTGACCAAACATTAAGGATTGTTATGCCGCCACTGTTACGCTCACTCATAAAACTGTGTGTATTTTGTTATTTATACAGTATGGCATCGTATAGCTATAGTAGTTCCCTTGTTAATATAAGCAGTTCAGTTAATCATGTCAGCAGTACTGTCATTAACGTCGGCAGTTATCACTGCCCGCCTTTTGTGATGAGTATACAAGACAATGGCCGACCACAACCCACCAGCACAGGACTGAGTATTTTATTGTGGCAACGTATCGCCGACAGTATCGACCTACAATATAATATGCAAGATTACACGTTAAAGGGCTTATTAGACGCGGTTGAGAATGGCAGTATAGAAGTGGGTATATCCTGTATTACGATCACACCTGAACGTGAATTAATCATGGATTTTTCACACTCATTTTATGAGACACACCTGGCCATTGCAGTAAAACAAAAAGGCTACCTCGCTGCTTTTATCAATATCATCACCAATACTACATTATTACTTGTTGTTGGCATTATCCTTATCTGCGCAGGGCTTATCGGCTGGATCTTTTACCTGCTCGAACATAAGGTTAATCATAAACTGTATTCAATGCCATCCACGGGAGCCCAGTTATTAGAAGCCTTTATTCTGGGTCTGTTATTCATCACCAAAGGTCCCTTCAACTATTTTGAATTTAAAACCTTGAGTGGACGAGTATTGACGGTATTTTTAGCCATTGCATCCACCTTATTTATTGCCAGTATTACCGCGATGTTAGCCAGTACCTTTACCTTGGGATTGCTGAATACTAATATAAAAAGTCCTTATGATCTGCTCAAGCTTAATGTCGGTGCCAAAATTTCAACCACATCTTCTATTTATCTGGATAGTTTAGGTATAATACATCAGACGTTTACCAGCCTTGATGATATGCTCAGCGCGCTTAATAACGGCAAAATTGACGCAATTGTTGATGATGATGCGGTTTTAAAGTACAAGCTGAAACTTGCAAAACAGCAAGGACGTTATCAGCAAATATCCGTATTGCCTTATCAATTTGAAAAACAAAATTATGGTTTAGCGATTAAAGATAATAGCCCTTACACCGAGCAATTAAACCGTGCTCTGCTTAATATTCGTCAAAGTCCAGAATGGCAACAGGCGCTCAACCAGTACTTTGCCGACTATTAATGTAAACCTTATTCACCTCTCTATTTACCCTCCTAAATGTAAACTGGCAGGCGCTTACACACGCTTACACTTAATCACCCCATCAAACTAGACTTAGTGTATGTTTATAATGATAATGTCCCGCCTCTACGACTACTCCAGTCATTATTCGGTATATATAATGGACATATTATGAAAAAACTTATTGTTTCAGTACTTGCTGCATCCCTACTTTCAGGCTGTGGTAGCGTTGCACTCATGACCAAAACTAGCGAACTAAAAGCACAGCCCGAAATGTTAATCAAAACAGATGGCGATTTTTGGGGTTTAGGCCAAAAGGGTAGCTTTGATGTGGTCGGTAAATACACAGGCAAATACGACCGTAGCTCATCAGGCTCAACTTGGTTTAACACGATCACCACCACCGAAGGCGACATGGTTGCCGAAATTACCCGTACAGATAATGGCAAAACGTGGATATTGGTCTGTAGTGGTGGCGGTACAAGTATCAATTTTGGCGGTTTATCATTCGGCGGTAACAACCCATACCGTTGTGATATTAGCATCGATGGCAAAACCGTTGGCGAATATGAAATGAAACCATCCAGCGCAGCAATCTCACTGGATGTAGCAAAATATGAATCCGGTATTGTCCGTATCAACAACGAACACTTAAATGTAAAATCAGTGCATAAATCAGATGATCTATTCATGACAGTGGAAAAACCACTAGGTTACGTATTTGAGCAAGGTACACAAAGTATTGCCGCTGTTCAAACTAATGGTTTACTGAGCTTACAAACACTACCTGACCTAACAGATGACAAGCAAGACCTGATCGTAGTAGGCGCGATTGCAAGCGCACTAAGCTGGCGTCCAGAATAACCGAAATTATTGTCACGACATGATGTAGGATCAAAATAACAGGGCGGTGATCGACAGCCCTGTTATTACCACTGTTATTACCACTGTTACGGTAAAATCAATCCGTTAAATTATTCAATAATGCTTCACAACTGGCTTTCATCATCAATAATTCATCTTTGGGTAAACCCGCCTGACAAAACATCGTTATTGGTATATCTTTCGCCTGAATTTTCAATGCAATTCCCGCGTCCGTTAAACATAATATACGCGCTCGCTCGTCTTCTTTACTGCGTTCGCGGCGAATAAGCCCTTTCAATTCCAAGCGTTTTAACAAGGGTGTTAATGTACCTGAATCAAGGTGTAATTGTTGCCCTAATACTTTGACGCTAATTTCATCTTGCTGCCAAAACACCAGCATAGCTAAGTATTGCGGGTAAGTAAGATCAAGCGTTTTTAACATTGGACGGTATGCTCGAACCATTGCATTCGTTGCGCTGTATAAAGCAAAACAGACCTGATTATCTAAGTGTAATATCGTCTCTTCATTAAATTCTGACATCAGGGTAACCTCTCTTAATTGACTTGCGCACAATATACTTAACTTTTATAAATGTCGATAGCTTTGCACAAATATCCATGCATATCATTAAACAAATAGCGCTGGCCGCCGATAATATCTACCACAATACTTTTTCCACTCTTTACCAATATTATTTACCTATTCTGTGGTAATCAATGTACCCCTTGATTCGTCATTAAACGGTCACAGTAACAATAAAAAATAAAGTCCCACTTGGACAAGTTCTCATCTCAGAACGGTATTCAACAACTTCAAGAACTAACCGGCAACAATTAAGCCATTCACACACGATTCAAAGCGGTATGAAAGCCTTAATTAGTGATACCTGTGAAGCATTAACAGGTTCTGCAAATAACGTTCAGTTAGGTGATCAACTAGCCTTGGGTAAAGCTTGATAGCATTTTATAATCCAGGGCACTAATCTCTAACGCATCAACCTGCGCAGTATCAGGGCCTTCTCGTAACCAAATAATTAACTTATCCAATTCCGTTTTATCACCAAAAATCTGCACTTCTACATCACCATTTTTCAGATTAATTGCATGCCCTGTTAAGCCAAGTTGCAGTGCTTGCTGCGCTGTCGCATATCGAAAGCCAACCATTTGTACTCGACCATGCACAATAATCTGATTACCTTGTTGTGACATAAACCCATTTCCTTTATCAAATTTGGTCACTATCGATTAAGTATATGTCCGCTTTCGCTATTTCGGCCACATTAATTAATTCAACAAACTGATATAACTCACAAAAGCTTGTTAATACAAATTTCAGATATGAAAAAGCCCGTGAATCCTGTTTTCAAAACAGTACAACTCACGGGCTTTGTGTCGTAACTTATTCGCCGCTAAAACGTGATCCAAATTAACGTAAGTCGTCAACCACGGCTAGCATGGCCACTAATGATGCTTCACCAAGCTTAATAGAACGCTCTGGTGACCAACCCATCATCGGATCTGGTAAGTTATCATTGTCTTTAAATGGCATTTCCAGGGTGTTGGCTAGACAATCAAACTCTTCAGCAACCCAGTTTGTTGCCACTGTCATGTTGGCGGTACCCGGTGCATCGACGTCATAACCAAATTCAGATTGGAAATCTGCACTGGCTAGTTTGAACACCTCAGAGAAACGATCACGTAGTTTCGCTAATCTGTCGTTATAACTTGGCGTGCCTTGTGAACCCGCAAGGAATACAAAAGGCAGTGCTTCATCACCGTGTACGTCATAGAATAAATCTACGCCAGTTTCTTTCATCTTATTGACGGTGTGGAATACTTCTGGGCTTTTTTCTAAACTTGGGTTTAACCATTCACGGTTAAGGTTTACACCTAGTGCGTTGGTACGTAAATGACCACGTGCGCTGCCGTCTGGATTCATGTTGGGTACGATGTAGAAGTTAGCTTTGTCTAATAATGCTTTACCCGTTGGGTTATCACTATCAAGTAAGCTGTGCATTAGGCCGTCAACTAACCATTCAGCCATCGTTTCGCCCGGATGCTGACGCGCAGTGATCCAGATGTTACGTTTGCCTTCAGCGCCATCGCCGATCTTAACTAAGGTTAAGTCACGTTTATCAATCGTTTCACCTAGGTGCTCTAGGCTAACTAATGGATGCATTTGCACTGCCGCTAGCAGATCTTGATGACGTTCGTCACTGTACGGGGCAAAGTAAGCAATTTGCATTGACTCACAATCCATATCAGCAATGATCGTTAATTTGCCATCTTTATAGAAAGTCGGAATACGGAACCAGTGCTGGCGATCATATGATGCTACTGCTTGGTAGTTATCCCAACCTTCTAGGTAAGCCGCTTCACCAGCATTGAGGATATTCAGTGTGTATTGCTCACCGACTACACCTTCAATCCGGAAGTTAAACCATTGGAAAAACGCTTCACCCACATCCGGGCGAATTGCAAGTTGTACATCATTTTTGTCATCTAAATTAATAACTTCAATATTACCAGCATCAAAATTGGCGGTGATCCGCATACGACTTCCTTAATTCATATTTGAAATTGACTTAAGCATAAACGATCCCGTTGTAACTGGGTAGAGGAGATGTTTATTAAACTTTTAAATTCCTTATTTAATTTCTATAATTTAACAAAATCCAGCACAAAAGTAACATAAATCACGATTAATTAATCATTAACACCTGCCACCTACCTCATAGGTTATAATTTAAACTATACGAAGCAAGACACTGGCATTAAAAGAACGGTCGTGCTAAAACATCATTAGTACTCAGAATGAAATAAATTAATTCAAAATAATAATCGATTCACCGCACCAAATGATAAAAGTGATGCTTATGAGCAAAGGCAGTATAACCCGAGAACATATTTTAAATATCGCCTTCACCATTGCCAGTGAAACAGGATTAGAGAGTTTAACCATTGGTGTACTTGCCAAAGCGTGTGGCATGTCAAAAAGTGGCTTATTTTCGCATTTTAATTCCAAAGAAAACCTGCAAGTAGCGGTGATTGAATATGCCGGAGAATGCTTTATCGAACGTGTAATAGTGCCCGTTCGACGCAAGCAACATACCGACGTAAGTACGCGCTTACAATCATTGTTACAGCACTGGTTAGACTGGAACCATTCATTCCAAGGCAGCTGCATGTTTATGGATGCTTGGAAAGAAAGCAATAGTAACCAAGATATATTACAGCAAACATTACGTAAGCAACTACATACCTGGATCAGCTATTTAGAAATACAGATTAGCAAAGGCCAACAAAGTGGTTTATTTCGCCAAGATTTAGTGCCAAAACAAGCCGTATTTCAATTTTACGGCCTGTATTTAAGTAGTCACCTGTTCCATTCGCTTGAACTTGAAAATAATGAACGAGCGCTATTTTGGCAAGGCGTAACACAACTTTATAAGCAGTGGCAAAACACCGACACAATAAACTAACTTAGATTTAATAAATAAAGGGCGGCGACGCCTTTTAAACACAATAAAAATAGCACGACCGTTCGATTATAGGTGCTATTTTAAGGAATTTATCATGAGCAGTAATATTTATTTTAATACCCGCAACCAATTTACTATCCGCCGTAGCATGATCAATATTGGTACTCGATTACATCACAGCATTGCACCCGCTCATGCGTTAAAAACAGCGCAAAATTTACTGCTAACGCCAGTACGCAGCTCCTCTAAGGATGACGATCCTGAGGGGCTATTACGCTCGACACTCCTTACATCAGAAGGTCGCCTAAATACCTATCAAATGGGTAACGGTCCAGTTTGGATCTTAAGCCATGGTTGGTCTGGTAGTGCAAGTCAATTTTTCCCGTTAATGGAACACATCGCCAGCCAAGGTTTTACCGCTCTGGCTTATGATCACCCTGCACACGGGCAAAGCGAAGGTCGCCATGCGCACTTGCCTGCATTTGTGCAAGCCTTTGATGAACTTGTTGATAACGTAGATGATGTCGCGGGTATTATTGCTCACAGTATGGGGTCGGCATCGGTACTCGAAAGCCGTCATCCGAAAGTAGATGCGCTGCCACTGTTATTAATTGCACCGGTACTAAACTACGTTGATAACTTGTATGACATGGTAGGTAAATCAGGCTATTCAATGAAATTGTTTGGCGCTATGGTTAAGGATATTGAAGATAAATACCAATACAATTTAGAGACCATTAACCCTTATCAAAAATTAATTTCTCGCCAGCATAAAACGACTATTGTGCATGATAAGCGGGATAGATTTGCTGATTTCGCCACCTCAGAATCAGCAGCGAATGCTGCCAGCAATGTCAATCTAATAGCTACAAAAGGACAAGGTCATGGCCGTGTGATCAAGTGTGATTCGACGATGGCTGCGTTTGATAGTTTAGTTTAATCCTCAATAATTGCTTGCTAACCCCCTCGCCTAAAAAACAAAAAGCGCATCATGATTGATGCGCTAGCTCTGTTTAAACAAAGCGTTATTGGCGAACTTTAAGCGCCGATGGTCACCTTACGTGGTTGTAATGCTGCTGGCACCTGACGTTGTAGATTAATCGTCAGTAATCCTTGCGCCATCTCAGCACCCACTACCTGCACATGGTCGGCGAGTGCAAATTTTCGGCTAAAATCTGCTTGATTAATACCTTGATGCAACCATGTTGATGTGACTTCAACTGGCTGCTGTTTACCGGTAATGACAAGTTCATCGGCTGTCACAGTAATATCGATCTCTTCAAGTGAAAAGCCTGCTAGCGCCAGCGTGATCTGATAATCTAACTCTCCCACGTGGGTAATGTTATAACGTGGATAGTTAGTATCAACCTGTGTTTTCACCACCGGAGCTGTGGCTCTGCTGCTAGCACCTGCGTTTTTTGCCATCGACTTTTTAGTCTTGCACGCAACAGACATACGCTGCATAACTAATTGCTGTTCAACTAATTTTTGCGCCATGTTAGCAAAGCGATCAAAACCAACAGTGTGGCGATATAGGGGAGCGAAATCAAATGTAGTCGTTGTAGTCATCTCTATTTTCCTCAAACAATAGATCGGTATAAGCCTGCTGAGCAGCACTTATGGATGCCTTAGCTAAGATCATTCTCGCTAAGGCGAATACAGTTTATAAATTTATATTGGCTGTAGAATTACTCTGCAGATAGGGTTTTAGCGCCGTTAATCACAACTTTACGTGGTTGCATTGATTCTGGTAGTTGGCGTTCTAAATCGATATACAACAAGCCATTTTTCATGTCTGCCCCGTTGACAAAAACATGATCTGCTAGCTCGAATTTACGTTCAAAGTTACGCTCGGCAATACCACGGTGTAAGAAAGTACGTTGATCGTCTTCTTTGGCCACGGTTACTTTGGTGCCTTTTATTAATAATTCATTATTTTGGGTTGAGATATCAATTTCCGCTTCATCAAAGCCTGCAACAGCCATGGTAATACGGTAATTATTGTCATCGATCTGTTCGATGTTATACGGAGGAAAGTTATTGCCAGACTGGCGATTTGATGCAGCCGTTTCAGCAAGTGCTGCTAAACGTTCAAAACCAATTGCACTGCGGTATAGGGGAGTAAAGTCAAAAGTACGCATAAGTATATTCTCCATTGAGCAATATCATCATTGTCACTAAGCCAAATTAGTTTGCACCTAGTCATGATGTATTTCATTTTTGTGTATTTTCATTAAGCACAACTAACTCCGTTAGGCAGTTACTGTTACTTTAGTTTTTTCGGTTAGGCCTCGGAAGCGCCTAAATAATAGATGTGGATGCTGAGGTTTATTTTCAAGTACATAATCGTTATATTTTTAAATTAATACTTAACACGTTGAAATATAACATGATATATTTTACAGGATCACTTACTCTTTCACCAAGATAATCACCACACGTGCGCTTATGGGCATCATTAATTACAATTGTGACGTCTGATTACAAATAAATTTATCATTGTCATTAAACTGTCAACATCCACCGTTACTTTAGAGACCAACTAAGTCTGTAGTTAGACATTATAAAGAGTGAATATGATATTAATTTAACGAAAGGTAACGATATGAGAAGCATGGGTATATTTTTAGATGAAGTGCATTTTCCGCTTGGTTTTCAACAACAAAATGCATTTAATCTAGATGAATCACAGTTATTAGAAAATTACGGTTTAACAATGCTACGGCTACAAGAAGGCGAGATCTTACCCGCCACTGCTGACGAACATTTCTTTCTCGCAGAGCTTGATGGTGAATTCGAATTAACCTCTGATTTTGCCCGATGCTGGCGCAAATATAATCATAAAATCACCCACCCAAATACATTACGCAACTCCATCACTAAGCGCAGTGCAAAGCAGCCAAGTCGCGATTACTTTGTTGATGAACTATCGACACTAGAAGATAGTGATAACACTTATGATGAGTTAGATTTGAATTCATAATTTCCTTTATATTGACTAACAAAACGCACCTTATCCTTATTACTAAAATAAGCAATAGAGGTGCGTTTTCGTTTCTATTGAACACAGTCCATGATATGTATAAAATACAGTAATAAACCATAATTAATTATGCGTTACCGTTTCGTTAACTTGCCGCTATCTGTGTTCAATAAGGAATAACCATGGATTTTATACAAATACCTATCACCGTATTCTTAGTCTTCGTCGCACCACTGTGGCTAGTTTTATACTACCGCAGTAGACGCCAAAGCAATCAAGGTTTGACGCCGAAAGACAAGGATAAGCTCCAAACCTTAATTAGCCGTACCGAGCAATTGCAAGATCGCGTTATCTCACTAGAGCAGATTTTAGACCAAGAATCGCCAAAATGGAGAGACAGATGAGCACAAAACCACTATATCGAGACACTGAAAATGGCAAGTTAGGGGGTGTATGCGCAGGTATAGCGGTGACCCTTGGCGCTGAAGTCTGGCTGGTCCGACTGATCTTTGTTTCCTTGTTTTTCTTCACTGGCTTTTTCCTTGCCATATTAATCTATATCATTGCCTGTTTACTGCTCGACAAGATGCCAATTAAAAAGCAGCAACAACAAAGTATTTATGCCAACCACTCGATGAAAACCAAACCATGGCAACAAGGACATTCTGCCGAGAAGCTGCTCGAGAATATAACCGCCGAGCTTGATGATATTGATAACGGTCTACAGAAAATGGAAAATTATGTTATTTCTTTTTCCTATAAAATGGATCGGGAATTTAAACAGCAATAGCAATTAGACTTCCTGCAACGACGTTGGTTGTCAGCACCTTAGATATATGTCATTACAGTTGTAATGGTATTGTTATTGACACTCCTCTACGTGAACGAAGAGGATTCTTGGCGTCATCGGTTCGTGCATTGCAACATTAGATTGCGTTAGTCTTCTCGAACCTCTTACAAGCATTTAATGTGTAGTAGGTAGCATCTTGCTTCGCCAGAATGACTTACATCCCCGGCATAAATGACGGGGTTTTACGTCAAAGATGATAAAACTCAAATAAACATTTATAGTCAAAGGTAATCTCATGATTAAACAAATTATTCCATTTATTTTAATGTTAGTGTTAGCTGGCTGCACAACAACTGAATACGTAAAAATCACGCCATTAACCAAAATTGTCACTGGCGATCTGACCAATTTTGCCCAGCAACAAAATACCTTTGCTTGGTACCCTAACCGCAGCAAAACCTTCCTGCCTGACAGTATCAATAAAACCTTGTTTACCGAATATACCCAAGGTGTTATCACGCAAATAATGCAAAACAAAGGTTACACCTTAATGGACGACCCTCAACAAGCTGACTTTCTTATTGGTTATGGCTTAGCGATCGAATCCGAGCTATCTGATGAAGAAATCTTTGCCAAAGTGGGTAATAAGGTTGGCTTAGTCCTTAATCACCTTGACCCAAAAGAATTCCAAAAAAGCAGTGCATTTATTGCATTTTATCAACCGCACACACTGCAACCCCAATGGCAAGTATTAGCGCAAGGCATCACTAAAAATAAAGTATCAATCGAGGAACGTAAAAAGAATATTTATGCGGTAATGCACTCCATGCTTAAAAAAGTACCGACTCGTGTAGCGAAATAACCCATATCGAATCAGCTTTATATTTTATATATTGATAAAAACTAACCCGTAATCAATAAAAATAAGTGATAAAACAAGCTATTATTGACAATTAAGCGCCAAGTGCAGTGCATTTATGCTACCTTGGCGTTTTCTGTATCTACTTCTATTTAATTTGGAGAAAATCATGTCGTTATCTATCAAGCCAGTGGTCATCGCAGTACTCGGCGGGCTACTTACTATGGCTGGTCCTGCTTATGCCGAAACCATCAAATTACGAATTCTAGAAACGACGGATATTCATACCAACGTAATGGATTATGACTATTACAAAAACAAGCCAACCGAGAAAACCGGCCTGGTGCGCACTGCAACACTGATAAGAGAAGCCCGTGCAGAAGTCGCTAATAGTGTACTTGTTGATAACGGTGATTTATTACAAGGTAGTCCAATGGGCGACTACATGGCAGATAAAGGCCTGCAACCCGGTGATGTACACCCAGTTTACAAAGCCATGAATCAACTTGGTTATGACGTCGGTAATTTAGGTAATCACGAATTTAACTACGGGTTAGATTTCTTAGACGAAGCAACAAATGACGCGAACTTCCCGTATATCAATGCCAATGTTATCGATCTTAAGACCGGTAAAAACATGTTTACCCCTTACATCATCAAAACCAATACCTTTACCGATACAGACGGCGTAGAGCACCAAGTTAAAATTGGTTACATCGGTTTTGTACCTCCGCAGATCTTAATCTGGGATAAGAAAAACCTAGAAGGTAAGGTTGAAGTGTTAGACATTAAACAAACCGCCGAAAAATTGGTGCCTCAAATGAAAGCGGAAGGCGCCGATATTATTATAGCTATCCCACATTCGGGTATTTCTGCAGACCCGTATAAAGTAATGGCTGAAAACTCAGTGTACTATCTAACGCAAGTACCGGGTATTGATGCCATTGCATTTGGTCATGCACACGCCGTATTCCCAAGTAAAACATTTGCTAAAATACCGGGTGTCGATATCGAAAAAGGCACCATCAATGGTATTCCAGCCGTGATGCCGGGTCGCTGGGGTGATCACCTAGGTATCATGGATCTG
Organism: Moritella yayanosii; assembly: GCF_900465055.1. Lineage (NCBI taxonomy): Bacteria > Pseudomonadati > Pseudomonadota > Gammaproteobacteria > Alteromonadales > Moritellaceae > Moritella > Moritella yayanosii. The sequence continues at coordinate 264,840 of NZ_LS483250.1, read as the reverse complement.
GTATTAGACAAACAAGGTGATTCTTGGAAAGTCACCAGTGCACAAACAGAAGCGCGCCCTATTTTTGATAAGTTAACGAAAACGCCATTAGTCGCTGCTGATGAAAAAATGCTGGCAGTATTGCAAGATGATCACAAGGCAACGCGTAATTTTGTAAACCAACCAATCGGTAAAGCCAGTGACGTGATGTACAGCTTCCTAGCGCTAGTACAAGACGATCCAACCATTCAGATTGTTAACCTAGCACAACAAGATTATGTAGAACGCTTTATTCAAGGCGACCCAGATCTAGATGGTATTCCAGTGCTTTCTGCGGCTGCACCGTTTAAAGCCGGCGGCCGTGGTAACGATCCAACTAACTTTACTGAAGTAGAGTCAGGTCAGTTAACCTTCCGTAACGCTGCCGATCTTTACCTTTACCCGAATACCCTAGTGGCCATGAAAGTAACAGGTAAAGAAGTAAAAGAATGGCTGGAATGCTCTGCCGGACAATTTAATCAAATCGACCTAAACAGCACGGCACCACAAGGGTTAATTAACTGGGAAGGTTTCCGCACTTATAACTATGATGTGATTGACGGTGTTAATTACGGCATCGATGTATCGCAACCAGCACGTTATGACGGTAACTGTAAACTGATCAACCCAGACTCAAATCGTATTACCGACTTAACCTTTGAAGGTAAAGCAGTAGACCCTGCACAGCCGTTCATTGTGGCGACCAATAACTACCGTGCTTACAGTGCTAAATTTGCCGGCACCGGTGAAGCATTTGTCGCCTTTGCTGCACCAGATGAAAACCGCACTGTGCTTGCTAATTACATTAGCCGCGTAAGTAAAGAACAAGGTCAAGTGACACCAAGTGCCGATAACAACTGGTACTTCACGCCATTACAAAGCAATAAGAAATTGACCATTACCTTCGAAACAGCACCAGGTAACAAAGCCGCGCAGTTCATCAAGGACAAAGGCCAATACCCAATGCAGTTTATTAAAGAAGACAAACTTGGTTTTGCGGTATACAGCTTAGATTTACAAAGCAAAAAATAACGCTTAACTTAATTAAATTAAACGTAAACGTGTAATACCGCAGCCAGTCTGCGGTATTTTTTTACCCAACAGCAAACCGTATACGATACCGGGCGCTAGCCACTGCTCAACGATGCAATATGAGTTAATTGCAACCCCGCATGTGTCTAGCTATACTTATTAATTTTCTCTCTAAATATCTCTTTTTTGAAAGGCTTAGGCAAATAATCATCGATACCGTACCATATCGCTCAATTTTATAACTCGACAGCCTTGTGTTATTTCCTTTTTGGCATGATTCATAGATAATTATCATCAACCTATCATTCAAGGCTAATAACTATGTCAAATATCCTCTTACTTGCGAACCTCAACTGTGACCGGGTGTTACAGCTGGATCGACCGTTAACAACGGGTGGCCGCCATTATTATGCTGATAATGGTCGACGCTTAGGTGGCGGTGGAGCCAATACCGGGTTAGGTTTGATTTATGCGGGTCATAAAGTGGCCTTAGTGAGCCAAGTTGGTAATGATAAAACCGCCGATTGGTTATTGGCAGAAGCCAGTATTCAGGGGCTAGATTGTAGTTTGCTACAGCGCAATGATCTCGATACACCAGAATTATTATTAGTCATGACACCGGATGGTGAGCGCACGATTATTCGTCCACAGCGTCCTATTTTTACTTTAGGTCCAGCCCCCGACTTTAGCCAATGGCAGGTGTTATATATTAACTCTTCAGCAGTCGGCTGCGAACTCTGGGCACAAGCTGCACTTGCACATACCTTAGTGATTGCGCAGTTAGCCAAAGACTGTCGACCACGTCCTTGCCATGTCTTGATCTCGTCAAAATCAGATATTAAAAACCATGGCATAGATGTCAATAACAGTGACGAACTATGGCAGTATGGTCAGCAGATCGCCAGTCACAGCTTACGTTATTTTATCATTACCGATGGCGATCAAGGCGCTGTCGCTTACAGTGAAAAAGGATCGGTGAGTGTGTCTTCCATTGCAGCACAAGTTATCGATACCACAGGGGCTGGGGATGCATTTGCGTCGGGATTAATTGATGGTTTACTCGCTAAGCAAGAGATAGCACAGGCCATGAAAACAGGCGCCGAATGGGCCGCGATTGCTGTCGCAACCGCCAGTTCGATCCCGGGCGCCGAGTTACAGAAGCACCTGGCCAAATAATCCCCTCTCACCTGAATTATATAATTAATCCCCTGCAAATATAAATGACAATTATTATCATTTATATTTGCATTTTAGTTTATTGTTCTTTATCATCTCTCGCCTCACATAACAAATAAACTGAAAAAATGAAAAAAACAGCATTATCTATCGCTTTCATGGGAATATTCATCAGTGCATGTAACGATTCTAATTCAACTTCGCCACAAATAACTACACCACAAATTGCTACGATAACAGCACATATCAAAAGCAGTGATATAGCGCCAGTATCTACAACTATGGTGAGTTTTTCAGCCCCAGGTATTATCGCTAGCAATGCCAGTAAAGTAACAGGTATCACAGCAACTTTTGGTGATGTGAGCATTAACCAAACAACAGGTGACATTACCTTCAAACCTTATGCATCATCTGCAACAAACGTATTAAGCGCTGAAATCATTGCAGCAAAATTCGATTATAAATTTGAAATTAGCTACAAAGTTGATAACACCATTTATCAACTTGATGGTTCGGTGTTACCGCTATATAACGATAAAGCGAATCAACCCGCAGTACGTTTTAGCAAGGTGAGCCTAGATGGCTCAGTGTTATCCGCAGAAGATCAAGCACGCCCAGCCAATACAAGTGATTGGAGTTGCGTAACAGATAACAGCAGTGAACTCATGTGGCAAGCACCACAAGCAAACGGCACATACGCATTCAATGAAACTTACTATTGGGGCGATCGCTCGATCAATCATCGTGAGTCTAGCGAAGCAAGCTGCGTACTTGATGGTAACTGCAATACCGACAACTTGGTTGTAAAAGCAAACGAGCAACGACTTTGTGGTAAATCGGATTGGCGTTTAGCGACCCGTACTGAATGGCAAACACTATTAGATAAAAAGCTTTTTGATGAAGACTCAAGACGATCACCAATCAACAACTTCTATTTCCCTTATGTCGACTCTAATTTTGATGAAGCGTATTGGACTGATTCATTTACTATTTATGCCAATGGTCATGATAACAAACCAACGGCTGGTGATTGGCAAGGCTCAAATGCCCTTGTTGGTGATGCACACGTGATGTGGATGGGTGAGGATTTTGACTTTGCTAACATGCCCCCCCGTTCAACCAATGAACCGCATTTCACTATGCTGGTGAACGGCACCGTTATTCCTGATATAAAAGACAATGACGTGCCAGAATTATCAACACAATTAACACCGCAAAATATAGCCGAAGGTGTTGACGAAAATATTAATTGGCAATCACGTTTTGTTAAACATGGTAATTTAGGCCAAGCACTAGCAGATCAAGACACAGCAAACTGGACTTGTACATCTGACCTTGCATACAGATCAGTGTTAGCGAATACACAAATCCTATGGCAACGGATCAATAAAGACGCACCACTGAAAGATTACGCACAAGCCGTTGAATACGCAAAACAAGTCAATAAATCTGCTATATGTGGACAAACCAACTGGCGCTTACCCACAGAAAATGAATTAAAAAGCCTATTGCTGAGTCCCCAACCATTCTTATATCGTGCTGGCTATATTACCAGTATACTTGATGACACCGTCGTAGAGGATAATAGCTATTACTGGACTTCGACTGTCGGCTCATATGAACCTGAAACAGAACACAGTGCCGTCGCATTTCAAGAGAAATATGCGGAAAGTAGTGACGAATTAAACACCCGTGAATACCGAGTACGCCTGATCTCTACAACGAGATTGCAACCATAATGCTAAAAGATACATTAAAAAGTATACAACGCCTGTCAGTGATCATCACTGGCTGTGCGTTGTTGGCTGCGTGTGGTAGTGACTCAGGTTCTAGCACTAGCACTGATTCTGGCACTGGTAGTCCAGACTCAACAGACAATACTAATACAGCTAAACAGCTGGTATTGAACCCTCGTATACAGCTAGCCCAAGGGCGTACGACTACTCAGCAGTACGCCTTAACGCCAACGCAAGAGTTACGACTGATTCAGCCTGGCCTGTATGGTAATGCCAGTGTTCAAGGCCATACGTTTACCTATCAGGCAAATGCCGACGCACAGGGTTCCGACCATGTAAAATTGGCCATAATATCAAATGATAAAATTGAGACTATCAACTGGCTGATTAGAGTGAATAAGCCCACACCTCGTTTCACCACATTAACACTTGGTGACAACAGTCAAAATAAGGCGTGGCAATGCATCAATGATACCAAGACCCATCAAGGTGTTATTTGGGCAACCCCACAACAACCAACAAAACAAACTTACGCTTGGGGTGATTGGTCACCGACCTTACCGGCTTTTCAAGCCCAATGTCAGTTCACCAATAGTGACAGTAACAGTCAAGCATGCACGACAGACCGATTGGTTGAATACGCCAATCAACAGAACTGGTGTGGTCGTAATGATTGGCGCTTACCAGAAAGCTATGAAGTAAAAGGGTTGGTCAGTGAACAAGATTATGCTCTCGATAATAATCAAGCCGCCATTGACCCATACTTTTTTGCAGCCACCAGATTTGAAAGTTATTGGTTGGCGAATGATAACAGTCAACCACATGCTGACAATATTGCACCGACATTAGATTTTGCAACTGGTCGCCATACGACTGTGATGCAAAACAAGCGTAAGCCTAAATCAGTGATGCTTGTTAGTGGTATCAAACGTGATACAACACTGCCATCAGAACAAAAAAAACCACAAGCAGAAAAAGACAGCTTTATACGGTTAGATAATATCGGTCAACCATTACCTAAAGCACTGCAAGATGATGACTACGCTGCTACACCTTGGCGTTGTTTAGACGATATGCGTGGATTAGTACGTGATAATTTCTATTTACGCGATAAGCAGTTCTCTTATGTATATTGGTTAACGCCAAATCCACAAGATATCACTAACACCAGCCAGCGGTTAGCAATACAAGCAGGTGTACCTAAGGCTATTGATGACGTTAATCAAGCGCAATTTTGTGGTCGAAATGATTGGAGGCTACCCACTGCCGATGAACTAGCGATGTTACTGTATAAAGGCGAGCAAGACAGTGATTACAGCTTGTTATATGCAACATCACTAAATCAACCTGAAAGCGGTGATTATTGGGTTAAAACCGCCTCTGGTTATGGCTTATATAGCTTACCCATGACTGTAACTTTACAGCCCAAATCAACGACTGATGCAGATACTGGACGTGTATTATTTATTGCGACTGAATTTGAAAACAGAGCGACAGAAGATCCCCGATCCATTAACAACCACGCTCAACCTGACTTCAATCGCCTAAGACAAGATTACGCCAGTAATAGTGATTATTGGCCAAAACCGTTTGTCGATGATACGGATAATTATCAAGAGTTGGGCACTATGCCTAAACCAAGTTTCCCTAACGACAACCCTTATAGTGAGTTAAAGGTATCGCTAGGTGAGAAACTCTTCTTTGACCCTTTTTTATCGCGTGCGGGTGATGTGTCATGTTCTAGCTGTCACGATCCAAAGCTCGGTTGGGGAGATGGGCAAGAAGTTTCCATTGGCCATGACCGTCAACGTGGCAAGCGTAACGCCCCGACGATTGTAAACAGTGCATTCTTACCTGTGTTGTTTTGGGATAGTCGCGCAGCAACATTAGAGCAACAAGCATTAATGCCAATTCAAGATCCAGTGGAAATGGCTGAAACTCTGCCACGTTTACTTTCTAAACTCAATGCGCATCCACAATATCCTGATCTGTTTAAACAAGCATTTCCCGAAAATACGATGAACACGGATATCACAGAACTACAATTAGGCATGGCTCTCGCCACCTTCCAGCGTACGATTATTAGTAACACCAGTCGTTTTGACACCTTCATTACTCAGGCTGATAGCACAGGTGATACGAGTGCATTGTCTGATAAAGAACTGTGGGGTTTAGATATCTTCCGCCGTAATGGACGCTGTGTTAATTGTCATATGAGTGCCGAGTTTACTGATCACAAAATGCAGAATGTCGGACTAACTTATTACCAGGGTTTTTATGAAGATCTGGGATTGTATAATGTGGATGGCAAACCAAGCAGTGTCGGTAAATTTAAAACTCCGTCATTACGCGATGTGATGAACAACCATCCATGGTTCCATAATGGTTTACTCGATACGATGGAAGGCGTTATCTCAATGTATTCAGCCGGCATGGCAGATAATGCCCCGTTTGGTTGGAATAAATACGATCCAACTTATCCAGTATTATCAAAACAGATTAGACCATTAAATCTGACGGTCGCGGAAGCAGAGGCATTACAAACCTTCTTAACCACGATCACGGCACCAACTCGCCAAACGCCAGCGACTAAATCTGAATTAGGTATTAATTAACAATATTAACGACTTAAATTATAAGTAGGTGTTATCCACTAGCACCTACTTATTTATTCTACTGAGCAGCAAGCGATTAGCGTTCGCCAACCAAATACAAATAAGTATGCTTAGCACTGTATTTGGGGGACATGTGGACGCCGTAATAACAAGGCACCTTGTGCTCACAGACTTGATTGATTACATCAAAACCCGCATTGATTTTGCGTATTGAAATAGGCTCTTTAGTGACGATAATCATCGCAGCGGAATCCGTAATCGTTGGGTCTGGAATGACGTTTTTCACCATATTCTGACTCATCGTACTATCATTTTCTGCTAGTACATCGGCAATTTCTTCACCGTCAGCTTCCAAAAATCGTAACGACTTAGAATTTGATACTAATGAAGAAATATCACTGATATTAAATTTAAGCAGTTTATTTTGATTTAACATCGACGCCATATGATTAATAAAACGCAGTGCAGCTAGCGTATGGTATGTATTTAGTTCATCAAAATTTAGCCAGATCGTGGCGATGTAATTATCATCAATGATCTTACGCCGAGAGGTAAAACCAGCGGAACGCATATGCGTGTGCTGGTAAATCACCACCACTAAATCTGATTGTAATAAATGGCTATCACGCGTGACATCATGTTCCGCAGTAATAGTGTGCAGGTCGATATCGTCATTATTTTCGATATCAACCAACAGAGGATGTTGTTCCATAAATGATAATACTGTAATGCGAACCAAATCGTCATTACGGTTTATAGTCTGACTCATGCGCTCTCCCTTTCATATCCTCAACTATGTTTACTATTATGGAGTAAAATAAGGAAAATCGTAGAAATTAATGATCATTTACACCTCAAACTGAATATTCACCTCTTTATAGGCATCTGCCCAGCGGTTTATATATTAAATCAGGGCGTTACTTTGTGTTACCACATTATAACCAATGGAATTTTATGGCCATTTTTCATGTAGAGCAAAGGCGCTAATACCAACCATCGAGATTCAGAGTATAAAACCCCCGACTTGCTCTATTTAATCAAAATCTTGATGCCCAGACTATCGAGTTCATGATTGCACACGGCGCTAAGGATATTCATGACTCAGAAACAGAGTTTGAAGCCTTGTTTTTGAAAAAGTTAAAAGACTAAACGTTGGGAGCTTGGATTTATCTAACGTTCGCGTTACAGAATGCGCTTGGTTATCACAATAAGTGAAACACTTAACTATCATTGTCTGTTGTGCAAGTTGATATGAAATAGTACAGGGGCTATATTGCCCCTGCACATTAACAAAAAGCAGAAGTTTAAGCTGGACCTGGCTATTTCCTTAATCGCTCAACAGCCGCCTTCAATTTTTCACGTTCGCGTCTGCGATTAGTTTTCAGATGATAATAATATTCAACAAACTGTTCATATGAACTACTTCTCAGAACGATCATACACAGCAACGGAAAGGCGATACTTATTGTATGCAGGGGCCAGTCAGCTAATCCTTCATAAATAAACCAAATTACATTGACTCCTAACTGAAAAGCACAGTTATAAACATTCCATTTGGAAAAAAATGCTAAGCCATGAATAACTATCATTCCATTAGGGATACAAACCAATAATGTTCCAATGACTGCACCACTAAACCAAATAATACCAAAGCTATCACCAGTATTAAACATCATCTCCAAAGCGAACATGGATAAACCACCACCCATAGTTAACAACATGATAACGGAGAGGCCAGCGAATATTATCTTAAAGCTCAATGATACGTAATCATCTTCGTTAGTGTTCAATGGTAAGCTCCTCATATAAACCGACTGCAAGTGTATTAACATTACCCGCCATTGCACTACCAGTAAAACTTAAGCTGGCACCAAGAGCATCTTTCAATTGAATAATAATTGCGTCAGAAATTTGTGTTTGTGAATAGCGCCTTTTGACATCACCAGTTCTTACTAACTGTTTATAAATTTTATTCGAAATACCTGGAATATTTTGTCGATAAATTTCTTTTGTTAATCTGGCCTTTTGTTGCCTCGTTAACCCTTTTAAAATATTAGGCATTGACTTACCTGTGATAGTTAACCTTTGCACCATTTTAATCGTAATGGCACCAGAAATAATAGCACCACCAAGTGAAACCACATCTAGTGCCGCCGATGTTTCTTGATACCACTCCTGACTATCTAACCAATCTAACTTATCTGGAACTTTAATTTCAGCCACAGTGCGGCCGAGTCCTACAAAGCATTGTAAAGTCGACGCTGCTGCAGCGGAATATCCTATATAAGTAACAACAGCACTAGCACCACCTGTCAGGGGTATTATACTTCCACTGCCAAAAACAACTACCCACGCAAGAACGGCCGAACTACAACTGAGAGCAGTTCCAACGGCCTCACCAACTAATTTTGATTCCCTTACATTACTTGTCAGCCTTGAAGTATAAGCCATAGGTGTAACATGTTTAGGAGGTTCTCGTAGTACAACATTAATTGGATTAATTCTACAATTTGAATTGAATTTTCTTAACGTTATAGTGACATTTTCAGCATCAATAAATATAACCCCAGCGCCCTCTGTTTCCGCAGTTGAATCTAATGCTTTGAATATCTTTTTAATATCTAAGCTCATATCAAGGCGTGAACGTAGGGTCGATGCTTTTAAAATTTCATAGGTATTTTGGCTAGTGTTTAATCCATCAATCATTATTTCATCCTTCCAGTAGGAGCCTTATTTTCTAAATAAGCTTACCTACCAACATTAAAACGTTAAAACCAATCGTTATTTTAGTGTTTTAATTTTACATTATTTACTGACGTTGAAAGAATGAAATAAGTACCATATTAATATGCGACTGCAACACAGGTCGCGTGCAAAACGGTATATGAAGTGATACTGGACCATATTATCCCTGCACATTAACAAAAAAGGCGATATGAATACCATATCGCCTTTATATTTTGCTAGATGTTAATTTAATTATTAACTAACGCTGCCTGTTTCCTTTCACCACGCTTGGCCAACGCATAATAAAATAACGGCGTCAGTAATAAGCCGAAGACGGTTACCCCGATCATCCCAGAGAATACCGCAACACCCATGGCCTGACGCATTTCAGAACCAGCCCCCGTCGACAACACCATCGGCACAACTCCCATGATAAATGCGAACGACGTCATCAAGATAGGCCGTAAACGTAATCTTGCCGATTCTAAAATTGCATCCAGCGTATTCATGCCCGAATCCTGTTTCTCTTTGGCGAATTCGACAATCAAAATAGCATTTTTAGTGGCCAGTCCGACTAATACAATCAAGCCAATTTGAGTGAAGATATTGTTATCACCGCCATACAGAAGTACCCCGCTGATGGCTGACAATATCGTCATCGGAATAATCAAGATGATCGCCAATGGCAAACTCAAGCTTTCATATTGCGCAGCTAACACCAAAAATACTAACAAGATAATCAATGGGAACACGATCATACCAGTATCACCGGCAATGATCTGCTGGTAGGTAATTTCAGTCCATTCGTAGCTCATCCCAACAGGCAAGGTCTCATCAAGGATCTTTTCAATCGCCGCCTGCGCCTGACCACTGCTGACACCCGGTGCTGGTCCCCCATTAATTTCGGCGGTAGTATACCCGTTATAGCGCATCACACGATCAGGGCCTGATGACTGCGTAATAGTAATAAATGAACCCAATGGCACCATCTCACCCTGTAGATTGGGTACTTTTAGCTGACTCACCTGCTCTGGTGTTTGTCGGAAGGATTCATCGGCTTGCATCTTCACCTGGTAGGTGCGGCCAAACAAGTTAAAATCATTCACGTAACTCGAGCCCATGTAGGTTTGCAAGGTTTGAAATATCTGGTCCAACGATACTCCTTGTTGCTTGGCTTTGGTACGGTCAATATCTAAATCAAGTTGTGGTACATTGACCTGATAACTCGAAAATATCCCAGTCAATTCCGGTGCTGCCCAAGCTTTATATAGCACTGCTTGGGTGGCTTTATACAAGGCTTCATAGCCTAAATTAGCTTTGTCCAGAATTTGTAAACGGAAACCGCCAATCGTCCCCAGCCCTTGCACTGGTGGTGGTGGGAAAATGGCAATAAAGGCATCTTCAATTCCGGCAAATTTTGCGTTCAGTTGCTGGGCAATGGCATTAGCACTCAAATCAGCCGTGGTTCTATTTTCAAACTCATCCAAGGTAACAAAAACAATACCTGAATTGGGACTGTTGGTGAAACCGTTAATACTTAATCCAGGAAATGCCACCGAATGTAATACCCCAGGATGCTCAAGGACAATATCAGACATTCTACGGATCACCGCCTCGGTGCGATCTAACGATGACGCATCGGGTAATTGCGCAAATGCCACCAAGTATTGTTTATCTTGTCCGGGTACGTAACCCGTCGGCGTTTGCGAAAATTGCACTCCCGTTAACACCACTAAACCAACATACAAGATGCCTATAATGCCGCCAAAACGAATGACTTTGCGCACCAACCAAGTATAGCGTTTCGATGCACGATTAAATAAACGGTTAAAAGGGTTAAATAACCAACCGCCTAACAGCTTGTCCATCGCACGGGTTAATCTATCTTTCGGCTCATCTCTGCCTTTTAACAATAACGCCGACAGTGCGGGGCTTAATGTCAGTGAGTTAATCGCCGAAATAAAGGTCGAGATAGTGATCGTTAACGCAAATTGCTTATAAAACTGCCCAGTCAAGCCACTCATAAAGGCAGTGGGAATAAATACCGCCGCGAGTACTAACGTCGTTGCCACAATCGGTCCGGTTACTTCTTTCATCGCTTTTTGCGTGGCCGCAACAGGATCTAAACCTTCCTCAATATTACGTTCGACATTTTCCACCACCACAATGGCGTCATCCACGACAATACCAATGGCTAACACCAGCCCAAATAAGGATAAAGCGTTTAATGAAAAGCCCATGAGATACATGAATGCAAACGTACCGACTAAGGACACAGGCACGGCAACCAATGGAATGATAGACGCGCGCCATGTTTGTAAAAACAGCACCACCACTAACACTACCAGTAATACCGCTTCGAACAGGGTTTTCACTACCGCTTCAATCGAACCACGTACAAAAACCGTCGGGTCATAAACAATGGCATAGTCTAAACCATCCGGGAAGTTCAGTGATAAGCGCTCCATAGTGGCACGTACATCATCCGAGATCTGGATCGCATTAGAGCCCGATGCTTGGAACACGCCCATCGCAATTGCTTCTTTATTATCAAGTAATGAACGCAGTGCATACGTTTGCGCACCAATCTCAACCCGTGCTACATCTTTTAAGCGGATGATCTCGCCCTGCCCGCCCACACGAATGATAATGTCTTCGAATTCTTCTGGGGTCGATAAACGCCCTTTCACATTAATCAGTAACTGAAAATCAGCGCCACTTGGCTGCGCACCTAAACTACCGGCAGCCGCTTGTTTATTCTGTTCACGCACTGCTTTTAAAATATCTGCTGGCGCGAGTCCCAGCGACGCTACTTTATTGGGATCGAGCCAAATACGTAAACTGTATTCACTCGCCCCAAACAAGTTTACTGCGCCAACGCCTTCGATACGTGCTAGTTCATCTTTTACGTTTAACGCTGCGTAGTTGGATAAATACAACATGTCATAACGGTTATCAGGCGCTATTAAATGCACCAACATAGTTAAATTGGGTGATGATTTTTTTGTTACCACCCCTAAACGCTGGACCTCTTCAGGTAATCGCGGTACCGCACGATCAACGCGACTTTGTACTTGGCTTTGGGCTTTATCAACATCGCTACCGATCTCAAACGTGACTGTTAATGTTAACAGACCATCCGAGGTGGCTTGTGAAGACATGTACAACATGTTTTCCACCCCATTAATGGCTTGCTCTAAGGGGGACGCGACGGTTTCGGCAATCACTTTCGGATTTGCTCCCGGATAACTTGCCGATACCACCACCGTTGGCGGCACCACTTCGGGATATTCAGTGATCGGCATTAAACCGACGGATATCGCACCCGAGATAAAAAACAGCAATGAGATCACGGCTGCAAAGATCGGTCTTTTAATAAAAAATTGAGAAAACATATTTATCTCACCACTCGTGTTAATACTAATTCGCGCGCTTGTTCTAATACCGCTTGGTCATGACGCAATGCCGATAAATTATCGGCTGTGGCCATTTCCACCATATTCGGTTCGATGACCATATTTGGCCGTACCTTTTGCAACCCATTCACCACAATCTGGTCGTCAGCAGATAAACCTTGGGTCACGATCCGCAGGCCTTGCACTTTTTCACCCAGTGAAATACCTCGGTATTGCAGTTTATTGTCAGCACCGACAACTAACACAAATTTGTTATTTAAGTCCGTACCAATGGCTTTATCGTCAATCAAAATTCCATTATAAGTGGCACTGCCGGCAATACGTAAACGGGTAAATAACCCCGGTAATAAATCACTGTCGAGATTAGCAAATCGCGCTCTGACCCGGATAGTACCCGTGTTGCGGTTAATCGCATTATCAACAAAATCAATCACACCGATATGGGTAAAATCACTTTCATTCGCCAACGCCATAAATACCGGGTTGCCATCAGAACGTTGATCGTTACGTTTATGCTGCGCCGTTAACTGCACATATTTAAGGTAGGTCTGTTCATCAACATCAAAATAAGCATACATATGCGCGGTTGATACCAGACTGGTTAACTGTGTTTTCCCCGCAGTCACATAGTTACCCATAGTGACGCTGGCATAAGAAACACGTCCAGAAATAGGCGCTTTAACCCGCGTATAAGCAAGATCGAGTTCGGCACTCATTAACGTGGCTTTAACCGAAGCGACTTCCGCCGTGGTTTGATGCATATTCGCTTGGCGGGTCTCGATTAACTCTTCTGAAACAGCATTTTTGTTATATAATTTAAAAGCACGCTGATAATCATTTTTCGCCAATTTCTCAGCCACTGTCGCACTGCTTAATTTCGCTTTTAAGCGCAGTACTTCCGCCGTAAAAACATTGGGATCGATTTGGAATAAAATAGCGCCTTTTTTCACTAAGGCCCCGGCATCAAAATTCACTGAATTGATATAACCAGACACCCGAGGGATCAGGGTGACCTGTTCGGGTGCTTCTAAACGGCCAGTAAATTCGTCCCATTCCGTGACGGGTTCGTTTATCACCTTGGCAACACTCACTTTGGGTGCTGGTAGACTCTGAGTTTGCGATTGTGGCGATTGTTCACTACCACACGCGGTTAATACCAGCGCTGTTAAGCTGGTGATCATAAATGTGCGAAATATATTACTTGTTGTCATGTGATGGTGTCCCTTCGTTACACTGTTTTGCAATCCGCAAATCAAGATAATGAGTGTCTGTTGATACGGCGCTTATTGCACAGCATTGGTCTATCATTTCATACCAATTGGTATGCTTTTTATGTGCAAGTTAATAAAACCTTTACATACCGATAGGTACAAATTATTATGTACCGATCGGTATGTTATACAATTTTCAAATAGAGTCAATCGTTTTCGTCTGTAAAGACACTGGACAGAAGACAACACTCTGTCTATCCTATGCGCATAAATGAAGGTAATAAAAGGTCTAAAAAATATGTCTAAAACAAGTTGCGTTGGTCGCCCTAAAGGCTTCGATGTTGATGACGTCTTAGAGAAGGCATTAGTGGTATTTTGGGCTAAAGGTTATGAAGGCGCGTCACTGAGTGATCTCACCAAAGCCATGGGGATCAACAAGCCCAGCCTGTATTCAACCTTTGGTAATAAAGAAGGATTATTCCTTAAAGCAGTGGATTTATATGAACAAAGACCCTGTGGTTATTTCCGTCCAGCATTAGAAGAAGCAACGGCCAAAGCGGTTATTACAGCCATGCTCAATGGTGCAGCGAAAAGTTTAGCCGATCACAATAACCCCCAAGGTTGCATGCTTATTCAAAGTGCGTTAACGGGCAGTGATGACTGTGAATCAGTAAAGCAGGCATTGATAAGTCGCCGCCGGAATCATCAAAACGAACTAAAAATACGCTTGGAACTTGCCCAACAACAAGGGGATTTGACCACGGAGTACAGTGCTGAATCGCTTGCGCAATACTTAGCGACTATAATTCAGGGCATGACGATCCAAGCAACGGACTGCAGCAGCGCAGCAGAGTTACAGAACATCGCCGATCTTGCCCTCAGTCATTTTCCCGGATTAGAGCAAAATTAAGCAATCAAGTCACGGTGTGATTAGTAACTGTAGTCGGCCACTAATTGCATCACGGTATAATGATGTACAAACTTGTATAACAAGGTGCTTATTGAGTAGTAACTAGATTTGACACTCCTCTACGTGAACGAAGAGGATTCTTGGCGTCATCGGTTCGTGCATTGCAACATTAGATTACGTTAGTCTTCTCGAACCTCTTACAAGCATTTAATGTGTAGTAGGTAGCATCGCTTCGCCAGAATGACTTACATCCCCGGCATAAATGACGGGGTTTTACGTCAAAGATGATAAAAAGTTCGTTTTATTCATATGAAAACGAGCATGAGCATAGCGTCCTACGAATCCCCCCAGCCCCAATCACCTGACAGGTAGTCAGGTATCAGTAATATCTTATCAATAAATACAAAGGCTTACCTTAATTATTTATGGCCGACACCGTGTAAATAAAGTACAATCCTCCGCATTAAACAATACACGCACTTTTAAATATCGAAAATATACATGATGATGGAGAAAAATAGATGCATTTAGGTTTTAAAGAGAGAATTAACATTAGTGTTGCCATATTGGTAACGATCTCTATGGTAACACTGGGTATTCTTAATATTAATACCTTAAAACAGGAAATGGTCGGCAATCTTACGAACATCACAACAAATAAAGTTGAACGCCACGCCTCTCAGATTACAAACTGGATAACCGCCCAAATTACCGTTATAAATAACAGTAGCCCTCACTTTTCTCAGCAGTTAAGCACTAATGAAAACTTAAGCTTAGTACGCATTATCGCCGAATCCAGCAGCATGTCAAATGTTGCAGTTGCTTACGAAAATGGCACTACATTTGTAGCTAAGGGTGGTGATGACGGTGTTTTACCTGTTTCGGACACATTCAAACAGCGAGCCTGGTATAAGCTAGCCCAAAGTACGAGGAAAACCTCTGTCACCGATATTTATATTGATTCCATCACAAAAAAACAGGTCATCAGTATAGCAACCCCAATATATGACAATGGCAGGTTCTCTGGCGTCTTACTGGGCGATTTACAATTAGATCGCGTTATCAGACAAATACAGAAGATCCGCTTCGCCGGCGGTGCAGCTACATTAGTCGATAATAACAATGTGTTTATTGCCAGTGATGATCCCAACGATTTAGGCAAAACCCCTTCACAGGTCGACCCTGTATTTACCCCGCTAGAACGAGCATTTGATGCACAAGATCAAGGGATGATTAGCTTCTTCTATCTCGATACCAATTTTGACGGATATTTTAAACGTATTAACTTAACCGACAATGTGCATTGGACCCTGATGGTCTTTATCGATAACGCTACTGTTATGTCAAAAATTAATACCGTAATAACAGAATCAATTTTCACCGGCATAGCACTCATTTTATTAAGTATTTTTGCCATTGTAATTATTGTAAAACGTATCTACACACCTATTCTGCATCTGAAAACAGCAGTACTTGATCTGGCCAGTGGTAATGGCGATCTGACACGCAGATTGGAAGTCCACGGCCAAGATGATCTGGCCGATATTAGTCAGGGGTTTAATGATTTTGTTAGCAATCTGCAAAACATGATGTTGCAGGTTGTAGCATCCACAGAGGATATCTCGGCCAATGTGGACCAGCTAAGTGCTTCAGCACAACAAAATGAGACAGTGTTATTGTCTCACGCTAGTGAAACAGAGCAGATTGTGACCGCTATCCATGAGATGAGTGCAACAGCAACCTCAGTGGCAGAAAGTATTCAACAATCTGCCGAAATCGCCGAATTGACCAAACAAGAAGCAACGCGCTCTCAAATTGTGGTGAACAATGCAGTGAACAGTGTGGCATCTTTGGTCGACGAGGTTGATGACATGGCACAGCGCATTCAAGCGACAAACGACGACGCACATCAGATTGGAACTGTACTTTCAGTCATTGGTGGTATTGCCGATCAAACCAACCTACTTGCTTTAAATGCAGCTATTGAAGCCGCCCGTGCCGGTGAGCAAGGGCGTGGATTTGCCGTAGTTGCGGATGAAGTCCGGGCGCTTGCCGCTAGAACACAAGAAAGTACCGCAGAAATTAACGACATGTTGACTAAATTGTTGAGTGGTACCACAACTGTCGTTGAAGCGATGGAGACCACAAAATTAAGTTGTCAGGCTACGGCAAAAACCACTGCTGAAGTGTCTGGCAGTTTAGATAACATGAGTGCTTCTGTCATTCAGATCGATGATCTCGGTTCTCAAATCGCTACGGCAGCGGAAGAGCAAAGCTCTGTTGCTGAAGAGGTCAACCGTAACATGTTGGCTATTCAAGCAATTGTCGCCGAGTTGGTTCAAAGTGGCCGTAATAACGTCGAAGCAACAGAATCCCTTGCCCAATCCAATCAGAAATTATTCCAACTGGTTAGTCAGTTCAAATTACAGTCCGCTCATCGTTAATACGCTGAACGTTATATAGACAAGCAACTTGCCTTGTAAAGGATTTATTATGAGAAAAACGTGTTTAAATTTGCTAAATGAAGATGTGGTTAATCAAATATCACCTCACTTCCAGCAGCTTTATCAGGAAGTATTTGCCGATTATTTTTCCCGCGATCCAGCCCGCTGGCCGGTTTTTGCAGAGCCCGGGTTTGCGTCAATGATCGAATTCCGAACGCTGCAGTTATCACAGGATCAACGTTTATCCGCCTATCCAAACGGACCAGAACTGCAGCAAGAATTACTTGAAAACTCAACCATGCCAACAGGTCGTAAAAAACCAAATGGCAAGAGTGACGACATGCTAGCATTTGCTGCAGCACTCTCTAAAAACTGGGAAAACCCGTCATCGGTAGAAAACGTGGTCACTATGCCCTGTGATCCGGCTATCTACGGGTCGATGATGGGCACGCTAGCTAACCCTAACCTGGTTTACAGCGAGTATTCTGGAATGGCTGATCAACTGGAAAAAAATGTGGTACGTCAAATTGCCAGCCTAGTAGATTACGATGTAACTCAGGCAACGGGCCTATTCACCCAGGGCGGTACTTTTTGTAATCTATACGGTTACCTGCTTGGCTTGCGAAAATCACTGCCAAATGCCAAGTTTACCGGTATGGGCATGATTGAGGATTACCGCATTTTAAATTCTCAAGGCGGACATTATTCCAATATGACCAATCTGTCTCTACTTGGTGTTGATATTCGCAATAAAACACTCCGAATCAAGGTGACAGATAGCCACGATATCGATTTAGATGATATGGAACAGCAGCTTCGCGCCTGTTTTACGGTTAACTGCCGAGTGCCTACAATTATGCTAACGATGGGCACAACCGATACTTTTGCGGTAGATCAGGTCAAGCTAGTGTACGATCTTCGCAACCGATTATGTGAAGAATATGAAGTAAGCGTTAAACCGCATATTCATGTGGATGCGGCTGTCGGCTGGTCAATGATCTTTTTTAATAGCTACGATTTTGCCAATAACCCACTAGAGATTAATCAGGCAACATTAATCGGTATTGAACGGACAATGGAACGCGTGAAAGAACTGAAATATGCCGATTCCTTTACGGTCGATTTCCAAAAGTGGGGCTACGTTCCTTACACTTCTAGCCTGATCATGATAAAAAACAAAGACGACATGAAAGCGCTGGAAAATGATCCAGAAAATTTCTCTTATTTTGAGCATGACCTGCAAGGGCAAACTCATCTTCAGTCGACGATTGAATGTTCTCGAGGCGCGGCGGGTCTGTTTGGTGCCTATTCAGCATTGAAGTATATGGGTTTAGAGGGTTATCAGATAATACTGTCGCACTGTTTACAAAACGCCAATTACTTCCGTAGTGAATTGTTAAAACTTGGCTGCGTACGCTTGATCACCCCAGAAAACCAGGGACCAAGCGTAGGATTCAGACTGTATAATCCAGCATTGGTTACTGACGTAGATGCCGAATTTGAAATAGAGCAACAGTGCATGACTAATCCTGATTATGCAGAGCGTTTACTCAGAAATAATAGCTGGCATCGCGAGATATTTAATCAGTGTGGCAAGGTTGGCTTGTACACCAACTGGGTTGAGTTCATTTCCCGTTCCGCCTATAACGAGTATGATAAGTACACGTATATTCCAGGAGAGAAAGCGGTATTCATGAATCCGGCAACGGGTCGAAAACAGATCGATACGTTCATCGCTAACATCCGTCGCGTAATCGGCTGTTAGCATGTTATTCTGTTAACTTAATGCCCTTGGCTGCTTCAGCCAAGGGCATTTTTTCTGATGATGGAGAAGCGTTCTGTTCATGTCATGTTCCCAGTCAGGATAGCACCGCAGTATATGCTCACAGCCCTCAAATAAAACAAAACTGTCTTACCGACTATGCTTAAAACAACCACTCACAACACTATGCACAATAATTTGAAAGCAGCGGATCCAACAACGTTCAACGACATCTTCACTCAACTGCAGCAGCATTATGGGCACCTGCCCTGGTGGCCCGCCGACACTGAATATGAAATGATGGTGGGCGCGATATTGACCCAGAATACCAACTGGAAAAACGTGGAAAAAGCACTGGCGAATTTAGCTGGGCACTTAACTGGAAAAATAGCACCACAGCAGATACTGGCGATGCCCCTCGATACGCTAGCCCAACTTATCCGTTCCAGTGGTTACTACAACCAAAAAGCCATCAAACTCAAAGCGCTGACGCTCTGGTATCAAAAGTATGATTTTGACATCAGCCAAGCTCGCTGTATCGAAGGGGCAACCTTACGTATTGAGTTATTGGCCGTTAACGGGATTGGCCCGGAAACGGCTGACAGTATTTTAGTTTATGCGCTGGATAAACCTTTTTTCATTATCGACAATTATACCCGCCGCATCCTGCACCGCATCGGCTTCGAACTGCCAACTGGTTATGACAAACTCCGATTGCTGCTAGAGCAGAACATCCCACGAAACATCACCACCTATCAGCAATATCATGCTTTGCTGGTTGAACACGCCAAACGCTACTGCACTAAAATACCTCAATGTCAGCATTGCCCGCTTTATTGCTGTTGCCAGAAAAATATTGAATGACTCTGACAATTCACAGTATCAGGTCATCAGGTTTAACATAAGACGCAACCAAAATAATCACAGTACCAACAAAACCAGCGATAAGATACCACACTGCAAGTTTCCTATCTAACGGTCTAGACAGCCTCTTTGCTGCTTCTGCATCAACTAATATATAATTTTTTAATACACCGGCCGGTAAAGCGATGACCATTGCATAACTAACAGCCCGAGCCCCCATCCCATCCCATTGTGGCGGTTCTTTGCCCTCTTTTTTCATCTCACGCTCTATATAACTCATGGATATACGTGCAAAGCATATCCATGAAATGCCAAATATTAAAAAAGAAATACCACCTAAGATAAGTAGCTTATGGTATAAGTCCATCATAATTCCTTAATTAAACCATCTGAAACTGGAGCTTGTATCGTACACATATTCGGCAAAATCCTGACCAAACTCATCACCTGCTTTTGCTACCTCGTAGCCTACCGCAAGGCCAATACCAATAGCAATAACCCAACCAAACGGTGTTGCAGCCAAAAACACAGTCGCAACACCCGTTGCAACTTGCCCAGCATAGATTCCAAAGCCACCAGCGAAACCAAACCCCGCAGTTTGTGTCACTAAACTACGTTGCCAATCCTTTCCTTCATTATAATCTGAGTAAACATCAATCCCTCTAAGCCCAGCATCAAGAAAAAGCAGACTATTCCCAGCAAACTTAACATGTTGACTAAAGCGACCCAACTTGGCTATTTCATTGGCATTATTGAGTTTTAGCGGTGCATCCGTTCTTGCCCCTTTAGCTAGTCCCATACCACGCTGCGCATTAGACCAAATAGAACCTTTACTACCTTTACCCATTGGCATATATCGTCTTAATTCAGACTGAAATTGCTGATTAAGAGTTTGGTGTGCCTCATTGGCAATCGCCTCTAATCTCATTAACTGAAATTTGGGTAATTTGTTTTTGTATGCTGCGCGTAGTGCTTCTAAAGTTTGTTGGTATTCAGTAATTAATTTGGCGAAAATAGTTGAACGAGTACTAACAGCGGTTAGCCCTGCACCAGTAAAACCAATCGCTTCTTTTTCGATGACTGGCAGCGCTTTATTACGCGCAAACGCAGCGCCTTGCGCCGGCAGTGGTAATATCTCGTTATTGTAAAACGACGACAAAGAAAGCAATAAATCACTGCCATAAGCGGCATTTAAATCGCTAATCGTTTTCCGGCTTTGAGGCGGTAATAATTGCAGTTGCTTTAGCATCTGCTGCAAATGTGGTGACACCGGTGTGCGAGCCGCATAGCTTGAATCAGAACGCGAAATATACGCAGTGCCTTTATATAAAATGTCAGAATTAATATGCGCATTATCTTTAAGAAAAAGATCTCTTTTATTTTCGTCGTTCGCAATACAAGGCAGTATCATTCCCGTTCTAGCGCTAATACAAATTTCCATGGCCATAAATTATTCCTTTAAAATATGAAAAACCATCAATATGCGGGGGTGAAAACGACGACATCAACCGTACGCTATTGATTTGTACTGCATTTTATCACTTAAACATTACATCAACACCTGATCCAAGCATGGTTAAAGTACTAATTTTAATAAGCTCTTTATATAACCGGTTGTTCAATGCAATGATAGTTATTTAGTTACCCATGAATAATTATGTTTAATGCCCATCAATAGCGGTTATGACTCAGGTGGGTCCGGCTCAATGGAAATGGGGGCGATATAGAATCGCAGTTGATATGATCGACTTTACAAATAACTTGAGGTGGATATCGAACGCTAGAGGTTAATCATCCGTTAACACATAACCACAACCCAAGCAATTCGCCATTAAATTAGGTGGCATGCAGATAATCAGGCCACATTTAGGACATCAATCATATTAAGCAATAACGACATTAAACGCAGACGGGCTTGCACTGTCTTTTTGAACTCTCACTTCAGATACATTTACAGCATTAAATATAACCGTAATACCCTCCCTGATATCACGCACGCTACTTTGTAATTCTTGGGCATTGAAATAATAGTCTCCATCCTTCGATTTAATGAAGCCAAATCTTTTCTTAGGATCCCATTTACGTACTTTACCGCTGAATGTAGGCAAGTCCCCAGCCGTACTTTTAGATTTTAATGCAATAAAACAGCGGTCACTGGTTTCTTGCACAATATCAAAGAGCGAATTTTTACTTTTAATCAGTTTCTTTAAGCTCTGAAAGCCCTCAGTTCGCGGATCAAAAGAAGAATCAATTTGCTTAATCATACTGCCCATATCACCAAGATAAACAGGATCATCTCGTTCTACACAGCGATCATAGGCATTCAATAATATCGTCTCTAAATCATCATGATTATTTTGAGTGACTTCAAATAAGTTATTGATGAATACAAAGTTGTGACATGCTTTTCTAAAGCGCTCAGGGGTGTTTTTCTTACCGATGGCCATGACGTGTATGCCATATTCTCTAATACGCTGTGCGACACTATAAAAGCCGCCATCGCTCGACACGATACAAACAGCATTAACACGTGAGTTATTATTGGTGACTTCAATGGCATCCATCATCAACGCATGATCCGCAGCATCTTTACCATAGTGAAACTGCTGCTTAGGGCTTGATGCCGTTTCGTGTAAAATATCTTTCCATGCTTTTTGATGTGGGTCGGTCCAATCTGCGTACACCCATTTAATCGCGACAGTACCGTGTTTTTCAACTTCCTCTAACATCGCTAAGTAATCGTTGTGTGAAGCGTTTTCAGCATCAACCAGTACCGCAAACGTTAATTCTGTTTTCATTTTGACTATCCTTGTTCAAATTCTTGCAGTTCATTGCATATTGTTTTGACTATGTCAGCAATCGTCGCGTTAGCATCAACACGAAGCCAACGTCCAGTAATACTTGCATACAGGCATAATTGTGCACATTGCTCTGCAGTCATCAGCTTGCTTTCCTGCATAGGCGTTGCGCCTAAAGGCTTACCATCTGTGCCAATGGCGCGTTTATGTGTTTCTGTTACCACAAAATCAGGACAGATCACCGTTATATCAATGCCATCATCTTTTAATTCAATGCGTAATGAATCAAAGAAACCAATAACAGCATGTTTCGATGCCGCATAACCGGTAGATAAGGAACGCCTGTCAATCCGGCTAGCGAGGCAACGGTTGCAATACTGCCTTTACTCGCTTTTAGTGCCGGCAGGGCAGCATGGGTCAGATAAACAGCGCCAAGGTAGTTCACTTGCATCATACGTTCGTAAATGGCTAAGTCCTGCATTTCATCGAACCGCCCCCACATGGTGATCCCAGCATTATTCACCAAAATATCGAGACCACCAACCTGTTCCAAGGTTGCCGCGACCAATCCCTTCAGATGCGCCAGTGACTATAATGACTTTTCCGTGAATGCCGTCCATGGGTTCTCGCTCTCCTTGATGTTTGATATCACTACTCTACGGTATATGCCGAGCGAATAAAATCAAATCAGCTCCACTGTCGAGTTTAAAAAGAGATATAATTTAATCAAATTGCGGGTTTACTTCCAATCACGTAAACTAAGAACAATGCATAAGCTTGCAACCAAATCGAGAAAAAAATGAGTTACGCAAATTCAAAATATGTTGTTTTATATCAGAAGAATTGGTCCGAAGCCTTAAGAACCGCGAAGCGATTACATTCATCACTACAGCGTTTATCTAACGACTTCCCTATTTCATCGGAAAAATTAGCGAGTGCCGATGAAGATCTACAAGATAAAATCGATGCTTTTAGAGTTCGATTTGCTGATTTACAGGATTGTATCGGACACAAATTATTTCGTAATCTATTGAAGTTAGAAGATGAAACACCGATTAGTATGGTTGATGTCTTAAATATGATGGAGAAGCGTTCTGTTCTATCTTCCCCTCAACAGTGGAAGTTATTAAGAGAAGTCAGAAATGCATTCTCACATGACTATCCTGAATCAGAACATGAACGCTCTGAAGTACTTAATTTAGCTTGGCAGCACGCAGACCAGTTACTGCTTATTCTGTCTAACCTTAAACGATACTTACAAACAATTGATATTGAATTAGAGGGAGATATTGATGCGCTTATCTAGTCAAGAACGAGATATTATCGTTACAAATGTTCATCAATACATTGCCTCCGACGCTAAAGTTTGGCTGTTTGGTTCACGTTGTGACGACTCTAAATCTGGTGGTGATATCGATCTTTATATTGAAAGTGATCCTATCAATAAGCCGTTAGAATCTCGTATTTACCTCAAAATAGCGTTACAAGATGCACTCGGTTATCAAAAAATAGATCTGGTTTACCATGATCGTGAAAGGGAAATGCAGCCAATTCATGAAATAGCAAAAGCTGAAGGTATCCTTCTTTAAGCATACAAGGTAACCAGCAGCCTCATACGTGAGGCTGCTGGTTACAATAATTTAAACACTTAACAATCACTATCTATTCATGTCATGTTCCCAGTCAGGGTAGCACCGCAGTATAATGCTCACCGCCCTCAAATAAAACAAAACTGTCTTACCGACTATGCTTAAAACAACCACTCACAACACGATACACAATAATTTGAAAGCAGCCGTTACAACAACGTTCAACGATATCTTCACTCCGCTGCAACAGCACTATGGGCACCTGGCCTGGTGGCCCGCAGACACTGAATATGAAATGATGGTGGGCGCGATATTGACCCAGAATACCAACTGGAAAAACGTAGAAAAGGCACTGGCGATTTTAACCGGGAAGTTAACACCGCAACAAATACTGGCGATGCCTGTCGATACGCTAGCCCGTCGCATCGAGGGGGCAACCTTACGTAATGAACTGCTCGCCGTTAATGGGATCGGCCCGGAAACGGCAGACAGTATTTTAGTTTATGCGCTGGATAAACCTTTTTTCATTATCGACAATTATACCCGTCGCATCCTGCACCGCATCGGCTTCGAACTGCCAACGGGTTATGACCAACTCCGATTGCTGCTAGAGCAGAACATCCCACGCAACATCACCACCTATCAACAATATCATGCTTTGCTAGTTGAACACGCCAAACGCTACTGCACTAAAATACCTCAGTGTCAGCATTGCCCGCTGAGTAAGTGTTGCCAGAAAAGGATTAAATGACTCTGACTATTCACACGTAGTTTCTGTATCGTAACCAAGATAGTAATATCCGCGCCATAACGCTTGTGGTTGTCCTGCATTTGTCAGCTTAAAAACTAGGCCTTCTGTTGTACTGCAATAATCAAAACCATACAGCTTTACATCCATATCGATTACCCCTATAGCAAGATCGATATCAGTATCTGTATTAATGGCATAAAATGAATAACCGTTAGTTAAATTAACAGTTGCGCGATCCTCTAGTAATGCTAAACAATCCTTACCCGCTTCGGCTGGTCTAGCGATACGAGCGGTAATCACGTTCTCTGAATTGTCCAGCGGCACCAACGTTAACTTCGTGTTATTAACAATATAATCATTTTTAATCGCCAAACAACTGCCATGTAACCAACCGACATTATGTTCAAAATCAGCCATGACTTCCGTAGGCTGAATGTGAGTGGGTTCAGCACACGCTGTTAATAACATAGCGCTAGCGAGCAATCCGAAATATGACTGTTTTTTCATGTTACCTTCCATTAAAAGACCAGTGAGGTGCATCAGTTTTTAATTTTTTGACACCAAAAGATTCACCGACTTTATGCAATGCAATATTGGTATTCGCATTTGTAGAAAAAGTTAATGCTTCTTCATTGCCATCTTTATTTTTGACATTAATTGTTCCCGTCCATGTGATTGTCATATCAATTGCTTTGCCAGCAATATGATTACTGGTTAATGACGGTGGATTGATACTTCGAGGCGGTACAGCGAGTCCGAACCCTCTAACCATCTCCAGCGCTCCAGCTTTGCTCTTGATTAGCTCACCATGATCCCAAGTAATATCGACACCACTCATTTTCGCTGCATCTGAAGGCTTGCACTTACCTTGAGATATTTTCCAAGACCAATGAAATAAGTAAGCTCTTTTATTACTTCTTTTCGTGGTTGATACAACAACTTGCGCACCCGCATCAGTTAACGCTTTTATAAATACTTTAACATTTGCTTTAAATAGCACATCTAAATCATCCACTTTAAGACTATTTTTCGCATGTGTATTAGCCCATGACACCCAATATTTACCGCTATTAGTTGGCATTATATATCCTTATATACAACGTGATTATTTTGATTTTCAAGCAAAAAACTAAATTAGTTACGACTTGTAATTAATCCATTATATAAAAAAAACAAATAAACTAAGCACGGTAAAAGTATGGTTTAAAATGCAGGGGGGAATACAGTTCCTAATTTCGCATCAGTATTACAAAGATCCTAATGTGTGCCTATTTCGTTTATAAAATAAAACTTATAAAATATATATTTATTGTAAATAGGACATCAATAATATTAAGCAATAACGACATTAAACGCAGACGGGCTTGCACTGTCTTTTTGAACTCTCACTTCAGATACATTTACAGCATTAAATATAACCGTAATACCCTCCCTGATATCACGCACGCTACTTTGTAATTCTTGGGCATTGAAATAATAGTCTCCATCCTTCGATTTAATGAAACCAAATTTTTTCTTACGTTCCCATTTACGAACTTTACCAGTCAGCGTATGTGAGCCATCTGTCGCGCTTTTAAATTTCAATGCAATAAAACAACGATCATTGCTTTCTTGCACAATATCAAATAGTGAACTTCGACTTTTAATCAATTTTTTTAAACTCTGAAAGCCCTCAGTTCGCGGGTCAAACGAAGAATTAATTTGCTTGATCATTCTCCCCATATCACCGAGATAAACAGGAGTATTTTGCTCTACACATCGATGATAAGCATTTAATAATAAAGTATCCAAATCATCATTATTATTTTGAGTGACTTCGAATAAGTTATCGGTAAATACAAAGTTGTGACATGCTTTTCTAAAGCGCTCAGGAGTATTTTTCTTACCTATAGCCATGACATGTATGCCGTATTCTCTAATACGCTGTGCGACACTATAAAAGCCGCCATCACTCGACACGATACAAACAGCATTAACACGCGAATTATTATTAGTGACTTCAATGGCATCCATCATCAACGCATGATCCGCAGCATCCTTACCATAGTGGAACTGCTGTTTAGGACTTGATGCCGTTTCGTGTAAAATATCTTTCCATGCTTTTTGATGTGGGTCGGTCCAATCTGCGTACACCCATTTAATCGCGACAGTACCGTGTTTTTCAACTTCCTCTAACATCGCTAAGTAATCGTTGTGTGAAGCGTTTTCAGCATCAACCAGTACCGCAAACGTTAATTCTGTTTTCATTTTGACTATCCTTGTTCAAATTCTTGCAGTTCATTGCATATTGTTTTGACTATGTCAGCAATCGTCGCGTTAGCATCAACACGAAGCCAACGTCCAGTAATACTTGCATTGCTATACTGTACATATAGATTGTTTAGTTCAGTATCTACGGTTTCAGTCAGAGTAAGATTATCTTCCACAGTATTTACTGTACGGCCAGCTAAACGTTTCTGCCGTTGATCTAGGGGTAATTCAAGGTATAACGTAATATCAGGTGCCAATAAAGTTTTTTCCACATCCAATAGTTCGAAATGACTGTTATCACTTTTCCAGTGATGGTAAACCTGCGTTGAGAGCCAATAACGGTCAACAATAACATTCTTTCCTTTACTAATGAGTTCACGTACTTGCTCGGATATGCTAACGACAGTCGACATATAAAATAGCTGTCTTGCCTGATGGTTGTCCTGGTAAATAACCTCTAACTGATCACGTATGCCTTTAAACTTATCGCCAGGTGTTGTTAACACCACGGCATTAATCGCTGTAGCTAATGCTTTGGTGATGGTTGATTTACCCACGCCATCTAGGCCTTCTATTACGATAAACATTATGCAGCGTCCTCTGATATAGCTAAATTTTGGGCATATTGATGCATCACTTGCCATTCACCACGGCTGAAACTGTCGCAAGCTACTACATGTGGAATACCACTGTCATCAATAAAATCTTCGGTTATATTAAACTTGTTCTTATCTTCAAATAACTGAGTACCTTCGAGTAACATCAACGGAAAGGCTTTAATAATAGCGACATTTCTTTGCTGTAAATATTCAATGCTGTATTGAAAGCTGTCGACCGTCTGCCCCGGTAATCCGTAGATCAGGCTGACTTCAAAAGGCTGCTGCCATTGCTGTATTAAGGCAATGCTCTTATCTACTTTATTCATGTTATTTGCTCTTTCAATAATTCTGGATTCACTTATCACCGCAGTCTGTAGACCAAACTCCAGGTGTACATTCAGTTGTGCACAAAGCTGAAGAAATTCTTCATTGATCCGCTCGAAACGCACCTGCAATGACAACAATGCGGTTAGACCGATTTTAATCGCGTATTTAAGGATCTCTTCATGGTTTGGCTCATTATTAAAAATCGGATCAAGTACATTGATTTTCTTGACGTCTTTTCGTTTAAACAGATCTAACTCTTGCTTTATTTTATCCATACCAAGTAGATGTACCTTTTTATTTTTAAGGTCTCGATGGGCACAAAAATTACACTTAAAAACACATCCACGACGGGTTTCCCAGTGGATCATATCTTGTCCTTGCTCTAGCATTAAGCTGCCATCTAAATAAGGGGATGCCAATTTTTCAAAGTTAACGGGGACATCAACAATTCGACTCAAAATCGAATGTTCATCTAGAATAGCTTCCGGTAATGATGCTTCAGCATAGCCGGAAATATAGAAGTCACCGCTGGGATAAAGCTCACGACAACTTTTACTGTTAATTTGGTAACCACCAAGTATCACCTTGCCTTTAAACCCATACTCTTTACATAATTTAATAATGGGCTCAATAAGTGATGAACTCCAAACATAACAAGCCAATGCCAGGCGGTCTAAGTGAGCAAGAGGTATAGTTTGACGGATCTCATCGACAATCTTTGCTACTGATAATCGTTCTTTAGCAACCGTCGACATGGGTATGGCTAAATGCTCAATAGTAAACTGTTGCCCATACAGTTCGTGACTACGGCAGGCTGATAATAAGCTGCCGGCCGCAAATCCGGTTCCGCTTTTCCCGCGTTGGGTGAAGTCGAAGGTGACTAATAAAGCCTGTTTAATTTTTTTCATATTCTGAATTCCATCGTAATAAAGTAAGTGCTCATATTTGCTATGAGCACTTTTCCTATTTATTGTTAATTAACACTACTTTTTGTTTTTCTGCTGTATTTGCTTACCACGGTTACCTTGGGCTTGGTCGTATTGGCGGTTGGTACCAGAAGAGCCCTTGTTTGCATTTGGTTGATTCGCAGCATTGTCTTGAGGTTTGATTTTTTTAGTCATTTTGTATTTCCTTATTGTTTGTTAAATTAAAAGTGCGCAGTCCTTATGACTAGCGCCTTCGACGATTTAATAAGGTGGTAAAGCTTTGACGGGAATAAAGACCCAATGACGTCCAGTGGTTATCTTCCAAACCAATAAGCACGCGGTAGCTATGGCTAATGCGGATACGATACAGTTTAGGCAAGCAGCGGATCTTTTTTGCTCCTAACGCTAGGGGATGAATACCTTCAGCTAACTTTGTTGCAATTCCCGCACTTTTGATCTGCAGAAAATCAGGCAATAACTTTATTTTGTTAGCTTTTCGAACAACTGATTTGCTCTCTGTTTGATAACGCTGTGCAAAACGCTGCCAATTCGTGTCAGTTTGTGTGAGTGCAGTTTTAACGCTGCTTTCAAGAAGGCAATCGCTGTATTGATAATCACCATCTACCATTTCATTTTTGTAGAAACGCCCTTTGGGGTCGAGCATTAAATATGAGTTGACCATAGTCTGGTTGTCTTCTACTGACATTAGCTGTTGCTGTTTGTTGTGGCGGGTAACGAAAGCATCAAACTCGGTTTTACTGATAGTTAAATTATCATTAAGCACAGGAAGTACTCTCAATACTTTCCATTTATATGGTGCTATCTGGGTAATAAGTTGGTTAAAATCTTCATTTTGATTTACCGAATTAACGACTGTATTAATTTTAATTTTAATCGCAGGGTTAACGGCACGTAGCCGCGCAACTTTGCTGAGCAGCTCTCCATTGGTCAGCGAATATCCTTTACGATCAACACGGCCTATTTGAATACGGCCCAAGCTGAACAGACTGTCGAAACTGATCCCAATCATCGAAAACAAGTTGGCATAGTTATCGATAAATTCATTGGTGAGGTAGTGCCCGTTGGTGATCAAGGACAAATTAAAACCCAACTCAGCCGCTTTATTCGCTATTTCAGCAAAGCGCTGTTTTAAGATAAGCGGTTCGCCACCTGCAAAATTAAGCCTAACGTTACGGTAAGGCATTTGTTGCTGGACTAGGTTATCCCTATTTTTGATAAAGTAATCTGCTAGCTGCTGTAATAATTGCTCAGCCTGATCGTTTTGACTGTGCAACTCATTAGGCTTATTCCATTTGGCATAACAGAACTTGCAAGCATAATTGCAGGCTTCAGTGATATGGTAGTTGATGACGAGTTCATTTAACGGGGTAAATGATGTCGTAAATGTGTTCATAAATAACTCCTGTTTAGTTAACAGGAGTTATGATGATTTTGTTCCGGGAACAAAAAAGTGTTATTTCATTATTTTATTTATAATTTAGTAATGACTGTAAATAATCCGATGCTTCTTCTGCCTCAATTTGCTGTGCAACAATCCTTTCTTTCAATGAGGTGACCATAGGTAAAGGTAACAGTGCTTTTTTTTCTAATAACTCAAGCTGTTGTTTAGCACTGTCTAGATCTTTAGCTACATAACTTTTTTCTGCAGCCTGATAATCATTAACATAATCCTGCCAGGGAATCTTTACCTTAAAAAAAGTAAGCATTGGCGCTAAGTTATGTTTATCATTTTTAGAATAACCAAAAGGCGACGGTAACTTGTCAGTAAACAGATCAAAATATTCCGAACCCAATTTTAGTTCTATCTCAGCAACATTTTCGTTATGTATACCGAGACAAAAGAAGAGTAGTTTTTGTTCTTCCTTCTGCTCTAACAAACTAGATAGACTCTTCTTTTTTTTAATTTGAACTGCATGTTTAAATATATTTTTAGTGGCCCCAACCCCAACGATAACAATCAAACATAAAGCATTATAAATCGCATTACTTTTACCTAATAAAACCGGATAGTGACTGTTATGGTCTGTTTTTATTTCAGTAATAACTTTGCCTCTGAATGCTTTAACATCATCATCAGCATTATCTCTTTCTTTAGTAAATACGGTATTTAACGCACTGTTTAATGTAGCAGGTAACGCATTATCACCCAGCCCCAAAAATATACTTGCATAACCATTTATTGAGTTTAGTTCTGTTTTGTTATCCATTAATATCGAGTCTTTATGCATAATACATCTCGGATATTATTACGCGAAGTTAGCGAAGAGCCTGTAGTGATTAATCTACTCACCGCCGTGATACCTTTCTCACATTGATAAATGTGATTATAACGCTTCGAACTATAGCTATTATAGCGTTCTGCTCGATACGTTTCATCATGATATCGGTCATAAACATAATTAATAACCCCCAGACACAACCCTATTTGCAACGCTTCTTTTTTACTTAAACTTAGCGAACCAAAAACATTATTATTATGTTCAACAACTTCACTACAAGCTTGTGGTAGTTCTCGCATATTACTGTGTTTGACCAACTCAATACCAACGCACTCCCCAAGTTTAATCACTTTAGTAGTATTAAAAAACATCAGATCCATTTCACTGACCTGAGTCGCGTTATTTTCACATCGTGCTGATACGCGTTCTCGCGCCATGCTGTTAAACGATAGGATAAGGGTTAATATTAATAACAGTGCTCTCACTCTGCCAACTCCTTACCGCAAAAACGAAATGATCTTAAGCAAATAATAACAATGAAAAAAGAAAGTATTGCATCGAATAAATCCGCTGCAGCGCCCTCAACTAAAAATTCCAAATCGAAAGATTCATAACTTTGCTCTTGCATCCCTATCATCGCGAAAAATAATAAAGCAAGAGCTAGTAACAAACGGAAGTTATTTAACCACATTAGATTAAATGAATTTGCAAGTATGGCTAAACGATAGCTTTTTTGAGGGTGTACTTTGAGTTGCTTACCAAGATTTTTAATCGCCATGAAGATGATTGCAATTATAGAGATGACTTGAATGGCATCAATCCAAGTAAGAGTAGATACTTCTCCAATACCAACTAAGCTTTCTTTACTTTCTTGGTAACCCACATAATATAGTCCAACCATACTACTCAATGACATTAACATGGTTATTAACTGTAGGAACGATTGATACCACCGCGGTTCGATATGCCTGAACTCATACACACCTTTAGGATCGCATAGTCGAGTTTTCTTGCGATGTCGATTAAGAAACTCACTCTCCCGAGGGAGTTGTTCCAGTTTTTTAGTAACGGGGGGATTTTTCTGCTCTGATGTAATTTCTGGTTCTACTTGGTTTTTACTTGCAGAGGTTGTCGTTTGTGTTTCTGAACTATATTCATCTTCACTGACAAATTGTGAGGTTTCCATTACCGTTCCGATGTAAATAATAAGTATTTGAATAATATCATATTAAAACAACGCTTTATATTTAACTGTTATTTTTATACCCATTAAGATATATCGCACACTTTAATCAAGTAATTGTTACTAACCCCACTCCCTTAACTGCTGCATTTCTCTTAATCGCCCACGCTGTAACTCCAGTGCTTCAAAAAGATCATCAATAGACGTGTTGTTGGTAGTCAGTCCCGGTAAAGCAATATTAGCTTCGGCAAAGAAGCGAGTCGACTGCGTATTATCATCTGTCCAGGCTTGTTGCCACCAGTCTGTAATACGTAATTTGGCGTCTTTCAGCTTTTTGGCTGTGGGGAGACTATCACTTTTCTGACCATTTACTTTGCTATCACTCGGCAGTAAATTCCACAGATCGTTATTCGGCCAGCGTGCAAATGGCATGCAGTGATCAATCGCATAATCTTGTTTCAAAACCTTACCTGACCAGACGCATTGTTGCTCTTGTTGTTGTCGTAACAAATCAAAACGGGCTCGGCTTTCAACGGTTGAACGCTTGGCTTCTAACCAATCCAATGAACTTGCTATTGCCCGTTGCTGTTCAGGACTTTGATTACCCTGATAGCTTTTCATCGTTTTCATCCATTCACTGACTAGCACAGGTTCAATCCAACAAGCAAAACGATTGAATGCTTGCCATACTGTTTCTGGCAACGAAAATTCACCCCATTGCGATAATGACTCCATATCTAGAAACAAACTGTCTTTAGCGCGCACAGTTTTACTTTCGACTTCAAATACGCTGACGTCAGTATTAGGCAAGGTTATATATTTACACGGCATGTTTTTGATATTGCTCACTGCCGCTGTTAATGTGCGGTGTAATGCTTTTGCATCATCGCCGACAAAGAGATGGCCAATACGGTAGTCGGTTGCAGAACGATGCGTTAATTGATGCCAACCATCATCTTTCATAAAACCCATATTCGGCTTTTTATTTGGGGTCTGGTATAAACCGTGATCGTCGATAAGCACTTTATATTGATGACACCAGTATAAAGCCACCAGCCCAACCGGTAATATGACTCGGTTTCCCTGCGGAGTATGTTCTCGGCGAATAACCGCACCAGGATGACCATCTGCTATACGTAACAATACGCGCATTAATGCCAGTTTGTGCGTTGCCGCTTTACCGTCGTTCAATGCAACATGACGAATGAAAGGAAATGCCCCCGAGCCATCATCAGGAAGCTGTAATACCACGGTTTGCCAATGAACAGTATCACGGCCAAGTTTGTCGCTATCACGCTCTGTTTTAAGTACGACTGACAAACCGACAGACTTAGCTAATAATTCTAGCTCTTCGGTACTGACATCATGCATTTTACGTTCGTCACCACTGGGGCCATGACGAAGCGAGATCACTAATTTAGCACCGGGCTTGAGTAGATTGGCTAGTTTTCGAATTGCACGCGGTCGCTCGCTTTTTGGGATATGCATCCACACTGCACTAAGCAGGATAAGGTCAAAACTGATTTCTTGACGACTAACCACATCCAGTGCAGGTAATGAATCTTCAACCCATTTAACATTCAACCCCTGCGTTTGTTGCTGGCCTATTTCGGCTAATAATTTAGCCGGTTCTACAGCAACAATACTAATGTCGTTTACTTGTCCTTGCTCAGCGAGATATCGACTATCACGCCCTGCCCCAGCACCTAAATCGAGAATACGCGCGTTGGGTTTGTTTAAAATTGACGGTAAGAATTCAGACCACGCGGCATGCACTTCTTCGAAGGTTTTTGATAGGTATTGCTCGGCAAGTTGTTGAGCATGATCGTCATAAAAATTGGTGTGCATAGCTAATCTTAACCTCAGATTTGAATGCATGGAGACTGAGGTAGATTAGCATAATCAGTATTCTAAATATATATAGGTAGATCAGTACGTTTGATTAGTCGTTAATCACTTTAACACGCCCAACATCACCACTTTCCAGCCGAACTTTAATACCGTGTGGATGATTAGGTGAATTCGTTAATATGTCTTTCACGATCCCTTCAGTCAAGTTGCCACTGCGTTGATCTTGTTTCAGTACGATTGATACTGCTAAGCCTTTTTTGATATCAGATCTGTTCGTTCCGCTCATGTTTGTTTTCCTATTAAAATCAGTGTTGAATGATACTGGCAGTGAGTTTGCCTTATGGGCCAAGTATGGTCAATATCCAGCAAGTTTTAATCATAGGGTTTCGATACTAGTTACAGCTGAAAAGACTGGTTTTATCATGATATTTTAACCCTGCTCTTCCATATTAACTCTCATCTAAGCTAAACTAATCCCAGCTAATCAAAGGACTTGATTAAACAAGACAAAAAAGGAATTAAAATGAGTACGATATTATTGTGCAACAAGCCAATTAAAGCCGATGCGCTGGCTAGTCAGTGTGGCATCGACAGCAGCATGATCTTTGGCGCACAATGCCGCCAACCATCAATGCTTACTGCTTATACCCCTTACCTTATTGGAACGGATCCATCTAATGCCGCAAAAAGCATGGTTAACCAGCTGACCAATACCGCAAATAATCGAGAACTCACTAATATTGCGCTTTCCTTCGGGGGTGACAATACCCTTGCTATCGCAGACATATCAGCAAAACTACAGGCATTAGGTGTCGGTACTATGGGGGCATCCACCAGCTTTTACGGTAATAGAGTTGGCGGTTTCGCCGATGCAGTTAAAAGCTACCAGGCAGCCTTAATGGAATATCGCCACGTTATCGAGAACAAGGTAACCAATTCTACAATTAAAACCGCAGCCAAACAGAAAGCGATGGCAGCGTTCCAAAAGATGCAGCAAGGCTTTCATCGTGAATTAAAAGCTGTAACAGGTGCGAATAAATCCGCACGCGGCACACCGCTAACCAGTGGCACTCGCGGGACTAACATAGCCAGAAGCAGTCGTAACGTGGCTAAATTAAATATCACCTCACAAATTCAAACCAGTAATTTAGTGAAGTTTAGTCAACATGCTAAGTTCCTAGGTGGTGGCCTTGCTGTAATCGACTTTACTAGCCGTGTCGGTAATATTCACCATAGTTACAAAGCAGGACAAAATTGGGAACGCAAGATGTTCATTGAGTCGAGTAGTTTTTTAGCTGCAACATTTGCAGGTACTGTAGCCGTTGAAGTAGGAAGTGCTGCATTAGCCTTTATCATGGTAGGCACCCCTGTTGGCTGGGTTGGGTTAATTGTTGGCGGCTTAACCGTTGTAGGTGTAGCAGCTGGAACAGCCATGCTAACGAATAGCTTATTCAAAGAAAATAGCGGCGATTTGTACGATGAAATATTAAATTGGATGAATTCATAATGAGCTTATTTTCTACATTACTCGGTATTACTGCTGCATTTGCTTTTGTAGCCTGTATTCTGTATGTCATTTTTGGCCAAGTCACCGTTCGAAAATTAAGAAACAATCCTGAAACCAGAGATAAACTAGGATTTGAATTTGTTAGTGGTTGGGACATCATTAAGGTCGCACAAGCGCTGTCACTGCCGCGTTTTATGACTGATAAATTCAAACAAAGTCCATTATCTGGTTTGTTTGCTGATGCTGATGCATTGCACAAACACACCAACCTTTTTGACCGAATTTTAGCCTTGCTATTTTATTGGTTATTGATGATATCAGGGCTAACCATGATCCTGTTAGTCATACTTGATAGCACCGGATTGTTTAGTTATATAGAATCGCTAACGTAGCTTAAATAGTGCACTTGAGTGCTGGTTGGTTCGATAACTTAGTCAGATGTATACGAAGACTTTCATTAACTGGATCAGCTCTTTATGAAAACAATCACATTACTTGTTGGGATCATGATATTACTGGTTCTTGTATCAATGTTTATGTATCTCATTTTTAGTCAGGTAACGATGCGTAAAATAAATGAAAAAACCAGCATCAGTTTCGAAAATATCAACGCAATTTACCCTGTTCAATATGCAGCACCGTCGCGTCTGGCATCAGGCTTGCAAACAAGGGATCGTGCGTTGCAATAAGCAGTGTCACCCCCTGCTTACTTAACCATTGTAGTAGCTCGATAATAAGAATCGAATTAGCGCGATCAAGATTAGCCGTCGGCTCGTCGGCCAACAACAAGGTTGGCGAGTTCACTAACGACCGCACAATGGCGCAACGCTGCTTTTCACCACCGGATAAATCTTTACCGAACGCATTTTTTTTATGGCTAAGTGACACCAGCTCTAAATACCGATTGATCCGTTGCTCCGCGCCAGTGGTATCTTTAACCGGAACCAATGCCGTACGAATATTTTCCAACACCGTCAACTCATCAAATAAATTAAACTGTTGAAAAATAAAACCTATGGTCTGCTGTCTTAACCTGGAAGCATGATAATCCGGCATCTTGGAAATGGCGGCTTGATTGATCAATACCAGTCCCGAGCAAGGGCGGGTTAATCCGCCGATAATGGCCAGCAGGGTACTTTTTCCGCTGCCGCTGGCACCGGACAGAATACAGGTTTCACCCGCCTTAATGGTTAAACTGATATTATCCAGGATCGGCGCTGAATTTTGGTTATTAGCGGGAGCAAACATGACGTGTTCTAACTGGATCATTTAATCGCCTCACTCGGGGAACTGACCGCGACCTTCCATGCCGGATATAAGGTACTGGCAATAAACGGGATAATGGTAACCAAACAAAGTAAGGCGATATTTGCTATCTCAATGTGCGGCAATAACACAAAATTATTACTTAAATTGTCACCGCCGATAAAAATAGCCAAACAAAGATTACCGGGCACCAAAAATACATACAGATACGCCAGCAACAAACCAAGACTGAATGCCGAAACCGAAATAATCAATGCGGTCAGTAAGCGCCACACAATAATATCGGATATTGACCAGCCTATCGCCCTTAAAATACCGATCTGTTTTTTTTCGGCGCCGCCCTGTGAGCAGGCTTGAATATAAAAAACCATCATAAAACCAAGAAACGCCATCAGGTACAAGCTCAAAAACAGTCTGCCCTGGTATTCAAAAAGATCGAGACCATCAGAGATAATGCGGTTTTTGGTCCGTCCTTCCAAACCTAACAAGGCCAATTTTTCAATGATATTGTCTATTTCGTAAGGGTTGGGCACAATGAGGGTGACATCGGTATATTGATTTTCAGCATAACCCAGTAAGGATTGTGCCAACCCCACATCGACGATCACCGTGTCATTGAGAAACAGCTCAAGACCGGGTTTGAAGGTACGATAGAGTGCAACCTTGGTAAATACCCCGGCCTTATTTTCAAACACAAATTTATCCTGGTAATACTGACGCTCAAATAAAGCCTTTACCTGTTCGTCCACCAACGGGGTAATATTAGCGAGCAGAGCAGCATCAACAAAATCAATGCCGTTAATACTAATTTTATTGCCGCCTAAATAGGCATCGTAAAAACCATAAACACGTCTGGTGACTTTTTTTATCCCCGAGATTAATTCAATTTGTTCTACTTGTGACTCATTGATGACACTATGTCTACCTGCTTGTTCAACACTGACAATAATATCATCTTGATTCTTAATACCCTGCAAAAACGTATATTGCAAAGAACTGGCAGTAAAGATCACCGATGCAATAATAAACACAAACAGTAAATAATAAGCAAAAACTAAAGTGTTTTTACTCGGATTACGTTTCAACATTAAGTATGCAAATGAAAGGAACTTCATTCTACCTCGACAATTGTGTTAGACCTGTGGTTTTGGCGCTTATACTTTTGGTTCTTAGACTGTTGACTCTTATAAACAAAGGTTAATTTATTCGCGGGTTGCTGATGTAAACTGGGCTCTGCATAGCGAATAAAGCCATACTGGGTCGAGAACGCAATATGCGCCGACAGATTCGCCGGCAACTGCAATAGCGGCGCATCTGTACGCCGCATAACAACACCACTTATCCCTATACTCATAAATAGCAAAACAAAAACACCCCATTGCCGCGATGGTCAACAGAAAACGTGTAAGCATCTTGTTTATTTTCAAAGGCGATATATTCAGCCCCATCGGTCCGTTTACATTCGACCCCACCACATAAAAAGCGTGCGTGGCATCAATGCTCTCTTGGGTAAAGTAATCGAGCACGACCACGTGTGTATAGTCACTGGGTTTATAATCATAGCCGTATTTATTCGGGGCTAAATAGAATTTGATCATGTCTTTGACACCATCAAAATAATGCACTTTTTCACCCACTTGCAGCCAGATCGCCCAATGCGGATATTTATAGACAAACATGCCGCAAACCGGACATTTTTCATTTTTCGGTAATGCCCGATGCAGGTTGTGAGTTGACCCATTTTGGTGCGTTTATTCACAATCATCTTATTATCAACATTAAACTCATCATCTGCCGATGCCAATGCCTGCTCGAACCCGGCCAGAGCGGCGGCCGCAACCGGACTAAACATCAGCGGGGTAAATAACACCCACAAGGTTAATAATACTTTATTCATCGAACGCCATTCCTCACTTCGATTTTGGATTAATTACGAATACTTGTTGATTGTGCTACGGATAAATTGCCGTAACGCACGATGACTCATCATGCCCTGAAAGGCATCTCTGACTATGCCCTCTTTATCTATCACAAATGCAGTCGGAGTCCCTATCACCCGGTAACGTTCCTGCGTGATCCCCAGCTGATCCTGCAGCACCGGGAAAGTCAGTTTTGTTTGTTTAACAAGCTCAGCTAAACTATCTAAATCCGTATCTATATTAATCGCAATAATGATTAATGTGTCTGGATTTTCTATTGCCAGAGCCTCTAGAACAGGCATCGCATCCATACAGGCACCGCAGCTACTCGACCAGAACACCAGATATTTTACTGTGTTGGCATAATCACCCCATGCCACCGATTCTCCGTCCAAGGCCACCGCTGCCAGAGAAGGAGCCGGCTGGTCCATCGTCACCACCTCTTCCACACAACCGGATAACAGCACCATGCCAGCAAGTAACATAGCTTGAATAAGGTTACGCACAGATCTGTTCCTCCTTGATGATCCGGCCATGCTGAAGGGTAATGATCCGGTCAGTCTGCCGTCCAAGATCCGGATTATGCGTCACCATAATAATGGTGCGCCCGGCGCGATTTAAATCCTTGAGTAGCGCTAAGACTAATCGCTCATTTTCTTCATCGAGATTACCGGTGGGTTCATCCGCAAAAATAATGGGCGGTTCATTCACCAACGCGCGAGCAATACACACCCGCTGCTGCTCACCACCCGACAACTGCTTGGGTAAATGCGTGACGCGATGTGACATTCCGACACGGTCAAGCACCTCGCGTGCGGCTACTTCATCAACCACACTGTGATAATGCTGAGCCAGCATAATGTTTTCAAGCACGTTTAAGTACGGGATCAAATGAAATTGCTGGAAGATTAGCCCGACCTTGTTGGCTCTAAATTGGCGCTGACTGTCTTCGTCCAGGCTGCCCGCATCCACCCCATCGAGGATCACCTGCCCTTCGGTCGGCACATCCAGACAGGTTAAAATATTCAGTAAGGTGGTTTTTCCCGAGCCGGATGCCCCCATAAATGCAACAAATTCGCCTCGTTTTATTTGAATATTCAAATTATCTAATGCGGTAATATTACCAAATCTCTTGCTCATTGAGCGCGTTTCAATAACAAATTGATTCATCTGTTATTCTCCTTTTAACAAAATAGCGACTTGAACATTAGTGGCCTTTTTCGCAGGAATAATCGCCGCGATCAATGCCGATACCAGTGAGGCCACAACCGTGACCATACAGGCACTAAACCTGAAACTGATACTGGATGAAAACACCGTTTGTCCTAACACCTGCGCTAACACATAACCCAGCACACAACCCAGCACCACCGCAATCGAGGTGATTAACAATGTTTCAATCGTAATTTGCATAATAATTTCTCGGGTGCGGGCGCCGAGGGATTTTTGCAGGGCAAATTCGCGCGAACGCTCCGCGATCATGGCGGTTAGCGTGGTATTCACACATAAGGTGGTCAGCGCAAAGATCATCAGGGCAATAAATGCCATCAAGCCCTTAATTTTGTCCAGCACCTGGCCTTCTGACGCCGATATCTTGCGGATCGCACTGGCACTTAATTGCGGCAGTTCACGATTTATACGCCCGGCAAATGCCTCCACCCGGGTCGATTCATTGACTAAGCTCATTAATATATGCTGGAACTTATCCGGCTTATTCAATAATTTTTGGGCCAGCGATAAATTAACAAATAAATAGTTATCACTGGCATCGCCCGACTCGATAACGCCTTTGATGCGCAGATTAATGTTTTTTTGATCGTGCACAATGGTCACTGTACTGCCAGTAACCACGTCTAATTGTTTAGCCAGGCGGCTACCAATCATGGCATTGCGCTCATCAAAATCTACCGAGACCCATGCCCCCTCGACTTGCCAGTAGGGACTGATCTTTGGTAATACGCTGAAATGCGTTCCCACCAACACTACTTCTCGCAGTGAGGTTCTTACCCGACCAAATAAATAGGGACTGGCCCCAACGATCAAATCATCATCGGCCAGTGCCAGCACCCGATCAAACAATGCAATATCTAACCCGTCATGCTGATTTATGGCGGCACTTCTGACAAAGAAGTTCGCACCATAGGTTCTTAACTCATGACTCATTTTGGCGTTAATATCAAAATACATGGAGGTCAGCGCAAACACCGTGGCCGCGCCCACGATAAGCGCGCCAATCACCACCAGCACACGTTGCTTACGTTGCCATAAGGCCTTAAAAATAAGCGTCCACAAAAATGCGTTTTTGCTATTTCTTGCCAACGCAGTGGTCATATTACTGCCCATGCAACACCTCCACCGGGTATAATTTTGTGATGGCTTTTGCCGGGAAATAACTGCCACCCAGCGCAATCAGTACCGACACCACAATCACAACTGGCACCACTATCCAACTAAATTCCAGCGGGCTGCCAAACAGCGACCAGCCAATGATCCGCGCCAGAATAGCCCCCGCCATACAGCCAAATACAGCGCCGATAACACTGCTGATCATGGCCTCACAATAAAACAGACTATGGATCTCATAATTGCTCGCCCCCAGGGATTTCATTAAGCCAATTTCCGCTGAGCGTTCCAGAATAGTGGTGGTCATCAATGACGCAATCCCCAGACCTGCCGCGACAAATGCCGCGATGGTCACTACCAGTAACAACAACTGCAATTTTTCAATCACCACCCCTTCCGACGCAGCTACCTGCCAGATAGGCTGCACGGATGCACCGGGAATGGCCTCTTCCAGTTGATGGGCGATAGAAGAAACATAAGCCGTGCAATACCATTTATCAAAATCTTCTGCGCTGAGCGCGGCCAGATCTTTCCGGGCGGCTTTCGATAACGCATTTTCCGGTACCGTTAATGCGCTTACTTGCGCCTGTTGTATTTTCCCCGGTAAATTTAGCAATTGTTGCGCTAAGGCCAACGGCACAATAACCGATTGATTTTCCTCACCGCCGGTGGTTAAAATCCCGGTAACCTGCACACGATATTGTCGATCATGATAGGATAGCGTGAGCGGAGTGTTAATGCTCACCCCATATTTAACTGCGATATCTTTTCCTATCAGGACCTGGGTGATGCTCTCATCATTCGGCCAGCTTCCTTCAACCTGCCAATACGGCGCAATAATTTTCATCCCGGTGTGATAATCGGCTTCATCCTCAACCGCTAGCGCCTTATCGAAATAAGTCCCCATCATGGGCATCTGCGACAAGGTTTTATCTGTCAGGATAATATCCACTCTGGCAGTTAATTTTGGCGCAAACCCCATGATATTATTACGCCAGAAAATACCTTTAATATCGCGAAGTGCTGATTCATTCAGAAATGACTGGCCGGACAATGGATTGTAGTTAACCCCGTCAATATTCATGGCAAGGGTTTCACTGGCGCTCTGAATTAAAATATTGGCACCGTAGGCCTTCATCTCGCGGGCCATTTTATCGCCGATATTAATCGATACAGCAAATAACGCGCTCAACAATGCTGCCGACAGAAACAGAGTAAAGACCGCCAACATTTTACGCTTGCGGCCTCGTAACATAGATTGTTTTAAACACAGCAAAAACATTATTTATCTCCTGCGTTATTGCTTACATGCTCAATATATGTCGACGGATCCGCCCGGAAGCGCTCATAATTGTCATCATTAGCAAAAAACCAGGTCTTATCTTGATATTTAAATTGACTGCTGGCTTTGGTATTTAATAATGTTACTTTTGAAACCGGATCGATAACTTCGATTTCCATGATCTGAGAAAAATATTGATAGCCCTTCATCAAGCTGGCTCTGCTGATCCTGACTTCCGTTGCATCCTGACTAAAGGTCATTGGAATGGGATTGCAACCGCCGGCTTTACCAATCGATGGTATAAAAATATGTACCCCACAAGCTAAGCAGATAACCTGGTTACCACTTTGTATGTAACCTGCGTCGCCACATAATAAACAGGCATCAAAAACAACGCCTAACTTAACCCGGTCTTTATACCGGTTAATCACAAAGAAGCGGATCACTTTGCCGTCCGACGCGACCCAGGCAAAACGGTATAATTTACCATTCCCTAAGTTAAGATCTTTTATATTCAGATGTATTTCATTGTCACTGCCTAACTCAACAACGGTCGATTCCGATAACGTCGCCGGTTTTGAGGCAACCAGATCCCAGTACAGGAGTGAAACAACAGCAATAATCAGCGTACACAGCGTTAACCGCAGCAGCCGACGCTGTTGATAATATCGGGCCAGAGCCTGGCGATATGCGATCCCCTGCAGGTCTTTCAGCGGTGTCCGTAACGGAGCCACAAATTTAAAGCGATAATAAAGACTGAATAACAGCATAAATGCGATGGGTATATAGCTCAGAAGATCGGTAAAGTTAATCGTTTTGCTGGCATAAGACAGACGCAGCTTGGTCAGGTCCACAACATGAAGCTTCATCATGGCCAGCAGTAACTCACCGCTTGACGCCATGGCGAGTACCAACAGGATCAACAAACCAAATGTAAACGCCAGCGTGCTATGCAATTTGGCCATCCGGTAGCTGCAGAGCTGACATGACACCAGTATGCCGACCCCGAAAATCAGTGCCGCACAATTTAAAATCAACTCGGTATTTAACACCGAAGCGTTGGTTATTAATGATAAATAAGGTTGTGAGAAAAAGGTAAATCCGGCCAGCGCAAGCAGCACGATCTGCCACAGACCGCACAACATACTTAATACTTTGGGCAGTAACAGCGTCAGCACCATAGCCGCCAACACACAGGCTTCAAGGAGAGAGACAGAGACACGGGCCAGCAATGACGTCGGCATATACAAAGACATCAAAAAGCCGATAACGATACCGAGAGCGGATTGAATGACCACGGCTTTGAGCTTCACCGATGAGGCCCGCGCAGACAGTAACCCGAGTAAAAAAACAAAAATTAGAAATTTATGCAATACACTTGCAGCAAAAAAACTCATACCATCAACCTTCCAGAGCGCCCAGAGATCGGCTGGGCACTCTACTTAGCGAAACCGGTTATTTCAACCCTACATATTTGAAATCATATTTCACGTCAAATGCTTTCCACCAACGACCAACCCCAGTTTCTTTATCGGTATGACGATAAAGACCAGCTTTTGATGGTGGATCAATATGATAAACAACCGTATAGTTACCGATTCCCATCATTTTGACGTTGGCACCATAATGCGTACCGTCAGAGGCGATCATCGGCATAAAGGTACCGGTCTGCTTTTTACCGGTATCATTGTTCGTTAGCGTATACTCAATCGTCAAATAAGGGATCCACTGACCAACACCGAAACCATTTTTATTACCTTTAGTGGCGTGAATGTCGGCTTCTAAGTGGATGTCGGCGAGAGATGGTGCTAATCCCATACCACGCGGTTCCATTAAAATCGGCTGTAAATACACCGCAGCAATTTCCATGTTGTTCATATCAACTGGTTCGCCCGCCGGATATTCCTGAAATGCCATGGCTTGACTTGATGCTACGATTAACGCGCCACCGACTATTGTTTTAATTAAATGGGTATTCACCATTTTTATCTCCTATAATAAATAACTAAAAAAATGATTAACTAGTTGTATCCGATTGTTTTATCTTGTTATATTTTAACGACCAGAGCGCAAGTAGCGCAGCCATAACAA
Organism: Moritella yayanosii; assembly: GCF_900465055.1. Classification (NCBI taxonomy): domain Bacteria; kingdom Pseudomonadati; phylum Pseudomonadota; class Gammaproteobacteria; order Alteromonadales; family Moritellaceae; genus Moritella; species Moritella yayanosii. Next base: position 220,007 of record NZ_LS483250.1, on the reverse strand, counting down.
TAATAACTTGTGGGATCAGGGTTTCTACATAAGGGAATATGCCCAGTACCGTAATTTGTGGGAATTCACTTATTAATATTGGCTGGAATAGCTTGCCTTCAATTAATTCCAGCATGCCTTTGCCGGCGAAGACGAATGCCATTAAATACAGCAACCCGCCAGTGCAAATAAAGAATGGGCGTAGCGGTAATTTCACCACGGTATAGCGAATTAACAGATACGCTATACCCAGGATCACGCAACCGACAGCAAAACCGGCCGCGATCATGAAATACCCAGCGTGCTGTGCATCCGCAATCAAGGCATAATAAAACAGCGCCGTTTCGGCACCTTCACGATACACAGATAAGAAACTGGCAAACCATAAACCTATAATTGACCCGGTTGTTAATGACTTACTTAATTTGCCGTCAATATAGGCTTTCCATCTGGAGGCTTCCGCTTTGGCAATCAGCCAGTAACTCACTGAGAATAAAACAAGAGATGCAATCAGCATGGTGATCCCTTCTAGGATCTCCTGACTGGCGCCGGAATTATCCAGCGCAAACTTAAAGATAACAGCCGTGACGGCACTGGCTAACAGTGCCACAAACACACTATTTTTAACTATGTGCAGCTTATCGTCATGCTTGTTTTTAACCAGGTAGGCAACAATCGCCGTGACCACCAAAATGGCTTCCAAACCTTCCCGAACAATGATCATCACACTATAGAGAAAGAGTGACCAGGGCGTTTGATTCTCCTCGCTTAATAATCTAACCGCTTGCGTTAATCCGATGCTGAGCTTATCCACTTCATCTTCAATCATGGCGCGGGGTTTATGCGCCTTAATTAAACTGACAATCTTGGTAAAATAACTTTCTAATTCAGCTTTAAAATTAACATCACGCGCCCCGATCTTAGCTTCCATATCACTGGCCTCAAAGAGGTCAAAATAAGTATCTTGAGTCGCAAAAATGGCATCTTGATATTGACCCTGTTCATGCAGTGCTAACACGCGGTCAAATGAGCGCAGAATATCGCCTTTAACCTGCTCCCAGTCGGTCGCTTTATCCGTTGTTGTAATTTCTTGCGTTTGCTGGCTTTGCGGCACTTTTAATCCGGGCAGGAGATCGTTTAATTCCAACACCAAATTCGATGTTTGATAACCAAATTCAATCAGTTGATCATCTGTTGTTGACAGATCCATCAGCAGTTTAAAGCGGCGATTAAAAGCGGAAGATTCAGCATTACTCACTTCGATGCCCAGATACGTTTCCAGTTCTGAGTTTTTGTAACCTTCATATTGCGCTTGCTGTACAAAGATGCGCGTTTTATCATACTGTTTGGCTTTATAGGCAACCACCGCCATCCCTAAGCGTTCATCAATTAATTCAATCTGAGCTAACCAATAGGGTGCAATTTGGTCATTTAAATCATATCGACTTTCCGCAATAATTTGATGTCCGCTACTCAGCAGTTCCGGGAGGGATGATAATTCGTGTTTTAAATCTGCAATTTCATTTGCAACTTGAATGAGAGGAGCCTGTTGCGATATTAATTTACGGATGAGACCAAATTTACTCTCTAGCTGATAACTTTTATCCGCGGAATAATTGATCCTGATCGGACCTTCCAAATTCTCAAACACTTCAAAATACGCCATTTGAACTTTGCGTTTAGCGTCCGTGATCTGACCTTGCTGATAAAGCGTCTGAGTTTGTTCCAGACGAGCAGTAATATCATCAACCAATAATTGATAATCCGGCGCAGCCTGCACATTAACAGACATAAAAGCAGCAACAACGACAGTAAGTGCGGCAACCATAACCTGTATTGTTTTCAAAAATATATCCCACACGATGAGCAACAGATGACTAAATTTAAACGCTAGTAATTATCATTACAATAGTTATTTACGCTACACAAAGGTCACTATGAAGGCGTTTCGATATGTCCCAGAGGGTGTGAATGTATAAAATTCAAACTAAAAACGGTTATTTAATCGCTTAAATGACCAGTTAAATAACACCCGGAGCAGCCATAGCTAGAGAATTAAATAAGATTTTTAATCATATATTTCAATGTCTTAATGGATTACATTCCTGACGGAATAAAAACATCCCGGCAGTAATAAAGTTGTCCGACTTACTCTGACGTGCTGAAAAAAAGTATTGAAAAAAGTGCTTTAAAACATTACACACCACCAATTAACTACCCCTAAATAGTTAGTCAATCATTGATCTAGATCAACTACAGCTAACAGCCACCACACGCTGCCCACTCCCGCGAGACAGGTTAAAGAATGACGAACATCACACTGTAACAACATAACCCCAACAATTAAGAATCCCTTGCTAATCTGAACATACCCAGATATCTGCCTAAAAACACACCGTAATCTTGTAAATCCCCACCACAATGAACAGCCTTCGCATTAATCGAAACTATCAGATGACTAATTGTAATTTCAGTGTTATTTTTACTTTCCTAGTCAATTTATTTAACTAACTTTTTACATTTTCACGAGACATAAAATGGCAAATATATCCTCTCAACTCATTTCGTTAACAAACTGTAACGGTGAATATACCCATGTAAACGACGATTTCTGTAACGCGTTGGGCTACTCTCAAGAAGAATTGCAGGGCAAAGACAGTCGGGAACTTGATTCGCAGGTCATGCCGAAATCAGTCCAAGAGGAAATTAAAAAAACCTTAGCACAAGGTTATTCTTGGCAGGGCATCCTCCCCAAAGCCCAAAAAAATGGTCAGACCGTATGGCTCGATAGTTTTATCACCCCGCAATTTGAAAATGGCAAAATAACCGGCCATCAGGCAGTCAGCGCACTGGCAACACCGCAATTAATCAGCCGTGCCAGCAACATCTATAAAAACCTGAACGGCAAACGCTTTTTATTCGAATTTACCCGCGTACAAAAATTCGCATTTTTAACCCTGCTCAGCTTCACCGCCCAAATTTTTATCTTCACCTATTTGGGCCTAACAACCGCTATCATAGCGGCGGTCGCCGCGCTCACACCCATGATAGTATTCTGGCAAGATATTATCCCAATGGCGCAGAAAGCCCAGCAGATGCAATCCACATTTGACAGTGTCAGTCGTCAGGTATACTTCGGTAAAGGCACCGCCAGCGTATTTGATTTCAACATGGGCTTACTTAAAACCAAGATCAAAGCCATTTTAGAACGCACCTTAGATTCAACAAAACCGATCCAAAAGATTATACAAACTGTGTCAGCAGGTACCGAGCAAATCAGAGCAAATCTGGAGACACAACAACAAGAATTAACCGAAGTCAGCACCGCGATGTCGCAAATGCTGGCATCAACAGAACAAATTGTCACAAACAGCGTCGCAACCTCTGAAGAGATCAACGCCACATTTGACTTATGTGAAACTGCACAAACCAGCATTAATACCACCACAGCAGAAATTAAAATACTGGCCGATGATGTAGAGCAAGCCTCCGCCGCCGCCGATAAATTAAATAGGGAAGCGCAGAATGTGGGGCAGTTAATGGCCGACATTCAGTCGATTGCCGATCAAACTAACCTGCTCGCCTTAAACGCCGCCATTGAAGCCGCCAGAGCCGGTGAGCAAGGCCGGGGCTTTGCCGTGGTGGCCGATGAAGTTCGTACCTTATCATCACGCACCCAAGGAACCGCCGTTCATATCCACACCAGTTTATCCGCCATGCTGGAGACTATCAGTGACTGGTTAGTGATGATGAAAAAGAATAAAGACAATGCTGATAACTGTGTGGCTCACGCGGAACAATCCGATCGGGCGATTGCGATCATCCATGAAAAAATGCAGGCTATGGCCGATCTGTCAATGCAAATTGCTACCGCAGCTGAACAGCAAAGTATCGTATCCAATGAAATTAATCATCATGTCATCGAAATTAAACAAGGCGCAGAACGTAACTGGCAGCATACCGAAACCGTCGTTACGCAAATGGATGAACTAAAAATAGATGTGAATAATATCAGTAACTTGGCGAAAACATTTATGCCAGAAGGTTAAAATAAGTTAGCCGTATTAACCTGATATTCGGTTTGAACAGGGCGAATACGATGCAAAAGTTAACTCAAGCGATAAATAAAAATAACATACTGTATAGATCGATTCAATAACCTATCGATGGTTGCATCGATTTCCGTGAGCTCACGACAACGCTATTTAAGTGTAATTAATCAGACCTAGGTAACAACAAATGTTGTTAATTTAAATTAAACTTTAGGTATCTATGATCCTACCATTTAAGTTGTCAACCTTTATGTATTACGATAAATTCATCGTCTCCTACACCTCTGCCACTGGTGAACAAGAGTCTCATCTTATTTTGGTCGGTAATGAAGAAGGTATCACCCAACTAATGATTGATAACGGCAGCAAAGAGATCAATATTATTGCCGAATGGATGCATTCCAGTACATTTTTCAATGATGCCAAGCAGCAATTACGTGAATACTTTAATAATAAGCGACAAAAATTTGATCTGAAATTGAACCCTGCAGGCACAGTATTTCAGCGCCATGCTTGGCAACAATTAATCAAAATACCGTATGGGGAAACGCGTCGTTATAAAGACATTGCGGCAGGTCTGGGCAATCCCAACGCGTCAAGGGCTGTTGGCATGGCCAATAACAGAAATCCAATCCCGATTATAATTCCTTGCCATCGGGTGATTGGTGCCAATAACAAGCTAGTTGGTTATGCTTACGGATTAGAGTTGAAGCAACAATTGTTGTCGCTTGAACAACGCAATTAGTATATTTATCCTAGGTGCAGTCGCGCTTGCGAATTGGTATATCGCTTACTATGACTTTCCAATCGAAAGTAGTTTGAAGGTGCTGTTGGGTATTGGTTGTTTAGGGACGCTCGTCCGTATCATCAAAGCATTTGTGTTTGTTGCTGTGGTACTCATTATTTATACCTGCACTATCATGTATCACTGGTTGCTGCTATTCCGGCTATTATTAGATAATCAGCAACGGGTATTGATTGCGGCGGCAAATGGCGACCTGACTGCCCGAGTACCGGTTTCACACCAAGGTGAGCTGAGCATTATTGCATATTACACCAATGAGATGCTCAATAGCTGGCTGAAAGTAAAGACGATGTCATACAAACCCGTGATGTCGCTATCGTTGGACTATCGGCATTAGCAGAAGCCCGTGACAATGAAACCGGCGGCCATATTTTACGTACCCAAGAATATGTGCGCGCTTTGGCCATTCAATTGCAGGACCACGTTAAATACCGCGATTATCTGACCAATGATAGTGTTGAATTATTCTATAAATCAGCGCCACTACATGACATAGGTAAAGTCGGGATGGCAGTCATTTCGACCCAGCCGTGGTAGAAGCATTGATTAATTGTGAACAAATGTTTGTTAGTATTGCCTTAACATATAATGATGAAAAAGAACAAGTAGCATAAGGATGACAATGCAATTTTCAATACTCGGTAGTAGCGGTTTGTCTGTATCACGAGTCTGCCTAGGCAGCATGACGTGGGGATTTCAGAACAACCAGCAAGACGCCAACCAACAAATTGACTACGCACTGTCACAGGGCGTGAACTTTATCGATACCGCAGAGATGTATGCAGTGCCGCCATCCGCTGATACCTACGGTAAAACAGAAACCATTATCGGCAATTGGCTAGCGGCAAACCCGCAGCGCCGTAAAGACATCGTCTTAGCGACTAAAATTGCAGGTCCGGGGCTATCTTGGGTACGCAATGGCGATCCCATTACTGGAGATGCTATCGTACAAGCTGTCGATGCCTCATTAAAGCGTTTGCAGACCAGTTATATCGACTTGTTTCAGTTGCACTGGCCAAACCGCCCTAACCCGCATTTTAATCAGCATAACCCTAACAAGATCCGTTTTAGTGACATCAATACGGCCGATCATACCGCGCAAATGCTCGATATCTTACAAGGGTTAAAACGTTGTGTAGTCGCCGGCAAGATCCGCTTTTGTGGTCTGTCTGATGATACGACGTGGGGAATTAATACCTACCTTAAACTCAGTGAGCAATATGACCTGCCACGCATGGTATCGATTCAAAATGAATTCAGTTTGTTGCACGCTAAAGACTGGCCGTATTTAATCGAAAATTGTGTGCATGAAGATATCGCCTATTTACCTTGGTCGCCATTGGCAACGGGATTATTAACGGGAAAATACTTGAACGAGGCGCGACCGGAAGGCAGCCGCTGGACTTTCTCGCAACCCAATAAATTATACAGAAACACTGACAACGTGCACTTAGCGACAGCTGACTATGTTGACATCGCCCACCAACATGGCATCACACCTGCGCAATTAGCCCTAGCCTGGTGCGATCAAGTTGATGGTGTCACGTCGACGATTATTGGCGCGACAACACTGCCGCAACTAACAGAAAACATCAGCGCCTTTGCAACGCCGTTAACACCACAAGCATTAGCGGATATAGCATCGGTGTTTAAACGCTTTCCTGCACCGTTTTAGTCTCATTCAGGGGTATAAAGTCCACAGTCACTTTATGCCCAACTTGTTCATTACCGCAAAATACTGGCTGCGGCCACTTGTGGTCACACCACGTTGTGCATAAGCAATTTGCAGCGCAATCGCGGTTTGTTGCAAACTTGGGTTTTTCAATATGGCTTGTTCGACTAAACTAGTTAGTTCATGCATCGCAATCAATGCTGTTCATTACGTAACGTCAACCGCAGTATTGCTACAACCAACAACTGCTGCTAATGTAAGGTTAACACTGAATATCTTAATGGACTTGAAGTAGACATTTATTTACTGTCTCGTTTGTAAAAGTGAGACCTAGTCTACTAAAATATCACCCTTAAAACGTATAATTAGCGATAACTCCAAATAAGGATATAAGGAATTAAATATGCCATTTGTTAACATCAAACAGTCATTTTCTGAGTGGCAAGCGCGCCTTAATACGCTCGCGGAGCATTCAGGCTTACACTCCATCCTGATTATGGAGTCAAAACCCGATACCATGGAAGTTGTCGTGGCGAATGAACAGCCTATTTACCATGTCGGTGATTGTGGCCCCAAAAGTAGACAATCAGGTTGTCACGAACTGTATTGCGAACGTGTGGTTGATACGGCGCAGCCAGTGTTTATTCCAGATGCCAGTATTGATGATGAATGGAAAGGTAACGAAGATTATGTAAAGTTTAACTTAGGTGTTTACCTGGGTTTTCCGTTAGTCAGTCAAGGCGTAGTTGTCGGTACGATCTGCGCGTTAAACGATAAGACCTTTGATTTTAATGAAGGCTCACCATCGGTATGCAGTGAGTTAGTACAATTAAAGACAGATATCGAATTAGCATTCTAATAATATAAATGAGCAGCATATTAATGTGCGGCTCACCATTCCCACCAGACTTCGTTCCCGAATAAAGTTGATCAATCTATGCTAACCAGCAGAACACATTAAATAACTCATTATCCCCCCCCTTCCAGATATATTATTGAAAATACTCACATTACTCATTTTAGGCGATACAAAACTGTTCCTGATTTAAGCGAACAGTTATTTTTCACTCGAATACGCACTGAAAACAACCTAAACGCTTATATTTAATAGGTTTTTTTGGTTAGTGTGTGTATGCTGATTAATTCATAAATAAACAGCGCATTTAGCCCATTAATGTTAAACAGATAACTTTACAAAAATGGCGTTACTGTTTGTTATACATAAATAAATTTGAGATGTCATGATGGATTTGATCCCCTCTCTATTACAACAAATGTGTGTCTACCTTGTGTTGGCTTATCTGCTCAGCAAAACCCCCCTTTTCATACCATTATTGAATATCTCCTCACGTTGGGAGCATAAGCTTAGCTGTTATTTAATATTCTCAATGTTTTGTATTATGGGCAGTTATTTTGGTCTGCAATATGGCGATGCGATAGTTAATACGCGCGCAATCGGTGCTGTAATGGGCGGTCTATTTGGTGGTCCGGTTGTCGGGTTAGCAGTCGGTATGACTGGTGGAATACATCGCTACTTTATGGGTGGTTTTACCGACCTTGCCTGTGCCATTTCGACATCAGTTGAAGGCTTAATTGGTGGTTTGTTACATGTCTATTTATTACGCAAGAATACGATCCACTACATATTTAAACCACACGTTATTTTTCTGGTGACGTTATTTTCCGAACTGACACAAATGGCGATACTGTTGGTTGTTGCAAAACCCTATGAGCAAGCCTATGCACTGGTGAGTGTGGCCGCACTACCAATGATCACGGCAAATACCATAGGCGCAGTATTATTCATGAGTATCATTGAAGATAGAAAATCTATTTTTGAAAAATACTCAACCGCCTTTTCACAACGCGCACTTAGAATTGCTAATCGTAGTGTCGGTATTCTCAGTCAAGGACTAAATACTGAAAGTGCCCAGACCATTGCGCGCATTATTTATGAAGAAACCAATGTCGGCGCCATCGCGATCACGGATACCAACAATATTTTGGCCTTTATTGGCATCGGCGAACAACATCATCATGTCAATGTCCCTATTTCTAGCTATATTCAGCAAGCTATCGATGAGAATCGCATCATAGATTTGAACAGTAAAACCAATACTTATCAATGCCCAATTGATGACAAATGTCGACTCGGTTCAGCATTTATCTTACCGTTACGTAATGGTGATAATAAAGTTGTAGGCACAATTAAGTTATACGAACCACGCCGGAAACTCCTGTCTAACATCAATATATCAATGGCAGAAGGTATCGCCCAACTCCTGTCTAGTCAGATATTACTGGGCCATTACCAACAGCAGCAAACCCTGTTAACACAAGCTGAACTGAAATTATTACACGCGCAAGTTAACCCGCATTTTCTGTTTAATGCATTAACCACTATCAGTGCCGTTACGCGCCGCGAGCCCGATAAAGCGCGGATGTTGATCCAACATCTTGCCCAGTTTTTCCGCAAAAATCTAAAGCAGAACATTGAATCGGTTAGCTTGCGCGAAGAGTTATCTCATGTGAATGCTTATCTGACCATAGAACAAGCACGACTCACTAATCGTCTTAGCGTTAGCATTGATATTGCCCCTGAATTGATGGATATCAAACTGCCTAGCTTTACCCTGCAACCCCTCATTGAAAATGCGATTAAGCACGGTATTTCAACCATGCTGAGTGCGGGTAAAGTAGAGATATACAGTCAAAACACACCTGAGGGTCCACGTATTTTTGTCACCGATAATGCCGGTACATTTGTCACCAGCAAAAAAGAAAACACGGGTTTAGGACTTAAAATAGTAGATAAGAGACTGATTAATCACTTTAATAAGCACTCCAGTTTACAGATTTCAACGACCAAAAATAAGCTGACCCAAGTATCCTTTTTGCTACCAACCAGCGCGATAACAACGGATAAGGAACACTAACTCATGCTTAATGCCATCGTCATTGACGACGAACAATATGCGCGTGAAGAGTTAATCGAATTATTACATGAAACCAAACTAGTTCAGGTAATTCAACAAGCAGAAAATGCAATCGAAGGCTTACAATTAATTAATAAATTTAAACCTGACATTATATTTTTAGATATTCAGATGCCACAAATAACCGGCATCGAAATGCTGTCGATGTTGAATACAGATACCATGCCTAAAGTGGTATTTTCAACGGCTTATGATCAATATGCCGTACAGGCGTTCGAAGAAAATGCGTTTGACTATCTGCTTAAACCGATTGATCCAGCCCGCTTACAAAAAACCGTTGAGCGTTTGGTCAAATCAACACAACAGCCAAATTATAACGCCATAACACTCGAATATTTAGAGCGTGTGCCTTGTATTGGTCACAATCGTATTTTGATTATCGCCACCCAAGATATTGAGTTTGCACACAGCGGATTGACCGGTGTATACATAAATACCGGCCAGCAAGAAGCGACTAGTCAGTTAACATTGAAAGTGTTAGAAGAAAAAACGCCGCTGATCCGCTGTCATCGTCAATATCTGGTTAATCTAAAAGCCATTAAAGAGATCCAATTATTGGATAATGGTTTAGCCGAGATCATAACTAACAGTGGTCAAACCCTACCCGTTAGCCGCCGTTATTTAAAACTGTTAAAACAAAGCTTAGGCATTATCTAAACTGACACAAAAAAATAGCCTTACCACTAGAGTGAGTAAGGCTATTTTTATGCTAAAGACTGAATATAAAGAAACATTACTTAAGTGTAGAAGTACTTATTTTCATCCCTGCCAGGCTGATTTATATCCAATCTTCTTTGCATCCTTGTCAGCAACAGTGCTGTACGAATTTAGTTGATAGCGGTAAGCCACCAAAAAAAATACAACAAACTCATATAGATCTCCTTATTTATATGCACGTGATTTTAGTAACATAAAACCATATTAATAGTATTGATTAAGTCAGCGGCGATATGGCAAGTTAAGTGGCTAACGTTACCGGTAACATCAGCCAGCAATGAATACCAGCGGTCATTACGCAGATTAAGTAATATAGATAAAAAAAGCCCTTAATCAAATAATTAAGGGCTTAATAATAAATAGTTTAAATATTAAATTTTTTATGGTTAAAATAAATTAAGCACAACATTTTTTGTATTTTTTACCACTACCACATGAGCAAGGATCATTACGTTTCGGTGTTTTTTCGACTACCGTTGTTTTTGGCTTATTTAATATACCGTCTAAATCACGGATATTTTCTTCTGTGTCTGCATTTACTTCAATGTTCACAACCAATTTTGTATCCGCTAAAATCGCTTCAATTTCAGTTTGACGTTCTACCGTTTGCACTATTAAGTTTAAAGGTAACTCTTCAGTTCCAAGTTTGACATCACGCTTAGTGCTATAGCCAACTTTAACGTGATTTAGTCTCGCGTCGATACGACCTTTGAAAAACATTTTAGACATCTGTAGTTCCTAGTTTTGGGATATTCTTAATTCAACCCGCTCTTATACTATAAAAATGCCATTGTTTAAATACCCAGTGGCTTAATTAATGAAAAAGACTTACAAAAATAACTTATTCCCAAGTTATTTCAAGATGCTGATTGTGCATTTTAAAGTGATTTTAGTCTATATAACCGACATTCCGCACGTGGTTTTGGCAATTCTTTCGAAGGAGTTAGCTACACGTTCGTGAAAGATACGTTTTTTGACCATGATAGATTTTTAAGTGTGAATAAGAATGTAATATGAAATTTAAACAACGCACCACCCAATCAATAGCTTAGAAGAAAGACAACATATCAATATGGCATGGAAACTTGCTGATATTCAATACATAATAACCTCAACCTTACTGATTGTGACCTATATCACTAGTAATAATATCTATTTAGGGGTGCGGAATGTCGGATATAACTAAAGGTTTCTCAATTTCAGCCGCTAATTTGTTAAATAAACTGACAACGTAAAAAATAATAACCATTTATTTAATTAATAGGTTAATTATTAGACCTTTTTACACTTGTATTGCCTTATCGATAGGCGAGGACAACACCCGAATGAATTTCAGTCAATTTAGTATTAAACAAAAACTGATCGTCACGATGATTAGTGCCGTCATTACCGCCACCCTACTCGTTGGGTTCGTTAGCCAAAATTTAGCCAGGGAAGTTATCGAAACTCGCTTAACCACATCTGAACTGCCGGCAAAGTTAATGCAGATCCGCAATCAAATTGATAAAGAGATATCAACCTTGCAGCAGGCTGCCCAGCAACTGGCGAGCAACCGGTTTATGCTTGAATTATTGCAAACTGAACGTACCACTGCGCAAGAAGCTCAGCTCGTGCAAGTGCTTAACGATGTAAAAAACCAATATCAGCTTATTGATGCTTCCTTTGCTAACCGTATAACCGGTGACTACTGGAATCAAAACGGTTTTTTACGTCAGCTCAATCGTCAACAAGATGGCTGGTTTTTCGACTTTACCAACAGTAATAAACAGCAGTCTGTGAGTGTATTTAGGGAAAGTAACGGTGAAATGAAACTCTTTATTAACTACCAGCAACGTAATGGGCAAGGCATGTCTGGCCTGTCCAAATCCCTCGATGAAATGGTCGACTTTATCAATCAATTTAAGCTAGAGCAGAGCGGTTTTGTTTATCTGGTGGACGCGGCAGGCATGATCCGTCTACATAATAACAATGCGCTTATGGGAAATACCAGCTTAAGCCAGCTATATAATAATCAACTGGCCACGACCCTACTAAAAAAAACGGCGTTCAATCTGACGGAAACGACCGTTTCGGATCATGCCACATTAATTGCCAGTAGTTATATTCCATCAATGGATTGGTATGTGGTTGCTGAATTACCAACCGAGGAAGCATTCGCCAGCTTATCGCAAGCCAATAACAAGATCATGCTATGGACATTGGCTATTGCCCTGATCTTTACGTTTATCGCAATTTGGTTAGGTAACAATATTACTCGCCCAATTGAACGTATCGCGACCGTGTTTTCGGAACTTGGTAATGGTGACGGCGACCTACGCCAGCGTATTGAAATACATGGCCAAGATGAGATTGCGCAATTATCATTAGGTTTTAACAGTTTTATTACTAAGATCCACAATGCCATGCAAGAAGTATCACGCACTGGTGAAGCACTCCAACAGGCCGCTGCAGAGGTTGCTAGCCAAGCACAGATAACCTTAGATAATAGCCATGAACAACGCGACCGCACCTTCCTGGTGGTCACTGCGATCAATGAAATGGGCGCCACGGTGAATGAGATCGCCAATAATGCATCAGCCGCCGCCATTGAAGCCCAGAATGCAGAAACAGAAACCAAAGACGGTCAGCAGGTTGTAACAAAAGCCAGTGATGTTATTAATCAACTTGCTGGTGATGTCGGAGAGGTGAGCCAGGTCATCGATTCATTGGCCAAGAATACGCAAGCGATTGGCAGTATTTTAGAAGAGATCAGCAGTATTTCGGCGCAAACCAACCTGCTTGCTTTAAACGCAGCAATTGAAGCCGCGCGTGCGGGTGAACAAGGGCGTGGTTTCGCAGTGGTGGCCGATGAGGTACGTAATTTGGCCAGTCGTACTGCGCAATCGACCAACGAAATTCAAACCATGATTGATAACTTACAAAATGAAGCGAGCAGTGCCGTCGTGGCGATGCAGAGAAGCAGTGAGTTAACCACACAGGGGACTATTGCGACAACAGAGACCTCGGCAGCCTTGGTCTCTATTAGCGAGCGTATTGGCCTGATCTCAGACATGAACACCCAAGTTGCAACGGCAACGGAAGAACAATCTACGGTGGTGAATGAAATAAACCAAAATATTGTCGAGATTAATGAGATAACGCAGTGTACTGCGGATACTGCTGAAGGGTTAGCTAAATCAAGTCACGAGCTGCGTGATTTGTCAGTCCGTCTTGGCGACATGGTTGGGGTGTTTAAATTATAACAACGACCAGGTTGTCTGAACTCAATAAGCCCGGTAATACGGGCTTATTATTCAGATAACAAACGGCAACGATGGCATCATTCTAGTGTAAGGTCATCGCCACCACCAATACACTGGCGAAAAAACGACTTAAAATAAGTTTACTCTCGACTTTTCGTTTGATGTCGCAAGGCCATTTAGTCTGGAACAAGTTCGGCTCAGGATATTGATGTACAGTTAACAGGTGTTCGTTCAGGGTATTATCATTTAACTGCTTAACGCTAAGCAGTTTGTCTGACTGACTTTGTTTTTCTAAACAAGCGTGACGGATTTTAACATCACAATCGTCACACTTGTTCTTTATATTATCCATGCCTAAATGCATTAACAGTTGACCAATATTTTCTATCTTGTCACCCTTACAGTTAACCTGTTGAATATTGCCATCGTTCAGTTCAGAACGATGGCGATTACGATCCTGTGTGGACTGTTGAATTGTCAATATAAAATATCCTTACTTTAGAAATCAGATTCTCGATAACAGCTGGTACTTTGCTCATCAGCAAACCTCAAATACCTCGATAGGGATAATACTTAAATGTGACCTAGATCTCAATCTTATTATGTAATTATACTAAATAAATATTAAATTATTTTTAGGGTCGCGAACAAGGTTTTGTTACGCACCTCAATGGTCTCTAATACGGCTTTAACCATAGTTTGGGTTAAGTCATCTTTAAGCTTGTAGATTGGCATTTGATCTAGGACAGAATTAACAACTTGTTCTGCTATTTTAATCACTTGCGGGGTAAAAAAATCAGGTATACCGTCAATCTTAACCTCATGCACTTGCATATTGGTGACATAGAATGCAGCATCTTCAGCTTGATAGCTCAGTGACCCCGTCAAACGCGCATAACCACGCTTTTCTAATCCCGCCATTTCTAACTTAACGTTGAGTTGTAATTCAATTTGATTTTTATCTTTTGCTAATTTGACAATCGGATTAGTTAACTCAACCGCCATAAAAGACGTTTTCTTTACTAGCGGCATCACCTTAGCGACTTTTTCTTGCAACTCGGCTTCACTAAATTTAACCGTGAATGCCTGTGCAGGTAATATCGATGCGCAGATTACAAATACCATTAATATTAACTTATTCATCATTTTTACGCTCTGTGTTAGCACTAAATCCAACGCGATTATCACCCACAGAATAAGCGATAATTTGGCTCAATTCTTGTAAACTATAACCTGATTCCTGTTGCCATTGATTAAAGGCATTTTGGATCGTGGTTAAGCTACGTTTGGTCATTAAACCGCCATCGATAAGCTGATGACCACGGAAATAAGCTTCCACATCACTGCTCAAAATAAAGGTATCTTTACCTAACCGGCGTAATGCATACGGACCGGTATTACCACCTAAACGGCTGCCGTGTTTTTTCATGTATTGCCACAAACCCACCACATCATCGGCTGGCCATTGTGCTAACCATTTCGCCACAGATCCATATTCATCACAGATCTCTTTTAACCACAGCGCATTATCACGCACAGTTTTGACCTTGGTATAGTTGCGAATAATTTTAGTATCGGCCGCTTTACGCTCTAGCATATCATCGGGCATTAGAATCAGTTTTTCGATATCAAAACCCCAGAATACCTCTTCAAAGCCAGCCCACTTAATTTCAATAATCCGCCATACAAAGCCTGATTTAAATATGGCCCGGGTAAACTCAGCCAACACATCGCTGTCCTTTACATTAATAAGCTCTGCATTTGTCAGTGGTTGCGATAATAAATACGCTAACGCCAGATCTCCACCCTTTCGTTCCGCAGCTCGGCTGTATATCTTGTCGAATGATTCCATTACTCTTTATCGCCTGTATTGATATATGCCGTTAGTTTATCGCAATTTTAATCCAACTCGCAATGCTGAAAAGAAAGATGCGTTTGCAATACACCCTTACTACCTCTTAATGATTAACTTAACTTGCATAATTTATCACTTTATTGTTCAATACACTTAGTGATAAACGTCGATGATAGAAAATTTTCGGCATATTGATTCTTATAGTTTACCCACTATCACATGACATTTCCAAGTAGCACTTACTTGGAATAACAATTCACTGCCTTTAATTATTATTGGAGAGCTTATGCACCTGCAGATTAATCAACTTAATTGGTCTGTTACCCATAAAGCCATTTTAAAAAATATAAATATGACTGTTAAACCCGGTCAGTTTGTCGGTTTGATCGGCGCTAATGGTTCTGGTAAGTCATCATTATTACGTTGTGCTTATCGCCGTTACCAGCCAGACTCAGGTCAGGTTTTATTAAATCAAGTAGATATACATACCTTATCTGCAAAACACGTTGCTCAACATGTTGCTGTCGTATTACAAGAAATACCTGCTGAATTTGGCTTCACCGTTAAAGAAGTCATCGCGATGGGATTAACCCCCCATCAAGGGTTATTTTCAAAGTCCACCACATACCAACACCGTATTGATGACGCGTTACATAAAGTCAATTTAACAGCCCACCAAAACCAATGTTTCGATCTCCTGTCAGGTGGCGAAAAACAACGTTGTTTATTAGCGCGGGCCTTGGTGCAACAACCACAACTGCTTATTTTGGATGAACCAACAAACCATTTAGATATTCATTATCAATATGAATTGCTCGATCTTATCGCATCACTTGGTATTTCGGTGTTGTGTACCTTGCATGATTTAAACATCGCGGCACGTTATTGCGATCATTTATACCTAATAGATGATGGTGAAATAGTGCTGCAAGGTTCACCAAATCAAGTACTAACCGAGCATACATTACTGCGCTATTTTTCAATGGACGCTATTGTTCGTCAGCACAGTCATAACAATATACCTGACATTCGTTATATAGCGCCGGTTAAATCGTCTGCTACCTCTTATTAAACATCTCTAATAAAAAGAATTAACTATGAACAAATTTAACGCGCATTTAAAAAAAATTGGAATAATTGCTCTACTCATGCCATCCATCGCTGGGGCTGCCGTATCTATTGACGTATGCGGTCACATGGTGGATTACCCTAACGTCCCCACCCGAGCCGTTGCTAATGATATTAATATGCTCAATATTATGGTGGCTCTAGGACTCAAAGACAATATGGTCGCTTATTCCGGCGTCACAGCATACAACACAATATCACCCACACTCGCCGCACAAATTACAGGTTTACCCGAAATAGCGGTAAAACAGCCCTCAGTTGAAAATTTACTTAATATCGAGGCTGATTTCTTCTTTTCCGGCTGGAATTACGGTATGCCTGTAGGCGGTCCGACGACACCTAAATCATTAGCTCAATTTGGCATTAAAACTTACCTGATTAAAGAGTCTTGTGCCCACGTACAAAACAAGGTTGATGCCAGCTTAGACGATACATTTTACGATATTAGGGCGTTGGGTAAGATATTTGCGATTGAAGCCAAGGCTGAGGCATTAATTTCATCTTTTAAACAGCGCTTATCAGTGATCCAAGCACAATTAAATGGTGTTGATAAAACTACGGTATTTGTTTATGACAGTGGCATCGACAAACCATTTACAGCCGGTAAATTAGCCACGCCAAATGCCATTATTGAAGCCGCCGGTGGGGTTAATATTCTCAGTGATTTAGCCATTAGCTGGGGGACCGTTAGCTGGGAGTCTGTTATTGATGCAAACCCTGAACACATCGTTATAATTAACTATAATAGCTCCAAAGCTGAAGACAACATTGCATTCTTAAAACGCTTTCCTATCACCGCAAACTTGACTGCGGTACAACAAAATCGTTTTACTATTATCGATTATACCGCCGCGACACCAGGCATCGAAAATATCGATGCGATTGATAAATTAGCCCGAGACTTACATCCAGAGCGTTTTAAATAAATGAACAATCAACCTTGTAACAACGCGATAAGCCCAAAATTACAGCAGCATAATCAATGCCAAGATAAACGCGTAATAAAGCTAGCGTGGATATTACTCACCTTAAGCTTTATGTTATTTATGTCTATCGTAGTCAGTACTACATTCGGCTCGAGCGATCTAAAGATACAAACGATCATCTCGATTATAACCAATAAATTAATACCCGATAGTATGCCCGTCATTTGGAACAAGGGACAAGAATCTATTGTTTGGTTTATTCGTTTACCGCGTATTTTACTGGCAGTACTCGTTGGGGCAGGTTTAGCCTTGGTTGGCACTTGTTTGCAGGCTGTAACGCGTAACCCAATGGCTGACCCTTACCTGTTTGGTGCTTCGGCAGGTGCTTCACTTGGGGCGGTATTAGTTATTTCACATGCTGATATTTTTATTGCGCCCTTTAACAATATTCTGAGTATCCCGGTAGCCGCATTTATCGGCGCATTAATATCAATGTTAATGGTGCTATACCTCGCCAAACAAGGGCAATCATTGTCACAACAAAAACTCATTTTAAGCGGTGTTGCTATCCATTTCATGCTGATGTCGGTCACTAATTATTTGATCTTTGTTGGCGATCAAAGGATAGCGGGGTCAGCGTTATTTTGGATGTTAGGTGGCTTAGGTGCCGCGCAATGGTCGCAACTTATTTATCCGCTTATCGCATTGTGTTTAGCATTGCCCATTATGCTGTCCTGGGCTAATTCACTTAATGCCATCATGGCGGGTGATGAAACGGCAATCACACTGGGCATTAACGTCAATGGACTGCGCTTTATGGTCTTCTTATTATGCGCTTTAGTTACGGGAACCATGGTAGCCTTTAGTGGTGCGATCGGCTTTGTTGGTTTAATGGTACCTCATATCGTGCGGATCTTTGTCGGTGCAGATAACAACAAAGTATTACCCGTTAGTGCGTTGGTCGGTGCTTTGTTGCTAGTTTGGGCGGATGCCCTAGGCCGAACATTAATAGCACCACAAGACTTACCGGTTGGCATAGTAACATCCGTCATTGGTGGTGGTTTTTTTGTTTATCTGATGGCAAAAAAATAAGCTCAATCGTTCAAGTTTAATATCCGGTTAAAATACCATTCAACGCCGCATTGAAGATTGATAAACAATATGAACTAAGTCACGGTACATTTTGTACTTTCCTGCTAGTTTTAAAGGTAATATTCAGAGTTAATTATTGGTTTACTGTTGCCATTATATTCGACTACGCTTTATATACTGGCAGTAATAGCATTAAGGAGTAACGCATGAATACTCAGTTTACAATTACTATCGCGGGCCAAGATCATCCTCAATTAGTGAATCAGCTTGCCGCTGCTACACATAATCTCGGCGGTAGGTGGATAGTGAGTAAAATTACTCGCCTAGCACAGCAAGTAGTCGGTATCATCAAAATAGATATTCCAACAACGGCTGCCGAACAGCTAAAACAGGAATTTAACGCTCAGAAAGGCCTGCAGATACGTATCATCGATGCGAACGAATCATGTGTTGTAAGTGTACGTAAGCAGATCAAATTGAAGATAGAATCTGCCGATCGGCTAGGCCTAATCAAAGATATAACCCGTACACTTGAAGATATTGATATTAAAATAATACAAATTGAAAACCATCGAGTTGCGGTGCCTGAATTCGGAGAATTAATGTTTTTCGCTGAATTGGCATTAGATATACCGACAGAAATAAACATTGAGCAATTACTAGATAGCGTACAACAGGTAGAAACAAATATGCGCGTAGACGTTGTCCGTTAAGGTGCATCAACGCTGCCGACGGTTCTCTTGATGAAGTAGCCTGCAATACTGCAGGCATTTGTATTCAACGCTTATATTTTGAATATTTACTTATGACCAACGTTTAAATAGCAACGAAGTATTAATCCCGCCAAAGGCAAAGTTATTGCTCATCACAACGTCAGTGTGGATCACACGGCCTTCACCGCGAATATAATCAAGATCGCCACATTCAGGCGCGATATTGTCTAAATTAAGTGTCGGGGCAAACCAGTTATCCTGCATCATGTTGATTGACGCCCAAGCTTCAATTGCACCACAAGCGCCAAGGGTATGACCGAGATAACTCTTTAATGAGCTGATTGGTTTTTTACCTAAAGCAGCAGCAGTGGCGTTGGTTTCGGCAATATCACCGCGATCTGTTGCGGTACCGTGGGCACACACATAACCGATCTCGGCGATGTCAATGTTGGCATCTTCCACCGCTTGTTCAATGGCAATTTGCATGGTTGCAGCCGTTGGCTGTGTGACATGCTTACCATCTGAATTACAACCAAAACCAATAATTTCAGCATAAATCTTGGCGCCACGCGCAAGGGCATGCTCTAACTCTTCTAGGATCAAGGTACATGCGCCTTCACCAATGACTAAGCCATCACGATCAGTATCAAATGGTCGCGGGGTTAACTCAGGTGTGTCATTTTTCACACTGGTCGCATACAAGGTATCAAATACCGCCGCTTGGGTAATACACAACTCTTCAGCGCCACCAGCAACCATCAGGTCTTGACGACCAAATTTAATCGCTTCATACGCATAACCAATGCCTTGTGAACCCGACGTACAGGCCGAACTGGTGGTAATAACACGCCCCGTCAAACCGAAGAATATACCGACATTTACTGGCGCTGTGTGTGACATAGTTTGAATGTAGCTCGTTGCAGTAACACCTGACATGTTACCTGTGTCCATCATCCGGCTAAAATTAATCAGTGGCTCAGTCGAACCCACAGATGAACCATACGAGATCCCGGTACGACCATCGGTTAATGCGGGGTGGTCTAATAACTGCGCTTGTTCTAATGCCAATTCTGTTGCCCGGGTCGACATTAACGATACACGCCCCATTGAACGCACTTGTTTACGCTTATAGTGTGCCGGTTTTTCAAAATGCAGGACAGGCGCCGCTAAGCGGGTATTAAGTCCATCAAGATAATCCCATTCTGGCATCACTTTAACGACATTTTTACCTTGTTCTAATCCAGCTTTAAACGTAGGCCAATCATCACCAAGCGCGGTGATCGCAGACATACCAGTAATAACAACTCTTCTCATTAGATCAGTCCGCCGTTTACAGAGATAACTTGGCGAGTAATATAAGCCGCGCAATCCGACATTAAGAATGACACGGTACCCGCCACTTCTGCTGGTTTGCCCATACGTCTTAATGGGATCATTTTTTTGATTTCATCGAGCGGTAAATCATGGGTCATGTCCGATTCAATCAAACCTGGTGCCACACTGTTTACGGTGATCTTACGTTTTGCTAATTCCAGTGATAGCGCTTTTGATGCGGCGATAATACCGCCTTTGGCCGCGCTGTAGTTCACTTGACCACGATTACCCATGATCCCAGAAACAGATGCCATAGTAACGATACGACCGCCTTGTTTAGCGCGTACCATTGGCATTACCGTTGGGTGGATCACATTGTAAAAACCGTCTAAGCC
The DNA here is from genome assembly GCF_900465055.1 of Moritella yayanosii. Taxonomy (NCBI): domain Bacteria; kingdom Pseudomonadati; phylum Pseudomonadota; class Gammaproteobacteria; order Alteromonadales; family Moritellaceae; genus Moritella; species Moritella yayanosii. The sequence continues at coordinate 199,121 of NZ_LS483250.1, read as the reverse complement.
AGTACGGATCACGTCATCCCAGTCTTCGCCTTCCATGGATGGGAATGCCATATCACGGGTAATACCAGCATTGCAGACTACGCCATAATACGCGCCATGTTCAGCGATATCCGCTTCGATGTTGGCTTTTGCCGCGGCTCTGTCACACACATCAAACTGTAATAAGCTGGTGCGTTGACCGAGTTCAGCAATCTGAGCACAAGTATCCTGCGCAGCTTCAACGCCCGAACGACAATGCACCGTGATATCAAAACCGTCTTTGGCTAATTGCAGTGCGATCGCTTTGCCCAGTCCACGACTTGAGCCTGTTACTAGAATACGTTTACTCATGATTATCCTTTAAAAATTGTGCTGGATCCTGCGGTTGAAATACATTGATTTTAGCTTTTGCTAGCACCGCATCGTCTTCATCTTTGATGACGCAATCAAAAACACACAGTCCTGATTCGTCTTGAATTAGTTTTTTTGCTTCGATTAACAAGGTCTGCGCGACTTTAAATACCCCAACTTCGGCGTTATATTTACGCGAACCTAACAGAAAGCCAATTTTAACCTCGCCCGCCTCATCCAGTGCATGTGCACCACCATAAGCCGCAATGGTCTGCGCCATATATTCGCAGCCAACATAACTTGGTACACCCTGTTTGGCGCTATCAAAGAAAGGGTTCGTGGGCGTGATAGTCACTCGGCAACTGACATTTTCGTCGTCATAACTCACCAATTCATCAATTAAGATCATCGGTGCGCTATGCGGTAAGACATCCGCTATTGGATATTTTCTCATTACTGGAGATTGGTTCACGACTGTTTTCCTATCACTAAACTGATATTGTTACCGCCAAAAGCAAATGAATTACTCATGCAGGTTTGTAACTTATTTTTAGCCGTACGCTCGGCATTGGCCTTGGCATTCACTAAGTTTATCGTCGCAAGGCTGTTATCTACCTCACCATCGCTGACATTGACCGGCACTTTATGCGCTGGGTTATATTCATCATGCAGTAATAACCAGCAGATACCCGCTTCCAATGCACCTGCGGCACCTAATGTATGCCCTGTCATACCTTTTGTTGAACCACATAATACGTCACTCCCACAAGCGTTAAACATGGCTTTGGCTTCCATGTCATCATTCTTTGGCGTGCCTGTACCATGTAGGTTGACATAATCTATTTGTGAGCCTTGTAACTGCGCTTCGGCCAATGCACCTTGCATCGCCCGTAATGCGCCCTCACCTTCTGGATGCGGTGCCGATAAATGGTGGGCATCAGAAGTTTCAGCCGCCCCTAATAATTGAATCCCACCTTGCTCTTTAGTCATCACGAATAACGCTGCCGCTTCACCAATATTAATACCATCACGGTCTGCCGCAAACGGGTTAGTCTGTGTGGCTGCTGTGGATGCTAATGCCTTGAAACCATTGACGGTCAGTTTTGCTAAGCTATCAACACCACCCGCAATCACCACATCGGCTAAGTCCGCTTCCAGTAATGCTTGCGCACTCACCAACGCTTTACCACTGGATGAACAGGCTGTCGAAATACTATAAACAGGTCCTTTGGCTTGACATAAATCCGCAATAAACTGCGCTGTGGTGCCCATTTCCTGCATTTTGTAATGGTAATTATCCGGGTATTCGCCTGTCGCGAGTTTTTGCTTTAAGGCTTGTTCGCCATATTCAATGCCTGAAGTACTGGTCCCTATCACTACCGCGATACGTTGCTGGCCAAATTCAGCGATTAACGGCGCTAGCGTATCGGCAATTTGTAAATAAGCCAACTGACCAAGCTTATCATTACGCGTAAGCATTTTACCGTTAGTATCCGTCTCTAAGCCAGCTACTATTTTATCAAAAGTTGCATCAGGTACACGACCCACATACTGAGGATCTGCGTTTGGCAACTCATTATCAAGCACTAAACCACGACGGCTACCTGCTAGTAATCCAGCGGTCACAGCGGCTTTCGAATCACCTAAAGCACACACCACACCAAAATCTTTTAGACAGATACTCACAATGACACCTTCGTTAATTCTGTTATTGTTATTTGATAATCGCGCAGTAAATGCTTAAGGATATAGCGATTATCGAACTTTTCGACGGTCAAAATAACCTGACCATTTTGAGTTAACGTGCGGGTCCAATCCGTGGCAGTTTGACCTGTACTTTTGCCAAATTCTTCTTTGAACGACCCATTGGTCGCTGACTGTAATTGCGCAAACGGCCAGTTCACCCATTGTAAATCGGCGATCACATAACTGATATCCAATCCTGGTACGGGCACATACTGATTAATCACAGCCTCGTCAGTCACGCTCCACAATACATCAAACAACGGAATACCTGAGGGTGTCATTGCGACTAATTTAATTTGCGTGTCAGTAAACTCGACTTGGGCTAATAAACTGTGGATTTCACCATTAAACTCTGCTTCAATTAATTGCGTTTTCGCCTGCATCTGTAATGCTGTTGGTGGCGCAGTAAGTTGCAAGGTGACACCCGGTGCCATGGTAACCAAATGGCTTTGTGGCATGCTAATACAGCCAGTTAAGAGTGATAATACCAGCAGTAAAACAAACCTTAATCGCTGAGTCATCGACTTTAATTCAAGAATACCACATCTTAATTTCAGTACAGTTTGCCACGTCATTTTACTACCTCGACATTTTTATCATTACACGTGTTTTCAGTGTCATTGAACAGCTGTTGTTCGCTAACTACTTTTTTTGCACTTAAAGGGGCGAGAATAAAGACTAATAAAATCCCAAACATAACCGTTAAGCCGAAACTTTCTACCGCAGGGGTCACACTTAAGGCAAGTACACCAAATACCAGCGCAGATGAAATAGCCGACAAGGTTATCGCTAAAACGGTATTACGCTGTAATCCATGTTCTTGATAAAAAATAACATAATCAATGGCTAAGGCGAGAATAAGTAATACCGCTAACAAATTGAAAATATTAAGATGGCCTAAGGTTAATTGCGTTAATAGCAAGGCACCGCCAGCACTGAGCACAATACTTAATAGCCCTAACAAGCCTTGCGCTAAACCAAAGCGTAAACACAACACCATAGTCACCACTAATATTGCCCCTGCGAACAGTAACGATAACGCTTGGCGATAATGACTTAATGCCGCAGACACTTCCGCTGGTTTATTATCAATGCTCATGTCAGGTTGCGCTGCGATCCATTGCTGTAAGTCGCTATTTAATGCCACACCAGAGGTTTCTACCCATAGCGCGTACTTATCACTGTCATCGTGTGTTTGGTATTGGTACTTATATTGATAAATGTACACCGCTGATAATGCCTGTAATGGACCAGAATTAAACGCAGCTAACGTTAACGGCTTAAATTCATCTACCGTATCGGTTAAGCCTAAGATCGCTAACCCCTGCTGGAAAACCTGTCGTTGCTCAGCGTCTTTAAGCAGGTGGTTATTTGCTTGCTGCTTGGCAACGGACGGCAATAAGCTGGCAATACTCTTCACAGTTAAACCTTGCGGTTGTGAATGCTGTAATCGTGCAAGCAAGACTTCTTGACGTTGCAATAAGGTTTCACTGTCATCCGCACTGATCACAATACGCTGACTATGTTGATAACCCATCAACTTCGCCATCTTAATCTCGTTATCAATCAAAAATGCGGGGCTGGAATTGAGTAACCGAATATCGTCATTAAAATTAATATCATCGATGACGATCACGCTAACTAACCCTAAGCTCAATACGACAAACACGAGTCGACGTTGCTGGTGCAGTCTTGTTAACCAAATATTTAGCTTATCTGTTAATATCCAAACACTTGGTGTTACGCTGATGTTGCCACTTAGATTGAAATAAGGCAGTAATAGCAGCACAGTTAACAATGCACCGAACAAACCAAAGATCATGAATACCGCCACTTGGCTCAATAAGGATAACGGCGACATGATCAGTGCCGCATAACCCAGCGCAGTGGTGATAAACCCTAAACACAAGGCGGTGCGGATCGATTTAATTCCGCCTTTACTATTGTTATTGCTACAGCTGCTATTGTTACTAACACTGAAACTAACAAAGGCATGAAAACAGTAATCAATCACGATACCAATTAAGGTCACCGCAAAGACTAAAGTGAGTAAATGCAATTGATTGAATAAAGTAACGACTGCCGTTAATCCATAAACTACCGAGATGGTTAATACCAACAGCGCCAAGTTCACCGGTTTTGCACTGCGAAATACCATCAATATCATCAATAACACAGCGAGTAATGAGATAACGCCAAAAGTCGACATTTCATATTCAGCTTGCTGACTGGATTCTGCGGTGTGGAATAACACCCCACTGTAAAGCACATCCACATCAAACTTGCTTTCTAATCGTTGGAACTCTGCTTGTAACTGCTGCGAAAAGACTTGAGTTTGCTTCACCGAGAAACCATCAACATCAACCTTAATTGGCATGATGTAATGCTTTGATCCATTTTGATTGACGACAATAATGCCCTGTTCAGTTGCAAACGATTGTAACTGGGTTAAACCTGTCGCCAAAAAATCAGCCAAATTCAGTCGTGGGGCAATAGCTAGACTACCGCTAACGAACGGATCGCTTACTTGCGTCAGTTTACCTAATACAAAATTATTAATCGCTTGAGGATCTGTTAACAAGGTTTGATAGTCATCAGTGATGACGCTATCACGGTAAGGTTGGTAAAACGCAATCACCTCGTTGATATCAGGGACTGCCATTGCTTCATTTTCAATACCATCAAATGACGTAATTTCTTTCGCTAACTGGCGATATGCCGGGATCGCCTGTTCACCCGATATCGCCACCAACACCCGTTGATTAGCTTGCTGGAATAATGCTGCCTTGGCTTGCTGTATATTGTATTTCTGGCTTGCTTGCGCTTGGCTATCGGTCGGTAATAACGACAAGATATTAGTCTCTATCTGCCATTGTCCCCAACCAAGTTGATAACCCGCTAATAGCAATACCACAGCCAATTGCAGCAAGTAACATTTAAGCCCGACTTTGTTGTGAACGCTATGTTTACTGTTATTGATACGATTACTGTTACGATTATTGTTAGCACAGTGACGAATATTACTGTTGTTACTAAGATTAGAGTTGCTCACTAATAGCCTTTGGCAGTTCATCAACCGCAGTCAAACTAAGTTCAATCTCGGTACGGTTACCCGAGGTTTCAAATAATACTACATGCTCGACAGTATCTTTCCCGCATAACTCAATCACCCGTATCACGTTGGCTATCGTCGCGTCTTTTGGCGTTAACTCAATGCAAGTTCGGCCTGAAGATACTGTTTTTGTTAATGATGCTGTTGTTAATGAAGTGACCGCTAAGCTAAATTGGCTTTCAAGCGCAGTAAGATCCCCAGACAAGGCACTCATGAGTACGGTGGCAATGGGGGTGGCATTATTGATCTGCGTCTGCTGCTGACGATGATCAATAGAAAACAACCCATCGTCTTTGAGTATCATGGTCGAGGCAATCGGTTTACTGGTATGCCAGACAAAACCCAAGGCTTGATCTAAATACAGTTCACCCGTTGACGTGATAGGGTTTTTCAGTATCGTGAAATACTTGTTTTGCACAAACGTGCCACTGGCTATTGTCAGCGGTTTAAACTGCGATAATAGTGCCCGTGGTGTCGCCAAATCTGAGCTTAAGGCTTCAATTTCATCTGCATTTAAGTCAGCAGCTAATACGTTGCCAGCCAATGACATTAACAGCAGCAGCCGTAACCAATTACCCATGCAATTCACCGTTCAATTTATCAGTAAAGACAGCTGGCGTCACAAATTGCAATTCTTGGGTTTCTAGATCAACCGCTAACTGAATAGTCGATGCTTTAGTTAACGTCTTACCCGTTTCTAAACAGGTGATCAGGTATTCCATTTTCAAGCGCGATTCCACTTCCACTAAATGTGCATCCACTTTGATCTTCTGCGCATAACGCGCCGAAGCAATGTACTTCACGCGCATATCGACAATCGGCCACACGTAACCTGATTTACTCATCTCTTCATAATCGTAATTCATTTTACGTAATAGCGCGCTGCGAGCCACTTCAAAGTAACGCGCATAGTTACCGTGCCACACGACTTGCATCGGATCACAATCATGAAACGGTACGTCAATAATAACGGATTCCGATAACAGACTATTTTTGCTCATTTATTTATTACCTTGCTTGTTTCTTACATGTATTTTGTATAGCGATTATTGATAAAGCGCCCAACGCTGGGTTTGAATCGCATCAATTGTAAAGCGTAATAGACTTTCCATTGGTCGGTCTTCTACTAGCGGTTCGAAGAAGCTGCAAATGTCGTTATACATAGCTTGCACAGCGACAGGTAAACTGGCTAAATCTAACTCTTTACGTTCAATACGAATGCGTAGACCTTGTACTGTCGCCAATAATGTCGTCGCTAATACTTGCTCTGTCAATTGTAAAACCCGCATTGCATCGCGTGCGGCAATCGTACCCATGCTTACTTTGTCTTGGTTATGACATTCTGTAGAGCGTGAGAACACGCTGGCCGGCATGGTTTGTTTTAATGCTTCTGCAGTGTAGGCTGACGCGCCAATTTGCATGGCTTTAAAACCGTGGTTAATATAACGGCGCGATTCATCACTCATCGATAAGTTTGATGGCAAGCCATTATTGTATTTGGTATCAACCAAAGACGCTAACTGACGATCAGCAAGATCTGCAAGGTTAGCAACCGCAGTTTTCATGCTGTCCATCGCCATCGCGATATGACCACCGTAAAAATGACCACCGTGTAATACGTGCTCACCTTGACCATCAATGATCGGGTTATCATTCGCCGAGTTCAGCTCGTTCTCAATCATTTGACGGAACCAAGGCAGTGAATCTTGTAATACCCCGATAACATGCGGCGCACAACGGATCGAATAACGGTCTTGTAAACGGTCAGCATTACGTGGGTGCTCAGCGTGGTTTAAATCATTACGGATCCACGTAGCGACTTGTTGCTGACCTGGGTGTGGTTTTACCGAGAATAAGATCTCATCAAAATGATGGCTATTACCTTGAATAGACAGACTCGCCATGGCAGTAATACGCGCCGCCAGTTTAGTCAGATAGTTAGCACGATCAAACGCTAAACAAGCAACAGCCGTCATGACCGCCGTGCCGTTCATGATCGCGAGCCCTTCTTTAGGTCGCAATACCAATGGCGTTAGACCCACTTCAGTCATGACTTCACCACTGTTGCGGATCTGGTCTTTGTAATACACATCACGTTCGCCAATTAATGCGCCAGCTACATAAGATAACGGGGTTAAATCGCCACTTGCGCCTACCGAGCCTTCTTGCGGAATCGCCGGAATAATATCGTGCTCTAAGTAGGCTGCGAGTAAATGCAGCAATTCCCAGCTTACGCCAGAATAACCTTGGGCTAACGAAGTAAGACGCGTCGCTAACACAGCACGGCCTTCGGCAACACTGAATAACTGCCCTAAACCACAACCATGAAAACGGGTAAGGTGTAATGGCAATTCATGGACGAGATGAAGGGGTACTTTGACTGTCACTGAATCGCCATAACCAGTGGTTACGCCATAAATAACGCCGTCTTCTTTTAATAATCTGTCTAAGAAGGCCAGCGCTGAATCGATCTTATTGGTTAATTCAGGTGCATGACTGATACTGACATGCTTTTCTTGTTTCGAAATTGCAACGATATCTTCAATCGTTAAACGTGATTCGCCAAACTTAATTGTTGCTTTAGTGGTAGCCACTGACTTCTCCAAACTATTTCTTACGTTCTACTTTATGGTCTTCTTGCCAAAAATCAAAAAAGTTAAACCATTGATACGGGTATTGCAGACAAAAGTGTTCTAACCTTTGCGCATATTGATTAATTAACTCGCCGATATCGGCTTGTCTGGTTTTACGTGCAAACTTCAACTTATCTGATACATGCTCGAAAATAAGGCGATATTTATCACCGTCTTTCAAACAAAACAGATAATACACAGGACATTCCAGCAACGAGGCGAGAATAAATGGCCCTTGTGAAAACGGCGCTTGCTGACCTAAGAAATCGGCATAAACCACGCGTCCAGGAGATGTCGTACTGGTGCGGTCCCCGACAATCACGACCTTCTCACCCGCTTCTACGCGTTGTTTTAATAAAATGGCTAAATCAACACCCACATCTGACACTTGAATGAAGTTAACATTCACATTGGGGTTAATCTTTTGCATTATCTTATTAAACTCAATCGCATGATGCGTAAAAACCAATACATTAATACGGGTTTTATACTTACCCACACTGAGCGTGCGACATACTTCTAAGTTACCGAGATGCGAGCCAATAAAGACCGCACCTTGATCAGTTTCTAATACCTGCCTAAATTTATCGCAATAATCATACGCAACTTGATCTATGCTGATCTTGCCTGTCCAAGCATCGATCTTATCAAATGCGCCTTGGGCAAAAGTATAGAAATGTTTAATACCTTCTCGATGACCCGGCTGTTTCGAACTGCCTTTGCGCTTGGCAATCTTACCAAGGTAATTTAACGAGGCTTTTTTACTTTCCCCACCAGTGAAATACAAATACACAATCACGGGATAGAGAATAATAGATAAACCGGTACGGCCTAGAATACGGTAACAAAATAGCAGTGTTTTCATACCAAAGTAGGTACCGCGTTCTTGCATTTTGGACCAGTGTTTTGTGGTTGCCATATTGTCACTCTTTCCTAAATGATTTTCTAAGCTATTCTCTAAATCAGGCTCTAAATTTACGCAATAATAACTGCGGTAAACGTTTTAACATGCCAAACACTAACCGGGTGTGCATCCATGATATAGCCACGTTGTCTTCCCATAAACGGAAGTGCGATACGCCATTTTCAGGGTAGTTAACCTTGGTTGGTAAGAACGTCGTTTCTACACCATTCCAATATAAACGCACCATGATCTCGGTATCAAACGCCATGTAGTGGCCAAGACTGCCATGTTTCGCTAACAAGCCTAATGTCTCAGCCAGTGGATACACCCGAAAACCACACATGGTATCTTTGATATCAAATGATAGCGTTTCAATCCACACCCAAACATGGGTTAAATAACGGGCGTAATAGCGATGCTTCGGTACCGATTCATTATAAATTGGTCGGCCACTGATTAACTGATTTGGCTGTGCCTGTGATAATTCAACCAGTTTACTGATATCAGAAATATCATGCTGACCATCGGCATCCACTTGGACCGCATGGGTAAACCCCATACTATCCGCGTGTTTTAAGCCGGTTTGCACCGCCGCACCTTTCCCTTGATTATGAGGGTGATTAATCAAGGTAACATAACTGTATTTTTCCGCTAACGTCAGCATAAAAGCACTACTGTCAGCATCACTGCCATCATTAACCATGATCACAGGTAACTGGAATTCCGCTAAAGACCCTAATAACTTATCAATCACGACCGTGTGATTATAGTTAGGAATAACAATGCAATAACTCACACTTCACCTGCTTTATTGTCTTCTGAAATAGTTAGCGTTATTTCTTCTAAAACAGGATGAACGGCTGTTTCAGCAAAAATAAGTCGACCAGAAGAATAGGATTTAATATCACCGTTTGCCATTCTTGATTGAACACTGGATTGATAACTGAATAGCACTTTCTCGGTTGATTTTTTAGTTAACGTCAGCACCACATCTTGACCCGGTAAGATCATTTCTTGGAACTTAAGCACTTTAATGTCCATTACATCAGCCACGCCCATGTTCAAATATTGTCTGGCATACTCTACCGCCCAATGCAATTGCACCACACCCGCTAAAATTGGTGCTTGATCGAAATGACCTTTAAAGTAATCTAGGTCTGCTGGGATATGCAAGGTTAATACAGCACTTTTATCGCTTAGCACTTTATTCAGGATCCTTGCATCCACTTTTACTAATTCAGTCAAACAATTTCTCCAATTCTTTAATCACTAATTTACCTTGAGAATTAAATGGCATTTGCGCTGGGTAGCGCCATTTCTTAGGTAAACAGATACGTTCAAATTCACCGAGTAAATGCTGTTTAAAGCTATCATTCAGTGACTTTTTACTCTGTTCGTTCAGTAATACCTGCCCTGCTTCGGTCAATTCAATCACGGTTGCTAACACTTGCTTTTTGACGCCATCGAGTACGAGCACACGCACTTCATTAACCAGTACATGTTGCTGTAAACAGCGTTCCATATGGTCAAGGTTAATACGTTTTTCTTCGTGTTTAATCGTGCGATCGGCGCGGCCTAACATTGCAAAGTGCTGCTTATCAATGCGCTGAACGCGATCTTCAGTCACGTAATTCGCTTCATTAATGTAGGGTGATGTTAACACTAGTTGCGCAGTTTCAGCCATCACGCTATAGCTAATATTAGGGAAAACCTGCCACGCACTAGGGGTGCTACCTTGACACTGTCGCCAAGCGATACCGCCAGTTTCGGTACTGCCAAACACTTCAATAGGTGCTTGCGATAATTGCTTAAATAACGTTTTCGCAATTTCAAACGGTAACGGGCCGCCCGAACTAAACACAGCTTGTAATTGGGCTTTGTTAACCATCAATACATTGTCTAAACTCAGCCGTTTTAGATGCGCAGGGCTTGAGATCAATAATGCAGTTTGGCGGTTATCATCCGTTAACTCATGACCTAACGCTTCAGTTAACTCTTCAGTTAACTCTTTACTAAACTCTTTACTTAAATATTGACTAATATGTTCTGGGTATTCAAAGGTATCATTGACAATGGCCAAGCCAGATTTTAACGGTAACAAGAGTTTAAATAACAGCCCATAGATATGCTGATGAGAAACAGTGCTTAATAACAACTGTGAGGCATCTAACCGCGCAGTAAAAGTATTGATTAATACATCAACTTCGCAGTTAAGCTGACTAAACCGCTTCACAATCGGTTTATGTTGTCCGGTTGAACCTGAAGTGTAAAAGGTAATTTGACAGTCTAATGGTGTAAACAGATCAGCTCTATTTTGTAATGGCTGGATCTGAGTAGCAATCACATTATGTCCAGCGATACTACTCTCGTTGATTAAAGTCGTATTAATTAAAGGCACATCGATTAATGGCGTGTTGATCGCATCGAGACCTCCAACATTAATATCACCTAACGTAGCCTGACATTGCGACGCGATATGCATGAGCGTTTGCGGCTGTGCATTCGGTGGCATAACAATGTGACGACTTTCTAGTGCGAGGGCAAAAAAGCCAACACTAAACTGATAGCTAGATTGGTGAAACAGTAGCACACTGTCGGCATGCGTTTGGCGGATCACCTGTCTAGTTTGGCTAATATCCGCATTAAACTGCTCAAAACTATAGGCTTGCTTGTTAAGATAAAAGCAAATATCACGCTGACATAGCGACAGACCAGTCATTACTTAAGCTTCCTTGTTCGCAGTTTCAATGCTTGGGTTGTCACTGTTATCGGCATTATTTTTAGCGTGTTGACGCTGCACAAATAGGCGCACAACAAATTCAACCGCACATAGACTGCCAATCAGAATATAGGCAATGAAACCGTTATAAATAGTCCACACTTTAAATGAGCAATATAACGCCGTGTACAATGAAATACTGGCGTTAATAATGAAGAAACCACACCACACCAAGGTAACTTTACGTGTGTAACCCACCGCATGTTCAGGTAAGTTCGGATCTTGTAATCGCGCAAACGTTTCAATAACAGTGGGCGGTTTAAAGTATGAATAGGCAAATACCGCCAGCATGGCAAAGTTGACCATCAGCGGATATAGTTTAAAACCAATATCAGAATCCGTGAATAACGAGGTAACTATCGCTAAGCCGCCCAGTGTGGTTGCAGGTAATAACCACGGCATTTTGTTTAAGACACCACGTAACATCACTAAACGCGACAATAACAAGGCTAACAAACCCAGGGCAAGCCAAAAAGGACTAACATAATTTAGTCCTAAATAGACAGCAAAGGGATAGAGCAATAAGCATAATCCCAACAGCACAGTCAGCGTTTTTTTCAACATAAGTTTTTCAACATAAAGTCTTCAACATAGCGTCTTCACATGTCATAGCACGATGAACTAAGCAGACAGCGATTATTTCGCTAACGTTAGTTTTTCGATTTCGTTAACAACGTCTTCGACTGTACGTACTAATTTAAACACTTCAGGTTCAATTTTTTCGTTAGTTATGTCGCGTAATTTAATCACTAAATCAATGGCATCAATACTGTCTAAATCTAAGTCAGTATATAAATTAGCTTCGAGGCTAATATCATCGGCTTCAATCTCAAATTCTTCAATTAAGATATCGGCTAGTGTTTGGTAGATCTGTTCTCTTGATTGCATGGGAAATCCTTAATTAAGCCACAGCGCGAGTCTGAGTAATGAATGCACTTAATGCATTAATCGATGAAAAATGGTGTTTAATCTCTTCCGAGTTTGCATCGATTTTGATGTTGTAATGTTTCTTTAGGATCAGACCTAATTCCAGTGCATCGATGCTATCTAAACCTAAGCCTTCAACAAACAATGCATCCGCATCGTTAATATCTTCAACTTCAATATCTTCAAGGTCTAGTTCCGCAATAATAAGCTGCTTTAGCTCAGTTTTTAATTCAGTCATTAAGCTGTAGTTCCTGTTTAAAATAACGTTCAAGTTCACGGCAATAATGACGAACTTGTTTACTCATGGATGTTCCTGCTGCAGTTGAAATTGACGGCACATTGCGTGTTAACCGCAGCATAAATTTAGCTTTTTCGCTTGGAATTTGATACCAAGATTCTGCTTTTGTTAATGTACTTGGCATGACATTAATTAATACAGTGGTAATTGAAGCCTGACAACGTAAGGCTATATTGGCTGCGCCACGTTGAAAAACTACTTCTTTTCCTGGTACGGTACGTGTGCCTTCAGGGAAAATAATCAGATTGTTACCCTGCTCTAATGATGATTTACACGCATCGAGCAGTGCTTCGGGGTCAGCGTTACTGATATAACCGGTATTTTTTATCACCCCACGAATAAAGGGATTACTAAATAAATGTGCTTTAACCACGCAATCAGCATTGGGAATAATAGAAAGCAACACCACCACATCAATCAACGAGGGGTGATTAGCAAGCACTAATTGACCTTGCAACTGAGCCAACTTTGCTCTATCACGCAGATCAAATGCGAAGATCCGCGTAAACGCCATCATGGCAATAAAAAACCGGAAACTATAATGTACGGTTGTACGTGCTGCACGTTTTTGCGCTTGCTCACCGCGGATACACAATTTCTGAAGCGGAAATACCAACATCGTCAGTATCAACCCACCCACACCAAATAAGCTAAAGCACGTAGCCGTAGCAAATAAACGCCAAAGATAATTAAGCGCTTTATAAACATAGTTAAGCGCCTTAAACATCCATCGTTCCGGAAATTAAATCACAAGTCCAAATATGGCGATCAGACGTATATTGTAACGTTGATTTTGGTACTATTTTTGGTGTTAAACCTAAGTTGGTATCAAACCAGTTCATAAAACACAAGGCTGCGGGCAAGTTCAATTCAGCCGTATCTTGTTGATCGCCTTGCTTACCGCCGTTTTCAGCGCCTTTTTCAGCGCCCGAGAAGGCGCTAAAATTAATGTCGATATTGGCAATTGTTGCTGGCGTAGGTATTAGCGTCACCACCATAGCAACCGCGTGATCCACTTGTTGTTCATCTTGAAACTGGGAATACAATGCTGGCAGTTCACGGTCGACATGCACGATAAGTAGCTTATTCGCACGACCCGATTTTAACCGCGCATAGGCATCAACAAACGCATAAAAGAAGCTATCTTTACCCGCAGATATGGCGTTAATTGCTTGTTTGTTGTGCTTGATAATACTGTATAAACCCGGCACCGCATTATGGACAGAAGTACTAAATGCGGTGGGTGAAATGTCTTGCTCTGCGGCAAGATCAGTCAGTAATACTGATGTTTTATGTAAATCACCATGACGACTCGAGAATACAATATCAATTTGTGCAGACTGTTCTGGTGTTTTAGATTCTGATGTTTCGGACAGCGCAGCGAGTGCATTTTCAGCCGTATACAGCGCAATCTTAGCGAAAGGGCTTAAGCGACGACGTTGCATTGCTGGCACAAACGCTAACGTTGGCCAAACTGATGATTTTTGTTGCATGCCGTCGGGTTTATTAGTTTTTTCAGCACCGGAAGTTGACCAAGCGCTAATACTTTCTAGATGTAACTTCAACGGTTTCTCCTAAACTAAAATGGCAGCAATAAATATGCCGCCATAATAATTAATCGTTAACAAAAAATCAACAGCTAAATTAAAAATATAATAACTATCAACAAGTTACACTATATGGCTTATTCTACTCTATAAGCTGACAATGGTTATTTGATTGTAAATGCAACAATAACAACGCTTACTTTCGCTTACAAAATATTACTTTTAATATTCTCGATTATTTTTTCTTACAAGCGAGAAGCGTATGGCCGAGACCCAAATCATCGGTATCTTGGTCGACATACAAACCCGCTTCTTGGATCAAACGCATCATATCTTTAGAGTGATACATACGACTATTACCATTGGCCATAGCAGTAAAGTAGATAGACGTGGCATTGACACAATAAGCACCCGCTTCGTAGGGCTGTCTATCCCAGAACGTTTCTAAAATATATAAACGGCTATCGGCAGTCATGACATCTGCAGCTCGCTTTAGAATGCTTAAAATTTCACTTTTACTAAAGCAATCTAAAAACTGACTCATCCAGATGGTATCGGCACCAGCAAAAAAGGTACGGCTTTCATCAAGTAAATCGGTTTCATGGCCGTGAACACGATCGCCAACACCCGCCGCTTTCGCATTTGCCAACGCCACATTAAGCTGTCCCGGTAAATCCATAATAGTCACGTTGACGTTTTCATCATGCTTGGTACACGCTAATGACCATTTACCGGTATTGCCACCCACATCTAAAATGTGTTTTGGCTTGTGTTCAAACAATAATGCCAGTACCTCAGGAAAGGCGTGGTCTGAATAGTAATGATCAAATTCAAACCAACTTCTTTTCGCTTCTTCCGGTAATTGACTTAAACCCGGATAAATCGTTTTCCAATCACCAAATACCTGCAGGCCTGCAGGCGTACCGGTTTCAATGGCTTTATCTAAATCAAACAGACCTTGGTAACAAACATGGTGGGTAAAATCGAGGTTCTTTAATGCCATATCATCGTTAAGCAAAAAGTAACCCACTTTATCTAAAATAAAGTTGTCATCTTGTTGCCACACTAGCCCCATGCTTAGTCCCATATCAAGCAATACACTGATACCGTATTCACTGGTGTCGAGCTTGTCTGTCAATGCTGATAAACTGATGCCTTGTTTACCTGCGTCATCAACTGCTTTTAAAATATCAAATTTTAATAAACAGCGCGCCACTTGAAACGCCACTGGTGCAAATGCGATTTTCTGCGCTTCAAATTTTGCATTAAAAGCTGATATTTCAGCCGGTTTATCATAAAATGCCATTATTACTCCATGAGTTAATTCAACACGCTAATATATGTTTACGAGTCTAATATAAATTACTATTCGTTTCCTTATTAACATTATGTTTTCCGTCATAAAAAAGCGATGACCACTAAAACTGTAATCATCGCTCATTCATTAATATATGGATTCACCTCGTTAAACTCAATAATTTACCTCACGGTACAATGTCGGTTCGGGTGTACATAACAGACAATGCCAACGGTATGACCCAGATTATGTCGATACAAGCGGGTTAATTACTTAAACCATCCGCGTTTAATACCTATTGCATTAAATAAGTGGTTCTGGATTCAAGCAATAAGTACAATTGGCTCGGTGCGAGATCTAAGTAATTATGTTTAACACTCCAAAAGCTGTCATACTAGATCGATAAAATTTAGTATTTTGATGACGAAGATTAAAGTGAGAACAAAATGATCAATATTTACCGTGTATCTTTTCCTGATGGTAGTGTGTATATCGCAGCGAAAAAAACGCCACCAGCAAACGCAGTGAAAAGCTATGAATGGGCTAAAAATCACGCAGATCCAACACGTCCATTAGTTGTCGCGTACCTGAAAAGTAAAGGTCAAAGCACGTTAGAAATGTTGCATTCAGATCTAACACCAGACATGGCTAAAAAGCTAAAAAGAAGATATATCGTTGAAGCAAGACAAGCAAAACAATACGTAGTTGTTTAATTAGGCGATACCGTCTGCAACAATGCACACCGAAAACACACATGACAAGGGAACTGTATGTGTGTTTATGACTGCCACTGATTATTTGTGTTTAATGATTACTGAGTCGTTGTTACTAATCCATAGTTACTGACTCATTTTCACACGTCCTCCCGTTGAAGATAAACTCGGCATGTTCTGAAAAAAAATATAAACCAGGTAACAATCCCGAATAACTTCAAGCCATCCTCGAGCAAAAATTCAAACCCTTGTTGTTCTAACAATAAATCAGCCAACACTGACAGTGCAAAGAAACTAAAAGCGATAAATAAAGTTGCGTACTCGTGGTTTAATATTTCAGTTCTGAATTTCACCAAATAGGCTAGAACGATTGTTACGTAGCCTAAGTAAACCAGTTTTTCAGGTATCATCAAATGATTCGGTAACAATGAATCATGCAACATAAACATATCATCCAATAACAACCACAAGGTAAGTAAACCTGAGTAAAGCAAAAATTTAGAGGTGGTTTGGTTATTGCTATGCTTATGAATAACTGAAGAAAAAAGACAGATTGCTGCAGTAAAAGCCCAAAATAATATACCTATGTTAGATATAAAACCAATATACGAAGGCCCCCCCAGCACCACAGTTGGATCACGGGTAAACGACGATATCGGTATATTGTAATAGCCGCTTATCATAGTGACAGTAAACAATAAGCCAAATAGAACAATGTAGGTTGCAGATAGCAGCTGAACACTACGTTTCACTTGCGTGATGATGTTTTCGGTTGATAGCATATACTCTCCTAACGTTTGAATATATGATTCAAAGATAGCAGCTGAACACTTGCATCGCCAATAAGGATACCGCTTAGCATGTGACTTGGAAAATGATTATATTTCTACTTCTATCTAAGTTATTATTACTCATATTTACGTTAGATATATTTTACAGCTGGTATAAAACTTAAATGAACGATCCTATTATTAATGGGCTAATATCATTAGCACAAAAAGATAATGATATCGCAGCACTTTGGCTGTATGGCTCTAGAGCAAAAGGCAACTTTTCCGCAGAGAGTGACTACGACTTAGCGGTACTGTTTAACAATCGCATTGCAGACAAATTAGACTCAAGATTAAGACCTGAATTATTAGCAATAGATTGGCGCTCTTCATTTCAAAACCGTAAACTCGAATTAAGTATCTTAGATGTAAACCAAGTAATGATCCCACTCGCCTTTAATGCAATTAACGGGAAATTACTTTATTCAAATGATAAAGGTTTACGCATGTGTGCCGAAGCAATAATCTGTTCTAAAGCTGAACTCGATTTCAAACACAATAATTTGTAAACAGGACAACTGATGGACAATATGTATATTGCTTCCATGCGGATCAATACAAGCCGCTATGAACAAGAACTAATAGAATTACAAACTCTATTACAACAGCGTGATTTATCAAACCTTGAATACCGCGCAGCTGAACGCAGCTTACAAATAAGTATCGAAGCATGCATCGGCATTGCAAAACACTGGGCAAAACACAAAACAGGTCATAGAGCTAATGATGCATATCAATCATTTGAACAGTTATCACAAACGGGTGAAATTACATTAGACGACTTAAAGAATTGGCGAAAAGTGATTGGTCTACGCAATGCGCTTGTTCATGATTATTTAAATATTGATGCTGAAATTGTTCGCTCCATCATTAAAAACTCTTTTTATAAACAGTTATTTGATTTTATAAAAATAGGCTTAATTGCGCTAGAGAATATAGAATAACCTGATGTAATAACCATTTATGCCATGCCAAACACGGCAGGTTTAACCGCCGTAAACGCAGCCTGTTCATTACAACATAAGCCTCGTTCACAGGGGGAATTAATTACAGATCAGCAAGCGTGATGTCATCAAATTGATACAATTGACCACCGAATTCCTGCATAAAGACTTCGGCATCCGATTTTACGCTAAAACTCGCTAATGTTTTCCCCATTGCGCCAGTCTTGCTAGAACCGATGACAAACCAAGCCTGTTTGGCATCCATGAAGTGCTCGTCGTTCGGTTGGCCCCAAGGGGTTTTACTCATATCATGCACAAATACTTCTTTCACTTGGCGTTTATTCTCAGGTTGCAAAATAAAACCAAACAGATCCCGTGTAGAGCAAAATTTATTAATATCGTCTTGGGTTGATGCATAGCTTTCCCCCTTCGGCCCAGGGAAATTACTGATTGTCATGCCACATAAATGACAGCTATCTGCTTGTTCAATCTTCATCGCTTGCTGCACCATTACCTGCTGCTCAGTTTGTTCACCACAACCGACCACAAATGCCAGCAACATACCGAGAGACAAGATTCTTAATTTTGAGTTAAACATAAATTTTCCTTTATTAATTTAATGCAATTTAGTAGTTTTGGTTAAAAGTAATGTCTAGTTAATACCGCGCTAGCTTAAAAATAGGCTTGGTTATAGCTAAAGTTTTTTATTGGCAAACACAACTCTCGCCACTGTCAACGGCACCACTATCCACGCCACCATGATCGTCATTAATACGGTAATAGATTGACTCGAATTAATCGCCACTGCAATTACGCCATTCACATCACCACTATCAAGGGCGGCAAGGTTAATCAACCGAAACACATCGGCAGGATTAAACATCATCACATTCACTAACCCCTGCGGGGTCAAACCATCGTCCACACTCACCAGTGCAGCCAGCACCGCCAGATCAAATACCAATACAAAGAAAAACCACACCAATAAGGCAATGCCGGCGGCTTGTGATTTCTCATCCACAGCAATACTGATCACGTAAGCCACGCTAATAAATACCAGCCCGAGCAAGGTAGCGGTAACAATGAATAACCCAAAGGCAGCAAATACCCCCTCAAAACCAGATTGAACGCCGAGCATCACCGCGGCACTACCAAAACCCAGTGCCGTCGCTAAAGTAATAATCGCGCCCTGTCCGACAAATTTACCCAGTAACAGCTGTCCCTTACTAAGCGGATAAGTCAGTAACAATAGCAAGGTGCCCGCTTCCTGTTCCCCGACAAAACTGTCGTAACTCAATAATAACGCAATGAGCGGGATCAGAAATACCGCCAAACTAGACAAACTCGCAATCGTTGAAGACAGCGAACCGCCCCCTTCCCCACCAGATGCAGCCGCGCCGTAATAACTCAGCCCTAAAGATAAAATGGAAAACACCGCCGTAATAGACACAAACCAACGGTTTCTTAACCCATCTTGAAACTCTTTACTCGCAACAACTAAAATAGCATTCATTATGCGGTTCCTTGAATTGGTGTACCATTAGCTAAATAGTACTGATACAACTGCTCTAAACTCGCAGTTTCCACACGCACATCAACCACACTGTCATATGACATAATTTGTTTTAATGCGGCCATCTTCTCGTTTTCCTGCACATGTAAGCTATCCTTGCAGCTCTTGTAACACGTTAACAATGGGTCTGAATTTAACTGTTCCGTGATACCTAGGGTATGGATCACCACAGGTAAACTGGCTTGTGCACGTAATTGCGCCAAGCTACCCATCGCGATCACTTGCCCTCCCGATAAGATCATCGCCCTGCCAATATGTTGCTCAACCCCAGGTAACGCGTGGGAGCATAAAATGATGCTGGCGCCACGCTGTTTCAAGCGATCAACAGAATGATAAAACTCTTGGGTCGCAGTGGGATCTAAACCTACCGTTGGTTCATCCAATAACAACAGCTTAGGCTCGCCAAGAAAGGCTTGCGCTAACCCTAAGCGTTGTCGCATGCCTTTGGAATAGGTTTTAACCTTACGCTGCATTGCATGAGTCAGCCCAACTAATTCCAGTAACTCGGCAACTTGTCGACGTGGTACCGATTTTAACTTGGCAAAATAACTCAGTACTTCAACGCCGGTTAAGTGATCATAGAAACTCACGTTCTCAGGTAAATAACCGATATGACGGCGGTCTTGCCAGGCTTGTTTCGATTGTGGATCACGACCAAAAATAGCGAGCTCACCCGTTGTCGCTTTTTCAATCCCCAAGATAAGTTTCATCATGGTGGTTTTGCCGGCACCATTGTGGCCAAACAACCCCAGTACTTCACCTTCTGCAAGCTGTAGTGAAACATTGTTTAAGGCTTTTAATTGCTGAAAATACTTGCTTACATTGGTCATTGATACGATTGAAGCGGTCATAATAAGTCGGTTGCCTCGCTACTGGTTGTGAACGTATTTTTTGTTAAAGAATTGTTTGTTACAGAATCGCTCGTTGCAGCGTTATCGTGTAGAACATGATTGTTAGCCGTCGCACGGTCTGGATCTAGGGGGATGATAATACGACTCGGCGTCATTAATGGATGACTGTCTTTTACACCGCCGGGTTTTAATATCGGAAATTGATTTTGCACCCAACGTAATAACAATACCGCCGGACTATCAAGCAATACTTTCGCTTCTGGATATTGCCATATCATCTTATCAATACCGTCATTCGGCTCAAATGCGGTATCACCTTTACCGTCACCATCGAGATCCCAGCCCAAATAGTTGCTCCAGTAATTACCGACGCCATCAACACTCCATTCTTGGCGTTGGTTGGACACGTATTTCACTTGGATGGGGTTATTAATAAAGTTGTTACCGTATATTTTTGAATGCTCAGAACCGGCGGTTAAATGAATGCCTATCTCGGCAGTATCAACCGTATTGTATTTGATGGTGTTATAGCCCGAGTTATAGATGAATAAACCTTTGCCATCTCGCCCTAAAACCTTGTTTTCAGGCTTGGTCCACACGTCTTTTATATGATTGTTGGAGATTTCCGAAAAGGTAATGAAATTCAATAAAAAACCATAGTTTTCAGTATTCAAGCTGCGATTACCAGACACCACCAACTGACGAGAGCTCATTAAGGCATAACCAACTCGGTTATTATAAGAAAAGTTATTCAATATCTTGTTGTTATGCGAATACATGTAATGCACGCCAAAACGCAGATCGTGCAGGGTATTGTCTCTCAGTTCATTATCTTGGCTGGAAATAACATATAAACCATCTCGCGTTTCGCTCACCGTATTGCCTGCGACTAAGGCTTTTTGAACCATAGAAAGTTGAATGCCATTGCCGCGATCAGACGAACGCAATTTGGCATTCCCTTTAATGATATTGTTTTTAATAACGACATCTTGACTCCGTTGGATCCAGATGCCGAAGCCATCACCACTGAGGTTATTCTCTTGTATGGTGATGTTAGTGGATTTTTTATCCGTATAGATACCTGAATCCTGCTCCGTTAAGTCACGGCCCCAGTTAATGATGGTCAGGTTTTGAATGGTAATATTTGAATTGCGTAACTCAATGGCATGACCTTCACCATTAGCATTGATCACAGCGCCCGCTTCACCGGTGACGGTTATGGCGTGAGCAACGATAAAGTTACCGATATACTCACCCGCAGCAATAACAACCACATCACCGTCATCCGCCAGATCTAACGATGCTTGCAGATTATCATCGCTGGTAACATAAATATTTTTCGCAAAAACAGCCAATGGCAAGCAGAGGAATAAAATCAATGATGTTAATACGGTAAATGCATGTTTAGCCATTAACACTCTCTTTTCTATAATTAATATAACAACAACAATAATAAAAATACAACAAAGGGGAGCAATAATAATGCGACTCCCCTCATTTACCCGGCCTATTACTCGGCCTTATTACGCTTATTAACGGTTATGCTTCAACGAACATACGACCACGCATTTCCATGTGTAGTGCATGACAGAACCAGTTACAATAATACCATTGCACCCCAGGTTTATCCGCGGTGAAGGTAATTGAAGCCGTGGCTTGTGGACCGATCTCCATCTGCACACCGTGATTGGTCATACAGAAACCATGGGTAACGTCTTCAACCATATCCAAGTTAGTCACCACAACAGTGACTTCATCACCTAATTTAACCTTGAATTCGCTCATGCCATAGACGGGCGCAACAGATGTCATATACACACGTACTTTGTTACCATCACGAATAACTTTGTTATCCGTCATCACGTTAACACCGTCCGCTTTTGCCATCGCCACCGTTTCAGCAAACATAGTATCGTCACGCGTCCACAGTTTCTGTGGTTTCACTTTACTGCGATGAACAATGATAACGTCATGCGGTTCAGCGAACGCGGGACCATCATGTACCAGCTTCATTTCGTCGCCAGAAATATCAATTAACTGATCGTTTTCTGGGCGTAAAGGTCCCACATTTAAGAAACGGTCTTTCGAGAATTTACATAAAGAGACTAACCATTTACCATCAGCGTCACGCGTTTCACCTTGTGATGTATGGTTATGGCCTGGTTGATAATGCACATCCAATTTTTGTTTTATATAATTAATTTTTTCACCATTGTGGGCACGGATTGCTTCTTCTACATCCCATTTCACAATTTGGCTATCAAGGAATAAGGTTGTATAAGCAAAACCACGGTTATCAAATGCCGTATGTAGTGGACCTAAACCCAGTTCTGGTTCAGCAACAATGGTGTCACGCGGTTTGATCTTATCACTGAACAGATCATCGAGTTTATCAATAGCTATAATTGAAACCGTTGGCGATAACTTACCATTGGCGACAAAGTATTTACCGCTTGGCGAAGTATTAATGCCGTGTGGTGATTTTGGCACTGGAATGTAACGGGTAAGATCTGAGCCTTTACGACCATCAAGTACAGGCACATTATTACCATTATAAGTTTTAAATTTACCGGCTTTTAGCGCCGCTTCACAACGCGCTAGGCTGAATACCACCACATGATCACGCTCAGAAGAGATCATTTCCCCTAAGGTCATGCCCATTTCGGAGTTGTAACAGGTTGATGCGAAATATTTACCATCGTAATCGGCATCGGTATTATCAAGGTTACCGTCTACCATCACTTGGAAAGCCATTTCCATTGTTTCTGCATTTATCACATTAAACAGCGAACGGTATGTGCTTACGTCTTCCATTGATGTTTTACCATCATTGTTCATTGGAATTTCGAACTCACCGTTACAGATCACGTATTTAGTGTAAGGTACTTTTTGCACACGTAAACCATGCACACCTTGTACGTTTGGAATAGTGAGCATTTTATCTGTTTTCATGACATCACAGCGAATACGAGCAATACGTGAATTGGCTTTATCATTAATGAACACATATTTACCGTTATAACGACCATCCGTCATACTCATGTGGGGGTGATGCGCATCACCAGTCAGAATATGAGCACTTTCGCCTTTAATGCGTTTACTTTCTTCTGTTAAACCCCAGCCTGTCGCGCTGTCGATATTAAAAACAGGAATACGCATTAATTCACGCATTGAAGGTAAACCCATGATACGTATTTCACCAGATTGACCGCCACTCCAGAAGCCATAATATTCATCCAGTTCCCCTGGGTGTACAACTGGGCTATTTGCATATTCGACACGTTTTGCTTGTGCCGCTGACGAGAACATTACCGCAGACATCGGCGCTAATACCGCGCCCGCACCTAACATAGCCGTTTTGCTAAATAAACTACGACGATCTGCATTTTCGAGGGTTGTTTCTTCAGATACTTCAATATTGTTATTTTTATTATCTATCATAAGATTCTCCGTGATATTAAAATTGTGTTTATTTTTATTCGATTAGCTTCTATCTATTCGGTATTAGCTGCTCTTTATTCAGTATTCGTAATAGCAATAATTTGCTCATCGCTTATTTTTCTTTTCTTTCTAGCCAATTTTTTCAATGGTGGACATTTTTCCTCGTTAAAATATGTCACCTGGCAATCTAGACAGTAATGGCATTCACGCATATTGATCTCGCCGTTTGGTTGTATCGCCTGGATCTCACATTCTTTGGCACATGTTTTACAGGGCTGACCACATTCAGAACGGCGTTTAAGCCACTGGAACAAACTCAGTTTGCTGGGTACGGATAATGCCGCACCTAACGGGCACAAATAGCGACAGAATGTTTTGCGATTAAATAAACTCGATAAGAGTAACAAGCTTGCCCAGGCAACAAATGGCCATTCACGATCAAATTTTAATAAGAACGTGGTTTTAAACGGTTCAATTTCAGCAAGCTGTTCTGCGGCTGCCAGTGACTCGAGTGAAACACCAAATAAAGCCAATAGAATTAAGTATTTGATTGCCCACAAACGCTCGTGCACGGCATACGGCAATTCAATTTGCGGTAATTTAATAAACCGGCCAAACACGTTGACCAGTTCTTGCAGGGCGCCAAATGGGCATAACCAACCGCAATATACTGCGCGTCCCCACAACAGCATGGTGACTGCCGCTGCGCACCATAGGATAAAGATAATCGGGTCAAGTAAGAACAGATCCCATGAAAAGTCATGCATCAGGGCTTGCAAGAAGGTAAACACATTAACAATGGATAACTGGCCGCCCCATGACCAACCGATAAGTACGACGGTGACCACCAGAAAACCATGACGCAAGTTATGCATGAACTTAGGATACCTAACCAACACATCTTGGAAAAACAAGATCAGCAGTAATACCACCATCAGTCCAATGAGGAGGATGACTTCGGTATTGCGCTCTTGCCATACCTGTTGAGTCAGGGTTAACTCAGGGGGCCGTATGATAGCTGGCGGGGTATCAACATACTTATCCAGCATGTCATATTGACCTCTAAAGCTATTAAACAAGCTATCGACAGGACCGGTTTGACGGCGAACTAACAGTTCAAACGCCCACTCGGCACCGGGATCAAACTCGTGATGAGCTGCGATTCTAAATACCGACATCTCTTTAAATTTTGGTGCCCCAGCAATAAAAATATCGGTGACACGTTCATGCTGCAGATCCCGAAAAGAGATAGCATTGTCCTTTTGATGAACTTGAATACGATCAAAAATACCACCACGCACATAACCCGAGCCTTTAAATGAGTAACCGTTACCAAATACCCCAACCAGATGCTCACCGGGTTTAAGGTTGGCGGTTAACCATCGGTAATCAGAGGCACTAAATAAGTTTTTACCAATGGTGGGAATATCAATCAGGGTGTAATAGATCTCAGCAAACATATCTTGTTTTTCATCACTGCGAGCTTCATTTACATGCTCTGCAGCAGTGCCGAAAAAACTGTTATCGATTGTTTCACGGCTCAGGAATAACTGCCGAATAGAGCCATCACCGGTTAGTTGCGACCAGTTAGCTGGTTCAAATAACTCCGTTTTAATCGTTGAAATAGGTTGGATCATACCGCTGGGTTTTTTGATAATAGCCAGTGCTTGGGCGACTTTCTTGGTTGCCTTTGTGATCCCGACGTTCATCACCATCACGGTAACAGTCGCGCCAGAAAGGCCATCAATCGCAACGTAATTTTCACTATTATTACCACCGACTTTTAGCCTGTCTCGCACCGATAAACCGGTATATTGATCAGTAAAAGCCCATAACTTGCTCTCTGGAATACCGGCTAGAATAATCGGTTCATGATGTTCTAATACTTTTACAATGAGGTATGTGCCTTGTGGGTCGATTGCCACCAGCATATTAACGGGTTCACCAGAGTAAGCAGGGATCCTAGCGATATCGTTGGTTTCAAAGGCATAACCTAAGATGTCATCGCCGTTACGAATAGTCCAGATAGGATAACCACCGACTTCCGTTGGGGTTTTATCAGAAATAGCGGTGGCATCCGGGAATTGCGCTTGAATAAACGGCATCGGGTCTTTTGGCGGACTGACAAATAATGCATAACTTGACGGTATAAAAAAAGTAGCGATCAGCAGCACAGTGATCAACATACGCCTGAATAGCGAATTTAGCATCGGCGCACAAGTTAACAGCCATTGCTGAGAGATACATGTTTTTGGAAATAAATAACTATAATTAACCACAATCGCCCCTTAATTTTGCAACTTATGTCCGAGTAAGTTGCAGTCCATTAAGGCGTATAATAAATACTACTTTGGAGATGACGAATGACTTAAGTCAATTTTCCACTCACATCATTATTATTTTATTAAATATTTTCAATTTAATTGATTTCGATCACTTTTGATCAGCGGGTATGAAGCTCCCAATGATGACCAATGTGACAAATGTGACAGAATTTGGTGGCTTTAAGGAGAGGGGAACACGTAAGATCATGGCTTCATCTCAAAATATATAATATTCACTTAAATAAGATAATTAACTAGTTAGCCGGATTAATTACGTCAAAGGTTTCACCCGAGTCATTAGCGAGAAACTGTCCGTGGACATAATTTTTATAAGTAACTAACGACATTTATTCAATACGCTGACATCCCCCCTGATGTAATGCAATACCCGCCGCCATGAACTGCGAACAATCGTGCCGAGTATATCTCCGTTATAAGGATCCACAGTAACAAACACCGTCTTACCTGATTCAAGCGTAATAGAAAAACGGTTAGCAAGATCACGGCTTGGCACAGGTATATTGATCGCGTGAATGCGACGTACGATTACAGTGAGTCGTACAACGATTATTTAAGTTAAGAAAGGGCGGTGGGGTTAATCACGCAAGAACAAAAAAGATCCGATTGAAATTTTACGGGGTTGCAATGCTTCTGGTACATTGCGCTCTAACTGTAACGTAAGTAAGCCATTCGTCCGATCAGCCTCCTTCACTTCAATGTCTATTTCGCTTAACTCATAGCTTAGGCCTTAACGGTCGAATTACAAACATCACCAGCGCATTGAGGTTGCAGAATATCATCGATCGGGGCTGGTTTCCCGATCCCATAACCTTGGGCGAAATCGACACCCATATCCTGTAATCGCTGCCTGATAGCATCATTTTCAACAAATTCAGCAATCGTTTTCATGCCCATGACATGACCAATATCATTGATTGATTTAACCATCGCTTCATCAATCGGATCGTTCAAAATATCTTTAACAAACATACCGTCAATCTTCAATGTACACACTGGTAAATTTTTCAAGTAAGCAAATGAAGATAAACCACTGCCAAAATCATCCAGCGCAAACTGACAACCAAACTCACTGAGTGTTTTTATAAACAAGGTCGCATCCCGCAAGTTACTGATCGCCGCAGTTTCTGTAATTTCAAACTTGATCATACTTGGCGGTAAATTATGCAATGTGATCTGCTGCATAATATGGCTGAGCAGCGTATGACTGCCTAATGATGCACCAGACAAATTGATCGCCAGATGATCAACATCATCAAGCTGCTGGAAATGCTGCTTCATCCAGGCAAAGGTGTGGTCAACGACCCAACGGTCGATCGCGTTTGATAAATTATAACGTTCTGCGGCAGGTAAAAATGCACTGGGGGGCACAATGTCACCACTGCGAGTACGCAGGCGAAGTAGCACTTCGTAAATACGTTTTTGCGAAGGATCTGAGAGCGACACGATAGGTTGGGCATAGAGTTCAAATCTATTTTCTTTTAATGCATATTTAAGTTCATTAACCCAACGGAATTCACCATCGCGTTTGGCTATTGATTTCAGCCAAACCGATACTTACGCCGATACTGAATATATTTTTTTCCCATATAAACTGAAAATCAGCAATTCATTCCAGTATATTCTGCGCGATTTGTTCGGCCTGCGCTAAACTACATTGCGTCATTAAGATGGCAAATTCATCATCGGCAATATGTCCGCAGGTATCATTGATAATTTAAAACTGATCCAGATCTAAGAAACATAATACATGGGTCGCTTGATAGGATATTTTTTGAGCCGCAATTCGGGCCTCGGTTACATCCACTTGAATGCCAATAAAATGGGTTATCCCGCAAGGTAAGCTTCGAGCTAGACTGCTAACAATGCAATGTTAATCGCAAAGTGTTGGGGTTCTGGTCACACAGCTAACAACAGAAACAATGATGACCCAAAACCAGAAAAGTCATCGCTTAACATTACCCATTCATAAAAGAATGGATTAGTGGCGATGACTTAAACCGAACTGATACTAAGTAATATTACGAAATAACGTCTAACGAATTAGCAATCTCGTTCGTTAACAAAGGGTCACGAATAATACTTTGATGGTCACCACTCAATATAGATATCGATGCTGAACCATAATCTTGCCACTCATTCTCTTTTGCACCTAACTGATACTCTCTATCGGTTAAAGTACCTGTCGCCCACCAGACTGCCATTGGAACTGAAACAGGCTGTAATCTATGGCTTTGCATTAATAGGTGACATTTCATAAATAGTTTCATCTGCATATAATGCATTTCACTGGCTCCCGAGTCTCTATTAATCAAAGGCTTATGAATAGACAATAAATCACTTAAATATTCAAATGCAATGTCATCTCTCTCCTCAGTTTGTACTTGTTGTAAATCTGCTTCCAACGAACCTAATTCTAACCTGTGTTTATCTAATAATAACTCGCGAGTCTCATTATCTAAACAAGCTAGGTACCTTGCTACTATTGGAAAATCAGGTAAGTTGAGCTTGGCACGATGCGCATCGGCTCTAGCATCCACAATACCTAACCACTCAACAGTCTGACCAGACGCTTCAAGTTGATTGGTTACAGCAATCGCTAACCATGCTCCAAAAGACCAGCCCAATAAGCGGTAGGGTCCTTTAGGTTGAACAGACTGCAACGATTTTACATACAATTTAGCAAACTCATCAACGCTATCTGGCACTAAAGATAAATCCATTAACTGAGGTGACTGAATACCATATACTGTATGTTCAAGCGGTAATGACGCAACTAATTCCGTATAGGCCTGAACGTGGCCTCCTGCAGGGTGAAATATAAATAAGGGTGATTGCTGTTGACCATCGTCATTAACACCTTGTTTAAGTGCGACAACTAAAGAAGAGGCTGAAATAAGTTCTGATTTATCAACCTGCATAATAGCGGCAGCAAGATCACGTAGCACTGGATAGCGAAATAACAGCGTTAAATTCAGGTTTATATTTTTCTGCTGTTTTAATAATGCAATCATCCGCCCAGCAAGTAATGAGTTCCCGCCTAAAGCAAAGAAGTCATCATCAGCAAAAATCGATACCCCCCCTAATAAGCTACCCCATGTGCTGGCTAACCAAAGCTCCATTTCAGAACTCGGCGGTAATCCGATCTTGGTACTTTGCTCCGGATTTGGTAAGGCTTTACGATCTATTTTATTATTCGCATTTAATGGCATTGCCTCTAATACGACAATGGATTGCGGAACCATATAAGATGGTAACGCGTCTCTGAGTTGAGCCATTAACGAACCAATATCAAGATGCATACTTTGAATCGCAGTCACATAGCCCACTAAACAAGCATGTGGCGTGTCGACATAACAAAGTTGAATGACGGCATCCTTCACGCCTGGGTACGCGCTTAAAATAGCCTCAATCTCCCCTGCTTCAATTCGATAACCACGCAATTTCATCTGGAAATCTTTTCGGCCAATAAATTCCATATTGCCTTGGTTATTTATGCATACCACGTCTCCTGTTTGATACATTCTTGCACCAGCAATAGTACTAAACGGATCGGGCATGAACACCTCTGCAGTTAAACTAGGTTGGTTAGTATAACCCCGAGCTAGACCTTCGCCAGCAATAAACAACTCGCCTTCAACACCGTTAGCAACGGGATTTAACCAGTCATCCAATACATAGAAATCAGTATTTGCAATTGGCAAACCTAAATGTGGTTGTGCAGCACTGTGCTTATTTAGCGCTACAGCTGATGACCAAACAGTTGTTTCTGTTGGGCCATAAACATTAAGTAACCTTGCCCCCTTTGCCACAATACTCTGCGCTAATGACGGCTGTAGCGCCTCACCACCAGTGAGAACGGTAAGCTTTGACCAATTTAAATACGTTTGCTCTGTCAACATTTGCCACGTTATCGGTGTTGCCTGCATAACAGTAATGCTTTGTTGTTTAATCAGTTCTGCCAGTTGCTGACCATCACGTGAAGCATCATAACTTGCCATCACAACTTGGCCACCAGCAAGCAAAGGTAAAAACAGCTCTAACCCAGCAATATCAAAGCCTAAAGTCGTGACAGCAAGTAGCTTATCTTTAGCACTAAGTCCTGTGATTTCCATCATACTCTGTAGTAAATTAGCAAACGCTCGTCGTGAAATTTGCACGCCTTTTGGAATGCCTGTCGAACCCGACGTGAAGATCGTGTATGCCAATTGTTCAGGGTGCGGTAATGGTTGTGCATCCAACCATGATTCATCCTTCGTACAATTTTGTAATAAAAATGCTAACGTCGTCTGTACTCTACCCGTTGATAGTTCGATAGCTTGCTCATCGACTAAAATGATATCGGGTTCTGCTTGCGCTAAAATCAATGCTAATCTTGCACTTGGTTGATTAGGATCGAGAGGGATATAGGCCGCGCCAGACCACAAAACAGCTAATAATGAAACGAGGAGTTCGGTATTTCGCTGCTGGCAAATTGCAACTGAACTATTCACCCCAATACCCCGCTCACTAAGCGCCTGGGCAAGATGAGTCGCTCTGCTTATCAACTGCGTATAAGTGAGCTCACAATCTTGATCACATATAGCGATAGCATCAGGCGAATATTTCGCAACATTAAGTATCTGCTGTTCAAGACACCAATTATCTGCCCACTGTTTTTGACTTTTACCCACAAATTCATTGCTAGCGCTAGCACCCTCAGCACCTAATAATAGACCTAATGGTTGAGACTCTGCTTCAACCATCTGGGTCAAAATAGACTCTAAACTCGCCAACATATGCTTAGATGCAATATAAGCAAGTTTGTCTCCATTACAACCAACTCTGAACACCAACTGCTGATGAGGCATAATGGTAATCGTTAGCGGAATGCTATTACGCTCATATCCACTTAAAGGGCGCACAGATAAGTGCGGTGATATTTCAGATGATTCAGACATAGCTTCATTTTCGAATACCAATAACGTATCAAACAAGCTTTGCCCTGCGCTCAACTCACTTTGAGCATGAATATCAACCAATGGCGTATATTCATGTTCTCGTAATTCAGCACCTTGTTGATGAGTCTTTTGCAGTAGCTGTAGTACTGTCATTGTCTCAATAAGGTTAACTCGAACAGGCAGCGTATTAATAAAAATACCAATGATCTGCTGAGCCTGCTCAAGATCTGCAGGTCGACCCGATGACGTCATTCCAAAAACAACATCATGTTTACCACTATGTCGTGCCAACGTTAATGCCCAAGCCGATTGGATAACCGCATTCAGCGTTACCCCTTCTCGCTTGGACATATCTTTGATATTTTGGGTTAATGACGCTGACAAATTATAATCATCAAGATAAAAACCATCATCTTGATTGCCTTTAGCTAATACTAACGGTGTATTAAAATCGGCTAATTGGTCACGCCAAAACTGGTGACTTCGTGTCATATCTTGACGCGCTAACCAATTAAGGTATAGCTCAAATTGCGGGCGTACCTGCGGCGTTGAAAGTACTTTCCCAGTTAAATTCAAATAACGATGAAGTACATCTTTAATCACTAATGAAGAGCACCAAGCATCGACGATTAAATGATGGCGGCTCCAAATTAACCAATACTGTCCCTCGGCTATATGAATCAAGTGCAATCTCATTAATGGTGGCTGAGCTAGATTAAAGCCTTGCGCACGATCTTCTATACACAAATCATCAAGACGCTGTTGC
This sequence comes from Moritella yayanosii, assembly GCF_900465055.1. Taxonomy (NCBI): domain Bacteria; kingdom Pseudomonadati; phylum Pseudomonadota; class Gammaproteobacteria; order Alteromonadales; family Moritellaceae; genus Moritella; species Moritella yayanosii. The sequence continues at coordinate 167,148 of NZ_LS483250.1, read as the reverse complement.
TGTTCCCTTTTATCTAAACCGAGCCAATTATAACGATGAACGGGTAATTCTGCGTCCTTAGCAAACCACTGTACTGGTTCTCCATTACTGGTTTCCTCAAATGCCGCTTTTAGCGCTTGTTCAGCATTGACAGTTTGCAGCCATGCTTGAATAAATGCCGGAGTATCTAATTCGCCATTCAGTTCTACGACGGTTTGATTAAAATACAAAGATTCTGACGAAGATGAGCTATGTAAGAACATGCCCTGCTGCATTGGTGTTAATGCATAATGTTGGTTTAATGTCGGTGCTATAAGGTTACTGAGTTTCTCCTCAAATAACTTAACTAACCCAGCTAATTTATTGTTAAGCACACCAGGGAATTGCCATGATATTTGCAACTGGCCATCTCTAATTTGCGCAGTTACGTCAATGAGCTGACGACGAATACTTGATGGATGGCGAGACTGACCAGAGCCATTACTAACAAGTTGCCATTCACTACTATTTGTTCCCACTTGCCCAAGGAAATTAAAGACCAATTGTGGATGTTCAAAAGCGAACTCTTGTTGTAAATAACGTAGTACGCCATAACCAAGACCTTGATCTGGCACTTGAGATAACGATTTACCGACAGCTGATAACGAACAAGATTCAGCATTAAATGAAACCGGATAGCGCGTTGTAAACCAGCCAACGGATTCACTAAGATCTTGTTCTTCAAGCCATGGATAACGGCCATGTCCTTCTAATTCAATTATTACCTTATCTTTATTAAACACCTCGCATAACGTTGTTGATAACGCCGTAAGCATCGCGACTTCGCAGCCAGAACGTTGTTCAATAATACCCATCTCGATGAGTGACTGAGTTAACGAAGTACTAAAGATCTGCTCTATTTTTTCTGACTCAGCAATCGTGCCATTTTGTGTTCCAGGAATAAGTATGCCATCCAAAGAACGAGCCGCCATCGGAAGCCAGAACTGTCTAGCCAGATCGAGTTTATCTTTAGGGTAATGGGTTAAGCTTCGTTGCCACTCTGCCATCGACATATGCTCTGAACCGAGTTCTATAAACTCACCCCTGAGGTAAGCTTGATAGGCCCGCTGCAGATCATGACCAATAATACGCCAAGATACACCATCAACGACAAGGTGATGAGCAATCAGTAATAATCGCGCACTACCATCTTGTAAGTTGAACGTGACAACTTTAAATAGTGGACCAGATGTTAAGTTTAAACTTTGCTGACATGCCTGTACCAAACTATCAATATTAGCTAATTGCTGATTATCAAAAGCGGCATAAATACCTGCGGTTTCACCACTATTCAGCTGGCGGTACTGACGATGTTTCTCATCAAAAGTAAACCTTGCAGCTAAAGCCGGATGCTTTGTCACTATTGCGTCAATTGCCTGAGCCATTGCGCTATGGTCAACTTGTTCCGGTAATTTTAACATCACCGCTTGATTCCAGTGATGCATAACAGGTTGTTCAACTTCAAAGAACCAATGCTGGATGGGTAATAAATCAGACTCGATAGGTAAAGAAACATGGACAGGAACAACGCTATCTACAATGATACTTTCTTTTGGCTCGACCACAACTTTCGTCATCATTTTTTCAGCCAATAGACTTAACTCACTGACCGTAGGAGCGTTAAATATTTGCTTAGGTGTAAATTTAAACTGATGTTTACGCGCTTTAGCGATAAATTGTAAACAGACTATTGAATCAGCACCTAAGCTGAATAAATTGTCGTTTAATGCTACTTCACAACCTAATAAACCTTGCCAAATATCAGTCATAATATTGCTTGTTGATTTGGACTCTTCAACAACGGCTTTGACTTGACTAAGATCAGCCTTAACAGGCGTATTCAGCAGCGCTATCACTTGTTGACGATCAACTTTACCATTACGATTTAAGGGTAGCGATTTAGCAACGTGCCACAGAGTAGGCACCATGTAATCAGGTAACATGCTTGATAACTGGAGCTTAATGGTGTCTAGTAACGCACTATCACTAAGTCCTCCCTGCATCACGTCATTTAGAACAATACAGGCTGCCAGTCGGTTTCCTGATGGACCTGGAACAACGACCGCAATTGCATCCACTAACATATCAATGTCTAAAAGTTGCGCTGAAACCTCATTTAATTCAACTCGATAACCTCGGATCTTAACCTGATCATCCATTCGACCTAGGTAAACAAGTTCACCTTCTTGTGTTTGGTAAACCTTGTCGCCGGTTTTATAAACACGTATAGAACCAACCTCTTCACCTTCTTGACCTAGCTCAGGCATAAGCGGAATATTGACAAAACTAATCGCCGTCTGCTCAGGTTTATTCAAGTAGCCTTTCGCAATACCATGTCCTGCAAGCCATAATTCACCAGCCACACCTTGCGCAACGGGAATGCCATGACCATCAACAACCATCGCCGTGCTATTACTTAATGGTTTACCGAGTAATACTGGTTCTTCATTCTTGATAACTTTAGCTATACAGCCAATCGTCGCTTCTGTCGGTCCATAATGATTAACAATCGTCATCTTAGGTGCTTGCTTGGATAACCATGCTACCAGCTCTTCAGTCAAAGATTCACCACCAGAAATAAGACACTGACGCGGTAATAACCGCTCTGGTTCATCTACGGCTAGCATTGCTTTTAGATGGGAAGGTACAATTTTCAATACATCCACAGGATAACGAGCCAAATATTCAGCCAGTTCAGGTGGGTTGAAATTCAATTCAGCGGGTATCAGCATTAAGGATCGACCCGTTGCTAATGCACCGAGTACAGACGTAAGCCCTAAATCAGCAGAGACTGTAGCGAGCGTCGTCATACTGGCATCACTTGCAATATCAATTCTGGCGAAAAATGCATCAATATAACTAAGCGCATTACCATGGCTTACCGCTACGCCCTTAGGCTGCCCCGTTGAACCCGAAGTATAAATGACATACGCAGTATCAGACATATTTAATGGGGTGGCAGGGATTATACTGGCCGCCGCGCCCGTGGTTGGAATCAAGGCGGCAGATGAAACATCGAACCAAGGGGTCGATAGTTGTTGCCAATATTCAGGCTGTTCAATACCAAGTACATAATCAACACCCGCATCCTCAAGCATGTATTTAATACGCTCGACAGGTAGCTCAGCATCAATGCATAACCATGCGGCCCCTTTCCACCACGCCGCCAACATAGAAATAATTTGTTCTTGTTGACGTGGTAAGCATATCGCAATAACAGACTCTTTATGGCTGAGCTCCGGTAACTTAGATGCAAGTAATCCGGCCTGAGCAATAAGTTGTTGGTAACTCATGCTCAATTGACTATCATCTTGACTAAATAGCAACGCAGGGATCTCTGCAGGCTGAAATCTGATCCGTTCTAATAAGGTCCCTACCGGAGCATCAGGTAAGTTGACCACTGTTAAACCAGAAACTAAACCTGTTAAGTGTGCATTTAACGATTTATCAAGCGAATTCTTCTCCGTCAGTACAATATCAATGAGTTGTATTAACGAAGTAACCATTTGCGTCGCAAGCGCTAAGTCGACCCTTTCTCTATCAATCAATAGATCAAATTGTAGCTCTGTTTTTGGCACTACACGTAAGGTCAGTGGGAAGTTATTACGTACGTGATGTTCTTCCAATGTTAAAAACAAACCATCTTGAGGTTTATTATCACTTGCTGGTAAGTTTTCAAACACTAACAAACTTTCAAATAAGCTCATTTCTTGAGGCACCGACGTCACCCGATGAATTTTAGCCAAAGGCGTCTGTTCAAAGTCTCTCATTGTGAGATTTTCAGTCTGGATATCAGTTAACCAATCACCTAATTTTGTCTCTGTGTCTAGCTTTAGGCGCAGAGGTAATGTATTAATAAATACACCCAGTATTTTATCTGCACCCGGTAAATCTGCGGGGCGACCTGAGGTGGTAACACCATAAACAATATCAAGGCTCCCCATATAACGGGACAGAACCATTCCCCATAATCCCTGGATCATCGTATTTAAGGTCAGCGCATTATTTTGGCAAAGCGCATCTAGCTGACGAGATTTATCTTCACCAATCATATGATGTGAAATGCTATAACATTCCTCTGGTATACAGGTGTTAGAAAGAGGTTGTACATATGCTGCGGGTAAACTATTAGGTTGTTCAAACCCGGCTAATTGCTGACGCCAATAATCCTCGGCGGCAGCTTCATCTCTCTTTTGTAACCAAACCATAAAGTCGCTAAACGGCACCGCAGACTCTATTTTTTGCGAAACCTTAAATTCTGGATTCGACGTTTGATTTGACAATAAAGCATATCCTTGTATGACTTCACTGACCAATAAATTCAAACACCAGCCATCCATAATCAAATGGTGAATAGTCCAGACCAATTGGAAGTCATCTTTACTATGACAAATTAAAGCAACTCGCATTAATGGCGCGATATCCAACTCGATAGCTGCTAGCTCGGTATTACGTAATTCAGCAAGGGCTTCGGCTTTACGCTCAACAGAAAACCCCTGCCAATCGTATTCAACAACAGATAAATCAGCCTGTTTTAGTACAATTTGATGCGGTTCATCCACACCATCGATAACCAATTCGGTACGTAATGCGGGGTGATTATCTACAACCGCCTGCCAAGCTTGAGCAAAGACCGACGTATTTAACTCACCTTCGCATTTAACGATACTTTGGCTAATGTAAGCATCACGGTGATCTAAACAATGGAATAACATGCCTTGTTGCACCGGTGTCAACGGGTAGATATCTTCCACAACTTGGTTGCTATATTTCTCAACAAGCGTTTGAGCTTGGATATCAGTGATGTTGGCAAGTGGAAAATCAGCCGCAATCGCACCCGGTAAACATTGAAGGTTATGGCTAACTTGATTCACCCCACAGATCTCATTAAGCATATGTTCTAAATGGCTTTGGTATACTTGGGCTAAATATTCAATCGTTTCAGGTAAAAAGGCCTGTTGTGCATATTGCAGATTAACCTTTAACAACCCTTCTTGCATAAAGACATTTACTTCTAATAACCACGCTAATGGGTTAGCTAGGTCTCTAAATTCAGATAATTGTTCAGGCGCTTTCTGCATAAAGCCTTGCTGAGTATCAAGCTGACCTAAATAATTAAATACGATTTGTGGTTTAACCTGTGTAGTAAGCAAAGGCTGCGCTAAACTAAAAGGGACGATCTGCTCCGGTAACGCACTGAGTTGACGACGAGTTTGTAATATCTGCTCTCGCCAGCTATTTGGTTCAGCGCTAAGTACTGCTGGATATAAACGCGTAAACCAACCAACGGTTTGGCTCACATCCATATCTAATAGATCGCGACCATGACCTTCTAGGTTGATCAAATGATTGGGATTTGTGGTCCACTCAGTTAATGTTTTAGACAGCGCAGCTAAACATAATTCATCAATACGAGCGCGAAGAGGTTGTCCGGCCTCACGTAGCAAGCGTTCAGAATGCGCTAGGCTTAAACTAAATCGCTGATTAGCCTGCTCTCCAGGTTGGAAACTGTTAACAATACGATCAAGCGGTAACTGTGACTTAATCGCTTGTCTATTCATTGTATTGCTCACCCATGCATGCCAAAGTGCCACGCCTTCAGCATCGATCGATTGCAGCTGGCCTTGTTCAGCCCAACGTTTAAAGGGGGTGGTTTGATAGACGATATCGGCCAATTTATCGCCGCGTTCTAGACGCAGATAATCATGGCTGAGTTGATCTAATATGATCCGCCATGATACACCATCGATAACCAGGTGATGGGCAACAAGCAGTAAGCGATAGTCCGTACGTCCATCTTGCAATGATCCAAAACGTAGTAATGATGCACGGAAAACCGCACCTGTTTGTAGCTGTAGCTGCGTCTGCTCACGTTGACATAATTTGGTTATTTCAGCCTGCTTTTGTACCGTGCCACAATCATTAAAATCAATAACATTGAATGCTATCGTCATTTCGTCATCAATAGACGTATTTTGTGTCCAAGCTTGTCCTTGTTTATTTTTAGACTCCATAAATCGAGCCGTCAGCATAGGATGAGATAATACAAGACGTGTTAGCGCCTGCTGTAGATATTCTGGCACTATGTCATTATTACTTGCCAATAAAATCGCTTGGTTAAACTGGTTTGGATTATGTAAAGGTTGCGCTAAATACCAATCTTGTATCGCCGTTAACGGGATATCGCCATAAACATCATCTTGGTTATAACTGACTTGAGCTTCTTGTGTTGCTACCGCGGACAATGCTTTGACCGTTTGGTGACGAAAAATGTCTTTTGGTTGCAGTGTTAACCCTGCTTCGCGCGCGCGAGCAACAACCTGCAAGCTAATAATGGAATCACCACCAATGGCGAAAAAGTTATCATTAATCCCAACCTGCTTGATATTTAATAGAGACTGCCAAATATCGACTAAAATACTTTCGTTGCTAGAAGTAGGTGCAATATAATCACTGCTATTTAGCACAGCTAAATCAGGTTGTGGAAGTGCTTTACGATCCACTTTACCATTTTGACTCAACGGCATTTCGTCCAAAGCGACAAACACTGTTGGGATCATATATTCAGGCAGCGATGCTGAGAGCAGCGTTTGCCACTCATCAAGTTCCGGTAATGCTTTACGCTCAGATGCAACAACATAAGCAGCCAAGTATGCTGAACTTTGTTCCTCTTTACGTGCCATAACAACAACTTCTTTAACCGCTTCTAACTCTGCTATACGCGCTTCAATTTCACCTAACTCAATACGTAATCCACGAATCTTCACTTGAAAATCGGCACGCCCTACATACTCAATACTACCATCGTGACGATAACGAGCTACATCACCAGTACGGTACAAGCGACTATATTGGGCATCGCCAATAGCGCCCGACTCAGCGAACGGATTAGGAATAAAGGCTTCTGCGGTAAGGTCTGGACGATTCAAGTATCCTCTAGCCAAACCAATACCAGCAAGGTATAACTCACCGCTAACCCCGACGGGCACAGGATTCAATTCACTATCTAAGATCCAAGTTTGAATGTTTGCGATAGGAAAGCCAATGGGTACCACATCTTTAATATGTTGCTTGCGGCAATCCCAATAAGTCACATCAATAGAAGCTTCCGTTGGACCATACAGATTATGTAATTCAGCCGTTAAACTAGATAAACATTGCTGCTGTAATTGATAGGGTAAAGCCTCACCACTACAGAATATACGCGATAAAGATACACAGCTGCTCGCATCTGGGTTATCTAAGAAAACCTGTAACATCGCTGGCACAAAATGCAGCGTGGTAACTTTGTATTCATTGATTAACTCAATCAGTCGTTGACTGTCTTTATGCTCTCCAGCACCCGCTAATACCAGTGTTGACCCCATCATTAATGGCCAAAAGAATTCCCATACTGATACATCAAAACTATAAGGGGTTTTTTGTAACACGATATCATCTGTAGACAAGCCATATTCAGCCTGCATCCACGCGATTCGATTCATCACGCCACTATGAGGTACAGCGACACCTTTCGGTTGTCCCGTCGAACCCGATGTGTACAGCACATAGGCAAGCTGGCTACTGACATTAGATGACGGTTTAAACACTGTGCTTTGTGATGCAATCAAACTAAATAAATCATCCAACACCCATAGATTATGAGACTGATTTGACTCGGATAATCCTTGTCTAAATTCAGGCATCGCTAAAATCACACTCGGTTTCGCGTGATCTAAAATATAATCAATGCGTTGCTGAGGATGTTCTGGATCTAACGGTAAATATGCACAACCCGCTGTTACTGCGGCTAAAATACTCACCACCATTTGCGGTGAACGGGTCATGCATATCGCCACTTTATCTTCTGGTTGACAACCTTGTTCCATCAGCCAATTTGCTAGCTGGTTGACTCTATCGCCGAGTTCTTGGTAGGTCCAACTAAGCGATTGGTAGCGTAATGCTATATTGCTTGGTGTTGCTTGTTGTTGTGCAATCAAAGCGTCGGTCAATGTCGCAGGTGTATCAAACTCTGTGTTAGTAGCATTCCATTGCTGCTGCTGTTGCCACTCTTGAGCAGACAGTGCGGAATGGTTCGCAAGCGGTTTATCCGGCGCTGACAATAGATACTTAAGTCCTGAAATATACTTTTCCGCTAATCGTGCGATAGTGCTAGATTCAAATAATTGCGTTTTATATTGGAATGATAGGTTAATTTCCTGTCCATCATTAACAACAAATAATGATAAATCAAATTTTGCCTGAAACTCAGGTATCGCCAATACGGTAACACTCATGTCATCTAGCATGACAGACTCAGCTGAATCAACCGCGAGATAATTAAACATTGTCTGTACAAGTGGCTCGTGCTCACCTTCGCGGGAATCGCTGAGTTCATCAACAAGTTTCTCGAATGGCATTGCAGCGTGTTTTTGCGCGCCTGATATCGACTTATGTACAACATCTAACCAAGCACTCGCAGTCATCCCAGAAGACAACTCAGCACGGACAACCATCGTATTTACAAATAAGCCAAGCATATGCTCAAGATCAACATGACCACGCTCAGCTACTGGACAAGCGACTCGAATATCTGTCATTCCCGAGTGACGTGCTAATAACCACTGGTATGCTGCTAACAATATTGTATTGGGTGTACAACCAAGTGCAAGACTCGTTGCCTTTAAAGCAGTAAACGTTTCATGTTCCAACGTTATACTATACCTAGCACCCTGATGACCTGTGTCTAACGTTCTAGGATGATCAGTCGTCAAACTTAAACAATAGTCCTCAGTACCTAACGTTTGTAGCCAATAATCTTTTAACTTTTGATAATGATCTCCTGCTAATAATTGATTATGCCAATGTGCATAATCTAAATATTGCAATACAGTCTTTGGCTGTGTAACACCGTTATCACAACCCAAACTATCCACGTTATGCTGATGTTTTTGTACTGCTTTATATTTTTGTAATAAAAGTTTAGTTAATAATTGTAACGACCAATGATCAATAACAATATGGTGAAAGCTAAGTACCAAATGCGACAAACTATCGCTCATTTTCAATTGAACTAAACGAAATAACGGCGGTTCAGCCAAGTTGAACGGTGCTGACATCGCCTGTTTAATGGCATCTTGATAATCTTTGTGTTCAATATTTTGATCACAATGCTGCAAGTTTATCTCATCAATTTTTACCGCATCTGCAATCAATTTAGGCGACAGCAGTTGTACATCAGCACGCCCCATTTTTTCTGCAAATGCAGTATAAAAGATCTCATGATCAATAACCAAATCAGCAAAGGCTTGGCGTAATAATACCGTATTCACGTTACCTTTTAACGCCAATAATGCATTCACATTGTATTGGCTACTCTCTGGTTCAAGCTGCTGTAAAAACCACAATCGTTGCTGCGCTGATGACATAGGTAAATCACGTTCACTACGATCTACAGCGGTTAACGCTGGCAATTGGCTAATATTTTCCTGCTCTTGCCAATAATCAATAAGCGCCTGTTTTTTGCTCATTAATTCTTGCTTAATCTCACTCGTTATAGCCCCTTTCGGGGCCTCCACTTTTAATTTTCCATTTTCAAGGCTAATACGAATATTGCGCTGAAATAACTCTGTAATATAAACCGCAATACTCATAGCTCAAAACTCTCCCATTGTTCTTCAGATTCAATTTGTGTTTGTGTTTGTGTTTGTGTTTGTGTTTGTGTTTGAGCAATCAGCATATCAATGTAACTTGCTTGCTGTTCAAGCACCGTCATTGCTAACACATCCGTTAGACTAATATTTAAACTAAAAATATTATTTATCTGATTAACAAGACGCGTTATTAATAATGAATGTCCTCCTAACGCAAAGAAGTTATCGGTTCGTCCAACAGCTTCGACACCTAACAAGTCTTGCCACAATAAAGCGACTTTATGCTCTGTCGGGGTTGCTGGTGCCACAAAAGCGTGACCAGATGATTTAGGTTCAGGTAATGCAGAACGATCTATCTTGCCGTTATTTGTCACGGGCATTTGTGCTAACACAGTCACAAACGTCGGCATCATATAATCAGGCAGCTTGGTGAGTAGGAATGCCTGCCACATCAACAAGTCATCCAGCTGTCCCTCAGATGTATCTTCTGCCACAACATAGGCGGCTAAATAATCATTAGTCTCGCCGCTACGACGAGCAATCACGACAACTTCTTTCACTTCGGGATGTTCAGCTATGCAGGCTTCAATCTCTCCGAGCTCAATACGTAGCCCTCTAATTTTCACCTGGAAATCAACTCGTCCCACATATTCAATTGCACCATCAGGTCGATAACGCGCAATATCACCCGTGCGATACAGACGACTAAATTGAGCATCCGTATTAGCGCCTTCTACGGCAAACGGATTCGCAATAAATGCTTTTCCCGTTAAGTCATCACGACCTAAGTAACCTCGCGCCAAACCAACCCCTGCGAGATAAAGCTCTCCTTCGACACCAACAGGGACAATATTTAATGCCTTATCAAGGATCCAAGTTTGCATATTGGCAATAGGATGACCAATCGGAACGACATTGGGGATATCTTGACTTCGACAGTCCCAAAAAGTCACATCAATAGAGGCTTCCGTTGGTCCATATAAATTATGTAGCTGAGCATCAAAGCGTTGGAAAAATTGCTGCTGTAGTTGATAAGGTAAAGCTTCACCGCTACAAATAACTCGTTTAAGCGAGCGACAATCACTCACCGTAGAGTGGTCAAGAAATACTTGCAACATCGCAGGAACAAAGTGAATAGTAGTGACCTGATGTTGCTGGATAATAGCAGCTAAGCGCGCACTGTCTTTATGTGCATTCGGTTCTGCAACGACCAGTTTTGCGCCCGTAATTAGCGGCCAGAAAAACTCCCAAACAGATACATCAAAACTATAAGGTGTCTTCTGTAACACCACATCTTGATCTGTTAATGTATATTGCTGCTGCATCCAAGCCAGACGGTTAACAATACCTGCATGAGGAATCGCAACACCTTTAGGCTGACCCGTAGAGCCAGATGTATACAACACATACGCTAACTGCTCTGGTAAAATACAAACCTGAGGTGCCGTCGTTGGGTAGCTCGCACAGATCTTCAATTCTGCATCCACAATAACTGCTGTTTTTTGAAGCTCACTCGATAACGTATTGCTGCATGTTTCTAGCGTTAATACTACTTTTGCATTCGCATCTTCCGCAATATAAGCTAAACGTTGTGATGGGTGCTCAGGATCAAGTGGTAAATAAGCGCAACCCGCTTTTAAAATAGCTAATAAACTGATCACCATTTGTGGTGAACGCGTCATGCAAACAGCCACTTTATCTTCCGATTTACAGCCGTGTTCATTAATTAAGTAATGCGCTAACTGAGCCGATTTTTCGTGCAATTGGGCATAAGTTAATACAATTTCTTGCTCATTTCCCTGACTATCAGTCACTCTTTCTGATGGCTGACAAACTAACGCTATTGCATCTGGTGTCAGCTGAGCTTGTTGCTCAAGCCATGTAGAAAGCGTATCGGGGTGATGACTAAAGTCATACTGAGTTTGGTTCAATAACCAAGCTGGAGATTGCTCAGAATGAGTATTTAGCTCATCAACTAGCCCCTTACAACTTAATGCGTCACCTGTTTTTTCAGATGTATCACCTTTTGCTAATGTCGCTAATAACGTCATAAAGTCAGCAAGTAACGCATTCGCAATACTTGAATCTAACTGACTATTATTACTGACTATTCTAAAATCAAGACGTTGGTGTGGAATAATAATCATCGTCAGCGGGTAATTATTCCGCTCGGTCGTTTCACGTACAGCTAATGTGAGGCTGCGATCGACTGGTTGTTTATCTGCAGGGTAATTTTCAAATACTAACAAGTTATCAAATAAGTCTACTTGATGGCCCGTTAAACGCTGAATATTCGACAAAGAAACATGTTCATGCTCTCGACTCTCAACCATTTGTTCTTGTAGCTGAAGCGCTAAATCAACCCAGTTCTGTTCACCAGAAAGTTGTGCTCTAAGTGGAATACTTGTAATAAATACACCGACGATATCATTCGCATTAGCCAAATCATCGGGTCGACCTGCACTCGTAACACCAAAGACTAAATCATTGCTGCCTGTATATCGTTGCAGTGTTAACGCCCATACAGCTTGGCAAAGAGAGTTCAATGTTAAGCGGTTTTTCGCGGCTAATAACTTCAGCGACGCTGTCTGTTCTATTGATAAATGTTCAGTTTGCTGAGAAACACCCGAATTACTGTTAAAGGGTCTAGGCAATCTCGCCATCGTTTCATAACCATTCAGACAGTGCTGCCAATATGCTTCACTCTCCTTAAGTTCTCGATTATCTAACCATTCAATGAAATTTCGGAACGGCGGGCGGTTCGAAATAGCGGGGGTACGATTAGCACATATAGCAAGGTACGCTTGTTGTACTTCTCTTATAACCAAATTAGTACACCAACCATCCACAATTAAATGATGTCGAGTCCAAATTAGACAGTGATGATTTTCTGCTAATCTCACTAATTTAAAACGCATCAAGCCAGCTTTATTTAACTCAAACCCTGTATCAATCTCTTGTTCGGCTAATACCGTCAATTCAACTTCTGCTTCGCTTGTTATTTTTCCAAGGTAATTAATATTTTGCCAATCAACTTGTGACTCTTTAACAACATATTGAATAGGTTCATCTAGTTGTTGCCAAATAAAACCTGTACGTAACATATCATGTTGATTGATTACCCACTGCCAAGCAGATTCTAATGCCTTAACATCAAGTTCTCCATTTAGCTCAACCAGACTTTGGTTTACATACATACCTAAGCTTTGTTCTGACAATGTGTGGAACAACATGCCATTTTGTAACGGCGTTAAAGGATATATATCCTTTATGGTGTCTTGAGGAGCTGGTATTAAATCTACTAAACTATCAAGCTCGGGTTGGGTTAACGTCAATAATGGTACTTCAGATTTTGATATTGCATTATCAGTATGCTCACAATGTTCAATCATTTTTGACAAGTACTCGATGACAGTCAATGCCAACAACTCGATCTCATCTTTTGTATGCACCAAGGTATTATAATTCCAGCGCATACTTAATTCACCGCCGGTAATCATTGCATTTAAGTCTAACCATTGTGGTCGAGTATTATCACCGTGGCGTTGATTAGGAATTTGCTCAGGCGCGAGTCCAACGCCTTGACTCAACATGCCTTTATCAATTTGACCAAGATAATTAAATACTAAAGCAGGTGTAACAAGCTCCGTCACTTCATTATGTAGATACTTCAGCACACCAAAACCTTGCCCATAATCAGGCACTGCGCGTAACTGATCTTTAATAGACAGAATATGCTGACGCATCAGTAAATCTGATGAACAATTATCAATAGATGCTAATAACACTGGATAGCGACTCGTGAACCAACCTATCGTTTGTGATAAATCGAGGTCATCATGATGACGTCCGTGACTTTCTAGTTCAATCAACATGGTATTAGAACCACGCCATTGCGACATTGCGAATGTCACAGCCGCAAGCATTAATTCATCAATTTTTAGTTGATAAGCAGACAAGGACTGAGAAATCAATTTTTCAGTCAAGTGAGCAGGTAATTTGACTTCAATAACATCAACATCGCGGATATGATTTTCAATTGTTTGGGCATTGTCTAAGTTATTCATCGGCAATGACACCCAAGTTTGTTGAATTTCTTGAGCTTCGTTTGCCATCGGCGACCAATAATCACGTGCCGCCTTTATCTTATGTTCAGGCCAATGTAACAAATCATCGACCCATGCTTGATAAGATGTGGTTTGGTATGTTTCTAACGAGCCATCAGTAGAAAGTCCATGACTCAATAACTGGTAAGTTTGCCAAATTTGCGTAACTAATATACGCCAAGAAACAGCATCGATAACCAAATGATGGGCCGTAAATAAAATACGTCCTTGTGGTTGATCACTTAACTTAAATAAATCGACTCGAATCGGTGCAGTTCCACTAAACGATAACGTACCTTGCAGACTTGATAATTGAGATTGCAATGCTTCGCTATGAATAGTGTGTGAACAAACTTCAACCTGATGATTGCCAATAAACTGCTGATATTCACTATTTTTAGTCGGCGTGAAATTCATCGCTAGTTGCTGGTGCGTTGCTAACACTTGTTCTACGGCTTTAGTAAAACAAGTAACGTCTAACACGTTATCGTGACTCAAGAGTACCGATTGATTCCAATGAGCGGCATGCTTAAGCTGTTGTTCAAAAAACCAATGCTGAATTGGCGCCATCGAATATGCAGATGGCGTACTGATATTATCGTTCAATAACTCATTGCCTATAATCTCGGACGGCCCCTCCTTAGCAGCGAGAGCTTGTGCGATATGGTAAGGCGTTTGTAGTGCGAAAACCTGCTTTGGCGTAACTTTAATCCCTTGTTTTTTTAGTTTCGCGACTAACTGCAGACTAAGGATAGAGTCACCACCATGCTCAAAAAAACTGTCCTTCTCAGTTAATGCTTGATTACCAAGTAACTGCTTAAATGCAGCAAGTAAGGCCGGTGACTGCGAAGGTATATCTGTTACAGTAGGCACAGTTTTAGTTGGTAATTCGGCGATTATTGCAGCGGCTATCGCTTGCGGTGTTTGCGCCTTAAACAATAATTTAGGCGTCAAGGTTAAACCTGATTTTTTGGCTTTAGCGACCAATTGTAAGCTTAGAATGGAATCACCACCGAGCTCAAAGAAACTGTCATCCGCAGACACTTCACGCCCTAGCATATCAGTGAATAGAGCAATCAACTGATTCGTCATTTGTAATTCTGGTTCAGTCGTTAACACGTGATTAGCGGTAGCATCATGTGCTACTGACTGTGCAACTGGACTTTTTACAGCTAAAGCCGGATCTATATCGATCAGCGTATCAGGCGTACTTAAACACGCACTTAATAACTGTAAATATCGATTTAATAAATCAACAACCGTTTCGGCGTTGAATAGTTCACGGCTATATTCTAAATCTAATCTCAACTTATTATCATCTTCAGTAAGTCGTAACGTGAGATCAAAACGAGCACGGTTACTCTGGTGCGGTACCTGAGTTAATTCCAGTTCTCCCAGTTGGAGAGCTTGACGAGGAACATTACGATGAACGAAAAGCACTTGGAACAATGGGCTCCACGCTTTACCTCGAGGAATATTCAATTTATCGACAACCAAATCGAAAGGTAACTCTTGATGCTCAAACGCCTCCTGAGTTGTTTCTGACACTTGGTCGATTAACTGTCTGAAACTTTGCTTATCTTGTAGCTGATGGCGAATAACAAGGGTGTTAACCAAAAAGCCAATCATGCTTTCCAGCTCAGGGCGCTGACGACTCGCTACCGACGTACCTAAGCATATATCTTGGCCTGCTCCCAGCTGATTTAATAGTAATGAAAAGCCTGCTTGCATCACTGAATAAAGCGTCGTGCCTTGCTCTCTCGCCATATCCTGCAGTTTAAGATACACGTTGTCAGGGACATCAAGTTGAACTTCAGCCCCCTGATAGGTTCTTGATAATACATCAGGACGAGGAAAATCAAGGGGTAAAGGCATACACTCAGGCATTCCTGTTAGCTGTTTTTCCCAATATTTTAATTGTAACTCTGCAGCTTCACTTTCAAGCCACTCTTGTTGCCATAGAGCAAAATCAGCATATTGCAGTTCAGGTACAGGCGGTGCTTGAACGCTTCCCTGAGATGTAAAACGGGCATAACATTCAGAGAATTCTTTAACAAGCACAGCTTCAGACCAAGCATCAAAAGCAATATGGTGTGCAACAAACACCAAACGGGTCTGCTTGGACTTATCTGATAATAGATAGATACGTAAAGGAAGCTCGTTTTCTAAATCAAATACCGCATCAGCGACGGCCAAACTGCGTTGTTCTAAATTAGGCACATCCGATTCAGCCCAAAATGGTAGCGCATAGTCAACTTCAGCTCGTTGCATCGGTTTACCATCTACAACATGATATGTACTGCGTAATATAGTGTGGCGGTTAAGCACTTCTCGAAGTGCTAATTTTAGCGCACCAGTATCAATATCACCTTTTATGTCTAAACACGTAAACAAATTATAGGCAGAACTCCCTTGCTCATAATGGTTTATAAACCACAGGCGCTGCTGAGCATTAGACAAGACTTCCATTTCATCTTCTCTTGCTGCAGCAACAATAGGTAATTGCCAACTGTCGATATTTTTTTCTTTTAACAAGGCTCTAAACTGCACTTTTTTTTCTTTTGACAATTTAGCCAAGCGCATTGCAATATTGATTGAATTTATATTCTGATTCATAATTTACTCAAATTGGTCTAGTAGATCAGCCATCATTGCCAGATCATCTTGTTGCAACGACTCTTTTTCTAAAAGTGTGGCAAGTTCGGCAATTGTCGGATTATGGAATAACTCAGCTAATGGGATCTGTACGCTGAATGTTCGCTGGATTCTAGCTTGTAGACGAGTGGCAGAAAGCGAATTGCCTCCTAGTCTAAAGAAGCTGTCTTGGATACCTATCTGATCATGCTCTAGGATTTGTTGCCAAATATCCACTAATTGATGCTCAAGTTCAGTTTGTGGCGATAAGTAATGACCCATCCCATGACTATCTGATTCTGGCAGCGCTTTGCGATCGATTTTGCCATTACTGTTCAATGGCATTGCATCGAGGATCACAAGTTCAGTTGGTACCATATAAACGGGTAAATGCTCGGCAATCAGGCGTAACAGCAGTTCACTGTCTAAGACTGCAGATTTACGTAACGTGACGTAAGCAGCTATATAGCCATGTTCAGTATCCGCTTGCCATACTAAAGCGATAGCTTCCTTAACACCGGTTTGCGCTTGAAGCACGGCTTCAATTTCACCCAATTCAATTCTAAATCCACGTAATTTCACTTGGAAGTCAGTTCTACCTATGTACTGCAACTCACCTTTCGCATCGAAATAAACGCGATCGCCAGTGCGATACATACGCTGTCCCGGAGCTTGTGAGAAAGGATCAGGTAAGAAACTCTCGGCGGTTAATTTAGGCCGGTTTAAATACCCGCGAGCCAACCCTAATCCTGAGATATATAACTCACCTTCAACCCCTGACAATACCGGCTGAAGTGCGCTATCTAAAACATAAAACTGAGTATTAATTAATGGCTTACCAAGCGCCGCTAATTTGCCTGTTACATGCTCAACACGCGAACTTGATGCCCAAACGGTTGCTTCTGTTGGACCATAAACATTCGTCACACTCGCTGATTTTTTTATCAATAATTCAGCTAATGCTGCATTCAACGCCTCACCACCAGTCAGAACATTAAGTGATGACCACCAAGCAGTGTCAATATCCGCTAAGCTTTGCCATGTTGTAGGTGTTGCTTGCATCACACTGATTTTATGCTGTGATAATAGCTGACTTAATGCTTGGTTATCTTTACTCTGTTGCTCGTTAGCTAACACCAAGGTCGCACCGTGCACCAAAGGCAAGAATAATTCTAATACAGCAATATCGAAACCAATCGTGGTCACAGCCAACAGTCGATCTTCAGCAGATATATTCACTACATCCTGTATCGCTTGTAAGAAATAATTTAACGCGGAACGATCAATCTGAACACCTTTAGGGCGGCCTGTAGAGCCGGATGTAAAAATAGTGTATGCCAATGTATTTGGGTGGCAGTCAACGACAGGCCCAGACCCTTTAGACTGTTTTTTCAGTTCTGTAGGAGAGAGACAAGGTGCAGAGTCGAAAGTCCGATCCGCTATCACTAACTGAGGTTTAGCTTGATTAAAAATATCTTCCAAGCGGCGTTCTGGCAGCAATGGATCTAATGGGATATAAGATAAGCCCAATTGATAAATAGCTAATAAAGTAACAACAAGATCAGCTTTACGTGTTAAACAAACCGCTATCGGTTGCTCATGATTGAGGTTTAATCCAGCCATAGCGCCAGCGAGTTCTGACACTTCAGCAACTAACTCTTCATAAGTTAACTGGCGATCGTCAGCAATCAGGGCTAGGCTTTCACCATCTTCATTCGCACGTAATTGAACTTGATCTAACCAATCCCACTTCGCAGGTAAATCCACTTGAGCTTCATTCACGACTGTAGGTAACGTTAACAAATCAATGAGTTGATAAGTATACGTATCAACGTCTTCAGAAAGATAGGTTAGCGCCGCGTCAAGCATGGTTAACATTCTAGTCGCTAAATCTTGTGAGACTTTTTGAGTATCAAAAGAACAATTGATATTCAGAACATGACTAGGCTCAACTTGTAACATCATCGGGAAATTACTTGATTCAGATACCTCCAGCAGATCAAATTTTGGCGTGGTCATATCCCTCAGTTCTTGAGGAAATGGGTAGTTTTGGAATACCAGTGCGGTATCAAACAGTAACTCTCCAGGCTCTAGATCAACATACGATTGGATCTCTGCAAGTGGCATGTAATCAATGCTTCGTAACTCAGATGCATCGAGCTGTAATTTTGTTGCACAATCAACTAATCGTTCAGCGGGGTTGAAACGAGTACGTAATGGTAAACTAGCAATGAACACGCCAGCCATATGCTCAATATTAGAAACTTCCTGCGGGCGTCCAGCAGACGTCATTCCAAATATCACATCATAACCACCAGTAAATCGACTTAACGTAATCCCCCACGCCAGTTGCACTAACGTATTTAACGTTAAACCATGTGCTCTAGCCTGCGCCTTCAACTTCTGCGTAACCGACTCGGCTATTTGATACTGGCAATTTTTTTGCCCTTGCATCGGTGTTTCTGGACCAGGTAAATGTGTCGTTTGGGTAAAGTCAGCTAAATACGCTTGCCACTCTTTTCCCGCATATGCCATGTCTTGACGACCTAACCAAGAGAAATAGTCGGCATAATGCGGCGCTGGTTGTAAATCTTTTTGCTGATAAATAGCCATCGCATCACCCGCAATTAATGCCGATGTCCAACCGTCTACGATCAAATGATGACGCGTCCATATTAGACGATGATCTTGAGGGGATAATTTAACTAAAATCACGCGCATAAGCGGTGCATCTGTCAGTTTAAATCCAATTTTATGCTCTTCGGCGACGAGTTCCTCAAATTTAGCGTTCTGTTCCGATATCGATAATGCCTGCCAATCTCGCATTACTGTATTCATCTCAGTATGTCGGCATACCACCTGATAAGGATGTTCAAGATCATGCCAAATAAAACGGCTTCGGGTTACATCATGACGCTGTGCTGCGCTTTTCCATGCGGCAAGAAATGCGTCTGTATTTATGCTACCAGTGAGAGCCATGCTCGTTACGTTTAAATACAATTCCGGTTGCGGATCCAACAAACAATGGAACAATATCCCTTGTTGAGTAGGTGACAGCGGTAACAAATCATCAATTAAAGATGCCGGTATATCCTGGCAAATAGTATTTAAATCACGGGTAGAAATGTTTGCAGTAACATCCTCAACGGTTAACGTTTCAGGTAAAATATCAAGATCATAACGAGATACAACTTGCTCAGTGTTCATCACTGTCGTAGACGATATTTGCTCAGTACTCGCATTTTGTTCTTCTATCTGCGGCACAATAAACAACGCTAAATCAGCCAGTGTTTGATATTTAAAAACATCCTGAGGACGCAGAATGATATTTTTCTTGCGTGCAGCAGCAATAAACTGCAGCGCTAAAATAGAATCACCTCCTATTTCAAAGAAGTTATCACTCGACTCAACATGTTGCTTTGATAACGTCATTGACCATAGCTGAGCGAGTGCTGATATAGCTTGCTCATGAAGTTTTTCCTTAGGATCCGACAGCGGTAATTGATCGGCCATAACCTCTGCTAACTCAACCGGTGTTTGATGTTTAAATAACAACTGAGGTGTTAATTTAACGCCTTCTTTTCGAGCGATTGCCACTAACTGCAACGCTAAAATAGAGTCACCGCCAACAGCAAAGAAACCATCACGACTAGTTATCTCATTAGCCTGCTTATTCAAGACTTTAGCAAACAAGCGACAGAAAAATAGAACGCCTTGATCTGAACTTAACGACATTACTGAATCGGATTCATTCGTGCTATTATTCAGGTTTAAAGCTAATTTTTTTCGATCAACTTTACCATTAATCGTACGCGGTATTTCGGCGACTGAATGCCAATAATGCGGTTGCATATAGCTAGGTAAACTCATTGATAATAAACGAGATAACTCTGTTTTATCTTGCTTACTAACAACCACGGCGGTGAGTTTTTCACGCCCTTCGGTTTTATCGAATACAATGGCGGCTTCAACAACACCATCCAGCGCATTAAGCTGAATTTCAATTTCAGCTAGTTCAACTCTATGCCCTCTAATTTTAACTTGACCATCAGCTCGACCAATGAATTTAATTCGTCCGTCTGCCAGCTGTTTCGCTCGATCTCCAGATCGATACATACGCTCACCAGAATAAAACGGATCACTCATAAAATGCTGCGCTGTTTTCGCGCTATCTTGCCAATATCCTTGCGCTAACTGATTACCCGCTATATACAAGTCGCCGATAGCACCAACAGGGACAGCTTGAAGCAAACTATCTAATAGATAAACTCGACAACCATCAAGCGGCGTTCCTAAAGCTGTAGGCTCACCAGCAAGTAAACGACCCGCAATAACACCTACCGTTGTTTCAGTTGGTCCATAATGATTAAAAACATTGAGCTCAGAGGAATAAACGCGAAGCTGTTCAAGTAAGCTATTATTAACTTCTTCACCACCAAAGACTAAAGTGTGTCGAGGTAATATTTCACTACGCTCCGATGCCAATAATCCTTGTAAATGAGAAGGGACAACTTTAAGCATATCAACTGGATATTTAGCCAAGTGATCAGCTAATCCTTCAGCATCAAGCATGAACGCTTGATCTAAAATACGCACTTGATTCCCAGATAATAATCCAGCCCAAAGTGCCGTATAGCCTAAATCAGTAGCCACACTAGCAAGGCTCGCATACACACTATTTTTTGGTAGATCTAAGCGACGATTTATAGCTTCGACATACGAAACCAGTGCACCATGCCCAACAGACACGGCTTTGGGTATCCCAGTCGAACCAGAAGTAAAGATTAAATAAGCCGGATCCCCCGCACATAATGTAAGAGGCTTAACCAAGGGTTGCGAGACTTGAGCTAAAACATCAGTCGCGTCTAACCAATGATAAATCTCGGGTAACCAATCAGGCCTGCTGCCAGCACCAACACACACTTCGACATCTGCTTCTTTAAGCATTATTTGTGTACGTTCATTAGGCTGACCATCATCTAACGGAACAAAAGCAGCCCCGACATACCAAACTGAAAGCATCGCGATAACTTGCTCTACACCCCGTGGTAATAAAATAGCAACGCGATCGCGATGGTTCACATTGGATTGCGACAGTGCATAGGCTAAACGAGATGCTTGTTCACTTATCTCTGCAACAGTTAATACCTGTTCGTTATATAATAATGCTGGCTGCGTAGGCGCAATATCTTGCCACATCGCCAACCCAGTTTCGTAACCAGGGGTTACGGGTTTAGCATCCGGCAACCAAGCTTTGAACTGATGCTGAATAAGCAATTTATGAGGTGCTAACAGCAACTCATCTAAGAGTTCAAAGAATCCATCGGCAATCGCGGTGATCGTTTCAGCAGTATATAGTGAAGAATTAAAACGCCAGTGATAACGAAACGAGTTCTCATATTCATAGACAACTAAATTAAGTTCGTGTGCAGCACCACGCTGTCCCGAGTCAATTATATGATCGGATATCGGCATACCCATAATACGGTCATTAGCACGTGTATAAGTAAACATATGCGAAGTAACCGCGGTGCGTTCCGCACTTCTATTATCTATCAATGCTTCACTGATTTCTGTCAGAGGCATTCTTTGATGCCGCAATGATTGACGATAAAAACGAGCACGTTCAACGATCAACTCAGTAAAGTTACAAGGCTCTGTAAAATCAGCAGGAATAAGAAAAGGATTAACACAATAACCAACAATTTCTTTATGGGATCGCTTATAACGCCCCATCGTTGGCGACGCAATCAGAAACTTAGATTGACCAGACAGTTTATGTAAATAAAACTGAAAAGCACTTAGCAAGACAGTATATGATGTGGTCTTAGTCTCACGAGCCAACGCAGTAACTTTATCCGTCAGCGCTTGATTACCATCGAATTGCAATTCACAACCATCAAAGTTTTGAATATCTCCACGCTCAAAATCCGTACTAATAGACAAAGGTGCTGGTAAGGGAGCTAACTCACTTTTCCAAAACGCTAACGCTTTATCTGCAGCATCTGAAGCAAGGTATTGCTTTTGTTCTGTAACCCACTGGCTATATTGAACTGACGGTGCAGGATCCGTTGTGCCATCAACAAGCTGAGAATAATACTTAGCCCAAGTAGCAACCATTTGCTCAATAGAATAAAAATCACCAGCAATATGATGCAATGTCACAATTAAATAAGGTGTTACCTTACCATCGGTGTCATTTATCAACACATTCGCTCGGCACACATAACCTTGCTCTAATTCAAATGGCTGATCAGCGCATTTTGCTATCCAATCATCCTTTTCTGTTTCGGTGAAACGGTGGTTTTCAACAGAAAAATCCGCTGATTTATGCGGGGCGAGAAAAGCATAAACCCCCTTTTCATCTTGTTGATAACCCGTTTTAAGCGCATCATGATGCTCTATCGTATGATAATAACTCTGCTCCAATAAATTAATATCAATAGCATGTTGCTCTCTGCCGCCTAACAAGGTAGAGAAATACATATTGTAAGCGGAAGATTCAGGGGCTAGCTTGTACAAAAACCACAGCGATTTCTGGTTCGAAGATATATCGAGTCTAAGTCCTTTGTCGTTTTGTTCCACTTGAGTTTGTTCTAATTCCATTTTAAATTTTCCTAAATATTACCTTCGGCCATAGCAACCACAACTTTACGAGCTCCAGTAAAACGCGAACGAGAATGAGCAACAAGCATATTATCCAACATCAGAATGTCTCCAGCCTGCCATGGAAATTTGATTGTGCACTCGTCTAACACACCTCGGATTTCAGCCAAAATAGAGTCTTCGATAGGAGAACCATCACCGTAGTACACATTACGTGGCAGGTCTTCTTCGTCTACGACAGATAACAAAACTTCTCGAATATTGGCTTCAAGGTTAGATATATGAAATAAGTGCGCTTGATTGAACCAGACCATTTCGTGAGTTTTGGGGTGCTGAGCAACCGCCTGACATACCTGACTGGTTCTTAAGTCACCATCAAGATTCCATTCAAAGTTGATTTTATTGGCCAGACAAAAACGTTCAACCTGTTTTTTATCTTTGGTTCCAAATACTTTTTCCCATGGCAGGTCGAGTCCATTTCCATAATTACGAACGTATTTTAATTTTTTAGAATCAAAATGTTGGCGTATTTTAGGATCTATTTTGTTGTAAATTAGGCGGCTATCAGCAATTGGCGTTTCACCTTCGGTTTCAGCTGGCGTAATACAGTGGAACCAAATTTTCATCGGCCAATTAAGCGTATAAGCCTGCTCATTATGCAGTGGGATCTGTTGATGTGCGGGATACTCTGTAGTGGTATAAACACCATCGCCAAGATCGGTTCTTGGCGTAGAAGCAAATTCATAATTAAGTAATGGTGAGCCAAACGAACGCGCAAACTCTTGAAATTGTTCTTCTCCTATCGTGTCAAAACCTCGAAATAATACCCCTCCAACGCGCAATAGCTCTTCTTCAACAACCTGATGCGCATCTTGCAAATAATCCGATAATCGCCCGCCTACAATAGGGGTGACAATTTTCGGTAAATCATGTTCTGCAAACATAGGATTAATACGTAAATTCGTTGTTTTTCTCATAATTAAAATCTCATGTGAAAATAATAATAAAATAAAGTGAACTTTGAATGGTAATGATAATAATTATCAGTATCATATATGCACAAGTCACATTTTGAAACAAATATTAAACATTAAAGCGAGGTATGGTCTAAGGATGAAACAACTAGGCGCGTTATTTAACGTAGTGATTAACACTGAAGAGCAGTTCTCTATTTGGCCAAGTTATAAACCTTTACCGAGTGGCTGGAAAAAAATCGGTTTTGAAGGCAGTAAAGAAAACTGTCTAGAAAAAATAAACAATGTGTGGACAGATATGCGCCCAGCATCATTGAAGAACGCACTAGCATAATTTTAATTATCATAAATCAGCATTAATATAGGATGTAGTATGCTCAAATCTAAACTAGCTAAAGCCATTAGCTTGTCATTAAAACCGCAATATCTAGTGATGACTCTTCTCGCAACCTCAACGTCTGTTTTTTCATCCGAACAAGATGTAAATAAAGGCGTAACAGAAGACGTACAGGTTACGAGAGTAGTCGGAATTAAACAGACTTTAACCAGCAATATAGCCCAATCGACCATGCGTTCAGAAGCAGACTTGTCTACGGTTCCCCGCTCGGTACAAGTCATCAACTCAGAAGTGATCGAACAACAAGCTGCTGCAAACCTGAGTGATGTGGTGCAAAACGTCAGTAACGTGACAGAGCACAATAACTTTGGTGGCACACGTGATTTATTCAAAATTCGTGGTTTTGAAGCCAATGTTTATGAAGATGGGACTCGAGTTTACGGCTTAGCTCAAGACAAAGCCGTGATTGAAGACCTCGAATCTGTCGAAGTAGTCAAAGGCCCTGAATCTGTGTTGTATGGCAATATGAGTCCTGGTGGCCTGATTAATTTAATCAGTAAACGTCCAATGCCGATTTCACAAAATCAAGTAAAAATGACAATGGATGAGCACGGTAAACAACGACTCAGTGTTGACTTCAGCGGGCCTGTGAATGACGATGGCACAGTACTCTATCGTCTGGTGGGTGTATTTGACGATTCAGAAAGCTGGCGAGATGCTTCTGACAGCAAACAAGTATTTATTGCACCAAGCCTTAGCTGGTTAGTCACTGACGATACGACACTCTCATTCTCTTATAAATACAACAAGGAAGAATTACCTTTTGATCGCGGTACATTGGCCGTGCTCAATAGTAATGGTGGCTGGGACTTTTTAGATATTAATAAGAAACGCCTAGGCACTGATTTTTCACGTCAGGAACGAGAAGTCCACAAGTTTGGTTTTGACATTGACCATGCCATTAACGACTACTGGTCTATGCGCTTTAAAGCACGTAATTATGAAAGAAAATCGTCGGCCAAACGTGTACATTTTTATGCATCATCAGATGCAGCTGTAGAGACTTATAATCCGCCTCGCGCACCATTTCCCGTAGACCTTTATCTTGAAGATAAAACCGATCATGCTTTTGATGGTAATATCAACAGTTATATCAACGGCAGTAGACAATCCAGTAATACTCAATTGTACTCTTGGGAGAATAACATTGAATTTAACACCGGAGCTGCCGAACATCGTACAATCATAGGCGTTGATTACACGCATTATAAAGAAGAAAAAAATCAGTCAGCGTCGGCTAGTTGGAGTAAAGTAAATTTTGCCCCCTACGCAGAATATGCACTCCAAACACCTAATACGCATAGCGGACGATTCGATTATTATACTGATGATCCTTCTCAGGCGGCTTATCCCGACGATATGTATGACATTAAAGACGTTAATCTAAAACTAACCGAATATAGCGTCTTTGCTCAGGACTTAATTAAATATGGCGACTGGAGTTTCGTACTTGGTGCGCGCTATGACGTATTTGAAGCAGAGACTACGGAAACTTGGGATGCAACCTTCAAGGCAAATGCTGCGGCAATTGGCTCTCCACAGACCAACTCTTCATCAAAAAGCCCTAAAGAAAAAAATATCAGTGTACAAGCAGGTGTTTTATATAAATTAAACCGTCAAGTATCCTTGTTTGGTAACTTTACTGATTCTTACCTACCGAATCAAAAATTTGATAGCATTGCAAAGGAATGGGTTGAAGCCCAAAACGGCAGACAATTTGAAGTCGGTAGTAAATTATCGTTATTAGGTCACAGACTCAATTTGACTACTTCGGTCTTCCGTACTGACCTTGATAATGTTGCTTATGCCGGTGATATAAAAGGCAGCTTCGACGTATACAAGCAGAAAAGCCAAGGTTTCGAGATCGATGGTGATTATGCGATCACCGATGATCTAATAGCCCTATTCTCATATGGTTATACTGATGTTGACTTCGTAGACGCTCCCGATAGCGTAAGTAAGCCTGTGAACGTGCCAAAAAACAACGCCAGTCTTTGGCTAGCATATCAGGCAAGTCATGAATGGGGTGTTGGCAGTGGCGTTCGTTATGTTGATGATCGTGCAGGTAACCGTCGTAAAGGTTATGACTATACTCTCGATGCTTACACGCTAATCGATGCAGCTATTTGGTATGCACCAGACTTTGCAGATAATGACCTTAAACTTCAATTGAATGTGAAAAACTTATTTGATAAGGACTATTACACAGCAGGCTCAGATTCGACACAAAGCGCAGTGTACTTAGGTTCACCAAGAACAATTTCATTGAGTGCAGCATATAATTTTTAATATTGTATGAGTATGAATGATTACAAAAGAGGGACTCATTGAGTCCCTCTTTTATTGGAGACTTGAATGAAAATACTTTTTTGCTTTCCTTCTTCAGGCAGCGCAGCCAATATGTATCTGCCATGGAAAGTATTATTAGCACAACAAAATATTGAACTGGTCGCATTAGAATATCCAGCGAGAGGGACTCGCTTCTGCGATAACCCCGTTAATTCAATAGCTGCGTTAACGCATGACTTGCTCGATCAAATTAAACCCAAGATAAAGCATACAACAGAGTTTGCCTTTTTAGGTCATAGCTTAGGCGGGTTGGTGTGCTTTGAAACCACACGCTTATTAGGCAAGTTAAAACTACCTTTACCTTCACAATTGATTATTTCGGCACGTCAAGGGCCACTCTGCAACCTCCCATCATCCTTATCGAGTAGACAAACCGATGACGAGATAATTAAAACATTAAAAACAATGGGCGGGATAGCAGATGAAGTGTTGGCTCACACTGAATTGATGGCATTAATGTTGCCTATAATCAGAGCCGATTTAAAACTCAATGAAGAATACAGCTGCAGCGATACATCCGCAATATCAGTGCCAATCACAGCAATATATGGCAGTCATGACCCTGTCGTCGAAAAGCGTAATGTCGAGCAATGGTCTTCATTCACCGAGTCAGGGTTTGAATTAATAGAAATGCCAGGTGACCATTTCTATTTCAATCAGAATTTACCACTATTCTTAACCACAATTGCTCAACAACTCCGCAATAAAATGACTATTATTTAGTAAACAAAGGGGTTGGCGTTACGCCTAATCCCTGCCATTCAAAACAATATCTATCTGGCGACTGGCGTTTAATCTTCTTCACAAAATGAGGCTTTGGCGTGCCGACCGCAATCGCACCCACGACCTGGTCTTCAGGCTTCATACCGAACATAGGTTTAACATCATCACTCGCCAAAAATGTATACCAAAGGCCAGAATATCCCATTAAATGCAATCCGCTCATGATGTTCTGAGCTGCGGCTGCGGCGCACAATCGTTGGTCCCACAATGATACTTTATGTTCTGGATCAAGATCAGTTATCACCATAATCATCATAGGTACCGCAGCAATATCTCTTGCAGAACGGTACGCTTTATCTTTTAGTTCACCATTATCACTTTGACGTTTGTATAATTCCAACGTTAAATCACTTAATTTTTGCATGTTATCACCACGGGCAACAATAAAACGCCAAGGTTTCACATTACCGTGATCTGGTGTTGTCATCACTAAGTCAAACAAATTCCGCAATTCTGCTTCAGATGGCGCAGGATGACCTAACTTAGATAAGCTATATGAACGGCGATCAAGCAACGATTCCAATGGATTCATGATTAAATTCCTTCTCTTTTTTATCATATGTATTTGCAGCTGACAACCAATGACCAACAGACTGACGTTGTACCTGAGTACCCTGCTCTAATATTAATACTTGATGGCATAGTGCTTGAAGTAAGGTTAAATCATGGGTAATCAATACTAGGCTGATTTGACGTTGTTCCTGAATCGACTTCAGTAACGTGATCATTCGGTATCGATTTTCCTGATCTAACGCTGTCGTGGGTTCGTCTAAAATTAATAACTTAGGTGACAGAATTAAGGCTCTCGCGATCATAATACGCTGACGTTGTCCGCCTGATAATTGATGTGGATAACGATTTAAAAACGCTGTAGGTAAACCCACATCAGCCATGATCGTATCGAGTCGAGATGATAGGTTTTCTGTTTGTAATTGCGCCAAACACCCTTCTGTGAGCGTTTGGGCAATCGTTAGCCTAGGGTTTAAGCTAGAGGCGGTATCTTGAAATACGAATTGTATTTTATGCCGATGGAGTCGTAACATTCGACGTTTTTCATTAAGCCAATCATGACCATCAAAATAAACAGAGCCTGTCGCGGGGATAAGTCTTAGTAGCGCTTTCGCTAAGGTGGACTTTCCTGAACCACTCGGACCTATAATGCCAATACTTTCGCCTTCATTCAACGAAAAATTAATGTTATCCAATAACCTCTGCGGTGCACTCCACCAGCCTGTAGACTTCACATCAACAGTTAAATTATTTACATTAAGCAAGGTTCGCTGACGAGGAGAAACAGGGGGATCAAAATGCATAGGTCTCAACAAGGCTTGCGTATATTCGTGCTGAGGCTTGTTGAATAGAAGTAAGGCTTGGTTATGCTCGATCACCTTACCCTGTTGTAATACCATCACTTGATCTGCAACTTGCCTTACCATGTGTAGATCATGCGAGATGAGTACAATAGCCATGCCGGTTCGAGCTTGGATCTGCTTTAGCAACAGCAAAATTTGCTGACGCACCTCGGGATCAAGAGCCGTCGACGGCTCATCTGCAACAAGTAACATCGGATTATTCACAATCGCCAGCGCAATAAGCAATCTTTGCCTCTGCCCTCCAGACAACTGATGTGGGTAACGGGTTTTTAAGTCTGAAGATAAACCGACTTGTTCAAGCAACTCATCAATACGTTGATTTAATAACGCAGTATTACCCGCTCTAAATGACGTACCCGATTTATGATGTAATGCAATTGCTCGTTTAAGCAGCCACTCGATACGTTTCACAGGGTTGAGTGCCGATAAGGGTTCTTGCGACACCATGCCAATCTGCTTTCCTCTCACCTTCTGCCATTGCAGATCAGAAAAAGTACGGCTATTATGTCCATTGATACTAACAGATCCACTCGCCACCCCCACTTTAGGTTCAATACCAAGTAATAACTTGGCTAATAGGGTTTTTCCAGCACCACTTTCGCCAACCACAGCCAAAGTTTGTCCCTTATCAACTTTAAAACTAATGTTATCTAGCAGCTTAGCTTTTCCAATAGAATAACTTAGTCCTTCAACCTTCAGCATGATCTTTATCCTTATACGGGCTCAACCATTCTTGTATTGCTTCACTCATCAGCACCACTAATGTCACAATGACTAAAATAGCACCACAGCCCGTTAACCCTAACCAAGGGGCGTGCAAGTTGTTTTTACCTTGCGAAATCAACTCCCCCAAAGAAGGGTAACCGACAGGTAATCCGAACCCCAGAAAATCTAACGTAATTAGCGAGCCTAAAGCCCCAGAAAATACAAACGGTAAACTACTTAATGTAGCAATAAGTGCATTTGGCATAATGTGTCGCCAAATTACCCGCCAATCAGGAACACCTACAATAAGTGCAGACTGAATATATTCCAACTGACGTGTTCTTAATACCTCGGCTCGAACTAACTGCGCTAAATAATGCCAACCAAACAAGGCCAAAATCATACTTAAGGTAAAGAAACTCGGCTGAATAAGACTCGATACAATCATCACCACAAAAATCACAGGAACCGAGCCCCAAATTTCGCTAACACGCTGACCAAACAGATCGACTAACCCACCAAAATACCCCTGTAACGTACCTGCAACTAATGCTAACAAGGCAATATTGACAGTAATAAAGAAGGAGAAACCAAGGCTAATACGTATGCCATAAAGAAGCCGAGCAAAAACATCCCGTCCCTGATCATCCAATCCTAACCAGTTTTCGGATGTTGGAGGTGACGGATAACTCAGCTCATAATTAATGGTACTGTAGCTGTAATGCACAAGCGGCCATAACGCCCAGCCTTGCTTTGCAATCTGTTCACTCAAAAAAGGATCGGTATAGTCTGCTTCTGAATCAAAATCGCCACCAAACTGAGTTTCGGGATAACTGACTAAAATAGGCAAAAATAACGCGCCCTTATAACTAATAAGTAGCGGTTTATCATTCGCGATTAATTCTGCAAACAGGCTAACAAAGAACAATATTAAAAAAACAATCGCAGCATATTTACCTCGTCTTAGCGTACTCAGGCGACGACTGCCCTTCTTTGAATTATCAGGTAAATTTACATCCTCCTGGCTAACATCCATCATCCGTTCACCTCGGAAAAATCAACACGTGGATCAACCCAACGATATATCAAATCGCCAACCAAATTCAAAACAAGACCCAGTAACGAATAACAATATAGAATACCTAATACCACTGGGTAATCTCGTTCCAATAGCGCCTCAAAACCTAACAATGCAACACCATCTAATGAAAATACGATTTCAACGAGCAAGGTGCCACCAATAAAAATAGACAGTAAGTCTGAAGGTAAGCGAGCTACGATCACTAACATACTATTCGGTAATACATGATTGAAGATTGCGCTTGTCCGACTTTCCCCCATGCAAATAGCCGTATCTAAATAAGGTTGAGCCATTTGGTCAATAATAGAATTACGTGTTAAAACAGTTAACGAAGCCAATCCACTGGCAACACAGGCTGCAACAGGTAAACATAAATGCCAAAAGTAATCGAGAAGCTGCCCTGTAACGGATAAATCAGCATGATTTGCAGAAACCAGTCCCCGTAGCGGAAACCAGCTAAAAACGCCACCAGCAAATAAAATCAATAACATAATAGCGATAATAAAAGTCGGCACTGCATAAGCGATAAACAGCAGTAAGCTGGATGTCGAATCAAACATACCTCCTTGTTTATTCGCCTTCATCACCCCTAATGGTATTGCGATTAAATAGGTTAGGAACAACGTCCAAAACCCCAAGGATAAAGAGACAGGAAGTTTAGAAAAAATTAATTCAGTAACAGGACGCTTACTAAAATAACTGTTCCCTAATTCGAATGATAAATAACGACTGAGCGTTTCAGTATAGCGTTGCCATATAGGCTTATCAAAACCATATTCTCGCGTAATTTTGTCTCGCAACTGGTCATCAATAAGCTGACCATTAGTTATTTGGTCGGTCTCATCGAAAAGTGCATTTGCCGAATTATCAATACCTTGCTGCTTAGCTAAGGCGGCCTCTACAGGCCCACCAGGCAACCACTGAAGTAAGAAAAAATTTAACGAGATAATAATAAACAGCGTCGGAAATACTAACAGCAAACGACGAATAAAATAAAAATTAAGCATATTACTTCGAGCGCTCATCCCACCAGAATTCAACTTCATAACCATATTTTGGTGCTTGTAACGGTTTTTTAATATAGTTCTGATAAGCAACTAACTGAAAGTTACGCGCCCACAATGGTAAATAGTAATAATTCCATTTCAACACCCGATCTAATGCGCGTCCGTATGCTTGCGTATCCACATAACTGTCTGACTGAACAAGTCCTTCGACAAGGTTATCAATAGCAGGATCTTGAATACCACTGAGATTATAACTTGAAGCAACACCCGCAAATTCAGATTTAAGTGATGAACGTAACTCAGTATTTGGCGGAATTCGAACCTTATATTGACTTGGGGTCATATCAAACTGACGTTGCATTAATAATTTGTAATATTCAGTGCCTGTTTTGATTGTTATGTTTGAGCTAATACCCAATTTTTTCAGTGTTTGAATATATGCGCCAATTGCAGGTTTCATGACTGGCGATGGTAATAAGAAGTTAATCGTCATCACCTCGCCCGTCACACTATGGACCAACTTATTATGTTTAACTTTCCAACCGGCCTCTTTTAACAAGGTTTGTGCTGTTAATAAATTCTTACGGTTACGACCTGAACCATCCGTGCTTGGTAGTGTAAATTCACTTGATAATACCTGTTCCGGCAATTGCGCAGACAAGGGGATTAATATCGCTTTTTCCTGTGCAGTCGGTAATCCCTCTGCAGCCAAGAAGCTATTATTAAACAGGCTTGTAGCTCGAGTGTATTGATTATTAAATGCTTTTTTATTTAACCACTCAAAATCAAACGCAGTGACCAAAGCTTCTCGCGTTCTGCGATCAGCAAATTTAGCTTGTCTTAAATTAAATACCATCACTGTAACAAAAGAAGGTGCGTCGTAATTAATCTTGTCTTTAACAACCGTTCCAGAGTCAAACACGTCACCTTGATATAACTTATTCCAGCGTAATAAATTCGTTTCCGCAATATAATTTACATTGTTGGTTTTAAGCGCTTGCACTGCTGCATTACGATCGCGGAAATACTCGACTTTGATATTCTTAAAGTTATATTTCCCCTTATTGACAGGTAAGTTTTTACCCCAATAATCATCTCTTAATTCATACACAATCCCACGACCAGGATCCACCGAGATTACTTTATAAGGGCCTGAACCTATGGGTATATCAAGCGATGGCTGCGTAAAGTCTTTATGTTGCCAGATATGCTTGGGCAATACAGGTAAGTTACCCGAGTTTAAGATTTGCAAACGGCTACCATCACCACCAAAATTAATTTTTACCGTTAAAGGATCAATAACTTCAACCGACTTAACCATTTTAAAACGTGATTTAATATTACTTAAACCACTTTCACGATACAAATTTAGCGAGTACGCCACATCTTCAGCAGTAACAGGATAACCGTCACTAAACTTTGCTTCTTTTCTTAAAAAGTAAATAACCGAAGAATAATCATCCGCAATTGTCATCTTTTCAGCTAACCAACCATAACGGGTTTTAATCTCATTTTTATCGTGGCCACGAACAGTTAAGCGATCATAAAGCCAGAATAACCCTCTCGGCTTTTTACCTAAATCGATAAATTGATGTAAAGAATCAAAGCTTCCCATTTCCGCCATGACCAACTCACCTTGCTTAGGCGCATCAGGATTCGCGTAATCAAAATTGCTAAAGTTCTCGGTATACTTTGGTTCACCATACAAGCTGATACCATGACTGGTATATTCAGCCAATACAGGGTGACTAAATGTTGCGATTAAAACCAACGCGCCCCCTAATAACCCACGAATAGATTGCTGTATATCCATTAGCTAGCTTGCTCCATAGTTAGTTCATTCACATCATTTTTAACAAGGGTTAGTTGCCCAGCATCAACACGGTATAATTTATCTGCAAGGTGGAAGTAATGATCGTCATGTGTAATAGCGATAATCGTTTTACCGCGCGCTTTAAGCTCTGGCAGTAACTCGGTATAAAAAATACGTCGGAAAGTTGGATCCTGATCGGCGGCCCATTCATCAAGTACTATGATGCTGCGGTCTTCAAGGTATGCCAATAATAATGCCAAACGCTTGCGTTGCCCTTGAGATAACTCTGTGGTGCTAAGACGACCATCAACAACTTCAACTTTATTGTTTAACGCGAGTTTAGTGAGGTAGTGTTCAACCAGTTCTGGATCGGGCTTAACCCCGTTTTCATTAATAATATTCTTAAATAAATAAAAATCAGCAAATACCACAGAAAAATGATTACGATACCAATCCATATTTTTTTCATTAATCACAGTATCAGAAAATGTGATGGTTCCACGGTGGGCACTATATAAACCGGTAAGCAGGCGTGCGCAAGTTGACTTACCACTACCATTCCCACCAACCCAGAAAATCAACTCACCTTGATTAATCGTTAAATTAATTGGCCCAACAGAAAAGCCTGATTCGCCGTCTTCACTCGGGTAATCATATTCAATTTGGTCTAGCTGAAGTGTTTTCCATGATGTCAGAAGTGCAGGAAGTGAATTCAGTTCATTGTTGTCTTCTGCTAAATCTAACGATGATACTTTGGCATAAGCGACAGAACCAACGATAAGCGCAGGTAATGAACCAACAAGTCCCGCTAAAGGAGAACGCAAGAACAGAATTGCCAGAGCATAACCCGTCACTTGTTCCGATGTCCCAATCTGGAATTGGGTATGCATAAGTAAAACAAGTGCAATCAAGAGTAAGACCGATGTATTTATCCAACTGCCATTAAGCACTGTAAGTCGATCTGCTTTTGTATCTAAGATTCTCGCTTGTTCTGCTGAAGTCTGTAATTGAGTGTGATAAAAAGACGTACGGCGTTCTTGACTTAATTTAAGCTCATTACGGCCTCGCAACATGGCATCATAACTGTCAAATAATACGTCATCATTTTCTCGTACTCGTTTTTTATAATAACGAGATGCGATCATTAACCGGCGACCGAAAATAATCGATACCGTACTCATCACAAGCGTCACGATAAAAAATGTCGCAGACAGCCAAAACAAATACCCATACGTGAACAGTACCACCGATGCTCCAAAAACAACAAAAGGTAAACTATTAAACGCTTGGCTGATAGCGGTTATGTCTTTGGTTAAAGTCGCCAGAATAGTCGGCTGACCTAACTGATCAATCCGCTCAACAGACATATTCATTAATCTGCGACTAATACTCAGCCTTAGCTCATATACAACACGATGACCCAACCGAGTAATCTGAGATTGAGAGATATAACTCAATCCAAATAATAGGAAGATGAGCGCAAAAAATAAAGTGATCGGAAAATCAGCACCGACACTTAATCGACTAATCGCTTCATTAATAAATGCGATAACTGATACGCCTGCTGCAGCACTTAAAGCACTGAGAAATATTGCGACTATAAATTTTGAATAGTCGCCTTTTAATAAAGACAGAATTAACTTCGCGTTCATGATAAACAACACTGCTTGTTAGAATTAAAACAACAACACATTAAAATGTTGTTGTTTTACAAAAGTGTGAAGATGTTAACACTAATCATTCTTATTTTCACATTGATTTTTATAAAAATAAAAGTCTGCTTAGTCTGGCATTCAAACAGGTGGGATAATCAAGGTTTATGAGAACCTTAAATTTAACCTATAGTGTAGTGATGTAATGGATACCTCAGCATCTGTGTCCAATGTAACTTGGCATACAGTATTTATGAATTACAGACAGTTAAAACCAAAAAAGCCTACTATCAAAGCAGGCTTTCATCTTTCTATATGCTATTCACTAGCACTAACACCATCAACTCAAATATGACGCCACATTCAAGTTAAAACAGCCTTACAGTGCAGCAGCTTCTACTTCAGCTACAAGCGCGTTTATTTGCGCGATATTGTCTGTCATTTCAGCTCGGAAATCATCAGCAACAGTTTTAACAGGTAGCGTAAGGTAAGTTTCAAGCTGTACCACTAACAATTTCAATAGCGCAGAATAAGTCGCAGTGTTTTGCGCTTCTTCTAGTGCTAATAATGCAGAGCTAATTGTAAAGTGTTGTGTTTCTGGCCGGTCTGCTTTAGCTAAATGTTTATTTACTTTTAACTCAGCATAATCAACGAACTGTAGTTTGATGTCGATGTCATTGTTTAGCTTTTCTAAAAATTGTGTATTGTCAGTCATAAATAGGCCTTTGTTGTTAAATGCTTACTTAAACAATAAGTAGCACGATTTTGAGAAACGTCAAACGAAAAAAGCCTGCTCAATGAGCAGGCTTTTCCAGATTCCAATTACTTGGAAAAATAATTGGTCGGTGATAGAGGATTCGAACCTCTGACCCCCTGGTCCCAAACCAGGTGCGCTACCAAGCTGCGCTAATCACCGAACATGGTGCGGAAGGAGAGACTTGAACTCTCACACTTTGCAATACTAGAACCTAAATCTAGCGCGTCTACCAATTCCGCCACTTCCGCACAATTTTTCAACTTACTAGCAGGTAACTCTAGCAAGGGTGATAACTCCATTCTAAAAGAATATCGTCGTTATCGAATATGGGGCGACTGACGGGATTTGAACCCGCGACAACCGGAATCACAATCCGGGGCTCTACCAACTGAGCTACAACCGCCACAAACTTGTTGTTAATCTCGCTAGGCTATTAATAAAAATAATGCATTAGCAAAACTAATCTAAAATATGGTGACCCCTATAGGATTCGAACCTATGGCCTACGGCTTAGAAGGCCGTTGCTCTATCCAACTGAGCTAAGGAGTCATTGGTCGGTGATAGAGGATTCGAACCTCTGACCCCCTGGTCCCAAACCAGGTGCGCTACCAAGCTGCGCTAATCACCGAACTTGTTGAAGACAACGTCTGTCAACGAGGGTGGATATTACAGAGTTGCTCTGTTCGCGTCAAATAGTTTATTAAACCGAAGAAACAACTGCCTAATAGTTATACACCAAGCGAGATTATAACAACAATATGCACGGTTTGAGTGCTAACTGCAGACTTTTTACTAAATAGTAACGCAAATCAATAACAAAGCAGATCTAAATTAACCTGCTTATCGGCGTTCTAATCTATTTAAACTAGCTCTGCAACCACAGTTTCAGACCAAGACTCTAAATTTAGCTTAGCTAATTCATCCGCAGTTAAGAAACCCGCTAGATTCAACGCGTCTTCTTTACTGGTTACAACCA
Source organism: Moritella yayanosii (assembly GCF_900465055.1). Taxonomy (NCBI): domain Bacteria; kingdom Pseudomonadati; phylum Pseudomonadota; class Gammaproteobacteria; order Alteromonadales; family Moritellaceae; genus Moritella; species Moritella yayanosii. The sequence continues at coordinate 130,285 of NZ_LS483250.1, read as the reverse complement.
GATCTGCGTGCACTTCAGCAACCAATACAATACCTAGATGCACTTCATCAACAGGGGTTACATCTTTAGAAAGGTAACCAATTGTTGTCATCCCTAAGAAGTCGCTTTCTGTTAGCCCTAACTCTTCATGTAATTCACGGTACATACCGGTGCGTAACGTTTCGGTTAACTGGAATACGCCTTTTTCATCATAAACCGCATCCACCGCATCCACGTGACCACCAATACCAATACTGAATAAGTTATGTAACCGCGATTCACCACCCGATACAGAACGTTCGTATGCCAAGTATTTGTCACCCTGCTTTACCACTACATAGGGAATAAGCTGGCGAAATTTAGGGTTTGTTTCTAACAGCGCACGCTGCATGATAACAACATCTTTGCTTTGGATATTAACAGCCGCACTGTCAATTAAACGGGTTGAAGGTGCTGCAACGTCTGCAAAAACGGAAATAATATGCTCTTGGTGTTTCACTGTTATCTACCTAAATAATTCAAAGCATCTTTATAACCAAATACGCCTTATTTGTCACTGCAATTAGATAATTATTTATCCACATCAATTGCTGACAAACAGGTGTTTTAGTGCGAAAATAGCGCAACTTTCTAACCAAGAGATGAATATAACTCAATGACTGCTCAAATCATTAATGGAAAAAATATTTCTCAGCAAGTTCGTCAGAAAGTTGCTGAAGAAGTGGCAGCGCGTACCGCACAAGGATTACGCGCCCCGGGTCTTGCTGTGATTTTAGTGGGTGCCGATCCGGCATCACAAGTATATGTTGGGAGTAAACGTCGTGCCTGTGAAGAGGTCGGCTTCGTTTCTAAATCTTACGATCTTGAAATAGATTGCTCACAAGATGCTTTATTAGCATTAATTGATGAGTTAAATGCAGATGCCACGATTGATGGAATATTAGTGCAACTGCCTTTACCTGAGCATATTGATACAACGGTTGTGTTGGAACATATTCGCCCAGATAAAGATGTTGATGGTTTTCACCCGTATAACGTAGGTCGTTTATCACAGCGTATCCCTGCATTACGTCCTTGCACACCAAAAGGTATTATTACGTTACTTGAATCAACTGGTGTTGACATACGTGGTCTAGACGCTGTTGTAGTCGGTGCGTCGAATATTGTTGGTCGTCCAATGACGCTTGAGTTATTACTTGCAGGTTGCACAACGACAACATGTCACCGCTTCACTAAAAACTTAGAAGCGCATGTACGTCGTGCCGATTTAGTTGTAGTTGCAGTTGGTCGCCCTAACTTTATTCCTGGTGAATGGATCAAGAAAGGCGCAATGGTGATCGATGTTGGTATTAACCGTTTAGAAAATGGCAAACTTGTTGGTGATGTTGGCTTTGAAGTAGCAAAAGAAAATGCTTCTTTCATTACCCCTGTACCAGGTGGTGTTGGTCCAATGACAGTGGCAAGCTTGATCGAGAATACCCTAATCTCTTGCCGTGATTACCACTCAAAATAATCGCTAAGCAATACGTTACAAATAGTACGTAATCAATCATCACGTATTATAGATAATAAAAGCCGCATCACCTTTGCTCATGCGGCTTTTTTGTAAGCTAAACGCTGCGTTAAACCTTTATTTAAAACTTAATAGTTCGACTTCAAAAATCAGGGTTGAACCGGCTTGGATCGAACCCGCACCACGGTTGCCATACGCTAAACGGCTTGGGATAAAGAATCGGCGTTTCTCACCGACAACCATTAGCTGTACACCTTCAGTCCAACCTGGGATCACTTGATTTAAACCAAATGTAATTGGCTCGCCACGCTCTACCGAGCTATCAAACACAGTGCCGTCTAATAATGTACCATGATAATGTACCGTCACTTTAGAACGTCCCGTTGGGTGATCAGTGCCGGTACCTTCTGTTAATACTGTTGATTGCAAACCTGAAGCCGTTTCTTCAACGCCTTCTTTTTCTAAATTCGCCGCTAAAAACAACTTACCTGTTTCAATGTTTTCAGCCGTTTGTTTCTTGTTACCACCCATGCGTTGCATAAGGAAAAAAATCAACGCACAACCGATGATCACTGAAATAATTTTTAACATGATTAATCCTTTATCTAACTCTTTATTAAGTAAACAAAATGCCAATGACTACTTCAATTTAAACTTAAAGTAAAAGTATGGGTCATTGGCACTTAAATCAATTGAGCCTTTATTTACGACGCCAACTAGTACCGTTAGCACCGTCTTCCAACACAATACCCAACGCATTCAACTTGTCACGCGCATCATCAGCCATGCCCCAGTCTTTGCTTTCGCGCGCATCGTTACGTTGTTTAATAAGCGCTTCTATTTCAGCCACTTCATCATCAGCGCCGGTATCACCTTGCAAGAAAGCTTCAGGATCTTGTGATAACAAACCTAATACTTCACCAAAGATAATTAACTGCGCCGCTAATTCGCCAGCGCGTTTTTCATCCGTTTCTTTGATGCGGTTAATTTCTTTCGCTAATTCGAATAACACAGGGAACGCTTCAGGAGTATTGAAATCATCATCCATTGCCGCTTTGAACGTTGCAACATACGCTTCGCAACCTGGTACAACACCATCAACGTCGGCAACTGTCACACCACGTAATGCGGTATATAAACGCTCTAAACTTGCACGCGCTTGTTTTAAGTTATCTTCTGAATAATTTAGCTGACTGCGATAATGACCTGAAATTAAGAAATAACGCACAGACTCGCCATCATATTTTTTTAATACATCACGGATAGTGAAAAAGTTATTTAATGATTTAGACATTTTCACTTTGTCGATCTGCACCATACCTGAATGCATCCAGGTATTCACGTACTCACCATTATGTGCGCAGCAAGATTGTGCCACTTCATTTTCGTGGTGTGGGAACATTAAATCAGAACCACCACCATGAATATCAAACACGTCACCCAGTATTTTGTTGTTCATTGCTGAACATTCAATATGCCAACCAGGGCGACCTTCACCCCAAGGAGATACCCAGCGTGGTTCACCCGGCTTGGCCATTTTCCATAATACGAAATCCATCGGATTACGCTTCTCTAATTCAACTTCAACACGCGCGCCAGCTTGTAGCATATCTAAGTCTTGGCCACTTAATTTACCGTAGTCAGCGAATGTCTTCACTTCAAACAATACATCACCACTGCTCGCAACATAAGCATGACCTTTCGCGACTAACGTCTCGATAATTTCGATAATATCTGGCATATGACCTGTTACCGTCGGTTCCATATCAGGGCGGATCATGTGCAGCGCATCGAAATCTTCATGCATAGCTTGGGTAAAACGTGTCGTTAACTGCTCACAAGTTTCACCTTTTTCGTTGGCACGTTTGATTATTTTATCATCAACATCGGTAATGTTACGGATAAATTTAACCGCATAACCGCGATGGCGAAGATAACGCACCACAGTATCAAACGCCACAAAAGTACGACCATGACCAATATGACAATAATCATAGATAGTCACGCCACATACGTACATACCTATTTGACCTTCAGTGATAGGTTTAAATTGTTCTTTTTGGCGAGTCAGTGTGTTGTAAATCTTCAGCATCGAATAGTGATCCTTGCGCAAACAGTAAAATGCAATTAATTGACTGATTTTACCATCAGCATTAATGATTACTAGCTTTGCAACAGCATAAAAGGCCAAAATTTAACTGAACAACCAAAAAAGTGCATAAATCAGCCAAATGAAAGCACAAAAATAACCCCTTCTCACACCATCACTATCGAAAAGCTTTGCCATTGCCAACCTTTAGGATAGAATTTACCCCGTTAATTAACCAAAGGATCATTAAGATGATAACTCTACATACAGATTTCGGTGATATCAAAATCGCACTTAACTTTGAAAGTGCACCAAAAACAGCAGCTAACTTCCTCGAGTACGCAAAAAACGGCTTCTACGAAGGTACTATCTTTCACCGTGTAATCGATGGCTTCATGGTCCAAGGCGGCGGCATGCTTCCTGGTATGGAAGAGAAAAGCTCAAATGCACAAATCGAAAATGAAGCAGACAATGGTCTGTCGAATAAATTTGGTACATTAGCAATGGCACGTACTGCTGATCCGCATTCAGCAAGTTCACAATTCTTCATCAACCTAAAAGACAACAATTTCCTAGATTTCACAAGCAAGACGTCACAAGGTTGGGGTTACTGCGTATTTGCTGAAGTTGTTGAAGGCATGGACGTGATTGAAAAAATCAAAAAAGTAGCGACTGGCAACACACTTGGCCACGGTGACGTTCCATTAGAAGACATCATCATTACTAAAGTAACTGTAGAAGAAGCTTAATAGCGCACTCAGTTTCTGAAAAATAAATACACTGCTTAGGTAGTGTATTTTTATTCCCGACAAGGATGATACCAGCACATGACTACTTTGTTTATTTCAGATCTGCACCTTGATGAACGCCATCCGCAAATTACCGAATTATTTTTACATTTTCTTGCGACCGAAGCGCGCGAAGCTGACGCACTCTACATTTTAGGCGACCTATTTGAATTTTGGTCAGGTGATGATATTCGCAATACCCTTAACAATAGTGTTAAAAATGGACTTAAAGCCTTAACCGATGATGGTATCAAATGCTTTTTAGTAAAAGGTAATCGTGATTTTCTGATCAGTAAACGTTTTGCTAAAGAAACGGGTGTGACGATACTTGGAGATTACACGGCAATTGACCTTGATGGCCAACAAGTATTAATAGCACATGGTGATACCTTCTGTACGCTTGATGAAAAATACCAAGCATTTCGTACCGCAGTAAACATCCCATGGCGTCAAAAATTATTCACCTGTTTGCCGATCTTCGTACGCGAAGCGATTGCCGATAAAATACGCGGAAAAAGCCAACAAGGTAATCAACAAAAAAGCATGGCCATCATGGACGTGACCGAGTCTGAAGTGGTCAACAAGATGCAAGAATATCACTGTGATATTTTAATTCACGGTCATACTCACAAACCGAATATCCATGATGTTCAATTGTCAGCAGATAAGCTCGGAAAACGGATTGTACTCGGTGATTGGTTTGACCAAGGCAGCGTGCTTATTTGGCGTGACGGTCAATATGACCTCCAGCAACGTGCATTTTTAAAAGACGTATAAAAAACTAACATAGGTCTGATGAATTACAGATCAAAAAAAGGAGCATTACGCTCCTTTTACGATCTATTTATGACTAAAGCAAAAACTACATAATTCAATTCACACTAAGCTTATTAGCCTTCGTTATGAATTTCTAAATTAGCAATTTCTTCTTGTTCTTTGATTATTTTAGCACCATCGTTACGAAGATCGTTAAGACGCTGTAAATAATCCGCATCAATATCACCCGTCACGTATTCACCGCTAAACACTGAGGTTTCGAATTTTTTAATCTCAGGGTTAAATTTTGAAACAGCAGCGATTAAATCATCTAGATCTTGGAAAATAAGTGCATCTGCACCGATCATCGTTGCAATCTCATCGACGTTTCTACCATGGGCGATTAGCTCGTCCGTGCTAGGCATATCAATACCGTAAACGTTCGGATAGCGCACTTCTGGTGCAGCTGAAGCTAAATAAACATTTTTAGCACCCGCTTCACGAGCCATTTCGATAATCTGCTCTGATGTAGTACCACGTACAATTGAGTCATCGACTAATAGTACATTTTTACCTACAAATTCTGATGAAATTGCATTTAATTTACGGCGTACAGACTTACGACGTAACGTTTGTCCTGGCATGATAAACGTACGGCCAATATAACGGTTTTTAACAAAACCTTGGCGGTATGGTAATTCCAGCACTTTTGCAATTTCTAAGGCACTATCACATGACGTTTCAGGGATTGGGATCACCACATCAATGTCAATATCAACCCATTCGCGCTTAATTTTTTGACCCAGTTTCTCACCCATTGCAAGGCGTGATTCGTAAACCGATATCTTATCAATGGTTGAGTCTGGACGTGCAAAATAAACAAATTCAAAGATACATGGGTTATGCTTTGCGTCTTTAGCACAGTGCGCGCTAAATAACTCACCTTTGTCAGTAATATAAACCGCTTCACCTGGTTCAATATCACGTACAAAGTTAAAACCTACGGCATCCAGTGCAACAGATTCAGAAGCAACCATATATTCTTTTTGATCGCCTTCGTTACGCATACCTAATACTAACGGACGAATACCGTTAGGATCACGAAAAGCAACGAGACCATGGTTAATAATCAGTGATACCACAGCATAAGCACCGCGTACTTGCTTGTGTACAGCTGTAATTGCAGTAAAAATCTCTTCTGCCGTCAAATGTAAACTTGGGCATTTATCTAATTCATGCGCCATCACATTAAGTAATACTTCTGAATCAGACGTGGTATTAATGTGACGACGGGCTTTATGAAATTGATCTTCTTTTAATTGGGCGGCGTTGGTTAGATTTCCGTTATGAGCAAGGGAAATACCGAACGGAGAGTTAACATAGAAAGGTTGAGCCTCTGCGGCACTCGAGCTTCCTGCTGTAGGGTATCGAACATGGCCGATACCAATATTACCTTTCAAACGCTGCATATGTTTAGCTTCGAATACATCTCTCACTAAACCATTTGCTTTGCGCTGCCTAAAGTTTCCATCACTTAAGGTTACAATCCCTGCAGCATCCTGTCCACGATGCTGTAGTACTGTTAATGCGTCATAGATAGACTGATTAACAGGGGTTGTAGAAACAATGCCAACAATTCCACACATAACCTAACTTCCTCGTTTACTGTGCTTTCGATAAAATGCTAGTTATACCCAAGTTACTTCAAGATACTATATTGCATCTTGAGATAGCTTGGGTATATACGTTTCACTTGTCATAAACCCTGCATGTTGTCCCATGCAGAAGCTTGATGTTCAAAAAACCATTTAATGAGTGGTTTTAACTCAGCTATTAGTGGCGAGCCCTGCCACCAAGCCGTTTCCGGGAAACTGGTGAATAACTGTAAAAATAACAGTAACACGCACACCACTAATACTCCTCGGGCAATACCAAAGCATACACCGAGTAATCTATCCGTACCTGACAAGCCCGTTTTATCGACTAACTGGCCAAGTATGTAATTTAGCAAAGCCCCTAACATAAGGGTCGAAATAAATAATAGCGCTATCGCCACGCCATTTTTAACTAACTGTTCACCGAACGCTGCACTAAACGCATCGAAATTTTCTAAGTAAGCCGCTATATCTTGATAATAAAAGCGAGATATAAAGAAAGCACAAAACCAAGTGCAAAGAGAGAACGCTTCCTTGACAAAACCACGCACTAAACTTATCACTGAAGATAAACCAATAACACCTAAGATAAGGTAATCAATCCATGCCATGTTTTGTTCCGCTCATTTAAAATTGGCGCCATTGTAACAACTAAAATACAAGATTGATAATAGTTAAAACCAAAAAAACCGACATAAATGTCGGCTTTTTAATTACTTGTCTCGTGGGTCAAACTTTTCAATGACACCGTTCAAGCTAGTGATTTTTTGTAATTTTGGCAATAAACGTTTTAACTCATTCTTGTCAACATTGGGGCCCACATAAAGTCTGTTTAATTGACCCGTTTTTTTATAACGCGGCAATCGGTAGGCGTTAAATCCAGCCTTCCTGATCTTTTTAACCAGTTCATCGACAGCGGTTGAATTGTTAAACGTACCCAAACGAATACTCCAACTATTACCGACTGGTGGTATCACTTTTACGGTTTTAACTGGCTTAACTAATGGGGCGAGCTTCTGCATTTTAGCGATAGCCGTTGGTGTTGAAACCCTTTTTTCAACTTTATCTACTGACGTTAAGTTGACTGTCGGCGCTGGTTCAACGAGTAACTCATTATCGAATGAATCAAAATTAACTGGATCCGCAAGTTCAACAAGCGCGGGGCGCAAAGGAATACTCGCGGTATTCTCACGATACGTTATCTTCTGACCATCAAGTAAGTCAGGTAAAAAGATAATACCAATCGCCACTAAAATGATAGTGCCGACTAAGCGATGTTGAAATGTCGATGCCACGTTTATTTAACCACTTATATGTTGGATAATTTCCGCTACCGTGCAAAATGAGCCGAAACCAATAATAATATCATGGCAATCAGCACTTTGGTTTGCTGATTGCCAAGCTTTCGCTATTGTATCATGACTCATAGGCTGCTGGCTAAGGCTATCATAGCTTTTACTATTCTGTTGCATTGCTGCAACTAATCCCTGCTCGATTTGCTGACAAGGTGCGGCTCGCTCTCCCTGCAATGCCGCCAGGTGCCAACAATCGATAACGTCAGTTAACGCTGCCAAACTTGCCGCAATATCTTTATCTTTAAGCATACCAACCACAGCAATGATCTTCACTGGTGAGCTTGCCTGTTGTTTTAAACGTGTAAGCTGTGTGGCTAAATAACGTGCCGACTCAGGATTGTGTGCAACATCTACAAACTGTTGCGGTGATGTGCCTAATTGCTGCAGTCGACCCGGTAATTTCGCATTAGCAACACCACTACGGATCGCTGTATCTGGCACTGTTAACCCTAATGCTTGAATAGCCGCGATCGCCGTTGCTGCGTTTTGCAATGGCAACTGCGGGATCTCTAGTGCCGTAAATATTAATGCACTAGCATCTTGCTGCTCGGTTGAATTTGATTGCCAGTCCCAAGTGTCGGCGTGCTGCGTATAATAATAATCACGATTAACGGCAATCAGCTCTGCACCAACTTCTTCAGCATACGCTGCAATTGTTGAGGGTGGGTTGATGACGCCACAAATGGCTTTTTTACCGGCGCGGAAAATACCGGATTTTTCCCGTGCAATCACCGCTTTATCTGTCCCTAACCAATCGGCATGATCAATATCTATCGTTGTCACCACGGCGACATCTGCAGATACTATGTTCGATGCATCTAAACGGCCACCTAACCCCACTTCAAGGATCACTACATCTAATGTGGCATCTTGAAATAACTTCAAGGCTGACAATGTCGTAAATTCAAAATACGTTAATGTGGTATCGCCACGCCCCGCTTCGATAAACGCAAAGGAATCAGCGTGAGCTTGCGCGGTGAGCATTTTACCATTAACGCGAACACGCTCTCGATAATCTTGAATATGTGGAGAACTTGTTACCCCGACATTGAAGCCTGCATCAAGTAAAATACGTTCTAAGAACGCGCAAGTAGAGCCTTTACCGTTGGTGCCTGCAACCGTAATCACTTTAGCCGAAAATGTCGTTAATGCGAGATCCTCAGCAACACGCCCAACTCGACCTAATCCCATTTCAATATTAACAGGATGAATATTTTCTAAATAGCAAAGCCAATCTGCGAGAGACTGGCTTTTATTAATACTGTTCAACATCGGTAATAGTTACTCGTTAATGTTTTTAGCGTCACTTGTTGGTGTCTTAATTTCATCGGCGACTGGCACAATAACAGATGGGATTTCTGTACTTTCTGCTGCAGTTGTGATGTGATCAGACGTTTCCAAGTTCATCATTTTCGCTAATAAGCCTGCAAGTTTATCACGCATTTCACGACGATCAACAATCATATCGATCGCACCTTTCTCTAGCAAGAATTCACTGCGTTGGAAACCTTCTGGTAATTTCTCGCGTACTGTTTGCTCAATAACACGTGGTCCAGCAAAACCAATCAGCGCTTTTGGTTCTGCAATATTAACGTCACCTAGCATGGCTAAACTTGCAGATACACCACCCATTGTAGGGTCTGTCAGCACCGAAATATAAGGTAAACCTTTGGCTGATAGCTTCGCTAACGCTGCACTCGTCTTCGCCATTTGCATTAATGAGAATAATGCTTCCTGCATACGCGCACCGCCACTGGCAGAAAAACAAATTAACGCACGATTTTCAGCCATACATACATTGATTGCAGCAACAAAACGAGAACCAACAACGGTTGCCATCGAACCGCCCATAAATGCAAATTCAAATGCACAAACGGTAACGGGAATACCTTTAACCGTTCCTTTTTCTACGACCAACGCATCTTTTTCGCCTGTGGTTTTTTGCGCGTGAGATAAACGATCTTTATATTTTTTGGTATCACGGAATTTCAATTTATCACTTGGCTCAAATTCAGCACCGATTTCGATTCGGCCATCTTTATCAAGCAATTTATTGAGGCGTTCACGTGCATTCACGCGCATATGATGATCGCATTTAGGGCAAACGCCTAAATTACGCTCAAGTTCTGCATGGTATAACACCTGATCACAAGAGGAACACTTGGTCCACACACCTTCAGGAATATTACGGCGCGCAGTTGCGCTCTTGCTTTTTGGTAGTATTTTCTCAATCCAGCTCATGAACCCTACTTATAATTTGTTCTAATTAATTGAAGTATATGATGTTAAATGCGTTGTTAATAAGAACAGAAAAAACAACCCTAGATCAATTAACAAAAATTAATGCGTTAAGTCGATGATTATCAAACTTAACAATACTCCACATTTATCGTGTAGCACAATTAAATCACAAATTATCCAATAAGTTTATATAAAACTGGTCATACCCTTGTGACATCCCATCCAAATTTAATAAAAACTCATCACGCAGAATCTATATTAGCGATTTATAATCGCTTTATTCTGCACGCTGGTCATGCTTGGTGCTTTAAATTTTAATCAACTTAATTGCAATTAAAGCAAGTAGTTAAAACTGTTCTGGTAGAAACAGTGGCCCGACAGCAGGTCTCGGCAGGTTAAATTGACTTGGGTAATCAACTTCGACCATGTACAGACCTTCTGCTTTACTTGTTGCAGCGGCAACAGAACGATCTTTACCGGCTAATAACTCAGCAATCCAAGATACTGGTTTGTTACCTTTACCGACTTCCATTAATGAACCCGCTAAATTTCTCACCATATGATGTAAAAATGCGTTCGCCTTCACATCAATAATAATGTATGAATTTTGGCGTATCACATTAATATGGTGCATGGTTTTAATCGGACTTTTTGCCTGACAATGTTTCGCACGAAAAGAGGTGAAATCATGTTCGCCAACTAATTGCTGCGCCGCTTCATGCATTAATTCAACATCAATATCACCGTAGTAATGACTAACACCAGCACTCAAAATTGCAGGGCGTAACTGACTGTTATAGATAATATAACGATAACGTCGAGCGGTAGCGCTAAAACGGGCGTGAAACTCTTCATCGACTTCTAGTGCCCAACGAACGGCAATATCGTCTGGCAGATTAGCATTCACACCCAGCGTCCAAGCAACATCTTGACGTACAGCGTCAGTATCAAAATGCACAACTTGACCGGTACCATGAACACCAGAGTCGGTACGTCCAGCGCAATGAACTCTCACGGGGTGATTCGCTACGCGTGACAATGCATCTTCCAATTTTTCTTGTACACTGATCACGTCTTTTTGTCGTTGCCAACCGTAATACTTACTACCGTCATATTCTATACCGAGTGCAATTCGCATTTTTATTCCAACTTAAACTTTCATTAATTTCTTAAAACAAAAAGCGGTGACTCTCGTCACCGCTTTACTAAATATTACACAATAATTGTATTCGCCGATTATACCGCTTCAAGTTACAACTTGAAAGTAGCTAGCGCTCGATAGTTAAATACTCATAATCGGCTCAGCAGCGTATTCACTTCTGCTTGCTGAGAAGCATCACCAGCACCGGCTAATGGCTCTAAAATTGACTTCGCGCCGTCTTTATCTTCAATTTCAAGATAAGCACGGGCAAGATCTAATTGCGCACTAACGCGATTAGTCTCATCATCAATAACAACCGTATTACTATCCAGCAGTGTATTACTGTACTCATCAAGCCCTACGTCTAATTTTACTTTATCGTAAGGTTCATCGGCAATAGAGGCGGGTTGTTGAGAAGCTTCATTTAACAATTTATCAATATCAATAAACTCTTCAGCTTGTGCCGCGGCAACATCAATAGGCGCTTGTTCGCTTGGTGCTTCGCTAAATGCGTTAGGGCTGTACTCCGCCAACATCGCTTCAATAGCATCTACTGGTTCATCATTAGATGCAGGTGGTTTTGCTACTTCAGGCGCTTTATTCGCAGTGCCGTCAAGTTCAGCTAGCATTTCATCGACAGTCTGGCCATGCGCTTGAGGCTGTTCATCGTTATCTGCCGCTGTATCCTTCGCAGGCGCATCAGCCCCTGCACTGGCCAATAGACTATCGATATCATCCATCGCAACAGCTTCGTTCTGCGCCGGAACCTGCGGCTCATTATTTGAGACTTCCTCAGCTCCCGCTTGAACGTCTGCTTCTAGCTCAGCTTCTGCGAGGATGCTCTCAATATCATCCATGTTCACAAATTCATCATCGACTACAGGCGGTGATTCAGGCGCGGCTTCAGATGAGCTCGTAGCCATCACGTCAACATCGTCCAGCGAGTTAGAATCTACATCTGGAGCTTGTGCTTTACTTAACTTAAATTGCTCTAACATTGAATCAACTTCAGCTAAGTCTTCATCTAACGTTTGGGTCTTATTTTTCGGTTGCTCTGGAATTAGACTTGGTTCGTCAAGCTCTTCACGCCAGCTTAAATCGGGTGTTACACTGTCATTTTCAAAGCTGGTACTTTCATCATCTAATGTTAAGTCAATATCACTAAAATCGTTATCGTTCACATTTAACTCTGGCATAATAGGCGCTTGTTCAATCACGTCTGCCACAATCGGCGCTGCAGATTGGGTGACAATATGCTCAGCCGACGAGTTATCAGGCGCCTCGGTAAATGAAGTTGCTTCCTGTTGCATCTGTAAATTGAAATTTGGTTCCGCCAACGTATTTATCTCGTTATTGGGTTTATCTTCTGCTACTTGCGCCTCTTTAGGCATCGCACTATCAACAGCTGGATCAGAAGAATAGTTGTCGGCATTAAGATAATCACGGAGCTCGTCAACCGTGTTGTCCGTATCAAACATCGCATTATCTTCAATGTTATGCTTCTGATCATGTCGGTTTTTTAACCATAAAGCTAACCAAATAAGAGATAACAACGAGAATAACCCCGATACACCGCCGATTAGCCACCCGTTATTCTGGGATTCAGCTTCCAACGCCGCTTGTTGTTTCGCTTCATCAATCGTCACTTGTTGCTCACTAATCTGTGCGTTTTGTTGCTCAATTAAGGCTTTCAAATCTGCTTTTAATTGATTATCCATCACCATTTGCTCTTTCAGTTCAGCGAGTTCCATCCGGATACTTTCAAGCTGTAACTTAAGGCGACGATTAGTTTCACTTGATAATAGGAGGTGTTCATTACTTGCTGATAACTCACCTTGCAGTAAAGTCAGTTTATTTCGGTCGGGTTTATTTTTAGGGATAGTCTTCGAATTTGAGCTTGCAGGCTTATTTGCGGCAGTCGAGTTTGCTTTTTTTGTCAGTAAGCGCTTTAGCTTCGAACCGTCTGTGGCTTGTATTTCAGCTGCACTTGGGATCTTCAGTATGCTGCCATCAATCATCTTGTTAATGTCACCGCCTAAAAATGCATGTGGGTTAAGCGCTAAGATTGCAGCCATGGTTTTATATAAACTCAAGCTGTTATTGGGCCTTGTCGCAGTTGCAACAGACCATAATGTATCGGCTTTGACAACAGGGCCATAGCGTCCAGGAGATGACGGAGTATGAACTTCAGGACCTTTTAATTGAAGCACAAATCCATTTGAATTAGCTGCAATACTCGCCATAGGCATCAGCAGAAATAAAACAACCCATTTTAACTTAGATAAACCCGATATCATTGTTAACCCTTACTATGAAACAACACCAACACACTTAAAATTAATATAACATATTCAAAATCCCAGTATACACATGAATTCACTGGTATCTTCATATATACCCAAGTTACTTCAAGATGCATCTTGAAGTAACTTGGATATAACTATTCTAATGGCTAATTTCAATAAAAAATAGCACCCATATTGGGTGCTAAACATGCAATTAAAATAAATTCCTAGCCAAAGGCTACATTTACTCTTACAGGTAATCGCGAATTAATAGCTCTGCAATTTGCACACTATTCGTGGCAGCACCCTTACGGATGTTATCGCCTACAACCCACATGTTGATACCGTTAGCGTGTGAGATATCTTCACGAATACGGCCAACAAACACGTCATCATGACCCGCAGAGTCAGACACAGGGGTAGGATAGTCTTCTTCATTTTCAATCAGTTTAACACCTGGCGCATGACGCATCAGTGAACGCACTTCTTCAGCACTGATTGGTGTGCGTGTTTCTAAATGGATCGCTTCTGAATGACCATAGAATACCGGTACACGTACCGCAGTTGGATTCACCATAATACTGTCATCAGCAAAAATCTTTTGCGTTTCCCACACCATTTTCATTTCTTCTTTGGTATAGCCATTATCCATGAACACATCAATTTGTGGGATCACGTTAAATGCAATTTGCTTTGGATATACTTTGGTTTCAACTTCACGCGCATTTAATAATGCGGCAGTTTGACCTGCTAATTCATCAATTGCACTTTGACCAGAACCCGATACCGCTTGATATGTGGCTACGTTAATACGTGAAATACCCACTTCATCATAGATAGGTTTCAATGCAACTAACATTTGAATTGTAGAGCAATTGGGATTGGCGATAATGCCACGATTGGTATATTGCGCGATGGCTTCTGGGTTTACTTCTGGCACAACCAGAGGAATATCATCGTCATAACGGAAATGTGAGGTGTTATCAATAACGACGACACCCGCATCGACTGCGATTGGTGCCCATTTTTCGGATACCGAACCACCTGCAGAAAACAAACCAATTTGAACTTGGGTCCAATCGAATTCTTCAACATCTAATACTGTAACTTGTTTATTATTAAAGGTAATTTCGCCACCAGCACTACGGCTACTGGCTAATGGATAAATATTACCGATTGGAAATTTACGTTCTTGTAAAATTTCCAACATCATTTTTCCTACAGCACCTGTTGCGCCTAATACTGCAACATCATATAGTTGACTCATCAACAACTCCTAAAAAATTATTTGGCAAACCCAAGTTGATACAACGACTCTACCGCATAATGTGACTCATTTACTAGCCTCAATGAGGAAAACTCCCTTCTTTCTAAGTAATTTTTACGCATTTCATCAAAACCACCAGCTTTCATTATGCTTTTTCTAAAAATAGCGTCATCTCGGCGCACATCGTATACCAAATGAACCAATTTTTTAGCGAATGTTTGATCAGCACTTTGGTTGATATCAATGCGACTGATCGCAGGCACAGGTAGGATATCACTGATACTACGGTCCGCTTGCAGCCCTAGAAATTGTGCGTACGCCTGATAAATCATTTCCGTACCACGCGCTTTTCCTTCAAGGCTATAGCCCGCAATATGCGGTGTAGCAATAGCAACATAAGGGATCAGCTCAAGTAATGGCGTGGGTTCGTTTTCCCACACGTCCAGTACTAACGTCATTGCATGTCCCATTTGTTTTAATGCCAGCAGCGCCTGATTATCAATCACATCACCACGACCACTATTAACCAGGATCGCGTCTTGCCCTATACCCGTCAGTAATTCAGCGGTTAATAAATGCTTGGTTTGATGACTGCCGGTTTTAACTAATGGCACGTGTAAACAAATGATATCCGCTTGTAATGCTTGCTCTAAACTAACAAACCCCGTCAGGTCTTCTTTTTCAACGCGAGGTGGATCGCATAACATCACTTGTGCACCTAAAGCCGTTAGTCTGCTGACCGTTTGTGAACCGGTATTACCAACACCTATAACCGCAATCGATTTATCTGCTAATGTAAAAAGTTGCTGCTCAGCTAATACTAATAATGCGCTACAAACATAATCGCCAACGGATACTGCATTACAACCTGGCGCATTGGTGTATGCAATATTTCGTTGCTGTAAGCAAACTAGGTCTAAATGGTCGATACCAATCGTCGCGGTCCCCACGAACGCTAATTTATTGGCTTGAGCAAGTAATTCGTCGTTCACTTGGGTGACAGAACGTACCATCAAGGCATTTACATCGTGTAAATCCTCGGCTTGAATTGTACGGCCAGATAAAAGCACTACTTCACCAAACTGAGAAAACAGTTCGGTTGCATAAGGCATATTCTCATCAACTAGGATCTTCATTTAAGTATTCTCTTAATAATACGACTAAAGCCATTTTGCGGGTTGTGCAGATAAAAAAAAAGCCCATTTATCAATAATCTGAGAAATGGGCTTACATTGTCTGAATCACGGTAGTGTGTACCGTCACTGAAACCTGGTTATTTAAGCGTTTTAATGCTCAATTATTTAGTGAATTTACTAAATACTAGCGTCGCATTCGTACCGCCAAAACCAAAGCTGTTCGACATTACGTTCGTTAGTTCGGCATCAATTGCCTGACCTGACACGATGTCTAGACCGTCGGCTTTTTCATCAAGGTCGTCAATGTTGGCACTGGCTGCGATAAAGCTATTTTCCATCATGATCAATGAGTAAATCGCTTCATGTACGCCTGCCGCACCTAATGCATGGCCAGTCAGTGATTTTGTTGCACTGATTTTTGGAGACTTATGACCAAATACCGCTTGAATCGCTTCAAGTTCTTTGGTATCACCTACAGGTGTCGATGTACCGTGTGTATTTAGGTAATCAATGTCACCGTCTACTGTTTCTAATGCTTGTAGCATACAACGAATAGCACCTTCACCCGATGGCGCGACCATATCGTAGCCATCTGATGTCGCACCGTAACCGGTGATTTCAGCATAGATAGTTGCGCCACGAGCAAGTGCATGCTCAAGTTCTTCGACGACAACCATACCGCCGCCACCAGAGATCACAAAACCATCGCGGTTTTTGTCATAGGTACGTGATGCTTGTTGTGGTGTATCGTTATACTTGGTTGATAATGCGCCCATCGCATCGAACTCTAATGCTAATGTCCAATCAATCTCTTCACCGCCACCAGCAAATACCACGTCTAGTTTACCCAATTGGATTTGTTCTACGGCATGGCCAATACAATGCGCACTTGTCGCACATGCAGACGTAATTGAATAGCTTGGGCCTTTAATTTTGAATGGTGTAGCAAGACAAGCAGAAATTGTGCTCGACATAGTCCGGGTCACCATATATGGACCCACACGCTTCACGCTTTTATTACGAGCGATATCAACAGAATCCACAACGTTCTTTGATGATGCACCACCTGAACCAGCAATTAGACCAGTACGTACGTTAGATACTTGCTCTGCTGTTAAACCTGAATCATCAATCGCTTCTTGCATAGCAATATAACTAAAAGCGGCTGCATCACCCATGAAACGCATTGCTTTACGATCAATGATTTCCTTAGGATCAAGATTAACAGAACCGCAGACGTGGCTACGTAAGTTTTGTTCAGCAAATTGTGGTGAAAATTCAATACCACTGTTGCCAGCTTTCAGTGACTCACATACTTCAGCTTTGTTGTTACCGATACTTGATACAATACCGATACCTGTTATAACCGCTCTTTTCATGATATTCCCTAATATAAAATTATTACGTCATTCTTACTTATTTTTTAACGTCATCTGGTCTGCTTTCCCTATAATCGGATAAGATTATGACCGTTTTATTAATTTTTCGCCTAAGGATTAATTATTTTCAATCCAAAAACATCGCTTGCCCTTAACAGAAGCCCGACTAGACTCGTGATTCTATCTAACTTCATTATAGCAAAGTGATTATTAACCAGTATCCCATTGCTATCAATAATTGTCACCGCCTAAAGATTGCGTGTGATCAAATCATCTGCAATTATTGTTCCTTTTGCTGATAAAACAACCATAACAACTCTTAAATGGCGCTAACAACAAGCAAAGTTGGCAATTTAAGTCAATGTAAACAATCATTAATAATCACACTTTATTAATGATAGTTGTGAACCCCATAACATCAATTTAACAGATAATGTCTAAGGAGTCGGATATGACCAGACAAGGATTTACTCATTTACCGAGTATGCGTGTTATACACTTTCGCCCACTACTATTGTTGATTACGCTACTGTTTAGTTTTCCAATCAGTGCCGAGATCAATCTTATTTTTGGTCTATATACTTCAGATAAACCAACCACTATGGTCACTAAATTTCGCCCTTTTATTAATACGCTCGAAGCACAGTTAACGCATAAGTTACAGCAGCCAGTCCATATTAAAATGCATATATCGAGTAATTATAATGATGGAGTCGAAGCCCTTACCAGTGGTGAAGTTGATTTTTCTCGTCTCGGTCCAGCCTCATATATCACCGCTAAAAATGCCAACGCCGACTTACAATTGCTTGCTATCGAAGCTAAAAAAGGTAAAAAACGCTTTCATGGTGTGATTGCAGTCCAAACTGATAGCCCAATAACAAAGCCTGAGCAATTAGCAGGTAAGCGATTTGCATTTGGCTCTGAACAATCCACAATAGGCCGCTACCTGTCACAATCTTATCTTGCCGACCATCATATATTTTCCACAGATTTGGCCAAGTTTGACTATTTAGGCAGACATGATGCTGTGGGTGCCGCTGTTGCAGCGGGACGCTATGATGCGGGCGCATTAAAAGAAGGCACCTTTAATAAACTGCGTAGCAAAGGGGTATTATTACGTGAAATAGCAAGGTTCCCCAATGTCACTAAACCTTGGGTGGCAAAAGCGGGATTAGACGAAAAAATTGTCCAAGCTTTATCTGCATTGTTAATCGCAAGTAATGAGTCCAATGCACTATACAAAAACTCACTGAGTAAAAATGGCTTTCTCGCCGGTGATGATAGTGACTATGACATCATACGTAAATCCATGAATGATAATCGGTTTTTCTCAACCAACGCGATTAAATGACCAAGTTTGTTAAACATTTCCCACTCTGGTCCAAGGTCCTTTTTGCCACCTTGTGTATTACCATTGTCACAAGTTTAGCCGCCGGGGAATTGGCTCGGCGCTTTGAATACAATTACCTAACCAATAACCTAACCTTACAACTACAACAAACATTCAATCTTTTATCTGCAACAACCATTGATAGTCTGATCACCGAAGATATCCCGTTACTTGAAACCATCATGTTACAAATATCATCGAATTATCCCGGTATCGAGTTCTTCGCAATTTATAATGAGCTGCAGACAGTGTTAGTCACTTGGGGGACGCTACCAGCAGAAGATAGTTTGCAGCACCAAGTATTTCAACAGCCTGTTATTTTTGGTGGTGAAACCTTTGGCTATATGAAAATAGCCGTCAGCACTGCGCGTTTGCAAGATGATATAACGACACACGTAAACTTAATTCGCCTACTCATCGCCTTAATATTATTATGTTTAGCGCTCTCGATCTCGTTATTTCTGCATTCGTCAGTACTAAAACCAATAACCAATATCAACAAGCGCCTATTACACTTATCACAACTCCATCATAGTGATGAACAAATCATATTAATATCAACCAACGAATTAGACCGTTTAAATGAATCTGTCGACCTTATTCAAGCGTTTACCCATAAGCAAAAACAACGTGAGCAACAATTACACGCAGCAAAAGAACAGGCCATTAATGCGAATACCACAAAATCGACTTTTCTCGCCACCATGAGCCATGAAATAAGAAATCCAATGCATGCGATCTTAGGAGCATTGTCGCTAATTGACAAAAGTGAAATGAATACAGAGCAGCAGCACTTTATCGATACTAGCCTAAAGTCAGCGCATATATTACTGAGTTTATTAAACAACATCCTCGATATGTCAAAAATCGAAGCCGGAAAATTACAGCTCGAACATCGCCCTTTTAATATTCAAGAGATCTTGCAAAGCATCACGAGTGTCCTTGAACCACTCGCGCAGCAAAAACACATCATCTTAAATCATACCAGCAATATAAATGCACCTTTATGGTTGCTCGGTGATGATAATCGCTTAACACAAATACTCATCAATCTGGCCAATAATGCCATTAAATTCACCCAGCAAGGTCAAGTCAATATGATGATGAACGTGGTAAAAGAGCCAAACTATACGCAAATTTGTTTCACTATCAAAGATAGCGGCATTGGTATACCAGAACATAAACTAAGCCATATTTTTGATGATTTTGTTCAATCTGATAGTTCTTTTTCACGAGAATACGGAGGTTCAGGCTTAGGTCTTGCTATCTCAAAACAGTTGATTACTTTAATGAAAGGAACCATCACAGTCACCAGCCAATTAAATAAGGGCAGTGAGTTCAGGGTTAAACTAAAACTAAAAAATACCATGGCTCCAGTTACTGAGCAACCGGCATCACAAGCTCAAGTCGTCAGAAAAGGCCCTCCCCCTCGGCTGCTTCTCGTTGAAGACAATAAGGCCAATCAATTTATTACCAAAACTATTTTACAACGGGCGGGTTATACTGTGGATGTTGCCGGTAATGGGTTACTTGCTATTGCAGCCTGTGAGAATCAGCGTTATCAATTAATATTAATGGATTTACAAATGCCCGAAATGGATGGCTTTGACGCGACAAAAGGGATACGTCAAATGTCTAATCTTAATATAAACACACCGATTATCGCAATGACAGCCAACGCCACGACCGAAGACCGAGAAAATACCCTTGCTGTTGGTATGAATGACTTTTTAATGAAGCCTGCAAGTGAAGACCAATTAATGAAAAAAATACATCATTGGTTAAATTGAATATTAAACTTGGCTAGCGACGTCGCCGTATCTTGCCACAAACGGCTATTTTTAAGCTCCGATAATGAAAAATTACTGGTATGCTTAAGGCCAAAATCATCGGTGGTTAAATTATTATCTAAACCATCGAGTAATGCTTCAACACCCTTGCGATCATTACAGGCCAGCAATAAATTACAGCCAGCCCACATCGCCTGCTCCGCACGCGCTAAATAATTACCCGCAACACTGGCACCGTGCATAGATAAATCATCAGAAAAAATCGCACCTTTAAAGCCCAACTGTTGTCTTAGCACTGTTTGTAACCAGTATTGAGAAAAACCAGCCGCATTACTATCTACTTGCTGATAAATAACATGCGCAGGCATAATGGCATCAAGTTGCGCATTAGCAATGAGGGATTTAAATGGCAATAGATCCGTTGCGGTGATGTCTGCGAAGCTGCGTTCATCAATCGGTAAGGCAATATGTGAATCGGCTAACACACTGCCATGACCAGGAAAATGCTTACCTGTGGTTTTCATACCGGCTTTATGCATACCAATACAAAGCTGTGTTGACAGGTCTGTTACCCAGCTTGGGTCGGCATGGAATGAGCGGTCGCCAATAACTTGACTCCCACGCTCTAAATCAAGCACAGGGGCGAAGCTTAAATCAATATCAAACGCTAATAGCTCAGCGGCTAACATCCAACCACATTGCTGGGTAAACTGTTTCGCTGTCTCACGATCATCCGCATATAATTCCGCTATGTTTCCCATTGCTGGGATCCGGGTAAACTGCTCACGAAAACGTTGCACGCGGCCACCTTCGTGATCAACCGAGATCACAATCGGAGCATTAGCGGCGTTACGAATTGATTTAATTAACGCGGTTAACTGAGCATGATCACCATAGTTCCGACTAAACAGGATCAACCCGCCCGTTAATGGATGCGCTAAGATCTCTTTATCTTCAGGCGTTAATTCATAACCGTTAACATCTACTATTACTGGTCCCACTGCAATTCCTTACTCAATCGGTTAATTTTATCTGTTATGGCATATTCAGATTGCTGCCATAATCTTAAATAGGTGGCATCTTTATCCTGCTGATACATAACTATACACCACAACAAAGTCATCATTTCCACTACTACAGCCATCACATCTAATTGCGCTAATGTCACTTGCGCGGCAGGATAATACTGATTGTAATACCTTAAAAACAGCGCCTGTTGTGCGTTTTGCCACGCGAATGTCTGAAACAAGGTGACGATATCAAAATCACAATGACCCGCAGCGGCAAATTCCCAATCCAACAAATATAACTTAGCCTGCTCATCTTCAATAAAATTCAATGGATTCATATCATGATGACAAAAACCCAATCTATTCGCAGGTAAATGTTGCTCAATTAAATCAATAACAAGTGTCAGCTGCTGTGCGAGTTGCACCGTTTTAAGTTCAGTATTAAGTGTCTGATAATAATGCTGGAGGCGCTCGACCATATCAAGGTGATGGCTAGGCATAGGTTGTTGATGAAGCATGGCGACTAATTGCGCTAATTTTTCAATGTTTTCATCTCGAACTTGCGCGGTTTGATCCCAATGCTCACCAGTAACCCAATCACAAATCATCCCCTGTTTATGCTTAACAATAACATTCGGCGCTAAACCAATATTTGCGGCTTGAATTTGCGCGGCGTATTCGAGCTCAACATCATTATCCATACCAAGATAAGTCGCAGCAAACTGGCGGACAAAGTAGCTGTTGTTCAGACCATTTTGTTGAAACTGCAATCGATAATTATGATTGCTTAAACCACCTAGTACCGGCGTTAAAGAAAATGATTCGGGGCTAAATTGCACGACAAATTCAGGTGTTTTTTTCATCATAAATTTATGGGTCACAATGAGATCACCCGGCTAACTTGCGCTTCAACCGTGTTAAAACGGTTATTAATCAATTTAATAATTAGCGTGTGCTTATTGATGGTATTTTCAACTTTTACAATATGAATCACTAATGAATAACTACTTTCTGTACTCTCTGTACTTTCTGTAAAATAAGTATTGTGGCTACGCAGACGTTGTTGCGCAGTGACAATCTGAATATCAAACCAGTTGAGTTGCGCGAGTGTTTCAGCACTGGCACGTTGTAGTTCTTGATAAGTAATTGGCAGCGTAACCGCACTATTAGGATAAGTAATATAAAGGCGTTGGCCATGCTCAAAAGTGCCTTGCACAAAGAAAGCTTGCTGCAACAATACCCAGTTTAGCGCTCGCACTTGTGTGGTTAACGGGTGTTCTTGCATCGTCTCCAGCTGAATTGTCATCACTTGTTGAACCGGTGTAGCTGGTGATGTACAAGCGGTAACGAATAATGCACTCAGCAGAGACATTAATGTGAGAATCCATTTCATGTACACTCCCCTCCAACGTTACTGATAGTGAATAAGATGACCGATCAAAAGTGTCATGAGATAAGCGGTCATCGTTATGCTGTGTGCCGAACTGTCAATAAACAGGCATTATTTGCTATTTTTGATCCGTACTATTTTATCGTCACCATAGCACCGAGCTGTTCGCCACCAACCAGGTGCATATGTAAGTGGTAAACCTCTTGTCCACCATGCTTGTTGCAATTAACGATAAGACGGTAGCCATTTTCAGCGATACCTTCCTGCTCGGCAATTTTCCGTGCCACAGTAAACAAACGCCCTAGTACTAATTCGTCTGCTTCGCATACGTCATTCGTCGTCGGGATCAGCTTATTAGGGATAATTAATACATGTGTTGATGCTTTTGGATTAATATCACGAAATGCAGTAACTAACTCATCTTGGTAGAGAATATCGGCTGGGATCTCTTTATCAATGATCTTGCGAAAAATCGTTTCTTCTGCCATTTTCAACTCCATTTCAAAATTAAGTGACTCAATAATAAGTGAAAACAAATACAAATACACCTGTTATCCGCAATCGCTCATTATCTACGCCTGATTCAGTGATAAGCGCAACAAAAAAACCCGCTAACCGCTACAATATGAGTGTAGTGGCTAACGGGCTTATTAATTAATTTTAAGTTTAAATGACGTCTCCGCTAAGGACGATCAAGCAGAAGCAATCGCACCTTTACCAACACCTTCATAAGCAAACACAGTCAGTGAATCATTGCAGTCTTTTGCTAATGTATCGGCAATAAACTGGGCAATGTTCTCAACCGTTGTTTCGGTTGGCATAATTTCAACAATTGATTTACTCAGCGCAAGTTGGAACTCACCTTGTGGTGCTTGATATTTAAAGCAGTAATGCTCAGGCGTTAATGCAGCCATACCGGCACGTGAAAGTGATAATTCAGATGCTGAGACCATGTCGCAATGCTCAGCAAGGTAGATGTCTCTCCAACGCTCAGCCCAACTAAATTCAAGGGCAGTATCACGCTCATCATTACGCAGAATTTCAATCGTCGAGCGATGACCATGGGCAATACGCTGGCAATTACCTAAATGTTGACGTAAACCATGACTGTAACAGTAATCGGCACCATCAATTTTTTCTTCACGTAATTTCACATCTAACTGTTTAACGTTATTTGGTAGGCGTAACATTAACTGCTCAGTCAAATACGTTTCTAAACTTGCTAAGGTGATTTCCTCTGCAGGGATAAGTGCAAACGCTTGGTCAGGGCAAGCTAAGTGAATTGATTCACTGTGTTCGCGCCAAGCATCAACGTAGGTAAATGCACCATCACTCATCACATCACAAAATTTGGCATGTGCCGGTACGATCAATTTATGATCAATGAGTTCATCAACCGTTGACTTAATTAACTTTTTAACAATACCAAAGTCAAGGATCATGCTTTGTTCATTTAAGTCGCCATGCAGAACGATATCCACTAACCAACTCTGGCCAATAATGCCACGTGAATAATCCAATACTGACGAATCAATAACAGTAAGATCTTTGACGAATAATTTCATCTAAATTATGTCCTTTATGCTAACTAAAATGGGTAAAGCTGTTGGGCTGGTACTATTTATTGGTACTATTTTTGAGCGTCGTATTCATCTTTAAATGAAGCGATAAGCTCTTCACTATCAACAACAACTACTTCTTGGTCTGCTTTTGGAAATACTGAGATAACCACCCCATCTGCAGCAAGACCTGGTAACCAGTTATTACGCCAAGCACCCATTTCAATTTTAAGCGGCTGACACGCAGACCAATCGCCTTGGATCCATTCACTAGCAAACTCAGCATGTGGCCAAACGGGAATACTTCTCTCACCATCCGCTTCGCTAACAACAAAACCGTTTTCATCCGCTAATGTCCATACTTCTTCAGACTTAACCGCACGAAATATGAAATAGTTGAAACGCGCTTCTGGTGATTTTTCAACTGCTTCAGCAGTTTGCTTGTCATGAATTTTAAATGTCATATTCTTCTCTCAAGAAACCGCCGTTTGCAGTTTCAAATAATGTTTATAATAAAGCAGCAGCGGATTGTACGCTGCACAATAATAAATACCAATAATAAATACCAATAATAAGAGTAAATAGTAAAAGTTAAACCAACGTGATCTTATCTTACCAATGCCAGCTTGCGTAAATAACGCGGTATCATGGTTTCATTACCCTGCAATCCACCTTGGTGTATGTACAGAATGGGGCGTTTATCGGTACTTTCAAGCCCTGCTGCTATATTGGTATTATCGGCAATAAACTCCCGCTGTAAGCACAACCAAGCGAGCGGATCGTAGAGTAAATCAAACTCAATATTGGTGGTTTGTTTTAACTCAGTCCAGATGTGATAAAAAGGCAGGTAAAGTTTACCAAAGTGATACTTTTTCTCTGTTGCGATAATCGTTGGATGTAAAGATTCATCCGCGCACAATTCCAAGAACTGCTGTTTTAAATAACCATCGCCGCCAACACACGCACAGGCTTGCACTTCAAAGGGTAAATGTTTTTGCAAAAATAAGGCGGTAGTGCCGGTGCCAGCAGGTAATACCACGCGAATGTCCGAGTACGCTTTTGCTTCCGCCCACGCCATAATTTCATCGGCAAGTATTTTCAATCCCGTTTCAGCATATTGACAGCGTCCACCCTCAGGAATGAACACCGCGCGCAGACTTTGCGCAACTAACGCCGGTAATACTTGCTGTTGTATATGCTCAATGACAGTAAGTTCAGAATCAACCACGATGATCTTAGCGCCTTGCTCTAACGCAGCGCGATAATTGCCTTGGGGGTTATCAGTAAGATATTGTGGCAGGTGATCAACATAATAATGCAGCTGGCATTGCTTTAATTTAGCTAATACAGACAAGGAATACAGCGAGTTCGCTTGAGCAGAGCCATGACCAACCAGGATATCGACCTGGGATAGATCTTGTTGTAAAAAGTGATAAAACTTTCTGGCTTTATTACCGGTAAAAGCCACGTCCAATAAATCATCGCGCTTAACGTAAACTTGATGGCCTAAAAATTCGATCTCATCCACAGGGGTATTACGGAGTTGCATAGAGCTTTCCTAACTAAACAGACACAGGTAGCGCTGCAGATACAATAAATTGGCGGCCATTAACAGCCAGCAACTCGGTATCAACATCATAGACTTGTTTAATGGTATCAACCGTTAATACTTGAGCTGCATCACCTTGCCCAACCACACGCCCCGCCTTTAACAATAACACTTCAGAGGCATGATTAAGGGCAAGGTTAAGATCATGAATAGAGGCGATCACCGTAATACCAGACTCAGAAAGTTCTGTTAATATTTGCAGTACTTCAATTTGATGTTTTAAATCAAGTCCTGTTAGAGGTTCATCTAACAAGCACAAAATTGATTGTGGATTTAATATTGGTGATACTTGTACTAAGGTACGGGCAATCAATACGCGTTGCCATTCACCACCGGATAATTGATCGCAATTACGCTCAACTAATTTGGCTATATCCAAACGCGATAATAACTGATTAATTACCTGACAAGCTTGTTCATCTTCCAAGCTTATACCCAATGGATGTAAGCCTAACGCGATGAATTGGTATACTGGGATCGCAAACGGTGGCGGTGATGCTTGTGGTAACCAAGCACGCTGAAGCGCTAATTCGGCAATAGGGTAATCCGTGACGCTACGTTCCGCCAATCGATATTCGCCATCGCAAGCTTGCGTATGACCTGCAAGCAATGCTAATAACGTGCTTTTACCACTGCCGTTAGGCCCCAATAAAAATAAACAACCACCGTCATCAATTGAGATGTTGATATCAAACAAGCGTTGTTGATAGTTAACGTCGACAAGCGTTAATATTGCCGGTTTATTCATCGTATTTTTATCCATACTAATGTGCATTAAGCTACTTGCTTACGTAATAGCAAATAGATAAAAAAGGGGGCGCCGAGACTGGCAGTAATGGCCCCAACAGGTAACTCTGCGGTAGCAAATGCACTGCGGGCAATCAGGTCTGCCAATAATAAAAAACTCGCCCCAAGTAATGCCGAAGCAGGCACCAAAAAGCGTAATTGACTGGTCACTAATATGCGGAGTATATGCGGAATAACTAAACCGATAAAACTAATTACCCCCGCCATTGAAACAGATATCCCTGTTAATACCGCAACGCATAAAATAAGCTGAATACGTAACTTAGGCACATCAATACCCGATTGGAAAGCGCCCTGTTCACCAAACTGTAAAAGATTTAGTGCATCAATACGACCCATTATCCATATAAAACTCAAACTTAAGGGGATCACTGCAATATAAATCAGGTCTGCGCCATAAGCTAAATTACCCATCATCCAGTACAGCATTTGACGCATGCTACTGTCATCGGAAAAATACAACAGCCAGGTCATAATAGCACCAGAAAAGATGCCGATCGCCACGCCAAGTAATAAGATTTTTGTCGTGGGCAAGTTATTTTTGGTCACTTGATACAGTACATACGTGACTAAACTGGCCCCAATAAATGCCGATAATGGTAAAATATAATGCTGTAGACCCGCCCACTGTGGAAACAAAGTATCAAGAAAAACAATCGATAACACCGCAAACAAACTGGCAAAAGATGAGATGCCGATAACACCGGGCTCGGCGAGTGAATTGGCCAGCAAGACTTGTAAAATACAGCCCGCAACAGCTAAAGCAGCACCGACTAAAATAGCGGTAACAATGCGTGGCAAGCGTAATTCAAATAATACCTGTTGTTGCAAAGGCGATAAACCATTAACAAGATCATCGACACCAATACTAAAATTACCCGACGCGAGTGAAATAAAAGTAACAGCAACAAGGAACATAGATAATGAAATAAGGGTAGTTCGACTTTTTTTCGTACTAGCACGCTGTAATTTAAGTAGGTCGATCATAATTTAAGTGGGGGATCTAAAAGAAGCAGACAAGGCAGTTCAAATGATGTCAGCATCACGCTTAAGCACATTTCAAATACCTTGTCAGCAGGCTGTAATTAAATAGATTGGCTTACAGCATCAATTAACGCATGGGTATAGCCTATTTCAGCCATCAGTTGCGTAATTATATTACGTTTGCGTCCCGTATTGGTATTAGTAATAACCCAATATGGCGTATGCTCAATATGACGCGGCTTCGTGGTATTACCAGCACTTAACAATTCACTTTCAGATTTTGCAAAGTAAATACGTTTACGGCCTTTAATATCAGTCGCACTATCGAACTCTTTCGGGTTTTCAGCATAAAGCACAGATAAAATCTGAATAAACTTAGTCACCGAAACCGTCGTTTCTTTGAATTTCTTATTTTTAATAAGCTTAGCGATACTGGTTGGCAATGTAGAATGGCTAACTACCTCGACTTCTGTATCTACCACAATAGGTGCAGATACAGGTGTAGGTTCTACTATTACCGGTGATTTAGTTACCGTTTGCTTAGTCTCACTGTTGGTGTCCACTACATGCTGCTGCAATGCTTCAACATTAGTCAAATCTGCAGAAACATCTGTTGATACATCAAGTAAGCGACGTAAAATATCTGATGCACTTTCGCCAATATCTTTCGTTTGACTAGCAATATAACGATATAGGTCGTCTTCAAGCTCAATCGTTTTCATATTTAACTAGTAAATCCTTGCTTATAAATTTGGTTTAATTATACCTTGAGAATAGATTACTCTCTATGGTTATAAGAAAAATATTACCTCTGTGATGCATTTATCGACGATCCATACACGACATTAAGCTAATTATTGCGGTAGAATCAGTCACAATAACGGAGAGATATATGTTACTTAGTCACAAAATATACGGTCAGGGTGTGCCTGTTATCGTTATCCATGGTTTATTTGGCAGCGCCACTAACTTAGGCATGTTAATTAAACAACTAAAAACTGACTATCAAGTCATCGCAGTTGATGTCAGAAACCATGGCTTATCCATGCGCCATGATAGTATGCATTATGATGATATGGCAAATGATATTATTCAGTTGATGGATCATTTAACCATTGAACAAGCACACATTGTCGGCCATTCCATGGGCGGTAAAATTGCAATGCGTACCGCACTAAACTTCCCGACTCGCGTGACGAGTTTGGCGGTAGCCGATATTGCACCAGTGAATTACCCACCTCGACATAATAATGTCTTTGCCGGTTTAAAAAATATACCGTTAGCAGACATCAGCAGCCGCAGTGAAGCGCAAGCAAAACTGGCTGAGTATGTTGAAGACGCTGGCGTGCAACAATTTTTGCTCAAAGGTTTATATAAAAATAGCCAAGGCCAGTTTGATTTTTACTATGCGTTAGACACCATCATAGCCCAATACGATGCTATTTCTGATTGGCCAGAAGTAAATAAACAATATGATAAACCCGTGTTATTTATCAAAGGGATGAATTCAGATTATATTACTAATGCGCATAAATTGGCGATCGCCAAGTACTTCCCACAGGCAAAAGCAAAATTAGTACCAGGTACAGGGCACTGGTTACATGCCGAAAAACCAGTGATATTTAATAAAATAATAGTCGACTTTTTATTTAGTCATTAGTCACATTGTGATATATTTGCCCATTCGTACTTTAGGTGAAAATTGATATGTTGTATGAATACACTGACTTAATTGAAACTGTGGGCATTAAACTATTCTTTGTCGTGCTATTTTTCTTGATCGGGATGGCCATTCACGACGTACTAAAAAAAGGTAACGTACCTCGATTCGGACGTATATCGGTTTGGTTTGTACTCTGTTTTGGCATGGCTGGTTTTGTGTTTAAAGAAATATTGATCACTGTCTGGGAAACCCAGATTTAATTACTAATACTATTAACTGCAATGGCGCAAAGAGCAGTTGACACATACTAAACGTAATCAATTGAGCCGAGATAAGGCTAATGGATTAAAACGTATTGAATTAAAAGTCGAACAAGACTTATTTGATATGTTAAATATGAAAGCAAAAAGTGCTAATATGATACGCAGTGAATATATACAATAATTATTGCACACTCATGTAGTAAGATAAGTTTAAATTAAAACTATTAGGATAATTTAAAAATGGCTAGCGTAGGCTTATTTTTTGGTAGTGACACAGGTAACACTGAAGTAATTGCTAAAATGATCCAGAAACAACTGGGTAAACAGCTTGTTGATGTTAAAGATATTGCAAAATCAACAACTGCAGATATTAACGAATTTAGCCTATTAATTTTAGGTATTCCGACTTGGTATTATGGCGAATCTCAATGTGATTGGGATGACTTTATGCCATCACTCGAAGAAATTGATTTTTCTGACAAGCTCGTTGCAATCTTTGGTTGTGGAGACCAAGAAGATTACGCTGAGTACTTCCTCGATGCAATGGGCACACTACGTGACGTTATTGAAGCAAAAGGTGGTACATTAATCGGTGAATGGTCAACTGAAGGTTATGATTTCGAAGCGTCAAAAGCACTCACTGATGACAACCACTTTGTTGGTTTAGGTATCGATGAAGACCGTCAACCAGAATTAACAGCAGAACGTGTTGAAGCTTGGGTAAAACAGATCCACAGCGAAATGTGCCTTGCTGAACTAGAAGACTAATGTTTTAGTTCATACTCAAACTACTTCAAGGTCGCGATCAGCAAACCTAAGCAGCTTGGGTATAGAAAATAAAAGGTAAATAACGTGCTCATACATTATTTATCTTTTATTGCACTCTCCTCCCTCCAGATCCTTAAGCTACTAAAACGTCATTACCCAACTCTATTTCTGCTAAACACATTTATCTATTTGACAAATATAATATTTACGACTTCAATTAAAGGCTTAATTCAAACTTAACCAGCCACCTTTTCCTATCCAGAAACATGTCCATTTCCATTATATTTACTTAAATTTATGTATTTAAATCCCGCTTTAACAAATATGAGGTTTATTGTTTTTGCGTCTCGTCATATAATGGTCAACAATATAAAGAAATAATACTCTTCTCTATTTTAAAATGAGTACGTTATGACTGATAGAAAAAGCGCATTAAAAAAAGCAGGGTTAAAAATAACACTGCCACGAATTAAAATTTTAGAATTATTACAACTCCCTAGCAGTCAGCATACTAGTGCCGAAGACTTATACAAACAACTGCTTAGCAAAGGCGAAGAAATTGGTCTAGCGACAGTATATCGAGTACTTAACCAGTTTGATGATGCCGGAATTGTGACACGTCATTATTTTGAAGGCGGTAAATCTGTTTTTGAATTGGCAACTCAAGAACACCACGACCATCTTGTATGCCTTGATTGTGGCCACGTAATTGAATTTCATGATGACTTGATCGAAGATCGTCAACGTGACATTGCGGCCGACAATGGAATGTCATTGCAAGCCCACAGTTTATACCTGTATGGCCGTTCATTAGATGGCAAGTGTAACCACAAATAGTCGCACTCTAAACACCAGATAAATAAAAAGGAGCCTATAGCTCCTTTTTTTATATGTCTTTTTTACGTAGATATAACCCCAAGAAACAAAATATTATGTCTTGGGGTTATATTGCTAACTTATAAGCATGCTTAACCACGTAAAGAGACGGTACGGTTAAACACCAGTTTATCCGCTGTTGAATCTTTGTCGGCACAGAAGTAACCTTCACGTTCAAACTGGTATGCGCTTTCGGCTTGCGCTGCAACAAGACCCGGTTCAACTTTAGCTGTTTTAATCACAACTAATGATTGTTCATTCAATGCTTCTTCTAATGTTTCAACACTGGCAGGATCTGCTATTTTAAATAGGCGATCATAAACACGTATTTCCGCATCAACAGCGTCAGCAGCTGATACCCAATGAATAACGCCTTTCGCTTTACGACCATCACTTGGGTTCTTACCCAGTGTTTCATCATCGTAAGTACAGTGAATTTCAATGATATTACCCGCGTCATCTTTGACAACGTCATCAGCTCTAACAATGTACGCATTACGTAAGCGCACTTCTTTGCCTAATACTAAACGTTTATATTTCTTGTTCGCTTCTTCACGGAAATCCGCACGATCAATAAATAGTTCACGGCTAAAGGGCAGAGTACGGGTACCCATATCTAGTTTAGGATGTGCTGGTGCAATTAATTGCTCAGTTTGATCTGCTGGATAATTAGTAATGACTAATTTAACTGGATCAAGAACCGCCATTGCACGTGGTGCTGAATCTTCAAGATCTTCACGGATACAGGCTTCTAGCATACCCATTTCGATGGTATTGATTTGTTTAGTCACACCAATACGTTTGCAAAATTCACGAATTGACGCAGCGGTATAACCACGACGACGTAAGCCAGCAATTGTTGGCATACGAGGATCATCCCAACCAGTTACATGGTTTTCTGTCACTAATGCGTTAAGCTTACGCTTAGACATCATCGTATATTCCAGATTTAAACGTGAAAATTCATACTGACGCGGACGACAATCGATTGAAATATTATCTAATACCCAATCATAAACACGACGATTATCTTGGAATTCTAATGTACAGATAGAATGTGAAATTCCTTCTATCGCATCAGAAATACAATGGGTGAAATCGTACATTGGGTAAATGCACCATTTATCGCCAGTCTGGTGATGATGTACACGTTTAATTCGGTAGATAATAGGATCACGCATACACATGAATGATGAAGTCATGTCAATTTTTGCACGTAAACAACATTCACCATCAGCAAACCCAGCATCACGCATTTTATTGAATAGCGCTAAATTTTCTTCAATGCTAGTGTCACGGTAAGGGCTGTTTTTACCTGGCTTATTCAAGGTTCCACGATATTCACGGGTTTCTTCTGCATTTAAGAAACAAACGTACGCTTTACCCGCTTGAATAAGTTCAACTGCATACTCGAATAACTTATCGAAGTAATTTGATGAATAGCGCACTTCGCCATCCCAGTTAAACCCTAACCACTTTACGTCTTCTTGAATGGCATGAACGTAATTAATGTCTTCTTTCTCTGGATTAGTATCATCAAAACGTAGATTACACTGTCCCTGGTAATCGTCAGCAATACCAAAGTTCAAACAAATAGACTTGGCATGACCTATATGCAAAAAGCCATTCGGCTCTGGCGGAAAACGCGTATGCACATTAGTGTGTTTGCCGGAATTTAAATCTCCATCAATAATCTGACGAATAAAGTTCGTTGGGCGTACTTCAGCCTGACTCATGCCTTACCTCAAACAGTAAATTTTTAATAAAATAGTGAGCAATGATCTAACAAAAAGACGTCAGACACAACAACTAAATGCTAATGCGAGCCAGTTAACCTTGTTCCAGCGCCATTAATCTTCACCTGAACTTAATTACGATCACAACACTGTTTAAAACATCATCAACAGAGTATTTATTACCTAGACTCAAGCCAATTTAACAATAACGGGAAACATAATGCTAAAATTGTTTAGATCATCAGGATTTACGCTCATTGAATTGTTAATCGCACTCGCCATCATGAGTATTTTAGTGGGTATAGCAGTACCAAATTATCACCACAACATATTAACCACATATCGCGATCAAGCTAAAATGAAGTTGGCCACGATCAGCTTATTACAAACGGATCATTTTAGTCGGCAGCAACAATACGCTGAGTTGAGTAATTTAGCGGTTGACCTCAGCAGCAGTAAATACCAGTACCGCATAATCATCGCAGCCAATAATCAGTACCGGGTACTCGCAACAGCGATAAATGAACAACGCAATGATAGTGAGTGTCGAGAATTGAGTTTAGATCATAATTTAACGCGGTTACCAGCAATCTGCTGGTAACAAAAAAAGCGGTGTAATTTAAACGGATGTTCTGAAGAGATGCCATAATGTAGACCAAATACTTAATATTCACTCTCTGATTTACTTTTTATCTCACCGTTAGCGACACTCATTGTGGTGGTGTTATTGATCAAATTAATCAGTAACACCGAACGTTCTAGTCCATCTTTACATTGATAAATAGCCTCTATGCCTTTAAAAGCACCATCTTGAATGATCACTTTTTCTCCGGCGCTAAATACGGTCACTGCGTTTTCCGATTTATCTCGGCATCGTTGTGTTGCTCTTAACTCCGCAACCAATGCAGCAGGCACTTTCGTGTAATTTGCCCCAAATTTAACAAAATCAATGACGCCACGGGTAGAGCGAATACTATTAAAATTTGCCGTATTCTTATCTATTTCAACAAACAAATAATTGGGGAAAATAGCAATATCTTTTAAAATCAACTTGTTGCGCAGTCTCTTTTCAACGGTCATCGTAGGGTAAAAACTGTCAATCCCTTGATTTTTTAGGTTTGTTAATGCCCTAGGTTCTTCTTTTCCTTTACAGTAAAGTAAGTACCAGTCTTTTTTATCGTCCGCCATTTTGACTTGATTATCCTAATCATGATCTCACTTTTAATTTTACGTCAACTTCGACGAAATTAAAGTCTAAATGAAAATTACTTTTAAATGTATATATATCAACCATAAATAATCATAAATACAACACTGGCGCAACATTGAAGATTCAACAATAGAACATAGACTCAATTTAGGGTGATGAAGCTCTTAAAATTGATATCTACGCTTGTCAGTCTCTAACAAAAGGGATATAAAAGAATGAATCGACTGATAACAGATCAATTATCAGCATAAAATTATAAACATAAAAACAAATACAAAAATACAAAACAGGCGATATTATGAATCCTAATAATTCAGATACATTTATGGGTCATCCAAAAGGATTATTCCTTTTATTCAGTACAGAAATGATGGAACGCTTTAGCTATTATGGCATGCGTGCAATTCTGGTTCTTTTTCTTGTGTCTGTAACTCAAGATCAGCAAGCCGCGGCATTATTAACCGACCCTAACTACCAAGCAGGTATTCCAGGTTTAGGTTGGACTCAAGCAGATGCGCTTTCTCTCTATGGAACATACACAGGTTTAGTTTATATCACCCCGCTTATTGGTGGCTGGTTAGCTGATAACTTCCTAGGACAACGCAAAAGTGTGATCTTTGGTGGTATCTTAATGGCCATTGGTCAATTCCTTTTGTTTGCACCATTAGAAGTATTAGCACTCAGCACGACAGCAAGTCTTTACTTAGGTCTTGCTTTCCTAATAGCTGGTAACGGTATGTTCAAACCGAACATCTCAACCATGGTTGGTGATCTATATGAAGAGGGTGATAACCGTCGTGATGGCGCGTTTACTATCTTCTATATGGGTATTAACATTGGCGCTTTCTTTTCCGGTATTCTGGTTGGCGCAGTTGTTGTTTACACGGGCGATTACAAATATGGTTTCTTAATGTCTGGTATCGCCATGGTACTGAGTGTTGTATTGCAGAAACTATTTGCTAACAAATACTTAGGTAACATTGGTATCGAAGCCGCAGCTAAAAAAGCACGTGCTGAAAATAAAGGTAAAAAGCAAACACTAACCGCGATTGAAGTTGATCGTATTAAAGTTATCTTAATTTTAGGTCTATTTGTTATCATCTTCTGGGCTGGCTTCGAACAAGCCGGTGGTCTAATGAATCTTTACGCAAATGATTATACCGACCGTATGATTGGTAGTTTTGAGGTACCTGTTGCTTGGTTCCAATCACTCAATCCATTCTTCATTATTACCTGTGCACCTATCGTGAGCATGATTTGGATTAAAATGGGTCCTAAAGAGCCAACATCACCAGTTAAATTTGCAATGGCACTATTGATGTTAGCAATTGGTTTTGTATTCATGATCTTTGCAACATTAGAACAAGGTGGTGACTTAACCGCTAAAACAAGCATGTACTGGTTAGTCGGTGCGTACTTCTTCCATACTATGGGTGAATTATGTCTTTCTCCAATCGGTCTATCCATGATCACTAAGTTAGCACCACTACGCTTAGCATCTCTGATGATGGGCGCATGGTTTGGCTTTAACGCGATTGCGAATAAAGTGGCTGGTATGATCGGTGCACAAATCGGTGAAGCAGGCCCAATGGCTATCTTTGGTGGTATTGCCATAGCCGCGGTGATTTCATCACTGATCCTATTTGCATCAGCACACAAACTAATTTACTGGATGCACGGAGCAGAAGGTAAAGTGATTACAAAAGACGATACAACGAATCAAAAACCAGTGACAACAACAGCTTAATACTGACAACTGATTTTAAGAAATGTAAAAACAGCCTCATCATGAGGCTGTTTTTTTATATCTGCGATTTTCATGATAAACTAGATGGCATCGTTAGCCTTGAGTCAAAAACTTTATGAAACAATTTACTGAATTTCTTCCCCTGATCGTATTTTTCATTATTTATAAAATGTACGATATTTATTCCGCAACAGCAGCATTAATCGCAGTAACAGCATGTACATTAATCTTTAGCTGGTTTAAATACCGTAAAGTTGAAAAAATGCAATTAATCACCTTTGCAATGGTCTCTGTATTTGGTGGCATTACCTTATTCACTCAAGATTCAAGCTTCATAAAATGGAAAGTAACGATTATTTACTGTCTATTTTCAATTGTTTTATTGGTTAGCCAATATGCCTTCAAACACAATCTGATCAAAAAAATGCTGGGTAAAGAAATGGTTTTACCTGAGTTTGTTTGGGCGCGTGTCAACACAGCGTGGGCAATATTCTTCCTCGCCCTCGCTGGCTTAAATCATTACATCGCTTTTAACATGTCAGAAGAGCTATGGGTTGATTTTAAAGTGTTCGGTGTACTCGGTATCATGTTAGCTTTCACAATATTAACGGTCGTTTATCTTTATCGCTACATGCCAAAAGAAAACAGTGATAATAAATAAGGCTCCATAATCACTGGCTATGCCCTATTTGAGTACTGCATTTAATTGCACTATGATTAGTTCATTGAATGTAGTACTTCACCTAAACTCTCCCTTCAGGTAACAGCTAATACTTTCTTAATACTCAAAATTTGAGCATCCATGAAATTCCTAACTCAAAGATGTGATAGCGCCCACAGCGAGGCTATTGTTGATAACAAAAATATTTATTATTACTACAGTTTGATTCTGAAAGAATAACTCATTGTTATCACTATAAAGGAATTGAAATGCTAAAAAAAATGAATCGCTTAGCCCTGTATATTGCCGTTACCGCACCGTTACTTTTATTATCACAGGCGAATGCAGAACAAGCCGCCATATCAGAACTGACATCAATAAACCTTGATGCTATTGCGACAACCGAAACAACCGCATTTGATCTCAGCCACTCCACTACATCAGCAGATGCGCTATTCATGCCATTAAATATTAATACCGCCACTAAATTAGAGCTTACCGCCTTACCAGGTATTGGCACATATAAAGCCGCCCAAATAATACAATGGCGTGATCATAATGGTGAATTCGTCACAACAACAGATTTAGTTAACGTAAAGGGAATAGGAAAAGCGACTATCACTAAGTTGGCAGGGAGAATTACTGTAACCGACTTATAGTGTGGCTATAAAATTGGCTCTGAGCGATGCGTAACGATAAAAAAAGCCTGAAGCAAAGGCATTCAGGCTTAATTAATTTATTAACGTTAAACGCTTAGTTTGATACGTTAAAATTCAACATACGTTCTAATGGAATAAGTGCTTTAAGACGAATTTCTTCATCAACAAAAATTTCATGCCCTTCATCATTAACCAATGAATCTTCAATCGTTTGCAAGCCATTCATGCCCATCCAAGGACACATAGCACAACTGCGACAACTTGCGCCATTGCCACCGGTTGGAGCCGCAATCATTTCTTTTTCAGGACACGCTTGTTGCATCTTAAAGAAGATACCTTTATCCGTAGCCACAATCAGTTTTTGTTGGGGTAGTTCTTTTGCCGCTTTAATCAATTGGCTCGTTGAACCTACCGCATCGGCAAGCTCGATTACATCGGCAGGTGACTCTGGGTGAACCAAAATAGCTGCGTCAGGGTTTTCTTCTTTCAAGCGTTTTAATGCTGATGCTTTAAATTCATCATGGACGATACAAGCACCCTGCCAACGAACCATTTTCGCGCCAGTTTGCTTTTCAATCCAAGCACCTAAATGGCGATCTGGACCCCAAATTATTTTTTGACCATCACTATCCAGGTGCTCGACCACATCCAGTGCTATACTTGATGTTACAATCCAGTCAGCGCGCGCTTTAACGGCTGCCGATGTATTTGCATATACCACAACGGTATGATCTGGATGCGCATCACAGAATGCTGAGAACGCTTCAACAGGACAGCCTAGATCCAATGAACAAGTTGCATCTAATGCTGGCATGATAATGCGTTTGCTTGGCGCTAAGATCTTTGCCGTTTCACCCATAAAACGAACACCGGCAATGATTAGCGTTTTAGCTGGATGATTATTCCCAAAGCGAGCCATTTCCAAAGAATCCGCAACACAACCGCCCGTCTCTTCAGCAAGTGCTTGAATTTCAGGATCTGTATAATAGTGTGCAATTAATACTGCATCTTTTTCTTTTAAAAGCTGTTTAATACGGGCTTTATATTCCAATTTTTGCTGTGCCGATAACGGAACTGGTTTTTTTGGGAATAGATATTCCATTTCTACTACATTGGGGATCATAGCTAATTACTCAGTACTCAAAAAATATATCTTCGCGCATTATACATGGCATTGTCATGAATACGTAATTTAGCGTGA
Source organism: Moritella yayanosii (assembly GCF_900465055.1). Lineage (NCBI taxonomy): Bacteria > Pseudomonadati > Pseudomonadota > Gammaproteobacteria > Alteromonadales > Moritellaceae > Moritella > Moritella yayanosii. The sequence goes on along the minus strand of NZ_LS483250.1, from coordinate 91,378 downwards.
CTTTTTTTCAACGCCAACAAAAAAGCCCCGCTAATAGCGAGGCTTTTTTGTTTATTCTTACAATAGTGTTATCTATCGTTTTAACTGGTTGCGGGAGCAGGATTTGAACCTACGACCTTCGGGTTATGAGCCCGACGAGCTACCAGACTGCTCCATCCCGCGACAATACTGTATGTTCTGTATCAGAATGAAAGAAAGTGGTGGGCTGTGAAGGATTTGAACCTTCGACCAATTAATTAAAAGTCAACTGCTCTACCAACTGAGCTAACAGCCCCAAATTCTTTCTTTATAAAGTCACATTATCTCTATAATCAAACTGAATATTAGTGGTGGATCCTACTGGGCTTGAACCAGTGACCCACGTCATTTATTTAGCGATAGTTGTATCTATCATTTTAACTGGTTGCGGGAGCAGGATTTGAACCTACGACCTTCGGGTTATGAGCCCGACGAGCTACCAGACTGCTCCATCCCGCGACAATGCTGAGTTTACTTTAAAAGTAAATAATAAAGAAAGTGGTGGGCTGTGAAGGATTTGAACCTTCGACCAATTGATTAAAAGTCAACTGCTCTACCAACTGAGCTAACAGCCCCAAATTCTTTCTTTATAAAGTCTGATTACTTATCTTATAAAAAATATAATCAAACTTAATAACTTGTGGTGGGTCCTACTGGGCTTGAACCAGTGACCCTCGCCTTGTAAGGGCGATGCTCTCCCAACTGAGCTAAGGACCCACGTTATTTATTTAGCGATAGTGGTATCTATCGTTTTAACTGGTTGCGGGAGCAGGATTTGAACCTACGACCTTCGGGTTATGAGCCCGACGAGCTACCAGACTGCTCCATCCCGCGACAATGCTGAGTTTACTTTAAAAGTAAATAATAAAGAAAGTGGTGGGCTGTGAAGGATTTGAACCTTCGACCAATTGATTAAAAGTCAACTGCTCTACCAACTGAGCTAACAGCCCCCGTATTCTTTCTTTATAAAGTCTCGTTACTTATATTACAAAATGTATTATAAAATAGTTAACCAAACTTAATAACTTGTGGTGGGTCCTACTGGGCTTGAACCAGTGACCCTCGCCTTGTAAGGGCGATGCTCTCCCAACTGAGCTAAGGACCCACATATACCAAATTAATTGGTAATAGAAATGGTTGCGGGAGCCGGATTTGAACCAACGACCTTCGGGTTATGAGCCCGACGAGCTACCAGACTGCTCCATCCCGCGACAATATGTTTTCATTTAGTTTACGTTAGGGTACGTAATTAAATGTGGTGGGTCCTACTGGGCTTGAACCAGTGACCCTCGCCTTGTAAGGGCGATGCTCTCCCAACTGAGCTAAGGACCCACATATACCAAATTAATTGGTAATAGAAATGGTTGCGGGAGCCGGATTTGAACCAACGACCTTCGGGTTATGAGCCCGACGAGCTACCAGACTGCTCCATCCCGCGACAATTCTATAATCAAGAAGTATCTAATTTAACTTATCAACATCACATGTTGTTTCGCTAATGCCCTTCTCGATGGCGGCTATAATACTTTTTTCCGAAAACTCTGCAAGTAAAATCTGCTTAGAATCACAATTCAATGATGAAATCCTAAATTTCGTTCAGTTTAACGTCAATACGATGACAAATAACACAAATCAATAGTGAGTTAATGTTGAACTCTCTAAAACATTACTTTAATGCTGCCAGTTCTTGCTTCGCAAGCTTAGCGACCGAATTATTAGGGTAATCTTTAATCACCAATTCAAAATAACGTTTCGCTTCACTATTCGAACCAGTTATCTTAGCAAGCTGACCAAGTTTCTGTAATGAGTCTGCACGTTTATTGGATGCTGGATACTGAGAAACGATCTTTTCAAATTCAACTTTTGCTTCATCATTCTTATTATCTTTACGTAACAATAGACCTAACCAATAATGTGCATTCGCGGCTAACTCAGATTCTGGATACGTTGAAATAAAACTTTGTAGCGCAGGAATCGCTTCATCATACTTACGCTCATTTTTGATCAATTTTATGGCGTAATTATAAGAATCTTTACCCGTTAAATTTAACGGCTGATTTACAGCATGCAGAATACTCGCATTAATTGTAACTGGCGTTACCGGTTTAGCGACAAGCGTAATACGTATACGCTCAATATCATTGAGAATATCACGTTGACGTTGTGTGATTTTGCTCTGTTCTAGATTGCTTTCTTCGATAGCACCCTGCAAGTTCATTAATTCAATCGATAATTGATCAAGTCTTTGTTGAGTTTCTAATTGCGATCGAGTGCGAGCTTGGAGGATATTCTCTATACGGGTAAGGCGTTGTTCAACGGAACGAATTGTTTTGTTCGTTACCACCTGCTGAGTATTTGCGGTTGCATCAACTACTGTAGCGGGTGCAGCATGCCCTAAACCACTATAAATAACGGCCATAATCATGGCCGTTTTAGTATTAATTCGAATCAAGGTGACTAATCCTTAGTAAACTAGCACTGCACGTCGATTTTGAGTGAATGCAGCATCAGTATGAGAAGTATCTACCGGTTTTTCTTCACCATAACTCACTGTTGAGATCTGATTTGAAGAAACACCTAGATTGTTTAGATATGTAACCACCGCGTTAGCACGGCGTTCGCCTAGTGCAATGTTATAACCTGGCGTACCACGTTCATCAGCATGACCTTCAATTAAAACTTTAACCGCAGCGTTATCAATTAAGAAGTTAGCGTGATCTTGTAATAACTCACCATATTCTGCAGTAACCGCTTGTTGATCAAAACCAAAGTAAACAACATGGCGTTTACGTAGTTCATCAATTACCTGCTTTTTAACTTCTTCTGCGGTCAAGTTTTCAACTGGATCAATACTTACGTCAGTACCACTACCAACAATAACATTCGAACCAGAACCAGTATTACCATTAGCAGTTGTATTACTTACTGTTTGTTGTGCAGAACTTTCAACGCCATCATTTGTAGTTGAATCGGTTGTTGAGCTACATGCTGCCAATGTCAGCATTGGTAACGCAATGACTAAACTTTTTAAAATTTTATTTAGTTGCATTTCTTTTTCCTATCAATAATTAATTCTTTTTAGATGTCAAGAAAGGTGACCAAGCTGGTGCTTTTACTTCTCCATCACTTGCCGGCAACACCGCTTTAAAACGTCCATCCATTGAGACTAGCGACAATACCTGTTTTCCCTTAACAACCGTACTATAAATCACCATACTGCCATTTGGCGCAATGCTTGGTGATTTATCAAGACGACCGTTAGTCAGTTTTTGAACATATCCATCTGACAAATCCTGCTTGGTTATACTATACTTGCCTTTTTGCAAACTGACCATCACTAAATTCTTACCATCAGGACTAATTGAAGGGTTTAAGTTTGCATTTCCCTCAAACGTAAGTCGTTTAATTTTCTTACTTTCTAAATTAATCTGATAGATCTGCGGACGACCGCCGCGTTCAGAGGTAAATACTATCGACTTACCATCAGGTGCCCAGGTTGCTTCGGTATCAATACCGCGATTTTTAGTCAAGCGGTCAAGTTTTTTAGTCTTCAAATCGTAAACATATACATCTGCCTGGCCTGATTTAGACAGTACCATCGACAGTTTCGAGCCATCTGGTGAAAATACCGGAAAAATATTACTGCCTTTATACGGTTCGATTAGCTCACGTTTTTGTGTAATCAGGTCATAAATCCAGATCTCATGTTTTTTGTCTTCCATACTCATGTAAGCAAGCTTTTTACCCGTTGGATCCCATGACGGTGACATCACCGGCTCTGTTGAGCGGAATAATATATGCTGATTCATACCATCGTAATCAGAGATTAATAACTTATATGGGTATTTGTCATCATAATTAATAGCAACATAAGCAATCCGCGTTAAAAATGCACCCCGAGTACCTGTTAGGTTCTCAAAAATATAATCGCTTAAACGGTGTGAAATATGGCGAGGGCGGCGGGTCGAAAAATCACCTTTCAAATTCAGTTTTATATGATCGTTGTTTTTAACTAACTGTTCATCAATTTTTTGTGGCGTTTGATTTTTAAAACCAGATAACACATTAATGAGTTGAAAATGGATCTGCAAACGGCCATCTTGTAGTGGTTTTATGGTACCTATTACAATTGCTTCGACACCGGTTTCTTTCCATGCTGCATAATCAACGGCACTTTCTGTTGCTGGTGTTTGTGGCATTAAGCTACGTTCTAATGGTGAAAAACGACCGCTATTACGTAAATCGTCTGCGATAACACTAGCGAAATCAGTCATGTCTTTTGGTTTAGGCTGGACGCCTAACCACTTAAACGGTACCACAGCGACAGGTCTCGCACTGTTGGTGCCTTCGGTAATGACAATTTCTAATGCCGCATGCGCAATTTGTATTTGCATGAGACACACAATAAAGACAGATAAAAATCGTTTAATTATGCTCATATTAAATCTCTGGTCTAAAAATCAAATTAATATTTTTAAGTTTGCTAGCAACGTCAGGGTCTGTTGACATAGGCAAGCTCCCAACTTTATTCACTGCGTTAACGCCAGCTCGACAAACGATGCTATCACCTTTGCCACTGGTTACACTTAATACCAGACCGGAATTGGACAAACGAATATTAAGCGCACATGACTTACCTTTCATCGCATCACTGGTTAACATATTACGTTGGATAGAGCTTTGTATTCGAGCTCGGTACTTATCAACTTCACTCAGTACTTCCTGTTGACGCACGGCATCAAGTTGCTGGATCTCACTTGCAAGTCCAGATGCAAACTCGGCTTCAATTTGTTCTTGCATCAAGTGTTCCTGCCTATCACGTTCAATTTCAGCTAAACGTTGGCGTTCTTTTTCGGCGGCTTTACGTTTTTTCTCAACAACACGTTTCTTTTCAGTTTCCTGACGCTTACGTTCTTTTTCTTCTGCTACTTTACGTTTTTTATCGGCAGCGACAGCGGCTTGTTTGGCTTTTTTGGTTGCTGCTTCGGCTTTTTTCCGTTCTTCAACCTTCTTCAAGCGTTGCTGTTCAGCTTTAAGCACAGCGGCTTCGGCTAGTTTACGTTCAACTTCTTTTTCTGCACGCTTAGTTTCAGCACGTTTTGCTGCTTGTTCTGCTTTTCGATGATCATTTTTTGCTTTTACAATGGCAGCTTCTTTCTGCCTGCGTTCTTCATTCAGCTTGTTAATACGATCTTCAGCTTGTTGTAAACGTTGCTGTTCTTTTCGGCGTTTTTCTTGTGCCGTACGTTTGATTCGGTCAGCATGCTGCTTTACAGCTTGTTCACTCACCACCACAGCTTGGATCGTTTTCATCTTTGGCTGTGGTTTTAATGGTGCAGATGTGGCACTTAAACCAAGTAATACGAGTAGAACCACATGTAATCCAACCGAAATAATAATAGCAACCGAGTACTTAGCCTGATTATCCTTCATCTTTTATATACCCTACTCTACTCTACTCTTAACGACTCTTAACTTAATGCTATTCGACTGGGTCTGTCATCAAACCAACAGAAGATACGCCAGCCTGTTGTAGAACAACCATTAAACGGATCACTTGTGCATACGCCACAGAGCCATCACCCTTTATGATAACGGGTGTATCTGGTTGTAGTTTTAAATGGGCTGCAACTAACGTCGCTAAATCATCGGGCGACATTGGCGACTTATCACCGTCACCCACATCCAGATAATATAAACCGTCTTTATCAACAGAAGCGACAATGGGTGGTTTACTGTCTTGTGATAACGCCTCGGCTTGAGCGTATGGTAGATCCACAATCACACCTTGCGTTACTAACGGGGCGGTCACCATAAAAATAATAAGTAACACCAACATCACATCGATATACGGTACTACGTTAATTTCCGCTACAGGTTTTCTGCGTTTACGTCGATAAGGCTGCATCGCTTAATCCTGAGTGTTATTAGCCAAGGTCTGGCGATGTAAAATACTAGAAAATTCTTCCATGAAATTTGCGTAATTATTTTCAATTCTCATCACTTGATCAGAAAATCGGTTATAGGCAATAACCGCTGGAATCGCGGCAAATAGACCCATTGCGGTGGCAATCAAGGCTTCGGCAATACCTGGTGCAACCATCGCTAAAGTAGCTTGCTGGACAGCACCTAACGCAATAAATGAGCTCATGATGCCCCATACCGTCCCAAACAGGCCGATATAAGGACTAATTGAGCCAATTGTCGCTAGATTATTTAAGTGAACCTCGAGCTCGTCAACTTCACGGGATAAAGCAACACGCATCGTACGGTAACTGCCATCCATGATCGCATCGGTATTGTCTTGAACGGCATTATGAATACGTACATATTCTTTAAAACCAGCGTAGAAAATCAACTCCATACCCTGAATATTATTCTTCCGCGCTTCGCTTTCTTTATACAATTTAGATAAATCGATACCAGACCAAAATCTATCTTCAAATCGTTTCGACGCTTCATTGGCTTGCCTCAATGCTTTTGAGCGATGAAAAATCATTGCCCATGATGCTATGGACATGGAAAGTAGTATTAACATTACTGCTTTAACCAATAGGCTAGCTTCCCAAAAAAGTTCAAAAAATGAAATATCAGCAGCTTCCACTGGTTAGTTTCCTTATAATTTCTGTCGGCATCGCACAAGGTTTCTTATGAGACAATTGAATGCACGCCACTTTAACTGTTAATTCTGACAATAATTTACCATTTTCATGATAAATACTCTGAGAAAAGACCAAAGATGCGCGTTTAAGTTCCTTAATATGTGATTTTATAATTAATAAATCATCAAGGTATGCCGGAAAGCGATAATCGATATCTATTCTACGCACCACAAATGCAAGATCTTGTTGCAGTAATAACGCTTGTGAAAAGCCTTTATCACGTAACATTTCGGTTCTTGCGCGCTCTGCGTAGTTCAAATAATTACTGTGGTATACCACGCCACCAGCATCGGTATCTTCAAAATAAACGCGAGCCATAAACTCACTTCGTATTATTTCATTTTGCATTATTTTAAAGCCTACATCTCTCACGCTACAACTCGAATTTATACCGCAATAATCAAATGATTTAACGTTATAAGCTTATTAATATACCTGACAAAAATAAGATATGACATTGATTTAATATGAAGGTTACGTTTCTGTGGCTATTTTTCGGCTATTATTTCTCTGGATAGTCAAAGCCCAAATGCAAATAAGCACGTGCTGTCGCGATACGCCCACGCGGTGTACGCTGTAAGAAACCTTGCTGAATGAGATACGGTTCAAGTACATCTTCGATGGTTTCACGTTCTTCACCGATGGCCGCAGCAACGTTATCTACTCCAACGGGTCCACCCGAGAAAGTATCAATAATAGCGATTAACAATTTACGGTCCATGTAATCAAACCCGCAAGTATCCACATCCATCATGCTTAACGCCGCTGACGAGATCTCGGCATCTATATCGCCATTATGTTTTACTTCGGCATAATCACGTACACGACGTAATAAACGATTGGCAATACGTGGGGTACCGCGTGCACGTCTGGCTATTTCTAACGCACCAGCACGATCCATCTTCAAGCCTAAACACTTTGCCGAGCGTAATACGATATCTTGTAAATCTTCAACTTTATAAAACTCCAAGCGCTGGACAATACCAAAACGGTCGCGTAATGGCGATGTTAACGAACCCGCACGCGTCGTCGCACCGATGAGAGTAAAAGGCGGCAAATCAAGTTTAATTGAACGGGCCGACGGGCCTTCACCAATCATAATATCTAATTGGTAATCTTCCATTGCTGGATATAAAATTTCTTCAATTGCCGGGTTCAAGCGATGAATTTCGTCAATAAATAATACGTCATTCGGTTCAAGGTTAGTCAGTAGCGCGGCAAGATCCCCTGCTTTCTCTAATATCGGTCCCGATGTGGTTTTAATGTTTACGCCCATTTCATTAGCGACAATATTCGCTAATGTGGTTTTACCTAATCCAGGCGGACCAAAAATTAATAAATGATCCAGTGCATCATCACGTCGCCTACTGGCTTCAATAAAAATTTCCATTTGACCACGTACATGGTCCTGCCCTTGATAATCAGACAGCATTTTTGGTCGAATAGCACGGTCTATGACTTCTTCTTCGCGGACGGTACCGCTAGAAATTAATCGATCAGCTTCAATCACTAAAGTAACTTCCTAATTAGTTCTGTAAGGTGGCACGTAATGACAGCCGAATGATCTCTTCACAACTCATACTTGGCTGTGCAACTTGCTTGATCATCTTCGCGACTTGCGCCGGTTTATAGCCTAAACCAACCAAGGCTTCTTCTGCTTCTTCAATCGCATTCGATGCCGTATTACCATAACCTTGTAATTGGGCTTTATCTGCTTCAGGGGTAAATAAATCTTGTGTCACCCAGTTTTTAAGGCGGTCACGCATTTCCACTAATAAACGTTCGGCGGTCTTTTTACCCACACCCGGTAACTTAATTAAACTGTTGATATCATCGTGTTCGACACAGTGTGCAAACTGGTTTGCGGTCATACCAGATAGAATCGCTAATCCCAGTTTAGGGCCAACACCATTCACTTTAATCAACTCTCGGAACATTAAACGTTCCATTTTATTATTAAAGCCGTAAAGTAATTGTGCATCTTCTCGAACCACAAAGTGGGTGTAAATGATCACTTCTTTATCCACATCGCCAAGCTCATAGAAGCAGCTCATCGGCAGTTTAATTTCATAACCGACACCATTCACTTCAAGTAAAATTTCGGGCGGTTGCTTTTCTAATAAAGTGCCACGTAAACGTCCAATCACAATTATTTTCCAACATTTTTAAATACAAATATAATGCTGAGTAGCATAATAAAATACTGGTTAAATATCCAGATCAATTTCTTTTTTCGGTTAATTGTAACGTCCACGCGCAATGCCTTTAACTTTACCCGCCATATTAATCAAGGTGCGTAAACTCTGCGCATGACATAATGCCACGGCGAGTCCATCGGCAGCATCGGCTTGCGGCGTTCCTGGCAACTTGAGTAAATTCACCACCATTTGCTGGACTTGTTCTTTATCTGCGCCACCGTGACCGACCACGGCTTGCTTGATCTGACGAGCGGTATATTCTCCGACCTCAAGATCATTCGATACTGCAGCAACAATCGCGGCACCACGAGCTTGACCCAGTTTTAATGCTGATGCGGCGTTCTTACCCATAAATACATCTTCAATGGCAAATTTATCCGGTTGGAATTGGATAATAATTTCACACACCCCGGCATGAATTTGCTTTAAACGCTCGGGTAACGTATCACCCGAGGTACGAATACAACCACTGCCCAAATATTGGAATTTACCGTGTATATGCTGGATCACGCCATATCCAGTGATCCGCGATCCGGGATCAATGCCAAGAATAATACTCATAGTTTATTATCTTCAATTATCATGTTTATAATTACAGTATACCTGCACCTAAGCTTGAAACCTAAATCCACTACCTAATCCATATTCCATTGAAATAACGCGTATAAATTAAACAGTTAAAACCGCACTCCTTGACCTGATTATTCCACCATAGTGTAAAGAAGTGTATTTCAAATCATTTGCTCATATTGATACATTGTGAATAAACGTTAGCTTGCTATAATGCGCGTTTTTATAATCAACCTTGTGGGGCCAAAATGAAAAGAGTTGTATTATATACGCAGAAAAAGTGTCCAAATTGCGATTCGGCAAAGCGCTACTTAGATGAAAAGAAAATACCTTACCGTTTATGCAGTGTGAATGAACCACGCGGCAGTAAAGAATTAGCCGCTATCGGTGGCCGTGGGGTACCAACCCTTAAAATTGGTGACCAAGTACTGCGTGGTTTCTCAATTAAATCATTCGAAAATATGTATCGCGATTAATCTCGCGCACAGACCTGACTGTTATTACGCTCGGTGTTATTAACAGCAACATTTAATCATTACCTATGGATATAAATCATGAAGAATCGTATTGCTCAACTAGGACTTATCATCAGTTTACTGTTTTCTACCTTGGTAAACAGCGCAGACATCGACAGTATAGATCTTAAAGTCACCATGAAAGAGATGAGATTAGCGTACACTCAAGCAATGAAAGCAACATCAGCGGATGAATTTTCTACTCGCATTGATAAAATGAGTAAAATGCTTGCCGTAGCACAAAGCTATAATTTTTCACCTGAACGTGCAGAGATGTCAAATCAAGGTTTAGATAAAGTAGAATCCATACTAAACAGCCTTCAACAAGCCGATATCACCAACGAAAACCTCACTGTTGCGCAAGCTAAATTAGAAGACGTTGATAGCTTAAGAAAAGAATATCACAAGAAAAGTAAGCCTAGCATTTGGCAGCTCATCTTTGGTTAATAAATAATTACCTGTCGGGAATGAGTATTGCCGTCAAATTAGTACAAATTAGGAACAGATTACATGTCAAACACGCTCGACGAGAACCAAATAGCAACAATTCAAGCTTACGATGAAGACAAGCGCCTTAGCTATTTATTAAAAGAAGTGACAAGCGAACGTAAAATCTGGATCTTAACGGATGAACACGGTTGTGTCATGCTAAATAACGATGACGAAGATTGTGTGCCAGTATGGCCTAACGCAGAGTTTGCACAATCTTGGGCAACAGGCGAATGGAAACACTGTAAAACAGAATCTATCTCGTTAGCGAAATGGCATAGTCGTTGGACATCAGGTCTAATGGATGATGATTTAGCACTGGTTATATTTCCAAACCTGGATGACGAAGGGCTTATCATGTTCCCTGACGAATTTGATATAGCACTGCAGAAACAGGCGAAAAAGAAGCGCTAATCGCCAAATAACAATTCTAAAAGCCTGCCTGTTATCAGATGATAGCGGCAGGCTTTTTATTTTAACGTTTACTTCCCGTCCCGCCACTTAACTCCTCATTCCAATTTCTAAAAAACTAGTGCTACCAATATCACTAAGTTAACGAAATGTTATTTTATTTATCATCAATCTCATGTATGGTTTCTTTATCCTGCGCAATTGGCCTAACGATATGATTTCAAACAAGCTAAAATTAATTATTGTCTGTATATGTTTCTCATTTTTAAGCGGTTGCTCACTGGTTCGATGGAAAATAGACAATGATGAGAGCAGCCTTAAATCAGTTGGTTTTACACAACTCGATATTAGCTTAGCTGAAGGTGGAACACTGAGTTATTGGCGTGGTGGCCAAGGCCAACCCTTATTATTAATCCATGGCTTTGGTGGCAGTGCCGTCACCACGTGGAAAGATGAAATGCTTGCCTTAAGTGCAGATTATGATGTTATTGCACCGGATCTTGCTTGGTTCGGTGATTCTTTTAGTGCTGGTGAAGCCAACTTAACCACAGAAACCAATGCCATTATCCAACTCATTGATGCATTAGAACTTAATAATATCAACATCGCCGGTATTTCATATGGTGGATTTGTCACTTTCAACATACTCAACAATGCTAACCAACATAACCGCATTAATAAAGCCATTATTATTGCCAGTCCGGGTCCCTACTTCAGTGATGATGATCTAACGGCATTAACCGAACGCTTTGCAGTCGATAATCCAGAGGACTTCTTTATACCGAAGAACAGTGATGAATTACGCCGGTTATTTGAGGGTATTTTCGTTGCACCGAAAATGATGCCTGACTTTATTGCCGACCAAATTTATCAAACTTACTTTGCCGCTTGGCATAAACAAAAAGTTGCCATGATCCAATCATTATCCGCAGACCGCGACACCCTATTAACAGCACCTATCGCTACCACACCGACACTCCTAATATGGGGTGAACAAGATCGTATTTTCCCCGTTGAACACGGTATTTACCTCAGTAAAAAAATCCAAGCGCCCCTGGTCGTCATTCCCAACACAGGCCATGGCGTCACAAATGAACAACCCGAGATGGTCGTACGTTTAATTAAAACCTTTATCGAAAGCGAAAAGCTATAACGGCTGTTTACCGCGATATAACAGTATAGCGCCTGATTTATGTACAAGACACTGGTTATCATTGGTGTTTTGTAGGTAACACATTTATGATTTAATCATTAAACTTTAAGAGTATTAAATTAAGTTATGAGTAAAAAACATTACGTAGTATGGAACGGTGTGAAGACTGGGGTATTTGATAACTGGTCTGAAACTAAAGCACAGATTGATGGCCGCAGTGATGCGCAATATATGGGGTTCCCATCAAAAGAAGAAGCTAACCAAGCATTCGCCTCAACCTATACTCGCGCATTAATGAAACGCTCATTAGCAAAAGAAGGTCCAACTGGTTCAGGTGTTAAACCTAAAGCAACACGTCCTGCAGGTGCATCTAAGTCAATTCTATCGACACCACCACAAGTTGCCGATCTCAACATTTATTGTGATGGTGCTTGTTCTCCTAATCCGGGTAAATCGGGTACAGGCATGGCCGTTTATGAAAAAGATAAACTGGCACAATTATGGTACGGCTTATACGAAGCGAACGGGACCAACAATTCAGCAGAATTAAATGGGTTATTAGTCGCCTTCCGCTTTGCAGCCTCTCACATAGAACAAGGTAAAACGGTGCAAGTGCTATCGGACTCTAGATACTCTATTGATTGCATCACTAAGTGGGCAAAAGGTTGGAAAAATAAAGGTTGGAAACGTGGTAAGAATGAAGAAATTAAAAATCTGGCCATTATTCAACAATGTTTTAGTTTGTATGAGCAATTAAAATCCAATTTAATTATTAATCACGTAAAAGGTCATGCGAATATTGAAGGCAATGAGCTATCAGACCGTATGGCGGTATTAGCACGCAGCCAGCAAGAACCTAAGTTGGTGCAATATACTAACAGTATTAACGTTGCCGACATTCTAGCCATGCCATCAGGCTAGTAACGCTTACATAATAGGCGTACAACCTTTCAACAGTAGCGCCATATTCGCACTCGATTTAGCTTGGGCATAATAAGTGTCAGTCGTTGTTGCTGCACTTTGAGTCATAGTGCCTATATCTGCAGAAATCAGCGGTGCTAGCACAGTTAACGCCAATGCCGACTGCCGATCCGCTTCATATGCCAAAAATGCTTTACTGATTTCGGTACACGAAAAAGCATCAGCACCTTGTTGCACCATATTATAAGCCTGAGATGATGTTTCACAACCAGTGAGTAGTCCTGTAAATAATGCTATTGCGATTATTTTATGCATTCATATATCCTTATTTTTCATCAACACCACAATATCTAATACCAAGTGCATTCAATAAATGGTCAACAGAAACACAGCTATTAATCGTCACTCAATGGTTTGTAAGGCCAATAGAAATGACCTGCACGGATAATAACGGTCGATATTGCTAATACTAATGCCGCAACCGATAACCAAACGACATCCACACTCTGTAGCTCTTTCATCCCTAACGTGACATAACGAGCAATTGCCATGATTGCGATATAGATAGGATAACGAACCGGGATCTTACCGTTAACAACAAATTGCTGGATCATGGCGAGTACTTCGAGGTAGATAAACATTAACAAGATATCCGTTAATTTTACCGTTTGTTCTTCATAAACATGAAAAAAGTCATTTGCCATCGCGAAAATTGTTGCAATAGTAATTAAAACAAGCAACACAGCTTCGATATAACTAAATATTTTTAAGAAAATGTGACTAAACTTTTTGGGTAAATGTGATGGCATACTTGCTCCGTGTCAAAATGCGCTCATACTGAATGTAAACAGTAGTCACTAATATACCCGCTATTACCGATAAATCATATGTCTCTATCGTTTATGCAAAAAGCCAGCTCAAGCATTAACTTCAACTGGCTTTGAATTAACACCACGGCAAATTAATTAAGCTGTCACCGCCTCAGTGTTATCTGACTTCTTAAGTACTGCATAGCTGATACCCGTCACCAGTGTACCCGCAACAATCGCGACTAAATACATCCATACAGGGGTGATCGCATTGGGAATTAACAGTACAAATAGACCGCCATGTGGTGCCATTAATTCAGCGCCAAACAGCATAGATAACGCGCCCGTTAATGCGCCACCAGCAATACAGCTCGGGATCACTCGCATTGGATCGCGCGCAGCAAACGGAATTGCACCTTCCGAGATAAAGCATAAACCTAAGACGAATGACGCTTTACCGGCTTCTTGTTCGCTATTGTTGAATTTACGTTTCGCAAGGAAGGTCGCCAGCCCCATACCTAACGCAGGTACCATACCCGCTGCCATAACAGCAGCCATCGGCGCATAGGTTTGCGAGGCTAACAGACCGACACCAAAGGTATATGCGGTTTTGTTAACGGGACCACCAAGGTCAAAACACATCATGCCGCCAAGAATGATACCCAGCAATACTGCGTTCGCCGAGCCCATATTATTCAAGAATTCAGTTAATGCATTCATTGCCGCAGAAACCGGACCACCAACCACATAGATCATCACTAGACCAGTGATCAATGAGGCTAGAAGTGGAATAATTAAGATAGGTTTCAATGCTTCCATTGATTGTGGCAACTGGACTTTTTCGGCAATTAACTTAGCGGTATAACCGGCCAGGAAACCGGCCACAATACCACCTAAGAAACCCGCGCCAGTTGAACTTGCTAACATACCGCCAATCAAACCAGGCGCAAGGCCTGGGCGATCCGCAATCGAGAAAGCAATAAAGCCCGCAAGTACCGGGATCATTAACGCAAAGGCCGAACCACCACCAATCGTCATTAACGCGGCCGCTAATGTGCCCTCTTCTTTAAATGCTTCGATACCAAATACAAATGACAATGCGATAGCCAAACCACCCGCAACGACTAACGGCAGCATGTGTGAAACACCTGTCATCAAGTGTTTATAAGCGCCGGTTAAGCCTGTATTTGCTTGCTCGTTTGTCGCCGCTTTACCATGATGATAAACTTGCGCGTCATTAAAGGCATTATCCATTGTCTGTGTGGTTTTCTTCAATGCTAAACCGGTACTGGTTTTATATACTTTCTTACCATCAAAACGGGCTAAATCGATATCAATATCTGCAGCAATAATAACAATATCCGCAGCGGCAATTTCAGCACTACTCAATTGATTTTTAGCGCCAACAGAACCGCGAGTTTCGACTTTAATGGTATGCCCTAAGCGTTTACCTTCTTGCTCTAACGCTTCCGCAGCCATAAAGGTATGGGCAACGCCTGTTGGACAAGCCGTGATCGCCACAATCGTTTTACTGCTCGTTGCGGCATCAACAGTCGTATCTGCACTTGCAACTGTTGACTCATTACTGCTAACAAGCTCAACCGCATTTTCAATCGCTTGCTCTAAATAATCTTTAGCATCCGTAAATACCGCATCAACTGCTGAGCGATAGACTTTTTTACCCATAAAACGGCCGTCATTGACATTAGCATTAGCGGCAATAACAATACACTCCGCCGCTGCGATCTGTTGCTGTGTTAAAGACGTCACAGGCGCCACAGATGAATGACACTCAATATCTGCTTGCCAATTTAATTCTGCTACTGCTTTTTCTAATAAACCTGCAGCGATGAGGCTGCTTGCGATGCCACTTGGGCATGCCGTTACGATTGCAATTTTCATTATTAATATCCCTTTATTCGCAAATAGTGATGCGTTCACTCAAGGTGATCACTTCATTTAAATCTTTAACGCCAACACCCACTTGTGTTACTGCTAATGCAGATAACGCCGTCGCAAAACTTAATGTTTGTTTTTTATCCCAGTTATTGAGATGACCCCAGCACATACCCGCGACCAAAGTATCACCCGCGCCGACAGTACTGACCACATCCATGGTGGGTGGTTGTGCCTGTAACCATCCCTCTTTGTTTAACCACATCACCCCTTCAGCACCCAGTGATACCACCACGTTGGCAATACCTGTACTTGATAACTGCTCAGCTATTTCTGCCAAAGACTGATCGGCCAGTGGGCCACCTTTCGCCCAATGCAGCAATTCTTCATCGTTCGGTTTGATTAACCAAGGTTGAACCGCAATACCCGCAGTCAGCGCGGCATTACTGCTATCAAAAAATACTTTCTTACCTGCCTGCTGTAACTGTGCGATCCAATGCGCACATTGCTCAGGTGTCACGCCAATAGGCAAACTACCCGCAATGACAAATACATCATGATCAAGGGATAGGTTAAATAGCATGGTTTCAAATTCCGCAATCGCGGCAGCCGTGACGCTCACCCCCGGAAAATTAATATCACTGACCTGGCTGCTGGCTTCGACTAATTTAACGTTGATGCGCGTGGCACCTTGTACGCGGATAAACCTATCTGTGACCTTAATACGTTCAAATAACTGACAAAAAGCAGCTTCATTTTCAATGCCTAAAAAACCAGTAGCAGTCACCTCGGCACCAAGTTCCGCCAGTACTTTAGCCACATTCACGCCTTTACCCGCAGGCGCTAATACGCAGTGTTGAACTTGGTTTACCGCGCCTTTCGTCAGCGTGTGTAAATGCCCGGTTAAATCTAATGCGGGGTTTAACGTTACCGTGACTACTTTTAATTTTGCTAATTGCATGGTCATTATTTACTTTCACCTAATCCAGCTTCAATACCTTCACTTATGGCTTTTAGGGCTAGCTCCGCATCATCACCATTCGCCGTAAATGTTAATGCTTCATCACAACGCACGCCTAAAGACATTAATTTCATTAAGCTTTTCGCATTGGTTGATTTACCCGCCGCATTGGTAACTTGAATATCGGCCTGAAACTGCTTGGCGATGCTCACCAGTATTGCACTTGGTCTTGCATGTAAGCCATGACTGTTATGGATAGTGAATGTGGCCGTGATGCCGCTCGGTTTTACTGCTGTTAATAAACGGATAATGGCCTCGGCATCCGCATCAAACAATTGACTGACCTGTTGTTTATAAATCAAATCAATCACGCATTGCATATTATCTCGATGTAAATGGTTAGCACTTGCCAGCATGATAATGCCTTCCACGGCAAAACTTCCTTGCTGTAATTTCTGTGCTGGTGTCACAAATGAGATCGCAGTAGTGGTTACTGACTTCGTTGTTTTCGCTAACCATAAACCCTGACCAAGATACGTTGCAGGTGATGTAATCGCATCGGCGACACCGGTATTATCAATACAGTGGTGATGCTTAAGTAACCCCGCAGCCACGGCAATAAGTTGCGATAGGTCTTGCGCAGGGAAAGCAAGTTGCACTAGGTCAGTAGTTAATAGTGTGACTGATTGCTGATGATTACCTTCGAGCAAGGTAATCACCGATTCAGCACTGTCACATTGCTGTAGTTGCTGTTCGATGCCGTCAGCACTGAGCACATGCGTGAGTTGCTTTAAAATAGCAAGATGTTCATCTGACTTAGCCGCGATCGCAATGGCGAGGTAAACAGTTTGCCCCTCGCCCCAATCAACACCTTGTGGATAATGATGTAACTGCACTCCGGTTTTATTGACTAAGTCACGTGTATCAACGGTGCCATGCGGGATGGCGATACCATTACCTAAGTACGTAGAGTGCTGCGCTTCACGCGCTAACATACCGTCGACATAACTTGCTTCAACGTATGTTTTGTTCGCCAAGCTTTGCGCAAGGGCTTTAATGGCGTGCTGTTTGCTCGGCGCCGATTGATTTAACTGAATGTCATTCGAAGACAGTGACAACATAACTTTTCTCCATACTTCTGTAAATAATACCGTCGGTAATAGTGCGACTACTCTTTGTTTAAATATTTGCTTACTCTTTATTTATTCTTTTACTTACTCTGTGCTTTCAATATACGTAAAAACGACAGCTGAATCGTTTCAGCAACCAGGCCGTTAAAAAGGCTTCAGTGATGACAAAATGATTATAAATGGCATTGCTGAAACCTTTCAGCTAATATACTGAAGTGTTTCTGGGCTGATTACAATTGTTCAATAACAAATCATGTCAGAAACTATGAGCGAGCGCACAGATTAGGGATGAAACAACCATGACATTAGATGAAATAGCCAAACTAGCCGGTGTATCACGTACCACAGCCAGTTATGTGATCAACGGGAAAGCCGGTAAATACCGCATTAGTGAAAAAACCCAAAAGAAAGTAATGGCTGTCGTTAATGAACATAATTACCGCCCCGATCATGCCGCACAATCATTACGCGGTGGCAGTAATCGTTCGCTTGGTTTAATCATTCCCGATTTAGAAAACAGCAGTTATGCTAAATTAGCCAAATTACTTGAACGTGATGCGCGTAAAGCCGGATACCAGCTCATTATTTCTTGCTCTGATGATGATGTGGATACCGAAATTAAAGTCGCAGAAACCTTATTAAGTCGTCGTATTGATGCGTTATTAGTGGCAAGTGCCCTGCCTGCAGATCACAGCTATTACCGCACTGTTCAAGCCAATGGTGTGCCGGTTATCGGATTAGATCGCGCCATGGATGATGAAATTTTTGCGTGCGTGATCAGCGAAGACTTAGACGGGGCTTATGAGTTAACCCAAGCCTTATTACAACAAGATATTTGTTCTATCGGCTTAGTTGGCGCAGTACCAGACCTGTGTATATCGAAAGAGCGTGAGCAAGGGTTCTTAGCCGCGATTGAGCAGCATGGTATCCCGGTTAAAAAATTAACCGCTTATGGTGATCACTTTAGTCAACAACAAGGCCAAGCCCAAGTGCAACAATGGATAGATAACGATACTGTTCCTGATGCCATCTTAGCCACCTCGTATACGCTGTTTGAAGGCGTACTAGATTGCTTGATACTCAACCCAAGTTTAATGGCAACAACCAAGCTGGCTACTTTTGGTGATAACCGTTTATTAGATTTTTTACCCAGCAAAATTCAATCATTACCGCAGCAATTTGAATTAATTGCCGAACACGCACTTAAAATGGCGTTAAATGCCGTGAATGGCCGCAATCAACCGGGTGTTGAAGTCGTATCTCGAAAGATCATCCGTCGTTAATATAACTAAGTCACGCGCAAATATGATTATCGATACGGTGCAAATAAAGGCAATAACCAGTCAACGAAGGTTTGTACTTTCAGCGGTAATGGATTAGCCGTAGGCGTCAGTAAATAATAACTATATGGACTGACAAATCCGGCTGAAAATGGCACCACTAAGCTGCCATCGGCTAATTGCTGATCAACAAAAAATCGCGGGATCAATGCCACCCCCATACTGCTTACCGCAGCCTGACTGAGCATATAAAAATGCTCCATACCAAACTTATTACCTGTGGTTAATTCCATACCAATATCATCTGCCCAATAACGCCATAAACCCGGTCTCGAAGTATGCTCAAGTAAGGTCATCTTGTTGATATCATGCAGTGATGTCATCTGCTTGGCTAGTTGTGGCGAACACACCAGGCACAAATCTTCATCCATCAACTTGATCACATTGCAACCTTGAGGTGGTGTCTTCGCACTGCGTATCGCAACGTCATACGGATGTTGAGTAAAATCAATTGTAAAATCGCCAATTGATAAATCAACAAATAAATTAGGATTGCTGAGTTTAAAGCTTTCCAGACTCGGGATTAACCAACTAATCGTTAAACTCGGTAATACATTAATGGCGATACGTTGTGCCAATTGTGGCTGGGATATGAGCTCTTGCGTGGCACTATTAATTGTTTGCAACGCATTCTGCACCTTGAGCAAATAAGGCTTGGCTTCTTCAGTAAGGACTAACTTTCGATGCTGGCGAATGAATAGGCTCACACCAAGGTATTGCTCTAATATCTTCACCTGTTTGCTCACAGCGCCATGCGTCACAAATAATTCCTTGGCTGCTAGCGTAAAACTCACATTTCTTGCAGCAGATTCAAAAGCACGCATGGCATTTAATGGCGGTAAATTAGGATACATAGCAATACTCATCAAAAATAACGGACACACGCTGCGTGAGTTTATCTCACACTATAAAGAAGATAACTCCTTTGCGTTGATCGTGCAAATAAGATTATATACCCAGGTTATTTCAAGATATTACAATTAAAATCACGCAGGAGTACAACATCATGGGTTTGGATATGTCGTTACAATTATCAGCAGAAATTGTTGGGCTATTATTTTTAGTGGCTGTGGTCGCTGGTTTTATTGATTCTATCGCTGGCGGTGGTGGTCTACTGACTATTCCAGCATTATTATGGGTGGGTCTTCCTCCTGCAACGGCCCTGGCAACTAACAAACTGCAAGCCTGTGGCGGTAGTTTCTTTGCCAGTTTTTATTTTATTCGTAAAGGCATGGTCGATGTGAAGAAAATGAAATTGGCCATCGCCTGTACTTTCGTCGGCTCAGCACTCGGTAGTATTGCGATCCAATCGATTGACCCAAGTATACTGGAAGTGATCTTACCTTTTCTTATTCTTGCCATCGGCGGTTATTTTTTGTTGTCCAAACAAATTGGCGATGAAGATAAACATCAACTACTGACACCAACGCTATTTGCAGTAACGGCGGCTTTCGGTATTGGTTTGTATGATGGGTTCTTTGGTCCAGGCACTGGCAGTTTTTTTGCCATGGCATTCGTATCATTGGCTGGGTTTGGATTGGCTAAAGCAACGGCACACGCCAAGGTACTTAACTTCGCGACGAATATCGCGTCACTCTTGTTTTTCGCATTAGGTGGCAAGGTACTCTGGGCATTGGGGGGCATTATGTTAGTTGGCCAAGCGCTAGGGGCAACACTTGGCTCACGTTTAGTATTATCAAAAGGCGTTAAAATCATTAAACCATTAATGGTCACCATGTCTATCGCGATGAGTTTGAAATTACTCTATTCGTAGCATTTTATACGAATGTAATATACAAACTAGGACGTCGTTACTTGCCACTGCTGTTTAGCCGCCGCATCACGCAAGTAACGGTCAAAATGTTCTAATAAAGAAGCAGCACAACTGGATAACTCGACATACGATTTCCCCTCTTCAGGAAACGTATGTACCGCGGCATGGCTTTCGGCTAGCAGCCACAACGCGGTATAACCCTGTGGCTGAAAATAATGCTCAACGAAGTTCAATATCGTAAAACCGGCGCGATTAAGCTCTGCTGAAATCACCCGTTTAAGTGCTTCACTATCGCAACTACTTAACCACCAGCGTTGATTATATATTTTTGCTTCCATTGTTATTTTCACTTACTAACATTAAAATAAATAACCTAGTTACAGGGTATTAATCATTATTCCCAGCAACTAATTCTTATACAGCTCAGACTCTGTTTGCCACGCTTCACGGTTATAATCGTACAATACCCCAGAGCCTAATCGATTAATCTCAATCGTGTCTATACGGTCATAAAAATTACCGGGGAAAACAAACGACGCTAATAAAAATTCTTTGTTTAACCAGTTCGATGGCACAGGTAAAGTATCGACATCCTTTATACGTCGGCTTGCCGATTTGCCACGTGTTGTCGCTATCGTCCAGCCCCATTGACCAAATGACGGGATATTACGTTGGTACTGTTCAACGTGTAAAAACCCCGCTTCTTTCACCGTTTTACCGATACTCAAAAATGCTTTTTGGGCATGATAAGGTGAGGTTGATTGTATGGCTAATGCCCCGTCTGCGGCTAATAATTGCCGCACCTGATTATAAAAATAATCACTATAGAGTTTATTCAAATCGGGGTGATTCGGATCGGGTAAATCAATAATTATGGTATCAAATTTAGCCCCTTCATCGAGTAGTTTTTCTACCTGTAAAAATGCATCGGTAGCAAACAAGGTTAACCGTGGATCTTGTAATGACGCTTCATTTAATCGCAACATACGTTGTTTGATCATTTCAGGTGCTGCGTAATCTACTGTATTGGCACCAAATAGTGCTAATAGTTCCGCATCGAGATCCACTAAAGTCACCGTTTTCACTGGCCAGCGCAGTACATTACGCAGTGCTAATCCATCTCCACCACCAATGATCAACACCTTATCATGACGATTAGACGCCAGCATTGCCGGATACACTAATAAGTCGTGATATAGCTGCTCATCGACACTGGAAAATTGTAAATGACCATTAATAAACAAGTCTGTTACTGGTTCGGCTTTATTTTTCAAATAACGCTCAGTCACCACCACGTGCTGATATTTTGTCGATTGTGAATAGATCACTTTATCTTTGTATAATACACTGCTTAATTGCACTAACCAGCCTGTGCCTAAGGTTAAAATAACCGAGAACAATACAATTAATAACAAGTGACAAAGGAATAATAATTTCGCCCAACGGATCTTATTTTGATAACGCCACAAGAATGCCAGGCCCGCGATAACATTGAATAATGCCGTCCAGGCCGCCGCTTCCATAATGGGCAACGACAGCATGATAGAAACCCAAATCGCGGCACCAATACCAGCGCCAATATAGTCTGCACCATAGATAGTACCGGCGTTATTTTCTAAAAAACGACCGTATACTTGCTGACGCACTCGAGCGATCAGTGGGATCTCCATACCAATCAAAATACCGAGAATTAAACCGAACACATAGGGCATGAATTTAGCGATTTTTTCTAACTGTTGCGGTAAATAACCATCGAGCACCACATTACTAGGTAAGTTGAACGTCGCCGATAATAACTGTGGCAAACTATAACTCACGGCGATTATCGCTGCAATAATCAAAATACAGCTCATACCAATTAAGGCGATCAAGGCTTCTAACCAAGCGAATGCGGTAAACGCATCTTTAAACCAACGCGCCATAAACGCGCCGATACCCATTGCCACAATCATGGTACCGATCATCGCATAAATCGCACTTTCGACCGAGCCTAACACCCTGCCTGCATAATGCGAAAGCAAGTATTCATAGATCAAACCACAACCAGCAAGTATGATCATGACCGAGATTAATAACGCATCGTGAAACAATAATGACCGTTTACGCTGCTGTGCTTGTTTTACTTCATTATCACTATTTACAACTGAGTGTTCCACACGGAGCCTTACTGTATTGAGATAGAGTGTTCAGGAATGACAAAACCCAGACCCAATAACACGTCAGCATTGTTATTACTGCCAATCGGTATCGAGTCTGAGCTATGACTATTCTAAAATGACCATGCTTAAATAACTATGGTTAGAAAATTATCGCCGCAATAGCGAATTAGCTACCGAGTAACGTCGCCATTGTTAAACCAATTGAAAACGATACCGCTGCCGAAATAACCGCAACACCAATGTTCTTCTGACGAATGACTTCATCAGCAATATCAACACCGGATAAAATCACTTTAATGGTGATTAATTGTAAAACAGCAAAAATAACCACACTGATAATCGCTGAGAATGCCCAGTACATCAGACTCTGGGTGATATTATCAGCAGCATACGGTGCCAGACCGGTTGCCGCAGTAATAGCTAAACCCGAACCAATTAAAAACCCAGCATAACGAATACCAACAGCCAAGTTATCGTCCAAAATAAGTTGTTGTAAGCAGTCTCCTGTGCGTTTAAATAAATGTACGCGATACTTACTCACCAGTAGCATAATGATATTAGCCACAACAAACGCGGCAATCACCACAGGTAAGCCATGCCAACCTTCAGTTAATACCCAGATCAACGCTGAACGCACCACGATCGCAACCGTGACAATATGACCAAACTCAACAAACGCGGCGGTTACATTACCTTTTACGATTTCATCGTGCAGACTGACTTTTTGTAATGCCACCTTATCTTGGAAAAAATGACCGGCTTTAATTAACGCAATCGCTAATAAGCCATACCCTGCCATTTGTGTTGCTTCTTCAAATAATGAATCAGCAAAATCACCACTGGTGACGCCAGTTAATACAATTGCCAGACCGGCTAATCCTGCGGCAAAACTAATACCAAAAGCAAAATTATCACGCTTGGCAATTTCATCATTGGCATGTAAATTTGAAACCCAGCCTTTGATCATTTTTAAACTAACAAATAACGCAATGATGATAATAAAATCAATAATCAGTGCTTGTGTCGTCCACATCGTCAATCCATCAAACTCGTACATACTCAATCTCCATAACTTGTTCTATCTGTTTGCTCAAGGCTGTTCTATCTATTTGTTCAAGGCCGCTATTCGCTCAAGACTGTCTATTTACCGCGACGAACACCACGTGAGGTACGGCTGCCACTATTACGAAATGATCCCGTATTACTGGTCGCTTTACTGCTAGTGAACGACTTTTTCGGTTTAGAATAGCTACTCACCGTCTTTGTTGGAGTATAACTAGAACGACTCAAGCCAGCAGCGCCTGAACGTTTTTTCGCATAAGGAGAGCTAAATGTCTGGCCTTTACGCTGAAATGATTTACGCGTTTTAGTTTCAACGGCAGCTTGCTGAACACTTTGCTTAGGGCTGGTATAACGTGAACGCCCATAGTCATTGTAGTAACTATAACGACGATTTTGGCTCCAATTTGAATAGCCAACACGTCCCGTTAAATCACCCAACATACGATACATACCGTACCACTGCCAGAAACTGGTACCGCTACTGCCGCTTTGCCAGTTACCGTAATTCGGGTTACCGACCATCTGACTACCAGCACCGTAATCAGCTCCACCACCATTTTGTTCTGCCTGCTGACTAATAGCACCAACACGAGCAAGTTGCCCATCGGACATATCCGCCAACACATTAATCGGATCGGTTAACGCATCATTAAATAAGCTGTGTTTAGACGCTTCCTTAATACGTGTCAATTCATCAAGCAATAAGCCCGCATTGTCTAACGTCACCGTTTCCGCTTTAACATCATTTAATCGCATCGCCAAATTTTGATATAAAGGCCCCTGTCGCGTGGCATCTTCAGCGATCAAATTGGCGATACGAGTGAGTTCTGGTTTTTGTTGTTTTAAAACTTGCGCATATTCAGATAACAATCTTGCATTACGCACTGCACCCGTTTCAATTGCCGACCCAAGTCGAGTAAGCGACTGTGCAGTACTAGCAACTTGCTGGTTAATTGTCATTTGCGTTTGTTCAAGTTTTGATTCACAGCCAGCTAATAGCTGTAAAATAAATAACAGACTTATTAACTTCCATGGTTTAATCATTGACATAAATGGTCACCTATCTTGCCTACCGACTCTAATAAAATCACACCATGACGTTCTGCGAGTACTGATTTACACATCGCGTTCTGGCTTTCTAATACCTTGTTACTGTACGTTCTAAGCATCAAAAAATCAATTGGTTATAGCGTGCTAATTAGCATAACGTCGTAAAAAATTATCCACTGATTTTTTTGGTGTTTTAGCCAACTTTTGTACCAACTTAAAAGGAATGTGGGCTAGGCTATAGCGTGATTTTATTTCATCTAGCATCACCAACCAGAGTTTAGTCGTCATTTCCGAATCAAATAACGCGCGGTGAAAACCACCACCCGACGGGATATTGGCATATTTAATCAACTCACCCAATTTATGGCTCGGTGCATCTTGAAAAATACGTCTTGCCACCAGCAGTGAACAGCTAAACTCACCGTCATAGCCGCGACCAATACGCGTCAATTCAGCATCTAAAAAACGCTTATCAAATGAGGCATTATGCGCCACTAAATTATAACCTTGGATAAAATCGGCAAAACGATGCATCACCTCTTCACAAGGTGCGGCGTCGACTAACATATCATTAGTTATACTGGTGTAATCGGCAATAAAACTGCTCACCCGACGACCAGGGTACATGAGTTCTTGAAAGCGCCCTGTGATCTCACCATCTTCAATTTTTACCGCACCGATCTCAATCGCACGATCGCCCATATCGGGAGATAACCCAGTTGTCTCGAAATCCAATATAATCAGGGTGTCAGCGTTCACTATCATTCCTATTCTCTCTCTTTTGGTCGCTTATAAGCTAGCCGTGAAGTATAAAACAGTATGCTCACACAAGCGATCTATGTCTACACTAGGGGTATAGCTGTTTTATAAGAGGGAACTGTATGTCGATAAAACCTCTAGATTGTAGCCAGTTGTATCGTACCTCAACACTGAGCAAGCTTGCTGCCGACTGTAAATCAACCAAACATCTACAGCCACTCGATCAAATCATCGGCCAAGACCGGGCACAACAAGCGGTCGAATTCGCCATGTCGATAAAAGAAAAAGGTTATAACATCTACGCGCTCGGTCACAACGGTCTGGGCAAGCGTACGATGATATTACGCTATCTTAACCGACACGAACCGAGCAGTAATAATCATACTATTTTTGACTGGTGTTATACGGTTAATTTTGATGAAGCTCGTCATCCAAAAGTATTAAAATTGCCAGCGGGCTCTGCCCATCAATTTAAAAAAGATATCGATAATCTTATCCATCGTTTAGTCAAAGCTTTACCGATGGCCTTTGATAACGAGATCTACTTCGCTCGCTCTGAGAAACTAAAAAATCGATTAGAAAGCAAACAAGAAGCTATTTTACAAGATCTGACCCAGTCAGCCCGACAGCACAGTATTAGCTTAACATTAACGGCACAAGGCGATTACCAGCTTGTCGCCATGAACGATAAAAACGAAGCCTACTCTGAAAACGATTTTGAAGCATTAAGTGACAGTAAAAAGAAACGATTTGAAACTAAAATTGCAGAATTAGAAATACAGCTACGTGACATTATCCGTCAATTAACTATTTTAGAAGAAAAGTTCTCCGATAAGATCCAAAAGCTTGACGAACAAATCGCACAGGACGTATTGATACATTGCACCACGCCATTGAAAAAAAAGTACAATCATTTAGCCGAGGTAAAATCGCATCTCATCGCGATGAATAAAGACATATTAGACAATCTTGAGATCTTTGTTGAAGGCAGTGAGGATGATATCTCTTTGGCTTATGCCGCGTTAGATAAAAAAATGCCCCGCCGCTATCAAATTAACGTGCTCGTTTGTCAAGAAACCAACTCCTTCCCTATCGTGGTCGAGGACAGCCCTAATTACCATACTATTTTTGGTTATATCGAAAGTGCAACCTTCAAAGGTACCGTGTTTACCGATGCCTCTTTGATCAGAGCTGGTAGTTTACACCGTGCTAATGGCGGGGTGTTGATGATTGATGCGGTCAAAGTACTAGAGCGACCTTATGTTTGGGATGGCTTGAAACGCGCCTTGCGCGCCAACAAATTAAACTTAAGTTCATTGGAACGCGAGGTCAGTTTATCCGGTACCATTTCGTTAGACCCCGAACCAATACCACTCTCCGTTAAGATCATTCTCTTTGGTGATTATCAGACGTATCAACTGCTGCAACAATATGATCCTGAGTTCAGAGAATTATTTCGGGTTACCGCTGATTTTGAAGATGTCATGCCCAGAACAGACATTGCAGAAGCACACTACGCACAATTCATTTCGAGTATCGTACACGATAACAATATGCTACATTGCGATCGTAAAGCCATGAGTCGGATCATCGAGTACAGCTCACGCCAAGCTGAAGATCAAGATAAGCTCTCTTTGCATTCACTTGATATCGCCAACTTATTACGTGAAAGTAATTATTGTGCACGTCTTGCAAATGCCACGCTTATACGTCATCACCATGTTGAACAAGCGCTGACAAACAAACAGCAACGAGCCGGTAGATTACAAGACTATCTACTGCAAAGCTTTATCAATGGTGCCACTCTCATTGATATTAAGGGTAGTGTGATAGGACAAATTAATGCACTTTCCGTGATTGCAACATCAGACAGCGAATTTGGTATCCCAGGGCGTATCACCGCAACAGCCTCCTTTGGCGAAGGGGAAATTTTTGATATTGAACGTAAAGTGAAGCTTGGTGGTAACCTCCATTCCAAAGGCGTGATGATCCTATCCGCTTATATTGCATCGGTATTTGGCCAAACTGTCACGATCCCACTCACGACACGTTTGACGTTCGAACAATCTTACGGTCAAGTCGATGGTGACAGCGCTTCGCTTGCCGAATGCTGTGCTATTATTTCTGCATTTTCGCAAGTACCGTTACGTCAAGATATCGCCATCACCGGGTCCATGGATCAATTTGGTCATGCCCAACCCATCGGCGGGGTAAATGAAAAGATTGAAGGTTTTTTTGATGTTTGTTCATCGATTACACAATTATCAACACAAGGGGTGATAATTCCGCGCACTAATGTACATAATCTCATGCTACGAAACGATGTTATTGAGGCCGTTGAGCAAGGTTTATTCCATATATGGGCAATTGACCATGTCACTGACGCTATTCAGTTACTCACCAACATTATCGCGGGTTCAATGAACAATAAAGGAGAATACGCACACAATTCGGTGTTTGGCATTACCCAACACCGATTAACCAATCTCAGAAAAGACCATCACAACGCCGCCTCAAATACCTAAACTGATTCCAGCATAATAAATAACTGACATTGAATATCAAGGTATTCCCTGTTAATGACCATAAACATGAATGACCACTCATTTAGGGGTAAAACATTAGCTAAATAAGTTGACTTAAATCAATGAAATTTTATACTGCAGATTCTTTAATCAACGGTAAGTAGTCGCACTAATGATTAGCCTCGAATGGAATGAAGAGATGAGTGTCGGTATCGATGAGATTGATACTGACCATAAAAAGATCTTCTCTGTTATTTCAGCTATTATCGAAGCGATTGATACTAACTGTAATGCTGCAACCATCGAAAAATATTTCTCTGACCTTACTGCTTGTACTACCGCTCATTTTAAACAAGAAGAAGCCTTAATGCAGACATTGGCGTTCAACAATTTTATTGAGCACCAAAAGGAGCATCAAACTTTTTTAAATCAGCTCCCCGAATTAAAACATAAACTGTTAAATTCGAATAATGTAGAGGCGGCAGAACAAGTCAGTCAATTTTTATATGATTGGGTTATTGAACACATTCTTATATCCGATATGGATTATGTGCAGGCTTTTCATAATGAAAAAAAACATTCGACATCATTAACCTCCATATTTCGGCGTACGTCTGAATGGCTAAGCTATCGCATCAACATTTCTACTCGCGTGCTTATTACCTCGCTATTACCAATTATTGGTATGTTGTTGCTCAGCTTTATTGCGGTCAAAGACAATTACCAACAATACAAAAATATGCTGCTATTAGAAAACCTCACTCAGATCGTGCAACAAGTAAATTCACTAACACATAACTTACAAGTTGAACGAGGGTTACTCTCGAGCTACATAAGTTCAGACTACCAGCGTTTTTCTCAGGTCCTCACCGCACAACAACGCAAAACTAAGAATGAAATAGATACATTTTCAACGCTACTGAATTCACGCAAGGCGTTATTAACAGAACCTTTGTTAATCGAGTTTATTAACTCGACCAAAATTGATATTGCTGAATTAAATATATTTCGAAGTGGTTTAAAAAATATCAGCATAACCAGTGAGCAAATGTTAGCAGAATACAATGACATTATTGCCCGGTTATTGTCACGGGTAAATCGTTTATCACAGATCAAGATGGATGCCCAATTTGCCCATAATATTACCGCGATCAATGCTATCCTCGGATTGAAAGAAATTCTTGGGCGACAACGAGAGATAGGTACACTGCTCATCGATAGTAAACTATCGGTACATGATTTAATTCATAGTGAGCGCTACAAACAACTATACATACAACTTGGCATGCAGCTTAATGCTATCTTTGTGTTTAATTATTCAGCAACACCCGCACAGCAACATGCTTGTGGTCGCTTGTGTAATATTACAGCCCAAAAAGAATTTATTAATAACACAGTGACCGATTTCATGCTGCAACCAGATACGCATCAAAACAGTCAATTTTGGTTTATTCAGCTAACAAACCGGATTGATGACATAAAAATAGTCACAGATAAAATAATCAAAGACCTCGATGTTAAAACACAACAAAAATTAGGTAAATTAGAGCAACGATTTTACCTAGTACTCATTATTATTAGCACCATCGTCATCTTTAATACGTTACTTTTCACTGTCCTCTATCACAGTGTCATCACCCCTATTCGCCGTATTACGTATGCTTTGAAGCAAGTTACATTAGGCCGTTATAACCAGCAAATGCATGAATACACCTCCAATGATGAAATTGGTGCGATGAATGATGCTTATGAAACATTACGTAGAAAGCTTTTACAGGCTGACATATCAAAAAATATTATTAAACGTCAGCAACAATCGTTACTCGTCCGACGTAAAGAACGGGATAAATACCGCGAACTAGCGTCAAGAGATGCACTCACAGGCGCATTAAATAGACGTAAATTTAACCTTGTCCTGAAACAAGAAATTGGTTTTGCCAAACACGATAAACAGAAGTTGTCATTACTACTGCTCGACATTGATCACTTTAAGAAGATCAATGACGCTTATGGTCATGGTGGCGGCGATCAAGTCCTACGTGATTTCTATGACACCTGCTTTAATAGTGTTAAATCATCCGATATCGTCGCTCGTATTGGTGGTGAAGAATTTGCTATTTTAATGCCCGAAACGAACAGCGCACAAGCACACATCATTGCCGAACGACTCCGCCATAATGTGAGTGAACTGCAGGTGCCTTATGGTCAAGATAATATTCGCCTAACCGTGAGCATTGGACTGGCAGAATGGCACGAGTACGATTCATTTAATGCTAAGGAATTTATCGCACATACCGACAAAGCACTTTATCGAGCAAAAGATAATGGTCGAAATTGTGTGATGGTAGATAATCGATAAACTTAATTTCACCGCTAACTTAATTATGCCCCAAAGTGGCTTAGAGCTTTGACTTTCTTACAATATACTCATATCGACTTTCCATACATTTGTTGATGTATTATTTCTGTGGTTAAGTGAAAAAGAACGCCGTGTTGGCTAGCTAAAAAAATGTCAGCTGTTCGACACATACGTTCGGGCGTTTTCCTTAAGTCAAAACTGGCTTTGCATACAAGTATAATGAAATCTAATCATTTTTTGCTAAACATGGATTACTTATATTGCCAAACAGTCTCAGCTTCACTTTTTGTAAAAAGCTAATGTATTGAAATATAAAGCTTATGTTCTTTATTAAATTGACTTATAGAGACCCCTATAAATAAAAGTCTCAATTTTGCGGAATAGAGTGGTCAAGTTCTGATTTAATAAAAGTATGTAATGCATTGATTTATAAGTTAGTTTAAAATAGTATTTAAAAATTTTGCAGTCGTCTGAAAAAAGACTTATGAAGACGTCTGTATAATACACTGTTGAACTAAGCCGCTGCGCGGAGCCAAAATCTCACCAATTGTTCCACACTTACCTCTAGGGACCATCCCTGCTTAGGAGGTATGTCATGCGACAACTGCGACAACTACTGCAACAATTCAACGAAGAAATCACCTTAAGAGGTTACTCTGAGCGAACACGGAACTCTTACCGTTATGTTATAAATCAACTGTATAAGTATTTTGGGCAACCTTTCGATACTATTTCAGATAAACAGTTGGAAATGTATTTCCGCTATTTTAATTTGGAAAAACACCATTGTAGAGCAACATTAAAGCTACACCTTAATGGTATTCATTTTCTGTTTGAGCACGTCTTACATCGCAGTTTTACTATCTCAGTTTGTTTACCTAAACGAAAAGAAAAACTGCCACAACTATTAACACCGCAAGATATTTCTGCGGTCATTTACTATTGTAAAACGAATAAACACAGAGCCATGGTGGCGTTGTGTTACGGCTGTGGTTTACGTGTAATACTGGCAACAGTATCACCCTGATACTTGGTTGTTTGGTTCTCGCTGGCATGGTGTTATTTTCCCGATTCATGAATCCACATTTCGTAAAGGACTAACTTGCGCAGCCAAAAAAGCAGGAATAACAAAACCTTGTAGTCCACACAGCTTACGGCATGCTTATGCCACTCACCAATTACAAGCGGGTATGCCACTCAATCAACTGCAACAGCAGCTTGGGCACCAAAGTATTCAATCCACGGAAAGGTATTTACATTGGTCGCCAGAGTTAGGTCACCAAGGCACCGACTTGTTGGCTAATTTAGGAGGCGGTTTGTCATGGCAACATCCAATCATCTGAGCGATATCCTCACGCTTAATTTGGCGCATTACCAACAGCAGCACAAATTGACTCAGCAACAATCTTTAGTGTGCCAGCATATTCAAGCTTGCCGCACTCAAGCGTTAGGTGAGCAACAATGGCGTTGCGGAGCATGCCATTATGAACAACGTATCTTTTGTTCTTGCCGAGATCGGCATTGTCCGAGATGCCAAGGGCAGCAGACGCAAGCGTGGATAGAGAAGCAACAAACTGAAGTGCTAAACTGTCGCTATTTCCATCTGGTGTTTACTTTGCCTCACGAGCTGAATATTTTGGCGCACTATAAAGCCAAGGAATTGTATAGCGCACTGTTTGAAGCAGTGTGGCAGACACTGAGCCAATTTGGGATGACACGCAAACACTTGCAAGGTCAACTCGGCGGTACAGTAGTTTTGCATACGTGGGGACAAACCCTGACGCAACATATTCATTTGCACTGCTTAATTCCCGGAGGGGTGTTAACCTCGCAAGGAGAATGGCATGGGGTAACATCGGATTATTTGTTTCCAGTAAAAGCCCTTGCTAATGTGTATCGAGCTAAGATGATGCAAGCGTTAAGGCATCGAGAATTAGTTATTGAGCAAGCTGATGCAGCTCACAGCGGATGAGTTTATCCGTCGTTATTTATTGCATGTACTTCCTAAGGGCGTGATGCGAGTTCGCCACTTTGGATTTTTAGCCAACGCTTGCAAACGAAAAAGACTGGCGCTTATTAAAGAGCAGTTATCATCGGCTCCCACTAAAACCGAAAAGACAACAGTTGAAATAGGTTGTCAATGGTTATGTCCTCAATGTAAGGAAGGCTATTTGCTGTTTGTCGGCATTATCAAACCTCTGTCGCAGATGATGATGCAAGGATATCGAGAACCGTTACGATTGTCAGGCTGATGAAGTCAAGGTGGCGGTAACGTCATTGCAAACAGTAGAAAATAGATACCTTGTTGGTATGAATACCGACGAGGGAGGCAGAGCTGTTTTAAAAAGTGGGAAGTTGAATTTATCACTCAAAAAAAGTACATGAAGATGATAACAATAGGCACGTGTAAGCAACAAAGAGTAAATAGTATCAAGCGATTAACAGCAAGTTACGTAAAAATACCTACCCGATAAAAGCAAATTCCTATAGCATAAAGCATACCGAATAGATTGGACGTGGCATCGGCCAAGTCCAACAAGCGATTTGAGCCTTGCAAAGAACGCAAAGCACAAATACTAAGACGTTAAATGGCAAGAGGTATTTCAAATGTCACAGAATAAAAATTCGGGTGCTGCTGCTAATAAATGGGGCAGAGAAACAGCAAGATCCATTGCATCAAAAATAGGTGCAACGATGATTTCAAAGGCAAGCAATGAGTGTAATCATAACGGGTGTAAAGCCGTAATTAAATGTGCAAAAGTAGCGACTGATAGTGTTGGTGTTACTTATAAAATGCTTGAGCGACTTGACTATATAATTGGTGCCTTCCAGTCTGAAAATGGCACATTTGAACTTTTCCAATTATCTTCAAGCTATTTTGAAAATGACATGCGAGCAACCGCTTCATTAGGCTCTGCAAGTGGTAAAGTCGGTATTGTAAGAAAAACAACATTCGAAAGTAAAGGCCAAAATATGGGGTTAATTACTTTGTAAGTTTGCCATTTAACAAGTCAATTTAAACGGAACTAAAACAGTTTGCCATGTTTCGTTCCTCAACAAGTTTGGCAAACAATTTTAGTCCGCTTAATATGGGCGTTATACATTCTTGGAGCATCATGGCAAAACGGACATCTATCCCTAAAAAGGTAAAAGAGGTGCTACGATCAGAAGTCGGCTTTGGCTGTCCTGTTCGGGATTGTGGTAATCCATATTTGGAATATCATCATTTTGATCCCCCTGTACATATTACTCCTCATAATAACCCCGAGGGGATGATTGCGTTATGTGCTCAACACCACAAAAAAGCGGATGGATATGCTTATACCAATGAGCAATTGCATGCATTCAAGAATAATAAGGTTCACTCTAAAAGTGTACAAGGAAATCTAGACTGGTTACGAAGAGATTTATTGTCGATAGTTGGAGGGAATTTATTTTACGAAACACCGATAGCAGTTCAAATTGATGGTCATAATGTCGTATCGTTCAAACGAGATAGTGATGGTTATCAAAGGTTGAGTATTTGTATGCTTTCCTTATTACCCGAAGAGCGGGTAATAATCGAAGAAAACTCTTGGGAAAATATTGGTAATCCATTAGATCTCAGATCTCCACCACAAGGTAAAGAGCTGGAAGTTAGTTACCATAACGGTGACTATCTATATTTAAAATTTTCAGAAATACGCGATGAACTCGAACTCCAAAAAAAGTTCAATATTTCACCTGACGTTAGTGTTGAGTTTAAGTTTCCAATTACCGTTGTCGAAATTAATTTTGCGGTTGGTGGTACAAACATTAACTTTTCATCTAAAGGCACTCAAGCTTTTGGTATTAGTGCTAAACAGTGTGTAATAAGTCATTGTGGTGTCGGCTTTAGCTTGAATTCAGGGATAGCATGGCAACAAAATCCAAAGTGGAAATTGGAGAACAAATATGAACTGAGAGCAGGAAATGTTATTAAAGTAGCATTTGGTAAATGAATGTATAACAAATAAGAATAGGTGTCGCGCAGCCGACACCTTATTCGGGTGTTGAACAAGCCCGAGCCCTTCTTTATATAGTAAATAACGTGTTTGATCTTGGTGGGTACTTCGCCTTGGGCTAAACCCAAGGCGAGCGAAATTGAGATAAATAACAGAACCGTTATTTATCAATGAACTAGTCAATTTTAATCATAAATTTAATCTCTCCAACCTGTAACGTTAACGCCATTATGCCTATTATGTTACGCCTTTCAGCTAGATCGTTCGCGAGATGCCAACGCATTTCATTTCATGCTGGCAGCAAGGACAAATACGGATTGCTTTCGCAGTTATCGTTGCGACGAATTCAGGCATTTTCCAATTGAACAGATGCAGCAATATTGCTTGGATACGCACACGTAACCGCTTGGCATTACCGTGTAAAAACCCATAATCCCGCACTCGCTGTAATCCTTTGGGGAGCACATGTTGCAAGATAAGCCAGAGAAATTGTAACGTTGGTAAGGCTCTGGTTTTCGTTGCTTGAGTTTGCCCGTCTTTATATTTGAAGGTCACGGAATTATGGCTTGTGTCGATGATGTCTTTATCGGGCAATACGCCCCGATACAAATAGCGCGATAAATATTGCAATGCAGGCAGACCGTAACCGACTTTTCGGCAATCAACCACCCATTTAGTGGGTAATGTGTCGGTGTTAGCCAGTGATAAATCAGCGTGCTGATTGATAGCATCAAGCATCCTTGCTCGCCAGACTTTAGCTAGTGCAAAGGCATTAAACAGATAATTACGCTTGCCTTTATGCCATTGGTTTCGGGTTTTATTGTAGCTGCCACTGGCGACAATAATGTGCAGGTGAGGATGTAAATTTCGTTGCCGGCTGTGAGTATGTAAAACGGTGGTAAAGCCGATTTCACCGCCGTGTTTACGCCTGGCAAAGTCTTTTAATATTGAAGCCGCGACTGAGAACATGGATTGATAAAGCGCTTTGGGCTGACTGCAAGCCAAGGGCCTGAGTTCACTGGGTAAAGTGAACGTAACCATGAAGTAATGCACGGGCAGTAGTTTCGATTGTTGGCGCATAAGCCAATCGGAGGTGGTGCGCTGCTGGCATTGCGGACAATGCCGATGGCCGCAGGACAGTGGCAAACGGTCATCATGTTGGCAATGAGAACAAATCCATTGCGAACAACCTTGTTGCCCCGTTTTGCAACTTAACATGGCGTAGATGGCGCGGCGACTGTCGTGAGAAAGTTGATTACCAAATTGCCGTTCAAACTCGTCATGATGAATGCGCAATAAATCAATAAATGTACTCATGCCAAGCTCCAATCTAACGCTAACTTGTCAGCAAGCTGATTAATGGCAACGGCCGCATCACGTTGTTTCAATTGCGTGAGTTGAGTATATCTAGCGGTAGTATTAAGGCTGGCATGACCGAGTAACACTTGCAGTGAGCGTAAATCCAATCCGCCTTCGAGTAAATGCGTAGCAAAGCAATGTCGGAGTGAATGCGGGCTGACGAGTTTATTAATATGACAGTCACGTAATACTTGTTTGATGGCTTTTTGAATGCCGCCTTTATCCATCGGCGAATTCATGCCATTACCGAGTCCAGGGAAAATAAGTCGCGCGTGATGGTGCGTTTGCCAGTGGCAACGCAGAGCATGTAGCGTACGTTTTGGCAGCGGTACTAATCTATCTTTGCCACCCTTAGCATCACGGATATGAACCTGCATGGTTTGGCTATCAATATCATGAACGGTAAGGTTTAAGCCTTCGCTTAATCGCAGGCCCATGCTGTAAAGGGTGAGAAAGAACACTTGATAGCGCTGTTTCTTCGTCGCACTTATCATTTTGCTTATTTGCGCTGGCGTCAAGATATCGGGCAGACGTTTAACTTGCGGCGGTTTGACAATACTTAGCCATTCCCATTGTTTGTCGAGGGTGTAGCGGTAGAAAAACTGTAAGCCATTACGGTCGATTTTAACGGTGCTCCAAGAGTGGGTCTGGATCAGGCTGTTGAAATAGTCTTTTAAATTGGCAGTAGTTAATCCATCGGGAGATTTATCAAAATAAGTAGAAATGCGTCGAACCGCACGAGAATAGGCATCAATGGTCGCTGGTCGTTTACCTTGCAGCCTTAGATTGATAAGATGTTGTTCATAAAGAAAATTAAATCGTTGCTGTTGTGAATGATTCATACTGATAGCTCCAATAAGGCACCACCATAATGGTGATGCTATTGGTTAGTATGAACGCTGGCTTGTTTACTCCGCCGCGCAGCGGCTTCGTTCAACAAGCAACTCAACGCGGATTCGAATTACAGTCACGTGTTTTGCAAAAGCACGCAAAACCCGCGCCAGCAATCCTCACCAGTTAGTTGGGCGTGAAGTGCTAAAGGGTTGAAATTAAATTAATTATCCCCATTAATATTATAACTATCAATGTTGGTAGTTGAAAACTAGATGGATGTTAGAATGAGTGATAATTTAAAGCGTAAAGGTCCTGAAGACCCAAAAAAAATCAACCTTAATCAATCTTGGGAAATTACCTATTGGACAGGAGCTTTATCAATTTCGGAAGCTAAGTTGCGCGAAGCTGTTGCCGCAGTGGGTGTTATGGTTGTTGATGTTAGAGCTTGGTTGAATAACTAAGTTTCTATCTGCGGCATGGTGTTTCAATCTATGCCGCACTTAACAAGTCAAGCCAGTCGGACTGCTAACACTGTCGCATTTTTTGCAATAAACACGCAAAAACAGCGCCAGCACGCAGCCGCTGCTTGAGGCGTTATGTGCTTAAAGGAGTTTCTGTGAAAATCGAATTAGATTCAATTAAACATGTATATGAACTTGCCAAACAAGTACATTTCAGTGGTATGCCACGTGGTGAAGCGATCAAAACCTCGATTGAAAATGGTTGGATGGGTAAAGGATCGACTCAAGACTATATACAAAACTTCAAATATTTAATGAATGGCTTTGTTTATAAAAGAACTATGAATTTAGCTGGTACTGAATTTTTCCTCCGTCAAATACTTAACGATTTTGGAATGGCATCATTCACCAAATCATTACGTTTAGTCTCTGAACATGTGACTTATTACAACTCACTTGGTCATGGTCGCCAAGTCCAAACTCAAAAGCTCGTTGAGGATTTAATTATAGAGTTCTCAATAAATATTGATGAGCATATCTTTCCAGATGAAATTGATGATGCATCAATTGTTGAGGGTGCAAAAACCAAAGTGTTAGTCAATACATACGAACGAAGCCGAAAGGCTCGCTCTTTATGTATTGAGCATTATGGTGTTTCTTGTTTTGTATGTGATTTTAATTTTGAAAATACTTATGGTTCTATTGGTACTGGATTTATTCATGTTCACCATATTTTAGATATAGCCGAAATTGGTAAAGAGTATATTGTTGAGCCAATTAAAGATCTAAGACCTGTTTGTCCTAATTGCCATTCAATGTTGCACAGAACAAAACCAGCTCTTTCAATTAGCGCTTTAAAAAAACAATTAGGTTTATCGTAATCAGCACATAACATATAAGAATAGGTGTCGCGCAGCCGACACCTTATTCGGGTGTTGAACAAGCCCGAGCCCTTCTTTATATAGTAAATAACGTGTTTGATCTTGGTGGGTACTTCGCCTTGGGCTAAACCCAAGGCGAGCGAAATTGAGATAAATAACAGAACCGTTATTTATCAATGAACTAGTCAATTTTAATCATAAATTTAATCTCTCCAACCTGTAACGTTAACGCCATTATGCCTATTATGTTACGCCTTTCGGCTAGGCCGTTCGCGTGATGCCCACGCATTTCATTTCATGCTGGCAGCAGGGACAAATCCGGATTGCTTTCGCAGTTATCGTTGCGACGAGTTCAGGCATTTTCCAATTGAACAAATGCAGCAATATTGCTTGGATACGCACACGTAACCGCTTGGCATTACCGTGTAAAAACCCATAATCCCGCACTCGCTGTAATCCTTTGGGGAGCACATGTTGCAAGATAAGCCAGAGAAATTGTAACGTTGGTAAGGCTCTGGTTTTCGTTGCTTGAGTTTGCCCGTCTTTATATTTGAAGGTCACGGAATTATGGCTTGTGTCGATGATGTCTTTATCGGGTAACACACCGCGATACAAATAGCGTGACAGGTATTGCAATGCAGGCAGACCGTAACCGACTTTTCGGCAATCAACCACCCATTTAGTCGGTAATGTGTCGGTGTTAGCCAGTGCAAAGGCATTAAACAGATAATTACGCTTGCCTTTATGCCATTGGTTGCGCGTTTTATTGTAGCTGCCACTGGCGACAATAATGTGCAGATGAGGATGTAAATTACGTTGCCGGCTGTGAGTATGTAAAACAGTGGTGAATCCAATTTCACCGCCGTGTTTGCGCCTAGCAAAGTCTTTTAATATTGATGCCGCGACCGATAACATGGATTGATAAAGCGCTTTGGGCTGACTGCGAGCCAAGGGCCTGAGTTCACTGGGTAAAGTGAACGTAACCATGAAGTAATGCACGGGCAGACGTTTAACTTGCGGAGGTTTGACAATACTTAGCCATTCCCATTGTTTGTCGAGGGTGTAGCGGTAGAAAAACGGCAAGCCATTACGGTCGATTTTAACGGTGCTCCAAGAGTGGGTCTGGATCAGGCTGTTGA
Source organism: Moritella yayanosii (assembly GCF_900465055.1). NCBI lineage: Bacteria > Pseudomonadati > Pseudomonadota > Gammaproteobacteria > Alteromonadales > Moritellaceae > Moritella > Moritella yayanosii. Next base: position 51,960 of record NZ_LS483250.1, on the reverse strand, counting down.
AATAGTCTTTTAAGTTGGCAGTAGTTAATCCATCGGGAGATTTATCAAAATAAGCGGAAATGCGTCGAACCGCACGAGAATAGGCATCAATGGTCGCTGGTCGTTTACCTTTGCAGCCTTAGATTGATAAGATGTTGTTCATAAAGAAAATTAAATCGTTGCTGTTGTGAATGATTCATACTGATAGCTCCAATAAGGCACCACCATAATGGTGATGCTATTGGTTAGTATGAACGCTGGCTTGTTTACTCCGCCGCGCAGCGGCTTCGTTCAACAAGGCAATTTAAACGGACAAATTACAGTTGGTTTTTGCTCCTGCGTCGCTTATTTTAACCAACTATTTTTTGCCCATTATTTGGGCGTTAGTTTTTACTCTTGAAATTCTTCCATGTTTCGGCGTGGCTGACTCTCATCAATAACTATAGAAATTCGATCCATAAACTAAGGAAAGTAATAATGAAAAAGATAATAGCATCAGTTGGTAATAAAGGTAAAAATAATTTATTAGACGTTAAAGTGGTGCAAGGTTTGCTCAACCAACACAAATTAGTTGGTTTTCCAATTATTTTAAAGATCGATGGAAAATCAGGACCAAACACGGTTAAACGAATAGAAGCTTTCCAAAAGAATGTTTTAAAAATGATTCGTCCTGACGGTTTAGTTGACGCTAATGGAAAAACCTTCAAACATTTGGTTGCGATTAAAGTTGGGACGAAATCGAGTATTTCTATGTTCTTTGGCCAAAAAGGTATTAACCTTTTAAAGTCGATTGAAGAATTGGCAACTAGTCCTTATGACGACCAAACAGGTAAAGATATAACAGTCTGGATAGAAGGCGCTACTATAGGTTACGGACACTTGATTGCTAAATCTGATTGGTCAAAATACAAAGATGGTTTGACGGAGACTGAAGCCCTTTCATTATTTAAAGGAGATCTAAGCCCTTTTGTAAACACCATAAAAAACAAAGTGAAGGTTAGTGTTACTCAAAATGAATTCGATGCAATGGTTATACTGGCTTTTAATATAGGTCAAACTGGTTTCTCTAGTTCATCTGTTTTGAAAATGGTGAATGATCCATTGACAACAACGTCTTACACTACACTAGAAAAAGCTTGGAAAGCGTGGGATAAATCTCAAGGAAAAGTTAGTCGAGGCTTAACTAACAGAAGGCAAGCAGAGTGGAATATATATAATAAAGGAGTTTATGCAAAATGGTAAAAAGAAAACAGGGTACTGCTTATAGATGTATCATCGGGTGCTTTTTGACAATAGGCTTGGTTGTAGGGGCATACGCGATCGATAATCCTGAAGCACCAGACTTGATTGGTGAGTTTGAAAAACGAGAAATCATTTATTTAACGGATATTGATAACCCACAAAATAGTACGAGAGACTTTTTGGTTGCCTATGATAATTACCTAACCTTTTTAGATGAGGAGTTGAATAAAGCTTCTGAGATACTTAGTTCAAAATTGCCAGAAGCAAGAAAGTCAGAGTTGATTGCAGCACAAAAGTATTGGATAAATTATCGTGATGCTGAGTTTGAGTTAATTAAAAACACTTGGACTCGCAAAGAATTTGGCAGCTCTGCAGGCGTTTCGCGTGGTGATTATCGAACTAGTATAGTCAAAGATCGTGTTATTCAATTATTGCATTATGTAAAGAATTTTTAGCCTTGGGTATTTTATACTTGGTGAAGTTTTAGTTTACACGTTTCAAAAAACTAACAAATAAGAATAGGTGTCGCGCAGCCGACACCTTCTTCGGGTGTTGAACAAGCCCGAGCCCTTCTTTATATAGTAAATAACGTGTTTGATCTTGGTGGGTACTTTGCCTTGGGCTAAACCCAAGGCGAGCGAAATTGAGATAAATAACAGGACCGTTATTTATCAATGAACTAGTCAATTTTAATCTCTCCAACCTGTAACGTTAACGCCATTATGCCTATTATGTTACGCCTTTCGGCTAGGCCGTTCGCGTGATGCCCACGCACTTCATTTCATGCTGACAGCAGGGACAAATACGGATTTCTTTACTTGAATACGCAGTTGTGAGTAACGGCATTTTCCAATTGAACAGATGCAGCAATATTGCTTGGGTTAGTTGCTCATCCAAGTCCGGTGACATTATAACGTTGTGGTGTTATAGTGTTGTTATTGATTAAATGGAGTCATCACTATGAGTAACTTATCTAAACGTTCGACTGTTTATTTTGAACCAAAGATACATCAAGCTTTAAAAATGCGCGCAGCCTCAGCACACCTATCTGTTTCAGAGCTAATAGATGAAGCTGTTCGCTTACTAATGCGTGAAGACCAAGAAGATTTAGCTGCTGTATCAGAAAGAATCAATGAATCTGAAATATCTTATGAAGATTTGCTAAATGATTTGAAGTCGCATGGCAAAATATAAAATCACATTTAAAAAGTCAGTAGCTAAAGATTTACGAGTTATACCTAAAAACGATATAAAAAAGATATTAGGTAAAATTGACATTTTATCTGAGAATCCGCGAGGTGAAGGTTGTATAAAGTTATCAGGCAAAGAAATCTATAGAGTTCGACAGGGCTTATATCGAATAATTTACGAGATAAAAGATGGTTTACTTATTGTAAATGTTGTAAAAGTCGCCCATAGATCACATGTGTATAAAAGCAACTAACAAATAAGAATAGGTGTCGCGCAGCCGACACCTTATTCGGGTGTTGAACAAGCCCTATCCCTTCTTTATATAGTAAATAACGTGTTTGATCTTGGTGGGTACTTCGCCTTGGGCTAAACCCAAGGCGAGCGAAATTGAGATAAATAACAGAACCGTTATTTATCAATGAACTAGTCAATTTTAATCATAAATTTAATCTCTCCAACCTGTAACGTTAACGCCATTATGCCTATTATGTTACGCCTTTCGGCTAGGCCGTTCGCGTGATGCCCACGCATTTCATTTCATGCTGGCAGCAGGGACAAATCCGGATTGCTTTCGCAGTTATCGTTGCGACGAGTTCAGGCATTTTCCAATTGAACAAATGCAGCAATATTGCTTGGATACGCACACGTAACCGCTTGGCATTACCGTGTAAAAACCCATAATCCCGCACTCGCTGTAATCCTTTTGGGAGCACATGTTGCAAGATAAGCCAGAGAAATTGTAACGTTGGTAAGGCTCTGGTTTTCGTTGCTTGAGTTTTCCCGTCTTTATATTTGAAGGTCACCGTATTATGGCTTGTGTCGATGATGTCTTTGTCGGGCAACACACATATCTTGTAGTGATTCTTTTATACCCTAATAAAAAGCGGATATAACCAAAGGCTATATCCGCTTTTTATTAGCAACAGCAGTTAACTAGATAGCCACCATCAAACTAATAGCGATATAATTATTCAGCGTCAGTCGTTTTTTCTTTTTTAACCACCGCAATACTTAGCTCTTCAAGCGACGCAGGGTTTGCTTCACTTGGTGCTGATGTTAATAAACATGCCGCCGTTGTTGTTTTCGGGAATGCGATAACGTCACGGATATTATCGGTACCTGTTAGTAGCATAGTTAGACGGTCTAAACCGAATGCTAAACCAGCATGTGGTGGCGTACCGTATTTAAGTGCTTCAAGTAAGAAACCAAACTTGTCTTGTTGCTCTTTATCTTCGATACCTAAGATTTCAAATACCGCTTTTTGCATTTCACCTTTATGAATACGTACCGAACCACCACCAACTTCATAGCCATTGATAACCATGTCGTAAGCATCCGAAATAGCGTTCGCAGGGTTGGCGAGTAACTCTGCAGCGTTAACGTCCATTGGCGCTGTGAATGGATGGTGAACCGCGTTTAGGTTACCTTCTTCATCTTCTTCAAACATTGGGAAGTCAACAACCCAAAGCGGTTTCCATTCGTTTGAAGTTAGTTCTAAATCAACACCAACTTTCAGACGTAAAGCACCAAGTGCTTCGGTGACAACTTTGTTGGTATCAGCACCAAAGAAAATGATATCGCCATCTTTCGCGTTAGTACGCTCAAGTAATGCCGTGATCACGTCAGCGCTTAAGAACTTAGCGACTGGTGATTGTACGCCTTCAGCACCCGCTGCAACGTCCTTCACTTTCATCCATGCCATGCCTTTCGCGCCATAGATACCCACAAATTTAGTGTAGTCGTCAATTTGCTTACGAGACAGTTTAGCGCCGCCAGTAACACATAATACCGCAACACGACCTTTCGGGTTGTTAGCAGGTTCTGCGAATACTTTAAATTCCACATCTTTTAGAATGTCTGCAACGTCGATAAGCTCTAATGGATTACGTAGATCGGGTTTATCTGAACCAAAACGACGCATTGCTTCAGCATAAGTCATGCTTGGGAACGCTGGTAATTCAACGTCTAAGATCTCTTTCCACATGTGGGTAATTAAGCTTTCAGTCACTTCACGCACTTGTGCTGCTGTCATGAATGAAGTTTCGATATCGATTTGGGTAAATTCAGGCTGACGGTCAGCACGTAAATCTTCATCACGGAAACATTTAACTATTTGGTAATAACGATCAAAACCAGACATCATCAACAGTTGCTTAAATAACTGTGGTGATTGTGGCAATGCAAAAAATTGACCTTTGTGAGTACGGCTTGGTACTAGGTAATCACGTGCACCTTCTGGCGTTGCTTTTGTTAGTACTGGCGTTTCAATATCAAGGAAACCATGGTCATCCATAAAACGACGTACAAGGCTACTTACTTTAGCACGCGTCTTAAGACGGTTGCTCATTTCAGGACGACGTAAATCGAGGAAACGGTATTTTAGACGTTGTTCTTCAGTATTGGTTTGGTTGAAATCAAGTGGCAGGATGTCTGCTTTATTGAACACTTCAAGTTCTAAACCTGAGACTTCAACCCCGCCCGTTGCCATGTCTTTGTTTACTTGGCGTTCGTCACGCGCACGCACCGTACCGGTGATTTTCACGCAAAACTCTTGACGTAGTTGGCTAGCACGTTCGAAAACATCGGCTAAATCTGGATCATAAACAACTTGCACAATACCTTCACGATCACGTAAATCGATAAAAATAACACCGCCTAAATCACGACGACGATTAACCCAACCACACAATACAACCTGCTGGCCGATATGTGTTTCATTTACTTGTCCGCAATACACTGTGCGCATTTGTATAATCCTACTAAATCGATGGATCGGGTAACTACTCTTAGCTACCCTCAAAAAATTACCGTTATTGTAATAGAAATTAGCACCGCAACCAATAGTTATACTAAAACAACTTCAAGTTATCCCAAAACTACTTACCGTTATCGCCAAACGGCGTAAGAACCCCCTTCCCCACTCACCCTCCAATTGTCCCTTGCTGGTTAAATAACCGTTATTTTATTAACAAAAAAGTCATTTTTAGCGATGAAAAAACCAACACGACAGCGAAACAAGTAAATTATTCCGTCTATATGTGGTTTAGATAGAGACAAAGTCGGTCATTTTAACTAAAATATGTCGCCTTATTTTGCTAATTTTTATTGCAGGTCATAACAATGCAACAACGCGATCAGATTTTCTCAGCCCCGTTAGATCAAATTGGTGATTTCACCTTTGACGAACGTGTCGCTGAAGTCTTTCCAGATATGATTAAACGTTCTGTACCCGGTTACTCTAATATCATTTCTGCGATTGGCATGATGACCGCACGTTATGCCCAAGATAATACCCAGCTGTATGATTTAGGTTGTTCACTTGGTGCTGCAACCATGGCCATGCGCCGTAACGTGCAAGCAAGCAACTGCAATATTGTTGCGATTGATAATTCACAAGCAATGTTAGAGCGTTGCGAACGCCACCTATCTGCTTATAAAAGTAATACCCCAGTGCAAGTGCTGTGTGATGATATTTGTGCGGCCAAGATTAACAACGCCTCAATTGTGGTATTGAACTTTACCCTGCAATTTATTCCACCAGCCAAGCGCCAAGCCCTATTGACCAAAATTTATGATGGGCTAGTCCCCGGTGGTATTCTTATCTTGTCAGAAAAGTTTTGTTTTAGTGATGATAAGATCAATGATCTACTGATCAATTTACACGAAGATTTTAAACGTGCGAATGGCTATAGCGAATTAGAAATTAGTCAGAAACGTAGCGCGATTGAAGATGTGATGCGTCCAGACAGCATTGAAACCCATTTGAACCGTTTTAAAGAGATTGGCTTTAGCAGCGCAAATTCTTGGTTCCAATGTTTTAACTTTGGCTCTATGGTTGCCATTAAATAGCACCATAAATCGCATTAATTTAAAGCAGTAACATTAATTAAAAGTAATATAGGTTACCCATGATCGACTTTTCAAATTTTTACCAGATAATTGCGAAAAACAAATTACACCATTGGCTTTACACGTTACCAGCACAAATGCACGAATGGGAGCGCGAACACAAGCATGGTTTTTTACCGCGCTGGGAAAAAGTATTAAAAAAACTACCAAAAGTCGAAACCAAACACATCAATATCACTGACAAATTCGAAGTTGGTATTCCGGGTGAATTAAGCGAAAGCGATCTGCGTAAAACAGAGAACCTGTTACAAAAATTCCACCCTTGGCGTAAAGGCCCGTTCCACATTCATGGCATTCATATCGATACCGAATGGCGCAGTGATTGGAAATGGGAACGTCTACGCGAGTTTATCTCACCGTTAAAATACCGTTATGTGCTTGATGTGGGTTGCGGCAGCGGCTACCACATGTGGCGTATGCTCGGTGATGGTGCCGAGTTTGTCGTTGGTATCGACCCAAGCCAATTATTCTTAGTGCAATTTGAAGCGATACGTCATTTTGCTAATAATGACCAACGCGTGCATTTATTGCCACTTGGTATTCAAGAATTACCTAAACTGCGCGCATTCGACACGGTTTTCTCTATGGGTGTCCTGTACCATCGCAAATCGCCAATTGATCACATTGAACAGCTTAAAAACCAACTGCGTGATGGCGGTGAATTAGTACTCGAAACATTAGTCGTTGATGGTGACGAACAAGCGGTACTTGTGCCTGGCGATCGCTATGCTCAAATGCGTAATGTTTGGTTCTTACCAAGCTGCGCGGCATTAAAACTCTGGGTTGAAAAACTGGGTTTTGAAAATGTCCGTATCGTCGATGTGTCTGATACCAGCATTGAAGAACAACGTGCAACACCGTGGATGCGAAACGAATCATTAGTTGATTTTCTTGATCCTAACGATCACCGTAAAACAATTGAAGGCTATCCAGCACCCAAGCGTGCCGTATTAATTGCCACTAAACCTTACGCAGAAAAGCTAGACGAATAACGCGATATCCAGCACCTGAAAGGGTGCTTAGAGAAGGATAAGAGAATAGGTTATGCATATTGTCAATGAGTTAAGATTAGAAATGGATACGTTGAAACCACCCCGTCAATTAATTATCGGCATCATGTTTAGCATCCTGCTGTCAGGCTGCGCGAGTGTTGAGCAATTTCTCAATCAGGGTGAAACATCAGCGCAAATACTGCAATTACAGATTGAGCAACAAAACCAGAAAATCGAACTAATAGTTGAGCAGCAAAAAACAATTTTGGCTGAATTACAAAAACAGCCTGCATTATTTGTCCTGCAACAACATATTGCGCAGCTAGCTAACAAGCTCGAAGACTATGTGCAATTACGTCAACAAGTGATCAGCAATAGCCAGCTTATCGCGAGTTATCAGCCTGATAAGCCAACCAACAATATCGAGCATCTTCCCCTTGTACAATCGACTGAAGCAATAGCGCCAATTGATAAATTAATCATCGGCTCTGAAGAACTCATATTACTCAGTAATCTGCCAGAAAAGTATAAGGCCCGTATTGATACTGGCGCGACCATATCATCACTTAATGCGACTGATATTGTCGAGTTTGAGCGTGATGGGATAAAATGGGTGCGTTTTAACTTCAGCCAAGCGATCAACAATGAAACGCAAATTATCGAAGCTAAAGTTGCTCGCACTATTTTGATCCGCCAGGCCAACAACAGCGAACCCACACGCCGCCCTATTATCGAATTACCCGTACAACTTGGCGACATGAAAATGCTGACAGAGTTTACGCTTACCGACCGCAGTCACATGGAATTTCCGGTATTACTTGGCCGAACATTCTTAAAAGACATCGTCGTGGTTGATGTTGCTCGCACTTACACAGTAACCGAATCCATCACCCAGTAATGTACATAGAGTGCAACGTTAAGCTTGCACTCTATACCATTAACTCAATACGACACCCTGCCCAGTATCTTGTGTAGAAACAAATAATACTCAGTGATAAATATCTAACTATGGTATTAGATATATTTCGCATATCTAATAAGTAATAATGTCATTATCTTATGACTAGCATCTTAAAAACAATTATAATCTATGCAATAACATTGTTTTTACGATGGATATTCATGCTTTTAAAATAAAAACCAGTATTACTTTAAATAAATATATAATTTATATCTTATATGGAGAGATGACGGAACTATTTACCAACTTTAGTGAACTACCCCCTCTTTTCATCTGTTTACAAGGCCAATACCTAATGAAAAATACAAACATATTACAAACATCAAAGATAGCTATTGCGGGTGTACTTAGCCTTGTATTTTTAAATGGCTGTGCGACAACACAAAATGAAGCCAATACTGCCATTGTGGTACAACAGCAAGCACAAATAGAAACCATCTTGCAGCAGCAGCAACAAATATTAACCACATTGCAATCACAACCAGATAAGTTCAGCGAGCAAGATAAAGCGATCGCAAAATTAACCGCGCAACTTGACGATTTAAGTACCACCACACAGGTTAAAAAGGCAGCGCCCATCGTGATACCAGTAACGCCTCAAGCCAGCAATGACTACACCCACAAAGTAATTCTTGGCCAAGAAGAGTGGGTATGGTTTGAAGCATTGCAAACCAATTTTAAGTCACGGGTTGATACAGGTGCTACGACATCGTCTTTAAATGCAACAGAGATCGTTAAATTTGAACGCGATGGCAAAGACTGGGTCAAATTTAATTTATCACACAAAGATAATAGCGCAGTATTCCCTATGGAAGCAGCAGTCGTGCGCACCATTAAGATCCGTCAAACTAACGCGGCCGACGCATTGCGACGTTATGTCGTGAGCTTACCTATCGAACTTGGCGATATTAACACTGAAACCGAGTTTACCTTGGCCGATCGTAGTCGTATGATCTTCCCTATACTATTAGGCCGTACCTTCTTAAAAGATATTGCCATTGTCGATGTCGCTCAAGAATACACGCAACCTAAAAAACAAGCGACTGCTAATAAAAAACAACCTACATCCACTAAAAAAGGGGCTAACTAATCATGCCGTCTAAGATCCAATTTCGCATCTTTGTTGCGTTACTTTTCCTGCTCGGTGTTGGCAGTATTGCACAACGCCATTACAGTGGAGAGATCCCTTGGTTTCCCGGTGACACCTATTCAACCTGGATGATTGAAGCGAAAGTTGAGTTTACTGCACAAGGTGACGCAGTGAATGTATCCTTCGCCACACCGTCGACACAGTCTAACTTCACCGTGTTAAGCCAAACTGCTGCATCGCCGGGTTATGGCTTATCCTTTATCGATAATCGCGCACAATGGACCATTCGTAGCGCACAGGGCAAGCAAGATCTATACTATAAAGTGAATGTTCTAACTAATGATATCCCATTAGATGTGATTAATGAGCAAGACATTACCATTAATAAAACCACCTGGTTACCACCCTATGATATAGCTGCAGAACAACTTGTTAACAGTGCGATGGCAACAAGCGCCGATGCTTTTTCATATAGCCGTGAATTACTCAAGTTACTGTCTGGAGATGATTTAGGCCAAAATGCGAAATTAATGCTGCAAGAAAATAACAAATCAGCATTATTTGTCGCATTGCTCAATGACGCTAATATCCCCGCCTTACTGGTTAAAGGTCTGTATCTTGAAGACGGTCGTCGTCAACAACAACTGCAACCATTTGTACTGGTATTCGGCGAAGATGACACCCGTTTAATTGACGTCAAATTAGGCCAGATCGCCGACGCGAAAAACCTGCTGCTTTGGGAACAAAATGGCGAACCAACATTAGATCTCATCGGGGGTACAAATTCACGGGTTAGTTTCTCTATTATTCAACAAACCCAACCTGTTATGCAGGTACTAAAAGAAAAATTCAATGAGACTAACCTGTCCAATTTTAGTATCTACAGCCTACCACTCGAAGAACAAGCGTTATTCAAAGGCATCTTACTCATTCCATTAGGGGTGATGATTGTGGTGCTAATGCGTATTCTGATTGGACTACGCACTTCTGGTACCTTTATGCCAGTATTAATCGCCATGGCATTTGTACAAACCAGTTTAGTGACCGGTTTAATTGGTTTTACCCTTATTGTCGGTATTGGTTTAGTGATCCGCTCGTACCTGTCGCGATTAAATCTACTATTAGTATCGCGAATATCCGTGGTGATCATTACCGTTATCGCCATTATTTCATTGTTCTCCGTTTTATCGTACAAGATTGGACTTACAGAAGGACTTAAAATTACCTTCTTCCCGATGATCATTCTATCTTGGACCATAGAACGTATGTCCATTCTGTGGGAAGAAGAAGGCCCGAAAGAAGTATTTGTACAAGGTGGTGGCAGCTTGTTTGTGGCCGTGCTTGTGTATCTCACCATTAGTAATGAACTATTACGCTACTGGGCATTCAACTTCCTTGGTCTACAACTTATTATTATGGCAGTCATCTTAATGTTAGGGACTTATACTGGCTACCGTCTACTCGAACTACGCCGCTTTAAAGATATGCAGGGTGATTAATCATGACATTTTCGTTTTTTAAAGAATTCGCGATGCCGAGTAAGTTAAAACAACAAGGTATTCTGGGGATGAATCAGCGCAATAATATGTACATATCGCGCTACAACCCCAGAAAACTGTTTCCATTAGTGGATAACAAATTAAAAACCAAAGAAATAGCCGAAGAGGCCAATCTCAGCACCCCTGAACTGATTGGCGTGGTTGATAATCAACACGCCGTAAAATCTGTTAATAAACTTATCGAAAGTCTTAGTGGCTTTGTCATCAAACCGGCAAAAGGCTCTGGTGGTAAAGGTATTTTAGTGATCACTAAAGTGGAAGATGGTCGCTATTATAAACCCAGCGGCAGTGAATGCTCGCTCGATGATATTGAACGTCATTGCACGAATATTTTAGCTGGTCTATTCTCACTCGGTGGAGGCATCGATGTTGCTATTGTTGAAGCGCTTATTATATTTGATGATAGCTTTGAGGGTTATAGCTTTGAAGGGGTGCCAGATATACGTGTGATTGTATTTAAAGGTATCCCGATGATGGCCATGATGCGGTTATCAACATCCATGTCGGATGGTAAAGCTAATTTACACCAAGGCGCGGTCGGTGTGGGCATAGACATCACCACAGGCGTAGCGCTCAACGCCGTGCAACATGACGAAATTGTCACCCACCATCCTGATACACAAAAAGAATTAGCCATGTTAAAAGTACCGCATTGGGAAGAAGTTATTCGTTTAGCGGCTCAATGTTATGATATTTCAGGCTTAGGTTATTTAGGTGCCGATGTGGTGTTAGATCAGCATCATGGTCCTATGCTATTAGAGCTTAACGCACGTCCAGGGCTGGCTATTCAAATCGCCAATGGCATGGGGTTGCTACCAAGGTTACAACAAATTGAAGCGGCGAATACCGATAGTATGGATCTAGACCAGCGTCTTGCTTATTGTAAACAACACTTCGGCTAGATCGCTATACAAGCATCAGTATAAAGGCATACAGATTCATCTTGTATGCCTTTATACTGAACTATTCAAAAATCGAAACCATTTAGGCCAATAAATGACGTAAATTCATTTCAAAAATCATTTTTTCTGCAGTACAAGTAAAGCTCAATGTTACTAGATAAGAATGCTCATCTTGCGCAGTAAAGGTAATCGTTACTGCTTCATCGAATTGTTCATCAACATAAGCCTCAAGCTCACTGCGTTTTGCATCTACTGCAAGTTGCGAGTCAAATGTAATAGAGAAAGATAGATCGGTATCATCAGGGTGAATAATGCTGCCAATTTCAGCAAACGCACCACAGCAATCTTTAATATCAGTATTGTTATCATTCGACATAATTATTCTACCTATTGATTAAAATTCACGATTAACATCAACAATAGTACCACTAAAGTATAGGTTGTAAAAATAAAAAACCGCTTACACCAAAGCATAAGCGGTTTTTATACTCACATCTTGATCTTTAGCTAATCTGAATCAATTCGCCAAACTACAATAAAGAATAATTAAATAGCAATGCCAGCTGACGCTTTGCTCATTGCTTTCAGTTCTTGATCCATAATAAATAGACCGTGACCATTATCAACACCAACACGGCGGATTTGGCTAACGATACCATTAAATAATGCTTCTTCTTCTGTTTGCTCTTCCATCAAGGTATTTAGATGAGCCACAGATTGAAAATCTCTTAGTTCATGCGCTAAGCCAAGAATTTCAGAAATAGATTCCGTGATCATCACTTCATGATCCAAGGCTTTGTTAAACACATCAAGTAGATCTGAAAATTCAGATTCTGCCGCAGGAATCGTGTCCATTAATGGCTGAATACCACGGTCGATCATATAACGGAATAACAACTGTGCATGTTGCTGCTCTTCCGCGGCGTGCGTATAAAAGAAATCGCCTGCGCCAATAAAATCAGATGCATAGCAAAAAGATGCCATGCTGCGGTAAAGATGCGATGCAGTAAACTCTTTTGTCATTTGTTGGTTAAGCGCTGTCGCCATAACCTTAGATAATTTCGGCATAGTAAAACTTCCTCTAATAAACAGATCAGGCAATGCTACCTTAATGGCTCTAACATTAACAATAACTTTGTTAATTTACGTCTTTTTTTTTAAATTCAGCATGTTACGACCCTATAAATGAGTCTTAATCGCATTGAAATAAAATTACAAAAAAAGTGCTTTTTACATATTTATGACCGACTTAACACTATTATGAAAATATAATACGTAATATTACTACAATTGATTTAGATCAATTTGTAATCCTTACAATTATCTATACTTAAATCAAAGTTATTCACTAAGAGGTAACCCTTAGTAAATAACTTTTAGATTTCAAATTAGTTTTAAGGATAGATTATGACTGTCAAGAATATTGAAACACTCAACGCAATGGTTGCCAAAGTCAAAACCGCGCAACAAGAATTTGCCACCTTCAATCAACAACAAGTTGATAAAATTTTCCGCGCTGCAGCCCTTGCAGCATCTACAGCACGTATCCCACTAGCACAAATGGCTGTTGAAGAATCTGGCATGGGTATATTAGAAGATAAAGTAATTAAAAACCACTTTGCATCTGAATACATCTACAACAAATATAAAGATTCCCTCACGTGCGGAATTATTGAAGAAGATAACGAATTTGGCACCATTACCATTGCCGAGCCAGTTGGTATCATCTGCGGTATCGTACCAACGACTAACCCAACTTCAACGGCTATTTTTAAAGCGTTAATTTCACTTAAAACACGTAATGGTATCATCTTCTCGCCACATCCACGTGCAAAAAATGCAACCAACACAGCCGCTAAAATTGTCTTAGATGCCGCAGTTGCAGCAGGCGCACCACAACATATCATTGGTTGGATTGATGAACCATCAGTTGAGTTATCACATTCATTGATGCATCACAATGACATTGACCTTATTCTTGCCACTGGTGGTCCGGGCATGGTTAAAGCCGCTTACTCGTCAGGTAAACCAGCCATTGGTGTTGGCGCAGGTAATACGCCTATTGTGATTGATGAAACAGCAGACATTAAACGTGCCGTATCTTCAATCTTAATGTCAAAAACATTCGATAACGGTGTGGTATGTGCTTCAGAACAAGCAGTTATTGTTGTTGATGACGTCTATGACGCAGTAAAAGCGCGTTTCATCACACACGGCGGTTACATCTTAACGAAGAAAGAAGCCGATAAAGTACGTGCAATCGTACTAATTAACGGCAACATGAATCCTGCGATTGTGGGTCAATCTGCCATTAAGATTGCAGAAATGGCAGGGGTTACTGTGCCTCCTTTCACAAAAGTATTGATTGGTGAAGGTCCAGAAGTACACGTAGATGATGCATTCGCTCACGAAAAACTATCGCCAACATTAGGTATGTTCCGCGCTCGTGATTACAATCACGCTGTCGAGCAAGCTATCACTATGATTGAGATTGGCGGTATCGGTCATACATCTGGTCTCTATACAGATCAAGATGCCAACGAAGATCGTATCAAAGACTTCGGCGATAAAATGAAAACGGCACGTATCCTGATTAACCAACCAAGTTCACAAGGTGGTATCGGTGATTTATATAACTTCGGTTTAGCACCATCCCTCACGTTAGGTTGTGGTTCTTGGGGTGGTAACTCTATCTCAGAAAACGTGGGTCCTAAGCACCTCCTCAATAAGAAAATTATTGCAAAGCGAGCTGAAAATATGTTGTGGCATAAACTACCTGAATCAATTTACTTCCGCCGTGGTTCATTACCAATTGCGATGGATGATCTTGTTGGTAAAAAACGTGCTTGTATCGTTACCGATAAGTTCCTATTCAACAACGGTTATGTTAACGACTTAGTTTCAATCCTAAAAAGAAAAGGCATCGATACTGAAGTATTCTACGACGTAGAAGCAGATCCAACGCTTGCAATCGTGAAAAAAGGTGTTGCCGTGATGAACAGCTTCCAACCGGATGTGATCATTGCCTTTGGTGGCGGTTCACCAATGGATGCAGCGAAGATCATGTGGGTAATGTACGAACATCCAGAAGTACACTTCGAAGATCTTGCCATGCGTTTTATGGATATCCGTAAACGTATTTACAAGTTCCCTAAAATGGGCATAAAAGCCATGATGGTTGCGGTAACGACAACATCTGGCACTGGTTCTGAAGTAACACCATTTGCGGTAGTGACTGATGAAGTAACGGGTAAAAAATACCCAATTGCTGACTATCAACTAACGCCAAACATGGCGGTTATCGATGCTAACTTAGTGATGAATATGCCAAAATCATTAACTGGATTTGGTGGTTATGATGCGGTAACACATGCGTTAGAAGCTTATGTCTCTATACTACAAAACGAATACTCTGATGGCCAAGCATTACAAGCGCTTAAACTATTAAAAGAGTATTTACCAAGTTCTTACAAAAATGGTGCTAAAGACCCAATCGCACGTGAAAAAGTACACAACGCGGCCACTATTGCGGGTATCGCCTTTGCCAATGCTTTCTTGGGTGTGTGTCACTCAATGGCACACAAACTAGGTGCTGAATTCCATATTCCACACGGCTTAGCAAATGCACTACTTATCACTAACGTTATTCGTTATAACGCCACTAATATGCCAACCAAACAAGCGGCATTCTCACAATACGACCGTCCGACAGCACGTGCTCGTTATGCTGAAGTTGCTGAGCACTTGGGCTTCCGTGAAGGTAACACCGCGGACAAGGTTAACGCACTACTAAACTGGTTAGACGAACTTAAAACCGATTTAAATATTCCTAAATCAATTCAAGCAGCTGGCGTAAACGAAGCTGATTTCCTTGCTAAAGTTGATCAACTAGCGATTGAAGCATTCGATGACCAATGTACTGGTGCTAACCCTCGTTATCCACTAATTAGCGAGCTAAAAGCACTATTACTTGCTTCTTACTACGGTACTGATTACAAAGAAAGTTATGAACTAGAAAAACAACCGACTAAGAAAGTAGCGGTGGTTAAATAGTCGTAAATAGTATTGATGATTGCTATCGTTCAATAAGCGAATAGCAATCACCTACAAAGGGTGGGGGATGTGGATTTTTTAATCCATATTTCACACCCTTTATTATGTATTGAATAATAATATCCCCTGAATACCTCGAAAAGTTTAATTTAGTCCAGCGCAGCAATTTATATTTCCCCAGCTAGTATTCAAGAACGGTCAAATATCATAGATAACAGCTGCTGTTAATCTATGATATTGTTACACTCTTGTCTTTAATAAATGAATCGCATCACCATGTCAAAACGCAATACTCAACAACGTCGTCATACCATCATTAAATTACTTGAAGAGCAGGGTAAGCTCAGCGTTGATGAACTAGCCCAACGTTTTGAAACATCAGAAGTCACCATCCGTAAAGATCTCACCGCATTAGAACAAAACGGGCTGTTATTACGTCGTTATGGTGGCGCAATCCCTATCCCGAAAGAACTTCTACCTGAAGTTGAAACCGATAAAGTCTCTCAGTGCAAAATTGAAATTGCCATTGCGGCCGCATCACGCATTCGCGATCACAACCGAATCATTATCGATAGCGGTACAACAACTGCCAGTTTAATCGAGCAGCTCGCCAATAAAAAAGGCTTGGTCACCATGACCAATTCACTACACGTTGCTAATGCGCTAAATGGTTTAGAAAATGAGCCGACATTATTAATGACAGGTGGCACTTGGGATCCGCACTCAGAATCATTCCAAGGTCAAATAGCCGAACAAGTACTGCGTTCATACGACTTTGATCAGCTATTTATCGGCGCCGATGGCATTGATTTAGAACGTGGCAGCACAACGTTTAATGAATTAATTGGCCTCAGTCGTGTCATGGCAGAAGTATCTAGAGAAGTTGTGGTCATGGTAGAATCAGACAAGATCAGTCGTAAAATGCCTAACCTCGAACTTGCATGGGATAATATCCACACCCTCATTACCGATGCTGATATTACGGATGAACAACGCTGTGCCATAGAAGCCAAAAATATCGAAGTCGTCATTGCAGCGAGATAACCACCAAACACGATGAACAAAAAATCCCGCTTACTGCAAATAAGCGGGATTTTACATAAAGGATTTATTGTTTTGCTATACGGTTAAGACTTAGAAACCGTAAGAAGCACCAACTACAAACACATTGTTGTTGTGACCAGGATTAGTTTTGCTTGAAGACTCTTGGTTACGGTATTCAACGTATGGTTGAACACCAGCACGTGTCCAAGTTGCACGTAATTCATGTTCCATAGAGTTATCCTTAGTAACACCATCATTTACGTAATAAACATTGTTATATTTAACATTCACAGGCATATCTTGGAATTGGTAAGCAATGTTGTTATCAAAACGAACTTGATCGTTTGTTTCATCTACGCCACTAACATTAATTGCATCATTTGCTTGGATTTGCATACGAGTACGGTTAGAGATAGAGAGGCCATTATCGAAGTTATAACCAATTTTTACTAATGGACGGTATTGAACTGCTTTACCGTCGTGTAATAAATGGTGGTAACCAGCTGCTACCCATAAATTCTCGTTAATGCTGAATGATTGTTCAACACCTAACGTAGTGTAAGCAGAAGCTGCTGAACTACCTTGCTTACCGGTTGTGCCATAGTCAGTGTTACCAAGCTGAATACCATCAATCTCCACTAAAAGTGTAGTGCCAGTTGTAAAGGTATGGCCAGCTTCGATAGTTGATGTCACATCAGAACCGTTAAAATCTGCACGGTCATGTAGTTGTACATTACCTGTTACATAAGATGAACCACCAGCAAGTGCAGGTGCTGCGATTGATGCGCAAAGAAGAGTTAATGCAAATTTTTTCATGATAGCCTCGATTATATAAGTACAATTTTAATCTTGTTAAATTGCGAATTAAAGTGAACTGTTTCACTGACTAGCTTGTAGCTAGAAGATGAAACAAATATAACACTTTAGAGGCAGTCGATAATGCTGTTGAATTGTTTCATCGATCTGAATCACAACTTATTTCACACTGATTATTAAGATAAGATCAAAAATTAACACTAAATGAACAAATTAGCATATAGAACGTTACGTCGACACTTTCTTTTAGCTTACCCATCAGTGCCTTAGAATAAGAACAGAAAAGGATGTAACCTAAAATTTAAAATAATTAACAAATAAAACTAAATATCATATGCATTATTAATAACACCAAAATTGTGAGCTAGTTAACGACTTCAAACTCAAACAAGGCCACTACCAACAGAATAAAAAACTAATTTTCAAACTAAATAGCGTTACAACTAGAACAATACACTCATCAAGCATATTTAACTTAATTTACACTGCGAATATTGTACTAATAGCGCTTACGGACTGCTTATTGATAGCCTGTGAAACCACATCAGGGCGTCGGATCCCGTTTCTAAAACGCCATTCAAACCACAATTAACATTTTCATTACAATTGACGTGACAAGCATGCGGAACTAAGTAGACTCTTTGTTCTATTTATCTATAAACAATAATTATTGAGGCGTTATGATCAGTGAATTGATTCGTTGTTTTTATCTACGTAATAAGCAAACTAATACCAAAGGTTTTTTCGATACCATCACCCGCTCTTTTCGAGTCGGCTTTCGTCATATCGATCTGAACCTACATATTAACAATGCAAAATATCTGATGTTTCTTGAAAAAGCGCGGTGGGACCATGCAATTCAGACCAATACATTTAATACATTATTGAAGAACAAATTAAACTTCATCGTGGCAGGTGTTGAAGTAGGCTATATTCGTGAAATACGCTTATTTAAAAAATTCGATGTCGAAACCACCTACTTAGGTTGGGATGATAAATATTTTTATCTCGAGCAAAAATGCGTCGCCGATGGTAAGTTATGTAACTACAGCTTAGTCAAAGCGGTGTTTGTACAAAAAGGCAAAGTCATCTCACCCGAAAAAGTAATGACCTATATTCCTGTTGAACAGCGCCCACAGCAATTACCAGAGCACATGCAGATCTGGAAAGATCTTGGTATTGCCAAACGTAACTTCACCACCAGCGAACCAATAAACAACGCGGCTTAACATCACGCGCAATCGAATAGGGACAATTCATGCCAACGACACACGTTATCAAAGCACTTACCTTTGGATTCATCGGCTGCATTAGCTTAACGTTACCAACAGTGTTCGCCAAGATCACCAGCAGTGACACAGTCGCTAACATTAAACCATCCACGAGTGCTATTTATAGTCAAATGGCGATCCACCATCCCGTTTGGGCTGCCAATGGCATGGTGGCGAGTCAAGAAGCGCTCGCCACGCAAATCGGTGTCGATATCATGCAACAAGGTGGTAACGCTATTGATGCCGCTGTCGCCGTGGGTTATGCATTAGCAGTTACCCTGCCCCGCGCCGGTAATCTCGGTGGCGGTGGATTCATGCTGGTTTATTTAGCCGAAGAACAACGTGCTATTGCAATTGATTACCGTGAAGTAGCACCACAGGCTGCTTACCCTGATATGTTTTTAGATGACGAAGGTAATCCAAGTAGTAAACTATCTCGCTTTCATGGTCTAGCCGTCGGCGTACCAGGGACAGTATTAGGTTTTGAACTCGCATTAAATAAATACGGCAGTATGTCATTAGCACAAGTCATGGCACCCGCCATTCAATTAGCGCGTGACGGTATTGTGGTTACGCCTGACTTAGCCAATTCACTCAGAGCAACGAAAAAGCGCTTAAGCCAGTGGCCAAGTACACAATCTATTTTCTATAAAGCCGATGGCAGTAATTATCAACCTGGTGAAATATTAAAACAAACCGATCTGGCTAATACGTTATCCGCCATTGCTAAAAATGGCAGCCCTGCATTCTACCAAGGGCCGATAGCTAAACAGATCAGCGATTCGGTACGTAACGCTGGCGGTATCATGACAATACAAGATTTAGCCAGTTATAAAGCCATAGAGCGACAACCTATTACTGGTGATTATCGTGGTTACCAAGTGATATCCATGCCACCGCCGTCCTCTGGTGGTGTACATATAGTGCAAATGTTGAATATGCTCGCGGAGTTCCCGATTGATAAAATGGGTCATAATAGCGCGGCCACTATTCATGTCATGGTAGAATCAATGCGCCGGGCTTATGCCGACCGGAGCTTATACTTAGGCGATCCTGATTTTGTTAACGTCCCGGTAGCAGCACTCACTAGCCAGCAATACGCAAAACAATTAGTCAGTCAAATTGACCTTAACAAAGCGACGCCAAGCAGTGACATTTCTCCTGGTACGCTAGTGCCTTATGAAAGCAATCAAACAACCCACTTCAGTGTGGTAGATAAGTTTGGTAACGCGGTAAGTAATACCTATACCCTTAACTTCAGTTATGGTTCAGGACTGGTTGCTGATGGCACTGGGGTATTACTCAATAATGAAATGGATGATTTTTCGGCTAAACCGGGCACCCCCAACGCTTACGGCCTGATTGGCGGCAAAGCCAATGCAGTCGCCGCGAAAAAACGTCCATTAAGCTCGATGACGCCGACCATCGTATTAAAAGACAACAAACCTTATTTAGTCACTGGTAGTCCAGGCGGTTCACGTATCATTACCACCACGCTGCAAGTGATCATGAATGTCATTGACCATAATATGAATATTGCACAAGCCAGCGCCGCGCCACGTTTCCACCACCAGTGGTTACCGGACGTGATCCGCATCGAGAAAGGGCTAAATATCGATACGATTAACTTATTAAAAAGTAAGGGGCATAAGGTTGAAGTGAAAGCCGCGATGGGCAGTACCCAAACCATAATGCTAACAGAGGAAGGCGTTTACGGGGCATCGGACCCACGCCGACCAGGTGCACTTAGCTTAGGTTATTAACTGCCGTTATTAATCTTCTTCACTCGTAAATGAAAAGGGGCGCGATACTCACTGTATCGCGCCCCTTCACGTTCTTGCTAATTCTAAATTAAAAGCTATAACTCATACCAACGGAGACAAAATTCGTCGAGCTATCATAGAATTCAATATTGGCATCATTCTCTTTGTTTTGATAAATGATATTAAGGTTACTGCCTTTTATATCGAACGGTTCCGTATAAGAGTAAAGGAATGAATAATGGGCAACATTGTCTTCTTGAACCTCATCAAAGATTGGATTTTTGGCATCGTACTCGCGATCCGTAAACGCAGCTTGAACTGAAACAAAATGCCTTTCATACTTAGTCATGATACTGAGGCTATAATGAAATTCATCAAAACTCTGACTTTCACCTTTAGCATCTTGCGTACCATAAAACACGTTTGCTTTAGCGTATGTGCCTTGCCACAGCGGTATTGAACTTTCGACACTCAGTCTGTGGTAATCACTGTCACGATTTAACGAGGCTTGTTCTTCTGCTGTACAGGTTCGGCTTTGGTTATTACAAGGCATACTTTGACTACCGCTTTGCTCATCTTCTATCGAATATGATGCATACGAGTACTCAACCTGAATAGGGGCAAATTTATAAGCAACACGCATGGCACTCGAATCGATATCAGTTTGCTCTCTTGGCGCATCTGTTAAAAACGGATCAGACCAGGTTTCTTTTAAAAATGGCACGTGAGGGACATAAGCAAATGTCATGCTTTGACGTTTATCGAATTGATGTGTCACCCCAATCTCATATTGTATGGCGCTATTTAAAATGTTTTCAGGACTTTGGCCAATAAAATATTGAGTCTGCAAATCATCGGTTGTATAAGCCAAGCGAAAAAAAGGAAACAGCACAGCAGTTGTAACCTCCTTGCCGGGGTTATTTAGATCTTGGGTCTGTTCATTATCGTCATCAATATTAAATTGACTTTGCGTGTCATTTACACCTGCATTAATACCCATCGTGCCAGAAAAACCCGCGTGTTTTGCCAGAGGTTTCGCGATTGCGTCACTACCAAGTAAACTGCTGAGCAATAATAAAGGTAATGAAAGTACGCTGTAATGTTTAAAGAACATGTGTAAAAATCGCTCCAGCAATGAGTCTTTGTTAATGAATAATGTTGATATCAATTTTGACGCCAGATCATAACACAACGACTCTAATATAGAATAGTTAATGACGTTTCAAGCATGCACCACGCAAGAATTCGAAAATAACATTGATATCACTGATATCAGCCAGAATAGTTAAATAAACACTGAAATAATTTGTTTTATATTATAAGCTTAACCAATAATAATTCAAAAATCACACACTTTAGACACTAAGCTATTGAATGCCAATATAAAGATCTATTTCAATAAAGGATGATTGAAAATCATATGCACAAAATTCTCGTTTTATTTGCCCATCCTGCATTACAAAAATCAATTGCACATAAATCATTATTCAATGCAATTCAAAACATTGACGGCATTACTTGTCACGACCTCTACGATACCTACCCAGATTCGTTTATCGATATTAAACATGAACAAACTTTATTACTTAATCACGACATCATCGTCTTGCAATTCCCGCTTTACTGGTATTCATGCCCGGCAATATTAAAAGAGTGGCAAGATCTGGTACTCGAACATGGTTTTGCTTATGGTGAACATGGCGATAAACTGGTTGGCAAAAAGCTAATGCTGGCCATATCCACTGGCGGGAGTATGAATTCTTACTCTACCGCAGGCTACAATGAACATGATATTAGTCAATTTTTATTACCATTTAGCCAAATGAGCAAACTGTGTAATTTAGAATACCTCACTCCATTTGTTGTTCATGACATTCATAAACGTTACGACCCAGCCCGAATTGCACGTAAAGCGAAAGAATACCGCCAACTATTATTAACGTTACAACAGAATGATGACGCTGTTGCGGCAAGACAGGAGAACTGTTAATCATGGAACATGGCGTATTATTTAATATCTTCATCTATCTTGCCGCGGGAGTCGTGGCGGTGCCAATCGCAAAACGCCTGGGACTCGGCTCAGTACTGGGCTACTTGATTGCGGGAGCCATTGTTGGACCTTATGCATTAAGCTTAATATCCAATCAAGAAGATGTTATGCACGTGGCCGAATTTGGCGTAGTCATGATGCTTTTTTTAGTCGGTTTAGAATTAAAACCGGCCTTGTTATGGCAGTTAAGAATGCCTATTTTAGGCACAGGTGGCTTACAACTTTGTGCGACAACCTTGTGCATCTTCTTGCTACTACTTGCCTGTGGGCTTGCTTGGCAAACAGCACTCGCAATCGGTTTAATCGTGGCGCTGTCATCGACTGCAATTGTGTTGCAAAATCTACAAGAACGGGAGTTAATGAAAACTGAAGCGGGTAAGAGTGCCTTTGCCGTTTTACTTTTCCAAGATATTGCCGTTATTCCAATTCTTTCCTTGCTACCGCTATTAGTAATACAAGACACTGCCATTATCGAATCAACAATACCAAGTTGGCAGAGTGCATTAATGATTGCCGGTGTCATTGCCGGAATTATCATCGGTGGTCACTTTCTGGTGGTACCGCTATTACGCATTATTGCCAGATCACGCTCGCGTGAAATTTTCATCGCAACAGCACTGGCACTGGTTGTTGGTATCGCATTGGCGATGGAAACAGTCGGCTTATCTGCTGCACTGGGCACGTTCTTAGCCGGTGTCGTATTGGCAGACAGTGAATACCGCCACGAACTTGAGAGTGATATTGAACCGTTCAAAAGCTTATTATTAGGTATTTTCTTTATCTCTGTCGGCGCCAGTATCGACTTTAATTTATTGTTCGATCAACCCGCACTCATCGCCTTTCTCGTCACCGGACTCATTGTGATTAAATTCGTGGTGTTATTTATTACCGGTATCGTCTTTAAGATCCAGCGTAGTCAAAATTGGCTATTTTCTTGTTCTCTTGCCCAAGGTGGTGAATTTGCCTTTGTACTGACTTCGTTCGCACTACAACGTCAAGTTTTTGATAACGAAATAGCCAGTTTACTGGTTTTAGTGGTCACCTTATCGATGGTATTCACACCACTACTATTAATTATTAACGATAAAATCATCGCTCCAACATTCAAGCGAAAAATACCGCATACCGACAATAAAACGACACCAGAGCATCAAATTCCCGATGATACCGACAGCTCGGTCATCATTGCTGGCTTCGGTAGTTTTGGACAAGTGGTTGGGCGATTACTGCATGGTTACCATATTAATACCACTATCTTAGAAAATGACGTCAGCCAGATAGAATTATTACAACAGTTCAAATACAAGGTATTTTATGGCGATGCCGAACAGCTCAATTTATTACACGCCGCGGGCGCAGAGAACGCCAAACTGTTTATTATTGCCGTGGAAAGTGCCAGCAGAACCAAGCGTATTTTAATTAAGGTTAAAAAACACTTTCCGCACCTAACGGTATTGGTACGCGCCACAGACCGTAACCATGCCCAGCAATTAATCCGCCTCGGCGCCGATCATGTGTTTCGAGAATCGCTCGACTCTGGTATCAGCTTAGGGGTAGAAACATTAAAGGCGTTGGGCATGCGAGCTAATCAGGCTCACCGTGCAGGGCAGGTATTCCGTCGTCACGATGAAGCCGTATTACATGAAGAAGCAAGGCAGATGCATGAACACGAACCCGAGTTTGTTAATCGCAGTCTGACTGAGCGCCGTATATTGAAAAAATTATTGGGATTAGATGCGTTAACGTATTACGATAATCTCAATGATGCTTGGTCAACTGAAGCACATAGCAACGAAGACAAAAATACCGTTGGTAACTTAGCCGCTGCACACAAACATAATAAATCGACAGGTGAGCAGAGTTAGTGACTCAAGTTTAAACGATAAGTTAAGCAAATAAATTAACGGCGCAGTGATGACGATAACTCTGCTATGGTCATCACTGCGCCGTTATACCCATTACTTTAAATAAGTGATCATCTATTGATGATGACTGATATTAAAAGTGCCACTGTAGATAAACGGTTTGATAATTACTGCCACCTTTAATTCGACCAAATACCGAGCTACTTTCAAAAATACCAGAACGATGATGGATGCTATAACCAAACCAGGTTTGCGCTAATGCCTTGTTATTAAAAATATCACCTACATTCACATCCAAAGAAAAATCAAGATAGTTAAGTAACTTCGATGAATTTTCATAACCTTTTTTACTGTCTTCATCTGTCAACTCAAAGCCTTCGATATAAGTAATAGCAGATACATAAGACAAACCTTCAGCAATACCTAAACGCCAGCGAGGACCAAAGTCAAACGTATAAAATGCTTTGATCGCCAGCACGATTTCAGCAATATCTTGCTGTACATCGGAACTATAATGCCACACTAGACCTGGCGTAAAGTAAATATCAATAGGCATCGTCAACAAGCTATCGGCAACCTGAGTACCATAAAATACCGAACTCATTTGGTTATTTTCATCATCGTGCTCGGTGTGGAACTTTAAAATATCGCCAATATTAGACGGTGTTGCCCAGCCATGAGCTAAACGTAAGTATTCATCTGTCTTTGCTCTACCTGCAGTGCGTACAAATGGTTTATGTGGCTCCGGATAAAAAGCAATGCCAAGGAAAGACTCCAATTGGTAATTCTTTGCCACTCTCTCTAAATCATAAACGTTATCTTCCAAACGTGTCACACCAAACTGGCCAATGAGATACAAGTTACTGGCGACATGATAAGCACCTTTAATACCACCACTGGCAGACACACCAGCACCAACGTGCTCAAGGTCAAAGCCATAGTAATAATCATTAAAGTCAGCACTTTTCCACTTAAATTCCGCGAAAGGGATCAATGTCCAGCTATCATATTCCCAGCGATACTGCGCTCGCGTGTAACCATAAGAACGCTTGTAATTATCTGACAATACCGCAATATCCGCTTCCCATGGGCCATCGAAATAACGGTACTGTAAGCCAAAGTCGAAAGACTGACCTTTTATTTCATTCTGAAATTCTTTAGGGATGTCATTAAATCGAAACCGGCTATACACATTGACTTGATGATCCGCGTTTTTCCATAAATGCACGCCACCTTCTAAGCCATTAATAAAACCATAGTCATTTTCAAATCTGATGAGGGGCAAAATATCATAAACGGCGGTATCTTCACTCACCTCTGATACCGCGAAAGGAATATCGGCACGGCGCATACCTATCGCAAGCCCCCACTGATTAACCGATAAGATCGGAGACTCTACAGTCATCACATCGGCATTTTCGCCCTGAGTTATCTCTGCTACGGCCACCGCTTGAGATTGAGTTGAACTAGCAACATTTACGCTGTTTTCAGCATAGACAAAACTTGAAGATAAACTAAAAATACACACTAAACGTATAAGATGGCGAGAACGGTGTAACATGACTTTTTTAATATCCTTAAGTTATAAATAATGATTTTTATATTACCTTTAATTCGGATAATAAGTGCAATAATAAATCACAATATAAATATAGTGAAGTAAATGCCGATTAATCATATGCCTGCTGGCATATCTCATCACAAGTTCGAACAAAGCGCACCGTTAATTGTGTATCATTTCCAAAGTCTGGATAGCTACTGCGCTCAATATTACTATCACTGCCATTAGGGCAACCCGTAAGCAATAGACAACTTAAATATATAGCCAGATACCGCATGAGTTCGCTCGACTGAAAAAAATGAAACGTGATATAGATCAAAGTTTAGATTACGAATATTGAATCAACCGCAAAAAACATCACTAGTTAGTAGACGACCGGTCTACTTACGCGTATCGTTCAGACATTAATAACCGATCAAACGTTTTTGCATTCAATAACAAGACGATCGGTCACGAATACCATAAACGATTTAAAACCAAGGATTTTTCATGCCACAATCAAACTCAGTTAATCGCCGTATTGCACTTGCTTCACGTCCCGTTGGCGCGCCTACATCAGCAAACTTCCGCCTTGAAGAAACAGTCATACCGACGCCTTCAGAAGGTGAACTATTATTACGTACCAATTACTTATCACTAGACCCTTACATGCGTGGTCGTATGAATGATGGCGCTTCTTATGCTGAACCCGTTGCTATCGATGGCACCATGGTTGGCGCGACAGTATGCCAAGTAGTGACTTCTTTACACCCTGATTATCACGCTGGTGAATGGGTGCTTGCGTATACAGGTTGGCAAGATTATGGCATTTCAGATGGCGAAGGTCTGATTAAATTAGGCGCAGAACCAACCAACCCTTCTTTTGCACTTGGGATCTTAGGTATGCCTGGTTTTACAGCTTATATGGGTCTACTCGATATCGGTCAACCTAAATCAGGCGACACGCTTGTTGTGGCAGCGGCAACAGGTCCTGTTGGGGCAACCGTTGGTCAGATTGGTAAGTTAAAAGGTTGCTATGTGGTGGGTATCGCTGGCGGCGCTGAAAAATGTAAATATGCGGTAGACGTATTAGGCTTTGATAAATGTATTGATCACAAAGCCAGTGATTTTGATGCCCAGCTAAAAGCGGCGTGTCCAACAGGTATTGATGTTTATTTTGAAAACGTAGGCGGCAAAGTATTTGATAGTGTGCTACCACAGCTAAATACCGGCGCGCGCGTGCCAGTGTGTGGTCTAGTATCACAGTACAATGCAACAGAATTACCATCAGGCCCAGACCGTTTATCACTATTAATGGGCACGTTATTGGTGAAACGCATTAAGATGCAAGGTTTCATCATTTTTGATGATTATGCACACCGCTATAACGAGTTTTACGAACAGATGATGACGTGGTTACAATCAGGTCAAATTAAATATCGCGAACATATGATTGATGGTTTAGAAAGTGCACCAGCCGCATTCACCGGTATGCTACAAGGTGAAAATTTCGGTAAACTTGTCGTTAAAGTAGCAGAGTAGGAATCTAAAATGATTAAATTACACCATTTAAACAAATCCCGTTCAAAACGTATCATTTGGTTATTAGAAGAACTGGGCGTTGATTATGAAGTCATTGCATACCAGCGCGATAGCCAAACCTTCTTAGCGCCCGCTGAACTCAAAGCCATTCATCCACTGGGTAAATCACCTGTGATTGAAGATGATGGCTTAGTCATTGCTGAATCAGGCGCGATCACAGAATACCTTATCAATAAGTACGCCGCAGACAAATTAGCACCTAAGCCGTTGTCACCAGAATACGTGGCCTATTCGCAGTGGATCCATTTTGCAGAAAGCTCGGCTATTTTACCATTGTTATTAAAAATGTTTGTCGACAAAGACGGTTGTAAAACCAACTTTATGGCAGCTTATGCTGATAGCGAAATTGCTAAAGTGATCAGCTATTTTGACGCATCACTGGAAGGTAAAACCTACCTGATTGCAGAGCAGTTAACCGGCGCTGATATTATGATGTCATTTATTGTTGAAATCTTAGCGAACAATAAAGTACTGGATAACTTTGCTAACCTAGCACGTTATAACAAGCAATTACACAGCCACAATGCGTTGTTAAAAGCAGTTGAAATCGAAGCTAAATACGATAATTAATATGATTATTTAGCCCTGATAGATAACGGATCTATTAGGGCTATTTGTAAACATGCGCTAATTTCGCTTGTTCCATTTTTATATCTCCAAATAACACCGCCTCCCTCTCTTCAATTCGTTCTTATTAATTGCAGCCAACCACAAGTATCACATCCCTTATATATAAGCTCAACCAAGCCTAACATCGGCGACAAAAATGACGATAACGTCAAGCACGTTTAAATGTATTGTTATAACATAACATTAATCTTGCATATTACTATTGTTATGTTATAACATTCTCTATCAATAACACTAAAGAATAATAATCAACCACAAAGAAATATAAAATGCAGCCAGATCCTACATCAAAAAAAATATCTTTATTACTAAGTAGCGTGTTTACACGCCTTTGTATCGCACTCGTCATCACAACCAGTCTTTGGTTAACACTGTTACAGTTTATCGGATAATTAAGCATGATTAAAATTAATGATCTAAGTGTTTCTTATCAAAAAAACATAGCGCTTAGCCATATCTCGACAACGATAGACGATGGCGATCTCGTCGCGATTGTCGGTCCAAATGGTGCCGGTAAATCAACATTACTCAAAAGTATCATGCAACAAATGGCCGCCGTATCAGGCTCTATCGAGCTTGGTCGCTTGAGTTTGAAAGACATTGCCTACTTACCACAAAGTAACCAAATAGATTGTAAGTTTCCAATAACGGTGACTGAATTTGTGTCTGCTGGCGCTTGGCAACGTTGTAGTTTTTGGCGACTATTTAGTCGTCACGAACAGCACTTATTGCAACAGGCATTAGCCAAAGTAGATTTAGAAAAAATGGCTGAACGTCAAATTAATCAATTATCTGGAGGGCAATTTCAGCGCATGTTATTTGCACGTATGCTATTACAAGATGCCGATATTCTACTACTTGACGAACCATTCGGTGGCATTGATGCACAAACGACGGAACTGTTAATGCGCGTTATTCAGGCGTGTCAGCAACAAGGTAAAACCGTTATCGCCGTGATCCACGATCTGGCCTTGGTGCAACGATACTTTCCAACCACATTACTTATTGCAACCCACTTAATTGCCTCAGGTAAAACATCAGATGTATTAACTCAGCAGTATTTACTGCAAGCGGGTTATCAACATTTTGCTCACTGTGCGGTGCATAACACCTTTAATAATCCTTTTCATAACCCTGTTCATAACACTGCAGACAACAACACTAACGAAAATGCGGTTACTTCTGTGTCCGCTAACATCAAGAGTCAAGCATCATGAGTGCACAGTTATACGAATTATTTATCGCCCCTTTTTCTGAGTTTGTATTTATGCAACGCGCATTATGGGGGATTATCGTACTTAGTATTAGCGCGACACCAGTGGGCGTATTTTTAACGCTTAGACGCATGAGCCTAACGGGTGATGCAATGGCACATGCTATCTTACCCGGTGCCGCGATTGGTTTTCTTATCTCGGGTTTATCTGTCACTGCCATGACGATTGGCGGTATTGTCGCGGGTTGCGTGGTCGCTGTACTAGCAGGCATGGTAGCCCGACATTCAAATGCGGAAGAAGATTCAAGCTTAGCTGCTTTCTATCTACTGTCACTCGCTATCGGGGTATTAATCATTTCGTCCAATGGCAGTAATGTGGATTTATTACATGTGCTATTCGGTTCAACACTCGCACTCAATGATGAGGCGTTAATACTACTCACCGTTATCGCCACAATCTCTCTTTTAGCACTAGCGATACTGTATCGTCCTTTAGTCATGGAATGTGTAGACCCCCACTTTTTCAAAACCATCAGCAAACTAAGTGCCGTTGCTCACTATGGATTTTTACTCCTCGTCGTTCTTAATTTAGTTGCAGGTTTTCATGCATTGGGCACCTTAATGGCCGTTGGTTTGATGGTCCTGCCCGCTGCGATTGCGCGCTTTTGGTCTAATCGTTTAGGTGGCATGTTAATCGTGGCGTTTATCTCTGCAGTGATCAGTGGCTACTTCGGTCTGTTTCTTTCTTATCATGCCAGTCTAGCAACCAGCCCGGCGATTGTATTAGTACTCGGCATACTTTATATCGCCTCACTCATATTTGGCCGTCAAGGCGGATTACTGTTTAAAAATAACAACTAGAAAATAGCTCAACTTATTAATATTTAGCCCTTATAAGGACAATGAAATGTTTAAAATTACGCTCACTTCATCCATGATGATGCTTAGTTTAACAACCAGTACTGCCGCCATGGCAGAGCAAAAGCTTCATGTCATCAGCAGTTTTTCGATTCTCGGCGATCTCGTGTCACAGGTAGGTCAAGAACATATAACCGTGACAAATTTAGTAAAAATTGACGGTGATGCGCATGTATTTACCCCCACCCCTCAAGATGCCAAAGCCATTTCAACAGCACAATTAGTTGTCACCAATGGCTTACATTTTGAAGGCTGGATGCCACGTTTAATTGAAGCGGCTAACTACCAAGGTGTGCACGTAATTGCCACTAACGGTATCGATGTACTCAGTACAAAAAAAGAACATGAACATCATGACGATGAACATGAACATCATGACGATGAACATGAACATCATGACGATGAACATGAACATCACGACGACGAACATGAACACCATGACGACGGACATGCACATCATGATCACGGTGATATAGACCCGCACGCTTGGCATAGCATTAAAAACGTTAAAGTCTACATACACAATATCGCAAAAGGCTTGATTCAAGTAGACCCTGCGAATACAGATGACTATCAAAAAAATGCGAAAGACTACATTCAAAAATTGGATAAATTAGAATTAAAAATAAATGCTCAACTTGCGACGGTACCAGAAACGCAGCGTAAAGTGATCACCCCACATGACGCGTTTGGTTACTTTGCGCGTGACTTTAATGTCACCTTCTTAGCACCACAAGGAACCAGTACCGGATCAGAAGCAAGCGCAGCGGATGTAGCCGCGTTAATCAAACAAATTCGGCACGACAAAGTGAACGCGGTATTTATGGAAAACATCGCCGATAATCGTCTAATTGAACAGATAAGCCGTGAAACAGGAGTGAAAGTTGGCGGTAAACTGTATTCAGATGCATTATCTTCACCTGATCAACCTGCGGCAACTTACCTAAAAATGATGCAATATAATGTTGATACGATCGTGAATGCGTTGCACAAGTAAAATATATATCTATACCCACACTATCTAAAAATGCTATATCAGAGACTAGCTTCGATATGATACAAAAAAGCCCGAAACACTTATATTTTTACAGTCATGTGTGTTCGGGCTTTTTTGAGCATTACGTTGAACAGTTAAAACAGCGGAGACATACCAACAGGTCTCGATTCAAGTAACAACGTTCCCAGTAATATTAATAACAAACCACCCATAATTGGCACTATAAATTTAGTGAGATTAGCGCCATTTTTGGGGTGTTTATTACGTTTTCCCGTCGCTAAATACCGTCTTACAGCTTGCTTACCGGTAATTGTCATTATCGCAATCGTCGATGTGGTAAGCGCAGTACCTAACGCCATGGCAATTGCACTGACTATACCTAACCAGTAAATATCCAGCATGTTGGCAAATAACAGGACCATGATCGCCCCCGTACAAGGACGGATACCAATACTCAAAATAATAGCCAAATACTCTTTGAATGAAGAGGCATCGTTAATTAGCTCAGGTGCCACAACATGTTGATGCCCACAGCCACAATTATCATGATGCTCATGGTTTCCAGCCACCGATTTTAAGCCCGCAGATATTAACCCTTCTTTATGGCGACGAACCGCACGCCACATTAATACTAAGTTACGCCACACGATCACCAAGCCTAATACGATCACAGTATAAAAACTCAGCGGAATAAGTAACTCAGCCTGACTATTGATTTCTCGCATCGACGAGTTAAATAATATTAATAATGCAGACACAAGTGCCACAGCGACCAGCGCCTGCATGAGCGAAGATAATAAAGTTAAGATCAAACTGATTTTAACTTTGGCATCTTGCGTTGCAATATAGGTAGTCACAATCAACTTACCATGTCCGGGGCCAATCGAATGTAACATGCCATAAAGGAAGCTAAGTGCAATCAAGGATATACCGGCAATTAAACTCTCGTGTTTAGCCGCATACAAAAGTTCGCTTAATTCATTATTAATCTGCTTTTGCCATTGCATACTGTTTACAATAATCATTGGCCAAGCTTGCCAAATAAAATAGCCGGCAATAGCCAGTAAACCAATAAAAATAACCAGGCTGTACTTAGCTAAAAAACCTGGTTTAACCCCATCCTCTGCGACGGAATTAGTATTCGATACTACATTTGTCATTACTTCAACCTTCATATCGATACATAACTAATAATTACAATGAATGGTGATCGATTGTGTGAATAACTCACCAATAGCATCATCTCTTTTTGTATCCACGGGTAATGACATTACGTAAACAAGTTGTTCTGATGAGGGTGTCGCTTCAATAAGTTCTAACTTGCAGTATTGCGACAATGCCGGTGATAGCTGAATGGCATTTTTTGCGGGCCAACTCATGTCGACATAATAACTCGGATCATAAATAAGCAATTTAAGAACGTTGTCAGACAACAGCAGTGGCTCAGCCAAAGGTAAATAGAAACTTAATGTCGCCTTTATTTTATCTTGTTCTAGGGTACCGTTTTCAGCCAACGCATATTTAACTGGCATGTCATCTTCATAAAAATAAGTCAGATAATGATTGGTTGTCATATTCTGCATAATCGAATCAGCAAGAACCTGCAATGACTGCGCTTTATTTTCAACAGACAAATCTTCACCATCTAACATATAAGCAGACGTCATGGCATCAAACTCCCAAGTCATTAAAAATCCAGCTATGTGTTTTCCATCCCCTTGGATCTCAGTTTTTATATCCACCCAGGAGTGTGGGTGTGCATAACTGCTCATACTTATTAATACACCAATAAACATGATAGTCACTTGCAATAAGCACCTTAGGTAACTTGGTTTTAATGCATATATAGGCATCATTTCAACTCTCAAATATACAATATTGGATAATCGATAAAGGCTTTGTTCACCAAAGTACCCTTAACGACACATTTTTATCGTATGTTATAACATAACAATACTATTATAAAGAATGATTAGACTAGATATCGTTAAAACCTAGCGAAAAGAAGGGAAATACACTATGTTTGGACTATCATGCTCATCTTACATTCATTATTAGAGGGGCATTAAAACGAGGGCGTTAATATGCGGGAGCTAGTCAGATTCATTGACAATTTCATCCATGATGAACAAGGTTTAACCGCAGTAGAGTATGCCCTCGCTGGTGCTTTAGTCGTGAGTAGTCTCGCTTCAAGTTTTATTGCATTAGGTTCGGGGGCAAGTAATAACATCACTGAATTAGCCTCACTAATTGTAACGTCAGCTCCCGCAGAGAACGGCAACAACGGTAACAACGGTAACAACGGTAATAATGGCAACAACTGTAACAATGGCAATAACGGCAACAACGGTAATAGTTGTATTTAACGGTTTAAACGACCTATACCCAACGCACTAATGAAAGTTCAAATTCCATGTTCTTCAGACCACTCTTTTAAGCGTTTTAAAATATCCAGTGCAGTACGACCAAACTCGGTAATTTCATAGGTTACCGCAATCGGCCGATCACTGATCACTTTACGTATGACCAAACCTTGGCTTTCTAACTCTTTTAAGCGTTGATCAACCATCTTTTTGCTGGCGCCACCTAACATGCGGGACAAATCATTGAAACGCACCGGGCCATCTTGCAGGTGCCAAAGTATGGATGCTTTCCATTTTCCGCCCAACATGCGCATGCCACGCTCAACAGAGCAAGGTTCGTCACACGGATTTATAACTTTTTTATGACCATTAGCCATTGTTTCTACAGTTGTTTTCATCATTCCCCACAAGGTTACTAAAAGTATACTGGTTGCTTTTATATCCCAGAGTAGCAAAATACACCTTAAACATACTAATTAAATTTTATCATGACTCAGGAATTAGCCACCATGCAAACATTAACCTCTTACGATGCCCATACACGTAAAGCCTTAGGATCAGTGGCTATCACCACCGCCGAACACATACCAGCATTAATTAATGAATCGAATAAAGCACAAAAACAATGGGCGGCGCTATCACTAACCGAACGCCAGACTCTTGTAGTCAAAGCCTATCAACGACTCGAACCAGTACAAAACCAACTGGCGACGCTTATTAGTAAAGAAATGGGGAAAGACTACCGCCGTGCCACCTATGAAGCAGGTGGTACCATTCAAAGTGCCAGTTATTTTGCCAACGAAATTGTCCAAGCACTCACCACTGAGCGTCTTGATCGTGGCACCGAACTACAATATCGCCCACTGGGTATTGTCGCTGTTATCTCGCCTTGGAATTATCCACTCGCAATGGCGAATAACTTATTAATGCCAGCGTTGATTGCCGGTAATAGTGTCATTTTAAAGCCCTCAGAAGAAACGCCATTAGTCGCAGACCTATTTGTTAACACCCTTAATCAAGTATTACCAAAAGGCGTGTTACAGCTGGCTCACGGTGATAAACAAACTGGCCAAGCATTGGTTGCCAGCAATATTAATATGGTTGCGTTTACCGGTTCTATGGCAGCCGGTAAACATATTATGGCGAATGCCGCGCCCAAGTTGAAACGTCTGGTGATGGAGCTTGGCGGTAATGATCCGATGATCGTCATGGCCAGCGCGGATATAGATGCGGCCGTGCAATTTGCAGTAGCCAGTTCATTTGAGAACGCTGGACAAATGTGTACATCAACCGAACGCGTTTATGTCGATGCCCGTATTGCCGCTGAATTTGAACACAAGGTGGTGGCACTCGCACGCCAATATCAGGTCGGTGCATGGGATAAACCAAACGTAAATATAGGTCCAATTGTCAATCCTAAACAACATGAAAATGTGTTATCACAATTGCAGGATGCAACGGCCAAAGGCGCTAAGCTATTACTCGGTAGTGATAATTACCCTCAGCCCTTCATTCAGCCAACCGTTGTCACGGGGATCACCCCAGATATGCGTTTAGAGCAAGATGAAACATTTGCGCCTGTCGTTGCCATCAGCCATTTTGAACATATTGATGAGGCTATTTCTCGCGCAAACGACAGCCCTTATGGTCTGGGTGCGGTCGTTTTTGGTGGCCAAGGCGCCAATGCAGTCGCACAGCAACTTGAAGCAGGCATGGTTGGCGTCAATCAAGGTGTCGGTGGTGGTAATGCGCCTTGGGTAGGCGCAAAACAAAGTGGCTTTGGTTTCCACGGTTCTGCTGCTGGTCATCGCCAGTTTGCCCAAATACGCGTTATCAGTAAATAACTCACAGCTCGTTTAAAAAAGTAACAAAGGATAGATAGAATGAATACTAAATCCATAACGGCTGGATCCGTGAATATTGCATCCGAACGTATTAACTCAGACCATACTGACTTTTTCGTTGCCGCGTATGAACCCGGCGCAGAGCATCCAGCGCTACCAACTTGGGCTAACAGCAAAGCAAATTTAGCGGCGCTATCAGCGGTCAGCACCAACAAGATAACAAAAAGAAATGTAGCAGGAGTACCCGGCGCATTTCAATTGCTTAATGTATTTTCGAAAGAAGAATGCCAACGCCTTATTGACGTTAGTGAGTCAATGGGCTATTTACCCGATGCCGCAGTGTCATTGCCCCGTGATGTTCGCCATAACGACAGCCTAACCTGGGTGGTCGATGAACAAACTGACAGTATCATTTGGGAACGGATTAAACATTTAATGGCTGATGACCAAGGTATATTCGATAATAAAGCAGCCGTAGGCATTAACGCCCGTTTTCGCTTTTACCGTTATAATAAAGGCGATTACTTTAAGCCCCATTCAGATGGTTCTTGGCCGGGCAGTCGAGTGATTAATAATCAATTAATTGCGGATGCCTATGGCGATCGTGTTAGCCAACTGACATTTTTAATCTTACTCACTGAAGATTTTGACGGTGGCGCGACCCGATTCTTAGTCAATGCCAATGATCCGAGCCGACCAGCCCACCGTGGCGATCAGGTAGCAGAAGTGGATGTACGCACGCCTGCTGGCAGTATCCTTTGCTTCCCTCATGGCATGCACCCTTTGCACTGTATCCACAGCTCAGAGCCTATTTATAACGGCGTCAAATACATTATCCGCTCGGATGTGTTATTTGAACTGTAGTGAGATAAGATCAGGGAAAATAGATAAAAATTTGAAAACTAATCTCATTCCTGTATGGTGAAGCACAATAAACTGCCAATTCACATTGTATTAGTAGACAATGTGAATAACACCAACTCGCACGATATCAGGGAATAGTTATGAAAATCTTCAGCCAAAAAATGCGTAAATTATTATTGGTTATCGCTTTACCAGTTTTAGCCTCGGGCTGTGCAGGCAATATCGAGACATTGAAAGCCGATACTGAATTTGGTCCGGCGCCACAAGCTTACCAACAAACCATTAAGGATTATTTTGCTCAAAAGTTAAATAACCCTGAAGTGGCTGAGTATGTCATTAGTGAACCAATGAAATTTTATCGTTCAAAACCATCGATTGCTGGTCTTGGTGGTGGTATTAAATGGCACGCTTGGGTAGCAGAAGTCGGGATCCCTGGTAAAGCGGTATACAAATATCTATCTGGCAGTAACAACGATCTTACTCATTACTATGTTCGTTTTGAAGGTAATGACATTGACACTGTTTATGACGGTAACGGTTATACTTCATTAAAAAATGAAACTGGTTTTACCGTGGGTGAATATGCAGGCATCGACCACATCACGGTGACAGCAAAAACAGCTCAAGTAATTGAAAGTAATAAAGCCGCGGAAGATGCCGAATTAATTAAAAGTTTTGAATCTATTCGAGCTTTAAACACGCTATATAAAGAAGGTATTATTACCGAAGAAGAATATAGCTTGAAGAAAAAAGCAATCTTAAAAATCTAATTACGATAATTGCATGGCAACGCGAGATAGGATAACTCCGATCTCGCGTTAACCAACCGATTAATAAACCTCAGCAGTCACTTGCACATCTTGCACTAACACATCTGTAGGGGCTGAAATATAACCTTGATAACCAGCGGTACGTAATGACTGGATCTGCTCTAATTGTTGCTGATTTTCAATCGCAGTCATGATCACCTTAATATCGAGTCCCTTAGCAATATTAATCAACGCGCGACATAACTCATTATTCTGTTGATTGTTACTGTAAAAGGCCAACGATTGATCCAGTTTCACATAGTGTGGTTTTAACTGTTGTAAATAACTTAACGACCCCATCTGTCGACCACAATGGTCAATACCGAGTTGAGCACCGCCTGCGCGGATCAGCTCTGCTAAATGTATACATTCAGCTAAATTATTATTTGCCGCCACTTCGGGGATCTCAAAATAAATCTGCTCTGCAAATTCAGTTTTCTGTAGAAATGCCGCAAGCCAAGTATGAAACTCAGGATCCTGTAAGCTATCATGAGTCAGATTCACCGCCACAGGTTCGTTATTTATATTCAAAATCCCCTGTTTAACAACGGATTCCAATAAGCATCGGTCAAGCTGACTACCCAATGACAGTAATTCGACATACGGCATAAATTGCCCTGCCCGCACTTGTTTACCATCAATATTTAATCGACAATATAACTCACGCTGTAATACCTCATTAGTCTCACAATCCAACACTGACTGCCACTGAAATACAAACTGGTTTTGATTAATGGCGGTGACTAAACGATCACGCCACTGCTCACGGTTAAACTCTTGTAGATGCTGGCTATCAAACCAACTGCTGGCTTTATTGGCCGTCGCCGCATGTTGCAAGGCATTATCAGCCTGTGATAATAAATCGCTGGCTTGCATATCCCCGTCGCGCTCTGTCACGCCAATGGCAAAACCACGGTTTGGTACACAACCTGCCTTTGACATCTCTTGATTAATCAAACGGATCAATGCTTGTAAATACAAATTGATGTCCTGACGCTCACCCTTAGTGATCAATAAAGCAAACTCAGTGTTAGCGATACGAGCAATCACACTTTCAGCTATCGATGGTAACTGCTCTTGCATCCGCAGAGCCAACACCCGAATGGTTTCATCGCGAACTTGATAACCGTATTTACTGTGTATCTCCTCCAGCCAATCCATCTTCACCAATAACAGACCACCATAACCGGGTTCGGTTAACCAACTATTCATTTGTCCAGTGAGGTACTGACGATTAGGTAAATTAGACACACCATCAATCAAATTATCTCGACGTAAACTATCTACTTCGTTATCTAACGTATTAAAGACTTGCTTAAGCTGGCCAGACATCGAGTTAATCGCCTCAACAACGGTCTTCAATTCAGCCGTTTTTGGTAACACCATATCCGGGTTAAATACCCGCTGTGCAATCTCACTGGCATGAATGGCGATGTCGTTCAACGGTGTTAATAATGTCTTCAACCTAAAATGTAGTACTAAAATAGACAGTAAAAACAATACCGATATCACTAATAAAGTATTGTTCATTACTCGCCACAATTCTTGATATCCCAAGCCGGGATGCGCTTCAATTCTCAAATTAGCCAACTGCAACCAGCCCGATGTGATAACAGTTTCACTGCTTTGACTAGTAAACAAATCTAAGTCAATAAACCATTGCGGCACACCCTCTACCACGATCGGGTTTTCCCACTCTTGGACCTGTTTGTTAGCTAACCAAGTCAAACTTACTTTACGATAAAAGCCACCTTCAAAGATCACGTTGACTAAGGTTTCTGCGGCAACCATATCACCAGTCTGTAGATGTGGTTTAAGCATCAAACTTAACGATGTACTGGCATTATTCAGCTCTGATTCCATCTGATTGGCCATAAAATTACGCGTTTCAGTAAACTGAAAATAGGCCAAACTTGTCATCACCAACACAAAAAGGCCAAATAACAACGAGTAGATCTGTTTAAACAAGGTCATTCATATTACTCCAAACTCAGCTTTGCTTGCTTTAAATTTGACAAGCCCATACGCTGATTTAAATTATTCCAACGTTTTAAACGTTGTGATTTACCTGCCAAAACCCCTTGGCCTTTTTCTTTATTTAGCCATAACTGTTTACCGTTAAAACTGTATACCGGCAGCAAGTCATTGCGTTGATCTGCGGGTTTTATCTCACCGTCAATATTATCCAAAATCAGTGGTACCGCCCCAGGGGTTGGATAATAAGCAACCACCATATGATATTGATTGAGCGTTAATGATTTCACCATAGTGATGCGCATTTTTTCATCGGCAATACCTAGCTCTAATAAGCTAAAATACTTCGCGATGGCAAAGTCTTCACAGTCGCCACCGTTTACCCCGATAAACTCGATCGGTGTCGCCCAATAGTTTTCAACACCCCACAGTTTACTGTCATCGATAAACTGTAATTGGTTGAAAAAACTATTTATCTTAGCCAGTTTATCTGCGGTAGCGGCATCTCTCGAATTCGCCATAATCGCCAACCAAGCACGGCCTCGCAATGCCGCTCGTTGACCATAATGCTCACTAAGCGCCGCGATAATTTTTTGATCATTAAGTTTAGGTACCGATTTAGCAGGTAACCCAAAAACCAGTAATAACATCAGCATCACTGGTAATTTAACGAACCGGGTAACATTCATCTTACGAATAATAAAATAGAACACAGCGACGTCGAACGCGTTTAATCAACACTGTAAATCGTCCACTTCATATCTTTAACTAAATTGTCACCACTTAATTCCGCGACAATACGTCGGTTACGTTGATGTGCAGCACTATTATTACCTTCATCAAGCAAGCGCTCAAAGCCAAAACCTAGCGCAGATACGCGTGAAGTTGAGATACCAAATTTATTAATCAACAAATCCATCACCGCTTGTGCTCGGCGTTGGGATAGATCCATGTTTAACGCAGCACTGCCTTGTCGACTAGAGTGCCCTTCAATGACAACATCTAAATCAGAATAATGCTGCATAAAGTTAGATAGAGCTTTAATATCCGCAAAATATCGCGGTGAGATCACCGCAGAATTATTACTAAAATTAACTTTTAATTCCTGTCTCACTTTATTAACCGTATCACCACCACAGCCGCTATTATTAACTTGCGAACCCAGCACCGAATTTAAACACTGTTCACGATAAGCAATCACCCCATCGGCGTCATCATCACTTAAATCGTTCTCTTGTTGCATTTGTTTAGGCATCAAGGTTGTTTCTATAGGCGTTGATGGCGCTGCCGCGTTGGCTTGTATTTCCGCGATAGTTTCACAACCTAATAACAAAAAACTCATCAAAAAAATGCTTAACAATTTCATTATTGAACGCCTCCTGCGTATTCATGTTCACCTTGCCAAACAGCAGGTCGTGTCACCCTGAGCGAATCCAATAATTGGCCAGTGGCGTTTAACAAGCGATACTGAGTTACAATCTCGTTAAACTCAGCATCGACGTATTCTTTACGTGCTTCAAATAATTCATTTTCGGTATCAAGTAGATCCAGTAAACTACGTTGACCCAGTTTAAACTGTTGCTCATAAGCCGCTTGTGAGTCTTTCGAGGCAATAACGTGCTCTTTGATATACTGCATCTGCAATTCCAGTAACTCATGGGCATTCCAGGCTAAGGTAAAACCTTCGATAATTTGACGATGTACGCTGCGATTAATCTCACGCGCTTCAGTGATCTTATAGGCCGTCTCTTTGGCTAATGCTTTATCTTTACCACCGGAATACAAGTTGTAAGAAAAACGAACCATCGCAGTCACATCATTATGATGACCACCAACACCATTACCATCGACACCATCAAGGTCGTTATTAAAATTAGCATCGACTTCAAATGTCACTTTCGGATAGTAATTTGATTTGGCCGCATCATGTTGATAACGCGCTGCGGTGATATCATTATTCGATGATTTAACCACAGGATGGTTAATAAGCGCATCACGTAATCCGGCTTGTCGGTCTATCGGTAACAACGCCACATCGGGAATAGGAATAACCAAACTATCCGGTTGCTGATCTGTCACCCTGATAAATTGTGCTTCACTGTCTAAATAATTATTTTTTGCTGCAATGACATTCGACTGCGCACGCGCCAAACGGCCAGTAATTTGTGATAAATCGGCAATACTGCCAAGGCCCGAGTTTGTACGTTCTTGGATCTGGCCAAAAATCGTTTTATGGGTCGATAAGTTACGCTCAGATAACTCTAGAATACGTTGGCTCTTCAGTACATTGGTATACACTTTAGTGACATCTAACGCGACATCTTCAGCGGTGCCGAATAAACGCCACTGTTCGGCGCTAGCAGTATAACTGGTGCGGCTAATATCACTGCTGGTTTGAAAACCACTAAACAAGCTTTGTTTAAGACTAACCCCAAATTCACCACGATTTAGATCCTTAGAGTCGCCACCATTAACCCGTGTCCCTGGGCTATTGGTATATTCATAACCATAACCGCCGGTCATATTAATGCTGGGTAAATAACCGGCTTCAGCTTGCAGCACTTGCTCTTCACGTACTTTGAATTTAGTAAAAGCAATGCGGATATCAGGATGGCTACTTAACGTCATCGCGACAGCCTCTTCTACAGACTGTGCATTAACCGCTGCAGACCAACCAATCGAAGAACACATAAGTGCAGGGTAAAGTAACCCTTTAATGAATAATTTCTGCTGACAGAAATAGTCGTGGCTTGGCATTTTTTTTTCCTTGTTATAGACATTTATGTGCAATTTAAAGTTCCCTGAGGGCCATCGCTTTGGCTCGCAACACTGGATTTAATATGTATTCGAGTACCGTTCGTTTACCGATGATGACATCCACAGACGTCATCATGCCGGGAATAATAGGCATGTTATGATTGCCCTGAATATCTGAAACATCAGTTCGAACTCGAATAATATAAAAACTATTACCGTCTTCATCTTGAGTAGTATCGGCACTGATGTGCTCAACCACGCCTTTTAAACCACCATAGCGAGTGAAATCATAAGCGGTTATTTTGACCACTGCTGTTAAACCTAGGTGGATAAAGGCGATGTCTTTCGGTTTTATTTTGGCTTCAATTAATAATTTATCTTCTGTCGGCACTATCTCTAACAATGCTTGACCAGGCTGTATAACACCACCTAATGTATTAATATGTAGCGTTTTAATGGTGCCGACTACCGGTGATACTATCAGGGCTTTGTTAACCTTATCTTCTGCCCCGACTTTAGCTTCTGTGATCCGAGAAAATTTACTTTGTAATTCATTGAGCTGTGCACGCGCATCGGCACGATAGTTCAGTACTGCTTCGCGACGCTTTAATACCGCTTCAGCCATCACTGATTGTAACTTTGGTACCATTAAACGGATCGAATTTAACTCACCTTTAATGCTATTAACGCTACGCTCTAATTTAAGTAATTCTACTTCCGATATGATGTATTTCTTCGCTAACGGTCGCGTTAATGCTAGCTCTCGCGAGGCCAGTTTATAGCTGACTTCTAAGGTCTTAATTTTTGATTTAAGCTCTTTCGTTTCTTCAAATCGCTGCAGGATCTGCTGACCTTGAATCGCAACCAGATTGGTTAGACTGTCTAATCGAGCGCGGTATTCATCTTGTTGACGCGTCACTAAATAAGGTAAGTTTTGCTGTAGATCATCAGGGAAAATCAGTGGTGTTTTAGTGATCTTAATTTGTAACTTCCAATTCGGTACATCTGCAACCAAGATACTGCTTAATTCACTGCGTAAACGGATAATATCAGCGCGTAAGCTATCCACTTCCTGGCGTTGTTGCGCTAAATCGGCACGAAAACGGGTATCATCAATGCGCGCTAACGGTTGGTTCTTCGTCACCATCATGCCTTCTTTTACATATAATTCCTGTAAGATCCCGCCATCTAAGCTCTGAATAATTTGTATTTGAGAAGAAGGAACTACCTTGCCAATCCCCGTTGCGACCCGATCTAATTTGGCAAAATAAGCCCAGACAATAAAGCTGAGCACAAAGGCGGCCAACGCCCATATGGTTAGCCGGTGAATACGGGGACTTTGCGTTAACAGCGCACCATAAACATCATCCGCCATCTCTAGATCTTGTTTGCTTATTTTCATTGCGTCGCTCCTGGGACCAAAGCGCCACTTTTCAGTTTCTCGAGGATCACATCTTTTGGACCATCCGCGACTAATCGCCCTTTATCCAACACAATGATCCGGTCAACTAACTGCAGTAGATGCATTTTATGGGTAATCAATAATAACGTACGATCTTTGGCAATAACCTGCAGTGAATTAATAAATTGTTTTTCCGCGCGCGCATCAAGACTTGCGGTAGGTTCATCTAATAATAAGATCTGCGGATCATTTAAGATCGCCCGCGCTAAGGCGATAGATTGACGTTGGCCGCGAGATAAGGCTTTACCACCCTCGCCGACTTGTTGATCGAGACCTTGCGAATCAAGATCGGTAAACATGTTTACCCCTGAAAACTGCACGGCTCGGATCAATTGATATTCGGTTACTTGCTTGGCGCCAAACAAAATATTTTCTTTAATGGACCCGTGGAATAACGTGATATCTTGCGGTAAATAACCAAAATTACGACGCAGATCACTGGGATGGATCTGGCGTTGATTCATACCATCAAATTGCAGACTGCCCGTGGTTGGTTGATATAAACCTAGCAATACTTTAGCTAAGGTACTTTTACCCGAACCATTGCGACCAATAATCGCGATTCTTTCACCCGGTTGGATATGCAAAGACAAAGGATATAAACTTGGTCTATCCACGTCAGGATAGCTAAAACCCAGTTGTTCTAACGTGATCTTACCTT
The DNA here is from genome assembly GCF_900465055.1 of Moritella yayanosii. Classification (NCBI taxonomy): domain Bacteria; kingdom Pseudomonadati; phylum Pseudomonadota; class Gammaproteobacteria; order Alteromonadales; family Moritellaceae; genus Moritella; species Moritella yayanosii. Next base: position 7,639 of record NZ_LS483250.1, on the reverse strand, counting down.
CAAGCTTACTGCGACTAACAAGGTGGGCTTTATCTTCAAACTCATCAGTTTGTTCCATGATCGCATCGAGCTGGCGCATCGCACTAATGGTTTGATTAGAACGCGTCATTAACGAGGCTATTTTAGCCATTGGTGAAATAGCGCGACTGGATAACATCACCGCGGCGATAATTGCGCCCATTGATATCTGGTTATCAGCGACTCGATACACCCCTAATACGACAACACCAATCACAGAAACTTGCATAATCAAGCTAGCGACATTAGCAACCGAGTTAGTGAGTACTTTCGCCTTTAACTGCCAAGTTGATATATGCCCGAGCATTTGTTGCCAGCTCTGTTGTACTACACCTTCAGCGCCGTTGGCTTTGATTAATTCAAGTACCGATAGGCTTTCCACTAAGTGACCATGACGTAAACTCGAAAATTTGTTCCCTTCTTCTATGGCATGACGTAAACGCGGTTGTATCAACAAGGTATAACCAATAATCAGTAAGGTGGCGATCACCGAGAACATCGCTAAATCACCAGCGACTAACCAAATAATGACCATAAACAAGATGGCGAAGGGTAAATCAACTAATGCAGTAATTGTCGCGGAGGATAAAAACTCACGTACACTGTCAAATTCACTGAGTTGTTTGGCCATGCCACCAACACTCGATGCACGTTTTTCTAATGGCATACCTATGACTTTGGCAAACAGTTTAGCGGAGGTTTCTAAATCAATTTTCTTGCCGGCCACATCAATAAGATAACCACGCAGTTGCTTCATGATAAAGTCAAAGATATAAGCAACGGTTGCGCCAATCGCTAATACCCAAAGTGATTCAAACGCTAAGTTAGGGACGATTTTATCGTACACATTCATCACAAATAATGGCGATACTAAGGCAAATAAATTGACTAATACCGAGGCGATAATAACATCACGATAGATAGAACTCGACGACTTCACTGTTTGCCATAACCAATGCTCTTTAGTGTCGTTCAGATGCACATCAAATTCACGATCACCATGGTATTGCTGCTTGACTAAAAACAGATAACCCACATAAATGGCTTCCAATTCAGCGATCGTCAGTAATGCCTCACCACCCGTTTCCGGCATGGAAATAACGGCTTTATCAGCATCAAAATCTAGCTCTTGCAATACACAGGCTTGTTGGTCTTTTAACAGTAAAATACACGGCAATAACATCCGTGGTAATTCATTCAGCCCTTTTTGACTTAATTTCGCACTTAACCCGGCTCGGGATGCAGCTTGAGGCAGCAATTCCGGTAATAAATTGGCACCTGATATAGATAAACCAGCCGTCAACGCATCGCCCGAACACGGATTACCAAAGTGTTCAGTCAATAAAATTAAACAATCCAGCAGTGGATCGTCAATCATGCGCTGAGAAGGATGGATATGCCACTGTGGTGTTGACGCTGTATTCGTTACTGCCTGCACTGCGATTAATTCCTTAATATTTCAAAAAACTGACTATTAAATTAAGATATCATCAGCATCATTCAGTATGCTGTTTATACCTGCCGTACTTGTAAAGTCGACATCGGGATAAGCAGTGCTTAAATCGACATTATCCAGAATGATCACTTGGCTTACCGCAGAGGTGTCACCTTCAGCATGAATACTGATAGTGGTGGTGTCACTACCAAAACTGAGGTCCAGGTAATCACCAAGATCTTTCGTTTCAACCCCGTCTAGCAAGTCGCTCAAATCTAATTTATCTTCGAGGATATTAAAATCGGTAATATGATCAATGGCCGGAACAGCTACTGTACCGTCATCCCCGTCTAACCAGACAAAGGTATCGATACCACTACCACCAGTGAGAATGTCGTTACCAGTGCCGCCGATGAGGATATCATTATCCGCGCCACCATTTAGCTGATCGTCCCCCCCTTGACCAAACATGATATCGTAGCCAATACCACCAATCAGTTGATCATCACCATCATTAGTCTCATTGCTGTTAAATTCATTTAGATTGTCACTGATGTAGTTATGAACATCTTCCACGCTCAAATCATCAACATTAACGTTAGTTTCACCAGCGATATAATTTTCTAGTGCCGTATAACCATTTTCTACTTCAAATGAATCTGGGGCTAAATCACCAAACAGAATATCATCGCCCTTGCCGCCATCTATAGTGTCGTCACCTTGGTTAGAGAGCGCGCTCGTGCTAAGAATCGTCCCAGCTAGTTCCGAGACATCAATATTATTGCTTGCTGAACCATCACTATCATAACCATCAACCGCAGGTGCCGAACCACCGATTGAAATAGCTTCTACATCTGAAACTTTAGCAAGTTCAGCAAAAGCAGCTGAAGTTTTTTTGGTATTCTCGTTAGGCTCGCCGTCTGTAATAAAATAAGTTTGATTGTATTCGTTGTCACCGGTGCTCAAACTATTAAACCACGCAGTGGCCATATCAAAAGCCGCGGTATAGTTAGTCCGACCACCATAACTTATAGAGGCATATTGACTCTCTAACTCTGCTATTAATGTATCTTCCGTATAATCATTCAGATTTAACGCTAAACCCTGTCTTGCATTGGTATCGAAATCAATCAATAAAATATTCACAGAACCCGCATTATCAGCAGAAGTGCTTTCAAAGAGATTTCTAACTACCTGAGTTAATTGTGTTTTAGCTGTTGTAATTTGAGCAGACCCCATACTACCCGAAGAATCCAACACAAATGCTATATTATAACTTTTACCTTCTACAATCTCATTGTGTTGTGTGTCTGCAACAATCACGTCATTAGCATCAGTGCCGTTAAGGTTATCGTCTGCGTTTGTGCCAGAGCTTTCCGCATAACTAACGGTACTGTTAACGGTTACTGTAACTGGTAACGTTGTTGAATTGGTGTCGCCGTTCGAAGACTCTGTTGCAGTCGCAACTACATTTAATGTGTAAGACGTTGTATCAGTGATATCGATTGTTGTTAATATGAGATTATCTAAACGCCAATCGGTAATATCAATACTTGTTGCATCAGCATCAGCCGTAAACGTGTTTGTTCCGTCTGTGAGTGTAAAACCTTCAGGAATATCTTCTAATACAACAGCTAATGATTCTGAACCATCAGTGTCTGTCAAAGCAGACGTTATATTCAGTGCCACAGAACTATTTTCATCGATAACAATAGGATCTGTAATAACTTCTTCTACTACTTTGTCATATGTAATTGAATGAATCAGATAGTCATCACCTGAATCGCTTGCAGTAAAGACTATTTTGTTAAAAATTGCGCCATTATCTGGCGTGAGCGTAATAGCAGCATCAATCTTGTCACTTCCGCCATCAACAACACCCGAGTCCACTACAACACCATTTTTATAAAATGTATAAGTAGCATCTTCTCCTGAATGTAGCCACGCAAACGCGACATCAACAGATGAAACATCATTATCAAAAATGACAACTAATGACTCCGAACCACCTAATTCACTATTATCGCCAGAAGCCTTGCCCTCCACACCAAAGCCCATATGGTTGGAGTCTGAGTTCTTACTGATTGTTGATTTGTTGCCAGAAGCATCATATGCAGTAATGGTAAAACCACTCGTTTTGTCAGTCACATTATCAAGCGTAATTGACTGACTCTCTGTTGATTCAGTTGTAACACTTAGTGTTGGCGCATCTGCTACTGCATTTACAGTAACGTGTATTGTTGAGTAATCCGTTGTAATTGAGGATTCATCACTCGCCGTACTTGTTGACGTTACCTGTAGATCAAAATCGGCATCACTATTTGTCGGCGGGATAATTTTAAGATCCGTTAGCTGTTCAGCAGTCAATACCGCTTGACCTTGGTCATTTACCTCAATAAATGAACCATTCCCACATGATAATTTTGCACCTTCAGGAATACCATCAATGGTAACGGTTAGTACACTATCAACATCAACCAATTCTGAGCTAATATTAAGCGCAATCGCAGTATCTTCATCACCTTTTGACGGTTCAATGCTGATAGTCGGCGCATCATTCACACCATCAATTTGAATAGTTACAATTGCGCTATCAGAAAGTTGGCCATCACTAATGGTGTATTTAAATTTAACCGTTTCACTTTCACCCTTACTTAACGACTGCAAGGTGCCAGTTGGGTTAAACTGAATCTGACCGTTCACAAGTTGTGCTGTGCCGATAATGTTATTATCAGAATCAGTCACCTCGACTGCCTCACCGTTATTCACAACAGCTTTATCTTGAATATGTGTAATAGATAATGCATCGCCATCAGGATCGTGATCATTTGCAAGCACATCAATCGTGATCGATGTATCTTCATCTGTTGTTAATGTTGTATCTACATATTCAGCATTTACATATTGAATAGTAAAGTTTGAGCCTTCATTTGACTCTACACCAATTTTTATACTGCTAAATTCTACACCCACAATAAAAGAGTTGGTCATCGGTGTATCATCATCATCCTGCTGCACTATGCCTGTAGCGACTTGCTTTCCGTTACTATCATATGCAGTCCATATCGCTTTGGCATCGACTTTTTGATCACCCGAAACAAAATGACCACCGAGACCTGTCAGCCCTATTTCAGTATCACCAGATACTGTGCCTCCAAAATCTATCGTTATTGTTTCATCATTTTCTATCTGTCCATCACTGCCACTCGAAACACCGATTCCTACACCATGTTGATCATTAAAATCAGTATTCATAAGCGAAATCGATGAACGGGTTTTTCCATCGCTTGTTGCACTTATTGTAACCGTATGGCCACCATCTGTTAAATATGTAACTGAGTCATCAGTATTTTTAGTTTCCCAATCACTTAACTCGGTATTTTCCGCTTTGGTTCCTAAAAATACACTATCAGCGATAGCTGTATCATCAATTGCGACAGCTTTATCATCAGTTGCGACAGGGGCATCGTTGATGCCGTCAAACTTGATAAGCGCAGTCGCTTCACTTGAATTAACCGTGCCATCATTCGCCGTTACACCTAACGTGTAGGTCGCATCAACTAATGCGTTATTGGCCAGCGCGGTTTCGCCCGCCGCCGTTAAGGTCACTACGCCCGTGCTGCTGTCTTTCATTTCGAAGTAGCCGCTGTCATTGCCGCTGCTGATACTGAACGTAACATCATCGCCATCCAGATCGCTGGCCGTAAAGGTCGCGACCGTGTCGCCTGCTGCCGCCAGGTTTTCAGTCTGTGTCGAGCCCGCCGCCGTGTCGATGGTCGGCGCATCGTTGATGCCGTCAAACTTGATATCCGCGGTCGCCTCGGTGGAGTTAACCGTGCCATCATTCGCCGTCACACCTAAGGTGTAAGTCGCATCAACTAATGTGTTGTCGGCCAGCGCGGTGTCGCCCGCCGCCGTTAAGGTCACCACACCCGTTTTGCTGTCTTTAATTTCGAAGTAGCCGCTGTCGTTACCGCTGCTGATACTGAACGTGACTTTATCACCATCCAGATCGCTGGCCGTAAAGGTCGCTACCGTCGCGCCTGCTGCCGCAAGGTTTTCAGTCTGTGTCGAGCCCTTCGCCGTATCGATGGTCGGCGCATCATTTTCAGAAGTTACATTGATTTTGACCGTTGCTACATTAGATTCAACACCATGATCATCTTGTACTGTATAAGTAAATGAATCAGTTCCAGTATAATTAACATGAGGAACATAAGTTGCGATACCATCATCATCGAACCTCACCGTTCCATGTTTAGGGCCATCTTTTAGCTCAACCGTTTTAGGATCAATCTTACCGTCAATATCAGTGTCATTAGATAAGATATCTATCTTGACTTGACCATCTTCAACAACAGAAATTGCGGCATCTGAAGAATGAGATAAATTATCTCCAATCCAGATATTTTCACCTAGAGCGCCATTCTCATCAACAGGTTTAAGAGTCAGATCAAACTTATGACCATAACCTTGATCCCAATATAAAATTTCAACAGAGTGTGAACCTTCGGTTAAATCATCAATAGTAAAGCGATCTTGTTTGATTGATGAGTTTCCATCATATGAGAATCTAATTTCGTGATTGGTTCCCTTATCTAAAATAATTTGGAAGCCATCATCATGTAAAATATTAAATTCATATTGACCTCCCTTATCGACATTTAAAGAGCCAGTTAATCTCATTATCGCATCTGTTGCTAATTCTGTACTTGAACCACTTATACTGTCAGCGTCATTATTAAGGAAGTTTTTCAAATTAGCGTTATCAACACCATCGGCTAAATTTGCTGAAGACTCAGAGGTTTGTTGATAATCAATACCTGTCGAAACAAATGAAATTTCAGAGACCTTATGCGCACTAATATACTCTTCTACTTGTTCGATAGTTGTTAGATTTTCTTGATTACCAGTCTGATGATTTTCCAACTCAATTAATTTAGCAGCGCGTTCATCTTCAGATAGATGACCATAGGACTGATTGAAAAAGTAAGCTTTTTCTTCCGCTTTATAATCTTCAAAACCTTTTTCAGTGAATGGGTTTCCATCCGCATCAGTGGCATCTGCAAGCTCTCCATGACTATCTGTTAACCATGAATCCTGCACATATCCCCAGTATTCACCTCTTAAACCACCATTAGGATCATCTACTGCAATCGGTGCTGCGTTATAATCTTGATCAGCTTTAGCTGTAATCGAATTTCTATGCTCATCAGTAACTGTAATCTCAGCTGAGATTTTAGTATCACTATCCGCAACTAAATCTTGCCCAGATACTTCTATCTTATAAACAAGCTGACCTTCTGCGTTTTCTTCAACTAAACCAGTAAATTCCTTAGCATGAAGATGAATTGTAACAGTGTCGCCAACCTTAGCATCTCCACCGACAGTACCTGTGATTTCAACAGTCCCTTTTGATTCAGCTGCATTAATTACATTATCACCAGTAATGGCATCTATTGTGATAGAAGCTTCGTTTACATTTGTTTCGGTGAGCTCAACATTTATCTCTGTAGCAGCACCTTTAGAGTCTGTCGCAACAACCTCTAAGTTATGAATATTCTCTAATTCTTCGAAGTTATTTGTATTTGCTTCAACACCTTTCGCAGTCAGCGTGATCTCACCCGTTGACTCATTGATTGCAAAGAATTCATTTGCTGTTTTTAAGCTGTATTTAATAGTGTCACCAGCATCAGCGTCAGTAGCTTTAACCGTTCCTATCACATCGGAACTAGCGCTATTTTCAGTGTATGAGAAGTTGTATGCGCCGTCAGTATCATCACCATTGTCGTAATCAACAAACAGCGGCGCATCGTTGATGCCGTCAAACTTGATATCCGCGGTCGCCTCGGTTGAGTTAACCGTGCCATCATTCGCCGTCACACCTAACGTGTAAGTCGCATCAACTAATGCGTCGTTGGCCAGTGCAGTTTTACCCGCGGCTGTTAAGGTCACTACGCCACTGCGGTCATCTTTGATCTCGAAGTAGTTATTGTCGTTGCCGCTGCTGATGCTGTAGGTGACATTATCACCGTCCAGATCGCTCGCAATAAAGGTCGCTACCGTGTTGCCTGCTTGCGCCACATTTTCAACTTGGGTTGAGCCGGTATTGGTATCAATCACGGGGGCATCGTTGATGCCGTCAAACTTGATATCCGCGGTCGCCTCGGTTGAGTTAACCGTGCC